>CAVUUN010000015.1:0-21702 GCA_963744645.1 uncultured Acidobacteriota bacterium
TTATGAGCCCAACGAGCTACCAGACTGCTCCACCCCGCGTCAAAGACAACTGTAATGGTAGTCGAACTCCGTCGAGGTTGTCAAGGCGCCGGGGTGCGAATTTCAAAGCCAGATGTGAGCTAAATCCAAGCGGGTCAATCAGAAACTACAGGCAAGAAAAGGAACGCCTCGCTCACAACCGGGCCCTGGAAAAGACAAGGTCCCACTCGGAGGTGGGACCTACTTGAGCAAGGTCCCACTTTGAAGCGGGACCACCGGCAATTACCGGTTCAGCAGGTTGTCGAGGTCCGGCAGAAGGAGCGCCAGGTACTTCGCGCCCAGGCGGTTCGTGGTCGCCTTCGGCGCCACGTCCTTCACGCAACGGAACCCGATTCCGTACTGCGACTTCGGGAAGTACGCCTGACGCGTCCACAGGAACATCCCCTCGCCCTTGCTCGGGTACATGACAAACGAAGCACCACGCACCGTGTAGTAGCCGCGGGTGAAATTCTCGTTGTTCGCGATCGGGCTGCCCTTGTACGCCTTGAACGGGTCTGCCGTCCACTCCATGACGTTGCCCATCATGTCGTAAACGCCGTACGGGCTCTTGTCGTACTTCATCTCGCCCACTTCGGTCGTGTTCCCGCGGCCATTTTCGCCGCAGTTGGACTTGCTCCAATCCCAGGTGTTCCCCCAGGGAAAGGCAAACCCTTCGGGCCCGCGGGCGGCCTTCTCCCACTCGGCCTCGGTCGGAAGACGCTTCTTCGCCCACTTGGCATAGGCTTTCGCGTCGTCCAAGGTGATGTTCGACACCGGGAAGTTCTCCTTGCCGACGGTGTAGAACGATCTCCAGTTGCTTTCCGCCTCGAAGTTAGACTGGGTCGAGAACTCGATCCACTGGCCGTTGGTCACTTCGTAGACGTCAATCTCGTAGGCCGGCAGATTGACCTTCTGCTCAGGAGCCGCGTAGTTGGCCGCTATGATCTTCTTGCTGCTCCCCATCTTGAACTCGCCGGCGGGGATCAACACCGTCGAACCGACTGCGGGTCTGTCCGGAACGGACGCCTGCTCCATCGCAGCCAGTTCCTCGGCCGATGGACCTTCCTCTTTCTTGGAACAACCGCCTATTGAAAGTACAAAAACAAGCAATGATGCAAAAAGTAGTTTCTCCCTCATATCTGGAATTTCTTCTCCCTTTTGTGCCTCCTCTTATACCACTAAGGGGCGAATCAGCGAAAGGGGGTTTTGGGCCGGAAAGACGAGCAGAATGCAGCAGCGGACCGCCGTCGCATGGCCAGCCGCGTTACTCAGGCAGGCTTGAGCCTCCCAGGTATTTTGAGCGGACCCACTCGAGCGCTTCTTCCCGGGTCGAGATCCGGCCCTCCAGCTGTTCGTCCTCCAAAGCGGTGAGGATCTCTTTGAAAACCGGGCCGGGCAGGAGCCCCGCTCTCCGGAGATCGTGCCCGGTCAGAAGCGGCCTCGGTTTCATCTCCTGCTCGGACAATCGGTCGAGTTGCGAGCGGGCAAAATCATAATTGGTAAGATCCCCGTGGCTGGCCAGGCAGTCCAGGCGGTGGAGCTCCAAATGGCGCTCGATGTTCGGCCTTCGCAGGAACCGCTTGAGGGTCGACTCCCGCATCTCCCGGATCGGAATGAAGCGCAGGTGATCACGAACCAACTCAACCACCTCGGCCGTCTCCTCATTCGACAGCCGCAGCCGCCGACAAACCGCTTCCGCTATCTCGGCCCCTTTTTCCGCGTGTCCGTCGAACCTGATTCGTTCCTTTACCCGGAGAGTCGGCGGCTTGCCAACATCGTGAAGCAGAATGGCCAGAGCCAGCACCTCGTCACGGGGGCCGGCCAGTTGGAACATCAGGCGTGTATGGACAAAAACATCCCCCTCGGGATGAAACTCGGGAGGTTGAGGAACGCCACGCATGGCCGCCACCTCCGGCAGGATGACGTCCAAGATCCCTGTGTCCGCCATCAGGTCAAGCGCGCGGGCGGGCGTCTTCCCGGTCAACATCTTCAGCAACTCCTCGCGGATCCGTTCCCAGCTGACCTGGAGGAGCGCGGAAGCCATCGCCCGGACCTCGGCGTACGTCGCCGGATCAATCTGGAAGTCCAACTGGCAGGCGAAACGCAGCGCGCGCAGCACCCGGAGCTTGTCTTCCGCGAAGCGCTCAGACGGATTGCCGACCGTCCGGATCAGCCGCCGCTTGAGATCCTCGCACCCGCCCACGTAGTCGAGGACCTGATCGGTTATGGGATCGAAGAACAGGGCGTTCACCGTGAAATCCCGCCGACCGGCATCTTCTTCCGGGTTTGCAAAGGACACCGAAGTCGGGCGGCGACCGTCCATGTAACCCTCGTCAATTCGGAAGGTCGCAACTTCGTACTGATGCCCGCCCGAAACGACAATGATCACCCCGAATTGCTTGCCGACGGGAATGGTCTTCGGGAAAAGGGATTCCACTCGATCGGGAGGAGCGGAGGTCGCGATATCGACGTCGGAAACCGGCCGCCGAAGCAGAAGATCTCGAACGACACCGCCCGCCAGAACCGCCTCATAGCCGGCTTCATGCAGCCGCCGGACAATTGCCAGGGCGCCGTCAAGAAGTCCGCCCGGAATGAGGTTCGGATCGATTTCGCGAAGCATGTTGAAATCCTGCAAGACCGCGCTTGGCGCGCGCTGCCACCAGGTGGGTATGGTAGCATAGGTGTCGAAAATGCACAGACTTGCGATCGCCGGAACTATCCTGGTGACGATCAGCCTCGTTCTGCTGTTTGGCCTACACCCGGAACCCCGGCCTGGCTTGGAATTCCTTGTCCCCAGCGACGTTATCGCCCTCGCTATCATTTCGACCCCGCCGCCGGATCTCGATTTCCTCCGCAACGTCAGGCTCAAACAGTGGGTCGATGTTGATGTCGACGCGCTTCGCTCGAAGTTATCAGCCGATTTTCGGAACGAGATCGGGGCTATGCTTCAGCAAGACATCGAGACTGCCTGGATCCTCGTCCACGGCATGGAAAAGCACGAAGAGGCGTGGCGTCCTGAGTTCACCCTGGCGCTCGTACCCAAACCGCTCCACCAGGAACTCCTCGAGCTTCGGATTGAGTTGCTCGCCATGCGCCTGTTCAAGGTCTCGGAACTTTCAATAGCGGAAAAGGACAACCTGCGTGTCTACCGGGGCACCGATGCGGGGCAGACACTCTACCAGATCAGGATGCCCGGTTTCGTCCTTTTGTCCAACAGCGAGGAGGCGTTGAGCAAGACTGTAATGACATGGTTCGGACGAGCGCCCTCTCTCGCCCAGGTCCAGGGGTTCCGCAGAGTGAGAAGGCGCTTGCCTGCCAGGGAGGGGCTCTTCCTTTACGTGAACAGCGCCCAGATCCTCCCGCTGCTGCCGGAGTTCGGGTATTCAATGCAGTGGCGTGACGGAGAGGTCTTTGATCAGTTTTATGCCGCGCCGGAGTTCTAGCAGGCACGTAACAAACGACGGGCGATCGCATCTATATGGAAGTAATGGTGAAGAACTTGCGAAAAACAGGCGTTCTGGCAGCCATGCTGCTTCTCGGGTCGTCGACTGTCGTTGCTCCGATTCAATCCTCTGCGGATACTCCTGAGGCCGCCGCCAAGCGTGTCGAAAGCGTACTGACGGAACTGGAGAATCGCGAAAAGGAAAAGGATCAGCCGTCCCGCACTTACGTGCTCGCCGAACCGGACATGAACGCCTACCTGGCGTCGGAAATCGCGAAAAGGGAACGCAAGGAAGTGGAGCACCTGTCGGTCAAGATGAACGACCAAAACCGTTTCATCACTTCCCTGACCGTTAATCTGGACAAGGTCGATATCAAGGCCGATTCGATGACCAAGACTCTTTTCCGCACATTCCTGCGAGGCACCCAGACCATCGAAATGGACGGCAAACTGACCACGGACAAGGGCAAGGGGACCTACGAGGTGCAAAGCGCGAGCATGAACGGGGTGCCGCTGCCGGCCACGCTCGTCAACGCCATTCTAAGTGCGGTCGGCAAACAGCAGGACCCGCCCTTCGACCCGACCGAACCGTTCGATCTGCCTTACAAGATCCAGAGCATTACCGTGTCTTCCGGGAAGGCAACGATCAAAACCTAGACAGCAACCTCGGGGGCAAGCGCAAGCGTCAGCCTCGAAGGCGCGGGTGCGACGGTCTAGGGAACCAGCCGCAGCTGTCCGCTCCACAGGAGGCTCCTCAGGTCCCTGGCCTTCATCTCAAGCGGTTTGCCGGGGAGGTCGCTGTCGGCAACCAGGATCTGAAGCGGATAGGTTCGACCCGCCTTTCCTTTCATCTTCAGTTCCTTCCATTGAAGGATGATCTCGGCAGTCATTGCGGGACCATCTTCCCGAAAGGCGATGCTCGGAGTCGCACTCGCGACCTCAAGCCCCCGGGTGCTCTTCATCAGACGGTACCAGCTGAAAGGGCCGCGCCCGGCGACGCGCGGGGCGAGCCAAATGACGTAGTCGTGCTCCTCTTCGCGCAGCTCCAACTTGATATTGTCGTAAAAGAGCATCTTGTCCCGGCGCTGGCCGGTAGGGCTGGTCCACACCGCATTTTCGCGGCTCACTTTCTCGATGTCCCACTGGTTGTCGACCCACCGAATGCCCAGGTAAAGCGCCTGTTCGTTCCAGAACGCCTTGATCTCGGCGCCGGCGTCTCCGGTCGCAGCGAACTCACCGGTCCGAGCGATGCCCGGGGCCGTCGGGGAGATGGAGATAGCAGGAATCCCGTCCCACTCCCGAAGGAAGCCGTCAACCTGAACCGACTGCCTCCGGCTGGGAATATCCCAGGTCGACTGGGCATACAGGGACGTCACGCAGATGCAACAGGTTAAGAACAGTAGAATTCTTCGCGGTTCGATCATTCGGCTCATTGTAGCAAAGTCAAGGAAGACAGGGAGACGGGAGGGAGAGACAAGGAGGAGAGACAAGGAGGCAAGGCGCTAACCTTGATCAGCGGAATGAGAATATCGAATTATGGGGTATCTCCTTCACTCCAGTAACCACTACCTATTGTTGTCGAGGAACTTGAGGCGCCGGGCACGTCCTGGACCAAGTTCGGTACACGCCTGGAGCTTCCCGGCCATCCGCTGGCTACGGCGAGATCGTAAGGAGCCGCGCACGGCAGCGAGCCCAGCGAGCGAGTAAGCGGACCAACCAACATGCTCTTTAGGCTGGCTTTGCTACTCGCGACTGCCCCCTGGGGCTGGGTGGCTGGTCCGCTTACTCGCTCGCTGACGCTCGCTGCCGTGCGCGGCTCCTTACGGTGATTGCTCGCCGCTCGCTCTCGCTGAGATCCATGCCTCTGTGGAATGCTCCTCCTGCCCGGCACACAATATATAGTGGCTACTTGAGTCAAGGAGATACCCCATTATTCGATATTCCGATCCCCCGCCTGCCTGTCTCCTTATCTCCTTGTCTCCCCGTCTCCTTGTCTCCCCGTCTCCCTGTCTCCCTGCCTCCCCGCCTTTCTGCTATGCTGGACGCGATGGCCACGAAACGGATTCTCTTTATAGATGATGGAGATGCGGCCCGAAGCCTCATGGCCCGAGGCTTCGCCCGGTACTATGCGGCGGACATGGTCGAAATCGAGTGTGCCGCCCTCGATCCCAAACCTCCCAGCCCTTATCTCCTCTGGGCCATGAACGAGACCGCGGTGGACATCTCGGACGACCAGGCCAAGTCAATTAAGTCCGTGGACCCGAAGTCCTTCGACAAGGTCATTTTGTTGACCGACGGACGCGGCGCCCAGTTGGGAATCAGGAGCGACGGGTCGCGGGTCGAGGAGTGGCCGATCGCTGACACGCGGCGCGTCCGCGGACAGACATCCGACGTGATCAAATCCCTGAGAGTCGTTCGGTATCTGATCGAAACCAAGGTTCAGGAGCTTCTCCACGCTGTTCTTGCTTAGCTCGGAACCAGGCGTGAAACGAGAGACATGCGAGCGAAATAAATTCGCTGTCTTTCGGCCTTCCGGCTTTTCCGGTAGAATCAACGGGATGATTCGTTCTCGACGTCTCTTATTGTGCCTGTTGATCCTCCTGCTACCCCAACCCGCGTGCTTCTGGCGCCTCTGGACCAAGCCGAAACCCGTCGAAGCGCGAACCTTCGACGTCTACGGCACGGTCAAGAGCATCGATCTCCAACAGATTGTGATTAAGGACAAGAGAGGCGCTGACCAGACTTTCGCGATAACCCCCGCTTCAATCAAAGGAAGCAACTTCGCTCCTGGCACCCAGGTTCACGTGTATTACAAGAAGAAGGGGCAGGTAAACGAAGTGACCATGGTTGTCGAGAAAGTGAAATGACCGGTCCTCCGGACCTCCCATGGAGCGTTGCTTTGTCTGCCACTATCACGAGATCGGTCTAAAGCGGAACAACCGATCATTCTTCGAGGACCGCCTGCGCGATAACATGCGCAAGGCGCTTGTGGATCTTCCTTTTCAAGCCGTTCGACGGCTTTCCGGCCGCGTCGTCGTTGAAGTGCCCCAGGATTTTCCGCTCCAGGAAGGAGCGGCGCGCCTGCAGAAGGTCTTTGGACTCAGCTCCGTCTCGCCCGGTTGGGTGGCGAGCCCCGACCTGGAGGAGCTAAAGGCCAGTGTGTGGCGCTTGATTGAGGGGCGCACTTTCGAGACGTTCCGAATTACGACGAGACGTGCCGACAAGCGGTATCCGCTCACCTCGCAACAAGTAAACGAACAGGTTGGGGCTCACGTGCAGGAGAAGTCGGGCCGTCGTGTGAAGCTCGATGATCCCGATCTCAACTGCGGGATCGAGCTGGTCGGCTCATCGGCATTTGTTTACTTCGACAAGATTCCCGCAGTGGGCGGCCTCCCTGTGGGCGCTTCAGGGAGAGTAGTCGTCCTGATTTCCGGCGGCATTGATTCCCCGGTCGCCGCTTACCGGATCATGAAACGCGGCTGCCGCGCGATCTTTGTCCACTTCCACAGTTTTCCGCACACCACGGTCGAAGCCCAGGACAAAGTGCGCCGGCTGGTCTCGATTCTGAGTCAATATCAATACGGCGCTGAGCTGTTTCTGGTACCGTTTGCCGAAGCACAACGACAGGTCGTCGCGTTCACTCCTCCTGAGACCCGGGTCATCCTGTACCGCCGCCTGATGTTGCGGCTTGCCGAGAGCATTGCCCAGAAGAAACACGCGCTGGGCCTGGTTACGGGAGACAGCATCGGGCAGGTTGCCTCTCAAACCCTCGAGAATCTGTACACGATCGGAAGCGTAGCCACCCTGCCGGTGCTCCGACCTCTGATCGGGGAGGACAAGGAGGAGATCATTTCCCAGGCCAGGCGCCTCGGAACCTTCGAGACCTCCGTTATTCAGGACGTTGACTGTTGCTCGCTCTTCGTGCCCCGCCACCCGGAAACCCGCTCCAAACCCTCTGTGATTGCCCGGGTAGAAAGCAAACTGGATATCGACGCCATCATCGCCGACGCCCTCGACCGGACTACGGTGGAGAGAATAGGCGACTGGAACTGACTCGTGATCGCCCGTGAGCGGTCTCGACGCGGGGCGCAGCCTTGTTCCGACAGCTTGCTTTCGGGTTGGAGATCATCCACAATCCATACAAAATCACATGATCTACTACACCCTTCTGCTCTTCGTCCTCCTTCTATCGGGCTGTTCTAACGCAGTGGACCTGAATTCTTCTTCCAGCAACGATTTCGCCCAGGAGCGGGAAGAGATGATCCGAGTCCAGCTCAAAGGCCGCGGAATCGACAACGAGTCGGTGCTCAATGCCTTCCGGACCGTCCCGCGCCACGTTTTCGTCCCGGAGCCAATGCGACAGTACGCCTACGTGGATAGTCCCCTGCCTATCGGCGAAGGACAGACAGTCTCACAGCCCTACATCGTGGCTCTCATGACAGAATCAGTGGATCCAAAGCCCGGAGACCGGGCCCTGGAGATCGGGACCGGCTCGGGTTACGGGGCGGCTATCTTGAGCCAGACCGTCAAGGAAGTGTATTCGATCGAGATTGTTCCCGAACTGGCGACAAGGGCCAAGCAAGTGCTTCAGGAAGCAGGCTACAAGAACATTTTCATCCGGCAAGGCGATGGGTTCCGGGGATGGCCGGAAAAGGCGCCCTTTGACGTCATCCTGGTCACGGCCGCGGCCCCCTTGATCCCCCCGCCGCTGACCGAGCAATTGGCTGAGAACGGCCGACTGATCATGCCGCTCGGTGGACAGGAAGATGCGCAGACCCTGATTCTGGTCGTGAAGAAGAACGGGAAGCTGGAACAATCTACGGTGACAAGCGTCCGCTTTGTGCCGATGACCGGCGAAATCGAGAAACGCTGAGACGCCGGGGACGGCTCGCTGCGCAACGACACTACCCACTGCGCGCTGCCGCACTGCCCACTGCGGACTACCCACTGCGCGCTGCGTACTTCCCACTGCGAACTAACAACTGCCGATTACCAACTGCGCCCGCAGATCGACAGCGTCGGCGACACACATGCTAGTCCGAATTGCGAGTGCGCGGCTCGCAGTTCTCACTGTATCAATTGCGTGAACTGCTGAAAGTACTGAGTGGCGACAGCCGCTTTCCGGATGAAGGTCATGTCGCTTCTGTCCACCAGTTCGGCCGTGTTCGTCCAGACCGAGCTCCCCGTCAGCACTGTCTGGTTGTCAAAAATCGTAAACCGCGAGTGCATGTTTGAATACCGCTTAACCTGAACCCCGGCTGTCTCGAGGCGATTGGCCTGATGAGCGCCGTTGCCCGCGAAACCGGCATCCGTGATAATCCGTACCAGAACTCCTCGACTCTTGGCAGCCACGAGAGCATCCCCGATTTCGGTCGCGGTAAAGTCATCGATGGCGATATCAATGCTGCTCGTCGCGTCGTTGATCGCCTGGATGACGGCGGCCTTTAGTCCTCCGTTTGGGGAGAAGACCGTCCTGAAAGATTCATAGTCCGAGATCGGGAGCATCGAAAGGACGCTCCCGCCGAACCGAACACCGATGACGGCAAACGGCCCATCCGATTCCATGACCAGGCGGCCGCGGTAGGGAGGCGCAACGCCGACGATTTCGGGGACGAACTGCACCAGCTTCTTACCCGTCCACGACGGGGCCCGTGAAGCCAGGACCTGGCCAAGCGGGTTGTACAGGGTGAAGCGCACGGGAAGATTCGTGACCCGAACAATGGCGACACCGGTGTCGAGCTGCCCCGAGCTCTCGACATAGAGCGAAAACTGGCTGCCCTCGTTGCTTGGAAGTACCGTCGCTTCCCTTCCGTCTGCGTAGCTCAGAACGGCTATGGCAGTGACCTGTTCGCCATTGGTGTCGATCTTCGCGTACCCGGACTTGAGCGGGGACGATGTACCGCTGGTGGTCAGAATCTCTGTCGAGTGAGGCGGCAGAGCCAGCGGCACCGTGCTGTTCGTAATTGAAAGAAAGGTCATGGTGAGCGGCGTGCCGTCGGCGTTGAAAAGAGCCAGAGTTCCGGTGGCAGCTACATCCGACAAATTGGAGACGGAGATGATGGTCGTGATCCCGCCCCCATCGACAACATGCGGAAAGTAAAAGCTCTTCCCGGCACAAGAACACACGAACACCAGGCAGATGACACCAGTCAGAATGCTTCTCATGGCCTTGATCCTCGCTCCGCTGTGTAGCTCCGGGTCTCGCCCTGTGGCGGACATGCTCCTCCCCCAGAAGCCTTTTTCTGGCCGGAAGTATATAGACCAACGCCGACACGTGTCACGCGGGAAAGCGAAAAACTGCTGCGCGCTGCGCACTGCCCATTGCGGACTGCGCACTGCCCACTGCGCACTGCGGACTGCGCACTAACATGGAGCGGACACTGTTTGTGCAGTTGGTCAGCTGGCAGTCGGGTATTGGGCAGAAGGTAGTGCGCAGTGGGCAGTGCGCAGTCCGCAGTTCGTAGTGCGCAGTCCGTAGTGCGCAGTCCGTAGTGCGCAGTTGTCCTCGCTTCCGCAGCTTGTGTTTTTGGAGGCCGCCTGCTATAAGTTTTGCGTTTATGCACGCTCCAATCCTGGTTCTCGTCGTTCTCCTGGTTCCTTTCGGGTGTTTCGGCCAAGCAGCGGTGGAGACCTCGCAATCTCCAGCAGCCCAATCCGCCACGCAGGTCGCAGGCACGCTGGAAGTCAGCTTTGTCTTCGGATCCCCCGAAGGCGTCGAACCATCGTATCAAACGGCCCTCTGGCTGCAAGATGAGAAAGGTCAATACGTTAAGTCTCTGTTTGTGAGCGAGTACCTCGCCTATGGCGGGTTCAACGACCCCACCATCTGCCCTGACTGGATTAAGGTAGCAAACTGGGACAAAGCGACCGAGACCGACTACGACGCGGTGAGCCGGCCGACCCCACCAGTCGGGAAAAACTCGCTGAAGATCAATCTTAAGGACAAGGGGATTGTTCCCGGTAAGTACGAATATCTTCTGGAAGTTCACATGGTCGAGAACTTTAATATCCTGTACCGGGGCCAAATCCAAATCGGCAACCAAGTCGCGGAGAGCAAGCCGGACATCACCTTCACTCCGAACAAGCATCCGGCAGCGGACGGAGTGATAACCTCCGTGACCGTGAAATATTCGCCCGAACAGCCGGGCATGTAAGGTCAGTACGAAAAAGAAAGGCAATCTACTATGAAAAAGGGAATGTCTCGCCGAGATTTTCTCCAGCACTCAGCCATCGGAATTGCGGCGGCTTCAGCAGTCGGGTCCGCCGGCCTCGCCCAATCGGTAATGCCCAGGCGAACACTTGGGAAGACCGGACTCCAAGTGTCAATCCTATCCTTCGGCGCAGGTTCGCAGTTTCTGAAGAACAAGAACGGGGTTTGGGAACCCATGCTGCAGCGCGCGTTTGACGCTGGTATCACGCTCTTCGACAGTTCCTACGGTTACACCCCGGCTTTGTTCAATCAGAAAGGAGGCTCGGCTCTTAGCAGCGAAGAGCGCCTTGGCGAGGTGTTAGGGCCATATCGAAAATCCGTCATCCTCTCGACCAAGATCGAAGTGAAATCCCGCGACGTGGCCGAGGGGCTGAAAGAATTCGAGATCAGCCTTAAGCGTCTGAAGACGGACTACGTCGACATCCTGCTGGTTCACAGCATCGAGGCATCGGAAGACATACCCGCTCTGACCGGAGGCCTGTACAAGGAATTGGGCAAGCTGAAGAAGTCCGGCGCGGCGAGATTCATCGGATTCTCGAGTATGAACAGCGCCGAGAAATCCAAGGCCATGCTCGAGGCAGCCGACGTCGACGTCTGCATCCTCGCGATGAACCCTACCCAGTATGGCAAATTCGCAAGCGTGGCCATGCCGGCGGCTAGGGAAAAGAACGTCGGCGTGATCGCCATGAAAACCATGCGCGGAATTGTCGAAAATGCCGGGAATCCCGGGGAGTGCCTCAACTACGCCTGGAGCCAACCAGGGGTCGCGACGGCGGTCGTCGGACACGTCGGGATGGCGAACCTGGACCAGAACATCCAGCTGGCACTTACCTATAAGGCCCAGTCGCAAACCGAGCAGAGGGAACTGGAGAACCGGATGGCTCACCTTGCGGGTCCTCACGCCCTCGTATGGGCCCGGCCCGACTACTTCGACGGCAAGATGTGCTGAGGACGACTGACGACTGACGGCTGACCGGCGGACTGGCTGGCTGGGCCGACCCGCAACAGCGTGGCAATATAGAAAAGATCGCCAGTGAGAAGTGCGCAGTGCGGAGTGCGCAGCTGGTCAGCAGGTCAGCCGGTCAGCGCGCGTCACGGGCCACCGTTCGCAAAACAGTCAAAAATATGATCGCTAAAGAAATGTCTATCGATGACCAGATGGCGTACCTGCTCAAGGGCGCGGCTGAAGTCATCAACGAAGAAGAGCTCAGGAAGAAACTCGAAAAGGCCGCCAAAACCGGCAAGCCTTTAACAGTCAAGGTGGGTTTCGATCCGACGGCGCCTGATCTGCACGTCGGCCACACGGTCCTGCTGAGGAAAATGAAGCACTTTCAGGACTTGGGCCACCGGGTGGTCTTCCTGATCGGCGACTTCACGGGTCTGATCGGGGACCCGACCGGCCGGAACAAGACCAGGCCTCCGCTGTCCCGGGAAGACATTCTGAAGAACGCGGAGACCTACCAAAAGCAGGTGTTCAGGATCCTCGATCCGGTCAAAACGATCGTTGATTTCAACAGCCGGTGGTTCGGTTCGATGAGCTCGGAGGACTGGATTCGGCTATGTGCCAAGTATACGGTGGCGCGCATTCTCGAGCGCGATGATTTCAACAAGCGGCTAACCAACAACCAGCCGATCTCGATCCACGAGCTGATCTACCCGCTGGTCCAGGCTTACGACAGCGTGGCGCTGGAAGCCGACTTTGAGCTGGGCGGCACCGACCAGAGGTTCAACCTCCTGGTGGGGCGCGACATACAGCGCGAATTCGGCCTGGAACCCCAGGTGCTCCTGATGACGCCGATTCTGGAAGGACTGGACGGGGTCGAGAAGATGAGCAAGTCGCTCGGAAACTACATTGGAATCGCAGAGCCGCCGCAGGAGATATACGGGAAGATCATGTCGATCGCCGACAAGCTGATGTGGCGGTATTACGAGCTTCTGACCGACCTGTCCTACGGCGAGATCGAGAAACTGCGTCACGACGTCGAAAACGGCGTCATCCACCCGATGGACGCAAAGGGGGATCTAGCCTTCCGGGTGACGGCGGACTTCCACTCGCGTGAGGCGGCCGAGGAGGCCAGGAGCCACTTCGCCCGAGTCTTTCAGGCGCGGGAACAGCCCGAAGAGATGCCCGTTTTCGAGCTCGCAGGCGGGCGAGAGACGGCGCTGGCCGACGTGATCGCCCAGGTCGGTTTCGCCCCCTCCAAGTCGGAGGCGCGGCGACTGATCAAAAGCGGCGGAGTTTCGATCGACGGAAGCAAAGTGGAAGACCCGGCGTCCATGCTGGATGCGCGGGCTGGTTCGGAAGTCGTGTTGCGCGTGGGCAAGAGAAAGTTCGGCCGGCTTCGCTTCGGGTAGTTTTCAGGTCCTGTTTTCCTATGCCGACTGGGCGTCGCCCTCGAACAGTCTCAGCTGAGGCGACGAGGAGATGAAGATCAAGCCGTCGACCCCATGAACGGTCGGCCGGGGATAATTGTCGAATTGGACCGACGCGGTCCGCCCGTCCCTGCTGAGTTTCAACACCACACCCTGTCGGTTCGGGTCTGCGCGCAAGGCGACAACCGATTTTGCCGCAAGCTTCTTGGGCGAAGACACGTTGCCTTCATGCATAAAGCACATTGTGCATGACCGGTCTGACATCCCTCCCGATTGCCCGAAGACCCCACGGTCTGCCGGTCAGCCGGTCAGCTGGTCAGCCGGTTAGCCGCTGCCAGCCGTCTTTCCACGGCATCCATGAAACTAATTCGCTACAATATCTCTCTACATTCTGTGAATCGTGCGTTTGTCTTCGGAAAGGATTCGACTGCATGCTAAGAACAATTCCGCTCCTGTCACTGATCGCCTTAGTTCTCCTGGTCGGAACACCTGCTTACGCCGACGAGGGGATGTGGACCTTCGATAATCCGCCGACCAAGATCCTTCAGGAACGCTACGGTTTCGCGCCGAGCCAGACCTGGCTGGATCATGTTCGGCTTTCGAGCGTTCGGTTCAACGACGGGGGTTCGGGTTCTTTTATCAGCTCGAACGGCCTGGTGATGACGAATCATCACGTCGCCGTCGGCCAGCTGCAAAAGATGTCCTCCGCGGAAAAGGATTACGTGGCGATCGGTTTCTACGCAAAGACCGGGGCCGAAGAAATCAAGTGCCCGGACCTCGAGTTGAACGTGCTGATCTCGATGGAGAACGTCACCGATCGCGTTCGCGGCGCGGTCAAAGCCGGCATGAGCGAAATGGATGCGCTCAAAGCCCGGCAGAGCGAATCAGCCCGCATCGAAAAAGAGAGCCTGGACAAGACCGGACTGAGATCCGATGTCGTCAGCCTCTATCACGACGGCGAATTCTGGCTTTACAGACTCAAGAAATACACCGACGTTCGTTTGGTGATGGCACCCGAACGACAGGCCGCTTACTTTGGCGGCGACTGGGACAACTTCACTTACCCCCGTTACGACCTCGACATGGCCTTCTTCCGGGTGTATGAGAACGACCGACCGGCCAAAACCGAGAATTACCTGAAGTGGAGCGCCAAAGGGGCGGACAACAATGAGCTCGTGTTTGTCTCCGGACACCCCGGATCGACCGATCGACTGTTCACATACGCGCAACTGGAGTACCAGAGGGATTACGAATACCCTCAGTACCTGAAATACATCAACCGTCGCATCCAGATCCTGCGCGAGTATTCAAAGCGCGGGACAGAACAGGAACGGCGCGCGCTCATCCAGATTTTCGGCCTGGAAAACTCCAAGAAGGCGCTTAGCGGCGAGTACGCAGGACTGCTGGATGCAAAAATCATGGCGGCCCGCAAGAAGCAGGAAGAGGACTTCCGACATCAGATTTCAAGCAACCCAGAGTGGCAGAAGAAGTACGGTGATGCCTGGGACACCATGGCAGCGGTGACCAAAAAGGAAGTCGAAGTCGCCAAGACCAACTTCTTCCGGCAATTACTTGGCTCCCGCCTGGGTTCACTCGCCACCACCCTGGTCATCTACGTGGACGAGGTAAAGAAGCCGGACAGCGAACGCCTGGAGGGCTACCACGAATCCGGCTTGGAGTCGCTGCGTTTTCGCTTGTTCTCTCCGGCGCCGATCTATCCGGACCTCGAGGAGGCCAGCCTGGCCGGGCTGTTGCAGATGTCGCTTGAGGAACTGGGCCCGGACGATCCCTTCATCAAGGCAGTGCTCAAGGGACGAAAGCCGGCAGAGGTGGCCCGGGGACTGGTTACTGGAACCAAGCTCGCCGATCCCGCGGTCCGAAAGTCGTTGGCAGAAGGGGGCCCGGCAGCCGTCGAGAATTCGAGCGATCCAATGATCGTTCTTGCCCGCCAGCTCGAGCCGATGATCAGAGAGAAAATCGAGTCGAACAAGAAGAACATCGAGAGCGTTCAGGCGCCCGCACTCGAGAAGATCGCGGCCGCGCGCTTTGCCGCTTTCGGGAAATCAGCCTACCCGGATGCAACCTTCACGTTGCGCCTGGCTTTTGGAACGGTCAAGGGCTACGAGATGAACGGAACCGTCGCCCCTTATAAGACCACGCTGTACGGGCTCTACGACAGATCCACCAGCTTCGACAAAACCGGCGATTTCAGCCTGCCCCAGCGCTTCTGGGATGGGAAGGAGAAACTGGATCTCACGACTCCCGTCAACTTCGTCTGCACGGCCGATATCATCGGCGGCAACTCCGGTTCCCCGGTGGTCAACAAGAATGGCGAGGTAGTCGGGTTGATCTTCGACGGCAATATCGAGAGCCTGGTTGGGCGATTCGTCTACGATGACACTAAGAACCGTGCCGTAGCGGTCCACAGCGCCTACATCATCGAAGCATTGCGCAAGCTCTACGACGCCGGCCAACTCGCGGATGAGATCGTCGGCGCGCAGAAAACGACCCAATTGTCGCGGTAGTACTGGGGCCGGCTGACCGGCTGACCGTTTGGCTGGTCAGCCCGGCCCAAAATGTGCTCACGATCACAAGATCCTGTGTTGTAGATCACAAGGCCCGGCCAGAGTCGGTGGCACAATAGCCGCCTAAATGCTTGGGGAAGCCACGCAATCGAGACTGGGCGAGGCAGCGCCTGCGGAGGAGACGGAGGCCGTAGCGGCGATAGCCGCGACCGATTCATCAGATCCGCCGCCGAGCGAGCCCGTGACCGTTTCGTCCCCACAGCGGTTCTATTACCCGATCCTCACCGGTCTCGCAGGCGTCTATCTGGTCGCCGCCGTCAGCCAGCTTCTTTTGCAGCCTGATTTGAAGCGCTGGACAATCCTGACGCTGGTTGGAAGCACGGCTGTGATCCTCGCCGTTCTTCGCTGGATTTTGAGCCGGAAGAAGCTTTCCCCCTGGGCTGAAGAATCGATTGGGGCGGTTCTGGCCGGCCTCGTGCTCGTGAACACCCTCCTGCACGTGTACTACCTGTCGGGCACCAACGAAGTCCGAAACTTGATCCTGCTTGGGATGGGGATCGCCTGCTTCTTCCTGTCCTCTTCCAGACTTGCGTTGGTACTGGCTTCGACACTTGGAATCTGGGTCATTGTCGCCTGGGCCGCCGGTGCGACTCCGGCCTGGCTGCATTTTGCCTTTGGGCTCTTTGCCGCCGCAGGTTTGCGACTTCACACCGAGTTCAGGCAATCGAGGCTGAAAATTGCCTATACCGCCGCCGAAATCGAAATCAACAAGCGGGAAGAGGTGGAGCGTGCCTTGCGAGAGAGCGAAGAGCGGTACGCACTGGCCGCAGAAGGCAGCAACGACGGGCTTTGGGACTGGGATCTAAAGACGAACCGGGCGTACTTCTCGCCGCGATGGAGAGAGATGATCGGGTGTGCGAACGAGGAAATCGGCGAACACCCGAACGAGTGGCTGCACCGGGTCCATCCCCAGGACCGCGCGCATGTCCGCTCAGCGCTTCTGACGCACATCGAGGGACAGAGCCCGCACTTCGAATCCGAGTACCGGCTGCAACACGTCGACGGCGAATACCGCTGGATGCTCTGCCGCGGATTGGCTGTACGGGACGCGGACGGGAAGGCACACCGGATCGCAGGATCCCAAACTGACTGTACCGGTCGAAAGCTCGCCGAGCAGCAACTGATCTACGACGCCTTCCACGATCATCTGACGGGTTTGCCCAACCGCGCACTTTTCCTCGATCGTCTGAACGAGACTCTGAAGCGGGGCAAACGGTACAAGGACATGCAGTTTGCCCTGCTGTTTCTGGACCTCGACCGGTTCAAGATTATCAATGACAGCCTGGGGCATCTGGCAGGCGACGAATTACTGAAGGCGATGGCTCGCCGCCTGGAAGCGTGCGTCCGGACGGTGGACACGGTCGCCCGTTTCGGCGGCGATGAGTTTGCGGTTCTCCTTGGGGAGTTGCACCAGCCTTCGGATGCCGTCCTGGTCGCCGGGCGGATTCAGAAAAAGCTCGAGGAACCGTTCACGATCTCCGGCCAGCAGATCTTCTCGAGCGCGAGCGTCGGCATTGTTCTTTCCTCTTCGGAGTACCAGCAGCCGGACGAAATGCTGCGCGACGCGGACACTGCGATGTACCGGGCGAAGATTCGTGCCAAGGGCAGTTGCGAGGTTTTCAACGGCGACATGCTCGCGAGCGCCCGGAGCGTGCTCCAGCTCGAGAACGAGATGCGGACGGCGATTCCGCGTCAGGAGTTCTGTCTTTTCTATCAGCCAATCGTTTCTCTGCAGTCGGGCAAGATAAGGGGATTCGAGGCGCTGCTCCGCTGGAAGCATCCGGAACGCGGTCTTCTGCCCCCTGCACAGTTCCTCTCGGTCGCCGAAGACGCGGACCTGCTGGTTCCGATTGGATGGCAGATGCTGCGACTTGCGTGCAAGCAAATGCAGACCTGGCACGAGAAGTTCCCCGATCGGGAGAAACTGTCGCTGAACTTCAACCTTTCGGCCCGGCAGTTCCTTCGACCGGACCTCATCGACCGGATCGAGCAGACACTGTACGATACCCAACTCTCGCCCTCCAGCCTTCGCGTGGAGATTACGGAAGGCGTGGTGATGAGCAACATGGAGTCGTCGAGCCAGAAGCTCCACGATTTGCGGGCGAAGGGCATCCAGATCCACCTCGACGACTTTGGGACTGGATACTCGGCCCTCAGTTACCTTCACATGTTCCCCGTGAACGCGCTGAAGACCGATCGTTCATTCCTGGCCGGAGACGGGATCAGCCGCGAGAACAAGGCAGTGCTGCGGGCGATCCTTCAGCTTGCCGAGAGCCTGAATCTCGACGTGGTGGTCGAAGGAGTCGAGAATGTCTACCAGATGCGGGAAGTCATCGGAATGAACTGCCGTCTCGCCCAGGGCTACCTCTTCTCCCGCCCCGTTGACCCGGAGAAGGCCGACCTGCTGCTCGAGGAAGATCGCGACCTCCGCCCCGCACCGGCTGACCAGCTGACCAGCTGACCGGCTGCACACTGCGCACTGCCCGACTCTTTCGCCCCGTCCGGGGCTCCGTTCGCTTTGCCTGCCCTGACCCCGGGCTCCCTTGTCCCTTCAGGACTTCGGTCGCCCGGGGCTACGCGACTTTCGCCCCATCCGGGGCTCTCAGAAGCAACTGCTCGGCGCAATCCGTGACTCTTCTGCCTGCTGCCGTGACATGGACTTGTTCAGGGCGGCTGCCCTTTGCCCTCTGCCCTCTGCCCACTGCCTGCTGCCCGCTGCCCCGCTGGCCGCTGCACACTGCCGAGGTGTCGAAACAGTGGGGAGAGGATCGCACTATGGGCAGGTTTTTGGAGCCCCGGATGGGGCGAAAGTCGCGTAGCCCCGGGTGACCGAATCCCGTAGGGATGAGGGAGCCCGGGGTGGAGGGTAATGTGGCGGGGAGCCCCGGATGGGGCGAAAGACGTCTTTGCGGTCCCGCTCGCACCTCGTCATGTCTACCGCCGAGGTGACGGCAGCGCACAGCGGGCAGTGCGCATTTGTCAGTGGTTAGAGTAGTGGTTCGGGGTCAGCCGGTCAGCTGATCAGCCGGTCAGCCGGTCAGTCCCTCACACCTTCTCCAGCGCCTGCCCGAGGTCTGCGGCGAGATCCTCGGCGTTCTCGATCCCGATCGAGAGACGGATCATCTTCTCCGTGATGCCCGCGCGTTCCTTTTCTTCGGGCGGCAGTTCGGCATGGGTCATGGTGTGAGGATGCTCCGCCAGAGACTCGGTCCCCCCCAGGCTGACGGCGAGTTTGATCAACTGCAGCGAGTTAAGGAAGCGGAAAGCTTCGGCTTCGCCACCGGCCAGGTCAAAGGAAATCATGGAACCGGGAGCGAGACACTGCTTTCGGTAGATCGCGTAATCGGGGTGTTCCTCGTTCAGGAGCCCCAGGTAATAGACCTTCTCGACTTTCGGATGATCGGCCAGGAAGTCGGCGATATGTTGAGCGTTCTTCATTTGTGCGGTCATCCTGATCTTCAGTGTCTCGAGGCTGCGCAAGAGCAACCATCCCGTCCAGGGACTGGCCATTGTGCCGAGAAAAGTGCGCAGGTTCTTCACACGCTTCACCATCTCGCGGGACCCGAGGCAGACACCGGCGATTACGTCGCTGTGCCCGCCGATGAACTTGGTCGCAGAGTAGAGGACCAGGTCGACGCCGAATCGCATCGGATGCTGCCAAAGCGGGCCGAGAAAGGTGTTATCGACTACAACAACAACGCGGCGAGTGCTGGTCGAATATCTGCGGGCGAGGCTGACTGCCATTTCCATATCCACCAGGGCATTGGTTGGATTTGCCGGGGTTTCGAGATAGATCATGGCCAGCTGGGAGGCGCCCTCTCGAGCAATGATCTCGTCGATTCCACCGGGGCAGCAGCCGGCCGGAAAGCTGACTGCCCGAATGCCGAACCGGTTCATTACCTGGTCAAACAGGTACTCGGTCCCACCATACAGCGGTTCGCTGTGGAGCACCACGTCTCCAGGCTTGGCGAACTCCAGGACGGTCGTGCTGATCGCGGCCATCCCGCTCTCGAAAACCGCGCAGTCCTCGGCGCCATCCCAAAGAGTGAGCCGATCCTCGAGGATCTCAAGATCGGGGTTGTTGAGTCGGCTGTAGATCAGTCCCGGCTCTTGTTCCTTCTTCTGCTCTCGCAGGCCGAGCGCGATTTCAAAAAAGGCCTTTCCCTCTTCAGCGTTCTTGAAAACAAAAGTGGATGTCTGAAAGATGGGGCACTTGATCGCGCCCTCTGACCACTCCGGGTGATACCCGTAACTCATCATCAGAGTTTCAGGTTTGAGCTCGCGACCATTAATGCGGGTCTTGGACGGGTCTTTTCTCATGGTTCCCCTCCCCGAAATCCTCGACTGTTGAGGATTTTATCAGTGGGCCGAACGGACGACAACGAAACCGGTAGACCCCCGTTATGTCTTTTCACGGTTTTGGTGGGTGACTTGCCCCATCGCGCCCCAGACGGCTGGATCGATCTCGGCAGAATGATGGCCAAAGGCATACGCCACGCGTGTTCAGGCGGTTGAAAAAGGGGTGCTCGATTGGCTCGCTTATTGCCCTTACCTTAGCGAACAAACAAAGGAGTTCGTGTGGTTAAACCGGAGGATGGGGTTCAACTGTTGAGATTTGCCTCCGGGAGAAAGTCCGAAAGGAGCACTGGATGTGGACCGAGTTTGGCAGCACTACTCCGCCGTCCGATGATGTGCGCTGGAGAATGGTTAGCGCTACGATGCGGAGGCATGGGCATCGGCCTAACGCCCTGATCGAGACCCTGCACACCGTGCAGGAGACTTTTGGTTACCTGGATGAGCAGGCGCTGCGCTTCGTGGCTGCGGCCCTTCGCGTTCCCTTGAGCCAGGTTTACGGGGTGGCTACCTTCTACCACTTCTTCAGCTTGAAGCCGAAGGGCAAGCACACCTGTGTGGTATGTACGGGGACCGCCTGCTACATCAAGGGCGTTCCCGCTCTTCTGAACGCGATCGAAGAGAAACACGGGGTGAAACTCGGAGAGACGACGCCCGACGGCAACATCTCGGTGATGTCGGCCCGCTGCCTCGGGTCCTGCGGACTTGCCCCGGCGGCCGTTCTTGACGGCGAAGTGGTCGGCAAACTGACCCCGAACGAGTTGATCGATCGGATGGGAAGGTGGGGTAAGAATGACGCCTGAAGAAATTGCCAAAGTAATCAGCACTGAGCAGGAAGCTCGACGGAAATACAAGCATCACGTCTGCGTCTGCGTGGCGGCCGGCTGTCTGTCGTCCCACAGCGACCAGGTGAAGACGGCGCTGGAGGCCGAGGTCAAGAGCCAGGGACGAGAGCAGGACGTACACGTCAGGGGCGTCGGCTGCATGGGTTTATGCGCGGCCGGTCCTCTCATCACGGCGCAACCCGGCACTCTTTACCAGGAAGTTAAGCCCCAGGATGCAGCCGAGATCATCCAGAGCCTGAACGGCGAGCCGGTGGAAAGACTGGCAGCCTCCGCCGACTATCCCTTCTTCACCCGACAGGTGAAGATTGTCCTGGAAAACTGCGGTGTCATTGACCCGGAGAGAATTGAGGACTACATCGCGGCGGGCGGCTACAGCGCCTTGCAGAATGCCATGACGGAGATGACGCCTGCCGAAGTGCTCGAGCAGGTGTACAAGAGCGGGCTGCGGGGCCGCGGCGGCGCGGGGTACCGACGGGACTGAAGTGGAGCACGGTCTCCAAGGCGAAAGGTCCCCAGAAATACGTAATCTGCAATGCCGACGAAGGCGACCCGGGAGCTTTCATGGACCGGAGTGTCCTGGAAAGCGATCCGCACCGGGTGCTCGAAGGAATGGCGCTGGCGGCCTACGCCGTAGGGGCTACCCAAGGCTACGTTTATGTGCGGGCCGAGTATCCCCTTGCCATCCAGCGTCTCCAGAACGCAATCAAACAGGCGCGAAGAGTGCACTTCCTCGGCAACGACATTTGCGGAACGACCTTCAGCTTCAATATCGAGGTTCGGCTGGGAGCGGGCGCCTTTGTCTGCGGCGAGGAGACGGCACTGATTGCCTCGGTGGAAGGTCGCCGCGGGAGTCCCCGACCCAGGCCGCCATACCCG
>CAVUUN010000016.1:0-13383 GCA_963744645.1 uncultured Acidobacteriota bacterium
CGGTTCAGCGGATGCGACATCGCCCCGACGAACTGCCGCGCCGAGTCGCGCGGCAGTTGGGTATCCGTGTCGAGTGGGATCACGAACCGGACGTTCGATACGTCGGACGTCCTGCCGACGACGACGGAAAAGCAATCCGTTCCCCCGCCGCGAAGAAGCAGGTTCAACTCCGCAAGCTTCCCTCGCTTGCGTTCGTAACCCATCCAGGTCCGCTCCTGCGGATTCCATCGGCGCGGGCGGTGAAAAAGGAAGAACGGGTCGCTCGTTGCGCTCCCGTACTTGTCGTTCAGCTCTTCGATCCCCTTCCGGGCAAGCTGCACCAGCTCCCCGTCCTCCGGGAGCGTTTCCGCGTTCGCATCCAGGAAATCCGTCAGCAGGCCGAAGTGCAGGTTCTCATCCCGATTCGCAAGGAATCGGACTTCCAGGGATTCGACCAGGGACTCGATGGAGCGGGGGCTCGTGAGCATCGTCGGCACCACCACCAGGGTGCGCGATTCCGGCGGAATCCCTTCGGAGAAGTCCATTCGCGGCAGCGGAACCGGTTTCACGAGCAGCGTGGCGATCCAGTTCACCAGCGCGACCGCCAGCGGACTGGCGCACAGCAGGGAGAGGGCGCCGAACAGTGCGAGCGGCCAACCCCGCAAGCCGCCGCCATGCGCCTTCGCCAGCAAGGCCCCGGAGAAGAGGACCGTCAACAGCGTGATCGAGCCCAGATAGAGGTGCAGGGAACAGCGGCTCGCCGTCCGCCGAAGGCTGTCGAGAGCGGACAGGCGCGCCTCCACCGCCCGTTCCATCCGCGGCAACCCCTTGTCGACCAGGTAGAATCCGACATGGGCCGAGCGATCCCCGGGTCCGTTCCTGGCCGCGCCCTCGCCGGCCAGCAGGATCGCCTGCCGCGCCACATCGGCTTCGTGCAATCGGGTCTTCTTCGCGATCTTCTCGACGACATGGCGATAACGGTCGCGGGTGGTGAAATCCATCCGGACGTAGGCTCCCCCCGGGTCCTCGCGCAGCGTCTGCTCCACGGCGCTCATCGTCTCGACGAACGCGCGCCAGTCCATCGCCCCCAGGAACCGAAGGCTGCCGATGCTGTTGCTGATGGAAACCTGGTCGGCGGCCTTTTGCTGGTTCTCCGACCGCACCAGCCGCTCGATCGTCAGGCCGGACTCCGAAAGCCGTTGTTCGATCCAGGTGAGCGGCAACGCCAGGGCGGTACTCTGTCCCTGCAGCCGGCGGGCGAATTCCGCGACGAACGAGCTCACCATCGGCGGGTTCGATCGCGCCATGTCCGCCGTCAGCAATATCAGGCTCTTCGGGTCTTTTTCGGCGATTTCGAGCATCTGTTCCGCCCAGCGGGCGGCGAGATCCCGGTCGACGCTTCCGGTGACGATCCGTGCTCCGACGCGGCGGAGATTCTCGATCAGCGCCAGGCGCAGCATGATGGGGATGGCCCACAGTTCGCCCAGCGTCAGGACGGTCACCTTCTGGTAGGACGCCACGAAGCTGCTGAGGCTTTCCGGGTCCACCCGTCCATCGCCGTGCGAGATCGCCTCGTGCGCGATGTCGTACACGCGCGGCAGTCCGGCCGACGGTCCGTCCAGCAGGCGAGGCAGCTCCCTGCTGTACCCCTTCGGCAGGTGCCTCTTGGCCGTGCGGATCTGCTCTTCGATCAGGTAGAAGTTGTCGAGGAGCCATTCCCCGGCGGGAGCGATCCGGCGGTTCGCAGCCACCGCCGACGTCAACAGGTTGCAGGCTCCCGCCAGGACGCGCTCATTCTCCGCCAGCCGGGACAGAAGCCGGTCCCGAATCCCTCTCGGACCCAGCCTGTGCACGCCCGCAAGGGTCTTGCCGTGCTCCTTCATCTGCTCGCTGCTGAACAGCTCCGAACGCAGCGGCGATTCGTCGCCGGCGTATAGATTCGCCGATCCGCCCCCGAGGAGGCTCGTCCCTGCTTGGCGCAAATCCGCGAGGATGGACTTGCCCGGCTTCAAGATGGGCGCCTCCTTCTAGCTGCGGGGCAGGGTTTGCGTTTCAGGAGGCAAGGTCTTCCGGGGGGGACATCATCGATTGTCGTCGTTGTCTTCGTCGCTCTCATTATCCTGTCTTGTATAATAGCAAGTATCCATTCCTTTATGGCAGGCCGTTGTAGTAGATCAGGACGCTATCGTCGCCTCCGCCCGCCACGCTCGCCATCGTCAGGAGCTGCCTTCGTGTCGCCGGGTTGCCGCGGACCTCCGCGTCGAGGAACGTAAGCGTCCACGTGAAGATGTCGTTGGTCGAGGCAAGGTCGAACCCGTGGGTCACGCCTGAGAGTGCGACCAGCTCGCGGGTCCCGGTGAGGCGCGCCATGCCGGTCTCCGTTTCGTGGATCGGAGCGGTCGTGTCCGCCGTCCCGCTGATGCCGAGGAACGGCAGATCGATGCCGACGAGACCGTTCTGGTCGCGTCCGAAGGCAGGCAGGAACGGCTGCCCGAAATACGGCACGTAGCCGACCGCCGCCTTGATCCGCGGATCGCGGGTGACCTGATTCCACGACAACCCGGGGTAGGAGGTCGTCAGGCCGGCGCCGCCCAGCAGCATCATCGTCTCGCCGCCCATGCTCGCCCCGAAGCCGCCGATCCGCGTCGCATCGATGTGACCTTGCCATTGCGGATGCCCGAGCACGAGGTCGAGCGCCGCGGAGATCGATAGCGGCCGCAGCGCCTGCATCGCCGTGAAGTCGCTCAAGTGCAACAGCACGGTAATGGCGTCGCCGAGGTTATCGATCCTGAGGTCGGAGAAGCGCAGGTCGCCGTGAAACGGGGCGACTACGACGTAACCGTAACTTGCGAAGACGGACAGCCCCGAAATGTAGTCGCTGGAGAGCGGGCTGCCGGTGTAGCCATGCGAAAACGCAAGCACCGGGTAACGAGCCGCGGGGTCCGCGAATAACGGCGCATCCGATCCGGTCTGCATGCGCGGCACAACCTTGCCGGTCGGCAGCGGATAGTCGGGACGGGGGTTGTCGGCCGGGGTGGGATAGCACGCGAGCACCACGAACGCGACATTCTGTCCGGCAAACGAACCGAAGAGATTCGAGTCCTGCGGCGCGGTCACCGTGGCGATCAGCGTATTCCCCGGGTCCGCCAGCAGGTCGGTCGCATAACGCGGCGCGCCGGTGCCCGACGGCGCGCCTTCCCAATAGCCGTTCACGTCCTCGCCGGCCCCCACCCGACTGAAATCCTGGACGACGTTGCTGCACGCAACCGCATAGGGACCCGGCAACGGCAAAGGCTGCACCACGACGGTCGGCGCCGCAGCGCCCGGCGGATTGCTGCTGCCACCGCCGCCACACCCGGCGAGCGCGAGAGCGATCCCGAACAAGGCCGCCAACAGCGTTCCCCGCAAGAATCCGTTCATGATTGATGCCGTCATCCAACCGGTAGACCGTGACCGCCCGCATCGTGGACTCATTTTTCCCTCATCCTTCAACCGGAAGGCGCAAGTATTCTCCTGTTTCCAATAGGGTAATCCTGCCGGCCCGCCTCAGGAACCGGCTTCCGTCCGAAACGCGAGTCACCGTTTGTCCGATTCTCCTCCCGGTGTTTGTCCTAGGGGCTGCTCGTGGATCAAAATGGAACGACGAAGGATACATTTGATAAGATGGATGTTAAGGGTTCCAATGACAGCTTGAATGGGGATGACCAGCTTCCGTGAAAAAATCGATGTCCATGATCCGATCCTTTGTCCTGGCGGACTTCATCACCCTGGCAAACGCAGGGTTCGGAATGGCCGGTATCTTTCTGTGCCTGAATCGCGTTACCGATTCCCGTGCCACGCACTTCTGGGCTGTCTTTCTTCTCCTCCCTCTCGCGCTGGTCTGTGACGTTCTCGATGGGTTCGTGGCTCACCGCCTAAAGCGGCAGTCGCTTCTTGGGGCCGATCTCGATTCGCTGGCCGATATTGTTTCCTTCGGCGTTGCGCCCGCCGTCCTGGGATTCGCATTGGGACTGCAAGGCATGTGGGATGCACTGATATTGATCTATTTCGTAAGTTGCGGAATCAGCCGACTTGCAAGATTCAACGTGACCGCGGAGGCGCTTTCAGGCGGAACAGGAAAGGTAAAATATTACGAAGGGACCCCCATCCCTGCCAGTATCATCCTTGTCATCCTTCTTGGCATCGCATTCTGGCAAGGCAGGATCGACCATCTCCTCCCCTTTGGATCCCTTCGGATCGGCCCATGGATATTTCACCCCTTTACCCTCCTTTATGCGGCGAGCGGAAGCGCGATGATCAGCACCTTTCGCATCCCGAAACCTTGAGGACCCCTCCGAACCCGAACCATCCCACGAACCGTTGCATCTCAACAGACATAGCGCGGGGATTGGCGGAAGTGCCGTCCGGGCAAGCATCCCCCCGGCAAACACTCGGTGAGACATCAACGATCCGACACCCTTGGCGGCGCATTGGTTCCCCGGCGTCGGCCATGGCAGAAAGGGAGGTTCCCACATGCGTTTTCTCTTGAACGTGACCATGCCTCACGAGCAGTTCAACACCGCCGTCAGGGACGGGTCCGTCGGCGAGAAACTGGACCGCATCCTGAAAGAGACCAAGCCGGAGGCAGTCTATTTCACGGAACGGGATGGTCACAGAGGGGCGATCCTGATCTTCGACCTCGCCGACCCATCGAAGATTCCCGCGATTGCCGAGCCATGGTTCCTCGCATTCAACGCCGACGTCGAATTCAGGATCGCCATGACTCCCGAAGACCTCAAAAAAGCCGGCCTCGGGGATGTCGGGAAGAAGTGGCCGAAGGCCGCTTGAGAACTCCTCAGAGAGAGCGGCGGCAGCGGACCGCGAAACGGGGACCGCGGGTTTTCGCCCGCGGCCCCCGTTTTTCACCAAGAACAGGTCAACTTCACATTTCGTTCACAATCGAACGAAAAAGAAGCTACGGCGCGTACCGATAAGCGCTACGAAGATTGTCCAGCAGTTCCTTGGCCGCTTGCAGGTCGGGCGTGGCGAAACCCTCGGTGAACCAATCGTAAACGGGCGCAAGGAGATCGGTGGCTTTGTCGTTCCGGCCCTGATCGCGCCACAGCCGCGCGAGGCTCACGGCGGCGCGCAACTCCCAAAGTTTCGCGCTCTGCCGGCGTGCGATCGACAACGCCCGCTCGAAGCTGGCTTCGGCCGCAGCCTCGTCTTGGGCGAGGAGAATCTCACCGCGCATCCGGTGCAGCTCGGCCTCGAAAATCCTCTCTTTCGTTGGAGTTGCCAGCGCGATGGCCTCGTCCAACAGCGTGCGGGCGAGCTCGCGCTCGCCGATGCCGGCGTGGGCCTCGGCAAGATATCCCAGTTGCATCGTGCGGAACATACCCACATGAGCGCTTTCCTGTGCAACCAAGGCAGCGCGCATGGCAACGATTCCCTCGAGGGGATTCCCGCTCCAGGACTGCACAAGGCCTTGGCCAAAGCTGGCCCAGTTTCCAAACATTGTGATGCCGTATTCGGCGCATAAGGCCGCCTGCGCGTCGGCGTACTTGCGCAGACCTGCGGTATCGCGACGGAATTCGGCCAGAAACATCATGCTGTACAGGGCCATACTGGACGTATTGGCGTTTTCGAGGCGGACGGACAGGGTGAGGGCCTCGGTCGCTGCGGCATCCGCCTGCTCCAGATGACCCAGGGCACAAAGGACAAACGCCAAGAACCCGAGGGCCGTAACTTTGTGATCGAATGAGAACCGCAAGTCGGTCACTATCGCCTGATCGGAATCACAGAAGGCGATGGCGCGTTGCAGGTATTGCCGTGCCTCTACGAATTCGCCCAACACACAGAGCGACTCGCCCATCAAGCGATTGGCGTGCGCCTGCGGCTCGGCACCGGTTTCGGCATTGCGTGCCACCAGCAGGAGTGCCTGTTCCGCGGCTTTGCGTCCAGCTTCGGGTTCTACCCCCACAAGGTGCACGCCCCAGAGACCATACAAGACGAGCATCTGTTCCGGCAGGCTGGTGTCCGCGTCGATCAGCTCGCGCGCCCGCGTGAAGGCGTCCTGGGTTTCGGGCGCGGCGTACCCCTTGATCGCGCGGGTCGCCGGCCCGAGGCCCAGATAAAGGCGGAACTCCTGTCGGTGCCGTTCGGGCGAGACCGGCAACGCTTTGATCAACTCGATGCCTTGACCGAAATGCCGGTACGCTTCCAGATTGGCGGAGCGCGTCAAGCGCGCGCTCGCCGGCCCGCTGCCAGTAGTCGATGGCCTGCTCGGTCAGACCGGCCTGGGTGTAGTGGTGGGCCAGCAATTCCGGCTGCGTCTCGACGGTTTCCGGAAAAGCTTCCTCCAGGACGCGGGCGATGCGCGCGTGCAGCTCCTGTCGCCGGCTGCGCAGCAACGTGGCATAAGCGGCGTCCTGCACCAGCGCGTGCTTGAACTGCAGGCTCACCCTTGGCGGTGTCCCACGCCGGAAGATCAATCCCGCGGCGACCAGTTGGTCGAGTGCGAGCTGCAGGTCTGCCTCGCTCCGCCCGGCGACCGCGGCCAGCAACTCGTAGGAGAACTCCCGCCCGATCGCCGCCCCGATCTGCGCCACATCCTTCAACGAGGCCAGGCGGTCGAGGCGGGCCATCAGCGAGGCTTGCAGGCTGGTCGGGATGGCCAACGGCGGCAGCGGCCCGGTGAGCACGTACCGATCCGCCTGTTCCTCGAGCAGGGCGCCTTCAAGCACCGTCTTGGTCAGCTCCTCCATGAACAGCGGCACGCCATCGGTGTGCTTGATGATCTGCTCCGCGACTTCCCGGGGCAGGGGTTTGCCGGCGGTCAACCGGTCTAACAGCGTCGCGCTCTCGCGCCGGTTCAGCTTCTTGAGCCGGTGCAGGGTCACGTGGGCCAGCCCGACCCACGGCGGCTGAAACTCGGGCCGGAACGTAATCACCAGCAGCACCGGCCACCGCTCCACGATGTCGACCATTCTCTCCAGCACTTCCAGCGAGGTCGGATCGACCCAGTGCACGTCCTCGAAGATAATCAGCACCGGGCTCTTCGCCGCCAGCGATTCCAGGTTGTCGAGCAAGGTTGCAAGGGTCCGCTCCTTCTTCTGCTGCGGGCTCAGTTTGAGCGGGGGGTACCGTTCCTCGGTCGGAATGGCCATCAGCTCGGCCACGAGCTGGACATCCTCCGCCAGTTTTTTCGTGGATGGGGCGAACAGCGTCTCCAGATGGTCGAGCTTGATCCGTGGCGGGTCGTCGGGCTCGAAGCAGGCGGCGCGCTTGAGCTGATTGATAAACGGGTGCAGCGGACTGTCGCTGTGGTAGGGCGAGCAGAAATAGCGCAAGCGCACGTGCGGCTCGCCCGTCAGCCGCTCCAGCAGCGTGGCGCCGATCCGCGATTTGCCGATGCCGGGCTCCCCCGAGAGCAGCACCACCTGGCCCTCGCCCTCCTTCGCCTGTTGCCAGCGTCGCAGCAGAACGCCGATTACCTCCTCGCGTCCGACCAGCGGCGTCTGCTGTGCTCGCAGGGCCTCGAACCGGCTCTCCGCGGCGGTCGCGCGCAGCACCTCGCACGCCGACACGGGTTGGGCGAAACCTTTGACCACCAAGGGGCCGAGGTCGCGGAATTCGAACAGGCTGCCCAGCAGCCGCCGGGTGGCAGGCCCGATCACGATCGCGTTGGGCGATGCCAGGGACTGCAGCCGCGCGGCAAGGTTCGGCGTGTCGCCAACCACATTGCGCTCCTGCGCGTCTCCTTCGCCGATCAGATCGCCGGCCACGACCTGCCCGGTCGCGATGCCCACCCGCGCGCCAAGTGGTATGTCCTCGCCCATGTCCAGCCGGCCGACGGCCGCGACGAGCTCGAGCCCCGCACGTACCGCCCGCTCGGCGTCATCTTCGTGCGATCGCGGCCAGCCGAAATAAGCGAGTACCCCGTCGCCCATGTACTTGGCGATATAGCCGTCCCACCGCGCGATCGTCTCGGCGCAGCAGCTCCGGTAGATTCGCAGCAGCTCGCTCATGTCCTCCGGATCGAGCCGCGCCGACAATTCGGTCGAGCCGACCAAGTCGCAGAAGAGCACCGTGATTTGGCGGCGCTCGGCCTGCGCGGGGTGCGCTTCGATCCGATCGAGGGGTCGGACGGCGTCGATTGGCGCCGCGATCGTCGTTTCGACGGGCGCCGGCGGAACGCGGAGGCTGGCGATCGCGTCGAGCAGCCTGCGCCGGTGGCCGACCGAGGTGATACCGAGCTTCTCGAGGTCGTCGCCGGTCAGAGACGGGAGGACCGCGGCATCGATGTCGTTATCGCTGAACGCCGGGGCGTACCGCTCCAGGCCCAGGTCACGCAGCCAAGCCGCGATGTCCATTACCGGTCGTTGGAGAGATTTATTTGGGCAGGTCAAACCCGAATCCCCCATCTCGCCATATTGGCCCGCCTTCAAGGTGGGTGTATGGGTTGACGGGTCGCCTTACCCCAAGGAGCATTCTTATCGATCCAATTGGAGTACCGACTGCAATGGATAGTATCAATACCAGGAAATCGTAGCAAGAATATTTTTATTAGCCAAACTTACGTTTTATTATTTTATAACAACTCATAAAACAACAGGCATAAGCATAAAACTTCGCGCAACTCGTCGGTCGCCTCGTAGATCGCCTCCGCGTAGGCACGGAAAGCCAAAAGTCCACACGATCCCGCCGACTCCACGCGATGAGGATATTTCACACTCCGGGTGTGATCCATTTCATACCGGGTTCCCGGACAAACGTCGTACGTTGGCCGGGAAGAAAACCGGAGAGTGATCTAAATCAACCCGGAGAAGGACCTGCGACGAGGCCGCAGATCAAGGAGGCGAAAATGAAGAGATGGGCACTGTTCCTGGCGACGTTTTCCATCATGATGGCAGCGGGATCGGCTCATGCGTGGCCTCGGGCGGGCATGGCAGGACATTTTTCCCACGGACCTGCATGGAATCGGGGACCCGTAGCGGAACAAGGGGCGAAGATCGATGTCCCCGGGAATTCGAAAAATGGTGAGGATTCCTCCGAACACTTTAGCGGGGAGCCGATGGAGACAGGCAATCTGCCGGAGGACGCGCAATCCCGATCGTATGCCGACAGGAAAATGGAGGACGGGAAAAAACTCGACCGGCAATACAATTGGGGACCTTGACCCCCAAAAACCTGCGCCCTGGGTGGCCCGTCTTATGATTGGTATTTCGACGTGAATCCGCCATAGGTCAGGTAGATGCCGAGAACAAGTGGAATAGCCATGTACAGGTAGAAAAGTTGATCGAAGTGAAGCTCCCTCAGGAAAAATCCCATTCCCACATGGGGCGGCAGGAACAAAAAGAACAGGCCCTTGATCAGCGTTGACCAACCGACGAGGGTAACAATCACCGCCAGTGTGCCGCCCGACCAGATATTGTGAGCGAGAACCATCGCCAGTCCAGCACCCAGGGTGATCACGCCAAGCACAAACACCATTGTTGGCTCGTAAAGAAGTGTTTTTACGGTCTCCACGATGGCTTGTCTGTGAGTGATCATGGAGAACGCGATGAGAATGCAGTACAGCCCGATCAGCCTGCTAAGAAAAGTTGTACGCGGTGACATGATGTCCTCCAGGCAAACCGAGAACTCGTTTACCAAGACACTGACCCAGCAGAAGTCTGTAATGCCTACTCGATGGTCATCCGGTTCGTTACGCTCTTCACACCGTTTATGTCATTGGCGAGTCTGGTGGCCAGGTCCTTTTCGGCTGCGTTCTTTGCCTTGCCATATAACGTGACCACACCTTTGTTCGTCTCGACCTTGGTGTTGAGGGCGCTGGTCGAGCGATGGTACAGCAGCGATATCTTGACCTGGGCGGTGATGGAAGCGTCATCGATATCTTCGCCCACAGTTGTCTTTGTGGATATCGGTGGCATGGAGGGCATGGGCGGCATCGACACGGTCATCTCATTGTTTACGTCTTTGACGCCTTCGATATCCTTGGCATATTCGGTCGTCAGTTCTTTTCGTGCCTGGGTGGCAGCCTCGCCTCGCAGGGTCACGATGCCGTCTTTGACGTCAACTACCGTCTTGCCGGCGTTCACGCTCTGATGAAACAAGAGCGTGGCTTTCACTTTCGCACTGAGCCACGCATCCGAGTTTTTGGCGGGGGGCGTATCCTTGAGTCCCAGCTTGTTGTCCACGCTTTTCACCCCGGGCAGGCCAGCCACGGTCTCATAGGCCAAAGCTTTATGGGATTCTTCGGAGACTGTCCCCGTCAATGTGACGGCGCCGTCCTTGGACTGGATTTTAATATCATCCCCACCCAGGTACGACTTGAATACATGCGACTTCCTGGCCGACAATTCGATGCGGTCATCCATCTCGGACGCGTACACGGGCATGCTGGTCACCAACAGGGCGACCACAGACATCATCAGGACGGCTGAATACGTTGTTTCGATTTTCACTGTCCTTCCTCCTGCTTTGTTGTTGCGTTTTGTTACTGCCTTTTATTTTCTCTTCCGGTTGGCGCACGCATTCCTCTGATTACTTACACGGTAATCCTGCCTGCCAGCCTTCGGAATCGGCTTCTGTCCGAAACGCGAGTCGCTGTTTGTCTGAATCTAGCGCAGGTGTTTGTCCTATGTCAGGAAGGGGGAAGCCGGAGAGTTCGGATCAATCCATTATTACTTCACAATCGAACGAAAAAGGGGCTACGGCGGTTGCCGTAACCCCTTGGGTTCGCTGGTGGGCCATGTAGGATTCGAACCTACAACCTCCTGATTAAGAGATCCCCGGGGGGCCAGTAAATTCAATTATTTCGGTAACTTCAATGGGTCAAACCGGGTCAAAGCGGGTCAAACTGGGCCGCAAAACACGCCGCTCACGCGCCTATGGAACCCGTACTTTTGGCCACCTAATTCGTAGTCAAGTGCTCTATCCAGCCGAGCTAAGGACGCGGCGGACTTCCCCAACAAGAAGGGCGGGGGTTTGCGGCCCCGCCCTCTCGTCAGGCAAAGGAATCGGCCCCGCGTCTTAGCGGCGTAACTACTTCCCGCCGGGGACTCTGGAGGAAGATTTTGTTGTTGGTGCCGGTGTCTTGGGCGGTCCCGGATGCACCCATGATCAGGTTGCCTGACGAAGACACATCCAGAAAGTAGGTCGGGGGCTCGGGTAGGTCTGTCGACCTCAGATCGCGGTTCTCTAGCAATACGTTTTTGCTGGAGTTCAAGAGCACGACCAAAGGCTCGGTGTAGTCGCCCTCAAACCGGTTCGCCCTGATCAAGGACTCGTTCAACCAGCTCGCAACGATGCACGATTGGCCGCTGCCCAGTAGACCATCCTGGGAGATCGAGTTTTGATGGATTAAGACACCGTCCCTCGGCCCGACCACACTTTCGGTCTTGATGCCGATCATGCAGTTGACCAATTTGTTGTTCACGATAGTAGGTCCGGGAGTGGGAGCGGCTGCGACAAGGTCCCAGATACCGTTGAGCGTGCTGTTGTAGACGATGTTGTTAGCGACAAGGGGAGACGCCATATAATTGTCCGCTACCAGGATGCCGGCCGCCGCTAGGTATCGGTGACCCGTATCGTCTGCCTGCCTACCGACATTTCGTACCTCGTTCCGTTCGAACCTCACGGCACCGGCGTTGGTTAATAAGGCTACGAGCCCAAAACACTCTCCCGCATGCGTATTTATGACATCGGTGCCCACGTCATCGACGATGTTCCCCTCGGCAACGATATTGCCGGTGATCGTCGGATACAGGAAGGGGGCATAGAATAAGCCAACCCCACCAAATGCCGCCGCGATGTGGGTCGCACCGGCGAAGTTATTCAAGTGGACGAGACCGCCGAACTGGACCTTGCTGAAGGCGTTGCCGATGACAAAGACATCTCGCCCGGCGGTGGCCTTTATGCCGCCGTGCTTAGGCGAGTCGAAGAAAATCGTCTTGATCGTGGCGCTCACGTTTTGGTAGGCACGAGCATATCTCGTTTGCGGACCCGTGTAGCCCGGTTCCGGGCCGGTGTCGCGATAGTTGACCCTGCCCTCCGCGTCGACTGGGAATATCTCCTGTCCGAAATCCACTCCGGGAGTGCCGGAAGGAGGGTCCCGGAAAACCTCGCCGTCCCAGCCGATCAAGAAGGCCGGCATGCCGTTCTTGACGACCGTGATCAACTCTCCCTGCTTGCCGGTCTCCCCCTTGATCGTGACGTCCTTCTGATAAATGAAGACGGTGCTTGTGCCCTTTACGTCCTGAGCGGCGCCGGTTCTTCCGGGAACGATGATGTGGTTGCCGGCATCGGTTCCGAAGTCGAACGTCCCTCTCAGGATGACCGTCCCGCCCTGGTCGACGGCGGATTGAACGGTGGGAACGTCGATAAGCGGGTTGTCGGCTCCGAGCACGACAGTCGTGGGTGCGACCTGTGTTTGATCAGTGGTGGATATGCCGCTTGCTACAGCGTTTGCGTTAAAGGCGCAAATCACGGCAACTGCGAACAGACGCAAACAAGCCGCGATTGGGCTGTCTTTTGTCTTGACGGTGAATCTCATGGCGCACCTCCATTAAGTGGTGCGAGCGGGAACTTATTGCGTGAACTCTATCTCTCCTTCAGTAGTACCCACCCAGCCCTGCGGTGGCGCCAGCACTGGTGATTTTGTACCCCCCGAGTAGGCGAAGGAGTTTGCTCCTGATGTATAAGTTCCAAACGACTCGCTCACACCACCGGTCGCACCTCGAATCTTCCTGTCCCACCCATGGTTAATTCGGTTTCTGACCATTCGGGGGGGTTTTGCTCAGGTCGGCCGATACACTAACCGATACATGCATCGTATCTCCCTTGGGCGTGGTGACAATCCCCCACCCAGAACCAAGCAGGTAAGCGGGGTTGTTAATAGGATCAGGAGGATAGGCGCAATACCCGGCTAACCAGTCGCTCTCACCCGTAAGGGTGGTGTCTCCTTTCCCGACGTTTATGATAGAAACGGCGTAGGGCGGGAAGGACGAGTCCGTGCAGGGGCCCGTGACGTAAATTACCCCGGTCCACTTCGCTTTAAAGGGTTTCGTAACCAAGTCACCCCCTGCGGATACAGCCACGAAGAACATGGCCGAGGACAGGAGCATGACCAGGGTAATTGAGACTAGTCTTTTCATCGAATGCCTCCTTTCAAGGCTCTAAGGTGGGTTTGTTTTGAGGCACTCCCTCCGCAAGATCCTCGAGGCCTGACGCGGCCGTCGCTCTCATCACCTCCTTCCGTAAACGGCGTTGCGGAGACGGCAGGGCGCAAGAAACCCAGGCCCTTCCGGCGTTGTAGGATCTCCCACAGTTCCTCGATATTAGAGAAGGCCATCTTCCTCCCGCTCCCCGCCACCTCGACGGTCCCGATCAGAATGCGGGACTTCTTCCCGTCCCGGCGAT
>CAVUUN010000017.1:0-87690 GCA_963744645.1 uncultured Acidobacteriota bacterium
TCGGTCTGAGAACGATCGGCGAGTTGCGCGCATTCGGGTTGCCGGGGCTGCAGCGCGAATTCGGTGTCAAGACTGGTCAATACTTGTACGATCGGGCCTGCGGGCTCGGTTCGGAAGAAGTCGGCACGCCGGCGCCGAGAAAATCGCTCTCCAAAGAGGTGACCTTTGAGAGGGACGTGTCCGACAGCGCGGTTCTCCACGACACGCTTCTGCGTTTGGCGGAAGACGTGGGTCGCGGACTGCGCGGGGAGGGGAAGGCGGGGCGCACGGCTACTTTGAAGATTCGCCTCGCGAACTTCGAAACACACACCCGGCAGCGACACCTGGAAGAAGCCACGGACAGCGATCGGACCATCTTTCGCGAGGCGTGGAATCTGTTCCAAACCAGCGGATACGCGGGCCGTGCCATCCGGTTGATCGGTCTCGGGATGTCGGCATTGGTCACGCCGGGCCAGGGCGCTCTGTTTGAAGGGGGCAAGGACAGTTCAAGCACTTCAAGCAAAGAAAGCAAGCTGTTCGAAGCGGTCGACCGCATACGTCAACGACACGGCACCGGGGCGATCGGGCTGGGCGGTCTTCGAAAACCAGGGAAAACCGACGACTAGCGGATTGGTTGAGCTCGTCTGGGCCCCGACAGTCAGGCATCTTCGGGGTGGCTTTTCGCCGAAATAGGCGTCAATTAGGGCTTTAGATGGCAATAATTCGTGAAAAACGGCTTCAGCACTGGAATTGCCGCCGGTTCATTGGCAAAATCATAAGCAGTCGGGCTCCCCAAACGGGTTTTGGGGAGTCGGGAGGCGGCATTTACCGGAAAAGTGCGGAAAAGAGCTTGCCGAATTTTCTGTCAGACGTATCATTGACAATGCCCGTATCAACGGCAGGAGGAGACACTTATGAACAAAGCCGAACTGATTGATGCAATTGCCAAGGACGCGAAGATCAGCAAGAACCAGGCCGGTGAGGCGCTGAACGCCCTGCAAAACAACGTTCAAGCGGCCTTAAAGGGCGGCGACAAGGTAACGCTGGTTGGTTTCGGGACCTTCGGCGTGTCGAAGAGGGCCGCGAGGACCGGGCGAAATCCCCAGACCGGCAAGGCTATTAAGATTGCCGCTCGCAAGGTGGTTCGTTTTGCGCCGGGCAAGGCTCTGAAGGACTCGATCGGGAAGTAACCGATCACCGTGTTGGAATGCGGCAGCTTTCTGTGCATCTTGTGCTTCTTAGCGTTTAAAGAAGCACAAGAGCACAAGGCCGTGCTGTCTGCAGTCGGAGTGTCAGACTCCGCGTCTTTCCCCCCACAGAAGCTTGTGCAGTTGAACCTGCAGTCGGACGGGTAAACCGTCTTCGAGTATCCAGCCAGCCAGCAGTTCAGCTTCCAAAGTCGTCCAGACGGGAGAAAAAAGGACCAGGTGACGCGCAGCCAGGTCATGAAACCGCACCACCTCCCTGGCCCACTCGTAGTCAGCGCGGTCGGTAATCACGAATTTGATCTCGTCGTGCGGGCGGAGGCGCTCCAGGTTTCCCCAGAGGTTGTGTCCCGACATTCCGCTTTCCGGGCACTTGATGTCGTAAATCAGCACGGCCCGCTCGTCGACCGGCGCGATGTCTATGCTTCCCCCGGTCTCAATCAGGACCTGTTTGCCGGAGTCGAGGAGCTGTTTGATGAGAACATGAACACCGGCCTGAAGGAGAGGCTCGCCGCCCGTGACCTCGACCAGGCCGGTCGGATACCGGTCGACTTGCTCGAGGATCTCGCGGACGGTCATATCCTGGCCTTCCGTGAAGGCGTAGGCGGTATCGCAGTACCGGCAGCGCAGATTGCAGCGCGTGAGCCGGACAAAGGCGCAGGGGCGCCCGGCATGGGACGATTCCCCTTGCAGACTGTAGAAGATTTCGTTGACCGTCAGCTTTACCGTTTCCACAGGATATTTCCCTGATTATAACCTCTCGCCTCTTTTCGATCGCGATGGAGCCAGGCATCCGGCGACCAAAGCGCGTTGCGGCGAGGGTGAGAGCCCCGGACGGGGCTCCGCGGCTTTCGCCCCCTCCGGGGCTCCAAAAACTGCCCATACATCGTCGCCTCGGGACTTTTTCGACATCCTCAGGACGTCGCCGCTACCTAACGACCATCCTCCTCTCCTTATCTCTCCTCCTTGTCTCATTCAATCGGGCGCGTGCTACAATCCGACACAGTTATGTTCAGCAAAACTGTCACGCGAGTGTGCCTGTTGGGGACGGTTGCGGTTCTGTTGTTGACCGCCTTTTCCGTAGCCGGGGTGCCCCGGGAGATACAAAGCGAATATCTTCAGAAATTTCGGAATCGGGCGATGTTTTTGAAACTGCCGGTTCGCGGCTTTCGACAGATCATCAACGTCGGACCGACTGCCGCGGTGGACCGAAGCAACATGAGCCAGCCATTGAGCTTTAAGGTCGGCGAGCAGGTTCGGATCACCAATCTCAAGTTCGAAAATACGACCATCCAGTTCACGATTGCTGCGGTCGATCTCAGCCGCGAGAGTGAGATTATCTTTCGGTTTCCGGCCGACATTGCCGAGGGATTCCCCGAGAGGGGGCAGTTTGACGGGGCGCTTGCCGCCACCTTCACGGAAGGCCTCTCCTACACGGAAATCGACTCTGCAAAGGAAAGCTTCATCAAGGACCAGTTCGACGACCTGATCCAGCAGTTTGCGACGAGCACGGGCACCTCCTCGGAGTTCGTCATTCGCACGATCTCCGAGAAGAACCCCGAGTACCGGGCGGCGAAGAAAGAGGCTCGTGATGCAACCTCGAAACTGCAGGAGGTTCAGGAGCAGCTGCGGGAAGAGCTGAAAGCCAGGCGTGAGGCGGAAGGCGAGCTGACGGGCGTTCGGCGGGAATTGGCGCAGACCAGGAACGCGGTGACCGCCGCCCGCGACGAGCGGGGTCAGCTGGTTTCCGAGCGTTCGTCCCTGCAGAAGGACAATGCCCAGCTCCAGAGCCGACTGCAAGACTACGAACGGCAGGTTGGAGGACTGCTCAGTGATTTTGGGATTCAGGCGGATACGAAGGCGAATTTCGGCAAACGGGTCGAGGCGGTGAGCAAGAGCTTCGACAGCCTGAGGACGGAGCGATCCGGCCTTTCCCAAAAACTGGGTCAGGTAACCGCCGAGCTGGATAAGCTGCGTACCTCCAATCAGTCCCTGACCACAGAGCTCAAGGCGGCCGAGCAACACAATTCCCGCCTCTCCTCGGAATTGAATTCTCTGACGTCTGACCGCAACTCCTTGGAATCAAGGTATATCCAGACGCGCAGGCGCAAGGAAGCACTTGAAAATGCGGACCGGCTCGCTCGTGCCCTTCGTTTGGACACCCGAACGGAATCGAGAGACCAGGGCACGTTCGAGGTCAGCGACGTTTACCTGCTCAGCAAGAAGATCGGCCTTTTGGAAGTGCAGGTCCCGGAATTCAGCGGGGCGACCTGCCAGGCTGCCTTCTCTTTGCTCTCACCAGACACCGTTGAGTTCACCAAAGAAGAACGCGAGCTATACGCTCTGCTCGGCGCTAAAATGCGGGTCGAGACAACCTGGAAGCCCGGCTCCGCTTCGGTTCGCACCGTGCCTGTCGGCCCGTCCGGCGAGCGGGAGGTGGCTCCGCGCGACAAGGTGACCTGGTCGTGGACATTTGAGGGCCCCGAAGAACAACCGGAACGAGTAACGCTGGTCGCCTCCCTCAAGGACAAGGACAACGAAGTCATTTCCCTCGGCTCCCGCGATTTCTGGGTCGCTCCTGCCGGCACGATGGCCTGGATGAAGTCGCAGTTCGCGCCGCTCTCTCTCGTTCTGGGAGTCATTTTGGGAGTTGCAGTCCTCGGCCTTTTCGTTGGTCTACGGGGCGGCCGATCGCGAACCGGGGGCGGATCATCGAAGAGCCCGGCCCGGGAATACGTCGCTGACAAAAGGCTCTAGGGAAGACAAGGAGAAAAGGAGACAGGGAGACAGGGAGACAGGGAGACCGGAGAAGCTCCGCCGCGCTGCACTGAACGAACCATCTGGTGGTTGGACCCCGACTCATCCAGGTAACCTTGATGTTTATATTGTTCTCCCTCTCTCCCTGTCTCCCTCTCTCCTTGTCTCCCGGTCTGCTTGTCTCCCTGTCTCCTTCTCTTCTTGTCCCCCCGTCTTCTTGCTTTCTCGCTGTTAAGGCTTGGCTTATAATATCGAGTTTACCCGGTGCTCGTTGACGACTGTTACTGAGGAAGCGGAAGCAAGAAACGGCAACAACAACCCTCTACATAATCCCGCCCGGTCTTCGCGAAGGCTGTGAATCTCTTGGGCTGAAGTGCGATACGGAGAGGTTTGTTGAGAAGCGATAGACGAGAGACGCCGGGCAACACGGACTGGTATGTCGAACGGTAAGGAAAACCCGAGAGTTTGCATGTTATCGGCCGAAGTCAGGCCGTACGCCACCGACGGCGGATTGGCTGACGTTCTGGCCGCACTTCCGGCTGCGTTGGTCGAGACCGGCGTCGATGTTCGCGTCCTTTCCCCGATGCACCGGCACGTTCGCCGTCTAACCGACGTCGTCAAGGTGATGGACCTTCCGCCTGTGCAGATGGGGCTTGACGAGTTCGATTCGGCCCTTTACTGCGACCGACGCCAGGATCCTCCCCGGAACTTCTTCATAGAGAATCAGAAATTCTTTGATCGCCCGGGTATTTACAACGATCCGGCAACCGGGGAGGGCTACCCGGACAATTTCGAACGATTCAATTTCTTCATGCTCGCCGCCCTGGATGCAATTCGTCACTCGGGGTGGAAGCCGCAGATCCTCCATTGTCATGATTCCCAGACCGGCCTGATCCCCGCGTACCTCAAACTCAGCCGGATCAAGGACCCGTTCTACAGGGGCATGGCTACCGTTTTTACGATTCATAACCTGGCCTACCAGGGCCTGGTCGAACGGGCGAAGTTTCGGCTGACAGGGCTTCCCGAGGATTTGTTCTATCCGATGGGCCCATTCGAGTTCTACGGACAATTGAACGTCATGAAGGCGGCCATCTGCTACGCGGATCTGCTGACCACGGTCAGCCCCCAGTACGCGCGGGAGATCCAGACTCCGGAGCTCGGCTATGGACTGGATGACGTGCTGAGGACCCGGAAAGCCAACCTGTTCGGCATTCTCAACGGCATCGACACCCGGGAATGGGATCCTGCCAAAGATCCGAATATCTTCGCCCCGTACACCTCCGAGGACCTGGCCGGAAAACGGAACAACAAGGAACAGCTTCAGGACAGCTGCGGATTTGCCGTTCGTGAAGTTCCGTTGATCGGGATGATCTCCCGCCTGGTTGATCAAAAGGGAATCGATATCTTCCTTGCGGCGCGCAAGGAGATTACCCGGATGGATTGCCAGTGGGTCATCCTGGGCACCGGACTCAAGAAGTACCAGGATGCCTTGCGGGAACTGGCCCTGGAGCATCCCGACCGGTTCTTCGTGCACCTTGAGTTTAATAACCAGCTGGCTCATCGAATTGAGGCTGGCGCCGACATGTTCCTGATGCCGTCCCGATATGAGCCGTGCGGACTGAACCAGATCTACAGCATGCGTTACGGCACCATCCCGATCGTTCGTCACACGGGCGGTTTGGCAGACACCGTACGCAATGTCAACAGCAAGGATGGAAACGGAAATGGCACCGGTTTTAAGTTCCACGAGTACAGCTCGAGTGAGCTCGTGAAGACAATCAATCGGGCCTGTGAGGTGTGGAAAGACAAGGACCAGTGGCAGCGACTCATCAGGAATGCGATGGCCGAGGACTTCTCCTGGAACCGAAGCGCTCGGGAGTATTTGGACCTGTACTCGAGGGTGATTGAACATTCATGAGCAAAGAACCTGCTTATATAGGCATCGATCTGGGCGGCACGAACTTCACGGTAGGCATCGTCACGGCGGAAGGTGCGCTCCTGGTCTCCAGAAGTTTCCCGACTCTGATTGAGCGCGGTCCGGATGACATCATTGACCGCATGGCTGCTGAGACAATTCGGCTCTGGGAAGACAGCGGGTACCAGCGCGACGACATACTGGAGGTGGGAATAGGTTCGCCGGGGCCGCTTGACCTCAAAACAGGCTACGTGCTCACGACGCCCAACCTGAAATGGACGAATGTCCCCTTGCGCGACATGCTCGGCCAGCGCCTGCAGAAGCAGGTAACCCTGGACAACGACGCCGTGTCGGCCACTTTCGGTGAATTCTGGGTCGGAGCGGGAAAACCATATGACGACGTCGTCGGCATCACCCTGGGAACGGGAGTCGGTGGCGGCCTGATTCTGGGCGGCCGGATTCACCACGGCTTCCAGGGGATTGCCGGGCATATCGGTCATATGGTCATCCAGGTGGGCGGCCGCCAGTGTGGCTGCGGAAACAAAGGCTGCCTGGAAGCCTACGCTTCCGCAACGGCCATCGTCGCACGCACGCGGGACGCTCTCTCACGCGATCAGAGTTCGGCGCTGCATCAGGTGGTGCCGCTGACATCCAAGCGGATTTTCCAAGCCGCGCAATCCGGCGACCGACTTGCGCTGGAGATCTGGGATGAAACGGGGCTCTATCTGGCCGCAGCCATCAGCGGCGTCATGAACCTGGTCAATCCGGAAGCGGTCATCCTGCTCGGCGCAGTCTCGAACGCCGGCGAAATCCTGCTCAATCCGATCAAGAAATACCTGAAGGAAATGGCGCTGACCACCAAGCTCTTCGAGGAGACTCAAGTGGTGAGAGGAAAGCTTGGAGAATTGGCGGGAGCGGTCGGAGCTGCGGGATTTGCGAGATTCAGATAGGCAGCTCCGTCCTCAGTCACCGTCCGGCTTGGTCTTCTGGTCCTCAGTCAGCTTGTACCCGTTCTCCTGGAACTTCTTGCCTTCCTCACTCAGTTTCGGGTCTTCATCGCCGGCTTTTGGTACGGAAGTGTGACAGAACGAGCACTTCTTTCCCGTTTCTTTCTTGTATTTTAGAGTCGCCTGCGCTGTGTAGCTGTATAAACCGAAAAACAGGACCAGTAAAACTGCCAGGTAACCAATGAAGCGTTTCATGAGAACTCCTTGCCCCTACAATAGAGATGAATTCTATCAGAAATAGTCGCATTCCCCGGGGAGCGAGGCCTGAGCGGGTCTCACTCTGTAAGGGCTCCGGACACCCGCGCGCTTGGAAGGCGGAGCCTGATTGGCCGATCCGTCGGGTGGTATCATGATGAAAATGAGATCAAAGCCGGCTGGGCTAACGGCCTCGAAAAGGAGGGAATCGGCACGAGTCGGTGAGATCCTTCGAAGACTGGCCGACGCATATCCGGATGCCGTTTGCGCGCTCCATTTTCGAACCCCCTTTGAGTTGTTGGTTGCCACCATTCTGTCCGCCCAGTGCACGGACGCCCGCGTCAACATGGTCACCCCCGTCCTGTTCGAGCGATTTCCTGATCCGGTTTCAATGTCGAAAGCGGACAAGTCCGAATTGGAGGAGATCATCAAGAGCACCGGCTTCTTCCGTAACAAGACGAAAAGTCTCCTTGGAGCTTCCAAGACGCTCGTGGAGCTGTTCGATGCCGAGGTGCCGCAGACCATGGAGGAATTGCTCCAACTCCCGGGCGTCGCCCGCAAGACCGCCAACGTGGTTCTTGGGACTGCCTTCGGTATCGCTTCAGGAGTCGTCGTTGACACTCACGTTACTCGAGTCTCAAACCGGCTCGCCCTCACAGCGCAACAGGATCCGGTGAAGATCGAGTCGGACCTCATGGCGAAGGTGCCAAAGGATCAGTGGATTTCCTTCGCTCATCGGGTCATCCACCACGGCCGGAAGGTCTGCCGGGCGCCCAAGCCGATCTGCGGGCAGTGCCCCTTGACCGACCTCTGTTTCTACTACCAGGCGGAAGTCGCCAGCTGATTGCCCCATGCCTCTAACCTACAAATACTCGCAAGTCTTTTTCACACTCGTTTTTCTTCTGATTCTGTTCGTCTTCTACAAGATGCTGAAGCCATTTCTGGTGGCTATCATCATTTCGGTGACCCTGGCGTCGCTCTTTTACCCGAATTTCAGGCATTTACGCCGGAAGCTGAAAGGGCGGGGCGGCACTGCGTCCCTGCTGATGTGCACGATCATCACGATCCTGATCATCATCCCCTCATTCCTATTCTTCCTGGCTCTTTTTGCAGAACTGAACGAAGCCTACGAGAGCTTGCAGACCCAGGTGGACAAGCAGCCGACCGCGCAGACCGAGTACCTGGTCAAGAATCCGGTGCTTCGGGAATTGTGGCAGGAGATCAACCGGAGTCTGGGTGTCGATGGGGCAAACCTGAGGACCACCTTAAGGAAATCCGTTGATACCCTGGTCGGTTATCTGCTCGACCACTTCTCCACGATTCTGGGCGGGATTGGGGTCTTCGTTTTTAACTTCTTCATCATGATTTTCAGCATGTTCTTCTTCTTCAGAGACGGCGACCGGTTCATTGCCGAGTTGAAGCGGCTGGTACCTCTCGCTCCCGAGTACGAAGACATGCTGCTGGCGAAGCTCGGGCAGGTTATATATGCCACGTTTTTCGGCATCTTCGCGACGTCAGCCTGCCAGGGGATTGCAGCGGGGCTGATCTTTTTTGCACTTGGAATTGGCAACCCCGTTCTGTGGGGAACCGCAACCGCTGTTTTCTCGCTGGTTCCGATGGTCGGGACGGCGATTGTCTGGGTTCCGATGTCCGTCTATCTGCTGGTCACCGGATCACCGATCAAGGCGCTGATCCTGCTGGTGCTGGGAGCGGTGGTCATCGGGCTCGTCGACAATTTCGTCCGCCCGCTCATCATCGAGGGGAAGTCGGAGGGGATGCACGTCCTGCTGGTATTTTTCGGGCTAGCCGGAGGCCTTGCCTTGTTCGGCCCCCCAGGCCTGATTCTCGGGCCGCTCGTCGCCGCGCTGCTGATCACTTTCCTCGAGATCTATAAGATCGAGTTCCGGGAGGAACTGATTTAAGCGCCATCCTCAGGCGCCGGGTTTGAGCGAGTCCCAGGAAGCGAAGAAGTGGCCCAACGGTCCATGACCATGGCCCAGGTTGAAGGAGTGCCGGATTGCCTCGCTGACGTACCCCTTCGCCTGTTCGATCGCTTCCGTCAACGCCAGCCTCTTGGCGAGAAACGCAGCAATCGCGGAGGCGAAAGTGCATCCGCTGCCATGGGTGTTCCCGGTCGGATACCGGGGGCCGCGGAATTCCAGGTACCGTTTGCCGTCGTAATAGAGGTCGACGGAACTCCGCGAATCGTCGACGTGCCCGCCTTTGATGATGACCGCCTGCGGACCCATGGAATGGATGCGCTGCGCTGCCTGGCGAACGTCCTCCGCAGTCCGGATCGGCATCTCCGCCAGGACCTCCGCCTCGCTCAGGTTGGGCGTCGCCAGCATCGCGAGGGGGAGCAATTGCCCTTTCAAGACGGCGATTGCGTCATCTTTGATCAGCCGGTCCCCGCCTGTGCTGACCATCACCGGGTCAACGACGAGGCGAGAGACGCGGTACTGTTCGAGCTTTCGCGCCACGAGCTCGATGATAGGCGCCGAGGAGAGCATCCCGGTTTTGACGGCATCAGCCCCGATGTCGTCCATAACGGCGCTTATCTGAAGCTCGATATTGTCCAACGGGAGATCCGCGGCGGCGTAGACCCGCCGGGTGTCCTGAGCCGTGACGGAAACAATGACGCTCATCCCGTGGACTCCGAGGGCGCCGAACGTCTTCAAGTCCGCCTGGATCCCGGCGCATCCGCCGCTATCCGATCCCGCGATGGTGAGGGCAAGGGGAACGTTCATGCGGCAATTATAAGGCAGAAGGCAAAGGGACGGAGGGGCCGGGGCCAGGGGCAGGGGAGCCCGAGGGATCGGAATAACAAAGACAGAATGTCAAAGACAGAATCACGAATATCGACCAGGAATGACGAACGTCGAAGGAAGGCAAGAACCGGCTGGGCAGAGGGCTGGTCCTATTTCAGCGAGAACGAGCGGCGAGCAATCACCGTAAGGAGCCGCGCACGGCAGCGAGCGCCAGCGAGCGAGTAAGTGGACCAGCCACCCAGCCCCAGGGGGCAGTCGCGAGTGGCAAGAGCCAGCCTACAGAGCATGTTGGTTGGTCCGCTTACTCGCTCGCTGGCGCTCGCTGCCGTGCGCGGCTCCTTACGATCTCGCCTAAGCCACGATTCAGCCGGGACGCGCGGCTTCATTTTCGCAACAGGAATATCGAATGTCGAAGGAAGGAACAAGGTAAACGCGCAGGGGACTGTCCGTCCACGGCCTTTGCCTTCCTTCGACATTCGATATTCCTTGTTCGATGTTCGATATTCCGTTTTTGTTTTTCGATATTCCGGTTTTCCTCCCCTCCGCCCTGCCCTTCGCCCAACTGACTGCAGCGCCATGACTTCTCACAGGTGGTTATCTTCCGCGTGCGACGCGACCTGTGATAGGCTAAACTGAATCGGAGGTTGATATGGCAAACAGCGGAGAGAAGTTCCTCTACTTTCTGATCGGTGGTTTTGTTGGAGCAGCGATTGGTTTGCTGGTTGCGCCGAAGTCCGGAGAAGAAACAAGGGCCTTTCTCGGGAGCAAGTACCGGGAGGGCACTAATGTTCTCGGTGAAAAGGCCCGTCAGGGCCGGGAAGCGATTGCCGAAAAGTCCCGTGAAGTCACCAGCAAGGTGACGCAGACGATTGACAAAGGGCGTGAAATGCTCAATCGTCAACGCGAACAATTCGGGGCGGCGATCGAGGCCGGGAGACAGGCATACGACGAAGGCGGAAAGAAAGAGAAGCCGGAGCCGAACGCCTGATAGCCCGGAGCGATTGCGTTTTGAGGACCCAATCAAAACTGGGGGAGAGACGTGAGCCTGGAGACTCTACTGGTCGTTTTTGTCGGCTTTAGCGCAGTCGCGTTCATCATCCAAAGTTTCGCGATGTGGCGCGCTTTTCAGGCAGTGCGCGACACCGTGCAACACCTCAACACCCAGTCGGAGAACATCCGGCGGGACATTCAGGAAATCACTCATCAACTGCGGGAAACTTCGGAGAGCCTGCGTCCGCTCGGTCACACCGTTGAACAACTGAGCACGCAGTTTCTGGAGACCGGCCAATTGATGCGCACACGCGCCGAAGACTTCGATCAGTTCATGCAGGAAGTCATGCAGATCGGGCGCGAACAGGCTCTGAAGCTGGACTATGTCGTTACTGACACCGTCCAGAAGTTCGAGCAGACGACCGACATGATCAAGCGAGATGTGATCAGGCCGGCGCTCGAAGTGTCCTCCTTTATCAAGAGCATTCGGGCCGGCGTGAGCTACCTCTTCCACAAAGAAGAATTGTAGGACCCGCGTCGTCCGATGGACCAGATTCGAACCCCAGGGTCCGACTTCCAGGTCGGACCTCTTCTTTTCAAGCACTTGCCTTCCCGCTACCCAACCGCCACCGCGCCGCGTTGACTCAAGACTCCTTCTGATGTAAAACCGCGCCTACAAGACAAGGGAGACGTTATGAATCGAAGAAACTTTCTGGCGAGTGCGGGTGCGGGAGCTGCTCTGATGACGGATCTGATTCACGGGCAGGGAACGGTGATGCCGGCGGGCAAACCGGCCGGCTCGGAGTTGCTTCTCGGAACCGTCACGTACAACCTGGCCAAGAACTGGGACCTCGAGACAATCATCAAGAACTGCACCGAAACGAAGTTTCAGGGCGTGGAATTGCGGACGACGCACGCCCACGGCGTGGAAATCACTCTGCCCGCCGAGAAACGGAAGGAAGTCCGTGCTCGCTTTGCCGACTCTCCGGTGAAGCTCGTCGGCCTGGGCACCACCTGCGAGTACCATTCGCCGGACCCTGCAGTCCTGGCGAAGAACATCGAGGAAACGAAAGAGTGGGTCAGGCTCGCAAAGGACGTCGGGGCAGGCGGAGTGAAGGTGCGTCCGAACGGTCTCGCACCGAATGTTCCCGAGGAAAAGACGCTGGAACAGATCGGTAAGGCTCTCAAGCAGTGCGCCGCCTTTGCCTCTGATTATGGCATCCCGATTCGACTCGAGGTGCATGGGAGGGACACGGCCCGTTTCTCGCGCATTCGAACCATCATGGCTCATGCCGATCACCCGAATTTCTGGATCTGCTGGAACTGCAACAACGAGGATCTCCTGGATGAGGGCATTGAGGCGAACTTCAAGATGGTCCAGGCGCGCCTGGGGCTCGTCCATCTAAAGGATTTGTACGAAGAGTATCCCTACCCCAAGTTTGTCCGGTTGCTCCAAGGGATCAACTTCGGCGGATATTGTCTGGCCGAGGTGCCGGAGAGCTCGGACCCGATCCGGCTGATGAAGTATTACCGTGGGTACTGGCGGACTTACCAGGGATTGGCCTGATCCTCCCCGCCAACCAGGCACGAAGATGCAACCCGGCACGCCGCTCGTTAGCCGCGGGCGGCGTGGTCCGCGTCGTCCTGATGGCGCCTGGCTGCGGCCGTGTGGCCGCATGCTTCCGAAAGGTCCGCAAGGGCCTGGTGCCCCCAGGGATTCTGCGGCCAACGTTTCCGGATTTCCTCGAAGGCCGCCGAGGGCGAGCCGGGCATATAGGTCCCCGGCGTCTCGATCCTCATAGCGGTAACAGAGCGCGATCCGGAGTCGCATGACGGTTCGGGAGTTTCGGGGACACAAGACCTAATTCCTTTGCTCAAGGCCTGATAGCGCCAGCTGGACGGGAATTAGTATTATGTCCCCGACGTTCTTCTCCCCTCCGCTACTTTACTCTCTTGACCTCGTAGCGGTCTTCGCCGTGCTTGATCGTTATTCCCTGGATCTCACCGTTGGGTCCTGGGGTGAAGTCGTAGACCAGGCCGATGTACTTCGAGAAGAACTGCGTCTCCGACTGCGGGTAAATCGGTCGGTCGACGTTGTCGCCGATCCTGGCCAGCAGCTGATCGCCCTTGCGCGTCACGGTGACGGCCAGGCCCCCTTCGTTTCGATACTGTCCGGCAAAACGATCAAGGGCCGCTTCTCCCAGCGTGATCTCCTTTTGGTGGGGCTGGCCACCGGGGAGCTCACGTATCCAGATGTTACGGTAGAGCACCGGGTTGCCGTGGTCCTGAAGGGAGAGCGGCAGCTTGTCCGGGTGCGCCGTGTAGTCCGGGCGGTTCATCCAGGTCGTCGGTCCGAGAAGCTCGACATTGTCCTGAACAAGGACGCCGTTATGGATCACTGTCACCCGGGCGCGCCGGAGCAGTTTCCCCTGCTCGTCGAAGTGCGGACGATGGAAGATGATATCGTACGCCTGCCACTGTCCCGGGGGCCGGGCGGCGTTGACCTGCGGCGGGTACTGGCCGTAAACGGCGGACGCCTGGCCATCCGCATACGTGATGTTGTCGAAGGAGTCGAGCACCTGGATTTCGTAGTTGCCCATTAGGAAGACGCCGCTGTTGCCGCGTCCCTGGCTCCTGCCCTCTGGCTTCGCGGGTGCAGCCCATTCGACGTGGAGCTGGCAGTCGCCAAAGGCCTGAAGCGTCCGGATATAACCGCTTCCCCTGACACACTCCATGTTGCCGTCTTTGACGATCCACTTGGCAGGGCTTCCGTCCATCGACCGCCACTGGGAAAGATCGGCACCGCCAAAGAGGACGGTGGCGTCCGATGGCGGCTTGCCGGGCTGCTCCGGTGTGCTGGCGGTGCCCGGCTGGATCACGACCGGGCGGGGTCGATCATAGTCATGCATGCGATACTGACGCGCGGCCTTCGCCCCTTCGTCTTCCGACGGTTGTGCCAAAGCGGCCCCGCCAAGCATGCAGAACGCTGCAAGGAGTGCCAAGAACTCTGTTCTTCGATTCATCTGATATCCCTTCCTGTCTGACGAGAAGTGTCCTAGAACCGGGCTGGCCAGCGTTGTCTTCAAGGCATCGGGGTCAGCTCTACTGTACGGAACTCAATGGGCCCGCCTTCGGACTGGAGACCGATCAGTCCTTCCGAAGGTTTGCACTCGGTCGCCCAGTTGACCAGTTGGCCGTTCACTAAAAGGGTCAAGGTGCCGTTGAGCGAAATTATCTGGTAACGGTTCCATTCCCCGGCCGGTTTCTCTGCCGCCAGGAGCTTTCGAGTATTGTTGGCGCGCTGCGCGTTTACCCTGGCTTGGTCCGTGGCCCCGGTTGACCCGTCCATGAACCAGAAGTCCCCTGCGCTTCCTGACATCAGTTGCGCTTCAATGCAGAGCGGCCAGGTCTTGTCGTCCCCCTGGATATGCGTCAATACCCCGCTGTTTGCCGGCTTTTCCGGCCAGCGCCACTCGACCGTGAGGTAGTAATTCTTGTAGCTTTTCGCGGTCTTGATATAACCGTTGGGCTTTCCGGTGCACTTGAGGATCCCGTCTTGGACGCTCCAGGTCGCCCCGGGGTCTGCCGCCTTATCAACCAGGTAGGGGACCCAGCCGTCCAAATTCCGGCCGTTGAAGAGCTTGATGACCGGTTCATTCTCCGCGGCCTGGGAAGTGGGAACCACGGGGGCAAGAACCAGAATGAGAAGCAGGAGAAATCCGGATGCAATCAAAACGGGGCGCTGCAATTTCATAGTTTTCTCCAAAGGATACAAAATACCGGCCATTGAGGGTGCGTTCAATCCCTTTTCTGGTGCGACCCGACCGCCCCGCCCCGCTTGTGTCCTCCGATGCCCTACGGTACTCTCGAATTAGAGCCGAAAAAAGATGGCACGGGCGATCTGGAAGGGTGTGATAACACTGGGAAAGCAGAAAGTCGCGGTGAAACTGTACTCGGCCGTTCAGGACCGCAACGTGCACTTTCGTCTGCTCCATCGGAAGGACAAGCAGCCCGTCAGCCAGGTCATGGTCAATCCGGAAACCGGGGAGACCGTGGACAGCGAGGAGATCCAACGCGGAGCCGAAGTGGAACCGGGCGTTTTCGTCCTGGTCACCGAAAAGGAACTCGAATCGCTCGAGCCCGAGAATTCCCGGACGATCGAGATCGAACGGTTCGTCCGTTCCGGGGCAATAAGTCATCAATGGTACGAACGGCCTTACTATCTCGGGCCCGACGACGATGAGGATGCCTACTGGGCCCTGGTCGAGGCTCTCGAGAAGGAGGGATCCGAGGGCATCGCCCGCTGGACCATGCGCAAGAAGCGATATGCAGGAGCGCTGAAGGTCCAGCAGGGATACCTGGCCCTGGTTACGCTCCGTTTCGCGGACGAGATCATTCTCGCTTCAGAATTGGAGGCCCCGGCCGGAAGGGCTCTGGATCGCCGTGAAGTCGAAATGGCCCGTCAGTTGGTCGAGGTCATGGTCGACGAGTTTCGCCCGGAGGATTTCCGCGAGGCGTTCCGGGATCGGGTGGTCGAATTCGTGAAAGCAAAGGCCAAAGGGAAAAAGATCAAACGTGCCCGGCGGGAAAAGGCGCCGCCCAGGGCGTCACTCGCCGGAGCCTTGAAAGCTTCGATCACCGCGGCCAGGAAGGGAAAACATGGCTGAGGAAAGCCCGGGAAGCCGGCCCATCTGGTCGGGCACCATCACTTTCGGCCTCGTCGCCGTCCCCGTCGATCTGTATCCGGCGATCCAATCAAGCCGGATCACCCTCAAGATGCTCGGTCCAGACGGCACCCCCCTCAGCCGCCGGTTTGTCTGTTCGGCTGACGGCACGACGCTCGATGACAACGAAATCGTGCGAGGCTACGAGCTCAGGAAGGACACATACGTTGTCGTCGAAGATGAAGAACTGCAGGCACTCGAACCACGGAAGTCGCGGGATATCGACCTGAAGCAGTTTGTGCCGGTTGAAGAGCTCGATCCGCTCTTTTTCGAAAGGCCGTATTTCCTCGCGCCGAGCGGGCAATCGACCAAAGCGTACCGCCTTCTTGCCAAGATCATGGAAGAAGAGAAGAAGGCGGGGGTTGCCACGTTCGTGATGCGGGACAAGGAGTATCTGGTCGCGATCCTCTCGGAACGGGGAATTCTCAGAGCCGAGACGCTGGGTTTCTCTGATGAGGTTCGAAAGCCGGCGGATCTGGGGCTTCCGAAGAGATCGGACGCCGACAAGAAGGCCGTCAACCAGTTCACGAAAGCCATCCAGAAAACCACCTCAAAAGCGATGGATCGAGACGAACTGCGCGATGAGGTGGCCGCAAGTCTCGAGAAGCTGGTTCTCCAGAAACGCAAGAAGAAGAAAGACGTCGTAGTGGCGGGGCCAGAGTACACGCCCGAACCGGTTACCGTTGACCTGATGGCCGTGCTGAAGAACAGTCTCGCGCGCAGCCGGCGGAAGGCGTCCTGAGGAAGACAAGGAGACCGAGAGACAGGGAGACAGGGAGACCGGGGAGACAGGGAGAGGGGGCGGGCCTTTGGAGCGCGGACGTCCCGTCCGCACTGGGTCCGCGGGCATCCTGCCCGCGCGCCGGGCATCTTGCCCGGCGTTGTCTGTGTCCCAGCGATTACCGTGTCCGGGTGCCCGAACGGGAGCGGCGGGCAGGATGCCCGTCGAGCGGACGAGACGTCCGCGAACCCAGTGCGGACAAGATGTCCGCGCTCCAAAAGGCCCTCCACGCTCCAAAGAGGCCGTTCCTGTCTCCCCACGGGAATTAAGTGCTATGTCCCCGGGAGTTGGGTTATCTTACGGCGCATGAAGCCACAAGTTGTCGCCGTCGTGTTGCTGCTTCTCGTCTGTTCGGCTGCCGCTGCGGACGAGGTCCGGTTCTTCCCCCAGGTTGGTGACGGAACCGTCGCCCAGTTTCGGTTCAAGACGAGCATCTTTCTCGTCAACACCGGGGAGGATGCCCAGGCGAAAGTCGAATTCATGAAGGAGACCGGCGAGCCGCTCGAAGTGGAGCTGGCCCCGCTGGGCAAAGCCTCGTCCTTTACGATCCCGGTGCCTGCCGGGAACACGGTCGTCGCGGAAAGCCCGGGCACGGGGGACCTGCAGGTCGGCTACGCCCGCCTGACTGCCCCGCCTGCGGTCGGCGGAACCGCGGTATTCACCGGTATCGACGTCCCTTCGGGTGTGGTTCTCTTTGAAGCCGGCGTCCCCGCGGCCTCACCCCAGCGCAACTTCTCGGTGGTGCTTGATTCGCTCGGGATCAGGAACACCGGCCTCGCGCTTGTCTGCCCGTCCGACGCCTCCCCGACACCGGGCAACCTTACGCTGACCCTCTCGGACGAATCGAATCAGCAGGTCGCGAGTTTCGACGTTTCCCTCCCGGCCGGGCAAAAGGTAGCGAGGTACATTTCGGAATTCCTCCAGGGAGCTGGACAGAATCAGGCAGCGGTCGACAAGGCTTTGGAGATGCGAGGCAAGGTGTCGATCACGAGCTCGGTGCCGGTCGCGGCCGTCACGCTGCGCCAAATGGTCGCCAATCCCTTTCCCGGGGGTGTCTCAACCCTGACCGCGTTCCCGGTGGTGGCCGGCCCCAAGTGGGAACTGATCTGGTCGGACGAGTTCGAGGGATCGGCGATTGACTCTTCGAAGTGGGGGTATGACACGGGCAGAGGCAACCCTGCCGGGTGGGGCAACAGCGAGCTGGAGTACTACACCGACCGCCCCGAAAACGCCCGGGTCGAAAACGGTAAGCTGATTATAACGGCTCTCAAGGAGAACTTCCTGGGTCAGCAGTACACCTCGGCGCGGATGAAAACCAGGGACAAGGGCGACTGGACCTATGGCCGGTTCGAGATCCGGGCCAAGCTGCCCACGGGCCAGGGCATCTGGCCGGCCATTTGGATGCTCCCCACCGACAATTTTTACGGTGGTTGGGCGGCGAGCGGCGAGATCGACATCATGGAACTGATCGGGAAAGAGCCGCACAAGATCCACGCGACGATTCACTATAATGCGCAGTGGTCCAACAACAAGAGCTCGTCCGCCGGGCAGTACGTTTTGACCTCGGGTATTTTCGCAGACGACTTCCACGTGTTCGCTTTTGAGTGGGAGCCGAGGGCAATGCGGTGGTATGTGGACGGAGTACTGTACGGTTCACAGACGACCTGGAATGCGGCACACGACCACCCTGTCGCCGCTTACCCGGCGCCGTTCGACAAACGATTCCACCTGCTTCTGAACCTTGCCGTGGGCGGAAACTGGCCGGGAAACCCGGATACCACCACAACGTTTCCCCAGACGATGGAGGTCGATTACGTGAGGGTCTACAAGCAGATCAATTGATCGGCGGATCAGGCGACATAGGAGCGGTGAGGTAGACGCGAGTCCCGCGTCCCGGCGCACTGTCGAGCGAAATCGAACCGCCGATGACGTCCATACGCTGTCGGATGCTCCACAACCCGAAACCGCCGTTCTTCGACGGCGCAATTGAGCTTGGGTCAAATCCTCTGCCCCGGTCCTCCACGGTCAGCTTCAGAATTCCATCCTGCGTGCCGGCAGTGACTCTGGCCCAATTGCCCCCGGAGTGTTTGACGACGTTGAAAAGAAGCTCGCGAACGACCTGAAAAACCAGGGTTCTGATGGCTTCGCTGGCTGGGTTCGCTTCTTTGTCCACGTCCACTTCGACCATGAGGCAATGCTTCTCCCGTTTCCAGTCAGCCAGCCACTCGAGCGCTGCCGGGAGACCGGCGTCGCGAAGCACCGGCGGGCACAGCTCTACAGTGAGCGAGCGTGAAGCGTCGATCGACTGGCTCAACAGCTCATCGACTCGAGCAATCGCATCCCGACTGCCCGCCTGACCGACTTCGCAATTCAGGAGGGCAAGATTCATCCGGGCAGCGACCAGGAACTGCTGCAGGTGATCGTGAAGCACTTGGGCCAGCCGCCGCCGCTCTCGCTGCTCCGCCTCTGTCAGCTCTGTTGCGAGGATGTGAAGCTGGCGCGCGCGGTTCTCGGCCACGGCCGTCCTCTCGGCCACTCTCTGTTCGAGCACGGCGTTCATATTCTGCAGTGCCTCTTCGCTCCTCTTCAGGTCACGGAAAAGCAGCGCATACGGCCGGGAGAGCCCGGTCTCGATGACCGCCTTGTAAATCAGGTAGTAGGCAACGAACTTCAGGTAGTGACCCGCGACATTGAACAGGCCGAAGGGGTCCTGGTAGAGGGTGAAGCAGAGCTCTGCCGCAATCAGGCCTGCGAGGGAGAGGAGCAGAAAACGCAAGACGGCCGAGTCGAATCGATCGCGATGCCTCCAGAGAAGCAAACCGGAAATCGCCAACGCAAAGCAGATCAGGTACTCGCTGTTGACCTTAAATGGCGTCAGCTTCTGCACGTCATCCAGATAGGCGATCGGAAAGATTTGGAAGTAGAAGATCGAAGCCAGCAGTCCGGCGGTCGCGACCGAGAACAGAGCGAGGATACGCTCCGGCCGCAGCTTACGTGCGGTCAGGAAACCGGCGGGCAGCCAGGCGGCCGCCTGCAGGAACCGGCCTGCCAGCCAAAGCTGGGTGGCGAGGTTGGCGCCGTCACCGGGAAACACTCCCATGTGCTTATAGGCGAGCGTGTGAGCCAGATCGATACCGGCGACGAAGAAATGAGCTGAACCGATCCAGAGGAGAAATCGGTTTTCCATGAATTGCCGGGAATGCCAGGCAAGGATGAAGCTGGCACAGGCGATGACGATGCTGAAAACCTCGGCCAGGCTGTGGAAGAGCAGGAAACTGTACAGCCTGGACAGAGCTAAGCCAACCAGGACCGAGCCCAGCAGTATCAGGGATGTGAGTGTTTTGGAGCCAGCAGCCGTCATCTTTGACCGGGCAATTGTCCTTTAAAATGTCGCCGTGCCGGATTCTATCAGTGTCGCCTCTACAAAATCACCGTTCTCTTGATGATCTTTACCACTTCCTCCGGGTCGTCGGTCAGCGAAATCAGGTCCAAATCGCCGGGAGATACGAGTTTGCGGTCAAGCAGGACATTCCTGATCCAATCGATCAAACCAGACCAGTAGTCTTTGCCGAAGAGGATGACGGGGAAGGGCCGCATCCTGTGGGTTTGAATCAGGGTCAGCGCCTCGAAGATCTCGTCGAGCGTGCCGAACCCGCCCGGCATTCCCACGTAAGCCTGGGCGTATTTCAGGAACATGACTTTGCGCACGAAGAAGTATTTGAATTCGACGCGGAGATCGGCATAAGGGTTGGCAACCTGCTCCATTGGCAGGTGGATATTGAGGCCCACGGAACGCCCGCCCCCTTCCCTTGCGCCGCGGTTGCCGGCCTCCATGATGCCAGCCCCGCCTCCGGTGATGACATTGAACCCGTTCTCGGCCAGTCGTCGGGCGATGATCACGGCCTTCTCATACGGGTCGTCACCCGGGTTGACCCGCGCCGAACCGAAGATCGAGACGGCCGGCTGGATTTCCATCAACGCTTCGAAGCCGTCAACGAATTCGGCCAGGATCTTGAACAGCCGCCAGGAATCCCTGACCGTCATCGCATCTATCAAATATTGTTTTTCCACTATCCCTCGCTCATCAGTCGAAAATGACAGTCTTGTTCCCGTACACCAGGATTCGGTGCTTGATGTGCCAGGAAACGGCCCGGGAAAGGACGACCTTCTCCAGATCTCGCCCCTTTTGCACCAGGTTCTCCAGTTGGTCCCGGTGCGAAATTCGTACCACGTCCTGCTCGATGATAGGCCCGTCGTCAAGTACCTCGGTGACGTAGTGGCTGCTGGCCCCGATCAATTTGACTCCCCGCTCAAAAGCCCGGTGGTAGGGTCGGGCGCCGCTGAATGCGGGGAGAAAAGAATGGTGGACGTTGATTATTCGGAGCGGGTAGCGGCTGACAAACTGGGGAGAAAGAATCTGCATGTATCGGGCCAGGACCACCAGGTCGATTCGTTGCTGCTCAAGAAGCTCGAGTTGTTGTTTCTCAGCCTCGGCCTTATCGAGGACCGGAATATAGTGAAACGGGATCCCGTAGAAGCGGGCCAACGGTTCCGCCTTTTGGTGATTGCTGACAATCAAGGCGAGATCGCAGCACAGTTCTCCGCTCTGGTGACGATAGAGAAGATCAGCCAGGCAGTGGTCCTGGATCGAAACGAAAATAGCCACGCGCGGCCGGACGGATGATACCCGCAGCTCCCAGCGCATGCGCAATCTTTCGGCAATCGGAGAGAACTGCCGGCGGAATTCCTCGGGGCCGAGCGCAAAATCCTCGAGATCCCATTCGACCCTCATCAGAAACAGTCCCGTCTCGCTGTCCTGGTGCTGGTCGGCGTGGAGGATGTTTGCGTCGTTGCGGTAAAGAAAATCGGCTATTCCCGCGACAAGACCCTTCCGGTCCGGGCAATCAATGAGCAGGATGGCGCTATTTTTCATGGTCGACCGTATGATACGCGCAGAGGACGGCTTGAAAAAGACCGAGCCGACGTCCCGCTCGACACGATTGGTGTCGTACCCTCCGGCCGCTCCCAGCGCCTGCCAGTCTTCCCGCCATCTGAATCTCGACGGGCACCACTCGCGTCAACGTATATAGTAAGATGGCCTACAGGGGCCTATTGTGCCCGAAGAGGAGTCCGACGATGTTTCGAAAATGTGCTTCTCTCTTCCTTCTGGCTTTCGTTCTGGCGGTTCCCGCGTTTCCCCAGCAAAAGCCGGATAACCCAGCGCCCAAGCCCACCCCGGCTCCGGCCCCGCAGCCCTCTCGTGACCAGCAGCAAGCGCCCCAGAGGGAGCGGCAGCAGGATTTTCAGCGGCCCGTTTACGTGACCGGGAAGGTCGTGCTGGAGGATGGGACGCCGCTTCCCAACGGTGTTCGGGTCGAAATGCTGTATGCCGGACAGGTTCGAAGGCAGGACTATACCAGGATTGACGGATCCTTCAGTTTTGATCTTGGGACCGGGACTAACTCCGCGGCCATGGCGGACGCCAGCATCAGCTCGGGAGACGACCCGTTCAGCGGTCGCAACCAGGGGCAGATGGGTATGGGCGGTGGCATGGGCGGTGGCATGGGCGGGCGAGTGGATCTTTCCGGCTGGGAAGTCCGCGCCGTCCTGCCCGGGTACCAGTCCGACACTATCGTTCTTCAGAACCGGAGCGCACTGGACAATCCGGACGTCGGCCTGGTCGTCCTCCGTCCCATTGGACACGTCAAAGCGACCACGATAAGCCTGAGCAGCATGAAGGCGCCGAAGAAGGCCAAAGAGGCATACGAGAAAGGCTTTAAGGCGGTCAATAAGCCCAAGCCGGATAACGAGAAGGCGACCAAAGAGCTCCAGAAGGCGATCGAGATCTATCCCGAATTCGCCGCCGCATGGGACCTCCTGGGTCAAATCAAAATGGAGCAAAAAGACGTGGCGGGGGCCAGGGAGGCTTTTCAGAAGGCGATGGCAGCCGACGCCGATTTCATTTCCCCGTATGTGGCTCTCGCCGATATCGACATTCAGGAGCAGAAGTGGTCCGAAGCCGCGGACATGACCAACCGGCTCCTGGCGATGAATCCGTACGTACCGCGGGGCCAATTCCTCAACGCCGTGGCCAATTACCAACTGGGCAAGCTCGACGTCGCCGAGGAGTCGATCCGTAAAGTGCAAGCGAGCAACGAGGCGAGGAACTACAGCATTTCGCACTATGTCCTCGGCATCATCCTTGCCGGGAAGGGAAACCTGCCCGCTGCGGCGAGCGAGTTCCAGGTCTTCCTGCAAAAGTCGCCCGAGCACAGATATGCGACACAGGTTCGCCAGCAGCTCACACAGTGGGAAAAGCAGGGCGTCGTCGCGCAAAACCAACCGGCGGCCACTCAGCCTGCAGCGACCCAGCCTGCAGCGGCCCAGCCTGCGGCCAAGCCTGCGGCCAAGCCGTAAACAGGGACACACTGACTATCACGGACGAACACGGACGAAAGAGAGTTCCTGGTCCGTGTCAGTCCGTGATAGTCCGTGTCAGTCCGTGTGTCCGTGTGTCCCTTCAGATCCGCTTCGTCAGCGTTCTCCAGCCCTTTCGTTCCATCGGTTTCGGCGTCTCGTTTGCGTAACCGACCGGGACCAGAGCGACGGGGACCGTTCCTTCGGGAAGCCCCAGGCACAGGGCAACTTCCTGTTCTCGAACCACCCCGATCCAGACAGCCCCATAACCAAGCGCGTGGGCGGCCAGAAGAAGATTCTGCGTGGCGGCCGCCGTGTCCTGGATGGCGAAAAGCTTCCTTCCGACATCCCCATATTGCTTCGCGGATTCCTCCGGCAACGCACAGACAGCAAAAACCAGCGGGGCCTGCATGACCACCTGCTGATCGAAGGAGAGTTGACACAACTGCTTCTTGACCGCCGGATCCGTGATCAGGCAGAAGAACCACGGCTGCAGGTTTCCCGCCGACGGCGCGGCTTCCAGACAGCTCAAAAGAGTCTCTATGTCTTTCTCCGGAAGGGAGTCGGGCTTCAGAGAGCGGATGCTACGACGCGTCATGATGCAATCAATGGCCTGCGAGTTCATGGTCTTGCTCCTCTTGATACGCATGATTCACCGAAGCCAGAATTATACGGACGCTGTGGTATAAGGACGAGTGTCGTTCTTGACTGAAACGAGGAGAACCAATGACCGCGAAGCCATCCTGCCTGCCTGTCCTGCTCGTCTGTTTCTGTCTTCTTTCCCCGTTGGCCGCGCAAAGCGCCGCCGGCACGCTCAACTGAGACGTATGGTCCACGTCTGGAGAAAATCCTGACGACGAACATCATGGATTTCTGGTATCCCCGCTGCCTGGACAAGGAAAATGGCGGATATACCATCAGTTTCGACGCCGCCGGCCAGATCAGGCCAGGGGTGGAGAAGATGATTGTCACCCAGTCGCGTAACGTGTGGTTCTTCGCAAGGGCGGCCCGTGCCGGTTATCGAAAACAGGAGTTCCTCGCGGCTGCCGATCACGGCTATCGGTTTCTGACCGAAAAGATGTGGGACCAGAAGAACGGAGGGTTTTACTGGGGCGTAGATGCGACCGGGCGGCCGACCCAACCTCGCAAGCACATGTACGGCCAGTCCTTCGCCTTGTATGCCATCTCCGAATACGCGATCGCCAGCGGCCGAAAAGATGTTCTGGATTTTGCGAAGAAGGTGTTCGACGTGCTCGAGGCAAAAGCTCATGACGCCCGGTATGGTGGCTACAACGAGTTCTTCGATCAGGACTGGAGCCAGTTGCCGCCCCAGACCCGCACCTACATGCACCCGACCAACGACGTCAAGCTGATGAACACGCACCTGCATCTGATGGAGGCGGTCGCCACCTTCGTACGGGCATCAAACCTGCCCCTCGGTCGCGAACGGTTGCTCGAGCTGATCAGTATCGAAAGTAACTCGGTGGTTCGGAAGGGCCTGGCAGCCTGCACCGACAAGTATCAGCCCGACTGGACGCCCCTGCTCAATCCCCCGTACGCCCGCGTCTCCTACGGGCATGATATCGAGAATGTGTGGCTGTTGATCGATGCCTGCAAAGCCGCGGGGATCTCTCCATATCCCTTTGCGGATCTGTTTCGAAGCCTTTTTGCCTACTCCCGAAAGTACGGGTTCGACGAGGTGAAAGGAGGTTTTTACGACAGCGGCCCGTTCAACCAGCCAGCCGATCGGCGCGAGAAGGTGTGGTGGGTCGAGGCGGAAGGCCTGGTCAGCAGCTTGTATATGTATCGGCTGACGAAGGATCCCACTTACCTGGAAGCGTTCAGCAAGACATTCGATTTCGTCGAGAAGGAGCAGGTCGATTGGAAGACGGGCGAGTGGCACGAAGGCGTCGCGGAAAACGGTACCCCGCGAGGGGCCAAGGGCCATGGCTGGAAGGCCGCTTACCACAACGGGCGGGCCATGATTGAATGCTTGGAACTGATCAAGGGTCTAGACGCGGCAAAATAGAAGAAACGGGGAATAGGACAATAGGGCAATAGGACATATAGGACCAATAGGACCAATAGGATGCGGCAAGTCAGCGACTTGTCCCATGGTCCTATATGTCCTATATCGGTCCTATTTGTCCTATTGGCCTATCGCGTAAGGAATCGGGTCCGGCACTCCGGCTTGACGGAAGCCGCGGAGCCGAAGAAGGCAACTGTCGCAGGCACCGCAGGCGAGGTCCTCCCGTTGATAGCAGGACCAGCTGAGGTGCAGCGGGGCTTGGAGTCTCACGCCGCATCTCACGATGGCTTCCTTGTTCATGCGCAGCAGCGGGGTGAGGATTTCGATTGACGCATCCGGCTTTGTGCCTTCCCGGATGACCGCGTTGAACGCCTGAAAGAACGCCTCCCGGCAATCGGGATATCCCGATCCGTCCTCCTCGACCGCCCCAATGCAGATAAAGCGCGCTGCGAGGACCTCGGCCCAGCTGGTGGCGATGGCCAGCAAATTGGCATTGCGAAACGGGACGTAGGAAACGGGGATCCCGGCGCGATCCAGCATACCTTCAGGCACCGGAATGTTGGGATCTGTCAGGGCGGATCCGCCGATCCTTCGAAGATGACTGATGTCGACGACCAGGCGTTTCTCGACCGCGTAGTGATCCGCCATAGCGTGAAAAGCGGCGAGCTCGCGTGTTTCCGTCCGCTGCCCGTAATTGATGTGAAGGAATGCGAGCTCCAGCCCCTCATCCCGCGCAATTGCAGCAGTCACGCAGCTGTCCATTCCTCCGCTGACCAGGCACACTGCAAGGGGCATGGGCCGATTGTAGCGCGGCGTTTGCTAGAATGAAACGAGCCGAACGCAGGATTCGAGGCCATGAAAAAGCACACTCAGCCTGCCGATCCCGTGGAGTCGCTGACTGCCGAGTTCTTTCGGGATTACCCTGACTACAGCTTCTGCCGCAACCTCGCGGTTAACGTAAACAAGCAGCTGGTCTCGCCCGCCAATGCGCTCGCCCTGCTGGCTCAGAAGGCGCGGGCAGTACAGGAGAACAGGGTCGAAATCGAGCGCAAGTTGAGCACGAAGACAGTCGTCGCCGGTGACCGGACGCTGCGGCTCTGTGAGCTTTCCCTCGCCCAGGTGATGCATCTGGAAGACAATGCGCTGCGAGAGGCGCTCGAGTTCTATTTCAAGCACCCGTACGCGCACGGCAGGACTCGCCGCACTCGCTGGCTCCCCCGGATTCTGCGGACCTTCTTCCTGAGCGCGGTCGTGGGGCATGCCCGATCCCGTAACATAGAACTGGACTACGGCGGATACTTCCGTATGCTAAAGATGCTGTAGGCGCCTATGAGAAAGAGCACGATTGCAATCCTGGGCTTCATTCTCCTGTTCGGTGTTGTCAGTCTCTGGCTGCTCAACCGCTACAAGCTCCCCCTGGTCCAGGCAGTCGTGGAGAATGCTGTGATCCAGAAGGCGCCCGAGGACTTTCCCAAAGCAGAGATCCGGCAGACTTTTGCCGAGTACTCCCGGCTCGCGGTACAGCTCGGGCGGGAAGACCAATACCTGGAACGGCTGCTCGACGCCTCGCGTCGGCTCGAGAAGGTCCAGAAACTGGACAATCAGGAAGTTCGAGAGCTCCTGAGCCAGATCGGTCCATGAGGGATGAAACACGGACGGACACGGACTGACACGGACGAACGCGGACCTGCCCAATCCAGGGCCGGGACCCTCTCTTGACTTACGTTCCTGCTTGCCGTACTTGTAAAGAAAGCCCACCACGAAAAGCAGAAGACCCGTAGCTCTACAGGGGTTCATGCTGATTTCAGAAGCACAGGAGGAACGACTATGCAGGGTCCGATGAGAGGATTGCTTGCGGGAATAGGGGCATGGAAACTCGGCGGCGGGTGCATTTCAACCATACTGATCTTTATCCTGCTCTATATCGCCCTCGGCTACGTCAACTGCTGAATATCGAACGTCGCATGTCGAATGTCGAAGGAAGGCAAAAGCAGAGAGATTCCCCCTACTTCGAAATTTCCTATTCGATATTCGTCATTCGATATTCCGTCTCTTCACCCCCTGCTCGATATTCTGAGGCAACTGCTCCCTCGCGCCGCGCTGCTCAAGACTTCCTACCCCAGGTTTCGCTTGTCCACGACTCGTTTTGCTTTGCCCTGGCTGCGCTCGATGATCTGAGGCTCGACGAGCTTCACCCTCACCGAGAGCCCGAGCACCGAGTGTATCCTCTTGCTGATGAGCGCCTGCAGTTCCGCCATCTTGCTCATTCTGCTCATGCTCTCCTCGAAGATGCCGCTCGGAGACTTCCACCCACACTTCCAGAGTGTCGAGGGACTCTTCCCGGGTGATCACCAGCAGGTAGTGGGGCGAGGTGCCTTCGGTCTCCATGAGCACGTGCTCGATCTGGGTGGGGAAGACGTTGACTCCCCTGATGATGAGCATGTCATCGGTCCGTCCTTTGACGCGTGACATCCGCGCCGTCGTTCGGCCGCATCGGCAGGGGGCGGTGGTTACCGACGTCAGATCGCGGGTTCGGTAACGCAGGATCGGCAGCGCTTCCTTCCAGAGCGGGGTGACGATCAGTTCGCCCGACCTCGCCTTCGTTGACCGGTTCCTCGGTCTTCGGATCGATCACCTCGCACAGGAAGTAATCTTCGGAAATGTGCATGCCGTCCTTAGCCACCGCGCATTCCCCCGAGACACCCGGTCCGCACAGCTCGCTCATGCCGTAGTTGTCCGTGGCGCAGAGGCCCAGCTCACCCTGGATCCGGGTCCTCATGCCTTCCGTCCACGGTTCGGCGCCGAAAAGACCCCAGCGAAGCGCGACATCCTCGCCCAGCTTCATTCCGCGCTGCTTCGCCTGCTCGGCAAGGTGGGCGGCATACGACGGGGTGGAGACGAGGACGGTGGTCTTGAAATCCTGCATGAACATCAACTGGCTGTCGGTGTTGCCCGACGAAACCGGTACCACGGTCGCTCCGACTCTCTCCAGCCCGTAATGCAGGCCGAAACCTCCCGTGAACATCCCGTAGCCGAAGGAGATCTGGGCGATGTCATGGTCCTGCACCCCAGCTGCAGTTACCATTCGGGCAACGAGGTCGACCCAGGTGTCCAGGTCTTTGCGGGTGTAACCAACCACCGTCGGCTTGCCGGTCGTTCCGCTCGAGGAATGAATGCGAAGAGGTTGCGAGGCGCGACTGCAAACATTCCGAACGGATAGTTCTCCCGGAAGTCCGCCTTGGTGGTGAAAGGGAGGAGCCTCATATCTTCGAGCGACCGGATATCCGAGGGGGCTAGACCGCGCTCCTGCATGCGGGTTCTGTAAAGGGGAACCTTGTTGTAGCAGTGCTCGACCGTCTCCCGAAGGCGGTCCAACTGGATATTTCGAATGCTCGAGCGGTCGGCGGTCTCCCACTTCGGGTCCCAGATCAGGTGTGCCGGACACGACGCCTTTAATGTTGTTTCCAAGGCCATTACCTCGATACCTCCTCAGCCTCGACCGGGACATCCTTCTGGCCGGTTTCTGAATCGTCGACCCCAAATGCCCGGTCCAGCAATTCTTTGGGAACCGGGCGCGTGATCAGGCTGACGACGGGAACGATCGCCAGCGGAACGAACATCGTGATGGCCCCGGCCAGGGGAATACCGTCTTTCCCCCAGAGCATGAACAGGGTGAAGGCCGTTCCCAAACCGGCCGCCATGCCCGCAAACGCTCCCGCCTTGGTGGTCCGTCGCCAGAAGAGGCCGTACAGGTACGGAGCGAGGAAGACGCCTGCCAGCGAGCCCCAGGACATCACCATCAAATTGACGATGACGTCCGGTTGTCGAAGCGCTATGGCGAGGGAAAGGCCGACGAAGACGGCGCACAGTACCCGCATCAGCCTCATTGTCTTGGCCTGGTCCCGTTTCTTCCCCTTCCAAGCCTGGTATACATCGATCGCGATGGCCGAGCTGGACACAAGCACGAGCGAAGAAAGGCTCGACATGGACGCGGAAAAGACCAGCAACAGGATCACGAGAACCAGCCAGATCGGGACTTGTGTCGTGATGAAGTGCGGCATCAGCAGATCGAGATTCGGTTTCCCAGTCGCGGCGTTTGTGATCGGGGCCAGGTCAACCGCCGGGTTCGAGTAGTAGAGGTGGGTGAGAGCGCCGCTGTAGTACGCGCCGAAGGACATAAACAGGGAGAAGATTCCCGCAATCGTCAACGCCCGGGTGATGTCTTTCTGGCTCCGAATCGAGTAGAACTTCTGAACCATCTGGGGCAATGCCCATGGTCCGAAGCTGGTGATCAGCACGAGCGAAAGCAGGGTCAGCCACCCGGGTGTCAGGATCTGAAGCCCTTCGGGTCCGAGCGGCGTCAGCCGGGTAAGGCCAGGCGCCATCTTTGCCGTGTTCGACAGGAGGGTGGACGTCGTCTCAAAGAACCCGCCCTTGGCCTGTGCGAGGAGAAAGACCATCAACAGGACGCCGCCAAATTCCACCAGCCCCCGAAGAAAATCGCTGAGCGCCACCGCAAAATACCCGCCCATGATCAGGTACAGACCGGTCAGAATCGCCAGAAAGAACAGCGCTTCGTTGTACCGCAGCCCCACGGTCCTCTCGAACAGATAGCTGAGTCCCATGTAGACGGATGCCGAGTACGGGACCAGGAAGAGGAACACCACGAGCGCGGCGAGCGTCTGCATTGCTCTGCTGCCGTAGCGGGCGTTGAGGAACTCTGGCATCGTCATCGCGTTCAGCCGGGTCGTCATCGCCCGGGTCCGTCCGGCGAGGATCTTCCACGCGAGGATGGTTCCCACCAGGGTGTTGCCAACCACGATCCACATCGTGTAGATACCGAAGCCCCAGCCGAGCTTGCCTGCGTAGCCGATGAATAAGACAGCTGAGAAGTAGGTTGTGCCGTATGCGAATGCGCTCATCCAGGGGCCGAGAGAGCGGCCGCCCAGAAAGAAATCGCCCAGGGATCGCGTCCGGCGCATCGCCCAGAACCCGATTCCAAGCATGACAAGCACGTAGAAAATTACGATGAAAACGTACAGGCTGGTCATCAGATGCTGCCGAGCTCCTCCTGGGTTACCAGGCGGACCCCTTCCTCCTTCAGAATTTCCTCGCCGACGGTCGGCCGCTCGACACCGAAGACGATCATCGAGGAGACAGTCGCGTAGGCATAGTCAACGTTGATCCGCTCCCGCGCGAAACCCTCGAGGGCCGTCGCGAAGCCGCCAGGCAGGTCCTGAACCCGAGCCAGGATGACCGGACCTTCGTGCACGATGAAGCGGTGACCGCGGAGGACGATCAGGGCTCTCTCGGGTTCGTTGACGATCAGACGCAGGATGCCGTAGTCGGGCGTGTCGGCGACACTGAACCCTCTGATGTTGATGTTGTTCTCTCCCAAAATTCGGGTGACTTCGGAAAGCCGTCCCGCCATGTTGTCCAAGAAAACCGAGAGCTGAATAACCGCCATGTCTCCCTCCAAGCGTCGGCAGAAAAGCAAACGGGGGAATTCTAAGGGGTAACGAAACGGAAGTCTAGAAATAGCCTTACCAGTCTGGACCAGCTGACCAGCTCGCTGGCGTTTTACCGGCAGTCTTCTCGGACGCGTTGACGGCCTTTCCGGGAGCGCGGCTTCATCCGAGACGTCCGCGCTCCAAAGGGCCGCCGCCCCGGTCAGCCGGTCAGCTTGTCAGCCGGGCAGTGACTTTGCGCCGCCGGGGTGGTAAAACGGGCGGCATGCAAGTGACTGTTTTCCCTTTCGGGCTCTGCCTCGCGGCCCTTGTGCTTGTTCTTCAAACTAATACGCAAGCCGCAGACCTCGTCCAAGCGAAGGACGGCTCGGGTGTGTATGGCTACAAGGATACTCCGATCCTTCCCTGGTGCGGCTTTCACGTCCATGACCCGGACCGGCCCGCGCCTCCGCGGATCCAGCCAGGCCCCGCCGGCCCCCCGGCGTCTGCCCCGGCCGATGCGGTCATCCTTTTCGACGGCAAGGACCTGTCGAATTGGCAATCGACGGATTGGAAAATCGTGGACGGGTACATCGAGGCAGTCGGGGGTACAAATCTGGCCAGCAGGGAGAACTTCGGCAACTGCCAGATCCATCTCGAGTGGATGGCGCCCGCGAACTTCAAGGGCCCGTGGTCGGACCAGGGGAACAACGGGCTCCACATCATGGGCCTGTTCGAGATCCAGATCTTCGACTCATTTACCGAGAAGATCTATCCGGACGGTCAGGCTGCGGCCGTGTACGGTCAGACCCCGCCCCTTGTCAATGTCACGCGCCCGCCCGGCCAGTGGCAGGTCTACGACATTGTCTTCACAGCTCCGCTCTTCGATGGGGAGAAGCTTTTGAAGCCGGCCCGGGTGACCATGTTCCATAATGGCGTGCTTGTGCACCTGGAGACGGAAGTGCGGGGTGAAACGGGGCATCGAATTCTGCCGGAGTACAAGCGGAAGATCAGCCGTGGTCCACTCACCTTAAGCGGTCACAACTGTCCGGTGCGCTTCAGGAACATCTGGGTCAGGAAACTGTCATAGTCGGAAAAAACGCTGGATACGGCTCAGGAAGTTTTCCTGTTCCTCTTTGGGACTCGAGGAGGCCGTGCTCGTGACCAGCGAGGCTTCGCGTTCGAGCATCGCCTTGCGCTGCACCATCGTCCGGCTGATCTGTTCGAGGATGCCCGGTGCCTGGATCAGCACGTCCCGGAAGGCCTCCTTGCGTAAGATATAGGCGTCCACGTCCGAGTCGGCGATGATCGTGGCGGTGCGGGGTTCACCGGTCAGGAGCGCCATCTCACCAAAGTAATCGCCCTCGCCGAGGGTGTTCACCTGGTGGGTCTGGTCGCCGGTCTTGAGCACAACCCTGACCGAGCCTTCGCGGATGAAGAACATCGAATCGCCCGGCTCGCCCTGCTGAATGATTGCCTCCGAGGAGCCGAACGTGACTGGTTGCATCTTCGCGGAGATGAGATTCTTCTCGGCAGCGGCGAGGCCCCGGAACAGCTCGACATGCTCCAGGAAGGTCGTTCGCGATTCCGTGTCGGGTGCCGTCTCCTCGCCCCCGTCCTCGTGGATGCGGATATCGTGAATCGGGAAGGGAATGGAAATACCGGCTCGTTTCAGCTTGTAGTACAGAAGCGTAGCGAACTTGTCGATGATCGGGTCGGTGACGGAATAGTCGCCAATCCAGAAGCGGCACTTGTAGTGAATGGTGGAGTCCGCATAGCTGACGAGCAGGACGTCCGGGGCCGGGTCTTTGAGAATCTCGGGGATTTCGGCAGCCGTCTGCACCATCACACGTTTGACACGGTTAGGCGGCGTCTCGTACCCGAGTCCCGCGGTGAATTCCAGCCGCTGCACGGGTGACGGACGCGAGTAATTGACGACCGTATCTTTCGAAACCAGGCTGTTGGGGATAACCACGAAATTGCCGGATTTGGTTCGGATCCGGGTCGCGCGCCAGGTTACCTCGGCTACCCGGCCCTCGTGGTTCGCCGCCCTGATCCAGTCTCCCACGCGGAAGGGCTTCTCCATCTGGATCGCCAGCCCGGCGAACAGGTTTCCGAGAGTGTCCTGAAGGGCAAGACCGAGAACAAGGCCGCTGATCGCCGAGGTCGCGAGCAGTTGCTCGGGCGCGATGTACGTCGCCACCAGGATGAAGGCCGCGACGACCACCGCATCCTGCACAATTGAAGGAAAGTGGTCGGGGACGACGTCGGCCTTAAACGGGTTAAGCAACAGGGTGACCGCGGCCCGGACCAGGGCCAGGCTCCCAAGGATCACGGAGATGTAGTAGAACCCGGTCTGCAATTTCAGGTACGGGAAGGCGACTTCGCAAACGGCGGCGATAACGACCAGGATCAGCGAGAGGCGAAGCCGCCGCCGGACGTAGGTATTACGGGTGATCCCGTGCAGGAGGGCCAGCAACGGGACCATGGCGAGCAGGAAAACCAGGTAAAGCGGGATCGAGTTGGACCAGGGGAACACGCCTATTTCAACTTTCCTTCCCCTCGGAACTTGGCCAGATCCTCGGGGGTGATGCTCACAGCGACCACTGCCGGATTCTTCGGCTTGCCGCTCGCCTCCTCGGGGCCTTCCTTCCCGACTCCTCGGCTGGCGCCGGCGCCGGTGACCTCGGCGGACTCTTGCTTCTCTCCCTTGCCGAGCGGATTGGACAACTTTGACATCCAACCCTTCTTCTTTTTCTTCTGCTCCTCGTCTTCTTTCTTCTTCTGATCGCTTTCTTTGCCGGTGAGTCCGCGAGCTCCCTCAACGCTTGCTTCCCCGGCGGCCGGCGCTGCGAGCTCGTACTTGATCCATTGATGCAGCCGCTCGGCCAACACTGCCGCTGACTGATTCGCGAGTTTCTCCGCGGTGATCTGTGCCTGAAGCTTGTCGATTCGTTCCTGCGTCTCGGGATGGGATGCGAACAGGCCCGCCTTTGCCGCCGACGACTGATTCCGGGCCTTGAGGGTCTCGAGGAAGCCGACCAGACCAGAAGGCCTGTATCCGGAGGCTGCGGAGAAACGTATGCCGACGCGGTCGGAATCCAGTTCCTCGGCCCGGCCGAATCCCTGGAGGATTGCGTCCGAAGACTTGTCAACCACCTTCTTGAACACCTCGGAGTTGCTGGTCAGAGACGTCTGTCCCTCGGCCAGTTCAATCCCTTTCATCTTCTGCAACCCTTTGAGCGTGTGCTTTTCGGTGACATGGGCGATCTCATGCCCCAGGACTCCTGCCAGCTCGGCTTCGTCCTTCATCGACGCCAACGCGCCACGGGTAATGTGGATGTAGCCACCGGGCGCGGCGAACGCGTTCACCGAATTGGAGTCAAGGATGATGAACTGATAGGGGAGATTGGGCCGGCTGCTCTTTTGGGCGGCTACCGTACCGACCAGCGTGACATACCGGGTAGCCTCGGCGTCCTGCTGGACCCCGTAGACCGTCCGGATCTTCTCGCTGATGGCTTTCCCGAGCTCTATTTCATCCTTTTCGGTGATTTCGAGGTCCGAAAACTTCTTGGCTTTGTCCAGAATCTTGCCGAATTTTCCAAATTGAGCTTGAACCGGGGAAGTCGCCAGGAGTCCGAGCCCCATCAGAACAGCTAATGGCAGGGTAAGTCGTCGCATGATCCCTCACAATCCGTCGTGCGGGGCAATTGTAACAGAAGGAAGCAAGGGTTTCTTATTTAACCTGACTCGGGCCTCCTCCCCCTCCTCGGTTGGACCTGAAGTAGATGCTCGTCTGCTGGCTGCTTACAGTTACGATCCGCGCACTGCGCTGGAAAACGCTCCGTTTGCGGTTCTGCGAATTTTAGCCAGGATCAGGATTGCGCCTCGGGCAAGGAAAGCTAAGGCAGAGGACCGGAGTGACACGCGACGGCTCGGCGAGCCGTACAGAACCGCAAACGGAGCGTTTTGTGCGAAGTGCGCGGATTCCAACTGCGAGCGCAAATCGAGCCCCGGAGCTCTGTCTTGTTTTCGGTATCCGCGCGCTGCGCATAAATCGCTCCGCTTGCGGTTCTTCCATGACTTTTGTCGGCCCATTCGGTGGGTAGTTGAGCCCCAGGCGCGATTAAACGGGTGCTCTCCGGGGCGTGTAGTCCGCGGTTTCTGCTGTAGAATACCGCCGAATGATCGACCTGCGCCGATGGAAGAAACCGCTGGCCTGCCTCCTGCTCGCGATACTCAGCGTCACGGCCGTCAGCCTGCTCGTCCGGCTTGGGTTCTTCCAGACTCTGGAGTTGCGCACCCTCGATTACCGGTTTCGAAACCTCGGTTCCTCCAGCCGGGCACGGTCCGATATCGTTCTCGTTGAGATCGACGAATTCACTATCAAATCCCTGGAACCAATCTTCGGCCGGTGGCCCTGGCCGCGCGACGCCCACGCCGCTCTGGTGGACTTCCTGGCCCGAGGTCCGGCCAGGCTCGTAGTTTTTGACGTCGGGTTTACCGAACCGGACACGGTGCGGCCCGAGGCGGACGAGGAACTGGCGAGGGCAACCAGGGACGCAGGTAATGTCATCCACGCGGCCTTCCTCGGCCTTCAGGATCTGGGCGCCTCCCGGGATCAGTCCCTGGCACGTCACTCGCTGCCGGGCTGCCTCCCTTATATCCCTCGCTTCGTCGGTCTCAGTTTGCCTATCCCCGGGCTGTCTGAGAACGCACGGGGCGTCGGGCATGTGGCGATGACCCTGGACTCGGATGGCCCCTGGCGCAGGTCGCTGCCGCTCGCCTGCTATCACGATCGGCTGGTGCCTTCTTTGCCGCTTTCCGCCGCCCTCGCCGTCCAGAAACTGCAGGTGTCTGATGTGCGCGTGGACGGCACCCGGCTGCTGGCGGGTTCGATTCGGGCGCCCCTGGATACCTACGGGCGATTGCCCATCTGGTTCAATGGCCCCCCGGGGTCTTATCGATCCTACTCCTACGCGCATCTTTTCTATTCGGAATTGCAGATCTCTGAGGGGACGAAACCGGGGGTGGATCCTCAACAATTCCGCGATCGAATTGTCATCGTGGGTGCCACTGCCGCCGCCCTTCACGACCTTTTTACCACCCCCTACAGCGGCGCGGCGGCGGAGAGTGGAAAGGGAGGTGGCCTTGGCAAGATGATGGGCGCCGAGGTTCACGCGAACATCCTCGACAATCTGCTCTCGAACCGATATCTGCGCCCGATTCCCGATTGGGCAACCTGGCTGCTCGTTTCGGCCGTTTCTCTCGGGCTGCTGGCCGCCATATTTTACCTTCGGGTTCTCTTGTCGGTCGCAGCCTCGCTGGCAGTTCTTCCCCTTTATCTGGTCGTCGTGCAGTGGAGCTTCCGGGGTTCGATTCAACTGCCCGTGGTTCCGTTTGCCTTGGGAGCCCTGCTGTCCATGATCCTCGGTTTCGGGTACCAGTATTGGATCGAGGGCGCCGAAAAGCGGAGGATCAAGCAGATGTTCTCCCGGTACGTCTCCAAAGACGTCTACCAGGAGCTCCTGAGCAATCCGAAGGCGGCGGAGTTGGGTGGGACACGTCGGCTGGCCACCGTTCTGTTTTCGGATCTGCGGGGTTTCACGACTCTCTCCGAATCGCGGTCGCCTGAGATGATGATCGCCCAGCTTAATGAATACTTCTCGGAGATGGTCGAGATCGTATTCGCCCACCGGGGAACCGTGGACAAGTTCGTCGGTGACATGATCATGGCCATTTTCAACGCTCCTCTGCCCGATCCCCTGCACGCGGATCGTGCCGTGCAGTGTGCCGTAGCCATGCAGCGGAGGCTGGTGGGTATGAACCAGGAGTGGAAAGCCCTGGGGAAACCCGAGCTGCACTGCGGCGTCGGGATCAACAGCGGCGACATGATTGTCGGAAACGTGGGATCGGAATCCATTCGCAGCTACACGGTCATCGGAGACAGTGTGAATCTCGGTGCCCGTCTTGAGTCGCTTTGCAAGGAGTACAAGACGGACATTATCATCAGCCAGAACACCCGGAGCCTGCTCAACGGGGACTACTCCCTGGTGGAGCTCGGAGAGGTCAAAGTCAAAGGCAAAGAGCAGGCGGTCAGGATCCTCTCAGTTGATTGGACAGAGAAGGGTGTCGAGTCAGTCCCCGCGGCAGAAACTGCCGAATCATGAAAAGCGTTATCCACGAAGGGCGAGGGAAGGGGCAAGGCGCAAAGGGAAAGGGGCAACGGGCAAAGGGACAGAGGGGTAAAGTGATCCGAATATCGAGAGCCAATTGCAAAAATCGGTTCCTGAATGCGCGGACCTTCTCTTGGGTCGCAGACGTACTCTGGATGGTCGGGTCTTTACCCCAAAGGGGTTGCGTAGCAAAGCCCAGGGTTGGCCGCGTTTTCTGCGGCCTACCCTGGGTGGCTGTGATAGAGAAACCCAACCCTGAAGGGGTTGCGTACCGCGCACGAACGCAACCCCTTCAGGGTTGGTCACTTACGGTCCGCTACCCAGGGTAGGCCGCAAACGGCGCGGCCAACCCTGGGCTTTGCTACGCAACCCCTTCGGGGTAGAAAACTCGCCAATAACGAGTGAGAGTAATGTCTACGACCGGTTCGACTCTTTCACCCTGGCCGGGTTCCACGGTGGACTTGCTCTCCGGAAGCGATTTTTGCAATTGGCTCTTGACATTCGATATTCTGTTCTCCCCTTTGCACCTTCCCTTCGTTCTTCGTGGATAACGTCTTTTCGTGATTGCGCTTAATTGCGCTTGCCTTTCCCGCCCGCCGGGAGTTTAATTCTCCCAAAATCAACGTCTTGCCCGTTTTGGGAACTGAGGGAACTTTTATGGACTCGAAGCAGGAAGTGCCCATCGGGAAGAGGGAACGAATCAACCTGATATGGGTGGGGGCGGTTTTCGGGATCATTTACTGGATTCTCGAATCGGTGCGCGATGTCCTGGCTTTCCACAAAGGCACACTCGCCGAGCGACTCTTTTATCCAGATCTCCCTTCGATTTGGACCCGGCTGATCATTATCGTCATGATTCTCTTCTACGGTCTCTATGCCCAGTCTCTTCGTTCGGGCCGGGCCGCGGGGGATCGTGGTTTTCGCCAATCGGGCCGGATTATTGCCAGCGGTTTCATTTTTGCTTTTGCCTACTGGATCCTCGAGTCCGCGCGTGACGCCTTCATGTTCAAAGAGGGCCGGCTCATCGATCAGCTGGTTCGGCCGGACATTCCCGACGTCTCGGTCCGTCTGCTTGCCGTCTGCGTGCTCGTCCTGTTCAGCATCTACGTTCAGAATCTGATCAACGAGCGTCGGGCTGCTGAGGAAGTGATGCGGCGCAGTCGTGAGGAGTTGGAGAAAAAGGTCGAGGAAAGGACGGCGCAACTCGCCAACGCGAACGCGAAAGTTCGTGACGAAACGGAAGGCCGTAAGCGACTCGAGGCGGCCCTGTGGGTCAGCCGAAGAAGCTTTCACGATATTGTCAATGCGACTTCCGACGGAATTCTCGTGCTCGACAATTCCTCCAGGGTGCGGTTCGCCAATCTTGCGGCCGGAGTCATGATGGAGAGGAGGACGCAGGACATGATCGGTGAGGAGTTCCAGTTGACGGTGCATTCCGGCCAAATCCGTCAGGTCACGCTGCAGAGGGCTGGGGGCGAGATCCGGGTCGAGATGAAAGTGCTGGAAACCGAGTGGCAGAGCGAGCAGGCGCTCCTCGTTCTCCTGCGACCCGACTATCAGTCACTTTACGAGCTCGCCTGAGACGGAACGGTCCGATCCGAGACACGACCCCCGAAAATCGGCTATAGTAAATGACTTTGGGGGTTTTCAGTGGAGCCGATCCTAGTCACCAGCGCCTTGCCCTACGCGAATGGAAGTATTCACCTTGGCCACCTGGTTGAGTACATCCAGACCGACATCTTCGTTCGTTTCCTGAAATTGAGCGGGAAGGACGCGATCTACCTGTGCGCGGATGACACGCACGGTACTCCTATTGAAGTGAAGGCCCGGCAATTGGGAATCACCCCCGAGGAACTGATCGGCCGTTACCACGTCGAGCATCAGCAGGATTTCGCCGCTTTCCACATCGACTTCGATTACTTCTATTCGACGAACAGCCCCGAGAACCAGCGCCACAGCGAGTACATATTCAACCGCCTCAAAGAACGCGGCCAGATCGTTACGCGCCCGGTCGAGCAGTACTACTGCGAGACGGACGGCCGGTTCCTTCCGGACCGGTTCATTCGCGGCACCTGCCCAAACCCCGCCTGCGGCGCGAAGGATCAGTACGGGGACGTGTGCGAGGTCTGCGGCACCACGTACACTCCGACGGACCTGGCCGACGCGAGGTGCTCGATCTGCTCGACACCTCCGGTGCTGCGCGAGTCGGTCCATTACTTCTTCCGTTTGGACGCCTATGAGCAGTTCCTCCGAGGGTGGGTGGCCGCCCCAGGCCGACTGCAGCCCGAGATCCGCCGCTTCATCGAAAACTGGTTTGCCCAGGGGTTGCGCGATTGGGACATCAGCCGGGACGGCCCCTACTTTGGCTTCAAGATCCCCGGGGAAGAGAACAAGTACTTCTACGTCTGGCTGGATGCGCCGGTCGGCTACATCGCCACGACCGAGAAGTTTTGCGCGGAGACCGGCCGCGACTTCAATTCCTACTGGCATAACCCGGATGCGACCATCATTCATGTAATCGGCAAGGACATCGTCTACTTTCACACGCTGTTCTGGCCGGCCATGCTGCACGGCGCTGGATACACGTCGCCATCCCGGGTGCTCGTTCACGGTTTTCTGACCGTCAACGGCGAGAAGATGTCCAAGAGCCGGGGAACCTTTCTGAACGCCCGCACCTACCTGGATCATCTCGATCCACAGTACCTTCGCTACTATTACGCGACCAAACTAAGCAGTCAGCCGGATGATCTGGACTTGAACTTCGAGGACTTCGTCTTGCGGGTGAACTCCGAGTTGATCAACAAGATCGCCAACCTGGTCAGTCGGGTCGTCCCCTTCGTCAACAAGCACTTCGACGCGTCGCTCTCATCCCTGCCTGCGGACGCGGAGCCGCTGATCGCCGACTTGCGCGAGCGGGCGAAGAAGGTCGTCGAGCACTACGAAGCAGTCGAGTTCGGCCGCGCAGTTCAGGAAATCGTGGCCATGAGTGACATCGCCAATAAGTATTTCCAGGACAGTGCTCCCTGGGACCTGGTCAAGACCGACCGTGCCAGGGGGCAGCAGGTCTGCACCTTTGCGGTGAATTGCTGCCGGTCCATCGCCGCGCTGATCAAGCCGGTTCTGCCGCGCTACGCCGCAGACGTCGAAGCGATCCTCAGGATTCCCCCACTCACCTTCGCGGATACCGGGAAGTTCGATCTGACCGATCACCGGGTCGGCCCATTCGTGCGCCTGGTCGAACGAATCGAGCCGGCCAAGGTGCAGGCGATGCTCTCCCCGGCTGACCCGGTCTGAGCGGAGCGTCGGAGTCGGATGCTGCTCAGCGTGCCCCGGATCCCCCAGATCCGCTGTCTGGAATCATTCAAACCGGTGGGATCCGCAGTTAGACCCGCCACCTCGTCAGACTTTCGCACTCCGCACTTTATCTTGTCGGCAATTGAATCTAAAATCTATACAAGGATTGCAAGTTCGTCGTCCACTTCATCCGAATTGCCGGTCGACATTTCGCACAGAGATCTAATCAGGAAGGGGAGCTATGATCGAGAGCGCCGGACTCTCTGACGTTGGCCGGAAGCGTCAGGTGAACGAGGATTCCTACCTGATCGAGGAGTCTGCCAGCCTTTTCGTTGTAGCAGACGGGATGGGCGGGCATGCCGCCGGTGAAATCGCCTCTCAGCTGGCAGTCAATGCCGTCACGGATTTTGTGGGACTCACCAACGAGCCGCACGAGATGACTTGGCCATTCGGCTTCAACGTGCAGATCCCTTACGAATACAACGTCCTCAAGACAGCCGTGTTGCTGGCCAATTTCAAGGTGACGCAGTCGGCAGAGCAGAAGACCCAGTACGCGGGTATGGGCTGCACCCTGTGCATCGTCTGGGTCAGGGCCGACACTGCTTTTTATTGCACGGTGGGTGACAGTCGTTTGTACCTGCTCCGACGAGGAGAATTGCGCCAGCTCTCCGAAGACGACACTCTTGTCCATGAACAGGTCAAGCAGGGGCTCATCAGCGCCGAAGAGGCCAAAAGCCACCGCCTGCGCCATGTGGTGACCAAAGCGGTGGGAGCCCGGGGACGGCTCGACGTGGGCGTCGATGAGCTCAGGTTGCAGCCTGATGATCTCCTTCTTCTCTGCTCTGACGGTGTGACCGACAAGGTATCAGACGTCGAGTTGTGCCGGCTGCTTGCCGGCTCGACCGACTTAAAGGAAAGCTGCAAGACCATTATCGCAAGTGCCAACGAGGCCGGGGGCGAGGACAACAGTACCGCGGTTTTGGTTAGGTACCGGGATTCCGAGGGTCAGTAGGATCCATGCCCGAGCAACTGATCGGCAGATACAAGATCGAGGGATTGCTTGGTCGCGGGGCGATGGGCGTGGTGTACAAGGCCTACGACCCGATACTGGACCGGTATGCCGCGATCAAGCTGATGAGCACCTCCGGAGAGTTGGATGACGAGCTTCGGGCGCGGTTCTTTCGCGAGGCTCGATCTGCCGCCAGGCTCACCAACCCCAATATCATCGGCATCTACGACATGGGCGAGGACAAGGACCGTCCCTTCATCGCCATGGAGTACGTGGAGGGGGAGGATCTCAAGCACCTCATCAAGCAGCGGGCCTTTCTTTCCTTTGAAAAGAAGCTCCGTTTCATCATCCAGATCTGCGACGCCCTCTACTACGCGCACCTTCACGGTGTAGTCCATCGCGACATCAAACCCGGCAACATCCGGATCACCCGGCTTGGCGAGGTGAAGATCCTCGATTTCGGTCTGGCTCGGCTGGAATCGTCCGAGATGACCCGAACCGGAATGTTGATGGGCACGCCCTATTACATGTCTCCGGAGCAGGCGAAAGGCGCCCGCGAGATCGACGGACGCAGCGATCTGTTCAGCGTGGGGGTGATCCTCTACGAGCTCATTTCCTATCACCGTCCTTTTGAAGGGGAAACGCCCGCGACAGTCTGCTTCCAAATCATTCGCGAGCCTCATCTTCCAATCTCCACCTATCTCCCGCACTGCGACCCGGAGTTGGAAGCGATCATTGACAAAGCACTGGCCAAAAACCCGTCTGACAGGTTCGAGGACTGTGGGCAGATGGGTGCCGCTTTGACCCGGTTCTCCGAGGCTCTCCCCAGCCGCCGAGCCCAGCTTCTTCAAGACATCAAGGCCGTTGAAGCTGCTATCGAAGCGGCGCTGGAGAAAGCCGGTATCACCGATCGAGCGGGCTTGGACCGGATGGCGCTTAACGAGGCGACGATCGCCCGACCAGTGGGCATGGAGGCGGCCAGTGTCGATCAATCGACCATGCTCACTCCCCCGGAACGCGAGGACTACGGCAGTTTGCTGATTCGCCTCTCGAACGCCAACCGGCAACTGGACGCCCTCAAAGACAACCTCGCGAAGTTCCGCGATTTTCAGGAAGCGTATCGCGCCACCAGGGACCTTTTCGAGAAACGGGATTGGCAGGCTTGCCTTGGGAATCTGGAGAAGATCCAGGCAGGATTTCCCGGTGACTCCGGAGATGCTCTCCATGCGTTCGGCCTGCTTGAAGGAATTGGAGAAGGCTGAGGCGGAGCGACAAAAACGATCCCAGGTAGAGGCCGCGCTGTCGGCGGCCAGGGCTGCCTGGGAAAGAGGCAACCTCGAAGCCTGCGTGAAAGCTTGCCAACATGGTTCTGGGCATTGCCCCCGATTGCCGCGAGGCTGCCGAACTGAAACAGCAAGTGACCCAGTCGGCTGGAGCGGTCGAAAAGACTGGCCGAGCTGGAATCCGCTGCCCAGCATGCATGGAGCCAGGGGGATTACGAGGCGTGCGCCAAGGCGGCGGAGGAAGCGCTGGAGCTGGAACCCGAAAATGAAGACCTCGGCAGACTCCGTAGCCGCGCCCGTCAGGCACTGAACCAGCAGAAGGAGTCTGCCCGGCTCTTGAAGGCGGTCCGAGACCAGCTGGACCAGAAGGACTACTCGGCCGCTCTCGCCTCCTGCGAACAGCTGCGTTAGCTTGGGGTCGAGCGAGAAAGCGATCGATCAGTTCCAGGAAGAAGCGCTGCTCGGGCAGGAACGAGAGAGCCGGTTGCGATCACTTTGGGACGCTGCGGGGAAGGCGCAGGAGGATCAAGACCTGGAGAAGCAGGAACGTTTGGCGGGCGAAATCCTCGCCATCGATCCGGAAAACGTTCAGGCGAAGCAGCTTCGTGAAACAGCACAGGCTGCGCTTGCTCGACGCCGGCAGGCACGCGAGTTGCTCGACCAGGCGGTCGCCCTCTTCAAGGAAAGGGAGTACCAGAAGGCGGTCAGTTTCGCCGAACAAGCGATCGCGCTCGATCCGGAAGCTTAAAGAGGCTATCGACGTCAGGCAATCGATCGAGGAGCGAGTCCGCAAGGAACAGAAACAGCGGGAACTGCTGGACGCGGCGCGGGCGAGCTGGGAGGCGGAGAACTACGCAGCTGCCAGGAAGACCCTGCAGGCTGTAACCGCGCTTGACGGGGAGTCCCAGGAAGCACGCGACCTGGCGAACCGGATCGCGGAGACTGAAAAGGAACTGAACAGGGCCGCTCGTCTTGCTTTCCGAGAAGAAATATGGCGGCGCCGTGGAGGCTGCTGCCGCCGTATTGCGGTTGCAGCCGGCGCAGTCCCAGGCGCTGCGAATCCAGAAGGAAGCCGAGGCGGCTCTGGATCTGAATGTTCGGATAGCGCGGGCTCGCGAGAAGGCGGCCGGTCTCGCCGCGAACGGCCGGCGACAGGAAGTGATCGCGCGTTTGTGAAGAAGGATTGACGCTCGACCCTGACGATGAAGAGCTGAACAGGCTTATCGAGCAGTCGCGGGCAAACCTCGAGCGGCAATCCAGGATCCAAGGCTTCCTGGCGGAGTCCGAAGCCTGTTTTGCCGACGGCAATTGGGAAGGTGCGATCGAGGCGGCCGACAAGGTCCTCGAGCTGGACGGCGGGAGCGCAAAGGCCAAGGACCTCAGGCAACGGGCGACCGAACAGGCCGAGCGGGCCAAACGCCTTGCCGCCCTGCTCGAGCGAGCGCGCGAGGCTCGCGCGGGTGAATCCTGGGATGAGGCCCAGGCGGCGGCCTCCGAGGGACTGCAGCTCGAACCGAACGACTCCGAGTTGCTCGAGGTACGCGCGGAGGCGGTGGCCCGCATCGAGAAGAACAAGAAGCTCGCCGCGATTCTTGCTGAAGCCCGGAAGGAGCTGAAAGGCTCCGAAGTTCGAAGAGGCTGTCTCGCTGGCGGAGCAGGCGCTGGCCCTTGACGCGGGGAACCGCGAGGCAGCCACGGTCAGGCAGGCCGCCCAGAGGAGCATCGACGACGCGCGCGAGCGGAAATCGAGAATCGACGGCTTCCTGGCGGAGTCCGAAGCCTGTTTTGCCGACGGCAATTGGGAAGGTGCGATCGAGGCGGCCGACAAGGTCCTTGAGCTGGACGGCGGGAACGTCAAGGCCAAGGACCTCCGGCAACGGGCGACCGAACAGGCAGAGCGGGCCAAACGCCTCGCCGCCCTGCTCGAAGCGAGCGCGCGAGGCTCGCGCGGGTGAGTCGTGGGATGAGGCCCAGGCGGCGGCCTCCGAGGGACTGCAGCTCGAACCGAACGACTCCGAGTTGCTCGAGATACGCGCGGAAGCGGTGGCCCGCATCGAGAAGGACAAGAAGCTCGCCGCGATTCTTGCTGAAGCCCAGAAGGAATTGAAAAGCTCGAAGTTCGAAGAGGCTGTCTCGCTGGCGGAGCAGGCGCTGGCCCTTGACGCGGGGAACCGCGAGGCAGCCACGGTCAAGCAGTCCGCCCAGAGAAGTATCGACGACGCGCGCGAGCGGAAATCGAGAATCGACGGCTTCCTGGCGGAGTCCGAAGCCTGTTTTGCCGAGGGCAATTGGGAAGGTGCGATCGAGGCGGCCGACAGGGTCCTTGAGCTGGACGGCGGGAACGTCAAGGCCAAGGACCTCCGGCAACGGGCGACCGAACAGGCAGAGCGGGCCAAACGCCTTGCCGCCCTGCTCGAGCGAGCGCGCGAGGCTCGCTCGGGTGAGTCGTGGGATGAGGCCCAGGCGGCGGCCTCCGAGGCACTGCAGCTCGAACCGAACGACTCCGAGTTGCTCGAGATACGCGCGGAAGCGGTGGCCCGCATCGAGAAGAACAAGAAGCTCGCCGCGATTCTTGCTGAAGCCCGGAAGGAGTTGAAAAGCTCGAAGTTCGAAGAGGCTGTCTCGCTGGCGGAGCAGGCGCTGGCCCTTGACGCGGGGAACCGCGAGGCAGCCACGGTCAGGCAGGCCGCTCAGAGGAGTATCGACGACGCGCGAAAGAAAGCCGAGGCGGCGCGGCAAAAGGCGGTCGAGGCGGCAAAGTCGGCAGCCCGTTCCTACCTGCAGAACGGTGAGTATGCCAAGTGCATAGAAGCCTGCGACCAGGGCCTGGCCATGACGACCTCGGACAAGACGCTCGAGGAGTTGCGCGCCAAGGCCGAACGGGCGATCCGGGAACGCGCCGAGAAGCTGCAGGAGGCTCTGGTCCGTGGACGCAAGGCCCTGGCCGCCGGTCGGATCGACGATGCCTTGCAGGCGGCTGCACTGGCGCGTCAGATCGACCCTGGCGCCGCGAGTGTCGGGGAACTTGAACAGGCGGCCGGCCGCGCCCAGGCCGAAATAGAGCGCCGCGCCAAGCTGGAGAAACTCCTGGTTGCGGCACGCGCGGCGAAAAAAGAGGATGACGCCGAAACATGTTCGCGGATGGCCCGGGAAGGACTGGGCGTGGACCCCGCCAATGCCGAGCTCCAGGAACTGCAGCGATGGGCCGCGGCGGTGCTGGAAGCGGCGAGAGTGGAGCGGGAACGCCGCGACAAGATTGCCACCTCGTGGAAAGCGGCCCGGTCGGCGATAGAGCGGGGCAAGTACCGCACGGCGCTCAGGAACCTCGACGTCGTCCTCGGCCTGGACGCCAAGAACCGGGAGGCTGCCACAGCTCGACAGGAGGTCCTTCAGGCGGCGGCCGTCCAGCGCAGCAAGCGTTTGAAGCTGGCTTACTATGCGGGAGCAGGTGTCCTCTCGCTTTCCGTGGCAATTTTCGGAATCCTGCCGGTCGTGTCGACTCACCAGAGCGGATCCAGCGCCCTCCCCTCCGGTGAAGCAGATGACTGGCGAGGACAAACCGGCCGAAAAGTCCCAGCCCCCCATACAGCCTCCTCCGGCCCCTCAGGTCTCGAACCCGAAGGAAGACCCCGCGGCTGGCTTGCCGAAACTTATTGCCCGGGCGTCGAGAAGCCTCAGGGACAAGGATTACCCGACTGCTTCCGCATTGGCGCAGCAGGCGCTGGCACTGTCGGGCAACAGTGCCGAAGCGAGACGAATTCAGCAGGCTGCGGAAAAGAGCCTTGTGGACATCGCAGCAGGCAAGCGCCAGGTTCGATCATTGATCTCCGAGGGAAAGCCGGATGAAGCCCTCCGGCGGTTAAACGCGGTTCTCCAACTCGCCCCCGGTGACACCGAGGCGGCCGAGCTTGCCACCCGTCTGAACACCTTGAGCGCAGCTGTGGGCACCGCCGACAAGGCCCGCGCGGAGATGGGGCAGGCAAAAGCTCGAGCGCAGACAAGCGCGGCTGACTTTCCGAACTTGCTCGAAAAGGCGGGACAAGCAGAAAGCGAGGCGGGGAACCTGTACAAGAACCGCCAATTTGGGGCGGCGGCGGCCAAGTTTTACCAGGCGAGGGATGCTTACGTCAGCGCGGAGGTGCAGGCGACCGACAGGGTACGCCAGCGACGCCTCGAAGCGGTCAGGCAACCGGCGGTGCAGGCGCAGCAGAGTTACGATCAAAGCCGCCGGAAGGCAATTGCAGCGGGCGCCGAACAGTCTGCCCCCGATGCCCTGCGGGAGTCTGACGCGAAGGCCGGCGATGCGCGCCGCAAATTGGACTCGGGGGATTTCAGCGGGGCCCAGCAGGATTTCCGGTCCGCCGCGCGTCTGGCGGATGAAGCGGCTGACGCTGCGGCAAAAGCACAGGAACGGACGAGGATCGAGCAGGACGGCCGGGAAGTGGCACTGCGCCAGGCCCGAACGAACGCGGAGCAGGCGCGTCGGCGGTTGGATACGGCGAAGGCGAGCATCGGCACACAGGATCCAGAAGCAGCTTCCGAGGAAGCGAAAGGCGTCTCCCTGCTTCAGCAGGGAATGTTCGATGAGGCGGCGGTGGCGTTCGACCGCTCGCTTAGGCGATACCAGGTTCTGGGACAGGACCGCGAGAATATCAAGAACGTGGTCTCGGCCTTCTCGAAGGCATACTCCGGCCGCGATTTACGTGCATTGAAGGAGTTGTGGCCGGGAATTGATTCGGACACCGAGCGGGTCTTCAAGGCTACCTTTGAAGCCAGCCGCTCCTTGGATTTGAGCTTACAGGCGTCGGATATCGATATCAACCAGGATTCGGCGGTCGCAACGGGATCGGGAAAGTTGCGAGTAACGCCGATCAGCGGTAAGCAACTCGAAAGCGAAAGCAGTTCCGTGAGGTTTCAACTGGCTCGTAACGGGTCGTCGTGGACCATCCGGTCTTATCGTTTCAGTGCTGCGAAATAAATGGTTAGGACAACAGGCAATTTCGAGGACCGTTCTCAGCCGCATTCTTATCGCAATCCATACGATTGGTTCAAAAAAGGAGAGAGAGAAATGTCCAAGAGGTTATTGCTTGTAATGTCGGTCTTGCTTGCGTGCTCGTCCTTCGCAGTAGCACAGAACAAGCCCAAGCTGTCGACGATGATCCCCGGGATTTTCGGCCCAACGGGCATTACGTTGGCGCCTCCCGTTAACACCCCAAGCCACGAGGCCCACTTCAGTAGTGCCTCTACGGGAACGTTAAGCCTCTTCAACGCCAGCCTGATCCAACAGTTGACCGCACTCCCGCTGCCCTCGCCGGCATCCGGCTTCACTTACAGTCTTGATCCTGGAATGGGCACGCTATCACGATCGGCACAGAGTTTCGGCCCGGTGCTTTCCGAACGGGCTGAGACGATTGGCCGGCACAAGTTCACGGTCGGTTTCAGCTACGAGCATTTCAGTTTCGATAAACTCGAAGGCCAGGATTTGACTGACGTGCCCTCGGTCCTCGGACATATCGATATCCCCGGCCGGGAGTTTGAATTCGAGAAGGACGTGATAACCACCAACACCAACATCGATCTGTCGGTGGACGAAGTGACGGCATTCCTCACTTTCGGCCTGACCGACCGGCTTGATGTATCGCTTGCGGTTCCCATCGTTCGCACCGATCTGCGGCTCTCTTCAACGGCCGCCGTGCAAAGGGTGGGCACTGCGAGCGATCCCCTGATTCACCGGTTTACTAACGGTGAAAGCTCAATGACCGAGAGCCAGTCGGCGACGGCTAGCGGAATCGGCGACATGCTCATTCGGGTGAAGGGGACTGTCAAGAAATGGGAGCATGCGGGGTTCGCCCTTGCCGCGGATGTCCGTTTGCCGACGGGGGATGAGGAAGACCTGCTGGGGAGCGGCGCTTTCGGTTTTAAGCCGTTCGCGGTGATGTCATTTCCCTATGGCCGTTTTTCTCCGCACGTCAACGTGGGATACCAGTTCAACGGTGACAGCATCCTGGCCGGTGACCCGGTTACTGGGGTTAAGTCGGACCTTCCCGACCAGTTCCTTTACGTCGCAGGCGTCGATATAGGGGTCCACCCCATGGCTACAGTCGCGTTCGACTTTCTCGGACAGCGGGTCATCGACTCGCAACGCGTGCAATACGGGACCTACAGCAACAATGGGTACACAGGTCCGAACATCACATTCCTGCCAGGCCAGTCGTTCAACCAAAACAATGGAGCGGTGAGTGTAAAGATCAACCCGGTCAGGCAGCTGCTGGTCGATTTCAGCGTGATCTTCCGGCTGGATGACGCCGGCCTTCGAGACGACGTGACTCCGCTCATCGGCGCGTCGTACAGCTTCTGAGAGACACGGACGACACGGACAGATGCGTGTTAAAACGCGCTGGCCCGTGTTCGTCCGTGCCTCACCACTCGTCGATGAGGTTGGCGACCAGCCCGGTCCATCCGGTCTGATGAGAGGCGCCAAGACCCATGCCCGTTTCCGGGTGGAAGTATTCGTAGAAGAGAAGCATATCCTTCCAATAGGGGTCTGACCGGAATAGCGGATTCCCGCCGTGCGAGGGAATGTTGCCCGCCTGTGATGGCAGGAACAATGTGGTCAGGCTTTCGGCCAACGAGCGGGCAATATCGGTTGGTGTGACGGTGCCGCCGGTACACTTGTCCGGTATCAGCAGGCTTGAACCGTAAGCTTTGCCAAGTTTGCGGAGCGATTCCAGAAGCATGAAGTTGGTCGGAAGCCAGATCGGTCCGCGCCAGTTCGAATTCCCGCCTTTGATCCGTTCGCTCGCTTCAGCCGGTTCGTAGCCGACTCGGCGGCCGTTGAAGTCGAAGGGGTGGCGCTCGTGCCATTTCGACAAACTCCGAATGCCGAAAGGCGAGCGGAATTCCTCGGGGTCCCAAACCCGCTCCAGCATCCGACAGATCTGTTCACGGTTCACAATGGTCAAAACGTGCACGGTCTGCCCGTCACGCTCAACCGTGGCCACACACTGGCTGGTCAGGTCCGGCCGGTTCTTCAGAAACCAGTGAAGATGCGAGCGGAACTCGGGAAACGCGCTCAACCAGTCTTCCTCAAGTCGCTCGACGGCGAACAGGGGGACTATCCCGACCAGCGAGCGCACCCTGAACTTCTCGAAGCGGCCGTCCGGATAGCGAAGGACGTCGTAGAAGAAATGATCTTCCTCGTCCCAAAGCTGGTAATGGCGGCCGCCCATGTTCTTCATGGCCGCCCCCACATAGACATAGTGCTGGAAGAACTTGGTTGCGAGGGCTTCGTAGGCGGCGTTCTCTTTGGCCAGCTCCAGGGCTATCCGCATCAGGTTCAGGCAGAACATTCCCATCCACCCGGTAGCGTCCGACTGCTCGAGCCGGATCTGGCTGTCAAGCGGCTGGCTGCGATCGAAGACGGTGACATTGTCCAGGCCGAGAAAGCCGCCCTCGAAGATGTTGTTGCCCAGGCTGTCGACTTTGTTGACCCAGAAGGTGAAGTTAATCAGCAGCTTGTGGAAGCATTTTTCGAGGAAGGGGCGATCGCCGGCGCCGTGGGCGAGGCGGTCCATATTGTAAACTCGCCAGACCGCCCAGGCATGGACCGGAGGATTCAGATCCGAGAACTCCCACTCATATGCCGGGATCTGACCGTTCGGGTGCTGGAACTGTTCAAAGAGCAGAAGCCACAGTTGCTCCTTCGCGAAGTCCGGGTCAACCAGCGCGAAGGTCACAGCCTGGAAGGCGAGATCCCACGCGGCGAACCAGGGGTACTCCCACTTGTCCGGGACCGAGAGCACCCTCATGGAATTCAGGTGCCGCCAGTGGACATTGCGGCCGCCGGCGCGCACATTTGCGCCCGGGTGGTCCTCATCCTCACCCTCCAGCCACCGTTTCACGTCAAAGAGGTAGACCTGCTTATTCCAGAGCATTCCGGCAAGCGCCTGGCGTTGGACCCTGCGTCGTTCCTCCGGGAGAGCATCCGGATGCAGTTCCCGGTAATAATCGTCCGCTTCCGCGTGCCGGCGGGCAATGGTCGGTTCGACGACGTCCAGCGGATGGTCGACCTGTTTGTCGCTCAGCCGCAGTCGCAGAATATGTGACCGACCGGCCGCAATCGGAATGCCTGCGTAATGCAGGCAAGCCTTGGTTCCGACCATTTCCGGATTAACCGCCGGCTCGCGTCCGACGATGTAATCGTGGAACGCATCTTTGAAGTACGGCCCGGGCGCAGGAGCGCGCGAGGCAGGTACACGCTTGGGATTCGTTTCATTGAAGGTAAACAGGGGGGCTGCCCCCGCATCCGCATACAGGTATCGGGTTCCAAGGCTGTATTTGAAGGGCAGATTATCCAAAGCCGCGGTTCCGGCATCGTCTGCAGTCAGGCTGATGTATTCGTCGCAGACGGGACCGCACCGGATCGACGGCTGGCGTATGGTATTCCGGCTCCAAGCCCACGTATTTCGGAACCAGAGCTGGGGGAGCAGATGCAGGACGGCTTCCTCCGGTCCCCGATTGATCGCCTCGATTCGAATGCAGATGTCCTCCGGATCGAGCTTGGCGTACTCGATGAAGATGTCGAAATAGCGGCTGTCGTCGAAGATGCCGGTATCGAGCAACTCGAATTCGCCGACGGATGCCGAGCGCCGGGCGTTCTCTTCGACAAGGCGGCGATACGGGAATTCGCCCTGCGGGTACTTGTAGAGGTACTTCATGTAGGCGTGAGTCGGGAGCCCGTCCAGGTAGAAGTAGTGCTCTTTGACATCCTCCCCGTGGTTACCTTCGTTTCCTCCGAGTCCGAAAAGTCGCTCTTTGAGGATCGGGTCGCGGCCGTTCCAAAAGGCGGGGGCGAAGACGATAATCTGGTATCGATCACAGAATCCGGCAATCCCGTCCTCTCCCCAGCGAAAGGCCTTGGACCGGGCGAGCTCATGCGGAAGGTAAGTCCAGGGATTCCCATCCTGGCTGTAATCTTCTCTGACCGTGGCCCAGGACCGCTCGGCTACGTAGGGCCCCCATTTCCGCCAGCGGGGAACGTCCCCGGTCCCGCGCTCCTGTAATCTCTGCCGCTCTTTGCTGATTGGCATAGCAGTCACTTACCGCCACCGGGTTGTCCCTGATCAATAGCCTAGAGGGTCGCCGAGTGGCACAGAACCGCAAGCGGAGCCGCTTTTTGCGAAGCGCGCGGATGTGCCTGGGGGCCGCCACCGTACTCACTCAGCCTTAGCCTGCGCCAAATATCCGCGCGCTTCGCTGGAAAACGCTTCGCTTGCGGTTCTGTCAAGATTCGGCGACTCGGTTGGTTCTGAAGTTAGCCTGGACCTCTTTCCCTCAGCGCCTGCACGATTTCGGCGGCCGCATGGACCGCCTGTTCGTACACTCGGTCCGTCTGGAGGAACGCGAGCTCGGCGGCCAGCCTGACACCTTCGCTACGCGGCTCGTATTGCAGAACGCGGTCCATGTGCAATTGCCCGTTCGGCAGCCGGCTGGTTGTCTGGAGCTTCTTCCCTTCGGGTTTGAGCCGCACGCGGAACTCCGCCACCCCGCCCTGCTTCCCTGATGATATTAACCGCAGGTCCGGAAGCGGCCCTTCTTTACCCTCAAATCCGGTCAGTCGGGACAGCCGGACATCGATCTCTCTGCCCTGAGGAGACTGGAACACCAGCCCGGTGGTTCGGTCCGCCTGCGAGACACGAAGAGGCAAAAGGCGCCAGCCGAGCCTGGAGGCAAGCCAGCCGATTCCGAGCAGCGCCTTGGCGGAGAGCGCGTCCTGTCGCTCCGAAGGCGGATCGTAACAGAGGCCGACAGAATCGATCTCGGCGAGGAAGGGCCTGTAGTCGGCGACGTCCCAAAGACCGGCGACTAAGGTCCGCCAAGACGTCAGTCGACCCCAGTTGACATCGCTCAAAGGTCGGTAAAGGGCCGTGTCGGCGAGAAGCGCCGAGAGGCGCAACACACCGTCGCACGGATCGCCAAACGCCCCGGAGTCGACGATCAGGCGGTCTGCCATGGAGCGAAGCCGCTCGAAAACCGGGTCGTCGGGATCCGGCGTCCGGTCCCACCAAAGGAAAACAGGCACGTCGGAGACGAGCAACGGCGCGACGGCCGAAGAGACCGCCTCCACGGAGGCGCCGCTTGCCCGGATCGTGATTTGCTCGCAGCAAACCTGCTTGGCGCCGCGGCTCGTGAGGTGGCAACGACTGGAAACGTAAGCTTCCATCCCGCTCGCGGTGCTGTCCGGGTCCAGGATGAGGACAAAGGCTCGACACGGTGTAGCCTCGGTCACCTGATCCAGCATCTGCTCCAGCTCGCTCCTGTTATCCGAAGGCGTAGAGCAGGCGACCAGGTTCAGGATACAGGCGCGCATCACGCTTGCGGATTGTCCCGGTGCAGGGTCCTCCGTCATCACCCGCCACATTTCGGTGAGCTGGCGCTCGATGGCGGAGGGATCGACGCCCCGAGTACTGGTTTCTTGCTCCATGTGCGACATTTCAGCCCTTCTTGTTCAACTGCGCGCTGCCCGCTGCGCACTGCCCGCTGCGCACTGCCCACTACCCACTACCCACTAGCCCACTACCCACTACCCACTACCCCACCCACTACCCACTGACCCAGCTACCCACTACCCACTACCCACTACCCACTACCCACTACCCACTACCCACTACCCACTACGCGACTGACGAACTGGCCACTACGCGCTACCGACTACCCACTTCTCAGTCTCAGTTGTCACTATTCGTCTTCAGTGAGTCAGTCGTCAGAACCGCGAATCCGCCCTACAACCGCTCGGCGGGCCAAAGCAATCAGTCGTAGGGCGGATTCGCGGTTCAGAATCCGCCGCTTTTCGGCCCGGTTGGCTAGCACTCCAGGTCGTCAGTGCGCAGTGCGTAGTGCGCAGTTGTCATTGCCTTTCCTTACGCGCGGCGCCAGGACCGGCCGGCGGCCTTCATCAGCTCGAAGGTCTCGGGCGGCCCCCAGCTCCCCGCCTCGTAGTTGGGGAACGACTGGCCGGCGGGGCTGGATTGCCACGCCTCGAGAATCGGCATCACCAGCTCCCAACCGCGCTCCGTCATGTCTTTCCGGGCAAACAAGGTGGAATCTCCCTGGATACAGTCGAGAATCAAGCGCTCGTAGGCTTCGGCCAAGGGCACGCCAAACGAGGCGCCGTACCGGAAATCCATGTTGACGTCCCGGATGCGGGTCAGCTGGCCCGGGACTTTAGCCGCAAACCGCATGGTGATCCCTTCGTCGGGCTGCAAACGCAAAATCAACTGGTTGGGGGTCCCTAGCTCAATGGCGGAGCTGAACAATTGATGAGGCGCCGCTTTGAACTGGATGCCGATCTCGGTCACACGCTTTGCCAGGCGCTTTCCGGAGCGTATGTAAAACGGAACCCCGGACCAGCGCCAGTTGTCGAAATACATCGTGATCATCGCGAACGTCTCGGTGCTCGAGTCCGGCGCGACGCCTTTTTCTTCACGATAGCCGGGGACCGGAACTCCGTTGATGGCGCCCGGCCCATACTGTCCACGCACGCATTCGAGACGGAGCCGCTCGGGTGAAAACGCACGCGCGCTGTGGAGCACCTTGATTTTCTCGTTGCGGACAAACTCCGAATCCAGGCGGGCGGGTGGCTCCATGGCGATCAGGGAGAGGAGCTGAAAAACGTGGTTCTGAATCATGTCCCGAACGACGCCGGCTTTCTCGTAATAGTCACCCCGCCCCTCAACGCCGACGGTTTCCGCATTGGTGACCTGGACGTGGTCGATGTAGCGTCGATTCCAAAGTGGTTCGAAAATGCCGTTGGCGAAGCGGAAAATCAACAGGTTCTGGACCGTTTCCTTTCCCAGATAATGGTCGATCCTGTAGATCTGGGATTCGTCCAGGTGCCTCAGGATCTGTTGGTTCAGTTCTCTGGCCGTCTGGAGGTCGGTCCCGAAGGGTTTTTCGATAATGACCCGGGTCCAACCGCGGCCCGGCTTGGCCAGACCTGACTGTCCCAGGTGTTCAATGGCAGGAGCATAAAACTCCGGGGCGGTTGAAAGGTAATAGAGCCGGTTCCCCTGGGTCCCGTGCTGTCCGTCTATCTCCTCGAGCCGTTGCTTGATCCGCGGGAAGTCATCGAGGTTCAGGATATTGGAGGGGAGGTAGTGCAGGGAGTCGGCGAACGACTGCCATACCTCTTCGTCGATCTTCGGCGCGTCGGAAAAAGTTTCGACTGCCTCTCTCATGCGTGCCCGGTACTCGGGGTCATCCATCTGCGTCCGACCGAGGCCGAGAACCGCAAATTCGGCTGGCAGAAGGCGCTGTTGAACGAGCCGGAACAGGGCAGGGATCAGCTTCCTCTTCGCCAGGTCGCCGGTTGCCCCGAATATGACGGCGAGGCACGGGCCCCCGGTTTTCTCAAGCCTGACGCCTTCTCGCAGTGGGTTGTCGGCCAATCCTGGCGTTTCGAGCATGTCTTCAAACTCCTGCGTCTTGAGACTACCGCGCAGCTGTTTCCTTCCAGAGTACCTGATAAACAGCCACCGGCTGCATCTTCCCCCTGATCGCGACCTCTCCGGCGGCCTGGATCGGGAAAATGTCCTTCACGGCTTCGAAGACCGCCTGGCTCACGATGATCTCTGCTGCGCAAGCCTGTTTTTCCAACCGGGCGGCGAGGTTCACCGTGTCACCGATCGCTGTGTAATCGGTTCTCTCCTTCGAACCGATATAGCCGACCGTGGCTGTCCCCCCGCTGATCCCGATCCCGATTTCGATCTGGGGCAGGTTTCGCCCCAGCAGATCGGCGTTCACTCGCTGCATCTGTTTCTGCATCGAGATCGCTGCCTGGACCGCGTTCTTCGCCGCCACATCGGTACCGAAAGGGACGCCGAACAATGCCATCAGACCGTCGCCCAGGTACTTGTCCAGGAGTCCTTCGTTTTCGAACACGACGGGCGCCATCTCCGAGAAGTACTGGTTCAGCAACTGGACGGCGAGCTCAGGCGCAAGGCGTTCGGCGACCGATGTGAAACCCCGAACGTCGGAAAAGAGGACGGCGACGCTCCGGTTCGAGCCCCCCAGGCTCAAGGCCTGTGGGTTCGCGAGGATCTCGTCGACCACGTGTCGCGGGATGAAGCGTCCGTACGCTGCCCGCGCGAGGGCCTCTTTGAGGAGTTGCTCGTGGGTTCTGGCGTTGTCCAGGGCAATGGCGGTCGCGGCGGCAAGCGCGCTGACCAGGTCGAGGTCGGCGTCTGTGAAGACCTTTGTGAAGTCCCGGCAATCGACGTAGATCACCCCGAGCGGCTTGTCCCGGACCAGGAGCGGTGCACACATGATCGAATGGATCCTCTCGGCGAGGATGGAATTCGCCGACACGAGGCGCTTGTCGATCGCCGCATCCACCGAAAGCAGTGCAACACACTCGTCGAGCACCCGGCTGACCACCGTTCGACTGACTCTAATTGAGGTCGTGTCCTCTTCCGCCGACCGTGCCTTGGCGGACGCGGTCGAGATTTCCCCGGTTCTGGGGTCGCGCAGCAGGACCAGGACCCGATCGGCGGGGGTCAGCCGAAGAAGCATATCGGAGAGTTTTCCGAAGATCTCGGGCAAAGAGAAAACCGAGCCAAGCGTTCGATTCAGCTCATAGAGTCTCGCGAGTGTCTCGGCCTTTCGGCTCAGGACAGTCATTTCGCCTGCCGGCCGCGTGCCCGGCCGTTCGACCGTCTTTGCGGGCAGCGCGACGAATTCATCCAGCTTGCTGACATGGAACGTGCGGTCAGACACCTGCTCCTCGGGTTCGAAATCGACATCGGGCTGGTCCTGAAACTCGATGCTGAACTTCGAGATTACGAAACTGTCCCCGGTCGAAAGCAATTGTTCCTGAATCCGCCGGCCCTCCACGGATGTCCCGTTCACGCTTCCAAGGTCCTTGAGAAGAAAACGATCGCCCTCGCGAAGTACGATCGCGTGCACCCGGGAGACTTCCGGGAAATCCAGCACCAGGTTGGCCCTGGAATGGGAGCGCCCGATTCTGCACTCGCCCTCTGAAAGCACGTGAGAAAATGAGTCACCTGTCGACGTATCGGTGACGATTAGTTTTGCTCCTCCGGCCAAGACGACGCCTCCTCCTTATCCTCAAGTTTTATGCGGATTCCGAGCCGATCCGGATGCCGATGGATTCGAGGAATTTGGTCGGCTTCTCGCCCCCGATGAGGGCGAAGACGAAATCGGCAGGCACCCGTGCTTTTTCTTCCTTTGACCTGGCCGAGGCAATGACCGCCTCGGTATCCGTGATCTCCTTGATCGTGCAGCCGAAGAACGCCTTGATGCGCCCCGCATCCATGCAGTCGTACACGTCCATCTTATTCCGAAGGTTCAGATCGCCTTTGAAATCGCTGCGGACAATCAGGATGACCTGGTTATCCCCGGAGAAACTGAATGCTTCTCCTTCGCGCCTGAATCCGGTAAGCCCGACGGCGACTTCGATAGCCGAATTGCCGGCGCCCACGACGACACACCTATAATTAACGTACTCCTTCGGGTCGGTCAGCTTGTACTGTACTTTGTCGATTGTCACCTCGGGAGGAGAGGTCAAGGGAAGTTCCCGCGCACAAACCCAGCAGGCCGTCTTTTCTCCCTGCCGCCTGGCGCCGCAGTCGGGGCACTCGGGTGCAACCACCGCCGGCGGCTGCATTCGCACTTGCAAGTCCTCGCCCGGGACTCCCAGCCGGATCGCCGCCCCCCTGTTGCCGACCGCGATCACCACCTTTCTCGACCTGTAGGAGGGCTTCTCTTTGCCTTTTTCGGTGATGAGCGTGAACGCCCGATCTTCAGGCTTGATCTGTTTGCATCCCTCAGAGGCGTGGATTTCCACGTTGTTGGCAAGCATCGCGTCAAACCAGCCTTTGAGCATGTTCTCCTTGGTGTCTCCGCCGCCGGGAAGGGGTATTCCCCCCGTTACCGGTTTGTCGGCCGGGGTGAAGAAGACATACTTGCCCGCCTGGTAGCTTTGAATAGTCGACACGATCTGGTCCTGTTCGAAAGTGATGCAGCGCAGTCCTTCACGTTTCGCGAGGACAGCGGCGGAAAGCCCGGCCGGTCCGGCGCCCACTATGGCAAGGTCGTATTCGATATCGGGCCTGGAACCTTCCCTCCGGAGGTCCTCCTTCACCGCGTCGATCACCTGCCGACCCTCGTTGATAGCGTTTTTGATGAGGGGGGTACCCGAGACATCTCCGATCAGGTAGACGCCGTCCACGTTGGTTTTAAAGCTCCGATCGCGGGCCGGGACCTTGCGCGGCGGAATCCTCTTGTTCGTGTTCAGCACGATGCACGATTTCGGGTTGGTCGGACACTCGACCTGGCAGCTCGTGTCCTCCATACACTGGTCGATCGCAACCACTGTCGCTTTCCCGTTGATGATGGCGAGAACGTCGTGAGGACAGGCATCCACGCACGCGTGGCATCCGATACAGGTTTCCTGGTTGACCACCGGGTGGGGAAAAGTCGGTCCTTCGGCGGCCAGGCGTTCCAGGTCAAGGAAGGCGGTGAGGGAACTGGCTGCATGGTTCGCTTCTTCGCTTGCCGGGATGCCCCGCAGGGCGGCTCTCTGGGAGACGGTGTCCCGTCCTATGTACCCGAGTGCGCCAAGGGCCAGGACGGATCCGAGGCCCACCCAGAAATACCAGGAAAATCCACCCGCGTACCCAATGGTCGGGAGAGTCAGGGAGGCGCGGTTCTGTCGTCGAGCATCCTGGGCACCCGGGCCTTCCGGGGCCGGCAGGGCCATCCCGGCGATGCCGCTCCTGGACAAGGTCACCGAGGCGAGAACCTGGCTGATTTCCCGCAGTGTTTCGGAGCCGGTCGCGAGGTTGCCCGGCACCGACCGCCGGTCGATTACCGGGTGCTGTTTGTGACAGCTGATGCAGTTCGCTGCGCCCCTGCTCAACCCTGCTTCGCTGTAGGTGACGGCGTGACACTTGACGCACGCCTGCCGGGGTGATTCGAGCTTGAACGAGACATCCAGCTTGGACTGCGGGGTGAAGTGACACACCACGCAGGCGCGGGAATCCTTCAGCTTGCCCAGGTAGTGAAGGCGGTGGAACTGGTCGTCGGAGGCGTTGCGTTCGTTGCGACGGGATGCCGCCAATTGAGCTGCACTGAAGCGCTTCCCCAGCTCCTTGATCTCCCAGCGATCGAGCGATCGCTGCCATCGTGAGACGGTCAGTCCTTTCCAGACCCACTCCCCGTTGACTTTCGGGTAACCGACACTGCCTCCGTGCGGAACCGGAAGACTTCTCCCTTGCCGCGGTCCCTGTTCGATCCGGTAATTGCCGCTATGGCAGCCAACGCACAAGCCGTAGTCGAGCAGGCCGGTCGCCGCGGCTCTTCCCTGGTGTTCGGCGTGACACGAGCTGCACGCGGTGATGCCTGCACGGAGGTGCCCTGCGATGAGCGTTTGGGGGAGAAACGCCGGATTGAAGGAAGTCTCTGAAATCGCGACCCGGGCGGTCTGGTGGCACTCCACGCAGCGGTCATACATCCCGGTCAGGCCATGGCAGGTCGAGCACTCTCCGTCGTTGGACCGGGCGGCGATGTTGCGCAGGAGGAGCCGGCTCTTCTCGAAGTGCATCGCATGCGGGTCGGCAAGGTCGTCGGGAGAGAATACGTCCTGGTAGACAAGGAGCGAGAGGAGCGAGAAGAGAACGACGGCGACCGTACCCCAGGCGAAGTAGGACTTGCGCCATACCTTTCGAAGGTCGAGTGTGGGCCTCCAGTTGAATTGCGCCTTTCCGACTTTGCGGTCTCCCCGGGGGTCAAGCGACGTCTTCTCCCCGATCTTCCCTGCCTCACGCTTACGCTTTTCCCAGAACAGGTCGAGTGCCTGCCGGTCCAGGCCGGCGAATACGCCGGTCGCGAACTTGCTCGCCTGAAGACGGCTGGCCATGCTCGTCTCTGCCCCGGCGGGAGGCAACTGCAGGAGCATCGTCTTTTCTTCCAGGGCGTCGATGTCCGGCAGCGGAGGCGGAGGCAATTCGGGAATCAGGTAAGCGGTGGCCGGGTCCATGCGAACAACCACTCGCAGACCCTCGGCGAGTGTAGCTGACCGCCAGGCTGTACCGTCCGATCTGGATGACGTCGCCGTCAGCCAGCGGCAAGTTGGCGATCAGGTGCCCATTGACCCACGTTCCGTTCGACTCCGAGAGATTGGAGAGCCAATACAAGTCCTCGATCTTTTTGATGCCGGCGTGGGTGCGCGACACCTCCCGCTGATTGAGCACCAGGTCGTTGCCCGGAGCCCTGCCAATAGTCAGACCCTCGCTTTCGACAACCGTCTCGTCGACGCTCGTCAGACCATCGGTCCGCTTGATGATGAAGCGCCCTTCGTCACTCAATGCATCATCCTCTTAAGTGTTTCGAGGGTGTTTGAAAATGTCTACGTGTCGGTCAACACGACTCGTCAGTTGCCCGATGCTGAACGCCTCTTTACCCCGAAGGGGTTACGTAGCAAAGCCCAGGGTTGCTCGCGTTTTTCGCGGGCTACCCTGGGGTAGGTAGCGAGTAAGTGCCCAACCCTGTAGGGGTTGCGGATCGAGCGGTCCGCAACCCCTACAGGGTTGACGGCCGCGATTCGCTTGCGCACCCCAGGGTAGCCCGCGGAAAACGCGGGCAACCCTGGGCTTTGCTACGCAACCCCTTCGGGGTAGAAACCTTATGCCGACTCCCGAAGCGATGGTGGCGCCTCCAGTTTCGAGCACTGAGATCTCTCCTCTCACCTCGCTGCGTAGTAAATCACCTGGACGATGTGCACGATCATGAGCGCCAGCATCAGCGAAGTGGTGACCACATGCGACGGCAGCCAGATCTTTAATAGCCGGTGGAGATAAATCAGGGCATCAACGCGCCGCAGCACCACCGCCGCCTCGACGGCTCGGATTCCTCGTCGTTCCTGCCTCCTGGCGCTTTCGACCGCCTCCCTGACCCGGGGGTCCTCTCCCGGTCTACGGAACAGGGTCTGCGAAAGGCTCGAGCCAGGCTGCATCGCGGCGGTCGGATATGGTCTTTCAGCCAGTTCGACCGCTTTCTGGAACTGGTCCTCCACGTGAGCTTCAGCCAAGGCCTCCCGGAGGGCCGAATCTCGGATCTGGCGCACCTCCGTTCCCAGCTCGGCCTTCGCTGCCTCCTTGGCCACCTCGATCGGTTCCCGCTTCCAATACTGACGAGCCAGGTATCGGAGCGTCAGGAACCGCGGCAGAATCCGCTCGAGAATCAGATTCCGGAGTGCCTCCGAAGGTTGGGTCAGGATTTCGGCCAAATCCTTTTGAAGCTCCGAGCGGCGAAGCCGGAGGTCATCAACCAGCAGAGGGGCTTCCTCCATCCGGGTGAGCAGCCGCGGGATGACCAGGTAGCAGCCAATTCCGAAAAACCCGGTGAGGACCACCACGTCGAAGCTCCACATCAGCGCGGTCGTCAAAAGCCCGCCTGTACGCACTCCGCCATGCAGAAAAATCATGATCGCGGCAATAATCCCGGCGTATGTGTGCGTCAGTAGCCAGACGCGCAACGGCCCGGCTCGACGCTGGTAGATCTGTCGCCTGACGGGGTAGAGCATCACCCCGATGATCCCGAGCAATCCGACCAGCCCGGTGATCCATCGCATGTTCAGGAAGCTGACCAGCCGGGCACCCATCCCGTATTCCATGAATCCGAGGATCGTGAGTGCGGTGACAAGAACCGTGAGTCCGACGCCCGCCAGGTGTGCGCGGCGCCGTTGTCGATCCTCGCGGTGGATGTTCCGCCCGACGGCGTGCGAGGTGTCCAGGCGAAAGAACCCTTCGATCTCACCAATTTCTGCGAAGTAACGCTTCGGATCAATCCGGGCCAGGGCGCCGGTCGGGCAATTCTCCTCGCAGCTGTAGGCGGGAGACTTGGAGCCGGGCGGGTTCATCCCGGTTCGATCACTGCACAAGTTGCATTTGACGGCGAGGAGATCCTCGGACGTGCTCACTTCAGGGGGGAGCGGGTCTGCGCTCAAGCGGAACAGATCCCTGAGACGCCATTTCCAGTTCTTCGTCGGGTCTGCCGTCTTGGAGGAAGATCCGCGCGCGATCATTGAAATCGCGTCGTAAGGGCATTGAGTCGCACAGTCACCGCACCCGATGCAGGTCTTCGAATCAATGTCCACCTCGCCGCCTGCGAAACGGCCAATTGCGCCGGTCGGGCAGCCGGTCAGGCATTCGGGGTCCTTGCAGTGCATGCAGACCGAGGGGGCGAGGACACTCTGCCGCGCGATCAGTCGAGACGTCTCCTGGCGCATGAAGTGGAGACCTTTCCGGAGCAATCGCGACTGGCCATGCACCTTGTGGCAGGCCAGTGAGCAGTTCCCGCATCGGATGCATAGATCCATGTCCATGATGAGCAGGTTTCCCGCGCTCGCGATACCGGTTTCGATCAGCGTCTTTTGCGATGTGAGGACCGGCAACCGGACACCGTTTCTCCCATTGAAGTCCGGCATTTGAGGGGCAACATACCGGACAAGATCCTGAGCCAGGATGTCTCGCAACGGGATGGAACGGCGAACCCGAGCCACCGAGACTTCGAGGACTTCCGAACGATCGAGCAGGGTCATGGAATACGGCCATGTCGAGTTCCGGGAAAGGGCGTCAAGGCCAAAGCAATGGCCCGGGCCGAGGTAGTCTTGGAGTCTCTTGTCCCCGCCATTACGATCGCGCCGCAGCCATCCTTCCCGGAACAGGTAGATCCGGTCCATCGGGGCTCCCTCGCGGAACAGGAGATGATTCTTTGAGTAAACGCGGAAGACGCTCCCTTCCTTGAGCTCCGCACGCAGATTGGGCGGGAGGCCGATCGAGTCGGCCAGCTCCTGCAAGGTCGCGTCTCGACCGTGCGATCGATAAGTTCTGTCGAGATCTGCGCCGAAACGGTCGAGCTTGCGGAGCAGCCGCAACGCCGGCCTTTGGATTTCGAGGATCTCCGTGCACCCGGTGGCCGGCGCCTTCACGGTGGCGTTTCTCGGGACCCCGGCCAGCACTGCCATTTCCCCGAAGGTGGTTCCGACGGGCAACTCCGCGACTTTCGATTCGCGGCCATCGGTGTCGTTGTGGACCAGGACGTCAACCGTACCCTGAATCACCACGAACAAACAGTTGCCTCCCCATTCCTCTTCGCGGATGATGATTTCGTCCGGCTCATAGCGAAGCAGGCGGAAGTAGGGGCCGACCTTCTTGCCCCCGTAGTTCCGACCGTACACGCACACTTCCAGATCCAGCTCGTGTCTGTAATGCCCGTGGTCCTGCTCGAGGAGGTCGGCAAGTGCAGGATGGCCTTTAATGGCCTCCAGAATTTCCCGCCGACTGGACTTTTCGACTGCCATTGGTGTGTTTCAGAACGGAAGTGTGCCCGTATGGCACTTGGTGCATGTCACTTCCTTTTCGGCCTTGTGACATGTCCAGCACATCGACTTGTGACGAAGCCCACGGTTCGTGCTGATCTGAGCGATATCCACTCGGGTCGGGTTCTCGGGTGCATCCCTCATTGCGTGACACTTGTCGCAGCTTGCCGCTTTCAGATGTGCTTTGCTGTGGCTGAATCTGTAGAGAGTCAGGGCCTGCCCCATCCCAGGGGAATAGCTGACGGCCATCTTCGACCCAATATGGCAGGTACCGCAGTCGCCTGACTTCTGCCCTGCCTGGTGGATATGGCACCCGTAGCACTCCTTATGCCCTGGGAAGTCGGCCCGAACACGGGTGGCGTCCATCTGGTGATGGCAGGTTGCGCATTCAGCGGACTGCTCCTGTTTCGCCATCTTGGTCCGGTCCATGTGCGTCTTGTGTGAAAAGCCTTTTCTACCGCCTTTCAGCCCGAACTCGTCCTGCCGGTCCGGAAATCCGATCAAAACGGCCTTGACGCTCTGGTCCTGCGAGGCGGTCGCCACCTGCTCGTCATGGCAGACGCCGCAGAAGGGGTTGGCGGCGATCGTCCCCGCGCCTCGCTGTCCGAAGTCTTCCTTGACATGGCACCCGCTGCAGGCTGAATGCCCAGGGAAGTCCACGCCCACTTTGGCCGGGCTCTGGTCGTCCCGGACGTGACACTGCTCGCACCTCACCTCTTTGTGCGCCGCGCCCGTGTGGTCGAACTTCCGGGTTTTGCCTGCCGCGACGAACTTCGCCTCTTTGACGATGATGGGGGGCGGAGCAGGCGCGGCAGCTGACGTGGTGCCGGCCGCCTGTTTTTGGTCCTCCTCCGCGGGCTGTCGGAGTGCTTCCTGCTTGCTCCTGCACCCGACGGAAAGCGCCAGCAGCATAACCCCGACCAGACCGACTGTCTTGTTCAGCTTCTTGGCCATAGTCAGTTGTTTCGCTTCCACGTCTCTCGCCTACCTCATTCCAACCTCGCCAACAACGCCTCCGACAGCTTCTCGGGAAGCCCGATTTTGCCGTTATGACAGTCCAGGCACTGAGACCTGTCGGGCAGACGCAATGCTGTCAACATCTCGGAGTCCAGGACTCCCCGGTGACAATCTGCACAGAGCCGGTCCCCCTTTTTCAGAGCCGGGTCGCCCTTCTTGCGCGGGCGAATGTCCAAGGAATGGTCCGAATGCCGGAAAGCAGTCACCTTGTCGAACGTGATCGTCCGATCCTGCAGGTCCACGCTGTGGCACTCGACACAATCGGTCAACTGGGGAAACTCGTTGGCCGGCTTGATCCTTCCACCGGCCGGGACAGGCCCGTGACAGGTCATGCAGAAACGATGCCCCGTTTCGGACGTGATGTCGTTCGCCACCTGTTGCACCGCCACCTGCTCGACGGGCTGATGGCAGTCCAGACAGGCGGCTGCGCGGTCTGCCTGAAGGTTGGCCTTAGCCAACGCCGTACCTGCACCCGCCGTGGAAACCCGTTCGACGACATAGGGAGAGAGTTTTCGGGTCAGGTGGTCCCTGTGCGAAAAATCGATTCCAAAATCGCTCTTTTCCGCCTGCCTGAGCTCCTGGAACAGCGCCGGCTGCTCCCTGGAGGTGGGCCGTCCGTTGTGGCATGCGGAGCAGAACTGCGGCTTCGAAAAGTACATCTGGGCAAAATTGTGGCAGGACGAGCAGGCGTCGTGAGCCGGGAAGACACTCTTCGCGGCGCCCGCCGCTTTCACGGGATACGGTGCCTGTTCCGCGACCGAGTGACAGTCCGCGCACTGTTTCTTCTGGTGCTCTTTGCGCTTATGGTCGAAGCCGCTCGACCCCTTCGCGAGTGGCAGGTTCGGTTGCCCGAGGACGGCCGGCACCCCGAACAAGAGGACAGCGGCAAGAAGAACGCCTCGCGTCTTAGTTGCGACCCGGATGCTAGTCATATCAGGTCCCTCAGGCCACATCCTTACTCGTTCGAAGCAACCGCCCCGGCCGTATGCGGCTCGTGACAGCCCCCGCAGCTCACTGGCGCCTTCTGATTGGCCTTCGCCAGATTCGTGGACCGGTGACAGTCGATGCACATATCGTGAAAGGCCCTCTTCGCCATGACTTCGTCAAAATCCCGGTTCTTGGGGTTCTTCTCATCCCCATCTCCGCGGTGACAATCCGCGCATTTCCACAGTTGCCTGACCCCCCGCGCGCTCACCGTGTGATGGCAACCGGCGCAGGTGGCTGAATTGTTGGCCTTGAACGGCGCGTTCAGGTCGGGGTTGGTCACCTTCTCGTGTGTCGTGTGGCTAAACGACACCACGCCGCGTTTCCCGTAAACGTCAAGCTTGATAATCTTCGCCGCTCCAACCGGTTGCCCCAGGACTGCGGATGAGAGGGCGAGTCCAAGCAGGGAAGCAAGGACAAGCAGCAGCCCCTTGGGTGGCGGCTTCTTGACCGAATCGCGTCGCCTGCTTCTGTAAAGGACGACCCCAATCGCCCCGAGCATGAGCCACTTCGCCGCCCTCTCGAGCGGGCTGTCGCTGGTGATCTCCGGCCGGCCGGGCTGCCCGAAGAATTGGCGTATGCGTTCCTCCCCGGCGACCCCGTTGCGCAGGTCGGGGACCCGGTAGATCTGCCCGTTCCGCATGAACATCCCTTGGACTTCGCGGAGATTGAACGGGCGTGCACCTCGTCGCCCGAAAACCGTCAGCTGGTTGCCGCTCTCGTCGATCGCCCGATCCCGGTCGATTCCCTCCGAAACCGCCAGGGCCGGTGAGTGAGTGCGATGAGTCGCGATTAAGCTCGGCGTCGGTCGGGGGCTGAAGCCGTAATGACCGGGCGTCTCGTCGGACGTGAGCTGGACGATCCGGAGACCGTTATGGCCGTCAGCCAGATAGGCGAACAGGCTGACGTTTGTCATGCCGACCTTGACGTCCCGGCAGTCGTTGATCTTCCCGCCGGCGTCGTAAACCTGGTCAATCTTCGGCTTCTCGGGATTCTCGATATCGATGATCGCCAGGCCCTGTTTCCCGGCCGCAACGTAGGCATATGTGCGAACCGGGTAAATGGCGTTGGCTTCGACGATCTTAACCGCTGCGCCGGGGACCGCTTTCGCCTTGGTTGGGTCTGTGACGTCGATGACCTTCACCCCGTCGGCGTCGCAGACAAAGGCGTACCGGAACTGCAGCTCGACCCGCCGGGGATTGTTCAGGTAGGGCTCGCCGATCTGTTGGACCAGCCGTGGCTCGAGCGGGTTGTCCAGATCGACGATCGCAAGGCCCTTGTCCGCGGTTATGTAGGCATACCGGCCGGCAACGGTAATGTGGTTGGCGCCGGTGAGCGCCCCATTCGGGTTGAAGGCCAACGCCCGGCGTATGAAGTTGTTGTTCGGATCCCCATCGAGCAGGGTCGCAACCCCTGGGCCATTCTTCTTGTCGGTAAGCGGGTTTCCGATGACCACCAGCCCTTCATACTTATCCGTGCCGTAAAGAAAGGCGTACACCAGCGGGATAGGCTGCTTGTCGTCCCGGTTTTCGGCCTCCTCGTTCTCGGGCCGCTTGTTGCGGGTCGGGTCAACCGCGAGGGTCGAGGGGGAAGCCAGCCACGTCGCGTACCTGGACTTCACATAGAATCGCTGGCCAAGAGGCGAGAAGGGGGCAGTGGTAACCCGCTCTGAGAATCCCTTCTGGTCGATGTTTGCGACATCGTAAATGCGGAAGCCACCTGCCCCGGTCGCCGCGTACAGGTACTCTCCACGCAGTTGCACGCTCAGTACATCGACCTTGGCCCCGCCGGGAAGTAACCCGTTGCCGATGTCGTTGCCCGGGTGCTCATAGAACTCGTCGAGCTCTCCGTGATTCTTCTCGTGCCTCTTGTACGCGGCCGGGTAGGAGATCTTGTGAAGGGTCGACCCGATGACGGCCTGCGGCTCGTCGCGCTCGGTCGCAACAATCGCCCCGAATCCCTCCTCGCCGAGCGCCGTGTACACAAACCTCCCGATCCAGTTGTAGAAGTTCGTGCCCTCCATGAGGGCCATGGCCATGTAGGCGTTGTTGTCGTTGTTCTCGGACAGGTGGCAGTCCACGCAGTCCTTGGTTTCCTTCGTCCGAACCGTGTGCGGAAAGTGTGAGCTGAAGGCCTGGCCGCTGTAGCCCTCCTGGGAGACCGTTTGCTGCGCCGAATAGATCCATTCGCGGAGCGCATTCTGCGAACTGACCAGCACCGCACATGCGGATCGTACGGGCGCCACCCGTTTCCCGGTTACGGTTCCGTCTCGCCCGAGGAGGAAGACATCGTCGCGAAGGGTCTGAAAGTTGTAACTGACCGAGTTCCGGAGCTCCTCGCCCTCGTTGTGCAGCATGTCCCGCTTCTGATTCGCCGTCATCTTCAGGTGGCACCCGAAACAACTGGGAGTCCAGGACAGGTGACAGGAGAAGCAGGTCATGTTGTCGTTGGAGTGTGCCAGTCTCGAGGTGTCGGCCGGGGCAAAGCCCCAGCTTTTGCCGTCCCGTTGAATCGTCTTGGCCAGCGCCGCCTTCTCGTTGTACAGGGGATTCCCGGGCGTAACGATGTCTTGCAGCTGCTTGACTTCCCAGACGACCGGCATCCCCTTCGCGTCACGGGAGACCGACGCCCGTTGGAAGAGCCGCCCGTCCTTCTTGAAAAATCGGTCTTTCCCGCCTGGGATGTAGCGGTAGTCGAGGAGCCGGTTTCCTCCGGCGGCGGCGCTCGTCCTCGCTTCCCGCGCTGTCGGGTCAGCGGTCTTGTAGATCGTTCCATGGCAGTCGACGCAGTCGATCTCGATTGCAGCCCGGACCTCGCCGTACAGCTTCCCGTTCCCATGGTTGTCCTGGCGGAAGTGACAATCGATGCAGTGCATCCCCTTTTCCAGGTGGATGTCTTTCAGGTGAACCGGAATACCTGGGCGCCTCCGTGTGGCCGGTTGTTCCTGCGACGGCCTGCTTCAGCTTCTCGTTCGATACTTCACCGACCGGCCGCCCGGCGTCATCGAGGAGGGTCCCTTTGCGGTCCTTCTTGAAGACGTTCCGGAACATCCATCCGTGCCCGGTGAAGTCCGTGAACTGCGTCTGCTTCATGACCGGATTGATTTCGTCACGGAGTTTCTTCAGGAAATCGGGATTGCCCCACTTCCCCCGCAGGGCTGATTCCTCGGGATTGCGGATTTGAATTGTCCGCCTCTGGTCCGCGTTCAGGGCCTCGGGATTCTCCTTGTAGAGGCCTTTGGCGTCTGTTTCCAGATCCCACCACGTCGTGCCGTAATACGTGTTCAGGACCGTCGTTCCCGGGTGCATGTGGCAGACGACACATTGACTGGAGGGAATCGAACGGGTCAGCTGATGTTTGATCGGGTGACCCGGCTCGTTCTTCGGTATCGTCGGATCCGCGCTCGCGCTCAATCCCAGGTGCCCGTATTGGGCATACGGACCGGAGTGAAAAGGATCGCGATCATTGGCGTAGATCACGTGGCAGGAAGTGCATCCGCTCGATCGGTAGTCGCCGGGATGATCGTTGGTTCCCATCAGGGAGAGCATCGGATCCAGCAGCCGCGTCTTTTGCAGACCGAGGAAGGTCGGGTCAGTAGTGAGCAGAGTGCCGAGCCCGCGGGCACTCAGGAGATTCTGCGTCGGCTTGCCGGCCTGTTCCTCGAGTAGCGGATTGCCGATCTCGGCGGCACGCCGCCCGCCTCGCTCGAAGGTGCGAAGGATGTTCCCCATTTGGGTTATTTCCCAGCGCGGCAGGGGATCAAGAAAAGGAAGGACCCCTTTCAATCGAGTTTCCTCGGGGGTCGGCTGGGGAACGGTCTGCAGCCTCTGCGGTTGGCCGTCGGATCCGTAACTTTCGCCGAAGCGATAGCTCTTCAGCGGGAAGGATCCGTTGTTGTAGAGGGCCGCTCCCCAGAGCATCGCCCCGGTTGTCATCATGCTGTTGGAGACGTGGTGGACATCCGTCGAGTGGCAGTCCGATGTGCCGCATGTTGTAGCTGCGACGCGCAGGTCGCCCGGGTTCACAAAGCGGACGAAGTCGGCGCTCTCCTTCAGCAGTCCGGTAAAGCTTCTTTCAGGGTTGGCGGAGCCCTTCCACATCGCCTTGTTCGAAGGCTGCACGTGGGCTTTCCCTTTTGCCTGGTCGTATTCTTTGGAGCCCTTTGCCAAGCCCTGCGCCCGCATGCCCGAATTGCCTCCGTGACAGTCGATGCAGGCGAGGAGAACGGCCCCGTTGTGCATATCCTCTATTCCTGCGTGGCAATCGATGCACCCCGCGTCCTTCGCTCGCACTTCCTCGGCCGTCTGGTTGAACAGGCTGCCTGCCCTCCGGAGCTCCGGATGGTCCTTGGCCGACGGAGGCGGCGCCGGTGTCCGGGCTTTCTCGGTCGCTATCAGCACAGACCCTGAGACAACGATTACCAGAGCCGCCGTGCCCGCGATTCGCCTGAATCCTCTAGAGCGCATTTGTTCCCCCGCCTAGTAAACGAACCGGAACCTGCCGTAGATCGAGTGGAGCTGCCGGGTGTCAAAGCCACACGGTCCGGAGCCGAAACAGTTGGACGAGTAGATGTCCTTGAAACCCGTGCCTGGAATCAGCGAGTTGTACCCCGCGCTGAAGACGATGTTCTCGTTCAGGAAAGGACGGATCAGGAACCCAATCCCATAGTCCACGCCGATCGGGCGACGGATACTGCCCTGGCCGAACACCGTTTCAAGCGTGTCGACCCGGTGGAATTGCATGTAGTTCCCATTCAAAATCAGCCGGACTTTCGGGATCAGCTCGGTTTCGATGCCTGCGTTGTAGATGAAGATCCCGGGATTCACGAAGTTCGCCTGCCCCTCCAGCTTGTTGCTCCGAAGCGAAGGCAGAAGGCTGTCGGGCGAGACCAGCAGGATGCCGGTGCCCGCGAGCGGAATACCCTGGGAGTTCCAGAAGCTGTTGCGTCCCCCGGCGAACTCCGGCGTGTCGACGATCGCGTCGAAACCCTCGGCGCGGTCGTCCAGCGGGTCCCGGTCGCCCGAAGCCCAGAACACCGAGCCCTTGAACCGCATCCAGTCGCGATCCAGCGAAACCTCTGCGGCCGCCATGCGAGCGTTGATATCCGTCCGGCGACCCGCGATCGGATTGTGCGTGTCGTGCCCGAGCACCTGGTAGAAGGCGTGGCTGAGATTCATTCGGCCGATATGGCCGTCCCCCGCGAATCCGAGGTAGTACGCCTTGATCCCGTGCGGCCTGGCGTCCCCGACGAGGGCGGGCCGCACCGGGAAATCGTTTTCATCCAGGCGACGGCTGGGCCTGTCGTTATTGTGGTGGAAGCTGAACTGCACCGTGTACCCTTTGACGAAGGTGTCCTGCCGGTAAAGGTTTGCGATGACCAGCGTCTGATCGCGATATTCCCCCAGGTGAACCCGGGTGTTCAGCTCGCTGTTCGTGTCTTTCTCGAGCTGGTAGAAGTACGCGACGTTGAAGTTGTACCGGTTGTTCCCAGCCTGCCCGAAGAGCCTCGCGCCCAGGTTGAAGTCGTTGAAGATGAAGCCGCGAAAATCGCTGGCGAACTGCTGGATTCCAGCCCGGAAGAAGGTGGTGTCGAAGAACGGCGCCGTTTGCCCGCCGCGAAGGAAGGGGAAAACCTTGTTGGTGTCCCCCAGGCGTACTTCACCGAAGAGCTCCTGAAAACCGACGTATCCGTCCAGCCGGTTGTCACCCCGCCTCGGGTCGATATTGACCAGCACGTTCTCGCGGGTGTTCAGGTAGTTGATGTTGAAATTCGGTGAGAAGCGGACGCGCCAGTCGATAGGTTTGAACGAGGTGTCGCCGTGAAAGAGCTCGATCGAGGCCAGGAAGTTCTGCCGCGCAAAGAGCTGTTCCCCCCGCCCGAAGAACTCCTCGCTACCCGGGCGCTGGGCCGGAACGTTGCTGCCCACCGGCAGCCGCCTCCCATTAACCAGGGTGTCGCTTTCCAAGGTCAGGACCATGAAGTTGTGCTGACCGAAGACCGGGTAGTCCCCTTTGAGGACGTTCTGCCGATAAGGGTTGTACCAGGCACCCTGTCGCAGGCGGGGATCTTCCGGAAAGCCGATTCGCCACCGATCGGCTACCTGAATGGCATCTCCGTTCTCACGCGGCTTTCCGCCGGCCCCGGTTCCACCCGCATAGCCGAGCGGCTTGTCCACCGGCGTCACCACCCGGGCGTCGGCCATGGGCGACTGGCCGTCGCGCGGTCCGGCGGGCGGCGCCGCCGGCGCGGGTCGAATCTCGTCCTGGATCTGGGCCAGCATCGGATTGACCGGCTGTCGCATGTGGCACTCCGAGCACCGCGTGAACTTGACGGTGCCGGGCGGACGGGCGTCTTCCGGGAGCCCTGATTTGTACCGATCACTCGAGGTCCGGAATTTCTCTTCAGGAGTCGCCTGGTGGCAACTGATGCACATCCGGTGGGAGGCCTCCCGGGCGTTGAGCTCGATTCCGATTTCTTCGGATCCCTCCAGCCAGCTGACCTTCGAGACAGGGTTGCCGGGATCACCCTCCGGTTTGTGACAGGTCGAACACTTCAGGAGCTGATACTCGGTGATGCCCGAAGTGCGTTGAAACTCGATCGCTTCGGTCCCGGATCCACCCGCTAGCGTTTTGTGGTGACAGCCCAAGCAGGCGAGCCCGGCCGGCGACGGGAAGGGATACCGGGGATACGGATTGACCTGAGACTCGTGCAGAGAATGGTCGAAAAGGACGATTCCGCGCTGCCCGCCCGCGTCGAGGATGATCGAACGCTGTCCGGACGGTGAGGGCGAGGTTTGGCTTCGGCCCGATACGAGAACGGGCGCCAGGAGGCAAACAGCCGCTGACAGAACCACCGACCTCGAGAGAGCACCGCGTGTCGGCAAACTCATCACTTCTCTCCTCCGAAGTGCCGCGAAGCAACTCAGCGCAGCGAGAAGGTGCTCACATTGGTGTCAATTGGTAATTCGTAGTTGACGATTGATTAAATATAGATTACTACTGACGTAACGGATGTCAAGTCTCCAGGGAGGGACCCACAATGGTTCGCCAAGGCGCCTCGGTTTTCAGAAGCCGCATTGCCGTCCTCGCCTCGGCATTTGCGTTGATGCTGGTTCTATTCAATCTCAGCTCCCAGGCCGATCGGTTTCGCCGGCAAGCTCGCCGTCCGCCCGCGTCACCGCCCCAGGCGGTGGATGAATCGAAACTGACGTCTCAAGACGTGAAGCTGATCATCGCTCAAGCCGTTGCCCAGGCGGCCGCGATGCGTCTTCCGGCAGAGGTGGCGGTGACCGACAAGGAGGGCAACGTTCTCGGCCTGTTCAAAATGAACGGGACTCCGGAATCCACCCTGGTTGCGCATCCGAACCGCGCGGCGCGGGGCGGCTTGGAAGGGCTCTCGGTGCCAACCTGCACGGCGGCTCTGTCGAAGGCGATTACCGGGGCGTTTCTGAGTAGTCAGGGGCACGCCTTCAGCACCCGGACGGCCGGCTTCATCGTCCAGGAGCATTTCCCCCCGGGGCTTGACTTCCAACCCGGTGGTCCTTTGTTCGGGGTCCAGTTTTCCCAGCTTCTGTGCAGCGACGTGAATGCTCGATCGCCGCTGGGGCTGTCGGCCGATCCGGGCGGGCTACCGCTGTACAAGAACGGGCTCCACGTCGGAGGCATTGGAATCGAGGCTGACGCCATCTACACCTTTGATCCGGATCCCACCGACGGCGAAGTGGCGCCGGAGGAGGTGATTGCACTGGCGGGGACACGCGGTTTCGAGGCGCCGGGCTCGATTGCCGGTACGATCACCGTCAATGGGATCCGGTTCCCTTATGTAAACTCTGCGATGCCGGAGCCTGTGGCTGTCCAGGCATTCGAGCAGTTGCCCGGGCAGATCGACATCTGTCTTGGGCTGGCCCCACCGCAGCCACGAGATACGCTCCCGTCGCGGTTTCGCCAGGTCACCGTGGACGGAGTGGGGGGAAGGGTGGACGACCGCTTCTTCCCGTTCAAGGCCGGAACTGCCCTGTCCGAAGCTGAAGTTCAGCAAATCCTCGTGCAGGGCGCCCGCCAGGCGGGCATCACCCGGGCGGCGATTCGCCGACCGAACAACCTTCCGGCGGAAGTCAACATCGCGGTGGTCGACGTCGACGGGACGATCCTCGGCGTATTCAGCACCTCGGATGCGCCGATTTTCGGATTTGACGTTTCAGTTCAGAAGGCGCGCACCGCTGCCTTTCTGAGCGGACAAAGGGTGATCGCCGCGTTACAGGAAGCGGGTCTCGAAAAGTACGCCCAGGCCGGCGCAGCGGATGGGATCAAGTTCGATGGATCGGTGGCCTTCACCGACAGGGCCGGGGGATTCCTGAGCCGACCTTTCTTTCCAGATGGGATCAACGGAACCGAGCAGGGGCCGTTTTCGGTTCCGATCGAGGATTTCAGCCCCTTCAACGTCGGCCTCCAGTTGGATCTTCTCCTTCAGGAATATTTCGCCAATCTGCTCAAACTCGATGCAAATGCCTTCACGCCGCCCTGTCCATGCTTCTCGGAGTTGGCTAACGGGATGCAAATTTTTCCAGGGAGCGTCCCCTTGTACAAGAACGGCGTGCTGGTCGGGGCTATCGGGGTCAGCGGCGATGGGGTCGACCAGGATGATCTCGTTGCCTCCGTCGGCAGCATCGGTTTCGAGTCGCCGCCCGAGATGCGGGCCGATCGCCTCGTGGTGCGCGGGATACGAATTCCGTTCGTGAAGTTTCCCCGGCATCCGAATCTGTAGTGCCACAATTGTCTGGCATCCGGCGCCTGCCTGTGGCAATTTACCTTTGAATAAAAGGAGAACAGGCATGCCCGAACGAAAGCACACCCGGAGGCAGTTCATTGCCGCGGCCGCAGCCGCCCCAGTCATCATGCAGGCCGGCACTGTCCGCGGTTTTCAGGCCAATTCCAAGATCAATTTCGGATTAATCGGATGCGGCGGAAGAGGCTCCTGGATCGCCGATCTTTTTCTGAAACACGGCGGTTACAACCTGGTTGCCGCGGCCGATTTCTTCCAGGATCGAGTCGACCAGGTGGGTGACAAATTCCAGGTGCCCGCCGACCGGCGCTTTACCGGCTTGGCCGGGTACAAACGCCTTCTGGATACGAAACCGGACGCGATCGCCATCGAAAGCCCGCCTTTCTTCCATCCGGGGCAGGCGGCCGCCGGTATCGATGCGGGGGTGCACGTCTACCTGGCCAAACCTATCGCTGTGGATGTGCCTGGATGTCAGACGGTGGCTGAAACGGGTAAGAAGGCCACCGAGAACAAGCGAGTGCTGCTCGTCGACTTCCAGACGCGCACCGACCCGCTCTACCGCGAGGCGGTCAAGCGGGCTCAGTACGGCGATATCGGCCGGATCATTTGCGGCGAGGCAACCTACCTCTGCGGGCCGACCTGGGGGCAACACGCCGAGTATCTGAAGCCGGATCCGACGAAGCTGGAGAATCAGCTGCGCGGGTGGGGCCTGATTCGCGCTCTGTCGGGTGATGTCATCACTGAGCAGAACATCCACTCCCTGGACGTCGCCACCTGGATCCTCGATGCGCAGCCGGTCAAGGCAGTCAGGGACCGGCGGCCAGAAGGCGCGTACAGCCGGCGACTGCTGGGATCATTTCTCCGTCACCTATACTTTTCCGAATGATGTCCTCGTCACATTTATGTCGAAGCAACTGGGCTTCGGATGGGACGACATCTGCTGCCGGATGTACGGGACGGAGGGGACGATCGATACTCATTACTTCGCCGATGTCAGTATCCGAGGGAAGATGCCCTTCAAGGGGGGGCGGGTGGATAACCTGTACCCGAATGGGGCGATCGCCAACATTGCGACGTTCTACGAGAACGTGACCAAGGGCGAGTACTCCAGTGCCACGGTTCCCCCGTCGGTGCGCAGCAATCTGACAACGATCCTTGGACGAATCGCCGCCTACCGGCACGGCGAAGCGACCTGGGACGAGATGATCAAAGCCAACGAGCGGCTCGAACCGCTACCGAAAGGGCTAAGCGACTGACAGTTTCGGGGACATAATACTGAATTCCCGCACCGTCATCGCGCTTTCCCCGCCGGCAAAGGAATTAAGTTTTGTGTCCCCGAAACTCTGTTTAAGTTTTGTGTCCCCGAAACTCTTTTCTGATGCGAAATCGATTTCTTTCTTCTATCAGCGTTCTCCTCCTCGCTTTGGCTTCGGCCCGGGCTGAGAGCGTCACAAATTCCCTCGGAATGACTCTCGTCAAAATTCCCCTGCGGAATTCCAGATGGGCAGCCCCGGCGACGAGGCGATGCGGCAGGAGGAGGAAAAGGCCCACAGCGTCAGCGATAACCCGCGGTTTCGCCATCTGCTCTACCGAAGTTACCCAAAAGCAGTGGGCGGCCGTCATGGGGAACAACCCGAGTGCCGTTCGTGGCGAAACCCTGCCGGTCGACAGCGTCTCCTGGACCCAGGCGACTCGAGTTCTGCCGGAAGCTGTCCGAGCGTGAAGGACGAACCTACCGTCTGCCGACCGAGGCGGAGTGGGAGCTGGCCTGTCGAGCCGGATCGCCCCAGGCGCCTGCCGCCACTGTCATCTCCCAGCTGGCGTGGTACGCGGATAACAGCGACGGCGCCAGTCAGCCTGTCGCGACCAAGTCGCCGAACGCCTGGGGTCTGCTACGACATGCTGGGGAACGTCGCCGAGTGGTGCCTCGATTACTACGCCGCTTATGACCAGGCGGCTGTGGAGGACCCGCGCGGGCCGTCGACCGGCCGTGCCCGGGTGGTGCGTGGCGGCTCCTGGAAGAATTTCAGGCCTGCCCTGCGCCCGGCCGCCCGCAGCAGCGCTCCCGAAGCCTACCAGTTGGGGTACATAGGGTTTCGGGTGGTTCTCGAGTAAGGACTGACAAGGACGACAAGGACGACAAGGACACGACGCGTCGTGCCTCTTTCGTCCTTGGTGTCCTTGGTGTCCTTGAAGTCCTTGGGGTCGTCGAGCGGGCGTGATATAAGAAACATCATGAAGCGAATCAACCGTCGGGACTTCGTCGTCAAGGCTTCGGTTGGGGCGGCGGCAGTAGGATTTCCGACCATCGTCCCCGCTTCGGCGCGTGGCGCCGATGGGGCGGTGGCGCCGAGCAACCGGATCGTCATGGGATGCATCGGAACCGGAGGGCAGGGCACCTTCAACCTCAAGGCGTTCATGGCCGAGCCGGACGTCCAGATCGTCGCGGTCTGCGATGTCGACACCGCGCACGCCAAGAGCGCGATCGAGCTCGTCAACGCCCGCTATGACAACCAGGACTGCAGAAAATACGCGGATTTTCGCGAGCTGCTGGCCAACGGCGGGATCGACGCCGTCACCGTCTGCACTCCGGACCACTGGCACGGGCTGATTGCCACCGCCGCGGCCAAGGCTGGAATGGACATCTACTGCGAAAAGCCGCTCACGAACACGATCGCGGAGGGGCGCGCGCTTTTCGATGCGGTGCAGCGGTACGGCCGTGTCCTGCAGACGGGGAGCCACGAACGCTCCAGGCCGAATGCCCGCTACGCCTGCGAATTGGTGAGGAATGGTCGCATCGGGAAGCTACAGACGATGCGGATCAACCTTCCCTGCGCGGAGCCTCATCATCTGGAAATTCTCAACGACAAGGCGCCCCATCCACCGATGCCGGTGCCCGACGTCCTGAACTACGACATGTGGCTGGGTCACACGCCCTGGTTTCCCTACACCGAAAAGCGGTGCCATTTCCGCTGGAGGTTCATCATCGAATACGGCGGGGGCGAGATGACGGATCGGGGAGCACACGTGATCGACCTTGCCCAACTGGGCAATGGAACGGATAACACCACCCCGATCGAATACGAAGCCCATGGCGTGGCCCCGGAGAGCGACCTGTTCAGCACGTTCTTCAACTTCAACTTCGAATGCAAATACGCCAACGGCGTGCGCATGATCGGCGGGAGCGACCAGCCGAGGGGCGTGAAATTCGAGGGGACTGATGGCTGGGTCTTTATCCACGTTCACGGGGGCAACCTCGAGGCCGAACCGGCTTCTCTGCTCAAAGAGGTGATCGGTCCAAACGAGATTCAGCTGGGCCGCAGCCCGGGCCATCACCGGGACTTTCTGAACGCGGTCAAGACCCGGCAAAAGCCCATGGCGCCGGTCGAAGTTGGGCATCACTCGGCGACGATTTGCCACCTGCTCAACATCTCGATGCAACTCGGGCGCAAACTTCGGTGGGATCCTTCCGGGGAAAAGGTGATTGAAGACCTGAGCGCTCAGGCGATGCTTTATCGCCCGATGCGCAGCCCCTGGCACCTTTAATCTCGAATCATTTGCGCGGAGTCATCATGAGGATAATTTCTAAGTGCACAGGCGGAGCCGTGGTTCTGGCGGCGCTCTGGTTTTTCTCTTCCGCCGGCCTGGTTCTCGCTCAGGAAAACGATCCGTCCATCGACGCCATGCTCAGGTATGAGTATGGGCAGGACCGGACCGCCTTCAACCTCGTTGCCGACCGGATCCAAAAGGCGGATGCCAAGAGCCGCGAAGCAATCGAAGCGACCCTGCTTCAGGTTCTCGGGTCCCGAAAGGCAACAGCGGCGGCCAAACAAACGGCTGCACTGATGTTGCCCAGGGTCGGGTCGTGCAAGAGCGCCATGCCCCTGGCTCAACTTGTCTCCGACCGCGAGGTATCGCACACCGCCCTTGCGGCGCTTCAGGTTCTTCCCTGTCCGGAGGTGCCCCGCCTGGTTCGCGACCGCCTGCCGACGCTCACCGGCGAGGAGAGGCGTGAGGCGATCAACACCCTTGGGTATCTGCGCGATCGCACTTCGCTTCCTTTTCTCGCGGCCTTGGTCAAGGACCCGGATCCGGGGATCGTCGAGTCGGCGATCGCGGCAATAGGGCGTATCGGGGGAGAGGAAGCGGCCAGGGCGCTGAAATCGCTGAGCGTGCCGGCTCGTTTCCAGGCGGTATGGTCGGACGCCAACCTCCTTACAGCCGATTCTCTGCTTGCCTCGGGAAACAAGGCAGCGGCTCTGCAGATTTACCGCGATCTCTCCGTTTCCACCCAGCCGCCCGGTGTACAGGCCGCGGCACTTGGGGGCCTGGCCCGCTCAGACCCGAAGCTGCGGTTCCGGCTCTTATCGCAGGGATCCAAAGTGAGAGTCCCGTGATCCGAAACGCCGCCGCCCGCTTTGCCGGCCAGATGACCGGCCCGGCCGTCACCACGGCACTGGTCGGAGCCATCCCGGGGTCAAAGCCCGTGAGCCAGCTTTTACTGGTGAGCGCACTGGAGTTGCGGGGTGATCCGTCGGCCCTTCCCGGACTGGCTGGCCTTGTGGCGTCTCCTGACCTGAACGTTCGCCTGGCGGCGATCCGGGCTTTAGGGACCGTCGGGAATGAAACCTCTGTCGATCCGCTGTTCAAGTCGATCAAAGCGGACGACGAGGAGAGCCGGACCGCTTCTCAGAGCGTCAGGACCCTTCGGGGTTCGGGCGTTGACGTTGCGATCGCGAAATATCTTAAGGATTCCGACCCGAAATTGCGGATTGCCGCGATTCGGATTCTGGCGGCCCGGCAGTACAAGCCGGCCTTGCCTGATGCGATTGCGGGCACCCAAGCCGCAGATGCTTCTGTCCGGCTTGAGTCCTGGCGCGCCGTGGACGATCTCGCCGGCCCGGATCAACTGCCCGAGCTCATCCCGCTCATGTTGAAGGCGGGAACGCCGCGGGAGCAATCGGCCGCCGAGCAGGCCGTGCAGACGGTCGCCCAGCGAAACCCGGACCCCGAGAAGAAAATTCAGCCGCTCTTGAGCGCCATGCCCGGACAGCCGGCCGAGGCCCGTAATCAGCTTCTCAGGATTACCGCCCGGTTAGGTGGTCCGAATGCAATGCGTGCGGTTAGTGCGGCTTTGCGCGATGACGATCCGCAGGTCCGGGACAACGCTGTTCGATTGCTCGCCGAGTGGGGGGACCAGAGCACGATGACCGATCTGCTCGGTCTCGCTCGAGATTCGGCCAGCGAGCTTCATCGAGTGCTCGGGCTGCGCGGTTACGTTCGTCTGGTCATGGCGAATCCAACGTTCGCTGAACAGGATCGACTTGCCAGGCTGCGTGAGGTTGCGCCTATCGCCAAGGGAGCGGAAGCGAAAAAACTTCTCCTCGGTGCTTTTGGGGGAATCGCCGATCCGTCCGCCTTGAAGGAAATCGAGCCATTCCTGAAGGACGCAGAAGTCGGAAGTGAAGCCGAAGCGGCCTACGGAAGAGTGGCCGCCTCCATTCGCAGGAATAACCGCACCGAGGCGATAGCCGCGCTCAAGCGGTTGGTGGCCGAGGGCCGGGACGCCCGCACTCGTGAACAGGCCAAAGAAGCGCTGGCGGCCTTGGAGCAGTAGAGAAGGGAATGGGGTTCTAAGTTCTGAGTTCTAAGTTCTGAGTTCTGAGTTCTGAGTTCTAGGATTCAAGGTTCAATTCTGGATCGATTGGTGATGCCTAAAATCTCGAAACGTCTCGGAACGCTTGAAATGTGACGGCCCAGGAACTCAGAACTCAGAACTCAGAACTCAGAACCGGTCAGCAGGCAGTTCCTCCTATGTCCGACGACGCTTCGGTCCTCAGGTTTCCGCACCACGCGATGGCGACTGTATTCGAGGTGGTCGTCACCGGCCAGGACCCGACTTACGCCAGGCAGGCGGCTCAGGCTGTCTTTCAGGAGATCGACCGCCTGGAGGATCTTCTGAGCAGGTTCAGAAGCTCGAGCGACGTTTCCCAGATCAGGCGGCTGCGCCCCGGCACGTCGATCCGTGTCAGCCTGGAGCTTTTCGAGTGCCTGCAACTTGCCCAGGAGGTCTATTTCAAGACCGGAGGTGCTTTTGACCCGACCATAGGCGTGGTGATGAAGTGCCTGCGAACTCCGGGTGGGAGTCCGCTGAAGATCACCCACGAGGTCCGCCTCGAGGCTCTGGCCAGGGTCGGGATGAAGCGGCTGATCCTCGACCCGGCGGAGTTCACGGTCGGCCTCGCCGAGGACGATCCCCTCCAGGGCCCCCTCGAACTGGACTTGGGGGCGATTGGAAAGGGTTACGCCGTCGACCGGGGAGTCGAGATCCTCAAAGAATGGGGAATCGAGAATGGCCTGCTTCACGCGGGAACCAGCACCGTGGTGACTCTGGGATCGGCGCCGCCCGAGATGCTGCCGGCCGGGCGACAGGGATGGGCGCTCGGCGCTGGCGGCGAGTGGAAAGAAGCGGTCGGATTTGGTACGGTTCTCCTTTATAATGAAGCGTTGAGCGGTTCCGGAAAAGCCGTCCAGGGAGAGCACATCATCGACCCCCGGACCGGTTACCCGGCACGTCACCATCAGGCGGCTTGGGTGATCGCTCCCACGGGCGGCCTGGCTGATGCACTCTCGACTGCCTTCATGGTCATGTCGACCTCGGAGGTACGTCAATGCTGTGACGCTTTTCCCGGAGTCTCTGCTCTCGTGATCAAGAAGAGAAGAGGGGTGCTCGGAGCATTCTCGGAACGTGCGATCGCGACGCGCGAGTTTCGAGCGCACAGCGTGCAGGTCTGATTTGTGGACAGATTCGGGGACAGAAAACTTAATTCCTCTGCTGACGGTGAGATCGTCGTTGAAGGTTGGGGAATTGAGTATTATGTCCCGGAAATTGCCGCTGGTTTTCTGCAACCGCGTCGTTTTTCTTGACTCATTGATTTTGGGGCCCGGGTTTTGACCGGGTCACGCTCTCATTATTCGTGCGGTTTTGGAAGGAAAGGACAATTAGAACATGATGATCAGTGCGATCTCGCGTCGGATTCTTACTATCGTGGCGGTTCTCGCCTTGACTGCCTTGGCTTGGGCGCAGGCGCCGGCGCCGGGCAAGGTGCCACTGAAACCCCAAGAGCCGAAAGCCCGGTTCATCGGTACTCCGAAGAACCTGAAGACCCCGAACCTCGAACCGGCGGGCACTGTCCAGAAGCCTTTTCTTGTTCCCGCCGGGCTGACTAACCTCTCAAAGGACAAACCGGTCACCGCTAGTGACAACGAGCCGGTCATCGGCGAACCCGCCCAGGTTACCGACGGGGATGCGGAAGGCGTCGAGGGGAGCTACGTGGAATTCGGACCCGGCACCCAATGGGTTCAGATCGATTTGCAGAAACCGTCGACAATCTTCGCGGTCGTCGTATGGCACTTCCACAACGAGGCCCGCGTTTACCATGACGTCGTAATCCAGGTAGCCAACGATCGGGATTTCACCAAGGGCGTCCAGACGATCTACAACAACGACCACGACAATTCGTCCGGCCTCGGCATCGGTAAGGATTTCGAGTACATCGAGACCAACAAGGGGCGGATTATCGACGGAAAGGGCGTGAAGGGTCGCTTCATCCGCCTTTACAGCAAGGGCAATACCGCCAACGAAATGAATCACATGACCGAAGTCGAGGTCTACGGGAAGCCGGTCTAACTGGTTTAGGCGAGTTTCGGGGACATAGTACTTAATTCCCAGCCCGTTAACGCGATCTTCCCGTTGGCAGAGGAATTAAGTTCTGTGTCCCCGAAATCTCGCCCACCCGAGTCCTCCCGGCCCCGAACTTCGATGAAGAGATCCCTTCTACTGATCACACTTTTCGTGATCTCCCTCCTGGCTTTCGCGGTTCGTTTCGTGGATCTCGACCGCCGGCCCATGCACCACGACGAGGCAAACCAAGCCCTTCGGTCCGGCGAATTACTGGAGAATGGCGTCTACCATTACGATCCGGAAGACCATCACGGCCCGTCTCTTTACTACCTGTCGGTGCCTGTCGCATGGGCGACCGCGGGCCGTCACCTGACCGACACCACAGAAATCACGTGGAGACTCGTCCCGGTCCTGTTTGGCTCGGGCCTGATTCTGTTGCTCTGGTTCCTGCGGGATGGCTTGGGAAAAGGCGGTGTGATAGGTGCTGCCGTGCTTACAGCCGTATCGCCCGCGATGGTTTATTACAGCCGCTTCTACATTCAGGAAATGCTGCTGGTCTTTTTTACGCTCGCGGCGATTGCCGCCGGTTGGCGTTACGCGCGCGCACCGTCGTACCCCTCGGCGCTTCTGACCGGCTGTTGCCTCGCGATGATGTACGCGACCAAGGAGACGGCGGTACTCGCCTGGTTCTCTATGGCGGTCGCCCTGGTCGCCGTTCTGATATCCCAGAAAGACCGCAGTCAATGGCTTGCCCGTCCGGGCTTCGCTAGACACGTGACGGTTGCGCTGGTTGCCGCGGCGCTTACCCACACCCTTTTTTTTACTTCGTTCTTCACGAACCCCGGGGGTGTCCTGGACTCGGTTCTCGCTTACCACGTCTACCTGGCGCGCGGGCTCGGGGATAGCCTGCACCGCCACCCGCCCCTTTACTACCTGGAACTGATCCTGTTCCACAGGGCGGGCCGGGGACCGACATGGACGGAAGGTTTCATTGTAGGGTTCGCGGTGGTCGGCGCTGTCTGGGCCTGGAGCAGGCGCGATGCAAGCCGATCCACACCCGTAACTCTCCCGCGATTCCTCGCGGTCTACAGCCTCGTATTGACGCTGACGTACTCGCTCATTCCCCACAAGACTCCCTGGTGCCTGATCTCCTTTCTGCACGGGATGATCCTGCTGGCCGGATGGGCCATCGCCGAATGCTTGATATGGCCGAAGGGCAAGGTGGGGAGGCTGCTGCTGGGGACACTGGTTGTTGCCCTACTGGTTCATCTCGGATGGTTGGCGTACCAGGCGAATTTGAAGTTCCCGCCCGATCCTTCCAATCCTTACGCCTACGTGGAGACAAGCGCCGATCTGCTGAATCTCGCGCGTCGCGTCGAGGACATCTCGGCGGTCGCAGTTGACGGGCGTGACATGCTGATTGAAGTCGTAACTGATCCGTACGACACCTGGCCAATCCCGTGGTATCTGCGTCGTCACCGAGCCGGTTACTGGAACTCGTTTGCGGACGTGCCTCGCGAGCCGCTTCCGACAATTCTGATTACCAGTCCGCTCATGGAACAGCAGGTTCCGGCCGGCATTCGTGAAAACTACCAGGTGGAGTTCTTCGGGTTGCGCCCCAATGTCCTTCTGCTGGTTTACATTCGGCCCGATGCCTGGAACGCCTTCATCAGCCGTCGATAGGCGCTTCCGCTCTTTTGCCGACCCGCATACCGTACCAGTGCGCGCTAACTCGGCAGGACTATCAGAAAGGCCGCGCCCTGATTGGGAGCGCTCTTGACCCGCATTTCTCCTCCCATTCGGTCAACCCGACTGATCAGCTGTGAAAGACCAAAGCCAGACCGGTGCTCTTGCTTCAACTGAGCCGGGTCAAATCCGACGCCCGGGTCTGCAACCCGGAGTACGACCGAGTTCGCACCTGCCTTGAGCCAGATATCGACGTGGTCCGCCTGGCTGTGTTTGACTGCGTTAAATGCTAATTCCCGGACGGCGTGAAAGAGAAAATCGGTGTGAAGGTCGGACATCGAGCAGAAGTTGCCTCCGGTTCTAATCCTCAGCTCAAGTCCGTAAACTTCCTCAAAATGATGGGCCAACCAGTTCAGGTTTGGAAGGATTCCGCCTTTGACAACGGGAGGGCTGAGGTCGAGTGTCAAACCTCGCGTCTGCTGGATCGAGAGCTCGAGCAGGTGCCTTATCTGACTCATCGTTTGCCGGAGTTCAATCGCGACCCGACTATCGTGTTCCAGGCGTTCCAGATTCCATTTGGCGGCGACCAGGATCTGCTGAAGCCCATCGTGCAGAATCTGCGCCAGGCGGTCGCGCTCCCGCCGCTCCGCTGATCCCAGCAGTAGCGTTGTCTCCCGGAGCTTCGTTCTCAACATCTGCAGTTGCTGCTCGATCTGCTCGATTTCGGTTATGAGCTCAGCTCGGGACTCCTTCCGACGGTCCACGGTGTTCATATCCGCTGTTTTTTCGCTTTGCGTCTCGGTGTAGTCGCCCACCAGACAAGAACTGGATTTACCGCTTCTTGGAGCGAATCTCTCGCCGGTACTGTGATGCATGTCCCGGGCGGCCTCCTGTCGTTTCTTAATTTTTCCCTGGATTGTCGGCGGGCGTACGTGCGTGGATGGCTCGATAGGAAGTTTCGTCGGTCTTACCACGCCGACCATCGAGGGTTTTTTTGCCTGTATAGGGTAAGCAATACACGGGCCATTGTCGCGTCAATGGTCGTCTGATTTAAGTCATCACTCGTCTTTTCTTACGGTACTCACCCGGTGACATTCCCGTCAGGCGCTTGAAAGACCTCTCGAACGTGCGAATGCTTTGAAATCCCACCGTGTAAGCGATATCGGATATTCCTGTGTCACTCGTGGAGAGCAGTTGAATCGCCTTCTGGAGACGAAAATGAGCCAGCCACTGAGAAAAGCCGAGCCCGACTTGTCTGCGAAAGAATTTGGAAAAATATTTCTTTTCGAGACACGCCACGGCTGCCGCTTGCTGCAATCGAATGGGTTCCGCGTAATGTTTCTCGACCAGGGATTGCACCTTTTGGAGCCGGCCTATTTCGAAAGGTGCTTGACGGGAAATAACCGGTGCCTGGCCCCTTCTGAAGGGATCAAAAGGAACGTCGAATCGGTCGGCCAGTCGGTACAATACTCCCAATTGGTCCGTTGTCGGTTGGGAGCGGCCCTCCTCCCACGCCGTCACCTCAGCTTCAGAAACACCTAAATAAGAAGCCAGTCCACGGCGGTCCCAACCAAGTCTATCGCGCAAATAGCGGATGTCCTCATAGTGGAACATTCCTGGCCGACTTTCGGGATCGAACGCTCCAACTCCCGAGGCCCGGAAGGCCATGAGGTTGCCTTTTCAGGCAACCTCATGCTTGCCGTCTTGGTCAACTGATTCCACTCTATCGCCGGGGATCGGAGAGTGCAATCGAGCCGAGCAGTGCGCGGTTTTGGCGATCACTGAGTGTCAAACGTCCGGTCCGTCATAAGCTTGCGGGCGTCGGCTCGGAGAGAGGAAAGCCGGGAACCAAAGACGAGAGAGGCCGCGCCGCAGCACGCTCCTCCAATGGCAACGGTCAACGGCGCGCCAATCCGCTGAGCGAGGAATCCTGCGAACAAGGCGCCAAAAGGTGCCATCCCAAGAAACATCATCGAGTAGACCGCCATAACCCGTCCGCGCAGTCGATCGGGCGACATCGCCTGAATGAGGCTGTTAGATGAGGCCATCTGAGAAAGCATGAAGAAGCCAACGAAGACAAGAAGAAGCCCCGACAACCAAAACGCCCTCGACATGCCGAACAGAATCAGGCTGGTCCCGAATCCCAAAGAGGAACCGGCTATCACTCTCCCGATGCCGCGGAGACTGGGGCGGGCCGCAAGAAAAAGAGCGCCCGCCAGTGCGCCGACACCGGAGAGCCCCATGAGGATGCCCAATCCGCGCGCTCCCCCGTGCAGAATCTGGTCTGCGAAGATCGGCATCAGCACGGCATACGGCATCCCGGTCAAGCTGGTGATGCCAAGCAGAAGCAGCAGAGCCCGAATGGGGCGGGATTTCCACACGAAGCTGAACCCCTCGGCGATGTGAGCCATGGCCGAACCGCCCGGACGAACGCGGTTTACGCGCGGAATATCCATCAGGAGAAGACCGGCGATGACGGCAATGTAGCTCGCTGCGTTCACTAAAAAGCACCACCCCTCACCGATGGCGGCAACCAGAATGCCGGCGATGGCGGGACCCACGATACGAGCCCCGTTGAAGATCGAGGAGTTGAGCGCAATAGCATTGGTCAGATCCTCCCGCCCCACCATTTCGACGATGAAAGCCTGCCGCGCCGGGATATCGAAAGCGTTTACCACGCCAAGACTTATGCTTAGAGCGAAGATATGCCACACCTGGATTACCCCACCGAGGGTGAGGCCGGCCAGGATTGAGGCGAGCACCATCGAAGCGATTTGCGTGGCGATGACGGTCCGGTGGCGACTGCGCCGGTCGGCGACCGTTCCGCCGATGGTGGCGAGCAAAAGTACGGGGATCTGACCGGCGAAAACCACCAATCCGAGCAGCGCGGACGAGTGGGTCAGCCGGTAGATGAGCCACGACAGCGCGATCGACTGCATCCACGTGCCGATCAGGGAGATCATCTGGCCGGAGATGAAAAGGCGGAAGTTGCGGTGCCGGAGCGAAGCGAGCACGGCCGGCAGTCGAGACGGCCGCTGTGCGCCAGGCCGCAGGGGTTCGGAACCCGGATCTGGTAGCATTCCCTATCTATTGTCCATCGTGAACGCTGCCAAACAGAAGCGATGATTTTTGGGCTCACCACGGACGACGGATCGGGTGCTTGACCCAGGCCGGTTCGCGTATCGAGCCGGGCGGGCTCTGGCGTAGGTCCGATTTCCCAATCGGGCATCGGCAGGCGCTGACGAGTGTTCGCATCCGGTTTGGAAGAGTCCCACTGGGAAGTGGGACCCACGAAAGGCACTCGACAGCGCCGGCCCCTTCCTCCCTCAGTATGGCGTGACCAAAATGCTTCGGTTGGTGAACTGAGCAGTGTTCCCGCCGGACCGATACCGCACCGTGAAGGTGTTGTTCCCGGGGTTCAGACCTTCAACGAGATACGAGACGCTTGCTTGCATTCCCCCCGCTCCCCCCTGTCCCAGACGAGGGCAGTGGCGTCACTGGCGGCTCGGGTTGTGCCTCCCGAAATGGCGAAGCCCATGTAGGAACTCCCGTTCTGATTGTTGCTCTGAATCAGAGCGGTGAGGGTCACCAGCGCTTTGGTTCCCGTGATGGTCACCTCAACGGACGGGCCGCCCGCGAGATCCACGTACGTCCCCGAAGTGGTCGTGACCAGTGCCGCAGCGGTTGACTGGGAAGGTACAGAAGCAGGAGGACCCTCGGGTCCCTGCTCACCCTCCGGGCCTTGCTCGCCTGGAGGGCCTTGGTCACCCTGCGGTCCCTGCTCTCCTTGAGGCCCCTGGTCACCCTGCGGTCCTTGCAGCCCCGGAACCCCGGCAGCCCCATCAGCCCCGGCCGGCCCTTGGGGACCTTCTGGTCCCTGCGCACCGTCGGCGCCTGCGGGTCCCTGGGGACCCTGTGCGCCCTGCGGCCCGGCTGCACCGTCAGCGCCTGCGGGTCCCGCCAAACCTTGGGGGCCCTGGGCACCCGTCAGCCCCGGCCGGCCCCTGCGGACCTTGCGGACCAGCCGGCCCTTGCGGTCCCTGAGCGCCGTCAGCGCCGTTCAATCCCTGAAGTCCCTGCGGACCTTGAGCACCAGCCGGACCGGCGGGACCGGCGGGTCCCTGGGCACCCTGCGCCCCGGGTGCGCCGTCAGCACCTGCGGGTCCCTGGGGACCTTGGGCTCCCTGTGCGCCTTGCGGCCCGGCTGCCCCGTCAGCGCCATTCAGTCCCTGGAGCCCCTGCGGACCTTGAGCACCAGCCGGACCGGCGGGACCGGCGGGTCCCTGGGCACCCTCGGCCCCGATCGGGCCCTGTGCGCCCTGCGGCCCTTGGACTCCCGGAGGACCGGAGGGTCCCTGGCTGCCGGCGTTTCCCGTCGGGCCCTGCGGCCCGGCGACGTTCCATTGGATGTGCCGTTCCCAGTTCTTGCATTTGCTAAGGTCGGACACGATCCGGATCAGGCCCGGGTTTACCACGCACCCGCAAATCACCTGTGACTGGCTGGCCTGGGTCTGCTGCTGGCCGTATGTGGCGGGAATCAGACAGATGAGAACAAACAGTCCTAGCGATACAACGAAGATGCTCCGCTTCATGCAACCCCTCCCCATAAGAGATGCGTTATAAGGAACAATCGACGAAGCGCACGGCGCGCTTGCTGTTTAGTCGCTGTCGAAAACAGGCTCGGCCGTGTCTCTCAAAAGGCGGGCGGAACGCGGCTGCCGTACCGCGAAAACCGACATGACGATACTGATGAGTCTACTACCGGTCGCGCAAGGCTTCAAGCGAGTGAGAGAACCGTAAAATGTCATGCGAAAAGAGTTTTGGCCGCCGTCGACTTTTCGCCGAAGGCACCGCCCCCTGACCGCAAAAAGAACTTTCAGGGCCCGCGAGCCGGGGCATCCAGAATCCGAGAGGACCACGTTGTTCGGCGAAGAGGGGAAGTCGGACAAATCCGTTCGGACGGCTTTTCAAAGGTTGGCTGAAATGCTAAGCTATTCGTCGTTACGCCGCACAGTTTGCGGCAGATGTTTGCGGTTGCGGTCGCGTCAAATACGTGAACCCGACACGGCAAGCGCCGGTTTTAAAAGTGGGCCGCTAGCTCAACTGGCAGAGCAACTGACTCTTAATCAGTAGGTTTCAGGTTCGATTCCTGAGCGGCTCACC
>CAVUUN010000018.1:0-20693 GCA_963744645.1 uncultured Acidobacteriota bacterium
GGGAAGCGAAAACCCGCATCTCTCTGGATTACAACGACCTTTCCCCTTTCCTTCACCTGTCTCTACGATGGGGATTGATCAAGGTTATTGGGGGTGATTTGTGGCCGTTTGCCTAAGTCGCCTCAAAGTCAACGAGGCTCTTACGCTCCTCTCTCAAGGTCCTTTAGTGAGCCCCTTGTGCCAGCCTCAGGGGAGCCGGGGCGGCCTTCGGACAGCTTCGCACTCGGTTACCAGCGTCAGTCCTTGGGTTTCTTCGGTGCCCCGGGATCTGTGTCTATCCCCCGCACCTTTATGACCGCGTTTGGGTCCCGCACGTCTATGGCGCTTAAGCCCCGCGCGTCTATGGCTGGTACAGTTCCTATTCTGCCTGGTGCAGAGAAATCAATCCGACCGGGTTGATAAGCGGTGGTGTCAACGCAAAGCATCGAATCTCTGAACGACCGCGGGTCGGTAATAGGTCCCACTCGGATTCCGCTTCCTGCGATGACAGCGTTTAAGTCGGTCTCGATATCTCCCGTTTCTTGGTTGTACTGATCTCAAGTTCCTCAATCTTCTGTTTCAGGGCCTTGATCAAATCCTCTCGTTCGCCGCGATATCTCTGCAGCCTCTTAAGGAAGAGATGCCCCCTCATCGGCACTACCTGCCAGACGATTCAGTATCATCACGTAGTCTTGGAGAATCGGATCGCTCTGCTTCTCAGGATAACGGAACGTGTGGTCGACAGATCACCTCGCTCCAAGCTTCCTCGAAGATTGTTCGAACCTGGAGCTCAACTATTTCAGTTCTCTTTTCCGGTGCAAACTTCAGCAGGTAGTGGACCGAACGATAACCGAAATCGTGGTTAGTGATCTGACAACTGGGATCCTCGAAAACCTTGCTCCAGGCGGTCGAATCCCCCTCTCGGACGTAAGCGGTCGGTTGTTCCGCCTGATCCCACGTGTCAGTGACGAAATCGTGTATTTGCTTCCAGCCATCCTTGAACAAGTGAAGGGCGCGAATTCCGATCAGATCCGTCAACAGGTCCTTGTAATTCTTAGAAGTCGCCTTGGTCAGTTGCTTCCGGATGATCTTTTCAACCACATGATCGGGGTTCTTTATCCGCACTCTGATAGAATGGACTTCTGAAACGTGTCTGAGACGCTCGCTGACGTAATTTGCCACTGGCTCCAGGTGAGGTCTGTCTTTCTTGTGGGCCTCTTGGATTCTGAGCAATTCTTGCCAATCAAACCGTTGCGCTTGTTCTTCCGTGACTGTACCGCGCCGAAGAATCGTTTCCTTGAGATCTTTGCTGAATTTGTCTTCTCTGCCTGCCATTCCTTAGACTCCTCACCTCTAGTACTAATGGATTTTAGCCCCGGAATTGACCGGCGCTCTTCGGCCTTGAGTCTGCCGGAGAATGGTCGGTCTTATAAACTATCGCTCCGTACCCTTCCCTTCCAAGTCCTTTCTCGCTTCCTTCGAAGCATTTCTTGTTGCCCGACCAGCCTCCCGTAACGGATCCTTAACCGGACGGTCTCGGGTGCACTTTCCTCAAAACCTCTCCTCACCGCGTACACAACGTAATCGAAATCGTAGGAACCCGAACGCGAGAAAAGCTCCTCGATCACGACGCCGGCGGTCGAGACACTCCGGGTAGTCAGGGAAGCCATGCGGGGCTGGAAAGGTGGGTCGGCCGTCTAAGATCGCTCCCCCTCGGCGAACTGTGGGGAGTCCTTAGGGAAAAGAAGCAAGGATGGCGTTCACCTGGGACCTCATCGCCAGTTTCCCCGGCACGCCAACTCCTATGTGTGCGCGCTATTTGCGGCGCCATGGTCGCCCAGCTTGGTTGCTCCGCTCCTTTCGACAAGCGTGACATTCGCCTCCCTTTGGGAACCCTACCCCGTGTTTCGGGCAAATCTCGAAGGTCATCTCGGACTTCTTTTCGTCTTTCTTCCCGCGTGACTCTTCATCATTGCGATTCATTTCGCCCTCGTTTTTCAGATAGGACCAGTGAATTCGTAGCCTGACCACGTGATCAATGCCCCAGACAAGAAGGCCGACGGCCAATGTAAATCGCGCCAACCAGAGATCGAATCCAGCCGAACTAACAACACCGATAATGGCGAGTATCAAGCACAAGGATGCAGTATCGGTCAAGGCCGTGCCTAACTGATCTTCCCACCTTCGCCCCTTGTACGCCTGCAGATGCAGAGCTAGGAAGTAGCAAAGAAAACTGAGCAACAGCTGATAAACAGCTGGGCGAAAGGACTGCCGTACCGCCGCGTCGACAACGGCCAAGCCGAGCAAGCCCGTGAAACTAAACCCCGTCATCGCCAAAATATACGAACGGTGCACCTCTGGATCGAGTTCCTCCTCCGAGAGAACCGTCTTGGCTTTGCTGCGAAAGCGAACGAGGAAGACCCCGCGCGTCAGGAAAGGAAGCAGTGGAGCAGCGTAAAAGAAGACCCAACCTATTTGTTCGGTTTTCATGGCCTTTGAGGACTCGGCGAAGTAGTGATCGTCGCCTTCCGTTCGCTGGACCCGTTGGGAACCCCCCGGTAGTCGGGGAAACCGGCGGCAATTTTAGTTCGATGGAAGGCGGTGCGGCAAGGAGAAAACGATCTTGCCGACAGTCCCTTTCCTCCAAAGACCGCTGCGGCCGGTGGGACGGCGAAGCGCATTTCGCTCTTCCCCCGCGAGAATAAACTGCACTCCCTTCGCAGATGGGCGAGCTGCAATGGGCGATTTGTCGCCCTCTTTTTCGTAGGATTACCTCATGACATTGCGTCGGGACCTAACTTCAAAACAGCGCAAGTTCGGGCAGGAATAAAGAAGGCCGGCATCGGGGTCGGACCTGAGAAACCGTCGATACTGCAAGGAGTGCGGAAATCGGAGGCCGAGAAAGAGCGCTTAGAACGCAAAAACGAGCCTGATTTTGCGTTCTAAGGGGAAGCAGACTCGAAGGACGGTTATTCCCCCGTCGCGTCCCCGGTGAGTCAGTCGGGATCAGGCACCACCCACTCGGAGCGCGACAACGGGTATATGCACTAGAGTTGTGATTCGTTACCGGGTTGCCGGGAGATCAAGGCACCAAGAGTGCCAGCTGGAGTTTCCTTTTCTCGGCGGCTATTTGGGTTTACTGACGAGTGGGTAACGTTCCGGGTGCTCGATCGAATCCACCGCAAGATCGATGTCGAGATCGGGCCAGTAAAGATGGTGGGACTGCGGAAGAGTGACGTTCAGGAGGCGGCCAATCGAAGCCTCCTTGAACCAGGGGAACTGCTCGAACGAGAGAAAATACTCGCGTTCATCAAGCAGTAGCCAGAAGCCGTGCTTGGAGACATTCGTGACTTCAACCTTCGAAATGCTTTCTCCAGGCTGAACGGATTGCATGTTGATGCTCCAAAATGATGTCTCGAACCGCTTCGATGTGGCTCGCGTCGAAGCCGTGATTCTGCGCGAGTTCCACAGAAGGTTCGAGCCAGAACTTCGCTTCCCCGTCTGCGTGATGTACATGAACATGGACCCTCGGTTCCTCTCTCGAGAAGAAGAAGAACCGGTAGCCACGAACTCGCAGAATCGTCGGGCTCACACGCGGATAGTAGCACTCCAACCAAGCTAAAAGTACCAACAAAAAAGGCCGCCTTGCGGGCGGCCTTAAACTTGGTTGCGGGGGCAGGATTTGAACCTGCGACCTTCGGGTTATGAGGGCACCGCGCTAAAACCTCTAACTCATTTAGTTGCAACGAAGTTTCCCTTTTATTCACCTGTCAATATCTTGGGTTAAGTTGGGTTAATTTGATTGTTTTGGATTGTCGTGGGCACAATCTCGGGCACAAAACTGATCAGGGTTTCAAGCCGGACGTCATCCTCGACTGAAGATGTTCATTTGACGTAACCAGTCGGAGGGCAGATTTTGCGCCGGCGGTTGGGAGAAGCAGGGTCCAGGCCGGCCTAAAAAATGTCGCTCATCTCCACTTTTTTTCGGAAACCTCCGGTGCTTACGGCCAAGTAGGTAATACCTACAGCCATCCATGCCCCGCCGATCATGAAGGTTAGCGCGGGCAGACTCATCCAGATCAAGAAACAGGAAATAAGGCCCACTGCCGGCGGCAGACAATCTCTCAGGAAGGCGACGGCTGTTTTCTGTTCAGATCGAAGGTAATACTCCTGTATCGCCGACGCATTGACCAGCATAAAGGCAAGAAAGGCCCCAAAGTTTATCAGGTGGGCACACTTGTCGTAGGTCAGGATGTTGGCGCCGATCAATGAGATCGCACCGATCAGCAAGACGTTCTTTGTGGGAACGGCGCTTTTTTCACTCAGGTAACCGAAAAAACCCTTTGGGAGCATGCGATCTCTTCCCATCCCGTACATCACGCGAGCAGCGCCGGTGATCCCCGTTACACCCGAGCCGATGCTGCCAACCATGAGGATGACCGTCAGAGTCCCCTCCAACAGGCGACCGCCCACCAGATTGGCCACACCGATGATGGCCTTTTCAAGCTCATTTCCGGCACCGAACTTTTCAACCATGCCAGCAAGGAACGACGGCCACTCAGCCCAGGAGACCGAAGCCTGCGCAAGATAGACCTGGGCTCCGCTCCAAACGCCCGTGATCAGGCAAGTCCACACCGTAGCCATCAGAACGTTTCGCTTGGGATTTTCCACTTCCTCGGAGAGTGTGGTCAGACCGTCAAACCCAATATAGGTCAAAGCCGCCAGCGCGGTACCACTGCCAATCAGAGACCATGAGAATGTGTCTTGGTGATAAAAAGGCTCGGTCGTCAGCAGTCCTCCCATCCCTTTCGTGAGCAAAATGAAGCGGATGGCCGCTCCCATAAACCAGAACACGACCGCGCTCATGACAATCATCAGAATCCAATTGACCCGGTTGGTCACCTGAATGCCCCTGACGTTCAAGACTGTGAACAGCGCGCCAAAGAAGACAAACCACGCTCGCGTGGGAATAAGCGGGAACATATGATTGGCGGTGATGCTGGTAAAAATAGTGCATAGAATCGGCACGATCATGTAATCCATGAACATGGTGAAACCGGCGACAAAACCCAGGTACGGGTGAAGTCCGCGTCCCACATATGTGTACGCAGATCCGGCCGAGGGATAACGGTTAGCCATACGTCCGTAACTGATGGCGGTAAAGATCATAGCCGCCATGGCTACCATGATGGTTGTCACTGCATGGCCCTGGGAATCACGGTTAGCCAGGCCAAACAGCGGCAAAGCAGCCACTGGCTGGATCAGGATAATTCCGTAAATTACCAAATCGCTGAGCGATAGAACTCGTTTGAGCTTGACTTGCGGTTCGGCCAGAGATCCTGACATGAGAGTTCCCTTTCTGCTCCGTGCGACATTCCTTGATCTTTATGACACCAAGGGGGTCATAAAACTTACTCCTGCACCTGATAGGTCGCAGTTCGCCTCACGAGCGGCCTATCCTCGCTTGAATCAGCGGTGAAAAGATCCTGCTTATGGCAGAAAAGGCAATTCGTAGAGGTGCACCTGGTAGTCCGTGAAGCGATCCTCCAGAACTCCATCCGTGACCGGGAGCGTTCGCGACTCTCCGATGACCCGAGCGTCCAGCTTCGGGGGAGCACCTCGGAACACGAACCTGGCGGTCGTCTCACCTCCCGGTCGGGCGCCGACAGCGAACAGGTAGGTCGACTTTCCGTGTCGTTTCAACATGACGTCTATCGGGGAAGCCGGTTTAGAAGAGGTGACTGTCACCCCATTGCCAATCGAGGGAGTGTTCAGCACCGGCGCCAAGGCAGTGATTTGCGCGTTGATAGCAGTCAAGGCATCGCGGACTGGCTGATCGTCGAGCGGCGCCGCTTCGTTAAAGGTCGGTTTGAACTGATGGCAAAAGTAGCCGATGCCCAAGGACCCATGAACGATCGAGAGCCACACCTCGGCCTTGATGTCAGCCGGCGTGGGTTTAGGTCCGGCGTTATAGGCTGAAGTCTCGATCCAGTTCCAGACCGGTTTACGATACTGGGCCCATTCCCTCAGACGGTCTATTCCCTTCCCGACCCACCACAGCGGCAGTCCGTTGTTGACTGGATAGACGTCATAACAAACGATGTCGGCGCCCTTGATGTACTCCGGATAGTGTTCGTAGTGGCCGGAACAGACCTCGCCTCTCCCGGGCCAGGGGTCATTCGCAACGGCCTGCCCGAAGTTCAGAAAGGCAGGGCGCGTGGGGTCGTTGGCCGTCACCTCCTGGTACTGCTGCAACATGGCGGGTGGCAGGATACAGGAGCCCCACCCACCACCCGGCTTGGCCTGGGCGTTGTCCGGTTCGTCGAACATGAACCAGCCGCGAATAATCGCTTTGTCGGGGCTTTCCAGATGCGCCGGTTCTGGCTGGCCAAACAGAGGCATGCCCGCCTCGCGCAGGACTGCCAGGCTCTCGCCCGGCCGACGCGCCCAGGGGCCGATATACAAGTTGATACCGATTGCCTTGTAACTGGCCGCGTTGCTCGGACTCTGATGCCAGACAGCGATGGGGAAGAAATCCGGATCCGAAGGCAGTCCGTTCGCCCAATTCCGGTAGTAAGCGGCGCCACCCTCCCAAGGGAGAAAAGTATCCGTGCCAACGGCCAGGGATGAAGGAGGAAGGAGGAAGAATGAAAGAAAGAGGAAACCGAGAAGTGACGCGCCAGTTACAAGGCCGAGGCGGGGGTTCAGGAAGCGCGCCGTCGGCACCTTTCGTATCCTCTTCTGTCTCATCTCTTGTTCATCCTTTGATTCGGGGAAAATACAGCCAGACATGACCGCCGTTATCGTTTTCGCCGAATACAATCTCGCCGTCGCGGCCGGTGACCGCGTCACCAAATACATAACCATAGCGGCGGCGTTCGATCACTGAGGCAGCTCCACCCAGGGCCGCCACTTTCTTGATCGCCGGATCGTAACAGAACAGGCGGGCTATTTCTTCTCCGCAAAACCCAAACAAACGCCCATCGAACGTGACCGCCATGGGACCTACCGGCGCCACCGGGACTTGGCCGAGAGGGCCGCTGAAACCGGCCGTCTCCTCGAACGAGTAAAGCCGACCGGCCGCGTCGGCTGTATACAGCACTCCGCTGGAAGGGTCTCGGGCCCAGCTCAAGGGATGGTTCCAATTGCCGTCCGGCAACTTGACGGCGTCCCGCTTGAAGGTCGAAGTGCCCGGATCGAAACGCCACAAGCTGTTGTCGCTGTCGCGGCCTAGGATGGCGCCACGGGAGGTCCGCGCGAGTTTACCGCCCGCGAGGGCCTCGCCTGCAACCTGAATTCGGCCTGTTTTCAGGTCAAGCGTGAAGACGTGTCCGGTCGTGGCGCCAACAATCACCTCGGACTCTGGAGACATGACCGCGTGCACGACCGGTTCGCCGGCCACGCATTGCCCCAAATCCTTCAGCGCCGGTCGTTCGAAGCCCCACTCCTGGATCAGGTCCGAGTCCATTCGAATCAAGGGCGCCTGAACAGCTCGCCCACCCTTCGGTCCGTTCACAAAAGCTGCCAGGTGCGTCTTCCCGCAGCACACTCCCACGCATTCGGTAGCGCCCTCCATCACGCCCAAGTCGAATACGACACCCATAATGCCGTGGAACTCGGCTGCAAACAGATGCGCCTGATAGCCGCTGGTGCCCCCGAATATGGTGCCCGAAGCCGTGGTGCCCAGAGCCGTGATGCGGCTCTCGTCCGGGACAATCGGTGTTGTCATTCCCGGGAAACAGGTGGGAAACGCAACCATCATGCCTTCCTTGGTGAAAGTCGCTTCCCGGACCTCACGCCGGTAAGCCTGCATTTCAGGCGTGTCCCAACGGCCTCTTTGCGATTGCTGCATGATCAACCTCCAGGTAGACAATCCTGTCAATCCTGTTAATCCTGTCGAAAAAGCCGTCCTATCCCCACACCCGGATGGGAAGGTGGGCATTTTCCTTCTTGCGGTCGGCCGGCATCGTGATTTTGAAGATTCCGGCGGGCCTGCCGCCGTGATTGATATATCCGAAAAACAAGTCGCCGTTATGATCGACGGCGCCCCGCGAGACGTACTGTGCGGTGCCCTTCGGGTGCTTGAGCAAGGTGACTTGCTCGCGTTTGAGACTCGACGGATCCAGCCGCCAAACCACGCCTTCGCGTTCCTCGTGACCGGCCGGCAAAGGGTTGTACCGGGGATCGCGCCAGCGTGACGCGACGTAATAAAGCATACCGTCCGCAGCGAACGTCAGCCCCCCGCAGTGATCGATGAACATACTCTGCGGAAAACTCAAGTCCTGCTCCTGGGTGACGGTGCCCAGGTCTTCGACCCGCGGCCAATCTCCTTCATTCAGCCAGATGCGCATCAGGCGGGGCTGGGGAATCCACGTCGAGGCATAGACGCACTCGCGGTCCGGTGAAGCCACTACGTCATAGAAGACCGAATGCCAACCGGTCTGGTGACGGCGGTCGTGGGGCAAAGGCTCCGGAGACCACTCCAGACGGTCCTTTTCGGGCGTGTAGCGAACGATGTGTCCGTAATCGTTGCTCGTGTACGCGCGGTGCTTCTTGTCCAGGAAGATGACCTGGCCGTTGATCGACCCGATCCTTCCGATGTCACGGCGCCGGCGCGTTTTGACGTCGTAAACGATGAAATGATCACGCGGGTAACTGAGAGCATACAGGGTCCCGCGTTCCTCATCGAAGGCCAGGCAACGGCACCCTTCCTTGGGAATCAAAGTCTCCCACCAGGCGATGTCGTTCTTGCGCGTATCGTAGGCCACGACCGCGGCGCCACGGAAACAGCGTTTCGGATCGTGCCACGAATACCAAGGGGAATACGTCGGCAGATCGATGGGCGGCCCGGACAGATGCGTGCCCATGTACAGCATCCCGTCCGACATGGAGGGCGCGAAACTGTAATGGATCTTGCACTGCGACGCCCGCCCGGAATCCCCGGGATCGTCAACTTTGTCGGCCAGATCGAACAGGTAATCCAGCTTGTCGGCCTGTTCGTTGTAACGCATCAGCTTGACGGTGCCGCCGGGGCTGCCTTCGGCGCAAGCGGACGCATAGATGCGGCCGTCCGGCCCGACTGAAAGCGACCAGCAGGTGTCGGCATTGGGGTGGTCGGTGAAGGGATAAAACCTGCAGGCATACGGTTTGACATTGGGGGGCGACTGCGTTTCTGCAAAGGCGCCGGCGCCCCAGCGGCATCGCAGTCGCGGAAACTACCCCGGTCTTCAAAAAGTCCCGGCGGCTTAGATTCATGATGTTACTCCTTGCGAGGCGATCCGCGCCCGGAAGCCGCTTTGTGTGGAGTGCGGCGGCAGAAGCTGTACTTTATACGTATCTCGGAACCAGGTTGGCGACCAGCCATTCTTGGGGGCAACCAACAGAGTCCCGAAGGGACGAAGGCGGCTTAGCCCCGGGTGACCGAATCCCGTAGGGATGAGGGAACCCGGGGGGAGGGACGACGAGATGATGGAGCCCCGTTGAGGGGCGAAGGGCCTTCGTTGAAATGCCCGTCGCCCCTCGACGGGGCTCTCCGTCCATGTGCGTTTCACCCCCGGTTCCCTCACCCCTTTCGGGGTTCGGTCACCGGGGGCTAAGCGGCCTTCGTCCCTTCGGGACTCTGACCTTGCTTCAGAGTCACGCCTCGCTGATAAGATCTCGAGATGTGTATAAGGTGCAGGGCAGAAGGAGTCCGACGATTTATCAGGACTTCTTCTGCCGCCGCACTCCATATAGAAGCGCACTTTACGCCTAGTACTTGAACGTAAGCCAGACCTGGAACTGTCGTGGATACCCGTTCTGCGACCCGACGACTCCGAACGTGGTGGCGTTGTTCCAGCCGGTATTCACGTTCAGCCAATTGCAGTAGTTCAGGACGTTGCTGGCATCCACTCGAATCGACAAGCTCTTCGTCTCATCGAACTGGATCTCCTTCTTGAGATTGGCGTCCAGAAGCAGGTAACCCGGCCCTCTGACCCACGAGAACCGTTCGGGGATCGTCCTGAGATTCCAGGACAGTCCATTGATCGAAGACGCCAGTTCGAAAGGATACTCGGCATTCATCTGCGCAGTCGCGGCAGCCGCATCTCCGCCATTCTTCTCCACGTAGTAATTGTAATTCTTGAAGAAATGCCGGATATCGCGATCCTCACCGGGCAGCATGACGTCGTTGAGGCTCTTTCCCGATTTCAAGACGTACTGTCCGAAACCGACGGGCGCGCCTCCCTGGACTCGCAGGAGTGTCCCGATCTGCCAACCACCCAGCAGGTGATTGACCACCCCGCCCCAATTCGTCCCCAACTGGCGTCCCCGGCCGAAAGGCAGATGCACGATGCTGTGCACATTGAACATGTGGGTGCGGTCGTTGCCGCTGATCTGGTAGTAAGGAGTGGCATCGCCGCCGTTCAGGAACGACGTGGCTTCCATGGTCTTGGAGAAGGTGTAAGCGCCGCCGAGATTAAATCCTTCTGAGAAACGCCGGTCGAAATCCACCTGTAACGCATGGTAGGTGCTAAAGCCCGAGGGCTCGCCCATCGCGAAGTCACCGAACTGTGGAAAAGACCGCAGCAGTTGCGATCGACTCATCGTGGCCCCCGTGGACAGACCGCCGGTCACTCCCGCGACCCCACGGAAAGGGTTGGGAACATTGGCCGCCATCCAGTCGATCTTGGCCTGATCGCGCACCGGCGAAGTAGACAGGTACTGATTGGGTACTGCATTGTAGTTGCGATTAATCATCAGGCGAACGCTGCGGCTGCCGATGTATGTCGCCCTAAGCATCGCATTCAGCGGCAACTCCCGCTGCACACCGAGAGACCAGCGCTGCGAGTAAGGGTTCTTGGTGATAAGCCGTTCAAAGGCCCGGCCGCTGCCGTCGATGTCCGTCATGAGGCCCAGGCTCTTGCCGATCGGCTGAAGCAGGGGGTCGCGGATCGGGTCGGCGACACTCGTCACGAAACTCAGGCCGTTATCGTTAGAGGAATTGACCGTCGTGGTGCGTGAGAACCCGGGCTGTCTCGGATTGACCGTGTTCGTCAAACCCAGATTCTCGTAATACATGCCAAAGCCGGCGTTCAGCGTCGTCTTACTGTTCAGCCCATAGGCCAGGCCAATGCGCGGCATCAGGTTGCGATTATCCCGCTCCCAGAGCCCGCGGTTATCAGAGTTCGCGAACAAGAAGCCGCCCCGTACCTTCAGCTGCTCGGATGGAATGTCCGGGAAGGGTTGAGCCGCGTAGTTCGCCCGCACCGTCGCCTCGATGGGCAACGCCGTGGTCATATCAAACCCGTTCTGCATGCGGTCGTAGCGCTCCGTCACCGGGTTTTCCAGTTCGTAGCGCAGCCCAAGATTGACGGTCAGCCGGGGTGTCACCTTCCAGTTGTCCTGAATATACCAGCCGGACCACAGCTGCTGGGCCGCCCAACTGTCGGTGATCCCCATGCTCGCAGAGTTGTGATAACCCATAAGGAACGCTGCGAACGCACCGCGCTGCTTGGGGGCGGCGGCGGTATTGTCCCTGCGGGTATAGGTCGATTCGAAGCGGAAGAGCGGCTGCTCGACCAGCCAGGTCCCGTATGTCTCCCGGTAGACCCGGAAATCAGCGCCGAAATTGAGACTGTGATTGCCTTTAACCCAGGACAGGTGGGCGGCCGAAGTGTGCGTGTCCGCGGCCCCATTGTAGGGGACGGCGCCCGACCAGCCCGCCCAGCCGAACTCGGTCATCCCGTCTCCGAACTGCATCCTGGGAAAGTAGATCGAACGGTCCGGGACCAGGCCGAGCAGACGGTCCGAAAACCCGGCGTTCTTCCAGTCGGACCGGGTCCATTCGCCAGCGTGAAGCTGGTCTTCCCAACGCCGTTTGCGCGCATAGCCGTACTTCGCGTTCAAGACCAGGGTCGGAGTGATCGTGTAGACGTGATCGAGCCCTATCTGCGTATTGCGCGAGGACATGTCCGCGCCGCTGGCAGCGTTCTCGAAGCGGTTCATCTGCTTGACATTCCATTTATCCCAGGTGAAGCGGACATAGGTGCGATGTTTCTCGGAGAAGTGGTGATCGACACGGGACGTCACCGTCTTGTACAGCTGGTGTTCCATGGCGTCGCTCACCTGGAAGTTGTTGGTGACAGAATTGATATTGGGAAGCGGCCAGTACTCGACCAGCTTTCGGGCGATCGGGTTAATGCGGTCGGCGGGAATAATGTTGTTCGGGATCGGGTCGCGCACGTACTTGCCGTTGACCAATCGGGTAGTCGCCGGGTCATACAACTGATAGTCAGCCGGGTTCCCAAGCGCGAAGAGCCCGGAGAAATCACCATTGCGCTCGGCGGCCGTTGGGACCGTCGCCTGGTTGGGGAAGGGATTGCCATACTTGTTATAGTCGACGGTCACGAAGAAGAAGGTCCGGTCGGTCCCGTTATAAAGCTTGGGAATGCGGACCGGCCCCCCAACCGCCGCAGTGCCATGATGGTCCTGGTACACATACTTAGGTGTTTTGGCCGCCTTGGCGAAGGAGCTCCAGGCGTCAAAGGCCGAGTTGCGTTCCACCAGCTGGACCATCCCGTGATACTGGTTGCTCCCCGACTTGGTCACCATATCCATCATGCCGCCGATGGCGTGGCCCACGCTGGCATCGTAAGTGGTTGTGCCGATCCGGAATTCTTCGATCGCGGCCGCAGGTGGACTGTACGCGATAGCATTGTCGCCGGCCACATTGGGGACACCATCAATGGAATACTCGTTTCTCGCCAAAGTGGACCCATCGGTCGACAGCGAGGAAATGCCGCCCGTCATTCCTGGCTTCGCCAGCCGGATGTGCGTGCCGTACATGACGCCCGGCGCCAGTGTCGCCAGTTCAGCAACCGTCCCCTCGCGGATCGGCAACTCCTCCATGTCCCGGGTGTCGATGACGGTGGCCAGGGAGGCCGAGGCCTTGTCGAAAACGGGCGCCGTTCCGGTGACCACGACCGACTGGCTGACCTCCCCCACCTCCAGGGTTGCGTCCAAGGTCAGGGTGTCGCCCAGTCGCAGTTCAACTTTTTCCCGCACATACTGCTTGAATCCAGTCATCGTGATGGTGATCCGGTAAATACCGGAGTTCAGGTAAGGAATGAGGTAGTTCCCGGTGTCGTTGGAGACGGTAGTGCTTTTGATGCCCGTCGCCAGGTGGATTGCCTCGACCTCAGCTCCCGGCATAACCCCGCCGGTTGTGTCTTTGACCTTTCCGGTAAACGCGCCCCGGGTCTCCTGGCCGTACAGATCATTGCCTGCACAAAACAGCAGAGCCAGAAGCATCAGGGCTGATGCACGAAACGGAGCAGATCGCATGAACGTTCCTCCCCTCAGCGGTTTCACACCGCCGGGTTGATGGGCCTGGGATGCCCTTCTGTTAACTCCAAGAAAAATCTAAGGCTTTACCTCGAATTCTCCCTGCAGTTTGATGGCTTGCGATGAGCCGCCCACCATCACTGCAAACGTCCCCGGCTCGACCACACGCCTCAGGTTTCGGTCAAGCAGGGAGAGATCCTCGGCACCTAACTCGAATTGGACTCGTCGAGCCTCGCCGGCCGCGAGCGAGACCTTTTCGAATCGCCTCAACTCCTTGACCGGCCGGTAAACGCTGCTGACCAAGTCTTGCAGATACAGTTGCACCACTTCCTGGCCGGCCCGAGCCCCGGTGTTTTTCAGTTGCAGGCTGATCCCCACCTGACCGGGAGACTGAACCTCGGACGGCTCGATCCGCAGGTCGCTGTATTCGAAGTTGGTATAGCTCAGCCCGTACCCGAACTCCCAAAGAGGCAGCGGCGACATGTCTACATATCCACGCTTCATCGTGTCGGCCTTGGCTGGGTTGTAGTTGTAATACATGGGCAACTGGCCTACGTGGCGCGGTATGGTAACAGGCAAGCGTCCACTGGGGTTGTAGTCGCCGAACAGGACGTCAGCCACGGCGCGCCCGCCTTGTTCACCCGACAGCCACGCCTCGACAATGGCCGGCACGTGTTCGGCCGCCCAACGCACGGAAAGTGGTCGCCCGTTGATGAGCACCAAAACCGTGGGCGTGCCGGTCGCGTGGACCGCCTCGATCAGCTCCTCCTGCAGCCCCGGCAGATCCAGGCTCGCGACATCGCGCATTTCACCGTCGCCGCGGTGCGACTCACCCACGATCACCAGTGCCACCTCGGCCTGACGGGCCGCCTCAACGGCGGCCTGGATCTCGTCGAGCTTTGTTCCCAAGGCGTCGCATCCCTTCACATAGCGCACCTTCGTCTTGGGACCCAGCTTGGCCTTAATTCCGTTCAAAACGGTGACCACCTTATCCAGGAAGGTCCGTGTCGCGTGGGGTTGGTCTCCGGACGTGTAATCCCCCAGCTGGTTTAGAATGTCGTCGGCATTGGGACCGACAACAGCAATAGATCCAAGATCCTTCCTGAGCGGCAGCACGTTCCGGTCGTTTTTCAGCAGGACAATTCCTTGACGCGCGACCTCTAGAGCCAATTCACGGTGTTTTTCATAGGGGACACCGTTGGCCGCGAACTCGGGGTCGACGTAAGGCTTCTCGAACAGACCCAGCCGCATCTTCTGGGTCAATATGCGGCGGACCGCCCGGTCGATTAGCTTGATCGGCACCCTTCCTTCTTCGACGTTCCGGATCAGGAGGTCCATGTAGGCCCGTTCGTGAGAAATCCCGACATCGACGCCGGCTCTCAGAGCCATCTCTCCGGCCTGGTTTGCGTCGGCCGCGACTTTGTCGCGTATCAGATTGTGGATGCCGCTGCCTTCACTAAGCACGAGACCCCGAAACCCAAGTTCTTCCCGCAGGAGCGTGGTCAGAAGCCAATCCGAACTGTGAGTGGGCACGCCATCGATGGCCGGGTGCGTGGCCATTACCGCGAGGGCCCCTTCGCGAACGCCCGCGACCCAGGGAGGCAGGAAGACATTTCGAAGAGTGCGCTCCGAGATCTCCATGGAGCCCCGCTCAAAACCGCTGACCGGCTGGCTCTGGCCGGGATAGTGGCAAAGGCCGGCCACGACTTTGTCGGGCGCCGACACATCCTTGCCTTGCGCTCCTTGAACAATGGCCTCGGCAACGCGGGCGCACAAAGTACGGATCCTCGCTGTAGCCTTCCTCGTTCCGGCCCAATCTCGGGTCTCGATTCGGCTCGATCACCAGCGTAAAGAGCTGATGAATACCCACGGCCCGCGCTTCCAGGGCCGCCGCGGAGTAGATCCCCCGAACGAGATCCATGTTCCAGGTGCTGCCGATCGCCGGACCTTCGGGAAAAATCGTCTTGCCGGAGCACATCACCCCGTGAGTCCCTTCTTCTGTCTGGAGCAGCGGGATCTTCAGGCGCGTCTGTTCTGTCGCGAGCCTTTGCAGCTCATTGAAAAACTCCGCCTGTTGCCGCGGGCCTTCCGGGAGGGCGTTGTCGGCCAGGGTGAAGAAGCCTCCGCCCGGTCCCAAGCCCGGTACCATGGCGCCCAACGCAAACCTGCGACATGCGTCCCGCTTTTCTGCAGCGTTCCGGCCGAACGTCTCGAGATAGACGACCGGCATGTTCATCTGCCCGACTTTTTCGCTGAGCGTCATGCGGCCGAGCAGGTCTTCCACGCGCTTCTCGATGGGCTGGCCGGGATCCAGGTAAAGCGGCAGGTCGTTTCCCGCCCGCGCCAAACCCACGATCAGGGCCACAATCACAAGCACGATCGGACAAAGGGGCAGGCAGTTTAGTGTGGCCGGACTCTCCAGAGTCCGGCGCCCGGCCGATTTGTGGCCGGGCTCTGGGGAGCCCGGCGCCGGACTCTGGAGAGTCCGGCCACAATAAGGCGCAGAGCTCACAACAGCACCTCCAGCACTTTTTCAAACGCCAGAATGATGTCGTTTTCGTCTTGTGCCGTCAGGCAGGACGGGATCGGGATCAGGATGCTTCTCTCGAAAAGGCTGTCGGCTACGGGGCAGGCCCCCTTGGAGTAGTCTCTTTGGAGCCCCTGGTTCTCGGAAAGCCTCCATGCCAGGCCCCGGTGTTGAACCAGGCTGGCGTTTTTGTAGTACAGGTGCAAGCCCCATTCGGTCATCAGAATGTTGGAAATACCTTGCGGGAAAGTCACGATGCCTTCCGCGCGCAGGGCCCGGTTGACCCTCTGCGCTGTCAGAGCATCCGGATACGTGGTGATCAGGAAGCATCCCGTATCTCCCGCCGGGTCGAGAATGGTGCGCAGGCTGACCTTGTCAAAACGCTCGAGGGCCTGACGGATGCGGTACTTGCTCCGCCGCATAGCCGCAACCGTTTCCGGGAGTTTGCGGAGTTGGACCCGCAGAACCGCGCCGCGCAGCTCATCCAGTCGATAGCCTCGACCCCACATCATCAGGTCCGGATCATCGAACACCAGCCTGCCGTCCGGTCCCCGCGCGTAGCCGAGGTCGTGGGCAGCAAAGGCTTTCCGGTAGAGAGACTCATCGCTGGTCACCAGGCCGCCGCCCTCGCCGGCCGTCATGTTCTTGTTCATCTGAAAGCTGAAAATCGCGATGTCACCCCAGGCGCCGACTTTGCGGCCGCCGATGCTGCCTCCCAGACATTGCGCGCAGTCTTCCAAGAGGAACAACCCGCGCGCCCGAGCTATCTTCTCTATGGCCTCGACATTGCCGGGAGCGCCGCTCATGTGGATCAGGACGATACCGCGCGTGCGCGGCGTGATCTGTGGTTCGACCGCCTGGGGATCCACGCAGAAGGTGCTGTCGATGTCCGCGAGGACGGGCACGGCGCCAAGGTTCACCACGGCCGCCGCCACTGAGACCCAGAGATAGGCGGGAATAATCACTTCATCTCCGGGACCGACACCAAGTGCGGCCAATGCGGTGTGCAAGGCGCCGGTCCCACTGGTCAGTGCGAGACCGTATCTGGTTCCAACAAATTGCGCCAGTTCGGTTTCGAAGGACGCGGCCTCCATCTGCGGCTCGATTCCGTAATACCGGAACAAGGAACGCGACCGGAGCACGCGCGCGACCGCCTCCAATTCCTGATCATCGATGCGATAGACCCCGGGGAATTCGAGGGGCAAGGGAATGCTCCGGGTGGGGGGTGCCCCCTCGACGGCCAAACGCCTGCCTGATTTTCCTACCGCGGTTCGATCTCTGTTATCCGAGTTACTGCGCTTCGACATATCGTGTTTCCCGACTGGTCCCTTCCGTGTTGGTCCGTGTTTGTTCCTGTCGCACGGTCTTACGAGCTGGACTATGAATCAGCCGAACACAAAAGTACATGGACACTTCCAGCAAAACCTGTACTTAATCCGCACGCCTACCATCACGTGCCGAATATGTGCTAGCCTTGCGGCGATTCGGAGGGTAGTAGATGTCAGGCACCGCTAAGCTGGCGCCCTTGCCCATCCGGCAGAGGCGGCTGTTTCTGGCTCAATTCGAGAAGGACCTGGATTTCTTCAGGCTCTTCTTCCTCCTGGTGAACAAGTCCCGCATCATCAGGCACGTCGGAGTGGCGTGGGCGCAGGATGGACCGGCCGCAGAGATCGGACTGCAGAGACTCGTGGATACCGAAGACGCAACTCGCAGTCCGTGTTCCAGGTACCTGCACATTGATCCACAACTCGACCCGGACTTTTGCCGAATTGTGAATGACTACGGCAGGCACGAGGCCGAATCATGCGCCCTGTCAGATCGTGCAGCCGAATTACGCTGTCGCGAGACGGGGGTGACTCAGATCTACACCTGCCACGCCGGTCTCGTGGACATTGCGGTGCCGGTGATCAGCGGCGGGCAATACATCGGGACCGTATTGTGCGGCCAGTTGCTGCGGCAGCCGCCGAGCGAATCCGGCTTTAAGGAGATCCGCAAAGGTCTTTCCGGATTGGCTTACCTGGACTTCGAGAAGCTGGAGTCAGCCTACTGGAAAGTCCCGGTCTCTTCGAACGAGGACATTCGGAACGCGGTTCAACTGCTCGAAGCATTTGCCGGATATGTGGCCACCTCCTGGGGACGGTTGGCAGAGCTGGTGCAGGAACAACACCGGACGATCCGGGAGGCCCAAGTCCTGCGCAAGGAGCTCGCGCACGTGATACTGGAGGGAACCGGGGCTGACCATATCTCCCTGCGTGAGCTTCTGCAGAAGCTGGATCTGGCTAAGACCCCAAACCGGGTGTTGGTGGTGAAGATCGAACCCGAAGAACAACAGTATCCGCTCCAGACCTCATCATTTGACGTGGCCTTCGAGACGGGCCTTCAGACCGTCGAGGAGGTCACCGATACGCTCGAAGACGTGGTGGTGAGCCATCTGCGAAAGCAGGGAATCTGTGTCTTCTTCCACGACTCCTTTCCGGCCTACGGTCTCGCCCGGCGCATCCTCGACGCAGTCAAGGCTGCCTGCCCTCTGCGCGCACGCATTGGAATTGGTTTGGCGAGGGAGGATGTGCACTCGCTGGCAGGCTCCCATGCCGAGGCCTGCATGGCGCTGGCGCAGTTTCCCGACGAGATTGCCGTCTATAGAAAACCCATGGGCCGGTTCGATGATCTTTCGGCGGCTGCCGAGAGAGTATGCACCTGCCTTTCGTCACGCAAGCTGACAGAAGCACGTGTTGCCGTTCACGCCCTGCCGGTGCTGGCCAGCCGTCGGCTGGGAGAAGGACTCGAGAAAGCGCCCGCACAGCGCCATTTGCTTTCCTCTGCGCTTTACTCTATGGCGTTGTGCGCCAGACAGCTGGGCGTAGCTCGCGAGGTGACCGAAGACATTCTGTGGCGGGTTGATGGGCAGATGCATCAAGCCGAGACGATCTTTGCGCTGCGTCAGACCTACCTGCAACTGGCGGATGACATCCTGGATGAGGTCCGCAAACTTTATTCCAGCCGGCGCGACAAGATTGTGGAGCGGGCGTCGAGAATCATCGACGAGTCGATATCTCAGTCGACAACGCGTCTGTCGCCAAGTCTTGTCGCGGAGCGCCTTGGTTTTTCCCTGAGTCATCTTGAGCGCACGTTCAAGCTGGTTACAGGCGTCACATTCGAGCGCTTCGTCATGATGCGACGGATCGATCTGGCCAAGCGGTTGCTGCTTGACCCTGCATTTAATGTCTCGCAGGTCGCGGAAAGGTCCGGGTTTGCCGACCCGGCTTATTTTGCACGTGTGTTTCGAAAGATTGCAGGCTGTTCGCCCCGCGAGTACATCCAGAATCCTGTGCGTTTCGGTAAAGACGCGGAAGAGGACGGTCCCCCGGCGGCACCCAGGACCGAAGGAGAACACCGATGATACGAGTCTTCGCCCTGCTCGTGTTGTTTTGGCCCTCAGTCTCACTGGCCGGGAATTTTCGAGCTTCGGTCACGAGAGTCGACATTACTCCGGACAGCCCGCAATGGCTGATGGGATATAACGCGCGCCAGTCGACCGGCGTCCACGACAGGATTTATCACAGAATCGTCGCACTGGACGACGGAACCACGCAGTTCTATCTCGTGTCCAGCGATCTGTGCCTTTTCTCACCCGAGGTTTACGAGGACGTGACGAGGATCCTGCAGCGGGAGATGGGCATTGAACCACGATGCCTGTGGTGGAGCGTGACCCATTCTCACTCGACGCCTGAGGTTGGCCCCCCGGGAATGTACAAGGCGCTGCTCGGCCGGTCCGACCACGAGTTCAATGCGAATTATGCGCGGCAGGTGACGGCCTCCCTTGTGGAAGGCGTAAGGCAGGCAAGGGCGACTCTTGAACCGGCGCGAATAGCCATCGGTACCGGAATGTCGATGGCCAACATCAATCGCCGCGCCCAGGAGGTGAACGGACACATCTCTCTGGGGCTCAATCCTGGAGGCCCGACCGACCGGCAGATCGGATTAATACGGCTTGACAAGGCAGATGGGTCGCTTCTCGCCGTGATCGCCAACTACGCAATGCATGGGACGGTACTCGGTCCGCCGAACCTCCTGATCAGCGGCGATGCTCCAGGGACTGTCTCAGCCTACGTCGAGCAGAAGCTCGGGGCGCCAGTGCTGTATGTCAACGGCGCCGCCGGAAACCTCGCGCCCATTTACACGGTCTATCCTGACCCGGGGAGTGGCCATCTGTCTCAGTTTGGTGTGCTGTTGGGTGACCCCATCATCAGAGCGCTAAGCAAGATGGGACCGGGCTCAGGCGACGTCAGGCTCTGGGCGGGAGAGACGCATGTGGAGACTCCGAGACGAGAGGGTCTGAGCTGGCCGGACGAGTTGAGCGCCTATACCCGAACAACGGCAGACGGAACCGCTCTGGTCCGGCTGCCGGTCCGCGTTCTCAGAATCAATAACACGCTAATCTGGGCGGCGCCTGTGGAGCTTTTCTGCGAGCTCTCCAACGCGCTTCGCAACCGTTCTCCTTACACACACACCTTCTTCTTCGGCTACACAAACGGCTGGCTCGGCTATCTGCCGACTGCAGACGCTTTTGACGAAGGCGGGTATGAGACTCGTATTACACCATTCACCAGGGCCGTCGAACAGAATCTGATGGAGACTATGGTTATCTACCTGGACAGCATGCCGCGCTAATAAAACAGCAACAGGAATACAGCGAAGCACGGCGAATTTCCCTCGCTGCGGTTGAAGCCCACCTTCAAACTCCACGGGCACAATCACCTGGGAAACAGCCCCAAACCTCCAAAAACGAAAAGGGCCGCAAACCGTTGCGGCCCTTCGTTTAAACTTGGTTGCGGGGGCAGGATTTGAACCTGCGACCTTTGGG
>CAVUUN010000019.1:0-87683 GCA_963744645.1 uncultured Acidobacteriota bacterium
CACCTGAACGACGATCAACTTCTTTTGGTCGCGAATCAGCAGTTTGCCGTCTGACAGCGCCAAGGGGGCCCAGTTGCTACCGGCCTCCATCAGCTCGGCGCTGGCCAGCGCTTTGAAGCCCGCCGGATCGGGTTCGATGAGATACAGCTGCTTGCGGCCGTCGGTGGCAAGGATCAGACCGTCGGCAAGGATTGCCCCGCCTCTGACGAACGCCGGATTCTGTCCGGTCTTCCACTTGACCTCGCCGCTCATGCTCATGCTCACCAGCCCGTCCTTTCGTTCGTTGGTCGTGTACTGGACATAGAAATGGTCCTTATACAGAATCGGCGGTTGGGTATGAGACCCGAAGTCCGGGTTCTTGAACAACTCGGTGACTCCATAGGTCCCGTCTGCCTTCTTTGCTACCTGAATCATGGCGGACCCTGCGTTATACCCGCCGGCCAGGAGCATCCGTCCTTCGCCAGCGTCCACCGCGTGAGCGACAGGTATCACGCACTGCCAGTTGGAGTAGGTCCACAGGATTTTCCCGGTCAACGGGTCAATACCTTTGACGCTTCCGCCGCTGGCGGCGCGGCCGAATCCCTGTGCAGCAGTTATCATGACGAGTTGATCTTCCGCGGCGACTTTAACCAGGGAGGGAGTGACGTACGAGGTCCCGCTGCTGAGCGGAGATGTTTGCGAGGTCACGCCGGGGGTGAGCGGAGCTGTTTGCCATTTGAGATCACCGGTCACTTTGTCATATGCGACTACGCCCGCCTGCGGCGCCTGCGAGGCCACGATGAGAAGATCGCGGTAAATCAGCGGGTTCTGAACGATTCCCCATATAGGCAATTGGCCGCCTTCGGCGGGGGGTGCGAAGGGCCCGGCGGGGACGGCGGCGCCACCGCCGAAATCCGTCCAGATGTTCTTATGCCATATAGGCTTCTGGGTCGTGGTGCTGATGCAGTACAAATCTCCCCGCAAACCCGCAGTGTAGACACGATCGCCATCCACTGTTGGCGTGGACCGGGATCCCGGAAACTCCACCTTGCCCGGAGCGGCATACGCGAAAGTCCAGAGTTCCTTGCCGCTGGAAAGATCGTAGACTCTCAAAGTGTCACCGACCTTGTCGTCGCGATCCAGCAAATAAACCTTGCCGGCGCTGACGGCGGGGCCGCCGAAGCCGATGCCGAGAGGGGCCGTCCAGAGCACCTTAGGACCCTCTGCGGGCCAGGTACGCAGTATCCCCTTCTCGGCGGATGTACCGTCACGGTGCGGCCCATAGTACTGTGGCCAATCCGCGGAAAACGCGCAGGTCGCAATAAGCGGCGCGAGGATCATCGTTATGAGTCTTGTCTCGGTCTTCATAGTGGCCGTCCTTTTAAAAGAAAGCAGTTGAGAAAGGCGTCTGACTTCGCTACTTGCCGGGCTCACTGTTAGGCGCGGTGATGGCAAACAACTGGGTTCTCGTCATCACATACAACACGCCGTTGGCCGGCACCGGCGTGCTGTAGACTGAGTCCGCCATGTCGATCACGGAGGGCTTCTCCATCTTCGAATTTGCTTTGAAAACTGCAATGTCCCCATCGGCATCGCCCAGGTAGACCTTGCCATCCGCCAGCAGCGGAGATCCCCAGACCGGAGATTGGAGGTCGAAAGTCCAATATGGCTTCCCGGTTTTGACGTCCAGGCAGTGCAAAGTGCCTTGAAGATCGGACAGGAATGCCAACCCACTGGCAACCGCCGCTGTCGAAATGGAACGGTTGATCTTTTCGTACTGCCAGACTTTGCCGGATTCCGTGATATCGCCCCGTTTTGCGGGATCGATGCTATACGCACATCCGGGTCCGTTGCCCTTGTCGGGATCCTGGCCCACGCTCATGAGCACTCTGCCGTCGCTGAACACAGGCGTGGAGACTCCGTAATTGCGCTCCTCGGGAACGGTGTTCTTGGGGTTCAAGTCGAATTTCCAGAGCTTCTCTCCCGTCCGGGCATTGAAGCCGTACAACCATCCGTCTCCTCCCGCGAAGAACGCCTGCAGCGTTCCATCTACCAGACCAAGCGCCGGCGAGGACCACTGGCCTTGCAGGATGCCATCACCCGGAGAGTTGTCCTGCCACACGACCTTCCCGGTGTTCTTGTTGACGGCGAGAAAGCTGGGAGCCTCCGGAGAGGGGAGCTTCTCGTCACTCCGGCCGTTGGACGTCTCCACAAAGACCAGGTCTTCCCAGATGACCGGTGACGAATTGGCCATATTGCGTTGATAGACGCCGAGTTCCTTCATCATGTCGAGTTTCCAGATGATGTCGGCGTCGGTGGGTCCCTTGTAGACTTCGTCCTGGAAAGGCCCGTCGTTCTTGCCGTCCAGGAACCCTTCAGTGTCCAGGCAAACCAACTCTCCGCGGTTGCTCACGTAGTAGAGCCGCTTTCCTTCCACGGCGGGGGAGGAGCAGACGCCCTGCTCAGGAAAGTCGTTCTCCGGCCCGGACGCCAGTTTGTCCGTAACTGCCTGCCACAGGAACTTTCCATCGGACTCCCGGAGGCACATGAGTACGCCCCTGTCGCCCTGGATATTGGGATTCCTGGGGTTTCCATTGTTGGTGCCGAGGAAGATCTTTGCGTCCGCCACTACCGGGTTTCCGTATGACGTCGAACCGATCTGCGCCTTCCATTTGATGTTTTTGCCACTCTTGACGTCCCAGGACTCCGGGAGGTTCTTCATCGCGGACGTCAGGTTGCGTTGCGGCGCGCCACCCCACATCGGCCAGTCCTGAGAGGCCAGGGGGAACACCGCCACACCGGCGAGCACTAGCACCGCAGAACCGGTTTTGACGTTCATATACGGGCTCGTTTCATTCCACGTTTGGCTCGCCACTGCCATCGAACGGCAGCCGATTGGCAACGACTGCTCCGCGGAGTCAAAGGTGGCAGATAATCGGACCTCATAATCTATAGACCTCCAGTCGCTTCGCGGCATCCGATTCTTGGCAAACAGCATCGTGCGGGTTGTGAACGATGCGTGAAGCATGGCGAAAAGCGGGAAAACCGATTAGCCCCTCACTTCTTCGGAGGCGCCTCGACGCCCGAGAAGACCAGCACCTGGTCCGGGAGCCGCGCCCCGCGGATCTCGATCGCCGAGACGGCCGCGTTCAGCTCTGCGAGCTCGCTCGGCGTGAATCGCACATCGGTCGCGCCGATGTTCTCGAGCATGTGCGCCATCTGCGTCGTACCCGGGATGGGCACGATCCACGGCTTTTGGGCCATCAGCCATGCGAGCGCGATCTGCGCGGGAGTGGCACTCCTCCGTTCGGCCCATTGCTTGATCAGTTTGACCAGCTGCAGGTTGTTCGGCAGATTCTCAGGAGAGAATCGAGACTCATGGGCGCGAATGTCACCGGGAGCGAAGCGCGTTTGTTCGTCAATAGCGCCGGTAACGAAGCCCACTCCCAGCGGACTCCAAGGGACGAAGCCGATGCCCAGCTTTTCGCATAGGGGAATGACCTCTGTCTCCGGGCCACGCCACAGCATCGAGTATTCGTTCTGAACGGCGCTCACGGGCAGCGCGTCATGAGCGCGGCGCAGCGTGTTCAGACCCATCTCTGACAGACCCCAGTGCAGGACCTTGCCCTGCGCCATCAAGTCCTTGACCGCCCCGGCAACATCCTCGATGGGAACGTTGGGATCAACACGATGTTGGTAGAGTAGGTCGATTCGGTCGGTTTTGAGCCGTTTTAACATCCCTTCGACGACCACACGGATGTGTTCCGGCCGGCTATTTAGTCCCGGTAGCCGTTTGCCGGTCTGCTGGTCGATGTTCCAACCGAACTTTGAAGTGATGACGACGTTGTTGCGGAATGGAGCAATTCCTTCTCCCAATATCCGCTCGACCTCAAACGGACCGTATGCTTCGGCCGCGTCGAAGAAGGTGACGCCCCGGTCGTAGGCCGTCCGGATGATGTTGATCATCTCCGGGCGGTACGGCACCGTCGTTTCATACTTGCGGCTCATGTTCTGGACGCCCAGCCCGACGCTGGAGACCTCCAGTTTGCCGAGTCTGCGGCGGCCGATTGTGCCCGGTGCCGCCGGCCTGCTCGGCGCTGGCGCCTGCGGAAAGCCCTGCGTGGCAGTGCCGCCCAGAAGCGGCGTCGCGGCCACGGCTCCTGCCCATCGCAGCAAGGAGCGTCGACCGATGTCGTTTCTGCGTTCCGATGCCATATGCAATTTCTCCCTCAATGAAGTGCGATCAGGGCGTTCAGTTCGTCGCGCACCCGCTGCGGCGTTGTTGAAGGCGAACTCGAGCCGCCCAAAGTGCTCGACCGTCCGCGCGACCATGGCCGTGGGTCACGTGCACGGAGATCGCGAGGGCCTTGAAGCCCTGAGCGGTCAGCCGCTCGCCAATGCGGCAGCATTGGCGAAAAGGTGGTTATCCCGGCGCAAAGCAGGGGGCAGTAGATGGCAGATGTTCTCTTGATCCGCGGCGCAATTGACGCAGGTGCGGCAGGAATCCACCAGCGTACCCACACCACTGACTGATTGCGTCACCTTCGTCTGCCTAGGCCTTCGGCTTGGAGGATGGCCTGCTTGTCGACGTCTCCCAGAACCGAATAGCTTCGAGGATCCATCCCTCGGCACTCGTGCCTACCCCGAGTCCGAAGCCATGACCGAGATTCTTGTACTTGTGGAACTCCACAGTTGTACCGACTTTGCGCAGCGCTTCAACCCTTCTTTCCCTGATCTGTGGAGGAGCGATCCCATCCTGCTCACCTACCACCACGAACGTGGGAGGCTCAGCGCTCGAGTAATCCGAATGACCTGTGTATGCCGTCACGATGGCTGACGGCTGTGGAACGTCGGCGCCTCCATACGTCGCCACCCCGTGGGAACCGATCGCGGCTGCCATCCTCGCTCCAGCCGAACTGCCCCACAGAGAGTAGCCCTGGGTGCGGACCCCAAGGGTCTGTGCGTTGCGAAGGATCCAGGAGACAGCAGCAGCCAGATCTCGCGTCGCAGCGGTTCCGCCATATCCTGCCCGGTACCTCAGCACGAAAGCGTTGTATCCCTTGCTGCTGATTGCTTGCGCATACGGAAAGCCCTCGTGGAGGGAGCCGACATAGGAAAATCCGCCACCGGGGCATATGACCGCGAATGGGGCGCCCGGGCTTCCGCGGAAGAAGAACAATCCAGTATTTTCGAGTGCAGGCTGCTGGCGCGTCTGCGCTTCGGAGTAGAACCTGTAGAACACGGTCTTGCCACTGGCCGCATCATCAATCATGCGATTTAACGCGCTTGTCACCGTCTCCGGGTGGACGTGACTGTGATACGGAAGCAGCGAACCAATGCGGGACAGTCGCATTTCCTCGTCGTACGAGCGGTCGTCCCACGGCAGTATCAGCTGACTAAATCCCGCAAACAACGGGTGACGCAGAACATTTCTTACGGTGCTTTGAACCGTCAGGTGACCGCCCTGACCTCCCGTCTCCGGGCGTGCCTCGCGGATGTTCACGAGCAGACAGAGAAGCAAGATGGTTATACCTTTGGCCAAGATGTTTTCCCGCACAAGCTATTGGCCCAGTAGTCTCGTGAACGAGAGCGAGGCTAACTTCCAGGCGCCGCCTTGCTGCACATACACCTCCGTGACCACGAAGGGATTTGTCACCTCGTTCCCGCCAACCACCGCCAGCAGACGAATTCTGTTCAACACGATTGCCGTTGTGCCGATGATACGCACCGACGCTTCCTGGATATCTGCCTGCTTGTATTGAATCCTCCCGGTCTTGATCACATCGAGTTCCTGGCTCCTGGACATGGTTCCGCCCATGTGCACAAAGACCGCTTCTTCGTGGAAGAGGGCTTCAAGGGAATCCACCTTGCGTTCTGACATCCAGCGCCATTTTTCCTTGGATAGACTGAGGATTTCTTGTTCCACATTAGCGCCACCGGCAGGGGGCTTCACTTCCTGCTGCAATGCAAAGGACGATTGCAGACTCCCTATTAACAAACACACTCCGAGAATTAATGCTTTCATAGTACTTTCTGTTCCTTTCGGTGTTCCTCCGCCATGACCCGCGGCGCTTGACGGTAACGGTTTTAAATGTGGGCGGCAGAAGAGCTCCGACGCTTCATTGGGAGTCCCGCCGACGCCGCACTCGCATAGGGACCGGCGCCCGTCGCGAAACAGTTGGCCTTAGCACTCCGTTTAGTTTTGCGATCCGATGGCTCATGATGCTCCTTCCCCGGGGGCGCGGCACCCAATTTCTGGCAAACCGTATCTTCCGATCAGCGAACGACATCCCAGGGATGGCGAAACGACGGTGGGCAAATCTCAGGACTTGTCGACGGGAACCGATCAGTTTCCAGTCTTGAGCAGTTTGCGGATCCCCTCGCTACATTGGCGGCCGGTTCTGATCCGCGTGCCAGCCCCATGCGGCGCCAGCGCCTTCAGCTGTGCGACTCTGGCCGCATCAAACATCCTCTGAATCCTGTCGGAATGGGTTTTGGACAGGAGTAACAGGATTCACAGGATTGCCAGACTCACGATTCGATCCGCAGAGTCTGCAGTTCGAGCTTTAACTTGTAGGCTTGGTGTTATCAGCAATCGAGACGGGGTGTACTTTATGCCTTACTCGTGCCCAGGCACATTCTCTTTCGGAGTGCGATGGCCATGCCACCGCACTCCGAAAGAGGGAACGCAACTGCAGAGCTTCAGAGGCCAGAAATCAACAGGTTTCAAGATGCGTGTAAGGATCAGGACTCCTGCCGGCGGACATCGTAAACCTTTACACGGTGGATTCCGAGAACCAGGAGCTCCTTCGGCGAGCCACCGAGTCGCCAGCACTCCCAGACGGCTGGAAGCTGTACTTTCGCAAGCGGCTCTTGGATGCCGGTGTCTAGCATCTTCAACTGTATGGAGGTACCTATGTCACGTCAGTCGCGAATGCTCGCGGGAGTGCTTCTGGTCGTTCTTCCGACAGTGATGTTCGGAGGTTTGTCCCTTCTCAGTTTTCTGACACGAAATTCGCCAGGCTATTTCGACAATCCTCTGCGTCACGATCTCTTCCGCGCCGGGCACGCGCATGCCGGGGTCTATCTCGTCCTGTCGCTAGTCATGCTTCGATATGTTGACGAAGCGGTGCTTTCGCCGCTTTGGAAGTGGCTCGCCCGGGTCGGAGCGCCGATCGCGGCGATTTTGATCCCGGCCGCGTTCTTTCTCTCCGTCGCATCACCGGCTGCGAAGGAGCCGAACGCATTGTTGGATCTCGCCTACATCGGTGCAGCGTTTCTGGCGGCGGCTGTTCTAACCCTCGGCATAGGTCTGATTCGAGCGGCACGTGCAACAGCTTAGCCCGGGTGGATGCCAACCGAATGGCGCGAAGCCAGCCTGCTGGCAGTCACAAGCCAGTTTCACGGCAGTCCACTTTTTCCGAGAACTCATTTCACTTCAACTGGGTGGGGCCATCGGCTGCGACGTTGCGTGACACCGGCACCAGAGGTGCATCAGTAAGGGACCCCGCCGAGAACTTCCCGATGCCGGGCGTTACCGGTGCCCGACGGCCCTGAGAAGTTCGACGGACCGGGGGGCCGTGTCTTGAATAGCTACTTTTTCAGTGCCTCTTGCCTGTTGCGCTTTTCCAGACGCGGGTCTCCTCATCCCTTCCTGATGAACTCAGCGAATCCGGTCATGAAGCTCCGGAGCTGCGAGCGCACCTGCTCGTCGATGAGTTGCCCGCTTTCATCAAATACGCGATGGGCAGCGCTGACAAGCAGCCGGGGCCCGAACCAGGGTCTCATTCCAAGCGTCCGCAGCACGGGCAACCAGGCGGCCTGTGATAGGACCGTTCCTCCTCGGCCAGGCGTCGCGCCCATTAGCGCGACCGGACGGTTGCCGAAAACACGAGTGATGTCGGCCGGCGGCCGGGTCAGCCAGTCAATCGCGTTCTTCAAGACACCGGGGATCGAATTGTTGTATTCGGGTGTGACCAGAAGCAGACCGGCTGACGCGGCAATACGATTCTTCAGGTCGGTGACGACCCCCGGTACACCGGTCTCAGTTTCCACGTCACCGTCGTAGAGCGGGATACCGCGAATCGAGGCAATCTCAAGCTGGATTCCCTCGGGGGCCACCTCTTTTGCTGCGAGCAGCAGCGCCGCGTTATACGAACCTTTCCGCAGGCTGCCTGCAATACCGACAATGTTCATCCTCGACGCATCCTGCCACTCAGGTTTTCGGGCCGGTGCACCTTGCTGGACGGAAAAGGGACCGGTTGCCCCAAGTGAGTGAACTGCTTACGCTCATTATTGCACGACGTGCCGGCCCTCTTCCTTGGAGCCTTTCTTGTACTTTTGGCAGTTCGTGATACTTTGGGACTAGCCGTCTATCGTCCTCCCCGGACAGCAAGTCGCAGCGCTACCTCCCTCTCGCAGGCGAACACGACGGTCGACCAATGACGTCTGAATGAAAAGAACCGCCCAAACAATCAGATTCGTGCCAGAGAAAGGAATTCATTATGGCTGAGACGCAAGGTTTGAAAGCAAGGGACGTCGTTCTCGTCCACGGTGGCTTCGTGGATGGCTCGGGTTGGGAAGGCGTCTATAAGATTCTGACGAAGGACGGCTACAAGGTGAGCGTCGTTCAGAATCCAACGATATCACTTGCCGAAGATGTGGCCGCGACCAAACGCATTCTTGCTCAGCAGGATGGTCCGGTGGTTCTGGTCGGGCACTCATATGGAGGGGCCGTGATCACCGAGGCCGGCAACTATCCAAAGGTAACGCGGCTTGTCTATATCGCCGCCTTTGCCCCGGACAGGGGTGAATCCGTGTCAACGCTTATTAAGGATCCGCCGCCGGGCGCTCCCGTGCCTCCGATACTGCCGCCGCAGGACGGCTATCTATTCCTCGACAAGGCGAAGTTTCGCGCCTCATTCGCGGGAGACGTCGACACTGACAGGGCCACGTTCATGGCAGACTCACAAGTCCCATGGGGCGTGGACGCGCTCGGCGGCACGATCAGCGAGCCAGTGTGGAAAACCAAGCCGAGCTGGTACCTGGTTACAACCGAGGACAAGATGATCCCGCCGGCAGCCCAACGCCGTATGGCGAAGCGCGCGGGTTCTACTGTCGTCGAGGTACGGGGAAGTCACGCGATCTACGTGTCGCAGCCTGATGCTGTGGCCAGGCTCATCGAAAAGGCCGCCAGTGAAGTGACAGTGGCGGCGAACTTAGCCTGACGAACGCACTGAATCCGGCGTGCCTTGTCCGGCGTCGAACAGCACGTCCTGGGCGAGGCGCTGGCGGGCCATCGTCGGACGCGCCGCCGCTCGCCAACTCGGTAACCTGACTACGGGCGGATCAGCCCAGTGGGGCGGAGAGACGTGGGATATCGTCGGGGTGTTTCAGGCTGATGTCGGCAGCGCCGAGTCCGAGGTGTGGTGCGATATCGGGATGCTCCAACAGGCATTTAGCCGCCAGAACGCGTTTCAAGCGGTATACGCTAAGCTCGAGTCGCCTCAGAGCTTCGATGTGCTGCGGACGGCGTTGGCCAACGACCCACGCCTCGAGGTCCGACGTCAGACGGGAAGGTGACTACTACGCAGAACTGTCCCGACCGCTGACGGGCTTGATTACGACGGCTGGCGTGTTCATAGCGCCGGGGCAATAACTCCATGTACACATCGGTGGCATCACGCACGCGTGAGATCGGCACACTACGGGCGATCGGATTTGGCAGCGGTGCGGTCAAGGGTTCAGGGTTCGGGGTTCCAGGACCCTGAACCGTGAACCTTGACCCTCTTTAGGAAACAGCCATGCAGATGAATCATGCGGCGTTCCCAGCGGGGTCTATGACCGGCGCCCTGCGCTCATTCTGGAACTGCGGCCAAGGAGTGGAGCGCACTGCCTATGTGGTCGGCGTGGTGTTGCTGGTCAGCGGCCTGATCCATCTCGCGATCCTCGCCGTTACGGGCGCCTCATGGGCTGGTCCTTTGTCGTTGCGCAAGCCGGGCACCTTCGGGCTGTCGTTCGGCCTGACCCTGATCACAATCACCTGGGTAACGTCGTTCCTGGCGCTCAGCAACCGCGTTCGGACAACGCTGCTCGGCGCATTTACGGTGGTGTGCACAATCGAGACGGCATTGGTGTCTCTGCAGACTTGGCGGGGCGTTCCATCGCACTTCAACATCGAAACGACTTTTGATGCCATGGTAGCGCGCACGTTGGCCGCAGGCGGCTTCGCTCTCGTCGCGGTCATCGTCGCCTTCACCATCGCTGCGTTTCGGCCCAATCCTAAGACCCCCATCAGTCTCCGGGTCGCTATCCAGATTGGATTTGTTCTGTTAATCGGTGCGGTCGTGGTAGGGGCACTGATGATCGCCAAGGGCATGGGACTCGTATTTGCGGGAAACGCGCCGGCGGCCTACGCTAGGGGAGGAACCCTTAAGCCAACGCACGCCGTGACCATGCATGCGATCCTGGTGCTGCCGGCGCTCGCGTGGCTGCTGTCCTTTTCGATCTGGAGCGAGCAGCGCCGGCTTGTCGCGGTGCTGTCGGCCGCGGCCGGCTACGTCGTAATCGCTGGAGTGGTCGCAGTGGAGAACTTGGCCGGTCCGGAACCGCAGCAAATCCCGGTCACCACCCTGGCGCTTGTCGCGCTCGGTGCGCTTTTGCTGCTAGGGACTTGGTTATTGGCCCTCTTCGCTGTGTCGCGCACTCCTAGGGCCGGGACACGATTCGGCGGAACGCCGCAACCCCGGAGCTCAAGTTGTCCGGGCGGTGAATCAAGATAAAGGTCCACGGCTCGAAAGGAGCTATCCACTCTCGTCGCCCAGGAGGAAGACATCATGAATTCCTGGCAGTTTTGGACTATGTTGAAACAGAAGCATTAGGAGGTTCCATGAATCCAGCGCAACGGCACGAGCAGGGAACGGCGGCTTCATCTGGGAAGGCGAAGAGCCTGATTGTGGGCCTTTGGGGTGTTCGATATCAGGTCAAAGATGTTCGACGGTCGGTTGCGTTCTACACGCAGACTCTCGGTTTCAGTCTGGACCAACAAAATCTACCGGCTTTCGGTCAAGTTTCAATCGGGAATCTGAAGTTGATCCTCAGTGGTCCGGGGGCGTCGGGTTCCCGGCCTATGCCTGATGGGCGTCAGCAAGAGCCAGGCGGATGGAATCGAGTGGTCCTCCTAGTGAAGGATTTGCCTGCACAAATCACTGCGCTCAAGAACGAGGGAGTCCATTTTCGCAACCAGATGGAAGTCGGTCCCGGCGGGAAACAGATTCAGGTGGAAGATCCTGACGGTAATCCGATTGAACTATTTGAACCAGCTTGAGTTGGTTCCAGCCCAAAACAGAAGCTGAGGAACAACCAGCGAAGTGGAGACCGAAGCAAATAAGCAGCTTGCATCCCGACTGCGCGAACGGCTTTCAGAACAAGCGATGCTGGACCTTACGAAGCGGCTGATCGCGATTCCGTCGGAGAATCCACCCGGCAATCAATACGAGGAATGCGCCCGCATCCTGGTCGCCGAATTGGACAGGCTCGGCTTCAATGAGGTGAGACGTGAAGGAGCTTGTGTTCTTGCGTCAGTCGGCACTGGCCCGCGAATGCTCTACTTCAGTGGCCACTACGATGTTGTTCCCGCGCAGAGCCGCAATCAATTTCAGCCGCGTGTTGAAGGCACAAATCTGTTCGGTCGCGGCTCCTCGGATATGAAGAGCGGCTTGGCTGCGATGATCCATGCAGCAGCAGCGGCACGTGATGAAGGGCTTCTTAATACCGGTCGAATAGGAATTGTGCTCGTACCCGATGAAGAAACCGCTGGGCCGGGCGGATCTCGCTATCTAGACGCACGCGGCCTGCTTGGGAAAAACGGAATCGGGATGCTGACGCCGGAGCCTACCGGCGGCGTCATTTGGAACGCCAACCGCGGAGCCATTTCGCTGCGCGTCACCATGCGCGGAAAAATAGCACACGTCGGCCGGCAATTCGAGGGTGTGAACGCGTTCGAGCGCGCGCTGCCGGCATTGGCTCGGCTTCTCGAGATTAAAAAGGAAGTGGAGCTTCGTGAAACTCAATGCAATATTGCTCCGGCAGCGGCGCGAAAATCCATTCTGCTGCTTGGCGGGCGGGCCGAGGCAGGCACGAATTTCAACGTGACGCCCGACTTCTTTTCCTTCACGATTGACCGCCGCATCAATCCCGAAGAAGACCTCGAAGAAGAAAAGCGCCGACTGTGTGATGCGCTGAAGGGTTTCGAGATCGAGACCCTACAGCAGGAACCCGCTGCGGCCACTCAGGCGCAAGATCCGCTCGGCGGTGCTTTGTCGCGTCACGTAGCGACAGTCACTGGAAAAGAACCTGTATTTGAAATGTGCCCGGGCCTGCTCGAAACGCGATTTTATGCGGCTCAGGGCATCCCCGCGTTGGCCTACGGACCGGGTTTGCTGACCGTGTCCCATGGACCGGATGAGTTTGTTCCAGTCCGCAACATCGCACAATGCGCGGCGATTTACGCGCTCGCGGCGGCGGAGATGCTGCGCTGATCGACCCAAACAGGTATCTCATCTGACTGCCCCATTGGGATGCTCATCGAACGCCTGCAACCGGCGCTTCTACAAATATATCCATTTGCTGGCCGACGTAAAATGGAACGTTGGTATCCTTGAACCGGTAAATCGCCTGCAAGACCCGGGTGTCGACTCGCTCGGTGGTGTCTCCCGTCAATGATTTTTTCGGCAGGTGACGCGCCTTCCACGCGCTGAACTGGACGGAGCCGGCGATCAGGACGACCACGTCGACCGCGATCGGAACGGCGCGCGAAAGCGCCGGCTGCTGCATCTCGATCGCTGCCAGCGCGACACCCAGCGGAAAAGCGGCCATTCCGAACACGGTCCACACGAAGAAGTAACCCACGCCCACGAGCGCGGTCAGCCGACCGAGTCGTGTCTCGCTTGTCCTGCCAACGGCCCGGCGGTAGCGCCACAGCATTGGGACCAATGACGGCATCATCATCGCCACCATCATCATGACCCACATGCCAAGGAATGACGCCGCGGCGCCGGGCCACGTCTGTCCGGGCATCCGCATCCATGCCATCGACATCGTCCAGCCGCCGGGCATCGGCATCTCGCCCATCGCCGACATCGACGCGCACCAGGCGATCGTTACCACCGCGCTGGCAGCGAAGAGCAGCGCTGAGGCACCGAAAAACGCTTGCTGCGAAGCTTGCTCGGAAGCCATGCACTGTGAGATCTCCAGTCCCGCAGTTGCACCACGACAACCACGACTTCGCTCAGCCCTTTTTGTACTCGTCGTGGCGGCGCCACCAGAGGCCCGTCTCGTTGCGCCCCTTGGGTGCGCGGTCGAGCCACTGGTACATGCCCCAGAGGCCGTCCAGTCCGCGCGCATAGGCGGAATAGGTGTGGTAGACGACGCCGTCCTCGAGCGCGAACGCACTCATGCCCGGCCTCTCGCGCGTGTATGTGGCCGGGTCGGTTCCGGTCATGGCCGCGTTGTCAGCGACAGGCGTCTCCGGCATGCGGCTCGCCATCCCCGCGTCGTCGCGTGCCTGCCACGCGGGCTCGCGCTGGTAGTTGTATTCGATGCCCCCGTCGCGCTGTTGCTCCTCGGTGAACCCGACGTTGAAGTCGGGGTTGAAGTCGGTGCCGAACGAGGACGCCCACGGAAACGTCCACCCCATCCGCCGCTTGTAAGCCTGCAGTTTCGCGAAAGGCGCCCGCGATACCGCCGAAAGCGTGACGTCGTGGTGGGCCAGGTGGACGACGAAGCCGTTGAACCCGTCCGCGATCGTCGAGCAGGTCGCACACCCAGCCGTGTAGTCGGGCCCGAACATGAAGTGATAGACGAGAAGTTGCGAGCGCCCTCTGAAGAGGTCTGCCAGCGAGGCGCTTCCCTCGTCGGTCTCGAATCGATACTTCTTGTCGATCCGAACCCACGGCAGCTCCTGCCGCCGCTGTGCCAACTCGTCGCTGCGCCGCGTTAGCTCCTTCTCCGCCTCGAGTAGCTCGAGCCGCGCTGCGAGCCACTCCTTACGTGTCCCGGTCTTGTGTTTCGTCATCGTTATTTGTTTCGACATCGTTATTGTCTCCTTCCTTCAGGTGTCCTTCATCGTTCGTTCCTTTCGGTCCCACCTTCGGTTCACGTCCTGCGCAGTCGCCGATTCACGCTTCCGTTCGCCGCCCCTCGTGTGCTCCGGCGAGCGTTCCCGAATCCATTCGTTTTCTCAATACGACTTGGTGGTTGTTGGTCTTACGTAAATTTTAGCGCCGTGGCTGAGTCAATACTCGTCATGGCGGCGCCACCACTCGTACGGCGGGGTTTGTGGCCAGCCGGCGGGCGAGTCCTCCCAGGTCTCCTGTCGTCCGAATGGGGTCAGGTCGAGAAAAGTCCAGACACTCCCATCCCATGCATTACGCTGAAGGTCCGCACGGCGACCAACCACTTGTGGATCTCCTCGCCGCCCTCACCGAGCGGATGCGTGACGCTTTGCTTGGGGCCGGCCACATAGCCGTCGAGTGACATCGAAATATTCAGTCGGAGCATCGTCATAGTGCTTAACCTCGTTTAGCCTCATGAGAGGCCATCGTCTCGGAAGCCTGGCGAAGGCGCTTTTGAAGCCATGGATTCGGCAGGATGAAAAAGGCGGGCACGAGGGCAAACAGAGTGAAGCTGACTGCCGAGTGCCATGAAGCGAGCGCGATGGCCAATCCGTAGAACAGGACTGGAGCCGTGTTAAGCCACGACACGAATCGGACGAATGACGTCGGCATGGATGGATGCACCAGCCGATGATTCCTGGTTGCGTAGATCCAGAGTGCCGTGCCGGACAGGTTCGTCAGGATCAGCGTCGCGCCGTAAATACGAATCGCGCTCGGATCCGCGTGGCTCGCGCTCAACAAGGCCGCCACATACGGAATGAAGACAATGACCAGCAAGAGCAACAGATTAAGCCAGAGGAGGGTCCGGTCTGTGCCCACAACAAAATGCATTATGTGATGATGCGCAACCCAATAAACCCCTACGATGACGAAGCTTAAGAGAAAGACGAGAATCTTGGGCCAAGCGTGCGAGAACATCTCCCAACCGGTCCCGTTTCCCTCCGGCCGCACGTCGAGAACGAGCAGCGTGATTGCGACAGCGAACACGGCATCGCTGAATGCTTCGAGGCGTCCTTTGGTCATGGATTATTTGGGATGCGCCCGCCGCCCATCTCTCCGTCTGCCGATATCCTCTATATGCCGGATAACAAGTGCGGTCCAACCGGTCTGATGACTCGCGCCAAGGCCTTTGCCCGTATCGCCGTGGAAATACTCATTGAACAAGAGCAAATTTCGCCAGTGTGGGTCATCGGACCAGCGTGCATCTTCGCCGTGGCAGGGACGTGGCCCGTTTCCATTTGCAAGAAAGATACTTGACACACGCCGCACTAATTCCTGCGACACTTCACTCAGAGTAAGGAATTTGCCCGAGCCTGTGGGACATTCCACCTTCAAATCGTTGCCATAAAAATGGTGGTAACGTTCGAGCGCTTCGATAAGCAAATAATTGAGGGGCATCCAAATGGGCCCGCGCCAGTTCGAGTTCCCGCCAAATAATCCTGTGGTGGATTCGCGGGGCTCGTAATCGACCCGATAGGTCGCTCCATTCGCGCCAAATTCGTAAGGGTGTGTTGCGTGGAATTTTGACACGGAGCGAATTCCGTACGGCGAAAGAAATTCGTCCTCGTCAAGGAGGTAGCGCAACATGCGTTGAAGCCGTTCTCTGGACGGCAGCGCAATCAATGCGCGTCCCCGAATGTGTTCACACTGCGTGATGTGCTGCGGCAGATCCCGGCGATATTTCCGAAACCAGACCAGCCGTTTGTAAAAGCCGGGCAATTTCTCGAGATGATCATCGTTATACACTTCGGCGGTGATCAGCGGCAGCAGACCGACCAGCGAACGGATTTTCAGCGGCTGACAGGAGTGATCAAACCGGATCTGGTCGTAGTAAAAACCATCGTCTTCATCCCAAAGGCCGGTGCCGCCCAGCGTATTAATGGCATCGGCTATTTGGTAGAAGTGTTCCAGGAATTTCGAAGCCATGTCTTCGTAGGCCGGGTAGATTCTCCCGTCAACGTGCGCGAGCTCGAGCGCCATGCTCAACATCGTCGCGCAATAAAAAGCCATCCACGCCGTCGCCGTCCGCCTGCTGCAATGTGCCGCCGGTGGGCACCGGCTTTGACCGGTCGAACACGCCGATGTTGTCCAGCCCAAGAAAGCCGCCGGAGAAGAGATTCTTGCCGTGCACATCTTTGCGATTGACCCACCAGGTGAAATTCAGCAGGAGTTTCTGAAAAACACTCTCGAGGAAATCCCGGTCGCGACGGCCGCGCGCACCGCGAAATTTTGTAGACACGCCACGCCGCCCAGGCATGCACCGGCGGATTCACGTCGCCGAATGCAAATTCGTAGGCCGGAAGCTGGCCGTTCGGGTGCATATACCATTCGCGCAGGAACAGGATGAGTTGGGACTTGGCGAAATCCGGGTCAATGGAGGCGAACGGAATCATGTGAAACGCAAGGTCCCAGCCGGCAAACCACGGATACTCCCATTTGTCCGGCATGGAAATGACGTCGCGGCTGTAGACATGCTGCCACTCGACGTTGCGGCCACGCTGGCGGCTTTCAGGCGGCGGTATCAGTCGGGATCGCCGTTCAACCAATCTTCGCACAATGTAGTGATAGAACTGTTTTGACCAAAGCAAACCGGCGTAAGCCTGGCGAACAACGTTGCGTTCATCGTCGGTCAATTCAGGGCAACCCTGCGAATAGAATTCGTCGGCCTCCCGGATGCGCGCGTCAAAAATCTGATCGAAGGTCGTACCAGGCAATTCCGCTGGGAGCGCAGGCATCTTGCCTGCACTGGGGTCGCCGGCATCCTGCCTGCTTGCGAATAGTCGCAACTTCACGACTTGCGAACTGCCGGCGGGAATGTTCAGGGTGTAATGCGGCGCGGCTTTTGTGCCGAAATTCTGCGGGTTTACCGCATCCTGCCGTCCATGAATGACAAATTCATGAAAAGCGTCTTTCACGAATGAGTTTTCCGCTCCTGAATTCCAGAGGCGCCACGAATTAGTTTCGTTTTCCGTGAACAGGATCGGGCGGCTGTGTCCCATCGGGATCCGGCCCGACGGCCAGATAAACGCTGCCAAGCGATTCATGCGAGGCAACGAGCATATTCCCTCTTTCCTGACGGATCTGCGGTTTGGTCGAAACGCCTTCGTGCACCGTTTTCCACGACCAGGTGTTGCGAAACCACAACGTCGGCAGCAGATGCAATGTCGCCGTTTCGGGACCGCGATTGGCCACGGTGATGCGAATGAGAATGTCGTCGGGCGAAGCTTTCGCATATTCCGCGAACACGTCGAAATAGCGATTGCCGTCGAAAATGCCCGTGTCAATTAACTCGAATTCAGGATCGAGTCTGCTGCGCCGGCCGATTTTCTTCGACCAACCATGTGTAAGGAAATTCCGCCTGCGGATATTTGTAGAGCGCCTTCAGGTAGGAATGTGTCGGCGTCGAATCGAGGTAGAAGTATTGCTCCTTCACGTCTTCGCCGTGATTGCCCTCCGGCCCGGTCAGGCCGAACAGCCGCTCCTTTAAGATCGGGTCTTTGCCGTTCCAGAGCGCGAGCGCAAAACAGAGCCGGCATTCGCGGTCGGTGATGCCGAGCAAACCGTCCTCGCCCCAGCGATAGGCCCGGCTGCGCGCGTGGTCGTGGGGAAAATGGTCCCAGCGATCCGCCGTCCGGAGAATAATCCTCGCGCACCGTCGCCCATTGGCGCTCGCTCAAATAGGGCCCCCAGCGTTTCCAATTCGCAGTGCGTTTGGCGTCCTCGGCCAGACGTTTCTGTTCAGCGTTCATTGCTCTGCGTAGTTCCAAAGCAGGCCGCCATCCACGAAGACTGTGGTGCCGGTCATATAATCCGCGTCACTCGAAGCCAGAAAGGCCACTACGCCTGCGACGTCGCTTGGTTTTCCCAAGCGCTTCAATGGAATATTCTGCAAGAGCGCGTTCAGTTTGGCGGGATCGTTCAGCAGCTTTGTGTTGATCGGCGTCTCAATCGCACCCGGGGCGATGGAGTTAACCGTAATTCCGAAAGGCGCCAGTTCGATGGCCAGACTTCGCGTCATCATTTTCAAACCGCCTTTGCTCATACCGTAAGGCGCAAAGTGTGGGAACATCCGCGCCCTCCTCGGCCAAGCGGATTGCCACCGCTTCGCCAATTCCCTGGCTGCTGCCAGTCACCAAGGCTATCCTGCCCGCCAGTTTCGCAGCTGTCACTCCCACTGCACCGCCTCACTTTCCTCGAACGACATGGATGTTGAAATGCGGCGTTCCCACCACGCCCCACAAGCGAACCCAAAGCGGTAGAAACATCTCTGTACCGCGAGAGTTTGTGATGTCGCCAAGGTCAACAATGTTGCCGGGCTTCCAGCCGAACCATTCGCTGATTCGGTCGGCGACTTCGCGCTTGGCTGACGCGTCGTTGCCGCAGATGAACAGTTCGTGGTCGCCTGCCAGACGGGAAGGAGCAACCATGATGTCGCAGTTCACCGTATTGAGTGCCTTGACGACGCGAACGTCGGGGAATTCCCGTTGAACCTGCTCGCCGAGTGAATCGGTGTTGCAGACGGTCAGCGTTGGCGGCATTCCTTTAGAGGCGGCCAGCGGATTGCTGACGTGGATGAGAATCTTGCCGCGTAGATTATCTGCTCCCGCCTGGCGTAGCGCTTCAAGCGAGTTTGCGCCGTTGGTGCAGTCGAACACGATTTGGCCGAAGGCCGCGGCGTCGGCAAATGTGCCGACTTGGCCTTTGCCGCCGACGTCGCGAAGCCATTCCTGCCCGGCATCGCTCGTGGCGGTGCGCGAGCCCATCATGATTTGGTGCCCGCCGTTGACGAGTTTTGTGGCGATGGCCTTGCCCACCATGCCCGTGCCAAGGACTCCAATCTTCATATTGTTGACCTTTGCCTTTCTTTTGTGCCGGTCATGCCTGCTCCTTGCGAGATCTTGGCCCTGAGCTTTCGCGATTTATGCGGTGAAGTCGCCCATCACCACCGACCGGCCGCTGCTTGCCACGGGTTTTAGGGCCGTCCGATCTCGTCACACGTTGAGCAAAAATCTACAGGGTTGGCCAGATTGGCTGAGCCCGTGAGGCTGCTTTCTTCGATATACAAGTTGGACGCAACGCCACCGAGTAAGGATTCAAGCGAAGGTCCACGCCGGACCAGCTCAGACGGGTTCGCCGTCAGTCTCGCTACTACGCAAGGCACTGTCTCGCGGCTCATGCCGAGCATTGAAGCATCCGGTCTCCTCATCCATGTGGCTATACAGCAATGATTTGGTTAAAACTCAAGCCGCCCTGGGGAGTGCAGACAAGATGCCTGCTTGTGCTTGGAGCACGGTCAATAGTGTAGGCAAGATGCCTGCGCTCCCAGGGGCGGAGGGGGGCAGCGAAGCGTTACACTCTTGTGACTTGCTGTTCGCATTGCTTTAACAATCAGTCTCTATCCTGTGCTCGATCAGGGATTTGTCCCAGAGGAGAAAAGATGCACAGGAAAGCCCTTCTAGGGTGGTTGACGCTGTTTGTGGTTGTCCTAACCGGTACCCTCTGGTCTCAGACCGGGTCTGCAACATCAACGCCGGACACCGGAACCGTCATCGGTGTCGTTCGCGATAGCGAAACCGGAGACGTGATCCGCGGCGCCAAAGTTGAGGTCCAGGGTCTTTCTCAGACGGTGATTACCGACATCGACGGTACGTTTTCGTTCAGACTTCCGGTTGGGCCTTACACATTGAAGGTCAGTTCTGAGAATTGACATGGTGGTGAGCCCCCCTGATGGCGGGTTCTTCGAACGTGTCAACTTCATCGGCGGCGTCGGCCCAGGTCATGATTGGCTCAAGGGCGGCTGGATCTATATCAGCAAGAATTAGTTGCTTTGCTTCAGCTTTAATCCTGTTAATCCTGTCAATCCTGTCAAAGAGCCTTTTCGACAGGATTAACAGGATTAACAGGATTGACCGCTCCCGGCCACAGCGGAATATAGCCTACGTCTCCCGCTCCAATTCCTTCAGTAAGTTATGGGTGTCTTGCCCTCTTTTTTCTGCTCCAAAACTGCTCCATTTTGCCAGTAAGTTTAGATCTTACTACCGGTTTAAGGGAACAGGACAAAATGCGTGCTGCTCGATTACCTGCGAAACGCCCGCCCGTGCGCAGCCTATCCCGAAGTCCAAGTGCCCCCGATTATCGTCCGAGAGGTCGACCGTCAGTCCTGGTCGTACCGAGCGGGACGGATCAGCGCCGCGTCCGAGGCGTCGGTAGTTCGTCTTCCGGCTTCTGCAATTGCATGCGCGGAACTGCTCCGGCCTCGACCAGCGCCTGGAGTTTCTACATGTCGGTATACACTTCTTCAACTCGAGAGAGGACTAATCCTGCCGCAGAGCCACCAGCGGATCAATTCGGGACGCTCGCCTTGCCGGCGCATAGCCAGCGAGAATCGCGGCGCTTAGGAGGACGACACCAGCCAGCGCCAGGGTTCCCGGATCATTGGGCTGTGTCCCGAACAGAAACGATTTGACAAGCTGGGACGCGCTCAACGCGGCAGGCACGCTGATCGCGAGTCCCACCGCCGCCAGTAGTAGAACGCGGCGCAGAACCATCCATACCATGGCGCCGCGTTGCGCGCCCAGAGCCATACGGATTCCAATCTCGCCGACCTGCCGCGCGACGCTGTAGGACATCGTCCCGTAGAGTCCCACGCACGCGGTCAGGAGAGCGAGGACCGCGAAACCCGTGCATAGTTTCGCGAACGTGATTTCCCGGCTGATCGTTCGATCGATTTCCGCAGCCTGTGTGATCACGTTTGTAACGGGTATGGATGAATCTGCCTCCCGCACGATCTCATGCACACTCTCCTCGGCGATGTTCGCGCACGCGATCGCCAGGATCAGTCCCACCATCGTCAGGAGCACGTACAGAGGCTTGGAATACTGGCGGCGCAAACTGCCCAGACCGGCGGCGCCGGGATTCAGCGTTAGCGCGGGCAGTTTGGCGCGCTCACCGTCGGTCGTCGCGGTGGCGGCAACCCATTGATGGAAACGGGGAGCCAGCACTGCCTGCGCCTGGGCCATGCTGACGCCAGGACGCAGACGGCCCATCATTTCGATCCAGTAGAAGTTTCCGTCGGGATACATACGAGCCGCTTCGGCGCCGTCTACGAGCACGTTCGTGTGCAACGGAAGATAGAGGTCCGGCGCCGCCGCAGGGTCGACTCCGAAGAATTCCTGCGGCGCCACGCCGATCACCGTGAAGGGCACATTATCGACGAGAACCGGTTGTCCGATCGCACTCGACGGTCCCCCAAAGCGCTGCTGGCTGGTCGCAAAGCTGATGACCGCGACCGGCGCTGCGCCCGGGCGGTCGTCTTCGGAGTCGATCAGACGTCCCGCAGCCGGCGACACTGCCAGGCCGCGAAAATACTCGCCGGTGACGAACTCCGCTCTGGCGCTCATGGCCTGCCCGCGGACGGCCAGGGTACGGTTTAGTCCGTTGAAGTATCCGAAAAGGGTGGAAAAGACGGGATTCTCCTCGCGAAGCGTCTCGAAGGCGCCGTATGGGAACATGCCGCTGACCATGGCGCCTTTATCGCCCGGCCACGCCCTGCCCTGTACCCCGTGCATGACGTGGACCCATTCCTTGTTGGCGTTCTGGGGCGGCCGGCTATGCCAATTCAAGACCACCAGCGACTCGGGATCGGCCACCGGCAGCGAGCGCAACAGGATCGACTCCATGAAGCTGTAGATCGTAGTATTGGCGCCGATGCCGAGCGCCAGCGACAAGACCGCCAGGGCGCTGAACGCCTTGTTGGCAATCATGGTGCGACAGCCATAGCGGATATCCTGGCCAAGTTCCGATAAAAACCGTGTCATCCAAATCTCCCGTGACTCTTCGTGCTTCAGTCCGACGTTTCCAAATCGCCGGCGCGCTTCAGCCCGGGCGCGCTCCGCCGTCATGCCGTCTGCTTCGAGTTCCGCGGCTTTTTCCGCAAGGTGGAGTTCCATTTCCTCACGCAGCCCCTCGCTGCGCCTGGCGCTCTCCATCCAATACCTCAGACGTCGTATCAACATGTCCGTCACTCCGCTCCCATCACACGGGCGATCGCCAGCGTGAGTTTCGCGTATTTCCGGGTTTCAACGGCCAGCTGTTTGCGGCCAGCCGCCGTAATCTTGTAGATCCTCGCCCGCCGATTGTTCGCCGTTACGCCCCAGACACCCTCGATCCAGCCGTTTAGCTCCAGCCGCTGGAGAGCGGGGTACAGCGAGCCCTCCTCGACGAGGAGCTCGTTGTCGGACGATTGTTGAATGAACTGGACTATGCCGTATCCATGGAGGTCGCGCAGCGACAGCGTCCGCAGAATCAACATGTCCAGTGAACCGGGCAACGAATCGTTCTTTTGCGCCTTGCGTCCCATACCAAGAATTCTTAGCTTACACGACGATACCGATCGCGTGTCAAGTCCGAGATGTCAATCCCGCCAGACCAACGTGGCTTGCTCTAAGCCCGAGGGCGAGAGGACCCTCGAAAAAAACGTAGGTTTTCTCTTTGTAGAAGCGCAAGGGGAAGCCTGAAAGTGTTACCTATGTAGGAACGCGCAATTGGTCCTCCGATCGACGAGAAGAGCCTTGAGCAGAACCGAAAATGCTGGAAAGCAGTTGACTTGCTTTTGCAGCTCGTACTACTACGAGGCAATGATTCGAATACTTGCGTCTCTAGTTCTCTGGGCGTCGGTTGCCGGCCTCATGCCTGCTCAGGACTTGAAATTGATCCCCTGGCCGCGCTCGGTTGAGCGAGGACAGGGCGAATTGGTTCTCCGGGCTCCCGTTCAGACGAAGCTCGCCTCGAATTCAAAGGAAGACAGTTTCGCGGTTGACCTGCTTACTGAAGAGTTGGGAACGTTCCACCATTTCGAGGCCGGTAGCGCAGCCGATCAGCGCACCGATATCCTCATTGGCCGGCCCGGTAACCCGGAAATCGACGCCGAGATTGCTCGTCGGAAACTCGACTTGACCGCCTGCGACGATCCCGAAGGCTATGTGCTCGACGTCAATGCCTCGGGGGTGCTTCTCGTCGGGAAGACCGCCGAGGGGGTGTTCTATGGGGTCCAAACACTTGGGCAGCTCGTCACCGCGAATGGACGAATCCCGGCAGTCCGCATTTCAGACTGGCCCGCTCTCCGCTATCGCGCTTTGTCCATCGACATCAACCGCGGCCCGATCCTCACCGAAGATCAGCTTCAGCTCACGATCCGGTCGATGGCTGAGTACAAGATGAACATGCTCTTCCTCTACATGGAGCATGTCTTTCAGTACAGCCACTCACGCGTGGCGACGCCGCCTGGAGGGGAGGTCAGTCCCGAACTGATTCGCCGCCTGAGCGCCTTGGCACGCGCGTATCACGTCGAGCTAGTTCCGCACCAGCAGCTCTTCGGGCACCTCCATAACTTCCTTAAGTTCGAGAGATTCGCCGAAATGGCGGAAATTCCGCACGGCAGCGTGTTGTCGCCTGCCAGCGAGCAGACTTACGATTGGATCCGTCAGGCGACAACAGAATTGACGAGCGCCTTTACGGGCCCGTTCTTGCTGGTCGGCGCCGATGAGACCTGGGAGCTCGGAGAGGGGCGTAGTCGCGACCTCGCGAAAGGCGCAGGTCCCGGCGGACTCTACCTCAAGCACCTTGAGCGCGTGACCGGGATGCTGCGCGCCTCCGGGAAACGGCTCCTCTTCCCGGGCGACATTGCTCTCAAGTACCCGGACATCATTCCGAAGCTGCCGAAGGGACTGATTGCGGTCACGTGGGCGTACAGCCCAAAAGATGATTACTCTTCCTACATCGAACCGTTCCGTAAAGCCGGGATGGAGTTCTTCGTCTGCACAACGGTACATAACTGGGACCGGGTTTTTCCCAATTTCGCCGACACGCGCGAGAACGTCAATAACTTCACTCGCGACGGAAAGAACAGCGGTGCCTTAGGCCTGATGGCCACGCACTGGGCGGACGACGGCGAAGCCCTCTTCAACATGACCTGGTATGGCAACGTCTTTTCGGCGGCGGCCGCCTGGCAACCGGGGCTCGTGGATCCACGGTCTTTCGATCGCTCCTTCGATTGGGCGTTCTACCGCAATCCGGACGATCAAACGTTCGCGAACGCTATCCGTAACCTGTACCAGGTCCACGAGCTGCTCAAGGCAGCCGGCGCCGGCGAAGCCACCGACAATCTGTTCTGGATCGATCCGTTCTCGCGCCACGGCGCCGAGGAAATCCGGAAGGCAGCTCCGGTGGCATCGAGACTGCGCATTCTGGCCGAACAGGCCTTCGTTGACCTCGTAACGAACGAGGCGAAGGCTAAGCACCATCGCTACACGATCCCGTTCCTCGAGTTTGCCGCGAAGCGTATGGATTACATGGGCATGAAGATTCAGTTTGCGACAACCGTGGGCGAGATGTACCGGGCCGTGCTGGCCGATCCCGCCGACTCAAACAAGGCGCGTCAGAATCTTCGGCGGATACGGGGGATGGATGGCCTGCTTCCTTCCCTCAGAGATTACATCAATGAAGTCAAGGCCCTGTACCGCGACGTTTGGCTCTCCGAGAACCGGCCTTACTGGCTGGACAACGTTCTGGTCCGATACGAAAACGAGGCGCTGTACTGGGTTCAGAAGATGCAGCTTTTCGACAATGCCGCAGAAGACTACTGGGCCACGAAAAGCCTGCCGGGTCCCGACAAGCTTGGGCTGTTTTTGCCATGAACGGTCTAAGGAAGACCTGGCCAGAGCCCGAAGTCACGGGGTGACCGTCAGGCAGATTTCCACGGATAGTCGCTCGACTTTGTGAATCGTGAGGCTCTGACCCCAGTCATACGCGGTTCGATGGTTCTGGGATAGTCGCCGCCAGAATGGCTCATTCTTAGCGGTCGAAGTACTTTCTCCGCAACGCGTACGGCTTTCCGGAAAATACGTTCGATGATCTCGCCCAGCAGAGAATAACCGACATTGGCCTGGCGTCCCGCGCTCGACGGTTTGGGCAACCCGCCCTTTGGATGGCACGGAGCGCGTAATAGTTAAAACTACCCGGTTGACATGCTACGGATGTAGCTCTATGCTACATATGTAGCAGATCGAACGAGGTGGAACCAATGCCCTCACCGTCACCTGAAAGACTCAGTCGTCGCGAGCGCGAGATCATGGATGCGCTCTTTGCCCTCGGAGACCGCGCCTCGGCTGAGGAGATCCGGCAACGGCTTTCGGACCCGCCAAGCTATTCGGCGGTGCGGGCGATGCTCGTCCGGCTGGAAGCCAAGGGGTACGTACGACACTCCGAGCAGGGTCTCCGCTATGTCTACAGTCCAACGAAATCGCGTGCCGCCGCGCAGCACGGTGCGCTTCAGAAGCTCGTGACCGTGCTTTTCCGCGGCTCACCGAGCCAGATGGCGGCCGCGTTGCTCAGGCAGGAGACGTGGACTGACGAGGAGCTGGACGCCTTGAGCGCCGAGATCGAACGTGTCCGCGAGGAGAGGAGACGATCATGATATCGACCATTTCCGAAGCCGCGCTGTTTCTCAGCAGTTCAGTCGCGCTCTCGATTCTGGTCAAGGCTACCATCATGCTGGCGCTCGGGTTCATCGTGACTCGGCTGGCCGGACGAAGCCGGCGGCCCTGCGCCACGTTGTCCTGGCTGCCACCTTCGGAACGCTGCTCATCGTGCCCCTGATCGTAGCCAGCGGTAACCGACTTCCGGTCGAGGTCCCGATCTTCGCCGGAAGTGACTCGAAGGCGAGTTTCACGGCTGCTCAACCAGCACTGCATGTCGCGCCGTCCTCTCCGCAACGACGCAGGGACGGCTGGGGCTGAGAGATAACTTCCGCGTTCCGTCATGGCCGGCGCTGATCCGCTTCGTTTGGATTGCCGGGACATTGATGTTCCTGCTGCCGCTCGCAGCCAATCTCTGGAGGCTGCATCGGCTCCGTCGCAACGCGTTGCCTTGGCCCGAAATGCAGCAACGAGTTCGATTGCTTGCCGCCGAGCACGGCGTTCGTCGCCCGGTCGGGATCCTGCTTCACGAAGAGACCCCAACACCCCTGATGTGCGGTTTTTGGCGCCCGTCGATCGTTTTACCTGCCGATGCCCGCGATTGGGATGAGGTGGAGCTTCGATGTGCCGTCGTTCACGAACTGGAGCACGTGCGACGTGGCGACTGGGTAATTCAGTCAGCAGCTCGTGTGGTCTTAGCGTGCTATTGGTTTCACCCGCTGGTGTGGATCGCCTGGCGGCAACTGTGCCTGGAGGCCGAGCGCGCCTGTGACGACGCCGTGATCGAGAATGCAGAGCGGACGGACTACGCCGACCAGCTGGTGTCGCTTGCCCGGCGAATGTCGACAGCGCAGGCACAACCGGCGATCGGCATGGCCAATCGAGCGATCTCGCGAGGCGAATTTCCGCGGTGCTCGACGCCACACAGCACCGTGGCCGCGCCGGACTGCTGGCCCTTGCGAGCACCGTGGCCGCCGCCGCCGTGATCGTCCTTGCCCTGGGGCCATTGCATGCAGTCCCCCAGTCGCAGGGAAAGCAGCAATCCGAATCTCCCACGAAGCAGACCGAAGCACGCCGCTCGAGTTCTTCTCTCGACCGAGCGCTGTACGAGGCCGCCGAAAACGGTGAGGTCGGTGATATCGCGGCACTGCTCAACGCCGGCGCCAACGTGAACTGCGCTCTCCTGGGTGACGGAACTCCTCTAATCGGGGCGGCGCGCGAGGGCCATTTGGACGCTGTGGGATTTTTGTTGGATCACGGCGCTGACACCAATATGCCGGTGCCCGGGGATGGCAATCCTTTGATTATGGCGGCCCGAGAGGGGCACACGACGGTTGTCGAGCTCCTCCTTGACCGTGGCGCCCGTATAGATGCGGTGGTTCCAGGGGATGAGAACGCGCTTATCCAGGCGAGCGGCAGCGGCGAGCTTGCCGTCGTCAAGCTTCTCGTGTCGCGCGGCGCGGACGTCAACGCACGGGTTTGGGTGGAGAGGAATTCCCGGAGCGGTGGCGGCGAGTGGCGGACCCCTTTGAGCATGGCCCGGCAGGGCGGGCACACGGAAGTGATTGCCTACCTTGTCTCGTCGGGTGCGCGCGAATAGGGAGATCGTGAAATGCGCCTCACGCAATGGTTCGAAGAATTTCGTGACGATGTGAAGCTCGCGATTCGGCAACTGAGAAGCTCGCCGGCTTTCGCGCTCATCGCGGCGATCACACTGGCGCTCGGCATCGGCGCCAACAGCGCCATCTTCGCGCTGGTCGACACGGTGTTGCTCCGTCCGCTTCCATTCCCCGAGCCCGAGCGCCTGGTGATGGTCTGGGAGCGAAGCAGCAGGTCGCTGCGGGGCGGGGTTGCGCCGCCGAACCTTCTCGATTGGAACAGGCGAAGCCGCACGGTCGAGCGGATGGCCGGGTTCGTCCCGAATGTTGGCGGCATGGTGATGAACGCGGCGGACGGCACTTCCGAAACCGTTCCTCGCCAGTGGGTAACCGCCGGAATTTTTGACGCGCTCGGCGTCAGACCGGTTCTCGGCCGGACGTTTCTTCCTTCCGACGACAGCCGGCGCTCCAACGTGGTTGTGCTCAGCGAGGCATTCTGGCGCACGCGTTTCAACGCCGACCCGGGCGTGGTGGGTCGCGACATCCGCCTCGACGGGTCGTTGTATACAGTGGTCGGGGTTGTCCCGAATGAGTCTCGGTTGCTCGGGCGAAGCAACATCTGGGCGATGGTCCCCATCCAGGGCGCCCCGGCCGCCGCGCGAACGGCGTACTTCCTCCAGGTGATCGGGCGCTTGAAGGCTGGGCGTGGCGCTCGAGGCTGCGGACGCCGACATGTCGGCCGTCGCTCAAGAGCTGGCCCAAGAGTTCCCGGCGACGAACAAGGGGCGTGGCGTCACGCTTGAGCCGTTGCACGATGCCGTGATCGGACGCGAGCTGCGCCTGACGTCGATGCTGTTCCTCGGCGTTGTCGGGTTCGTGCTGCTCATCTGCTGCGCCAACGTGGCCAATCTGCTCCTCACCCGCGCAACCGTCCGAACGAGGGAGCTGGCGATACGATCAGCGTTGGGCGCAGGGCGGCGGCGGGTCATCCGGCAGCTCCTGACTGAAAGTCTTGTGCTCTCTGCTTTCGGTGGCGCATTAGGCCTCGGGGTGGGTGCCGCGATTCTGAAAATCGCGCCGTCGCTGATTCCGCAAGAATTGCTGCCCGGGGCGGTTACGCTCACCTTCGACTGGCGTGTCACGGCTTTCTGCGTCATGGCGGCGCTTTTGGTCGGGCTGCTGTTTGGACTCGCCCCCGCGTGGCAGGCCACCGACTTTTCTTCGCACGAGGTAATCGCCTCCGGTGGCCGCATTGTCACAGGACGCGGCGCGACAGTCCGAAGCGTGCTCGTTGTCGGAGAGGTTGCCACCGCGGTGGTTCTGCTCTTTGGCGCCGGTCTGTTGCTGCGCACCCTCCTGGTAGTGGACAGCGTCGACCGCGGGTATCGTGCCGAGCGCGTTCTTACGATGATGGTGGACCCGCTGGGTTCCCGTTACCCAACTCCAGCATCCCTTGTCCATTTCTTCGAAGCCATCGAGGGCGAGATCAGGGCTCTTCCCGGCGTGCGCAGCGTCGGATGGGCGAGCACGCTGCCGCTGGGCTCTTCGGACGCCGGCCAGAGGTCGTTCGAGATCGCAGGCGACCCGCAGCCGGAGGAAAGCCAACGTCCGACGGCCGACTACCAGGTCGTGAGCCCCACGTACTTCCAGACTCTCGATCTTGCCGTTCTCGCGGGCCGGGCCTTCAACGACCGCGATACGCGTGACAGCGTCCCGGTTTGCATCGTGAACGAAGCGTTGGTCCGTCGCCACCTTCGGGGCCGAATGCCGATTGGTCTACGAGTAACGTTCCGGTCTGGAGCCTCCGCGCAGGCGAGACCCGTGGTAAGAGAGATCGTGGGTGTCGCCCGTCAGGTGAAGGGCCGGCCCGATGAAACAGAAGACTTTGTTCAGATTTATGTACCGTTGGCCCAGAGCCTGCAGGGACGACATTTATTTGCTGGTCCGACCGACCTCAGGCCCCGCCGAAGCGCTTGCCCCTTCGGTCCGTGCCGCCATCGCGCGCGTCGACAAGGAGCAACTGGTGAGCGTCAGGGATGTGATGACGCTCGAGGATGTGGCGTGGGAAGCCACCGCACGTCATCGCTTCCGCGCGGTGCTGGTGATGACGTTTGCCGGCCTCGCGCTCCTTTTGGCGATGGTCGGAGTTTTCGGCATCCTCGCATACTCCGTCCAGCAGCGCGTGCGTGATATCGGAGTGCGTAGGGCGCTCGGCGCCACCACGAGCGACGTGCTCCGCCTCGTCGTCCGGAGCGCCGTCCGCCTGATCGCGATGGGCGCTGCTATCGGACTGGCCCTGTCGGCGGTTTTGGGCCGGCTGCTTGGCACGATGCTGTTCGGTGTCGAGCCCTTGGACCCGACGACGTTCGTGTCCGTGATGATTGTGCTGGTCCTCACCGCCGCCGTATCGACCGTCGGTCCCGCCTGGCGTGCGGCCCGTATCGATCCGGCAGTCGCCTTACGGAGCGAATGATCCACCACCGTCGGTTGCCTCTGCCGAGGACTCCCGACGTTTCCAGCGAGTCTCTGCAGCAGGCCGTCCGGTCGCCTTTTGGTTCGGCTCGCATTCTGCCCGGGTCCTCATCGGCGCCGCTTGATGTGGGTGGTAAGCAATTGCCATCCCATCGCGGCTGTGCTAATCTCTTGTGGGAATCCCAACAGAGTGAGTCATGAAAGAAAAGAACGAGGTCTGGCAGGGAACGCTGGCCATCATGGTCCTCAAAACGCTCGAGGTTCTCGGCCCGCAACACGGGTACGGCATCGCCCGCCGGATCGATCAGATCAGCAACAATCGCCTGTCGGTGAATCACGGAACTCTGTACCCGGTTCTGCTTAAGCTGGAACAGGAAGGATCGATTACCTCCGAATGGGGCCTTTCGGAGAACAATCGAAAAGCAAAATTTTACCGCCTGACCAACGAGGGCCGAAAGGCCTTGCTCTCCGAACGACGGCAGTGGGAGCAGACCATTGAGATCATCGCCCGCTTTTTCGCACTCGAAAGTGACAGTGAATCCAAATGAAAGCGCTTCGTCGTGCTTGGAACCGGGTAGCAGGGAGTCTGTTTGGCAAGCGTCGCGAAACCGAGCTGAATGACGAATTCGAATTTCACATCCAGATGCTGACGGAGGAGAACCTCCGACGGGGGATCGCACCGGTCGAGGCGCGTCGTCTTGCCCTTGTCACGTTCGGCGGCTTGGAGGCGGCAAAAGAGAGTTACCGCGATCAGCGAGGCGCGCCGGTCGTCGATGTCCTGCGGCAGGACGTCGGGTATGCGTTGCGGGGCATGCGGAGGAACCCGGGGTTCACGGCGATAGCAGTGGCATGCCTGGCGCTCGGGATCGGTGCGAGTACCGCCATTTTCAGTCTGTTCAATGCCCTGCTGCTCCGTCAGCTCCCGGTGGCCCATCCCGAGCAGTTGATCTTCTTTCAGTACGTCCCTGGCAAGGCCGACCTGAGCCTGCTACGCGAAACGTCGAGCGGATATGGCAGGGCCTCGCTCCCCTACGCGACTTACGCTGCGTTCCGCGATAACGCGCGGGCCCTCGCGGGCGTGTTTGTGTTTGTCAGACCGGGGATGGGTCGTGACGCGCTGACCGTCGGCGTGAGCGGGCGAGCCCTGACTGCCGATGGGGAGATGGTAACGGAAAAGTATTTCTCCGTCCTGGGAGTGTCACCTATTGTGGGACGGGCGATTATCGACAGCGATATGGCTGCCGGGGCTCCAAATGTGGTCGTGATCAGCCACAGATTCTGGCTACGCGAGTTGGGCGGTGAGCGTTCCGCGGTGGGCAGGAGCATAACGATCAACACCGTGCCCTTCACGATCGTCGGTGTTGCGTCGCCGGGATTCAGCGGTCTGCTTGACGGCGGCGCCTCCGACCTCTGGGTGCCGCTGCGCTTGACGGCTGCTCTCAGCCCGTGGGGCTCACGCGCCGCATCCAACGACTCGGCTTTTGTCAACCGACGGTACTGGTGGTGCACCATTGGAGGCCGACTGAAGCCGGGTGTCAACCGATCCCAGGCTCTGGCCGAAACCGAGCACCTGTTCCGGCAGAGCATTACTGCTGAGCTCCGCGAGACGCCTGTAGGTTTGCCCGCGCTCGCTGTTTCGGGCCTCAGTCCGGCATCTGACTCGCTGCGACAGACATTCCTGACGCCGATTGGCCTTCTGGCTGGAGGCGCGGGGTTGGTCCTGCTCATCGCCTGCGCTAACGTGGCCACGCTGCTCCTGGCGCGGGCGAAGTCCCGTCAAAAGGAAATCGGTGTCCGTTTGGCAATCGGCGCTTCACGTGCCCGGATCATCCGCCAACTCGTTACGGAGAGTGTGTTGCTGTCGCTGTGCGGGGGTGCGTGCGGCTTCCTTTTCGCTTACTGGGTCGCCCCAGCCCTGCTCCGAGTCATGGTTGGCAGTCGGCAAATCGACCAGCTCAACGTCACTCCGGACACCACGGTTCTCTTGTTCACTGCTGCTGTTTCGCTCGCAAGCGGCGTGCTTTTCGGGCTGGCCCCCGCGTTTCGTGCCTCCCGATCCGGTCTGGCGCACCAGTTGACGGAAACCGCTGCCTCCACGACTCCTCGGCAGCGTCTCGCGAAGGTGCTGGTCGCGTCACAAGTAGCGTTATCCGTTGTGCTGTTGTTCGGCGCCGGCCTGTTCGTGCGCACTCTGCGCAACCTGGACGGGCAACAACTCGGATTCGAACGAGAGGACCTGCTATTGTTCGAAGTGGCGCCGGACCGCAACGGGTACGAGGGAGCTCGCGGCGTTGCGCTGCACAACCGTCTACGCGAGCGGATTGAAAGACTGCCAGGCGTCCGTGCGGTGACCTTCTCGGAATTCGCGTTGCTCAGCGGCTGGAGCAATTCCTCGCCTGGAACGACCGATCGCGGCCCTCTGACTCCTCCCGGACAACCGGACGCTGTGTACTACAACCGCGTCGGCCCAGGTTTCTTCCAGACCATGGGAATGCGCATACTCCTTGGAAGGGGAATCGAGGCGAGCGATCCGGATGCAGGCCGCCCTGTAGCGGTCGTGAACGAATCGTTGGCGCGGGCGTGCTTTCCAAACGAGAACCCGGTTGGCCGCCGCATCTCGGCAGGGCAGAGCTTCAACTCGCAGAAATCTTACGAGATTGTTGGCGTAGTCGAAAATGCCAAGTACGATCGGATACGGGAAGCGCCTCCCCGGACCGTTTACCTGTCGTACGGAACGACCTGGGACCGGACACGTCGAATGTGTTTCGCGGTAAGGGCCGACTCCAATTCACTTGCCGTCACTCCAACTGTACGCGAGGCGATTCGAGGCATCGACCCGAACCTGCCGCTGTTCAATGTTCGAACACAACGCCAGCAGATCCAGGAGGCACTCGGCCAGGAGAGAATGGTGGCGGACATTTCGGGCTGCTTCAGCGGGCTGGCGTTACTGCTGGTGGCAATCGGCGTCTATGGCACTCTTTCGTATGCGGTGACGCAGCGGACCGGCGAAATTGGTATCCGCATGGCACTGGGCTCGTCGAAGTCGGGAGTCGTGTGGATGATCTTGCGGGAATCGTTGATTGTGGCAGCTGTCGGCCTGGCTGCGGGACTGCCGGTGGCGCTCGCATCCTCGCGTCTGGCGGCCAGCATTTTGTTCGGCGTCAGTCCTCATGATGGCGTGACTCTCATTACAAGTGCTGTGCTCCTGGCTTCGATCGCCATCTTCTCCGCTTTGGTACCGGCCAGCCGAGCGTCGCGAATCGATCCGATCCGCGCCTTGCGTCACGAGTGAGTCGCCAACGAATCGCTCGTTCATTCCTCTTCTCAGGTCTCCATCTCCGCATGAGCACTATTGACCAGATCTGTGAGCAGTATCGAACAGACACTCCCACCTACCGCAGCGTACAAATAGCATTAAGGAACAACTTGGCGCGGACGCCATAGGGGGAATTAATGCCGGTCGCCGGTGCCACCGAGAGGGTATCGAAAAAGTCATGAACTATGCCAAGCGATCTGCTCCCGAGAGCCCCGCAGGGGTGAAAGCTTCGTAGCCCTGCGGGGTCCAAGGCCCGTCCAAGTCCGGCTCGTCTCCGCTCGCCAACCTCGAGACGTCCGCGTTCTGGCAGGCCTGCCCCGTATCCACACCGGCTGACGCACAGATCTGAAGAGGAGACCAGCTTGAAGGTGAGCAAGACGATTCTCGGAAACTTGCTGGATTCCGTTGCAATTCTCGATGGAAGAGGCCCGGCGCAGAAGTATGGCGGCAACGAGCCGCCGTTGCGGTCGGAACTGTTTAGTAACGACCAGATGGAGCAGCACGGCAAGGCTCTGGCGGGTTCGCATCGGGTGGGTTCTGGACACGCTCCGGACCAACTCCTGACGCGCCTGGCGGAGAATCAACGCTCGCTCATCGAAATCCGCGATCTACTCCTGGCGCCAGTCGAAACCAGCCGCCGGATGACGCCGGCCGGAGAATGGCTGCTGGACAACTTCTATTTGATCGAGGAGCAGATTCGCACGGCCAAGAGCCATCTGCCCAAAGGTTACAGCCGGCAACTGCCGCGCTTGCTGAACGGCCCATCCGCCGGACTTCCCCGTGTATACGACATCGCGCTGGAGACAATAGCGCACGGCGATGGGCGGGTGGATTCGGAATGTTTAACGAGCTTCGTCGCGGCCTACCAGACGGTCAGCGCCCTGAATCTGGGCGAATTGTGGGCAATCCCGATCATGCTCCGGCTCGCATTGATCGAGAATCTCCGCCGCGTCGGCGCCCGGCTCGGCGCCGGCAGAATCGCCCGAAACCAAGCCGACCATTGGGCCAGCCTGATGGCGGAGGTCGCCGAGAAAGACCCGAAGAGCCTGATTCTCGTAACCGCGGATATGGCGAGGTCCAATCCGTCCATGGAGAGTTCCTTCGTTGCGGAGTTCACTCGCCGTTTGCAGGGACAAAGTCCCGTTCTCGCATTACCGCTCACCTGGATGGAGCAGCGCCTCGCCGAGTCGGGCCTGACGATCGATCGGCTGGTTCAGTCGGAACACCAGCAACAGGCTGCCGACCAGGTTTCCATCAGCAATAGTATCGGCAGCCTCCGATTTCTGGGAGCGATGGACTGGCGGGAGTTCGTCGAGACGCTCAGCGTTGTTGACCAGACTCTGCGTAAGGACCCCGCTGGAATATATGAAAGGATGGATTTCGCCACCCGGGACCGCTACCGTCACGCCGCGGAGAAAATAGCGAAGAGCAGCCCTCTTTCAGAAGATTCGGTGGCGCACAAGGCCATCCAGTTAGCCCGCGAAAGCGCAGCCGACCAGGGGAGTCTCCACCAGGAGGCCCATGTCGGATTTTACCTGATCGACAAGGGCGTGCCGCAGCTCGAACGAGCGGTGAAGGCGCGCCTGTCTATGACAGAAACTGCTCGGCGAATGGGCAGCCGGTTTCCTCTGATCCTCTTTCTCGGCGCCATCACCGCGGTTACAGCGCTGCTCTCCGGGGGGTTGTCGGCGATGGCGTACGCCGGCGGGTTGCACGGTTGGGCACTCGCCCCGTTTGGAATCCTGACGCTTTTGTGCGCAGGTCATCTGGCGGTTGCGCTGGCGAACTGGCTGGTGACGCTCGTGGTGACGCCGCATCCGCTGCCGCGCATGGACTTCTCCGGAGGGATTCCGCCGGAATCCCGCACCCTGGCCGTGATCCCGACCATGCTCACGAGCTCTCAGAATATCGAGGATCTCGTCGATGCGCTCGAGGTCCGCTTCCTGGCCAATCGAGATGAAAACCTGCACTTCGGCCTGCTGACCGATTTCCGGGACGCCCGCGAGGAAACGATCCCGGGGGATGAGCCGCTGTTGCAACTTGCCGAGAAGAGGATCAGGGATCTGAACGAGAAGTACGGGGGTGCGAAATACAGCGCCTTCTTTCTCTTCCATCGCCCGCGCCGATGGAATTCCCGGGAACGGAGGTGGATGGGCTACGAGCGTAAGAGAGGGAAGCTCGCGGAATTGAATTCTCTGCTGCGCGGCGGGTCGCGGGAGTGTTTCTCGGCCGTGGTCGGAGACACTGCCGTCCTGTCCAACGTGAAGTACGTGATCACGCTCGACACGGATACGCAACTGCCGCGCGATTCGGCGCGGCAGTTTGTCGGCGCCATGGATCACCCGCTGAATCGGGCGCGGTTCGATGACGATAAGCAGCGTGTCGTTGAGGGGTATGGCATTTTGCAGCCGCGTGTGGCTGTGAGCCTTCCGGGCGCCAACCGTTCCAGGTATGCCCGGCTGTTCGGAAGCGAGTCGGGTATCGATCCTTACACACGCGCGGTCTCCGATGTTTACCAGGACCTGTTCGGCGAAGGCTCGTTCATCGGCAAAGGTATTTATGATGTGGACGCGTTTGAGCTGGCGCTCAACGGGCGCTTTCCTGAGAACCGCATCCTCAGCCATGACCTTCTTGAAGGGTGCTATGCGCGGGCCGGGCTGTTGAGCGACGTGCAGTTGTTCGAGGAATATCCCTCCCGGTACAGCGCTGATGTGAGTCGACGTCACCGCTGGATTCGCGGAGACTGGCAGATTGCCCGGTGGTTGCTGCCGCGCGTCCCCGGCGTCGACGGGCGCCGGCAGAAGAACCCGCTCTCCGGACTGTCCCGATGGAAGATCTTCGACAATCTCCGTCGCAGTCTCGTGCCTCCCGCCTTGACACTGCTGATGCTGCTCGGCTGGGCGCTGTTGTCCCCCGCCTGGTTTTGGACCTTGGCGGCCCTTGGCGTCATCCTGGTTCCTTCTCTGATCACCTGCATCCTGGAGCTGCTTCGGAAGCCGGGTGACGTACTTCTCGGTTCACACCTTGCCGCTTCAGCTCGCTGCGCCGCCCGGCACTTCTCCCAGGCGGCCTTTGCACTCGCGTGCCTCCCTTACGAAGCATTCTTCAGCCTGGATGCAATCGTCCGAACGGCCATAAGGATGCTTGTCACACGCAGGCGACTCCTGGAGTGGAGCCCGTCGGCCGATCCGGATCGCGATAATCGCACCAGCCTTTTCGCCTCCTGCCGCTCGATGTGGATCGGGCCCTTGCTTGCCGCCGCGGCAGGAATCTTTCTCGCGCTTTCGAGACCTGCCGCGCTCGCCGCCGCCGTCCCGATACTGGGTCTCTGGTTCGCTTCTCCCGCCATCGCCTGGTGGATCAGCCGGCCGCTTGCGCGCCGGGAGGCGAGGTTGACGGTTGAACAGACCATTTTTCTCCGCAGACTTTCCCGAAAGATCTGGGCGTTCTTTGAGGCTTTTGTCGGCCCGGAAGACCATTGGCTGCCGCCTGACAACTTTCAGGAACATCCGGTTGAAATCGTTGCACATCGGACGTCGCCGACCAATATGGGACTTGCGCTGCTCGCCACTTTGTCTGCGTACGATTTCGGCTACATTCCTGCTGGAAAGCTCATTGAGCGCGCGGGGAATGCATTCGATACGATGGAGAGCCTGGAGCGGCATAGAGGCCATTTTTACAACTGGTACGACACGAAGTCTTTGAAACCGTTGTTTCCGGCCTACGTTTCGTCCGTGGACAGCGGAAACCTTGCGGGTCTCCTGGTGACATTACGGGCAGGGCTGCTCGAGCTTCCCGATCACAGGATCCTGGCGCGGCGACTTTTTGACGGGCTCGACGATACGCTCAGAATACTGGTGGAGGCTGCAGGAGAAGCCGCTCCAGCCGAGCTGGCCGGACTCCAGAGAGATCTGGCGCCGTCCTCGAGGCCGACGACGCTGGATGGGGCATGGCATTACCTCGGCAGGCTGGCCAAATCCGCCGCGACGGTTGCGAGCCGGCTCGATATCGACTCTGGGAGCCAGGCACAGTGGTGGGCAAGCGCCCTCGCCCGGCAGTGCCAGGAAGCACTCGATGACCTGATGTTTCTAGCTCCATGGGTCGCGCTGCCACCCATGAAAACTCCGATCGCCGCACTCTCCGCACTTGATGAGATTCCAACCTTGCGCGAACTGGCAGGATTCGAGGCAAGTCTGCTGCCGGCGATCGAGCACCTGCGCCAGGCGGGGAGGAATCCAGAGGAGAACGCGTGGCTGGGGGAGCTTCGACCTTCCATCATGGAAGCAAGCCGGCGCGCCCAAGCGAGGATCGCGGCCATCGAAAGGCTCGGGCTGCGCGCGAGTGAGCTCTCCCATATGGAGTATGACTTCCTGTATGACAAGGCCCGTCACCTATTGGCTATCGGATACAACGTTTCCGAGCACCGGCGCGACGCAAGTTACTACGATCTGCTGGCTTCGGAGGCGAGACTAGCCAGTTTTGTGACGATAGCCCAGGGACAGCTGCCTCAGGAGAGTTGGTTTGCTTTGGGGCGACTGCTCATTGCTGACGGCGGCGATCCGATCCTTCTTTCGTGGGGCGGATCGATGTTCGAGTATCTGATGCCGCTGCTGGTGATGCCTACGTACGAGAACACGCTGCTCGATCAGACCTGCAGAGCGGCGGTGGACAGGCAGATTCGTTACGGAAGGACGCGCGGGGTGCCCTGGGGCATTTCTGAATCCGGCTACAACGCGGTCGACGTCCATCTCAACTATCAGTACCGCTCGTTTGGCGTTCCCGGCCTGGGACTCAGACGGGGACTGGCCGAGGATCTGGTCATTGCACCTTATGCGTCGACACTCGCGCTGATAGTGGCACCCGAGGAGGCATGCCTCAATCTGCAGCGGCTCGCCGACGGCGGGTTCGAAGGAAGATACGGCTTGTATGAAGCCATCGACTACACGCCGTCGCGTCAACCGCGCGGTCAGTCGAGGGCCGTTGTCCGGTCGTTTATGGCGCACCACCAGGGCATGAGCTTGCTGGCTCTGGCGTATCTGCTCCTGGACCGCCCGATGCAGAAGCGATTCGAGTCGGATCCATTGTTCCGGGCGACTACTCTGTTGCTCCAGGAGCGAGTTCCAAAGGCGACAGCGTTCTTCTCGCAGGCTGCCGAACCTTCCGACGGTCGTGAAATCTCCGGTGGCACGGAAATGCCGATTCGCGTTTTCAGCAGCCCCGACTCCCCGGTACCGGAGCTGCAGTTGCTGTCCAATGGCAGATACCACGTGATGGTCACAAACGCGGGCGGGGGATACAGCCGCTGGAAGGACATCGCACTCACGCGCTGGCGAGAGGACAGCACCCGCGACAACTGGGGCATGTTCTGTTACCTCCGCGACGTGACCAGCGGGGATGTCTGGTCCACCGCGTATCAGCCGACGCACGCGGGATCGGAGAAGTACGAAGCGGTCTTTTCGGAGGCACGCGCGGAGTTCCGGCGCCGGGACCACGACATCGACACCCATACGGAAATCGCGGTCTCACCCGAGGATGACATCGAGCTGCGCCGGATTACCCTCACCAACCGTTCTCGGACCCGCAGGGTAATCGACCTGACGAGCTATGCGGAAGTCGTTCTCGCATCGCCCGCAGCCGACGCGCTGCATCCGGCGTTCAGCAATCTCTTTGTTCAGACCGAGATCATCAACCGGCAGAGGGCGATTCTATGCACCCGCCGGCCGCGCTCTCTGCACGAGCCGACGCCATGGATGTTCCACCTTCTGAGTGTTCCGGGAGCCGACATCGGGGAGACCTCCTATGAGACCGACCGGCTGCAATTCATCGGTCGGGGAAACACCGTCGCCGATCCACAGGCGATGCTCGGTTCCGCGCCGCTTTCGGGCAGTCAGGGGTCCGTGCTCGATCCGATCGTCGCGATCCGATACCGGATCACGCTCGACCCGGAAGAGTCGGCGTCGGTAAATATCGTCTCCGGCATCGGTGACACCCGGGACGTCTGCCTGGGGCTGGTTGAGAAATACCAGGACCGGCGTCTGGCGGATCGTGTCCTTGAGCTTTCCTGGACGCATGGGCAGGTGATCCTGCGGCAGCTCAACGCCACAGACGCCGACGCGCAACTCTACGGGCACCTGGCCAGCTCCATCCTCTATGCCAATTCCTCTCAGCGCGCTGACCCGAGCACCCTCGTAAAAAACCGGCGTGGGCAATCCGGTCTATGGGGTTATTCAATTTCCGGCGATTTGCCGATCGTGCTGCTGCGGATTGGAGACCCGGCCAATATCGATCTGGTGCGCCAGTTGATCCAGGCGCACGCCTACTGGCGCCTGAAAGGACTGCCCGTCGACCTGGTGATCTGGAACGAAGATCATGCCGGCTACCGGCAACTCCTGCACGACCAGATCATGGGGCTGATTGCCGCAGGCATCGAAACCAACGTAGCAAATCGGCCCGGAGGCATCTTCGTCAGAACCGCGGATCAAGTCTCGAACGAGGATCGCATCCTGTTCGAATCCGTCGCTCGCGCCATCATCACCGACAGTCGAGGTTCGCTGGCAGACCAGATCAATCATCGCCGCCCCGTGCAAGTACCAGTCCCGCGCCTTGCGCCGAGCCGAACCGGTCGTGCCGAGCCCCCGGTGGCTGCGCTGCCTCGCCGCGATCTGATCTTCTTCAACGGGCTGGGCGGATTCACCTCGGATGGACGCGAGTATGTCATCACGACAGCGCCCGGGCAGGTGACGCCTGCCCCGTGGGTGAACGTGCTGGCAAACCCGCAGTTCGGGACCGTAGTCTCAGAAAGCGGCGCCTCCTGCACCTGGAGCGAAAATGCCCACGAGTTCCGCCTCACTCCCTGGAACAACGACCCGGTGAGCGATTCGAGCGGAGAAACCTTCTACATCCGCGACGAAGAAACGGGGATCTTCTGGTCGCCAACGCCGCTGCCGAGCCGCGGAGCGACGCCTTACGCCAGTCGGCACGGATTCGGTTACAGCGTCTTCGAGCACGTCGAGCGCGGCATCCGCTCGGAGCTCACGGTTTTTGTGGCCGTGGACGCCCCCGTCAAGTTCACGATCCTGAAGGTCCGAAACGAGTCCGGACGATCGCGCCGGCTCTCGGTCACGGGATATGTGGAATGGGTGTTGGGCGACATGCGGCCGAAATCAGCCATGCACCTGGTCACCGAAGTGGACGCCAATAGCGGAGCACTCTTCGCGCGGAACCCGTACAACACGGAGTTTGCCGGTCGGGTCGCGTTTTTCGACGTGGATGCGGCGGTTCGAACCGTCAGTTGCGACCGGACCGAGTTCCTGGGCCGTAACGGCACGCCTCGGAGTCCGGCCGCGATGTCCCGGGTGCGGCTTTCCGGGAAAATGGGCGCCGCGCTGGATCCCTGCGGCGCGGTGCAGGTTCCCTTCGAGCTTGCCGACGGCGAAGAGAGCGAGCTCGTCTTCAGGCTCGGCGCCGGGCGGGACGCCGGGGAAACCTCCAGGCTGGCAAAACGCTTCCGGGGGGCCGCCGCGGCGCATGGCGCGCTCGCAGCGGTGTGGGAATATTGGAACCACACGCTGGGCGCCGTGAATGTGGAAACCCCGGACGAGTCACTCAATGTCCTGACTAACGGCTGGCTCCTGTACCAGACTCTCGCGTGTCGTCTCTGGGCGCGAAGCGCCTTCTACCAGCCGGGTGGCGCGTTCGGTTTTCGCGATCAGCTGCAGGATGTCATGGCGCTCATCCACGCCGAGCCGCGCCTGGCGCGCGAGCACCTGCTGCGCGCCACGGCCCATCAGTTCGCAGACGGAGACGTCCAGCACTGGTGGCATCCCCCGTCGGACCGGGGCGTTCGTACGCACTGTTCGGACGACGCACTCTGGCTGCCGCTGGCGACCTGCCGGTACGTGCTCGGTACGGGAGATACCGGTGTATTGGACGAACCCGTCCATTTCCTGGAAGGACGCCGGGTCAACGCCGACGAGGACTCGTATTACGACCTGCCCGGCCGGTCCGAGGAAGCGGCAAGTTTGTACGAACACTGTGTACGCGCAATTAAGAGGGGCCTCAAATTCGGGGAACACGGCCTGCCGCTGATCGGCTCCGGGGATTGGAACGACGCGATGAACCTTGTCGGCGAACACGGGGAGGGCGAAAGCGTCTGGTTGGGATTCTTCCTGTATGAAGTGCTCAGGCGCTTCGCCGAAGTCGCCCGCCTGCGGGGCGACGGCGCCTTCGCCGAGCGCTGCCGGAGCGAGGCGGCCGAAGTGCGGGGGAACATCGAGCAGAATGGCTGGGATGGCGCGTGGTACCGGCGCGCCTACTTCGACGACGGCTCGCCGCTTGGCTCGGCGAGCAATCCCGAGTGCCAGATTGATTCCGTCGCGCAAAGCTGGTCGGTCCTGTCCGGGGCAGGCGATGCCGAGCGCTCCCGCCTGGCGATGGAAGCCGTGGAGCAGCGTCTGGTTCGCCGAAACGATGGGCTGATCCAGCTCCTGGACCCGCCGTTCGACAAGTCGGAATTGAATCCCGGCTACATCAAAGGGTACGTCCCGGGGGTGAGGGAGAATGGCGGGCAGTACACGCATGCGGCGATCTGGGCGTCAGCGGCGTTCGCCGCTTTGGGCGACAGCCGGCGCGCCTGGGAGCTCTTTGACATCATCAATCCCGTGAACCACTCGCGATCTCCGGAGGCAGCGGGGATCTATAAGGTGGAGCCCTATGTTGTCGCGGCCGACGTCTATGCGCTGCCGCCGCACACCGGCCGAGGCGGCTGGACCTGGTACACGGGCTCGGCCGGATGGATGTACCGGCTGATCGTGGAATCGCTCCTGGGGCTGCGCCTGGAAGTGGACAGGCTGCGCTTTGCCCCGTGCCTTCCGCGCGGATTGGAAGGGGTTCAAGCTCCACTACCGGTATCGCGAGACCGTCTATCACATCGCGGTGGTGCAAACGCTCGCTGCGGAGGAGGGACGCGGACTGACTGCGGGGGAGGGAATTAGCGTGCTGGCCGGAGTGCCAGTGAGTGCCGGGACAACCGCGAATACCAGGATGACTGTCACCGTTGACGGCGTCGGGCAGGGCGACCAGGCGATTCCGCTGGTTGATGACCGTCAGGAGCACTCGGTCGAGGTGAGAATAGACCTTCACGCGGTGAAAGACAGCACAGCGCCGGACGCTTCAGTTTGGTTGCCGGCCATCGGCCGCGCCGCGCGTTGAAGGTCGTGAATCTGGGCCAGGAGGGTGCTGTCTCACTGGCACGTGTAAAGAGTAGGCGCCTGACTCCCGATGCAGTTCATCTCCTCGTCATGGTCGCGGCCGACGGCTCTCGACTTTGGCGGAAATCGACTTCTCCAGCAACTTTCTTCACGCTGAAAGCGTGAGACAAAACAGCGCACATTCTGAAGCGGGCAATGACAAACCGAGGGGCCAACTTGGGATCCCTCGGCCCTAGAGGCTAGGAGTCAGCATAGAGGCGGTAGATTCTGGGTATCTCAAACTTCTTCTGTACTTGGTTTCTTTATATAATCATCTCCTCCCGCGCGTTGTTAGATTTGAGGAGATGATTTCCCCATGCGCGACCATCCCCGGTCTGCGAACGCCAATGGCACCGATATACAGTATGAAACCCTCCTCGCCACCGCCGAAGCCGAGCGCGACCGCTACCAACTACTGCTCGAGATCAACAACGCGGTGGTCACCCGTCTGGATTTGGGAAGCCTGCTGCACGCGATCTCCGATTCCCTCCGCAAGGTCATTCCGCACGACTCCGCTTCGATCTTTCTGCACGACCCGGAGAGCGGACAACTGCGTCTGCACAGCTTTGACCTGCAATACTCGAGCGACCTTGAAAAAGGCGCATTATTTCCGCTGGAAGGAAGTCCCGAAGGGTTGGCCTTCACTTCCCAGCGACCCGTTCTCATAAGGAATCTCGATCTAGAGGAGTTCCCGGCCCCGCAGATCAAACATGCATATGATGACGGGCTGAGGTCTGCCTGCATCATCCCGCTCCTCGCGCACGACCGTGCGCTGGGGACGCTCGACATCGCGAGCCGGAGCGAACACGCCTTCACCGGGGGGGACGCGGAACTGCTCACACACATCGCCGGGCAGATCGCTATCGCCGTCGAGAACGCGCTTGCTTACCGTGAGATCGCCGCCCTCAAAAACAAGCTCGCCAGCGAGAAGGTCTACCTCGAAGAAGAGATAAAGACCAACTACAACTTCGAGGAGATCATCGGGCGGAGCGCCGCCTTGAAGCAGGTGCTCAAACAGGTGGAGACAGTCGCGCCGACCGATTCCGTTGTCCTGATTTACGGCGAGACGGGCACCGGCAAAGAGTTGATCGCCCGCGCCATTCACCATCTGAGCGGGCGGCGCGACCGCACGCTGGTGAAGCTCAACTGCGCCGCCATCCCGACGGGGCTGCTCGAATCCGAGTTGTTCGGCCACGAGAAGGGCGCTTTCACCGGGGCTATCGCGCAGCGCGTGGGGCGCTTTGAGCTGTCACACAAGGGGACGCTCCTCCTTGATGAAGTTGGCGAGATTCCTCTTGAACTACAGCCGAAGCTCCTACGCGTCTTGCAGGAGCGGGAGTTCGAGCGCCTCGGCAGCTCGCGCACTATAAGGACGGACGTGCGGCTCATCGCCGCCACCAACTGTGACCTCCGGCAGATGGTGGCCGAGAAGAGGTTTCGCTCAGACCTCTACTACCGCCTGAACGTTTTCCCGGTCTTCGTCCCGGCCCTGCGCGAGCGCGCGGAAGACATCCCACTGCTCGTCAAATATTTCGCGCAGAAACACGCGCGCCGGATGAACAAGCGGATCGAGACGATCCCGAAAGACGCTTTGCAGGCGCTGTGCCACTACCCCTGGCCCGGCAACGTCCGCGAGCTTGAGAACGTGATCGAGCGCTCGGTGATCCTCTCGCCCGGCCCCGTGCTACAGGTCGGGTTGCCTGAGCTGTGTCCCCACGCCACTGTGGTTCCCACGGAAGCCGCCGGCCAGAACGTGAATCTCGAACACGCCGAGACCATGCATCTCGAAGATGCCGACCGCGCGCACATCCTACGCGCCCTGCGCGACACGAACTGGATCATCGGCGGGCCGCGAGGTGCTGCGGCGAAGCTGGGGCTTAACCGCTCGACCCTGCGTTCGAAGATGATCAAGCTCGGCATCAATCGCCCTTCATAGACGCCGCGACGGGCGCGCGGTGAAATCTCGCCGGCCGCGACGACATCTCGCCACTTTTGCACTTGGCTCGCCACGAACGCCGCCCGCACACTTCTACCCCTCCAGACACAATCCTTTTCTTTTCTAGCTCCTAAAGGATCAACGCGACTTCAAAGGTGACTGGCAAGCCACTTGCGTAAGTACCTGACCGGAGGACAGGGCGTTGATACGAATCAGCCAAATTCATGAAGGCTCAGAGTTGGTCCTGATTGTCGAAGGCACGCTCTCAGACGGCTGGGTTGATGCACTAGAGATGAGCTGGCTTGAGGCGCAAGCGCAGTCGAACGGCGAACCCGTGCGCATAGATCTGTCAGGCGTCGTCTACGTTGACGACAAGGGCCGCGACCTGCTCGCGCAGATGCTCCGATGCGGCGCAGAGCTGCGGACTACGGGAATCATGAACAGGGCGGTCATTGAAGAGATTACCAAGGAGATTGAGGGCGAGCGCGATGGTGGGATTCAAGTGGAGGCCACAGAGTTCACGCTGGAGCAGACCGCCGATGACACCGACGAAATCAACGCCGGAGACCTTAGGACAAACCGACGAACAACGCGCTCCGGCCTCTAGGGGCGATCAGACCGGAAGCGTGTCCAACAACAATCGCCCATACACCGTGGTCACAGGCCACGAGGAGATGAAGGAGTAAGGTTATGAACAAGATGATGGTGACAATATTCAACGACGAAAGGAGCGCCTACGAGGGGTTGAAAGCTCTCGAGGGACTCCATGCCGAAGGCAGCCTGACACTGCACGCTGCCGCCGTCATTGCCAAAAACACAGCGGGAGAAGTCAGCGTCAAGCAGGCAGATGATCAAGGCCCTGCGGGGACCCTCTTCGGATTAGCAACGGGGAGTCTCATCGGGCTGCTCGGCGGCCCCATCGGTCTTGCCGTCGGCGCCACAGCCGGCGCCGTAACCGGCTCGATATACGATCTGGCTGTGGTCGGCGTCGGTGATGACTTCTTGGCCGAAGTCTCCCAGAACCTGACGCCGGGCAAGGTGGCCGTGGTCGCCGACGTTGACGAGGAGTGGGTTACACCTCTCGACACACGTATGGAGGCGCTCGGCGGTGTGGTGTTCCGGCGCGTGCGCGGGGAATTCATTGACGCTCAAATCGAGCGAGAGATGGCTGCCGAAAGTGCCGAACTCGCCGAGCTGAAGGCCGAGCACCAACAAGCCGTTGGGAACGCCAAGGCTCAGCTAAAAGCGAAAGTCGATGCAGCCCAGAAGAGGTTCGATGCGCGTCGCACCCTTCTCGAAGGGAGGATCGAAGCCTTCGAGCGGGAAGGTGAAGCAAAGATCACAGCACTCCAAAAACGGGCGGCGAAGGCGAGAGGAGAGATGAAGGCGAAGCTGGAAAAGCGCATCGCTCAGGAGCGCGCCGATCACAAGGCGCGCGTCGATAAGCTGCGCCAGGCCTGGCAACTCGTGAAAGAAGCGGCGGCAGTCTGACGCGCTCTACCGCGGTCATAAACCTCGACGGCGCTGTCCGCTAACCGTTCGGCGTAACGAGCCAGTTTACGGTTAGCGGATGAGCGCCGGGCGGAGGCCTTGTCGAAGAGGCTGAGATGAATCAGCGAAGGCGACCGACAATCATATTCCTGGTGGCGCTTTGCGCCGTGACCTTGTGGTTCTGTTACTTGATCGCAAGGCCGTTCCTGGAGTCAGTCTTCTTTGCCGGGGTTCTGGCGATTGTGTTTCGCCCGCTCCACGCCAGGCTGCACAGACTCATTCCAAGCGCGAATGGGGCGGCGCTGCTTTCGACATTATGCGCGCTCCTGGCAATCATAGTTCCGGCATTTCTGCTCACCGCTGCCTTGGGAAGTGAATTGACCGCAGCTTATCAATCGGTCGGCGCGGGCGGGGCGGAGGATGGCGGGCTTATCACGCGCGCGCTCCGACTGGCGGAGGAGGCGCGGATGTGGCTGGGCAAGTACCGCCAGTCTGTATGGTGGGCTGGCGGTGGCAATCGCTCAGGGAACGCTTTTGGGATTGGCCTTCTTGATTTTGGGCCTGCCCTCGCCAGTGATATGGGGAATAGCCACGGCGTTCTGCTCGTTGATACCTCTCGTCGGAACAAGTTTGGTGTGGCTTCCCGCTTCAATCATCCTGATTCTCGTCGGCCACCCGGTGAAAGGATTGATCCTGCTCGCCTGGGGCGCCGGGGTGGTCTCAACGGTGGATAACATCATCCGCCCGCTGGTGATCAGCAAGCAGGTCAGCTTTCACCCGCTATATCTCTTCTTCGCGCTGCTCGGCGGAGTTCAGGCGTTCGGCGTAATCGGGCTTTTTGTCGGCCCGGCGGTGCTGGCGCTGGCTCAATCTTCGTTCAGTCTGGTTAGAGAAGAAACCAAAACGCAAAGTGACAAGCCCGCTCTCATAGCCAGTGAACAGTAGTGTGCCAGGGATAGGAAGGGGAGAAGTTCGTCCGTCGTCGCATCGGACGAACCGACAGCCCCGCCCGACACGAGTTGCTGGTTAACACTAGTGCACCTTCTCAAGTCGTTGCTTCGTCGCCGTAAGCGCTGCCTCGGTTCCTTTCTCCACCTCGCTCCGGACCCGTCCTCGGATGATCCGCCCTTTGAAACCGCTCAGTCCGTCGGACCGGCTTCGATTTACTGTCACGAACCAGAAACCCGGGCCGCGTACGGGATCGGGAAGCAACGCCCGCAACTCCAGAGCTGTCCAGAAGTAGTGACTGGCGTAAAGCATCTTCGACGCCACGACTGTGCCTTCCGGACCCTCAAGGAGAACGAGGTGACTGATCCGAAGCGTCGGCTTAAGGCCGAACTGCGTTTCCTGCCAATAGAGAAAGGAGCGGGCTCCTTGAAGGTCAGCTTTCGGGAAATCAAGCAGGTAGCGCCGCATCCCGGGTATTAGAGTGCTGAGGTTCGGCATCTGGTCTATCATGGCGCGGAACTCCTCAGCCACGAAGGTCGGTCGCGATTGGTCACGGTAGACGGCAAGCCTTTCGTTTCCCCCTTCCAGGTATCCCGTGACGTAATCCAGAGCAATCTCCCGTATTGCTGTGTTGGCCTGCCCTTCAGGATTCTGGCCGTTCCAATTAACCTCGGCCCGCAGCCGCTCGAGCGCCTCCTGACCCAACTTGATCTCGCAGTCCCCAACCTTACAGGTCCGGAGGTCCTCGAGATCGTCTTTCGGAAACCGCATGGCGGCAAAGTCCTCGATGCGGGGCGGCCTGCTGATCCGCTTGGTCACTTTGAACCCGCCCCCAATTTCGAAGTTTTCGATGTCCCGGATTGCGTCGACGTACCGGGAGATAGGCGCCTTGATCCAGACTGCGCCGAACGCCGCAGTCTCGACACTTGGGTCTGAATCGAGGAGTTTCGTCATCGGTTCACCGTCTCGAAGACGCTGGTACTCGGCGGGCGCAGGATGCACTGTTGTGGCGAGAAAGCTTTCGAGTTTAGGTGGTAGTTTGGGTGGCGACTGCTGAGCGGCCGGGGCCCCCTGAGCGACCACTAGCACAAAAAACGCCAGCGCCGAAAAACCGATTCCCGATTTAGTGCGCATATTTCGCATCTGTGTTACGACCTTGCTCTGAAATGTTATCAGGGTCGTGAACGCCTCGCGAGTGGTGCCGCGCACCCTCAGGGCTTCCTTCCACCAAATCCTCACCGCATCCTGACAGCAGCCTCACGACTGTTCTTCCGGTTTCTCCTAACCTTCTCGGCATATGCAACGACGCATCGGACAGGAGCTTGAGAACGTAGTTGCCCGGCCCCAGCACCACCTCTCGTCAAATACCCGATCGCGGACCAAGTAGCCCCGAAATGCCTTCCGGGTCAGCCCCGTGCGCATCTTCTAAACGCTCAGCCCTCGGCTATCACTTTGAATGGTTGACCCCAAACCGATTTCGGGGCCGCTTGGTCTGCTGATGACGAAGTGTTGGACAGCGTCGAGAAGTGGAACCGAGAGAGCGATCCGCGCGCTTGAAATTTTGCTCCTACGCAAAATCCAAGTTGGAATTTTGGCCCTGCTGGCGATGAGAGTCTTCGCTTCTGTAGATAATTTTGTAGTGAGTCAAATCCCAAAGCTCCACAAAGCTCAACAAACTTCAACAACCGGGCCGTAAGTGGTTGAAAAGTAAAGGCCGATTTTTCACGGCTTTAGCCTGCTTGGGGTTTCTGCTTTGGGAGCAGGTGTCGGGGGTTCAAATCCCTGTGCCCCGACCAAAACAAAGCGCCTGATTTTTCAACCCCTTCCAGCGATAATGCTGCGCCCGCCGACAGGTGTCAAAACGAGCGATTGTAGATAATTTTGTAGGTAGGCAAATCCAAAGCTGACCAAGTTGGGCATCTCCGGCGCGCGCCCGAAGCAACCATCGGAGAGAGTCAACATCCTGTTTTTATCGCAGTTAACGGGCTGGCGCGTTCGCGGCCTGTCGCCCGCAATTCCCAGACGCCCTGTACAAAAGACAGGGTGCCGTGCGTGTCCCACTCGCAAATTGCCAGCGGAAGAGACTGGGAATTCCCCAGTTTCAAGCACTTCGGTCATTACCGGCATCTGCGCCGACACTAAGGTGGCCGCATTTGCCAAACCCGATCCTCGGGCTGAACAGAGTTCGATCTGTTCTTCTGGGGTGATCTCAACCACCGCGGATTTTTCTGCCATGGGCCTCCGCTCCCTCTTCCCAGGAGGCGAGCAGCCGCTGTGAGCGCCCGGGAGCGCGAATCAGCCAAGGCGGGCGCCCAGGCGTACCCGCGCTCCATCGAGGTCTTGCGTGACGCTGAAACCCGCGCCCCGCTTGAAGCTTCTTAGGAGGCTTTCAATTTGTTCAGCAGCGCATCTAGTTTTGTCTTATACAGGCTCCGTATGCCGGCTTCGTCTTCCCCTAACGGCTTTACCGGGATGAGGTCCATAACCTCGCTCGCGGACAGGCCGGACTCGAACATTGTTTTCGCCGCTCCGATGACCATCTGTTTCAAGCCGCACTGAAGGTCGTTGCTCGCCAGTCCATACGTCTCGCCAAGCTTCTGAAGTTCATCAAGCTGGAACCAGAGGTAGGTCGGTCCCATCGCCGTTGTAATCGCATAAGCCTCAATGGTCTCCTCTTTCACAACAGGGCAGTCTCCCAAAATTCGGAAAAGGGAAAGGATATCGTGCTGTTCGTCGAGCGAAAACACCGACGAAAGGGTCGTTGGGTTAAAGCCGGCATTCACGATGGATGGTGCATTTGGCAATAGACGGATAATGCGTTTGAATCCGCCCAAGCCCTCGGAGATTTTCTCTATCGATATTTTGGGAGCCAAAGAGACTAAGACTGTATTTCCGCTAATAAGGGGGCTGATCCCGTCAAGCACGGCGCCTATCGCGGGCGGGTGAAGGGCAAGAAAGACAATGTCCTGTGCACATGGCTTCTGGTTGTCATTGAGCACACTCTCTATGCTTGGAAAGCGCGTCTTGAGAGTATCGAGCGTTTCCTGCTTCAAATCTGTCACCACGACCTGATGGGGAAATCTGCCTGCTCTTCTAAACCCCTCAAGCATTATTTTGGTGACTCGACCAGCACCGATGAATCCGAGTGTGTAGTCCTTCATTGCCTTACCCTCCTTTTGGTCCCCATCTCCGATAATCGGTAATCCCGCGATCCCCACGACAGTCAATCGCCATGGATCTCCTCGAACAGGACGTGAATGAGGCCACGGCTCCATCGCGGAAGCGAACTCACTTGCCCGCGCGCTGAGAGAGGGCGGTCTTGATCTCCTCGACGGACGGGATCCGGCCCGAGAAGACGACCTCCCCGTCCACCACTACGCCTGGCGTGAACATCACACCGAGTTGAGGAAACCGCATCACGTCCACGACATGCTCAAAATCAGCATTGAGCTGGAGCTCTGCACAGGCATTCACGACGTTTTGTTCGGTCTTGTTGCATCTTGGGCAACCGGGCCCGACAACTTGAATCTTCATAAGTCCTCCGCAACTCAAACGGGCCGGTCACCTAAAAGGTGGCCGGCGAAAAGGTATACATCCAGATGTAATAAATCCCGATCACGAGGAACACGACGCCGGTGATCGCTTTCGCCCAGCGTTCAACGCTCGCCGTCACTGCCATCGCCCTCGTCACCCAGTTGCTCGCAAAAGCGAGCAGCGTGGCAAACCCGAGCACCGGGACGGCCGTTCCGACTCCGTAAATCGAGAACATCGCCGTGCCCGGTTGGTTGGCCAAAGCCAGCGGGACGAGGCTGCCAAAAAACAAGGCGGCGGACACCGGGCAGAACGAGAGAGCAAGTGCGGACCCGAGGAGCGCCGAACCGAGGTACCCACCTCGATTCGCCAGCCGCTCGGTATTGCGGCCAGGGCCGAAACCCAAGCCCGGGATGTTCAGTTTCAGAATATTGAGAAGATAAAGCCCGATGATCACCAGGAGCGGGCCGATCAGGCGATTCATCCAGGTCTGCAGGCCGAGGGAGAGGGAGGGTATCGAGACGAGGCTCACCATGACCAGGAGGCCGACGACGACATAGCTAAGGATTCTTCCAACCGTGTATAACAGTCCGAAGACGAATGTCCTCCAAGGCTTTTCGATGTGCCGGCTGAGAAATGAGATGGCAGCGATATTCGTGGCCAAAGGGCAAGGGCTGATCGAGGTCAGGATGCCAAGCCAGAGGGCGGCTCCCAGCGCCACCATGAATTCATTCACGCGACGCCTCCACTCCGGTTTGCTTCAGTATCCAGCAGGCATATTTCAGGCTCGACCGCGATTCGGGACTTGATCGAGTTCGCGACCAGGCTGTATTTTTGCGCCGTCTCGAGTGCTCGGCTGATCCGCTTCGCGGTGATCTCCTTTTGCCCCGGTTCCGAGCGCACCACGATCCTCGGGAGGAGGACGACGTCCGTAAACGTCTCCGTCCGGTCCAGTTCGATAAGCTTCGTTCCGTCCGCCCGGCATTCGTAAGACACCAGGTCGAGCTTGAAGCGTTCGGCCGTCCAGATGAACATCATCATGATGCAGGTGTTGACGGCCGCGACGAAGGCGTCCTCGGGAGTCAAAACTCCCTCATGCCCGTGCGCGTCAGGCGGGGCAGAGAAGTCCATCTCGGGACCATTCCCCAAGCGGAGATGCCCCCAGTGCTCGCCTTTCCAGGTCACGGTCGCGTTGTAAGTAGCGGTGCGGGACATTACTTCGCCTCCGAACAGAACCGGGCGTAATCGAGAGCGATAGCGTGCTTCCAGGCATCTTCTTCATCTGGCGGGATCGAGTTGTAAACTCTCAGAAGCCTCAGCATCTCCGGAGAGAGTCCCTGACCAGGCATCAGGCCGGAATCGCGCCACGACTCGTAAATAACGGGGAGGGCGGCGACCTCGGTTTCCCGTCCCGCGATCGTCAGCTTCTTTACCGGGATTCCCGACCCGCACGAGCAGGTAACAGCCGCCTTTGCGGGAGAAGGAGCGGCCATTGTGAGACCGACCAGGGTTCTCGGCCCGAGCAGGCGGTCTACGAGCTCGCTTGTCGCCGCGGCCGTCGCGTCGACCAATTCTCGCCCCTGGCACGAAAGCCGCCGCGCGGTTCCCAAATCGCCATTTCCATGCGAGGACAGTTCGGAAACAACGATGCTGGCTGCCGGCTTGCCACTGTACATTTCGGTCCCACGGGCGGCGCACCGCTTCCCGCAACCATCGATTGCGATCGTCGGGTAATGACGGGCAAAGGCTCGTTCGCCTTCGCCTCCGGCGAGAAACAAGGGAAGACAGATCGTCACGGTCCGTTCCGGCTGCAGGGTTTCCAGAACTCTGCGTGTGGCCAGTCGGGAGATCGTGCCTTCCGCCATTTCCTCCCCGGAGCAGGAGATGATCCCCACTTTTTTGACGGGCAGCTCAGGCATTTCTCACCTCTCCATCCATTCGATCCACGAGCTCGGCAACCTCTTCCGCCAGCGCCTGGGCCAGTTGAAGGCCGGCCTCATTGAGCTCGGCGACCCCTTCGGGTTTCAAACCGCGGTGACGCTTGAAGGCGTCCGATACCTGGAGCGCCTGGCTCACCGTGCCGCCTCGTTCGGTGGCCACTTTGGCCGCGCACGACTTGGTGCAACCGTCAATAGCCACGACGGGGGTTCTTGCAAGAATTTCTCGCGTCTCTTCCTCGCCCAGCACGAGGAGGGAAAGAGGTATGAGGCGGCTTGTTTCCGGACGCAAGTCTTCGGTCACCCGGAAGGCACTTTCCCGGGCGACGCTGCCGAGCGTCTTGCCGATGCCACTACAAGGAATAATCAAAGCTTTGGGTTTCACTTCTTCAGCTCCATTTCGGCCTGGCCTTTAACGAGTTCCAAATAACGCGGCGCCTCGAGGAGGCCATTTTTCTCCTCGCCCCAGCGGTCCAATTCAAGCAACGCCAGCCATCCGTGGCCGTACGGGTCCTGGTTGATCAGTTCCGGAGAGTCTTCCAACTCGGCATTGACTTCAAGGATGCGACCGCTCACCGGTGAATAGAGTTCCAGGATCGCCTTGACAGTCTCGATGTCGGCGAACGATTCCGACGCCTTGACCTGTGTTCCGACCGGTTTGACCGTGGCGAACGCGAGATCTCCGTTCAACTGTTGGACGAAGTCGGTCAGGCCCAATCGACCACGGTTTTCTTCGACCGCTACCCAGATTCCGGTATCGCTGTAGTACAGCCCCTCTGGGACACGGAAGATGAACTTGTCAGCCATGACTTCGAGCATAGAACCTCCAACCTGTGTCGAGTCAAAACGCCAGGGGCCAGATTAATCGCTCAATCGACTGTTGCTGTCACTTGGGGCTCCAGGTGGACCACAGCCTTGATGGAATTGGAAATCAGGCACTGCTTCTCAGCTTTTTCCAGTAGCCGGCCGGCTCGCTCCAGATCCTTGCTGTGGGTGACGACGAGCCTGGGCCGGATTGTAATCTCGGTGAACTGCATGACCTGGCCTTCTGGCCTGTCCAGCTTGCCCGAGGCCTCGGCCTCGTAAGTTTCAAACGAGAGTTTCGAAAGTTGGGCAATCGCCAGGAAGGTACTCATCACGCAAGCATTCACGGCCGCGACAAAGCACTGTTCGGGAGACCAGAATCCTTCATGCCCGCCAAAATCAGGGGGCGTTGCGACTTGCAGGGAAGGGAGGTTCGGGCTCGAAACTTCACCCTTCTTTTCGCCTGTCCAAACAATGGTATTTTCGTAAAAGAGCGGAAATTGCGTCATCGACTCGTCCTTATCGAGATAGGTCGCAGCCAAAAGCAGCTCCGAGCGCGCGGGGCAGGGAATCCATCACCGCGCCTCGAGGAAAGACTTGACCTCGGTCTGAACGTAGCGCGTGAAGCTTGGCTTGTCTCCGACCAGTTCCCAGACCTTGTCCAGGTTCTTCCACCGCAACTGCTTGTCGCCCTGATAGCTCGCCAGGACGACTGATCTCGTGTAAAGCTGGTAGTCCTTGATGAAATGCCGGTTGGCGGCCTCTTCGACGTTCAGTGTCCGCCACTCGATCTTTCCCGCCTTGAGCGCGTCACCGAAACCGGTTTGAACGGCCTCCCGCGCGTAGGCCTCGATCGTCCGACAAGTGTTGCATCGGGTGGTGCCGTGAAAATAGTAGGCGACGAGCTTGGAATCGGCCGTGGGCGCCTGATTGGTCTGCGCGGCTGCTTGGACCGCCGCTCCTCCATCGAAACCGGTGCACCCGCAAACGTTCAGAACGCCGAATACCGTCAAGAGGCTCAGGACAGCGAAACCACTCAGAACTATTGCTCTCTTTTTCATTGGATTTCTCTCCGGGTCTTAGAAGCCACAGTTCTCATTGCGACAACTCCAGGTACTCCTCTGCTGACTTTTTAACGATGCTTTCGACACACTCGAAAAGCCTGAGCACGCAGGGGACACGAAGCGCGTAGAAGACTTGCGAGCCGCGCTTTTCGTCGCGCACCACTCCCGCCTGTTTCAGGATGGAGAGATGCTTGGAAACGGTGGAGATGTCGGCGCCGATCATCGCCGTCAGCTCGCACACACAGTGCTCGCGGGACTCCAGCGTCTCGACGATAAACAGCCGTGTCGGGTGCCCCAGAGCCTTCATAATCCGGGCACGGCTTTCCAGGCGGAGACGATCTTTCTTTTCCATGTTGATCACGCTTGGCAGTTTAGCCAAATGGCCAACACATGTCAATAGCGGTTGGCGTGGGCAATCGGGCGCAGGCGTCAATAGGCAATTCCTCCGTGGTTTTCTACCTGCAAAAAAGCTACCTGAAAGTGCACCGAGTCAATTGAGTCAGAATGCCTGCCTTAAAAACCACCAACGATCCTTACGCCTTGTTGGATTTGCCGTTTTTACCTATACTTAAGATACTGTCATGCAGCAGGTTAGGGCGTTTCTGTCCTGCTTGTTTACCCTTGTTTTTTCCTTTAAGATCCCGCTCACACCTGATCATTTGAAACCCTCCGGCCTTGACATCCCTGGCCGGTAGGCATAACTATCCTTTGCGATAAAAGCCCCAAGCTCGTAAAAGTAACGCTCGGGACTCTGGAAGTCGTTCCTGACGACGTGACAAATGCCGAGCAGGCGGCAGAGAGTCTGCGGGTGCTTATAAAGAACCTGGCCGCCATCGGCCACCACCTGGCTGAGCTGCGCAATCCCTTCGGCACTGGTCACGGCAAGAGTGCAGGCCACCGTAGCCTCAAACCTGAGCATGCCCGGTTGGCAGTGGGTGCGGCCACGACCCTGGGCGTCTTCCTCTTTGAGTGTCACACCCGACAAAAATCGAAAACCGACTGACTTATCCCTCGTCGCAAGCCACGGAGCTAGTTCTTTGATCTCGCCTTGCTGCCCTGACAAGGGTTTTACTACTTCGCTGCCCCTCGTCATACCAGCAGGATAAGATCACATCCCCAAGACACAAAAAGACATGCCAGGAATTCCGAAAATTCAAGACGGGCATCTGGAGGCTATTTGTAGCGTCGTCGGCGAGACGCACGGCGGGCTCACCGGCTCCGAGATCAGCCGACTGCTTGGCCGGTGCGGCATACCAGACCCGTACCCAGACACCAAACGGCACCGGCTGTTTGCGGCTCTTCGCTTGAAGCAAAACCAGGATGGCTGTGCCAACAACCTCCTGGCCTTTTTGCAGCAAGTCATGGACCCGGCCCGGCATTTAGGCAATCAGGAAAACTTCGAGCGCCTGCGAACTGACCTCAATCAGGCCCTGGCCTTCTGCGGTTTTAGTCTCGGCCGGGACGGCAAGATCGTCAGGGTAGAGAAAGCCACCACGATCAGCGAGGCCCAGGAACGGGCGAGTCGGCTGCGCGCTCGGCTGGCCGAACGAAACATTCATCCTGACGTCTTCCAGTTCTGCCGGGCCGAACTCTTACAAGAGAATTACTTCCACGCGGTCTTTGAGGCGACCAAGAGCGTGGCCGAAAAGATCCGCCAAAAGACGGGTTGCCGATCTCATCTTAAGGGCGGCTGTGGCGCTAGCTGAGAGACCGGAGCTCGGTTTGAAACAGCCAGGTGAAGTCGCTTGGCAGCAGGTTATTGAGCAGGTTACTCATCCCGGCAAAGGCCAAGACCAGCGCGCAGCAAAACAAGCCGCCTAAGACGTACGGCTGAAAGTAGATCACGCCAACCGGCGCGGGAACGGTTTTGTCGCCCTGCAGCAGCGCGCGACCAAGCGACCGTCGAATTGACAAAGTGCGGGTCAGGCGTCAGACACCGGATCGAAACAAATCAGAACCAGAGGCGAAGCCTGAATCTGCCCGATTGCTCACACTGTTGCGTCCATGTCGACGCTCGCCTGTTGCCGGGATTCTCCCCAGTTGCTCGAGAACAAAGCCGAGGCGAGCGATTTCAAACTTCCACCCGCGCCACGCGAAGTGTGTCATCCGAAGCCAATCAGCGACTTACAGGCAGTTCTTCACTCGCGGCGGGGTACGCCATCCAGGGAAGGTCCACACACGGAAGGCGGGTCTTTTCCGGCCAAAATGGAATGTGAACTGAAAGAGCCAAACAAAGTCCGGGTGATACGGCCGTGACCTCCTGAGGTGGGAAATGGACTCTGACCTTCTTTGGTTCAATGTGAATGGGGAGGCAATTCGTCATGTTCATGCTCTTCGAAGCCGTGATAGGCCTCGCCTGATGCATTGACGGGATCAACGTGGACTGTAGCATTCGAAAGGTACCGCAAATGGTGCAGGAGGTTGTGTCGGACCTCCTTCGCGATGTCGTGTCCTTTTTCGACAGAAAGATCCGGGCTGACCGCAATATTCAGCTCTGCATGTAGCCGGTGTCCCAACCATCTTACCCGCACTTCGGAGATGTCTCTTACTCCCGGCGTATGGCTCGCAGCCTGCCTGATTTCACTGATAACCTCCGGATCGACCCCGTCAAGCAGCCGGGCAAAAATGGACTTGCCGGATTGCCATACGATTCTCAAGATCGCAACGGTGATGAGAAGACCGACAACAGGGTCGGCCAATGGATAGCCCAGCCAGACCCCGACGGCGCCAAGAAGCACAGCCAGACTCGTGAGCCCGTCGACTCGCGCGTGATGGCCATCAGCCACTAGAGCGGCGCTGCCGATCTCCTTGCCCACCTTAATGCGGAACTGGGCCACGGCTTCGTTGCCGATGCACCCGACCACCGATGCAACAACTACTGCCCATAGGTACCCGACCGTCTGCGGATGAAGGAAGCGGACAACCGACTCGCGCCCCGCAACAATGGCGCTAAACAGAATGGTGAAGACGATTGCAACACCCGCGAGGTCTTCTACGCGACCATAACCATAGGTGAAGCGGTTGTTTGGTTTCCAGCGAGCAAGTCGAAAGGCGATCCAGAGGGGGATCGCAGTGGCAGCATCGCCAATATTGTGAATAGTGTCGGCGAGAAGCCCCACACTTCCGGAAAATACAACGACAAGAAGTTGGAAAACGGCAGTGGCGAATAACCCGACGAACGACCACTTGACGGCCCAGATCCCCCGTTGGGTGGTAATAATGGATGGATCAACGGCGCCGTGTGTGTGGACATGACCGTGCGGCCCATGTTCGTGGTCATGTTCATGACTGTGATCGCTTCCGTGGCTGTATTGTGGATCACTCATGAATGCTCGGGTCTTCGTTTGTAGTTCCGCCTTCAGGCGGGCTTTTAGATTCTGCTTACGCTGGAGTTTTACTACAAAACAGGTTCGTGCAACCTCGCTGGCGTCTAATCCCTGGCTCTCCCGAATCGGAAGTAGATCGCCGGAATGACAACCATATTCAGCGCCGTGGAAGACAACAACCCAGAGAGGATGACAATCGCCATCGGCGCCTGGATCTCGCTGCCAGGTTTCCCAGTCCCCAGCGCGACCGGGATAAGGGCCAGACCCGCCGCCAGCGCTGTCATCAGGATCGGCGCCAGTCGTTCCTCGGCGCCTTTCAAGACCGCCTCTTTGAAGTCCGTAATACCTTCCTCCTGCATGAGATGCTTGATGTGCGAGACCATCATAATTCCGTTTCGGGTCGCGATGCCAAAGAGGGTGATGAACCCAATGAGGGAGGCCACCGACATCACGCCCCCGGACAGGAAGACTCCCGCGACCCCGCCAATCAGGGCCAGGGGCAGGTTCAGCATGATGATCAGAGAGTCCCGAAAGGACTTCAGCGCCGTCGCGAGAATCAGGAGGATGGCGACGACCGCGGCTATTCCAAGCCACAACAAACGCTGGGAAGCGCTCGCCTCGCTCTCGAACTGACCGCCATACTCGATCCGATAGCCGGTCGGGAGCGCGACTTCCGTTCGGACGTGCCGCTGGACATCGTCGATGACCCCCCGAAGATCGCGTTCGGCGACATTGCACATGACGACGATCTTGCGCTGCACGTTTTCACGGGAGACGTAGTTCGGACCGCGGTCCTCGTAAATGTTCGCCAAGGCTGAGAGCGGCACCCGGGGCCCGGCAGGAGTATCAATGAGCGTGTTGCGGAGGGCCTCCGTGCCGATGTTCGTCTCCGGATATCGAACCACCAGGGGAAAGGTCACCTGGCCTTCGAAGATCTGGCCGACCGTCTTTCCCGCCAGGGCAGTTTGAAGCGTCTCGGCTGCGGCTCCGGCGGGGAGGCCATATCGAGCGAGCGCCGCGCGATCGAACTTCACCTGCGTGAGAGGGACGAAACTCTGCTGCTCGACCGAAAGGTCGACTACCCCGGAGATGCCCCGCATGGCTGCCTCAACCTTCTGTCCGATCGCCCGCAGGGTCGCAAGGTCGTCTCCGAAGATCTTGACGGCGATGTTGGCGCGAGTCCCCGAGAGCATATGGTCAATGCGGTGCGAAATGGGCTGCCCGATGGTCACGTTCATTCCGGGGAGCAGGGTCAGCCGCGAACGCATATCGGCCAGCACCTCCTTCTTGCTCCGATCCCGCATCCGAAGGCCGACGTCGATCTCCGCCGATTCGACGCCCTGGACGTGTTCGTCAAGCTCCGCCCGGCCGGTGCGCCTGCGCGGTCGCGACCACTTCGGGGACCTGCAGCAGGATCTTCTCGAGCGCCTGCCCAAGCCGGTCCGATTCGGCGAGGCTGGTCCCCGGCATGGTCACCGCACTGATCGTCAGGGTCCCTTCGTTGAACTCCGGCAGGAACGAGCGTCCCACCCAGAGAAAGCTCCCCAGCGTGATAAGCAAGAGCGCCAGACTGGCCAGCGTAACCAGCATGCTGTGCCTCAGAAACCAGGGGAGCTGACGACGATAGAGCGCCTTCAAGCTGCGCGAGAACCACGGCTCGGCGCCCTTTTTCACGGCGCGCGACCTGGGCAGCAGGTAGGAACACAGGACGGGCGTCACGGTTAGCGCCACGAGCAGCGAGGCCGCCAAGGCCAGAATGTATGCCAGGCCCAGAGGCCGGAGCAGGCGGCCCTCGACTCCGGCAAGGAGGAACAGCGGCACAAAGACGACGACGATGATCAGCGTGGCAAAGACGATCGAGCTTTGAATCTCGTGTGTCGCCTTATGGATAACCTGGAGGATGGGAACCTGTTCCGTTTCCGGCCGGCGCGAGTTCTCACGCAGGCGCCGAAAGACGTTTTCCACCACGATGATCGCGTCATCCACCAGCGCCCCGACGGCGATCGCCATCCCTCCCAGGGTCATGCTGTTGATGGTGGCGCCAGCCAGCTTCAAGCCGAGCACGGCGGCCAGCAGAGACAGGGGAATCGCGAGGAGACTGATGGCCGTCGCGCGGATATTCGCCAGGAAAACCAGCAGAACGATCAGGACCAGGATGCCTCCGTCCCTCAGCGCGTGGGTCAGGTTGTCGATGGAACGGTCGATGAAGTCCGCCTGGCGGAAGATCTGCTTGTCGATCGTCATGCCCGACGGAAGTGAGTGCTGAACGTCGTCGAGCACCTGGTCGAGCGTCCGCGTCAGCTCGAGCGTGTTGGCGCCCGGTTGTTTCTGAATGCCGACGATCACCGCCGGCTTCCCATTGTGTGATCCTTCTCCCCGCTTGATGGCTTCACCGACCCGTACCTCGGCCACATCGCGAATTCGAATCGGGACGAAGGATCGAGATGCGACAACCGTATCCCCGATCTCCTCGACGTTGGCGACTCGGGCAAGACCCTGGATGAGGTACTCCTGGCCTCCCTTGACTTGAAACCCCGCCGAGGTGTTCTGATTGGCCTGGCGAAGCGTGTCCTCCACCTCGGAGAGTGTCAGATTGTGGGTCCTCAGTTTTTCAGGAGAAACGACAACTTCGTAGCGTTTCTCGGCCCCACCGATCGAAGTCACCTGCGAAACACCCGGCACAGCCAGTAACCGTCGCCGCAGCGTGGTGTCCGCCACGGTGCGGATTTCGATCGGGGAATGCCGATCGGACTCCAGGGCAATGAAGAGGATCTCGCCCATGATGGAGGAGACCGGCGCCAGTACCGGAGTTTCGATTTCGGCTGGCAAGGAGGAGGCGACGAGGTTGAGTTTCTCGGTCACCACCTGACGGGCACGGTATATATCCTCGCCCCATTCAAATTCAACCCAGATGATGGCGACTCCGACCGCCGTTGCAGAACGGACCCGGCGCACCCCGGCCGCTCCGTTCAGCGCGGTCTCGATTGGGAACGTGACGAGAGCCTCCATTTCGGTTGGCGCCATCCCGCCGCCTTCGGCGAGCACGGTTACCGTCGGCGCGGTCAGGTCGGGTAACACATCGACGGGCATGTTCGAGACCAGGTAAACTCCCCAAGCCAGAAAGCCAGCGGCGAGGGTTAGCACCAGGAAGCGATTTCGGAGCGACCAGCGTATCAATCCCTCTATCATCGTCCTTTCCTCCTAGTGCACGTGCCCGTGGGCGGGAATTTGCGTGGAGAGCGCGGCGAGCCGAACCAGATAAGCGCCGCGGCTGACGACACGCTCGCCGGCGCTGAGACCCTGGAGGACCTCGACCCGATCTCCGTCCCGAATGCCCAGTTTTACGGACCGGCGCTCAAATGACTCTCCGCCCGCTTGAACGAAAACCACCGGTGTCCCGGCGTCATCAACTACCGCCGACACAGGAATAGTCAAAGCAGTGTTGTGAGCTGTTGTATAGAGCCGCACAGAGACGGCCTGACCGATGGCCAGCAGCCCCCGTGAATTGGAGACCTGGTAGGTGAGCGGCAGCGTACGACTGGAAGGATCGACAATCCGGCCGATCGTAACCAGTCGGCCTAGCGGTACAGCCTGTGCCAGCCCCGGCACCAAAGCTTCTCCGCCCGTCGCCGTGCGGGCCTTGGGAATGTCCGCCTCACTAATGGCTGCGACGAGATAGACGGGGTCCACTGCCACGATTCGACAGATCACTGCGCCCTGGTCCACAAACGCGCCTGGGACAGCGCTTAGTTCCGTGATCACCCCGGTGATCGGAGCACGCAAGGCAAAGCCTGATTGCTCCCCCGATGCCGCGCCTGCAACACGGTCGGCCTCGTACCTGGCCCGCCGCTCGCGAGCGGCTTTCAAGCGAGCTTCCGACGTCATTTGAGCGGCCCTGGCCTCTTCCAGCCGTCGGGAGGGAACTGCGCCTGCAGCCACCAGGCGTTCGGCTCGGCTCATCTCCTTCTCCGCCAGTGAAACGGCGGTCTCCGCTTCGTTTATTGCGAGCTCCAGGCCGGACGGATCAGCAGGATTCTCGACACGCGGAAGCAGGCGGGCGACAATCTGTCCCTTCGACACCGTTGTCCCGACCTTGGGGACAACGGCTACCCGCCTCCAACCGCCCGCTCACCGAGGCCGTCACGAGCGCTTCTCCCCCGCTGGTCTGGCGCACTTCACCCGGGGCGATGAGACTCTCACGCATTTCCTGTTGTGCAACTTGCGCTGTCCCGAAGTCGAGCGTCCATTGCTGCTCTTTCAGGAAGGAAATGGCCGGCTCCTTCTCGCCGCCAGCCGCCTGAGTGACTTCGCCTCGGAGCGGCGAACACCCGCACTGGACCGAGGTCGTGCCAGTCTTTCACGTCTCGGTCTTCAAGCGTTATGGTCATGCCGAATTCGCCGGCCGCGGCTGGCCGGACATCGACTCCGAATATGCCGGGACGTGAGGGCGCGTCAGCTGAAAAGGACTGCGAACCGCCCGATTGGGCGCTCAGCGTCACAGTCACCCGGCCAGCCCGAACCGGCTTGAAATCTCGTAACGTCGTGAAATGGACGGCGAAGCGAGAGGTTCTTCCGACGACAAGCGGAGGGTACTCAGTGAAGAGCTCGGAGTGCTCGGTCCAATGAGTCACGGAGATCGGTGTCCCCTCCGCGCTATTGTGCTGCGCGGCCTGGCTGGCGGGGTCTGTCTTCGTGCAGCCGGCCGAGCAGAATCAAGCAAGTGATGGCGATCCCGATATATCGTCTCAAGGCAGTATCCTCTCTCCGGTAACGCGCTCGAGTTGAAGGACAGCCTGGCGGGCGGCAGCCTTCAGTTCAAGCGCTCGCAACTCTGAATGGAGCACGGTTCGGTAAGCGTCGAGCACTTCCAGGATGCGCTGCTCGCCCTCCTGGTAAGCCGTCTCGGCAATGCGCGTCAGCTCGTAACCCGGCGTCTGCACCCGACGCGAGTACTCGGAAACCAGTTTCCGTCGGTTTTCAGCGTCGGCATGGGCAGCCCTCACCCCGTTGCTGATCACGGTCTCGAGTGCCGCCCGTTCTCCCACATTCCTCTCCATCGCCAACGCCGCGACTCGCTCTTCGGACTTCGACCGCCCGAAAAGCGGGAGCGGGACAGTCACAGAAACAACAGGCCCGCTGTCGGCAACCCCGGCGACACTGGTCTTCTTCATTCCGGCGCTCAGCACCGGCTCCGGGTAACGCAGGCGCCGCGCGGCCTCCCGCTCCAGCGCGAGGCGTCGTTGCTGTTCGTCAATCGCGGTGAGGTCGCCGCGAACCCGAAGGGCCTGGGCCAGCAGTTCCGAAAGTTGAGGCAGCGTTTCGGGGACCGTCAAGGGATCTGCGGCTGTGAAATCGCCTATGTTGCCGTCGGGCGAGACAAGCGCGGCGATCCGGGCCCGGGCCTGTGCGCGAACCGCGTCCAGTTCGAGCAGTTCCGAGTCCAAGTCGGCCAATTCACGCTCGACGCGGATCCTGTCAAAAGAGGAACTCTCCCCGGCCTGTTCCCGCTCTCGTACGATCCGCAGGACTTCAGCGATTCGCTTGGAGCTCTCCGACAACGCCGAGCGCTTCTCCTGAGCAAGCTGGAGATCGCAATAGGCCTGTCGCACGTCGGACCCCAGCTCATGCACCAGCTGCCGGACTCGTGATTGTTCGGCCAGAACGGTGGCTTCACCGGCTTGCCGAAGGAGCGGGTTTCTCCTGCTCAAAGGCAGGATCTGCTCGACGAGGAAGAAATCCTCACTCGTCCCCGCAGCGCTCTCGCGGCTATACGCCACGGAGGGCGCGGGAGGAATGCCGAGCACATGCGCCTGTGCCTGCAGCTCCGGAAATCGGGCTTGCAGCGCCCGGATTTGAAGGTTGTTCTCCTGGAAGCGATGCATGAGGTCTGCTTCCGTCAGCGACACCTCGCTTTGAGCGACCGGGGCCGCCAACCCAGCCAATAGCACATAGATCAACAGTTTCATAAGCAACGGCAATTTGCCCGTATGCGGGCAGGAAGCGAACTTGTGGGATAACAGGGTCGAAGACCCCAAGGAAAAAACAGGCGTGATTAAGCGGGGGGAGAACGCGGAATCGAACACTCGAGCGAAGGCGGATCGTGCGCGGAAGGAATCAACTCTACAACGCGGGAGCTTGAGCACTCGCGGTCCAGCCGAAGCGGAACCGTCTCCAGACAAATCACGGGCACGAAAGGACCGTCGGGGACAAATCGGAAAAGGTTCGCAAAGCGAGCTTTCCTGTAACCTTGGCCAGAATCCGCCCGCAAACCCTGAGGTTCGTCTGCCGGGGCGCCCGTCTCGAAGTGCGTGTGAAATATTCCAGCGGTGAAGTTTGGAGCCTTGTCCTGGTAGTGTTCGGGGTCATCGTGAAGGTGGAGGAAGGCATCCGCGGCCGAAACCGGCAGCAGGACAAACAGTACACCAATCACGGTCAGGCGCCGAAGCATCCAAACAAGGTAACGAAGTAATGGGAAGCTTGTCAATTACCGGTTTCCGCGAATTCCGCTTTCACTCGGGCGCCTGCTATTACGGTGCGGGTCGTCTTCACCCTTGATTCAAAGCCGCCTGAAGACGAATTGCAGCGGATTTTGAGCGGTTTTCAGGTAGCTTTCAAGTTCATACTGCATAATGTCAATCAGTGGTTACTGGCGAAAAGCAAACCGAAGTCGAAGAAGAGGAGATCCAACATGAGATATCTCGTTGTTTTGCTTTGCCTCAGCTTCACCGCTGGCTTTACGGCAGCCCTTGATGCGGAGGTTATCGGATTTGACGATGCAAAACCGGGCGCACTGCCTGCCGGTTGGATCGTCGCAATGACGCACGAGGGTGGTACACCGAAGTGGGAGATCGTTGCCGACCCCAGCTCCCCCAGCCGCCCAAACGCCTTCGCGCAAACCTCTAACGATCGAACGTCAGGGCGGTTTCCCTTGGCCGTTCTGGACAAGACCAACCTGGCAGATGGCTCCGTCAGCGTCAAGTTCAAGCCGATTTCGGGGCGAACCGACCAGGCGGCCGGCCTCGTCTGGCGGTATAGGGACCCGGATAACTACTATATTGTTCGCGCCAACGCCCTCGAGGATAATGTCGTCCTTTACAAGGTCGAAAACGGGAAGCGCACGTCCCTGGCTCCTAAAGGAAGCGCTTCGGAGACTTATGGCGTGAAGCACAAAGTGCCTTCCGGCGCCTGGAGTTCCCTCGGCGTGACATTTACAGGCCGGTCGTTCGTTGTCGACTTCGACGGAAAGCGACTGTTCGAAGTGGAGGATGCGACCTTCACCGGCCCCGGAAAGGTCGGATTATGGACCAAGGCGGACAGTGTCACGCACTTCGACGATTTCGAGTTTAAGGGCAAGTAGGGATGGTCCGATTCGTACGCCGACGGAGCTCGCTTGTCTGCCTCTGGTTTCTTTGGTGCTCACCGGCTCTGCCCTTTGACTCCCCCAAACCCGAGCGTTTGGTCCAGGTCAACCTCGACGGCCGCCTGGATGAACCAGCCTGGCAGAACCCCTCGCTGGCAGCAGATCTGGTTCAGCAGTCTCCTAACCCGAGGCAGCCGACTCCTTACCGGACCGCCGTGAAGGTGCTGGTCGCACCGGACATCATCTACTTTGGTTTCGAATGCAGCGACCCGGCGCCGGGTTTGATCGCCGTTCACACGATGCAGCGGGATGGGAACCTGGAAGGCGACGATACGGTCGCGATCGTTCTCGACACTTACGGAGACCGTCGCACCGGATACTTCTTTGAGGTCAACGCGGCCGGCGCCCGGGTCGACGGCCTCATCGCCGGGCCTGAGTATCCATCGCTCGACTGGGATGGAATCTGGGAGGCGCGCACGGCCAGGAACGAGTCCGGTTGGTCGGCTGAAATCGCCATTCCAGCGCGCAGCCTCAACTTCAAGGCGGGGCTTAAGCAATGGGGGGCCAACTTCGAGCGCAGGGTGGCGCGCGATCGCACGGTCTTACGCTGGGTCTCGCCGACCCTCGACTCCTTCCTCTACGACTTGAGCCGCAGCGGAACGCTGGCAGGCGTCGAAGGCCTGCAACAAGGTGTGGGTTTGGAGGTTAGTCCGTACTCAGTCGGACGTGTCAGGAATTACTTTCAAGACACCGGGAGGCAATGGCAAGGCGGAGCAGGAGTGGACGTCACCTACCGTATCACGCCCCAACTCGCGGCCGTCTTGACCGAGAACACCGACTTTGCGGAGACCGAAGTCGACTCCCGCCAGCTAAACCTCACTCGGTTCCCGCTGTTCTTCCCTGAGAGACGCCAGTTCTTCCTGGAGGGGAGCAACCAGTTCCAGTTCGGCCTCGGGCTGGAGGAATTCTTCATCCCCTTCTTCAGCCGGCGGGTGGGGCTCTTTAGCGGCGCGCAGATCCCCATCAATGCGGGCGCGAAAGTCATCGGACGGGCGGGCCGTCTGAACATCGGCCTGCTCGATGTTGCCACACGGGAGACAACACCACGGGGAATCGAGGATCGGGTGCCGGGAACGAATCTGTTCGCCGGTCGCGTTTCTTACGATGTAAGCCCGAGGCTCCGGGTCGGCACAGTCGTTACCAACGGCCATCCTGACGGCTTTTCACGAAACTCCCTGGTCGGCTTCGATGCCGTCTGGAGGACCTCGGAGTTTCTTGGTGACAAGAATTTCATGGTCGGCGGCTGGACGGCGCGCAGCTCGGGGGACGGGCAAGTCGGCAACCGGACTGGCTGGGGTTTTAAGGTTGACTATCCTAACGATCTCTGGGATTGCTCCGTGTCGGTCAACGAGTTCGGCGAGGCGCTGACACCCGGGTTGGGATTCCTCCCCCGCCCCGGCGTCCGGCGCTACGACGCCTCCTGCGAGTATAAACCGCGGCCCAGCAAGGACGGCCCCTTCGGCTGGGTCCGCCAGCAGTTTATGGAGCATAGGTTCTACCGGGTCGTAAACTACAGGGGTGAGCTCGAGTCGCAAAGGTTTTGGTGGGCGCCCGTTAACATCGAGCTGGAATCGGGCGACCGCTTCGAATTCAACTGGGTCCCGTGGTATGAATTCCTGCCCGAACCTTTCGAGATCGCAGACGGCGTCGTTCTTCCTGTTGGGAGCTATCGCTTCGATCGTTTCCGGCTGGAGTTCCAGACCAGCGAGCATCGCCCGTGGCAACTCGGTACCACTACCTGGTTTGGGAGTTTCTACAACGGCCGGCTGCTTCAACAGGAAAACTATGCGCGCTACACATCGCGCAGCGGGGGCTGGCAGGTGGGCCTGGAGAGCCTGCAGAACTTCGGCGATCTGCCCCAGGGAAGTTTTGTGCAAAGGCTGTGGCAAACCACCTTCGCCTATTCGTTCAACCCGAACCTCGTCCTGAGCAGTTTCCTCCAGTACGACACAGAATCGCAGGACATCGGAAACAACCTGCGGTTCCGATGGACAATAAAGCCAGGCAACGATCTGTTTGTCGTCTGGAACAGGGGCTGGAAGCGGCTCCTGCTCAGCCGGGACGATCTGTCGATCCTCCCGGAAACCGAATTCTTCGCGGTCAAACTGCGCTGGACCTTTCGGAGATAAAAGATGCGGATCCTTGTTTCATGCAGTCTGGTCATGATTCTGGCGGCGTGCGGCGACGCGCGCCAGTCAGCCCCGCAGACCGTTGTGGTGTACGCGAGCGAGGACCAGGTCTTCTCGGAGCCCGTCCTCAAGGAATTCGAGAGACAGACCGGGATCCGGGTCAAGGCGGTCTTCGACACGGAGGAGACGAAGAGCACTGGGGTCATGAATCGGCTCCAGGCCGAGAAGGCGAACCCTCAAGCGGATGTCTACTGGGCGAATGAGCCGATTCGGGCTCGTGTCCTACACGACCAGGGAATCGCCACAGTCTTCCGCCCCGAAAATGCGAAGAGCATCCCCCGGCAATTCAAAGACCCTGAAGGTTACTGGACCGGTTTTTCCGCGCGCGCTCGCGTGTTCGTAGTCCACAAGAACGCCAAGGTACGCCCGGTCGGAGTCGAGTCCTACCTGGAACCTGTGGCCAAAGGACGAGCCGTGATCGCCAACCCCCTCTTCGGAACAACGACCGCCCAGATGGCGGCCTTGGTCTCCATTTGGGGGGAGAAGAAGACCCGCGACTTCCTCGAGGGTTTGCGGACGAACAAAATTAGTGTTTCTTCAAGCAACGGTGAGAGCGCCGACCTGGTGGCCTCGGGTGAGTTCGACTTCGCCCTCGTCGACAGCGACGACGCAATAAGCCGCATGCGCCAGGGAAAACCGGTTGAGCTGGTTTATCCAGACCAGGGGGAAGGCGGGCTGGGCGTTTTCGTGATCCCCAATGCTGTCGTCCTGATTAAGGACAGCCCTCATCCGGAACAGGGGAAGCGCCTGATCGAGTACCTGATTTCCAAAGAGAGTGAACGCCAGCTCGCCTTTGCCGACTGTGCGCAGATCCCCCTGAACCCGGGGGTTCCGTTGCCAGAGGAACTGGTTCCGATCGAGAAGCTGCGCACGATGCAGGTCGATTTCGGGAAAATGGCGCGCACTCTGCAGGACATTCAACCGCTGCTTAAGCAGTGGGCCGGTTACTGAAATGCGACGGCTCTCCCTGGCGGCTGCATTGCTCTTTGTGCTCGTCGGCGGAGTTCTTCCGCTGGCGGTGATGATCGTGGCTAGCCTGCGCCAGGGTGACAGCTGGAGTGTCACCCATTATCTGGAAACGCTTTCGACCGAGCGCCAGTGGCTTCTGCTCGGACGAAGCCTCGTTCTGTCCTCCCTTGTTTCGGTGGCCGCAACCGTCATCGGCGTCGCGGTCGCCCTGATGGTGGAAAGGACAGACATGCCTGGCTCTCGCCTGATCGTCGGCCTGCTGGCCCTGCCGCTCGTCCTGCCGCCGTACGTCGTGGCCGTCGGTTGGTTCGAGGTTCTGGGCAGGCAGGGTTATCTTTCGGCCCTCGCCGGAGATGCTATTGCCGCCTGGACCTCCCACCGGCTCTTCGGACTTCCTGGGTGCCTGCTGGCTCTAACGGGGTCATACATCGCGGTACCCCTCCTTGTGACCATGGCCTACCTGCGCGGCGTAAACGCCTCACTCGAGGAGGCGGGACGACTCGTGCGGCCTCCTTTCGCCGTGCTCCGGCGCCTCACGCTCCCGCTCGTCCAGCCCGGCCTGTTCCTGGCTGTCATACTAGTCTTCCTCCTCACGCTGGGAGAGCTCGGAGTCACCACGTTCTTGAGATATGACGTATTCCCGGTGTCGACCCTCGTGCAGTTCTCCGCCTTTTACGACTTCGGCGCCGCCGCAGCGACGTGCACCCCCTTGGTTCTGGTTACAGTGGCGCTGGTGCTCAGCGAACGTGCCCGGACTGGGGAAGCGTGCGTTCGCGTTCCGGCCGGCGCAGAAGTCGAGGATGATCATTCGCCTGGGAAGGCACAGGTGGCTGGTTTTCGGAGCCAGCCTTTTCGCGGCCGCCGGCCTCGTGCTTGCACCCCTGGCTGGAGTCATGGGGACCGGATCCCGCCTGAGTTCACTGCGACTCGCCTGGTATCACGGGGCTGCGAGTTGGTCGAGGAGCCTCGCTTTCGCCGCCATAGCGGCCACGCTCATCACCGCGGCGGGATTCGTACTGGGCATCTATCAGGCCCGTGAAACCGGCCGGTTGTCCCGTCTGCTGGATGCCTTGCTGCTTTTTCTGTTCACAATCCCTGGGACCGTCATTGGCATAGGCTTGATCTCGGTGTGGAATCGACCGCTCACGCAGTGGGTCTACGCGTCTCCGGCGCTTCTTGTGCTCGGTCTAGGAGTCCAGTACCTGGCGCTCTCCAGTCGGATGGTCGTCGCCGGGTCAAGGCAGGTACCCGCTTCGCTCGAAGAGGCTGGGGCTATTGCCGGCGCCTCCTGGTGGCGTATCCAGACACGTATCGTGGCACCGCTCCTCTTTCCCGTCCTGGTGACCGTGTGGGCGACATCCTTCATCTTCAGCGCGAGAGACGTGAGCCTTCCTCTGCTGCTGGCGCCGCCCGGCCAGGATACGCTCACTTCGCGGACCCTGACCCTGGCGGCCAACGCGCCGCCCGGAATGACCGCCGGTCTGTGCGTCCTGACGATCGCGCTCGCCGTGATCCCGATTGCACTTCTGTTGCTCGGACGGCGCTTTTCCCGGAGTCCCGCATGATTGCCGCTGAGCTAAGGGATTTATCCAAGAGCTATGAGGGACGCCCCGTCCTGAAAGGCTTTTCACTGAGCATCACAGCCGGGGAGCGACTTATCCTGCATGGTCCGTCAGGATGTGGCAAGACTACGGTTCTCCGTCATCTTGCCGGCCTGGTTGCACCGGATGAAGGAGCGGTTCTGCTCGGAGGTCGCATCGTTGCAGAACGAGGCCTCATCATAGTCCCTCCGGAACAACGGGATGTCGGAATGGTCTTCCAGGACCTCGCCTTGTGGCCGCACCTGACAGTCGCTGGCAATCTGGAGTTTGGTCTCAAGGCGAAGGGGATGTCGAAGGGGGAGCGCGAGCGACTGATCACAGAGATGCTCGAGCGGGTGAGACTGCGGGATTTCGCGGGTCAGTATCCGACGCGCCTGTCCGGCGGACAGCAACAACGCGTCGCGATCGCCAGGGCACTGGTGGCCCGGCCGTCTCTCCTGCTGATGGATGAACCGCTTGCCAATCTGGATGAGTCCCTTCGCGAGGACACGACAAAGCTGCTGTTGGAGTTGCACCGCGATCTTCGCTTCACGCTCGTGTATGTTACGCACAATCGAAGCGAGATCGAATCGATATCCACACGGTCGGTTTTCCTGACCCCGCTTTCCGTCTAGCGAGAGTCAAAAAAGCTCATTGGGTTCGTGGTCCTTCTACACCTTCCGTCGCGAGGTCAACTGAGGCCCCGTCGCCACGCCGGGTCCTGTGAGAGAATAGAAGGAAACCTCCATCTGAAAGGAAAATCAATGAGATCCTGCGTTTTGGTCTTACTGATGACCCTCGCCTGCATAAGTGGTGCCACGGCCCAGAACGCGGCGTCTGGTGACAAGGACCTTGGGGCGGTCGTTGAGTCAGTAACCGGGGTCAAGGTGACTCGCCAAGGACCGCAGGTGAAGATCTCTCTCCCGCAAACCGATCTGCAGGTCCGCCTCGACGGCTGGTCGATCACACCGCCGATGGGACTGTCATCTTGGGCCGCCTTCGCCCCGACGGCCGAAGGGGCGGTGGTCATGGGTGATTTCGTGTTGAAAGAGAACGAAATCGCTCCGGTGGAAAAGGTGCTCCTCGATAACGGGCTCACCGTCACCGGGCTTCACAATCACTTCGTCAGTGAAGAGCCGCGGGTCATGTACATGCACATCCACGGTCAGGGCGCCGTTGACTCTCTGGCCAAAGGTGTTAAGGCGCTCGTCGACAAGATCAAAGAGGTCCGCGGATCTGCCGGCAGCACTTCGAGCTCCCCTCCGGCAACCAGCTCCCTGCCTGTCGACGAGCTAGAAGCGACATTGGGGCAAAAGGGAGAGCTGAATGCCGGCGTGCTGCGCTTCGTCATCGGACGTCCCGACGTCAAGCTCGAGTCGCACGGCGTCGAGGTGACGAGTTTCATGGGATTCAACACGTGGGCCGCATTCCAGGGAACTGCCGATCGTGCGGCAGTGGCCGGAGATTTCACCATGCTGGAAAACGAAGTGGCCCCCGTGATAGCCGCTCTCACCCGAAACCAGATCGAGGTCGTCGCCGTTCATAACCACATGGTCGATGAAAACCCCCGCATCTTCTTTCTGCACTACTGGGGCGTGGGGCCCGCCCAGAAGCTAGCGGCCGGCTTGCGAGACGCGCTGGCTCAAACCGGGAGCGCCGCTGCGAAGCACACAGGGCATTAGCGCCAACAGCCGTACCCTATGCGCCAGTTGCCAGATACCCGTCCGCCGGGGGTTGCGACCGAGGTCAGCCTGCGAGAAGCGACAGGCACGTGGGCGAAAGTCGCGGCCTTGAGCTTTGGCGGACCGGCCGGGCAAATTGCTGTCATGCATCGCCTGCTCGTAGAGCAGAAGCGGTGGATCAGCGAGGAGCGTTTCCTGCATGCCCTGAACTTCTGCATGCTGCTGCCTGGTCCCGAGGCGCACCAGCTGGCTATCTATGTTGGCTGGCTGTTGAACGGCGCCCTCGGAGGCGTGATTGCCGGAGTCCTTTTCGTCATCCCGGGCTTCCTCTCGATCCTTGGCCTCAGCGTGATTTACGCCGAATTCGGTGATGTTCAGGCCGTTCAAACGATTTTTTACGGCTTAAAGCCGGCGGTTGTCGCCGTTGTCGTTGAGGCAGTCATTCGAATCGGGCGCAGGGCTTTGAAGACGTGGTTTCTGACGGGGCTCGCCGCAGCGGCTTTCATCGCGATCTTCTTTCTCCGGATTCCATTTCCTTTGATTGTGCTCGGCGCCGGCCTGACCGGATGGCTGGTCTGGCGCCTTCGACGCTCCACCTTGCCCGACCCGATCGACGAACCCGGTTCGGAAGCGGTAGCGGAAGGACGCGCCCCGACTCTCGCGCGTTCGCTTCGGGTCCTGTTTGCCGGACTCGGCGTCTGGTTCCTTCCGGTGGGACTTGCGGTTTGGCTTGCCGGCGGAAGGAGCGTACTCTCCGAGATGGGATTGTTCTTCAGTAAGGTCGCCGTTATCACTTTTGGCGGGGCCTACGCGGTGCTCGCCTACGTAGCCAAGGAGGGAGTTGCGCGCGGCTGGCTGAGACCACACGAGATGTTGGATGGGTTGGGCATGGCCGAGACGACGCCCGGACCTTTGATTCAGGTGGTTCAGTTTGTCGGCTTCATGGGCGCCTACCGAAACCCCGGGGATTTGACTCCACTGATGGCTGCCCTCCTCGCTTCGGCCATCACCTGTTGGGTCACCTTTGTTCCTTCTTTCCTCTGGATTTTTCTCGGCGCGCCCTATCTGGAACGCGCCCGGGGATGGAAAGCGCTAAGCGCGGCTCTTTCGGCAATAACGGCATCCGTGGTCGGGGTCATTCTCAATCTCGCCGTCTGGTTCTCACTTCACACGCTTTTTGCAGGGGTCACCGAGACCCAGGTCGGTCTCTTTCGTCTCTACATTCCTTCGCTCCCCTTCGATGCTCTTGCCGGACTGATAGTCGTGGTCTCGCTCGTCGCCCTGCTGCGCTTGAAACTAGGAATGTTCACAACCTTCGGTCTGGCGATTGGAATAGGAGTTATCGGAAAGTACGGGCTCGGAATATAGGAAAGACCAACGGCACGCGATTCTCAAGGAGGCTCTATGAATTGGATAACTCGATCCCACGTGCACGTTGACCGGGTAGCCTGCCCCTGGCTTATTACCCGGTTCATCGACTCGGAAGCCGAGTTCCTGTTCGTAGCTAAGAGCAAAGTGCTGGAAATCGCGGCCAAGGAGGGCGCGATTCCCTTTGACACACCAGGGGCTGAACTGCATCACCGAGAGGAGTTGTGTACCTTCGACGTGATCATCAAGGACTAAATTTTGTAGTGAGTCAAATCCCCAAAGCTCAACAAACCTCAACAAACTTCAACAAGCTGGCGCTAAGTGCTTGAAACATAACGGCCGAGTTTTCAGGCGCTTAACCAGCTTCCGGGTTTCTGCTTTTGGGAGCAGGGTGTCGGGGTTCAAATCCCTCTGCCCCGACCAATCCAACCCGCTCGATTTTCAGACACTTCCTGCTCTTGCATCTCACCGACGAATAAGGGCCAAAAGAAGCAACTGCAGATAATTTTGTAGCGGGTCAACAAGTCCAAAACTGACCCGGGTTGAACGTCTCCGTGTTCGCTGGAACGACCCCGCGGTTATTGAGACGAATCGACGAAGCGCCTAAAATCATCTGGAGTTGCATTACTTCAAGTATATCGACCAGGTTGGACCAGCCGGTGTTATGGAAACGCTTAAGAGCCAGCTCGATGAGTTTGGCGTCTTTTCCTCACGGATAACCGGGGAACAATCGCTGCATCGATATGCTTCAGGGAAATGGAGCATTCGCGAAGTCCTCGGTCATGTCAACGACACCGAGCGTGTGTGTTCACGTTCCGAGCACTCTGGTTCGCGCGCGGTTTCGAAACACCTCTACCGAGTTTCGAGCAGGACTTGACTGTTATCCATGCCGAGCCGGACCGATTTCCCTGGAAGCAACACGTAGAGGAGTTCCTGCACGTGCGCCGCGGCACCATCGCATTGTTCGAGTGGCGTATTGGGGACTGTCCCCTGTAGCTCCTCCCCTGTACGTTCCACTCAGGGAGCAAAAGAGCCACGTGACTGCACGCACAGAGGGGAACCGTTGCAAGACTTGATCTGTGCACACAAAAGGTGCTACACATTTCAGGTGCAAAAAAACGAAGACAAGACAGCCAATGTGACGCTACGGATCGACAGGGAACTCCTCCGAAAAGTGAGGCACCGGGCCGTCGATCATCACATGTCCCTTTCGGGGTGGATCACCGCAGTTCTCGAACGGACGATCGCGGGTGAAGAGTCCTTCGCGGCGGCGCGCCGGCGCGCGCTCAAGCGCTTGGATCAGGGGTTTTCGCTCGGCGGAAAGCCCCTGAGCCGAGAGGCGACACATGCCCGCTGACATCTTCGTCGACACGAACATCCTCGTCTACGCCCACGACCGTGACGCCGGCGCCAAGCACGAGCAGGCATGCGCCAGGTTGAGGGAGCTTTGGCGGGCCGATGAAGCGCCCTGGCTCAGCGTCCAGGTGCTGCAGGAGTTTTTCGTCAACCTCTGTCGCCTCGGGGTTCCCCTGGCTGAGGCCCGCGAGGCCATGACGGACTATGCGCAGTGGCGTGTCATCGAAAACACGGTGGCCCTGTGCGAGCGGGGCATAGCCGAAATGGACCGGTGGCGCGTGTCCTTCTGGGACGGGCTGATCCTGGCAGCCGCGCGAGAGGCCGGTGCTACGACCCTCTGGTCCGAGGACCTCAATCCCGGGCAGGACTATGGCGGCATCCGCGTCGTCAACCCGCTCGGCTAGTTTCCGGTTTCGTGCCACCAAAACCGATGGCGAACCAGCCCGTTTTGCCTTTACCCTACCCGTGGCCGTGTCTGAAATATCGATTGCGCTGAAAAACCCCGTACTGTGGGAGCCTGCCGTGACCGGGGCCGTGTCTGCAGTCTTTGATTTTCACCTCAGGAAAAACCATAAAGTGCAGACACGGCCCCAGTCACGGCGTGACTTCTGTGGGCAGGCATCCACATCTATTTTCTGATTGGGTTTGCGAATCGGCTGTTGGTGACGCTGCAGTGGGCGATATCGTTCGTCACTACAACTCGGAAGCCTCGATCATCTTCGGCAAGGGAATCACGTCGGCCAAGCCTCGCTCGGCGCACAGCCTGGTCCTCGCCGTGGACGACATCGACGCCGCCCGCGACGACTTGATCGCCCGCGGGGTGGACGTGAGCGAGGTCTTCCACTATGCCGGCGGCCCCTTCAACAACGCCGTGGAGAACCCACGCCTCGGCGGGCGCGACCCGCAGGGTCGTTCTTACTTCTCGTTTGCCTCGTTCGAGGACCCGGACGGGAACGGCTGGCTGCTCCAGGAGATCAGGCGCGGCTTCCCGGCCGCGAATGGAGGTCGCGCGAGCACGAACTGCCGATGTCCGGACCCTTGCAGAGCTGCTCCGCGAAACGGAGGAGCACCACGGCCACTATGAGAAGACGCACGGCGAGCACCACTGGTGGGATTGGTACGCGCCCTACCTGAGCGCCCGCCAGAACGGCAGCAGTCCGGAGGAGGCAGCGGCTGCCGCCGACCGTTACATGGAGGAGGTCCTTCATGTTCCTCTCCGATGACGCTGTTCGAGTGGCCGCACGCTCCGAGTACGCCGCCCCCAGGTGAGTGTCCTTCTTCTACAGCGGCCGCCGGAGGAAACCATGACCACCGCGACCACAGTTTCTCCGGCTGACTACTTCAGACTTGCGGAGATGAGAGGGGCCTTCGAGGAACCGGATGGATGGCTATGCCGGCGCCGACTAGTACTTCTGCTAGTTGTGGCTGGGAGTCGGGCCAATGTGAAGTTACGGTGGAAACGGCGGGGGGGACGAGCTTATGTCGAGCCGCCAAGGAACAGCCGATCGCTGTCTGGCGGGGCGTTTTGACTAAAAATCAACTAACGGGCTGCGATTTGCCGAGCCTCAGAGAAGGCGAGGAGGATAGCAATGGCAGAGCAAGAAATCGTCGATACCACGGAACAGAAGAGGTTGAATGACGCGCGCGAGAAAGGCATCCCATGGAAGAGATGGGGGCCTTACCTCAGCGAGAGGCAGTGGGGCACGGTCCGCGAGGACTACAGCGAGGACGGCAACGCGTGGGACTATTTCAGCCACGACCAGTCCCGCTCACGGGCATACCGGTGGGGCGAAGACGGGCTCGGGGGGATCTGCGATGACAAGCAACGGCTGTGCTTTGCGCTGGCGCTGTGGAACGAGAGAGATCCGGTCCTGAAGGAGCGCATGTTCGGGCTCACCAACAGCGAGGCAAACCACGGGGAGGACGTGAAGGAGTACTACTTCTACATCGACAGCACTCCCACGCACTCCTACATGAAGTACTTGTACAAGTACCCGCAGCGGGAATACCCCTACGCAGATCTTATCGAGAAGAACCGGGGACGGTCGCGGGAAGAGTTCGAGTACGAGCTGCTCGATACGGGCGTGTTCAACGACGACCGGTACTTCGACGTGTTCGTAGAGTACGCCAAGGAAGCCCCGGAAGACCTGCTCATCCGCATCACCGTTCACAATCGCGGACCGGAAACGGCCCGGCTGCGCCTCTTGCCGACCCTGTGGTTCCGAAACACCTGGTCGTGGGGAGATGATGATCGGAAGCCTTCACTGCGGGAGGCCGGGCCGGGCGCCATTCAGACTTCGCACCACGAGCTGGGCGATTACTGGCTATATTGCGATGGGGGACCGGAGCTGCTCTTCACCGAGAATGAAAGCAATGCCAGCCGTCTCTGGGGCCAGCCCAATGCCTCTCCCTACGTCAAGGATGCGTTCCACAACTACATCGTCTCGCGACAGCGCGATGCCGTGAATCCCGCCAAGGTGGGGACCAAGGCCGCGGCCCACTACGCACTGGAACTGCCGGGCGGCGGCAGCCAAACGGTCCACCTGCGGCTCGCTGCCGCCCCGGTGACCAACCCCTTCCGCGGCTTCGAAAAGATGGTCAGGAGCCGGATCGCCGACGCGGACGAATTCTACCAGCGGATCACGCCGAAATCGCTGAACGAAGACCAACGCCGGGTGCACCGCCAGGCGCTGGCGGGAATGCTGTGGAGCAAGCAGTTCTACCATTTCGACCTGGAGAAATGGCTGAGCGAGCACCAGAGTCATCCGCTGCTCGGGTCCGCCCGGCAGGGCGTGCGGAACCGGAATGGTTCCACATGCTCAACGCCGACATCATCTCAATGCCGGACAAGTGGGAGTATCCGTGGTATGCGGCCTGGGACTTGGCCTTCCACACGATCTGCCTGTCTCTGGTGGATTTCGACTTTGCCAAAGAGCAGCTGCTGCTGATGCTGCGCAATCTCTATTTCCACCCCAACGGGCAGATCCCCGCGTACGAGTGGAACTTCGGCGACGTGAATCCGCCGGTGCACGCCTGGGCCACGCTCTGGCTCTATAAATACGAGAAGCAACTAGGCCGGGAGGACCTGCGTTTCCTGGAGCGGTCCTTTCAGGGCTTGATGCTGAACTTCAACTGGTGGGTGAACCGGAAGGACCCCGCCGGGCGCAACGTTTTTGCCGGGGGATTTCTGGGACTGGACAACATCGGCGTCTTCGACCGGAGCGCACAGCTTCCGACCGGCGGATCGCTGGAACAGGCGGACGGGACCGCCTGGATGGCGTTCTACAGCCAGTGCATGACCGAAATGGCGCTGATACTGTGCGATTACGACCCGATGTACGAGGAGGTCGCCTTCAAATTCGTCCAGCATTTTATGGGGATTGCCTATGCCATGGACCGCGTCGGCGCGCACCACGACGAGATGTGGGACGAGGAGGATGGGTTCTTCTATGATTTGCTGCGGCTGCCCGACGGCCAGGCCATGCGTTTAAAGGTGCGGTCGCTGGTGGGGCTGCTGCCGCTGTGCGCCTCGACCGTGTTCGAGGCGAACGACGTGCTGCGACATCCAAAACTCATGGAGATGATCGCCCTGTACCGGAAACGTCATCCGCAGCTGGTTTCCCAGGTCGCCCCAACCGACGAGGGTTTCATTGGACACAAGGGACGGCGGCTGCTGTCGATCCTCAACAAGACGAAATTGGAGCGGGTGCTCGGTTACATGCTCGACGAGAACGAGTTTCTCGGCCCGTACGGAATCCGTTCTCTCTCGCGGTATCACCTGGATCATCCGTTCACGTTCTGGGTGGGTCATCAGGAATTCAAGGTCCAGTACCTGCCGGCTGAATCGAATACGGGGATGTTCGGTGGCAACTCCAACTGGCGAGGTCCGGTGTGGATGCCGGTCAATGCGCTGATCATCCGGGCACTGCTTAACCTGTACGCCTTCTACGGCGACGACTTCAAGGTTCAGTGTCCGACCGGTTCCGGCCGGTACATGACGCTGTTCGAAGTGGCGCACGAGATTGGCCGACGGCTGGCCGGCACTTTCCTGCGCGACGCCAATGGACACCGGCCGATCTACGGAGGAACGGCCAGATTCCAGGAAGACCCGCATTGGCGCGACCTGATCCTGTTCTTTGAGTACTTTCACGGCGACAACGGAGCGGGGCTAGGGGCCAGCCACCAGACGGGGTGGACCGGCTTGGTCGCCCCCATGCTGGACTTGTTTGGTCGTCTCGACGCCAAAATTCTGCTGGAGGCCGAGCGCGGGCGCGTGATGACCAGGCTTGTAAGGGAGCAGGTGAGTGGAGAACTGGTCGAGAAATGAAAAACTATGTATGAGAGCAAGCGTTAAGCCCAGGGACGCAGCCTCCGCCAAAATTCACCGCAACGCGTTTGGGTGGTGCTTGCTTGCGGTTTCTGAACGCTTTGCTCTCGCGTGATCGAGGAAGGACCCCCGCCTCGGTACAGGCGCGCCCTGGAGTGCGGACGAGCGGGTCGCCGAGGCGTACGGAACCGCAAACGGAGCGTCTTTCAGCGAAGTGCGCATTTGTCACCGAGAGCAATCACGAAAACCCGGTGCGAGGTCGAGAGGCCTCATGTCGCGGGGTATGGGGCAAGTCTGACGCTCCCTGTGACAATCCGCGAGCTCTCGCTGGAAAGCGCTCCGCTTGCGGTTCTGAACGCTTTGCATCGTACAACCCTTTCTTGAAGACGGTTTGGCCTGTCCGCTGCTTGATACGCCGTACTAAACCCTTCCGCCCACTCCAGGCTGGCGCGTCGCGGGCTCCGCCGCCAGTCATCCCGCTGCGGCGCGGGGTCGTCAGCCGTCAACTGCGACCGAGGAAATATGGTGAATACCTGCACTGGCCCCGATTTCATGGATTTCATGGAATAGGCTGCGCATGTGACAAAGTGCAGTCGCTGCCCGACACACCAACGGTCACAGTGACAGCGGAGGCGCCGCTCAGTGAGGACGCCCAAAAGATCCTCGGACGGGTCTATAGTCAATCTGATACGCCGGTTGAAGTAATGGGCTGGGGATTGCTGGGCTTCATGAGTCCGGCGATGAGCGCAACCGCGCCCGGCTGGGTTGCCGCCTCAGCCGATGTCATAGATCTGGCGCAGAGTGTACCTGATCTCGTTGAAGGTGCTTTTTCAATCATTGACTGGACTGGTTACCCTGAAGGGGTGCCCAAAACCTGAGGGTTACGTTCGGGTAGTGACCGGGCAGGAATACGAAACAAATCGCTCCTTGGCCGACAAGGCAAACAATCGCATGCATAAGGCGAATCCCTCGCTGCACGGGCTTGACATACACGAAATCAAGCCAGTGCAGTTTGGAGGCAGCCCTGTCGATCCCCGGAACAAAATCCCCCTACCTCGCGCAAAACATGTCGAGTTTAGTCGCTGGTGGGCTAAGTTATTCAAGGCGGTCACGAGGTGAATATGAATGACACTAACCAGACAATTCTCACGGCGTGCCAGCACTTGGAGTGTAAGGGAGGTGTCGAGGAGAGTAAAATCTGTGAATTTGAAAAACTTTCAGGTTTATCGCTACCGGCCGACTATCGTTACTTCCTGACGATTGCCAACGGTGCCGAAGGATTCCTAAGCGACGACATCTACGTTATGTTATGGGCCGTTGAAGAACTCCTTGAGCTGAATAGAGGCTATGAAGTCGAGGAGTACGCTCCTGGGCTCCTGCTGTTCGGCTCCGGCGGCGGTGGTGAGGCGTATGCTTTCGATACCCGGGGCGGCCGCATGGCAGTGGTATCCATTCCTTTCGTGGTGATGGATCTTTCCAAGGTGCGGTTTCTCGCTCCTTCATTCACCGAATTCCTCGAAAAAGCGGTCGGGGGAAAGCTTCAATGGTGAAACAAATTCGACTTGACCCGACCACCCGAGGGAAAGAAGTGTTCGAACCGCATATGAGTCGGTATAGCGCGATACGGTCCTAATGAAAGGAAGTCGAGCCCCCGGGAAGCTTATACACTCCTCGACTCTTCCTCGGGTTTCCGGAAAGGACAGGAGCCGAGTAGGGGACACTACACTTCACTACACGGACGGCGGGGGGGCGGGGGAAGTCGGCGAGGCAATCGACTCCCGTCGCCTCGCTTAACATAACCACATGGTAACTTCCCGCCCCCGCCTCCGCTGATTGCCGGCCCGCTTCTCTGCGCTCCTGCGCGGGACACCATTCCCGGATTTCTGACTTTCGCGATCCGCTACTGTAGATAATTTTGTAGTGAGTCAAATCCCCAAAGCTCAACAAGTTTCAACAAGCCGGCCGCAAGTCACTGAAAAATAAAGGCCGATTTTTCAAGGCTTTAGCCCGCTTCCGGGTTTCTGCTTTGGGAGCAGGGTGTCGGGGGTTCAAATCCCTCTGCCCCGACCGATCCAACCCGCTCGATTTTCAGACACTTCCTGCTCTTGCATCTCACCGACGAATAAGGGCCAAAAGAAGCAACTGCAGATAATTTTGTAGCGGGTCAACAAGTCCAAAACTGACCCGGGTTGAACGTCTCCGTGTTCGCTGGAACGACCCCGCGGTTATTGAGACGAATCGACGAAGCGCCTAAAATCATCTGGAGGTGCATTTGCATGGTCATAGTCCGTCCGGACCCGCAGAAGCAGCGCCGTATTTCCCTGGAAGCAACACGTAGAGGAGTTCCTGCACGTGCGCCGCGGCACCATCGCATTGTTCGAGAATATGCCGCGCGAGGCGTGGGCACGTCGTGGCATTGCAAGTGAGAACCCGTTTGCCGTCCGCGCGCTGGCGTTCATCGTGGCGGGGCATTTCGCACACCATATGCGCATCCTGACTGAACGCTATCTTTGACGGGCTTGATGCCATGTCACCATCGACCGATCGCTCCGTGCACGAGTCGCAGAATTCGGCAGCTGTAGACTCCCGGCTGCGCATCCGGTCCGTCGATGCACTGCGTGGCATCGTGATGATCATCATGGCGCTCGATCACGTGCGTGACTTCTTTCACGCCGATGCCATGCTGTTTCAACCGGAAGATCTGGTTCGAACGAACTCGGCCCTGTTCTTCACGCGCTGGATCACTCATTTCTGTGCACCCGTCTTCTTCTTCACCGCAGGCATGGGCGCTTACTTTTGGCTGACCAAACCGGGTCGGACGGTACAGGGTCTCTCCCGGTTCCTGTGGACCCGTGGGCTGTGGCTGATGCTGCTCGAGCTGACCGTGGTACGGTTCGCATTCTTCTTCAGCCTGACTTCAGGACCCCTACTGCTTACGGTCTTGTGGGGGATTGGTATGGCGATGGTCGCCGTGGCAGTGCTCTGCCGTGTTCCGATTCGCTGGCTTGCTCCCCTCAGTTTGGCAGTGATTGCCCTTCACAATACAACCGACCGCATCAACGCTGCCGATCTTGGAGTGTTCGCATTCGTCTGGAATGTCCTCCATCAGGTCGGTGTGTTCGTCGCCGGCGGCATCCCGATATCGTGACCTACCCCTTGATTCCGTGGTTCGCCGTCATGTCCGCGGGCTACTGTTTTGCTCCTCTGCTGTTGCTCGAACCCGAGCGGCGGCGTCGGGTCGTTCTGTGGATCGGGACTGCCGCGACGGTGGCGTTCGTAGCTGTGCGCGCACTGAATCTCTATGGCGACCCCGCTCCATGGACGACTGCCATACCGGACAAGACGATCCTCTCATTCCTCAGAACGACAAAATATCCGCCATCTCTGCTGTTTCTGCTGATGACGCTCGGGCCGGCAATTGCACTGCTGAGTTGGCTCGATCGTCTGCCTCTGCCCCGAACCAATCCGCTGGTCGTGATCGGCCGCGTTCCGCTGTTCTTTTTCCTGGTCCACCTTCTCCTGGGACACGCACTGACACTGCCATTTGCCTTCGTTCGATACGGGGAGGTGCGTTTCCTGCTTCAACCCTTGCCATCGCTCGGTGGCTCGCGCCCCCTCTATCCGGTGGATTTCGGGTACGATCTGGTGACCGTGTACATTGTCTGGTTACTGGTGGTTGCGCTGGTATACCCGCTGTGTCTGTGGTTCGGTCGCATGAAGGAGCGCAGAACAGATTCATGGCTCAGCTACTTCTGATACTTGCGACCTCCGTCGTCAATTAGGCCGCTTGGAGGCATTGCAGGCGAGCGAGCAAGTCCTGGTCAAGGGCTGTACAGCAATTGTCGACGATCAGACAACGCCTTAACTCAAGAGCGATTCCCGACGGTTCTTCTAACAATATTCTCGGTCTTCGCTCTACTCTTGCGAGGATCGAAATTTACGGAATCGTGAACTCGCGGCTCAGAGGTAAGGCGAGCGGGGTCACAGCCTCAGGAAAATGGGGCTAGTCTACCCAATTCACTGGTTTGAGAACCAGCCAATCTTCAAGAGGAACAGACTGAGCCGATCAGTACAGGGATGCACTGCCTTCGTTGGGATGAAAAAGGGTGAAAGAATCTGTCGGTCTATCAAGCCCGCGAGGTCCATCGAGCGAAGAGTTTGCTCATCGTGCCATCCAGTGATCAGATTTACAGTGCTGCCGACCGTGACGCCGAGGAAATTGGGGACTGTCCCCTGTCCGCTCCTCCCCTGTACGCTCCACTCAGGGAGCCAAGCAAAAGAGCCACGTGACTGCACGCACTGAAGGGAATGGCTGCCGCTTGATCTGTGCACACAAAATGTGCTACACATTTCAGGTGCAGAAAACTGAAGACAAGACAGCCAACGTGACGCTACGGATCAACAGGGAGCTCCTCCGAAAAGTGAGGCATCGGGCCGTCGATCACCACATGTCCCTTTCGGGGTGGATCACCGCAGTCCTCGAACGGACGATCGCGGGTGAAGCGTCCTTCGCGGCGGCGCGCAAGCGCGCGCTCAAGCGCTTGGATCAGGGTTTTTCGCTCGGCGGAAAGCCCCTGAGCCGAGAGGCGACCCATGACCGCTGACATCTTCGTCGACACGAACATCCTCGTCTACGCCCACGACCGTGACGCCGGCGCCAAGCACGAGCAGGCGTGCGCCAGATTGAAGGAGCTGTGGCGAGCTGATGAAGCGCCCTGGCTCAGCGTCCAGGTGCTGCAGGAGTTCTTCGTCAACCTCTGTCGCCTCGGGGTCCCCCTGGCCGAGGCCCGCGAGTCCATGGCGGACTATGCGCAGTGGCGTGTCGTCGAAAACACGGTGGCCCTGTGCGAGCGGGGCATAGCCGAAATGGAGCGGTGGCGCGTGTCCTTCTGGGACGGGCTGATCCTGGCAGCCGCGCGAGAGGCCGGTGCTACGACCCTCTGGTCCGAGGACCTCAATCCCGGGCAGGACTATGGCGGCATCCGCGTCGTCAACCCGCTCGGCTAGTCTCCGGTTTCGTGCCACCAAAACCGATGGCGAACCAGCCCGTTTTGCCTTTACCCTACCCGTGGCCGTGACCCAGTGCCGTGTCTAAACTATTTAGCTGCCTGTCATTCTGCCGACGGCTGAACAATTTAGACACACCACGGCGCATTGAAGGCTTGGTTGAAGCGGTAGGGAGGATTAATTTTGTCTCAGCGATCGTGAGACACTGTCATTGGTGATAATGCTGACTCTACAGAGCTGAGCGGCGGATTCGCACACTTTTCGCGGAAACAACGCTAAAATTCCCGGCCATCCGGTGTCCATGCTTGAGGAAGGCGTGCGTTACGATTGCCGATTTCCGGGGAGCGAGAACTCCTTCCAAGCGGATAAGTACGACTCCGGAGTGAAGTCTGCCCTGGCGAAAGACAAGCTCTCCGAAATCCTTGTCCGATGTCAGCAAAACGGCTGATTCGCGATTGGCTCTATCCAGGACCTCGTCATCGCTGATTGTCGGTTGACACTCGGCGATGTACGTCACTCGGTGCCCGAGTGTGCGCAGTTCATCGACGATCTGTTTGTCTACCCCCTCGTCCGCAAGGATGTTCATGCCTCTTCATCAGGAACTGGGTAAACAACATCTGCGCGAAGAGCGTGGGCCGCAAACTCCAAGGCGGCCAGAATCCCTTCTTTTGTAAGGTTAGGGTGAGCGTCAAGAATCTGCTCAAAGGTTTCGCCGGTGGCCAATTTCGTTAAAATCAGCTCAACTGTTATCCGAGTACCGGCAATTACAGGCTTGCCCATCATAACCGAGGGTTTGGACTCAACCAGAGTATGGTTCATGGCAGTTGTGCCTATTATACCCATACAGCATGCAGAGCGTTCGACGTGACCGGGGCCGTGTCTAGAGTATTTCGTTTTTGCCGGTTGACCGCCTAGCGATGAATTTGTTCCCTCGCCTAACCCTCAAAAACTTAATTCTTGATTCCGCTGAAAAACCCCACCTAGGTTCGATCTCATTCTATTCGGGTGGCGGCTCTCCCTTGCGGACCTTCGGCGACGCCGGGACTGAGGGCGTCGGACTGAGGCGGCGCAAACAGAGAGTGTCCTTGTCCGTCAAAGTCCATTGCACCTCCTCGCCACCCTGCAATCCGATGGCTGCGGCGAGCGGGAGCGGCACGAACACATAGAAGCGGTCAGTTCTTCCCTTGGAGCGGATCGTCTGGATTTTGACGGGGTACTTGGCCACCATGCGCCAAATCTAGGCTGAAGGTTGGTCCTCGTCAACTGGGAGACTACTTTCAGGTGGTCGGCCGAGTGGCCCCGGCCACGCGCATTCGCTCCCCCTGTTTACCTGCCGCCACCCACCGCTCAGGCCGCGCATCAAGACCCGGAGACGACTCGTTTTCTTCCTTCCGACCGGTCGCGGGAAGGTGTCAGGGTCCCTTGTTATCCTGAGTCTATGGCTAGGCTATAGCCTAGCCATAGGAGCAGGACCATGTCACTTCCCCGGCAGTTGCCGTCAGCCCAGCCCGACCCAGACCTGGCGGCCCGGTTCGAATCGCCCCCGGGTGGTGTTCCTCGGGAGGTTCGCCGCCAAGCGGAGTTCTTCCTCTTCTTTGCCCGCACCGTCTTTCCTTTGCTGGAGACCTTTCGCGAACGGCTCGAGCGGCTGTACTGCCCGGACAACGGCCGACCGGCCTGGGACCCTGTCCGTCTGCTGAGCGTCCTCATCCTGCAGTTCGTGCTGCGCTTGGGCGACCGGCAGGCGGCCGAGGCGGTCCAGTACGATCTCCGTTGGCGACTGGCTCTGCATCTGGGTGCACAGGAACCGACCTTTCACCCCTCTTTGCTGGTCGTCTTTCGGGACAGGCTGGTGGAAAGCCGGCAGGAAAGTCTGGCCTTTGAAGCGGTGCTCGGCTTTCTGGTCGAGCAGGGCTGGATCCCCCGCCGGTCGCGACAACGACTGGACTCGACGCATGTCTGGGGCTTGCTGCGGGTGATGAGCCGTCTGCAACGCAGCCGTGAAACCTTGCGCCTGTGGCTGGAGGATTTGGAGGCCGACGACCTGTTGCCGCCCGGCTGGGACCACTATTGGCAACGCTACGTCGAGAGCAAGCTCGACCACCGCGCTGGAGTTCCAGCCCTGGAAGCCAAGTTGGCCGAGGCCGGTCAGGACATGCTGTCGATTTGGCAAGAAACGAGCTCCAACTGGCAGCTCGCCTCCCGTGACTCGTTCCTGCTACTGCAACAAGTGTTTCTGGAGAACTATGAGATCGATTCGGCCGGCCCCCTGAAGACCCATCGCGCCCAGCCCACCGGGGCCGTGCAAAATCCGCATGAACCCGAGGCCCAGTGGAGTTCCAAGTCCACGACCCGGGACAAGTCCTGGATCGGCTACAAAGTCCAAGTTGCCGAAACCGTGCAGGAGGAGGCCCGCCCAGCGGGCGAACCAACTACCAACTTTCTCACCGCCGTCAGCACCCAGGACGCTCCCGACAGTGACAAGGCTGGTCTGGCGCTGGTGCTGGAGGAGCAGCAAGAGATGGGGTTGGCACCACCAGCCGTGCTCTACGCCGATGGCGCCTACATCTCCAGCGAAGCGTTGGCGCAGGCCCGGGAGGAAGGACGTCAGCTGATGGGGCCAGCCCCGGCGGCCCCAGACCGCAGCAAGGTTTTCACCGTGGAAGCTTTCGACGTCCAGGTGGAGGAACGCTCGGCCGTCTGTCCTGCCGGTCGGCTTAGCACCAACTGCTGTCGCCTGGAGACCAAAAGCACCGGCAAGGTGGAATATCGGTTCGAATGGAACAACTTGATCTGTGGCTCCTGTCCCCTGCACCCTCAATGCGTGAGCCCCGGCCAGAAGCATCGCACCATCGTGGTCCGCGAGCGGCACTCCCTCCTGCAGGCCCGCCGCCGGGAAATGCAGACCAACGAGTTCCAACAGGAGATGCACCGACGTAATGGCATCGAGGGCACCCAAAGCGAACTGGTGCGTGCCTACGGACTGCGCCGCGCCCGCTATCGCGGCAAGGCCAAGGTCCGGCTTCAGAACTACCTGATCGGCGCTGCCTGCAATATCCGCCGCCTCTTCCGTCGGCTCCAGTGGGAGTCTGCCCAAGCTTGCCCCAAAACCGCCGCCATGGCCGGATAAACGCTCACCAAAACCGACCCACCCTCAAAAAGCCCTCCGAACCCGCAAAAAAGACCACTGTGATCACTCGACACGGTCCGGAACCCGCCGTTTTGCCCCAGCCGCCCGAAGAGACGGTCAAACCGTCCAAGAACGACAAGCCGTCAAGCGGGCAGGCACGCGATGTGGGCCTCCACGGTCATGGGGTTTTTCAGCGGAATCAATTCTTTAGACACGGCCCCGGTCAGATGGGATGACAAACTGATCACCTTCCGGAGGTCGAGTTGCGACCTGCGGTAGGCCTCCGCTTGGGACCTAAAGATACCGTTTCTCGACCGTTCTTTTCTTCCTGCTGTTTCAGATCGCGACAAATCGCGCGCAAGTCGTAGTCGAATTGCTTGGCGTAGGCTTCTCTCACCGCCCGCACTTCGGCGACGATCGGCTCTCGTTCCATAGCATCAATCCTCCATTAATTCTTCCGGCGTGCAGATGACGGGAGGTTCATAGCCCTTGGAAAGGCAGACCGCATCGATTCTTCCACGCAAGGAAGCGTTCGCCAAATGGGTGCAATTCCAGGTCATCAGGTAGTCCATTCCATGGGCAACTGCCACTGCTATGTGAAGGGCGTCGAGAGCAGCCTTCTGAGGCAGTGGGACCTGCGACAAGAGCTCCTCAGCAACCCCCGTTACACTACGAGCCTATTCTAGCGGCTAACGAATACCCTACTTGCGGATACCCGTGCCAATACTTCGAGCCTGGTACGGGGTATCCAGCAGCCAGTCAGAGTCCTTGGGGCCCCAATTTTCCCACGCCCGGTGAAGGCCGTGGATCTGGGACGGAAGGGTGCCGTCTTCTCTCTGAGGTCATCCGACCGACCCTCCTTGAAGAGGGTCGCGGGAGGAGGTTGCTCCGCCCCGGGACTAAGAAGAGGGTTGGGCGACACGCCCTCTAACATTGGCCCCGATCACGGCGCTTGACGGTATCCCGCTTTCGGACGGCGTGTCTCGGTAGTGGACAGTCGAGTTCCCTCGTATTTGGCTTCGATAACCCGACTACCGCTCCTGGGTGCTTGACGTTCCCGCTCCATCGGGGCAGACTCTAGGTCGATGGAAACGGCATGTAACTTGCTCACAATCAGGATCGGGCGGTCCTTCGGCCCTTCGGGGGTGAAATAAGCTGTGAGTGACTTGAAGCCGCTCACCGTTTCCGCAGTTCAGAATCAGCAACGCAACTTGGAAGGGAATTCTTCATGAGCATGCACTCTTCTCGTCGAACGTTTCTTGCCGGGGGGCTCGGCTTGGCGGCCGCGTATCCGGCTCAAGACAATCCCCTCAGTCTTGCTCCGGAGCTGAGCTACCGCGTCCTCGGCAGGACCGGC
>CAVUUN010000020.1:0-423689 GCA_963744645.1 uncultured Acidobacteriota bacterium
TGTATTTGGTGACGCGGTCACCGGCCGCGACGGCGAGATTGTATTCGGCGAAAACGATAACGGCGGTCATGTCTGGCTGTATTTTCCCCGAATCAAAGGATGAACAAGAGATGAGACAGAAGAGGATACGAAAGGTGCCGACGGCGCGCTTCCTGAACCCCCGCCTCGGCCTTGTAACTGGCGCGTCACTTCTCGGTTTCCTCTTTCTTTTATTCTTCCTTATTCCTCCTTCATCCCGGTCCGTTGGCACGGATACTTTTCTCCCTTGGGAGGGTGGCGCCGCTTACTACCGGAATTGGGCGAACGGACTGCCTTCGGATCCGGATTTCTTCCCCATCGCTGTATGGCATCAGAGTCCGAGCAACGCTGCCCGTTACAAGGCAATCGGTATCAACTTGTATATCGGTCCCCGGGCGCGTCGGCCGGGGCGAGAGCCTGGCAGTCCTGCGCGAGGCGGACATGCCTCTGTTTGGCCAGCCAGAAAAAGGCGCATCTGGAAAGCCCCGATAAGGCGATTATTCGCGGCTGGTTCATGTTCGACGAACCGGACAACGCTCAGGCCAAGCCGGTGGTAGGTCCATCCTCTACCTGCCGCCCGCCATGTTGCAGCAGTACCAGGAGGTGACGGCCAACGACCCCACGCGCCCTGCCTTTCTGAACTTCGGGCAGGCCGTTGCGAATGACCCCTGGCCCGGGAGAGGCGAGGTCTGTTCCGGCCACTACGAACACTATCCGGAGTACATCAAGGGCGCCGACATCGTTTGTTATGACGTCTATCCAGTCAACAACGGACTGCCGCTGTGGTGGGTCGGAAAGGGAATAGACCGTCTGAGGGAATGGGCCCAGTATCGTAAACCGGTCTGGAACTGGATCGAGACTTCAGCCTATAACGCCGGACCTAAACCCACGCCGGCTGACATCAAGGCCGAGGTGTGGCTCTCGATCGTTCATGGGTCCTTGGGCATCGGCTACTTTTGCCATCAGTTCAAACCGACCTTTAACGAAGCGGCGCCGCTCGACGATCAGCCAGTCCGCGATGCCTTGACTGCTATCAACGCGCAAATCACTGCCTTGGCGCCGGTGCCTAACACTCCCTCGATTGGCAATGGGGTGACAGTCACCTCTTCTAAACCGGCTTCCCCGATAGACGTCATGTTGAAACGACACGGAAAGTCGACCTACCTGTTCGCTGTCGGCGCCAGCGGGAGGTGAGACGACCGCCAGGTTCGTGTTCCGAGGTGCTCCCCCGAAGCTGGACGCTCGGGTCATCGGAGAGTCGCGAACGCTCCCGGTCACGGATGGAGTTCTGGAGGATCGCTTCACGGACTACCAGGTGCACCTCTACGAATTGCCTTTTCTGCCATAAGCAGGATCTTTTCACCGCTGATTCAAGCGAGGATAGGCCGCTCGTGAGGCGAACTGCGACCTATCAGGTGCAGGAGTAAGTTTTATGACCCCCTTGGTGTCATAAAGATCAAGGAATGTCGCACGGAGCAGAAAGGGAACTCTCATGTCAGGATCTCTGGCCGAACCGCAAGTCAAGCTCAAACGAGTTCTATCGCTCAGCGATTTGGTAATTTACGGAATTATCCTGATCCAGCCAGTGGCTGCTTTGCCGCTGTTTGGCCTGGCTAACCGTGATTCCCAGGGCCATGCAGTGACAACCATCATGGTAGCCATGGCGGCTATGATCTTTACCGCCATCAGTTACGGACGTATGGCTAACCGTTATCCCTCGGCCGGATCTGCGTACACATATGTGGGACGCGGACTTCACCCGTACCTGGGTTTTGTCGCCGGTTTCGCCATGTTCATGGATTACATGATCGTGCCGATTCTATGCACTATTTTTACCAGCATCACCGCCAATCATATGTTCCCGCTTATTCCCACGCGAGCGTGGTTTGTCTTCTTTGGCGCGCTGTTCACAGTCTTGAACGTCAGGGGCATTCAGGTGACCAACCGGGTCAATTGGATTCTGATGATTGTCATGAGCGCGGTCGTGTTCTGGTTTATGGGAGCGGCCATCCGCTTCATTTTGCTCACGAAAGGGATGGGAGGACTGCTGACGACCGAGCCTTTTTATCACCAAGACACATTCTCATGGTCTCTGATTGGCAGTGGTACCGCGCTGGCGGCTTTGACCTATATTGGGTTTGACGGTCTGACCACACTTTCCGAGGAAGTGGAAAATCCCAAGCGAAACGTTCTGATGGCTACGGTGTGGACTTGCCTGATCACGGGCGTTTGGAGCGGAGCCCAGGTCTATCTTGCGCAGGCTTCGGTCTCCTGGGCTGAGTGGCCGTCGTTCCTTGCTGGCATGGTTGAAAAGTTCGGTGCCGGAAATGAGCTTGAAAAGGCCATCATCGGTGTGGCCAATCTGGTGGGCGGTCGCCTGTTGGAGGGGACTCTGACGGTCATCCTCATGGTTGGCAGCATCGGCTCGGGTGTAACGGGGATCACCGGCGCTGCTCGCGTGATGTACGGGATGGGAAGAGATCGCATGCTCCCAAAGGGTTTTTTCGGTTACCTGAGTGAAAAAAGCGCCGTTCCCACAAAGAACGTCTTGCTGATCGGTGCGATCTCATTGATCGGCGCCAACATCCTGACCTACGACAAGTGTGCCCACCTGATAAACTTTGGGGCCTTTCTTGCCTTTATGCTGGTCAATGCGTCGGCGATACAGGAGTATTACCTTCGATCTGAACAGAAAACAGCCGTCGCCTTCCTGAGAGATTGTCTGCCGCCGGCAGTGGGCCTTATTTCCTGTTTCTTGATCTGGATGAGTCTGCCCGCGCTAACCTTCATGATCGGCGGGGCATGGATGGCTGTAGGTATTACCTACTTGGCCGTAAGCACCGGAGGTTTCCGAAAAAAAGTGGAGATGAGCGACATTTTTTAGGCCGGCCTGGACCCTGCTTCTCCCAACCGCCGGCGCAAAATCTGCCCTCCGACTGGTTACGTCAAATGAACATCTTCAGTCGAGGATGACGTCCGGCTTGAAACCCTGATCAGTTTTGTGCCCGAGATTGTGCCCACGACAATCCAAAACAATCAAATTAACCCAACTTAACCCAAGATATTGACAGGTGAATAAAAGGGAAAAATTCGTTGCAACTAAATGAGTTAGAGGTTTTAGCGCGGTGCCCTCATAACCCAAAGGTCGCAGGTTCAAATCCTGCCCCCGCAACCAAGTTTAAGGCCGCCCGCAAGGCGGCCTTTTTTGTTGGTACTTTTAGCTTGGTTGGAGTGCTACTATCCGCGTGTGAGCCCGACGATTCTGCGAGTTCGTGGCTACCGGTTCTTCTTCTTCGCGAGAGAGGAACCGAGGGTCCATGTTCATGTACATCACACACGCAGACGGGGAAGCGAAGTTCTGGCTCGAACCTTCCGTGGAACTTGCACAGAATCACGGCTTCGACGCGAGCCACATCGACGCGGTTCGAGACATCATTTTGGAGCATCAACATGCAATCCGTTCAGCCTGGAGAAAGCATTTCGAAGGTTGAAGTCACGAATGTCTCCAAGCACGGCTTCTGGCTACTGCTTGATGAACGCGAGTATTTTCTCTCGTTCGAGCAGTTCCCCTGGTTCAAGGAGGCTTCGATTGGCCGCCTCCTGAACGTCACTCTTCCGCAGTCCCACCATCTTTACTGGCCCGATCTGGACATCGATCTTGCGGTGGATTCGATCGAGCACCCGGAACGTTACCCACTCGTCAGTAAACCCAAATAGCCGCCGAGAAAAGGAAACTCCAGCTGGCACTCTTGGTGCCTTGATCTCCCGGCAACCCGGTAACGAATCACAACTCTAGTGCAGATACCCGTTGTCGCGCTCCGAGTGGGTGGTGCCTGATCCCGACTGACTCACCGGGGACGCGACGGGGGAATAACCGTCCTTCGAGTCTGCTTCCCCTTAGAACGCAAAATCAGGCTCGTTTTTGCGTTCTAAGCGCTCTTTCTCGGCCTCCGATTTCCGCACTCCTTGCAGTATCGACGGTTTCTCAGGTCCGACCCCGATGCCGGCCTTCTTTATTCCTGCCCGAACTTGCGCTGTTTTGAAGTTAGGTCCCGACGCAATGTCATGAGGTAATCCTACGAAAAAGAGGGCGACAAATCGCCCATTGCAGCTCGCCCATCTGCGAAGGGAGTGCAGTTTATTCTCGCGGGGGAAGAGCGAAATGCGCTTCGCCGTCCCACCGGCCGCAGCGGTCTTTGGAGGAAAGGGACTGTCGGCAAGATCGTTTTCTCCTTGCCGCACCGCCTTCCATCGAACTAAAATTGCCGCCGGTTTCCCCGACTACCGGGGGGTTCCCAACGGGTCCAGCGAACGGAAGGCGACGATCACTACTTCGCCGAGTCCTCAAAGGCCATGAAAACCGAACAAATAGGTTGGGTCTTCTTTTACGCTGCTCCACTGCTTCCTTTCCTGACGCGCGGGGTCTTCCTCGTTCGCTTTCGCAGCAAAGCCAAGACGGTTCTCTCGGAGGAGGAACTCGATCGAGAGGTGCACCGTTCGTATATTTTGGCGATGACGGGGTTTAGTTTCACGGGCTTGCTCGGCTTGGCCGTTGTCGACGCAGCGGTACGGCAGTCCTTTCGCCCAGCTGTTTATCAGCTGTTGCTCAGTTTTCTTTGCTACTTCCTAGCTCTGCATCTGCAGGCGTACAAGGGGCGAAGGTGGGAAGATCAGTTAGGCACGGCCTTGACCGATACTGCATCCTTGTGCTTGATACTCGCCATTATCGGTGTTGTTAGTTCGGCTGGATTCGATCTCTGGTTGGCGCGATTTACATTGGCCGTCGGCCTTCTTGTCTGGGGCATTGATCACGTGGTCAGGCTACGAATTCACTGGTCCTATCTGAAAAACGAGGGCGAAATGAATCGCAATGATGAAGAGTCACGCGGGAAGAAAGACGAAAAGAAGTCCGAGATGACCTTCGAGATTTGCCCGAAACACGGGGTAAGGTACCCAAAGGGAGGCGAATGTCACGCTTGTCGAAAGGAGCGGAGCAACCAAGCTGGGCGACCATGGCGCCGCAAATAGCGCGCACACATCGGAGTTGGCGTGCCGGGGAAACTGGCGATGAGGTCCCAGGTGAACGCCATCCTTGCTTCTTTTCCCTAAGGACTCCCCACAGTTCGCCGAGGGGGAGCGATCTTAGACGGCCGACCCGCCTTTCCAGCCCCGCATGGCTTCCCTGACTACCCGGAGTGTCTCGACCGCCGGCGTCGTGATCGAGGAGCTTTTCTCGCGTTCGGGTTCCTACGATTTCGATTACGTTGTGTACGCGGTGAGGAGAGGTTTTGAGGGAAGTATACCGAGACCGTCCGGTTAAGGATCCGTTACGGGAGGCTGGTCGGGCGACAAGAAATGCTTCGAAGGAAGCGAGAAAGGACTTGGAAGGGAAGGGTACGGAGCGATAGTTTATAAGACCGACCATTCTCCGGCAGACTCAAGGCCGAAGAGCGCCGGTCAATTCCGGGGCTAAAATCCATTAGTACTAGAGGTGAGGACTCTAAGGAATGGCAGGCAGAGAAGACAAATTCAGCAAAGATCTCAAGGAAACAATTCTTCGGCGCGGTACAGTCACGGAAGAACAAGCGCAACGGTTTGATTGGCAAGAATTGCTCAGAATCCAAGAGGCCCACAAGAAAGACAGACCTCACCTGGAGCCAGTGGCAAATTACGTCAGCGAGCGTCTCAGACACGTTTCAGAAGTCCATTCTATCAGAGTGCGGATAAAGAACCCCGATCATGTGGTTGAAAAGATCATCCGGAAGCAACTGACCAAGGCGACTTCTAAGAATTACAAGGACCTGTTGACGGATCTGATCGGAATTCGCGCCCTTCACTTGTTCAAGGATGGCTGGAAGCAAATACACGATTTCGTCACTGACACGTGGGATCAGGCGGAACAACCGACCGCTTACGTCCGAGAGGGGGATTCGACCGCCTGGAGCAAGGTTTTCGAGGATGCAGGTTGTCAGATCACTAACCACGATTTCGGTTATCGTTCGGTCCACTACCTGCTGAAGTTTGCACCGGAAAAGAGAACTGAAATAGTTGAGCTCCAGGTTCGAACAATCTTCGAGGAAGCTTGGAGCGAGGTCGACCACACGTTCCGTTATCCTGAGAAGCAGAGCGATCCGATTCTCCAAGACTACGTGATGATACTGAATCGTCTGGCAGGTAGTGCCGACGAGATGGCATCTTTTCTTAAGAGGCTGCAGAGATATCGCGGCGAACGAGAGGATTTGATCAAGGCCCTGAAACAGAAGATTGAGGAACTTGAGATCAGTACAACCAAGAAACGGGAGATCGAGACCGACTTAAACGCTGTCATCGCAGGAAGCGGAATCCGAGTGGGACCTATTACCGACCCGCGGTCGTTCAGAGATTCGATGCTTTGCGTTGACACCACCGCTTATCAACCCGGTCGGATTGATTTCTCTGCACCAGGCAGAATAGGAACTGTACCAGCCATAGACGCGCGGGGCTTAAGCGCCATAGACGTGCGGGACCCAAACGCGGTCATAAAGGTGCGGGGGATAGACACAGATCCCGGGGCACCGAAGAAACCCAAGGACTGACGCTGGTAACCGAGTGCGAAGCTGTCCGAAGGCCGCCCCGGCTCCCCTGAGGCTGGCACAAGGGGCTCACTAAAGGACCTTGAGAGAGGAGCGTAAGAGCCTCGTTGACTTTGAGGCGACTTAGGCAAACGGCCACAAATCACCCCCAATAACCTTGATCAATCCCCATCGTAGAGACAGGTGAAGGAAAGGGGAAAGGTCGTTGTAATAAAGAGAGATGCGGGTTTTCGCTTCCCGCACTCATAACCCAAAGGTCGCAGGTTCAAATCCTGCCCCCGCAACCAAGTTAAACAGAGGGCCGCAAAAGTTTGCGGCCCTTTGTATTTTTGGGGAATTGTGCCTGTTTCCGCGCGATTGTGCCCGTGGTGTCTTGAAAGTAGGTCTGGAGCCGTTCTCGCGTCGGGTCGGTGCGGTCGATAATGTCCTGTCATAGCGGTCGAAACGCTGCTCGCTTTGTGGCCGGCCACCACCACAGACTCCGGCCCATCTCGTGAAGCCGTTGTGAAGCTTACCTAAACCTTGGTAAGCGTCTTGACTGTTTCAATGTCGAACTCCTTCATCTCGAGAAATGCTTCGGTCACTCTCACCAGTCTCTTCCAGGGGGCTTTCAGAGCTCAGCGGCGAGCCGCTGTCGCGCTTCGAAGCCTAACGAAAATTGATTCCCGAGTACAATGGCCGCCTGGAGAACCAATCGCGTATGAAGACAGCCAGACACTTAATCAAGCTTGTTGCCCCGGTGGTGCTCCTGGGGATCCTAACAACTGCAGACGCCGGCGCAGACTCAATGCGGCGCCGGCAACCGCTGATGACGGGCTGGAGATTCCTGCGAGGCGAAGCGGAAGGGGCTGAAAAGCCGACCTTCGATGACGGCAAATGGCGTCGGGTTGACCTTCCACACGACTGGAGTATCGAGGACCTGCCCCCGCGAGAAGCGGATCCCCTTTTCCATGTAGTGACGCTCGTCCCCGGTTCTTGGCGTTTCCAATGGGGGGACGAGGCCGCCTGGGCGGAGCGAGACTTCGATGACTCGAGTTGGCGAGAGGTTCGGCCGCCCGAGACCTGGGCCGGTTACGGAGCCAGCAGTCGTGAGGACCGGACCGGCTGGTATCGCAGACGTTTCACGATACCGGAGACGGCGACGGGCAAGGATGTGCTGATCGGGTTAGGTCGGGTTCAGAACTTCGATGACACATATGTCGACGGCAAAAGAGTCAACGAGGCGTTGTCGTTCGAGGATGTTTACTGGTCCAACGTCCGAGTCAAGGACCGAGTTTACCTCCTGCGCCACGGGTTGGGAACGCCGGGCGAGCACGTGGTCGCGGTGCGTGTCCGGGGCAAGGCCGATGGAGGACTGGTCGGGGCCGTGCCCGAGGCGCCTCTCGCTAGTCCTTGCGATCCCGGACGTAGCGCAGGGGGGATAAACACCGGATACGCTGTGGGAGGAACCGGCTGGTACCGCAACCGTTTCGCGCTCCCCGCCGCGGATCAGGGCAAGGCTGTGCGTATCGTCTTCGACGGCAGTTACTACGAGACAACCGTGTGGCTGAACGGCATAGAGGTCGGCCGTAACGTATACGGGTACACCCCGTTCACCCTCGACCTTACTTCTCATCTCAGACCAGCCGGACAGGAGAACCTGCTAGCGGTGCGCGTTGTCAACCCGGGCGAGAACAGCCGCTGGTATTCAGGTTCAGGCATCTACCGGCCCGTCTATCTTGAAGTCACATCTCCCACTCGTATTGCTGTGTGGGGAGCAGCGGTAACTACCCCGGAGGTGACCAGAGAGGGTGCGACGGTTCAGGTCAATGTCGAAATTGAGGGGCCGCCGGATGCCGCCGTCCAACGGGTCAGGGTCCGCGTCCTCGACCCGGATGGTAAGCCGGCCGGAGTGGTCGAGGGCGTGGTCGAACACACCGCTCAAACGCGGGCGGTAGCCCGACTTCGGGTGAACAGGCCGAGGCTCTGGTCTCCCGCCAGCCCGGTGCTGTACAAAGCTGATGTGGAACTCTTGAAGGCCGGGAACCTTATTGACCGTGAGTCGGTCACGTTCGGTATCCGGACCCTGGCCTGGAGCGCTGAACAAGGCTTCCATCTGAACGGGCAACCGATCGAGCTGAAAGGCGCCTGCATCCATCATGATCACGGACCCCTGGGCGCGGCGTCTTTCCCCGCCGCCGAGGAACGCCGTGTCGCAAAGCTCAAGGCCGCAGGGTATAACGCGATCCGCTGTGCACATAACCCTCCGGCGACGTCGTTTCTCGATGCATGCGATCGCCTGGGAATGCTGGTGATGGACGAGTCGTTCGACATGTGGAACCAGGCGAGTAACCCCGAGGACTACCACCGTTTCTTTAAGGAATGGTGGCAACGCGACATCGATGCGATGGTTCGACGTGACCGCAACCATCCCTCGGTGATCATGTGGTCAATCGGAAACGAAATCCGCGAGCGGTTCGAGCCGCTTGGAGTTGAGACGGCAAAGCGACTGGCTTCGCGGGTCAGGGAGCTAGACCCGACGCGGCCCGTAACGTCGGCATTCAATAGCGTGAGCGACAAGGCCGATCCTTACTTCGCGACGCTCGACATCTGCGGCTACAACTACAACCCTGACAAATACGAGCAAGACCACGGCCGGCTCCCGGACCGGGTCATGGTGGGGACCGAGTCATTCGCCCGGGAGAGCTTCTCTTATTGGGACAAAGTCGTGCGCTTGCCTTACGTGATCGGCGACTTCATCTGGACGGCCTGGGACTACCGAGGGGAGTCCGGGATCGGGCACACGGTTCAGCAGCCGGCTGAAGACAACGCGTATCTCATGGCGTGGCCCTGGCATAACGCGTTCTGCGGCGACTTCGACGTCTGCGGGTTCGAGAAGCCCCAGTCCCTGTATCGGCAGGTCCTTTGGGGCGTGCGCCCGGTTGCCATCCTTGTGGAGCGCCCGGGGCCCGGCGGCCGGTTGTCGGAAGCCGACCGCTGGGGATGGCGAAACGAGCAGCCGAGTTGGACGTGGCCCGGGGCCGAAGGTCAGGAAATGGTCGTGCGCGTTTACAGCGCAGGCGACGAAGTCAGTCTGGCCCTCGACGGTAAGGAGATCGCGAGGAAAGCGGGCGGGAAAGAGCTGACGACCGAGTTTCGAGTGCCGTATCGGCCCGGCAGGATGACCGCCCGGGTGCTCAAGGGCGGCAAAGAGCAGGGTGAGACGAGCCTGGTGACCGGTGACCGGCTCGTCGATCTGAAGTTGTCCACGGAGCGCTCGACAATTGCCCCCGCCCGGGACAGCCTGGCCTTCGTGACAGTCGAAGGCATCGATGCAGGCGGTAACCTGGTTCCGATCGAGGCGACTGAAATCACGGCCGAGGTCTCGGGGCCGGGGGAGCTGATCGCCCTCGGCAACGGCGATCCCACTGACGTGGGGAGCGTTCAGGATGCCCGTCAGAAGCTGTGGCGCGGAAGAGCCCTGGCGATCGTCCGCAGCACCGGGAAACCCGGGACGATCACGCTAACGCTAAAAGCGCCAGATTTGCCAGCCGCACGAGTGACAGTACAGGCCTTGCAGCCAAGGTAGACCGGATGAACCGGCTCGCCAACCGGGCAGAAAAGCGGCGGGTTCTGAAGAAGCCCAGGAAGGGAGGGATGAATGTCCTTGAGCCATCGTGACAGGGTGCTGACCGCATTGAATCATGAGACGCCAGACCGGTGTCCCATGCAGATCAGCTTCACCCCTGAATTCGCCGACCGTTTGCGGGCCGACCTGGGTCGCACCGGCCGGGCGCCGCACAACCCGCACGGCGGAGGCAACACCTACGCGTTGGAGCGCGCCCTGGGCGAGGACCTGCTGCTTACGTCAGTGGGTTGGGCCAATTCCTACTATGCCGGGGAGGACTACACCGACGAGTGGGGTATCGGCTGGAAGGCCCAGCCGTACGAAACGAAGTTCGGGGCGGGCTTTTACACGGAGATCAAACAGCATCCACTGGCTGACGACAGCGCCATCGACCGATACCAGGCACCCGACCCCGATCGCCCCGAGCTGTACGTCGAAGCTGAACGTCTGGTCCGCGAGCTCGGTAAGGAGTATTGGATCGTCGGCGTGACCGTGACCACGATCTGGGAGACGGCATGGGCTCTGCGGGGCCTCGAACAGATGCTGATGGACCTGATCACGGACCCGGACCTAAGCGAGCGAATCTTCGAAATTCCGTATCGGTATCACCTGACGGCGGCCGAGAAGTTGACCCGCATGGGGGTCGACATGATCTGGCTCGGAGATGACGTGGGAACTCAGCACGGAATGCTGATTGCGCCGAAACTGTGGCGAAAGTACTTCAAACCACGAATGGCAGAGTTTATTGCCAGTCTGAAGGCAATCAATCCGTCCGTGAAGGTGGCGTACCATTCCGATGGGGACATCTATCCGATCATTCCGGATCTGATCGAGATTGGTCTCGACGTGCTGAATCCCATCCAACCCGCCAGCATGGACCCTGCCCGTGTCAAAAGGGATTTCGGCGACAAGCTATGCTTCTGGGGAACGATTGACGAACAGCAAACCTTGCCGTTCGGCACTCCGGAAGACGTGGCGCGGGAGGTTCGCGACCGGATCGCCACGGTCGGTAGGAACGGAGGATTGATAATCGGCCCGACGCACCACGTCCAGCTCGACACGCCACTTGAAAACTTCTGGGCAATGGTGGAGGAGGTAAGGAAGGTTTGAGAGTTCTGAGTTATACGGTTCATGGTTATACGGTTATACGGTTATACGGTTTGGGGGAGCATCTCGAACGTAGTTTTCAGGAGCCGAATTAAACCTTCGAACCGAACCGGATAACCGTGAACCGGACAACTCAGAACTCAGAACTCAGAACTCAGAACTCAGAACGCTGAACGCTATGCGCCTGACATTGCTCGATTGGTCGATCATCGCGGTTTATGCCACGGTCGTCATTACTATCGGCCTGCGCGCCGCACGCAGGCAGAACACGACCGAAGGTTACTTCCTTGCCGGCCGGCGTCTGCGCTGGCCGTTCATCGGCGCCTCGCTCTATGCCGCGAATATTTCGACAGAGCACCTGGTTGGTCTTGCAGGTTGGGGCGCGACGATCGGTCTGGCCGCCGGGACCTTTGAATGGATAGCCGTATTCTGCCTGATCCCACTGATCGTGTTATTCCTGCCGTTCTATCTCAAGAACAAGATCTACACCGTGCCGGAGTTCCTTGAGCGCCGGTTCGGTTCCAGTGTGCGGCTGTCGTTTTCGGCTTTTATGCTGCTGCTGGCGGTCCTCGTGAAAATCTCGGTTTCGCTGTGGGCGGCGGCAGTCGTGCTCGAGGGGCTATTGGGCTGGGATAAGATGGCCGTCATCTGGTGTGTGGGGCTGGTGACGGCGCTTTACACGCTCAAAGGCGGGCTCAATGCGGTCGTCTTCACCGACGCAATCCAAACCGCCGTCCTGATCCTGGCGGCGGTGGCACTGACGGGCATCGGTTTGCACGAGGTGGGAGGATACGAGGCGCTGCGCGCCAGGCTCAACGACCCCGCCATGTTTTCCATGATCAAGCCGGCGACCGATCCGGAACTGCCGTGGCCTGGCGTCTTCATCGGCGTTTGGTTGCTGGGCACGTTCTATTTCTCCATGGATCAGGTGCTGGTGCAGCGGGTCTTCGCGGCGAAAAGTCTCAACGAGGGCCAGTTGGGCGCCACGTTTTGCGCGTTTCTGAAGACCCTGAATCCCGTCATTATTGTCGGCCCCGGCCTGATTGCAGCCGCTCTGTACCCGGAGCTCCGCAACCCGGAAGCGGGCGACCAGGCGTATCCGATGCTTCTCAGGAACCTGATGCCGTCCGGGCTGCTGGGCCTGACAATTGCGGGATTCATGGCGGCCCTGATGGGGCATCTAAGCGCGACCTACAACTCGGTCGCAACCCTGGTCACACGGGATTTCTACCTGAAACTGCGTCCCGATGCCGACCAGACGCAGCAGATCCGGGTCGGCCGCCTGGCGGTGCTCGCTCGTGTTCGTTCTCGGCGCCCTCTGGACGCCACTGATCGGTCAGTTCGGGCAGCTGTTCAAGTACCTGCAGAACGTCCAGGCCTACCTGATGATCCCCTTTGCGGGCATTTTCCTGTTTGCGGTGTTCTGGAAACGAACGAACACGCCGGGCGTGTTGGCGTGCATGGTAACGGCACTGGTCCTGTGCCCCACGTTAATGCTGAACAACCAGAAGCATTTCCTGCCGTTCATGAACCATCCATTGCTCAAGCCATGGTTGCACGGGGCGCTGATCGCCGGTCTGGTTTGTACACTGGTGCTGGTCACGGTCTCGCGGCTGACGGCCGCGCCGCCGCCCGAAAAACTTGTTGAATACCACGGTGGAAGGGCTGTGGGGTCACCGGCGCGACGCCGAAGCGAACGTGATGTTCACCCAGCGAGTACCCTTGCTGCGAGATTATCGTTTGTGGCTGACGATAGTCTCCGTCGGCACGGCGATACTCTGGTACCTGATGCGTTAGAAGGCGTGTCACTTGAAGGCGCTTTTCATGAGTCAAGCGAATGGCATCTTGGTTGCACGACTACGCACTCCTGGCATCCAGTTCGGATTCATTTGACCAAACTCACCACTGACGCCGAGACCTCGGCTGCCAGGGACGGGTCCGGTGCGCTCACCGAAGTGAACCTCGCCTCGGACACGGAGTGGACACTGAGCATCGATGGCGGCCCGGTGCGACCCATCAAAGTCCCGGGGGGCGGATATAACTCCGACCGCCAGGACCAGCCGCTGATCGAGATGAGTGTTCCGACCGGCTTTGCCGGCGATACGGGCCGGAAAGCGGTCCAGGATCACGTGGTTTACCAGCGAACGATCACCATCCCCAGAGTCAGTGATCACCAGGTGACGCTCGTAGAATTCGGCGCCGTCAATCACGGGGCCGAGGTGTCCCTGGTGGACGGACACAGCGAAACGCTGGTAACCACGCACGCGGGTCCGCTCATGCCCTTTGCGGCCGATCTCACGCACCTTGTCACGCCTGGCAGGCAGTACGTGCTCAAGGTCAAGGCTTACACACCGTGGCACTATGGGAATAAGGTGCCGGTCGGGTTCGCCTACGAGGAAGGCTGGAAGAACCCGCAACACGGATGGGCCTCGAAGTTCGGCTTCGGGATCACCAAGTACGTTCGGCTGGTCGTCTTCCCCGAGCTTCGAATCAGTGATGTGTTCGTCCGGCCCTCCGTAACAAAGGCGAGCCTTACCTACGACGTCTGGGTGCACAATCACTCCAAAGCAGCGAAAACGGTCACAATCGGCGCCGGCCTGACCTCTTGGAACGGCGACGGATGGAAGTACCCGGCCCTGCCTGAAGCTCAGTCGACGATTCCCGGGGATTCGGAACGGAAGGTGACCGTCGGCCCGATCCCCTGGAAGCTCGGCCCTGAGAGTTACTGGTGGCCGAACAAGCCGTTCCGGGAAGATTACCGGGCACGATTGCACTTCCTCAACTTGACGCTGAAGGACGGGAAGTCCGTGGTGCAACAAAAGGCGCAACGCTTCGGATTCGTCGAGTGGACGGAAGGGCCGTTTTACTACCTGGTCAATGGGGTGCGAATCAACCAGGCGAGCGATGGTACGCCAGAATCGGCGATGAGTGAATACGACTGTTATTCCGTGTCGCCGGCTTTTCTGCCCCCGACAGGACCGAACACCGGCTGTCCGGATACTTGGAAGAAGTTCATGCGTCTTGGAATCAGCGCGAACCGTGTCCACCAGTCGACGCCGACGCAGTACATGCTGGATGTCGCCGACGAATTGGGATTCATGCTGATCCCGGAAACTGCCATACGCGGCTGCCAGGCACAGGAGTGGCATGACGAGTATTTGCCGCAGGCTGTTGCCGAGATGGCGCGGTTTTCGCGCAATCATCCCAGTGTCTGCCGGTACAGCCTGGCCAATGAGATCGAGCCGGGTTGGGTTCCCGACCTGATCGACGCCATTCAGCAGGACGATTGGACCCGGCCGCTGGTGATCGAGGACAACCAGGCCAACAAGCCCGCGCGCATCGAGGGTCGGAACAAGAAGGGTCACGCCTATGCGATGCTTCACTATCGCGCTCACCCCCAGCCGATCAAAATGATCACGGGCCTCGGAGAATATGCCTGGCAGTGGGACGGCCACCAGCAGGGCGGTCGGGACGCTTTGTTCGGAAACGGGGGCTTGGAAGAATTCGGCTCGGTTGGGGCGGAGATGAGACGATGGGACATCGCCTACATGGCCGGTTGGGATTTCATCAACTACTGGCCGAACTTTCTCGAAGGTATGAGTCACGCGAAGCATGTCTGGAAGCAATCCTGCTACCCCAGGGATCGGGCTGACGGCGTCGACGGGTGGGAGTCTCCGGTCGTCCGCCGGGTAGGCAAGTACTTCCACCCGTACCTCGTCATGGACGTCAGGCTTCACGAGCTGAACTCAAAGCCTGACAACTGGCCGCAGCATACGGATCCCTATGCGCCGGGACAACGGATCGAACGAAAGCTGGAAATTTTCAACGACGGGCTACGGGGGCGCCGTTTCAGTTTAGAGTGGGTGGCGAGATGGGACTCGGCAGAAGGAGAGGTCGTGAGCTCAGGCACGCTCGACCCGATCTTCGTCGACCCGGGATTCCACAAGACGACCGACTTGGTTTTGACTGCCCCGGACACAGCGGTCGAGCGAAAGCTTTTTGTCGTCCTCAGGTCCAGCTTGGAAGGGAAAGAGGTCTTCCGGGAAGAGGAGATCTATTTCCTGGTTAAGTCCAGGTCCCGATAGCGATGGTTGTTGACGCCTGTCTCATCGAGCCCGAGCGGCTCCGTGAACAGGGCGAGGTTGCTGCGCATGACGACCTGCGGGGCCAGGCGAGTCTGGGCCGGAGGACAGGTCCCGTGGACGAGGAATCGATGCAGCGTTTCGAAGGCCATGCGGCCCTTGGTCCAGGGACGCTGGTAGATGGTAGCCACAACGTTGCCGGAAGGATACGCATCGTGGGACCTTCCGTTTGGCACCGGCCGCGCCTTCCTGAGCAGCGCGAACAAGTGGTTGAACGGGCTGGTGGGAGGCTGGACGCTCAGCGGCGTGTTTCGGTACAGCTCAGGCCAGCCGATAGGAATCGCCTCGAGCAATTGGTATTCGGGTTGGGATGCCGTGATTTACGCCAACGATACGAGCGGCATCACCAATCCCGCCTACGGAGAGTTCGGCGCCGGTCCACGAGCCATGTCCGCGCTGCGGGGCTTCGGTACCGCACGCGAAGACGTTGGGATCATGAAGAACTTTAAGATTGGGAAACCAAGCGACTGCAGCTCCGGATGGAGTTCTACAACCTAGTTGCTAGACAGGATTAACAGGATTGACAGGATTGACGAATGAATCCTGTTAATCCTGTTAATCCTGTAAAGATCTGATTAATGTCAAGAGCTCAGAGAAGCGTCCTGCTTGTCATCCTGCTCGTCCTGCTGCCGATCCCGGCCGCAGACGTTTCGACGGTCTCGGGGTAGACCCAGATGTCCCAGTTCCTGCGCTAGTGTTTTCTCTCGTTCGAACAGTTCCCCTGGTTCAGGGAGGCTTCGATCGGCCGCCTCCTGAACGTCACTTTCCCGCAGCCCGACCATCTTTACTGGCCCGATCTCGACGGCGACCTTCGGTGGATTCGATCGAGCACCCGGACGTTACCCACTGACCAGCAAGGCCGTCCCCCAGGTCCGGCACGGATGCCGGACCTTTCGTCTCCTCATGAAACTCTTCGTTCCGCCACCGAGTGGAAGAGGTCCGACAGAGATGCCGGACCCACGAAAAGACTCACCAGTTGGCGGGTACCACGGTCGGCGAATCGATCGATTCCGCAGCCGGGTCCAGCGTCGTCATCAGGTGCCAGGCCGACCAGGTTACGGTTGCCGGGTCCAGCGTCCGGTGCCAGATGCGGGGTACCATGTTCCCTCTGACGGCCAGGTGGAAGAGGTTCTCCCCTGGCTCCAACGCCACACCGGGCCCCGCTTCGCTGCTGCCGCTGCAGGAAGTCCAGCCGCTCCAGGACGCGGGCGTCTCCGGGGTCGACGTATTGATCCAGAACAGCATCTTGCCCGCCATGCCTTTGACGAAAAGCCAGATGGTTCCGCCCGACACGACTGGAGTTGGGCCGGCGTTCGTTTTGCCGGTGGTGATCGTGCCCGGCGCCCCAGGTCCCTGTTGTATCCATTGACCTGTACCAGAGGCGATTGGTCGCTGCATCGGCCTCGAAGCAATAGAGGCGCCCCCCGAACACCACCAGACCGGGACGCCAGAGGGTGTTCGAGTCGGAGACCGCGAGCCAGGATGACCAGGTTCCCGAGGTATCCATCGAGCGGTAGAACAGCCCATTGCTCGTGCTCCCCTTCACGAACAGGTACAGGTGGTCGTTGAACACGCAGAGTGCGGGACTAGCCGAGATACTCCCCGGGATCGATTCCCAGCCGGAATCGGCGAAGGTGCCGTTGCGCGCCCGGCTCTTGATGTAGATGCTCGAGCTCGCCGCTCCCTTGATAGCGATGTACTGCCTGTCGTTGAACATCGCGACCGCCGGGGAACCAGAAGATGATCCTTCCCCCGGCAGGAGGAAGACGCTGGCGTCGCCCGCCGAAGCATTCGTCCGCAAATTGAACAATCGGCGGTCCGGGTTTGTAAAGAAGACCTCGATCGGCAGATTGATCGCGAAGGCGGCCGTCACTGTGCAGCTTGCTGTGATCGCACCGGTGTCGTAGGTGTAGCTCGAAACCGAATCGGAACTGTTGGTGTAGGCGGTCCCGCCGCAGCCGCTGACGCTCGCTACGTGGTACCCCGGGTCGGCGTTGAATTTGAAGCCCAGGACCTCGCCGGCCGTTACGGTTTGAGGCGAAGGCGTCGAGGCGTCCAGGCTGCCGTGTGCCCCGGCCGAGGCCGTGACCTCGAACAACCCGTATTCGAACGCGCCCATGTCCGTCGTAGCCGTGCCATTGCTGTCTCCGTCGAGAGGCCGGGCGACTCCGTCCAGATCCGTCGTCGGCGCCCCCGTTTCCGTCCCGGTGTCGATGGCCGGAGATTCTGCTTGCAGATGCAGGTTGCCCACCGTTGTCGGGGCGGGTAGCCCGGGCTGAATAACAAAGAGCGGGTCCTGGTTGACATTGCCGTCCCCGCCGAAGCCACCTTCGATGTCGCTGTAGGTGGCCGTGGTGCTTTGGCAGTTCTCGGTGTGAATGCTCGAGGAGTTCCCCCAGACGACGCAGTTCTTCAGTACGAAGGACGACGGATCGGGGCAGCCACCGCGCCAGTCCCCGGAACTGGTTATGGCCCCCCCATTATTCGCCTGGTTACCGCTAAAGCTGCAATTTGTGAGGGTGGCGTTTGAGAAGTAAGTGTTATAGATACCGCCGCCACTAAAACCGCCATTATTGCCGATGAACGTGCAGTTGACCACGTTGAGGTTGGCAAAGCCTGGCGGGACCCCATCTCCCCAGTAAGCGCCGCCGGAGTAGATGCCGCCCCCTACTCCCGGTGTCGTGTTTCCGATGAACGTCGTGCCCGTCACATTCAGGTCGATATCACCTCCGATGGAAATCGCGCCGCCTTGACTCCCCGAACTTCCGCTAACGGCATGATTCTCCCTGAACGTGCCTCCGGTAATGGTGAGCGCCCCCCCGCGGAACATGTAAATCCCGCCGCCAAGCTCCGCCTCGTTCTCAACAACGGTGGGATTCGTTAGGGTGATGCTCCCCATGTCCCAGAAATTCATCGCCCCGCCGTAATAGTCGGCCCCGTTATTCGTGAACGTGAGGTCGGTCAGGGTGGGGCTGCCGCCGCCCGCGCCGCTGAGCCCTCCCCCAAAATTATTGGACCAGTTGTTGCTGAATACCACCCTGATCACGGTAGCGTTGGAGCCGCTATTGTGCATTCCACCGCCGCCCATTGAAAGCCCGTCCGTTCTAGTGGTTCGGTTGCCGTGAAAGAGGCAATCTTCAACGTGGGGAGAGGCTCCCCAATTGCACATCCCGCCACCGTAGTTGAAGGCCTGGTTTCCGCGCACCTCGAGGTTATAGAAGCTCGCGGCGCTGCCAGTTCCGCACCAGATGCCGCCGCCCTGCGAGTCCGCCGAACCTCCCGTGACGGTGAAGCCGTCCAGTCGGGCGCTTGAGTTCAGGCCTCCCGGCGCTTCAACCACTCCGTCGGCGTTCGAACCCTGCAGATCATTCCAGGTTTCGGCAATGTTGTTGCCATCGGTGTTGGTGTCGTTCTTGTCGATATCGGCGCTCAGGATCGTCTTGCGCGTATGCCAGTCGCGCTGGCTCAAATCCGTCTCGCCGCCGGCAAAGCCACCGTAAATGGCGACTCCGTTCTTCATAGTGAAGAACTGGTAGCGGCCGTTGTCTGTCCTCCCCGTACCCTCGTCCGGATAGTAGACCCCTTCGGCCACCCATATCACATCGCCGCTCGCCGCCGCGCCTAGCGCGTCTGTAAGGTACTTGTACGCGGTTTCCCAAGTTTGCCCGTTGCCGCCGGCCGGCGCCTCCGCGTCAACGTAAATACGGCCCGCAAAAGCTGAAACCGGACTGAGAACCAAGCTGATGAAGAGTAAAAGGATTGACTTATAACAGACTCGATGAGAATTGCAGATTCGGACCATGATGAGGCCCCCTCCCCGCGCTGGACCGCCCCAACGGTCCGACGCCCCACTTGTGATCATTCCGTCAAGGCAACGACCCTCAACCGAGGAGCGTCCGCCCCACCGTCCCCTTTTGTACGCCTCCCGCCGTCCTTTCACAAGATGCTAAATGTTGTAATTTCGGGGGATCAATCTCGGGGGCGGGGCGGGTTACTATGCGCCGACGCGGGAGTAAGATGGCGACGCTCGTCTGGGCTCGTTTGGGGTAGGGCACCGGGGCGTGCCCAGGCACTCCTGCCTTCATTCGGACGCGCCTGGGTCGATTGCGGGGCGGTTACCGACTTATTCTCATCCACCCAGGGGGCGGGGGCCGCCATCAGCGCAGCCGACGGTTGTGCCGGTAGCGCAAGTCGCTTTCATCAGAGCTGGGGAGCGCGTGGTTGCGCGGGACGTCCGGGAACGTAAATTCGCCGGGATCGAAGACCGTCACCTGGTAGTCAAAACTCCTGGGGCTGCCGTCAATGAGCACATTTCTCACGCTGACGTTGTAGGTGATATCCGATGCCGGGGCGGATCCCGATGCGGCATCAGTCGGTACCCATACGAGGGTCGGTTCCCCGAATCCGCTGGTCACCGGTTCCAGTGTTACCGGAACCGCGATTCCACCCCTGCTCATGCTCACGCTGGCCGCGCTAAAATCAGCGCCCGGGTAGCTGAATGACCAGCGATCGAAAACGAGAAGGTAGGGCACGTAACCTCGAGGAGGCCAGGCGACATAGGGGTCGCGGGTTGCGGGCCGGGTCCCCCAAACGTTGTCATCAATAACGAAAAGGGCGTTGACCCCGGACGAAGAGCCAGAGGGAATATCTCCAGTGCCCATCACCTGGGTCTGCGGATAGAGCAGCCATCTTCGGTGACCGGCCGCATTGTTTCCGCCACCCCAGTCGGCGATATACCCCGTAACCGCATTCCAACCCATCCGGCCTCCGGATAGGTTCGATCTCCCCGCCGCCTCGGCTCCATCGTCCGAATAACAGCGCGAATCCGGGCTTGGGTAGTGAGTGAGTGAGTTGGTACCGACGATGAGTGCTGCTGCCTGGGCTTTTGCACAGTACACAGGGTCGGGAGCGACCGCTGGTACCCCAGCCATCGCACGAAAATAGTTGATGCGCTGGAAGACTTTGTCTTGGAACTCGGCCGACGTGGTCCCGGGATCGCAGGTCGCCAGGTTGCCGGACCAGGAGATGTCGGGAGGGAACGCCATCAGGTATTGAGTTCTATAGAAGTTGAGTGATTCCTCCCGGTTGGAAGGGTCAACAGAAAGCGCAACGTCGACTGTATCGGGATCCACCTGGGCCGAAAGGGCGGCCTGGGAGGGTCGGGCCGGAGCAGTTGGGGCGGGTTCGAGCTCCGACTGGATCTCAGGGTCAGGAAGCGCAAGCGCGACGGCGTCGGCCCCTGTCAGTACGAAAAGCGTCAAAAGGAGGAAGCGGTCGGGTTTGATAGCAAGGCATGACATCTTGTAGCCCTCTTTTCTTCAACACTTCCCCCCTCCAGTAACGGGTGGATGCTAACCCGGCATTCCACAAAAACGCAAGCGCCAATCTCCCGGCCAGAAGCGTGAATGGCGGAGACAAGGAGACAGGGAGACAGGGAGAGAGGGAGACAAGGAGAAGAGAGACAAGGAGACAAGGAGAAGGGAGACAAGGAGACAGCGCAGGTTGTGTGGTTCGCTCTAAGAGGCTCCGGGCCGGTTCGCCGCCGGGCCGCTTGGTGGTCATGTGGGCGGGTGTCTATAATAGAAGAGATTGTGGGATTTTCTGCGTGCCCTACAGGTGCCAGCGACAAGCACGGATGAAGACCCATCTCGCCTTAAAGTGTCCTGACAATCTGCTGCGGATAACTGGTGGAAAAGAAAAGTAGTCTGACTCAAAAGACCGGGCGAGCCGTTGGCTTTCGTCTGGGCGGAAACATGGCATCCGCGCTGATGGGGATGGGTCTCGGCGTCGTCCTCGCGCGCATTTTGCCCCCGAAGGAATTCGGCGTTTACAGTGTCGGTCTCGGCATCGTCATCGTCGCTGACATCATCAGCTCGGGCGGTATGTTCCAGGCCCTGCTTCAGCGTAAAGACCTGCGTCCCGAGGACGAAGGGACGGGGTTTGCGCTCCAGCTGATGGCCGCCTTGATGCTGGGCTCCGTCCTGGTTGTTTCCGGTCCCTACGCCGAGCGTTTCTTCAACATGCCGGGGCTCGGGTCCCTTATCCAGCTTCAATCCATTGGCTTGCTTCTCCGCACGTTCAGCCTTCTCCCCGCCACGCGCTTGCAGCGGCGCCTGGCTTTCGACCGGCTCGCCTTCAGCGATGTTACCGGGAGGCTGGTGGGAGGGTTGGTAGCGGTCGTTTTCGGCCTCCAGGGCTTTGGCGCATTTTCCCTTACCGCCGGCTCTTTGACGACCGCCGGCCTGACAACCGGAATGAACTGGTTCTTTGCGAGCGGCAGGATACCGATGAAGTTCAGCCGGGAATCGGCCAGAACGCTTCTCGGGTTCGGTACGGGGATGCTCTTTATCCGGGTCTGCAACGACCTGTCCCGGCGGGTGGACGTGTTCATCATCGGCCGGCAATTGGGCGCTGAAGTGGTCGGTTTGTACCAGCGGGCCTACCAGCTGATGACAATTCCTCTGTTTCAGTTCACGAACACGATCAACCAGGTTCTGTTTCCGGTGATGGCACGCGTGCAGGACGACGATACGAGGTTTCGTAAGGGATTTCTCGGTTCTGTGGCGCTATCGGGTATGGTTGCCTTCCCGATGCTGACCCTGCTCTGGACCGCGGGCGACATCCTCATCCCGTTTCTTTACGGGCCTCGCTGGCAGGGGACTGTCCCCATCCTGACAGTTCTGTCTTTCGTCGGCTACCTCCGGGTCATCAACAATCCCAATGGCCTCGTCACCCAATCCCGGGCGTATGTTTTCGCGGAAGGATGGAGACAGGCGTTTTTCGCCGGCGCCATTGGCGTTGCCGTCCTGATCGGCAGTTATTGGGGATTGGTCGGGGCCGCCTTGGGCGTGGGAGTTGCCAGCCTGCTCTATCTTGCGGCCATGACTCACTTGTCGCTTTCGATTGCCCGGATCCCGGTGCTCGATTGGCTCCTTTCGCTGCGAACGGTTACGATCAGCACGGCAATCATGGCGGTGACGGGGCTCGGTGTGAAGTGGCTCGTCGCTTCCCGCGTCCCGCCTTTTTTCGCCTTGGCGGCGATCACCGCCATCTCGGTATTGGCGTATCTGTTGGCCCTAAGGTTCCTTATGTTGAGCGGCGAGCGTGAGATTGTGAGCGAGATCCTGCGGGGCGTTCCTTCCAGGTTGCGGTGGATCAGAAAGCTCCTTCTCGGGCCCGACCGACCGGGCAGGGCGCCCAGCGGCAAAGTGATACCAGTGGGCGAAACTCCGAACACTTCTCTGTGAAACTCCCACAACTCTTCAGAATAGCCCGGGACCTGGAGCAGCCGCGTTTGGACGACACCAGGGCCGCAGCCAGGTCTGAGCTCGCAGCCTGCGGCGTCCGGTTCGCTCCCGGGAGCCGCGTGGCGATCGCCATAGGGAGTCGGGGCATCGCCAATCTCGGGGCGATCGTCCAGGAGATCGTGGGCTGGGTACGGGACCAGGGGGCCGAGCCGCTCCTCGTCCCGGCGATGGGTAGTCATGGCGGTGCCACGGCCGAAGGGCAGGAACACGTCCTGGCAGGCCTGGCGATCTCCGAGCGGCTGGTCGGAGCGCCGGTTCGCTCCTCTATGGATGTGGTCGACCTGCCGCGGGGAGATTTGCCGGTCCCGGTCTACTTTGACAGGACCGCAGCCGAAGCGGACTGCACGATCGTCGTCAACCGAATCAAGCCGCACACCAGCTTCCACGGCGACCATGAGAGCGGCCTGCTGAAAATGATAGCCGTGGGCCTAGGTAAACACGAAGGAGCCTTGGCCATTCACCGCCTCGGCCTTACCGGTCTGCGCGAAGTGATGCCTCGCGTCGCAATCGAAAGTCTCCGCCACAACAACGTGGTCCTCGCGGTTGCCCTGGTTGAAAACGGCCGGGACGAGACGATGTTGCTCCAGGCGATCAGGAAGTCCGAAATCGTGGCGGCGGACGCCAGGCTGCTGCAGCTTGCCCGTTCAATGATGCCTGCACTTCCCTCCGGACTAATCGATCTGCTCGTCGTGGACGAAATGGGCAAAGACATCAGCGGTCTGGGAATGGATACGAACATCATCGGCCGGTTGCGGATCCCTGGCGAGCCTGAGCCCGATTGTCCGAAAATCAAGATCGTTCTCGCGCGCGATCTGACGGACGCCACTCAGGGAAACGCCTGCGGAATAGGGCTGGCAGATATCACCACCCGGCGCTTGATCGAGAAGGTCGATTGGCGGGCGACCTACGAAAACGCCCTGACGAGCGGCTTTCACGAAAGGGTGAGGATTCCGCTGGTCGCCGAGAACGACCTGGAGGCCTTGGAGTTTGCATTTCGGGTTTACGGAATGCCCGACCCTGAAAAAAGTCGCATAGTTCGAATCAAGAACACGCTCTCGCTCGAGAACGTCTGGGTCTCGTCGGCTCTCCTTGACGAAGTGAGAAAAAAGAATTGGCGGGTCCTGGATCCGGTCGACCCGGTTTTTTCATCGTACTCCTCCAATCACTTAGCGACTTTGTAAGTGCAGCGCAGCAGTTTTCTCTCCAACCACCTCGGTTCGTCCGTCTTCCAGTCGGCCTCCGGCCGGGTGCTATAATTGGTCCAAAGCTACTCCAGTTGATCTAGCTCCTTCTCAGGCGAAACAACAAATGAAACATGTCGATGACAACCTCCCAGGCTGGTTCGTCATCTAAATCGAATTGCGTGTTATCACGCGATCAGGATGGCTCGTTGGGGCTATCTTAGTTCGAACGGAATTACCGGGAGGTGCTCGTGGCAGCCGCTGATGTCCCGCGTCTGACCGTGGGTTTGCCCGTCTACAACGGGGAACTTTACCTTTCAGAAGCCTTGGATTCGATCCTTTCCCAGACCTACACCAACTTCGAAGTAATTATTTCAGACAATGCCTCAACCGATTCCACGCAGGACATTTCGCTGCGATATGTGGCGAAAGATTCGCGCGTGCATTACCGGAGGAATATAGAGAACGTCGGCGCAGCCAAGAACTACAACCTTCTTGTCGATCTCGCCAGAGGCGAATACTTTCGATGGGCTTCGCATGACGACATGTGCGAGCGGCGGCTGTTTGAATTAGCCGTTGCCGAATTGGATGCCTGTCCGAATGCGGTACTCGCCTATCCACTCACCATGATCATCGACGAACGGGGTGCCCCGGTGCGGCTGCACCCCGATCGCCTGGATCTTCGCCAGAAGCGTCCCTCCGCCCGCTTTGCGGCCTTTCACCGGGTCTATCGTCGGCTGTACCCCTGTAACCCCGTGTTCGGAGTCATCCGGACCGAGGTGCTGCGCCGAACCGGGCGAATCGGCCGCTATGTCGCGTCGGACATGATCCTGCTCGGGGAATTATCGCTCTACGGGCAGTTCCACGAGTTGCGGTCAACATACTTCTTCCGTCGGGACCACCCCGGCACTTCGGTGCGTGCCTACCCCCGTCTCCAGGCGCGGACGGCCTGGTTTGACCCGGCCGAGCAGGGGAAGTACCACCCTCTGCGGTGGCGCTGGCAGTGGGAGTATCTTGCGGCAATCGGTCGAGCTCCCATCTCGCCTCTTGAAAAGACCCTCTGTCTCCAAAAGGTCGCGGAATTCAGCATTCGCAACAGCGAGCGGCTGTTGAGTGAGCTGGCGCATGGAGGTGTCTGGACACTGAAAAGTGCCTTCGCGGGTCATCGCGCTCCTGTCGCAGATGATCAAGCGGGTGCCGGTGCGAGTGGGAAACCAAGTTCGGGTCCCGCGAGGTGATAGCGACTGATCTGAAGCGAGCAAAGAGGGTTACTAGTATGAAAGTAGTCATCCTGGCGGGAGGGTTCGGATCCAGGCTGGCCGAAGAGACCGAGATCCGCCCGAAACCTCTCGTCGAGATAGGCGGAAGGCCGATCCTGTGGCACATCATGATGCATTACTACTGCCACGGGTTCAACGAGTTCGTTATCGCGCTCGGCTACAAGGGCGACATGATCAAACGGTACATCGTAGATTGTCTCTCCCTGAGCCAGAATCTGACCGTCCACTTCAAGACTCAGCAGATATGCCCGCACGGGCTGACTCCGCCCGACTGGACGGTGGAATTGATAGACACCGGTCTCTCCACAATGACCGGGGGACGCATCAAACGCCTGGCGCCCTATGTCGGCAACGAACGGTTCATGATGACGTGGGGAGACGGTGTCTCCAATATCAGCCTGCGCGATCTTCTTCAGTTTCACTGCAGTCATGGCAAGTTGGCGACGATGACGGCGGTTCGCCCGCCTGCCCGCTACGGGCATTTGGAGCTGACCGGCGACCAGGTGCGGGTTTTTTCCGAAAAGCCCCAATTGAAAGAAGGTTGGATCAACGGCGCTTTCTTTGTTCTCGAGCCGGGCATCTTCGACTACATCGACGGAGACCAGACCCAATGGGAGAAGGAGCCGCTGGAGAACCTCGCCCGCGACGGCCAACTCATGGCATACAAGCATGATTCCTTCTGGCAGTGCATGGATACGCTGCGCGAGAAACACATTCTCGAAGAACTCTGGCGGACGGGGAAAGCCCCGTGGAAGATCTGGGACTGACTATGCGCATTCTAGTGACAGGGCATCGAGGATACATCGGGACTCGGCTGACGCCTCTGCTCCAACAGGCGGGGCACGAGGTCGCCGGTCTTGACAGTGACCTGTTCCGCTTCTCGACGTTCGGGTCGGCTCCCGCCGATATCCCCTCGCTGTGCAGGGATATCCGGGACATCCAGGTTGAAGAGCTCCAAGGGTTCGAGGCGGTCATCCACCTGGCTGGCCTGTCGAACGATCCGCTGGGCGACCTTAACCCGGAATTGACCTACGAGATCAACTATCGTGCCTCGGTTCGGCTTGCGGCGGCGGCCAGGCAGGCGGGTGTCTCCCGATTCATCTTCTCCTCTTCGTGCAGTATCTACGGGGCAGCCGGTGAAGACCTGGTAGATGAGACCGCTTGCTTCAATCCGGTGACGCCATACGGCCGGTCCAAAGAGCTGGCGGAGTACGAGATCGCCCGCCTGGCCGATGACGAACTTCAGCCCCACGTTCCTCCGCAATGCAACGGCGTACGGTGTCTCACCGCGCCTTCGCTTCGACCTCGTCTTGAACAACATGGTTGCCTGGGCCGTCACGACTGGAAATGTTCTGATAAAGAGCGACGGCACACCGTGGCGCCCCATCGTTCACATCGAGGACATTTCGCGGGCCTTCCTGGCCGCTCTGGAGGCACCGCGGGAGACCGTCCGCAACCTGGCCGTGAACGTGGGTGCCACCACCGAAAACTACCAGATTCGGGATCTGGCCGACATTGTCGCCCAGACGGTCCCCGGGGCGAGGATCGAGTACGCGAGCGACGCAGGACCCGATCGTCGTACTTACCGGGTGAGCTGCGAGCGTATCCGCCAGGTGTTGCCCGGCTTTCAGACGAAGTGGACCGCCCGGCGCGGTGCCGAGGAACTCTACCAAGCGTACCGCGAGGTCGGACTCGAGCGGCACGACTTCGAGGGTGTGCGATACAAGCGGATCGACCAGCTCAAATCGCTGCTCGAGAGCGGCCTCGTCGACGCCAACCTTCGCTGGAGGCGGGCGGCATGACGGCGCCCGCGCTTTCGGCGGAAACGGTCCCGGGAATCTCATGTCGATCCTGCGGCGGAGAGGGTCTCAAGCTCCTCGTCTCCTTTGGGCGAACCCCTCTGGCGGATCGCTTGCTCACCGCCGCTCAGCTGGAGCACGCCGATGTCACTGCGCCACTCGATCTCGCCTTCTGTCCCGCCTGCTCACTGGTCCAGATAACCGAGACCGTGGAGCCGGAGATTCTTTTCGGCGGCGATTACCCATACTTCTCGTCCGTTTCTCCCGCGCTCGGTCGCCACTCCAGGACCAACGCACTCGAATTGATAGAGCGTTTGCATCTGGGACGACAAAGCCAGGTCGTCGAAATCGCCAGCAATGACGGCTACATGTTGCGCAATTTCGTCGAGCAGGGGATACCCGGCACTGGGCATCGATCCGGCCAGCGGGCCTGCCCAGGCGGCGATTGCGGCGGGGGTCCCCACCCTCCACACCTTCTTTGGGCTCGACCTGGCCCGCTCACTTCGCGACAAGGGTTTGCGCGCGGATCTGCTCATCGCTAACAACGTCCTTGCACACGTCGCGGATTTGAACGGTTTGGTGGAGGGAATCGCGACCCTTTTGAAGGAAGAGGGGTTGGCGAGCATCGAGTTCCCCTACCTTGTTGACTTGATCGAAAAAACCGAGTTCGACACTATCTACCACCAACACCTCTGCTATTTTTCCGTCACCGCCGTCGATGCGCTGTTTCGTCGTCACGGGCTTTTCGTCAACGAGGTCCGGTGCCTCTCGATCCACGGCGGATCGCTGCGCCTCTATGTCCAGCCCTTCGAGAAGGTGGGAGCCTCGGTATCCGAATTGCTGGCGAGAGAGCACGAGACCGGAGTGGACACGCTGAACCACTACCGGGCGTTCTCCGACCGCGTGGAGCAGATTCGGACTGACTTGCTCTGCATTTTGCGGAAGATGAAGGCTGAGAACAAGAGGGTCGTCGGTTACGGGGCGGCGGCAAAAGCAACAACCCTGCTCAGTTACTGCGGCATAGATACGAGCATCCTTGATTACATCGTGGACCTCAACACGTTCAAGCACGGGCGGTTCATGGCTGGAAACCGGCTCCCCATCTGCCCCGTGCAGAAGATTCTCGAGGATATGCCGGACGCGGTTCTCCTCCTGGCGTGGAATTTTGCGGACGAAATCCTGCAGCAGCAGGCGGCCTATCGAGAGCAGGGAGGGAAGTTCGTCATCCCTATTCCCGTACCGAACATTGTGTAGGGGCGATCAGTTGCCATGCGAATAGCGTTCGTCAATCAGCCCTGGAACCCGATCCCCGCGCCTGTCGAAGCCGGTTCGATAGCGATTTGGAGCTATGAAGTCGCTCGTCGCCTGGTCGCAGGCGGGCACGACGTCCGCCTGTACGGGATGCAAAGGGCCGGCCAGCCTTCGACGGAACGACACGAGAACATCGAATACCGGCGTATCCCGGTCGGTGTTGACCGCCGCGTCGAACGGTTCATGAAGCGTTGGAAATCGCTGGAGCGCAGACTGGTGAAACGGTCTGCGAGCCGGCTGCTCTTTGCATCTTCGCTTTATTACGCGGGGTATGTGCTAAGGGTCGCACGGGACCTGCGCGGTGATCCCGTCGACGTTGTTCACGTCCAGAACCTGCCGCAGTTCGTCCCGATCATACGCAGGCGAAACCCGGCTGCACGTATCGTCCTGCACATGCACGCAGAGTGGTTGGGTCAACTTGACCGGGAGCAGACGGCCGGTCGTCTGGGGCAGGCTGATATCATCGCCGGTTGCAGCGAATACATCTCGAATATCGGGCGCAACCGCTTTCCCGAGTTTGCAGACCGGTTTCGAACGCTCTACAACGGCGTTGATCCGGATCTCTTTTCTCCGGCTTCCGAGCGGTTCCCTCTCCCTGCTCGCCTGCTCTACGTGGGACGGATCTCGCCCGAGAAGGGGATCCACGTTCTCATCGACGCGTTCGCGCGCCTGCGTCCTTCAACTCCCGGCGTCATCCTCGAAATCACCGGCCCGGATTCGGCGACTCCCTTTGAGTTCCTTGTAGGGGCCGCGAAGGAGGGGCCTGTCGCCGAATTGACCAGGTTCTATCCGGGGAGCTACAGCCAGCAACTGCGAGATCGCGCGATCGAGTGCGGGTTGGCCGGTCTGGTTCGCTTTACGGGTCCAGCGCCTCATTCCGTGACGCCCAGTCGCTACCAGCAGGCCACCTTGTTGGTGAACCCTTCGCTCAGCGAGGCATTCGGAATGAGCCTGATCGAAGCGATGGCCTGCGGATTGCCTGCCGTGGCCAGCCGCGTCGGCGGCATGACCGAGGTTGTGGAGGAGGCCCGAACGGGCGTCTTTGTCGAGGCCGGTGACCCGGACGGATTGGCGGATTCGCTTCGAAGCTTGCTGTCGGATCGGGCTCGCGTCTGTTCCATGGGGCAGGCGGGTCGCGAACGCGTTCTGGCCCGCTTCAGCTGGGATCAGGTCACGGGCGACGTGATTTCCGCTTATGGCGGGGTGGCGGCGCGCTCATGACAACGCTCCGTCAGTTCTATCGGCAGTTTCTCTGGCAACGGCACTTGAAGGTGATTCGGGTGATCGATCCGTCCTCTTGCGGTCGCCGGAGTGTCGTTTTTTCTCCCCACCCGGACGACGAGACCCTGGGCTGTGGCGGCCTGATCATTAAGAAGCGTCAGGCCGGCGCTAGGGTCCAGGTGATCTTCATGACTGACGGAAGCCAGTCACACGCGTCCGCCATGTCGCCGCGGGAGGCGGCCGCCTTGCGACGTGGGGAGGCGCTGGCCGCGACCCGGGAACTGGGGCTCGGTAGCGAAGACGTCTGTTTTCTGGAATTCCCGGACAGGGAACTGGCGGCAAACTCGGAAGGAGCGGTGGAACGGGTGCGATCCGTTCTTCGGCAGTTCCAGCCGGATGAAATATACACGTCGTCCCGGTTCGATACGACTCCGGATCATCTTGCCACCAATCGGATCGTTCACTCAGCCGTCCAGGCCGAAGGCGGCGCGTTCGATGTCTATGAGTATCCCGTGTGGTTCTGGCATCACTGGCCCTGGGTGCCGTTTGTTGTTGCCCGCCCTCTGCGCAAGAGCATCAAGCCGGTCCGCGACAGCCTTGGCTTCGGGCTGGGTCTCGGCTCCCTCCGCAGCTTCAACTGCGCCCTCCCGATCCGAGACGTCAGGGACCGCAAGCAGGCGGCTCTTGATCGGTACGAGTCGCAGATCACACGGCTCGTTCCTGGGAAGCAATGGCCCACCTTGGGCGACGTTGGTAAAGGCGAATTCCTGAACTGCTTCTTTGGTGATTGGGAGCTATTTTCGATGGTGAAGACCGGTCCGGCGCCACAAGGGAGGAAACGATGACGGTCGAGAGCAGCAGGCAGATGGAGATTCAGGCTGACCAAGGCGCCGAGAAGCATTCACGAGGGTTCGCATGTCCGGCCTGCGGCCGTTCTCCGCTCGAGCCGTTCTACCAGGTGAAAGCGGTCCCCGCCTATAGCGTCCGGCTTCTGCATTCAGCCGAGGAGGCGATCGGTTGCGCCCGAGGTGACTTGGAGCTCGCGTTTTGTCCCGGCTGTGCATTCATCTCCAACACGGCATTCCGAGAAGCTGCCGATACTTACTCCGCCGGATACGAGGCGACGCAGGCCTATTCCCCGACCTTTGACGCCTTCGCACGCCGCCTGGCGAGCGACATCATCGAGCGGCACAATCTCCGAAACCGCACGGTTCTCGAGATCGGCTGCGGGATGGGGGAGTTTCTGGCCTTACTGTGCGAGGCGGGGGACAACCGCGGAATCGGCTTTGATCCCGCCTACCTCCCCGGTCGCATCTCAACCGCCGCCATCGACCGGATGGAATTTCACCAGGAGTTCTTTCCGCCCCCCGATCACCATTCGTTCGAGGCGGATGCCGTCATCTGCAAGATGACGCTGGAGCACATTCCCCACGTCCGCGAATTCATACGGAGCGTCCGCGGGGCAATGGACGAGCGGTCTGGCGCCTTGGTCTTCTTTCAGGTTCCCGACGTAACCAGGATCCTCGAGGAAGGCGCCTTCTGGGACTTCTACTATGAGCATTGTTCCTACTTCAGTCCGGCCTCACTCCAACGCCTGTTTTCCAGTTGCTCCTTCGAGGTGCTCAGCCTCAAGAGCGATTATGCCGGGCAGTACCTGCTCATCGAGGCCCGACCGAGCTGCTCGAATCCTGTCGGCGAGGGGCATCACACCCAGGTTCGAGCCATCGAGGCGAAAGTTCGGGATTTCTCGACAGCTATCGGGGAGCGCCTCCGAGCCTGGCAGCACTTCTTGAACACGGAGGCAGCTTCCGGCCGCCGCACGGTTCTATGGGGTGGCGGTTCGAAGGGCGTGGCTTTTCTCACCACTCTTGGCATTACCCGTCAGATCGGTTACGTCGTCGACATCAATCCTCACAAGAACGGGACATACATGGCAGGCACGGGACAGCAGATTGTTTCTCCCGAGGCCCTTCGTGAGATCCGGCCGGACACCGTGATCGTGATGAACCCGATCTACGAGGCCGAAATCGCAGGGTGGCTGGCGGATGCGGGTCTGAGGTCGGCTCTCCTGCAGATAGACCGGACCCCAAGCCCGGGGATAGATAACCGATGACGGAAACAAACTGTATCGTGTGCGGAGCGCCCGGATCTCGTCCATTCTTCTCCCTGGAGCGCGTCCCGGTCCACTGCAATGTGCAGTACCAGAGTCGGGAAGCAGCGTGTGCAGCCCCGCTGGCTGACGTGGACCTCGCTCTCTGCCCGCATTGCGGGCATGTCTTCAACCGGTCATTCGATCCTTCCCGGGTGGAGTACGATGCCCGGTACGAGAACTCGCTTCATTTCTCGCCTCTGTTCGACGCTTATGCACGCGAGGTGGCGGCCGCGCTGGTTGAAAAGTATGACCTGCGCGACAAGCTCATTCTCGAAATAGGCTCGGGAAAAGGGGAGTTTTTGCGTCTGATCTGCGAGCTGGGGGGCAACCGGGGAATCGGTATCGACCCGAGTTACCGGCCCGATCCGGCCGATCTCGCGGATGAGCGCATTCAGTTCGTGAGCGCGTTTCATTCGGGTCGGGAAGGCGTCCGGGCCGACTGCGTGATCTGCCGGCACGTGCTCGAGCACCTGGCCGCGCCGCTTCAAATGCTGACCGAGGTCCGCCAGACGGTCGGGGATCGCGCCGACGGGCCCGTGGTTTTTTTTGAAGTCCCCAACGTTCTGTTTACGTTGAGGGATGGTGGAATCTGGGATCTGATCTACGAGCACGTCTCGTACTTCAGCGAAGGCTCGCTGAGGCGGGCATTCGAGTTGGCTGGCTTTCGGGTGCTCGAAACACGGGAAACTTACGGAGGTCAGTTCCTGCAGATCCAGGCCCGCGCGTCCGTGCTGCCTGCAAGTTCGAGCTCCGCGGTCGGCGCGGAGTTGACCGGATCGATGGCCGAGACCTTCGAGGAGCGGTTTCAGCAGAAGTTCGCACAGTGGGGTCAGCGATTGCGAAAGCTCCGGTCAGACGGCCGCCGGGTGGTTTTGTGGGGCGCCGGATCCAAGGGCGTAACCTTCTTGAATGCTTTCCGCGACTCTTGCCCGGTCGAGTATGCAGTCGACCTCAACCCGCGAAAGCAGGGTCTCTTTCTTCCCGGGACCGGCCAGCAAATTGTCGGTCCCGATCTGTTGGCCGATTTGAAGCCGGACCTGGTTCTTGTGGCAAATCCGCTCTATTTGAACGAGATCCAGGAACTGGTCAGGGATCAGCACCTTTCTCCGGAATTCGCGGTGCTCTGAGCCGGGTTCCTTGGTGTGATCAACGAACCGTAGCGATTACCCCAAGGACGCGCACGGCAGAGGTCGTCGAAAAAGAACGGAGGCGAGCGGAGCATGAGCGGGCTTTGGAGCCCCGGGGCTCTCCAAGATAAGTGCGTCGCGTCAGTCCGTCAGTTTCTCGACACATTCTGCAGTGCGGACTGCGGACTGCTGACATCGGGAACCGGGCGGCTCCGGCGTAGGTCCGACTTCCCAGTCGGACACCGGAGTTTTTGCATTTTCAGCCGGCTAAGATTGCCTTCGGCCTGAAAGGCCGAGAGATAATAGCCCGGGGCGGAGCGCTTTTTGCGTAGCCCCGGGATCAGCCAGCAACGAGTGTCAAGCCCTGAAAGGGCGGGAGAGAAAGGACTCCGCTCCAGGGGTCTCAATCCCACACGTAGCGTTCATCTGCAGGCATCTTACGCCCTTTCAGGGCTCTGTTTTACGACCCGTATGAAACCTGGGGCTACGCAAAAAGCGCTCCGCCCCAGGCTATTATGTCTCGGCCTTTCAGGCCGAAGAAGGTCTCGGCCTTTCAGGCCGAAGAATGTAAAACTACACGGTCCGACTTCCCAGTCGGACATCGGGACTCCGTCGCAGGTCTCGTCCGCTGGGAGGAAGCCTCCCACTGGAAAGTGGGACCCACGCTTATTTCCCGACAACCTCAGCATCTTCCGCTTTTCGCGGGCATCTTGCTTTGCCGTTTCCCTCGCGCCCGGGCACTCCGTCCCCAAGCTCCAAACGGGCAGGGTTAAAGGGGACTGCGGTTTAGCGTAGAGCCATTCGTCAGCGGAAAACTGCTTTGCGCTTCCCGCGAACTCGTCTAACATCCCGATCTAGCGCACTCATAATCACCATGCTGAAAGGCGAACTATGCTGAGAGACCTGAAGCTCCGGACGAAAATGCTCATCGTTTTTCTCGGGTTCAACTTTGTTGTGGCCCTTGTCTGTCTTCTGGTTACGCAGGGTTTCGCCAAGAGAGTGCTTGTCCAGGAAGTCCAGGACCTCGCACTGGAGAAGGTTCGATCCACCGCCTATGCAATCGACGGTTTTCTGGGCAGCAAGGCGAAGGCTGCCCAAACGATCAGTCAGGATCCCCGCATGGCGCGATGGTTGGAAGAGAACCGCCAGCGTGGAGCGGACCATCGGAACGACGCGACCTACAGGGAGATGATCGCGCACTTCAAGGCGATCGTCGCCAACGACCCGGAAATCACGTCGGTCTTCGTTGCATCCGAAGCCACGCAGGAGTATTTCGACGCTGCCGAGCGACCGATGGAGGCTGACTACTTTGCAGGCCAGCGCCCCTGGTACCTGACCACCCGGGGTCGTGGAGCGGCGCTGTACACGGTGAACCCGGACCTGGTGGACAAGAAGATCTACGCTTCCCACAATGTTCCTATCTACCGGGGCAAGCAGTTGCCAAAGGCGATATCTCTCACCAGGTCGATGTCAGCCGCAAGGACGAAATCGGAATCCTGGGGCGTTCGCTTCAGGATCTGATCGGTTACATCAATCGGGTCGCCGGGGCTGCGGAAGCCTTGCGGAACAACGATCGTACATACGAGCTGGCGCCGCAATCCGATCACGATGTTCTCGCACGAAACATCCAGACGATTACTCAGTCGATCTACGGCATTGTCGATGAGCTCCACCGCGTTGTCGCCGCGAACAAACAGGGACAGCTCGATGTGCGCTGCAACGTCGCCCGATTCGAAGGCACTTACAGAGAGCTGATGGTCGAGGTCAACCAGATGCTCGACCTGCTGATCGAGCCGATCACGGAGGCGATCGTCGCGTTGGACCGGATTGCCGACAATGACCTTACAGCGCGACTTCGGGGCCAGTACCACGGCGAATTTGCCCGGATGAAGGATGCGTTCAACACCGCGGTGGAAAAGATCGACGCGCAACTGGCGCGAATCGACTCGATCTCGCAGGAAGTGGCAGGCGCTTCCTCACAGATCAACTCGCTCAGCCAGGTCATCGCCGACAGGGCGGGGCAGCAGGCCTCGTCCGTGGAGGCGGTCTCCCAGCAACTTCGCAACGTGAGCGCCATGACGTCGCGGAATTCATCGACTGCCGGAGACGCGCGCGACCTTATGCGTCTGGCTTTGGACAGCAGCGCGCTGGGCGTCACCAGCATGCGGCGGCTCTCCGAAGCCATGGAGCTGATCAAGGCGTCGTCGGACGAAACCTCCAAAATCGTGAAGACGATCGACGAGATTGCTTTTCAGACCAACCTCCTTGCCCTGAACGCCGCGATTGAAGCCGCTCGTGCCGGCGAGGCGGGCAAAGGATTCAACGTGGTGGCTGAAGAGGTGAGGACTCTCGCCATGCGGAGTGCCGAAGCCGCCAAGCAGACGGGACGGATGATCCAGGAAGCGGTCACGAAAGCCGAGGGCGGAGTCAGCGTCAACAGCGAGGTCATGAACAACCTCAGCCAAATCAACGAGCATGTCCACCGCGTCGGGGAACTGATGAACGAGATTGCGACTGGCTCCGGATCTCAACAGCAAGGCATCGACCAGATCAAGGGCGCGCTCGATCAGATCAGCGAGTTGACCCGGGAGAACAGTTCGGCTTCCGCGGATTCACTCCAGTCCGTGGAGATGCTTTTCAACCAGGCTGAAGAAATGCGCTCGATGGTCTCGTCGTTTCGCCTGAGCCAGGCTCAGCTGACCGCGGGCCAGCGCACCGGGCAGCGAAGGGTGGGGAGTGGAATCGGAAGCCTCGGCGATGATCGCCTGGTTCCGTTGGTTCGAGGGTGACAAGTCCGGGGTCTTCGATAGAGGTCCACTGAAGGGGTTAAGTATTCCCTGCGTAGGGAACCCAACCCCTTCAGCATCTTGGCGCTTTCGTTCCGCGCCCGATTGCCAACTTCACTCCTTGGGCTTGAAGACACTCGGGTGGCACTTCGCGAGACCCTTTGCGCCCTCTTCATTAGACACCTGGACCAGCTTGTTTCTCGCCTTCATGAAGCCCATCTTGACTTTCTGCTGCAGGAAGTAAGTCTTGCCCGCTTCCATCGAAACCTTCAACGAACTGCGGTTCTCAGCTCTGGAGCAAAAGTAGTGATCGCCCGGCTCCAGCTCAAAGAAGAAGTAATTGTTGCCCCGGTTGACGCCCTTCCATTCGTCAAGACGTGTTATTGACCGAGGATGTTCGGTACGATTAGGAAATGGATCGTCGTGATTTCTTGATTGGAATGTCTTTGCCTTTGGTTGGCGGAAAACCGGGTGGAAAGCACCAGGGTGCAGGCGATGCTGCCCGGTCGCCGAAAGCTGCCGCGGACTCTCACTCCCTCGAGTTCATGTCTGCCCTCGAGGCTGCGGAGGCCATCCGTCGCAAGAAGGTCTCCTCGGTTGAGCTGACCCGGCTGGTCTTCGAGCGCATCGACCGCTACAACCCCGCACTGAACGCTTTCGTTTATCAGTTGCGGGAAGATGCACTCGCAAGGGCTCTCCAGGCGGACAACACCCGAGGCAAGACAGTCGGGGCTGGGAGTCTTTCACGGGGTTCCCATCTTCGTGAAGGAGAGTTTCGCGGTCGCCGGCTATCCCTGCACCTGGGGCATGGTGCCCGTACCGCAAGCGAAGGCCCGGCAGAATTCCGCTGCGGTCGAGCGGCTGCTGGGTGCCGGGGCTATCCTCGTCGGCGCCACCAACGTCCCGGTCAATCTCGACGACTGGCAGAGCTACAACTCGATTTACGGGACGACGAACAATCCCTGGGACACGAAAAGGACCCCCGGCGGGTCTTCCGGCGGCACGGCGGCGGCACTCGCTGCCGGCCTCGGCTACCTGAGTATCGGGAGCGACATCGGGGGATCGATTCGTGTCCCGGCTCACTTCTGCGGAGTCTTCGGCCACAAACCCACGCTCGACCTCGTTGATCTCGCGGGGCACTCACCTGGAGGCAGCAGCGAGCCTCCGGGCTTTTCAACCCAGCTGGCCGTCGCCGGCCCGATGGCCCGGAGCGCCGAGGATCTCTTGGCGGCCCTGAAGGTCCTTGGTGGTCCAAGCGGCTGGGATGCCAAAGCCCTGAAATGGGAGTTGCCGGCGCCCCGTGCCACCAAACTGCGCGACTTCCGCGTCGGCTACGTATTCGATGATCCTTTCGCCCGTCCCTCCACCGGCGTCAGGCGCGTGCTTCAAACGACTGTGGAGGCGCTCTCACGCGCCGGCGCGCAGATGAAACCTGGCTGGCCGGGTTCGTATAGTCCAGCTCAGTTGCTCGGTAATTATCTGTTCATGCTGGAAGCCTTCTTTGCCAGTGTCACTCCTCCGCAGGAGTTGGAAGGCATGCGCAAGAAATTTGGAGAACTGTCTACCGCCGGGCCGCAGGGCTGGTCTTCCTCTTTCGCCGACTGGCAAAAACAGAATTTTCGCAGGCTGGCGTTTCGACAGCAGTGGCAGACCTATTTCGAGCAGGTCGACGTCTTTTTGTCTCCTGTCTCAATCACACCCGCTTTCCCGCATGACCACAGCGTGCCGATCGGCGCCCGTGTGATTGCTACAGAAGATGGCCCGAGGAGATACCTGGATAATCTGAATTGGATCTCGACCGCCACCCTGACCGGATGTCCGGCGACGGTGGCGCCGGCAGGTCTGACGGACGCAGGTCTGCCGGTCGGAATCCAGATCATGGGACCTTACTGGGAAGATGCCACTCCCCTGACATTCGCGGCGCTTTTGGCAAAGGAAATCGGGGGGTTCAGGCCTCCGCCCGGTTATTCGGGTGCGGTTTGATGCCGTTCGCTAACCGGCCTCTTCGGCGGGTTGCCCGACCGGCTCTTCAGCGGTCAGTCCGTACCCGGCACCGTCATTAAGGCGTAGGCTTTCCGATCCCCTTGGACCAGTCGGAAGGAAGCGCCCAGCTCCAAGGCCCAACGCCGCACAACGTTCTTCTCCTGATCTCTGGATGCATCGTCAAGAAGGATCACGGTGCCCGGCCGGAGCCGCTCAGTCATCACCGGGAGCAGGCCATACCGGCTCCCCCGCGTATCGCCCGGCGGACCGTCACAAATCACGGCGGAGAAGCTCTCAGGCATAGAATCCAGTTGCGGAGCATACCAATCGAAGGATCCATAGCGGCGGAGAGGAGCGACGTACAGGTTAACCGACCGGATCCCGTAACGGCGCAAGGCGCTTTCGACCCGATGACCCCAGCCGGCATTGTGTTCCAGGGACCAGATTTTCAGCCCGTGCAGTTGAGCGATAGACCCGAGAAGGAGCGTGCTTAAGCCCGAACCACACTCCAGAATGGGGCCTCTCGAATGAGCGACGATCTGGCAGGCCTCCCGAAGGAATGGCTCGTCGGCAGACCAGCGTTCGTTACCCCATCCGTAGACCAGGGCAGAAATCAGACTCCGGTCCTTCACGAAGCCTGCCGGATTGCGCAGGAACCTGGCGAGTGCCCGGTTGAAGACCAGGTTTCTGTGGATTTGGCTCAGATAGCGGCGAAACGACGCCGGAAGAGTGCCGCGTGCCAGCCGTTGGAGCAGCAGAATATGTCCGGACGGCTGGTAGCCGGTTCCTAGAGAGGGGGACATGGCTGCGCGCAACGGCTCTCGCCGCTCTCCTCCAATCGGGAATGGGCTGCCCATTAAAACTAAGACGCAACCGCCGCACCGAAGTTGCATGGGCCCCTGTTAGAATTGGATTGCCGGAAAATTCGTGGCGAAACCGAGCCGAAGAAGTCAGAATAGCGCGCGATGAAACGGACGGTTATTGTCGCTGTTGCAATCGTTTTCTCCGTGATCTCCGCAGGCCTCGCCGCCGAAGAGCCGCCGCATGTTCTTCGTTCCACTCGTTTTTGGAAGTGCAAGCGAGGGGACGGGGCTGGCTTTCTCGAACTTTGGTGGGAGCCCGATCGCCTTCACGCTCGAGTTCTTCGCGCCGGATGGCAGTCTTCTGGCCGGCCCGGTCTTCTGGGACCAGACGACCGGACCGGGCAATCGCAAGCTCGCGCCCGGGGAACAAAGGGCGCTGACTCATGCGGAGGTGTTTTCGATGCCGGCCGACCAGGCGGTCGTTGGCTGGGTCCGAGTGCAATCGGACAATCGCGACCTGCGAGTTGTTTACCAGCATTTCACGGCCTCCCTCGATCGACTGGATGGCATGAATGCCGTCGAGCGCCCGGCCAGGAAGCTCTTCCTCCCCCTCGTTCTCACTCAGACGGGCACCGGTATCGATATCAACCGGACAACCCAGACACGAATTGCGATCGTCAATCCGACCGAAACCTCCCTTCCTTTCACGATCAGCTACTACCGCGCGGATGGAACCAGGGAAGCGGAGATCCAGAGGACGCTCGGGCCTCGGGCCATGCTCGATGCCGCCGCCATCCGATCTGCTGCCCGGCGCGGATCCAACAGGTGCGGTGACAATCGAGGTGAGTCCGGATTCGCCGGGGGCGGGCCTTGTGGCCTGCCAGGCAGTCACGTCGACTGGTGTGCGGACGCCGGCTTATTTCGTCTCCAATGCCTTCGAGGTCGATGGCTACGACGGGCCCTTGTATTCCGCCCAGGCGGTGCGGGCGGGCAGCCTGGAGACGAAAGTGACGCTCTTCAATACGGGCGGCGTCCAGGTGACTGCCTCTCTTTCGCTGATCGGCGATGACGGGAATCTGAAGGCAGGCCCGAAAGAGACGTCTATTCCGGCCAGCGGATTTGCCAACCTGAATCTCGGCCAGTTCTTCGAGCTCGACCGACGGCACGATCGGCTCGCTCCGCGTGACCCCGTCGGCGCGGGCATCGTCGGGTCGGTCTGGTTCGACCGATCCCAACGGAATACAGCGCGGCTCTTCCGCTGCAGAAACCAAGCAGCAAGGAACTGGTTTTCCCCCACGTCGCTTACCTCAAGCCGGGGCCTGGTCACTCCGGCATGTTCACGGGCCTCGCGATCCACTCCACCGGGGAGCTGCATGTCGACGGGACGATCGAAGTCTTCGACAGGGAAGGGAACCGCAACCGGATCCAGCCCTTTCAGCCTCCCGCCTCAGGGCCGGATCGCCAGACAGATTTCCGAATTGGTCACACTGGAAGAACAGGCCGGAGGCTCGGTTCGGATCCGATCGAACGGGAACTCCCTGGTGGCACAGGAGCTCTTCGGTGACTACGCGCTCAGAATGCTGTCGGCCGTCCCGGCGTTCGAAGGATCGGGGTACGATCCCCTGGCCGTTCCAACGACCAGGTACATCGTCGTCGATCAGTTCGGCTATCTGCCGCGAGTCGGAGAAGATGGCGGTCATCCGCGACCCGGTGACCGGCTACGACGCGGCGGAGAGCTTTACGCCCGGGAACAACTACGCGGTTGTGAATGCGGACAACGGCAGGCGAAGTGCTCGCCGGGTCGCCGGCCGTCTGGAAGGGCGGCGTGGAAGACGCTTCTTCCGGCGACCGCGCCTGGTGGTTTGACTTTTCGCAGGTCACGGTTCCAGGCGACTACTACGTCCTGGATGTCGAGAAGAACGTCCGCTCGGCGGTGTTTCGTATTGGGGACGATGTGTACCGTGACGTGCTCCGGCACGCCGTCCGGACTTTCTTCTACCAGCGGGCCGGATTCGCGAAGGAGGCGAGGTACGCGGGCGAAGGCTGGGCGGACGGCGCAAGCCACATCGGCCCGCTTCAGGACAAGAACTGCCGGCTCTACAACCGGCCGGCGGACGCGAGCACCGAGCGGGACCTGTCGGGCGGCTGGTACGATGCCGGCGACTACAACAAGTACACGAACTGGACGGCCGAATACGTGATCGAGCTGCTGCGCGCGTACGACGATACGCCCGCCGTCTTCACCGACGATTTCAGCATTCCCGAGTCCGGCAACGGCATCCCGGACATCCTCGACGAGACGAAATGGGGCATGGACTGGCTGGTGCGGATGCAAAACCCGGACGGCTCGGTCCTCAGCATCGTCGGGACTTTGGCGACGCGAGTCCGCCATCCGCGGCGACAAGACAGAGCTTGTACGGCACGGCGAATACCTCGGCGACGCTCACATCCGCCGCCGCTTTCGCCTACGGAGCCAAGGTTTACGGGGCGTTCCCCGGGGGGCAGTTTCAGGCGTACGCTTCGGATCTGCTCCAGCGGGCCGAGCGGGCGTGGCAGTGGGCTGTCGCAAACCCGTCCGTGATCTTCCGGAATAACGAGAGCGCGTCGGGTACGCAGGGGCTCGGGGCCGGGCAGCAGGAGACCGATGATTACGGCCGGCTGGTCAAGAAGATCGAGGCGGCGGTTTATCTGTTCGAGATGACGGGGAAAGCGGAGTACCGGGATTTCGTGGATGCCAACCGGGATAACGTCGCATATGATCCTGTGGAATTACGTGTTCCCGTTTGAAGCCCGCATCCAGGAAACGCTTCTCTACTACGCGGCGTTACCCGGTGCCACGCCTGCTTCTGTCGATCGCATCCGGTCCGGTCTACCGGCAGGGGGTGACGAGCGGTTCGGACAACCTCCCGGCGATCCGCGACAACAGGGACCCTTACCTGGCTTACATGAAGGACTACACCTGGGGAAGCAACTCGCGTGAAGTGCCGCCAGGGGGCGATATTTGCGCACCTGGTTGATTACGCGGTGGCGCCGGAGCTTGCGGCCGAGGTCGAGCGAGCCGCCGCCGGGTACATTCACTACATTCACGGCGTCAACCCGCTCGGAATCGTCTACCTGTCGAATATGTACGGGGCTGGGGCCGAGAGCTCGGTGAACGAGTTCTATCATTCGTGGTTTTCCAACGGAAGCCCGCGGTGGGACCGGGTTGGTGTGTCCACATATGGTCCGGCGCCAGGTTTCCTCACCGGTGGCCCAAACCCCTCCTACAACTGGGACGGTTGTTGCCCGAGCGGGTGTGGGAGCGCAGCGAACAACGCCGTATGTAACTCCGAGCCGATTTCGCCTCCCAAAGGGCAGCCGAAGCAAAAGTCGTACAAGGACTTCAACACGAGCTGGCCGCTGAATTCGTGGGCAGTGACTGAAAACAGCTGCGGATACCAGGTTGCCTACATTCGCCTGCTCGCCCGCTTTGTGCGGTAGAGGCCGGGCGACGGCAAGCTCAGCTCAGGTATAGAGATCTGTCTCTCCGAGAGGAGGGCCTTCCCGAGACTCGCCTGGCTGGCTCGCCCTCGCGCGAGCCGAGAACATGTGGCCCCGGGCCTCGATGACGGGGGCGAAAGCGGAGAAGCCAATGCGCTCGGCCATATCGATATAGACCGCCTCCATCCCGCCGCGTCTGAAGTAAGCCTCGTGCCAGAAGCCCGTCCCGCCTGAGTCCTTCAGGAAATTTGCCCACCATTCCTTGTGCGGCAGGCTTCGCGCCCAAGCCTCCAGCGAGTTGAAGTCCCGCCAGTACTGCCTCATCCCCCCGTGTGGGGGAAAGACCGAGTAGATCAGTGGCTCGTGTAGAAGCAGGCCATCGGGCTTCTGTGCGACCGCTTTGGAAATACGCGGGCCAAAGCTAAGAAGCGTCTTGAGTCCCCGAATGCTGTTCACCCGCATCCCAAGGTAGATCACGACCAGATCCGGAAAGGCCGATAGATCAACCGTGTTTCTTAGAGTGTTGCCCATCTATCTATCATAGCGAGACCCATTGATCGTTCCAGCGGCCTCCAAAAAAGCTCTCACTAGTACTGGGGAATTTTCAATAATTCGCCGTCTCTGAGCGCCGACTGATGGGCGACGATGCCGGCAGCAGTGAGATTCAGCGCCATCGTGATATCAACCAGCGGTTTGCGATCCTCCAGGATTGCAGTCACGAATTCATTCATGAGGTAGCCGTGCGATCCGCCGTGACCGCCCGGCTCCACCCGGTGGGGGAGGGAGGGACGCTTGGTGTCCGGCAGGCTCTTTTCCAGCCCCTCGTACTTGCCGTAGAAGCAGCCTCTCTGGCCGCGAATTCGTCCCATCTCACCTTCGTGGCCCGGCGTATCCCAGCTGACCGCCATGCGAGAAGTCCCACCCTCCGCTGTTCTGAATAGCGCGATTTCCGTCCCGAAGGGATTCTTGTACACGTTGTTGGCCGGCTGAAGGTGCGTGACGCGGCTGGGCATCCCCATGCATGACACGTCTGTGAAGCTGCCTGCGGTAACGCCCGCGTAGTATGCGTTCGAATGGGTCGGATACCATTGAGGCGGCAGCCCCACGCGCCAGTCCTTGTAAGACGGGATGGGCTGTTCCATGTAGTGATAGTATTCCCCTTCCGAGTAGACCAGCTTCCCGAGACCTCCCGCTTTGAAGATCTGGCGCATGGCAAAAAGGTCCTCCCGAAAACAGGAGGTTTCGAACATCATGTATTTGAGTCCACTCGACTTGACCGCGGCGCGGAGCCGGTCAGCGTCTTCCAGTGAGCCGAAAACCGCCGGGACGGCGCAGGCGACGTGTTTACCATGCTTGAGCACCTCGAGGCAGTGCCGTGCATGGCTTGGAGCGTCAGTTGCGACGAAGACCGCCTCAATCCGATCGTCCTTCACTAATTCTTCGAGCGAGGGATAGGTCTTGTCACAGCCGACGACCTTGGCAAGTCCGGCACACCTGTCAGGCAGCAAGTCGCTTACCGCAACGACTTCGACATTGGGATGGTGTTGAAAGCTGAATTCTGCGGCAAAACGGCACACTCCATAGCCAACGAGGCCTACTCGGACCTTCCGATCGGAGATCGGCTTCCAGCCTTCGGAGGTCCTGGAATCGGCTCCCACCCTCTCGAAGCCAGGAATCTGCTTTTCCTGCGACTCGGCTGATCCGCCGAGTGAGCGGGTCAGGGCCGGTGCGACGGCACTGATGCCGATGGCCTTGACGAATGAGCGCCGGGATGTGAATGAACGCATTGTCAGTCTCCTTCGATGTTCGGACGGGCGAATTACTGCTGGCTCCTGTGTGATCCTACTTCACATTGAGGCCGAGGTCTTTCACTCGTGAGGCGAATGGCTCCAGAGATGGGAAGGTGGGGAAGGGAGCCGTCTGATACCAGTAGGCGGTGCAACTCACATCTTGAGGCGCCTCGAAGTTTTGCCAGGCTCCGGCACCCGTCTTCCCGTGTACGGTCGGATCGAACTTCGTGTGATCGACCACCAGTTCAGGATAGTCCCTGGGATCGAGCTTGCTCAGTTGGGTCGTGGTGCCTCCGGCCAGCTGCTGAAGGGTTACCCTTATGGAACTGTGGAAATAGATCGGATCAGGAACGTGATAGCGGTAGAAGCCCCAGACGCCATCTTCCTTTTCCGAGAGGAGGCAGCCTTGATAAAGGTGGGCAAACTCCCCGAGCCCCCAGGCGGATCCCACCATGTCTTCCGTCCCGGTTCCGACGAGAGTGGCATATTGCTGGTCACCGTCCAGGTAGACCTTCATCTCACCTTCTCCGAACCAGAACGGTTCTCCGTAACTCCCGACCGGACGGATGCCGACGTTGCAGCCGAGGAAGCGGCCTTTGCCGTTTACTTGCGGCAGGATCTCGAAGTCTTTCTTGGGGACAGTCGGATTCTGGCGCCGGTAACGGGCGTGGAAATATGCGAGCCCATCAGGAAGCCGGTCGCCGACCGTGCAGTCGACCTCGTAGAAGAGCGCCTCGCAGTCCTTGGGCGACTGGTTCTCAATCGTGATGACGCCTCTGCTCTTGAACGGCATCGGGATGAAGCAGTTAAAAGAGCGTCCTTCGGGGTTGGAAAAGAAGACCGATTGGAACGGGACCTGGCGGCCGAGCGGGATTCCAAAGAAGTCCTGAAGGGGAGCCTCGACTGAAGGAATGTCCGAACCGTCCCAGTAAGCCCGGATCACCAGCCCGCGCAGGTTTTCGACGTTTCCCCGAACCGTGATCCATATCCGGCGGATGACAGCCGGTCCGCGGACGTCGACCATGGTGAATGTTTCCCCGGCTTTGACCCGGGTGGAAGCGGCGCCCTTGCGTCCCTGGTTGGCGAGGCCGCCCTGTCCTTTCCCACCCGAGCGGTTTTCAAAGGAGAGCCAGCGGGTCTCGACCCCGGGGGCCGGAAGGTCAAATAGATTCTGGGCGGCCGCGCCTCCTGCGAAGATCAGGCAGATGAGGGGCAGCCGGACGAGAACTGAACTGGAACGCATAGGATCATTCCTCCATTGCTTCTCAACTACCACAAGCGCCGAAGCTCGTCCACTTTTTCCGAGAGGTGTCAGGGATCCTACGCCTCTGCGGCGTTACGTAGCAGAGCCCAACAGGGATCCCGGCCCCGGCCGAGGTGTCGAATAGACGGGTACCTGGGGGTGCGGTACTGGGCCCGTTGGAGCTTTTGCGCTCGCAAAAGCCCAAGGCGCGCGATCTCGCCGATCTCGCCGGCGTTTCGGCTGCAGGCGGGCATCGAGTCACCGGGCAAGCCATCACGGCTTCTTGTTGGTCATCCCGTCCCTGGAAAGCCAGTCCCGAACGGCCTTCCAGGTCTCCGCGTCGACGCTGCTGAAGTGCCAGAAGCCGATCGAGGGGAGATCCAATTGGTCCACAGTATTCAGGTGCTCAGCCCGTGCTTTTTGCATCGCTCGCGTAAAAGGCGTGCGGGTCTCCGGCCGAGTCGCGGTAAAGGTAGAGGTTTAACTTCTCGTACCATAACCAGGATTTGACCATCTCGGTCCCGGCTGCTGCGGCTTCGGGGCGGGGTTTGTAGATCTGCTGGCCCTTGCCGGTAGGAGTGATGACGTAGTCGTTCGAGTAGGCCGGCAATCCCATCACCAGCTTCTCCCTGGGGGCGCGCTTGAGCCAGAACTCCATCGCCGTTCGCGCCCATGGATGATTGGAAGTGGGCCCCACCCCCTGCGCATCGTCTCGGTCGGTTCCTTGTCCTTTGCCCGGCGCCCAGTAAAGGTCGTAGCACATGACGCGGACCAGATCGCAGGTCTCCGCCACCACCGCAGGGTCGTAGAAGAGCTGGCGTGGAGGAATTTTTTCCATCCCCGGGTAGTAGCCGACGCAATGACTCATCTTCCGCTTGATTTCCTTGAGCGCCTGGGCGGCTTGTCGAAGAAAGTTGGAATAGGCCGACTGAACCGCCGGGTCCAGATGCTCGAAATCCAGATCGATGCCGTCGTAGCCCATTTCCCCGCAGTCCTTGCGGTATCCGTCGATCGTCGCCTGGGAATGGGCGGGCGTATCAAACGCGGACTGGTTGCCCGAGACCCCCCGGTAGACCTCGATTCCCTCCCGGTGACACTCGTCGATGAAGGTTCTAGGCGGACTCCCGAAGACGCTCAGCGACGTCAGGACATCGGCCAAAGGGCGGATCCGGTCCATCGACTTCTCCTCGTCATAGACCAGCCAGGTATCGATCGCCCGCCTGGCTTTCTTTCGCGTCACGGCAGTCCGAGTTGTCTGGCGCGCGAAGACGAGGAGAGGGGGTATAGCTACGAACTCGCGTCTGCTGATGTTCATGTCTTCTATTAAGCCACGGATTGCCCCGAAGTTCCCGGATTCGCCCCCTGTTCGAGGGTATCGGTAACCGCTTTTCTCCGTGACTCTCCGTGAATCGCTTGCGTTCGGCCGGTTGGAGGGCCACCCTCGGATGCGTTGGCCGGGCGCTTGGGTTCCGGTCTTTTTTTGGGACCAGGATGTTAGCGTTAACAAGCCCGGCTGAGAAATCCCTCCTGACGACCAACGAGGTCCGGTCAGGTTCAGGAGAGGATCTGGGGCGTTTGCCAAAGCGGCAAGAAGAGAGGTTCACAATGGCCCGACCCACGATTTTCGTGATCGACGACGAGCAATCGGTGCGGACGGCGCTGTGTCGACTGCTCGAGTCCGTTAAGCTCGGCGTTCGGTGTTTTTCGTCCGCGCAGGAATTCCTCGCGGTGGATCCACAGGATCACCCAAGTTGCTTGATCCTCGATACGCGTCTACCTGGCCTCAGCGGGCTTGATCTGCAGCAAGAGCTTCTCCGGCTGCGGCGATCGATTCCTCTTATCTTTGTCACCGCACATGGCGACGTGCGGGCCACGGTGAGGGCAATGAAAGCCGGCGCTCTCGATTTCTTTGAGAAGCCTTTCAATGACCAGGAATTGCTGGATGCCATCAGTCGAGGTTTAGCGACGGCGAGTGTCGCGGCTGTGCGGGAGGCTGAGCGGGCCGAGGTCGCCCGTCGTGTCAGCGAGCTCACTTCCCGTGAGCGTGATGTCCTCTCCCTCGTTGTCCGCGGCCTCCCGAACAAGAATATTGCCGCTCAACTGGGGATCGCGGAGAAAACCGTCAAGATTCACCGCGGGCGGATGATGAAGAAGATGAAAGCGGACTCACTGGCCGAGCTCGTGCGGTCAGTGGCCAAGATCGAGTCCCTAGACGCGGGCCATCCGGGTGAACGGTGTTCCGTCGCCTGAATGGTTAACGGGGACTTCAACGCAGGCGAAATATGTCAACTGCGGGAAACGGGACAACCCTCGCTGATATTGCCGAGAAACTGGGCGTCTCTGCGATGACTGTCTCCCGGGCCCTGCGCGGGAGTCCTGATGTCAACAGCGGCACTCGCCAGCGAGTCGTCAGATGTGCGAAGGAACTGGGATATCGGCCCAATCGTTGGGCTCGAAGCCTGGTCACTCGAAAGACCTCCATTGTCGGGGTGGTCGTTCCGGACATCTCGCACTCTTTCTTCGCGGAAGTGACGCGAGGCATTCAGGACGTCGTGAGCAAAGCGGGTTACAGCGTTCTCCTGTGCGAGTCCTGCCTGAATCCGCAGAAGGAGAGAGCCGAGATTGAGATGCTGATCAGCAGCATGGTCGACGGTCTGATTGTCGCATCCGAGCAGTCCGAAAAGGCGCCGCAACTGTTTCGCGACCTGATGCAGAAAGGCATCCGATTTGTTCTCGTTGATCGCTTCTTCCCCCGGTGGAGTTTTCCGGCTGTTGTCACCGACGACCTTGCCGTTGGACGGCTGGCAACCGAGCACCTGATCAATCTCGGCCACACCCGAATTGCCCATATCCAGGGGCCGTCGCTGAGCCCGGCCTCCCTCAGGCTCCGTGGTTATCGTGAGACGCTCGAGGCGCAGGGGCTGCCGGTCAGCCCGGAATGGATTCAGGTTGGCAACTTCGACATCGAAAGCGGACGTAAAGCGATGCAGGAACTACTTCGGACCAAACCGCGCCCCACGGCTGTTTTTGCGGGAAATGATCCGATGGCGATCGGTGCCTTTGCCGCATGCCGCGAGGCTGGTCTTAAGGTGCCGGAAGAGATCTCGGTCGTCGGGGCTGGTAACATCGAAGGCCCTCACCATCCGAGCCCGTTTCTGACGACGGTCGACTGGCCGAGGCAGGAACTGGGCCGTTGCGCGGCTACGTTACTCCTCGGCATGACGGAAAACGGCGCGGAGAAGCCGTCAGACCTGGTCCGGACCTTCCCGCCTCGACTGCTCGAACGGCAGTCGACAGGACGGCCCGCGTGATTCAGCTATAGGAGGGGCATTATATAGGACCAAAGTCCTAACCGGCTTGGACCTAGGTCCGATTTACACCATTTCGAGCTTTTGTAAAACTCTGCCGGACCGAGCGTTAACGTTAACAGCGGGCCGCTCGTCCGGCCGGCGAGGCGTAACGACGAGTATTGGTTTGATGCGGTCGCCGAGCGAGGCGGCCGCCGATTCTCGAAATCCACAAAGCAACGACCAGAGGAGGGATCAGTGAGCCTGCGAACAACAACAATCCTCTTTTGCGTGATCCTGGCGATGAGCGGGCCTGCGGTTTTGGCCCAAACATCATTCGGGAGCGTCAACGGGACCGTGACCGATGCGAGCGGGGGCGTGATCCCCGGCGCTGCCGTCACACTGGTAAACCTGTCGACCAACATCAAGATGGAGGCGGTCACCAACGACAGCGGCCTGTTCCGGTTGGTCAACGTGCGGCCGGGCCGTTACAGCCTGACAATCGGCATGACCGGGATTTAAGACGGCGAATATCCCCGATCTCGAGGTGACGGTCAATGCCGCCGTCGCGCAGAATGTGCAGCTTGAAATCGGCGAGATGAGTCAATCGGTGGAGATAGTTGCGGGGGCCGACTTGATCCAGGCGTCGTCGGCCGAGCTCGGAAACGTTATTGAGGAAGAGGTGATCAAGGAGCTGCCGCTGAACGGCCGCAATTTCACCCAGCTTCTGATCCTGACCCCCGGAGTCAATCCGGTCTCAACCGCCCAGGGGTCGCAAAGCTCGATGAATTTCGGGGCGGCGGAGGGGAACACTGGACTCCCCGGCTCAACGCTGGCCAATGCCTCCGTACAGGGCCAGCAGAATCGATCGAAGGTGTATTACTTCGACGGGATCATCAATACGAGCGTCCGCTCGGGCACCTACGTCGTCCTGCCTGACGTCGATTCCATCCAGGAGTTCAAGGTTCAGTCCCACAACGACAAGGCGGAATACGGCGGCGTTGCGGGAGGTGTGGTGAACATGACCTCCAAGTCGGGAACCAACAAGTTTCACGGGACGGCTTACGAATTCGTGCGCAACGACATGTTCGACGCGCGGAACCCCCAAGCCGACCGGGACCGCAAGGACCCGTTGCCGTTCCGGCAGAATCAGTTCGGCGCGAACGTCGGCGGACCGATTTTCAAGGACAAGACTTTCTTCTACGTCTCCTACGACGGGTGGCGGTACCGGGATGCCACGAATATCAAGGCGTATGTGCCGACGGAGCGGGAGCTGAACGGCGATTTCTCGCAGCATCTCCAGAGCCGCGCTATCTTTAACCCGTTCTCCACTCGAGTCGAGAACGGAAAGACGGTTCGTGACCCGTTTCCAAACCGTACCATCCCGGCAACCCTGATATCGCCCCTGATGCAGGGCTTTCTGAAGGCGTACATGTACAAGGCGAACGCAGTCGCCACCACGGCGGATCCCACCAACCTGCGGATTGACCGGGGCCGCCAGCAGGACGGGGACGGGCTGCAGGTCCGCGTCGACCACCATTTCAGCCAGAACGACAACGGGTTCTTCCGGTGGAATGAACAAAAGGTATCCACCTACAATCCCCAAGGGGATGTCGGTTTCAAAACGCCGGACGCGACAAACCGCAATCTGGGGGGCGGCTTCCTGCATTCCTTCTCCCCGGCGTTGATCCTGGAAGTACGCGGCGGCGTGGCCACTCAACCGAGCGAAGATGCGCCGCTCGAGCATCCGCTGGGAGTCAAGCCTCAGCAGGACCTCGGCTTTCCGGCTCTGGACAAGTACAAGGGCTACGTCGCCACATTCAGCGATACCCCGTGGTCCGGGCAGTATGGCCAGCAGGGGCCGCGACCCAGGGGGAATCCGAACTGGAACATTGCGACGGATATGACCTGGCTGCGGGGAAATCACAATTTCAAGACCGGTTTTCAGTTCGTGCACATTTCCCGGCTGCAGCAGAACAATTTCGGTGAATTACTCTTCAATTCGGTACCGACCAAGGATCCTGGAAACCAGAGCGCCACTGGAGATTCGATTGCGGCCGCACTGCTTGGGCTTCCGAGCCAAATGCGCGCGTACGTGCCGGAGTTGGGATCCATTGACTTTGGAACGGGAACTGCAGCCGGCTACTTCCAGGACGAATGGAGGATGCGGCCCAATCTCACCCTTACCCTTGGGCTGCGTTACGACTACATCACCCGGGCGACGAGCGGAGATCCCACTGCGCTTCAAAGCGGCCCGGACATGAACACCGGCTACTGGCTGCTTGCGCTCGAGCAGATGCCTGGCGTCTGTGACGGGGTTCATTATCCCTGTCTTCCCAAAGATATCTCGCTGATCCCGAACAACCAGTTCATCAAGGTGACGGGCGAGGCGTCATCCATCCTGGCGCCCATCAAGGACAACTGGGGACCGCGGATCGGCGTCGCCTGGCAGTTGAACTCCAAGACGGCCCTGCGGGCCGGCTACAGCCTCTTGTGGGATGCCCTTCCTTCCCGTAGCCAGTACGCGCAGCACCAGTATGAAACCTGGGGATGGCCGCAGGTTTCGGGCTTCGATACGGGTGGCATAAATGGGACCATCGGAGGCGCGCTGCAGAAGGTCGAGAGCCTGGCCAGCCTGCCGGCCTCAAAACCGAGAGACGATCCCTGGTCCCCGGCTTCGGCCTTTTTCAACGATCCGAATCGGAAGGACCCGTACTCTCACCAATGGCATTTCGAGCTTCAGCGCGAAGTGGCGAGCGACCTCATGGTTTCGGTGGCGTACGTGGGCAGCCAGAACGGCCGGCTGGAGTACGCCGGTAACGCCGGCGCCTCCCGAGTCCCGGGGTTCGATGTCCCGGGGACGCCCGTCAGCGCCACCAACACCAAGTGGGCTGCCGCCAAGGTGAACGCCAACCGCCCGTGGCCGCACATCGTGGGTACCAACTGGACGTATCAGGACGACAGGGGATGGTCGAGCTTCCACTCCTTGCAGGGCAAGGTCCAACGTCGATTTTCCAACGGGATCTCCACGCTTCTTTCCTATACCTGGGAGAAATCGATGGATGTCAGCAGCGGATTTGCCAACGCCGAGCGCGGCATAGGAAACTCGCACATCCAGAACTACCATGATCCGGACTCGAACAAGGCGGTCTCCGGCTACGACATTCCCCACCTGCTTACGTGGGGTACCGTTGCCGAGTTGCCCTTCGGGAAAGGCAAGCGCTGGCTCAGCCAAGGCCCGCTTTCCACAGTTCTTGGCAACTGGCAGGCGAACTGGATGATGCTGGCTCGTTCCGGCCAGCCGATTACCATCGAGGTGCCCGGTGATGTGGCGAACATCGGGTCGACGGGAACGTACATGCGGCCGGACATAGTGGCCGGGGTTAGTCCTTATCCGGATGTTCAGAACGATTTCGGATGGATCAACCGGGCGGCCTTCGCACTTCCTGTCAACTCCTTCGGAAACGCCGGACGCAACATTCTCCGCGCGGACGGTTTGGTCAACGTCGACTTCGGCCTGCAAAAAAACGTCCTGATCGCTGAGCGTTGGAGGATCGAGTTTCATGCGCAGGCCTTCAACGTCTTCAATCACCAGGACCTCGGCAACCCGAGCACCAACTGGAGTAATGCCACGACCTTCGGGAAGATCACGAGCACGTCCCACGGTCCCCGGCAGTTCCAGTTCGGGCTGAGACTGAAGTACTAGAGTCGATCGGGGGTCTCTCTTGTGGTGTACCGGCCAGGGTAGCCAGACATTGGTTACCCTGGCTGTTCTTGTCTGTGCCCACTGGCCACTGCAGGCGTGCTCGGGCCTCTGTCCGTAGGTTCGACTTCCCAGTCCGGACTCTTCAGGCGGCGTCGGGCGAACACGCGGGCTCAAGTCCCAGGGTGTTCGACTGGGAAGCTCGGACCATACGAGCTGATCGAGCCTCCGTCTAAGGCGGTGTCGACCGGAGCAACCCCATGCCCGTGTTGCGCTCACACAATCGACTTGCTTCCGGTTCCGCTGGCTCAAGCCGGACTACATACCTCTCGTACCACCGACAGCGTCCTTATCCCGAGAACGTCACTCCTCGACCCGGGCCATTTCTATGATTCGATCCCACTGTTCCTCGGTCACCGGCATGACCGAAAGGCGCGGGAGCTTTACGAGCGCAAAACCGGAGAAGTAGTCGGATCGGCCTTGATCCGCTTAAGGGAAACCGGGTTTTCGAGGTGCTTTTCGAAGGCGAGATCGACGATCGGCAGCGGCTCATGGCCGGGTCTGGAATCCGCGTAAGCGTCAGTCACGACGCGGGCGATCGCCACGACTGCCTTCTCGTCGCCGGTATGGTAAATAAAGGCGCGATCGCCTTTTCGGAATTGGCGAGGTTCTTCAAGGCAACCGGGTTTCTCACCCCGTCCCAGACCGTCTTCTCGTCCTTTTCCAGGTCGAAGCCGGAATAGGTGGACGGTTCTGTCTTCAGTAACCAGCGGGCGGCTTTACGTCTGACATTCACTCACTTCACCCGAAAACTGCGGGGATTTCAAGTTATGCATCGCTACGCAGCTCGAACGGCCTGTCGTCTTGGGTTTGGATAGTCTTGCCGCAACTGTAAACTAGGGATGATCATGGTGGACACCCTTTGGTTGGCTCGGCACGGAAGCAGGCTCGACTTTGAGGATCCCGAATGGCACAAGAGGGCCGAGCGCCAGCACGATCCGCCTCTATCGCCCGATGGTCTCGTGCAGGCTGGACAACTTGCTGACCGGCTGAAAGACGAGGGCATCTCCCGGATTTTCTCGTCGCCATTTCTTCGTTGCGTTATGACGGCCGACGTTGCCGCGCGACAGCTGCGCAAGAGCGTCAGGATCGAGGCGGGATTTTCTGAGTGGCTTAATCCTGCCTGGTTTCCGGAACGTCCCGCGCTGCTTGGTCTTGAAGACATGGCCCACCGTTTCCCGTGCATCGATACAAGCTATAGATCGCGCATCGAACCTTCGTACCCGGAAAGCGGGGACACGATTCTGAAGAGGACCGGGATCGCGATTGAAGCGGTTGCACGAGCCCACGAGGGCGCGATCCTTGTCGTGGGCCATGGGGCGACCGTATACGGTTCTGTCGTTCGGCTCCTCCAGCTTGGTTTTGAGGAGACTTCGAAAATCCTCGGCGAGGTCCACTACTGCTGTCTGTGCAAGCTGTGTCACGGAACTGAAGGGTGGCGCCTCGAGATCACAGCCGACGTTTCGCACCTGGACATCCGCTCCGGCGGCGACCGGTTCCACTAGGACCGCTTGCGGAGTCCGCCGGGTTCCCGAAGAACATGCCGCCAAGGCGGCCCCCGAACTCACTGCCGGGGTGCGACACGGGCTGGCGATCGGCAACCGGGATAGCTGATACGGACTTCTTCTTCAGCACGGTGACGATGTCCTCCGGGGCACGAGGGTCGCCATCGGCCGGACCATGCCAGACACTCCCGCCAAAGTCGTGATGTAGACCATGCCGGGATCGAGCGGATCCGCAATGACGCGATGGCCCCACTTGAAGTTGTAGCCCTTCATCCGGGACCACGTCTCTCCGCGGTCGTCTGACCGGTAAGCGGAATGCTCGAAGCCGCAGGCGTACAACCGGTTCGGATTCTTCGGATCCACGGTGACGTCGTAGATATGCTGATCATCGGCGAGAACCGGACGCCAGCGGTTGCCGGAATCCTCCGAGAGGAAAATGCCGCCCCCCTCGTCGCCGTCGGGCATCGTCCTGCCCCAGGCGGCCAGGTAGAGACGGCGAGGGTCGCGAGGGTCGACCGCCAGCCCGTTCGGCCCGTTTGTCCCTTTCGGGAGCGCGACGCGTTCCCAGTGCTCCGCCGAGTCGGTCGACCGGTACAGTGCTCCGTCCTGGTCGTTTCCGATGGAGCCGTCATCGCTGCGCCGGGCAACGACGAGATACAGCGTGCCGGCGTCAGCCCGGGCGAGGCGCCAGGCGAACGGTTGCCGGCCTTCGAGGCCCTGGCGCTTGAGCGTCCAGCTCTGCCCGTTGTCGGTCGATTTGAAAACGCCTTCACCAAAACCGCACGCGTAGAGCGTGCGGCGTCCGACCGGGCTGGCGGGGTCAAGCAAGATATGGGTAATGTCGGACTCGTTGATTCCCTGATCGGTGACTGTCCACGAGACTCCGCCGTCTTTGGACGTTGCGACTCCGCCTTTGTAATCAGCAGGATCCGTGTGTCTCCACATCTTGGGCCGGGGAAGGTCGTGGTTCCCTCCGAAGGCGCCCCAGATCAGTCCTTTGACCTCAGGGTCAAACTCGATCCAGTAGGTAGTGTTCCGCCATTCGCGAGGAATCCCCTCGGTTGATCCGATCCAGCTCTTTCCCTGGTTCTCGCTCCGGAAAAGCCCGATATCTGTGTAACTGATGTAGATTCGCGAGGCGTCGAAAGGATCGAAATGGACGCCGTAGCAGGTGGTCACATCCAGCCCTCGGGTTGTCCATGATCCCTGCTGCTGCCCGGCCAGGGAGTTCACCGTCTCCCAGGTCTTGCCGCCGTCGGTTGTGCGGGACGTGCGGAAGAGATCGGTCGCATAGCAGACGTCCGGATTGCCAGGCGCGACGGCCAGGTCACGGGGAGCGTCGAACCAAATGCTGTAGTCCTCCCGCTTTTGCTTCTTCCAATCGCTCGCGGCGCGATCCTCGACCCAGGTCGTCCGGGCTGTTGGCTGCAGGGCGGTCGCTTTCCTTCTTGACGACCGTCCAAGTTCGGCCCCGGTCGGTTGTCTTCAGAATCCCGTTGTATAGGGGGCCGTCGTCCAGCTTCATGCCGCGAAACCCGAGGTAGGCTATGTCAGGCCGGGAATCGCAGGCGGCCAGTGACTCGAATCGCGGCGTGGCCCCTTCAAGAGCGCCGCGCGCGAGGGAAGCGAGGGATTGTGTCCTGTCTTCCCAGCTCTTGCCCCGGTCTTCGGAAACGAAAACGGCGCCGGCAAGGCGTCGGTCTTTCGACGTTGGTTCGGCCGTCCCGTAACAGACCACCGCGGCGCCGGTGCCCGCCGCGGCGAGCTGCCAGGAACTTCGGCGCCGGAGACGATGCGGGTGCCGGTTTGCCCGCGATACGGACCCCGGCCGAAGTGCCGACCAGGAGCTCGGATGAAGCCGGGTCAACTTTCAGAAAGAAGAGCTCGCCCGCCTCGAGGTCCGCCCCTCGGTTCCAGCTCCTGCCGCTGTCTTTCGACTGGATCAGCCATTTGCGCTCTCGAGAGCCCACCGCCAGGTTGATCACCTTGCCGTCGCGAGGGTCGACCGCAACCGCGAAAATGTCCCGCACGCCCCCGTAAGCCGGGTCGTCGGAGGTGAAACGGTGGTCCGCGTGGTCTCCCCGCATGTGCTCGACGGTGTTCCTGGCAGGGTCGGGGAAGACGAGCGCCCAGGTGCGACCGCTGTCGGTGCTCCTCCAGAGGGCATCGTTGGTCACGTATATCACCTTGGGGTCTTTTGGGTCGTAAGCCACGCCGGAGAGAACGTTGCGCAGGTTAAACATTCGCCACGAGCGCGCTCCGTCGAGCGTGAGGTACATCCCCGTCATGTCGCAGCCTTCCAGGACGACATTCGGATCATGAGGGCTGATGGTCGGTCGAATCATTGTTCCGCCGCCGCCCGGACCGATGATCTTCCATTGGTCAAAGCGGGGGGCCGGGCCGATCGAAGCACCAAGGAGCAAAGCGGCAAGAAGGAGGACTAGAAAACGAGGCCGGTTCATCGAACGATCATACTGCGGTCGGCGAGGGGGGAACAAACTCGCGTGGTGTTGAAGAGCACTGTAGTGAAGAGTACCGTCCCCTTCTCGGCCGCCTATTCGACCTGCCCCCATTCGAGCACCCCCGATAGATGAAAGGCGGGGAGACAGTCGAGTAGGCTTGTCAGAGCCGCGCACGTAGCGTTTTCCAGCGGAGTAAGCGGGTTCTCGTAGCGTATAGGGGGTCTTCTCGAGTCAAAGAGAACCCGCTTACTCCGCTGGAAAACGCTGCGTGCGCGGCTCTGACCGGACTCGGCGTGCCGCGGCAGCGCCCTCATCCCGTGTCCCGGACGAGAAACATCCGCCCCCTGCGGGCATTGCAGATTGGCCGGCTCCCCATCGCCTACTGAACCTTCTCTCCCACGATGTAGTAGTGCACCGCCGGAGTGACGATCAGCGAGAGAACCATGGAAGCGGTGATGCCGCCGATGACGGCAATTGCCAACGGTTGAAGCATCTGCGACCCGGCTCCCAGGGCGAGGGCCAGCGGGATCATCCCGGCGATCGTGGCCAGGGCGGTCATGAAGATAGGCCGCATACGACGCTCCCCCGCGGCGATCATCGCTTCGTCGCCCGACATTCCCTCACGCCGGTACTTCTGATCTGCGTCAAGGAGCAAGATGCCGTTCTTGGCGACTATCCCGATGACCATGATGAGGCCCATGAAAGAAGAGATGTTGAAGGTTGTGCCTGTGAGGAGCAGTGCAAGGAAGACTCCGGAAGTCGAGAGGAGGGCCGAGGCAAGAATGGCCAGCGGCGCGGCAAAGTCGCCGAATTCGAAGAGCAGAACGATGAAAACGAGCACAACGGCGAGCACCAAAACGACGACGAGGTCGCGGAACGACCGCTGTTGCTCGGCGAAGGCGCCGCCATACTCCACCCTGATAGTGCTCGGGAGGTGCAATCGCGCAATTGCCTTCTGGACTTCGGCGATGCCGGTGCCCAGGTCGATCCCTTCCAACCTGGCAGTCACCGCCACGTCGTGCTGAAGGTTGTCGCGGCGGATTTCCATTTGCCCCGGCAGATCCACGGTTTTCGCCAGAGACCCCACCGTGGCTGTCTGGCCAGCCGAGCTCCCAAGAACGGTGCTCCGGATGGAATCGATCGAGGTCCGTGTGTTCTCCGGAAAGCGGACCCGGATGGTGTAGGCGCGATCACCTATGACGACCGGAGTAGCTGCCTCCTCCCCTTGCATGATCGCGCTCACGTCTGTCGTCACTTCTTCGGGTGTGAAACCGGTACGCGCGGCCGCCGTCGAATCCACCTGGAATACGGTAGCCGGTCCGCTGATCGTGTTCTCAATCCCATCGAGCACGTCCACAACCCCGCGGACCCCGGAAATCGCTTCTGCCACTCGGGGGGCCCATTGGCGCAGCAAAACCGTATCTTCGCTGAAAAGCTTGATCTCAACCGGTTCGGGAGCGCTTGTCAGATCGCCGATCATGTCCTGCAACAACTGGACGAACTCCACTTCGAGCATCGGGAAACCCTGTCCGATCTTCTCTCGCAGCTCTGCGGTGACCTCGTCGACGCTCCGGCTGCGCCGGGGTTTCAGCTTCACGGTAAAATCGCCCGTATTCGCTTCGGTCACCGCGATCAGCCCAAGCTCGAGACCGGTGCGACGGGACGTGCTTTCGACCTCCGGGATGTCCCGCAGCAACCTCTCGACCGAAGTGAGCACCCGATTGGTCTCTTCCAGGGATGAGCCCGAAGGCATCCAGTAGTCGAGGATGAATCCTCCTTCATCCATTGCCGGCAGCAAATCGGTGCCGAGGGCCCGATAACAACCATAGGATGCGACCACCAGGACCAGGCACATCGCGGCCATGATCCAGGGGTGAGCCAGAGCTGCCCGCAGGCTGGTTCGGTATCCGCGAAGAATGCCGGGCAGGAACCTGCTCGCATTCGAACCTTGAACGGCTGCGTTTTGGCGAACCTCCGCCGCCTGACCTCCACGACGCTTTCGGATCAGGTAGTGGCTGAGTGTCGGTGTCCACGTCAGAGCCAGCGCCAGCGAGGTGAAGAGGGCCACGCAGACAGTCACCGCCAGTGAGCGGAAGAAAACGCCCGTCACGCCTGTGATGGAGATGAGGGGAAGGAACACTACGATGGGAGTGAGCGTAGAACCCACGAGGGGTAACCGGATTTCGCGAAGCGCGTTGCGAATCGCCTGGGCGCGGGTCTGCCCCAGGTCTCGATGGAGGATGATGTTCTCCACGACGACGATGGCGTCGTCAATGACCAGTCCGACTGCAGCGGCCAGCCCGCCGAGCGTCATCAGGTTGAAGCTCTGGCCGAGCATCCGCAATGCCAGGAACGTTATCGCTACAGTGGCCGGGATCACCAGGCCGGCCACCAGCGAGGTTCCCCAGTCGCGCAGGAACAGCACGAGTATGAGCGATGCCAGCACCAGTCCGATCAGAATGGCGTCCCGCACGCTCTTGATCGAGTCCTTGACCATTTCAGACTGGTCGTAGAAGACCCTCATCTCGACGCCGGCCGGCAGGGTACGCCGGATCCGCTCCGCTTCCGCGTGCACCTCGTCGGCAACTGTCACCGTGTTGCCGTCCGGTTGACGAAAGACGCTGAGTAGCACCGCCGGTTCCGCGTTCGCCGTCACCACGGTGTAAACCGGTTTGGACGAAAGTCGCACCGATGCGATATCGCGAACCCGGACCGGGACCCCGGCCGCGGTCGTTCTGACCACGATATTCGCGATCTCGGAGAGGCCGTGGACCTGGCCGCTGATCAGCCCCAGTACCAGCTGATGGGAGCGCTCGAGCATTCCCGGGGAGTCGACGACATTCGTCGCCCGGAGGGCTTCAAGAAGGCCGGGCACCGTCACCGAAGTCTCCAGGAGCTTGGCGGGATCCGGAGCAATCTCGAACTCCGGCTCCCGGCCGCCCTGGACCACGACCGTCGAAACTCCGCTGAGCCGGTTCAATCGCGGTCTCAGCTCGTAGGTCGCCAGTTCCCAGATCTTTGTTTGGGGGACACTCTTTGAAGTCAGACTGTATCCCATGATCGGGAATGCCGCGAATGTCAGCCGATTGGCGGTCACCTTGGCAGTCGGCGGCAGCGAGGACCGAGTTTCGGCCAGGGCGGCATTGACCAGGGTCAACGTCTGATACATATCGACTTTCCAGGAAAAGAAAAGGTCGATCTGCGCGGTTCCACGGCTGGTGACCGAGCGGACTGCCTCGAGCCCTTGGACGGTATTGATGGCCTCCTCGATTGGACGAGTGACGGTGACGAGCATCTGGTCAATGGGCGCGACCCCGTTGTCGACGCCGATGACGACCCGTGGGAAGTCGGTCTCGGGAAAGACCGCGACTGGAATTGACACGGCCAGGTAGATCCCGACTGCCACGCAGGTCAGGATCAGGAAGATGATCGGTTTCGAGTGGGCGGCGCTCCAGTGCTCCGAGGAGGTCGTCCGGCCGCCCGCCTGTCCTGGTTCATTCATGCTGGTCGGTTCCCTCGATGCTGACCTTCGCCCCGTCCTCCAGCCCCACACCTCCGACAATCACGACCCGTTCCCCCGCCTGTAGGCCTCTCAGGACCTGCACCTTGCCACCCTGTCGAATACCGGTCTGGATCTCGCGCTGGTGAACTGCCGAATCCGAGCCGACGACCAGCACGACGGTCTTCGCCTCCTCGGAAGGCAGGAGTGCCGCCGAGGGAATTACGAGAGCGTCCTTCAACTCCTGCGCGAGAATCGAGACTTCGACAGCCATACCCGGCTTGAGCGTATCCGCCTGGTTGGCGGCTTCTATCCAGACCTGGGCGGTCGTGCTTTGCGGGTCGAGCGCAGGGCTGATGACACTGACCCGGCCTGGAAGCTCATCGCCGGAATCCGCCGATTTGATCGTTGCCGAAGCCCCGACTCTCAAGAGCGCGAGCTGATCGGATGCGAGCGGGGCGCGGGCAACAATCCGGGAGGTGTCGATGACGGTGAGCAACGGCGATCCCGCGGCCGCCGTTTCCCCCTGAAAGGTCGGGCGATCGGCGACGACCCCGCTGATCGGGCTCGTGATCTGCGAGTAGCTCAGCTGGGCTTCCGCAGCCTGATAGCGCCCCCTGGCCGCCTCCACCGTCGCCTGTGCTTCTCTGGTTTGCTGCTCTACTCCGGTCTTTTCGAGGGATTCGAGATGTTTGGAGGCAACTTCATACTGGCTGCGCGCCTGAACATACGCGACGTTGGCTTCATCGACGAGTCGTCGGGGAAGGGCACCCTGCTCGAAGAGCGCGCGGCGGCTTTCATACAGTTTCTGAGCTGCATCCATGGCTTCTTTGGTAGACCGAACCTCGCTCCGGGCTCTTGACATCTCCTCCGGTAGCGAAGCAGCGGTGGTGCTGCGGTAGCTCGCTTCTGCCTGTTCATACTGTCCCCTGGTCTCCGCCACGGCAGCGACTAAATCTCTGTTTTCGAGAACGGCAAGCAGCTGACCCTTTCGGACATGGTCTCCCCGATTCACGTAAAAGGCCTGAACGGGGGCGGTGATTTTCGGTGTGACAGCCGCCTGGTTCACGGGATACAGGATGCCGCGCGCCTCGATGATCCGCTGGATGGCGGAACGCTCGGCCGCAACTGTCCGGACCGGCGCTGCCTGTTCAACTTCCGCCGGCTCGTTCGAAGAACAGGCGGCAGCGAGGAGCAGCATCCAGGCCGCCGCGCCTGCAATGCTGATTGTCCCGAAAACAACTCGATTCCGCATAAGTTAGATCGTCCCTGTGAGGGTCTGGATAGTCGTCACCGCAACGCGATAGCGTGCGAGGCCCTCGTCGTAAGCGTTGCGCGCCTCGAGGAGGGTCGATTGCGCATCCACGACCTCGAGCACCGTCACCTCTCCCGCCTGGTAGCGCAGGTTCGTCAGCCGGAGGCTTTCGGTGGCCGCGTCGAGGGTGAGTCGCAGTGAGTCAAGCTGGGACTGTGACGCCTCGGCCTCCAGGTACGTCGTCCGAAGCGTCGAGGTTAGTTGCTTCTGCGTAAGGGTGAGGTCAAGTTGCGCCTGCCTGCGGCGGATATCCGCCTGGCGCACCTTACTTCTGGTCGCCGACCAGTCCCATACGGGCACGTTGAGGGTCGCTTGAACCGACGAGCCGAGGCGGTTGAATCCGTCCGGATCGCGAACGGCAAACTGGTTGGCATTGATGCCGAAGAAATAGTCGAAACTCAGGGAAGGCAGGTAACCGGCACGCGCAACGCTAAAGGCGTGCTCCTCCTGGCGCAAGCTCTCCCTGGCTGCGTGCAGTTCCGGGCTCTTCGTCATGGCCGTCTCTTCGACTCCCGAATAGGCGGGCAGAGGAGTTACATCGGCAAGGTCATCCACGAGCTCAAAATCCATCCTGAAGTCGGGGAATATCAAGACGGCAAGCTCGATGTGCGCCTTTTCAGCAGCCAACCGGGCCTCCTGCAGATCCCGTTCGCTCCGCCTCAAAACCAGCTCCGCCTTAAGGACATCGGAGTGCGCCACCTCCCCGCCGGTTTCCAGTTTTTCGGTGAGGTTCACGAAACGAGCTGCCTCCTCAAAGGCGAGTTGGCTATTCGCCACCTTTCGCCGGGCAGCAACGGCCGCGTAGAAGTTCCTGACCACGGTCGACACCAGGCCCCGTTCGACGACATCCCTCCTGGCCGAAGCCAAAGCCTGGCCTGCCACAAGCTGGCGATACTCGGCAAGACGGACTGGGGAATACACCTCCTGATGCACCTGGGCCTGGCTGCTGTAAACGTGCACCCCGTCATTGGCGACGAAAACCCCGGATTCGGTCCCGTTCCCCTGTGTGTAAATATACTGGTTGTAATAACTGAGCGAAGGAAGGAGCGCGGCTCTGGCCTGCGCCCGATCCTCGCGCGCCAGATCCAAAGCCAGCGTCGCGGACTGGAGTTGCTGGCTGTTCTCGCGCGCCCGCGCCAGCGCGCCCGGCAGGTCGATCCTGACACTCGGCTGGCTCTCTGGTTGGGGCTGGCCCTGGGCGAGAGTCGAGGCCGTCAACAGGCAGGCTGCAACAACTCCAGAACGGAAGAGTCCGGCACCGCGCGACGTCACCATACAGCTCCTTTGGACAGAGATACTTAAGCGGGTCCCCCGCCAGCGGACCGGATCATGCTACTCACCGGCGCCGGTCGATGGCAAGCTGAGATATCCGGGCAGCGGCCAGTGAGCGCTATTCCTGTGCGAATTCCATCAGCTCGGGATCCACGATCCTTTCGGCTTGTCTCTGCTCCTCCAGCCGCCTGGTCTCTTCGTTTGAAACCGGCTCTGTCCCTCCGCGTCGGGTGGCGGCCAGCGCGCCCAGGATGTTGCCAAGGAGGCACGCTTCTCGAAGGGAAGAACCGCGCAGCAGGCGATGAATGAAACCGGCGGAGAATGCGTCGCCCGAGCCCACAGAATCAACCACCTGGATCCGGAAACCCGGCACGTAAACCACTTCTCCCTTGCTCGAGGCAGCCAGGGCCCCCTTCTCGCCGAGAGTCACCACCACCGAGTCGAGGGACCAGTGGCGCACCAGTTCGCGGGCCAGCTCGGGAAGGGGACGTGGCGCCAGCTGCATCATCTCCCCGACAAGCGGCGCTTCCTTGTCGTTAAGCTTCACGACGTCTGCGGCCTCCAGCGACTGCCTGACCGTTTCCGGCGTGTAACAGTCTTTGCGGAGATTCACGTCGAGAAGCTTCAGTGCCGAGTCGGCTTTTGGGAGCAGGCGTTGAAGCGAGCGTCGCGATGTTTCGGATCGCTGGATCAGTGTCCCGAAACAAAGACAGTCGGCCGTTGAGACCACTTGCTCGAGCTCCGGCGTGCTCTCGATAAAATCGTACGCAACCGACGGGACAATGAAATAGTCCGGACTGTTCTGGGGGTCAAAAAACACCTGGACGGTGCCGGTCGGAAGGGAGTCGTCCCACTGCAGACAGGAGGTGTCGATCCCGAATGAATCAACCAGGCGCGACGCCTCGCGACCGAGAGTATCGCGGCCGAGCCGGCTGACGGGGTAGGCAACATCGCCCAGGGAATTGACCCGGTAAGCGAAGTTGAACGGGGCGCCACCGAGAGTGCGGCCCTGAGGAAGCAGGTCCCAAAGGATCTCTCCGAACGCTACGACTTTGTATGCCAAACGAAAGGCCTCCCAGGAATAGGCGAAAAGGACCGATAGAAAATCATCTTCATTCCTATAAGTCCAATTGGTCCTATTTGTCCAGCACAGCCGCTCCGCCCGGACGCCGCTGACCCGCCCCTTAAGCTGCCTCTTTGGTCGGACTATATTGAAAGGAAAGGAGGTGGCGAGGAAATGAGTCTTCGAGGAAAGAGAATCCTGATGTTCATCGAGAATGACTACGAAGATCTAGAGCTCTGGTACCCCAAGCTCCGGCTGACGGAGGAAGGTGCCCAGGTCATAGTCGCGGGACCGGAAAAGGGCAAGGTCTACAGCGGCAAGCATACCTATCCGTGTCCGGCCGACGAAGCCCTTGATAATCTGAATGCCCGCAATTTCGATGGGTTGGTCATTGCCGGCGGCTTTGCCCCGGACAAGCTCCGACGGCTCCCGAAGGTTCTCGAATTGACACGGGAGATTTTCCAGGCGGGAAAACCGGTTGCCCACATCTGTCACGGCGGGTGGATTCCGGTATCGGCCGGGATCATGCGCGGTTTCCGATGTACTTCCTCAGCGGGTATCAAGGACGACATCACCAACGCCGGCGGAAAGTGGGTAGACGAGGAGGTGGTGGTAGACCGGAATATGGTGTCCAGCCGCTCGCCGGCTGACCTGCCCGCCTTCTGCCGTGCCATTCTCCAGCTGATGGCGAAGGAAGTCATGAAGGTCTGAGGGAGCGCCCGCCCGCCTGCCCGGGCGGCTCCTTCCGGGATCGCGGACTGCGCCCCGCCTGGGGCGCCGTCCTTCCCAGCTTGATTCATGGGTTGCGGGTCAATGTGGCGAGAGGGCTCGCGGATTCCTCGGATATTCCCACCGCGTCAATCGCAGAGAAGCGAACTTTTAGGGCGGGAGCAGCGTACGGCTGTTCGAGGAGAGACACCCATGTATGGCTTCTTTGCCGACGTTCGCTATGCCGTCCGAGCTCTTTTAAAAACCAAGGCTTCCACGACGATCGCCTTGTTGATGCTGTCCGGCGGTATTACCCTCGTGACCGCCGCCTTCACTGTCGTGAACTTGTTAGTAACTAAGCCCTTGCCTTTCCCGGAGCCGGCGAGTCTCGTCTGGCTCAGTTCCTACGACAATGTGAGGCATACATACACAGAGGCGTCCATTGAGGACGTGGAATACTGGCGGCGGGCTGACTCCCTCAGCTCGGTCGGCGCTTTGCGCGCCAGGCAGTTCAGTCTGTCGGGCGCCCCGGCGAGAGGCGCCGAAGTGACGCCCGGGTTACTGGAAACCCTCGCCCTTGAGCCGATTCATGGTCGGCTGCTCGCGTCGGCCGATTTTAGTGCGGATTCGGCGCGCGTGGCGGTCTTGAGCGAGAAGTTCTGGGAAAAGAGCTTCGGGTCGGATCCGGGCATCATTGGGCAGGAAATCCTGCTCGACGGACAGACTTTCCTTGTCGTCGGTGTCTTGCCCAGGATCTTCCGCTCATACTATTCCGGTTATGAGGTGTGGGCGCCTCTTCGCGTGTCCCCGGATCATTACGCCGACCGGTCGCTGCAGGCTATTGGGCGAATGAAGACCGGCGTCACCATCGCTGCTTGTCAGGCCGAAATGCAAGTCCTCTCCGAGCGCCTGGCGAGATCAGACCCGGGCTCTCATTCCGGGTGGGAAACGCGAATCGGCCTGATGGCCGGGATGATGTCCGATGCCGTTTCGGCGTATTCCATCCTTCTGGCCATCGTGGTTCTCGTTTTGTTGGTTGTCTGTGCCAATCTCGCTGGTCTGCAACTCGCTCGCGCGGCCGCGAATCAGAAAGAGATCGCGGTGCGCTTTGCGCTTGGAGCCACCCGGCTGCGAGTCATACGACAGGTGCTTGTCGAGGGTGCGCTGGTCGGAGTGACAAGTGGGCTTCTCGCCCTTGTGTTCACCGCCTGGGTCCGCCAGATACTGCTCGGCACCATTCCTGAACTCAAGGAATTGACGATCGATGCGCGAATCTTTGCGTTTTCCCTGATCGTCTCGGTCCTGAGCGGCGTTCTGTTTGGCTTGGCGCCAGCCCTGGTTCTCTCGCGGACTCGCCTGTCGGAGGTGATGAAGTCCGCCTCCTCCGGCAGTATCGGGTCCCATTCGCGTCTGAGGCGTGTTCTTGCCGTGGCGGAAGTCGCCGTGGCTGTCACCCTTCTTGCCGGTGTCGGCCTCCTGGTGCGGAGTTTTCTCAGTGTGCAGCACGTTGATCCCGGATTCTCGGTCAAGAATCTGCTGACCGCCAGTCTGTCACTGCCCGAGTCGCGATATGCGGATGGCGCACGGCGCACGCGGTTTTACCGGGAAATGATCCCGAGGATCGCAGCACTGCCCGGGGTGAAGGCGGCCGCTGCGACCAGCGATCTGCCGATAGCCGGCGGTATCAAGGCCCTCCGAGTGCGAACCGGGGCGGGAGGCGAATTTCAGTCGGTCCGCGGCCGGGTTCAGACGATCACACCCGGCTACCTGCAAGTGCTCCAGATCTCGGTTCGACAAGGTCGGGAATTCTCCGAGCAAGATGGTTCGATTGCTTTGCCAGTCGCGATGATCAACCGGAAGTTGAGCGAGACCCTGTGGACCGACTCGGCTGTCGGCAAGTATGTTGAGGTTGAAGGCGGAAAACCGATGCTGATTGTCGGAGTGGTTGACGACGTCAACCAGGATTTGACGTCCCCGGCTTTTGCCGAGATCTTGATTCCCTACGCGCAGGCTCCTGCAACCGCCATGTCCCTTATCATTCGGACATCGGGTGACCCGAAGTCGAGCACGCTGATCAGCGGATTGCGCAGCGAGGTGGCAAAAGCGGATTCGCTCCTGGCGGTCGCATCGATCCAATCGATGGAAGACATTGTTTCTGGTTACTTCCCTGTGGTCTTGATCGTCGGCGTCGGGGCCTTTGCCATCATCACGCTCATCCTGTCGGCCCTGGGCCTGTATGGGGTGATCTCCCACCTTGTCGCTCTCAGGTCCCGGGAGATCGGCATCCGCATGGCTCTTGGTGCGACCCGGGTGGGGATTTCCGGTTTGATTCTCAGGGACGGCGCCCGCGTGGCGGCAATCGGACTGGCTCTCGGCTTGGGGTGCGGAATCGCCCTTGCACGCCTGCTATCCGGATTCCTGTTTGGCGTCCCTCCCTTTGACCCGGCCGTTCTGGCCAGTGTCACCGTCCTGGCGCTCGTGGTATCGCTGCTTGCACTCGTGGTCCCCGCCAACCGGGCAGGCAAGCTCAAACCGATCCGGATCCTCCGGGCTGACTGACGCGAAAGGGAGCAAAAGACGCAAAGGTGTCACGCAAGAGACGCAAGAGGCGCAAGAGAAACGCAACGGGAGGTCGTCCTTTAGCGTTTCTTTCGCGCCTCCTGCGTCTCTTGCGTGACACCTTTGCGTCTTTTGCTCCCTTTCACGTCCGCTTTTTCTTCGTATTTTTCCCGACTCGACCGTTATAGATACATGCACGAAAACGAAATCAGTCGGGTTATCTACGAGAAGGCGATTACAGTTCATAAGCTCTAGATCGCTTCGTCAGGGGCCGGTGCTAAGATCGGCAATCAACTTTGGACTGAATTTATGAAAGTCCTTTGCACCGCCGATTTGCACCTCGGACGCAGTTCGAGTCACCTTCCGCCCGGGGTGGGTAGCGCAGAGCATTCCTGTGCATCCGCCTGGGGACGCGTCGTCAGCTGCGCGATCTCAGAAGACGTCGACCTGGTCACAATCAGCGGCGACCTGATTGATCGTCAGAACCGGTTTTTCGAATCCTTTGGGCCGCTCGAGCGCGGGTTAAGAAGACTTGAAGAGGCGGGGATCCCGGTCTTCGCGGTAACCGGCAATCACGACTTCGATACCCTGCCGGAATTCGCCCGGTCGGTTGCCTTCAAGAATTTCCAGATCCTCGGTCTGGGCGGACGCTGGGAGGAGAGGGTTATTCAGACGAAGACGGGCGAGCCCTTACGCTTGCTCGGTTGGTCTTTCCCAACTGGCGAAGTCAGCACGGACCCGGTGGCGTCCTTTCCACTTGAGGAAAGCGACGTCACTACCAGCCTCGGCTCTGTTGCATTGCGATCCGGACCAGCCTGGCAGCCGCTATGCCCCGGTCCGATCGGCGGACATGAAAGTGCGCCCAATGACAGCCTGGCTGCTGGGCCATGTCCACCGCCCGGTCAGACACAACGCGCACTGCCCATTGATCTTGAATCCGGGGTCGCCGCAGGCCATGGACCCGGGCGAAGCCGGCGGTCACGCGGTCTGGCTGATGGAAATCAGTGCGGGGCAGAATCCGCAGCTCCGGCCGTTTCCTTTGTCGAGCGTGCAGTACGATGAGCGGGATATCGACGTCAGCGCGGTTGCCGACGCTTCGCAGTTGCGCGGGTTGCTGGTTGGGGAGCTCTCGGAGTATCGCGACAAGTTGAGGGCGAACCCGGAACTGCTCGTCCTGATTGCAAGGCTCCGACTGGAAGGGCGGACTCCCCTCTTCTCGCAGGTGGAGACGATCTGTGATGAGCTCGAGGAAAATTCCGACCTGTCCAGCGAGACGCTCCTGGTCTCTCTTGATCGCATTGAGAACCTGACACAGCCCGACTTCGACCTGGCAGCGCTCGCCTGCATCCAGAATCCGCCCGGCGTTGTCGCCCGTCTCCTGTTGGCGCTCGAGTCCGGGCACGGCGGCGAAGAACACAATCGGCTTCTGGCCAAGGTTTCTGAGTGTATTACCGGGGTCTACTCCAGCCGTCCTTATGAGGCGCTGGATGAGGCCCCCGATCTCGGAGCGGGAGTCGCCAGGGAAATTGTTCTGCGCCAGGGCTACCTGCTCCTCGCCCACCTGCTCGATCAGAGGGGGGCACAGCCATGAGTTCCCAGTCGCTCAGCTTCCACTCGCTGGAAATACGTCGCATGCCTGGTTTCGCAGGCAGGGATGGTTTTCGCCTGGATGATTTTGCGAGCGGGATAAACGTCATCTACGGACCGAACGGTTCAGGCAAGAGCACCTGTCTGAAGGCGCTCTATGGCTGTATCTGGCCAGTCACTGCCCCGTCCGTCGCCTCCCTGCGTGCCAGTTTCAACATTGCCGAGCAGACTTTCCTGGTTGACCTCGATTCAAGTCGGATGGAATACCAGCGGGCGGGCAAACAGTGCCTGGCCCCCGACCTTCCGGCCGCGGAAATAGGCGGTCGTTACCGGCTCTCGCTGGATGAGTTGCTCCAGGACGACGGTCGCGATTTTTCGACAGTGATCGCCCGGGAGAGCGCAGGCGGCTACAGCCTCGAAGAAGCGCGCGCAAATCTGGGATGGGATTCGCGCTCGACCAAGGCGGGCCCTCTTCCGAGCCGGTTGCGTGACGCTCAGATCAGGGTGCGTCAGGTGCAGGGGAAGCAGCGCGAGTTGCGCCAGGACCTATCCAGGCTGGAGGACCTCGAACGTGAGATCGTGGAATCCCGGGAGGCGGCCGCCAAGGTCCGGCGATTCGAGCTTCTGATCAACTACAAGACCAGTGTGGAGGCGCGAGATGAGGCTCGCCGACGCCTGGAGGCCTTTGATACCCGGATGGCGCTTCTGGCCGGGAACGAGCTGGAGATCCTGGCCGGCCTGCGCGCCCAGATGGCCAAGCTCGCCAAACAGGGGAGCGATACCCAGGTGACGATCCGCAGGGCCCAGGAGACGATCGCGGGGCTTCGCCTCCCCGAGGGTGGACTTCCGGCGAAGCTGATTCCCGAGCAGAAGTCCCGCTGCACTGCCCTCCAGAACTTGCAGGCGGAAATCGGGGGGCAGGACGCGATCTTGCGCAGGCAGAGGCATCGCGGGATAGTGTCTGCCGGACTCTAGGCGATCCAGCCCCCTCGGATCCACAATTGCGCGCGATCGATACCGCGCGCTTCCGGCGACTGGCCGAGTTCGCGAAGAGAGGGGAGAAGATCCGTGCGGAACGCGAGGCCTTGCGCGCGCTAAGAGAGTGGCTGGGCGGCTCCGACGTGCGTCCGCATCGAGGAAATCAGGCGGAACTGCTCTCGCTTCTTCGCCGTTGGCTCGCCTCGAGCGACGGGCCCGAATGGCGTCAGGTTCTCGTTCGCCTGGTTTTGGGGATTGTCGCCGGATTGATGCTCGGCTGTGGTGTCGTCCTGACCGTCATGTCCGGGCAGTGGTGGCTGGCGCTCGGTGTCGTCGGCGCCTTTCTGGCGGCATGGGTCCTGGTTTTTCCACCGTTGCCAAAACGGCGCGAGTTGCTGCATCAGGAGTTCATAACCATTTCCGCAAGGCAGCCCGAGAGCTGGACCCGGGAGGGAGTCGAACAGTTTGTTGCCGCACTGATGCTCGAAGAGGCCGGGGCGGTACTGGATGAACAGAAGGCACAGCGCTGGGCGGGGCTGTCCGGCAGACGTAACGAGCTTGAGCGGAAGGCCGGGGAGTTTGAGCAATTGGGGCAGGAAATCCGGGCCGAACTCGGCGTGATTACTCCGGCGGACGTGGAAGATGCTCAGCTTTTCGTGTTTGCGGAACGGCTTCTTGCCTGGCAGGCCGCCGATTCGGAAGTAGCAGCCACCCAGGCCAGGCTCGACGAGCTCCAGCGCCAGCACGACGCTGTCCTGTCAGAAATCAACAACTCTCTGGCGCTCTACAGCGGGATACAGGTCGTGGACTATCCGGCGGCAGCTGCGGCGATCGATGATCTGGATAGCCGTTTGCAGGATTACTTGCGGTCCACCGAGCGACTGACGGACGGGCGCGACTCCCTCGCCGCTACCGAGGAGCAGGTGGCTGGCCTCCAGCACCAGGTTACGGAACTGTTTGCGCGTCTGCGGCTTTCGCCCGAAGAGGAGGCCCAGCTCCAGCAATGGCTGCGCCAGCTCCCTGATTTTCGGGACGCGGAAAAATCGCTTCTCCGAGCCGAGCATGACGTGAGCAAGTCCCAGACGGAGGCCAACGGGTCACTGCATCTGGCCAGACTCTCAATCCTCGATTTGCAGGCGCAACGCCAGGAATATCAGAACCAGGCGAATCGGCTCGAGGACAGGCTGACTCTTCGCACCCAGATCGAAGAGAGACTGCAGGCGGCGAAGGCAAGCACTGAAGTCCAGACGGCCCTGTCGGATCTGGAGCGCTGCCGTGAGGAGCTCGTCGCCAACCGAGAACAGGAGGCGGCGCGAGCGATCGGGGCCCTTCTGGTATCCGTCGTGGAGGAACAGACCCGGACATCCAGCCAGCCGGCGGTATTGCGAAGGGCGGCCCGATTGTTTTCCAGTTTTACCCATCACCATTGGAGTCTCGACTTCGAGTCCGGTGCAGATTCCGGCTTCCGGGCCATCGAGAGCGCGACAGGCCGGGGCTACGGTCTGGACGAAATCTCGAAGGGGACCAGGCTTCAACTCCTTCTGGCCGTTCGACTGGCTTTTGTCGAGGAACAGGAAAGAGGTTGTCAACTGCCACTCTTCCTGGACGAAACGTTGGGTAACAGTGACGAATCCCGCGCGGAGCTCGTCATCACAACCCTGCTGGAATTGGCGGCCGCCGGCCGGCAACTGTTCTACGTCACCGCGCAGGCGGACGAGGTCAAGAAATGGCAGGCTTTACTTGCGGATCACCCCGAAATCCACTGCACTTTCATTGATCTGGAAAAGATCCGGGGGCTGCAAACCTTCGAGCGTGCTCCGCTCTCATACTCGGTCACCGACGGTTTCCAGTCTGTTGATCTTCCCCGACCCGCTGGGGTGAGCAGGGAAGAGTACGGCGCGCTTCTACAGGTTCCCGCGCTCGATCCGTTTGCTCCGGTCGAATCGGTGCATCTCTGGTATGTGGTTGAGGACCAGAAGCTTCTCCATCTCCTGCTGTCCCGCTTTCTGAAAAGCTGGGGGCACCTGAAATGGCAGGTCGAGACGGCGGGATTTACGTTCGTCTCCCAGGATCAATACAGGAGGGTGGAGGCCGTCGCCAGGGCGATCGAGACGGCGTGCCGGCTGTGGCGCAACGGTCGCGGGAAGCCAATCGATTCCGAGGCCCTGCGCGCGTCGGGGATAGTCGGGCCCACCTTCGGCGAGCAAGTGTGCGACCTGGCGGGCGAGTGCGGGGGGAATGCCGCCGCGCTCATCGGCAAACTCAACACGGGGGCGCTGCCCAGGTTCCAGAAGAAGACAGCCGACAGGCTGCGCGGCTATCTGGAAGAAAACGGCTTTCTTGACAATCGCCCGATCCTCGGCCCCGACGAGATGCTGCGCCAGTTGTGTGCTGCGTCGGGTGTCGACATCAATCAAGGGCTCATTGAGCCCGACGCGCTGCTCTGGATCCTGAACATCCTGCCCCACGAACAGCGAGACAGGGAGACCGGGAGACAAGGAGACAGGGATCGGAATCTCGGGGATGCAACCTTGATTCCTGCTGTGACTCCTTGATGTTTCACGGTGTGACGATGGTTCCGTCTCCCCGGCGGACATTGCCCCAGAACATATCGAAGGTCGGGTCGTCCTTGATCGGAAATTTCGCCGCCAGTTTCTCGTCCAGGTCTATCCCCAGCCCTGGTTTATCGCTCACGTGGTAGTAACCGTCCTTCAGTACTGGACAGCCGGGGAAGACATCCTGCTCGGCCTGGTTGAACTCGTGTCCCTCCTGGATCCCGAAGTTCGGAACGACCAGATCCAGATGAACGTTTGCCGCGTGCCCCACCGGCGACACGTCGCCTGGACCGTGCCAGGCCGTTCGGACGCGGAAAAATTCGCACGCGGCGGCCATTTTTCGGGCCATCGTAATGCCGCCAACCTGGGAGATGTGCACGCGAATGAAATCGATCAGGCGTTCGGCGACCAGAGGCAGCCATTCGTTAGTGTTATTGAAGAGCTCTCCCATCGCGATGGGAGTGCTGGTCTGCGCGCGCAGGTTGCGGAAATAGCCGACATCCTCGGGTGAGAACGGATCCTCGAGGAAGAACAACCTGTACGGCTCCAGATCCTTGGCCATCTGTATCGCGAGAATCGGGGGAACTCTTTCGTGGATATCGTGCAGCAATTCGACTTCCTCGCCGACAGTCTTGCGCAGGTGTTCGAACAGTCGCGGAACCAGGCGCACATAGGCGGCCGGCTCCCAGACTTCGGTTCGGCGATTTGCCGGTACACTCTCATCTCGTCTCCCACCCGACGTCCCGTAAGTCGAGCTGCCGGGAACGGCGACTTGAGCGCGCACGTACCGATAGCCTTGGTCCTTGAACCTCTGAACCGACTCGGTGACTTTTTCGAAGCTCGCGCCCGAGGCGTGCCGGTAGACGTCAACGGCCTGCCGGACTTTGCCTCCCCAGAGCTGGTACAGGGGCATCCCGGTCCTTTTGCCGAGGATGTCCCACAGCGCCATATCCACCCCACTGATGGCATTGTTCAGCACGGGGCCGTTTCTCCAGTAAGAGCTGACGAAGGAGGACTGCCAGGTGTCTTCGATAAGGGAAGGATCCTTGCCGAGGAGGAAGGGCCTGAAAAACTGCGTGATCGCCGTCTCGACGACACGAGCCCGCTGGGTGAAGGTGGCGCATCCGAGTCCGAAGAGCCCCGGTTGGTTCGTCTCCACTTTAACGACCACCAGTCGAATCCCGGCCGGGGCGGTCAGGATCGCCCGGACCTCGGTGATTTTGATCGGGTCGAGCCGGCTGGTTGCAGGTGCCTGAAGCGAACTGATCGCACCCGCTTTCCCGGTTACGATTCCGGTCGCCGCCAGCCCGGCGGCTGTTAAGAGCTGTCGTCTGTTCATTCCGTCCCCCTGTTCTTTTTGTGGTGTCTCACCGGGTCCGAATTATTGCGAATCGCGCGGCTCTTGTACAGGGGGGAGCCGAACTTCCGGCGGCGGGCGATGGCCATGCTCCGGTTTCGAGTCTTGGGGGGCACCCGCGATCGATGAAACGCGGGGAGACAGTCCAGCAGCCCTGTCAGAGCCAGGCACGGAGCGATGCCTTGTCAGAGCCGCGCAACACGCAGCGATGCCTTGTCAGAGTCGCACACATTGTCAGAGTCGCACACATTCGCAGCGATGCCTTGTCAGAGCCGCGCACGTAGCGCTTTCCAGCGGAGTAAGCGGGTTCATGAGAGTTGCTGACGCATGAACCCGCTTACTGCGCTGGAAAGCGCTGCGTGCGCGGCTCTGACAGGAAAGAGGCGTGGGCGCGGCCTCTGCTACAACGGTGACGACGTCGCCGTCTCCTTGCAAGATCTCGCCAGACTGGTCAAAGCGGAGCAGCTCGCTCTTGTCCCGCCGCTCGTCCACATTAGGCATTGCTGCGACCGGTGCCGCGGCTTGATAATAATGGGTCGAGGAACGGAGCAATATGAGCCCCAAGCAGTCTCTTGACAGAAGAACCTTTCTAAAAGCCGGGGTTGGAGTGGCGGGCTTAACCGCGGCAATCGTCACGGCCCGGGCATCCTCCTACCTGCCCGGCCCGTTTTCGGATGACGCGAAGGTCGCCATCGTTTCCTGCCGGACGTATGGGCCCGAGGTCGTCCAGGGCGCGCTGTTGAAGGCCTTTGACACGATCGGCGGAATCGGGCGGCTGGTCAAGGGGAAGACAGTCACGGTGAAGACGAATCTCACCCGAAGCGGCAGGGGCTTTGGGAAGATACAGGGAAGGCCCCCAGGTGAGACGTACATCACGCACGGTGACACCGTCATGGCGCTCTGCTCGCTCCTTTTCAAAGAGAAGGCCCGGCGCGTCTGGGTTGTCGACTCGTTCCCGGATGCGAGGCCGTTCGAGCAGGGCCTCGAGGAGGCCGGCTGGGACCTCGTGAATATTCGCAAGCTGGGCGCAGTCGAGTTCGAGAACACCCGCAACCTGGGTTCGGGCTCCCGGTACAGCTCGTTGAAAGTCCCTTTCGGCGGCTATCTTTTCTCACACTTTGAATTGAATCACTGCTACTCCGAGACCGACGTCCTCATCTCGTTGAGCAAGCTGAAGAATCACAGCATCGCTGGTGTTACGCTTTCCATGAAGAACCTCTTCGGGATCACGCCGAATGCGCTTTATGGCGACCAGGCGGTGAGCGAGGAAGCTGTTGCCGGGCGCGGCCGCCTGCATTTCGGCAGCCGTTGGGCCGGCCGCAATGGTTACCCCGGGCAAAAAGATGGCTCGTTCACCTTTGACGCCGGTGCCCGCATCCCCCGGATCCTGGCAGACCTGACCGCCGCTCGCCCGATCACCCTTTCCATCATCGACGGCATCACATCGGTCAGCGGAGGCGAAGGCCCGTGGTCCGGGTCTCTGAAGTTGACTTCCCCTGGAATCATGATCGTCGGGCTCAATCCAGTGGCGACCGACGCGGTCGGCACCGCCGTCATGGGGTATGACCCGCGCGGTACGCGGGGGAGCACAGGTTTTCGACGCGGGGACAACCACCTGCTTCTCGCCGAAGAGGCCGGCCTGGGGCCAGCCGACCTGACGAAAATCGACGTGCGGGGACTGGGAATCGAGCAGGCGAAGTACGTTTACGGGTAGGGATTCTAGAAGGGCACGACCAGGCCGGTGCCCACCCTGAAAAGCTATGGTGAAGAAATGTTCAAGAGGTTTTTGGCCTCTATTGTTCTAGCAATTCTTCCAGCCACTTTTTCACTCGCCCAGGATGCGGTTTCCGGGCGACACGACCGCAGCGGCGCTTTCTCCTGGGAAGAGGCAAAAGACCCCGCCAGCGGATGGACGACCTGGACTTTGCGCTTTGAGGGGGAAGGGAGCAACCCGACCCCAATGATCCTGCGCCTTTGCCCGGATGCCGGCGCCAACGTCTATTCGTTCCGCTTCGGCGACGTGGAATTGTTGCGGAGCCCGGCCGAACTGAAGGGTCTTGCAACGGGCGGGGGCGGAATCCCGATCCTCTACCCGACGCCGAACCGGGTTCGCGGGGGGCGATTTACTTTTGAAGGACGCGACTTCGTCTTCCGGGATGACGGCCAGAACAGCATTCACGGCTTGGTGCTGCGGGCGCCGTGGCGATCCGAGCCACCGGTCTTCGAGGGAGAACAAGCCGGTGCGCGCGGTATCGATAAGGACGTGGATCGACTTCGAGGCCGGTTCGCCGCTCTTTGAGCGATTCCCGATCCGCCATCGGCTCAGCGTGCGATTCCGGTTGTCGGCGGAGGGTCTGCGGGCCGAATTCACGATCGAGAACCAGGATAAATTGACCCTGCCGTTCGGTTTGGGCGTGCATCCCTACTTCGCGATCCTGGGCGCCGGGGAGCAGACCTTCGTTCGGGTTGAGGCTGAGAAGAAGATGGAAGCGACCGCCGATCTCCTTCCCACGGGTGTCCTGCTGTCGCTGGACGGCGCACCGTTCGATCTTCGCCAACCGCGCCGCCTCTCGGAACTGGCTCTGGATGATGTCTACTGGGGCATGAAGCCGGGGAAAGCGGCGGGATATGAGGCGCGGGACGTCGGCGTGAAGCTGGACCTCAGAGCCTCTGAAGACTTTACGCACATGGTCGTTTATACGCCCAAAGGCCGGCCGTTCTTCTGCCTCGAGAACCAGACCAGCTCCACGGACGCACACAATCTCCACGCCCGCGGTCTTGAGGCAGAATCGCATCTGCTTGTCGTGCAGCCAGGGGGCAGGTGGACAGGTTGGGTCGAGTTCCGGCCCTCGCGGCGTCCTTGAGGGCGGGAGGGCGATTCCGAAGCCGCAGGCAACCATCGTAAGGAGCCGCGCACGACAGAGGGTGTCGAAAAAGTCGGGGACTGCGCGAAGCGGTTGGTTTCTGGAGCCCCGGACGGGGCGAAAAGCTTGTAGCCCCGGGTGACCGAACCCCGTTTCGGGGTGAGGGAACCCGGGGTCAAACAAGTGAAACGAACGGAGCCCCGGAGCGGGCGAAAGGCCGCGTAGCGTTCTTTCGCCCGCTCCGGGGCTCCCTACCACATGACTCTCTACCCCGGGCTCGCTCACCCCGAAACGGGGTTTCGGTCACCCGGGGCTACGCGGCTTTCGCCCCTCCGGGCTCCAAAAACCAACCTATACTCCGTTCGTCTCCGAACTTTTTCGACACCCTCTGCCGTGCGCGGCTCCTTTCCGAACTCGCCTACCCCTTGTCCCTCACAAGATTCCTCCCCCACCCCACTTGCGTCGAGAGCGAACTCGTGTAATAACGCGATGTCGGACAATGTCGCTTGTGTCATGGTTGGCGGGACCTAGGATTGGCAAGGATTGCGATTGCGCGGAACGATGAAATGGCGCGGCCTTTCGTTCGATATGCCCACTCTGACGCCTCTCCGGATGGTCTGCACCTTTCGTGTCACGTGAGGGAAAACGATGAGCTCCCCGAAATCACCTCTCTTTGTTCTTGGTCTGGCTGCGGTGGCCTTCGCTACCGGTTCAATCTGGTGGACGATCCAACCGGCCGCAGATCTCGTGACGTCCAACGCGAATTCTCCACTCGCTAATGAGAGCTCGGTGCAGTCGAAACATCAGGATGCTCCATCTCCGGGACCGATCCTCTCCTTCGAAGAGAATCGGGGGCAGTTCGACAAACGGGTGAGGTTTCTGTCTCGCGGTCCCGGTTACCGCTTCTTCCTGGGTTCCGGCGAAGCAGCCCTGGTTTTGACCGATCACCCGAAGGGGAACCGGACATCGGACAGCCGGGGCGAGCGACCCAACGCGGCTGAAGAGCCCGCCGGCGGGCCACACAAGGAAAGCCAGTGGGTCGTGCGATGGAGACTCGAAGGTGGGAACCAGCAGCCGGGAATTTCCGGGCTCGATCTCTCGCCGACCCGCAATCACTACTTTCAAGGCCGCGCGGCGGGAGCCTGGCATCGGGACGTTCCTTCCTACAAAAGGGTTCGATACGAGAACGTGTACCCGGGTATCGACCTCATCTACTACTACCGCGACCAACAACTCGAATTCGACTTCCTGCTGCAGCCGGGGGCCGATGCGCGGATGATCCGACTCAACATCGATGGAGCCGAGGCGCGGCGCGTCGACCGGGAGGGCCGTCTGCTGATCAAGGAGGGTGAGCGGGAACTTCTGCTGGGACGGCCGAGGGTCTTTCAGACCGGTCCCGGCGCTCCAAAAAGCGAGATCAAGGCGCGCTATTCACTCCTCAATTCCCACACGGTCGGTTTTGAGGTTGAAGGACACAATCCGGAGATGGCGATGCTCATCGATCCGGCCTTTGTCTACTCCACCTACTACGGCGGCAGCGCGAGCGATGAGTGCCAGGACATGCAAGTGGACGCGGCCGGCAACGCCTATGTCGTCGGGTACACAGATTCCACGAATTTCCCGACAACCAGCGGCGTCGTTCAGACGGCAAAACGAGCGAGCACCGATGCCTTTGTTATCAAAATGAACAGCGCCGGGCAGCCGGTATTTTCGACCTACCTGGGTGGTGCCGGCAGCGACTACGGGTATGGAATTGCGGTGGATGCTCAGGGGAACCTCTTCGTCAGCGGAAGGACCCGTTCCGACGATTTCCCCACCACCGCAGGTGCGTACAGAAGAACCCGGACGGGCACTTCGGACATTTTCGTCGCCAAGCTCAATTCCGCCGGATCCGGTCTCACCTACTCGACGTTTCTAGGTGGGAGCGACGCTTCAGCCATGCCCAGAATCGCGGTGGATGTTTCCGGGAACGCCTATATCGCCGGCGAGACATCCTCGGCTGCTTTTCCGGTCGTCAGCGCTCACCAGTCCACCCTGAAAGGGACATCTGACGCTTTCCTGGTGAAGCTGAACAACAGCGGGACCGCCGCACTCTATTCGACTTACCTGGGTGGAACGGGATCGGAGAATGTCGGTTCGGTTGCGGTTGACCAGGGTGGCTACGCCTGGGTGGTCGGTCGAACGCAGTCGTCGGATTTTCCTCTGAGGAGCGCGCTGCAGGGCACTTCTGGAGGCGGGGAAGAAGCGTTTATCTCCAAGTTTGCGGCGAATGGCGCCCTTGCCATCTCTTCCTACCTGGGGGGGCGAGACGCTGATGTGGCTGCCGATGTCGCTCTTGACGCGTCGGGCAATGCGTACGTGACCGGCTATACGTTGTCCAACAACTTCCGGGTGACGCAATCGGTCATACAGCCGGCTATCATGGGCACGTCCAGTGCCTACGTGACCAAGATCAGGGCGGACGGCGGGGCTTTCGTCTACTCCACTTACCTGGGTGCCTACAAGGGAATGACCCGTGGCGGCGCCATTGCAGTCGACAACTCCGGGAGCGCGATCGTGACTGGCTACGTCGAGGGGGGCGGGGCCAGTTTTCCCCTTTCCGAGCCGGTTCAGCCCAGTTACGGGAACTCCCCGATCGGGCACACCTTCAATTCAGCAGAAGCGTTCGTCACCAAGCTGGCCCCCGATGGGACCTCTATTCCTTTCTCTTCCTGGCTGGGAGGCTGGGCGACCGATTATGGACGGGGAATCGGTGTGGATTCCAGCGGCAACATCTATGTCGCCGGATCGACCAACTCGACTGATAATTTCCCGATTGCGAATGCGTTTAGACCCTCTGCCTCGACACCCTGGGAAGTCTTCATCACGAAAATCGATCCGACCCCATACGCGGGCGCCGGTTTGCCTCCTATCCCTGGCGCCCCATGGACCCGACGCATGCGGGTTGATTCGAATCACAACGGGGTTCCTGATGCCCAGGATGAGTCATCCGTTCTGCTCAGAGAGGGTGATACTCTGAGGCTGTTCAGTTCCCGCTGGCCGGGAGACGCGGAGATGTCCTCGGTCGTACTTTCGAACCCCCATCCTCTCAGCGGTTTCTATCAAACCCTGACGCGCAGACGATTCCATTACTACGAGGTGGGGACCGGGTTGAAGTTTCTCCAGACGCTGGTCGGGACAATCGACGGGTACGACGCGAATCTTCGCCCGATCTCCGCGAGTGTGACGGAGACCTGGGATCAGGACGCCGGCGGAATTCGACGAATCACCACGAAGACCGGCGGCCTCAGGGCTCTTGATTCCAACGCCGACGGCCTCTACGAGTCGATGTCGGTCACCTTTCCCAACCAGGCGCCTGCGATCGTCAATGTGGTCCGGGTGGATGTCAATGCGGATGGGAAGACCGACTTCCTCACGATCCCGTGGGCGCTTGTGCAGACTGCCGGACTGGCAACCTCTTTCGATCCCCAGGTCTTTATCCCGATTGGCGACACGAACGGAGACGGCATTGCGGATGCGCCGGCGTTCGATTTTGACGGCGACGGCCGCTCCGAATTGGATCTTCCGTCGGCGCCTTTTGCCGCTGGCCCCTCGAATCCGGCGGTGGAGCACAAGCTCTATTTCGCGCATTTTGGCGAGGGGCAGGGGATCCTCAGCAGCCAGATCATGCTGATGAACCTGGACCGAACCCGGTCTGCCCACGCGCGGGTTCTCCTGAAAAAGGACGATGGAGCGGGCATGTCCGTGGATCTGAACGGGGCCGTGGTAAACGGGGAGACGGCCGTCGATTTGCCGGCTGGCGGCCTGAAGCTGCTGCAGACCGACGGCCTGGGTGCGGCGCAGGCGGGCTCGGTGACGGTGATTTCGGACCGGCCTTTGGCGGGAGTTATTCTGTTCGGCGGGACGACCGGGCTGGCCGGAGTCGGTAACAGCGTGCCGCTGAGCAAGGGGTTCACAGCCCCTGTCGAGGCAAAGGCGGGCGTCAACACCGGCCTGGCGGTGATGAACCTTGGGAGCGCGGCTGCCAACCTGACTTTCGAGCTCTTCCGGCAGAACAACACGCTTCTCGCAACCGGATCTCCGATGTCTCTGGCACGCGACGGTCACCGCGCCCTGTTCCTGAGCGAAATCCAATGGTCCCCGGCGGTTGATTTCTCGAATTTCTCGGGGATTCTGCGGGTCACCGCTCCCGAAACGCTCGCGGCAATGGTCCTGCGAGTCCAGACGGCCCCGCTCGAGCTTGCGGCGATGCCCGTGGCGCCACGATGGGGCAAGCAGAACAACGGAATCCGGTTCGCGGCCAACCGGCCAGAGACACCGCTTGATTACTTCCTGAATTTCCCCCAGTTCGCGGATGGGGCGGGCACCGGTTGGAGCTTCGCCAGTCAGGTTACCCTGTTGAATCTTGACCCCTGGCTGCCAGCGAAAGCCCGGCTCAGCATCAGGCAGGACAATGGCACTGCCATGAACGTCGACCTGAACGGCGTCGTCGTGAATGGCTTCAAGGACGTCACCATTCCGGCAGGCGGCGTCGCCGAGTTAAAGACCGACGGGGCGGGCAGTCTGCAGGTGGGATGCGCATCAGTCATGTCCGACCGGCCCCTCGCCGGGGTCATCCTTTACGGCTCCACTTACGGGACGGCCGGGGTGGGAAGTTGTGCCGAGCTCGGAAAGACGTTCGTTGCGCCGGTCGAAAATCACACAGGCAACGGGGTCGGAACCGGAATTGCGCTGATGAACCTCGAAGCAGCCGCTTCGACCGTGACCATCGAGCTCCTTGATGAGAACAGCAATCTCAAATCAACCTCAACCGTACCTCTGGCCGCCAATGGCCATGCGGCGAAGATGGTCTACGAGCTGACCTGGAGCCCGAACGTCGATCTGTCCAATTTCAAGGGAACGATTCGGGCGGCGTCCACCAGGCGTGTCGCGGGCGCGATCATTCGCACTCAGTTCAACCGTTATCAATACGGCACCCTTCCGGTGTCGCCGCGATTGAACTGAAGCTCGGGCGGACGGCAACCGTTGAATGGCTTGGTTTTCGGATCTATAGTAGCGGCCGTCCGCTCGGATTGCGCGGCGCAGTAGAGATCCGGTCCGTTGTTCCTCCATGTAAGTGACAGGCGCGGAGCGCACCCCCTAATGTGGTTTGGCAGTCTAACGAGTGGCCTGAACCGACAGCGAGCCCAGGCAATATCGGCGCTGATCGGGGCTCTTGTTTCGGCACTTTGCTTCGGTCTCGGTATCGGGATGCTTTTCCCGGCCGTGCAATTGCTGCTTCGGGAACGCAAGTCCCTGGCCGAGTTGTCCCGGTCGCTGAGTGGTGCTTCGTCTCCTGCCCCCCTGTTCTCCGATCTCCTCCGACCTCTCGCCCCTATCTCCCCGGCAGCCCTGTGCCCTCCTTTCTCCTCCTGATGGGGATCATTGGCTTTCTGGCTGTCAGTGGAGGAGCAGTGGAATACCTGCAGCAACGGTCGGGCCAATCTCGTCGTGCTGACGGCCGCAAGGCAGTGGAGGTCCCGTCTTTTCCGTCAGTTCCTGCGCCTTACAACAGAGAGGATCCTGCGCGAAGGTCATGCGGCTAATCTCAGCCGCCTGGTAACAGACGTGAGCGTGGTGTCACGGGCTTATCAGCTGCTCCTTGGAAAACCGCTGCTCGAGGCTTGAAGGGGATTGCAGGGCTGACGGTGGCCTTTGCGCTGGATTGGCGCTTGACCCTGGCTGCCCTGGCCTCGGCGCCTCTGCTCGCTCTCCCTCTCCGATATTTCGCGAGGGCCACCCATGCAGCGTCGCTGCGGGCGCTCTCGGCGCAGGATCGGATGGTGAGCGTGCTGCAAGAGGCCTTACTGGGTCTGCCGGTGATCAAAGTGTTCGCGGCAAACCGATACGAGGAGGCCAGGTTCAAGGCGGTCAACCACAAGTCTCTTCGAGGAAGAAAAGGAGATCGCGGGAACGAATGCCGCCGCCGGTTCCGTTGTTGAGACGCTGTCGGTTCTTGTGGTGACCGCGGTAACCGCCGGAGCTGCGGTCTACGTTTTTCGGTACGGGCTTGATCCAGCGGGCTTTATCACGGTTCTGATTGCGCTTTTTGCCGCGGCTCAGGGCCTCCGACCTCTCAATCGGATAATCCAGGGGCTGGCCGAGTCTCGGGCAGCGCTCGAGAGACTGGAGGAAGTCCTGCGGGCAGAGGTGGAAGACTGTTCGCCCGAGGTTGGCCCCGGGCTTCAGGCTTCTGCCGCGCCACGCTGAGAGCATCGTCTTGGAATCGGTGAGCTACACCTACCCGGGCAGAATCACCCCCGCTCTCGACTCCATCAATCTCGAGATTCGCCATGGCCAGCTTGCTCTCATTGAGGGGGCAAACGGTTCCGGGAAGAGTTCGCTCGTCAGCCTGTTGCCCCGCTTGATCGATCCCTCTTCCGGGACCGTCTATATCGACGGTATAGACATCAGGACAGTCAGTCTCTTCCACCTGCGCCAGCAAATAGCGCTGGTGCCCCAGGAGACGGTGCTCTTTGCCGGGACGATCGCCGAGAACATCGCCTACGGTTTGCCGGATGTCTCTCCTTCCAGAATCCGACGGGCGGCCGAAATGGCCCAGGTTGAAGAGCTGATTGCGAACCTGCCGGGCGGGTATGACTGCGTCCTCGGCGAGCTGGGAACCGGACTTTCGTCCGGGCAGAGACAGCGGCTGGCGATCGCCAGGGCCATTCTGCGCGATCCCGCCATACTGATTCTGGACGAAGCGACCAGCCAGATCGATGCCGATTCGGCGGCCGGAATCCGCGCCGTGCTCCAGGAAATCCGGCGAGGACGAACAATCCTGGTCGTTGCCCACGACAGCTCCCTGGTCGCGGATCCCGACCTCATTGTCACTTTGCGGGAAGGCCAGGTGTCCAGTCTCGTTTCCGGCATCTGCAGCCAGGCGCCGACAGGCACGTCGGATGTCGTTTGGCCAGGATGTTCAAGATGAACTATGTTCTGCTCGACAGGTTCTTGAAGCTTGAAGCCGGCCGGGAACTGGTCGCCGCCAAAACCTTCAGCGAGCCCGACGCCCTGTTCAACGATCACTTTCCCGGTTTTCCGGTCGTCCCGGGAACCCTGCTCACCGAGGCTATGGTCCAGGCGGGAGGTTGGTTGATCGTGTGCACGCTTCAATTTTCGCGGTGGCCTTTGCTCTGCATGATCGAGAAAGCCAAGTTTCGCCGTTTTGTCCGGCCGGGCGAACTGCTCACGGTTCGGTCCCGGCTGGTGTCCCTGGGAAACAAGAGCTACCAGACCAGGGGTGAGATCCTGGTCGAGGACCAGCGTGTTGCGGAGTGTGATGTGTTCTTCCACGGGTTTGCGACCGATTCCGGTCCGGGTGGATCCTTTGATGCCGCCGCATTCAACCAGTGGGCCAGAACGACATTCGAAAGACTGGGAGGAGACGTTCTCGCTGACGAGCGCTCCGAGCGAGGTCGAGCACCATGCATTTGACCAATGATCTCGGACGCCGGCAGGGGAGCCAGGCGGCGGAGCATCAGGCTGGCCGCCGAATAAGAGTCCGGCTCCCGAGCCTTTTCTTCAGGGTCTGGTTGCTTCTCATCGTGACTTACTTCGTCAGTCGAGTTGCGACTCGGTACGCAATCGCCGGCTACGCTGGCCTCGACAGGCACGCATGGGCCGAGATCCTCCTCCTTCCGCTTTTTCAGGCTGTCTTTCTGCTGGCACTATGGGAGACCTTCCGAGGGTGGATGATCCTCCACCGGTCGGCTCGGGCTATCCGCCGCTACCCGGCCCTGGGCGTCGTTCTTCTTCTGGACCTGATACTCGCACCAGTTCTTTTCCGGCTGCAGGTCCACCTGCTGTATGTCTACCTTGGGCTTCGCTGCCTGTTTCTCGGTGGTTTTTCCCTCTCCCTTGCTTTTGCCGGGAAGCTCCGAAGACGGAGCTCGAATGCGGAAGACGTGGCTTTGCCCGCGTGCGTAATCCTCATTGCGCTTCCCCTGGCTCTCATCCAGGTGCTGCGCCTGCTCGGTCCTGACCCGATCTACTATCCCTGGCTCTGGTCGACGACCAGCCTGATTCTCGGACTCCTGCTTGTGAACGTGATTGGGATATGGAGCGCCGACGTCGCTTCATCGAGCGGCGGGGTTGTCTCACCGCAGAGGACGCGGAGGAACGGAGAGGATGGGAACCCATAATCCTCTGCGTCCCTCCGCGTCCTCCGCGGTGACTTCTTTGTCGCCCTGCATGAGTGGGATCACCCGGCAACCCAGGATCATGTTCAGCACCGGCGAGGTTTCGGGGGATTGTGCAGCCTCCTGGCTTGCCCAGGCTCTATTCGCGCGTTGTCCTCAGGCCGAGCTTTTCGGAGTCGGCGGCAGTCATATGGCCCAGGCGGGCGTCCGTGTTCTTCTGGAGACCTCCCACCTGGGATCGGTTGGTCTGACGGAGCCGATGGCCACTGTGCCGGGCCTCCTGAGAAGCTTCCTTACCCTGCGTAGGGCCGTGGCCGACACAACTCCCGATGTAGCCGTCCTGGTTGGCCACGAGATCTTCAACTGGCTGTTGGCTTGGTACCTGGCGCTCAAGAAGGTCCCCACCGTCTGCTTCTTCCCACCTCAAATCTGGCTCTGGGGAAGCATTCTTCGGGTCATTGCCCCGGTCTATACCGCAATCCTCTCTTCCTTTCCCCAAGAGCACGAGCTCTACCAGCGATCAGGGGGCCAGAGTCACTTCGTCGGCCACTACCTGTGCGATTTGCTGAAGGAGAGGAATGCTGCGGACGGGAGGTCGGCGCGGCTGGCTCTCGGTCTGGAATCCGATGAGCTGGTCGTCGCTCTACTGCCAGGCAGTCGGGTTCTGGAAATCAGGCAGCTGACGCCCCTGCTGCTCGGGGTTGCCCGCCGACTGAGGGAAGCCGACCAGCGGATCCGCTTTGTCCTGCCGATCGCCGATCGAGCATATGCCGAGGTGCTGGAGAAGCAGGTTAAGGCTGCCGGCCTGGCGAAACTGATTCGCTTAACGGATGATAGCCGAATCGCCATGCAAGCCGCCGATCTGGCCGTCATGGCGTCGGGGACAGCCTCGCTGGAGGCCGCTCTCCTCGGCCTCCCGACAGTGGTGGTCTACCGGATCTCCAGGACCAGCATGTTTGCTGTCCGGCTCGCGCGGCTTCTCGGGCTGATCTCGGCCCGGTTCGTCGGTCTGCCCAATTTGATCCACGGTCGCGAGGTAGTCCCGGAGTTTCGCCAGCATCGGGCCGGAGTTGACCGGGTGGCCAGGAAGGCGCTGCAGATCCTCCTGGAGCCAAAGTTGAAGGAACAGATGTGCCGGGACCTCTCCCTGGTCAGACCGGCCCTGGCCGGCAGTGTCGAACGGGAGAACGCTTCGGACGTTGTTTTGGAGATCGTAAGGAGCGTCAGACAGCAACTCCAGTGTCGGCCCCTTTGATATAGAGAGCGGAGAACATATGGCCACTTACTCACTCGGCTTCATTCGAGAACTGCTCCAGGGGGAACTGGATGGAAATCCGGACCTCGAGGTGACAGGCTTGAAGAAGCTCGAGGATGCCCGGGAAGGCGAGATCGCGGTGTGTCTCAAGCCCCCGGTCTCCCGGAACGGGACGCGGGTAGCGGCGTCAGCCCTGGTTGCGCCATCCGGCCTCACACTCGATCACCCGAACGTGATCCGGGTCAAGGACAGCCGCGGCGCCCTCATAGCTCTTCTTGAGCTGTTCTATCCCGAAAACGGAAGACGTTATGGCGTCGACCCACGAGCGTGTGTCTCTCCGCTTGCCGTTCTGGCGACCAGTGTGTTCATCGGGCCTGGAGCAGTCGTGGAAGCTGGGGCCAGGCTCGACCCGCGCGTGCAAGTTCACGCCAACGCCTATGTCGGCGAAGGGGTCTTGGTGGGCGAGGGAAGCATCTTGTTTCCGGGTGTCGTACTCTACAAAGGCGTAAGCGTCGGACGAAAAGTCCGAATACACAGCAACACGGTGGTCGGCAGCGACGGTTTTGGCTACGCCGTCGACGAGGCAGGAGTGTTCCGAAAGATCCCGCAAAAGGGGGGTGTTGAAATCGGGGACGACGTTGAGATCGGTGCAAACTGCGCGATCGACCGGGCCACTTTGGGAATGACTCGGATCGCCTCGGGTACCAAGATCGATAACCTCGTCCAGATTGGCCATAACGTCGAGATCGGACGCGATTGTTGCATCGTCGCGCAAGTCGGGGTCTCGGGGAGCGTGACGATCGGCAACCAGTGCATGCTGGCCGGGCAGGTTGGAGTCAGTGATCACGTGAAGTTGGCCGACAAGGTCCTCGTCGGCGCCAAGTCGGGCGTCATGCGAGATCTGGAGGCGGGCGAGTACATCGGTTATCCGGCCCTCCCGGCCCGCGAAGCCCGACGCGCCTACCCCTTGATCGCCCGTCTTCCCGAGCTGCGCAGGGAGGTGCGGGATCTCGAACGGCGCCTGGCTGAGCTACAGGCCGCGATTGGCCATCGGAAGCCGGAGCCTGACGATGATGAGATCAGTGCCTGAGCTCAGGCGAGTGGCGGTAACCGGGCTCGGTCTTGTCAGCACCCTGGGCGCAGACCTGGCCGCCAGCCTGGCATCCCTCGGGGACGGAAAGAAGGCTGAGACCGTTGATTGGGAAGGGGCGGCGGTCTGTCCTGTCGCCGCGTCGTTTGACCCGCGGGGGTATTTCAGGGTCACCAAGAGCCTGAAGCTGGCCGACCGCAAGACCCTTTTTGCGGTTGCAGCCGCCCGAATGGCGCAGCGTGACGCAGGCATCCCGGACGGCGACCCAAGCCTGGAGAACGGCGCGGTGATCCTCGGAGCCGGCGGTTCCGACCTCCTCATGGACGAGATCTCCCGAGCGCTCGCCCCCGACCCCGCGCAGAGAGCGGCAACGGACATCCGCTTCTTTTCCGAACGGATTGTGGCAGGTCTGAATCCCCTTTGGCTGCTGATGACCTTGCCCAACATGGCCAGCGCGCACGTGGCGATCCAAGTCGGCGTCTGCGGGCCGAACAATACGATCATGACCGATTGCATCGCAGGCGCCCAGGCAATCGGGGAGAGTGTCCAGATGATTCGCGACGGTGAGGTTGCCCTGGCGATCTGCGGCGGGACCGACAGCGCTGTCTCGCCCCTGGCGGCAGAAAGCTGCAGGCAGGCGGGCTTGTTTGACACCCGGCCTGAGCCGGAAGGAGGAGAATCGAGATCGTTCTTCCTGGGAGAGGGCGCCGGCATGCTCATCGTCGAGGAGATGGACGCCGCAATCCGGCGGGAAGCCAGGATCTACGGCGAGATCGTCTCCTATTCCTGCCTGCAGTCGGGAACCGCGCGGAGCGGGGGCTGCAACCTCGTCGAGACCATGAAAGATGCGCTCGGGCAGGCGGGTTGGATGGCAAGTGAGGTCGAGGCCGTCTGTCCCGCGGCCGTCTACGCTCAATCCTATTGGCAGCAAGAGCAGGCTGCGATCAAGCAGCTACTGCCAACGGTGCCAACTATATTGGAGTACAAGCACCGCGCAGGTCATAGCCTGGCTGCCTCGGGGGCAATCGACCTCGCCCTCCTGCTCGGTTCACTCCAAGCGACCGGCAGGAGGGCGAAGGTTCTGCTAAATTCGGTTGCCTTTACAGGCCAGGCCGCGACCCTGTGCGTCGATGTCAGAAATACAAGGGCAGAAGGATGTCTCTGAGCAAAACCGAGTTGGAAAAACGGGTGATCGAGGTTATCGGCCAGGCGCTCGACCGGAGGCCTGAGGAGATCCGACGGTATGATTCTCTGATCGATGATCTGGGCGCTGAATCGATAGATTTCCTGGATATTCGGTTCCGAGTGGAGCGAGTCTTCCGAATCAAAATACCGGAGGAGGAGATGTGGGAAGGGTCACTGCAGTTGGAGGCACCTCACCTTGTCGATGCGAAAGGCTTGTCGCCGGAAGGGTTGGACTGGTTGAAAGAGAAGATGCCTGAATTCGCCTGGGAACGGTTCCCGAGAGGCGTCCCGAAAACCCAGTTACCTCGCCTCATAACCCCCCAGACCATTGTTGATTACCTGGAACGCCGGTTGGGTGAGAGGGCGGCTCGATAGCCATGCCGAAGCCGCGCCGCGACGTGGTCGTAACCGGCCTTGGGCTCGTTACTCCCCTCGGTGATGACCTCGCGTGTTTCTGGCGAGGACTGACCGCCGGAACCTCGGCCGTGGGGCCGATTCGAAGGTTCGATGCGTCAGGCTACCCGACACGGATTGCTGCGGAGATTCAAGACAATGACCCGGAATCGGTCAAGGAGATGCCGGCCCTTCTCCGAGCCCTGGGCCCCATCGGCATCTATGCGGGGGCAGCAGCCCGGCGGGCGATGGAGCAATCCCGTCTGCTGGAACAGACGAACTCCGTCAGGCCGATAGGTCTTGTTGTGGCGGCGGGACTCGGGGTCTACGGGCACGAAGAAATAATCCGCCCGTGCTCGGTCGCGTCCCTTGACCCTGATTCCTTTGATGAGCCGATCCTGCGGCGGGAACTGAGACGGGAGTTGAAGCCCCATGCGGTCGCGCGGCGTAGCCCAGGTGCGGTTGCCGCCGGCCTGTCAGAATGGTTTGGCTTGGGGGGGCCGGCCATGGCGCTCATGACGGCCTGTTCGGCGGGGACGCAAGCCATCGGCGACGCGGCTCGCTGGATCAGGAGCGGGCTCGTCGACATCGTGCTTTGCGGTGCGGCCGATTCAGAGATCTACCCGATGGGCCTCGCCTCTTTCTGTCTTCTGGGTGCGCTCTCCAGGCGCAATGGCGATCCCCAGGCGGCCAGTCGTCCCTTCGACGCCGACCGGGACGGTTTCGTGCTCGGAGAAGGCGCGGGTTTCCTCGTTCTGGAAGAACGGGCCCATGCCGAACGGCGCGGCGCTTCTATCTGCGCTGGGGTCCTCGGCTACGGGTCAGCGTGCGATTCATACCGTGTGACGGACCCTCACCCGGAAGGGAAAGGCGCGAGCATGGCCATGCGAGGCGCTTTGAATCAGGCCGGTCTCGATCCCGAGGAGGTGGGCTACATTAATGCGCACGGGACGTCGACCATCCAGAACGACCGGATCGAGACCGAGGCGATCAAACAGGTCTTCGGTCAGCGGGCCCCTTCGATTCCCGTGAGCTCCAACAAATCGATGATCGGGCACTTGACGGTCGGTGCAGGGGCGGTCGAGGCTGTCGCAACCATCTTGACGCTCCTCCATCAGACCCTGCCTCCCACCATCAACTATCGGACACCGGAGAGCGGTTGCGATCTCGACTATGTGCCGAACTGTTCCCGCAAGGCGCAGGTACGATTTGCCTTGTCCAATTCTTTCGCCTTCGGCGGGCACTGTGCGTCCGTACTGTTTGGAATTCCCGGGGCAATTTCGGGGACATGATACTTAATTCCCTCACCGCTAACGTGCTCTCCGCGTGAGCAAAGGAATTAAGTTTTGTGTCCCCGAAATTCCCCCTGGCCCCCGCGAAACGACGCAGAAGAATTGCACACGCCGGCGGGATCGCAAGGAGCCGCGCACGGTAGAGGGTGTTGAAAATGTTGACTTGCGTGTAAACAGCCTTTTACTGACCCGTTTTCCCCACGCCCGCCCTGGCAAGAGTCGACCGGAACCGAGTGTTGTCGGAGCCGCGCGCGAGCGCTTTCCAGCGAAGCAAGCGGGTTGTAACAGTTAGCTGACCGCACGTCCCTCGCACTGACCCTGCAAAAGGGCATGTGATCTGCCTACTGTTACAACCCGCTTGCTTCGCTGGAAGGCGCTCGCGCGCGGCTCCGACAACACTCGGTTCCGGTCGACTCTTGCCGGTTCACATGCAACTCATCGACGTCTTCGTGCGCACGCGCTTTACCTTCTTGTGTATTGTCGTGAGGGCCATCTGGCCGAGGCCGCTTTTTCGACACTCTCGGTAGCGAGCCAGGCGAGCGAGTAAGCGGACCAAAAGCCAAGCGCTTCACGGCGTTGCCGTTCAAAGACGCGACTGTGGGGCGAGAGTTCTGGTCCGCTCATTGGTCCCAGGTATGAACAGGAACGGCGGACTTTGGAACGCGGCTTTTGCCCGAGCCTACGCCTTCTGTTTCCGCACGCTGAATCTCTGGGTTCTGACCGCTGAGGGCACTCTCATACGACCTGGGGAGTACGAGTGCGGACGGAACGTGTTTGCGCATTCGGAGAGCGATGCGCTGGTTCTGGCAGGTTGCGCCCTGTATTCGAAATTCGCCGTCCTCGTCGACAGGAGCCGAGACGGGGAATGGGCCAGCCGGTTCCTGAAGGAATTGAACCTGGTCGTCATCCGCGGCTCGACTCTGCACGACGGATCCCGGGCGTTTCGAGATCTTCTCCGAGTGGAAAAAGAAGCGGACTACCCGATCGCGATCTGCGTGGATGGGCCGCTCGGACCCCGGGGCGAGGCGAAAGAAGGGGTTATCGTCTTTGGCAAGCACACGGCGCGCCCGATTATCCCGGTGGCCACGGCCTCCCGGTACCACATCGTCATTCCTCGGACCTGGTCGGGAATCTTCATCCCTGTTCTGTTCTCCAGGACAGTCGTGAGCCTGGGGGAACCGATCGACGTACCCCCGGTGATCGCCAGGAAAGACGCGGCCGCGTTGACACAGGAACTGACCAGGCGGATAGGCGAGGCCCGCCGCCGGGCTGAAGAGGCGGTCAGGCGGTAACGGATGAAACAAACACGATGACGCGATTGATTCAGATCTGGCTGGCCCTGTTTGCGGCTAACGTCCTCGGCGCCCTCACAATCGGGATCCTCGGGTTCCAGGTTATTGACCTGCGGTTCGAGGCCGTTGCCCAGGCCATTCTCGTTCCGTGGACGCAGGCGGTCGCGGTCTGGTGGTTTCTGGCCGGCCCCCGATCCGTCTCCCTCGCCGGTTCGTTCAAGGAAGCGATTCGGAAACAACCGGCTCTGGCGCTGTTCTTCGTGGCCGACGCTGTCCTGCTCGCCTCGAGTTGGCGGTGGCCCGGTGTCTCTCCCGAAGAGGTCTCCCGTCACTGGACGGCGGCGACCTTTTACGTCGGCCTCAAGTCTGCAATCGCCGGGTGTCTGATACTGGGCTTTGCGTTCTTCGGCAAACGGGCTTCGGCCAGGGAAGGCGTTTGGACCGCGGCACTGGGCGGAGGCGTGCTGGCCTGCGCTTCGACTTGTTTCTTCGACTGGCACGAATCTCTTCCGAATCTCCTTTTTCCCGGCCGGTCGCTCCTCTATCGCTGGCTGGCGTTTTACGGGCTGCTGTTTGTCGCCTCCCTGTGGGTTCTATTAAAGGTTCAAGGCAGGTGGCAGGCCCGCTCGCCCGTCGCTGCCCGCATACTGGAGCTGGTGCCGGCCCTGTCGCTGGTAGCGGCCACAGTGGTGGGGCTGGGCGTCTTCAACAGTCCCAACCTGTCTCCCGTCTGGGACCAGGTCGCGCGAAGTTTTGCGTTTCTGGCTGTCTCGGCCCTCTGGGTCGCGGTCTGGCACTTCCGCCAAGACACCTGAGGGGAAGACGGAGACGACGTGCAAGTCTCGGTGAGCATAGGACCACAAGGATCGCCAGGACCACAACGACGGCAACTACGGCGACGACGTGAGGAAACCCGGCAAAAAGGCCGTCGGTTTTTGCTCCTTCATGTCCTTATCGTGCCTGCGGCCCTTCTGGGTCAGTTGCTGATCACGATTCCCCTGGTTCTGTTCCTTCTGCCCGTCTGGTACCTTCCACTGGCCCCCGCGATCCTCCTGGCGCGTTTCTACGCGCACGTCGCCTGCTGCCTGTGGCCCTCGGGTCGGCGGGTCGCGATGATCAATCTGCGAAGAGCGTACGGCCCGGACATGACCTGGGACCGGGCGGCTCGCATGACCCGGCAGGTTTTTGCCAACCTGGGTCAGAGTCTGGCCGAAGGTATGCAGTTTGCCCGCCGCTCGGCCAAACCCGCGGGGGGCAGGAACCGGCTCTCTTTGGTTGAAGACGCCGGCCTGGTTGATCGCGTCGTCCACGACCCGCGCCCCAAGATCTACGTGACCGGGCACCTGGGTTCCTGGGAGTTGGCGTTGATGATAGCCGGCACAAGGGCAGGGAAGGGATCCGGTTCGATCATACGGCGGGTCGACAATCCTTTCGTCAACTGGTTGGTCCGCCGGGTGCGGCTTGAGAGTGCCTCGCAATGGATCGAGAAGAAAGGGGCGGTCAAGGAGTGCCTCGACCGCCTCCGGCAGGGGAGCAGCATCGCCATGCTCATGGATGAGAATGGTTATCGTCACGGGCCATTCATCGAATTCTTCGGGCGTCCAGCGGCCACCCAGAAGACGGCAGCTTTGCTGGCTCTTGAGACGGGTGCGCCGATCGTGATCGGGGCGGTCGTTCGTTCGCCCGGGAGCCGCTGGTGTTTTGAGCACAAACTGTCCTTGATTGAGCCGGCCGACTACCAGGACAATCCAGCGGCGATTCTCGAAATCACCCAGCTGATCAGCCGAGTAATCGAAGGCTGGGTGCGCGAGGATCCGCTCCAATGGTGCTGGATACACTGGCGCTGGAAGCACCGGCCGGACGGAACAGTCGAGACGTACAGTCGACGAGATCTGAAGGAGTGCTTTTCATGAACGAGTTGGACTGCCTGGCTCCGTGGTTTGCGGGCAAAACGGCTGTGGTTACCGGCGGGTCGCGGGGAATAGGCGCGACGATCTCGCGGGTGCTGGCGGCGTGTGGAGCCGAAGTCGTCATTAACTACAAGGAGAACGAAGAGGCGGCTCGGTCAACCCAGGAGGAGATCCAGGCGGGAGGCGGGAAGGCAAGGCTTTTCAGGGCCAACTTGCTCTACCCCGAGGAAATTCGAGCTCTCTTTGAAGAGGTGGCGAGGGCCGGGCGGCTGGATATCCTGGTGCATAACGCGGCCCTCGGCTCGTTTAAGCCCACGGCGCTGCTCCGCGCCAACCAGTGGGATCTCTCCATGAACACCAATGCCCGTTCTCTGCTCCTTTGCGCGCAGGAGGCGGCCCGACTGATGAAGCCCGGAAGCAGCATCCTGAGCATCAGCAGTCTGGGCAGCAGCAGGTATTTGCCGGCCTACGGCGCAATCGGTGTATCGAAAGCGGCGTTGGAGGCGTTGACCCGTTACCTGGCCGCCGAGCTCGGAGAGCGCGGAATTCGTGTGAACGCAGTGAGTGCGGGACTCGTGGAAGGGGGTTCCCTGGAACTCCATCCGGAGTACGAGAGACTGGTCGGCGAGGCGGTGAAAAGGAGCGCGCTAAAAAGACTCGCGACGAGTGAAGACGTGGCTCACGTCGTGGTCCTTTTGGTCAGCCCTCTGGCCGGTTGGATCACGGGACAGACCGTCGTCGCTGACGGAGGCTTAAGCCTGCCGCTGTAAAGGATCCCTCAGCCTCGCCAACGCCTCAAAACGAGAACAGCGTTCTGACCTCCAAAGCCAAACGAGTTCTTTAACACGACGTCTACCGCCTGCTCTCTTGGCTGCAAGGCCACGTAGTCCAGATCGCAGTCGGGATCAGGGCATTCGAGGTTGATCGTCGGGTGGATGACCTGATGCCGGATCGTCAGGACGCTTGCGACGAGCTCGACTCCGCCCGCTGCCGAAAGCAGGTGGCCGATCATCGATTTGGTGGCGCTGACCGGGGTGCTTTTCGCATACGGCCCGAACACTGCCCGGATGGCCTGGGTTTCCACGACGTCATTCATCCGGGTGGAAGTTGCGTGGGCGTTGATGTAGCTCACCTGGTCCGGCGATACCTGAGCGCGCTCCAGGGCCAGCCGCATTGCACGAGCACACTGGGCGGCGTCCGGCCTCATGGAGCTGACGTGAAAAGCGTCGCACGTCAAACCGTAGCCAGTGATTTCCGCCCAGATCTCGGCACGGCGCTCCTTCGCCGACTCGAGCGTCTCGAGCACGAGCATCCCGCTTCCTTCACCGATCACGAACCCATCACGGGCTCGATCGAACGGCCGGCTCGCCCTCGGCGGATCATCGTTTCGAGAAGACATGACCCGCAAAGCGGCAAAGCTCCCCACGGTCAGCGGAGTGACCGAGGCCTCGGCGCCTCCCGCCAGCATCATTCGGGCTTCACCCCTCCGGAGCATCCAGTACGCCTCGCCCACGGCATGCGTGGTGCTCGCACAGGCGGATGAGACGGCAAGATTCGGACCGTGGAACCCGAAGAAGATCGCCACATTCCCCGGAACAAGACTCGGGAGGACTTTCGGCAGGCTGGTTGGGGACAGGTGGTTGGCGCCCTTCGAGGTCAGCGTCGCCATGCCGGCCTCGACGGTGTGCATGTCTCCCATCCCGGTCCCCATCACGACACCGATATCCTCGCGGTTGACTGAGACCGGGTCGAGACCGGCGTGATGGAGGGCCATGCGGGCTGCGTGGATTGCGAATTGGGAGGCACGGTCGTATCGATTCGCTTTCTGCAGGAAGGTCTCCGGGTGGAAATCCCGGACTTCAGCAGCGATCCTCGAGGGAAACTGGAAATCGCCGGTTCGAGGGTCGCGCACCGTGCAGTCGAATCCCCTGATCGGGCCGACTCCCGAAGTCCCTTTGCAGAGGTTCTGATGAAAGGTTTCGATGTCGTGGCCAATGGGAGCGATCACCCCGAGACCAGTCACAACCACCCGATCTGAATAGCTCACTCGATGTCCTTCTTTTTCCCTGTCGATTTTAGCATGAGTGACATGCACCTTGACCGCACAGAACGCCGGACTGGGTGCGCTCTCCTATGATGGCTCTCTACAGTCTCCTCGTTTCTCTGGCGGTCTGGGTCTGCCTGCTTCCATGGGCCGCGGTCTGCGTCTTGCTCGGCCGTTCCACCTGGGAGGACCTGCGGGAGCGATTAGGTCGGAGACCTGCGGTCGAGCCCAAACCGGGACACCGGGTCCTGGTCCATGCTGTGTCTGCAGGAGAAGTCAATGCCGCCGGTTCGATTCTCAACTGGCTGTTGGCGCAGGCGCCTGACACTGAAGTGCTGCTTTCGGTCGGGAACCAGGCCGGCAAGGAGAGCGCACGGAAGCTTGTATCAGCCTGGCCTCAGCTCGTCGGAGCAGTCTATCTTCCGTGGGACCGACGCGCAGCGACGCGCCGCTGGCTGGAACGGGTGCGGCCCGACCTGGTTTGCGTTGTTGAAACCGAGATTTGGCCGAACCTTTTTCACGAGTGCCGCCGGATGGGAATTCCCCTGTATGTCGTCAATGGCCGGATATATCGCGGTGACGTGAGGAGATACAGGCTGGTTCGATTTTTCATGAAGAAGGTGCTTGCCTGTCCGGATTGGATCGGGGTGCAGAGCGAGTCGGAGAGGTCGAGGTTTCTCCGCATCGGCGCCCCTCCGGGCCTGATCTCCGTTATCGGCAACGCAAAATTCGACCCGGTTCTGGAAAATCAGGCCGGGCCGGACCCAGTCACACCAGACCCGGTCACACCGGACCCCGGCGGAGCTGAGCAGGGCCTGGTGATCCTCGCCGCCTGCACTCACAATCCCGAAGAAAAATGGATCCTCGGAAAATTACTCTCGTCTCAGGTCCGGGTTCCCGGGCCTGCGGCTGGTCCTGGCGCCCAGGGATGTCGGGAGGTGCGGCCGAATCGCGCGGGTCGTGAGGAGCTTGGGTTTGGACTGGAGATTTTGGTCAGAGACGCGACGGTTTCCGGTTCCAACCGACGAGGTCGTTCTCGTCGACGAGATGGGAGTCCTGAATGATCTGTACGCTCTCGCCGATATCGTTTTTGTGGGTGGAAGTCTGGTCAAACGCGGTGGGCACAACGTTCTGGAAGCCGCGCGTCACGGCAAGTCGATCATCATTGGCCCGCACTATCACAACTTCGCGGACGTCGTCGAACGGTTTATCGCTGCCCAGGCGTTAATCAAACTGAACGGTTGGGAGGATTTTTGTCCGGCCGTCGAACTGCTCCTGCGTGAACCCCCTCTGCGATACCGTTACGGGAAAGCCGCGCGGCGCGTTTGCATGGAAGGCGGGGGCCCTGCCCGCCGGTATGCAGACGTGCTGCGCTCTGCTTTCCAGGGCCGTTAGGCCAGTTCCGGGCGATACTTGCACTTGCTTTTCCGCGTAGGCGTGATCAAAATCCTGCCATCCATTGGAGGTAAGACATGACTGAAAAGAGCCACCCGTTTCGCGTGCGCGCCATGGGCTGCTGTCCCGGCGGTCCTTCGCAGACGGCCGGACTCACTCGCCGGGGCTTCCTGGTCGGATCCGCGCTCGGCGGTGCCACCGTGGCCAACCTGTCCTGGCCCGCCCTCGCTGCCGGACTCTCTCCGGCATCGCCCGCCGATCGGTCTGCGATCACGGTGAAGCCCGTCCTCGTGTACGAAATCCCCAAGCGGCGTTCCCAGACGAGTTGGCGCAGCTGGGGCGGAATTCAGACCGAGCAGCAGGCGACCGAGGAGATCGCACGGATCGAGCGTGAATTGGAGTTGATCAGCAGGAAAGCCGACTTCCCGGTTCGTTTCCTTCCGGTCTCGGGTGTCCGGGACGCCGAACAATTCAGCGCGGTCTCCGATGTCGCAGAAGCTCAGGCGGTGCTCGTCTATGCTGCCGGAGGGCCTCAAAAGGTCTACGAGACGATTGGAAGACTCGGTAAAGACGTTGTCTTGTTTGTGCGACACAAGTCCGGTCCCGTCTACCTCTGGTACGAAATCATCAGCCCGCGCTATCTGCGTCAGCACGGTGACCAATTGGCCATCGCCGGAGTGGATTTCGACGATGTCGTGGTGGATAACCAGGAGGAAATCACCTGGCGGCTCCGTGCTCTCTGTGGCCTCCACAACACCCGGGGCAGCCGGATCCTCGCGGTGGGCGGTGCTTCCGCCTGGGCCCAGCCCGAAGGAGTTGTTCCCGATCTCGTCCGCAGGCTCTGGAAGCTCGACATCCAGACGCTGCCGTATCCCGAGCTCGCCAAGCTCCTGGAGGCCGCGTTCCAGGACGGTGGAACCAAAGAACGGGCCAGGCAGTCGACGGAGGATTACCTGCGCATCAGCGGGACCCGGCTCGAAACCGAGCGCCAATATGTGGAGAACGCGTTCATCCTCCAGCAGGTGTTCCTGGGGGTAATGAAGAAAGTGGAGACGCGGGCGCTGACGATCAATTCGTGCATGGGTACGATCATGCCGATGTCGAAAACCACCGCCTGTCTCACGCTCAGTCTTCTCAACGACGCGGGTTACCTGGCTTTCTGCGAGTCGGACTTCGTGGTGATTCCTTCCGGGATCCTCCTGGCGAACATCTCTGGAAAGCCCGTCTTTTTGAACGATCCAACGTATCCGCATGACGGGCTGATAACGCTCGCCCACTGTACCGCCCCGCGGCGCCTTGACGGAAAGACAATCGACCCCGCGCGCATCATGACTCACTTCGAATCGGATTACGGCGCTGCGCCAAAAGTGGAGATGCAGGTTGGACAGGTGGTGACAAATATCATTCCGGACTTCAAGTCGGAGCGCTGGGTGGGATTTCCTGCGACGATCGTCGAGAACCCGAACATGGACATTTGCAGGTCCCAGATCGACGTTCGTTTCCAGTTTGATTCCGGCCTGCTGGCTCGCAACATGCCCGGCTTCCACTGGATGACCGGGTACGGCAATTACACGCGGGAGCTGGGCTACGCACTCAAGAAAGTCCCAATCAAATGGGAGTGTCTGGCCTAATCAGGAGGAGGAAGTTCGATGACGAGGAGGATGACTTCTCTTTCGCTGCTGTTCCTGGACCGTGAGAATCACCGCCCGCTCGCGGTGAAATACAGGGCTCCGCTGCCCGCAAGGACGATGGGGCGCGGGCCCGGCGGAGACAACCGGCAACGGGAGGGTGCGACTCAGGGCCGGGAAACCGAGGTGACCGTCCTTTTCTCCGACTACAAGAGCGTCAAAGCTAAAGAGATCAGCGAGGTCTGGTTGCCTCATCGGCTGGAGAAGACGGTCGACGGCCAAGTGCTGGAAGAGATCACGATGAGCAAGTACAAGCTGAATCCGGGAATCAAAGCCGAGAAGTTCGAAAAGAAGTGATTTCAGTCCCTCGGACCTGCGACCGTTTCACGCGAGACCGGTTCGGACAACCCCTCCGCGCCGGTCTCCCTCCCTTCCGGCTTCATTTCCCCCTTGAGCCTCATGAAAGCGGCCAGGGCGAGGAAGCCCGCTACCAGCCCGACAAGTGACCCGACAGGCCGCGAGAGTGCGAATCCGTAATCCTCGACCAGAATGTAGCTGACGCACACAACCGTCATGAAGGTCGCCGGCAATGCGGCGAGCCACCAGGATTTTCCTCGTTTTGCGAGGAAAACGGCACCAGTCCAGAGTGCGACGGTCGCCAGTGACTGGTTTGCCCATCCGAAATAACGCCAGACAATCGCGAAATTGACGAAGTTGAGCAGGGCGGAGACGGCGAAGAGCGGCAAGGCAATCTTGTATCGGTTGATGGCACGGGCCTGGGGAACAGCTAGATAATCGGCGATGACGAGGCGGGCGACACGAAAGGCGGTATCGCCGGACGTCACCGGCAGTACGACCACCCCGAGCACCGCGAGGATCCCGCCCAGGGTGCCCAACGTCGAAAAGCAGATGTCGTGTACAACCTTGCCCGGACCCCCGCTTGCGAGCGCCGCGCTCAACCCGCCGGTCTCACCGTAGTATCCCTGTGCCACGGTCGCCCAGATCACCGCGATCAAGCCTTCCACAATCATTGCCCCGTAGAAGACCAGGCGTGCCTGCCGTTCATTCGTCAAGCACCGGCTCATCAATGGAGCCTGGGTCCCGTGAAACCCGCTGATCGCTCCACAGCTCACGGTGATGAAGATGATCGGCCAGGCCGCCAATCCCGTCGGGTGGAGATTGGACAGGACAAAGTCAGGGGTATCCACCCGACCTGTCAGGATTGCCCACCCGAGTCCCGCTACCATGAAAAGGAGGACTGCGCCAAACAGCGGATAGAATCGTCCGATGATTTTGTCGATGGGCAGGACGGTCGCGAGGATGTAGTAAGCGAAGATGACGAGCATCACCAGCAGGAGCCAGACAGACTGGCCGCCGAAGGAGCCGGCAAGAAAAGTCGCGGCCCCGGGTCCGAGCCAGCGACCCACGGTCTCTGCGGGCAATAGTTCCACCAGCAGCAGCGCCGGGCCCTTAACGAAAACCGTTCCGACCAGGAGGAGAAGAACCAGTGTGAAGAGGGTCGCGAGGTGCCGGGCGCCGCGGCCCAGATACCGGGTAATCAGGTCGGGGAGAGCTGCTCCGCCGTTTCGCACCGACATGAACCCGACCAGGAAGTCGTGCACCGCACCACCCAGGATGCAGCCCAGCACGACCCAGAGCAGGACCTGCGGTCCCCAAAGCGCGCCCATAATCGGTCCGAAGATCGGCCCCAGCCCGGCTATGTTAAGCAGTTGCACCAGGTAGACCCGCCAGGTCGACATCGGTACGAAATCGACGCCATCCGCTTTTGAAAAAGCAGGCGTTTGTCGAGACGGATCCGGGGAGACGGACCGTTCAACGAGGCGACCATAAAGCAGATAGCCGGCTATCAACAGCACGCAAGCGACGATGAATGCGATCATTGGCCGCAAGTGTAGAGCCAGCTCCCCCGCCGGTCAACGGCAGAGAGAAGACAAGGAGACAGGGAGAGGGGAGACAGGGAGACAAGGCAAGGAGATCTTATCTCTTGGAGCGCGGACGTCGGCCTTCCGGGGTGCGGACATCTTGTCCGCACTGGGTTCGCGGACGTCGGCCTTCCGAAGCGCGGACATCTTGTCCGCACTGGGTTCGCGGACGTCCCGTCCGCTCGGCGGGCATCCTGCCCGGCGTTCTCGGTGAGTCGGCCTTCGTCCGTCTCGGAAGGATTCAGCGCCGGGCAAGATGCCCGGCGTGCGGGCAAGATGCCCGCGAACCCAGTGCGGACGGGACGTCCGCGCTCCAGAAGGCCAATGTCCGCCCCTCAAAGAATAGACGTCCGCGCTCCAGAAGGCCGGGCACCCCGGCCTTCTGGAGGCAGACGTCCGTGCTTCGTGGACTAACGGGCTGCCGAGAAGGTGTGACAGTTGCTGCAGTCGAGCTTCTTGTCTGTCACATGTTTCTCGTGGACCTTCGTGAACAGCTCACTGGGACCCCATGCGCCGGACTTGTCGCCATGGCAGCTTGCGCACAGCGGTTTCCCGTTGTTCGTGCTCTTCGGCGTATAGCCGAGGAGTGCGAAATCCACTCGGTCTCCCTCGTGGCAACTGGTGCAGCTCAGAGCCTGCTCGGAAGGGGCTACCTCATGGAAAATACCCATGTAGCGCTCCGTCTCGGCGAACTCGTAACCGTTGTAAGTCCAGTTGACTCCAGCCGCCCCCTGTTCGACCGCCGTTGTGAGGTCTCCTGTTTGGAAGAAAATGCCGATTTTGAGCGGCAGCAACCGGTCCGAAACCGGGTCAACCGGCTGGTTGCCCTCGTGGCGCTTGAAGGGGAAGATCCGCGCCCCGGGATCGTTGATCGTGCCTGCGGGACCCGACATGAGCACGCGTCCGTTGGCTGCCGGGATCGCCGGTTCACCGAAGTTGTAGAAGTGAGACATGCCGTTGAAGAAACGGTATTCGGGAACCACGTGAGAAGCCTTGAGCATGTTCGGATCGTACAGCCGCTTCGTGGCGTCGACTTCCGGCTCCAGGCTCCAGTCCCGACGCATGTCGGTGGCCGACCCGCGGGCGAAGGCCGGGATGTGACAGCTCGTGCAGTCAATCCTCTTCGCATGGGTGTCCAGGCGGCTGTTCCCGTGCGGCGCCGCAGGGTGGCAGTTCTTGCAGCGGACCTGGGTGAGCGAATCAACCTCCCGCAGGTCGGTGCCTCGCCCGGCGATGCGATGATTGGATGATGTATGGCAGCTCAGGCAACTGAGGCCGGCGCCTCCGGCAGCTTTTGGTGCCAGGTGGACGTCGAAATCGCGAGTCGCGTTTCGATGTGCCTCTTCGATATCACCCCGCTTGAAGTTGTTTCCTCCACCCGATCTCGTGTGACAGTTCAGGCAGGTCCCGCTCGAGGGGCGGCTGATGTTCCACGCCGCTTCGAGCGCGCTCATGCCCATCGCCTGCTCGTCCGGAACAAAACGAAAAACGCCGTTGACGCTCGCCACCTTTCGCTTGTAGCTGGGCGAGTGGCAGATCAGGCAGTCAATGTTTTCAAGCTGCGCGGTAGTGAGATCCGGACTCGGCTTGGCCCCGAGGCCCGCGTGGCATTGCGCGCAGCCACCGTTCGTGTCCTGGCCGTCAACCGTTTTCAGGATGCCGATCCAGTTGATGTCCGGATAAATGCAGAAGTCATTGATCCCGCCAAGTTTCCCGGCTGTCGGACCGGGAGGATTCACCATGTAACGAGTGTCCCCCTTCCACTGGTAGTGGGCTGAGCCATGGAAGTCTTCGGCCTGCTGGCGATGGCACGTCAGACACGTGCCCGTACCCTGAAAACTGGCGAACCGCCCGAAATGAGACCCGGAAGAGACAGTCGAATTCACGATCAGAATGCTTCGGTTCGCGGTTCGGGTCACGCCACCGCTCGTGTAACTGGCAGTAATCGAAATGGTCTGATCGCCGGGGACATCCTGCGTGAGGAGCGTGCCGGCACTGATGCTCGCGTACGTCGAGTTCTCGCTCCAGAGCGCTGTCGCGGTCACGTCACCTGTGGACCCGTCGCTGTAAGCTGCCATCGCCTGGAAAGCAGTCGAGCTGGATTCAGCCACGGAGTTCGGGCCGGAGATCGACAGTCCACTCAGAGTCACGGTCGTGGACCCTCCACAGTTCTGCGGAGCATTCCTGACCGGCGACTGCGCGATTTGCCCCGCCGATTCTGCCCGGACCGCACAAGGGACCGGCGAAATGGCGACCCGAACAAACCAGCTCCCCGACCTCGACGTCACTGTTGATCCGACCTGGCTCCCGTCGGTCGCGTTGGTCACCGTCACAGGTTGTCCCGGCATGCCCTCACCCCGAACGCGCAGCTCGGGTCTGCGCCACTCCGCCCTGTTGATGGAGAAATCTTCAGCCGCGAGATTGGCGGCCGACAGGACGAAGGGGAGGGCCAAACAAAGCGCCGAGAGGAGAGGACGCAAAGCAATACGGAAATTCATCATGCATTCCTCCTTGCAGGCTTGAGATAAAGCATCACGCTAAGTCCCATCTGCCCACGAGGTTGCCTACCCTATCACGAACAAAGATCCGATAAAAGCTAAATTTTAAGCAGTTCGTTGAGTTTTGAAACAGATGGTCATCGCAGGCGGTTTTCAGATGTCCAAAAACTGAACATGTCTGCTCTTGGGTTTTGGGCCGGGCACGGGGGGAGTTGGGAGGGCAGGAAGTCACCCGGCCGGTGCCGGATGACCCTGTATGCTAAAATCGCTGTGATGAATCTCGAGGAAAAAGAGCAGCGACTGGTCGACTTGCTCGGCCGGTACGGAACCGCAATCGTGGCTTTCAGCGGCGGGGTCGACAGCTCCTGTCTGGCCTACATCGCCAACCGGGTGCTCGGCGACAGGGCTCGAGTGGTAACTGCTTTCTCACCCTCCGTCTCCAATTTCCAGAGAAACCTGGTCGCCGACTTTGTGCGGATACATAATCTGAATCACACGCTGATCGAGACCCATGAAATGGAGAACGACAGCTACACGGCCAATCCGACCAATCGTTGCTACTTCTGTAAGAGCGAGCTGTTTTCGTACCTCGCGAAACTACGTGAGGAATGGGACGTGGACGTGGTCTTTGACGGAAGCAATCTCGATGATGTCGGCGATTATCGACCCGGACGAACGGCTGCCGGAGAGCGGCAGGTGGTGAGCCCGTTCATCGAGGTCGGGATTCGCAAGGAGGACGTCCGGGCGCTTTCCCGAAAATGGGGCCTCGGCACCTGGAATATGCCGGCAATGCCCTGTCTTTCGTCCCGGTTTCCCTACGGGGTCGAGATCACGGAAGAGAAGCTCCGGCAGGTTGACCAGGCAGAGAGTTTTCTTCGGGATATGGGCTTTCGCAATTTCAGGGTCAGGCACCACGAGACACTGGCGCGCATCGAGATCGATCGCGAGGAGTTCCTCAGATCCTGGATGCCGGTCTGCTCGAGACGATCAACAGCGAGCTGAAACAACTCGGATACCACTACGTGACGCTCGATCTTCAGGGGTTCCGTTCCGGCTCGCTCAACGAGCTCTTGCAGCTCAAGAAAACAGGAGAATCGGACTAATAGGAGAATAGGACATATAGGACATATAGGACATATAGGACAGACGAGTCATCCTGATCGGTTTCCTATGGGCTCCACAGTCCTATTTGTCCTATTGGTCCTATAGGTCCTATTCGCCTATCCCCGGGGGAGAGTGGAGGTTTGCCATGCGTTTGGCGGCTGTTGTGCTCCTTCTTCTCCTTTATCCGCCTGTTCTTCCGCTGCATGCCCAGGTGGGACGCGAGACGCCCACCCAGGCGGGCGAGGACTATTACGTCGAAGGGAACGTCCTCGGTGGGGACGGGAAGCCGGTCACAGGAGCGAAGGCCGTCCTTTCCCCTTTTGGCTCGGAGATGGGCCAGACGGTCTTCACCGACAGTGACGGGCGCTTCTCTTTCCACGGGCTTGGCCGAGGGACTTACAGGATTACGATCTCCGGCCCCGGGTTCCAGGAGTACGTTGAAAGTCTCAGTCTGGCCGGTGGATCACAGAACCTGCGAGTGGTGCTCAAGAGTCAGACACAGGGCACTCGCAGAGCCTCGGCCCCGGTTGTCCCCGCCGCCGATCTTTCCGTTCCGGCAAAGGCGCTTGAACACTACCAGAAGGGACTGGAGCGGCTCGAGCATAAGGACTATGAAGCGGGATTGCGCGAACTGCAGCAGGCGGTCAAGGAATATCCCTCGTACGCTGCTGCTCATGGCGCCCTCGGGATCGCTTATCTGCAGCAACACCGGAGCCGGGAGGCGGCCGACGCTTTTGCAAAGGCTCTGGAGTTGAATCCCTCGTCGTATGACGCGCAGCTGGGGATGGGCCTGCTCTCTAACGATCAGAAGAAATGGGCCGAGGCCGCCAATTACCTGCTCAAGGCCCGGCAGCTCAGCAGTGAGGGCTGGCAGGTTCACTATGAGCTGGGCCGTGCCTACGCCGGAATGGAGCGTTTTCAGGAGTCGGAAGCGAGCCTCAAACAAGCGAGGGAACGGCTCCCGGACTATCCCAACCTGTATGTTCTGCTGGCGAACGCCTATGTGCTCCAGGGGAAGTACCCGGAGGCCATTGCGGAAATGAAATACTTCGTGAACAGATGGCCGAACGGGAAAGTGGCAGACCAGGTCCGTGACAAGCTGCGACTGCTCGAAAAGGAAGTGGCCGGGAATAGCGCGAAATGAGAAAGAGAGCCTTCGAAGTCGTCGCCTTGGTTCTTGCCTTGCTGCCTGGCGCCCGGGTCATGGCCCAGGAAACCGATTTCTACCTGCCTCAAATTGCCGACGGACAGGGTCAGGGGCTGACGATTCGGACGACTTTCGTTCTCTTTAATCCAACCGCCCGTGCAGCAGGGTTCAGCCTCATTATCACCGACGATCAGGGCAACCCGCTCGCGGTCACCCTGCCTGGCCTCGGGACGGACTCCAGTTTTCAGTTCTCGCTTGGCGCCGGGGAGACCCGGTTGCTCGAGACTGGCGGCGAAGGTGTTTTGCGCACCGGGGCGGCCGTCGTGACTGCTGAATCGAATGTCGGGGTTTCCGCCGTCTTTCGCATCGCCGGGAGCGGTGGCGCGTTCATCACCGAGGCGGGTGTGGGGGCTTCCACCCCGCAGACCAGGTTCGTGCTTCCTGTCGACACTACAGGGCGGTTCAACACCGGCGTAGCATTGTTCAATTTCGGGGGTCTGGGGTCTGACGTCACCTTCCAGCTCTACGATACCGAGGGCCGGCCGGGGCTGACTTCAACTGCCAATCTGCCTGCGGGAAGCCACCAGGCAAGATTCGTTGCAGGCGAAGGCGAGCTTTTTCCGACGATCGGCAACTTCCGCGGAACGATGGTAGTTACGTCTTCCCGGCCGGTTGCAGCGGTCGTTCTTCGCCAGAATCTCGACACTTTTACCTCCACGACTCTCCCGGTGGTGCCGGCCAACTCGCAGCTTCACGACTTCCTGCTGCCTCAAATCGCAAACGGACCGTACGCCGGCGGATCGATCAAAACGAGCTTCATTCTCTTCAACGTCTCGAACACCAACGCTGATGTCGCAGGTGAGCCTCACGAAGGACGACGGAACGCCTTTTCCGGTGAACATCGGCGGGGGAGCTCAATCCAGCTTCAATCGCACTTTGAGCCCGAACGGAGCGGTTTTTGTGGCTACGGACGGCGGCGGGACGCTCTCGGCAGGCGCTGCTCACGTGATCTCGAGTGCTCCGATAGGCGTCAGCGCGATTTTCACGCTCTACGATCTTCGGAGGCGGGTTCCAGACAGAAGCAGGTGTAGGGGCTGCTCCGGCGGTTCCGCAGCTGACCGTCCCGGTCGACACCACCGCTGGTTTTGACAGCGGGCTGGCACTGTTCAATCCCGGCGCCTTTCCCCTTTCGACGACCGTGCGACTGCTGGACGCGCTCGGGACGAGGCTGGATACCGCGACTGTCCCGTTGCCGGTCTTCGGTCACCGGGCGGTCATGGTTGGGGAGCTGTTCCCGGGCCGCCGGCTTCGTGGGTCCCTGTCGCTGAGTGCGGATGGGCCCGTTTCGGGAATGACCCTTCGCCTGAACACCACTCCCCTGTCCTACACGACGTTGCCGAGGACGCCCGCCGCGTTCGTTGGCTTTGCGCCCCGGCAAGCGCTTCAAAGGCGGGTACAGAGCGGAGTGTCGGTCGATTCTCCGGTGAGTCTCCCGACGACCTTGTCCGCCGGGTTCTTCCTGAGGGGCCGGATCACGGGTTCGATCTCCTCCATCACCAGCGTCGTGGCTCGGTCACTGGACGGCCCGGTGTACATGGGAGTATTCGATTCGACCCGCGGTGAGTACCGGGTAGCCGTGCCGGAAGGGCCGTACACGTTGACGGTTTTTACAAACCGTCGACATCCGCCTTCGGGTGGGATCCCGACGCTGTCCTATTCGCTGCCTGACCGGATCGTCGTCAATTCGGACACTTCCTTTGACCTCACCATTCCTTCGGTTGAGCTTCGGCGAGTCAGTGGACGGATGAGCAATTTGGGCTCCTTGCCCCTGACCGCGTTTCTAACGTTCACAAAGAACGATCTCACCGCGCAAAGCCAGGGGTTCATCTCCATGGAGGGTGATTACGCGGTCCTTGTTCCGCAGGGCGATTACTCGGTCAGCCTTTCGGTCAGTGCCATAGGATCCTACGGGACCAATCAGTTAGCGCTCTATAGTCTCGGTACTGTCACGGTTGGAGCAGGTGATGCGACTGCGAATTTCGCGCTGCCACCGCTCTTGACCATTCAGGGCCAGGTCGTCATCCAGGGTGCGAGTTCCATCCCGTCCGGCTCGGCGGTTCTCGCACGCGACATCTCGGCGCCCCCCGTGAACCCGGGGGACTCTATTCTCCCGCCCGCAGTCAGCCGGCTCCCGGTGAGTCTGCAGGGCGGCAACTTCTCCGGGGCGTTTTTGGGCGATAGGACGTATGATCTGCAGGCGCAGGTTGTGGTGCCGGGCGCAGGCACCCTTATCTTCCCAACCGAGCCCACGCGTCGGAACCTCACTCAAAACGTCGGCGGAGTCAATTTCAGTATCGGGGCCTTACCCGCCTCAATCGAGGTAACCGGCTCGGTTACCGATCCGAGCGGCCAGCCGGTTGAGGATGTGTCGGTCGAGGCGAGAGGTGAGAGCGTGGCCGGTCTTGCCGGCGCCACCTTCTCGGCCCAGGCCACAACCAATTCCCGCGGCGAATTCCGCATGCTGGTCCTTCCTGGAAGCAACTACACCTTTACATTTATTCCCGAGCCCTAGAAGAGGGAGACGGTTGATTCCCGGTCCGTGACGGCGGTCCGTCGGCCGACCGGTCAAGATTCCCCTGAATTCCCCCGCAATTCGGGATGGCGGAAAGGTTCGTTCGGACGCAGTAAAAGCAATAGACTCAGAACCATTCCGTCGGTATAATTCCGCCCCGGGCGCATCGGTCCGGCGGTCCCCTGCATGGAACGTGTTTTGTGCCCGGTTCGGGGGGGTATGCAGTCGTTCAGAACCAGATCCGTTTCGTCGGCTTCCTCGCAACAGTGCAGTCGTTGTCTAACGGCGACGCAGTGTGGCGGATGCATTGCGGTGGGCGTTTGCCCGATTTCCCGAATACCGTTACCTATTCACGAAAAGATCCATCGAGCAGCCGAGGATCGGTTTTACACACCGGGTTGCACGATTGCCAGCCAGGGACAGCCGGCCAAAGGTATCTTCGTCATCAAGTCCGGCTGGGTTAAGACGTTGTTTCAGACGCGTGCCGATCGCCAGGTCGCCGGAGGCCTTCATGGTCCGGGCAACATTCTTGCGCTGCCGGATGTCATCATGGCCGGTCGTTTCAGCATGAGCATCGAGACGATCGAGGATTGTGAAATCGAGTACATCCCCGGCGAAAAGATCCGTTCCTTGATGGAAGAGGAACCCTCGCTCTCCCTTCACCTTCTCCTGATAGTCAGCGGTCAGTTCCTGAAGGCGATGGACGATATTTACGAAAGCTCAGGAGTAAGCACTTCCGAACGGCTTCTCCAGGTTTTGCGTGACCTTGCCGTGCAATGCGGCCGGGAGACAGGAGAAGGGGTCCGCATGCGGTTGCCGTTTACCGTGCAACACCTGGCGGACCGCGTGGGCTGTTCCCGACAATGGGCTACCAAGGCCCTGGCCGAGCTTGAGGAGAAGGGTCTGGTGCGGCGTACGCGAGGGTGGATCACGATCAGCCGGTCAGCCGCCAGGCAGGGCACCAAGGGCGTTCCGACGATCGTTCGGGTCACTCCCAGGGAAGTGTAGCGACCGCCCTGCGTGCGCCTCGCCGGTGCACTCCTTCCATTCCCATTCCTCGATCTCAACTTGTAGGGCCAGTCCTACACGTCTGGCCATCCACAAGTCTTACAACAAGCCAACTAATTGACACGTGTATGTCAACTCCTTGTCGATTGCCTATGTGACCCGCGGAAAGCTTGATACAAGGTTTAGTGGGCACCGGTGGGTGCCCGAGTAGGATTTGTGACAAGGTGGGAGGGAAAACTATATGGCCAGGCCTAGACTATGGATTTTTGTCGTGTTGATTCTGGCGGTGGTTGCGGTGACCTGTGGAATTAATCAGGTGTGGGCGCAACAACAGTCAGACCAGGACCAGACGCTTCACTTCAAGGGGAAGATAACGCCCCAGGAGTGGAAAGATGCGGCGGCTCGTTTCAGGGTCGCCAGGCAAAAGGCTCTCGCCAAGGGGGACGTATCCGGTCTTGCGGTTACGCTCCAGGTGGGGGCTAACGGTTATTACATACCGGATTATTACGCTACGCCAAACTGGGCTTTCAGCCCGGGGCTGACCAAGTTCGTCGACCCGTTGCCGAACTTGTATATCACCGGCGGTCCCGATCCGACCGCGGGGTGTGTAGCAGGCAAGCCCTGCCAGTACATTCCGGTGGCGGTTCCGGATCAGGCGACCTACCCTGGGTCTGACTATTACGAAATCGAGCTTGTGCAGTACAGGGAGCAGCTCCATTCGGACCTGCCTCCTGTCGTCGGGACTTGGCCTGCGCCGCAGACCGGCGGCACCTTGCTCCGGGGATATAGGCAAGTCAATACCACTGACCCCTTTATAAACATCCCGCACTATCTGGGCCCTCTGATCATCGCTCAGAAGGACAGGCCGGTCCGTGTCAAATTCATCAACAGCCTGCCTACCGGTACCGGTGGAAACCTCTTTGTCCCGGTGGATACGACCATCATGGGGTCCGGGGATTTCGAGATCAACTTCGACCCCGTCACCAAGCAGCCTACCACCGGCACTACTACTGGGACTTTCGCCCAGAACCGGGCGACGCTTCACCTTCATGGAGGTCGCAGCCCGTGGATCAGTGACGGGACGCCCCACCAGTGGATCGCCCCGGCGGGCGAGACTCCGGCTTACAGCAAGGGTGTCAGCGTCGGCTACGTGCCCGACATGTGGTTCGACGCGTCCGGCAACACCATAGCTTCCTGCGCAGGCCTGACGACCTGTGGGGTGGCAGGTGCGAGCAACAATCCCGGCGCCGGCGCCCAGACGTTCTTCTGGACTAACGGGCAGAGCTCCAGGCTGATGTTCTACCACGACCATGCCTGGGGAATCACGCGCCTGAACGTCTATGTCGGCGAGGCGGCGGGTTACATGATCCAAGACCCGATGGAACACGCCCTGATCGAGGGCGGCACCGTCGACGGCCGGGCTTATGCCGCCAACACGATCCCGGCGGACCAGATTCCTCTCGTCATCCAGGACAAGACTTTTGTGGACGCTCGACCGGAAGTGGTGCCGGGCTCGGGCATCCCGAATCCGACTTACGTCATGGCGACCGATCCTACCTGGGCGTGGGGGACAAACCCCGCGCAGCCGGTGACACTGACGCCTCAAACCGGTGACTTGTGGTGGCCCCACGTGTACATGCCCGCCCAGAACCCGTTCAATGCGGACCTGAGCGGCATCAACGCCTTCGGCCGGTGGCACTTCGGCCCCTGGTTCTTCCCGCCGACCCCGGTGTGCGGATCCACTCCGGGCGCCGTGCCGCCGTACTGCATAGTGCATGGGACGATCACTAACCCCTACGCTTCCTATTGCGATCCGGACACTGGGTTCTGCCAGCCGCCTGAAATACCGAGCCGCGCCCAATCCGTCCTGGGGAGCGGAAGCGTTCCTGGACACGATGCTGGTCAATGGCGCGGTCTACCCCAAGCTGGAGCTGCTGCCTACGCAGGTTGGAAAGATCCGCTTCCGGATCCTGAACGCCTCGCACGACAGGTTCCTGAATCTCCAGCTGTACAGAGCCACGAGCATCATCGAGAAGATCAACGTCACCACCCCCGGCGCCGGCTACTTTGGTGTCGTTGCTGTCAACATCGTAAACGCGGCAGGCGATACGACCGGCCATGGGGCGACAGCCGAAGCGGTGGCGGACACCGATCCAACCAGTCCCACCTACGGACAGATCCTGGCCATTAATATGAAAACCGTGGGCAGCGGCTACACCGCGGCTCCGACCGTGCAAATCGACGGCGGCGCCGGTGTGACCACCCTGGCTCAGGCCTCGGCGGTTCTCTATACCGCCTTGACGGAAGTGGGCATGGTTCCGGCGGTTTCGACCCCCGGCTACCCGCTCACCTGGCCTATCGACAGCAGGGAAGGCGGCGTGCCTGATCCGGCCACCCGTGGCCCGGCGTTTATCCAGATCGGGACCGAAGGCGGGTTCCTGCCTGCCCCGGCGCTCATACCGAACCAGCCGGTTCAGTGGAACCTCGACCCGACGATGTTCAACGTCGGGAACGTTCTTCCGCAGGCCGACGGCGGCGGTGCAGTCATCCTGGGTCCGGCTGAACGGGCGGACGTGATCGTCGACTTCACGAAATTCGCCGGTCAGACCCTCATTCTCTACAACGACGCCCCGACGGCGTTCCCGGCGCTCGACCCGCACTATGACTATTACACGGGTGCACCGGATCGGACCGACATGGGTGCCAGCCCAGCCATCCCGGCCGGCTTTGGCCCGAACAACCGGACGATCATGCAGATCGTGGTCCCGCCGGGTGCCGACAGCACCGCGCCCCCGGATGACTACGACGCGGCTTACTTGACTACCCTGGAGAGCTACCTTCGCCGTTGACGCGACGAACTCCGGCGTCTTCAAGGGGGGTCAGGAGCCGATCGTGGTCGGGCAGACTGCCTACAATTCCGCCTTCAACATGACGTTCCCGGCCACCTGGCCCAACTGGGGTATCTCGAGGATCTCGGACGGAGCGATCAGCTTCCAGCAAACTGATGGCACGATCGTGTCCAATTTCAACATGATGCCCAAGGCCATTCACGACGAAATGGGAGCGCACTTTCGATGACTACGGACGGATGAGCGCGAAATTAGGGCTCGAACTTCCGTTCGTCAATGCTGCGATTCAGAACTTCATTCTCCAGAACTACGTGGATCCCGTTTCGGAGATCGCAGTGGGTGACCAGGTGCAGGTCTGGCGCATCACTCACAACGGTGTGGATACGCACCCCATTCACTTCCACCTGTTTGATGTTCAGATCCTCAACCGGGTCGGTTGGGACGGGTTCATCAGAATGCCCGACCCCAACGAGCTGGGATGGAAGGACACAGTCAGGATGTCTCCGCTGGAGGACACGATCGTCGCTTTGAGGCCGGTCATTCCGCCGGTGCCATGGAGCCTGCCCAACAGCATCCGACCGCTCAACCCGTCGATGCCCCTGCTCTCGATGGACGGGTTCTCGCAAATTGACCAGATTGACGGAGGTCCAATGAATCCGCCCCAGGTCAATGAGTTGTTCAACTTCGGCGCCGAGTACGTGTGGCACTGCCACATCCTCAGCCACGAAGAGAACGACATGATGCGGCCGGTTTCCCTGCTGCTTCCTCCGTCCATACCTACGGGCGTGACTGCCGGATCACTGGGAACCAGTGTCATCGTCAGTTGGACGCAACAGCCCGCCAACGCAAGCGGCTTCACCATTCAGCGGGCGACGGACGGCGGCTTCACGACAGGACTCACGACCTTCGACGTTGGACTGGTAAACTCTTACATCGATACCACGGCTCAACTGGGAGTTCCGTATTACTATCGGGTGGCGGCAATCAACGCCATCGGCCCGGTGGGGGGACAGCCCTGACGACGCCCATGGCTTCCGCATATTCCGCCGCGGCACCAGCTATCACGTTGGTTGCGAGGGCAATCGCCTCTGGTCCTGCGGTGGCATGGAATGCGACTGCAGGCAAGTTCCATATTGCCTACAGGGCATCAGACAACCGCATCTGGCTCGGGACTGCGCAGGCAAACGGCGCATTCAACAACGACTGGGTGCAGCTCCCGTCTGGTACCACCGAAGCTCCGGCCATTGCCTGGAACTCCACTTCGAATCTGGTGGAGATTGCCGTCAAGTCGGCAACCGGCGGACAACCTGTTCGTGGCGACCATCAATGCCACCCATACCCTGGGGTCGTTCAGCGGCTTTACACAAATCGCCGCAACACTCAGCAGCGGTCCTGGAATAGCCTGGAATCCGGTAGCCAAAAACTCCAGATAGCGATCAGAACTGCCAACCGTGTCTATGTGGGTAACTCTGCAGCGAACGGTACGGGATTCAGCGGTTGGACGCAGATCGCGACCGGTGGTACTCAACAGGCTCCGGCAATTGCCTGGAATCCCGTAGACCACAATGTCCAAGTTGCGGTGAAGGGTTCTAACGACAACTTTGTGTATGTGACCAACGTGAGTGCTGACGCTTCGGTTTTTGGTGCTTGGACGGCGCTTACCCCTGGCGGGACATCCGCTTCGCCGGGAGTGAGCTGGAATTCGTCGGCGAACAAACTTGAGCTGGCTGTGAGGGGTGGTTCTGCCTTCAATGCCAATCAGGTTTTCACCAGCACAGTGGACGGCAACGGCAGCAACTTCAGTGGCTGGATAGGTCTGCCTGTCAACGTCTCGACGACGGCTTCGCCTGCGATTGCCATAAACCCGACACTTGGCACTCTCAATATCTTTACCCGTAATGCGGCTGGCAACATTGCCGAGTACATCAGCACGCCGTAATAGGAGGAACCTGAGCTAGATTAACGAATGCAAAAAGGCCGCGGGTTTTCTCTGCGGCTTTTTTGTTTTCTGACATGACATTTTGTTCGGTTGGTGCAATTTCTGTTCGTTTGGTCAGGAATGATGAGAGATTCTAGAAGATTTGTTTTTCCGCTCTTTTGTGTTTGTGTAATCTGTGTGTCGTCAGTCTGGGGTGCGGTGAGAATCCCTCCCGATCTCAGATCCATACTGGCGTCTAGCGCCCCGTCCACCGAAATACCTGTTATTGTCGTTCTCTCCGAGCAGGTTGAGCTGAGCGGTATTACGGACGACGACAAGGCACTCAGGAGAGCGAGGATCATCCACGAGCTAAAGGACAAGGCCGAGAAGACTCAGGGACCCCTGAAGGCCTTCCTGAAGACGCAGGGCTCCAAGAGGATAATTCCTTTCTGGGTTATCAACGCCGTTGCGGTGACCTTGCCCGCCGCCCGTGTAAACGGACTGGCGGCGTTCCCCGGCCTGGCTAGTATTTCTCTCGACTACAGGATTGAGGCGCCGCCCATCACGGTCGAGGCTTTTGGGGCCGCGCCACCCGAGTGGAACATCACCGCCACCCGAGTGCCTGAACTTTGGAGCATGGGCTTCACAGGCTCAGGTGTGGTTGTGGCGAACACGGATACCGGTGTCGACCTGTTCCATCCCGATTTAGCCGGCAAATGGCGCGGGGGGACGACCGAGTTGGTTTAATCCTTACTCCGATCCTTTGAATGCTGGATTTGTGCAAGATTCCCAACAATTGCAGCCCGTGCGAGCTTTCGTCCTCCACTCCGTGCGATGTTAACGGCCATGGAACTGGAACGATGGGCGTCATGGTGGGTGGTGAAGCGGGCGGAACGGCCATCGGCGTTGCCCCCGGAGCCACATGGATAGCGGTCAAGGCCCTGAATGATGCGCGGTCGGGAGCGGAGAGCATCATCCTCCAGGGGTTTCAATGGCTACTCGACTTGCCTCCCCAAGAGGCGCCAGATGTCGTTAACAACTCGTGGGGATTTCCGAATGTCAACGGATGCAACACGATCTTTCAGGCCGCCATCGACACCCTGCAGGCCGCCGGTATAGAAATGGTCTTCTCGGCGGGAAACTCGGGTCCGGCAGGATCGACCAGCGTCAGCCCCGCGAACAACGCGGGGGTTCTTGCTGTGGGCGCCACCGACAGCCTGAACAACGTAGCCTATTTCAGTAGCCGCGGACCCTCGGCATGTAACGGCGGGCTGTTCCCGCAGGTAGTCGCCCCAGGCGCAAACATAAGGACGGCCGCCCCTACCGCAGGCGGGACTGTGCCCGTGCCGTATACCTTTTCCTCAGGTACTTCTTTCTCGTCGCCCCATGTCGCAGGGGCCGCCGCGCTGCTCCTTGACGCCTTCCCGACATTGAGCATATCCCAAGTTGAAGCGCTCCTGGAGAGCACCACCAACCCCGCAGTCGGGGCTCCCTTTCCAAACAACAATTACGGCCACGGTCTGATCGATACCGTCAGCGCCTACCAAAGCGCATTCAGCGCCCTGAAAGGGAATGTCCCGGAAATCGCCTCTTCCCCTTCATCGCGTGATTTTGGCGTCGCCGAGATCTCGGCGGGAGGATCCGAGACTTTCACTCTATTCAACCGCGGCTTGGTTGGCTTGGGAATAGCTGACATAACGGTGACAGGGCGTGATAGCTCCGATTTTCTCAAACCAATTTCCGGTGACAACTGTTCGGGCCAAATCCTTCCCCCTTTTTCGAGCTGCACGGTGTCACTTCAGTTCTCCCCCGTATCAGTGGGCGGCGGCGACGCGGCTCTCTCGATTCAATCGGATGATCCCGCTCATGCGTCATTTAACATTCCTCTGCATGCTACTACGTTTGCAGTCTTACCTGGCGGGACAGTTTCTTCTCCGGCCATTGCCTGGAACACCACGGCTCAGACTTTGCAGATAGCAGCCCGGGGAGCGCAGGGAGACAAGATATGGTTGAGCTCCGCCGATTCCGGCGGCGTGTTCAACAACGATTGGTTCGAGGTTCCCGGCACTACGCTGGGCACTCCGGCTATCGCTTGGGATGAGACGTCTCAGAAGCTATATGTCGCCATAAGAACGGTCGGAAACAAGATATTGGTAGGGTCGGTGAATTCGAGTGGCGGGTTTAACGACGATTGGACGCAATTACCTGGTGGTACTCAGGACGCGCCGGCAATCGCCTGGAATCAGACCGATCAGAAGCTCCATATCGCTGTCAGAGGCGGACACGACGACACAATATGGGTGGGATCTCTGAATTCGAGCGGCGCGTTCAACAACGATTGGACCCAATTGCCCGGGGGCACTCTTAATGCACCCGCCCTTGCGTGGAGCGAGACAGCTCAGAAACTCTTCATCGTTGTCAGGGGCAGAGCGGGAGGCAAGATATGGGTGGGATCGCTGAATTCGAGTGGCGCGTTCAACGATGATTGGACGTCATTGCCTGGCGGCACTCCTAATGCACCCGCCATCGCGTGGAGCCAGACAGCTCAAAAACTGTATATCGTCGTTCGGGGCGGAGCGGCAGACAAAGTCTGGATAGGGTCAGTCGGCTCAAACGGCACGTTCAACGACGACTGGACCACGCTGGATGGAACCTCACCCTCCGGACCTTCGGCCGTCTTTAATCCTCTGACGGAGGAGCTCCACATCCTCCTCAGAAAAGCCGACAACAAGATCGAGGAATGGGCGACCAGATAGTACCTGGCAGACGTCCATGCGGGCGTTTTTCGCTTGCGTAGCCCGTGAGGGGCCCGGTTTGCTGGACCTTTGGGTTTGTTGGTGCGGGGAGATCGGACGTGTTTTCTCTTGACAAGCCAGGTACTCTCCTTCAAATTTCTAAAAAGCGTTCAATTCGGAACGCCTCGAATTTTGTTCACTCCTCAGTGTTTTTGGTGAGCGTTAACCGAAACTGCCCTCCCGATGTGACCCAAGACGAGTTTGGTTGCGTTTCACATATAAGGGGTGAAGCCATCAGTTATCCCAGGAGGCCGACTGGCCAGATTGTCCGAGGGTACGCCCGTGTGGATTTTTTGTGGGGGAATGCAGAGGTCAGGCTCGACTCTCCAATACCAAATTGCAGCCGCGATTGTCGAAGACCATGATCGCGGAATCCGGGTTGCATGGCGCGATCCTGAAGACCATCAGTCCATAATTGCCGAACTGGATGCGAACCCAGGGTATAAAGTATTCAAATCTCACATATTCAGTCCCGCTATTAAGCAGGAGTTCGAGAACAGTAACGCCGTCGGCCTGTACACTTTCAGAGACCTTAGGGATGTAGTGAGCTCCCTTCAGGCCAAGTATCGGTGCATCTATCAGAGCGATCAACTTGCCGAGCTTGTCAGTTTTCTGCTTCAGCAGCATAGTCTCTGGACAAGCCAAGTGAACACCTACGTGTCGAAATACGAAGACATAATCCTGAATCTGGAAGCTGAGATAAGGAATATCGGCATGTTCATAGGTGTGGCCTTGGACGACGGGGCGGTGTGCGAGTATGGGAGACGGTTCTCGCTGCAGAATCAGCTTGCTTACATTCAGTCCATCCCGGATGAAGACCTGATTCAGGCAACTGCATATGATGTCTATGACAGCAAGACGTTGCTCCACCGCAATCATATAACGGACGGTTCACAGGGAAGATACCTGAAGGATCTTTCGTCTGCCCAAGTAGCAGTCATTGAGGAACTTGCTCAAGAATGGTTGACAAAGTACGGCTACATGCAACCATCCCGTGAAGCTCGGACTTCCGCCAAGGCTCCTCGTGAAAGTCTTTCCGACCCCCCGAATCCGTAGTCAGCCGTTCATTTGGACGTGCTTCGAGGGAGTAGACAGACGCCTGCAGCCCCTCGACAGCTCATTCATGTCCGCCGACCTGGTCCGAATCACTTCATTGCGACCGGTGTGGGTACAATATTATCTACCGTATTGCTCGCGATCTTGTTGTTGCCGAAGGAAAAAATGGTCCCGCCGTCGACCACCGCAAGAGCTGTTGAGTTTCCCGTAACGGTGACATTCGAAAGGCGGATGGTCGCATACGGGCCAGTGGCCAGCACTCCATTCAGCGCATTTCCCAATGTCATACAGTTTTCCAGATTCATCTCGGCCGCACCTCCCAGAGAGTAGGCCAAGAATCCATTGCAGGCATTGTCGAACACCGTCACGTTCTTGAGAAACGCAATCGAGTTGTTCTCTATTCTGACCCCGACTGCGTTGCCGGCCGAACTGCTGTTTTCGATTACTGCTCTTGCCGATCCGGCGCCAGTCGGTCTGACGATAATGCCGGCGTAAGCTGCTTTCTGGACAGTTGTGTTCAGAACCGACAGTTGACTCACAGCGCTCGGTTCGAAGGAAATCCCGCAGGTTGTAAAGCCGGACATTTTCACATTTTCGAGATGCAGGCGCCCCCCCGTTAAGAATCGAATGCCGTTCACGCCGCTCCCAGCGCCGTTGATCGTGATTCCTCGGATTATAACGCTGTCGCTGGGGCCGGCCTTAACCACGATGCCGTTCGTGGATGCTGACAGGATGCTGGCCAGAGTTCCGGCTCCGTCAATCGTAATCGACTTGGTTATGGTGACAGCGCCGAACCCCCCGGGGTCGAGGGTGCTGATTTCGCCGCCGGCGGCAGTTTTGGATATTGCTCCCGCAAAAGTTTTGCAGGGGGCCGTCCGTGAACAAGGATTCGCGTCGTCCCCTACACCAGATACCCAGGTGCGCGTAGCTTGGCCTGAAAGTGGAACGCTAAAAGCAAAGCAGACTGCAATCAGAAAGGACACCGCATAAAGAACTCTTACTTTCATTCCTCTACCCTCCCCAGTTTACGTGAGCAAACAGCGAGCCAGGCGGCCCGTTTCCCCTTACAAGAGTCTGGAGTTTATACCACCCAAGCGGGCCACGATAGGGGCAAATAGTGCCACCGTTTTGGAGACAGCAGCACTCCCTGCCTGCGAGCCAACTCCTTTCCGTCGACCGAATCTGTGCTCTGGAGCACAGTTCTCATTATAAGCACCAACTAAAATACAACGTTGCCCTATCGGCAGCCCCCGGGAGGATTCATTCATGAGGCGACGGTCATATTCGGAACTCCTTTCTCTTCTTACCTTGCTTGTTTGCTTCTGCCAAACAGACCTGGTCGGACAGAAACGTCCGATCCTGTCGGGTTCGGGAGACAGCCGCTTGAAGCGAGAAGACCCGTCCTTGAGTCCTGCCAATCTCCAGCCGCTCGCCCTGTTGAGCGGAGCCATCAGTGGTCAGGCGGCCGCATTCCAGGATGAGATCCAGTTGGACCTCGGCAAGGGCCCGTTGCAGCTTAAACGGACGAGGGCGGAGATAAGGGGAAGTCGAAACCTCACCTGGATAGGAAAAGTACGAGGTAAACAAAGCTCGGTGGTTCTGACTGTCGTCAACGACGTTCTTTTTGGTCGGATCGAGATGGAGGATGAAGTCTACCTGATCGAGCCGTCCGGGCCAGGCTATTCCGTCAGGCGTGAAGAAATGACGCAGTCCGTGCGTGATGCAGACGACGCGCGGGTCCCGCCTGCTGTGTCAGCGCCCCCCATCGCCTTGGATGCAGGCGATGACGGCTCCCAAATCGATCTTCTAATCTTCTATACCACTCAGCTCTACAATCGATACACCACCTCCTTGCCTGCAATGATTCAGCACTACGTGGATGTGGCCAACAACGCATACACGAATAGCGGAGTCAACACGCGGTTGCGCCTGGTCGGCATTCAGCACTATACGGGCGCAGGAGCTGTCGAAGGTACGGACGTCAACACGGCATTGGATTCAGTCACCGGCGATACGTCGATCGGGGCGATGAGGGACAGCCTCAGGGCGGATGTGGTCTCGCTCTTGCGATTGTTCCAGAGCGATGCTTGTGGCTGCGCCTGGATAATGCAGGGGGTTTCTCCGTATTTCGAGAACCACGCCTTTTCCGTCGTCGAAGTGCGCCCCATGGCGGACGCCAATCCGTACTACTGCCAGGACACCACGCTGGCCCACGAACTCGGCCACAACATGGGATGCAGTCACGACCGTGACCACGCGGGCGGAGTCCCGGGCGCGTTCTCCTATTCCTACGGTCACGATCTGCCGGGTAAGTTCGCAACGATCATGAGTTACGACAGTCCCAGGGTTTCCTACTTCTCGACCCCTTTGGTCAATTACAGCTCTGGCGGCGTCAACTACCCCCTCGGCATCGCCGAAGGTCAGCCCGATTCTGCGGACAACGCGAGGACGATCAACAATACTCGGGTGACCGTCGCGAATTTTCGGGTCGCCGCCGAACCGGATCTTTCGATAATAAAGAGCCATATCGGGGACTTTGTCGCGGGCGAAGCAGGCACCTACACTCTGGTCATCCGGAACATCGGCTCACAACCCACGACCGCCCGTGTGACGGTGACGGACACGCTGCCGACAGGCCTCACCTACGTGCAAGCCGCGGGCACTGGGTGGGACTGTGACGCGACTGGGCAGGCGGTTCAATGTACGACCGATCAGTCTTTGACCGCAGGTGCCTCTTCGACGATCACCCTGACAGTCGGAGTCGGGGGTGGGGCGGGCCCCACCGTGCTGAATACCGCGTCGGTCTCGTGCGCGGATGACGAGCTTTTGGCCAACAACTCTTCGTCTGACGTCGCGAATGTACTCCAGGTCCCGGTCTTTCATTATCAGGTGGGAAGGGCGGCTGTTGACCACAATTGGAAGCGGGTCGATTTGACTGAGGTTTTCTCGGACCCGGTCGTGGTCGCCAAACCGATGACCTTCAGGGATCCTCAGCCGGGTGTTGTGCGGATTCGGAATGTCACCCCGACCAGTTTCGAGATGCGCGTCCAGGAGTGGAATTACCTTGACGGCGTGCATGCGTTGGAAGACGTCAACTATCTGGTCGTGGAACGGGGACATTGGAGTCTTGGCGATGGAAGTCAGTTGGAAGCCGGGACGATGGATACAAATAAGTGCGGTCCGTGGAACCTGACATCGGTCAGTTTTGCTTCCAGTTTCCCAGCCAAGCCGCTCGTTTTCAGCTCAGTAATGTCTTTTAACGGGACAGACGCCGTGACAACCCGTCTCGGCGGAGTGGCGGCATCGGGTTTTCAAATGACCATGCAGGAACAGGAAAAAGACCCGGCCGCGGCTCAGTACAACCCGCAAGGTCACGCTACCGAGCGGCTTGTCCTTCATCGCGTTCGAGAAGCGAACGGGGCTGCTTGAGGGCCTGGCCTATCAAACCGGGGATATGGCCTGTAATAACCGGTTCAAACAGATTGCCGGAACCTCTTATCAACTGAAGGTCGAAGAGGAACAGTCCTGGGACGCGGAGGTCGACCACGTGGACGAAACCTTGGGCTACCTGATTGTCACTGATGGCCCCGATTCCTATCTGCTTGCCGAGATGCAGACGACGAACGGGCCCGATCCGGCAACCCTTCGTGCACACCGACACGGGTTCATGGAGGCAGGCGAGGTACAGGTGGACAGCAATTGGAAGAAAGTGATGCTGACCGGAATGTATTCGAACCCGGTGATCGTCGCGAAACCGCTGAGCCTGAACGGCCCGGATCCATCGGTTGTCCGGATCCGAAACGTAACCGGGGACAGCTTCGAGGTCCGAGTGCAGGAATTCGAAGTACTTGGACCAGACGCACACTCTCGAGTCTCTCAGTTACCTGGTAGTTGAAGCCGGACGGTGGACTCTTCCGAACGGAAAAATCTTGGAGGCGGGCTGCGTGGATCGCGGGCAAACCAGTGTTTACGACATCGGCAATCTGAGCTTCAGCGCTCCTTTTCTGGCAGTTCCAGTCGTGCTGACATCCGTTATTACCGCAAACGGTCCTGACGCGGTGCAAAGCCGCCAGTTTGAGGAGGTGTGGCCGGGCTCAAGTTCGTTTTGCACGAACAAGAGAAGGATACTGCATTGTCTTCGCTGAACACCCACTATCACATGACAGAGCGAATAGCTTACATAGCCGTGGAGAAGGGAAGCGGGATGTTCCAGGGCGGTGTTCGGTTCGAGGTCGGCTCTGGGACCTCGTTTGACCATAACTGGAGGAGCGTCGCATTTGCTCCGCCCTACGGCACCGCGCCTCTATTTCTCGCCGACCTTCAGACGATGACCGGTCCCGATCCGGCTGCCCTTCGGTATCGGAACCGCACTGCGGGGGGTGTTGAGTTGCAGGTAGCCGAGGACCAATCGTGGGATGTGGAGATCTGGCATATGCCGGAAACGGTAGGCTATGTCTGTATCGGCTGGCTCGGCAGCGGGGTCGTTTTGAATTGAGTTGAGCGGGCGGGGAGGGGAGGCTAATCGCGTCTGTGATGTTTAGATTTTGACGGGAGTGACAGTGTTGCGCCAATTCGCCCTCCGATTCTGCCGGGATTTTGGGGTTGCAGAAGAGACGTGGTGGTAGAATCTGGCGTCGTGTCTGAAAGTGCTTTCCACAACAAAAAGTCCTCTGGTTCCTCTTCCGCCCCCGTCCTCCTTTCTGTAGTAACCGCGTGTTGTGAAGACGATCGCTATCTGGAGCGCGCGGTCAAAAGCGTCCTTGAACAGGACTATCCCTATTTTGAGCACATCGTGGTCGACTGCCGGACGCCTGATCTCCTGGAGGGGTACCGCCACATCCGCTTGGGTCGCGAGGGCAGCGGTGATTACTATAGCGCACTGAAAAAGGGCTTCGAGATAGCCCGAGGTGAAATTCTGGTTTGCCTGCGCGCCCAGGACTACTTCCTGAGTGGTGCTTTCTCAGCGGTAGTTCCCCTGTTCGTAGATGGGGCGACGATGGTCGCCGGAAACGTGCGGGTTGTCGACACCGAAGGAGGCCTTGACTGGGTCCAGGTTCTGAAGGCCGATCTCGATTCCCTGCTTCGACACTGGGACAAGAATTCACTCTGCGTCAACTCGGTCGGTTACTTCTATCGCCGGGAAGCCGTTTCCTTCGTTCGCAAGGACGATCGCTTCACGGACCTTGAGTTCCTTTTGGAGGCCGCCCAGCGCTTCTCAATAGACAGGACGAGTCAGGTTCTCGGAGTCCTGGGCTTCGACCGTGGAAAAGCGAAAACTGGTGCTGGCAGAGCCGTCGAGTACTGGCGGGAGGATAACTTCCCGGTCATCGATCGTCTGGCCTCTTCGCTGCCTCAAGAGATCCGCCGTTCCTTCGATTATGAGCGTCGACTCGGTTACCAATGGCGCCGCTTCTGGGCGGTCAAACAGATCGAGCGGGAAGGGCTGATGGAACGTTTCCTGCGGAATCAGTTGATGATGCTCCCGTCAAACACTACGGCGCTGGTGGCCGATGCCCGGAGGCCTGTGACCGACGGTGACACTATTGTCCTGCTCATGGAACAGGGATCGGCTGACGGGGATGGATTCGAACGGTCGCTCCGCGCTTTGCTGGGGCTTCCCTGTCCGGTGATCCGCGTCCGGAGTATCTCGGCGTTGCCGTCTGATGAACCTGACCAGAACCGGCACGGGTCTTTGCAGGAAGTCGTCTCCGTTCACGGAATTGAAACCTTCCACCGGCGGTACGGATCAAGGCTCCGCTGGAAGGTGATAACAGCGGTGACCGACCCCGTCGAACTCATTTGCCGGTCGTGTCTGCGTGACCCGTCATGGAGGATTCGAAGGGACGATCTTTTGAGTCAATTGGGGTCTCTGGTCCCAGACATCGAGGAACGTTTCAAAGGCGACATCGAACGAATTTTTGGATTGGATCCCTTCTCTGTCCCGTTCGATCACGAGTCGGGCTATTCGCTCATCGCGGCGGAAAATTGCGATGTTCTTCTGTACAAACCGGAAGCCCTGAGGACAAGTTTCGGGCAGGCTATAGCCGAGCTGTTCGGCATATCGGGGGCGAAACTGATCGAAGCGCCCCGTCCAAAGGAGTTTCAGGTTGAGGAGGACGGCGATCGCCTCGAGTTGCCGGACTCATGGCTCCAGGAAATATACCGGAGCCGGTATGCCCGTCACTTCTACACTGGAAACCAAATCGCAGAACAGGTTGAGAAATGGAGGAGAACGGGGCTTCGCTTCGATGCTTTCAACCGTTTGCCTGCCGAGGTCTCTGGTAGTCGTTCCGTTCCAGCTATTGCGGACCCATTGTTCGAGGATCTCGAGGAACTGGGCTTCCCCGCATACACGAAACTCGAAATGGGCGACCCAGTCTTCCTCGTTCCATCAAACCGTTTGACATCGTTTCGTGCCCACTATCCGGGGTTGACGGCAGTGAGCGATGCCACTCATGTTCCGGAAGGTACCCATGTTGTGGTGTTCGACATAGAGGCGGGAGGGGAGCCTGAAACCGGCGACTTGACTTCGTGCAATGGCGTGTCTTTTTCCCGGGAAGTTGTGCCGTCCATCCTCACCCACAAGAGGCTGGAGGAGTGCGTCTGCCTTGAGAGCGTAGCGCACAGATACGCGGTCCTCGCGGTCGCCCGAACAGGGAGTACGTATTTCTGCGAACTGCTCGGCAGGCAGGGCCTCGGAAATCCTCGCGAGCACTTTCGTCAACCGATGGTTGGAATGATTCGCGCCGGTCAGAGCTTTCAATCGCTGTTTGAGGAACTGATCAGCCGTGGCTCCGTAGAGGGAATCTTCGGAACGAAAATCATTTCTCACTATATCTTCGACTGTTTCCGGGACAGCGACGAGCAGGCGCGTCTTATTGAGTGGCTGTGGGGAAACAGTTTCGCGCTCATCCATCTCGTCAGGGATCCGATCGACTGTGCTGTTTCGGCCTATTTCGCGCATAGCACGGGCGTCTGGCACCTGACTGAGTTACCGGCCCCCGAGACTGCCCGGCTGTATGACACGGTCCTCTACGACTATAAGGCGTTACGGGCTCAGTTCGATGTCTTCAGCGAGGAGAATCGGAAGCTGAGCTCGGTGCTCGCGCGCTGGAAGTCGGAAATTCTCCATGTAGAATACGCGGAGTTGACCGAGAAGCCGGGTGACACTGTGGCCGGTGTGGCGCGTCACCTGGGGCTTGCCGATTTTGAGCCCAACGGCGTGGAACGATCGACTAACAGAAAGATATCGGCCCTGGTCCCGAGAATGGCGGAGCTCAACCAACAATTCAGAGAGGATTTGGAAGCCAGTGAATGGTCCGCCTGACCGGCCTTAGCGCACCAGACCGGCGAACAGGCGAAAATCCGTACTTTCTCTTAGGACACTGCCCCGGCGCGAATCAGCAAGGCTCACCGACGTTATGAACCGAGTGGTATCGCCACGTGGTAAGTCCCTTGACTCGTTCTCAACAGCATTTTGGGCCAACCGGACCAGTCCCCCGGGTCCTCTATGAGGAAGTACACGACCAGACTGAAACCTTCGCGGAAGTACTTTTCATCGATGTCAGCCGGAATCGTAAGGTTGCCGAAAACCAAGTCGCCTTGTGCCAGATTTTCTCCCGCAGCCAGAAACGACAGTCTGCTGCTCCACAGCCTCCGGTTAGCAGCGTCTCGTATCTCGTATCCGACTGAGTAGTCGCCAATCCTTTGTGATTTATTGCTCTTCCAGAGAAGGAATACCTGTCTTCCCTTGGAGGAAGTCGGAGTCAGTGACAGAGTCATGAGAGTGAACGCGTCGCCAAAGTCCGTCTGTTGCGGCAGCGCCCTGCCGGCGCGCGTGTCAGTTTTCATGACCGACGGGGGAATTAGCCTGTAGCCATCCGGACTCGGACGCGTCTGCGCGATTGCCACCGGCAACCTCCCTTCTCCCCACAGGACATCCTCTTCACAGACAACGGAGTCGGCGGCGTGCACGTAACGACTATATTCGTCGTAGCCCGTTCCTCTCTTGATCAATTCCGACTTACCCGACACCGGGTCAAAACGGTACAGGTGCCAGGAGGAGTCGACACTCAAATTACCGGCTTCCCATGGCTCCATCCATTGGAGGGCATATTGATACTGCCGCACCTTCCCTCTGTCCTGCCGGAACAGAAAGATCGGTTTGTTCAGGTCCAGCCCTTCCATGGGATAGCCCCAGCCCCGTCGGGCCTTATTAAACGGATCGTAGAAGGAGACCGAGGACGTGGCTAGAAGCCCCTGGACGTCGTAACGTCCCACAGCATTCTGGAGATAGCCGGTGGAAGAGAACCAGTTTTCGCATAGAGTGCTCACCACGCCGAGAAAGACAATCTGCGACTCTGGAGGAAGTTCCCGTTGTTTGAGCGCGCTTACAATCTGTTCCTGTTCTCCATTGACATCCGCGAACCGTTTCCTCAGGTCCTCGTACCTCCTATAGCCGGTGAAAATCACAATGATGACCAAGACCGCAGCGGCAAGCCTCTTTCTTTGACCTGGGATCCACATCAACAGGCCGTATAGCGAACAACTCAGAGCCCCGCAGATGCCAAATGCGGCCAGATACATGTACCTGCTGGGAAAGTATTTGGCGACAAAAACAAAGACAACCGACGTAGACAGGAACCAAATCAGGAAGAAAGAGAACAAGAAAACAACGAACCAGCTTTTCGGTCGGTTAACCACGATTCGTGTTCCTTGAAAAAGCGACTCGTGTTTCTGAGCGACATAGAACCCGACGACGATCGTAAGAAGCAAGACTACGATCCCAATAGACACTGAGGCGCCCGGGCTGTAGTAGGTGTTAGAGACGAACCCCGGGAGAGGGGTGGTGAAGAGGAAAGTGGCCTTTACCCGGCGGACTATTTCAGGCGTCTCAAGGGCTTGAGGGATGGTGTTGTCGCTCCAAGGGTGCACCATCGAATGATAGATTCGGTAGGCGGAGATCAAGAAAAAAGCTGACACTATGTAGTAACTTCTCCTTCCACCCCTCGAGTAAAAGGCCAGGAACAACGCCAAAGGCGGGAAAAGGAAAGCCGATTGCTCCATCAATTGCGACGCGAAAAAGTATGTCACTATCGCAGCGGCAAGCCACAGATGACCCGCTGTTTCTGTTTCCAAGTAACGACAAGCGATCGCGACAGCCACAAGCGTGAACAATAAACCATAGACGCAGTAAGAGCCGTCAACAAAGGCAGGTATCAAGTCTTGCGCCGGAAGGATGTTCGGCATGACGGAGGCCGCAAAGGACGGAACCGGTTCCAAGCCGAGCTTGCTGGTGCACAGGTAATAAAACAGGCAGGAGATTGGCACCATGAAGAGGACCAGGATTGCCAACCGAGCCGCGGCGGGGGACCAGTGCATCACGTGCAGAACCGGACCGTGAATCACCGGGAGAAAAAGCGCTCGCGAAGAGAGCCACCAAAAACTATCGCCTATTCCTGCCGAATAGTACCTGGCTTGGTCATCCTCGAGCAGGGTGTCGAGACCAAAGACGCCTATCAGGTTGAAGATCACTACGACAAGCGCGATTGCCCCGTAAACGGGGATCCCGGAAGACAGGTGACGGACTGAAAGTCTGAGCCGCATCGGCGGAGGATAGTGCAGCGGCGGGCGGGAGTCAACGCCGTTGGCTAACAACACGCCTTGGCGACGCTTAACCCGGTAGCACAGTTGGTTACTATGCGGTGCTCGAGAACCGGCGCTATGAACGAGGCCGATGTCAAGAGCCGAGGGGTATGGCCGCGTTGTAAGTCCCTTCACTCGTTCTCAACAACATCTTGGGCCAACCAGACCAGTCACCCGGGTCCTCAATGAGGAAGTAGACGATCAGGCTGTAACCGTCGCGGAAGTATTTCTCTTCGATGTCCGCCGGAACCATGAGGCTGCTGTAGATCCAATCTCCTTGTGCCAGCCGATCTGCAGCAGACAGAAACGGGAGTCTGTTGCTCCATAGCCTCCGTTTGGCGACGTCTCGTATTTCGAATCCGACTGAGTAATCACCAATCTGCTGCGATTTGTTACTTTTCCAGAGCAGAGACACCTTCCTCCCCTTGGCATTGGGCGCTGGACTCAGAGACACGCTCGTCAGACTGAACATGTCGCCAAATTCAACCTGTTTGGGTAGCGCATTTCCCCCGTATTCGGCAATGGCGACCGCCTCTGAGGGAGGAATCCGCCTGTAGCGGTTCTGAATTCGCTCGGATCTGAGAACCGCGCATTCCCCAGAGAACGTTTCCTGAGCTACGACGGAGTAAGGGCCACGCAGGTATTTACTATATTCGCTATAGCCGCCCCGCTCTTGATCATGGCGGTTTACCCGACAGGGATCAAAATGATAAAAATTCCAGTTGGAGTCGACTCAAGATCCCTCAGTGGCTCATCCATTGCAGCGCGAACTGATACTGCCGCAGCCTCCCTCGTGCTGTATCAACAGGAAGATAGGACTGTTCGAATCCAAGCCTTGCACGGGAGTGCCCCAGCTTCGTCGAGTCTTGCCAAACGGATCATAAAACGAAATCGGGGACTCGGCCAGAATACCTTGGACATCTTCACGTCCAAGAGCATGCTGGAGATAGCCACTGGAAGAGAACCAGTTCCCGTCTTGCGCGCTCACGACACCGAGAGAACAATCTGTGAGCCACGCGGAAACTGAACCCGGCTGAGCGCACTAACAACTTGTTTGTGGGCTCCGTTTTCGTTCGCGAAGACTTCGCCCAGGTGCTCGTGCCTGCGGTAGCCGGTGAAGAGCACCATCACAACCAGGACCACTGCCACAAGGGTTTTCCTCTGCCGCGAGACCCACATCAACAAGCCATATAAGGAACAACTCAAGGCCCCGCAGAGCCAAATGCGGCCAGGTACATATATCTGCTGAAAAAGTATCTGGCGATCCCCAAAAAGACAACTGAGGAAGACAGGAACCAAATCAGGAAGAAACTGGAGCAGGAAAACCCGAACAGCTTTTCGAACGGCCGGCCATGTTCTTCCCTGGTTGAAAAACCGACTCTTGTTTCTGAGCGGCGTAAAACCCGACGACAATCAACAGAAGTAGCGTCACCGATCGCCATAGTCGCGAAACGCTACCGTTGTCGAGTGGCAGTGAAAGAACGCCGAAAGGGGGGTGGCGAACAGGAAGGCCGGCCTTGACGCGGCGGACTATCTCAGATGTCAGAAGGCATCAGGAACGTGTTCTCACTCCAAGGGTAACTACAGAATGGTAGATTCGGTAGGCGGAGATCAGGAAAAAACCAGAAACAACCCAGTATCTTCTCCTTCCTGACCGGAGTGAAACAAGAGAGCAATGCGACAGGCGGAAAGAGGAAAGCCGACTGCTCCATCACCTGTGATGCGACGAAGTAACTCAAGACGGCGGCACCAAGCCAGGGATAACCACCAGTTTCCTTCTCCAAATACTTGCAAGCACGGTGACTGCCACGAGTGTGAAAAACAACCCGTAGACCGAGTAGGAGCCACTACGAAACCAGGTATCAAGTCTTGACTGGGTAAGATATTCGGCAAAACAGAGGCCGCGAAGGATGGAACCGGATCCAGACCGAATTTGTGGTGTACAGGTAGTAGAAGAGCCATGAGATTGGAACCATGAACAGGAGTAGGATCGCCAGCCGGGCCAGGGAGGGGGACCAATGCATCATCAGTAGAACAGGAATCTGAACCACCGGGAGAAAAAGCGCCCGGCTCGACTGCGTCCACAGATAGACGCCTCTTCCGATCTAATAGTACTCGCCTGATCATCCTAAGCAGGGCGTTGAGACCCAAGACGGCTATCAGGTTGAAAACAACGACAACAAGAGCTATCGCCCTATAAACGGGGATGCCGGAGGACAGGTCACGAGCTGAAAAGCGAAGACGCATCGGCGGAGGATAGTCCGCCGATGGCCGGAAATCAATACGCCGTGCTAACTAACAACATACACCGTGCCTGCTTAGAACGCACCGTGGTGACCCATCGGTGAATCACGCGGATTCTCCATCAGAACGGGCTACGCCCGGCTGGAAGCGTTCGGATCTTGCCCATTTACTTTTGCGCCTCGGAAACCACGCTTGTTGGCGATTTCTGGCCGAGTACATTGACCGACGTGGGGCGACCGAACTTCTCATACGGCATATCGTTGTCTGTGGCGTCGCCAGCAGGCGTCGTACGCCGTCTCTGACATCACATAGACATCGCTGGCGTCCATCAGTTGTTCGGCAGTCACCTCCTCGCGGTGCAAAGTGGAGCTTCCAAACAGGACAGCGATGATCGGGTGGAAATAGGGCGCGACTGCTTCAACAAGACGTCCACCATGTGGAGTTGAAAGGCCCCGGGTTTCATGACTCTGAGAATGTCGTTGACGATCGGGCGGTGAAGACATCGGGGTCAAGGGGAACGTGCTCAAGCGTTGATATCGAAAAGACGAAATCAAAGTACTCCTGAGGAAGTTCACGGCTGGGAAATTCGCCCATATATGCGTTAATTTGGCGGTAGGCGAGGTCGTTGACTTTCGTGCCAACAGGGCCGTGTCCGACTCCCTCCATTTTGTCGACGTTCAAGCATTCATACTGGTTGACCAACTTGCTAAAGACCCGGCAATTACCACCGCCAAAATCCAGATTCGGCTACCCTGTGGAACACTCAGACGAATAAAAGCGAAGCGAGAAGATCCGGGTACCTCTCCAGTTCGGCCGAATCGAAATCCACCGTCATTTCGAACAATGGCTCGGCAAACCGGCGGTTTCGAGAGATGCGACCGTTCCGCGTAAGCGAAGTCTTCGAACTTACTTGTACCTTAAATATTTGTCGGTCGCCGGACCACGGGTTTGGGGGGGAGGGAGACCATGTTGTGCCTTTCGTCGTCCGCGACTTCAAGCGTGTAAACCGGTGTCGGCGCCTGAGGTTCCTTCCCCGGCAGCCGCCCTTCGGGCAGGCCGCGCTCAAGATAGTGGAGAAGGGGGTTTACACCCGATTCCCGGACGTCGGGATACATCTTCAGATAGCCGAGAGTGGAAAAGAGCGGCGATGGATCACGTCCTTCTTCGGCTCCGTGCAGCACGTAGTGCAGAAGCGGATTAGCGCACGTCTCGGCCACGTCCGGGTAGTTCGAAAGATAAAATCCGGTGCTGAACAGCGGATTCGGATCGCGTTCCTCGTAACAGCCGTGGACCACATAGTGAAACAGCGGGTCAATCCCTCCTTGCGCCACGTCGGGGTACGTCTCCAGGTAGTAGCAGTCTGAGAAGAGCCCGGATTTTCGCAGTTTGCGCATGATGTTCAACTGGCGCAGCGCTTGGGTAGCTCGGCGCCGGCGGAAGGCCGGCGGGGCGGCTTGTGGCGCAACCGGTGAGCTCTCAGTTGCGGTGGTCGGCTCTGACTCTGCCTCGGCACTCTCAACGGGCACCGGGACAGGTGCAGTGGTGCCGTTGGTCGGTGCGTCGCGGTAGACGCCTTTCTTCCACGATGGCGTGGCCTCTCGAATCGTCGGGGTAGCTCTCGGTATACCGATCTGTGTTCCAGTTGTAGGTTATGCAGGGGATCCTGTAGGACGCACCGTCGTTGGACAGTTCCGCGGCCACAGCTTTCCATGCTTTTTCCTTCGATTCGGCGCCGAGCACCGTGTCTGCTTCGGCGAAGTAGGCCTGCATGTTCTCGGTTAGCTGCCCGGTCCGCCGGTGGAAACTCCCGAGGGGGCCCTGGAAGTGCCACAGATCTGCGCGTTGGGCGAACCGCGTCCATAGTTCGTAATCGCCCGCCAGTCGGAAAGTGGCCCCCAGCCCGCCGGCTGCGTCATAGAGGCGTTTTCTCCAGAACGTGCCCTCCTGCTGGATGAACATCCAGTAGCGGGACTCGCAGAGGCCCTTGCGTATAAACTCGCGTGGGTAGCCGCACGCGAAAACCTGACATAGCCCATTATTCTCACGTGTACAGTAGACCTGTCCGGTCACCCAGTCGACTTGCTTGAACTGTCTTTGGATCTCCGTGATCGTGGACAGGGCGCCTGCGAAGAGCAGATCGTCTGCGTTGAGCCAGGTCATAAAGCAGTCGGCTGGTATGTCAAGTCCCGAGTAGGCTTTGGCTATGGCATCATACATACCGTCGTCCGGCTGGCTGGCATAGGAGAAAGCAACCCCTTTGCAGCCGACCGGCAACTCCTCACTCTCGATACGCTGACGCCATCTTTCCAGTACGGCGACGGTACCGTCCGAAGACCCCCCGTCCTGAACGTGGTACCGAAGATAAAAGTCCCCCGCCTGCAAAACAATGCTCAGGATGGTCCTGTCGATCGTGTCAGCGGCGTTGTAAGCCGGAGTGACGACGTAGATGGTCGGCACTGGCTCGGGTTCGGCCCCTTGACCATTCGACTGATTAATCTCCGCCATCGCCTCTCGGCCAGCGGCTTTGAAGCGAAGCGCGTCCTGGCGGGCCGACTCGGCAGTCGGCTCTCCGCCCAATCCGTCCAGCAGCGCGTTCAGTCTTCCGGTCAAATGCTCGTAAGCAGGACCCGAATCCACCTCTGCGCCCATCCGGGCGGACGTACAAAGCACCCAGGAAACACTTTCCCAAAAAGCGCTCGAGCAAATCCACCGGTGGGTCATCCGCTCCTGCTGAATCAGGTGCTGAACGACAATTCGAGGATTGTAGACAACCGAGTACCCTTGCCGACGCAGGCTCTCGTTGATCCAGTACTCCTCGTGACACAGGAGTAGGTCGCGTTTACGACCCAGTTGCTCGGGGAAGCCTCCGGCCCGCCTGAGTGCTTGCGCGCTGTAGGCGATGTTCGCCCCGACCAGCCACCGGGGATCGCCCGACCGCAGGATCAGCTCCTCGCCTCCCCAGTCGGGAACGGCCAGGTAGAGAGTTGCCTCGCCCTCGAGCCACGCTGGTCGCGTGTCCTCATAGATCGGGAGGGCCTTGCCGCCCACAGCTCCGGCGCCCCCGTTGTGCCGTCCGAAAGTCTCCAGAAGAGCCTCCGCCCACTCTGGCGCAGCCAGAGCGTCATCATCGAGATACGCAATGAGGGGTGTGGAACAACGCGCGAGCGCAATGTTGCGGGCGTGAGAAAGACCGGCTGTTTCAGTGACGACGTAATCGAGTCGGAGCGTGCTCTGCAAACTCTTACGAAACCGTTCGGCCTCCTCCGGCTGAAGGGAGTTGTCGACGACTACGACCTGGAACTCGCTCTTCGAAAGCGTCTGGACTTCGAGCGCTTCGAGGCATTTCGCGAGCCAGTCATAGCGCCGGTATGTGCAGACCGCTACTGTCAACTTCATCTTCGCCGCCTTCCGAGATCTCTGATCAATTCCAAGTCCTCCCGTCATAGTCAACCTTTGCGGGCGTGCAGATCGAACCAGCCATCCTTCCGATCATCGTACCCGGATTGGGGTCGACCGGTCTCCGGTTCCCAGTACTTCGAGATCACCTCGGCTATGTGGTTCTCGTCCATCCACTGACCGCCGAGTTCACGCCCAAAGGGGCCGCTGGCGCCGAATGGGAACTTGAAGTCCACGTGCCGGCCCTCCATGGCGGGATTCGGAAGCGTCACCGATGGGATGTCCCGCTGCTGGACATACTGAAAGGCGGTGTACCCCATTTCGACGAGGGTTTTGAGCATCCGGCCACTTCCATTCTCAACTGAAATGTAGTTGGCCCGAATACCTTCTTCCTTTAAAGACCAGAGGGCTACGAAATCATGCCCTTCGATGTCGATCTTGATGTAGTAAGGATCCCCTTGTTCTATCACGATCTCGCTGAGTCGCCGACACGGGACCGTGATCGCCTCGGCCTTGCAGCCATCGCGTTCCGCGACGTTCCGCAGAAAGGACGACCATTCGGGATGAGAGCGGTTTAGATAGAAGACTTCCTCTCCCGCCTTTTCGGTTATCCCGACATTGAGTATTTCAAGCTGCCCGGACCTTATGTATTCACGGAACTCGCTTCTGACTGTTTCACACAGCGTCGGGTCGGCTTCTATGGCTACGACTCGGAACCCCTTCATCAGGTAGAACTTGGCATCCTCGCCCTTGTGCATTCCGACGTCGTAGATGGTTGAAGACCATCTACCTGAGCTACGTCGAGCAGCGGCTCGCTTCTGCTCACTGCTTTCCATCCACCGCCTGATGAAGCAAGCACGCTCTTCGCCCGAATAGAAAGTTCGGCAGTATTCGCCGGCATAGAGTCTCTCGAGGAATTCACGGGGAAATCGGAGTTCCGAGTGTGCTTGACTGGTTCCTTGGTCGAGCTCCCGTTTGCCCGTCCCGGTTTCCGAACCCAGCCTTGCTCCGCACAGGCCCAGGAACTCATCCATGGCTTTCCCCACACAGGCGGAGAGCCCCTCTGCTTTGTAGATCAGTACTTCAACGTTGCCTCGTCGAATTATCCGATACCCGTGGTCCAGGAGGCTCTCATGATCGCGCCAGTTGATGCCCAGGCCCTTGCCGTACTCAGTTTGGAAGTGTGCCCACCGTTCGGCGACCTCGTTCTCGATGAGTTCCATCAGGTTCTTGTGGTCGGCGTTCGCGCGCGTTGTCGCGAGTTGCGACCGGTAACGCTCGATAACTGAAGTAATCGGATCCTGCACTCCGGCAACAAACTTCCAGTTGAGCTGACCACCGCGGGTATCAAACAAACGGCGCAGGGCGTGCGCCGTGACGAAGCGCGGGTCGACACTCTTATCCAACTCGAGGGCCGATCGAAGGGCTTGCGTGCTGAAAAGCTCTGTTTGGTAAACCGGAAGACATTGTCCCTCCGGAGCATGCTGCCTGATCGTCTGCACTAATGATCGGCTGCAAACAGTCGGGCGCTCGAGAAGGATAACGACACTGTCGCCGCCCGCCGCGTGCCCCCTGGTGTCCGCCACTGCGCAATGGTTGGCGTTGGCCGCCCGTGGAAGCGGGACGAGTTTCCAGTCTTGACAGACTGCATCGAACTTGCCCGAGGTCTTGGCCCCCTGCAAGGTGTACCACCTGCGCAACTGGTAGCCTGTCTCCTGTCTCCGACGGAAGTTCCGCTGGTATTCTTCGGGCATGGATGCCAGCGCACGCTCAACGAACGGGAAATTGGCCGGCCGCCAGTAGTCGGAGCGCACCTGCTCGCGTCCAGTCTTGCATCGGGCTGCGTAATTGAAAACGCCGAGGATCCGGTCGATTTTTTTGATTTCGAACTGTCGCGCCACCTCGATGAGAAACTCGAGGTCCATCTTGTCGTCGTTCTCTGGATTGAAGGGGACTGCTTCTTGGACCTCGCGCCGGTAGAAGTAGCCGACTGAGTTCACGCAGAAGGCATCCAGCTCCCAGTGGCGCAACATGCTGTCAAGATCCGTTTTGGGGTCGTTGATCCATTCGGTCTGGTTATTCTCCTGAAGGACCTTCACCTTCCCCATCACCATCTTTGCCCCTGACCGTAGAAGCGGGGCGACGGCTGAGAAGGCGCCTTCCAGAAAGTAATCGTCGGCGTTCAGGTAGACAACGGCTTCGCCTCGGGCAATCGCGAAGCCTTTGTTCATCGCGTCCGCTTGCCCTCCGTCCGGTTCTGAGATCCACCGGACCGCGGGGTAACGCTGAAGAACGTCAAGGGTGCCGTCTGTCGACCCCCCGTCGACCACAATGTGTTCGAAGTGGGGATAATCCTGGGTCGATACGCTCTTGATCGTCCGTTCCAAAGTAGCGGCGCTGTTGAAAGACGGTGTGATGACAGAGATAAGGAGGGGTAAATCATTGGCCTGTCGACCTGTCGAGCCCTTTTTCATGATTCCTTCCTCGGCATCTCTCGTCTCCCGTCCGACCGCTACAGGATGGCTAATTGTTTTGAGAATGAGTCTTGACTCAAGTCCTGACGCCAAGGCAGCGCTTTGAGGTATTCGTGCGTGCTTCTTATTAGTCCCTCGTCGGTCGCTTTTTCGGCGGCATCGAGGTAGCTGAAGTAGTACATAGGATAGGCGTCACCCAGGAATTCCCGAACGGCCGGCAAGGCGTTGATAAGGATCGGGGTCGAGCTGGCTATGCACTCGAGGAGGATACCGGGTGCGTTCGCTTCATAGAGGTGAGTGAAGAAGATGCTGCTGCTCAGCGTGTTGTTGCGCAGCAATCCCAGGGGCGCCGGCTCGCAGACAACGGTATCGAGCATGTGGGATAGAAGCCGATAGTCACCCATCAGGTCAGCGCGTTCGGCCTCAACGAGGTCGTCCGGGGCGAGAACAAGGCTGCGCCACCAGATCTTCTCGACCCCCTCGGCCTCCAGCATGTGGATACCGAAGACACGCTCGAGGTATTCGTCTGGTTGAATTATCCGTCGTTTCTTGCTGAATTCAGCCCATGACCATTCCGGTCGACCCGCCGGCAACGGGGGATGTACCGAGATCACACGTGCTCCGGACAAGGCCTTCAGACGGGTTGCCTGATAGTCTGAAAGTGCAAGCAACCCGCGGCAGGAAGGTCTGCGCGCCGGCCAGGAAGGTGTCTTGAACTGAAGGGCTGCGGTCAGTTGCCTCTGGGACGGCACGGCGGCCATCCAGTCAGGAGTCGAAGGACCGTGCTGAGGTATGCCCACCCATTCGGCTCCGTTTGAATCGTGCCTGACACCGCTCCCCAAAAGTGTCTCTTCAAGGTAAGGGTCGAACAGCTTTAGCTCGCTGTTGAGACCCGCCTCGAGAATCATGGGGAGCAGCTCCTGCCAATAGCCTGGACTACGGCGGGCCAGGGAATCCCCAGACTCGGTTATCGTCCATCCCTTCGATCCCGTTTCCGACTTAGGCGGCAAAGTTTTTGAGGGGGGGAGATGGTTTTGCGGGCCAAGGCACCAAGCTCGGAGACTCTGCCCAGGATTCCCCTGACTTCTCAGTCGTCTGGTTAGTGCTCGACGCTACCTCCTCGACGGGCATCACGGGTGGCATGATTGTGGGAATCAGACGGCGCAGGAGCAGCGCCAGCATTGGCACATAACGCTGTAGAGTGAGCTGAATTCGGTTCTGTTCCCGAAATTCCTTTTCCCTGAAGACGTCTTGAAGGAGCCTGAACTGGGATTTTAGAGACTCCAGTTCCGCCGTCAACCGTGCGTTCTCGAGGGATAAACTCGATCGCTCAATCTGGAGGGCCTGCTTGGTTCGACACCAATCCGCATGGTCTTCGACCAGCCGTTCCCCTTGACGCTTGAGCTGGTCGCCCCACGCCTCGAAGGCATCGGCCGATTCTCGAAGTGTTGCGTTCTCCAGTTCGAGCTGCAGTTGTCTCTCGGACAGCTTCCTCAGACGGTCCTGGAAATCGGCATTCGTTTGGCGGGAATCAGCGAGTGCGCTATTCAGTCGGGCGACCTCGCGCGCGTCCCAGTCGTGCTGGTTGCGAAGAACGTCTAACTGCGACTGCAGATTCTCGCGGATCACCTGCAGCTCGGTCACCTTATCGTGCAGCCGCAAACGGTCCCGACTCATTGAGTTCAGGACAGACTGACGCTCGGCGTTTTCCTTGAGAAGTTCCGCTGATAGTTCTTCCGCGCGGCGGACTCGATCCAGTTCGGGCTTTATGATCTTCTCACGCAGGCTGCGGGCGATCCGCAAAGGATTGGTGAACCGAACATCGTCGTAGATCCCGACCGGCACTCGAAAGGCCCCGCGCAGGTTCTCGTCCTCCTCTCTCAAATAGAATCGGTTCAGCCCGTCAAAGTAGGCAAAGAGGTAACCGGCATTCAGCAGAAGGTGCTCCCAATCCTGCCAGGCTGCAAAGGAATCGATCGTAAACACGTCGGAAACAGCGGCGTTCGGTTTGAGAGCCTCCATGACGACCACCACAGGGCGGTATTGCTCGAAATTGGCGCCTTGGAGCACCTGGCGCTCCCATCCTTCGACATCGATCTTCAAAAACTCGATCGATCCCCGGCAATGCTCGCGACAGACATCTGTCAGAGTGCTGACCCGTATTTCCGTCTCTGTGACTGTCCCTGTCCCGAGAAGCTGGGCGGCCTCCTCTGCGGTGACCCGATCGAGGGAAGATAAAGCTGATGCATCAGAGACATAGGCCGTTGATCCTGCTGGAACATATATGACAGCTGATCCAGGCTCGGAACCGAGCGCGATGTTCAGATTAATGTCCCTAGGCCTTTTCTCATTGAAGCGCCGATAGTTTTCCGGGACAGGTTCGATGTTGATTCCGCTCCATCCCATGTCGTAGAAGTGCTTAGTGACGGACATGTCCTCCGGGTCATGGGCCCCGACGTCTATGTAGAACCCCGACGACCTGCTCTTAAAGACACGGCTGAGCAGCACATCTTCGAAGTTCTGTGCGTAAGTGGATATCATCTCTAATCCTCTAAGCCGCGGCTACCGCCGGCGGAAGACGGCGACTCCTCACGCGAACAAGTCTCGGCCGTCCAGCCGAACTTGATATCAAAACGTCTTGTTTGCGTCAATCACGTTGCGCCGGAGTTTGCGCACCGAAAAGGCCACATGGCTATTGTCGAATGCTCGCCTTCTCGGTCAGCATTGCGTAGTCTTGCAGCACCTTCTCCACCGGGCCGTCGCTGGCGATCGTGCCGCCCCAGAGCAGGCACGCCCGGTCGCACAGAAGATCCGAAGCCGCCTTGGCGTGAGACACGAGCACAAGCGTCTTTCCACGCTTCCGAAACTCCATCATCTTCTTGATGCACTTTTCCTGGAAGTGAGCGTCTCCAACCGAGAACACCTCGTCAAGCAGAAGTATGTCGGCGTCCAGATGCACCGAGATGGCAAAACCCAGGCGGGCCACCATTCCTGTCGAATAATTCTTGACCGGCGTATCCATGAAGGTGCCGATCTCGGCGAAGTCGACGATATCAGTGTACAGGGCATCAACATCAGTCCTTGACAGCCCGTACATCGAGGCGTTCAGGTAGATGTTCTCCTTGCCCGTGAGCTCGTGGTGAAACCCGAGCCCGATCCCCGCGATCGGAGCCACCCTCCCGCTGATCGTAATCCTTCCGCGTTCCGGTTTCAGAGTGCGGGCGAGCAGGTAGAGCAGCGTGCTCTTGCCGGCGCCGTTTGGTCCCACGAGCGCGACGGCCTCCCCGGCTTTCACGCCGAGGTTGATCCCCTTGAGGACCCAGAATTCCTCGCGTTTTTCGCGGTAGCGGCTCTGAAAAAGACTGAGAAACTTGATCTTCAGCGAGTAGTTGGAGTTGTGCCTGATCAGAAATCTCTTCCACAGGCCCTCGACGCGAATGATCGTACCGTCATCCGTGGAGCGTTTATCCCCCTCGATGTTGTTCATCGTGCTGGCCGACAAATCAGACCTCCTCCGCAAAGCGAGGGGACAGGTAACTGAAAACCAGGATGCCCCCGACCAGGGAAACGACCGCGAACCCGATCGCGAGGAGCCACGAGCTAAGGTCGGGCCAGGTTCTCTCGTACAGAAGGTCGCGGTAGATCACCACGTATGAAGTCATCGGATTGAGTTGAAAGTAAGGGACCGTGTGCTTGGGAACCGAGCTCAGCGGGTAGATGATCGGCGTGAGCCAGAACATCAGTCGGAGAGCAATTTGCACCAGGTGCTGCAGATCGCGCAGGAAGACCGTGCTCGCGGAAATCAGTGCGGCGATTCCCAAAACAAAGACGAACTGGACCAACAGCGCGACCGGGTACAGGAGATGACCCCACCACAACGAGCCGCCAAGGACGAGGTAGATGAACAGGAAGGCCAGAAACGCCAGAGCCAGCTGAATGAGCTCGAAGACCACGAGAGAGGCGGGCAGGATCAGCCTGGGGAAGTTGATCTTCTTGATCAGGTCGCGATTTTGAATGATGGCTGCCGTCGATTCCGCCGTGGCCGCGGAAAAGAACTCCCAGTGAATCACGCCCGCAACCAGAAAAAGCGCGTAGTTTGGGACAGGGAACCGCATGACGTAGCGGAAAACGATCGTGTAGACGAGGACCATGGACAGCGGATTGAGCAGGGACCAGACAAAGCCCAGTGCCGAGCCGCGGTACTTCAACTTCAGCTGTTTGCCGACTAGATTCTGAAGCAGCGGCGCGTATCGCACCAGCTCTCGCAGCTCACCGATCAGATCCCGGGCGCGCCCTGCAACCTCGAGATGTTCGCTCGGCACCGCCACAGCGGCGTCCGGTTTCATATAGCCACCTGCTTTCCTCCTGAAAACGAGTTCCTCATTGTACCCGATCGGGTCCCTTTTCGCAGCCCGCAACAACGGGGAGGACCGGGTGGTCCTTATGCCATTAACTAATCCAATATTCTCTGGAGTTGTTCCGCCCCGTTCCTCCTCTCGTCGATCTTTCTGGCACATGCCAAGGCCGGTCTTCGGTCGCAATTCGCCTGTCGGGGCTTGGTGGTGGGTCCGCTTACTCGCTCGCTGGCGCTCGCCGTCGTGCGCGGCTCTTTACGATTTCTGCCGGCGCGGGACGAGGGAGGGGAATTATCCACGAAGGGACACGAACGGACGCGAAGAAAGGCGTCGTATTTCGCGGGTTAGCATTGGGGTCGGGTTGGTTAGCATTGGGGTCGGAGAAGCTAGCATTGGGTCGGACGGGGTCCGACCCCAATGGTCTTCCAATGCTCAGGTGGAGAGCGCCGGAGCGATTCCGAGAGGCGGGAATGCGGCGAGACCGAACTTGACTCCAGGGCAGCCGATACCACCGACACCCGTGAGAGTAGTCAGTTATCCCCGTCCCATCGTTTTTGGCCTTCCATTCCACGCCCCCTTTTGGTGCCGTGCCACTGACGAGAGAAGAGATGAATAGCGCAAAAGGAGTATTCACTGCTGTCTGTCAGTCGGTCTCAACTCGACTAGCTACCCAGGGCTTTCGACTGCGGAAGTCGGGGATACTGACGAGAAAGTTGGGCTCAGACAGTCTATTGTCAGTTGGATTGAATTCATCCATTCATGGCCGCATCTTGATTATCTCTCCGATTATCGGTGTACGGCATTCGGCAATAGAAAAGGACGTCGCCGAGCTTCTAGGCATAAAATACAATTCATACATCCCCGCAACGATTTCTGTAATGCTCTGCTATCTTGTCACACAGGGTAAATGGCGAGAGTGGGAGTTCGGCGATCCGAGCAGTGTTGACACCGGTAGTGAAGAAATATCATCTGCCGTCGAAAAGGTTGGCATTCCCTTCGGTGGACGGCATACTTCCCTTGAACAGTTACGTGACAGCATGGTAGGCGGTCTCGGGATTCCACACCAGACAATGTACAGATTGCCGGTGTGCTATTGCCTGCTCGGGCAGATAGCAGAGGCTGGACGGTACATCCATGACCAACTCCGCTCTCTTGAGGGTGCAACTCATATGGTTGCTGAGACTTACCGTGGATTCAGCCACGCCCTGCAAAAGAAGTACTTTGGCCAATAGACACCGAATGGGGGCGGAATAACGAACAGATGTCTCCAATGCCCATCCCTTACCGCCCCCGCTGCGGTCGGCCTGCTGGCCTGGGTGGTGGATGCCGGCGGGGACGCGGGCGGGAAGTGCGCACGGCTTCGGCGGGTCGCATAACGCCGGAGTGATGCGACGCGGGCCGACGGATCACGCCGCTTGCCTTTAGCGGCCGATAAAGCGTACAAGCCGGCCGCCGCAAGCGTGCTGCCGCATTCAGCTGCCTGTTAGGAATCAGCGGACAAGATCTGTGGAGATCACCTTGCCAATGTCTCCGATTCGGGACATAATGACAGGGTTAAGCCGGTTGATTTCCATCCAAAAACGCTGGACTTCATCCGCGCGCAGCCGGTTTCGGTCCGTCAACAGATCGGAGAGGCTCTCAGAGATCTTCAAAAGGGTGTGTGGCTCGGGATGCCCCTGAGTCGCCCGATGACCGACGTCGCCCGGGGAGTCCACGAGATGCGGATCAAAGCCGAGGGGTCGACGCTCCGTGTTTTCTACTGCCTGGGCCGGTCGGATGCGATCATCGTGTTCCACGCCTTTCAGAAGAAGTCCCAGAAGACGCCGGTTCGTGAAATCAACATGGCTCGCCAGAGATTGCAGGAGGTGTTAGATGAAGCAATCGAAACCTGAAAAGCCGGTTCGGACCAAAACGGCTGAGGACTTGGGGAACGCCCTCGGTTTGTCCGCGGCTGAGACGGGAGAGATGGAGTTCCGTTCAGAGCTGACCTGCGAGCTCATCAGGATCATTCACGACGGTACTCTGACGCACGCGCAGATAGCGAAAAGGGCCGGGACGTCGCGAACGCGGGTGACAGCCATCGCGAACGGCAACACGCAGGGAATTTCCACGGACCTTCTGATTCGGGTCCTTTCTGCAACAGGGTACAAGGTCGAACTGCGCGTGCGGAAAGCCGTGGCCTGACCCCGGCGGCCTGTTTCCTTCCACGGGGGGTATGGGGGTCGGACCTGAGGAACTGTCTATAGTGCAACGAGTTGCGGCAATCGGAGACCGAAGAAGAGGGCTTAGAACGCAAAAACGGGCTTGATTTTGCGTTCTAAGGAGAAGCAGACTCGAAGGCCGGAGGGTGCCTCGTGCCTCGATCCAATCGCTACATCCTGCCCGGCTACATCTATCACGTGACCCACCGTTGCCATGATCGACGGTTCCTTCTGAAGATCGGCCTGGACCGCAGCGCTTACCGGGAACGGCTTCGATTGGCCCTGGCAGAGTACCGAATCGCGCTGTTCGCCTACTGCATCACCTCCAACCACACCCACCTGCTCCTCGCGTGCCGGGTCAAGGACGACATCAGTCGCATGATGCAGCAGCTGGAGGGAGACTTCGCCCAGTACTACAACCAGAAGCACTCCCGGCGGGGAGCCTACTGGGAAGACCGATTCCACGCGACCATGATCGGCGAGGGAAGCTACTTTCTGAACTGCATGGTCTACATTCACCTGAACATGGTGCGGGCGGGTGTGGTCGATCACCCGATCCAGTGGCGGTGGTGCGGCCATGACGAGCTGGTCGGGGAACGCACGCGCTACCGTCTGATCGATCGCGAGCGGCTCAAAGCGCTGCTGGGCCCCGGACTGCGGGACGATTTCGACGAGGTCTATATGACGGAAATCGCCGACGCGATTGCCAACCGTAGGCTGGCGCGGGAGCCGTGGTGGACCGAAAGCATCGCGGTCGGCGACGAGGAATTCATCCAGAGAATCAAGGAGCAGACGCGGTACCGGCACCGTCTGGAGACGACGGAGGAAGCCGAGGGTATATGGGTCGTCCGCGAAGCCGTCCGGAGCTACGGGTGGAGCGAAAGGCAGGTAAAGGCCGGCGGAAGGGGTTAGAACGCAAAAAGAGGGTCAAAAATCGATCCTAAGCACCTTTGGAGACCGTCAGAAACGGCCAACACGTTGTTCCTAAACGAATTGCTGAGGTCCGACCCCAATGGTTAGAGAGGGGCAGGTCGAGCGCCAGTTTTGCCCGATTATGTACTTGGACACGAGCTTGCACATGCGTTGGGCAGTATGGGAGGAGGTTTGCCTGGCCCGGGGCCGGCTATACAGCTTGAGAACAAGGTCCGTGAGCTAAAGGACCCGGGTGGGCCAAAGAGACGAGAGTGAGATGAAAAGGAAACCCACACGAATTATTCGACTGGCTAGTCTAGTTACTTTAGCTGGGATATTAATCTTAGAGGGACTTCATATAATGCGGTTCGGCGATATCCTGCCGCCGTACGGGACACATGTCGATCTTCTGGTTCAAAAGTCTTCGGAGGGTGATCGGTGGTATGCTGTCTCGGTCCGCAATCTAACATGGCGCTCGATCCAGTTTGTTGGCGTTATTATAGCTCGTACTCACACCTGTCTTGTTCGAATGGTCTTAAATTCTGTTATGCGATCGAGCGTCGAGATACGGATGGACGCTGGCAAGAGGTTTACGGAACCCCAGACTTCAACGAGATACCGGCTTCCGCCCTGATGAATACCTACCTTCGGCCGTTTGGATCCATTTGTGGGGGTGAGTGGAGCCTTATAAAGGCAGGCAAGCATGGTCTTCGCGAAAGTGATATTGTTCGCTTGAGATTGTTCACCACCCCGGACACCAAAGACCTTACGCGAAGGGCTTTCACGACGCACTCATTCCGAGTTGGCGATTAGGAGAGTGGTGGAAATTCGGATGGTGAGTCTCTCTACCCTCTTGGTTCGCCCGCTCCGGGCGGCCTGCTTGAGCAGGTGGTAGATGGCCGGCGGGGACGGAGGCGGGAAGTGCCCGATGCGTCGGTCTCCCGGTCACTCCGGCTGCAGGCGCCGCCGATAAGCCTAAAAGCGGCGTCGCGGCAAGCGTCGGGGCCCCCCCCGTCGGCTGCCCTCGCCTCGCTTAACATGACCAAGTGACCACCCGGCCCGACTCCCGCGCCTCGTCCAGGATCCGCTCGTCCTCGCCCTTGCCCCATCCGATATCCAATGCGATTAAGTTGACTTCCGTGTCTTCTGAAAGCTGTTCCGCGCCGTTCCCCCTCTCGGCAATCTTTCCTGCACCAGCGCCTCGCAATTCGCCTGTCGGGGCGTGGTGGTTGGTCCGCTTACTCGCTCGCTGGCGCTCGTCCTCGTGCGCGGCTCGTGACGATCTCTGTCGACGGGGGACGGGCACGGGCAGGAATTATCCGCGAAGGGACACGAACGGACGCGAAGAAAGACAGGTCGTATTCGTGTCGATTCGTGTCCCTTCGTGGATAATTCCGGTCTGCCTGGTCAGGAGGCTGCCGCCGGAGACTCCCCCGGCGGCTTGCCGTCTGCGTGCTATGGCTGCGGCTTGGGAGGACTGAAGAACAACTGGTAGCCGGTTCCGTTCAGGACCGTCAGACTGTAATCGCCTCCATTATCGGTCGTGGCGGATGTGCTGAACGTGACGTCCGCCGCGCCGGTGATCTGCGACGAAGAGGCCGAAACGTTCACCCCGGAAACCGGCTGGCCCTGCGGATCGGTCACCTTTCCGGATATCGTCACCGTCCCCGGAAGAGCAGGGACATCGAGGAATTGCACGATATCCTGAGCCAGAGGGCCGACCAGCTGCCCGTTGGTTGGGAAGAATCCGGTTCCGGTCGTACCGACGGGGAAGCTAAGCGTCAAGCGGTAGGATCGCCCCGTGGCTAAGAGGAATCGATAGGTCCGCTGCACGTCGAAATTCGGGCTCGGATCCACGCTCGTCTGGCTCGTGGTCGCCGGGAGATTGCAAGTGACCACTTGAATTGCCGGCGCGGTCGTATCCGTTGCGGTCACCGTAGCCGTCGGCGCTATGTGCTCGGTGCCCGCCCTTCGCGCGACCCCCGAGACAACCGCCCGTGTGGGTAGATCAAAGTTGGCCGTGACCGCAACATTGTTCACGACCACGCTTCCGATGTTGTACAGCGTCATCGCCTGTTGTGGCGGGTTGGGCGCGACGGTAATGTCGGAGACCAGAAGACTCGCGGTGTACGTCCCGTTCGGAAGCTGTATCTGGTAACTGCCATTGGCCCCTACGGTTGCATAACCGCCTGCGCTCCCGTCCGCAGTTGAGAGGTTCAAAAAGACGCCTCCGTTGGTTGGAAGTTGAGCGATGCCCGCCACAGTCCCCGAGACCAGGTTCAGCGTTTGAGCGGGAATCGCAACGTCCCGAGTCGTATCCGCATTCACCTGGACCAGGTTCGGGTCGGCGAAGGAGAGGGAGGGCAGATTCTCGAAGCTGCCGGTCTGAGGCGCGTAACAGGCGTGCAGGGTGTACGTGCCCGCCGGGACTATGACCAGGTACCGTGAAGTCAGGAATGTTGAACGCCGCCGGGAACTGACCGCCGGTGTCGTTTGTCGCCACGAGAGAGGTAACCAGTTGGGCGGCGCCGGTGACCGTTCCAGAAAGTTTGAATCCTGCCTGGAGCGGAACGTTCAGCGTGACGTTCGTCGTCGCGCCTATGCCGGTGCGTGTTTCGTCGAGCAACGCAGCCGCAGCCGGCGGCACAGTTCCTTGCGATACGCTATCGGAGAGGGGCAGAGTCGTGTACGAGAGCGGCGATCTGTTCTGCCGCAGGGTCAAGGCCGCGATGCTTCCAGTGATGCCTAATGTCCCCCTGAAATTCGTCCGTCCGGGGAACAGTTCGTCCACGAACTTGGCTTGCTGGCTTTTGGGATTGATTGTCAGCGGCGTCGCGTCCGCGACTTTCACACCCCCTGCATCGAAGAGGCTGATGAGTAGAGTGGTTGGTGTGGTGCTGGGATTGAACAGCGCCACGCCGGTATCGAAGTTCCCTGTGATATCGACAGGCAGCGTAGAAGTAGTCGTCGTCGGAGAGTGTCCGACCCCGGCCTCCGTGATGAAAGCCGGGCCAGGCCCAAACAAGGTGAAAATGGCTCCGACTCCGACCGGGACATTCGACGAAACCTCGGCGGAACCGACCGACAAGGCACCCGAATTGTCCGTCTGCATGAAAGCCGACCCGCCTGCGGGCACATTCACGGAGAAAGTGGCCGCGTTGTTCACGACCCCTGCGATCGTTACGGGGAATGGGGTGCTGTCCGGCTTCCTAAGCGTGAAATTCACCGTGGCTGCGGTATTGGAGACATTGACGACGATGAAAGTCGTCCGCATCGTCAACCCCGTGTTGGGGTCGAGGCCGTTTGCCACCTGGGCCAGATTGAAAGTGGTCCGGGTCTCGGCGCTCGATACGACGGGAAGCGTCGTGTTGGAGAGCGGCGCGTCATTTTGGCGCAAGGTGACGCCGGCGATCGGCTGGGTGGCCGAAATCAGCATCGTCCCGCGGAAATTAGTGATGTTCGGGAACAGGCCGGTGGCACCGGAGACAAATTTGGTTACGTGGTTCCCGGCAGGCAACGGCTCCGTTTTCGGATTCCCGGTGGTTGCCACCTGGGTGCCATTCGACTCGAAGAGCGTATACGTGACCGTCGTGTCGGTGCTGTTGAAGTTGAAGAGAGTCACACCGGTGTTGAAAGACCCTGTGAAATCCACCGGAATGACGAACCGGTCCAGGGCTGCCGAACTGGCGACTCCGGCTTCAGTCAAGGGATTCTGGTTCACGTCGTAGAGCGTGAAAATCGCCGAGACTCCTACCGGGCCCGATGACTGCACACGCGCTGCGCCTTCGGTCAATGTGCCGGTTCCGTCTGTTTGCAGAAGCATGCTCTGCGCGGGCTGGAGCGTCAGAGGACCAAACTCATCGCCGGTGCCCTGTCCCGGGTATGGTTACGGAAAGCGGTCCGCCTGAGTTGTCGGTCAGACTGATGTTTACGATGGCGACCTGGTCCGTCGGGTTGAACAGGACGAAGGTCGTACGCATGCTGCCGCCCGCGAATGTTCCATTACCGACCTGCGGCAGATAGTAGGTTTGTGGCTGAGCCTGTATGGCTGAGACTGCAAGAACAAATGTCACGAGACAAAGAGGAAGAATTGTCCGATAGCTCATCGCTCCCCTCCAGATGGTGATGGCTTGCGCCGGTCAGTGCTGCCAAGAAGCATATCGCAGATGGGCAGAAGGTACAAAAGCGGGTTGGGAGTTCTGAGTTCGGAGTTCGGGGTTCTGAGTTCTGAGTTCCCGTGGGTCCGACTTCGAAGGGACCCTGGAGTTTTTACATTCTTCGGCCCGAAAGGCAAAGGTCCGTAGGACCGGCACGTCTATAGAAACCGGCCATCAGAACAGAGCCAGGGTCCGTAGGACCGACACGTAGAGAGCCGCGCCAGACAGCTTCACCTGTCGGTCCTAGGCACGCCTCCGGCGTGCTAGAGTTGCCGGAAATGTATACTTCCACCAAACTCCAGTCGGCCTGAAAGGCCGAGACATAATAGCCTGGGGCGGAGCGTTTTTTGCGTAGCCCCAGGTATTGGACGGGTCGTAGAGCAGAGCCCTGAAAGGGCGTAAGATGCCGGCACGGAGGAGCGACAGGACCAGGTCGCGTACGATGAACGCGACGTGTGGGATTGCGACCCTGGAGCGAAGTGCTTTTTCTCCCGCCCTTTCAGGGCTTGAAGCTGGTTGCTGACTTAGCCCGGGGCTACGCAAAAAGCGCTCCGCCCCGGGCTACTATGTCTCGGCCTTTCAGGCCGAAGGCGATCGCAGCCGGCTGCAAATGTAGAGACTCCAGGGGTCCGACTTCGCAGTCGTACCTGGTCCACTGGGAAGCGGGACCAGGTTGGGCTCTGTTTCTGTCGTGCTGGGTGGAGCGTCGTTATCCGATGCCGGAACCCGGAACCCGGAACCCGGAACCCGGAACCCGGAACCCGGAACCCCGAACTCGGAACTCAGAACTCGGAACTCCGAACTCAACCAACTGACTCTGGGAGCGGTTCGGGCAGGTCGACTTCCCGCTTCTTCAGCTCAAAGTTCCACTTCCAGATCTCGTAGATCGCGGGGTAGACGACGAGCTCGAGCAGGAAGGACGTCAGGATGCCGCCGATGACCGGCGCGGCAATCCGTTTCATGACGTCGGATCCCGAGCCGGTCGCCCACATGATGGGCGCCAATCCTATGAATGTCGTGGCCACCGTCATGAACTTCGGACGAATGCGCCTGGCCGCTCCCTGGCGGATTGCCGTGCGCAGATCGCCCAGATTCCGCAGGCGTCCAGCCTTCTTGGCATCCTCATACGCTAAATCGAGGTAGAGGAGCATGAAAACGCCGGTCTCGGCGTCGACGCCCAGCAGGGCAATGAGGCCGACCCAAACCCCGATGCTCATGTTGTAGCCGAGCAGGAACAGAAACCAGATGGCGCCGATGGCCGAGAACGGAACGGCCAGCAGAACAATCATCGTTTTTGTAATGGAGCGGGTATTGAGATACAGGAGGAAAACGATCAGGAACAGCGTGAGCGGAACGACCATCACCAGGCGTTCCTTGACTCGCTGCATGGATTCATACTGACCGCTCCAGAGCATGGAGTACCCGGGGGAGCGTCACCGATTCCCGCAGCAGCTTGGCCGCCTCGTCGATGTAGCTGTCGATGTCGCGCTCTGCGATGTCGATGTAGACGTATCCCGTCAGCAGGCCGTCTTCATTTCGAATCATCGCGGGGCCGGTGGCTGCCGCGATTTCCGCGAGTTGGGAAAGCGGAATCTGCCTCTGTCCATCCGAAGCAGGGACGAGGACGCGCCCGATGGCACCGATATCGGAGCGGAAATCGCGCATGTACCGGACGTTGACCGGGTAACGCTCACGTCCCTCCACTGTCGTCGTGACGTTCTCACCCGCCGACTGCGCTCAAAATGACCGCCTGAGCGTCGTCGATGCTTAAGCCGTAGCGCGCCAGGGCCTCCCGATTCCAGGCGAGGTCCAGGAAATAGCCGCCTCCGGTCCGCTCGGCGAAGACGTTGCGCGTTCCTTTCACCGACTGGAGCCGGGTTTCCACCTCGGTTCCGATTTTCTCGATGACAGCCGAGGTCCGTGCCGGAGATTTTGAGACCGACCGGCGTGCGCATCCCGGTGCTCAACATTTCGATTCGGGCCTTGATCGGCATCGTCCAGGCATTCGAAATGCCTGGCAACTGCAGCGCCTCGTTGAGTTGATTGACCAGTTCTTCCTGCGAGATGTGATCTGGAGTTACGTGCCGGAAAAGACCCTTGGCCCATTCCGGCGACCATCCGGAATACCAGGTGTCCACCTTCCGCCACTGGTCCTTGGGCTTCAGCGTGATGACAGTTTCCAGCATCGAGAGCGGCGCCGGGTCTGTCGGTGTCTGTGCCCGGCCTGCCTTCCCAAGCACGCGGTCAACCTCTGGGAACTGCTTGATGATGCGGTCCGTCACCTGCAGCAGTCTCTGCGCCTCGGCAATGGAGATTCCCGGCATCGTGGACGGCATGTACAGCAGAGAGCCTTCTTCCAGGGGCGGCATGAATTCCGAGCCCAGTTTCAGATACGCCGGGATGGTCAGCAGCACAAGGGCAAACGCCCCCGCAATTACTCCCCACTTCCAACGGAGGGACCAGCTCACGACCGGTTCATACAGCCGGATGAGCCAACGGCTGATGGGATGTTTTTCCTCTTGATGGATTTTCCCGACGACAACCGCGTTAATCACCCGGCAAAGCCACAGCGGTCTGAACTGGAAGTTCTTCATGTGGGTGAAGAGCATTCGCAGCGCGGGGTCCAGCGTGATTGCGAGAACCGCCGCGACGATCATCGACAGGTTCTTCGTGTACGCAAGCGGCTTGAACATCCGCCCTTCCTGCGCTTCCAGCGTCAGGATCGGGAGAAACGAGACCGCGATGACCAGCAGGGCGAAGAAGCTCGGTCCGCCCACTTCCTTCACCGCCTGGATGACAACCTCCCGGTAGTCCCCTTTCTGCCCGGTTCGCTGCCATTCCTCCAGCTTCTTGTGTGTCTGCTCCACGACAACGATGGCCGCATCCATGAGCTCGCCAATCGCTATCGCGATGCCGGCGAGCGACATGATATTGGCGGTGACGCCCATCATCCTGAAGGGGATGAAAGAAATAAGAACAGCGATGGGCAGAGTGATGACCGGGATCAGGGCGCTGGGAACGTGCCAGAGGAACAGCAGGACGATCAGGACGACCGTCAGCATGATCTCGATGAGGGTGGATTGCACATTGTCGATCGACCGTTGGATCAGCTCGGAACGATCGTAGATCGGCAGGATCTTCACACCCTTGGGCAGGCCCGGCTCGATCTGCGCGATCTTCGTCTTCACACGTTCGATCACATCGAGCGCGTTTTCGCCCTGGCGCATGATGACGATACCGGAGACCACGTCCCCCGAACCGTCAAGATCCGCCACGCCGCGCCGCAGGTCCGGTCCCAAGCCTACTTGCCCGATGTCCTTCACTCGGATCGGGGTTCCGTTATCGCTGACCTGCAGAACAATGTTCTCGAGATCCCGGACGGAACGCGCGTAACCCAGGCCGCGGATCATGTACTCGGTGCCGCCGAAATCTATGAGCCGGCCACCGACGTCGTTGTTGCCCTCGCGGACGGCCTCGACCACCTCGCTGATGGGCAGCCCGTAAGCCTGCAGGCGGTTGGGATCCACGTTGATCTGATACTGCTTGTTGAAGCCGCCGATCGGCGCCACTTCCGCGACGCCGGGAACCGACCTCAGGTGATAGCGCAGGTACCAGTCCTGGCACGAGCGCAGTTCCGCCAGGCTGTGCTGATTGGACTCGTCGGTGAGCACGTACTGAAAAACCCAGCCGAGCCCCGTGGCGTCCGGCCCGAGCTCGGTTTCGACCTCCTTCGGGAGGCGGGGCAGGACCGAGGAAAGGTACTCGAGCGTGCGCGAGCGGGCCCAATAGATGTCGGTCCCGTCATCGAAGACGACGTAAACGTACGAATACCCGAAATCCGAAAAACCGCGGACCGCCTTGACGTGCGGGGCGCCGAGCATCGCGGTCACTATCGGATACGTCACCTGGTCTTCAATGATGTCGGGACTGCGATCCCAGCGGGAGAAGACGATGACCTGGGTGTCGCTCAGGTCCGGAATGGCGTCCAGGGGGACATTATGGAGCGACCACCAACCGGCAACCGCGAGACCAAGAAAACAAGCAATGACAAAGAAGCGGTTCCTGGCGGAAAACTCGATGATGCGATCGATCATTGCGCCGCCCCGTGGTCTGACTTGACTTTAAGCAGGAAACGCTGGGGTTCCCGATCGAAAGACTCCTTGCAGAACTGGCTGCAGAAGTAGTAAGTCTTGCCTTCGTAGTCGCTCTTCAAGGCTCCCGCTTTTGCGGGATCCACGGTCAAGCCACACACCGGGTCGACCTGCTTATCGCCCGCAGGCGTCAGTGCTTTGTGGTCCATGGGGGCAGGTGGTGCTGTCTGCTCCATCGCAACAGGCGCCGAGCCGGTTCCCTTTGACAGGTAACCGTGCGGGTCCTTGTCGAAAGACTCCTTGCAAGTCGGGCTGCAAAAATAATAGGTCTTGCCTTCGTGTTCGCTCTTCAAGGCGCCCGCTTTGGCGGGGTCTACGGTCATACCGCAGACCGGATCGATCTGCTTATCCCCCGAGGGCGGCGGTGCTTTATGTTCCATGGAACCGGGCGGTGCTTTAGGCTCCATGGCGGGAGGCACTGGCTCTTTTGCCTTTGACACGTATCGTTGGGGGTCCTTGTCGAAAGACTCCTTGCAGGACGGGATTGCAGAAGTAGTAGGTCTTGCCCTGGTGCTCGCTCTTCAAGACGCCCGCTTTGGCGGCGTCTACGGTCATTCCGCACACGGGGTCCACTTCCCCAGGCGTGCGGTAACCCGATGCCAATCCCTGAAGGCGGCTCTCCGAATCGATCAGGAAGTTGCCGGAAATGACGATCTTATCTCCCTCCATGAGGCCCTTGAGAATCTCGACGGTATTGTCCATTCTCCACCCGGTTTCCACGCGCCGCGGCTCAAATACGCCGTCTCCCAGGTCGACAAAAACCGTCTTGTGGACGCCGCTGTCCAATACCGCCTCAGCAGGAACCGTCAGCGTCGCGGAGAGATTCAGAGGGAACTCCACATCGACAAACATCTCAGGTCGAAGAGTATTTCTCGGGTTGTCGACTTCGAGCCGCACTTTCAGGGTGCGGGACGTCGGGTCGAACTGGGGAAGGGCGTCACTGACCCGGGCGGTGAACTGCTCGCCCATTTGAGGGTGGACGATTCTTGCCCGGGCCCCCGCCCGGACGTATCGGGCTTCGTTCTCGTAGAGGTCTGCGTAGATCCACACATGGCCCAGTTCGGCGATGCGGTACAGTTCCTCGCCTTTCTGAAATCTGAGTCCCTCGGATACCTCGCGCAACAGCACGAAACCGCTCGCTGGGGCGCTTAGCAAGATACTCCGGGCGATCTGGCGCGTTTTCTTCATTTCGTCCAGTTGCACAGAATCCGCTCCCAGGCCGCGCAGCGTATCCTCATAGGTCTGCAGGCTCCTTTCCGTGCCAACGACCCTCCTGTCCAGGTTCGCCAAAGCGGACACGTAGTATTGCGCGGTGGTTATGAAATCGGGCGTGTAGAACGATGCAAGAGGCTGGCCCTTTTTGACGAAGCTCCCGGTCGTGACGGGATAGACCTCCTGAATCCAGCCATCCGCTGCGGCTTTGACTTTATAGACCCGGGTTTCGTCCGCAACCACTCTCCCGAGAAGGCGCAGCGTGCGGCCGGTTGACGACCGCTGCACCACGCCGGTACGCACTCCGATGATCTGCTGTTTTTGGGAGCTGATCTGGACTGCGCCAGGGGGCAAGGATCGCTTCGCTTGGGTGACGCCGGTCTCTTCGCCGGCGTACACGGGCTCCAACTCCATTCCGCAGCAGGGCGCCGTGCCCGGTTTATCGGATTTGAAACCCGGGTGCATGGGGCAGTGGTAGTAAAGGAGGGTTTTCGCGCTTTGAGTGGAGCTCCCTCCACTTGAGCGCCTGCTGTTCCACGCTGCAACTGAGTACGAGACGACTATAAGGACTAGTAAAAGAAGGATATAACCGAGTTTCTTCATAGCAACTCCCCCACCTGGCGGCCACAAGCAAGAAGAGTCTATCACGCTTCTTGGCTCCATCTGGAAAGCGAGTTGTCGTGGCAAAACGGATGCGGACCAAAGGCGGCTAAGTGTGGCAGTGAGAGGGGATAGTCAAGGCAGGGAGCCAGGTAAAAGGAGAGGCAATGAGGGCGGCGGCTGGCTTACTGGCTCTTGATGATGCCGCGGCTGATCCCGACCGCGTCCATCCCGATCAAGTGGCCGTAAATCTTCCCGAAGGAAACGTCGGCTTCGAACTTGACCGGAACCCTCAAATCGTCGGCGCTGTACCAGACTCTCAGGTTTCCACCTTTGCTGAAGACTTTGCCGTTCGTGTTTACCCTGAGGGCTTTGAATTTGCCGACGCCCGTGTAGACCATCTCCTGTTTGCCGACGGTCAACTCAACCCTCCTCGGCTGACCCTCATCAATCAGGTGAGTGTAGAACCTCTCGCCGCCTTTCAACTCACGCACTCGACCGACGTAAAATACGGAGACGATGTCGACCATCTGTTCATCGATCCCCTTGGTCGTTTGATGGCGGAGCTGCCGGGCGGGCGTCTGGGCAACATCGGATTCCCGGGCGGTGATCGAGTCGTTTTCGTAATCGAAGATGAGCTCGAAATCCCGCTTGCGTTTTCCTTCTCGCGTTTTCTTGACGAGTCGATAGGAACGGAAGCTGTTGCGGTCGAATGTGGTCTCGAAGTAGTCCCGGACATCTATCCGCGCAATGGCGGCAAGGCGGCCGTTTGAAATGGCATCGACCTTCACGCGAAAGGCCGGTTTCCGGGCCCACATCGTTTCCTCCAGCCGGAACTCGAGCTCCCCCGCCTTAAAGGCAGGGAGGAGGAACATCGGTTTCCAGTTGACCTCGTAACGCAGCCGCTCCTCGGGTTTGAAGGGAGCCGAGTAGGACTTCCCCGGGGTTAGCAAGGGCTGGAATTCCCCGATCGAGAACCCGAGGCCTACGACCGCGACGAGCACGAGAATCGGGCAGATACGAAGCAGTGCCCGAACATTCAGTTCCATATCATCATCTTGCCCCACATTAAGACGGCAATCAGGAAGAAACCGATCACCGCCTTGTACTCACGGTTAGAGATGACTTTTCCCCACTGAAAGTTGCCCCCTTCAAACTCGGTTTCCGCCCCCGATCGGCCGAGGACCGTGGGCAAAAACAACGGGACGCTCCTCCGGTAATGGCGAAACTGCTCGCCGAAAGTCGATTCCAGTTCCGCCTCCTCTCGCTTCATCACGGGAACATAGATGAGGAAAAACAGAATCATGAACAAGGCGAGAAGCCAGGGGTTCGAGCCGGAAACCGTGAAGCCGAGTCCCATGATGAAGGAACCCAGGTACAGCGGGTTTCGCGTGCGGCTGTAGGGTCCCGCTGTGGCCAGAACCCGACCTTTGTTCAAATATCCAGAGGCCCAGACGCGAAGTGCGAGGCCCAGTGCGGCGATTATGACGCCCGCCAGTAGAAGCTGGGGCTGGGGGCCAGCCCAATAAAGGAAAGCGGCGGCATAAAGAAACCCGAGGGGCACCCTGACCCGCTGGAGGTTGATCACTGGTTCATTCTCCGTCGGACGGCTTCAAAAACCTCCGCCGCGGTAATCTGCATGCAGATGAACTTGTTGCAGCTCCTTTTGTAGCAATCCGAGCACGGTAGCTGGCGTCGCACGACGATGTCGGCCGGATTGAACGGCCCGTTTCGCCAGGGTGACGTGGGCCCGAGGATCGCAACCGTGGGGGTGCCCATCGCCACGGCCAGGTGGAGTGGGCCGGTGTCGCCCGAGACCATGAGCCGCGCTTGCCGGCACAAAGCAGCCAGTTCGAAAACATCCGTGGGAAAGGCGTCGACCGGGATCCGAACTCGCGACTGGAGTTCCTCGACCAGCCCCTCCTCGCCGGGTCCGAACGTCACCAGGACCCGGACATTCAGTCGCTCCCGGATCAGATCGGCCAACTGCGCGAAATCCGATGGCGGCCACAGCTTGGTGACCCAGCCTCCCCCTATGTTCAGGATCACGAACTCTTCCAGGTTGCGCCGGCCGAGCTCCTCGGCGATTCGCCGGGCAGCCGGCTGCGGGATATCGAGCGGGATGCGTGGATCGGCGGCGGGGAGGGAAGCAATGGACCCGAGCAGGCTGCTGTTCAACTCAATGGCATGAAGCTTCAAACCCTCGGGCCGTATCCGCTCGGAATAGAACCAGGCTGCGGCCTTTTCGCGGGTTGCGCCCGAGTCGAATCCGACCAGGCGTCGGGGGCGGGAGAGGCGGGCAAGGAACGCGGATTTCAGCAGCCCCTGAAAATCGATCGTGACGTCGAAGCGCTCGCGGCGGAGAGCCTGGACCGTCGCCACGAGGTCTCGCCCTAAAGACCCGGCGCCTCCGTTGCGCAAGGTGAGTGACCAGATCCTGTCGATCCCCGGAACCCGCTCCAGAAGCGGCACGAAAGCTCGTTCGGCGAGCCAGTGGATTTTAAGATCCGGTGCGTGTCGATGAAGCGCCTGTTGTGTGGGCAGAACGTGAAGGATATCCCCAAGGGAGCTGAGGCGCACAAACAGGATCTTCCGGATCTGGCCGTCGTCAGTCATTTCTGTTGGGCCATCCTCTTCAGATAGTCCCGGGTGGAATGTTCCTTCGCGTCTCCCACAATCGCGACCCGGCCGCCGTATGATCGGACGGTCGCCGCTTCAGGCACGCTCGCCTCACTGTAGTCGGTTCCTTTTGCGTGAATGTCCGGCCGGAGCTCGAGCAGGATCCGGTCGACCGTCAGGTCGTCGAACAGTAACAGGTAATCGACGCTGGAAATCGCCGAGAGGATCTCCGCTCGCTCGGCTTCCGGCATCAGTGGGCGATTCGGTCCCTTGAGCTGCCGCACGGATTCGTCCGTGTTCAGGCCGAGAACCAGACAGTCGCCCAACGACCGGGCGGCCTCCAGGTAGCGGATGTGTCCTACGTGCAGCAGATCAAAACAGCCGTTCGCAAAGACTACCGTGGCACCGGCGCTGTGGAGCTCACGGATGATGCTCTTCAGTTCCTCGAGGGACTTCACTTTTGGAAGGAAATTCATGGCTGCTCGTTCAAGTGTTGTGAACCGAACCCGCTTACTCCGCCGGATTACGCTGCGTGCGCGGCTTTGAAAAAGGCCGGCTTCACCCCGCCATCCGCGGTTGTCAAGGCCGGGAGAGGATCCATTTCACCGCATCAAGAAGGTCCTCGGCGACATAGTTGGGCAAGACACGGTTCTCTGTCTCCCCGTCTCCTCTGTCTCCCTGTCTCCTTGTCTCCCAGTCTCTCAGCAGTCGCTGCTCCGTAACCGGTCTTCACCAGAATGGACCGGCATCCGGACCGGCGGGCGGTCTCGATGTCAGCCTCCTTGTCACCGACCAGATAGCTTTGCTTCAGATCGATGTGGAGGTCTCTCGACGCCGAAAGAACCATTCCGGGGTTCGGTTTGCGGCATTCGCATTCTTTCCGGTACTTCTCGACCGATGCCGTCGGGAGATGCGGACAATAGTAGAAACGGTCGATCCGAGCGCCCAGGTCCTGCAACTGCCGCTGCAGCGCGGCGTGGATCGTGCCTAGCTCCTCTTCGTCTAGAAGGCCGCGCGCGACTCCCGACTGGTTTGTCACTACGACCACTAGTCTACCTGATCGGTTGAGGAGCCGAATAGCTTGCGCAGCAAATGGATACAGTTCGATGTCTTCGACTCTCCTCAGGTAATCGGCGTCCCGGATAATGGTTCCATCCCGGTCAAGGAAAACGGCGAGTCTTGGCAGCGACGCACTCGACCGGTCACGCTCCTGAAATGGGATACTGGGCATGGCGAAGGACGGAAAGCGCGGCCTCGTAGACTTCGTCGACTTCTATGGCTCGGAAGCAGCGCAGATCAAGAGGGCATTCTCGCAAAAGACACGGACTGCATTCAACATGTTTGTGGATGATCCGGGCATTCCTGCTGTATGGGCCGGTCGCAATTTCGTCGGTGGAACCGAAGAGCGCAATTTGCGGAATGTCGAGGGCTGCCGCCAGGTGCATCGGCCCCGAATCGTTCGTGATGAACAATTGAGAGACGGAGAGCAGTCCCATCAGCGTCCCCAGGTCGGTAGCGCCGGACAGGATTGTGGCGCTTGCGCGCATCCCGGCCGCAATCCGATCGGCAATCGCCCGCTCGCCGGCGCTCCCCACAAAGACGACTTGGGAGCCGCGCGCTATCAGTCGGTCAGCCAGGGCGGCATAGCGGTCGATGAACCACCGCTTGGCTGAACCGAAATATGCCCCCGGATTCAGGACCACAAGCGGTTTATCCACCACGACATTGTTTTCCCCAAGAAGACGCCGGGCGGACTGAACGCCCCCAGCCGGTGCCTTAAGGCGGATGTCGGGTTGAAAGCCATTGTCCTGCAGGTAATTTCGCGGTGAAATCCCGGTCTGGTGCAGAAGATCCAGATAGTAGTAGATCTGATGCCGGTTTCGTTTCTTGATGCGCGGTTTTGCTCGCCGCGTCAACAGCAGGCGCCGGCCGTCAGTCGAGTACCCCGCGCGATCTGGAATTCGAGCCAGCGCGGCGACGAGTGCCGCCTCGAAGGCATTCTGGAAGAGAATGGCCCGATCGTAGCCCCTGACCTTTCTAACCGTGGAGCGCAATTGTGCGAGTCGTGTCTCGGCCGGGTCGATCGTGTGAATCTCGTCAACCAGTCCCTGGTTCTCGAAAAGACCCGCGACCCAGGGACGAGCGATCAGCAACAGGTGGCTGTCCGCCAACAGCCGCCTGAGCTCACGCAGCGCTGCCACCGACATCACCGCGTCCCCGATCCAGTTCGTGCTCCTTATGAAAACCCGATGTCCCATAGAGGTGAGTGGTCAGTGTAGCAAGAAGCGCCAATTGAATGTCGCCGACGACTCCAAAAAGGATGGCTCGTTTTCATTGTTCCGCGAGTCCGCCCTCGCCGCCGCCGCCCGCACCTCCTCGAGGAACTGTTTTTGGAACTGCTCCTCATCGTCCGCCTTGGCAGCTATGTTGAAGGAAAAAATGACGCCGGGTTCAAGATGCAGGCTCTCGAGCCTCACCGCGTCCTTTTCGGTCGTAAGGATCGCCTCGGCATCCACCGATCGCATCTTCGAGGTGGCCGCGTCGACTTCCTCCTGCGAGAACGTATGGTGGTCGCGAAAAAGCAGACGATCCACCACGAGGCAGCCGTAGTGCTCGAGATCGGCGACGAAAACCGCAGGATTCCCGATGCCTGCCATGGCGACGACCCGTGTCCCCTGCAGACGGCGCAGTGTGTGCTCGTCGCCGGTGGCAACGTCAGCGAGGGAGGTCGCATCATGGTAGAAGTACCAGATGGGGGCAAGGCGGTTATGACGCCTGATCTCGAGTTCCAGTTCGTCACTCTCTTCGGCGAGGTGAGCGCGGGTCACCGCAACGACGTCGGCGCGGCCGATGGCTGATTTCGGCTCCCTGAGCCGTCCGGCGGGGAGAACCGAGCCGTTGTCGAACGGATTCGTGGCATCGACAACCAGAATATCGAGATCACGGTGAAGCTGCAGGTGCTGGAAGGCGTCGTCCAGTAAATAGACCGTCTTCGGATCCTCGAGACCGGCGAGGTGCGCGCTGGCATAGCGGTTTCTGCCGACTACAACCGGAACCCCGGGCAGGGCACGGGCCAGCAGGAAAGGCTCGTCACCGGACTGGGCGGGTGTCGAGCGTATATCCCGCCCGTCGGAAACACGGAGGTTCGATTTCTCAGCTTCGCCTTTATAGCCCCGGCTCAGCACTACGGGCTGATAGCCGCCCTTCTGGAGCGTGCGCGCGAGCAGGACGACCAGGGGCGTCTTCCCGGTCCCTCCCAGGGTCAGGTTGCCAACGCTGATCACGGGCCTCGGCAAGTGCCGCGCGCGGAGAATGCCCCGTTTATACAGCGCCGCCCGCGCTTTAACGCCTAATAGATAAGGTAAAGAGAGTAACTTCTTCATTGTTTCAGTTTCTCTGCTCTTTCCCCCTCTCGGCCAGCGCCTGGCGAACGAGCTCGAGTGTCCTCTTGAGTGCGCCCTGGTTTTCCCGGACCACCTTGCGCGCGTTCGTGGCGAGCCATTTGCGGGCGGACGGATCCCGAATCAGGTCCCGCAGTCGGGCCCTCAGTTCCTCCGAGGACTGCACCTGCAGCGCCGCGTAGGATTGGACAAAAGTCTGTGAGATTTCCGCGAAGTTCCCCATGTACGGGCCGAACAGGATCGGTTTCCCGAAGTGCGCGGGCTCGATCGGATTCTGTCCCCCGGTGTCGATCAGGCTCCCCCCTATGAAAACAAGGTCCGCAACCTGGTAGAGGTAGGCGAGCTCGCCGATCGAATCCAGTATGATGACGTCGGGAGCGCCCTTGGTAACGTGTGCCATCTCGGAGCGACGCAAAACCCGCAGGCCGGCCTGTCGGAGGAGGAGCGCGATCTCCTCGGCACGATGCGGGTGACGCGGCGCCAGGAGCCACCGGAGGGCAGGGAACTCGCGTCGAAGCTTCACGTATGTTTCCAGGAGCAGGCTTTCTTCTCCCTCTCGCGTGCTGCCGCACAGCCAGATCATCTCGTCCCCTGAAGCACGCAGCAACCCGGCCAGCCGTTCGGCCAGGCGGGTCTTTTCGAGGTCCGCTGCCAGCTGATAGTCATATTTGAGGTTTCCGGCGAGATGGACCTTCTCGGTCGGCGCACCAAGTTCGAGCATTCGGGCCCGATCCTGGCGGGACTGCATGCAGAGATGATCGAACTGGCCCAGCAGCGGCGCGAGGAGGCGGCGAAAGCGACGGTACCGGCGAAACGATCGATCCGAGAACCGGCCGTTGACCAACATGAGCGGGATGCCCCGGCGGCGCACGGCCAAAATGAAGTTGGGCCAGATCTCGGTTTCGGCGACCAGGACCAGGGACGGTCGGATGTGGCGCAGAGAACGCCGGCACGTGGATTGAAGATCGAGCGGGAAGTAGAAAACCGAGACGCTCGAGCCGAAAAGTTTCTGCGCGAGCTTGTTGCCGGTTTCCGTTGTTGTTGAAAGGAATACTGCCTTGCCTTGGGCGACGAGTTCCGCGATCAAAGGGCGCATGGCGTTCACTTCTCCGACGGAAACCGCGTGAACCCAGATTCGGGGGGCGCGCTCATCAACCTTGCCGGGCAGAGGCGGCCGTGCTCCCAGGCGAGCGCCCAGGTGCAGGCCGCGATGCTCGCGACGCGCGCGGCGCAGGTAATGCGGCAGATAGGCGACGAGCGCGCCGATGTACAGCAACGAATAGAAGGGCAAAAGCAAGCGAAGCATTGAAACTTGTCTCGAAATAGGTCATCCTAATACCGGATCGCTTCTCCTGCAACAGCCCGGGGAGTTTACCCTCGAAAATTGGTTTGTAGTTTGGCGAAGAGGTTGCTAGAATATCCCTTCGCGGCTTGACAGGTACTCATTCCGTCAGCTAAGATTCGAGGCTCGTTATTTGACAGTTCGCTCAAATAGAGAATGATGCCTCGGCATCATTTTTTATTTTAAGGAGATTGTTGAGTGCCAACGTTCAACCAGTTAGTTCGTAAAGGAAGGCAGCGCGTCAAGGTCAAGACGAAAAGTCCCGCGCTGCAAGGATGTCCGCAAAAGCGAGGGGTGTGCGTGCGCGTCTATACCCAGACGCCCAAAAAGCCTAATTCCGCGTTGCGGAAGGTGGCCCGCGTCCGTCTGACCAACGGCATTGAAGTGACGACCTATATCCCGGGGATCGGCCACAACCTGCAGGAGCACTCGATTGTGCTTATCCGCGGGGGGCGCGTGAAGGATCTGCCCGGCGTCCGCTACCACATCATTCGTGGAACTCTGGATGCAGTAGGTGTCGAGGGCCGCAACAAAGCTCGCTCCAAGTATGGAGCCAAGAGGCCCAAGGGATAGCGAACTTCTGGTTAAGAAAAAGCTGCACGGACTGGCTCTCTGCAGCTTGTTTTGTTTCTGGAGCAACAGATGCCAAGGCGAAGAGAGGTACCGAAACGAGAGGTTCTGGCTGACTCGGTCTACAACAGCGAGTTGGTGACGAAGTTCGTCAACAAGGTCATGGAGCGGGGGAAGAAGAGTACTGCCGAGGGCATCTTCTACAGCTCCATGGAGCTGATCCGGGAGCGGACCAGCGAAGATCCGATGAAGATCTTCAAGAAGGCTTTGGACAATGTGAAGCCGATCCTTGAGACCAAATCGCGCCGAGTTGGTGGGTCTACCTACCAGGTTCCGATGGAAGTTAGTCAAAGCCGCCGGACCTCGCTGGCCATACGCTGGATCGTCAGCTATTCCAGGCAGCGGGGCGAGAAGACCATGACCGAAAAGTTGGCCGGAGAGGTTTTGGACGCGGCCAACAATCGCGGCGGTGCCGTGAAGAAGAAGGAAGATGTCCACCGGATGGCGGACGCCAACAAGGCGTTTGCTCACTACCGGTGGTAACTTAAAAGACCAACCCCTGAGGATGCGGCTCCAAGTATCGTATCCTCCGTCCCATCAGGGTTGTCAGCATTTTTAGACTACGAAGCTCGACCTTCCGCAGGGGAGGGTCCGGGCTGTCCGTGCGCCAGCGCGGGGTCAATAGCCCCGTCTGTCCGGAAGGGTGTTGTACACCCGGATCGGTTTGACGCACCGAGGGTTAGGCGACTGGTCAGTTGGTCAGTCGATCAGTGGGCAGTAGCAGTTTGAGGAGTTTTAAGCGTGCCGCGTACAGTTCCGTTAGAGAAAACGCGAAACATCGGAATCATGGCGCATATTGACGCCGGGAAGACGACGACGACTGAGCGGATTCTCTATTACACGGGTATCACATACAAAATCGGCGAGGTCCATGAGGGAACCGCCACCATGGACTGGATGGCCCAGGAGCAGGAACGGGGAATTACGATTACCTCGGCTGCGACCACCTGTTTCTGGAGTGGCGTCAGGATCAACATCATCGACACGCCGGGCCATGTGGACTTCACGGCCGAGGTCGAGCGCTCACTGCGCGTTCTGGATGGCGCGGTGGCCGTGTTCGACGCCGTCGCCGGAGTCGAGCCCCAGTCGGAAACCGTCTGGCGGCAGGCTGACAAATACGCCGTTCCCCGCATCGCTTTCATGAACAAGATGGACCGCCCGGGCGCCGACTTCTTTGCATCGATGGAATCGATGAAGAAGCGGCTTTCCGCTACCCCGGTTCCGGTGCAGATACCACTGGGTGCCGAGGACAAGTTCGAAGGCATCATCGATCTGATCGGGATGAAGGCCATCTCCTACCTGAAGGCAACACTCGGTGCGGAATTCAGCGTAGTCGACATTCCCGCCGAATACGAGGCCCAAGCCAGGGAGTGGCGGGAGAAGATGATCGAGTTGATCGTCGAGGTGGATGATCACCTGATGGAAAAGTACCTGGCCGGCCAAGAGCTCACCGAGCAGGAAATCCACGGTGCGCTGCGCAAAGGCACGATCGCGCTCCGTTTCACGCCGGTCGTATGCGGTGCCGCCTTCAAGAATAAAGGCGTCCAGCCGCTGCTGGACGCCATCGTGGATTACCTTCCCTCGCCCCTCGACATCCCCCCCGTTCAAGGAATCGACCCCAACAAAGATGAATTGGTGACCCGAAGGGCGGAAGATTCCGAGCCGTTCGCAGCTCTGATCTTCAAGATCATGACGGACCCCTTCGTCGGGCAGCTGGCGTTCCTTCGCGTCTACTCGGGTTCGGTGAAATCCGGATCCACCGTGTACAACATGACGCGCAGGCGCGATGAGCGGATCGGGCGTCTGCTGAAGATGCACGCCAACAAGCGCGAGGAAATCGGGGACGTTTACGCCGGAGACATCGCGGCGGCCGTCGGTTTGCGCGATGTGACCACCGGCGACACGATTTGTGCGAAGAGCCATCAGGTGATCCTGGAAGCCATGGAGTTCCCAACGCCTGTCATCTCGGTCGCGATTGAGCCGAAGACCCGGGCGGATCAGGACAAACTCGGGTTTTCGCTGGCGAAGCTGATGCAGGAAGATCCGACCTTCAAGGTTCACACCGACCCGGATTCCGGACAGACGATCATCTCCGGAATGGGTGAGCTTCACCTGGAAATCATCGTCGACCGGCTGCTGCGCGAGTTCGACGTTTCTGCAAACGTCGGCAAGCCGCAGGTGGCCTATAAAGAGACCATCACCAAGTCGGCGGAGGCGGAAGGCAAGTATGTCCGCCAGACCGGCGGCCACGGACAGTACGGTCACGTCAAGATCCGTGTGGAGCCGTCCCAGTCGAGCGAGGGGCTTGAATTCGAGAACGCCATCATCGGGGGCAAAATTCCTCGGGAGTTCATCTCCCCGATACAAAAAGGCATCGAAGAAGCGATGGAAAGCGGGGTCCTCGCCGGCAACAAGGTCGAAGGCGTCAAAGTGACCTTGTATGACGGGTCTTTTCACGAAGTCGACTCGTCGGAAATCGCCTTCAAGATCGCCGGTTCCATGGCCTTCAAAACCGCCGCCGCAAAGGCCGGGCCGGTTCTGCTCGAGCCGATCATGCGGGTTGAGGTCGTTGTCCCGCAGGAATACATGGGCGAAGTAATCGGAGACCTGAACGGACGGCGAGGCAAGATAGCCCACATGGAGCCGCGGGGGAGCAGCCAGGTGATCACGGCTCACGTACCCCTCGGCGATATGTTCGGATACGCCACCACGTTGCGCTCGCTCAGCCAGGGGCGGGCAACGTACAGCATGCATTTCGAGCGCTACGAGCAGGTGCCTCGGCAGATAGCCGACGAGCTGGTAGCCCGTGCGCAGGGAAGGCTAATAAACAGTCCGACTGGCAGGTGACACAAGGGGGCCGGATCCGGCTCAGCGAGTCAGAGAGTCCGGGGAGTCAACTATGGCGAAAGAGAAATTTTCAAGGACAAAGCCACACGTAAACATCGGGACGATCGGGCACGTGGACCATGGGAAGACGACGCTGACGTCGGCCATCACCATGGTGTTGGCCAAGCAGGACCCGACGATCACGGTGCGGTCGTTTGACTCGATTGACAACGCTCCGGAAGAGAAGGAGCGCGGAATCACGATCGCGACGGCGCACGTCGAGTACTCGACCAAGAACCGGCACTATGCGCACGTGGACTGCCCGGGTCACGCGGACTACATCAAGAACATGATCACCGGGGCGGCGCAGATGGATGGGGCGATCCTGGTGGTTTCGGCGGCCGACGGGCCGATGCCGCAGACGCGCGAGCACATCCTGCTGGCGCGCCAGGTGGGCGTGCCCTACATCGTGGTCTGCCTGAACAAGGTCGACATGGTGGATGATCCGGAACTGCTGGACCTGGTGGAGCTGGAAGTTCGGGAGCTGCTCTCGAAGTACGAGTTCCCGGGCGACGAGTTGCCGATGGTGCGATGCAGCGCGCTGAAGGCGATGGAAGGGGACGAGGACGCGCAGAAGGCGATCCTGGACCTGATGGAAGCGGTCGACAAGTACGTGCCGATGCCGCAGCGCGATATCGACAAGCCGTTCCTGATGCCGATCGAAGACATTTTCTCGATCAGCGGCCGCGGGACCGTGGTGACGGGCCGCGTGGAGCGCGGCAAGGTGAAAGTCGGCGAGGAAATGGAGATCGTGGGGATCCGCGACACGGTCAAGCGCGTGGTGACGGGCGTCGAGATGTTCAAGAAGATGCTCGACGAGGGCCAGGCGGGAGACAACGTGGGCCTGCTGCTTGCGCGGCACGGACAAGGAAGACGTGGAGCGCGGCCAGGTCATTGCGAAGCCGGCGTCGATCACGCCGCACAAGAAGTTCAAGGCCGAGGCGTACGTCCTGACGAAGGAAGAGGGAGGGCGGCACACGCCGTTCTTCACCGGGTACCGGCCGCAGTTCTACTTCCGGACGACGGACGTGACCGGGGTGACGGCGTTGCCGGATGGCGTGGAGATGGTCATGCCGGGCGACAACATCACGATGACGATCGAGCTGGTCAAGCCGATCGCCATGGAAAAGGGTTTGCGATTCGCCATCCGCGAGGGTGGGCGCACAGTCGGCGCCGGCGCGATTGCCGAGATTATAGAGTAGTTGGCACGGAGTATAGGTCCTGAAGGTCTAGGTCCTATTGCGAAAGAGGAGCAGATGATCAACGAGAAGATAAGGATAAGACTGAAAGCGTACGATCACCGGGTGCTGGATCAGTCGACGACGGAGATTGTCGAGATCGCGAAGCGAACGGGCGCCAGGGTGTCCGGGCCCATCCCGTTGCCCACCAAGATCAGCCGTTACACGGTGCTGCGTTCGCCTCACGTTGATAAAAAGTCCAGAGAACAGTTCGAAATTCGAACACACAAGCGCATGGTCGACATCCTGGAGCCGACTCCGCAGACCGTCGATGCCCTCATGAAGTTGGACTTGCCGGCTGCGATCGACGTCGAAATCAAGGCGTTTGGAACAGAGAAGGAATAAGGGCATGGTCGAGGGTTTGATTGGAAAAAAACTGGGAATGACACAGGTGTTCGATGATCAGGGGAATGCAGTCCCGGTCACCGTCATCCAAACCGGCCCCTGTGTCGTTGTCCAAAAGAAGACCGCCGAGAAGGAAGGCTATGCGGCCGTTCAGCTCGGTTTTGTCGAAGTCCGCAAGGTGCGTGTCAACAAGCCGTCCGAAGGCCATTTCAAGAAAGCCGGCGTGCCGCCCACGCGGCTGATCCGGGAAACACGCCTCGAGGAAGGGACCGATGTGAACATCGGGGACCAGATCCTGGTCGAGCAGGTGTTTTCGGTCGGCGATCTTGTCGACGTTTCGGGACAGAGCATCGGGAAGGGCTTCCAGGGCGTTATCAAGCGGCACCACTTCCGAGGCGGCGCTAAGTCCCACGGTTCGATGTTTCACCGGGCGCCGGGATCCATCGGAGCCAGCGCCTGGCCGAGCCGGGTTTTGCCGGGAATGCGTGCGGCAGGCCACATGGGGAATGAGAAGGTGACCGTCCGCAAACTGCGGGTCGTCCAGGTCGACAGCGAGAACAAGCTGCTGCTCGTCAAGGGCTCCGTCCCCGGACATCCCGGGAATTACTTGTACGTTCGGCGGGCAAAATAAACGAGAAAATCGACGGGCGGGGCAACCCGGTCGTCCACTGAAGAGAACGGCGATATGGCGGAAGTAGAGGTCAAGAACCTGAAGAACGAAGTGATCGAAAAGATCACACTGGCCGACGAGGTGTTCGACTACACGGCCAGCGAAACGCTGGTATGGGAGGCGGTTCAAGCTTTCCTCGCAGGCCAGCGCAAGGGGACGCACGCGACCAAGACCCGTGGCGTGGTCAGCGGCGCCGGCAAGAAGCTGTGGCGGCAGAAGGGTACCGGTCGCGCCCGAATCGGCAGCATCCGGAGTCCCTTGTGGCGGAAGGGCGGCACTGTTTTCGGCCCACAGCCGCGCGACTACAGCCAGGCATTTCCGAAGCAGAAGCGGCGCGGTGCCATGAAGGTGGTGCTGACCGACAAGCTCCGCAGCCAGCGCATCACGGTCGTCGATGTTCTCGGCATCGAGCAGCCGAAGACCAAGGAATTTCTGGGTGTGATGAAGGTCCTGAACCTCGAGAACAAGGTTCTGGTCGTCGACGGTCGGGACAACCGCAACCTGTACCTGAGCGCGCGGAATCTGCCGAAGGTCAAGATGGTGGCAAGCTCCGGTTTGAACGTCTACGACCTGCTGAACTACGAGCATCTGCTGATCAGCAAGCAGGCGCTCCTTGAAATCCAGGAGGTCCTGCAGAAATGAGTACCGATATTTTCGAAATATTGCGGGTACCGCACATCACCGAAAAGACCACCACGCGGACCGAGGAGAGCGAGGGGCGCACGGTGACGTTCAAGGTCAAGCGAACCGCGAACAAGGCGCAAATCAAAGAGGCCGTTGAGAAGCTCTTCAACACCAAGGTCGAGAGCGTGCGTACGGCAACTTTCGAAGGCAAGTGGAAGAGACAGGGTAAGTCCCGCGGGCAGCGGTCGAACTGGAAAAAGGCCTTCGTTACCCTCAAGGCGGGGCAGAAACCGATCGAATTCTTTGAGACGGCATAAGTGCTATGGCAATTAAAGATTACAAACCAACTTCACCGGGAACCCGATTCCGCCAGGTGCAGACTGGCGAGGGACTGACCGACATCGAGCCCTTGAAGAGCCTGACCGTCGGCAAGAAGCGGATCAGCGGTCGGGACAACAAGGGCCAGATCTCGATGCGGCGGCGCGGCGGCGGGCACAAACGCCGTCTTCGGATCATCGATTTCAAACGGGACAAGGACGGGATTCCGGCCAAGGTAGCGGCGATCGAATACGATCCCGAACCGGAGCGCCCGCATTGCCCGCCTGCACTATGCGGACGGCGAGAAGCGTTACATCCTGGCGCCTTTTGGGTTGAAGATGGGGGACAAGGTCGTGTCCGGTCCGGACTCGGACATCGTAACCGGCAACTGCCTGCCCCTCGTGAACATTCCGCTCGGCACCACGATTCACAACATCGAATTGACGCGGGGTCGGGGTGGCCAGATGGTACGCAGCGCCGGTTCCGGCGCTCAGTTGATCGCCAAGGAAGGTGACTACGCCCAGGTGCGACTGCCTTCCGGCGAAGTTCGCCGGGTTCACATCCTGTGCCGGGCCACCATCGGACAGATCGGGAACCTGGATCACGAGAACGTGGCGTATGGAAAAGCCGGGGTCAAACGTTGGCTGGGCCGGCGACCGACAGTTCGCGGCGTAGCGATGAACCCGGTCGACCATCCGATGGGCGGCGGCGAAGGCAAGACTTCGGGCGGCCGGCATCCGACTTCCCCCTGGGGCTGGAAAACCAAGGGCAAGAAGACTCGTAACAACAAGCGGACCGAGCAATTCATTGTCCGGAAGAGAAAGTAACGCATCCGGCCGGCCAGGCCGATGCCAGCAGGCCGGTCTGTTATTCAGGGAGCTGCAATGCCGAGATCAATCAAGAAGGGGCCGTTCGTAGACGATCATCTGGTCAAGAAGATCCGTCGACTGAATGAAACCAACGAAAAGTCGGTCATCAAGACCTGGTCCCGGAGATCAACCGTGACACCTGACATGGTCGGGCACACGGTGGCCGTGCACAACGGAAAGAAATTCGTGCCGATCTACATCACCGAGAACATGGTCGGGCACAAGCTGGGTGAATTTGCACCCACCCGGACTTTCAAGGGTCACACGACGAAAACTGAAAAGGCCTCGAAGGTCAGATAGCGCACGAGAGCGAGAAACGACATGGAAGCGAAAGCGACAGCCAAGTATTTGAAAGGATCGCCGCAGAAGGCACGACTGGTCATCGACCTGGTCCGCGGGAAGAAGGTTGAGGACGCGCTCGGCATCCTCAAGTTTTCTCCCAGGCGCGCCGCTCGACTGATCGAGAAGGTGCTGCGTTCCGCGATCGCCAACGCTGAGCATAAATCGGCGGCAGTGGACCTGGACGAACTGACTATCAAGGAAATCTGTGTGAACAGCGGCCCGACGAAATGGCGCAAGCGGTTGCGCCCGGCGCCCATGGGCCGCGCCTACCGTCAGATGCGGAGGCAGTCTCACATAACCGTTCGTCTTTCGGACGGGAAAGAACAGGAGGCATAGGTTTGGGTCAGAAAGTACACCCCTACGGATTTCGACTTGGCTACAACCGGACCTGGAAATCCCGGTGGTTCGCCAAGAAGGACTACGGAAAGCTGCTGCACGAGGACCTCGCGATCAAGAAGAACCTCAAGAGACGATTTGCTCACGCGGGCGTTTCCGAGATCGAGATCGAGCGGGCAGCCAACAAGCTGACCGTGATCATGCGGACTTCCCGTCCAGGCATCATCATCGGGCGAAAGGGCTCGGAGATCGACAAGCTTAAGGCGGACCTGCAAGGGGCCACCGGGCGAGAGGTCTTCATCAACATTCAGGAAGTGAACAAGCCCGAACTTGATGCCCAACTGGTCGGAGAGTCGATTGCCCAGCAGCTGGTCAAACGCGTGGCCTTCCGCCGCGCCATGCGCCGGGCCGTCGATACCGCCCTGCGCTTCGGCGCCAAGGGAATCAAGGTCCGCTGCAGCGGCCGGCTGAACGGCGCCGAAATCGCGCGTTCCGAGTGGTACCTGCACGGGCGGCTGCCTTTGCACACCCTGCGCGCCGACATCGACTACGGCTTTGCACAGGCCTTCACCACCTACGGCGTCATCGGCGTGAAGGTGTGGATCTATAAGGGCGATATCTACGAGCCGGCAGTCCGGGAGACCGGCAAGGGTAGAAGGTAAAGAACGAGGATCGCCGGTCGGCTTTACCGTCGATCGGCATTCAGGGACAGGGCCCCCCTCGTGATGGAGCGAAGCCCGGCAGGCTTCGGGTCCGCGAGCACTGTGGGGACCGAGATCGATTAGAACGGGAGTTAACGTCATGTTAATGCCGAAGAAGGTGAAATACCGCAAGCAGCAGAAGGGCAAGATGCGGGGGAAGGCGCAGCGGGGCAATACCGTTGACTTCGGCGAATTTGGGTTGAAAGCCCTCGAGTGTGGTTGGATTACCGACCGGCAGATCGAGGCGGCCCGTATCGCCATGACGCGGTACATCAAACGCGGCGGAAAGATCTGGATTCGCATCTTCCCGGATAAGCCGATCACCAAGAAGCCGGCTGAAACCCGAATGGGTAAAGGGAAGGGAGCGCCCGAAGGCTGGGTCGCCGTGATCCGCCCGGGGCGAATCCTTTACGAAATGGAAGGGCTCGAGCCCGTCGGTGGCCGAGGAGGCCATGCGGCTGGCGGCTCAGAAACTTCCGCTGAAGACCAAATTCGTGAAACGGTTCGGTGAGTGATGAAAGCCTCAAAGATACGCGAAATGAGTGTCGACCAACTGCAAGGGGAGATTCACGATATGTCCCAGCAGCTGTTCAAGCTGCGCTTTCAGAAGGCGACCGGGCAGCTCGAAAACAAAAGCAAGATGCGCCAGGTTCGAAAGGATCTCGCCCGCGTCAAAACCATACTGACGGAGAAGCAGGGGTGAACCACTGCCGACTGCGCGCTGCACACTGCCCGAGTTGGTAGTGCGCAGTGGGTAGCGGGCAGTGAATCGAATCCCAGCGGTGAGTGACATGGAGCAGCAAGTAACACAACGAAGAAACCAAAAGGTCGGACACGTGGTGTCCAGTGCCATGCAGAAGTCGGTCGTCGTCGCAGTCGACCGCCTGGTCGAACACCCCCTGTACGGCAAGACGATTCGTCGAACCAGCACTTTCATGGCGCACGACGAGAACAACGAATGCAAGGTTGGCGACAAGGTCCGGATTATGGAAACCCGCCCGCTTAGCAAACGCAAACGATGGATCGTTCAGGAGATCCTCGAAAAAGCCAAGGAGTAGGAGACAGCCATGATCCGGATGCGGACAATTCTGAATGTAGCCGACAACTCCGGGGCGCGGAAGATATCCTGTATCCTGCCCCTGGGCGGGGACACTGGCTTGGGCGCCGGGTTGGGAGATATCATAACCGCTTCCGTCAAGGAGGCTTCACCCGACGGGACGGTCAAGAAAGGCGAAGTGGTCAAGGCGGTCATCGTGCGCATGCGCAAAGAGACCAAGCGCCGCGACGGATCTTACATCCGTTTCGACGAGAACGCGGCGGTCTTGATCAACAACCAGAAGGAACCGATCGGCACGCGCGTTTTCGGTCCGGTAGCTCGCGAGTTGCGCGAAAAGCAGTTCATGAAAATCGTGTCGCTTGCCCCCGAGGTTTTATAAAGAACATGCTGCACATCAAGAAAGAAGACCAGGTCAAAGTGATCGCGGGAAGGACCGCGGCAAGACCGGCAAGGTCCTGCGCATCTTCCCCGACGTCGAACCGGGCCGTGGTCGAGAACGTGAACTTTGTGAAACGTCATACGCGGCCTAATCCCTCGCGAAACATCAAGGGCGGAGTGGTCGAGCGCGAAGCGCCCATCCACCTGTCCAACCTGATGGTGATCTGCAGGGAGTGCAACAAGCCGACTCGGGTCGGCTTCATGCCATTGGCCGATAACAAGAAGGTCCGCGTCTGCAAAAGCTGCAACGGGACGATCGACAAGTAAAGACAACTGCGCCACTGCGCGCTGCGCACTCCGCGATACGGCTGGGTAGTGCGCAGTGAGTAGTGGGCAGTTGGATCAGGTAAAGCGATGCCTAGAATCAAGGACAAGTACAAAAACGAAGTGATTCCGGCCCTGATGAAGGAATTCAAGTACGCGAACATCATGGCGGTACCGAAGGTCACGAAGGTGGTGATCAACATGGGAGTCGGCGAGGCGATTGCGAATGCCAAGCTGCTCGACACGGCCTCGGATGAGCTGGGCGCGATCACGGGGCAGAAGCCGATCATCCGAAAGGCCAAGAAGGCGATCGCGGCTTTCAAGCTGCGCAAAGGAATGCCGATCGGCGTGACTGTAACGCTGCGCGGCGATCGCATGTATGAGTTTCTGGACCGGCTCATGAACATCGCGCTGGCTCGCGTGCGAGACTTCCGCGGTGTTTCGCCAAAGTCCTTCGACGGGCGCGGCAATTACACCCTGGGACTTCGTGATCAGCTGATCTTCCCCGAGATCGACATGGGGAAGACCGAGCGGATCGGCGGGATGAACGTCACGATCGTGACTACGGCGGCGACGGATGAGGAAGCGCGATTCCTGCTCGCAACCCTCGGCATGCCTTTCATGAAGCGAGAAGAACGTCGGGCGATGGCAGTCTAGGCAAAGGAAGACCATGGCAAAGAGATCATTGATCGAAAAGTCGAAGAAGACTCCGAAGTTCGGAGTCCGAAAGTACACGCGCTGCAAACGCTGCGGCAGACCTCGGGGCTACCTGCGCAAGTTCGAACTGTGCCGGATCTGCTTCCGCGAACTCGCCTTGCGCGGGGAAATCCCGGGCGTGATTAAGGCGAGCTGGTAGACAAAGCACTGCGCACTACTCACTGCCCACTGACCGCCTTCAAGTTCTTTGGCAGTGCGCAGCGCGCAGTGTGGAGTAGTCGGAACAATTGACGGAGCTAAGAACGAAATGTCAATGACGGATCCTATTGCCGATCTTCTGACCCGCATTCGCAATGCGCACAAGGCGGGCCATGAGTCGGTCGAGGTGCCTTACTCCAAGTTGAAGGGAGAAATCGTGAAGATCCTTCAAGAGGAAGGCTACCTGGCCGGGTACAAACTGAACGAAAAGAAGCCCTTTTCGACCCTGACAATCCTGCTGAAATACGCTTCGGGCAGGCAGCCGGCGATTCAGTCGCTGAAGCGTATCAGCAAGCCGGGGTGCCGGGTGTATGCGGGCAAGGATGACATTCCCCGGGTTCTGGGTGGGCTCGGCGTGGTCATCCTGTCGACATCGGGCGGCATCACGACAGGGCAAAAGGCCCTTGAGCAGGGCGTGGGTGGCGAGCTCCTTTGCGAGGTTTACTAAGGAGATCAACTGATCGAACAACGGCGGAGCGATCCGGTCGGAAGGACGCCCGACACCGTTTACTAGAGGTTGTTATGTCTCGAGTTGGAAGAAAACCAGTTCCGGTTCCCCAGGGAGTCAAGATACAGGTCAATCCGGACTCCGTGCGGGTTGAAGGGCCGAAAGGCAAGTTGGAAGTCTCGGTTCCGAAGTCCATCAAGGTGGAAATCAAGGACGGCACCGTTCTGGCGCAGCGCGACAGCGACGAGAAGAACATCCGCGCTCTGCACGGCCTGTTCCGGGCCTTGCTGTCCAACGCGGTCACGGGCGTGACCTCCGGGTTTCAGCGGGAGCTCGACGTGGTCGGCATCGGCTACAAAGCCGAGATGCGCGGCAAGAACCTGAACCTGCAACTCGGCTTCTCGCACCCGATCGAGTTTCGGATTCCCGAAGACCTGGGAGTTAAAGTCGAGAGACTTCCCCGAACCAACCTTCAGAATTACGTTGCGACGGTTGTTATTTCGGGAGTCGACAAGCACAAGGTCGGACAGTTGGCCGCAGACCTGCGCTCCCTGCGCCCGCCCGATTCTTATCGCGGCAAGGGGATCCGGTATTCGAATGAAACCGTCAAACTGAAGGTCGGGAAGAAGGGGGCATAATCGGGGACCGTGTCCACCGAAAATGCCTGAACGTGGCGATATGGCAACGAATTTGAGCAAAGACGATCGTAGAACCAAGATTCACCGCAGGCTCCGGCACACCCTGGCCGGCACTCCAGAACGACCGCGCCTGTGTGTCTTCAGAAGCCTGAAGCACACCTACGCGCAGATCATCGACGACACCGCCGGAAAGACGCTCGTTTCGGTGTCGACCTTGAAGCTCGATGGCCAGCGGGTCAAAACCGGCGGAAACCTGGAAGCCGCTAAAAGAGTTGGCAAGACCGTCGCCCAACAGGCTAAAGAAAAGGGCATTGAGGCGGTGGTTTTTGATCGCGGCGGATATCTCTATCATGGCCGCATCAAGGCCTTAGCCGATGCAGCCCGGGAAGCGGGACTCAAGTTTCTAGGAGAGAGTATGGCAACTGTCGAAACGCCTGAAGTCGAACTGAAAGATCAGGTTGTAGCAATCAATCGCGTGACGAAGGTCGTCAAGGGCGGCAAGAACCTCAGTTTCAGCGCCCTGGTCGTCGTTGGAGACCAGAACGGCCGCGTCGGGTTTGGTCTCGGCAAGGCCAAGGAAGTTCCGGCCGCGATCCGCAAGGGTATCGAGAAGGCCAAGAAGACCATGATCGAGGTTCCCCTGTCGGGAGTCAGCATCCCGCATGCGGTTCTCGGATGCTACGGTTCGGGACGCGTCGTCCTGAAGCCCGCGGTTGAAGGAACCGGTGTCATCGCGGGCGGCGCCGTGCGGGCGGTCATGGAATCGGCCGGCATTCGCGACGTCGTGACCAAGTCGATTGGCTCGCCCAACCCACACAATGTGATCAAGGCGACGTTCGACGGTTTGAGACAATTGCGGAGTCCTCAACAGGTGGCGCACCTCCGCGGAGTCGGTGTCGAGGGACTGTAATGGCAGATAAGATGGTGAAGATCAAATACGTCGGCAGTGCGATCGGTCGCTCCGAGCACCAGAAGCGGATCGTCCGGGGACTGGGGCTTAGAAAACTGAACCAGGTGGTGGAACGACCGGATACTCCGGAGATCCGTGGAATGGTTAACAAAGTTCCACATCTTTTGAAGATCGTCGAGGGAGATGCATCGTGAGCCTGGAACTCCATGGATTAAGACCGGCCAAAGGGGCCAATAAGAAACCGAAGCGCGTGGGACGAGGCCCGGGATCGGGTCACGGCAAGACCGCGACGCGAGGCGAGAAGGGCCAGAAGTCGAGGTCCGGATTCTCGCAGAAGCCCGGCTTCGAGGGCGGCCAGATGCCGCTGCATCGCCGGATCCCGAAGCGCGGATTCAATAACAAGTTCGCCAAGCATTACGCGGTTCTGAACGTCGGTGAACTGAACAGGCTCGAGGAAGGAACTGCAGTGACCCCCGAGCTTCTTGTCGAAAAAGGTGTGATTAAAAAGACCCTCGATGGGTTGCGCGTCCTCGGCGGAGGGGATCTGACCCGCAAGCTCAGCGTTCGTGCCCATCATTTCAGCGAGTCTGCCAAGAAGAAGATTGAAGAGGCAGGCGGCAGTATTGAGGTCATCGGGTAATGGCAGAGATCAATCCCTTGTTGGGAAGCGTTCGAAACATTCTCAATATTCCCGACCTGCGCAAGCGCATCTTCTTCATGCTTCTGCTGCTTGCCGTCTATCGCGTGGGTAGCTGGATTCCGACGCCCGGCGTAGACAGCAGTGCGCTGCAGGAAGTATTCCGCCAACAGGCGGGAACAATTTTCGGCATCCTCGATATTTTTTCGGGCGGCAACCTGAGCCGCCTGTCGGTCTTCGCACTGGGGATCACGCCCTACATCACCGCCTCCATCATTCTCCAGTTACTCACGGTGGTGTGGCCTTACCTCGAGCGCCTTTCGAAAGAAGGAGAGCTCGGGCGTAAGAAGATCACCCAGTACACCCGTTACCTGACGGTCGCTCTCAGTCTCTTCCAGAGCCTGGCTACGGCGCTGGCTCTGGAACGGACCAGCTCGACCCCCCCGGTTGTTCCCTATCCCGGGTTGGGGCTTCCGTCTCATGACAATGCTCACGCTGACCACCGGCACCGCTTTCGTCATGTGGCTCGGAGAACAGATCTCCGAGCGCGGAATCGGAAACGGCATCTCCCTGATCATCTTCGCCGGAATCGTCGTCGGACTCCCGAGGGCCGGAGTTTCACTCTGGCAGGACTGGGTCGGTGGAGAGCGGAGCATTTTCACGATCTTCATTCTGCTCATCATGATGGTGGTGGTCGTCGCGGCCATTGTCTTCGTGGAGAGGGGGCAAAGGCGAATCCCGATCCAGTACGCCAAGCGGGTCGTCGGCCGACGGATGTACGGTGGTCAATCGACCCATCTTGCCACTGAAGGTGAATTCCGGCGGTGTCATCCCGGTCATCTTCGCCGCCTCGATCGTCGCTTTTCCGTCCACCTTGGGGATGGTCTTCCAGGCGGGCTGGATGCAGGGGCTGGCGCAGCAGTTGAGGCAGGGATATCCCCTTTACAACCTGATTTATATCGTCGGTATCATCTTCTTCTGCTTCTTCTATGTGAGCATCATCTTCAACCCGGATGAGGTGGCGGACAACATCCAGAAGTACGGCGGATTCATTCCGGGCATCCGGCCGGGCAAAAGAACGTCGGAGCACATCGATCGGATCCTGAGCCGGCTGACATTCGCCGGTGCGGTCTACCTGGTGCTCGTCTGCCTGCTGCCGGAGTTTCTGATTACCGGGTTTAAGGTTGCGCCGATACCCTGGATTGGTCCGGCGCTTGACAATTTCCTGGTCGACTACAACCTGGATTTCATCACGACCGGCCTTGGCGTCGCCTTCTATTTCGGCGGTACTTCGCTGCTGATCGTCGTCGGTGTCGCGATGGATACGGTCCAGCAGGTCGAGTCGCAGTTGATCATGCGACACTACGAGGGTTTTCTGAAGAAGGGGCGGATCCGCGGCAGACGCGGGTAAGCAACTGACAACTGACAAGTGACGATTGACGATTGAAGACTGAGGCACTAATGGCAGATAGAAGTAGTCATTGCATTTCTGGGAGCTCCGGGAGCCGGCAAAGGCACCCAGGCGAAGATCCTGGCCGAGAAGTTCGGGTTTGCCCATCTTTCGACCGGCGACGTTCTTCGCGAGGCGGTGCGTAACGGCACGCCGCTCGGCCAGAAGGTCAAAGAGGTGATGGAGGCCGGCGAGCTGGTGTCCGACGACCTGGTTTCGGAAATTGTCCGGGAGCGAGTGACCGCACCGGACGGCGGGAAAGTGTTTATCCTGGATGGCTATCCGCGCAACGTGTGCCAGGCGAGATACCTGGACGCCTATGCCCGGGGTCGACGTCTTCGTGATCGACATCAAGCTGGAAGAGGAACAGGCGGTCAAGCGGCTGTCCGGCCGACGGTCCTGCGGCGAGTGTGGTAAGATCTACAATGTTTTCTTCTCCCCTTCTCAAAGGGAAGGCTACTGCGACTGCGGCAAAGCGCTTCAGCAGCGGAAGGACGACTCTGAGGAAGTGATCAGGGAACGTTTCCGCGTCTACCGTGAACAGACGGCGCCGGTAACCGAGTACTATGCCGGCAAACCGAATTATTTCCAGGTAGAAGGGAATCGTGATTCTGCGGAGATCGCGGCGGAGATGTCGTCCCTGATCGAGGGGCTGAAGACGAGTTGGAACTAACTGCGCACTGCTTACTGCGCACTGCCTCGACGTTGTCAGGGGCTACATGTCCAAGCGTAGCAGCGCGTAGTGGGGCAGCGGCTTTTATGATCGTCTGTAAGGGAAGAGCCGAGCTGGAGAAAATGCGGGAAGCGAACCTGATTGTCGCCAGGGTGCTCCAGCAACTCGGTCATGATGGTCAAACCGGGAGTGACGACGGCGGATTTGGATGCCGCATGCCGAGGAGATGATTGTGAAGGCGGGCGGGCGACCGGCTTTCAAGGGTTATCAGGGCTTCCCGGCCAACGGTTTGCGCCTCGGTGAACGAGCAGATCGTGCACGGGATCCCGAACCGGCCGCCTCTTGCGGGAAGGCGACATCGTCGGGATCGATGTCGGGGTTCTGTACAAGGGGTATTACGGGGACGCCGCCTGGACCTTTCCGGTCGGCGAGATTTCGGAGCCGGCGAAAAGGCTCCTGCGGGCGACGATGGAGTCCCTGTTCCTCGGGATCGAGCAGGCGGTTGTAGGCGGCAGGGTTTCGGACATCTCCGCGGCGATTCAGCTTCACGCGGAATCGCACGGGTTTTCGGTGGTCCGAAAGTTTGTGGGGCACGGAATCGGGACCGCCCTGCACGAGGAACCGCAGGTTCCCGAACTACGGGAAACCGGGCCGGGGACCCAGGCTGCAGGCCGGAATGGTTCTTGCGATAGAGCCGATGGTCAACTCGGGCGTGCCCGACGTTCGCGTCCTTGAGGACGATTGGACGGCAGTGACCGCGGATGGAGGACTGAGCGCCCATTTCGAGCACTCGGTGGCCGTGACGGACAACGGCCCGTGGATTCTGAGCCAGCTCGATTGAGCGGACGCCACTCGTTAGGAAGACAAGGAGATCGAGAGCGAGGATGCCTAAGGAAGACGCGATAGAGGTCATGGGAACCGTTGTTGAGACACTTCCGAACGCTATGTTCAAGGTCCAACTCGAAAATGGGCATCAAGTTTTGGCTCATATCTCCGGGAAAATGCGAAAGCATTTCATTCGGATTCTTCCCGGGAGACAAGATCAAGGTAGAGCTTTCCCCCTATGATCTGTCACGGGGGCGGATAGTTTATCGGTATAAATAGAGGTTCATATGAAAGTCAGAGCATCAGTCAAGAAGATTTGCGCCAAGTGCAAGATGATTCATCGGCGGGGCGTGGTGCGAGTCATCTGTACTAATCCGAAACACAAGCAGCGGCAGGGATAGGCGCTCTCGAAGAGGTTCTGGAGATAAAGTATGGCACGTATAGCAGGCGTCAACGTTCCCGATAACAAGCAAGTGCAGATCGGGTTGACCTACATCTTCGGTATCGGCAAGTCTCGGGCCGGTCGCATCTGCAACCAGGCCGGCGTCGATATCGAAAAGAAAATCAAGGATCTGAGTGAGGAAGAAGCCTCCAGAATCCGCCAGATCATCCAGGATGAAGGCGGGATTGAGGGCGACCTTCGCAAGGAAGTCCAGCTCAATATCAAGCGCCTCATGGACATCGGCTGCTATCGCGGCCTGCGTCACCGCCGTGGCCTTCCGGTCAGGGGGCAGCGCACGCACACGAACGCGCGGACCCGAAAAGGCCCGCGTAAGGGCGGCATCCGGAAGAAGAAAGGGAAGTAAGGCAACTGCGCACTGCGACGCACTGCGCACTGACGCACTGCACACCGTCGCGCGGCTGGTGAGGCTTTGGCGATCATGCGCAGAAACAGTGCGCAGTGGGTAGCGCGCAGTGGGTAGTTTTGGTCAGTTTGAAGCGAGGTTCTATGGCACAAGCGGGCAAGAAGTCATTTAAGAAGAAGGCAGCGAAGAAGAAGGAAAAGCGAGTCATCGCTCACGGCCTGGCTCACATTCAGGCCACGTTCAACAACACGCTCGTCAGCATCAGCGATCTGGACGGCAATGTGTTGACCAGCTCGAGCGCCGGCGCACAGGGATTCAAGGGAAGCCGGAAGAGCACTCCCTTCGCCGCATCTCAGGCTGCCCATACCGCGGCCGCAGCGGCCAGGGATCAGTACGGAATGAAGTACTGCGAAGTGCGGATCAAGGGCCCCGGGGCAGGACGGGAAGCGGCTATCCGCTCCATTCAGGCGGCCGGGCTCGAAGTACGCAACATTCGCGACGTGACCCCGATTCCCCACAACGGCTGCCGTCCGCCCAAGCGACGGAGAGTCTAGGAAGCGGCGACCCGAGGGGTTCGTTGCTTTGGTTTCAAATTACGGAGGGTAGTCAAGTTGGCACGCTATACCGGTCCAGTCTGTAAGCTTTGCAGACGCGAAGGCATGAAGCTGTTCCTCAAAGGGACAGCGCTGTTTCACCGAGAAGTGCGGAATCGAGAAGCGTAATTTCGTGCCAGGCGAGCACGGGCGCAATGTCCGCATGCGGAGCAAGGTCCTCGGTTACGGACTTCAGCTTCGTGAGAAACAGAAAGTCAAAAGGATTTACGGAATCCTCGAAAGGCAGTTCCGCCGCTATTTCGAACGAGCCGCCCGCAAGAAGGGTATCACGGGAGAAATGCTGCTCCAGTTGCTCGAACGGCGGCTTGACAACGTCGTGTGCCGGCTCGGTTTTGCCGGTTCTCGCCCGCAGGCGCGCCAGTTGGTGCGTCACGGACACATTTCGGTCAACGGCCGGCGGGTCAACATCCCGTCTTTCATGGTCAGCCGAAATGACGAGGTGACGGTCGTCCAGAGGAGCCGCAAGAACCCGACCATCCTTCAGTCGCTCCAGGAAGTGCCCGGCCGCGGTGTTCCGGCTGGCTTTCGCTCGACGCCGACAATTTCAAGGGACAGGTTCTGGAACTGCCGAAACGAGCCGATGTCAACATGCCGATCGAAGAGCAGTTGATCGTCGAATTGTATTCTAAGTAGTCCCAAGCCTCGGGTAAGAGCTTTTGGACAGGATTAACAGGACTAACAGGATTTGGAAGCCAGAATCGTCCGGGTTCTCCGAATCCTGTCAATCCTGTAAATCCTGTCAATAGTTTTTCCCCGAGGCGCAACTCCATTTCACCGGAGACAATGTATGAAAGGTTTTCAGAGGCCGAAAAGACTTGCCTGCGACGCTGAGACGCTGACGGCGACTTTTGGGCATTTTTACGCTCAGCCGTTCGAGCGGGGATTCGGTACGACTATCGGCAATGCGCTGCGTCGTATTCTCCTTTCTTCCATCGAGGGCGCAGCAATTACCGCCGTCAAGATCGAGGGCGTGCTGCATGAGTTTTCATCGATACCCGGGGTGCGTGAGGATGTCACCGATATCATCATGAACCTGAAGCAGATCCCGCTGAAACTCCACGTCAATCACCCCAAGACGATTTACCTGGAGTCCAACGGGGCTGCCGACCTGCGATCGGCCGACATCAAGCCGGATCCCGACGTGGAAGTTCTTGATCCGAACATCCATATCGCGACGGTCAACGAAACCGCGACCCTGCGCGTCGAAATGCGGGTGAAGCCGGGACGCGGCTACGTATCCGCCGACGAGAACTTCGATGATGACCTCGGTCTCGGATACATCCCGATCGACTCGGTCCATTCGCCGGTCAAGAAGGTCAACTTCAACGTTGAAGCAGCCCGGTTGGGGCACTCTACCGATTATGACCGTCTGAACCTGGACATCTGGACCAACGGATGTCTCAGGCCGCACGAAGCACTCGCGCAGGCCTCGAAGATCCTCAAGGATCATATGGCCATCTTCATCAACTTCGATGAGGAGCCGGAGGCGATCGAGAAGGAAGACGAGCGGCACTTCGACTCGATGAACGAGAATCTGAACAAGTCAGTCGAAGAGCTCGAGCTGTCCGTCCGTTCGTACAACTGCCTGAAAAACGCAAACATTCAGACCATCGGCGAGCTCGTCACCAAGAGCGAAGCCGAGATGCTGAAGACGAAGAATTTCGGGCGCAAATCCCTGAACGAAATCAAGGAAATCCTGTCGGGAATGGGGCTGTCATTCGGCATGAAGCTGGACGACAAGGGCCGACCGGTTCGGGAGAGAGCCGAAGTTTAGGCGTAAGGAGTAGCAAGCGATGCGACACCGTAAATCGGGCAGAAGACTGGGCCGGGTCAGCAGCCACAGGAAGGCGCTTATGCGGACCCTGGCCACTCAGTTCTTTGAACATGAGAAGCTGGTGACCACGGTTCCCAAGGCCAAGGAACTGCGGCCCTATGCCGAGAAGATCATAAGCATAGCCAAAAAGGAGACCTTGCATGCCCGGCGTCAGGCTCTTGCCAAGCTGCGCAAGAGATCCGTCGTCGAGAAGCTGTTCTCTGATCTGGCGCCTCGTTTCGCGGATCGCAACGGCGGCTACTGCAGGATCATTCGACTGGGCGTTCGTAAGGGCGATGCCGCCGAGACGGCTCTCATCGAGTTGATCGGCAGCGAGTACAAGGCCGACACCAAGCCGACCAAGGCCAGCCGGAAGGCCAAGGCCGAAAGCAAAGACAAGAAGGAAGCCAAGCAAGCCGAGGCCGCTGAGAAGAAGAGCAAGGGCAAGAAGACCGAAGAGAAGCCGGAGAAGCCGGCAAAGGCCGAGAAAACAACCAAGACGAAGAAGCCGGCAGCCAAGGCCTCCGGTGTCAAGAAAGGCGGAGAGAGCAAATAGCTCTTCCGTGCCGACTACGGAACATCAAGGGCGGTCACCTGACCGCCCTTTTTTTTCTCTCTACGCCCCGCCGGGTTTTGGCATCAGGGCAATCCAGCCGACTTTGACCGCCAGATAAACCGCCCAGATCAATATGACGACGGCCAGGCCGGTGGCAAACGACTTGCGGGTCGTTATCGCCATCCCGAGCGATAACAGGAACAGGTAATAGAAGCTCAGGACATCGACCGAAGAAAGCAGGGATGCGAGTACCGGGCTTTGCGCCTTGTCCACCATCGTTCCCAGATTCGAGGTGACGAGATTCGCGACGTCGAGCTCAGAGGGATCCGAGGCGATCATGATGATCGTCACGCTCAATATGGTGACGATCAGGCTATAAGCGAAGAGACTGTACATCACGACCGAGAGCGTTTTCTTGAAGCTGACATCAGCCCCGGTCATGTAAAACCCCAGCAACAGGAAAGCCGCAGTCACCAGAGCTATCACCAGCGAACCGAGCACAGCTGCAACGTAGGCAAAGATTTTGATGAAGCCGATGCCGGCCTGCGCCTGTTCAATCTGCTCAGGCGAGGATCCCTGCAACTCCATCTGCTTCATCGCGATCTGCTCGAATCCGATTTTCGAATCCATCACGATGGTCGTCGCGATTGCCATGACGATCAACAGGATCAGCGGAACGATCCAGTCGGCCCGCAGGTTGATAGCCTCGAACGCGGCCCTGGGCTGAAAGAAGATACTCTGGAGCTTCCACCAGGGGCTATGACCCTGGTCCACGCTCACACTTGCGCTATCACTTGCGTTTGCCATACTGTCTCCTCCGTTGATCCGCATTGTAGCAGCCCCGCCTGATCGAAGCCACACCATGAGTTGGGAGTTCGGAGTTCGGAGTTCTGAGTTCTGGGTTCAGGGTTCAGGGTTCAGGGTTCACGGTTCGGCGGTTCAGGGTTAGAGGGTTCAGGGTTAGAGGGTTAGGAGAGTTAACGAGGAACTCAGAACTCAGAACTCAGAACTCAGAACTCAGAACTCAGAACTCAGAACCGTGAACCGTCGAACCGTGGAACCGTGAACCGTGGAACCGTGAACCGTCGAGCCCTGAACCCCCTCGTGTACCCCTTGCTAACTGCTTCAGGTAAACTGAGATAACAGTCCGAGCAAGGCGACCGGCGACAACGGCTCCATGTTTAAGTACCTCCTCTACCAGATCGAGTACAGGCGCTGGTTTTTCTTTGCGACGCTGCTCGCTCTCATCTTCCACTTCTCGCCAACGCCGGGTTCACTCTCGGCGCCCGGAAAATCGGTGCTCGCGATCGTCGCCATGACGATGATGCTGGTCGTTTTCGAGCCGGTAGCCTTGCCGGTCATCTCGTTCGTGATCCTTCTGTTGGAGATTCTTTTCGGACTGGGCTCTCCGGCTCAGGTATTCCAGTCCTTCATGAGCGATTCGGTGGTTTTCATCGCGGGGTCATTGATGCTCGCCGTGGCAATCGTGAAGCAGCAACTGGACAAGCGGATCCTGTTCTTGATCCTCCGGCTGACGGGAAACAGCGTCCGCTGGACCATTCTCGGGGTGATCATTCTGACGGGCTTCATGGCTTCGGTGATGGGGGAGCATTCGGTGGCTGCAATAATGCTCCCGGTGGCGATGATCCTGGTCCGGATCTGGCGGCAGAACCATGGCGAAGGTGTCCCGGTCCATTCGGTATTCCTCATCTCGGTGGCTTTCGGCGCCGCGGTTGCCGCGATCGGAACCCCGTCCGGGGGGGCCCGGAACGCCATCATGCTGAATTACTGGGAACAACTCGCGGGCGTGCGGCTGGGGTATCTCGAATGGATGGTGATGATGTACCCGCTGGTACTCGCCCAGTTGCCTTTGCTGTACTTCATCCTGGTTCGAATTTATCGTCCGTCGTCTGTCCGACTGTTTAACTTCGGAAGTTTTGTGCGAAAGGAAGTGGGCGAGCAAAGGAGATTCAGCGTCGAGGACTGGATTACCGTAGGAATCGTCGTCATCACGGTTGTTCTTTGGATCACTGTGAGTAAGAGCATCGGACTGGGGCCAGTGGCGCTGATCGGCGTCCTCTTGTGCATCCTCACCGGAGTCTTGAATTGGGAAGATCTGTCCCAGGACGTCAACTGGGGCATCCCGATTCTTTACGCTTCCATCATCTCGTTGGGACTCTGGATGGATTCGACCGGGGCCGCGGCATGGCTGGCCGGCGGCTTGCAGGAAGTCCTGACTACCTTCGACATCGGAAACGGACTGGCTCTGATCGTCCTGCTGGTGGCGATTTCGATGCTCACCGGGGCCGTTCTAAGCAGTGGTCCGGCGATCGCTCTTCTTGGCCCCGTGTTTCTGCATCAGGCGGAGGCCAGCGGAGCGGATCCGTTGGTGCTCGGCATGATCCTGGTTGCCGGCGCAAGCTACGCGAACTTCACCCCGGTGAGCTCGCCCGCCTGCACGATCGTGTATGGGAGCGGGATGATCAGACGGGACGAGTATTTTCGTGTAGGACTAAGGCTGGCTGCCGTCTCTCTGGTTTTGATAGTAATATTTGCCCGGTTCTATTGGCCTTTGGTAGCCCGGTGGTTCTGACTATGCATCTACTGATCTGCATTGGTGGTGAACAGTATTCGCGGGATACGCTCAGGCTCGGGGCGTCTCTGGTGCGAGTCTTGAAAGCTGACGTCACGATCCTCTACGTCCGCCCAGCCGTCTCGCTCCAGTTTCGCACCGAAGCCCGGATTGCGCGCGAGAAACTCCAGGACTGGCCGGTCGAGTCCGAAGATGCCATGATGATGAAGGCGGTCCAGCGCATCATGGAAGAGCAGGGATTGGTGCGTATGGTCGACGGCAAGCCGGAAGTGCTGCATTCCCCCCGTGTTGAAAGGGCGGGCCTGTCCGAGTACCAGCTCTATGGTGCGGCCGGGGAATCCCTGCGCATCCGCGTCCGCGAAGGAGACGTCGTCCACAGCATCCGCCGGGAAACGTTGGAGGCCGACTACACCCTCGTGGTCATCGGAGCTCCCGGCCACGGCAGCCGCCTCGTGCGTCACATCATCCAATACATCGATTCCTCCGTGCTGATCGTGAAGAACCCGCGCGAGGTTGAGAGCTACAGGCTGCTCCTGTGTTTGAACGATTCCGCAGCGGCTCTGAAGGCCCAGGATTTTGCTGTGCGGACGGCGTTGATGCTGGGAATGCCGGTAGACCTGCTCTGCATCCATTCCTACCCATGGGAGGAAAACGGGGCGATGAATCTGGCCGAAGATACGAGACGGCTCTTCAAGCGCTTCGATATTCCGCACACGATTCGAATCCGCCGGGGGGCCGTCGTCCGGACAATACTGAAAGAAGCTCAACCCGAGCACCTCATCGTCATGGGAACCAGCGAACGGTCGAGCATCTACCAGTTCCTGTTCGGGAGTGTCCCAGTCGAGATCGGGCGTCGCGGGAAGAACACCGTGCTGGTGGTCAAGTAGCGAACACCTAAGAAAAGGTTATCCACGAAGGAACACGAAGGAACAGGAATAAGGGCACTTCGAGGTGGGCCGTGGCTCAGAACGGGTGCTCACGTTGCGATCTTCAAATCGGCCAGTACGAGATATCTCTGACTCCGCTCACCTATTCAACAGATCGCACGTTACTGGCTAGGTTTGACGGGCGAGCGGGAGACCCAGGAGCGACTTGGACACTCGCTGCCTACAAGAGCGATTACCCCTATCAATCAAACCCGCAGACCCTCCTAATTCGGGTTGCCCCACTAACGGCGGACTTTAGCGCCGCTTCAGGGAGGGTCGGCCTCGGCCTTATTCAAGAAACGGTGAAAACCGATAATGTATATTGCCCCCAGATGCACATCCGGGCGTTCAATGCTCTGCGAAATTAGGCGGAGCTTGCCGGTGTGAATGCTGGCGGCCCACCCATTAAATCGGTGCCTTGGAGAAAATCATGAGACTTACTATCCTCTTCATAGTTTTGATGTGTGCGGGGAACGTTTCAGTTGCTCAAAATATTGACTGGATTGACGACTATATCTTGTCGTTCCCTCAAGTGGCGAAAGGTACGATGGGCGCGTCGTACGTGGAAACGACTATTTTGCTTTCTAACCCGAACGTTGATTCGATCGGTATCACTCTGAAGGGGCAATCAGGACTTGAGTCTGTTTTCGAAGCGAGCGAACTTTCGATCGCGGCCGGAGGTACGACAGAGATCAAGATCGCCGGTGAGCCCTTTGCGATAGGGAGCGTGGTGGTCATATCAAAGCAACCAATCACGGGATCAGCGCACGTGATAATCAAGGATAGCGCGGAATCGAATGAGGTCAGAGCACAGGTGGTTCAAACCGGGCAACCGCTGATGTCCAGGGCGGCAGTTCCTGTGCTCTTTCGCCATCCGATGGCCGACAACACCTCGATTGCGGTAGTCTTCGACCAGAGGGGCCCATCCTTCTATCAGGGTCTTCGGCTAGTCCTAAAGGATTCCAAGGGGCGTGAATTTGTGACCACCGACCCCGCTTATACATATCCCCACTACGCGGCGTATCTTGACGAGATCTTTCCTGATTTGCCGACGGACTTTGATTCCGGGCTTCTAACCATTCAAACGGTGCCTTCGGACCGCCCGTTAACATTCTCAGCTCTAGCGCTTTACACTCTGAAAGGGCAGGTGGCTACCGCAGGGCTCTCAAAGATCGACATCCCGGGTGAATATCTGGTCGAATTGGAGTCGGGCGAAAACACTCAGCAACAGGCGGAAGATCTCGCAAGGCAGTACGGTTTCATGCCGCTTGGGGCACCTCCACAACCTGGATTATTGCGTGTCTCAATGCCCCATGAGGTAGCAAGAGCTTTGGGTAGAGACCCGAGAGTGCACAACGTAGTATTCAACGCACAGGTTACTCCAGCGTCGATGGCTGCCGAATGATAGATACTTCCAGGTGCTCGCTAGCCTGGCTGCTCTTGGACGCTTGCTTGTTCCGTTTAACCGCCATCGAGGCGACACCCGGAGCCGCGCGTGAGGACCTGCACAGGGGCGAGGCTGATTGGTCGCGACAGCGAGTCGCTCTTGAGCCCCAAGGCTGACCTAGTGGGTCAGCCTTGGGGTACGAAAGTAAGCGCATTGCACCATATCTGCCTTATTCGTGAGTCTTCGTGTTCGTTCGTGGATAATCTCTTCTTCCTCCAAATCGCCGCTCGGTTAGAATCAGCGAATGGCCCGAACTCGAAACCTTGTTCTTCACTTTGTCCTCGTTGCCTTCGCCTTCGTCCCGCTCCTCGCACAGAAGCGGCCGATCACACTCGAGGAGATCTACCATCCCGAGAAGCAGTTGAATATGGGCCGTGGAATGCCCATCGGGGTGCGCTGGCTCAAGGACGGGACTCATTTCCTGGAGCGTGTTTCCGAGGGTTCTTCTCCGTTGGTGAAGGTCCATGCGGAGTCGGGTGAAAAGACCCCTCTGTTCGCGACCGAGAAACTGCGAGCCGCATTTGTCCGGCTCGGCGTCAAGCAGGAGCAAGTCCCGAAAAACCTGAATGGTGTGAACTACACTCTGAGTCCGAATGAGCAGGGCGTTCTCTTCGAGAGCGACGACGACCTCTTCTATTTCAATTTTTCAAACGGCATTCTCACTCGCCTGACCTCCAAGGGCGGTGAGGAGGAGGAAGCCGAACTCAGCCCTGATGCGGGTTACGTAGGCTTCGTTCGATCCGGCGATCTCTACGTCTCCGACACAAAGAGCGGCAAGGAGAGGCGCCTGACAAGAGACGGAACCCCTGAGCTTCTGAACGGCCTCCTGGACTGGGTCTACCAGGAAGAGGTGTACGGCCGGGGCGACTTCCGTGCCTTCTGGTGGAGCCCGGATTCCACAATGCTCGCCTTTCTTCAGCTCGATGAGTCGCGGGTCCCGGCCTTTCCGATCCCCCACGAATCAGAGACCCAGCGGACCATCGAGCAGACCCGTTATCCCCGGCCGGGAGAACCGAACCCCACCGTACGTTTGGGAATCGTCAAGGTCAGCGGCGGACCGGTTTCATGGGTCTACACCACAAAGTACAAGCCGGACGATATGCTCATCGTCAGGGTCTCCTGGGCCCCGGACAGCAAGGCGGTCGTGTTCCAGGTGCAAAACCGGGAGCAGAGCTGGCTGGATCTGAACCGCTATGAGATCCCAAACGGCAGGTTGCAGACTCTCCTGCGCGAGGAGTCCAAGGCTTGGGTCGACGTTCTCGGCGAGCCAATCTGGCTGGAGGACGGGTCCTTTCTGTGGCAGAGCGACAGAACCGGCTGGACGCATCTTTACCGGTATGGCAGCGACGGCAAACTCATCAAGCAGATTACTTCGGGGAATTGGAGAGTGGTCCGGACTTACGGTGTAGATGCCAGGAAGGAATTCGCGTATTTCACCGCGAACAAGGACGTTTTTCCGGAAACCCAGGTGTACCGGGTTGCGATCAAATCCGGGGAAGTGAGCCGCCTGACCGTACAGCCGGGGTCCCACAGCCCGAATTTCAACCCGCCCTTCAGCATGTTCATGGACACGTGGAGCGATGTTCAGACACCTTCAAGGGTTCAACTCGTCTCCGCAAGGGAGGGAAAGCTTCTCCGCGTGATCTCCGAGCCGAACACCAAAAACCTGGAGCCATTCGAATTCTCGAAGCCTGAATTCTTGCAGATCAAGACAAAGGACGGGTTTGCGCTCGAGGCGATGATGATTCGCCCGCCGAAGTTCGACCCCTCGCGCAAGTACCCGGTCTTCATGCCGGTCTACGGGGGGCCGCTGATGCCGACGATTCGAAATGCTTGGGGAGCGCGCACTTACCTCTGGCACCAGTTCCTCGCTCAAAATGGAATCCTCGTTCTTGCGGTCGACAGCCGTTCGGCCAGCGGCAAAGGTGCCCAGTCGGCGTGGCCGGCCTACCGGAATCTGGGCGAAGTGGAGTTGCGGGATCTGGAGGAGGTCGTGGGCTGGCTCAAGACCCAGTCGTACGCGGACGCCAATCGAATCGCGATCTCAGGGTGGAGCTATGGCGGGTACTTGACCTGCTACGCCCTCACCCACTCCAAAAGCTTCAAGCTGGGGCTTGCGGGCGCCCCGGTGACGGACTGGCGGCTTTACGACAGCATCTACACGGAACGTTACATGGGTCTTCCCAATAAAAACAAAGAAGGCTACGACCGCAGTTCGGTGTTGCAGGCAGCAGCCAACCTGCACGGGAAGCTGCTGCTCCTGCACGGACTGATCGATGATAACGTGCACGTTCAGAATTCAGTACAGCTGGTGTTCGAGCTCCAAAAAGCCGGCAAGCAGTTCGATCTGATGTTCTATCCGGACAGCCGTCATGGAGTGACGATGCCCAAATTGAACTGGCACCTGCGGCAGCTGATGACCCGGTTCCTGCTGGAGAACCTGTAGCAGCCGTGCAGGCCGGGCCCGCGATTATCCGCGCAGATCCGCGTAAATCCGCGGGCCAATGTCATCGGACACCGGCTGCTGCGGGCACCGGGGCGCTGATCTCCAGAATCTGGCCGTCCTTCAGCAGGCGGGTTCGGAGCTTCGAATAGTCGAGATCCTGGACCGGCACGCCTGCCGCGTTGGCCATGATTGCAGCAGTTGCGGCGGACTGCCCGAGGATCATGAAAACCGGTTCCATCCTCACTGACCCGTAGGCGATGTGCGAGCTGCTCACGCAGACCGGAACCAGCAGATTCCCGCACTGCTCCTTTTTCGGCATGATCGCTCCATAGGCGACAGCGTAAGGTTTCGGCACCCCGACGCCGATGTCACCTTCATTCTGCACCGTCCCCTGGGGCGTGACGTAGCGCCTGACATTGTGGGAATCCATCGTGTAGGAACCCATGCCGACCGGCTGTGGCGTCTCTTTCGTTGACAGGCAATCGTGCTCGGTCATCACATACTCGCCGATCATTCGACGCGCTTCGCGCACGTATATCTGGTGCGGCCAGTTTGCGTTGTCGACAAACTCGTCTCTGGCCAGACCCCATTGGCTCACTGCCGTCCGGACATCCTGGGGGACCCCCGGATCGTTCGCGAGGAAGTACATCAAGCCTTTCTGGTACTGCTCGTGCTCGCGGATGATTTCGAGGCGCCGTTCGTACGAGGCCTCCGGATAGTCGTAATTCATGCCGATGTTGTCGGTACTGAAGGGCCCGTGATTGTTCGTGTCGGTCTTCCCGTTCGGGATCGCGTCGAACTTGTTGAACTGCTCGCGCCATCCTGTTTGGAACACACGGGTCAACAACTCGTACTGGCGGGGGTCATAGCCCTCCGGTTTTGCGAAGGGAACTCGATTCTCCGGAATCCTCGTCAAGCACATCCGGAAACAGTACGCCTGGATCCGCTTGTCTGCTTCTCCCTTGACTCCTGCCGGCTCGGCGCTGATGCGCGGCAGGAAACCGCTTGCCGGGTCGCCCGGCTTGACATAGGGATCGACCGGCTTGGCAAAGAAGTGCCCATGATGGAGGATGCCGACCTGGTTACCGTTCCATGTTTCTCCGTAGACGCTGCCGGCTTCGCGTCCGACGTCATAGCGCACACCGGCGGCGGCCATCAGGTCTCCCTCGTAGGTGGCGTCAATGAAGGCCCTTCCCTGATAGCTCTTGCCGTCTTCGGTTTTGATCGAGGCGATCATGCTGCCCTTCTTGGTGACGCCATGACGGCGGTCGAGTCTCGCGCTTCGAATCACCGGTACTGCGAGCTCTGCAATCCAGTTCTCGAAGATCCGCTCAGCCACCTGGGGTTCGAAGGTCCACATCGTGCGGTTTGTACCATCCATGGCGGCGGTTCCCTGGCCTCGATTTCCGTAATCCGACCGCTTCTGCCACTTCCAGGCTTTCTCGTCCTGATAGTGCTTCCAGACCCGCTGGTAGAACTCGCGGGAGAGTCCGCCGATACTGCCGGTGTTTCCGGAATCGGTGAAACCGAGGCCGCCGCTAGTCATCCCGCCCAGGTGTTTGTCGGGGCTCACGATGACGACACTCCGGCCCATCTTCTTCGCTTGGATCGCCGCTGTTACTGCCGCGCTGGTGCCGCCGTAGATGACGAGGTCGTAGGTCGGGGTCGATTGCGGTGCGACCGGGGAACTAGCCTGGCCGGCCGTCGCGAAACTTAGTGAAAGAACGAGGGCGGCCGTCACTATCGTGTGCAGTCGAAGTGGAGTTTTCATAGGGCTCGGCAACTACTTTTGGGCTTCCATGACGGTGCGAATCTGGCCAAGGGTTGTGTGAGCGGCCGGGACCTCGGCGTCGTCCGGGTGCTCCGCAAGGAACTTCGTCAGCTCCTCGGCGGCTGCGGATAGTTGATTCAGTTTCACATAGCAATTGGCGGCGAGCAGGCGCAGGTGCGGGAGACTGTCGTGAGGCAGGCCGAAGGCCAGTTGGACCTCCTGGAGAGCTTCGGGGTATTGTCCCAGTTGGTAATAGCCGATGGCCGAGTAGTAGTAGGGACTGGCCTTCAGAGGCTCGACTGCTTTCCAGCGATCCGCCACGTCTCGCAATTCGGAGAGCGCCGAACGATTGACGTGAATAACGGCGAGCGCGGCGTAAGCCCGATAAAAGTCAGGGTCCGCCTGCAACGCTTTCTCATGGTAGACAATTGCCGCCTTCTCGTCGCCTTCCCGTGCGGCCAGAGTCCCCCTCAGGTAGAGAGCCCGGGCGTACTCCGGGTTGTCCTTCAGTGCTTTCCCGAGCGCATCTTTGGCGGTGCGCGTGTCGCCTGCTTCCAAAGCCCGTTCGGCGCGATCGGTCTGCTCCCGGGTCTTGGCGCTGGCTCGAAGCTCGTTCGGGCTGACGATCTCTCCCTCCCGGTTAACCGTCGGAACCTCCAGCTGTTTGAGAAGAACGAGTTTGGTGTTGCCCCGGGCCTGGCCGCCTGCGCTCAAGTGGATCTCGGAGGTCGCGGTATAGTAGCCGTCCAGCCGGGCGCTGAGCTGGTATGTGGCAACTCGAAGTTGGTAGAACCAGAATTCTCCTTCAGGGGAAACGACCGCTCGGATCCCCTCGCCCTCCTTGCCGGTCATGTTGATCTCGACAATGATCTTGGGTGCAAGCTCCCGCGGTGGTTTGTCTTGGACCAGCACCACCCCGCTGAACGCAACCTCGCTGCCGTCCATCTGGGCAAACAGCGAAAGAAGCAAGAGGATTGCGAGATTCGCCATGATCACTTCACCTCGAAGCTCGCACGGCTGCGGGCCGTACTCTCTCCCTGCCTGGCTATCACCTCCACCTCGTAGGTTCCCGGTTCGAAGGAAGAAAGCGGAACAGTCGCGAAATATCGCGATTCCCCCCGCTCGTCCGGAGCCGGAAGCTCCTGGTCCCCGAGGTGCCCGAATGCCTCGCCGTTTTTGGAAAGAACGACGTCGGCAAGGACTTTTTCTTTTGCATCGCCCCTGACCAGGAAGTAAAAGGCGAGGTTCTTCCAGTCGACCATTCTTAGGGGCTGCTTGAGATTGGGGATGACCATCCGGTCCCCGAGAGTCAGGGGGTTGCTACGAAGCTCGACGTCCGGCGGATTCTCGTTCAACCTCTTGACGATCACGACGGAGCTCACCTGGAGCTTGGAACCGGACCGATCCGGAATGATGAGGACCGCTCTTTTGAGGGCGGTCTTTTGGCTTTTGGGGTCCCGGATGACCGCCTCGACCGTATATTTGCCTGGACCCAGGCTCGCCGTTCGGTAGAACACGAAGTTTCGGGAGCTGGTCTCTGCTTCCTTCGCCGCAGGCCCGGAAATGGGGAAGTCCTGGCTGAACTTCTCGATGATCCGCCCGGCGGAGTTCCTGACTGCCACCATCAGATCGACCGTGGAGGAAAATTGGTTGTTCTGTCTTTCGAAGGTGAAGTAGGCCAAAGGCGCTTCGAGGTAAAGAAGGACATCGGACCGGGCGCTTGAGGTCGGGAAGACGAGGGATGCCGTCCGGAACGACAATCCGGAAACCGGTTCGGGAGCGTTCAGCGCCTCATAAAGCGGGATCTCGTAAGGACTTTCGGCCAGCTCATTGTCGGGTAGGGCATAGTAACCCTCGCGACTCCGCACTGTCAGGTCGGGCCGTTTGAGCCGAATCTCCACCTTGCGAAAATCGCCGTTGTAAACCTGATTGCTGGGACTGTAGGTCAGTTCGTAGTGGGAATGTAGATCCTCGGAGACCTTCTGAAGGCCGGGCAGCAGGTCATTGGCATTGGTAACGAGCACCCCGCCTGTCCCCTCGGCAAGCTGCGCCAGGCTGTTTTGATCGGACATCGTGAGGACATTGTTCACGTTTTCTGCAAGGAAGACCTCCTCCCTCGTGACTCCCTCTCCGCCCCGTTTCTGAATCTGGCGCTTGCTGATCCCAGACAGTCGCTCCAACTCCCCCGACATATCCCCGAGTTGGACCTGCTCCTCAAGGCCTTTCGTGTCCATGCAGTAGAAACTGACGTTCTGACGGTTGGCCATGCTGACGAGGTCCTGAAAGCGGTGCAGAACTTGAATCGGCAGGGCGATCCGCTCGGCAAAAAACACCACGGCTTTTCGACCCGGAAATTCGCGCAAGCCGCGGACAATGGTCTTCAGGCCATCGACGGTGGCGTGGCCCTGGATCGTCTCCTGGCCGACCGAGGCATGGCGCAACATATCGACAACCGCGGCTTCCGTCTTCGCTTCTGCAAACGCGGCCGAGGTGCCGGCCGACGGGCCGCCGGTTTCGCGCCCAGCCGCAGCAGCGCCCGCCTCTGCGCCCTCCAAAGCGGCTCCGGCTGTTTCCATCGCCTCCTGGATCTCACCCGATACCTTGGCGAACTGCTGTGAAGTGCCTCCTGTGGCTAATTCTATCGCCGCCTGCAGGCGCTTGGGGTCCTTGGTGTAAGGACACAAGACCCTGAGCGTTCGATCGATCACCATGACACTCACAACGTCGTTCGGCTGGAGCTCGCGGACGTACTTCATGCCCGATTCGCGAGCCATTTTCCGCCCGTAGAGTGATATGCGGTCGAAGACAAGGGTAATCAGGTTAAGCGAGGGGCGGCGGGTTTCGAGAACGGGCGGCGCGTAGGGAGCGGGTGTCGGCCGGCTCGCCGTCTGGGGTTCCGCCTGGTCCTCGATTTGGTGGAACGACTTGATTTTCTGTCGCACGCCGTCCTCGAAGACCTCCAAATCACCGGTTGTTAAGTCCTTGACGATACGCCCCTTCTTGTCGGTGACGACGACGTCGAGGACAACCGCGTTCACCGTCACTTCATAGGCTTTCCGGCCTGATTTTCTCGCCTCCGGTGTTTCCTGCTGTTTGCGCGGTGTTTGCCCGATCGACGACCCACACAGCAAGGCGCCGGCCGCCGCAAGCACGATCAGGACACGATTGAAGCGCGCTGAAACCGCGAGATAAGTCATAATTCGTGAAGAATATAGAGAAAGCTTCTGGGGATTCCAACAGAAAGCATAAATCCCAACCTTGGGTTAGTCAAAATGGGTTTCGGCTCCATGCGCTCAGGAGACGACGGTCGAGCGACGCTTTCGGGCCTCGGCGATCGCCTCCCGCATGAATTCTGCGGCGAGTTGAACGTTCTTGTCGACGAAGTCGATCCCCGGCAATTGGCCGTTAACCATGGGCAACGGGTGGCAGAGCTCGTAACCAAGATAGCCCTTGTAGTTTATTTCGAGCAGGCCGGCGGCCTGGTCAACCGCAAACTCGTCTTCCTTGGGCACGATTTTGCCGTTCAGCCGATCGTATTCGTCGCCGAAATGAGTCAGAACCTGCAGCGAGCCGAACTCCCGCGCCGCCTGGAGGAGGTACTCGCCCTTTTTCCCGTATTCCAATCGGGTGTCGAAACATGCCTTCAGGTTGGGCGAGTTAACTTCTCGAATCATGCGCAAAACATCACGATAGTTGGTGATAACGGGCGCGTGGTTCTGAAGCGCCAGGGTAATGCCGAATTCACCCGCGTATCTGGCGGCTTCCACAAGGCCTGTCCGGCACCACTCCCAAGTTCGCTCAGGCGCAAATTCCTTGTGCGTGAATTCCCAGATTCCCTTGGCCAGGTCGTAGCGACCGCCGCCTTCCGGTCGAGCGGTTACCCCGGGCCAGGCCAGAAACACACGGAGAAGCTTTGCGTTCAAATCGGCCGTCATCCGAATCAGTTCGCGGAGGTACAGCATTTGCGACTCGCGGAACTCTGGCATCGGGCTGCTGAAATCGTTGTTCGCGGCCACTGCGTAGATCTCGATGCCGGCGCCGTCCGCATGCTTGCGCAGTTCCTGGCAGCGCCTCTTCGGCATGTCGATAGGGTTGCCATGGGGGCGTTTTCCGTCGATTTCGACGCCGTCGTAACCGTATTGCCTGGCACGCCCGACCACCTGTTCAAGCGTGAGCGCCTCCCCGCGGTACCATAGGCCGAGATAGGTGATACTGTAGAGTCCCAGTTTTAGTTCGCCGGCCGCTTTTGCGGCGAGCGTCGCCTGTCCGCCCGCTACGCCCGCAGCGGCGGCCAGTGTCCATGCGAAATCACGTCGATTCATGCCCTTTTGTTCGTCCATGCTTGCTCCTTTTTACTTCAGGGTCGGCGAAATACAAGGAAGTAATTATCCTTGAGGAAATCGAATTCGTTGGTCTTGCGGAACCCGGCCGTCTCGATTTCAGTCTGGAATTTCTCTTTGCCGGCACGGATGTGATTGAGGCGCCATTCGGGGCTCTTTCCGGGCACCCGCTGGTAGTCGATGATGACCAGGGTTCCGCCCGGCCGTAGAGCGGCTTTAATGGAATTCAGAGAGTCCTGCGGAAACTCAAAATGGTGATAAACGTCGCAAAGGAAGGCCACGTCGATCGATCCAGGAGGGAGATTGACCGAACGGTCGGTGCACAGAACTGCTTCGACATTGGCAAGTCCCAAGCGGCGGGCCTTTGCGCGGACGTGTTGCACGAACTCGTCGGCGATATCGACCGCATATACCCGCCCCCCGGTTCCAACGGCTTGTGAAAAAAGCGGTATAAACAGCCCGGTGCCGGTTCCGATATCGGCCACCTCGTCTCCGGGACGAAGCTTCAGCGCCTCCACGATACTGGCTCGCTTCTGATACGCTTCCCGGCCTTCACTCTCAAACTGGTTTTCGCAGCTCTGGACGTCGATGTTGCCCCGGTACTCCTGGTTAATGCCCGGCTTGACGCTCTCCTGCTGGTAAAGCGCGGGGCTCGGGGAGGAAAGGAGCAAACCGAGGCCAATCCCGAGAATGACAGGCAAGGACATGACTCAGTATCGCCGTAACCGGCATGTCTGCGCAATCCTGAGCTGTCTTGCTAAAACGGGACGAAGACGTCCAAAACCATCGACAGGGATTCGTCAAAAAGCACGACCCTTCCCGCGATGAAGCCTCGACTTAGCCCCGCCGGGAGGGGCACCAGTCCCTGCTCGAGCTCGAAGGGAATCGGCTGAATTTTCTTCTGCAGTCCGGGAGGCAGCACACCGTTCCTGACCAGGTGCTTTTCCAGTCCCGGTGGCAATCCTCCTCCACGCTTCTCCAGCCCGGGCGGGAGGTGTCCGGCTTTGCAGTTCTTCAGGTAGTGTCTTATGAGGTCCCGGTCGCCCTGGAGGAATACTTTGGGTCCGGCTCCATGTGCTTTTGCACTTTTTGCCTTTGAGTGCCCGTTCCCTGACCCCTTGTCGCCTATCGCGTATGTTTCGTTCAGGACGCCCGCCCAAGCGGTGCAGGCAAGTAAAAGGATGAGTAATACTGATTTCATCATGACGCCTTGAATATCTCACTCCTTTGTCAGGCAAGGCGTGCCCGCGGTCACACCGCTTCTTTTCGCTTGCGACAAACGGCCGCAAATGATGCAATCAGCGGCTTATGAATCCCAATCCCTTTCTGGGTGTCTTCTTTCACTGGCTGGGTGGTCTGGCTTCAGGCAGCTTCTATGTCCCGTACCGGTTTGTGCGCCACTGGTCCTGGGAGACCTACTGGCTTGTCGGGGGCTTCTTCAGCTGGATAATCGCACCCTGGACACTGGCGTTCATTCTGGTTCCAGACCTGGGCGGCGTCCTCTCCGAAGCGTCCGGTCGAACGCTATTCTGGACGTATTTCTTCGGGGTGATGTGGGGTTTCGGGGGGCTCACCTTCGGGCTGACGATGCGTTACCTGGGGATGTCCCTCGGCATGGCGGTCGCCCTCGGATACTGCGCGGCCTTTGGAACCCTGATGCCACCGATCTTCGAGGGGACGTTTGGTTCGAAGGTTCTTGGAACCGCTTCCGGGCAGGTGATCCTGGCGGGCGTCGGAGTCTGCCTCCTGGGCATCTTCATCGCCGGATTAGCAGGGGTCACGAAGGAACGCGAAATGAGCGAGGAAGAGAAGCGCGCACATATCCAGGAGTTCGATTTCTGGAAAGGTCTCATGGTCGCGACTTTCTCAGGCATCATGAGCGCATCCTTCGCCTATGGCCTGGCGGCCGGCGATCCGATCAAAGTGATCGCGGTCGCTCACGGCGCCCCGATCCTCTGGCAAGGCCTCGCGGTCCTGGTCGTGCTCCTGGCCGGAGGCTTCACGACGAATTTCGTCTGGTGCATGATCCTGCACGTCCGCAACAAGTCGGGCCACGAGTACTTCGCCGGTAGCAAGATCCGGATCGAGGCACTTCCCGAACCGCGGTCGGTCGGAGCGGCAGCGGCGGAAGATCCGGGTCGGCTGCGGGTCCCGATGACCTGGAACTACCTGTTCTCGGCGCTCGCGGGAACCATCTGGTACATGCAGTTCTTCTTCTACTCCATGGGTGAAACCCAGATGGGCAGGTACAAGTTCTCGAGCTGGACGATCCACATGGCAAGCATCATTATCTTCAGCACCTTGTGGGGTATTGCCTTGCGGGAGTGGAAGGGGGCCAGCGCCAAAACCAAGTTTCTGATCACTATGGCATTGGCGGTCCTCGTCGCCTCGACCCTGGTCGTCGGTTACGGCAATTATCTCGGGACCAGGCAATGACGGGGGACCGGGAGACCGGGAGACGGGGAGACAAGGAGACAGGGAGATGCGCTACACCAGCTTTTTCGTTTTCTTCTGCGTGCTCGCTTGCTGGGGGTATGCCCAGCCTGGTGTCGAGAAGCAGCGGGTCGTTGTTCTGACCGACATTTCGAATGAACCGGACGACGAAGAGTCCATGGTTCGGTTCCTGGTCTATTCGAACGAATATGACGTCCAGGGACTGATAGCGAGTACCTCGACCTGGTTGCGGGCACGAACGCGGGTGGATCTGCTCCAGCGGCAAATCGACGCCTTCGAAAAGGTTCTTCCGAATCTCTCCTTGCACGCATCCGGCTATCCGTCGGCCGATTATCTTCGGGCCGTGGTTAAAGACGGACTGCCGGTCTATGGAATGAAAGGGGTCGGAGAAGGGAAGAGCAGCGACGGGTCCCGCCACATCATCTCGGTGGTGGACGCCGCCGACGAGCGGCCGGTCTGGATCACCGCCTGGGGCGGGGCGAATGTCCTCGCACAGGCGCTCTGGGAGGTTCAAGGAACGCGCTCTCCGGAAGCGGTTCGCAGGTTCGTGGCCAAGATCCGCGTCTACACGATCTCCGACCAGGACGACTCCGGATACTGGATCCGAAAGACGTTTCCGGAGCTCTTCTACATTGTCTCGCCGAGCACCGAGGACTCGAAGGAGTACTGGCGGGCCACTTGGACGGGTATCTCCGGGGACCGGCATTATCGCAACGCCCCCGGTCATTTCTTCTCGATGGTTGACAACCCCTGGCTACAGGAAAACGTGATCGCGGGTCACGGCCCGCTTGGCGCCCTGTACCCCAGGCTTGCGTACATTATGGAAGGGGACACTCCCTCGTTCCTGGGGCTCATCAACAATGGGCTGGGCTGGCACGAGAGTCCTGCCTATGGCGGATGGGGAGGCCGATACACGCTTTACAAGCCTCACGGGGAAAGCCGGCCGATCTGGACCAATTCGGCAGACTCCCGAGACACCGTACCAACAGCGAACGGCACGGTTCATACCTCAGATCAGGCGACCATCTGGCGCTGGCGCGAGGACTTCCAGAATGACTTCTCGGCCCGCATGGATTGGTGCATCGCTCCTTCTTACTCCAAGGCGAATCACAACCCAAAAGCTGTTCTGAACGGGAATGAGTCGAAGGCGGTTATCAAGCTGGAGGCCACTTCGGGACAGACTGTGTCGCTCTCCGCGGAGGGAACGAAGGATCCGGATGGCAACCAGTTGGCTGCCTCCTGGTTCCTTTACGGTGAGGCGGGATCCGTGACCGCACCCGTGCAACTGGCGAGCTCCGCCGGCTGGAAGACCTCGTTTGTCGCGCCCGAGGTGAAGAGGCCCGGGACCCTTCACGTCATCCTGGTAGTTCGCGATGACGGCCGTCCGAATCTCGTCAGCTACCGGCGGGCGGTGGTGATGGTGAAGCCGAGAGCAACTGACCACTGACCACTGACGACTGACCACTGACCACTGACAACCACTGACCACTGACCACTGACGACTGACCACTGACTACCACTGACCACTGAGAAGCTGTGAAAAAATCGGTTTTGCTTGCGAAGACTCGGTTTTCGACCCCAAGGGGGTCGCGTAGCAAAGCCCAGGGTTGGCCGCGTTGTCTGCGGCCTACCCTGGGTCGGGGACCCCAGAAGTTCAACCCTGAAAGGGTTGCGTATCATGCACATACGCAACCCTTTCAGGGTTGAGGCGTTTGCTACTGCCACCCAGGGTAGGCCGCAAAAAACGCGGCCAACCCTGGGCTTTGCTGCGCGACCCCCTTGGGGTCGAAAACCCGTCTTTCGATTTTTTCACACCTTCTGACCACTGACCACTGACCACGGACACGGCGATTCGCTTTTGCGAATCCGCCGCTCTACGTCGCAGATTGCAGTATCGGGGGAGTTTCCGTGGAGTTTCGGGGACACAAAACTTAATTCCTTGCTTACGCGCGCTACCGCTGACTTCGTGGGAATTAAGTATCATGTCCCCGAAACTCCGGTCAGTCGGCTTTGCCCAGCAGGCGCAGCAGACCGTCCAGGATCGTGAGCGGGTTGGGCGGACAGCCGGGCACGAAGAGATCAACCGGAAGGATGTCTGTGACGCCGTCGTGGACCTCCGGGTGCCCCGCATACAGGCCGCCGGAAATCGCACAAGCCCCCACGGCAATGACCAATCGAGGCGGCGGAACCGCCTCCCAGGTTTTCTGCAAGGCCACCCGCATGTTCTCCGTCACCGGCCCCGTAATGATCAAGCCGTCCGCGTGCCGAGGTGACGCAACGATTTGGATTCCAAAGCGCCCGAGGTCAAAGCCTACGGTTCCCAGGACATTGATGTCCGCCTCGCATGCGTTGCATCCCCCCGCGCTCACTTGCCTGAGCTTGAGCGAGCGGCCAAACAGCCTCTTTGCTTGCGCTTCAAGGGCCTCTGCCAGTAGATATTCCTCGCTGCCGGCACGCAACGCCTCCCTTTGGCTTGTTGCCATGCGGTGCTCCTGGCCGAATTGGATCGCCCCGGCCGGACACGCAGCAACGCACTCTCCGCAAAAGAGGCAGCGGCCCAAGTCTACCTTTGGATTCCCCGGTTCTGGAACGATTGCACACGTGGGGCAGACCTGCGCGCAGTCACTACAGCCTTCCACGCAGCGGCTCGCATCGATCCCCGGCCTGCCTTGGAAACCGGGGGGCAAGACGGGCCGTTCCACCGGGTACCGCATGGTTCGGTGGCCCTGATGAACGCGGGCCAGTAAAGCTTTCAGCACCTCTCACCTCTCTCGAAACGCGCCCTAGAGATCATGGCCGCAATAGGACAGGTTGAAGCTCTTGTTGCACAGCGGAAAATCCGAAATCTGCTGGTTCCTGAGTGCCATTGCGAGACCCATCCAGTTGTGAAAGGAAGGATCCACGACTTTGTACAGCGCGAATCGGCCGTTGGAGTCCGTCAATGCCACGTGGCAGATTTCGCCCCGCCATCCCTCCACCAGTGTCACGACTCCCGCCTCGGGCGCGAGCCTGGGACGCTTGGTGGCAACCGCATCCGTTCCCTCGGTCAGACCGATCTCGCTAAGTTCCGCCCCGATGAAGTCGACGCTCTTCTTGATCTCGTCCCAACGGACCAGGGCGCGTGCCTGGACGTTGCCGTCCGGATGCGTGCTCATTCCGATCTGCCGTTGTGCATACGCTCCGGTGGGGTACTCGCTGCGGACGTCCCGTTCTACCCCTGAGGCTCGCGCCGGGACCCCGACCAGGCCGAGCTCCAGGCAGGTGTCTCGTGAGACCCGCCCGGCGTTCTCGAACCTTGCGCGTACCGAGGGCGTCCGCCACAACAGCTCGACCGCGCTAACGAGATCCTTGCGCGCCCTCTGAAGCCTGCTTCCGAGCTCCTCGAGTGCGGTTCGATCGATCCGGGTTCCGATTCCACCGGGACGGACCAGCCGTCTGCCGAACCGGTTGCCGCACAGAAGTGCAGTCATGTTGAGCAAGTCGCCTCGAATCCGGCCACAGTAACTGGAGGTTGGCAGATAGCCCACGTCGCCGGCCAGGGCGCCCAGGTCTCCCGTGTGGTTGGCCAGGCGCTCCAGTTCGAGCGCTATGGCGCGAAGCCGCTCGGTCTCGACCGAAGTGCGGTAGTCGCCCAGTGCTTCGACGACCTGGCAGTAGGCGGTTGTGTGACCGACTGTCGTGTCCCCGGCAAGGGTCTCCATGTAGTGAATTGTTTTTGGGTCTGGCCCTCCCACCAATGCCCGTTCCACGCCTCGGTGCTGGTATCCGAGAGAGATCTCCAGATGGAGAACCGTCTCGCCATGACACTGGAAACGGAAGTGTCCGGGCTCGATCACACCCGCATGAACGGGTCCGACAGCGACTTCATGGATTTCCTCCCCTTCCACGCTGAAGAAATCCATGACCGATGGAAGGATCAGGGTGTCGGGCAGGCGGTGCCATGCATCGATATCAGGCCGGTAAGGACGGTGGAACCGAATCGGTTTGAACCAGGGGTGGCCAAGGGGACGTGTCCCCCACTGCTCGGCGATTTCCCGCTCGAACCAGTGGAACTGTGGACATTCGGGGGTCAGAGACGGGTATTGCGTGCCAACTTCGGTGATCCACCACTGAAGCTCGCCTTTCGCCCCTGCCAGGATGGCATGCAGGCGGTCGGGCCCGCCCCGGGGTTCGAGGAAGAGCGCCGCGGTGCGGGCGCCATCGGCAAGCTCCATGAGCACTCCCGCCCGCCAAAGATCAAAGGGCAGGACTGGGCAGTTCTTCAGGGAGAATGGCTCGCCGTTTCTAAGGACGATAGGAGCGATCCCGTTCATCGCAGTCCTCCAAGCGCCTGGGCTGCCGCGTCAAGGAGATTCACGAGCTGAGCAGGGATCCCGAGCCCCAGCCAGAGGGCAATCCCGGCTAGGGCCGCCGGTGGCAATACGGTCAACCAACCGCGAACCGGGGTCGGGGAGTCGTCTGCGTCCGGTACTCCCTGCGACATGCTCAAACATGCCTTGGCCATCCCGACGAAGATCAAAGCCAGGAGAAAGAGCAGGAGAACCCCCACCAGCCAATGGCCCGAATCGAAGCATGCCTTGAGGATCAGGAACTTGCTGAAGAACGGACTGAAAGGCGGCGTGCCCGTGATCGCGAGGAAACCGGCAAGCCACAAGGTGCCGGTCCACGGGAGGCGGCGCAGCAGTCCCCGCACGGGTCCAATTGCCTTGGTGCGATAGACCACCAGGATGTTCCCGGCGAGCAGGAAGAGCATTCCCTTGACGAGAGAGTGGTTCACGGCGTGGAAAAGCGCGCCTATGGTGCCGATCCCGCCCACTCCAAGTCCAATGGCCAGCAGACCCATGTTCTCCACGCTTGAGTAGGCGAGAAGGCGTTTGAAGTCGCTCTGCCCAAGGATGAACACTGCTCCGACGCCGACCGAGACCACGCCGAGCGTAAGCAGGGCCTTCTGGCACATCGCCCCCTGGCCCGCCGCCCCACAGAGCTGATAGATACGAAGAATTCCCAGGAAAGCACAATTTAGAAGAGCACCCGACAGCAAAGCCGAGACCACCGAAGGAGCCTCGCTGTGAGCATCGGGCAGCCACGTGTGCAGGGGCGCCAGGCCCATCTTGGTCCCATAGCCAATCAGCATCAGCACGAATGCCGCCTTGAGCCATGCGGGATTAAGCGCACCAGGATTCTTGAGCAGGTCGTCCAGAAGAAGCGACGCGCGTCCCGAGGACGGCGCTACCGCGGCGCCCAGGAAGAAATTCCCGAGAAGAGCCAGGGCAATGCCCACGGAACAGATGAGCAGATATTTCCACGTCGCTTCGAGCGACCGGTGGTGCCGATGAAAGTAGATCAGAGGGGCACTGGCGAGCGTGGTCGCTTCAATCCCGATCCAAAGAAGGCCGAAGTGCCGGCTGACGGTTACCAGGGTCATCGATGCCAGGAAGATCAGCATGCAACTGATGAACACGGCTTCCGGCGCATTCTTGAAAAGAAAGCCTTCCTCCAGGTCAGTCACGCTTCCAAGAGGCTCGAAGGCCAGGTATCCGAGTGCATAGAGCGCCGCGGCGAGAAACAGCACGCTGGTTACGCTCAGAAAGAGCAGACCGGGCGCGTCCAGGCTCAGCCATCCGGCGAGGGCCGGCTCCGGGACGCGCCACCAGGCGAAGGCCGTCATCGCACCATGTCCGATCGCTGCAGTAATGAGGAGCACACGGCGCAGGCGTGTTCCGCCAAGGACGAACACCGCCGCCCCGCAGATTGCAGGGAGAAGAATCAGCGCCAGAATCATAATTGCACGTACTCGACCCGCGGTCCGTTTTTCGAAAACAGAGCCCGCTTGGAAGTGGGACCTGCGGGCGGTCAGTCCTTTAAATCAGCGAGACGATTGGTCTCGATATGATCAAACTCCCTGTTGATGTGGAACAAGGTAATACCCATGACAAGAACAGCCACGAGGACATCCAGCAAAATTCCGAGCTCGACGAGCAAGGAGACCTCTCCCATCGCTCCGGCTCCGAACAGGAACACACCGTTCTCCAGAATCAGGAATCCGAGAACCTGGTTGATGGCTCGCTTCCGGCTCACGATGAGGAAAAGGCCGGTGAAAAGAGAGAACAGCGCTGCTGTGACGAGAAGGGAAGTCGCGGTCCCGGGCAGGGGGGTCAGTTCTCGGCTGAGCAGAAAAGCCCCTGCCAGTCCGGCCAGGCCGATCATCACCGAGGCGAGGTACCCGACGTACGGCTGCACTTCGCGGTTGATGCGGGTCTCCCGGACGGCGCGAAGCAGCAGCCATGGGAAGAAGAAACCCTTGATCACGATCCCGACCGTCGCGATAGCGATAGCATGCACACCCGGATGGCCGATGCTTCCCAGAAGAGGGACAAGCCCCAGCAGGATGCCCTGGGCGGCCACTGTTCGAATTTTCGCCCCAAGCCGCCCGGACGCCAGCAGCCTCAGGTTTGACAGCACCAGAAGGACGAGAAGCCACTCCAGCTTCATGTTCACCTGACTCCCAGCAGAAGAGCTGTTGCCGCTAGCGCGGAAGCCACGACCAGCAGTTGCGGAACGACGAGCATTCGGAGGCGGGCCATCACTGATTCGATGACGCCTACAAGAACTGCCAGTCCCAGCACACCGAGCAGCGAAAACCCGAGATTTAACCAGACACTGGAGGAAAGTGCCGGCAGAACAATCCCGATCAGAAGACTTCCCAGTATCCACATTTTCAGGGCGGCAGCGTACAGGATGAACGCAAAATCCGGGCCGCTGTGGTCAAGCACCATCACCTCATGGATCATCGTGAGCTCGAGGTGCGTGTTCGGGTCATCAACCGGAATCCGGCAGTTCTCCACCAGAAAAACCGCCAGCAGGGCGACCGTAACCAAGACCAGCGAAGGATGCACATCCGCCCAGTTCCTGTCCGAGAGCATGCCCAGACTCGCCGACAGATCGTCGGAGCCGGTGTGACGCACCAGGGCTGCCAGGGAAAGATAGAGCGCAGGCTCCGCCAGCGCACCGAAGAAGGCCTCGCGGCTGGCCCCCATTCCCTCGAAACTTGATCCTGTATCCAAGGCGGCAATGATGGTCGCGAACCGGGCAAGGGCGAGCAAACCGCAAAGGAGAACGACGTCGCCGACAAAGTGGAGCAGGCTCGGCTGACCTCCGAGCGGGACCAGTTGCAGTGCGGTAAACATTGCGGCCAGTCCAACGAGCGGGCCGGCTCGAAAGACCCAGGAAGTGGTTGAACTGTAGACGGCGCCCTTCTGCAGGAGCCGGGCAAGGTCGAAATACGATTGCAGCAGCGGCTGACCCTTGCGACCCGCAAAGAAAGCCTTCGTCCGGTTGATGACTCCCAGCAAAAGCGGGGCCAGGACGAGTCCGAGTAGTGGAGGCAGCCAGTTCAAGTTCATTCCTAACCCATCATCCACACAAGCATCGCCAGGAGCGCTAAAGCGATGTACAGAACGTACAGGTGAATGTTGCCGTGCTGCATCCAGCGCAGCTTGGAAGCAAGGACACCGATCCCCGAAAAGGCCGGCCTGTAAAACCGTTCCAGCCAGGGGTCCGGAGTCTCCGAAGAAAAGGAAGCAGTGTCGGGGAAGGGCGACGACGACAACACGACCCGAGTGCGTGTTCCGAGCAATCCTTTAAAAGCCTCGACTATGGGCTGCGCAAACGATGATGCCGTGTATTGCATGCGGGTGGTTGGGCGGGCGTACCCGCAATCCCAGGTGCCGGCAGTCTCGACCGATCGGTCGCGAAGCAACCTCCGCCGCAGAAGTGCCAATAAACCAACGGCCGTGATCAGCAACAGCCCGCCGAGCGTCGCCTTCCCGAGAGCACCGCTCACGACGGCCAGTCCGTCGGTCATAGGCGTGCGCGGCATGCCGGTCGTCAACACCAGGATTGGAGCAACCGATCCCACAATCCAAGGGGCGGCCAGCCCGACGCCGATACAGGAAGCAGCGAGGATGCCCATCGGAATGAGCATGGTGCGCGGGGCTTCCTTCGCTCCGCCGGCGCATTCTGTCCGGGGCTCGCCGAGAAAGACGATGCCAAAAGCTTTTGTGAAGCAGGCGATTGCCAGGCCGCTGATCAGCGCAAGGCCGGCGACTGCCGCGGCTCCCGCCAGAACCGCAGTAACCTCCGCATCGCCTATCGCGCGGAATCCTCCAAGGAAGACGAGCATTTCGCTGACGAAACCGTTTAGAGGCGGCAAGCCGGAGATCGCGGCCGCGCCGACGAGAAAGGTGAGAGCCGTCCAAGGCATCCGCTTGAGCAGTCCCCCCAGATGTTCAATATCGCGAGAGCCGGTGGACCTCAACACGCTCCCTGCCCCCAGAAAGAGCAGGCCCTTGAACAGCGCGTGATTCAATACGTGAAGGAGGCAGCCGGCGAAGCCGAGCATCGCGAGCACGGGCGAGCCCAGGCTCGATCCGAGCACACCCAAGCCGAGGCCGAGCAGAATGATGCCGATATTTTCCACGCTGTGGTAGGCAAGCAGCCGTTTCAGGTCATGTTGAGCCAGGGCGAACAGGACTCCGAGGATTCCGGAAGCGATGCCGAGGCCGATCAGCAGCCATCCCCACCACGAGGGCGGTTCTCCGAGGAAGGTCAGGGATCTCAGCAACCCGTAGATCCCGGTCTTGATCATCACCCCCGACATGACGGCAGAAACATGGCTCGGTGCGGCTGGATGAGCCTCGGGGAGCCAGACGTGAAACGGGATCATGCCCGCTTTCGATCCGAACCCCACCAGCGCGAGGACGAAGAGGAGACTCGCCGACCGTAGATCGATCCCGCCTGCCTGTGCCCAAACACCGAAGTCGAGCGATCCCGTGTTTCGACCAAGCAGGATGAACAGGGTCAGCAAGAAGGCCGTGCCCAGGTGCGTGGCAATGAGGTAAGTCCAGCCGGCCCGGCGCACTGACTCCCGTTCGTCTTCAAACGTCACCAGAAAGAAAGACGCGAGGGCCATGATCTCCCAGGCGGTCAAAAACAGCACGGCGTTTCGGGCCATGAGTACGACCGCCATCGATGCGACGAGGAGGTTGAAGAAGAACCAGGAGGGGCCGGTTGGTCGGTGCGCTGCCTCCCGGGAGAGATACCCGACTCCATAGACCGCAGCAAGGACGGACAAGACGAGGGTCGGCAGAAGGAACCAAGCCGCCAGGGCATCGATCTGAAGAGCGAATTCGCCGCCTGGTACCCCCCAGCGTATCCGGAGGATCCCCGGCGAGAAGCCGGCCAGCGCCCTCCAGATGGCGGGCAGGCAGATCATCGTCCCGCCCGCGAGGGTCAAGGCGCTCGCCCAGGCAGACGCCTGCGGCCTACGCCAAAATGCCAGCGCGGCCAATCCGCCAATGATCCAGAGACCCAGCGCGACCGGAATCCAACTCATGTATGCTCCAATTCGACGGGCAGGCTCTTAGCCGGAATCCAGCCAAGGCGAGCAACCGCAATGAAACAGGGGAGTTTGCCTAGACCGATGGATCTGAACGCCTGTCTCCCGGCAGGTGCCGGTTTCTGCCCACGAACGGCTGTACACATTGAAGCACCGCAGCCGAATTGTCAAGGTTGAAGGAGCGCCGCTGTCGCCCGTGCTGAATCCCCGTCGGTCCCACTTCCCAGTGGGACCGCTCCGACTGGGAAGTCGGACCCACTTCGCTACTCGGTTATGCAGGATCGGCGGCTATCAGCTGGCAGGAGAGGGCGCCCGCCCGGCCAGCGCGAACACCAGGCTTCCCAAAGCGCCGGCGAAGAGCGACGCGAGCAGGATGCTCGCCTTTGCCGTACTCAGCATCTCTTCGCTTTCGAAAGCGAGGGTGGCAATGAAAATCGACATCGTGAAACCTATCCCGCCGAGGCAACCAGCCGCCAGAACGTGGATCAGCCGCACACCCGTTCCCTGGCTCGCTACGCCGGTTCGGACCGCCGCCCAGGCAAATAGCGAGATACCGACCGGCTTCCCGACGACCAGGCCCAGGACTACGCCCAGGCTTAAATTCGATGCGAGCGAGAAGGAATTCGAATCGATGACGACACCGGCGTTTGCGAGGGCAAATAGCGGCATGATGAAAAAGACGGACCAGGGATGGAGCGTCCGTTCGAGCCGTTGCATCGGCGTCTCGGCTCTTTCGCATTCCCCTTCCAGGGCCGCTATGATGTTTTGTTCCTCGTGTGTTGTCGGCGCCAGCCCCTCGCTCGTCCGGACCCCCTTGAGCTGGTTCAGCAGGTGGTGACCCGCGTCGATCAGATGGCCGGTTGTGATCCGGGTCGAGGCCGGGACAGTCAAGGCGAGGACGACGCCCGCAATCGTTGCGTGAATGCCTGACTGGAGGAGGGCCAGCCAAAGCCCGATCCCAAGGACGCCGTAGACAATCGGGTGCCGTGTGCCCAGCCAGCTGAGCACGAGGAGCATGCTGGTAATGACGCCCGCGGCAAGAAGGGCAGTCGTACTGATCTGGGCGGTGTAGAAGAGTGCTATCACGAGCACGGCGCCGATGTCATCCACAATGGCCAGCGCGACGAGAAAGACTTTCAGTGAGGCCGGCACCCTTGACCCGAGCAGGGTCAGGACTCCGATGACGAAGGCGATGTCCGTCGCCATGGGGATGCCCCAGCCTGACTGACTTGCGCTGCCTGCGTTGAGCACCCAGTAGAGCCCCGCCGGTACCACCATTCCTCCCAGGGCGCCGGCGACCGGGAGCGCGGCCTTCCGGAAAGCTGACAGTTCGCCGATGATCAGTTCACGCTTGATCTCGAGACCCACCACAAAGAAGAAGATGGCCATCAACCCGTCGTTGATCCAGTGGTGAAGCGACTTGCTGATGGACCAGTCGCCGAGCGATAGGCCGAATTCGTTCTCGAAGAAATGGTGATAACTGCCTTCCGGGCCCCAGTTGGCCCACACGAGCGCGGCAATTGTGGCGAAGATCAGGACAAAGCCGCCGGAAGCCTCCTGTGCCGCGAACTTCTGCAGGGGAGTCAGGATCCGCTCGATGGGTGTGAGTGGTGTACGGGTCGCTGTCGTTTCCCGCGGATGATTCACGATCGTCTGCTCCTTGCGGCGGGTTAGTTTTAACAGGCCTATCGTCTGATTTTTACGTGCGGGGCGTCCGAAAGCAAATGAGCAAAATGACGACTCCGGCAACTGGCTTTCTTTGTTGAGTCCGACGCTTATTCGATTCTCATATTTAAAGAATGTGATATTCTCACCGGCAATTAGTGGAGGATTCATCATGTCAAATACTGAGAAGAACTTAAGCGAAGCGTTCGGGGGAGAGAGCCAGGCTAATCAGAAGTACCGGGCATTCGCGAGGAAGGCAGAACTGGAAGGCCTTGTAAACATTGCCAAGTTGTTCCGAGCGACCGCGGAGGCGGAAAGCGTCCACGCGCAGGGACACCTGGCGGCGCTGGCCGGGATCGGCTCCACCGCGGAAAATTTGAAGAAGGCAATCGAGGGTGAGACATTCGAGTTCACCAAGATGTACCCACCCATGGTCGCCCAGGCGGAAGCAGAGAAGCACAAAGGACGACGAATTCTGGGCTACGCGATTGATGCGGAAACTGTGCATGCTCAGCTTTATCAGAAGGCGTTAGAAGCTGCTGTTCAGGGGAAGGATCTTGAAACAACGGACTTTTACCTTTGCCCGGTGTGCGGGCATATCGAATTCGGACAGCCCCCCCTTGAATGCCCGATCTGCGGTACAAAAGGCGCGAAGTACGTGAAGTATTGAAATTCCTTTCGGGGACATGATTTTCAATTTCCGGTTCCGGTGAGAGAGTCTCCCGGTAAGCCCCAGGAACGGCATATCGTGTCCCCGAAATCGTAGTGCCCCAGGATTCCCTCCCGCCGCCTGAAATTCTTGCACTTGAAACGCCTGGTCCAGCGTGGCAATCTTGTGCCTCGTTAACATGGGCAAAAGCAGAATCTACGCGAGCGTCGACCTCGGAGGAACAAACACGGCTTGCGCCCTGGCTTCCGAAGACGGGACCATTGTCTGTGAACGCTCCGACCCGACTTACGCCCACGAGGGCCCGGACGCGGTGCTCGAAAGGGTGGCCTCCGTCATCAGCGACATGGCTTCGGCGGTCGGGAGACGGCCGTGTGCGCTGGGAATGGGCGTGCCTGGGTTGGTGGATCGGGAGACCGGTTATACTCTGTTTCTTCCCAATCTTCCGGGGCAGTGGCGCCAGATCCCAGTTGCGGAGATCCTCGGCTCCCGAATCGGTTGCCCGGTTTATCTGCTCAATGACGTGCGCACCGCCACCCTCGGCGAGCTCACGTTCGGTGCCGGCATGGATGTCGATTCGCTTGTTTTCTTCGCGATCGGCACGGGGATAGGCGGAGGAATAGTGGTGGACGGCAAGCTCCGCCTAGGTCCCTGCGGGGCGGCTGGCGAGCTTGGCCATCAAACCATCCTGCCGGACGGACCTCTGTGCGGATGCGGCAATCGCGGGTGCCTGGAAGCGCTGGCGAGTGGTCCGGCAATCACAGCTGAGGGAGTACGGCTGATGCGAAGCGGTCTCGCGCCCAAGCTCTTCGAAATGGTGGGAGGCCGTTCGGATTATCTGACCCCTAAAGAAATGAGACAGGCGGCGGAAGCCGGGGATGAACCGGTCAAGGCCGCTATCATCCGCGCGGCAACTTACCTCGGCATCGGTATCTGCAATGTGATCGTCACCCTCCATCCCGACATGGTCATCCTGGGCGGAGGCGTGTCGGCCATAGGTCCGCTTTTGGTCGATACCGTCAGGGCGACGGTGCGGGAGAGGGTCAGGATTTTCCCAACCAATACGGTCGCAATCGAGCGCTCCATGCTCGGCGAGAAAGCCGGTTCCTACGGCGGAATTGCGCTCGCCATGCGTGGAGGGAAGCTGTAGAACGTTATTTCGGGGACATAATACTTAATTCTCAAGCCGATACCGGGTCCAACCAACTGGCGGAAGAATTAAGTTTTGTGTCCCCGAAATACCAGACGGCGTCCGTTTCCAACGTGGGGCACGCTTGGTCGTCGTCTGCGATGTCGCAGGGTTGGGGTGGGTGGTTGGGGTAGGTGCGACCCGGAAGGCGGACCTACCCTTTCCCTTTTTTCACTACTGCAACTCGATCGTCAGGGTCGCTCCACCCATCTGACTCATTACAGCCGATGTCTTCACCGGCTTGCGGGAGTCCTTCGCGATCCAAAGCGTCATCGTGTCCGCACCGCCGTCAGCTGACGACACCTCGACTCGATGAGTGGCGAAGGTTCCGGCCGGAACGGTAACGTCCTCGCTTCCAGCGACCTTCAGCTGCATCAGCTTCACTTTCTGTGTCTGGACGTCGAAATTGCGGTAAGAGGTCGAATACCCTTCGGCCAGCGGGAGCGTACCGAGAACGAATGCAGATCCCGGTCCATCGGCAAAGAGGCCCCCGCCAACGTCCACTTTGATTGGTCGCGGCTGGTCATTGACCGTGAGGGTTCCTTCCACCTTGTTGTTCTTCCAGGCCCATTCCAGAGTCACGGGTCCCTGCTTCGCGTTGCGCTTGACAGCGGTCAGGGTCGACTTGTCGAGGATTCCCGTCTCGCTGATCTCACCCATCGGCATGGTTACCGTATCGGTGACTGTCCACCCGGCCTCGGACTCTTTGATCTCGGTCGCGATTTTCATGTCTATCTGCTGCTGGCCAGCGTTGAACTTCGCGCTGTACTTGTAGCTGCCGGGAACCAGAGCCGCTTCCACTTTCGGCACGCCGACCGCGTTGGCGTCAACCTTTGCAGCCAGGATCACGCTCTTTGGATCGACCGTGATTTCCTTCAGGCGGGTCATCACCTCTTCTGTTCCGCCCTCCTGATAGCGTCCGCCCAAGTGCTTGGCAAGGAACTTTTCGGCACTGGTGAACATCGCCATGTTGTTCACGGGACGGGCAAAGCCGTGACCTTCGTCCGGAGCGACAAGGTATTCGACCGGGAATCCACGGTCTCTGAGCGCGATAACGATCTGGTCGGATTCCCTCTTATTGACACGCGGGTCGTTGGCCCCCTGGACCACGAGCAGCGGCGTCTTTATCTTGGCGGCCGAGTTGAGCGGCGATTGCCGTTCAAGCTGCGCTTTGCCCTCGGGAGTGGCGGGGTCGCCCATCCGCTTGCCAAACACAGTTCGTGCGGCTTCCCAATAAGGGGGAATGCTCTCGAGCAGGGTGATCAGGTTGGACGGGGCGACAATCGCCACTGCCGCTGCGTAAACATCCGGCGTGAATGCCACACCGGCCAGCGTCGCGTAGCCTCCATAGGAACCGCCCATGATTCCGACTCGCTTCGGATCAGCGATTCCCTTTTGAATCATCGACTTGACACCCCACGTGATGTCGTCCTGCATTTTCTCGCCCCACTGCAGGTTTCCGGCATTCAAAAACTTTTTACCGTAGCCCGTCGAGGCCCGGAAATTGGGCTGCAGGACCGCGTAGCCTCGGTTGGCCAGGAACTGCGCGAAGCCGTCGTATCCCCACTCATCCCGCCCCCAGGGTCCGCCGTGTGGAAGGACCACGAGTGGAAGATTCTTCGGTTCCACGCCCTTGGGAAGCGTGAGGTATCCGGGAATTTCCAGGCCATCGGAGGACGGGTACTTGACCGCCTGCATCGGCGCCAGATGCTCGCGCGGCAACTTCTCACGAATGGTGTATTGGGGTATCAGCTTCTTCGTCTTCCGGTCGAACAGGAAAGTCTTTCCGGGCTCTGCGTCGCTGGCCGCCGAGACCAGCCACAGCTGTTCATCCTTGGTGTGCGAGCCGAAGCCGATCTCCTTGTCCCCAAGCTGCTTCTTGAGGAGATTGTAATCCGACTCAAAACTCTTGTTCTTCCAGTAGATCCGCAACCGGTCATCGGTGTACGTCGTTGCGATCAGTTGGTCGGTCAAGTCCGAGAACATGGCTCCGCCGAAATCGACTCGCTTGGCCGGGTCGGATTCGACCGGCTCGGTTTTCCCAGTTTCCGGGTCAAGCAGGGCGAGGCTGATAAGGTCGACGTCGTCTCCCTTGTTCGTGGCCATGTACACGCGCTTATTGTCGGTGTTGAAACGAAGCGGGGCGCAGCTCTCGAAGACATTGCACGAGTAAACCTTCTTGAAACCATCCGCGTCGACCCGCAGGATCTCGGTGTCGCCGTTATCGTTCGATCGCAGGGCCAGTCGAAGCTCATCCTTGAGATCGAACACCCAACCGACGAGCCGGTCTGTGTTCTTGCGAACCAACGTCCGTTCGCCGGTCGAGATCTTGACGCGATAAAGATCGTGCCAGGCTTTGTCCCGGTCGTTGAGGCCAACATAGACAATGTCCGGGTCGGACTTCGGGACTGCGTAGATGGAGGCCCGGATGCCTTTGGCATCGGTCAGGTTGCGGGCTGCTGGAGCTTCCGACCCCGTCGCCGGCTTATCGGCGGGGTTAACCGCGTAAACGTTATAGTTCTCGTCACCGGCCTGGTCCTGCACAAACAGGATGAACTTGCCGTCCCGGCTCCAGAAAAAGCCCGGGATGGGACGCTTTGTATCGGCGGTGACGAGCGTCGCCTTGTCAAACGGGTCTTCGGTTTTCTTGACCCAGACGTTCCGGGTCTTGTTCCACGGCTTTACGAAAGCGATGTACTTGCCGTCAGGCGAGATCTGCGCCCCGGAGATCTCCGGGTCGGCGAAGAACAACTCCCTGTCGAGCACCGGGGGCTGTTGAGCAACGACGATCGCGCAGGTGAGTGAGACAACCAGAATAAAGCAGCATATGAAATAGTTCATTGACCCTCCGTCAATCTGACGTGTATGAGAATGCGTTATCGGGATGAAAGGATATCATCGGCCGGAAGCCGGCAACAAAGGTTCCTCTCGCCGCCCCGCTCAAGCGCTGTTTTCCTTGACCACCCGCTTCATCTCCGGTTCGAGGGCTTCCATCTGCTCGACGAGCCGGAACTGAGTCCGGCAACGCCTCAGGTTGTGCTCGCGATCGTGCACCCGGTAATACACGTCCCCCAGCAGGTAGTCGGTCAGGAACCGGATGCCCTGCTCAAAGGTGATCAGACGGCCTGCGAAAGCCAGGTGGCTGGTCTCCGTTGGCGTCAGCCAGTTGAGGCCGATGCTTAAGTATCCCTTCACCAGTTCCTCGAAAAGCAGGAGATGGAACTCGACTTTCTCGAGGTCCTCCTCGTCTTCCCGAGCGGAGGTGGTCATGGTTCGGACCTCGTCCCCGAAATCGTAAAGCGAGAGCCCGGGCATGACGGTGTCGAGATCAATCACGCAGACGCCCTCGCTCGTGTTGTCATCGAGCAGGACGTTGTTGATTTTCGTGTCGTTGTGCGTCGTCCGCTCGGGAATCAGGCCGGCACGGCACTTCTCGAGCAGCACGTCGGCCATCCAGGCACGCTTTCGGGCAAAGTCGATCTCGGTCGCGGCCAGGTGAGCCCGGTTCATGGGATTGGCTCTTACGGCCGACTCAAAGGCTTCGACCCTGCGCGGGGTGTTGTGAAAGTCCGGGATGGTCTCGTAGAGGCGGGGACCGGGCAGATCCTCAAGCAGCCGCTGGAACTGCCCGAAAGTCCTGGCGACCTCGTAAACCTGCCGTCGCGACTGGACCGTGTCGAAGGTGCTGGCGCCTTCGACGAAAACATAGGAGCGCCAGTAGCCGCCATCATCGTCCAGGTAGTAAGTCCTGCCGCCCCGGGTCGGAATCAAGGTAAGTGCGTGGCGCGTCCGGGGTTCATCCACCTTGTATCGCAGGTGCGTGGTCACCCGGGCAATGTTCTCCATCAAGGACACTGGATCCGGGAAGACCTTCTGATTGATCCGCTGAAGGATGTAGCGGATGGGGCTTCCGCCCTGGTCGAAGGTCGCACAGTACGTGTCGTTGATGTGTCCGCTCCCGCAGACAGCCGCGGAAACGAAGTCCGCGTAGATCTGAAAACACTCGGCAATCCGCCCGAGGTCGTGTTCGTGCCGCTTTCCGTCGCTCAAGCTCCCCCTGTTCCTGGCCCTCTGACGCGCTCAGCGCGTCTCACCGGTCCAGAGTCGATTAATCACCCAGACGACCGCCGACCCACTGACAGCAAAGACTGCGAGGAGGATCACGGCATATGTGTAGCGTCCGTATAGGAAGTTGCCGACCGTGAAGAGCGCCGACCACACCATGCTGCAGCCCGCCACCCATCCGAGCAGCGACAGGGTGAAGTTTTCGCCTGACGCGTAGGATTCGGCAATGCCCGCCTCCGCCCGGACCGCTTTCCAGCCGGCCCCGAAAGGTCGGACCTTCTTGTAGAAGTTGATCAGCGTCGCCCGGTCGGTCTGCGGTCCAAGGTATGCGGTCGCGATCCAACAGACGGTCGTAAAGAGCACCGTCAGCAGCAATTGCTTATGCGTGCTGACGTCGACGCCGCTCTTGGTGAGTACGAGCCAGAACACCGAAATGGCGAACGAACTGACCATGGCCACTACCTCGCACCAGGCCGTCACGCGCCACCAGAACCAGCGCACCAGGTAGAGCAGGCCGGTTCCTGCCCCAATCTGAAGGATGATGTTGAACGCGCCCTGTGCTGTTTCGAGCACGAATACCATGGATGAGGAAAGGAGGAAGAGCCCGACCGTGACGAGGCGCCCTACCCGAACATAGTGTTTCTCCGTCTCCTCAGACCTGATAAACCGGCGGTAGAAGTCATGGACCACGTAAGACGCGCCCCAGTTGAGGTGAGTCAGGATCGTGGAAGAGTTGGCGGCGATCAGTCCGCCGACCATCAAGCCCATCCATCCCGCCGGCAGGAACTTGAGCATGGCCGGATAAGCTATGTCATGGCCGATGAGCGCCGGATTCAAATGGGGGAAGGTCTTCTGGATATCGGACAGTTCCGGGTAGATGATCAGGGATGCCAGGCCGACCAGGATCCATGGCCACGGCCGCAACACGTAGTGAGCAACGTTGAAGAAAAGGACTCCGCCGAGGGCGTCCTTTTCCGACTTGGAGGCAAGCATCCTCTGGGCGATGTAGCTCCCGCCTCCCGGCTCAGCCCCCGGGTACCAGACGGCCCACCACTGGACGGCGATCGGCATTACGAAGATCGCCACCGCCAGTTCCGTGTTGCTCGAGAAATCGGGCAGCAGCCTCAAGTAGTCCACGCCTCCCGGGCCTCGCATGTTGGACAGCTTGTCGACGAGGCCTTCCAGCCCCCCGACCTGGGGAAGCTTGAGTGCGAAGTAGGCGGCGGCAATGACGGCAGACATCTTGATGAAGAACTGGACCATGTCGATGACCAGGACGCCCCAAAGGCCTGAATGCGCGGCAAAAACAACATTCAGCACACCGACTAACAAGAGGGTCTGCCATCGGTCGAGACCGAAAAGAACTCCGGCGATTTTGACGGCGGCCAGGTTGACGGTCGCCATGATGATGCAGTTGAAAAACAATCCGAGGTAAAGAGCGCGGAACCCGCGCACAAGGGTCGCGGCCCTTCCCGAGTATCGCAACTCGTACAGCTCCAGATCGGTCAAGACTCCCGAGCGACGCCAGAGGCGGGCGTAGAAGAAAACAGTAGCGATGCCGGTCAGGACGAAGGCCCACCATTGCCAGTTTCCGGCCACACCCTGGGTCCGCACAAAGTTGGTGACCAGGTTCGGCGTGTCGCTGCTAAAAGTGGTCGCCACCATCGAGAGCCCGGCCAGCCACCACGGCACCGAGCGCCCAGAGGCGAAGAATTCGGCGGTGTTCTTTCCGGATCGTCTGGCGACAAAAAGAGCAGGCGCAAAACAGATAGCCACAGAGAGGACGATGATAACCCAGTCCAGAGTGTGCAGTTGCATGGCCTTATCCTTCGTTGAGGGTAATGTTTATCCCGGAGCCGATTACGCGCACCGCTCTCGGCTTTCGAGAGTTCGCTTCTCCGACTTTACCGCGTCTTGATGTTGTCCGAAGAATCCATCCACTCCTTGAGCCGCTCGAGCCCTTCACTGATCTTGACCCTCGGCTCGTACCCTAGATCCCGTCGAGCCGCGTCAATCGTGAACCAATGGGCAGTCGCGAGTTCCTGGGCCAGGAAACGCGTCATCGGCGGCTCTCCTTTTAGCTGAAATGTCTTCCACACCTTTTCGGCCAGCGCCCCGCCCAGGTATGCGAGCGCGCTCGGCACCGATCCACGGATCGGCGGTATCTCCGCCAAATTGAGGATCGTGTTGATGAAGCCCCAGATCTCAACTGGTTCTCCGTTGGTAATAAAGTAAGGGCGCCCCGCAATAGGACTGCCGGCGGTCAACCGATCGGCGGCGAGGATGTGCGCCTCGGCGGCGTTGTCGATATAGGTGAAATCTACCAGCTTCGAATCCTTGCCCACCTTCTTCATTCTCCCTTGCCGGGCGCGCGCAAGTATGCCGGGAATCAGGTGCGTATCTCCAGGCCCCCAGATCAGGTGAGGCCTCAAGGCGACGGTGGCGATGTCGGTGCCATTGGTCGCCAGCACCAGCTTCTCCGCCTCTGCCTTTGTAGCCGGGTAGCAGGCGGTAAAGTGGTCCGGATAGGGAACGGACTCGTCCGCCCCCTGCATGTCTCTGCCATTGAAGACAACGCTGGGCGAGCTCGTATAGACCAACCTGGAGATTCCGCGGTCGCGACAGGCAGCCAGAACGTTCCGGGTGCCGACCACATTGGCGTTGTAGAAATCGGCGTGCCGCCCCCAAACCCCTGCCTTTGCAGCCACGTGGAAAACAATATCTCGATCATAGCAGGCTTGTCGGATGGCTCCGTATTCGGCCAGGTCACCTTGCATGACCTGGACTCCCTGCGCGCGGAGATCCGGATAGTCTCCCCGCGAGAAACTGCGGACAGATGCGCCTCTCTCCAGCAGACTCTGGACGATTGCTCGTCCGAGAAAACCTCCGCCGCCGGTCACCAGTGCCTTCATCTCAGTCGAACCTCCGCCCAAGCCGCAAGCTTCTCTCTGAATATCTTTGCATTATGGCGGACGTCAACCGGAAAAGCGGGATGAAAGAGAATTTCCGTTATGGAGTTGGTTATGGGGTGCCGACTCCCGATTGCCAGGAGCTCCTCGCGCAGGCCTTCGGTATCCCAGGGCATGGTCTTCTCGGACAACTCGACACACAGGACAGGACGTTGCATGGGGGGACAGCCGACGCCGACCAATGCTGTCCGTCTCACCTTCGGGTGCTGGTTGAAGACCGACTCGCACGGGATTGTGAACAACGTGCCTCGTTGGGCAATCACTCGCTGGGACTTCCGGCCGCAGAACCAGACGCGTCCTTTTTCGTCCAGGAATCCCACGTCGCCCATCCTATGACGGACATCACCCCGCGTTGTCTGGATTTTGGCCAGACTGTTGGCGACTGGCCGGCGCCAGTATGAGGTGGAGACGTTTTCGCCCCAGACCACTAACTCTCCAATTTGGCCGTCCGGCACCTGAAGGTTATCGGACCAGAGGGCAATCGGCTCGTCAGTAATTCTGATGACGGCGAGTTGGACTCCTTCAAGCGGTCTCCCGACGCAGACCCCTTTGCCGGGAGAGTCGAGCGCCTGGAGCTCCGGCCCGGCAATCGAGCAGACGGGCAGGGCCTCCGTGGCTCCGTAAGGTGTGTGGATCTGCGCGCCTGCGGACAACATGTTCCCGACTCGCAGCAACACACGCCCGGGAACAGGAGCGCCTGCCGATAGCACACGTTTGACCTCGGGGAGCTTCAAACCGACCGATTCTCCATAACGTCCCAGGTTCTCGAGCAACGCGGGTGATCCGAATATATGCGTCACGTGGTTTGTCCGTACTGTGTCGGCGATTTTCTCCGGATCGGCTGCACCCGGCTTGGTAAAGTCCATTTCCGGAAAAACCGCAGTGACCGCCATCAGAGGATCGTAAAGCGCGAAGAGAGGGAAGGTGGCCAGGTCGACCTCCCTTGGCGCGATGCCGAAGTGCGTCCGGAGCAGTCGGGCTTGAGTCGCAAACATCCGTCTCGTATAGACCACTCCCTTGGGTGTTCCGGTGCTCCCCGACGTAAAAACGATGGCAGCCATTTCGTCCAGATCCCGGGAGATCGTCTTGTTGCCCTCCTCCCGGTCAGGCTTGATTAGCCTCTGGTAGGGAATCCAACCCGGTAAGCGAAAACCGCCGCCCACGGAGACCCGCACACGGATCGTCGAACTGCCCCATCGGAAGAGCATCCGGCCAAGGTGCGCTTTGGGGACACCGATGAACGCCTTCGGCGCCGCTTCGTCCAGGCATGTCTTCAGGTTCTGCCAGCCCATGCCCGGATCTACAACCACCAGGACTGCGCCGGCTTTGAGGAGGCCGAACGCGAGGACCATGAACTCGATCCCGGGGGTGACCATCAAAACGGTGCGCACGCCGGGGCCGATTCCGTGGGCCGCGAGTGCGACGGCGCAATGTTGGCTCAGTTGATCCAGTTCGCCCACCGTCAGTTTCGCCGGTCCTGCTATGGCAGCCAGACGCGTGGGATCCAATCGGGCACTTTCGGCCAGGCGGATGCAGATGTCTTCAGTGTCAGTGATCATAGAGCGGATGACGAGCCAGGAAGTCAGTCACAAGAGGGAGTATAGCGTCAAACGCCTCCTCGAGCACGTAATGCCCGACACCGGGAAAGGCGTGCACTTCCGCCTGAGGCAGTCGTTTGCGCCACTCTGTAAGAAAATCCCGATCGAAAACAAAGTCGCGCTCACCCCAACAGAGCAGGGCCGGGATTTTTTGAAAGCGGGCAAGGCCGCGGTCCGCTTCCAGTGCCACCGGATAGGCCGCGTCACTCTCGCTCAGCGGAATGTCCTGAACGAAACGCAGCGTGGTCAACCTCCCCGCCGGATCATTGCACGCTTCTACGTAAGCACGCCTGACATCCCTGGAGAGCGGTCTTGAATGACAGCCGAAACGTACTGCAATGCGTGCGAACGCGTTGAAGCGGAGGACCATGAACCCGCCAAGTCGGGAATTGCGGCAGAACCTGATACTCCAGTGAAGCTTTTTCCCCGCGGGGAGCAGGAACCCGGCCGTATTGAAAACCACGAGGCGCCGGATCTGTTCAGGGTGCCGGGCGGCGTAGGCCATGCCGATTAGTCCGCCCCAGTCGTGGAGGAACAACGTCAGGTCACGGTTCAGCCCGAGGCTCGAGAGCAGGCATTCGAGGTCGGAGACCCGGCTTGCGAGCGTGTACCTGTACTCGGACTCGCGCGGTCGGTCGGAGAGCCCGCACCCGGTGTGATCCGGCGCGACCACCCGGTACGATCCACGCAGGGCGCGTAAGAACCGACGGTAGAGGAAAGACCAGGTGGGATTGCCGTGGAGCATGACCAGCGGTCCGCCCGCACCTTCATCCAAATAGTGCAGACGGTGATTTCCAACCGTGAGGTAGTGACTCTGGAAATCGTAGTCCGGGAGCCGCTGGGGCATATCGATCATAGGCAGGGCCCGGCTCGCCGCCAATCACAGGCGGCCTGTCTCGGGTGGGCGTGTCCGGTCGCCCGCTCAGTAGTTGAAAGACGCAAAGGCCGTAGTAACGCCCGCGCTGCCCATAACCAGAAGAACTCGCATCCCCCGCGTCAAATGCCCCTCAGCCTCCGCAACCGCCAGGCCAAGCGGCAGGGAGGCGGACACAGTGTTGCCGAATCGGGCATGCGTATCGAAAACCCGGTTCGGGTCCACGCCCATCATTCCCACGGCGCGTGCGGTGGCCGACTCACTGACGGCATGACCGACTACCAGGTCGTGATCTCTGCAAGCCAGGTCTTTCATCTCTTTGTAGTGAGTGACCAGCTTGCGAATCGTGAACGAGAGCAGTTCTCCGGGCTCGGTGAAGAAAGACATCGGTTTGAGGCCGTTGCCGTTGCCGTTCGGGGTGAAATCGTCGGCATTCGGTAAGGTAATCTTGCAGAGCCCGTGCTTCTCTCCCCAGGTTTTGAAGGACAGGATGGAATCGTCGTCTTCCCCTCGCTCGACCAGCGTCGCGGTCGCTGCCTCGCCGATCGTGAAGGCCGAGAAGGAGTTCTCGAGGTCCTGGGCATTAGCGATATCAAAGTTCGCGTATTCCCGGAAGTTGCACTCGCAGTTCAGGATCATTACCAGCTTGTAGACTCCCTGAGCGAGGAAACTCTTGGCAATCGAGAGGCTTCGGATCCAACTGGCACATGCATCCAAAACGTCGAAGCAGGTCGCCGAACGAAGGCCCAGCTCACTCTGAAACAGATTTGCGGTCGCAGGCTCGACCCAGCCACGCCCCACCCCTGCGTAAATGAGCAGATCAACCTTCTCTCGCTCTATTCCCGCCTTTTCCAAGGCCGCGTTGCCGGCTCGAAGTGCAACGTCAATCGCCTTTTCGCCGTTCGTCCGGTGATAGCGGGTGAGAGTACCCGACATCTTGAAGAAGCGGTTGAGTTTTTCCCTTAATGCTTCCTCTTCTGCTTCCGGTATCCGTCCACGGTTCCGCTCGAAGATTTCCTCGATGATTTCCTCGTTGGTGACCTTCTTGCTCGGGAGAGCGTAAGCGATACTCAATATCTTCATTCACAATTCAGGCCAAGACTGCCGTTGGCCCGTCCTCACACAAGTGCTTGCCGCACGGGGTACCAGATCCGCTCGTGTCGATTCCCGCGCTCAGAGAATTCACTGCTGCCACACACACGTGGGGCAGCGCTCGAAAGTTCATAAACTTATCAGGAATACCACGCACATTGCAAACGAGATCAACCGTGTCATGATGAAGCTGCGGAACTTTTTCTCCAGAGTCGGTTCTAAAGCGACGGTAAACACAGGATGAACATCATCGACGATCTCGCACGTGCCTCTCGCAAACCAGCGAGTCCTGCCGAGCCGCAACCAGCCCGGCTGCCACTTGACGCTTCTAGCCCTCGTTCCAATCCTCGAGAGCCGGTTCGCGGCCTGCTGTTGAGGATGTTGATCCCGGTCCTGGTGCTGGGGGGGCTTCTGGCTTTGCTTGGCGTCATCTACCGCGGATCGATGCCCGCGATTCCCAAACCGGTTGAAGTGAAGCCGGCCCCAAAGCCGGTGGTCGCCAAGATTCCGACCTATGAGAGTCTCAAAGCCCAGTACATGGAAATGACGGCTGGAGGCGTGAAAACGCTTCAGGGGTTCAAACCCTCCAAATACCGGGGTGGCGTCGCGGCGGTGGAGAAGGAACTGAATGTCTTTCAGTCCTGGGCCATTTTCCTGGACGAGGCTGACCGGTACCCGCTCTCCCCCGACGAGCGCAAGACCGTTGCCTCCCTGGCTCGCGGTTTTTCGGCTCTCCAGCGCCGCGAGTTCCCAGCTATGCGGGCAGAGTGGGCGCGAGGACTAAAGACCTCCCTGTCCGGATTCAAAGTCATCGCGATGACTTCAGGGGATCGCAGCCAATTTCTCCACGTGATCTGCCCGCCGCAATCGGGCGGGGAAGGGATGAACCGAACCGCGATTGAGCTGCAGGGAGAAACGGCGGCTCGCCTTCGGTTCGCCCGGATTCAGTTCACGTTCACGGATGGCTTTACGTTGACCGCTCCTATAAAGCCCACCAAGGAGGCTCCGCCGCCGGACTCCCAACTGGTCGTATGGCGCGAGAAATCCTTTCAACCGGCCACTTGGGAGCCACAACCCGCGGCTCTCGAGACAGCCGAGAAGTGAAGATCGGGAAACCTGCCCCGATCAGCCGGCTCTCGCCCCCGGGTGTCGGTGGTGAGAATGGCGGGTCGCGTGAAGCGGGCTGGTCGCATGCAAAGGCAAAGAGATAGGTCGGGTCGGTTGATGAGCGGTCAGACCTTCTTCACCCGTAACTCCGCGGGGCTGACTGCTCGTCCTGTTGAGGCTGACTCGTAGCAGGCGAAAACCGCAGAAGTCGTTAACATGTACTCGCTCGCTTCCGACTCCGCCTTCTTCCCCGTCTGCAGGCAGTCGATCGCGTGCCGCTGCATAGCCAGCACACTGTCGCCCCGGTAACCCGACTCAGGCTTCACGAAGGGATGTTTCGTCTCTTCTGCTCCGTGGTCGGCTCCGTGGTTCGTAATCCAGATATCACCGTCAGAGTTCACTCGCGCGGCGGCGGTGTCCCCCTCGATGTAAAAGGTACCGAACGTCTTCGCCGGAAGTAAGGGCCCCGAGATGCGATTCGCATCGATCAAGCCGTGCTGCCCGGCCGCAAGCCGAACAACAATGATCGCCGAGTCCTCGCCCCTGATGCGCGGATTGACTGTTTGCGTCGTGCAAAAAACCGAGTCAATTTCGCCGCTCAGAAAGCGCATCGTATCGAGAAGGTGGACGAGGGTGTCCTGCACCAGGAAGCGGTCCATCAACTTGAGGTAAGGTTGATTCGGGTAAGGTTCGGCCCCTCTCCCGTCGCCGGAACGAAGCCGAAAGCCGAGTTGGAACACCTGACCGAACCGGTGGCGGTCGATCAGTCGCTTGATCTCCCGGTACCAGGGTTGCCATCGCCAGTTTTCATGTATCAGGAGACGCACGCCCGCTCGGTCGCAGCTGTCCACCAGCGCGAGGGACTCCTCCCAGGACGGGGCGATCGGCTTCTGGCAAATAATCGTGACCCGGCGCTCTGCGGCCAGGCGCACCAGCTCGCAGTGGGTTCCCAGTGGAGTGATTATGTCGACGAAATCCGGGCTCTCCGCCTCAATCATCTTCCCTGGATCGTCGTATGCCTCTGGGATTCGGTACTGCCCAGCCAGCTGTTCGGCTTTTTCATAATCAACGTCCGCGATCGCGGTTATGCGAGCGGAATCCATCCTGTTCCAAGCGTCTGCATGGTGCCCGGCAAAATAGCCGGCACCGATCATGACTCCCCGCAGTTGGTCGGTCATACTCCCCCAATTGCTCCTGTTTGTGTCACTTCCCGGAAACTATAGCACTCTTACGTGCAGGGTTGGGAACCGGGTGAACTCAGTCCCCCTTCTCGAGACCTGCAAAACAGGTCGTCTCAGTTCGGTGCTCCCACTTCTTGCGTCTGACTGGGCTGATTGATCTGAACCTCATCGATGGGCACGTTACGTCGGCTCCGATAAACGGACAGCCAGAACAGAGCGAACAGGACGAGGGGAGTCACCGGAATCGGCCAGCGGAGGACAAACAGCGCAAGTGGGAGTACTCCGAGGAGAACATAGACCCTTTGGTACCAGTTGCTGACCGGAAATCCTAAAACAGGAAGCACGATCAGGATGGCGAGATCGTAGGCGTGGAGATGTGGGGGAACGAGCACCGAGGCGAGCAGGAAGGCGCAGATCGACCACTTCTCCAGGTGCTCACGTCGCAGCGATATCGCCAACCCGATGAGGACCAGAACAGTTGCAGCGATCCAGCCGGCGTCGCCCAGGCCCAGGTAGTGAGAAAGCGCTCGCAGGTTCTGCATGGCAGGCAGGTTCCGGAGGGCGACAGGATTCGTGGCCATGGCTCGCATCAGGGCAAACTGCTCGTGGAACGCAGTCCACCCGACGATTGGCAGCCCCAGCAGAAACAGGGCGGCCGAAACGAGTGCGGCCCGCGCCACATTTGCCCAGTCTCTCCGCAACAGCAACAGACCGGCAGGGATCAACATCAGGGTCGGCTTAAATGCCAGAGCTCCAACCCAGAATCCGGCTTTGCCCGACCGGCCCTTCAGAAGCTCGACAAGAAGCAAGATATAGAAGAGTAGCGACAGCAACCCAAGCTGGCCTGCAATCAGGTTGTAATAGACCGGGAAGGCTGTCGACGCAACCAGCAGGAGGGTGTCGGTTCGTCCCCTGTCCAAACGCAACTTCTCCATTGCTACCAGGAGGCCGCCGAACAGAAGTACCACATTCCCCAAGAGCATGGTCAGGAAGAATCCGTCGACTGAGAGAAATCTCCCGGGCATGAACAGGAGGGCGACCGCAGGGGGATACGGGAAGGGAACAAAGCTGTCCTTCACTCCCAGATTTCGTTGGACCCTCAGTTGTTCATTCAAATCGTAGAGCCGCTCCGGCGTGTCCCAGATCATTGTGCCGGCTGCTTGGAACGCGACGAAATCCCTGACAACGACTCCGCCTTGATACCAAAAAACGACGGCAACGACGGCGCAGATTCCGAGGAGCGGTTTCAGGAATATGCGGAAGCAATTCATGTGGCTTACCCAATCTGATATCGCGCCCCCCGTTCTGTCAAGCGACGCCCGTCTTTTGAGACAGTCTCCGAACGTGAATACGCGCCGACTCCGGACGAAAGGCTTGCCCGGTTCCTGACCGTCCGGTAGTATTTGCCAGTCCGAGAATCCCTAATGCGAGGATCGCCCGTGCCTGGATTGCCGGAACATGACCATTTTCCTCAGACATATATCTTTATAGAAGGTGACAAAGGCTCTTTGCAGTTGGGTCCCGACTATTGGATTCGGGTGACAACCCGAGAGGGCACGCTATCCCGCCGTGTCCCTCCACCTCGCAAACAAGGGCAGACCAGCCTGGCCGGAGTCCAGGCTCTACAGGAAGGATGAGATCATGTTCGTCGTCGAAAGCTACACGGTCGCCGTCGTGCTCTGCGTACTCGCGATGCTGTGCTGGGGATCCTGGCAGAACACGTACAAGATGGCGAGGGGAGCTTGGAGGTTTGAGCTTTTCTACTGGGACTTCGCCCTCGGAATCCTGCTCCTGTCCCTTGTTGCGGCCCTGACACTGGGAAGTTCGGGAGAGGCCGGTCGCAGTTTCATCCCTGATATTAGGCAGGCGACGGGAAGGAACATTTTGTCCGCGATGCTCGGTGGTGCTGTTTGGAATCTCGGGACTCTCCTGCTGACCGCTGGGATAGCGATCGCGGGTATGGCAGTCGCGTTTCCGATCGGAGGGGGAATCGGATGGGTTCTGGGAATCGTTGTTAACTATATCGCTCAACCGGTTGGCGATCCGGTTCTTCTTTTCGCGGGGTGCGCGTGTATCGTGGTGGCCATCGTTCTGAGCATGTTGTCGTATAAGAAGCTCGCAGCGAAAACACACAAGACACCCTTGACCGGGATCTTGCTTTCGCTCACCGCCGGCTTTCTGATCGCGTTCTTCTACCGATTTGTGGCAAGCGCGGTGACAACCGACTTCGCGCATCCTGAGGCTGGCAAACTCACGACCTACAGCGCGGTCGTATTCTTCTCGGTGGGTGCCTTTGTCAGTACATTCCTGTTCAACCCGGTTTTCATGCGCAAGCCGGTGGAGGGGCGCCCGGTATCGGTTTCCGACTATCTGAAGGGAACCACCTGGGCGCATTTCATGGGAATTCTCGGAGGCATTATCTGGAGTTTCGGCATGACGTTCAGTTTCATGGCGTCGGGCGCCGCCGGTTTCGCAATTTCCTACGGCCTGAGCAATTCGGCACCGGTGGTTGCGGCTCTCTGGGGCATTTTCGTCTGGCGGGAGTTCGAAGCCGCGCCGAAGGGGACGGGCCGACTCCTCGCCTTGATGTTTGTCTTTTACCTCCTGGGCCTGGCCCTGATCGTGTATTCGCGCTACGCGTAGAAAAAAACTTGGATGGGCTGAAACTTCCGATCGGCATTGTCGTCTTTTCGGGTACGGTTTACGAGGTTGCTGAGGCAGTCTCTCTTCCGCGGATTCCTTGGCTGAAAATAGGTATTGAAAGCCCGACAGCTTTTCTGTATCCTATCTTTTTACCGGCGAGGCCCTTTAGACGGCCTTGACGGCCAATCTGATCTTTGACAACCAGACAGAAGCAGAGATGCGAGGCCTGGATCAATTCAATATGAGAGTTTGATCCTGGCTCAGAATCAACGCTGGCGGCGTGCCTAACACATGCAAGTCGAACGCGAAAGGGGAGCAATCCCTGAGTAGAGTGGCGGACGGGTGAGTAACACGTGGGTGACCTGCCTTTCAGAGGGGGATAACTCCGGGAAACTGGAGCTAAGACCGCATGAGCTCTCGGGAGCGATCTTGAGAGGAAATGTCGAAAGACAGCTGAAAGAGGGGCCCGCGTCCGATTAGCTGGTTGGCGGGGTAAGAGCCCACCAAGGCGACGATCGGTAGCCGGTCTGAGAGGACGGACGGCCACACTGGAACTGAGACACGGTCCAGACTCCTACGGGAGGCAGCAGTGGGGAATTTTGCGCAATGGGGGAAACCCTGACGCAGCAACGCCGCGTGGAGGATGAAGGTCTTCGGATTGTAAACTCCTGTCCTCGGGGACGAAAGCAATGACGGTACCCGGGGAGGAAGCCCCGGCTAACTCCGTGCCAGCAGCCGCGGTAATACGGGGGGGGCAAGCGTTGTTCGGAATTACTGGGCGTAAAGGGCGCGTAGGCGGCCTGGGAAGTTCTGGGTGAAAGCCCCCGGCTCAACCGGGGAAGTGCCTGGAAAACCACTGGGCTTGAGTGCTGGAGAGGAAAGCAGAATTCCTGGTGTAGCGGTGAAATGCGTAGAGATCAGGAGGAATACCTGCGGCGAAGGCGGCTTTCTGGACAGACACTGACGCTGAGGCGCGAAAGCCAGGGGAGCAAACAGGATTAGATACCCTGGTAGTCCTGGCTGTAAACGATGGGTACTTGGTGTGAGGGGTGTTAAGACCCTTCGTGCCGGCGATAACTCGTTAAGTACCCCGCCTGGGGAGTACGGCCGCAAGGCTGAAACTCAAAGGAATTGACGGGGGCCCGCACAAGCGGTGGAGTATGTGGTTTAATTCGACGCAACGCGAAGAACCTTACCGGGGTTTGAACTTCACGGGGCGGTCCTAGAGATAGGGCTTTCCCTTCGGGGACTCGTGGAGAGGTGCTGCATGGCTGTCGTCAGCTCGTGTCGTGAGATGTTGGGTTAAGTCCCGCAACGAGCGCAACCCTTGTCTGCAGTTGCCAACAGGTCAAGCTGGGCACCCTGCAGAGACTGTCGGCGAAAAGCCGGAGGAAGGTGGGGATGACGTCAAGTCCTCATGGCCTTTATGCCCCGGGCTACACACGTACTACAATGGCCGGTACAAAGGGCAGCGAACCCGCGAGGGTCGGCGAATCCCAAAAAACCGGTCTCAGTTCGGATTGCAGTCTGCAACTCGACTGCATGAAGGTGGAATCGCTAGTAATCACGGATCAGCAGGCCGTGGTGAATACGTTCCCGGGCCTTGTACACACCGCCCGTCACATCACGAAAGTGGGCTGTACTAGAAGTCGCCGGGCTAACCCTTCGGGGAGGCAGGCGCCGAAGGTGTGGTTCATGATTGGGGTGAAGTCGTAACAAGGTAGCTGTAGGAGAACCTGTGGCTGGATCACCTCCTTTCTAACGGGAAACCGAAAGAAAACAACGTTCGATAACAATCGGGTCTTGCAGGCTCGCCTCTGTCTGGTTATCCAAGGTCGGATAGAAACACCCGGCGCCTTTTTTTTCGAAGAAGAAGGGCGCCGGGTTCGATCTTGACTGGTCTTTGACAATCTGGAAGAGAGAAAACAAAAGGGCAAGAGAAATGCCACAAGGCAGGCCTGGGGATTTTTGGGCGACTGAAAAACCCGGGTCAAGCTACTAAGGGTGTACGGTGGATGCCTTGGCGCAAAGAGGCGATGAAGGACGCGGCGAGCTGCGAAAAGCCTCGGGGAGCTGCAAGCGAGCGGAGATCCGGGGGTGTCCGAATGGGGGAACCCGGCTACGGGAGACCGTAGTCATCCCGATCTGAATTCATAGGGTCGGGAAGCGAACTCAGGGAAGTGAACCATCTCAGTACCTGAAGGAAGAGAAAGAAAAATCGATTTCCGGAGTAGCGGCGAGCGAAATGGAAAGAGCCCAAACCGGGCCTGCCGCAAGGCGGGGCCGGGGTTGAGGGACCTGGCGCAAATCCCTGGAACCTAATCGAACCGTGCTGGAAAGCCGGGCCGTAGAAGGTGACAGACCTGTAGATGAAAGGGAAAAGGGAGGGCCGGGTATCCCGAGTACCACGGGGCACGAGGAATCCTGTGGGAAGCAGCGGGGACCATCCCGCAAGGCTAAATACTTCTTTGCGACCGATAGTGAACCAGTACCGTGAGGGAAAGGTGAAAAGAACCCCTGCGAGGGGAGTGAAATAGTACCTGAAACCGTTCACCTACAAGCAGTCGGAGCCTCGAGCAATCGGGGTGACGGCGTGCCTTTTGCATAATGAGCCGGCTAGTTATTCCGGGCAGCAAGGTTAATCCGAAAATCAGGAGGAGCCGCAGGGAAACCGAGTCTGAACAGGGCGCCATAGTTGTCCGGAATAGACGCGAAGCTGAGTGATCTATCCTTGGCCAGGGTGAAGGCAGGGTAACACCTGTTGGAGGCCCGAACCAGTGTTGGTTGAAAACAGCTTGGATGAGCTGAGGATAGGGGTGAAAGGCTAATCAAACTCAGTGATAGCTCGTTCTCCCCGAAATAGCTTTAGGGCTAGCCTGGCGTGGTTCGTTCCGGAGGTAGAGCACTGAATGGACTAGGGGCCTTCATCGGTTACCGAATCCAATCAAACTCCGAATGCCGGAAACGGAAAAGCGCCGGAGTCAGACTGTGGGGACTAAGCTTCATAGTCGAGAGGGAAAGAACCCAGACCGCCAGCTAAGGTCCCGGAGTGTGTGCTAAGTGGGAAAGGAAGTGGAAACGCGGAGACAACCAGGAGGTTGGCTTAGAAGCAGCCATCCTTTAAAGAAAGCGTAACAGCTCACTGGTCAAGTGGGTCCGTGCCGACAATTCAACGGGGCTCAAGCACACCACCGAAGCTGCGGAACTAACGCCGCGAGGCGTCAGTTGGTAGGGGAGCATGCCGAGGGCTGCGAAGTCGTCCTGGAAGGGGCGGTGGAGCGCTCGGCAGAGACTCTGCCGGCATAAGTAGCGATAAAACTTGTGGAAATCAAGTTCGCCGAAAGTCTAAGGTTTCCTGGGGAAGGTTCGTCCGCCCAGGGTTAGTCGGTCCCTAAGGCGAGGCCGAGAGGCGTAGTCGATGGGAAACAGGTGAATATTCCTGTACCACCGTAATTCGTTATCAGCGAAGGGGGGACGCAGGAGGATAGGCGGTCCCGGTGCTGGATATCCGGGTCCAAGCGGGTAGGCTGATCTCCCAGGCAAATCCGGGAGGTTAAGGCCGAGACGCGAGTGCGAGTCCCGTAAGGGGCATAAAGCCGCTGATTCCAGGCTGCCGAGAAAAGCCTCTAGCGAGAATGAAGGTGACCGTACCGCAAACCGACACAGGTAGACGGGGAGAGAATCCCAAGGCGCGTGAGAGAACTCTCGTTCAGGAACTCGGCAAAATGCCACCGTAACTTCGGGAGAAGGTGGGCCTCCGCCAGGTGTAAGTCTTCGCGACTGAAGCCGAGGGAGGTTGCAGAAACCAGGCCCAAGCGACTGTTTACTAAAAACACAGCACTCCGCCAAGTAAAAAACACGACGTATGGGGTGTGACGCCTGCCCGGTGCCGGAAGGTTAAAAGGAGGGGTTAGCCGCAAGGCGAAGCTCTGAATTGAAGCCCCGGTGAACGGCGGCCGTAACTATAACGGTCCTAAGGTAGCGAAATTCCTTGTCGGGTAAGTTCCGACCTGCACGAATGGCGTAACGATTTGGGCGCTGTCTTAACGAGAGGCTCAGCGAACTTGTAGTACCGGTGAAGATGCCGGTTGCCCGCGACTAGACGGAAAGACCCTGTGCACCTTTACTATAACTTAGCCTTGGTGTTCGGTGCAGGACGTGCAGGATAGGTGGGAGGCAGAGAAGCCGGGTCGCCAGACTCGGTGGAGCCAACGGTGAGATACCACCCTTCCTGTTCTGAGCATCTAACCACAGCCCCTGAAGCGGGGAGTGGGACAAGGTTAGGCGGGTAGTTTGACTGGGGCGGTCGCCTCCTAAAAGGTAACGGAGGCGTACAAAGGTGGGCTCAGGCTGTTTGGAAATCAGCCGGAGAGTGCAAAGGCAGAAGCCCGCTTGACTGCGAGACGGACAGGTCGAGCAGAGACGAAAGTCGGTCTTAGTGATCCGGTGGTCCCGTATGGAAGGGCCATCGCTCAACGGATAAAAGGTACGCCGGGGATAACAGGCTTATCTTGGCCAAGAGTTCACATCGACGCCAAGGTTTGGCACCTCGATGTCGGCTCATCGCATCCTGGAGCTGAAGAAGGTTCCAAGGGTTCGGCTGTTCGCCGATTAAAGCGGTACGTGAGCTGGGTTTAGAACGTCGTGAGACAGTTCGGTCCCTATCTGTCGTGGGCGCAGGAGATTTGAGGGGGTCTGACCTCAGTACGAGAGGACCGGGTTGGACGGACCGCTGATGTTCCAGTTGTTCCGCCAGGAGCACCGCTGGGTAGTCAAGTCCGGTGGAGATAAACGCTGAATGCATCTAAGCGTGAAACTCGCCCCGAGATGAGATCTCCCGCTGCATAAGCAGCCTGAAGACCCCTCGAAGACGACGAGGTTGATAGGCAGGGGGTGGACGCTCAGTAATGAGTGCAGCTGACCTGTACTAATCGGTCGTGAGGCTTGACCTGGATTTTTCAGTGGCTCAAAAACCAAGGCCACCTGTGGCACGCCTTTAGCCCCGAGTTTCTTCTTCCAGATTTACGATTGCGGATTGCGGATTTGGGAGTGCGGATTAAAAAGCCGGTCTTTCAATCCGCAATCCCAAATCCGCAATCCGCAATCTTAAAGGATTTCCGGCGGTCCTGGCGGAGGGGCCACACCCGTTCCCTTTCCGAACACGGAAGTTAAGCCCTCCAGCGCCGATGATACTGCATGGGAAGCCATGTGGGAACGTAGGTCACCGCCGGAATATATACGAAAAAGCCGCGGGTTCATCCCCGCGGCTTTTTTTTTGACTGCGCACTGCGCACTGCCCGCTGCCCGCCGCGCACCAGGGACCGCAACGACAACGACGACCGCAACGACATCAGGGCAAAAGGCTTTTCACCACGAAGTCACCCAAAAAGCACCGAAGTCAGTCGTAGTCGTAGACCCCCTTGCCGACTTTGCGGCCCAGCCGCCCCTGGCGAACGTAGTCCTCCAGCAGCGGGCATGGACGGTACTTTTCACCCAGTCGGGCATGCAGGAATCTCAGGATGCTAAGCCGGGTGTCGAGCCCGACCAGGTCAACCAGCTCAAAGGGCCCCATCGGATGGTTCAGGCCCAGCTTGCAGGCAGTGTCGATGTCGCGGGCCGATGCAACACCCTCCTGGAGCAGATAAAACGCCTCATTCCCGATAAGAGCATTGATGCGGCTGGTCACAAACCCCGGGGATTCCCTGACTTCCACCGGCTGTTTGCCCATCTTCACGGCTGCATCGCGGGCCGTTTCATAGGTCTGCTCGGAAGTCTGGGACGTTCGCACGATTTCCACCAGTTTCATGAGGTGGACCGGATTGAAGAAGTGCATGCCGATGAACCGGTCGAATCGGTTCGTGGCCGCTGCCATCTCGCTGATGGGGAGGGAAGAAGTATTGCTGGCGAAAATGGTCCTGTCGGGGGCCATCGCGTCGCAGCGTGCGAACAGTTCCAGCTTCAAATCCAGGTTTTCGGGAGCCGCCTCGATCAGCAGGTCCGCCTCCTCGAGTGCCTGGTCGAGCGCCGTGGTTGTCGAAAGCATGGTTGAGCCCCGGTGGAACTGCTCCTCGGTGATCTTCCCGAGTTCCTTGCCCTTGTTCAGGTTGGTCCTGATGGTATCCGCCGAATGATCGAGAACGTTCTGGCTGATGTCGTAGACCGTCGTGCAGAAGCCTGCCATGGCAGAAACCTGTGCAATGCCGCGTCCCATCGTGCCCCCACCCAGCACCGAAATCCGATTGACTGTCATCCGTGGCTCCTCGCTATCCAGGCGAATTCTGTTACCGCCCAATGAAGACCGGCTGACGCGTCTCCTTGAAGGCTCGAATCCCCTCCTGAAAATCGTGACTCTCCCCGGCTTGTTGTTGGAGCCTTGCTTCCATGTCGATCGCCTCCTCCAATGTCGATTGGCTGGCCGACTGCAAGGCGCGTTTGGTCAATCGGACTGCTAGCGGCGGTAACGCTGCAATTCGGTCCGCCCACTTTTCGGACTCCCGGTCGAGCTCGGCTGCCGGAACAACACGATTCGCAAGTCCCAACTCGAGACAGCGGGCCGCCGGAATAGGTTCGGACTCGATGGCGAGTTGGAACGCGCGGCTAAAGCCGACAATTGATGTCATCAGCCAGGTGGATCCGGAGTCCGGGATGAGTGCGATGCGGCTGAAAACCTGGATCACTGCTGCATCGTCCGCCATGATGCGAAGGTCGGCGGCAAGTGCCAACGACGCGCCGGCGCCAGCGGCAAAGCCGTTAACGGATGCGATCACCGGTTTTTCGAGCGAGCGTATGCCGAGGATCAAGGGTTTGTACCGGGCTCTCAGGTGGTCCTCGATCTGGCCTTTGACCTCGTTTTCAAATGCCTCCAGATCCTGACCGGCACAAAAGCTCTTGCCCTCGCCTCTCAACAAAACGACCCGCACCGTCACGTCTTCGCCAGCCCGGCGAAAGGCGTCGGCCAGTTCTTCCAGCATCAGGTTGTTGAGCGCATTTCGTTTTTCAGGTCTGTTGAGGGAGATAACAGCGACGGAGCCGTCTACCCGATAGAGCACGCTCTGGGAGGTGTGCATATGGGTTCCTCACAAGGGTTTTATCCACTCAAACGGCTGATTGCATGACCTGCAAACGCAGATCGACTTGCATCGTGTTGAACCAAACGGCGTAGTAATCCCGGTGTCCTTTGAACCGCAATAGGGGCACTCGGGCGACGATTCCAGCGCTTGATCGATCCTGCCTCCATGGCGGTCGCTGATCGCGATACCGAAATCCCGCAGCTTGATTCGTGCTCGCTCGTCAATCCAATCAGTCGACCAGGGAGGATCGAGGACGGTTTCTACCTCCACCGACCGGGCGCCGGCGTCTCGCAGTGCTTGTACAATCGCCCCCGTCATCACCAGTTGCGCCGGACAGCCCGTGAACGTCGGCGTGACTCTGATACGAACCGCTTGGTCGTTGAGAATGACGTCCCGTACGATCCCAAGGTCGACCACTGACAGGACCGGGATCTCCGGGTCGCGAACCTGGTTGAGGGTTGCCCAGATATCCTTGAGCGTGAGCTGAGTCATAGATCAGGCCTCAACGACCTCGAGGACAACAAGGACCCAAGGAGGAGGACAACCGAAAATGATCCGAGCATTCGTGTCCCTCTACCACGTGGCATTAGGATCCATGCGGGCGACCTGTTGAAGTTCGGCCAGCAGCGCGGGGAGATGCTCCGTGTGATCGCGCCGGGTCGCCCGGACGGGTTCAGCTTTCGGTACCGTCAATTCGCACTGTTTCAAGAATGGCTGCACTCTCTCCATCCATGCGGAGCCGAGCAGCGAGTATGCCGGAATGATCTCTTCCTCTACCAGGATCTGCTCGCGCGACCCGCGGCAGAACAATTGCTGCGCATATGGCCACAAGGCTTCCAGCGCGATCTGGGTTCTTCGGTGGGCTTCCTCGGTCCCAAGACCCAGCCGACGCATCCATGTCTCCGTGTGGCGGACGTGGTAAGTCTCTTCCTTCGCCACCTTCCTTGCTGCCTCGGCAAGAGGCCGGTAAGAGCTGGTGCTCAGACCCTGCAGGTGAACCGCCTCCCACGCGTCAAACAGGTACTGGCGTACCATCGTCCACGCCCAATCGCCTTTGGGAAGCTCGACCAGCATTGCGTTTCGGTATTCCGACGGTCCTCGAAAATAGACCAGCTTGTCGGGGTCGCAGCCGGACAGCTGCTGGTTCAGCTCGTACCAGATGGTGGCGTGGCCGATCTCGTCCTGCGCGATGTTTGCGAAGGCGATGTCCTCTTCTAGAATTGGGGCGTGGCCGGTCCACTCCGAATTTCGGTGGCCCAGGATAAGCTCGTCGTCCGCCATACCCTGGAGCTTCTCGACGAGTAGTTCTTCCCAATGGGGGTTCATAGTTTCCTTCGGCGAAGCGCGAGAGCTCGTCCATCAATGGCCAGGAAAAGGCCTATTTCTTCAGCTCCCGCATCAGCTTGTTCACGGGATAATCCGATTGCAGCCGATAGCTCTTGGTTTCGGCGGGCGCAAAAAGAGATTCCGCGTCCGCTGGTTCGGTAAATATGATCGAAGCTTCCGCAATCGCCGCCCAGAAGCCGCTGCGGTTGATCCCGAGGCGGCCGATCACTAGGTTCAGCGCCTCCTCTTCCGAACCCGCCGTCAGTCGGTCTGCGAATTTCAGAGAGCCTCGATGGCCGGCCTTTGCGAAGACCAGATAGGTGACGGAAGGCGGGTTATCGCGAATTGCGGACAGGTCTTGCCCGGCCGCCCCGTCCATGTCCTGCCGGAGCTGTTCGCTTGTGCGAAAGAATACCTGCTCGCTTGCGATTACGCCCAATCTGGTGCAATGAGGCCGGCGGACGAACACGTCCCGAGCGTTGAGGAGGGCCATTTCCGAGTCAGGCGCATGGACCGCCCCGGCGTGTTCGAGTGTGGCGTCTTCACTTTCCTGCAGAAATACCTCGAATTTCGGCCATTGCGTATCCGTCATGGCATGCCAGCTTGGACGTTTCTTTGGGCGTACGCCTCGGCAGCTTCTCGCACCCAGCGTCCCTCCTCGTGGGCTTTCACACGAGCCTGGAGTCGCTCGGCGTTGCACGGCCCCCCGCCTTTCACCACCCGCCAGAATTCGTCCCAGTCAATTTCCCCAGTCACCCAATTGCCGGACTGCGAGTCGTGCCGAAGCTCCGGGTCAGGAAGGGAGAGGCCAAGCGAGTGCAGCGCAGGGACGAGCTCGTTCACAAAATCCTGCCGCAGCTCGTCGTTGCTCCTCGTCTTGATTCCCCACCGCGCGAGCTCGGGAGTGTTCTTGGATTCCGAATCGTGAGGACCGAACATCATCAAGGTGGGCCACCACCAGCGGTTGATCGCCTCCTGAATCATGGCTTTCTGGGCGGCCGTTCCCCGGGCCAGCAGGATTACCATTTCCTGCCCTTGCTTCTTGTGGAACGTCTCCTCGGCGCAGATCCGGATCATGGCCCGAGAGTATGGGCCGTAGGAGCATTTGGCGAGCATGGTCTGATTCAGGATGGCGGCTCCGTCAACCAGCCAGCCGATAACGCCGACATCGGCCCAGCTCAGCGTCGGGTAATTGAACACACTGGAATATTTGGCGCGCCCGGCTAGAAGATCCTCGAGCATCTGCACGCGAGAAACACCGAGAGTTTCGGCGGCGTGGTAGAGATACTGGCCGTGCCCAGCCTCATCCTGTACCTTGGCGAGAAGGGTCAGCTTTCGCCGCAGAGTTGGGGCGTGAGGGATCCACTTGCCCTCGGGCAGCATGCCGACCACTTCGCTGTGCGCGTGCTGCGAGATCATCCGAACCAGTTGCCGCCTGTACTGTTCAGGCATCCAGTCTCCTGGTTCGATCTTCTCGCCGTGGGCTATGCGGGCTTCGAAAGCCTGCAGTCTCTCCTCTTCGGTCATACTGCGAAACCACTTTTCTGGTGGGGGCTATTAGAACTATTGTCTCACAACGGGAGGTTCCGGGGCACGCGGGCGGCCGGGGGACACCAAGGACGCCAAGAACAGCAAGGACGCGTTGGGTGCCGGCTCCTGTGGGCTCTGTTCGACCAGGAAATTCGGACTTACCGTCTTCGGTTCAGACCAGCTCGACAACAGCGGCGACGCCCTGGCCGACGCCCACGCAGAGCGTAACCAGGCCGTACGGGGAAGTGGCGCGGCCGTCCGCGCGGCGGCGCTTCATCTCGTGCAGAAGGGTCGCGATCAGCCGCGCGCCGGAGCATCCGAGAGGGTGACCGAGTGCGATGGCGCCCCCGTTGACGTTCGTCCGGTCGTGCGGCAAGCCCAACTCGTCCATCACCGCCAGGCTCTGGACGGCGAATGCCTCGTTCAATTCGATGAGATCCAAATCCGAGACGGAAAGCCCGGCCTTCTCCAGGGCCTTGCGAGTCGCGGGAACGGGACCCATGCCCATCAGGCGCGGATCGACTCCTGCGGAGGCGGATGAAATGATTCTCGCGAGCGGCTCCAGTCCTAGTCGGGCGGCCGCCTCCCGGGAACAGAGCAGGGCAGCAGCCGCCCCGTCATTCAGACCCGACGAGTTTCCGGCCGTGACCGATCCGCCTTCGCGAAAGGCCGGCCTCAATTTGGCCAGTTGGTCGGCGCTGGTGGCAAGTTCGTATTTGCCGTTGACGATCTTCATCCGTGGGTGTTCGTCGGTTTGAACCACGGAAACGGCTCCCCGGCCCGGCACCTCCACTGGGATGATTTCGTCGGTGAAGCGGCCCGCGTTGATTGCGGCCACCGCACGGCATTGGCTTTCGAGGGCAAATGCGTCCTGACGTTCCCGCGAGATGTGCGTCTCTCTGAAGATGTTTTCGGCCGTTTCTCCCATCGATTCCAAGGGGAACATCTCCTTCATCCGCGGATTCGGGAAACGCCAGCCGATTGTCGTGTCATAAGCCTCGGCCTTCCGGTCGAAGGGGGTCTCCGACTTGGCGTAAACGAACGGTGCACGGCTCATGCTCTCTACGCCGCCGGCAATGCAGACACTGGTATCGCCGACCGCAATGGACCGGTGGGCGTGAATAACGGCATCGAGGCCGGAAGAACAGAGCCGGTTGACCGTCAGCCCGGCTACGCGGGAAGGGAAGCCAGCCAGAAGCAGGGCCATACGGGCAACATTTCGGTTGTCTTCGCCGGCCTGGTTGGCACAGCCCATGATGACTTCCTCAATCTCGCCTGCGTGGATTCCAGTCCTTGAGACCAAGGCGCGAAGTACGGTGGCCGCCAGATCATCGGGGCGGACCCGGCTGAGGCTGCCGGCGTATGTGCCGACGGGCGTACGAACAGCGTCGATAATCACTGGATCAGGCATGGGAGGGTTCTCGACTGACTTTCTTCCATGATAACACCCGTGGAGCCGCATTTGGGCCGGGGGCAGATAGAAGCCGCTGGAAAGCGAATGGGCGCGGCTCTGACAAGGCAGCCTTGCGCGCGCGACTTTTGCTGCCGATGCCCCGGTACTGTTAGGCTAGTAAGTAAGCAATCCACATCAGCTCCAGCGCCTTCTTGTTGTTTCAGGAGTTTCAGATGAGGCTGAAAAGCTACGTCCAGGGGACCTGGGTCGAGGGAAGCGGTACGCCGGTCGACTTGTTTCACGCCGCAACGGGCGAAAAGGTGGCCGAAGCGACAAGCCAGGGGGTGAACTTCCGTGCGGTCCTGGAATTCGCCCGCTCTGTGGGCGGTCGCAGGCTGCGGTCACTGACCTTTCACGACAGGGCATGGATGCTCAAGGCCCTGGCTCAATATCTTACGGAGCACAAGGAAGAGTTGTACGCACTGTCGCCAGCCACCGGAGCGACGCGTTCGGATTCCTGGATTGACATCGAAGGGGGGATCGGGACGCTTTTCGTCTACTCGAGCAAGGGTCGAAGAGAGCTTCCGGACGATCGGATCTATATCGACGGTCAGGCCGAGAACATCTCCAGGAGCGGAAGCTTCATGGGGCGTCATATCTGCGTGCCGCTCGAAGGTGCGGCGGTTCACATCAATGCTTTCAATTTCCCGTGCTGGGGGCCTCTCGAGAAGTTCGCGCCGACGTTTCTGGCGGGATTGCCGGCGATCATCAAGCCGGCCACCTCCACGTCTTTCCTGACTCATCGGCTCGTGGAACTGATCGTGAATTCGGGAATACTGCCCGAGGGGGCGGTCCAACTGATCTGCGGGAGTCTTGGCGATCTGTTCGATCACCTGACCTGTCAAGATGTAGTCACGTTTACCGGTTCGTCCCCGACCGGGCGGAAACTGCGTACTCATCCCTGCGTTGTTGCCAATTCCGTCCGGTTCAACCAGGAAACGGATTCACTGAACTTCTCCATGCTTGGTCCGGATGTGAAACCCGGCAGCGACGAGTTTGCGCTCTTCGTAAAGGAAGTCGTGCGGGAGATGACCGTCAAGGCAGGGCAGAAATGTACCGCGATCCGACGGACTCTGGTCCCGAAGGGAATGGAGCCGGAAGTGACCGAAGCGCTCCTGGAAAGGCTCCAAAAATATCTGCCCGGCGATCCCACGCTCGAATCCGTTCGCATGGGGCCCCTGGTCAGCCGTGACCAGGTCGGCGAAGTCCGGAGCCGCCTGGCGGAGCTGAAACAGGCGGCCCGACCGATCTACGGGAACCCGGAGGATTTCGAGGTGGTGGGAGGGGATCCCGAAAAAGGCGCGTTTTTCCCGGCCGTGCTCCTGCAGTGTGACGACCCTTTGAACAACTCGGCGGTTCACGAGGTTGAGGCTTTCGGCCCGGTCAACACCGTCATGCCGTATTCCTCCGTGGACGGGGCGATCGAACTCACACGCATGGGTCGCGGCAGCCTGGTCGGATCGCTTTTCACATCCGACGATGAGGTTGCGGCTCACGTTGTCGCGGGGACTGCCCCTTACCACGGGCGCCTCATGCTCATCAATTCCGAGAGTGCGAAGGAATCCACCGGACACGGCTCGCCTTTGCCTCACCTTGTTCACGGCGGTCCCGGACGCGCCGGCGGCGGCGAGGAGTTGGGAGGGATAAGGGCCGTGCTGCACTACATGCAGCGCACAGCTTTGCAGGGATCGCCCACGACCCTGGCCCGGGCCTCGGGTGTTTGGATGCCAGGCGCCACTGTGAAGCCTGCCGCCGTTCATCCTTTCCGTAAACACTTCGAAGAGCTGGAAATTGGGGAGGGGATCACGACTCACCGCAGGACGGTTACAGAGGCCGATATCGTCAACTTTGCGGCCATCAGCGGGGACCACTTCTACGCCCACACGGACGACATTGCCGCCTCGGCGTCGATCTTCGAACGCCGGGTCGCGCACGGATATTTTGTGATCGCCGCTGCCGCCGGACTGTTCGTGGATCCCGCTCCCGGTCCCGTCCTGGCAAATTACGGCCTGGACAATCTTCGCTTCCTCAAGCCCGTCTACATCGGAGACACGATCCATGTGAAGCTGACCTGCCAACAGAAGACGCCCAAGACCGAGGATCAGGGCGTGGTGGCGTGGAGCGTCGAGGTCGCCAATCAGAAGGCGGAGGTGGTTGCCTCCTACACCGTCTTGACGCTGGTCCGCCGGTTGCCGGAGCACAAGGCGGGGGATGGGGGAGCGGAGACATGAGCCAAACGAAGGAATTCGCCCAAACGGGGCTATCCACTGAAGAGTTGCAGAGACTCTATTACCTGATGGTTCTCGTACGTCTTTTCAACGAGAAGGCGACGATTCTGCAGCGACAGGGAAAACTGCACTCGTTTCTGAATTGTGTGGGTCAGGAGGCGGCGATTATTGGGAGCGCCTACGCCCTCGAGGAACGAGACTGGGTTTTCCCAACCTATCGCGAGCACCCGGTTCCTCTACTGCGTGGGGTCGGACTTGTCGACCTGTTCAATCACCTGATCGCCAATAATGCCGACCATGCAAAAGGACGCAATCTTCCCCCCGAATACAGCTTCCGTCACATCAACTTCGTGAGCATCTCGGCGCCAGTCGGGACTCAACTGCCGCAGGCCACGGGTTTCGCTCACGCCGCTCGTCTGCGCGGGGACGACCTGGTTGTCCTCGCCTACTCGGGTGAAGGCGCGACATCCGAGGGAGACTTCCATACCGCCCTCAATTTCGCCGGGGTCTGGAAAGCGCCGGTTGTGTTCTTTGTGCAGAACAATGGCTGGGCGATTTCCGTTCCGACCACGGCCCAGACGGCATCCGAAGGATTCGCCGTCAAGGCTGAGGCGTACGGGATCAGCGGATACACGGTCGACGGCAACGATCTGCCAGCTGTCTATGCCGTTACCTCGGAGGCGGTAAGGCGTGCCAGAAGCGGCGAAGGCCCAACGCTGATTGAGGCGAAGACATATCGCGTTGGTCCGCATTCCACTTCGGACGATCCCCGCCAGTATCGTGATGATTCCGAGGTGAACGAGTGGAGCAGCAAAGACCCGATTCTTAGACTCGAGCAGCTGCTGCGGGACGCCGGCAGCTGGACGGAGGAGTCGGGCAGAGAGACCCGGCGGCGGGCGAGCGCCGAAGTCCAGCAGGCGGCGACCGAGGCGCTTAAGGAGCCGATGCCGTCAATCGAGTCGATGTTCGAGGATGTCTACGACCAGAAGCCGGCGCATCTTGCTGAACAGGAGCGCGAGTACCTCAAGTTCATCGCTGACCGGATCAAGGAAGGTTAGGGGACCATCTGCAGTCGGGCCGGTGTCGGGCTGCAAGTAAGGGCCAACGCGGACCCGGAAATCACCCCCGGCGCTTTTACTGCCACTGCCCTTTGCGATAACATTGTTTTTAAACATACCTGTTACATATCTAGACAACCCGTTACTCAAAGCCTGAGTTTGGCTCAGAGGGGAGAAGTGCTGTGTCAACAAAGAAAATCGTAGTGTGCCTCGCGGTTCTTGTGTCTTGTGTCGGTGGGGCCTATCCACAGGCAGTTGCGTACCTGCCGCAGGTCGGGAATGGGACTGCTGGGGGAACCACCCTGAAGACGACTTTCATAGTGTTCAATCCGACTGACAACCCGGTGCAGGTCAAGCTCCGGCTTACCAATGACGCCGGTCAGCCGTTTTTGATCACGATGGCCGATGTCGGTACGACCGATGAGTTCAATCTTAGCCTTGCCCCTGGCGAGACTCGTTTGCTCCAGAGCGAAGGATCCGGGTCCGTGGCTGCCGGTGCGGCCAGGGTGGAATCCGCCGTCCCGGTCGGGGTCTCTGCCATCTTCAGTCTGTATGACGGTCAGAACTTCCGGACGGAGGCGGGATTTGGAACCTCGGAGCCACTGACCAACTTCTTCGTTCCGGTTGATACCAGTGGCAGCTTCAATACCGGGCTGGCTCTATTCAATCCCGGTACAGCGGAGGCTTCTCTGACCTTTACGCTGCGAAATGCGGACGGAACGGTCGCTGACACCAGGACGCAGACACTCGGCGCCGGACAGCACGTGGCACGGTTTGTGGTTGGTGAGGGGGAACTGTTCCCGACCGTCTCGAACTTTCGAGGCAGTGCCGAGGTGAGCAGTACGCAGCCGCTTTCTGCCGCCACGCTGCGGCAGAATGCGAATCCGCTGTCGTACACGTCGTTACCGGTCGTTTCCAAGACATCGACAGCCACTTCCTTCAACCTCCCACAGGTTGCCAACGGCGTGGACACGATCACCGGACTCAGCATGAGAACCACCTTCCTGGTTTTCAATATCTCGCCGAATCCCGCCAACGTGACCTTCAGCGTTCGCAAGCCGGATGGGACAGCCTTTCCGGTGACAATCGCGGGCGTCGCCAACAACACCGATACTTTCACGCGCGCCCTTGCTCCAGGCGCTTCAGCCATCCTCCAGACCGATGGTTCGGGGCCGTTGTCGGTGGGCGCCGCCGCCGTTACCTCCGATGTGCCGATCGGCGTGGCCGGGATTTTCAGTCTCTTTAATGGTGCTTCTTTCCTCACCGAGGCCGGGGTCGGCAGTTCGGTGAACCGGACGGACTTCAGCCTCCCCGTTGACGCTACGTCGGGCTTCGACACCGGTGTCGCCTTCTACAACCCCGGCGACGCTGCGGTCACTGTGACCGTTCTGTTGCTGGATGCGGCCGGGAATCGAATCGGCGAGTCGATCCCACTGGTCCTGCAACCCAAGGCGCAGACAGCCAAGTTCGTGACCGAGCTCTTCCCAGGGAGGACGAACTTCAGGGGGTCGATCTCCGTGCACTCCACGGCTGATATTGCGGCAATCACGCTCAGACAGAATGCAGCTCCTCTTTCCTACACGACCTTGCCGGTCGTCGTCGGGGGTTCACGCGGTGTTCTGGCGGCTGATGCTCCGCTGTTGTCCGCCACCCGTACCGGAGTAAACGGCACCGCCAACCAAACCGTTGACTCTTCTTTGAACGCCGGTTACCGCCTCTCGGGAATCATTGGCGGCAAGGTCCAGACAATCGAGAGCGTGTACGCCAAGAACGACGCGGGCGAATTCTTTGCCGGTACGATTGATCATTCGACCGGGCGGTACACCGTGATTGTCCCTCCGGGCGTCTACAATGTCGGAGTCTGCTATATCCCGCGCAAGACGGGCGTGAACCTTCCAATACTCACTTTCTCGAGTCCTCCGGTGACGGTGACGGGGGAAACAAGTGCCAACCTCGACATCAACTATCCCGACCTTCGAGTAGTCCGGGGAACGGTCTCGGGTCTTGACCAACTGCCCGCCAACGGTGGTGTTTCGGTCGTGTTCACCGGTCAGCAGGGTTCAGCCGGTCAGACCATCCCGCTTGGTGCGGATGGCGCTTACGAGTTGCAGCTCCCCCAAGGTAGTTACGTGGCCAGTCTCTTCGTTACCAACATCGCAACCCCGGTTCAGCCTGCGATGACCGCGTACAATCTCGCCACAATAACCGTGGCCGGCACCGCCGTAACCGCCAATTTCACTGTCCCGATTTCGTCGCAGGTTACGGGTCGGGTCCGTATGGCGGACAGCTCGGCCATCCCGGCCAATACCATGGTGACAGCCATTGCGGCGGATGTGCCGACCGACTTCACGGCATTCAGCTGCAATGCCTCAGCAGGCGGCAGTACGGCCGTGGCGGATGCGACCGGAAACTACACCTTGCTCCTTTCCAACGCCCGTTCCTACAAGTTGATCGTAACGCTGCCGGTGGCGACTGGCGGGACAGCGGTCTACGATTCCGGTCGGACAATTCAGACCCTCTCCGGAAACCGAGTCGAGGATTTCCTTGTTCCGGTGTTGCCGGCAGCCGTGACGGTCACCGGAAAGGTCACTGACTTCAGGGGGCAGGCTGTACCCAATGCGGGGGTTGAGATCTTTTCCGACCAGATCACGGGCGCGCCCGGCGTCTCCTTCAGCTCGAGTGTCACGACTGACGCGGCGGGTGGCTACTCGGTGCCGGTGCCGAATGGATCGAACTATCGAATGATGTTTACGCCGGTGTTCGTCACCCCGTAGTTTCTGCGTGAAATACCCGTGGGTCCGACCTTCCAGTTGCTGAGTCCCGCCGCAAACCGGGACTTACCGTCGGACCCGCGGGGATCCACCCCTTCCCGAGAAACGCGGCTGTGTTTCTCGCGTCTTTCGGCATCTTCTATTCGTCTCTTTGCCGGTCAGGTGCATCTGGTATTGTAAGCGGTTGAAATTCGACCGGAAAGGAACGCCCGATGAACAAGTCCAGGTTATGCTGCCTTTTGGTTTGTCTTGTGTGCGTCTCGAGTTTGGTTGCCCAGGCGACCCGAAAGGTCAGTGTCTCGGGACTCATCTACGATCTTAAGAATCCTGACGCTGAAAGGCGCAAGGAAGCGGCGGTTCTGCTCGGCCAGAACAAGTCGCGGGAGGCTGTGCCGACACTCATTGAAGTGACAGGCGATGCAGATCAGGGAGTCCGCCTGGAAGTTGTGAAAGCACTGGTTCGTATAAACGACGGACGTGCTCTGCCCGCATTTGTCCGCCTCACGAAGGATCCGGTCAAAGCAATTCAGGAAAAGGCTTTGGAGGGAATCGTCGCCGTTTACGTGATTGAGGGCAGCGGATTCGTCCACGGGGTGAAGAAGGTTGCGGATTTCCTCAATCCGCTGGACGACGGTTACGATCCGCTGGTTGTCGAGCCGTACGTGTCCGTCAGTCCCGACGCTGTCAACGCAATGGTGGCGCTCCTGAAGTCGGAGGATACCGATTTGCGCAGAGAAGCGGCGGCGGGCCTGGGAGTTCTGAGGGCTGCTTCAGCGATTCCCCAGATTCAGGAAGCGCTTGCGGGAGAATTGAAGGAAGAGGTCAAGGTGGAGCTGATCCGAGCACTCTACAAGATCGGAGATCGACAGGCGGCGGAATCAGTCGTGCCGTTTGTTCGGGATCCGGAAAAGACGGTGCACGATGAGGCGATTCTGACCGTCGGGCGGCTGCGTGTCATAAAGGCCGTGCCTGACCTCAAAGACCTGTATGAATCCGGGATCCAGGAAAGCCGGAAGATCCTCGGGGTTGTGCCCGTCAGCGGAAAGGACGATCTCGCGAAAAGACTGTACCAGGCGCTCTCGTACATCGGTGACCCGAGCTGCAAGGAGCTTTTCCAGGCAGGACTGAAAGATGACCGGGTGTTCTACAGGCGCCTGGGAGCGGAAGGGCTGGGACGGAGCGGCGACACCGCGCACACTTCGTTGGTTGCCACCCAGTACCTGCGGGAAAAAGACCCGGAAGCGAAGCTGGCGATGAGTTTTGCGCTCTACCGGCTGGGTCGCGAGGAGCACTTGCTGGAATTAGCCCAGGAGGGCGACCAGGGTCTCGAATACCTGATGGAACTCGACGCATCCGAGATGCCGAAGCTCTATCCGTACCTCGAAACTGAGAAGAACGCGGTCAAAGCCAGAATTCTCACTGCGATTGGGCAGCGGGCGGATCGCTCGGCGGTTCCTGTCGTTGAGCGATATATGAAGAGTGAAAACGGGGACGTTGCCTCGGCCGCCAATCTTGCGATCCGTCGCCTCAGAGGTCGTTTCCCCCCGAGCTGATTAGTGGGTTGTCCGTATCCACGTTTATCCGCGAAGATCCGCGTTTATCCGTGGGCCCCTCACTTCGGTGCCAGGCGAGTGGCCAGCTCCGAAGTGAGGGGCCCACGGATAAACGCGGATCTTCGCGGATAAACTCCATTCTTACCCCAGTCCCAGCTCGGGCCAGAGCTCATCGATTCGCTTCTTCACTTCCGGGGTCATCTCGATTTCATTCGGCCAGGGGCGCATGAAGCCCTCCTCCGGCCATTTCCTGGTCGCATCAATTCCCATCTTCGAGCCGAAGTTCGGGAGTCGTGAGGCGTGCTCGAGAGAATCGACCGGCCCGAGCGTGAATTGAATATCGCGCTCCGGGTCGATGTTATTCAGTGCCCGCCAGACGACCTTCCCGTAGTCGCGCAGATCACTCCCGGCGTCGAGCACCACCACGCACTTGGAGAACATCGCCTGCCCCATGCCCCAGATCGCGTGCATGATTTTTCGAGCGTGACCGGGGTAACGCTTCTTGAGGGACACAAGCACGAGATTGTGGAAGACACCCTCGAAGGGCATGTGCAGATCCTCAATCTCGGGGAGTTGTTTGCGGATCAGGGGGAGGAAGATTCGCTCGACCGCGTAGCCCATGTAGCAGTCTTCCTGAGGCGGTTTCCCGACAATGATCGTCTGGTAGATCGGTGATTTCCGTTGGGTCACGCAGGTGACGTGAAAAACCGGGTATTGATCGGCCAGCGAGTAGAAGCCGGTATGATCTCCGAAGGGACCCTCGGTTCGCAGTTCGTCGAGATCGACATAGCCTTCCAGAACGATCTCGGCACCGGCCGGCACTTCCAGGTCGACCGTTTTGCATCGGACCATCTCGACCGGGGCTCCGCGCACGAATCCGGCAAACATCATTTCGTCCAGATCGTCGGGCAGCGGGGCGATAGCGGCGAAGCTGACGGCAGGATCAGCTCCGATCGCTACCGCAACGTCCATCCGCCTCCCTCCGGCCCCGTCTTTCGGATCCTGGGCCTTCGCTTCCCGGAAGTGCTGAGCTCCGTGTTTATGGACCTGCCAGTGCATGCCGGTCGTCGTTTCGTCATAAACCTGCATCCGGTACATTCCGCAGTTCCGTTTCCCGCTTGCTGGATTCTTTGAGAAGACGAGCGGAAGGGTTATGTAGCGGCCGCCGTCCTCGGGCCAGCACTTCAGAATCGGGTAGTCGAAAAGCGAGAAATGCTCGTTCCGCACCACCTCCTGGCAGGGCCCGTGCTTTACCAGCTTCGGCATAAGATTCCCCAGCTCCGCCAGTTTAGGAAGCATCTTGAGCTTGCCGAGTATGCCGGAGGGGGGCTTCAGTTCGAGAAGCTCGTCGATACGGAGGGCAATCTCCTGGACCGATTCGACGCCGAGAGAGAGAGCCATCCGCCGCTCGGTCCCGAACAGATTTATGAGAACGGGGTATTCAGAACCCTTTGGCCGCTCGAAAAGCAGGGCAGGGCCTCCCCGCTTGGTGACGCGGTCGGTAATCTCGGCAATTTCGAGAATCGGATCGACAGCGATCGGGATTCTCCGGAGCTCCTGCTGGTTTTCGAGGAGAGAAACGAAATCGGACAGAGACGTGTAGCTGTGACTCATGCGGTTCCAGTTAGTACTCGAAATCGACTCAATTGCTGCTCGAACTCTTCGCGGCTCACTTGGACAGTACCTGTGTCCCGACGGATCTGGAAATAGATTGCCCTTTGCAGAACTTCAAGCGGCGAAGGGAGCCCGGAAAGCTCATTGAGGGAAAGAAAACGCATGTAGTTGTTTCGCTTCTGGTATCCGCGGCCATCGATCGTAACTGCACCGGTCTCGGGGCTGCCGGCAGTCACGACGCAGTCGTGGAATTCGCAGAAATCGGCTATGTCGTCGATGCTCAATGGGATTCCTCCTGTCAGGTAGTCAGTACGAGCGAATGGAGGAACCAGAGACCGCGGCCGAGCGCGAGGAGTTTTTCCCAGGGGCCCAGGCGATCGATCAGCGGGTGCGTGTGGCTGATCAGGGGCGTGTACAGCAGATGGATTTCGTTCGCCGAGGAGAGGCGACGACGCAGCTGCTCAGTCTCCTCGGGTGGGATCAATTCGTCGCCAGCGCCGTGAACGAGGAAGACCGGGCACTCTACCAGGCTAAGTTCAGCCTCGGCCGACAGGGCCCTGTACTTTTGCTCGAGCTGCGTGCTGACCAGTGCGCGGAAATCGTCGTCCGATTGATCGAGGACGGCATACCGATACCAGCGGGCGCCCTCGGCCGAGCTCGGCATTTCTGTGGTGGCCTTGCCTCTGACGAGCAGGTGTTCCAGCGTTTCCCTCATCCTGATTCGGTCGTTCGGGTCAGGCAGCGCGTCAAGAGCCATGAGCATCGCGACCCATCTGCCGTAGAACTGCACCGGGTACTTGCCGTGCCTTTCATGGGCGGTTGCCATCGAGAACCAGCGGGATTGGCAACGGGACAAGCTCTGATATCCGCCAATACAGACTACAAAATCAGCATCTCGCGAAAGAGGGCTGCGTGCAACTGCGAGAAGTGAAAGGGTGCCTCCGACCGAAACGCCGAGAAAGCCGACCTGCCTGGTCTTGAATTCCTCGTTACGTCTAAGCTGCCGGTACCAGAAGCTTATCTGATCGATCGAATCCTCTTCCAAACTAAAATGGCGCAGGGCGGGGATATCGGGTGTGAGGACGAGGTAACCTGACTTTGCAAGCGCTCGTGCAACCGCGACGAACCTCTGGTTCAGGATCCCGTCCGGTGTAAGGCCGGGTACGAAAACGAGAGCCGTTGCCGGGTTGGTCCCTGAAGGTCTATACAGCCGCGCTGTGAGCGCCTCGCCTTCGCGCCATCGAACGATGTCAGTCTCCACCAGCTCGGCCGCATCCACCTTGCCGTCGGCCGCATCTCCGAGATTCTGGACGAGAGCTGCGGTTCTGCTGAGCGTGAGCAGGCCGGGCACGAGCACGAACAGGTACCCGATAAGCAAAATGGCCAGGATCGAGATCCGACCTCCGGGTACTGTGAATCGCATCGGCATATTGTAATGAGAGTCAACCTCGAAATTGCAGATTTTTTAACTGTGTGGGGGAAGTGAACCGAATAGCCCTCCGTCCTTAGGATTCCTGCCATTTCTTTGCGCCGGCCCTTTATAATCTCCCGGTGATCTACCTCCTGGCTGCGTCGCTTCTGGTCTTCGTCCTGTCGGGCATCTTCGAGAGGGAGTTGCCTTTCGTGCTCTCTCTCGTGACCGCCATCGCCGCCCTTGCTGGTCTCAGGTGTCCGAGGATTACGTTTGCGGTCTTTTGGGTGTGGCTGGCTGCTGTTCTGACCGTCTTGCTTTACCTGCCGGCTGGTGATCGGGCGGTCCTGAGTCTTCCGGCCCCCGCTTTCTGCATGCTGGTCGGAATCTGGATCGCTCCGGTTTTCATCTGGCCCCTCGCCTTTAGAAGGGGCTTCAAGCGGTGGGTCGACAAGCCGTGATTCCCGCAATCATCCTCATTTACATGGCCGCTTGCACGGGCATCGGTCTCTGGGCAATCAGGAGGAACCGCGACGGACGGGACTATTTCCTGGCAGGCGGCCGGCTGGGGCTCTTGACTGCGGTCCTTGCCACGATGTCGTCGATCATGAGCGGCTTTGTTTTTGTCGGTGGGCCGGGCCTGTTCAACTCCGTTGGGCTCGCGTCTTTCTGGATTGTTATTTCCAGTTCCTTCACCGGCGCGATGATGTGCTGGCTCCTCGCCAAACCCCTGCACCGCCTCGCGCGTGAGGCCGGCTGTCTCAGTATTCCCGACGTCATTCACGCACGCTTTGGCTGCCGGTTCAGCAGTGCCGCCGCGGCTGTCGCTATCCTCCTCGGCGTTGTCGGGTACCTGGGGACCCAATTGCTGGCGCTCGGGATTCTACTCGGACCAGTTCTGGGGATCTCTCTGAAGTCCGGATTGCTGCTTGGCGCTTCGGTTCTGATGCTCTACACGACTTGCGGCGGAATGGTCGCGGCCGTGAGGACCGACATCCTGCAGGGCCTGGTGATGCTGACGTGTGCGGTCGTACTCTTTTGCTTTGCTTTGAATGCGGGTGGGGGAATTGGGAACATGTCGGGTGCGATCCTCCGGGACGCCCCGTCGATTCTCAGTCCCTGGGGATCGGTCGGCCTGTTCGCCGCGCAAAGCTGGTTCTTTCTGTTCGCCATCGGGTCTCTTGGTCAACCGCATGTGGTCCAGAAGTTCATGATGGTGCGCGACCTGTCTGTCCTGCGCCACTTCCCTTGGATCCTGGCCGTCTCCATGATGCTGTGCGGATTGATCTGGCTCGGCGGGGGCCTGGTGACGAAATACATGTCTCTCACGGGACAGCTGCATTTCAATCAGCCGGACGAGGCAATCAGCGCCTTCCTCGTCCAGTTCGCGCCTTCATGGCTGACGGGCTTGACCTATGCTGGTATCCTGTCCGCCATCATGTCCACGGCTGACAGTCTTACGAATATCGGGTCAGCGGCTCTGACTCGCGATCTGCCCTCGGCATTAGGATTGCGAATCCGTTCCCGGCTGATCTGGGCGCGACTTTGTACGGTCCTGATTTTCGCACTCGCGGCGTTGTTCGCTCTGTACATGAATACCTTTGTCGCGTACCTGGGCGTCCTTGCGTTCGGAATTTTTGCGTCTGCTCTGACGCCGGTCCTCGCCGTAGGGCTGAACTGGGAGCGGCCGAACCGATGGGCCTCCCGGCTCAGCATTGTTTTCGGTGTCATTTCCTGCCTCGTTTTCGAGGTGCTTGGCCGGACAGGGCATTACAGGATCCGGCTCTCACCCGCCGCCCTGTCATTGGCCCTCTCCTTCCTTGTCTTTATCCTGGCCGGTTTTTTTCTGGCCAAAGAAAAGCAGAATGAAGTTACAGGTTGATTGCGTGTCGAAGCATTTCCAGTCGAAGAAGGCGGTTCATGAACTGTCCTGCCAGGTGCCGTCGGGCTGCGTCTTTGGCCTCCTCGGTCCGAACGGGGCGGGGAAGACGACCTTGATTCGAATGCTTCTGGATATCATCAAGCCCGATTCCGGTACGATTCTCTACGACGGAAACGTGCTCGACGGACGAATGAAAGAGAAGATCTCCTACCTGCCCGAGGAGCGGGGGCTCTATAAGAAAATGAAGGTCGGAGACCTGCTGGATTACTTCGCACGGCTGAAGGGCTTGAGCCGCGAGCAGGCGAGAGCCAACCGGACCCGCTACCTCGAGCGCCTGAATATGCGGGACACGGTTCGCCAGAGGGTGGAAGAGTTGTCCAAAGGCAATCAGCAGAAGATCCAGGTGTTGTCGGTGCTGGTGCCCGAGCCTGAGGTGGTGATTCTGGATGAACCTTTTGCAGGACTTGACCCGATCAACACCCGCGACACCAAGCTGCTTCTCCAGGAAGAGAAAAGGAAGGGAAAGACAATCGTCCTGTCGACCCACCAGATGAACCAGGCCGAGGAGTTGTGCGACTTCATCCTTATGATGCACGAGGGAAAGCGCGTCTTGTATGGCCGGCTTACGGAGCTTGTTGCTCTGCATTCCGAGGATGCGCTGCTGGTGGAATGCGCTGACTTGCCGGGTCCGATTTCCGGGATCAGACAGTGCGTGCCGGAAGGCCGATTTTTAAAAATTTACCCGGAGCCGGGCGTCCCCACAGCCTGCATTCTGAGAAACCTCCTGGACCTGGGGATCGATATCAAGGCTTTTCGGCCCGCCTCGATCTCGCTTGAGACGATTTTTATCCAGGTCGCGCAGCAAAACAGCCAGGGAGTCGCAGTATGAACAAGATCTGGCTCGTCGCGGTTCGCGAGTACGTGTCCACCGTGAAACGCAAAGGTTTCGTTATTGCCACACTGGGGATGCCGCTCTTTTTTATGCTGATTTTTGGGATCGCCGCCCTGGTGGGCCTGTTGACCGTCAACAAAAGCCGAAACCAACGGGAGGTGATCGGCATCGTCGACGAGTCCGGTCTGATCGACTTCAATCTTCTCGCTTCCGTCCAGAAATACCATGATCAACGGACGAGCCAGGTGCTCGACGAGCTGGCAAGCGCGCTCGGGTCTCAGAGCAGCAAAATGACGCCCGCGCAAATGTCCATTCCGTCCGGCCGGGTTGAATTCAGAGTTTACCCGACGAGGAATGCCGTGCGCCTCGACTCGCCGTTGCGAGGTTACTACCTGGTTCCGGCCGACTATCTTCAGAGCGGGGAGGTCCAACTTCTGTTGAAAAAGGGGAGCTTTCTCGCGGATGACCGCCCCGGATGGCGCGTTCTTCAGAGCCTGATGGACGCGAGCCTGGCAAAGGACCGTGTCGAGGCGACGATAGCCAGTCGACTGTGGATGCCGCCAAGGCTCAAGGCGGTGGCTCTAAACGAGACTGGCGGGATATCCACCAGAGGCGTGATCGACGAGGTGAGCCAGTTCGCGGTCCCTTACGTCTTCACCATCTTCTTCATGCTGTCGATCATGACCTCGGCGGGTTACCTGCTTCAAAGCGTCGCCGAGGAGAAAGAAAACCGCGTCATGGAGGTGCTCCTTTCCTCCCTGACGCCCGATCAGTTGCTGGCCGGGAAGGTGATCGGGCTCGGCGGTGCAGGACTCACCCAGATCCTCGTCTGGGTGGTCGTCGGCGTCTTTCCCTCCCTGGCTGTCGCACCGTTTCTTGACCTGCGCTGGTCGCAACTGCTGGTCGCCGTCGTTTTCTTCGTGCTCGGATTCCTCCTGTTCGGCAGCCTCATGGGAGGCTTCGGATCGATCGGCTCGAACCTCAAGGAGAGCCAGCAAACGACGATGATCTGGACCCTTACGGCTGTCGTCCCGTTGTTTTTTGTTTCCATCCTGATCGCTGAGCCGAACGGCACCCTCGCCCGAGTGCTTTCGTACATCCCGTTCACTGCGCCTATTACAATGATGCTGCGGGTAGCCTGCGGTCGGGTCCCGTGGTGGGACATCGGACTATCCGCCCTGATCCTCGGTGTCAGCCTTCTCGTTTTCGTGCGGCTGGCGGCAAAGGTCTTCCGGCTTGGGGTGCTCATGTACGGAAAGCGGCCGACTATCTTCGAGATCGTCCGTTGGCTGCGTGCGGCGTAGGAACCGGGGAGTTGCGGGGAGTTTCGGGGAGAGTTTCGGGGAGTTTCGGGGACACAAAACTTAATTCCTTCGCTTACGCCACCACTCGGTCGCTGGACGGGAATTAAGTATTATGTCCCCGAAACTCTCCCCGAAACTCCCTGAAACCCTTGAAGGAGATGGAATCATGAACCGTCGGGAGTTCCTGAAGGCAAGTGCTGCGGTTTCGGCGGCAGCAACCATCGTAACAGCCTCTGCTCAATCGCACACACCGGCGCCTGCCGTGATTCAGTCGGTTCTTGGTCCCCTCCCGGTTTCGCAATTGGGTGTCACGCTTCCGCACGAACACCTGCTCGTTGATTTCATCGGCGCCGACAAGGTCAGTCGTGAACGCTACCGCCCTGACGAAGTTGCGGCGGTGGCTCTGCCCCATCTTGAGAGGCTTAAACAGGCCGGTTGTCGGACACTGTTTGACTGCACGCCGGCCTACATTGGCCGTGATCCAAAGCTGCTCCAACGGCTGGCGCGGGCGAGCGGTGTGCAGTTGATAACGAATACCGGCTACTACGGCGCAGCCAACGACAAGTATGTGCCGGCTCATGCCTACCAGGAGTCCGCCGAGCAGTTGGCTGCCAGGTGGATCGCGGAATCCAGGGAAGGGATCGAAGGCACCTCGATCAAGCCCGGCTTTATGAAGATCGGAGTCGATAATGGTCCGCTGTCCGAGATCGATCGGAAACTCGTCCGAGCCGCGGCTCTCGCCCATCTCGAGACGGGGCTGACGATCGCTTCACACACGGGCAATTCCGCCGCTGCACTCGAACAAGTCAAAGTCCTGCGGGAAACCGGTGTGGCCGCCAGTTCCTGGATCTGGGTTCATGCCAAGCGGGAGCCCGGTTCCGACGCGCTATTCCGGGTGGCCGAGCAGGGGGGGTGGATTGAATTCGACAACGTGAGCCCCGAAACCGCCGATCGATCGGCCGACCTCGTCGTCCTGATGAAGGACCGCGGTTACCTCGGGCAGGTTCTGATTTCCCAGGATGCGGGCTGGTACCACGTGGGCGAGCCCGGTGGGGGAAGTTTTCGGCCTTTCGATTTTCTTTTCGTCGGTTTTGTGCCGAGACTGAGGGAGAGAGGCCTGGCGGAATCCGAAGTCCGGAGCCTTGTTGAGACGAATCCGGCGAGGGCTTTCAGTCCCAGGGTGCGGAGTTCCAGGTGACCTCCCGCGGCTCAGGGCGAACCAGGCGCCAGGATATGCTGGGCGCCCACATGTCGATTGCCGGCGGCACCCCCGAAGCAATTGATCGTGCCCGTCGCGCCCGGTGCAACGTCCTTCAGGTCTTCGTCAAGAACAACAACCGCTGGGTGGGAAAGACCCTGACGGCCGAGGAAGCCGAGGAGTTCCGAAGGCGCCGGGAAGCGTCCAGCCTGCGCGACGTCGTCGCACACACAAGCTACCTGATCAATCTGGCAGCCGGTCCCGGAGAGGTGCGAGACAGATCGATCGTATCCTTCCTGGACGAGGCCGCGCGTTGCACCATGCTGGGAATCGATGCCCTCGTTGTCCATCCTGGTTGTCATAACGGGGCGGGTGAGGTGGCCGGAGTGAAGCGAGCCGCCGAAGCGATCGACGAGATCTGTGCCCGGGCGGGTGAAACCGCGGTTACTGTCACGCTGGAGGCAACCGCCGGTCAGGGGACCAGCATCGGGTATCGATTCGAGCACCTCCGAGACGTGATCGGACAGTGCCGGAGGCCGGAAAGGGTGAAGATCTGCCTGGACACCTGTCACCTCTTCGCGGCCGGTTTTGACCTGCGAAACGAGGAAGGCTACCAGGAGACGCTTGCTTCGCTGGAGAGGACAGTCGGGCTCGAGAAGCTGCGCGCGATCCACTGCAATGACAGCAAGCGCGAGCTGGGCAGCCGCGTCGACCGCCACCACCACATAGGGATGGGCCAAATGGGCCTCCAGGCCTTCGCCTTCCTCCTGAACGACGAACGTCTTAAGCATGTACCGAAGATTATCGAGACCCCCAAGGGGAAGGATCTGAAGGAGGATCGGCGCAATCTTCGAGTGCTTCGGTCGCTTTTGCGCCGGCTGACGGGCTGACCGGCTGACCGGCTCGATCAGCTGACTGGCTGACCGGCTGACCGGGCTGAGCGCACCAGGCGATGCCTCTGTGCGCCGCGCACCCAGCGATGATTTTGCGCATCGTCGACGTCGCCGTGCCTTGTCCAGAGCCGCCCCATTCGCAGCGGTGTCTTGTCAGAGCCGCGCGCGAGCGTCTTCCAGCGAAGCAAGCGGGTTGTAACAGTTAGCTGACCGGACGTCCCTCGCACTGACCCTGCAAAAGGGCATGCGATCTGCCTACTGTTACAACCCGCTTACTCCGCTGGAAAGCGCTGCGTGCGCGGCTCTGACAAGGCATCGCTACGTGTGACAATCCTTCGAATGGGCGCGGCTCTGACAAATGCATCGCTGCGGTCCGCGTCGGTCTTGTGTTGACGGCCGGAGGCGGGATATAAGAGTTCGGCTATGACTCTTGACGAAGTGCTTGCAATGCTCGCGGCCGACATGGATGTATGCGCCGCCGAGCCTTACATCAGAGTCGCCGCCGACTACCTGCGGGCAAGTGCCGAGAGCGACCGTCCCAAGCCTGTCCCGTTCGATGGGGACCAGCTTCTGAACCTGGTGGCTGAACCCCCGCCCGCCGAAGGACGCCCGGTTGACGATGTTCTCGCTCAGGTGGCCGAGGAGCTCATTCCCAACTGCAACTGGCTTTACCATCCGCGATCTATGGGCCACCAGGTGTCTGCGCCGCTGCCGGCTGCCATTTGGGCCGAGTCGATTACCGCCGCGCTCAACCAGTCGATTGCCGTGCAGGAGATGTCTCCGGTGTTCACGGGGATCGAAACCGGCCTGGTCCGATGGATGGCCCGGCTCGCGGGTTTCGGTTCTGGAGCGGGTGGGGTATTCACGTCAGGCGGAACGGAGGCGACCTTCACGGCGCTCCTGGCCGCTCGAGCCTCGGCCTTGCCCGAGGTTTGGGAGGCGGGTGTGGGAAACGCGTCCGCGGTGGTGATTACAGGAGAGCACTCCCACTACTCCGTGGCCCGCGCCGTAGCCGAGCTGGGTCTCGGGGCAAAGAACTGCCTTGCTCTCCCAAGCTCGTCGTTCCGGGAAGACCCGGACCGGCTTGCGCTCGAACTTGACCGCCTGGCTTCTGAAGGACGGACGGTGATGGCAATCGTAGCGACCGCCGGATCGACAACGACCGGAAGATTCGATGATCTGCAGGCGGTTGGGGCTCTGTGTGCGAAGCGTTCGATCTGGCTTCACGTTGACGGCTGCCACGGGGCATCGGCCTTGCTGTCGGAGCACCACCGGCACCGGCTGCGGGGACTCGAGCTCGCTACCTCCCTGTCCTGGGACCCGCACAAAATGATGCTTCTTCCCCTGTCCGCGAGCGTCGTGCTGGTGCGCGAGGAGCGGCTTCTCGAAGCGGCTTTCGCGCAACGCGCGCCTTACCTGTTTCACGGCGGGACGCCCGGTCGCGTCGCGGACCAGGGTATACGCAGCTTCCAATGCTCGCGCCGCGCGGATGCCTTCAAACTGTGGATCGCTCTCCAGCGCTATGGGACGGGCACTTTCGGACTCCTCTACGATCACCTCTGCGCAACTGCGGTTGCGATCGCCGGTCTGATCCGGCAGCGAACCGACTTCGCGCTTTTGAACCAACCCGAAAGCAACATCCTCTGCTTTCGGTATGTCGGAAACGGCGGCCGGAGTGAAGCGGAGATCGATGCGCTGAACACCCGGCTCAGGCAACAGCTGAACAATTCCGGGGTGGGGTGGATAACTGCGGCCCGCCTCGAAGGCCGCCCGGTTCTCCGAATTACCGTGATGAACCCGCGAACGCGCCGCGAAGACGGCGAGGCCGTGCTCAACGAGATCGCCAGACTGGCGGCGCAAGCGTGATCGAATGGAGCCGGCCGCTTCAATGCCTCAAGACTTCTTTGACCGGCACCGGGATGAAGCAGAGCACGAAGACCGCGAGTGCAAGAAGCGCGAGCAGGATCCGCCTGGTTCCCAGTGGGACGTTCAGGTAAACAGCCGGCGGGTGCCTGAATCCCAGGAAGAAGACCAGGGCGGAGACGACGAAGTAACCCGGCCAGAGCAACACGCCGCAGGTCAGCAGCACGCCGAGCGTCAGGTACGAACAGATTCGGTGACCCCGCGGCCCGAGAACCGAGTAGACGATGTGCCCGCCGTCCAGTTGCCCGATCGGGAGGAGATTGAAGCTGGTCGCGAACAGGCCGAACCAGGCGGCCAGTCCGATCGGGTGCAGCGTCATGTTCTCCGAATAGCCGGGCAGGACCAGGCGCATGGCCATCTTCAGGATTAACGGCTCTCCGAACTCCCAATAGTCACTGCCAAAAAGGTTCGGGTCGAAGCGGGTCGAGTACCGCACCCCGATGAAGAGCGCGGGCAGGATCACCAGAAAACCGGCGAGCGGCCCGCCGATTGCCACATCGAAGAGCTGTCGAGTGTTTGCGAACATCGACTTGATCTTGATAACCGCTCCAAATGTACCGAATGGGAAAGGAGGTGCCGGCAGGAAGTACGGGAGCGTCGCGTCGATATGGTAATAGCGACAAGTCAGGTAATGCCCCATCTCATGCGACAGCAGGATGGTGAGGATGGCGACGGAATACGACAGCCCGCCGAGAACCGCCGACCAGAGCGAATCGAGCTCGGTTCCGGTCTTGCTGAGGTAAAACCCTGAGTACGTGAGAGCGCCTGCTACTGTGGTCGTCCCGATGGTGAGACAGAAGAGAAGAACAGGGAGCCACCTGCGTCCCGCGGACCGGGTCGGGTCCTTGTAGACAGACGTCGACTGTTGAGCAAACGGCTCGTAATGCGGAGATTCACTCAAAAGCGCTTTTCTTAATGATTGAAACGAATCTCTTTGCCAGGTTTGAAGCGGACAGTCTTCCCTGGAGGAATTGGAACCTCGGCCCCCGTCCTGGGATTCCTTCCGATTCCACTCTTTCTTGGCTTGACAACAAAGACTCCGAAGCCACGGAGTTCGATTCTCTCGCCGCTTTTCATGGCGGCTTTGAGAGCCTCGAAGACGGAGTCCACGGCCATTTCGGCACGCACCTTGGTGATGCCCATCTTGTTCGAAACGCGTGTGACGATGTCCTGTTTAATCACAGAAGGTTGAATCCTCCGTTAACCTGTTAATTCGACTATACTTGCATTCTGTCGACTGTGTCAAGAGAAGCGGAACCGCATCTTTCGCTCCCCCAAGCAGTTGATGCGCTAAAAATCTAAGTTTACACTTTTCCTCGCTCCAATGGGGTGAGAACATTGAACTTTGCTCTGAAAAGGGGGTTGTATGCCGGTTAAATCCGACCGCTGGATTATTCACATGGCACGCGAAGCCGGGATGATCGAACCGTTCGAAGAGAAACTCGTGAGCGGGGGCCGCATTTCCTACGGCGTCTCGTCTTACGGCTATGACATGCGAGTCGACCGGCACTATCGGATCTTCAAAGGGCAGCCGAGTCAGATTGTCGATCCAAAGGAAGTGCTGAACGGTCTCTTTGAGGATTTTGAGGCCGACTCGTGTGTCGTGCAGCCCGGCTGTTTCGTCCTCGCGCGCTCGGTCGAGTATTTTCGAATTCCGCGAGACGTGCTGACTATCTGCACGGGAAAATCAACGTACGCTCGGTGCGGCTTGCTTGCCAACATCACTCCTTTCGAGCCGGAATGGGAAGGCTATGTCACCATGTCTCTGGTCAATACCGGTCCTTCACCGGTTCGGGTGTATTCCGGCGAGGGAATCGCTCAGGTGATCTTTCTGGCGGCTGAAGAGACATGCCTCGTCTCCTATAAGGACCGGAAGGGGAAGTATCAGGCACAGAAAGACATCGTTTTTGCTAAAGTAGGCAAACCAGAAAGCTGAGCTTAAAGATGCAAGAAAGGTACGATTTTCAGGCGGTCGAGCGGAAGTGGCAGGAGCGATGGGCGAGAGAAGGTCGGTTTCGGGCAACCGAAGATCCGGGCAACCCGAAGTACTACGTGCTTGAAATGTTGCCTTACCCTTCCGGCGCTCTCCACATGGGTCATGTGCGCAACTACTCGCTCGGAGACTCAATCGCTGTTTTCCGCCGGATGCAGGGCTACAACGTTCTGCACCCGATCGGCTGGGACGCTTTCGGCTTGCCCGCTGAAAATGCGGCCATCAAACGTGGGATCCTGCCCGAGAAGTGGACCCTGGACAACATTGCCAGGATGAAAAGCCAGTGCAAAGGGCTCGGCTGGTCCTACGACTGGGCACGCGAGGTGACCACCTGCCTTCCGGATTACTATCGCTGGAACCAGTGGTTTTTCATCCAGTTCTTCAAGAAGGGGATCGCCTACAAGCGGAAAGGGCTCGTCAATTGGTGCGAGAACTGCCAGACGGTTCTGGCCAATGAGCAGGTCGTGAACGGCGGGTGCTGGCGAGACGGCAGCCTGGTCATCCAGAAGGAGCTCGAACAGTGGTACTGGCGCATCACCGACTACGCCGACGAGTTGCTCCAGGATCTGGAGAAGCTCGACAAGAACTGGCCCGAGAAGGTTCTCACGATGCAGCGCAACTGGATCGGGAAGTCAGAGGGCGCCCGTGTCCGGTTCGCTGTTGCTGATTCCCCTGTGTCATTCGATGTCTTCACGACACGAATCGACACTATTTTCGGGGCCACGTTTGTGGTTCTTGCTCCCGAACATGAGCTGGTCCGCTCCTGGTCCTCTGATACGGACCACGGCCCGAAACTATCCGCTTTTGTCGAGGAGATGCGTCGGGAGGACCGGGCAGTGCGGACTTCCGAGGAGACCGAGAAGCGCGGCGTCTTCACCGGCCGCTATGCGATCAACCCGTTCAACCAGGAGCGTGTTCCTATCTGGGTAGCGAACTTCGTTCTCCTGGAATACGGAACCGGCGCGATCATGGCGGTGCCCGCCCACGATCAAAGAGACTTCGAGTTTGCACAGAAGTACGATCTTCCGATCAAGGAAGTGGTCCTGCCGATATCCGGCCAGACGAGCAGTCTGCCGGCCCAGGCATATCCCGACTATGGGACATTGACGTATAGCGGTCCGTTTTCGGGTCTCAGCTCCGAGGATGCGCTGCGGGAAATGACTGCGTTTGCCCGTGAGCGAGGCTTCGGGGAGGGGACCATCTCCTACCGCCTGAAGGACTGGGGGATCAGCCGGCAGCGCTATTGGGGAACTCCGATTCCGATCATCTACTGCGAAAAGTGCGGTATTGTCCCCGTTCCCGAACAGGACCTGCCCGTTCTGCTCCCGAAGCTCGACCGAATCCTCCTGGGCGGGTCGCCCTTAGCGAGTGTCCCGGAGTTCGTGAACACCGTCTGCCCGACATGCCAGGGGCCGGGACGTCGCGAAACCGACACCATGGACACCTTCGTCGACAGTTCCTGGTACTTTTATCGGTACACGAGCCCGCGGCTGGAGAGCGCGCCGACCAACGCGGAGTCTGTCAGCTACTGGTTCCCGGTGGATATCTATATCGGCGGCGTCGAGCACGCCATCCTCCACCTGATTTACATGCGTTTCTTCAGTAAGGCCATGCGCGACATCGGATTGAAAGCGCTCGACGAGCCGGTCAAAGCCCTGTTCACCCAGGGCATGGTCATCAAAGACGGCGCCAAGATGAGTAAATCGCTCGGCAACGTCGTAGAGCCGGACGAAATCGTGCGGGAGTATGGGGCCGACGCGCTCCGCCTCTTCATTCAGTTCGCTGCACCACCTGAAGGAGACCTGGACTGGAACGAGTCCGGGCTCGAGGGGTGCTTCCGATTCCTGACCAGGATCTGGCGTTTGGTGCACCGGAACCAGGAACGGCTGGCCGCCGCTTCCTCGGCCTCCCCGGACCGAGATCTCACCCCCCATGAGCGGGTGTTGACGCGCAAACTGCACCAGACGATCAGGAAAGTCACCGCGGACCTGGAAAGGGTCCATCAAAACACGGCTATCGCCTCGATCATGGAGCTTCTGAACACTGTGGCGGACATCGGGGAGAACCCAACTGTTGGCCCCCGCCTGTTTCGCGAGGTGATCGAGAAGATGATTCTTCTCCTGCATCCTTTTTCGCCCCATTTCGCCGAGGAGATCTGGGGGGAGCTTGGCCATCCGGACAGTCTGGCCTGCGAACGCTGGCCCGGGTTCGATCCCGAGCTTGCCGCCGAGCAGGAGGTTGAGATCGCCGTGCAGATCAACGGGAAGATCAGGTCCAGGTTCACCGCACCGGTTGGGCTCGCGAAGGAGGCGACCGGGGAAATGGCCTTGAAGGATCTGAAGGTTCAGGCCGCGCTCGAAGGGAAGACGGTGCGAAAGGTCATCGTCATTCCGGAAAAACTGGTCAATATCGTTGCGAATTGATTGACAGATGAACCACCAAGTCACCCAACGGCATCCACCAAACGGCTTTGCACGGAAACAGCTTGCGTGGCTCGTCTGTCTTCTTATCGCGGCGGCGTGCGCGTCGTGCGGCTACAGGGTAGCGTCCAGGAATCGAGTCACCAGTTCCTACAAAACACTTACGGTAACGCCGCTCGAGAATCAGACGACGATCTTCGAGGTGGAACAGATCCTCACGCGGGCCCTGGTGAAAACGTTCGTCGAGAAATCGGCTTTCAAGATCGTCGAGGAAAACGACACGCCCGACCTCGTGTTGAACGGGCGAGTTGTGAACCTATATGCGACTCCGGTCATATACGGCAAGGAAACGTTTGGATCGACGTTTCTGGTAACGCTGAACGCTACGATCGAGATCCACGAGAAGTCGAGCGGAAAAGTGGTCTTTCGGAACGATAACTACGTCTTTCGTGAGCAATACGAAATTAATGTCGACCCGCGGAATTTTTTCTCTGAAATGAACCCCGCGCTGGACCGAATCGCCTCGGATTTCGCCGCCAGTGTTGTAACGACCGTGCTTGAAGGTTATTGATCCTGATGAATGTCAGCGAGTTCCAAAAGCGAGCAGGTTCCCCGCAGCCGGTTTACGTCCTGCTGACCAGCCAGGCCTACATTCGCAAGCTCGTGTTCGAGCACTGCGCCAAACAGGTGCCGGAGGCCGGGCGCGCATTCGACTGGAACGTCTTTGATCTGGAACAGGACCCGCCAGCCGACGTGATCAGTGCCGCGCGCACGCTTCCCTGGTTCTCGCCCCGGCGCTGGATCTATGTCAAGAATGCGGGGTCGGCCGATAAGGCTCTCCTGCCGTACCTGGAGAGACCGAGCGAGCGCACGGTCATGGTGCTGGAGGTCGAGAAGCGCCCCGGCGGCTGGCCGGAAATCCCCATCATCGAACCCGGAGAGCGCGCTGACCTCGCGGGCTGGCTGTCCCGCAAGGCCCAGAACGAGGGGTACGAGGTTGAGGAGGGGGCCATCGAGGCACTGGTCGAGATTGTCGGGGAAGACCTGCAGTTGCTCGTGTCGGAATTGGAGAAGCTGCTTCTTTACGGCCTCGACAGCCGCAAGATTACGGTCGATTCCGTCCGCGAGGCGGTTTCCCACGCCCGGCAATACGATGTCTTTGCGCTCGGCGAGGCGATTGCGTCCGGCGATGCCAGACGAGCGTTGAGCATCCTGAATGCCTTGAACGAATCGGGCATGAGCACCCAGTTGATCATATCGACGCTCTACGCGAATTTCCGCCGGCTCCTTGTGGCGCTCGAGTTGCTGGGCCGCGGCAGGCGGTTCCCGGACATCGTCCGGCAGCTGAACCTTTGGAGTTACAAAAACCGAGAATCGGCCGTCCGGAAATACAAGGAAAGCGAAGTCCGTAACATCATCATCCATCTGCATGACGCGGACAGAACGTCCAAATCGACGAGCATCGACATGAAGGCCTATCTGGAGCGGCTAGTAATTGACACCTGTCTTCGGATCTCCGTATAATCGAAGGCTTCACACTAGAAGGAGAAGGAAGTCCGTATGGCGAATACCAAATCGGCGGAAAAGCGGATTCGACAGAGCGAGAAGCGCAGACTGATGAATCGCCAGGTCAGAAGCCGAATGAGAACCGAGATCAAGAGATTCAAGAGCCTCGTTGAAGAGAAGAAGGTCGAAGAGGCACGCACCCTTCTGCCTCGAGTGTACGGCATTATCGATAGGACCGCCCAGAAGGGCGTTATTCATCGCAATACGGCTGCACGCTATAAGTCCCGTTTGACGCAGCACCTGAATCAGTCTGCCTAGTCTCAGTCGCCAGGATCCACTCCGCCAGGAGGCGAAACGCAGTACGGCAATAGAGGCTTGACGGTCCCGTTCTATGGAACACAGGAAGATTCTATTGCCGGATCGCGGATCAGAGGTGCTCTTCGGCGTTCAGGATGAGAACATCTCCTTCCTGGAGTCACTGTTTGACGTCACGATTAACGCCCGCGGCGGAGAACTGACGGTCCAGGGAGAAGAGGAAGACGTGCTGGCGGTCGAACGGATCCTCGTGGAGTTCGCCACGCTTCTGCAGCAGGGCCACCAGTTCCGCAATGGGGAGCTCCGAGACGCTTTCCAGCAGATTGCCGAGGGGGCGGCTCGCAGCCTCCATGAATTCCTCCCCCGCAAACCGGTGTTGACAACCGGCGTACGCGAGGTTGTCCCGCGCAGCCTGAACCAGGCAAAGTACGTCCAGTCGATCGAGCAGTACGACCTGGTTTTCGGCATCGGGCCGGCGGGAACGGGAAAGACCTACCTGGCAATGGCGATGGCCGTTGCTTATCTTCTCAAGAAGACCGTCAGCCGCATTGTGCTTGCTCGCCCAGCCGTCGAAGCGGGCGAAAAGCTCGGATTCCTGCCGGGTGATCTTCAGGAAAAGGTCAATCCGTATCTCAGGCCGCTCTACGACGCTCTCTTCCATATGGTTGAAGCGGAGAAGGTCGACAAGCTTCTTGAGCGCGGAATCATCGAGATCGCCCCGCTCGCCTTCATGCGCGGTCGGACTCTGAGCGACTCCTTCATCATCCTGGACGAGGCGCAGAACTGCACTTCCGAGCAGATGAAGATGTTTCTGACCAGGATGGGCCTGAATTCCAAGGTGGTCGTTACCGGGGATGTCACTCAAATCGATCTGCCTCGGGGCCAGATGTCCGGGCTCGTCGAAGCACGCGAGGTTCTCTCCACGCTCGATTCGATCCGCTTCTGTTATTTTAATGAGAAGGACGTGGTCCGCCACCGGCTGGTCAAGGTGATCATCCAGGCGTACGAGAAGAGGGACATGTAGGAGACTGCGCACTGCGGACTGCGCACTGCGCACTGCGGACTGTGCGTCACTTCGGACTACGGCAGGGCAGCGTGAGTGCGGACTGCGCAGTCTCTTTCGGACAACGGCGAGTGGGCAGTGGGTAGTGCGGAGTGCGCAGTTTCTTTCGGGCTCGATATGAAAGCAATTCGGATCATCGGCGTTCCCATGGATCTGGGCGGCGGCCGCCGGGGTGTGGACATGGGGCCCTCCGCCATCCGGATCGGAGGCCTTCACGAGAAGCTCGGCGATCTGGGGATCGAAGTCGAAGACTCGGGCAATATCGAGGTGCGCATCGCCGAGGAATTTCACTACGGCGAAAAGCATGAAATGTACGTCGAGGAGATCTCCCAGGTATGCCGGCGACTGGCGACCCGGGTGCACCAGACCCTCGAAGATGGCCGGTTTCCGGTAGTACTGGGCGGAGACCATTCGGTAGCGGCGGGCAGCGTCGCGGGCGCCGCCTCCTTCTTCCGTAAGCGAGGCCAGAAAATCGGTCTCGTTTGGATCGACGCCCACACGGATTTCAACATCCCCGAAACCAGCCCTTCAGGTAATGTTCACGGCATGCCGCTTGCCGCTCTCCTCGGTCTAGGCCCGCAGCAGCTCTCGACGATTGAGGACTTTTCACCGAAGATCGATATTGCGAACGCCGTCGTGGTCGGCGCCCGGAGCATCGACGAGGGTGAGAAGCAGAACATACGGAAAACCGGCCTGCGGGTGATCACGATGAAGGAGCTCGACATCCGGGGGTTGCCGGCCGTCATGGAAGAGGCGATCGCGCTGGCCAGCAATGGAACGGCCGGATTCGTCTGCACGTTCGACCTGGACGTCGTCGACCCGCGATTCGCTCCCGGAGTTGGGACGCCCGTATTTGGGGGAATCACCTACCGGGAGAGTCACCTGGCCATGGAAATGGTGTACGACAGCGGCCGAATGGTGGCCCTCGAGCTCGTCGAAGTCAATCCAGTTCTGGATGAGGAGAACAGCACCGGCCTGCTCGCTGTCGAACTCATCTGCTCGGCCCTCGGGAAGAAGATCCTCTAACCGTCAGCGGGCAGTGGGCAGTCGGCAGTGCGCAGCGGGCAGTGCGCAGCGGGCAGTGCGCAGGCAGTGTGCAGCGGGCAGTGCGCAGGGTAGTCCGCAGCAGGCAGTGCGCAGCGGGCAGTGCGCAGTCTTCAGTCGTCAGTAGTCAGTCGTTCCGGGAGCCAAAATGCTTCACGTCATTATCCTGTGTGGGGGCCGCTCAGCCGAACATGAAGTATCGCTCGTCTCGGCCAGTTCAGTGGTTCGTAATCTCGATCGATCCCGCTATCGGATTTCCGTGATAGGAATTCAGAAGGATGGATCCACTTTCGCTGCCGATGTCCTCCGATCGAAGATGACCATTGGTGACACCCCCGTCACAATCCTCGATGGGAAACACTGGGTGGAGTTGCTCCTGAACGCGTCGCCGCCTGCGGAGATCGTGTTCCCCGTCCTCCACGGTCCCTACGGCGAGGATGGGACGGTCCAGGGCGCCCTCGAGGTGCTGGATATTCCTTATGTCGGCGCCGGTGTCTGGGGCTCGGCCGTCGGAATGAACAAGATCCACTGCAAGGGGCTGCTTGCCGATGCGGGGCTCCCGGTTCTTCCGTACGTCGCCATCAATCGCCTCCAGTGGGACGATGGAACTGACCGATTGATCGAGCAGGCCACCTCGTCACTCAGTTACCCGCTCTTCGTGAAGCCGGCCAATATGGGCTCCTCCATCGGAATCAACAAGAGCCGGAGCCGCGAGGACCTAATCGAGCATATCCGGCTGGCTTTCAAGTACGACGATTTCATTCTTGTTGAGCAGGGCATTGAGGCGCGCGAGATTGAAGTTTCCGTCCTGGGAAACCTCGAAGCGAAAGCGTCGATTGCCGGGGAGATCGTCCCGTCCGGTGAATTCTACACGTACGAATCGAAGTACGAAGACGCGAGCAGCCAACTCGTGATCCCGGCGCGGCTCTCCGCCGAGCAGATGGAAAGAGGTCAGGGATCTCGCGGTGCGGGCCTATACCTGTCTGCAGTTGGAGGGAATGGCTCGAATGGACTTCCTGATGGACAAGAACTCCGGGGAACTGTGGATCAACGAGCCCAACACGATCCCGGGATTCACAAGCATCAGCATGTATCCGAAACTTTGGGAGGCATCCGGTTTACCGTACGCCCGGCTTTTGGATCAGCTCATCCAGTTGGGGTTTGAACGCTCGAAGCGGCGCCGGTCGCTTTCAGTGGATCGGTAGATCTCGGCGGGTGCCGGACCGCAGGACAATAAGAACCCCGGGTCCGGCGAATCAAACAAGCTTCAATCAGGCCTGGAACGACTCTCCGCAACCGCATGTGCTCTTCGCGTTCGGGTTCTTGAAGGTGAATCCGGAGCCGTGGACGGTCTCGACATAGTCGATCTCGGCCCCCGTCAGGTAGGTCATGCTCGCGTCATCGACAAACACCTTGAAACCGTCGACTTCGATGATCTTGTCGTCGTTCTGGGCGTCTTTTTCCAGGTTCAGAGCGTACTGAAAGCCCGAGCACCCGCCGCCGACGACGGCCACTCGGATTCCCGCGTAGGGTTCGGGTTGTTCCGCGATCACTTCTTTGACTTTCCCAACCGCCTTTTCCGTCAGTGTAAGCATTCCTTCTGATCTCCTCGTCGATATTCCGCCGGCGACTTTGCCATTGCTGTCCGCTGATCCAGAAAACTTCCGACCGCGCTCATACCCGGCGTCAAGATATTTTAACGAAACTTTGATAAGCAGGTCAATTAGTCGCCAGCTATTGCCGAAACTGTGACTCGCTCTCGTCTTTCAACAGCGCGATCAGGTGGTTGAGGGACTGAGAGCTCAAGACTGCTTGTCTCCCGTGTGTGAGCGGAGTACCATCGCACGGGCTTCGAGTGTGCTTTCCGGTTTCTTTTCATGGCCTTCGGAGGGTGCTGATATGTCCCGTCCAACAACGCGTCACATCTGGCTGGCTGCGATTCTTCTGGTGATCTCGATCCCGATAGGGATCCCATCCTCGGTTCGCGCCGGGGATTCAGGCCAGGGAGGAGGTGATCTGGTCCTTCCTCCGCTCGTCCCGCAGGCCAACTCGATCTACTACATCCCTCAACTGGGAAACGGTTCCACGCTGAATGTGTCGATAACTTCCCGGATTTCCCTCACGAGTTTGCGCGCCACCGATGGAGTAGCGACTGTCAGCTTCTATAAAGATGACGGAAGTCCATGGACGGTTCCCGTCGGCTGTTCGCAGGATAACTCGCTTTCGGGTCAGTTCGCGACCCTCCCGCTCGTTGTTCAAGCCGGAAAGTCGCTCACGTTTGAAACCTCAGGCTACGGTCCTCTGGCAATCGGTTGGGCGAAAGTGGAGGCGGATTTCCCGCTCCTGGTTACAGCCTCGTACACCGTCTTTACGGTTGAGGCGGTGCCGGCGGTTGTCGGCGGGGCGCTGGGCCGCAACATCAGCTTCGAGCTTGGCCCCCCGCCTCTGGCTCGGGAACGGCCCCTCTGGGCGGCCGGAGTGCCTTCGGCCGCGTGTGGCACCATGCTCTCGTTCAACCCGGTGATCGGGCCTGACACCGTGATGCAGGGGGTGACCAACGACGCGGGCATTGCCATTGCGAATCCTTCCAGTAACAGCACGATTGTCACCGTCCGGTTGATCTCTCAGACCGGAACGGAGATCGGAACAAAACTGGTCAATTTGCCGCCGCTCGGTCACTACGCGGGGTATGTGACGGAGATTTTCTCGGGTGTCTCCTTTCCCCAGCACTCACAGGTAACGGTGCGTTTGTCGAGCAACGTGAACATCACGGCCGTTGCTCTGCAGCGCAACATAGGGAACGGGGCGGATATCAATGCGAGTCTGAATGTGATGCCCGATTCTTCTTTGAGTCGGACGGTTTTGTACGACACGGAGAACAATGGCGACCGTGCCCATGCCCAGGTCATCATTCCAACCTGCGAGGTAATCGGTACCCAGGTCAATTCGGCTGGCGGTTCGGACGCAGACTACTACTCGGTCTACTTAAACGCAAACCAAACGATCTACATCACGCTCCTGACGGAATCGATCGGGTCGCCGATCGACCCGGGCCTGTTTCTACAGAACTCGAGCGGGGGCCAGGTGGCCGCCGCGGTGGATCTTTTTGCCGGGATGCGAGATGCGACCCTGACGTACAAGACAACGGTAAACGGGACCTACTACATAAGACTCGGCACCGTTAACGGGACCTCTGGCCAAGGCTCGTTCTACCGAATGCTCGTGCGGGTGAAATAGTCGAGACCCGGGTGCTCGGGGCTGTTAGTAATCCGTTGTTGCCTCGCCCCAAAGCCCGGCTAGCGGGGCTTCGGTGTCGCGGACTGGTTATTTTGAGGGGTTTGGGGTGCCTGTTGTTCGGGTGTCTGGGACGCGTTTGCGAGTTGTTCCAGGACTTCTCCGAGCAGGCGTTGTTCTTCGCCGTAGCCGGTCCAGTTGCCCTCGCGCAGGTAATTCTGGCTGTTCTCGTAATGCTTGATTGCTTCCTCGGCGAGTTGCTGGAGATTTACGGAGGGCTGTCCGGTCGCGGTGTCCGCCTGGCCTGGGAGGCGAATCGGCGGAGGTCAGCGCCGGCTGATCTTTGGGCGGGGGTGACAACACGGCGCGGCGGACCGTCTCAGCCAGATCCTCGCCCATCATCACTTGGTTCTCGTAGACCACGATGATACGGGTCAGCTCGGGAATCTTGCTCTTTTCCGCCTGCAGGTACATGGGCTCGACGTACAGGACCGAGTTCTCGATCGGAATGACGAGCAGGTTGCCTCTGATGACACTGGAGCCTTTCTGACTCCACAGCGTGATGAGCTGTGAAATGTTCGGGTCCTGGTCGATGCGCGCCTCGATTTGCATGGGCCCGTAAGTCAGTTCCTTTTTCGGGAACTGGTAGAGGATCAGACGGCCGTAGTTTGAGCCCGTCGGAACGCGCGGCCAGCCAGGCGATCATGTTGTTCTTGTTGCTGGGGGTGAAGGGGATCAGGAGAACGAACTCCTCCTTCACCGCATGAGGCAGGCTCATGATCGTGTAGTAGCTCTCCATCACCTGGTCCGATCCCCGGTAGATCTCGGTCGGAATTTGCCAGACATCCTCCTTGTTGTAGAACACCCGGGGATCGCGCATGTGGTAGGTGCAAATGACCTGGCGCTGGATGTCGAACAGATCCTCCGGATAGCGCATGTGCGAGCGCAGGCCCTTGGGCATGGCCGAGAGCGGACGGAACAGCTTCGGGAAGATCCGAGCGTAGGTCCGAACGAGCAGGTCCTCGGAATCCGCGATGTAGAAGGTCATGTCGCCCAGGTAAGCGTCGATGACGATTTTGACCGAATTGCGAATGTAGTTCAGCTGGCCTTGAACGGGTTCCGAGTAGGGGTAGCGGCTCGAAGTCGTGTACGCGTCCTGGATCCAGAAAAGCCGGCCCCCGTCAACGACCATGTAGGGATCCTTGTCGTAGTCGAGGAAGGGAGCTATCTTCTTGACCCGCGTCGCCGATGGAGCGGTGCAGAAGAACCCGGCTGTCGTCGGTGAAATTCTGGGTGAAGAGGATTTCAAAACTGCCGAGCTCCCAGGCGAAAAGCAGTCTGCCGGAGGAAACTCCCGATCTGGAGGCCGCGATCGGCATTGTAGGTCGTGAAGGCGTTCTGGTCTCCGACCGGGTAATCGAACTCCTTCATCCGGGTCCTGACAAATACCGGGTGTTCGGTTTTTTCACCGAAGTAGATTTCCGGGCGGGTGATGTTCAAGCTCCGGACGCTTGACTGAGGCGGGATATCCTGAACCAGGAAACTGGGTAGTCCTTCCCCCGTGACCTCGTTGACCGGGCTGGCGCATATCCCATAGCCATGCGTGTACTGGAAGTACTGGTTGATCCAGGTCTGCGCCTGCTCGGAGATCTGCGAAAAATCGAGCTCGCGGGCCGAGAGCATCACCTGGCGGTAGTCTCCGCCGATGTGGTAACGATCGAGATCGACGTCCGAAAATGCGTAGTAAGGCCGGATGGTCTGCAGCTGCTCGTAGGCGTCCTGAAGCGGCCTCCAGTCCCAGAGCCGGATATTGCGCAGGGTCGCCTGGTTTCTGGCCAGCCCGGCCTTGTCCAGCCTGCTCGTGCCGACGAAATCGCGAATTTCGACTTTGTCCAGTTTATACGCCTTGAGAGTCGACGCGATGTTGTGCGCGATGTACTCCTGTTCCTTGAGCAGCTCATTCGGCTTGACGAACAGGGATTGGATCAATCCCGGGTAGAGCCCGGAAAGCACGTAGACGACGATGAAGGCCGACAAGGGCCGCAATCCCGGGCCGAAGGCTTCCGAAAGCGGGAGCGGCGAACAGGATCCCCGCGCACAGCAGGCAGACCGCCGCCAGTATCCAATAGACCGGAATCCAGGCGTGCACGTCTGTATATCCGGGGCCGAACGTGACCCCTTCCTCGCTGTACAGGAGCTGGAAGCGTTTGAGCCAGAAACGGATGGCCAGCAGCACAAACCCGCTGCCCAGCAGGATTCCCGAGTGGATCCGGGCAGCGGAACTGAGCTGCAAGTCGTCGCGAGATACCCGACGTGACCGTTGATCGTGTAGTTGAAGCCGGCGATAAGGACGGCGAAGAAAAGCAGGATCAAGCCGTAGCCGGTCACCAGGAACAGGATCGGCAAGGTGAAGAAGTAGAAGGAAAGCGGCCGCGCGAAGATCGGGTCATTTGGCCCCCCGCTCACCTGCTGGGTAAACTGAAGAATTGGAAGCCACTGGCCCTGGATCAGGATCCCGAGGAAAGCGGAGACGATGAGGACCGCCGCCCAGGACACCGGGTTGCAGTCCGGTCGCGAGTCAAACCGGGAACTCCTGACGAACCCAGAATTCCTCGTTCGGTGGATCGGGAGGCGAACCTGAGGTTGATGCTGAGGATGCCCAGGCGCCACTCCGAAACCCGATGAGCCAGAGCAGGAACCTCGACCAGAGGGTTTTCTGGAAGATCGTCCAGGTAACCGACCGAGTTGAACCAAAGGGAGTCAACGTACAGGCTCAGGCCGCCGCCGAGAACGAACCAGATCGCCAGAACAGCGATAACCACGAGGAGGAGCTTGAATCGTTGCATGGTCAATCCGGGGCGCTTCGCTCGAGAACCGACTTACGGAGAACACGTAATTTGTCGCCCATCCAGGTCTCAAAAGTCAAGTTGATAGCAGCGGCAGAGAATTATCGAATCGGCGGTCCCGTGGAGTTGAACCAGAGATCCGAGAAACGCCGTCTTTTGTTGTATACTCCAGACTGGAATCGGTGAACTTGCTGGTCCCAGGCAACGAGCCGAGGTTGACGTATGACAAAAAAACTTTCGATGATTTTCAGTATCGTCGCCGTCGTTTTTGCTCTGGCCTTTCCGACGGCTCTCTTTGGCCAGGAAGTCAAGGAGAAAGAAGCTAAGGATAAGAAGACCGACCTCGAGGCACTTAAGAAGGAAGAGGGCGAGGACTATTACAAGAAGTGGTTGAACGAGGACGTCAAGTACATTATCGCCCCCGAGGAAAAGAGCGTTTTCTCCAAGCTGACGACCGACGAAGAGAAGGAGGAGTTCATTGAGCAGTTCTGGTATCGGCGCGATCCCGACCCGATGACTCCCACCAACGAGTTCAAGGAAGAGCATTACAGGCGAATTGCCTACGCCAACGAGCGGTTCGCCAGTGGAATGCCTGGCTGGATGACCGACCGGGGCCGGATCTACATCATCCACGGGGCGCCCGACCGAGATCGAGTCGCATCCTTCCGGCGGAACTTACAACCGCCCGATGCATGAGGGCGGCGGCACCACCTCCACTTTCCCGTTCGAGATCTGGCGCTACCGGCACATCGACGGTATCGGCGAGGACGTCGAGCTGGAATTCGTGGACCCGAGCATGAGCGGCGAGTATCGCCTGGCTCTTGGATCCCGAATGAAAAGGACGCCCTCCTCCACGTCCCCGGCGCGGGTCTGACTCTGGCCGAGGAAATGGGATTGGCGGAGAAGAAGGACCGGCCGTTCTTCAATCCGGGCAACCGCGAGAACGTATCCCATGATGCAGTATGCGGGCGAAGGATAACCCCTTCGAGCGCTACGAGACGTACACGAAGATTCAGCGGCCTCCAGGAGATCAAGTACAAGGACCTGAAGGAAGTGGTTTCCATTAATATCGACTACAGGCCGCTCCCCTTCCAGGTGCGTCAGGACTACATCCGCTTGAACGAGCAGCAGGTGATCGTTCCGATCAGTCTCGAGGTGCAGAACAAGGATCTGACTTTCAAGGAAGAAAACGGCGTCCAGAACGCCAAGATCGCGGTCTACGGGATCATCACGAGCATCACGAACCGGATCATCATGGAATTCGACGACGACATGCTCGCCTCCTACCAGCCGGAGAATCTGCCAACAGGGCCTGTTGGCCAGGTCGATCTACCAGAAGGTGGTGACCCTCGACAAGAAGATGCGTTACAAGCTCGACCTGGTGGTGAAGGACATCAACAGCGGGCACACCGGCGTGCAGCGAATCGCGATCGTCCCGCCGATGTACGACGAGAAGAAGCTGTCGGTCAGCTCGCTGATCCTGTCCGACTACATTCATCAGCTGCCCGCAGATGCCGAAAGACGACGAGATGTTCGTCCTCGGCGACGTGAAGATCCGTCCCAGCCTGAAGAAAGTCTTCGCGAAAGGATCGGCCCCTGCGGCGTTTACCTGCAGCTCTACAACGTCGGGCCTGGATCAGTCGAACCTCGCGCCCGCCCTGTCCGTCAGCTACAAGATCATCAGGAGGGCAGACGGTTGTGGAGGTCAAAGAGGAGAGCGGAGAGTCGGTGCAGTTCTTCTCCGGCCAGAGAGTCGTCCTGATCAAGAATCTCCCGATCAAGGATCTCGAGCCCGGGACAGTATTCGGTCGCGGTCGACGTGAAGGACCTGATCAACAACCAGACGATCGCCGCCCAGGACAACTTCCAGGTGGTTCCCCCGCCTCAGGTGGCCAGCAAGTAAAAACTTTCAAAACCTGAAGAAATCTTCGTATTTTTTCCTCCTCGAGCGTTATAGCTACAGGGAATCAATCACGGTTCCCTGTAGCGAGCAGGAGGAAGCATGTCTCAGAAATGGTGTCTGCTGAATTCCGGGGGAGCGTCGAAGACCGAACGCGAGTTGCTGGATCTGTATGGCGAGAGGGCAATTATCTCCCGTCTTGGCAAGTACAATCTGATCCATCTCGATGGTCCGGAACCCGAGGAGATCGCGCGACGGATCCAGGAATTCGATCCCGAGCAGCTCTTCGAGGACGACTGCCCGATCTGCCAGATGCTGCGTAACGAGAACTGTGATGTGATCTACGACGGTTCCTGGGACGACGAAGACGAGGCCGGTGCGATCCAGTGAAGGAAATCGGTGGCGTGACTGAAACGGCGAAGGCGGAATACGAGAGGTGGATGCTCCTCGCAATCGAGGAGGCCGAGGCTGCGGCAAAGGCAGGCGAGGTGCCCGTCGGCGCCGTTGCAGTACTCAACGGCGAACTGCTGGGGCGCAACCACAATCGCAGCATCGAGCTGAATGACCCGACGGCGCATGCCGAGATCCTGGTGTTGCGGGAGGCCGGGCGGCTGCTTGGGAACTACCGGCTCCCCGGCCTCGATCTGTACGTGACCATTGAGCCCTGTCTGATGTGCACCGGGGCGATCGTGTGGGCGCGGATCGGCCGGCTGATCTACGGCGCGCGGGACGCCAAGGCGGGTGCCGTCGTCTCGAAGAGCGAGGGCAATCTCGCGGGCCTCTTCAACCACGCGGTGCCGGTCGTCGAGGGGATCCTCGAGGATCGGTGCAGGGAGGTGATCCAGCTATTTTTCGCCCGCCTTCGCATGCAGCAGCCGGGAATCCCGGTCTGAGCTTCCGGCCGTGTCAGGCCGCATCTGGTACAATTGAGTACAGAGCTAATGACCGGAAGTGAAGGTTTAGCATCTGTAGCCGACTTCGCCCACGAGAGTGAACGAGAGTTCGCCCAGTTTTTGGATTTTTACCAAATTGAGTGGCGCTACGAGCCTGTCTGTTTTCCGCTTGAGCGCGACTCCCAGGGACGGGTGACCCTCAGTTTCACGCCGGACTTCTATCTGCCGCAGTTCGACCTCTTCGTCGAATTGACGACGATGAAACAGAGCTTGGTCACCAAGAAGAACCGGAAAGTCCGACTTCTGAAACAGCTGTACCCGGAAGTGAATATCAAGATCTTCTACGGGCGGGATTACCGGCGGCTGTTGTTTAAATTCGGCGAAATGGGTCAGTAGCCGGTAGCCGAAGGCCTGAGCCAGCAGTGCAGTCCCGAGCGAGCACCATGTGAACGAGGACCAGATCCTGCCCCCCATCCGCAATGTGGTTCTCCCCGCAGCGGTGATCGCCGAGCGAGTGCGCGAACTGGCCGGCGAGATCAGTCGCGACTTTCGCGGGCGCGAGATCTATGTGGTCGGGATTCTGACCGGCGCCTTTGTCTTTACCTGCGATCTGATCCGGCGCCTCCGGGTCCCCGCCTACCTCGATTTCATTTCCATCAGTCGGTATGACAAGCGGCCAGGCACAGGAGAAGTCAAAATCCTGAAGGACCTCCAGGAGGAAATCCTGGGGAAAGAGCTCCTGATCGTCGAAGACATCATCGACACCGGCCTCACCCTCAACTACCTGATCCGCAACCTGAGCAACCGCCGGCCTGCATCCCTGGCCATCTGTACACTGCTTGACCGGCCGGATTTGCGCCTGGCGCAGATTCCGATCCGTTACGTCGGTTTCAACGTCTCGTCTGAATTCCTGGTCGGCTACGGGCTTGATTTCCGAGGGTACTATCGTCATCTACCGTACATCGCCACCATGAAGGACCGAGACAGCCTGCCGCCGGGGAGGAGTGGGAAAGACGGCGTTGCCCCTGCGCAGCCAACTCCTTCGTGAGGTTTCAAGCCTTGTCCTTCCATGTCTTCGCCATCGTGTTCTTCACGGTCCTCCTTGCCGTCTTCTATGCGGTCGCATATTCGGTAATTGCCGGTATTCTGCAAAACTACACCCGCTACTATCAGAAGGCGGATCTTCAGTGGACCGGCCCGGCCGACGGCCCCAAGAGGAAGAACCGGGTGCTCAACCTGATTATCCTGGTCGCTGTCTCGTTTGCCTCCGCCTGGGTGATTGTTAAATTCCTGGTGCTTCGCTAGGGCGGGGACCCGGCTGACCGGCAGACGAGCTGATCAGCTGAGGAGACCAGCCGCGCGAACCGAAGAGCGGCCACCCGACTTAGTGTTTGACGCAATGCGTCTATTCTTCCCCGTCGTCCTTCAGACGCTCGATCTGCCGGCGCTCGCGCTTGGTGGGGCGTCCGCTGCCTCTGGCACGAACAGCGCCCGATTTGCGTAACAGCTGTTCAAAGGGGTCCGGGGCAGGCCGGGGAGGACTGACGTCCTCGTAGAGCAACTTCGCCTGGGCCTTGGGTACGGACTTGTCTTTCAGGCCTTTGACGAGCACAATCCTCTTCCACGATTCGATCTGGATTTCGACCCGGTCTTCCAGATTTATGCTCCGATGAGGTTTCGCAGGCGTGCCGTTTACGCTCACTCGCCCGGCATCGCAGGCGTGAGTTGCCTGGGATCGGGTTTTGAACAGGCGGGCAACCTGCAGCCACTTATCGAGTCGAACGGAATCAGACTGCACGGCTAGAATTGTAGCAGGGAGAAAAGATGACCGCCGAGGAACTCATTGCTCACTACAAGCTTCAACCGCACCCCGAAGGCGGGTTTTTTTGCGAAACCTACAGGTCTGAGGCTGTGCTTTCCACCTCGACTGTTCGGCCGGGCGTTTCCGGCAACCGGGCCCTGAGCACCGGAATTCTCTTCCTCCTGCCCCGCGGATCCCGCTCCCGGCTGCATCGGCTCCGCTCCGACGAGATGTGGCACTTCTACCTGGGCGGGCCCCTGGAAATGATCTTTCTGGGGGAGCCCGACGGGCTGGCGAGTATCGTGCTCGGCCAGGACATTGCCGCAGGACAGCGGGTCCAGTACTTGGTGCCGGCCAATACCTGGTTCGGAGCCGCTCCACTCCCCGGTGTGGAGTACTCGCTGGTCGGGTGCACCGTAGCACCCGGTTTTGACTTTGCGGATTTCGAGCTGGCCGGGCGTGCCGAGCTTACCCGGCAGTTTCCCGGCCAGGCCGAGCTAATCGAGCGTTGGACCGGGCAGGCGGGCTGAAGGGGGCCTGTTGACCGGCTGACCTGCTGACCGGCTGACCGGCTGACCGGCTGACCAGCTGACCGGCTGACCTGCTGACCGGCTGACCAGCTGACCGGCTGACCAGCTGACCGGCTGACCAGCTGACCAGCTGACCAGCTGACCTGCTAACCGGCTAACCGGCTGACCGGCTGACCGGCTGACCAGCTGACCGGCTGACCAGCTGACCAGCTGACCGGCTGACCAGCTGACCAGCTGACCAGCTGACCGGCTGACCAGCTGACCGGCTGACCAGCTGACCGCACGCTCCTGAATTAATCCTGGCAGGCTCTCGGCCAGGCAGTCAGCCCGTGAGCTCGTCAGCCCGTCAGCCGGTCAGCAGGTCAGCAGGTCAGTTGCTCCGCCCTACCACTTGCCGGTCTTGTTGGCCGCCGGCTTGGGCAGTTTCTCGAGTGGCTTCAGGTTGCGCCGCATCTCCTCGTCGGAGAAACCGACTTCAGCCAGTTGGCCGGTCATGAATTTCTCGTAGCCGGCAAGATCCATGAGCCCGTGACCGCTGTAGCAGAACAGGATCACTTTCTCTTTGCCCTCTTCCTTGGCCTTGAGTGCCTCATCGATGACGCAGGCAATTGCGTGGCTGGTCTCCGGCGCGCAGATCGGGCCTTCGGTTTCGGCCCAGGTCATGGCCGACTGGTAGCAACGGACCTGGTCGATTGAGCGCGGTTCGAGGAGCCCTTCGATGATCGCCTGGCTGATCAGGGGCGCAATCCCGTGGTAGCGGAGCCCTCCGGCGTGAATTGGCGCCGGCACGAACGAATGTCCCAGGGAGAACATCGGAAGCAGCGGGGTCATCCCGGCGGTATCGCCGAAGTCGTAGACGAAAGGCGCCTTCGTCATGGTCGGGCAGGCGGCCGGCTCGACGGGAATAATGCGGATGTCGGCCCCGTTGATCTTGTCGAGGGTGAAGGGGAAGGCGAGGCCGGCAAAATTGCTGCCGCCGCCGGCGCAGGCAATGACGATATCAGGCTTCTTTTCGCCGGCCAGCTGAAGTTGTTGTCGAGCTTCCTGTCCGATGACGGTCTGGTGGAGCAGGACGTGGTTCAGCACGCTGCCGAGCGAATACCGCGTCTGGCCGGATCTGTCGCAGACAGCCGCCTCGACAGCCTCGCTGATGGCGATGCCGAGGCTGCCCGGGGTATCCGGGTGGGTCGCGAGGATCTGCCGCCCGGCGTTGGTTTCCGTGCTCGGGCTGGCAACGCAGTTGGCCCCCCAGACCTTCATCATCAGTTTCCGGAGCGGCTTCTGGTCGAAACTGATTCGGACCATGAAAACCTTGCACTCGAGGCCGAGAAGCGTGCAGGCGAACGCCAGGGCGCATCCCCACTGGCCGGCGCCCGGTCTCCGTGGTAAGGCGCTTGATCCCGAATTGCTTGTTGTACCAGACCTGGGGGACCGCGGTATTGGGCTTGTGGCTGCCGGGAGGGCTGACGCTTTCGTCTTTGAAATAGATGCGAGCGGGCGTCTTCAGGTGTCTCTCCAACTCCACTGCGCGTCGCAGAGGGGTCGGCCGCCACCTGAGAAGGATATGCCGGACCTCCTCGGGGATGTCGATCCATCGCTGCTGACTGACTTCCTGCTCGATCAGGTTCATCGGGAAAACCGGGGCGAGCATGTCGGGGGTTATCGGCTTCCCGTCGGGAGTCACGGGCGGCTGCATCGGTGTCGGAAGGTCGGCGGCCAGGTTGTACCACTGCCTGGGCATCTCTGGTTCACTGAGATGGTATTTACGGATCATGGAGTCTCCTGTTACATAAGGTATCTGCCGGCAAAAAAGCCAGAGCACACGAGAAATAGACTAAGACTCGTCCCGTGTCAAGAAGGGAAAAGAACGGAGAGACAATTATCGATGGGAAACTTGCCTCAGCAGGTTGCGAGGATCGTGAAGGCCCGTATCGCGGCTTTCACGACGAACACGCTCTCGTTGTTGGTGTCGGTGTCCGAAGGCCAAACATAGAATCCGGGTTCGGTGAGCAGGTCGACTCCGTTTTGCACCTTACCCTCGAGCACTTCTCCGTCCTGGAATTGGATCCGGACCCACAGCATGTCAGCTACGGGGGTCTTTCCCAGGAAGGCAATTGGGCGGTACTCCGGATCCCCGCGGAAATCTCTTACGAAGTAGACGGCCTTAAGGTCCCCCAGTGGGATTTCGCTCTGTTTGCCCTCCCGACCGAGGAATTTGACCTTGTCCTTCAGCTCGACGGGGTAGGCGAAACCGCTGGTGGTGCTGCCGTCCCGCCCCCGAAGGACCACCTTGCGCATTGATTCTTTCCACACGGCGCCACGTCTCTACAGGGTAAAAACTGAAGTGTGAGGTGAAAAGAGGTGGTTAGTCAATCTCCATCTTCTTGATCTTGCTCAGAAGCGAGCGGTAGCTGATGTGAAGCATCTGAGCGGTGCGCTTCCGGTTAAATCCGTTTCGTCTGAGCGTGCGCTCAATGACGCGTCGCTCAGCCTCGTAGCCAGCCATTTTGGCCATTTCGACGAGGGAGGGGGACGCTGGTGTTTTGCGCTGGAGATCCCGTGTCTTCTGGCGAAGCCCGGCAAAAGAAGTGCGCGGATCGTTGAACAGGACCAGGGTCTTGACGAAATTCTCCAATTCCCGGATGTTTCCAGGCCAGGGATAGTTTTGCAGAAGACTGTAATCTTCGTCTCTGATCTCGGGGTTCTGGTCGCGCCCAAACTGCCGGTTATGCACCTCAAGGAAATACTCGGTCAGTTCCGGGATATCCTGTTTCCTGTCACGCAGCGGTGGGACATCGATGTGGACGACGTTGAGCCGGTAGAACAGGTCCTCGCGAAAGGTGCCTTTCCCGACCTCCTCGTACAGGTCTCTGTTGGTAGCTGCCAGCACCCGGACATCGACCGACGTCGTCAGGTTCGAGCCGAGCGAGTGGAATTCTCCATCCTGGAGCATATGCAGGAGCTTGGCCTGCGCGGACACGGTCAGTTCTCCGATCTCGTCGAAGAACAGAGTGCCGCGATGCGCGCCTTCAATCTTTCCGGATCGATTGCGATCCGCTCCTGTAAACGCCCCGGTCTTGTAGCCAAACAGCTCGCTCTCGATCAGGTTATCTGGGATTGCGGCGGAGTTGATTTTGACGAAGGGATGTTGGCGCCGGCTCGATCTCACGTAAAGCTGTCGCGCGATTACCTCTTTGCCCACGCCGGTTTCTCCGGTGATGAGCACGCTCAAATCCGTCGGAGCAATCCGTTCAACAATTGACGCTATCCTCTGCATCTGAGGATTCGAGGAGCTAGCGAACGGGATATGGTCCTCGTAGGTGTTGTTGCTAAATTCCATGTAACGGAGGCCTCTTAAGCACTAAGTATGCCAAATGCCGGGGATCGAAACAAATCCACCGCCCGGAAATCGGGTCATCGGCGCCAGACAAGCGTTCCCACAGGGGTGGAACGGAAGACGGGGAAGCTTTCTGCCCCGCTGTTTCCGAACAAGCTGTTACCTTCTCTGCACATTTTAACCCCGAGCTTACACATGGGGCCCATCGGAAAGCCGGGCTTCGGCTTCCTGGAGCAATGCCGCCAGAGAACTCGCATCCCGCGGATAGACCGCGTAGGACGTGCGCAGCGAGTAGGAGTTGTGCCGCCTGAGGCTAAAGACAAAAGAATCGGATTCCAGCCGGGCGAGAATCCGCTTGGCTGTCTGCAGATCCGAGTGGGGAGCAACGACGGCGAGCCGGCTCTCGCCGAGACAACCGATCAAATCTGTGCGACGCAAGCTGGCATTCAGACTCTCCGCGAGGGAGGCCATGCAAGCCCTGGCCGCTCCCTGGGCGGCGTCCGGCTCGGTGGATTGCAGATCAGCCATCAATAGCGAAACGAAGAAATTATAGCGGCGGGCCCGAACCAGTTCTGTCTCCAGAAAGTGGACAAAGACCTCGCGTTTCAGGCACTCCATATCGGTTCCCAAAAGATGCTTCAATTCGGGTGGCAGGGACTCAACTTCAAAAGTCATTGTCGTTGTTGGCCTTGTCTCTCGTTCGGGGCACACTGCTCTCGTTTTCCTGCAACCTACACACCCCTCGACGCATCTCTGTAGGTAAGTTTCGGCCGGGGATCCCGAAACCGGCTGTTGTTTTGAAAATCGGTAAGTTCTGTTGTTCCGCTCATGCAATTCTCAAGCCGATTTGAGTGACGTCAAAGGAATGGGGTGCAGGTTGCAGAGTCAGCCGCATCACTGAAAAGCTTGCGGGGTTTGACTTGCAGGTGGGGCCGCGACATAATGGTTCCTGGGTGTTAAGCCCTCCGTGCTCCCCTTGGTCCCGCCCTGCCGGACGGTGTTGTCTTGCAGCAATTGGGAATTTGCTTTCACTCTCCGTGACGCTCGATCCATAGGTGTTCACTGTTCGGTTGCCGGTTCATGCGCATTAGGAAACAGGATAGAAGTAATGGCAATTTCGTCACAGGCAGCGAAGACCCTACTTTTCGTGGACGACGAGTCGTCGTTTCAGGAATTCGTCTCAAGGAATCTTGTCCGGAACGGTTACCGTGTTGTGAGCGCCAATCATTGGGAAGAAGCTCGGAGCATGCTCCGCAAAGGCGAGTTCACGCCGGACGTGATCTTTGTGGACACCATGTCGCTCAAGCGCGATCTTCACGAGGTTGTGGGAGAGATTGCTTCCACTCCCGTCGTGGTTCTTTCGGCTGATCGGGAGACCGCGAGCATCGTCCGTGCCATGCAAAGCGGCGCCCGTGACTATCTCTGCAAACCAGTCAGCTCAAAAGAGATCGACAGGGTTGTTTCCGAAGTCGCCCACCTTTCGGCTCAGGCGCAGCGCTCCCCAGCCGTTTCGGAGCTTTCGATGCGAGACACCGCGCGGACGGGATTCGTTTTCTCCAGCCCGAAAATGCAGCAGATCCATCAAATGGTGCTTCAGATCGCAGACGCCCGGGTTCCGGTTCTCATTTTGGGCGAGAGCGGAGTCGGCAAGGACGTGGTCGCACGCATGATCCATCAGCACTCGAAGCTGGCCGGGAAACCGTTCGTGAAGGTCAACTGCGCCGCCCTCCCCGCAGAATTGACCGAGAGCGAACTGTTCGGGTATCAGAAAGGGGCGTTCACGGGCGCCGACATCGACAGGCCGGGTAAGTTCGAGTTTGCCAACGGCGGCAGCATTTTCCTGGACGAAATCGGCGAATTCACGCCCGCAGTTCAGGCCAAGCTCCTGCAGGTGCTGCAGGACGGCCGATTCACCCGCCTGGGGAGCAACCAGGAAATCAGGGTCGATGTCCGTATCATTGCGGCCACCAACAGGCGTCTGGAGGAAGCGCTCCAGAACGGAAGGTTTCGAGAGGATCTTTATTATCGGCTCAATGTCGTCATGTTGGATTTGCCACCGCTTCGCGAACGCAAAGAGGAGGTACTCACCCTGTGCGAATACTTCCTCGAGAAGTACGGACAAGAGTTCAGGAGCCACGTGAAGGTCATTCCGTCGGAGCTGAAGGAAACGTTTCTGGCCTACCACTGGCCGGGAAACGTGCGGGAGCTGGAAAACACGATTAAGCGGTATATGGTGCTCCAGGATACCGAGGCAATTCGCGAGGAGCTCGAATCGCGAACCAGCAAGCAGTTGAGTGACGGAATCGATGTGCTGGCCGACAGCTACATCGAGCAGACATCCGACGACCTGGATCTCAAACAAATCAGCAGGAAGGCTGCTCTCACGGTCGAGAAGAACATGATCGTGAAGACACTCAACAAGACGAGCTGGAATAAGTGGCGAGCTGCCAAGGAACTCCGGGTGAGCTACAAGACGCTTCTGACCAAGATCGAGCAGTACGATATCAAGCCGAGCGCTTACTGAGCCGAAGAGCCGAACGCTGAGAGTGATCGGATGGCGGAGGAGGGGGACCATTGGCCCCCCGTCCATCTGCTGTCTGGGTTACTTTGCCAGCGGCTCAATTGCGGCCAGATAATCGCCGGTGTTGCTTCCGAAGAGTGCGAAGCTGGCCAGCGGCTGGCTGCTCGTCACCCGCAAATACCCCCCAACTTGCTGGAAGGCAGGTCCAAAGAAGGCAGCGCTGTTGATAGTGTCGACCACCCGCGCCTCAGCAGGCAACCTGATATCTCGTCGGGCTGTTAAGCCGCCCAGCCGGTCGAAAGCCTCCAGCCGAATGGTCGCCTCGGATGAGCTAGTGTTGAGCATCGCCAGACCGGTGAAAATATTGCTGGCGTTTTCCTGGGCAACATGCATGTAGGTAATGCTCCGTTGGCCTTCGGCGAGCACCGGGAGCGCGGAAACTGCTCTGCCGTTCGTTCCGAAGAAGCGCACCGAACCAGCCAGCCGGGGCGCTTGGGTGGTCGTCATCGGGCTCGGAGAAATGACGTCAATGGTCAGATGGCCCGAGGCAAGTGGGGCGCCCTGAAGCAGAGTCGGCAGGGAGAACAAGTCGCTCAATTTCACTGCCAGAAGCCCGTTGGCCGCGATTGACACGTCTTTGCTGGCAAGCTGACCAGACGATCCGAATGCCTTGATTCTTACTGTGGTGATAATTTGTGACCCGTTCACCAGTGCCAGCTCGGTCTGTTCCCCGGAGGTCCCGACCACATAGTGGGGGACCCACATGCGGGAGACAGCTGTTGCGCTTTGCGCAGGGAGTGTCGCGAAGTAAAGGGAATCAGCCTGCAGCCCGAACGCCTGGATCGGCTTGGTAGCGGACACTCTCAGGTAATAAGGAGCAGTTGGAATGGCAACGCCGCTTAGAAAGTGACTCAACGTATCCTGTTTGGTAGCCAACGGGGCCAGGCTTGACTGTGCTTCTGCCAGGACCGATCCGCTTTGGCTGATTAGTCTCAGGGTAAGATCCGCGGGATAAGCGGGATCGGAGTTGCTCACAGCGAGCAGGGTTTTCTCGGCCGGGTGAAGGCCCGTACCCGGGAAATAGACGACCGATGAGGGTACTGCCTGAGTGCCGATCTCGTCCATCCGTTGAAGCAGGCTGTCAGCGAGGATGGAGAAGCCATTGACCAATCCTTCGCTGTCCGCCAAGAGGGAAATCCCGTCAGGGAGGAACCCGAGCGAATCGGTCATGAACGCTTCCTGAGATTTTGCAGCGAGTGTCGATGTTCTAACCGTGTTGTCCGTTCCCGCGGAATCGACAGCCGAGATGTCGACCTGTGCCGCGAGAACGTCGAGATTCAGCAACGAAATCCCGACGAACGTGTCCTGAAAGAGCGGGCCCACGCTGACCAAAGACGAGGTGGTCCGAAGGGTTGTGGTCGCGTTCTTCTTCACAAAAACTCGGACGTCGTCCGTGCCTTGGAGGCCGGCCGAATCCGTGACGGTCAAACGAAAGATCAGAGTCGTGGTAACGCTTACCTTGGGTGCGATGAAAGAGGCGGTCGCTGTTCCTGCATTGCTCAGTGTTACCACCGGGCCGGATCTCTGCGTCCAGCCGAAACGAAGCGTGTTGCCGTCCGGGTCGCTGCCCGACCCGTTTAAGTAGACCGTCTGACCGCGTGAAACTGTCTGGTCGATTCCCGCGTCTGCAATTGGAGCGCGGTTGACTGAGGCAAGAACCCGCACACCTACTTCGTTTGAAGCTGTTCCTCCTCGACCGTCGCTGACGGTGAGCAGAAACCGTAGCGAAGTGTCGGCTGTCACCAGCGGGGCCGTGAAGCTCATCGAAGCGGTTCCTGCGTTGACGATTGTGACAGTGGGGCCGAAGCTCTGCTTCCAGGAGAAGCTCAGTGTGTCGCCGTCGGGGTCGCTACCCGTTCCCGTGACAGTGACCGGTACGCCCTCAGTTACGGTTTGATCCGGGCCTGCATTGGCTGTCGGAGGTTGGTTCACGACGAGTGCCGGGACAACCGCCTGAACCTGGCTCGAAAAGCCGCTTTCGAGTCCAGAGGAGTTAACCGCAGTGACTACATAGTAGTAAGTGCGGCCGGGTGACACCGTGGAGTCGATGTAACCGGCGGTGGCCAGCCCGCCACCATCGATCCGGAGATATCCGGAACCGGTGGTTTCCGAACGGTAGACCCGGTACGAGGAAACGTCGGTTTCGACGCTGGGTGTCCACTGTAAGGTGACGCCGGCTGCCCAGGACAAGCAACTGAAAAAAGCAAGGAAAAGTAGCGAGGCGAGAAATCTGCAAAGCTTGGAACCCATTAAAAACCCCCATTTAAATCCGAACAGCGTTTTAGCTCGGCTGGCAGAACTTGGATGTGAGGGCCGTCACAGAATAGGTAATAGCTTGCACTTTTTAGGGAAAGGCTTTCACTGGAGATGTGCCCGTGTCGCTCTAATCTGCTTATTTCTGAAGTGGTTAACGCGTATCGCGGCAATAGGACTCCTTCTTGCTGCACCTGCGGTAAGGAAATTCTCTGGGGGAGAAATCTGCTTAGAGGCTGTTTGAACGATCGGCGACTCTTTCGTTCAGACGGGAATCGGCGCCGGATACACACACTGCCGCAAGAATGGCAAGAATGGTCAGTTGCGGGACCGCTGTCGGCTTCCAAAGAGAAACGAGTAACCCATGGTTTTACGGGCAGCAGAACAGACAGCAGCCGACCGCAATCGGCAGGACTTGAGTTCAAATCGGAGGAACTGATGGCGGATCTGATTCGAAGAGAACACGATTATGTACCCGGCCCGGCGATGCGATCGGACAGGCACAGGTTGAACCCGGGCTTCACAGAGGACGACGGAGTAGATATCCGGCGGTACTATCAGGTCCTCATAAAACGGCGCTGGCTGATCATGGCTGTCGTTGTCACTGTCCTGGCTGTCGTCGCGCTTCAGAGTTTCACCACAACACCGCTCTACATGAGCAGTGTGACGATCCAGATCGACCCGGAGTCCTCTACTGTCGTTCCGTACAAGGAATTCTACGAATCATCGGAACGATACATGGGTTCCGAGACGTATCTGCAGACCCAGTTGGAAGTCCTCAAGAGCCGGGCGCTGGCTCGTCGGGTGGTTGATCGCCTCAATCTTCCCAACGATCCGCGTTTTAACGCCCCCATCAGTGACGGGTTCATCACCACCCAGGCTGATCGGATCAGGAAGGCGGCGATGGGATTGCTCTCATCCAGAGGTCAGGCGGCCAGCGGGCCGTCGAAGGCTGCTCCGCCTGAAAGCGAACCGTCCGAACCGGCCGCGACTCCGGGCACATGGGATGCGATTGCCACTCTGCAAAGCCGGATGGACATCGATCAGGTTCCCAACAGCCGGCTGGTCTCGATCAGCTGGAGCTCGCCCGATCCCGAGTTGGCTGCGGTAGTAGTTGACACAATTGCCGAGGAGTTCATCGAGCAGAACCTCCGGACCAGGTACGAGGCAACGGCGCGAGCGACCGAGTTTCTGAAGGGACAGCTCGAGGAAATTAAGGCGAAGGTCGAAAAATCTGAGACTGAGCTCGTCGAATACGCCCGGCAGAACAATATCCTGAACATCACCGATCGGGAAAGCATGGCTCAGCAGACCTTATCAGACCTTAACCATCAGGTGACCGAGGTCCAGGGCACGCTGATCGCCGAATCGGCCAAGTACGAGGCGGTTCGAAGCGCAACGGTGGATAACTTCCCCCAGGTTATCAGCAATCCGACGATTCAGACCCTCGCGGAACGGCTTTTCGGCTTGGAACAGAACCTTGCAAGTCTCTCCGCGCAGTTCGGTTCCGAATGGCCGGCGGTTGTTCAATCGCGCCAGCAGATTGCAGAGGTCAAGCAGCAGCTTGCGAAAGAGAAGCGCGAGGCCATCCGGCGGGCCAAAATGGAGTATGAAATGGCGCTCAACCGCGACCGGATGCTCCAGGGTGCTCTGAATCGGCAGAAGGCCCAAGTCAACAAGATGAACGAGGACTCTATTCAGTACAACATCCTCCAGCGGGAAGTGGACACCAACAAGCAGATGTATGACGGGCTGCTGCAGCGGCTAAAGGAGGCAGGAGTCTCGGCCGGCCTGCGTATGAGCCCGATCCATATCGTGGACCACGGACAGGTTCCCTCTGCTCCATACCTTCCCCGGAAGGCGGCCGATCTCGCTCTTGCGCTTGGCATCGGGCTGATCCTCGCAGTGGGGCTGGCATTTTTGATGGAGTACATGGACAACACGCTGAAGACGCCGGATGAGGTCGAGGCATCGATCGGTCTGCCGTCCCTTGGCGTTATCCCGACGATTTCGAAGCCCGGACAGACACAGAAGTTCCTGGCCGCCAAAAACTCGGAAGAAGACAATAACTCGACGGCCCTGCTGAACGCCAACGAGCTGCGTTTCCGTGTTTGGGAATCGTATCGATCGTTACGTACCTCGATACTGCTCTCGAATTCCGGCAAGCCGCCACGCACGATTCTTGTCACGTCCTCGGTGCCCGGAGAGGGGAAGACGACGACCGTGGCAAACATCGGGATTGTCTTGGCGCAGACCGGGGCGAGAACCCTGCTCGTCGACCTCGACATGCGCAAACCCTCGCTCGACGATAAGTTCAACTGCACGGGCGAGAAGGGAATCAGCTCGTACTTGTCCGGGAACTCGGACCTCTCCTCGCTGATTCGGCCCACAACCTACCCGAATCTTTTCATCCTGCCTGCCGGTTTTCGGCCTCCGAATCCGGCCGAACTGATCGGGTCGGACAAAATGGAGTTGGGTTTGAAGCTGCTGGGCGACTACTTCAAGTACATCGTTGTCGACAGTCCTCCGGTCCTGGCCGTAACAGACGCTCTCGTGCTCTCGCCCCGGGTTGACGGGGTAGTTCTGGTCGTGCGGGGAGGCTCGACGTCGAAGGATGTGGTTCGACGGGCCGGTGGGCACTTGATGGACGTCGGGGCGAGGATCCTCGGTGCGGTGATCAACAACGTCAACATGGACGCGCCGGAATACGTCCATTACTACCGCCACTACTACGACGAGACGTACAGCAACGATTTTACGGCGGCTTAACCCTGAGCGGGGCGCTCCCGCTTCCCTCCATACTGGCGGGGAGCGGGAGCGCCCCTTTCTATACATTCAAGTCGGGAGAGAATAATGAAAGTTTTCCTCACTCTGTTAGTTCTGCTGGCGCAGACGGCTGTGGCTCAGCAGCCGTCTGAGCAGTCCAGTACGACCTGGAATCAGAAGATTCAGCAGTTGAGTTTCGGGGGAGCCGGAGGGCAGGAATATCGCCTGGGAAACGGGGACCTGATCGAGATCAACGTCTTTGGTGTGGAGAACTTCAAGCAGCAGGTCCGCGTGAACTCGTCAGGGAGCGTGACTTTTCCGTACGTCGGAACGGTCCAGGTCGCCGGGATGACGCCGACCGAGGTCGAGGAGAAGATGAGATCGCTCCTCGACGAGAAGTACATCAAGAATCCACAGGTGACGGTATTTGTGGCCGAGTACCGTTCCCAGCCGGTGTTCGTGCTCGGCGCTGTGCAGAAGCCCGGTCAGTATCAGATCACGTCCAGCCTGCAGTTGGTCGATGCTATCGCTCTGGCGGGCGGTCTGAACACCGAGACAGCCGCGGGCTATGCCATCATTCAGCGGCGGCCGCGTGATCAAGCTGCGGCGGCGAGCGGCCAGCTCGATCAGGCCGGCCAGACGGGCCAGCCCATGGACGGCAAGGCTGCCCAGGCGGCTCGGCCTACGCAGCCGCAGCCGGCACAGGCGGCTCAAAGTGCAGGTCCTGCCGAGGGTCCCCAGACGGTCAAAGCCTCCCAGACCGGGCAGACCGGGCAGGTCGCCCAGGCTTCAGTTGCGACTTCAGGCGTTGCAGGAACCGGCAACCCGGAAACCATCCGGATTGACCTTCGGGAGCTGCTCGAAAGAGGGAGGATGGATCTGAACATCCCGATCCAGGGCGGAGATGTCGTGCAGATACCCGAAAAGCAGATCGCTCGCTTCTACGTGATCGGAGACGTCAACAGGCCGGGCGCGTATGAACTCCCAACCGAGAACCAGCTCTTCGTGACCCAGGCTCTCGCCTGGGCGGGCGGTCCCATGCGGACGGCAAAGAAATCCAAGGGAGTGCTGGTGAGGTACGACGAGAGGGGCGGTCGGCAGGAAATGGCGATCAACGTCGACGACATCATGAAAGGCAAAAATCCCGACATCACCGTAATGCCGAACGATGTGATCTTTCTGCCCGGGAGCACCGCCAAAAGCATCGGGTACGGCCTGCTGGGTGTGCTTCCCGGAACCGCTTCGAGCGCGCTCGTTTATGGAACGGTCAGACGCTAGCGGGGGCGCCTTATCCCCGCTTGCTCCCTCCACTTGCTGCGCGCTCGGATAATATCCAGTGGCCTTCTGTAGAGAAACTGCATGAGGAAGTGGGGAAAGGCTCGGTCGGTCATCTTCTGCTCAGCCGCTGCGGCGCTGGCATGGGGTCTTTCGGTTGCCGGCGCGACCGAGCCTGAAACCTATTACCTCCTGTTCCTGTTCTGCGTGCCGGTAACGCTACTGGCCGTCTTCCTGGCAGCTCCCGATCAGCAGTCGGATACCCGACGCTGGCTCCCGGTTTGGGGCGTCGGGGCACTTTTGTTCCTCAATATCATCCTTCGTCCCCCTCTTCTGGCCCGCGGTTATATCATTCTGTCACTCGGATGGATGGCATTCGTGCTGACCGCCCTCCTGATAGGACAGGATTGGAGAAAAGCGAGGTGGCTCGCGGCTCTTCTGGCAGTGATGGGGTGCGTGGAGGCGCTGTATGGGCTGGCGCAGACAGTCACTGGCTCTGGTTCCTCCGGCCCCGCCGGTTTTGCTCGGATGGCAACCGGGACCTTCATCGGTCACAACCACTATGCCGGTTTCCTAAACATGACCCTGCCTTTTGGACTGGGCATGGGGCTTTATTGCCTATCCTATAAGTGGAGGCGCTCGGAGGCCCGCTCCGAGCTGTATTACAAGGCGTGGACGATTTTGCTCATCGCTTCCATCATCGGGCTGCCGGTGGTGCTCTCAGTTTCACGAGCAGGAATTGTGGTCTTTGTCGTTTGCGTGACGGTGACTTTCCTGCTCCTTTTCCAGAAGAACCGAGACCACCGGAGAGACGCACCGGGCAGGGCCGTCCTCCTGGCAGTGGCGCTTGTTGTCGTGATCGCGCTCGCCAGCGGACTGGCGCTTGACCAGGTCGTCACCCGGTTCTCGCAGCTTGGGTCGGATTCCAGCTTTCGGCTCGCAATCTATCGTGACACAACCCCGCTTCTGGTGCGCAATCTCTGGACCGGCGTGGGTCCCGGCATGTATGCATGGTACTTCCGGCCGCTGCAGACCATTAGCGAGGATGTACTGGTCGAACACGCTCACAATGACTATCTGGAGACGGCGACCGAGTGGGGCTTACCGGTGGCAGTCATTTTCTGGGCACTGGTCATCTGGCTCTGGTATCGCTCGCTGAAGCTTTTTCAGAAGACCCGTCGCCCCTGGGTGCAGGCAATCACGCTGGGATGCCTGTTCTCAATCCTCTCCGTCCTGCTGCACAGTCTCGCTGACTACAACCTGCAGGTTCCCGCAAACCTCATGACCTTCTGTTCGGTTCTTGCCTTGTCTTGGTCCCTGGGCCGGGAAGGTGACCGGCTGACCAGCGCAGCCGGGAGGGCGCCTGCCCATGAGGATTGCACAGGTGTTCTCGCGCGTGCTGTTGACTGCGCTTGTCATTCTTGCTGTCCGGACGGTGTTCCCGCAGTTCTGGGCGCGGCACTTGTTTGATGTGTTGCCGGCGCAAGAGGCCGCCAGGCGGGCCGTGGCGTGGGATCCCGAGACTTGGGAGTACCACTTCCAACTCGGGATCGAGGCGAGGCAGACGGAATCGGCAGCAGACCAACTCCGGGCCACAGCGCATCTTCGAGAGGCAGCCCGACTCAACCCCCTCAGCTGGACCACCTGGATAGAGCTCGCCCAGGCGGCGGAGGATATCGGCAAGACTGGTGAGGCTGAGGACGCTTACCTGCAAGCCACACGGCTGAACCCTCGCAGTGCCAGGTACCAGTGGTTAACCGGACGGTTTTACCTGACACATCACCGGGGAACACGCGCCGCCGATTTCTTCCGCCATGCTGTTGAACTGGAACCGTCCTACCGACTGGAGTGGATTGAGCTGCTGGAGGCGTCCGGAGTCCGTGAAGAGGTCATTGAGGCTGCCTGGCCGCCCGACCGGGATTCCAAACTGAAGCTGCTGCAGACGCTCCTTGGCCAGGATCACGCCAGGCGCACGGCAATTCTCGAGCGTCAGTGGGAGAATTGTCTTGCCGCGAGCCGGTTCCCGACACTTCGAGAAGGCGCCTTCTACGTAAACCATTTGTTTGACGGGCAATTGTTTGACCGGGCCTGGAACGAGTGGGTACGCCTTGTCCAGAGGAATAGCCCCGAGAAGAAGGAGTACCTGGGGGGTGAGGAGACGATCTGGAACGGAGATTTCGAAGAAGACTTTTCAGGGGCCAGGTTCGATTGGGAGCCCGAGGAATCGCGGAACTTCTCAATCTCCCGATCACCCGGTGCCGGAGTGGGTCGCTCGGCGGCCGCCCGGATCAGCTTTCACGCCCGGGGTGATCTCAGCTTCGACGGCCTGCGGCAATCGCTTTGTGTCGAGGCGGGTGGCTGGTACGAGTTTAGCCTCTGGATGAAGGCTGATCGGATCAAGTCCGAGCAGGGAGTCTTCTTTCAGTTCGTCACGCTGCCCGATCGGTCGGTCCTGCTCCAGACTGGGGAAATCCTCGGCTCGCACGATTGGACCCGCCTGGCCGGCATCTTCAAAGTGCCCGAGGGCTCCCGGATCATCGCCCTGGAAGTGCGTCGCAAGCAAAGTCAGCGCCCTGATCATCCGATCACGGGCGTTCTCACGCTAGACAACGTCAGCCTGAGGAAAACCGACCGCTCCGGCGGTTAGCCAGATAGTGCCGTTTCCGATTTGCGAAGTTACTGTGCCCGTGTCTGTTACCTCTACTTGTAGGTCTGCTGCCTACACAGATTGTGCATATTAGGTACTTATCTTCACACACTATGTAACCCGGTTCAGTTCGCTCCGCGACTGTATTTGGTTAAGCGCTGAAAGCATTGGATTTATCTTAGATTGGCGCAACCGGAACGGGATTTGCTCACTCTTAGGCAGGTTTCTGACGAAGTCACCTGTTTTTCACGAACAACTACTTTGAAAGTCAGGTAGGTCACATGGGCCTGATTGTCTCAGGAGTTTTACGAGACTGTAAGTGACGGGCGCGAGGCGCGACACACCAGCGAAAGAGACGCAAGAAGTATGCATTTGGATTTTCGTCGTCAGCAATTTGTCAAAGTGGCCAAAGTGCTTGATCTCAGTGCGATCGCCTTTGTCCTGTTTGCCGCCACCGCGATCAGTTCGGGTTCATTGGGCCTGCCTACCCTGGCATACCTTCTGGTGATCCGTATCAAAGTCGCGAATCTGTTTCTCCTGATGGGTTTTCTGGGCCTCAGTCTTGCAGTCATGTCCGGCTGCGGCTTTTACCGTTCCCATCGTCTGTCGTCTTTTGCGCAGCGCCTGAACGAGGCGTTGCTTGCCAGCAGTCTGATCACCATATCCATCTTCGCTCTCCGCTGGCCAGTACGGCTCGACTTCGCTTCGAACAGCTTTCTGGTCGTTTTCTGGGTGCTCGGGTTCTTCGTCCTGGGAGGTACCCGAGAGGTTGCGCAACGAGTTCTGTACTACGTTCGCGCCCGGGGCGAAAACCTGCGCAACGTCGTCATCGTGGGCGAGGGCGAAGACGTTGTCCAGCTGGCGGAGCTGATGCAGGAGCCCAGCCTGGGTTACCGGGTGGTCGGTCTGGTTGACGCCAAGCAAGTGATCAGTGAGCCGAAGGAGGCGGGAAAGCATGAACGAATCGCAAGTGCTATGTGAGGTCACTTCTCTGATCGCTCAGAGCCCGGTGGACGAGGTGCTGGTTGCCTTGCCTCTGGACAAGAGGAGAGGGCTGATCGAGAAGATCGTCGAGGCTTGTGAAGAGCAGGGGATCCTGGTCCGTGTTCGAACCGACCTGTTCAACCTGAAGATCGCCCGATCACAGGTCGACAACGTAGAGGGAGTGCCCGTTGTCACCATCCGGTCAGGCCCCGAAGATGGCTGGCCCCTCACGCGTAAAGAGAATCCTTGACGTCATCGTCAGCGCTGGGATGCTGGCCTTGTTGTCGCCCCTGCTGCTGCTGCTTGCGGCCCTGATCAAGCTGGATTCGCCCGGACCGGTCCTCTTTCGCCAGGTGCGGGTGGGTTTGAACCGCCGGCGTTTCAAGGTGTTGAAGTTCCGGACTATGGTCACAGAGGCAGACGAACGCCAGTCGACCCTTGAGGCGATGAACGAAGCGGACGGGCCGGTTTTCAAGATCAAGAACGATCCGCGAGTGACGCGCTTCGGAGCTTTCCTCCGGCAGTTCAGCATCGACGAGTTCCCGCAGCTGATCAATGTTCTGAAGGGTGAAATGAGCCTGGTTGGTCCGCGGCCGCTGCCGCTTCGCGATGTCGAGCTTATCGATACCCAATGGCACAAGCGTCGATTCAGCGTGAAGCCTGGTCTCACATGCCTCTGGCAGGTCAACGGCCGAAGTGACGTGAACTTCGAAAAATGGGTCCGGATGGACCTTGAGTACATCGACACCTGGTCGTTGGGACTCGACCTCAAGATCTTGTTGAAGACGATCCCAGCCGTCCTGCGCGGCTCTGGAGCTTACTAGCTCCGCGGCTATCACAAGTAAGTAATTTGGAGGTTTCTACTCGATGAGCAATATGACTTTATCCTTTTGGCTGAATTTTGGGCGTTCATGAGAGAGCGCAAGAAATGGTGGCTGGCGCCTGTGATTCTGATGATGCTGCTGCTCGGCGCCTTGATCTTCCTGACTCACGGTTCGGCGCTTAGCCCGTTCATTTACACCATCTTCTAGTGGGTCATTGAAATGCAACAAGATGCTTCGCGACTTCGGCGGTTCAGCTGGGTTGTTGGGGGCGGCCTCACACTGGTCGCCCTGATCAGCTGGTACCGGGGTCATGACACTGTTCCGTTCGTTATGTGGTCCGTCGCCGGCGCTGCTCCTGCTCATGGGATTGGTCTATCCCCGCGCGCTTAGGACCAGTCGAGAAAGGCTGGCTGGCCTTCGGACATGCGCTCGGCTGGGTAAACACCCGTATGATCCTGACGCTGCTGTTCGCTCTGGTTGTTGTCCCGGTCGGTGCTTGTGATGCGCCTGTTCCGAGACCCTCTCGATCGCAAGATGAAGGACGGGAGGTCCAGTTACTGGGTTGTCCGGGACCAGGTCCCGCCCCCGGAGAGCTACGAGCGGCAATTTTAGTTTCTTTGAGGTTCTCGGATTTCATGTCTTCACACATCCTCGGAATTTCAGCCTTCTACCATGACGCCGCCGCCTGCATTCTGCGTGACGGCGAGATCATGGCGGCCGCTCAGGAAGAGCGATTCACCAGGAAAAAGCACGACCCGGATTTCCCCGTCGAACGCTGTCGAGTACTGCCTGAAGCAGGCCGGCATCGCCGCCTCGCAACTCGACTACGTCGGCTTCTATGACAAGCCGCTGCTGAAGTTCGAGCGCATTCTGGAGAACTACCTCGGCGTCGCGCCTCTCGGTTTGCGCTCGTTCATGATGGCCATGCCGATTTGGGTGAAGGAGAAGCTGTTCACGCGCGAGCTGATTCGGCGTGAGCTGCCCGGTTACGAGGGCAAGATTCTCTTTTCCGAGCACCACGAATCTCACGCGGCAAGTGCCTTTTACCCGTCGCCCTTTGAGGAGGCGGCCATCCTGACGATGGACGGCGTCGGGGAATGGGCAACGACTTCCTACGGATTGGGCCGCGGCAAAGACGCTGAAAATCCTGGCCGAGATCCACTATCCCCATTCGCTGGGAATGCTCTACTCGGCTTTCACCTACTTCACAGGCTTCAAAGTCAATTCCGGTGAATACAAGGTGATGGGTCTGGCGCCCTACGGCGAGCCGAAGTACGTCGAAGCTGATCCTGGACGAGCTCCTCGAGCTTAAGGAGGACGGCTCCTTCAAGATGAACATGGAGTACTTCAACTATCTCCATGGACTCACCATGACCAACGGGGCTTTCTCCCGCCTGTTCGAGGGCGACGTCTCGCAAGCCGGAGTCAAAGCTGACCCAGAGAGAAATGGACCTGGCCGCATCCATTCAGAAGATCACCGAAGAGGTCATGCTGCGAATGGCTCGCCACGTGCACAAGGAAACGGGCTCGGAAAATCTGTGCCTGGCGGGTGGAGTCGCGCTCAACTGCGTCGGGAACGGCCGTCTGCTCCGCGAAGGTCCGTTCAAGAAGATCTGGATTCAGCCGGCGGCCGGGGATGCCGGAGGCGCCGTCGGCGTCGCGCTTCTCATCCACCACAAAGTCTTGAACAACCCGCGACCGTGCGACGGACACGACTCGATGAAGGGCAGTTATCTCGGCCCGTCGTTTTCCGACGAAGAAATCGCGAGCTACCTGGACTCCGTCGGTGCTGTGTACACAGCGCCTGGGATACGACGAACTGGTCACCCGGGCGGCCTGCCTGCTCAGCCAGGAAAAGGTTGTCGGATGGATGCAGGGACGCATGGAATTCGGTCCCCGGGCCCTCGGAGGCCGCAGCATCCTCGGGGATCCCCGGTCTCCCAAAATGCAAACGGTGATGAACCTGAAGATCAAGTTCCGGGAGAGCTTCCGGCCCTTTGCGCCGAGCGTTCTTCGGGAGAAGGTCTCGGATTACTTCGAGATGGACGTTGATTCCCCGTACATGCTTCTCGTCGCTCCGGTACACGAGCAGAGACGCGATTGCGATGAAGGAAGACGAGCGCGAGCTGTTCGGGATAGAGAAGCTGAACGTTCCCCGTTCTGACATACCCGGCCGTCACGCATCTTGACTACTCCGCTCGCGTTCAGACGGTCGACGGACGGCACAACAAGCTGTATTACGACCTCCTCCAGGCCTTCTACGGACTAACCGGGTGCCCGGTCCTCGTCAACACCAGCTTCAACGTACGCGGAGAACCAATCGTCTGCAGCCCTCGCGATGCCCACCTGCTGCTTCATGAGAACCGAGATGGATTACCTGGTCGTCGGTCCTTACCTGCTCGACAAGAAAGAACAGCCCGCTTTCGAGGAGAAGGTGGACTGGAGAAACGAGTACCAGCTCGATTGAGTGAATTCGGCCAACGCCGGAAGGAGTGAAGCTGCCGACGCTGTCTCCGTTGCCGCTTCCCGCCTTTCAGTGCAGGAGTTTCATAAATGAAGTTGATTATCCAGATCCCCTGCCTCAACGAGGCAGAGCACTCTGCCTATGACGCTCGCCGGGATGCCGAAGAGCATCCCCGGTGTAGATGAGATAGAAGTGCTGATCATCGATGACGGCTCGACGGACGAGACGAGCCGCATTGCCAGGCAGTTGGGCGTTCAGCACATCGTCCGGTTCACTACCAACCAGGGACTGGCGCGCGCCTTCTCCGCGGGCATCGACACGGCGCTGAAGCTGGGGGCCGACATCATCGTCAATACCGACGCCGACAACCAGTATCCCGGTGACCAGATCCCGCGCCTTGTTGGAGCCGATTCTCGAGGGCCGCGCCGAGATGGTCATAGGCGACCGCCAGGTCAGCAGGATCGGGCACTTCTCGTTTACGAAGAAGATCCTTCAGAAATTTGGAAGCTGGGTGGTCCGGAAGTTCTCCAACACCGACGTTCCCGACGCGCCGAGCGGTTTCCGGGCGTTCACCCGGAGTGCCGCGATGCGGCTCAACATCGTGTCCGACTTCTCTTACACCCTCGAGACGATCATCCAGGCGGGAAAAAACAACATCGCGGTAGCGCACGTTCCCGATCGAGACGAACCGGACCACCCGGGAATCGCGCCTCTTCAAGAGCAACGGGAGTTACATCAAGAATTCGGCGGCCACGATTCTCCGGATCTACGCGATGTACGAGCCGCTCCGGGTCTTCTTCTCGATCGGTGCCGTCGTGTTCTCCGCCGGCATGCTGCTCAGTCTCCGATTCCTCTACTACTACCTGACGGGAGATGGGAGTGGGCATATCCAATCCCTGGTCCTGGCCGCCGTCTTGATGATCATCGGGTTTCAGACGTTCATGATCGGGCTGCTGGCTGACCTTCTGGGAGCCAATCGAAAGTTGATCGAGAAACTCCTGTTCCGCGTGAAGGATCTTCAGTTCGCAGACAATGGGAACGGACAGCATCCGATACGCGAGGTCGCGGGTCTGAGAGGCCCGATCGAGGTCCGCAAGTGAGGATTTCGATTCTCGGTCCAACGTATCCTTTCCGCGGTGGAATCGCGCAGTGCACCACGCTGCTCTACAGGTACCTCCGCGCCCGGCACACGGTCAGCTTCTACGCCTTCAAACGTCAGTATCCGGCGTGGTTGTTCCCTGGCAAGACCGACAAGGACACGAGCGAAAACGCCGTGGTTGAGCCGGGGACAGAGCATGTTCTGGATTCCCTGAACCCGTCCACCTGGCTCCAGGTCGCAAATCGAATTCGAAAGGACCGTGCGGAGCTGGTGATCATTCCCTGGTGGAATTCCTTCTGGACACCGCAGTTTCTGACCATCGCTCTGTTGATCAGGCTGTTCACGAATGCGCGCATTCTCTTCGTCTGCCACAACATCTTCGAGCACGAAGCCCGCTTCTTCACCCGTTTCTGCTCTAAAGCGGTGCTGAAACAGGGCGACCTGTTTGTGGTCCATTCCAGGGAGGAATTCGATCGCCTCAAGGAGTTCATTCCGGCAGAGAGAATAATCCTCGGTTTTCTGGCCCAGAATGACCTGTTTGAAGGAACCGGCTGGGATCGGGCCGAGGCCCGCACCCGCTTGGGGCTTGGGCTCCAGGAGGAAGTGCTGCTGTTCTTTGGCTTTCTGCGGCCCTACAAAGGGTTGGAGGTCCTGCTTCGTGCCTTGCCGTCCGTTCTCGAGAAGCGGCCGGTCACCCTCATGATCGTCGGCGAGTCGTGGGGCGGAACTGACAGTACAGAAAAAATCGTTCAGGAACTAGGCCTGAATTCTCACATCTTTCGAGTCGACCGATACGTTCCAAACGAAGAGGTTGGCCTTTATTTCTCGCGCAGCCGACCTGGTCGTTCTGCCTTATCTTTCGGGGACCGGGAGCGGGGTAGTCCCGTCGGCCTATGTGTTCAACACCCCGGTGGTGGCCACCCGCGTCGGATCAATGCCCGATGCGGTCGTGGATGGCCGAACCGGTTTCCTCGTTCCGCCCGCTGATCCGGCGGCGCTTGCGGACGCTATTGTGCGCTTCTTCGAGGAAGGGCGCGCCGCTGAGTTCCGAGGAAATATCGAACGCGAAAGGTATACGTTCTCCTGGCAGCGTTTCACGGAGTTGATCGAGAGTGCGGCGCATCCCCGAGCAGCGCGGCCCGTTCGTGTTCCGCCGACGGCGTCTGGACCCGTCAGGCCTGACGCAGAGCCGGACTGGCGATCGTAGGCCGAAGCTTGATGGATCAGAACCAGTCATTATCTTATTCGTCTTTACTGCAGTGCGTTTCGATACCCTCTTTCGAAACGCCCTCCGATCCTTCCCTGAATCCGCTCGGCCTCTGCGTTTCCCCCCGGCTATCCCCGGACTGAGTGCCCGAACCGTCCCGTTCTCCTGGTTGTTGTTGGAATACGTGTGACTATGAGCAAGATGCTGTTCCTGGCGCCTCGTTTTCCCTGGCCGCTCTTCGATGGCGGACGCATCAGGATTTTCGAGACGTTGAAGCACCTTTCCCGCCAGCACGAGATCACTCTGGCGGTACCCCTGAGAACCGATGAGGCCAGGGTCGATACAGCGCCGGTGAGCGCGTTTTGTCGTCGGGTCCTTGCGACAGTCAGATCCGAACGGCCGGTCGCGGTAGCCCGGCGGCTATTTGGGGGCGTGGTCCGCCGCGACGCGCTTGCGCAGAGTTATTTCTTTGACCGGTCCCTGGCGCAACGGCTTTCCGATTTGACGTCGGTCGAGGAATTCGACATCATCCATGTAGAGTTCCCGTTGATGGCGCCCTACCTTCGGGTTGTCCGATCGGGGCGTGCCGTGAAAGTCCTCTCGACGCACAACATCGAATCGATTCGCTTTGGACGAGAAGTACAACAGAGTGCATGGGACAGGCGTCGAATACTGCTGTTCGCTGACCAGTGCCTGGCCGGCCAATGGGAGGCGCGGGCGATTCGCGGGTTCGACGGGGTAACCACAGTCTCGGAAATCGAGCGGCAATGGGTCCGGGAGAGAGCGCCGAAAACCTCCGTCGAGCTTGTGCCGAATGGGGTGGACAGCACCTACTTCGGGTTTTCGCCGCCGTGTCCCAGTTCGGCCGTTACGTTTGTCGGGTCGATGGACTATCCGCCCAATATCGACGCGGTTCTCTGGTTCGCACAGGCGGTTCTGCCGGAAATCGTGCGACGCGCGCCCGGTTTCACATTCCGTGTGGTGGGAAGTCGCGTCGACCGCCGGGTGCTTGCCCTGGCCGACCAACCGGGTGTCGAGATCGTCGGCCAGGTGGAGGATATACGTCCTTACCTGGCGGGATCGCTGACGCTGGTCGTACCGCTGCGGTCGGGAGGTGGAACCCGCCTCAAGATCCTGCAGGCGATGTCGATGGGCCGGCCGGTGGTTTCCACTCGGGTTGGCGCCGAGGGGATCGACCTGCAGGATGACAAGCACTGCCTGCTGGCTGAAACCCAGGAGGAGTGGGTCAGCCAGATTCTCCGCCTGCGCAACGACCGCCAGTTGGGAATGCGGCTGGCTGAGGCAGGCCGTGACCTGGTGGAACAGAAATACGACTGGTCCTGCTGCCTGTCGCGGCTCGACCGACTTTACGAGCATTTGTTGAGCGCCCGATCATGAATAAGCGTCTCTCAATCTGCTATGCGGCGCCGGGCCACGCGATGGTCAGCACCTCCGGAACAACCAGGAATATCCTTTCCCTGGCCGGCGCATTGGCCAACTGGGCCGACGTCACGGTCGCCTTCCGGTCTCTGCCAAAGCAGGACATGGACGCTCTTCCGCCGAACGTCAAGCTCGTGGCTATCGACCCGCGGGCAAGCGGAGTGAGCAACGGAATCGACGACGAGGCCACGCGGGGGGTCAATCCGCTCACTCACCTGGCCTACTTCCGAACCGTCCGGTCATTCGCCCGCCGGCACTCGGGACTTTACAACCTGGTGTTCGAGAAGGGCTGGAGAGTCAGCGGCTATCTCCTCCACGCCTTTCAGGCGACCGGCACCAGAGGAGCCGTCATCGAGAACGACGCCCGCTGTTGGACCGAGGAACGTCGCGACCTTCGAACCTGGCTCAAGTATGGTCTGCATCGCACCGCCCAGGCCCTTGCCGGGTACTACTCCCGCCGAGCCCCGGTGGTGATCGCCGAGACCGAGGAACTGCGAGACCAGTTGATCCGGATCCGCGGTATCGAACCAGGCAGGATAAAAGTGGTTCCGCTCGGGGTTGACCAGGAGTTGTTTCGTCCGGCCGATCAGATGGAAGCGCGCCTCCGCCTGGGGATTCATCCCGACAGGACCATCCTTCTCTATGTAGGAGGCATGGACAAGTATCACGATCTGAGCCCGGTGCTGGAAGCCCTCGTGAAGGTGAGTCCGGAGAATGTCGAGCTCCACGTGGTCGGGGATGGCGAGTTCGGAGCGCGTTATCTGGATATTGCGAGCCGAGTCACGACAGCCGTCGTTTTTCACGGACGCGTGCCGCACTCCTCGGTTCCCATCTACATTGCCGCCTCGGATCTTTGTTTGGCTCCCTACTGCCAGGAAGCTTTCTTTGACGGGATCATCACCTTCTCGACCCTGAAGATCCCGGAATACATGTCCTGTGCGCGTCCGGTAGCCAGCATCCCGAGCGGCGAGATCAGCCGGCTGATCCAGCCCGAGGCCTCCGGGTTTCTGTTCCCGAACACGGCGCCTGCCTGGACGGGTTTCCTTTCGACTCTCCCCGACCGGGCTCTGTTGGCCTCCATGGGTCATACGGCGAGGCGCTCGGTGCTGGGCCGCAGTTGGGAGAAAACAGCTCTTGCCTACCTGGGCGCATGCCGCTCCCTGATTCTGGACGGAGAGGCGGGAGGCGGAGGGACGGCTTCCAGCCAGGCTCCCAATTCACTCGAGATCAGACACTAGAAGGGTTTCAATCATGAGGCTCATTCACGTTGGACTTGGAGCACAGGGACGTCACTGGTTCGAGGCGGCCGCTCGGTTGGGCGGTTCGACCGCGGTGGCGGCGGTGGACAGCGACCCGGCTGAGCGTCAATGGGCCGGCGGAAAGCAAGCAGGTCTGCCGCTGTTCGAAAAATTGGAGACCGCCCTGGCCGAGGTTAAAGCGGACGCCCTCCTTGTCGCTGATGAACCTGAACTCCGAACCGACATTGCGATCCAGGGGCTGCAGGCGGGATTGGCCGTCATGGTCGTGTCGCCGGCCGCCATACGGGTAAGCGAGGTGCGGAGGTTGTCCGAAGCGTCACAACAGACGGCCAAACCTTTGGTCGCCGCTTCCAAACGGCGATTCCTGCCTGCTTACACACAGTTGGCCGGGTTCATCAGAAGGGGCTGGATCGGAGCGGTCACCCATGCGAGCGTGATGTCCACCTCAGCCTTGCCCGCGAACGATCGGCTCGGACGGGCTGAATACTCGCAGCTACTGGCTCAAGGGGCGGAGGACCTGGAAGCTATTGCGCTGGTCCTGGGCGCAAAACCCGCGAGTGTGATCTGCCGCAGCATCAGCACACCTTGGACCGGTTACCGCCATGGTTCAACGACCGAGATCTTTCTCGAGCTGGACCGGAATATTCAGGTGCACTACCACGGTTCTCTCAGTGTCGAAACCAACGAACACGAGGTCTGGATCGAGGGACAAAAGGGGACGCTTTGGACCGACGGGGAAAGACTCTGGTGGCGGAAACGAGGTTGGCCGAGGTTTGTGCCTCTCCTGAAATCCAGACAGCGAGCGCCGGAGATCCTTGTCCTCCGGCAACTGGAAACGAGCATTCGCGCCGTCCGGTCGCCTCACGCAGATGGCGCCGGGCTGGTAGAGCAGGCGGCTCTTGTGGAGTCGGCCATCCGCTCTGACCAGGGCCGCTGCGCGGTGTCGATAGCCGATGTCCTCCACGGTACGCTGATTTCCGGGAATCCAACTTTACTTCGTGCATCAGGAGCAATCTTATGAACGACAACCTCCAGAAGCCGCTCAAGCAGTCGCAAGACCGTCGAGTCGTCGTTGTCGGCCTGGACATGGGGGACAGCAGGCTGATCCAGAACTGGGCAGGTTCGGGAAAACTGCCCAACCTGGCTTCGTTGATAACTTCAGGAGCCTGGCTGGAGCTCGAAACCACCGCCCGGGTTCTGCACACCTCCAGCTGGCCGACGTTTGCCACCGGCACCATGCCGGGTCACCATGGTGTTTACTATCCTTACCAGCCCAAACCGGGATACCAGTCGGCGGTGCACATCGAGCCTGACCAGTACGGGTCCACCACCACACTCTGGAAACAGGCGGCGGACGCCGGCCGGCGGTGCCTGGTCTACGACCTTCCGGAGACTTTCCCGGAGGCTGGGTACAACGGAAACGCCGTCTTCGACTGGGGGACTTGGGCATGGTACGGGACCCCGGCATCCCAACCGCAGGGTTTGCTCTCGGAGCTGAAGGCGAAATTCGGCGACTATCCCCTGGGATTCGAGGCGAAGAAACTCGGTCTGCGGTCGCCGGACCCGAAAGTGATCGAACCCCGGTTGATCCAGAGCGTCGACTACAAGCGGCGCTCGTTGGAATGGCTGATGGGGCGCGAAGGCTGGGATCTGACGGTTGTCGGCTTCTGCGAGACTCATCCGGCGGGTCACTACCTGTGGCCGGCCAACGCGCAATCGGCGGATCAGGCCGACTCGCCTCGCTTTGCTTCCATTTACAACGTATACCAGGCCGTCGATGAGGCGATCGGGCAGATTGCCGGCGGTCTCCCGAGCGGGACGACGCTCCTGGTCCTCAGCGGCGACGGGGTTCGAGTCAACCGCTGCGGCTGGCATTTGCTGGGCGCCATGCTGGAGAAGCTGGGGTTCATGAATGCCGGGGAAGGTCAGCAGGGGGGCTCCGCGCCGCCCCGCACCCGCGGTTCGATGCTGTCGAAAGCCAGAAGGATGATGCCCCCCGGTGCCAAACGTTGGATCGCGGATCACCTGCCGTGGTCGCTGCGCGACCGCATCGGCGCGCACGCAACCGCTTCCGAGATAGACTGGTCCTCAACACGAGCTTTCCCGCTCCCGACGGACCTGGAGGGTTGTATCCGGATCAACTTGAAGGGCAGGGAACCCAACGGAATCGTCGAGCCGGGTGCCGAATACGAGGACGTTTGCCGGCGACTACGCGAGGACCTGCTTGAACTGGTCAATCCCGCCAATGACCGGCCGGCCGTGCGACACGTCTGGGTCCGCAACGAGGTGTTTCCGGGCGAGCGCCAGGAGCACCTGCCCGACTTGATCGTCAACTGGACGGACGAGGCGGCGTTTGACGCGCTGGTTTCGCCGCGTGCAGGACGCGTGGAAGGCCCGAGCCCCGACCCGCGCACCGGCACCCATTCTCCGGAGGCGTTCATGCTCGCCTGGGGCGCGGGAGCAACCCCCGGCACGCGGGGCAGCGCCAGGCTGGTGGACGCGGCGCCTACGGTCATGGATATCCTTGGACTCGATCCGCAATCAAAAATGGAGGGAATACCGCTGTCGCTCGAACGCACAGCGACGGTGAGGTAACCGCTTAAAGCCCATCATGTTCTCAATCACAAGCTCAGGGAGGGTGCTCTTATGGATGCGGTTTATGTGCTCTGCGTTTGGATTCATATCGCCACAATCACCTTCTGGATCGGCGCCATGTTCTTCGAGGACCCGGAGAGTGACCGTTTCTTTTCCCGGATGGTCGACCGCATGGGAGGCGTCGGCTGGTACGCCCAGGCCATCGTCTGGCCGACCGGGATCATAATGCTCAACCATCGGGGCGTGAGCCTCGAGGACCTGTTCACCCGGGACTTCGTCGCCACGAGATGGGGGCAGATGTTGTGGTTCAAGCTCGCCCTCGTCTTAACGCTGGCCGGCTTCCAGTTGGTCGTCGGTCACAAGGCGTCGAAGCTGATCTATGGCTATGTCCTGCTGTCGCTGATCATCGTCGGGATTTCCGTGATCCTGGTTCGGCCCGCACTGATCCAGTAACTGGAGCAATCAGATGAGTATTCGCATTATCCATCTGGGAGTCGGAGTTCGAGGACGACACTGGCTCGAGATCGTTGCCAACCACCCTGACTTCTCGACAGTGGCGTGCGTCGACAAGGATCCCAAGGCCCTTGAAGAGGCGCGCGCTCTGCCCAGCCAGCAACACTCGAATTACCTCTCGGATTTCGAAGAAGCACTGGCCACGGTGCCGGCCGATGCCGTCCTGATCGCTTCCCCTTCTTCATTGCACGCCCTGCACGCGACCCAGGCGCTCAATGCCGGGTTGGCCGTCCTCGTGGAGAAGCCGCTCGGCACCACTCTGGAGGCGGCCGCGCAGGTCGTGGAGTTAGCCCAGAAACTCGGACTCCCCCTGATGGTCGCAGAGAATTTCAGATTCTTCCAGGCGGAGCGGACTCTTCGTCGTCTGCTCGAAGGGAACCTGGTGGGGCGCATCGTCTCGGTTAATTGCATCGACCGTCGAGACCAGCCGAGCCGCAGTCAGGGGCCCTGGGTGCGGGACATGGAGGAGCCTTTCCTTAACGAAATCGCCGTCCATCATTTCGACAGCTTTCGTTACTTCTTCGACAGTCAGCCGGAATCGGTCTTGGCCCGGTCGTTCAACCCGCCGGGGAGCGACTACAAGGAGGGCGGAGGCCTTGAGGCTCTCCTTCGGCTCGAGAACGGCGTGCACATTCAGTACTCGGGTACCTTTTTTGCCTGCCGGTACGAGTATCAGCTCGTGATCCACGGGGAGAACGGGGATTTGAAGACGGACCGGAAGGGAGTGTTCTGGCGGCCGCGCGGGGAGAAGCTCTTCCAGAGCAAGCCCCTGGACCCGGTCCCGCAAGGCGACGAGCTCCCGTATCCGAAGGCCGGCACCGTCTCGATTCTGAACCAGTTCCGAGACAGGATCCGGAAAGGCGTCGAACCGGAGACCAGCGGCCTGGACAATCTGCAGACGATTGCCATGGTCGAGACGGCTCGCCTTTCCATTCGCGAAGGCCGGGAGGCGCAGAATTGACGAGGTTTATGCGCCGGCTCTCAAGGCCCGGCTGGGCGTAGTCCCGCAAAAAAAAACTGAAGTGACACGCGCCCCGGCTTCTGTTCCCGCCACGCAGGCGGCTGCTTTTCATTGGCTTGGATTCGGCCGATGCCGAGCTGATCGAACAGTGGGAAAACGAAGGGTTCCTGCCCAACCTGGCCCGCCTGAGAGCTAACGGCATGGCCGGGCGAATGGGCACGACCGCCGAGGTCCTGCATGTCTCGGCCTGGGCGTCGATCTTTACCGGTGTCACCGCCGACAAACACGGGCTCTACCACGCCTACGTCATGAACCCCGGCGAACAGGGGCCGACAAGGCCCAGGCCCGAGAAGACACCGTACCCGTTCTTCTGGAAGCTGCTGAGCGATCAGGGCAAGTTCTCGGTTGTCATGGACGCGTTCATGACCTGCCCGCTGGAGCACTTCAACGGCACGCAGCTCGTCGAATGGGGCACCTGGTCGTGGTTCTGCGAACCGACGATCCTGCCCACGTCGCTCAAAGGCTGAGATCGAGAAGCGGTTCGGCGCCTACCCGGCGCCCGATCACAGCAAGGTGACGGTGTTCCCCGACAGCTCGGACTTCCGCCAGAAGCTGCTCAACGGAGTGCGAACCAAAACCGAAGTCATCAAATGGCTCATGGCCAGGCAGGATTGGGACCTTTTCCTGACGGTTTTCGGCGAGACCCACCCGGCCGGACACTACCTCTGGCATTTGCACGATCCCTCGTATCCCAACCACCCGAAAGACGCGGATCCGAACCTGCGCAACGCGCTTCGTGACGTCTACGTGGCGGTCGATGCTGCGATCGGCGAGATGCTTAGCCAGGCGGACGATCGAACCACGGTCTTCGTCGTCTCCGGGGACGGAATGGGACCGAACTACAGCGGATCTCATGTTCTGGAGGAGCTTCTGAAGAAGATGGGCATCCTTCAGATGGCCGCCGCGAGCGGCGCGAAGGCTTCCGGCGGGAAGGCAAAGCTTAGCAAGGATAACCTGCTCAGCCTCATCCGGGGAATGATCCCCCAACGGTTGCGAATGGCCGTCTCGCAGGCCTTCTTTTCGCACGCCATGAAGGACAAGCTTGCTTTGAAATGGCTTACGGCTGGGATCGCCTGGGAAAACACGAGAGCGTTCCTCATCTCGAACGCCAACGAGGGATACGTCCGGGTTAATCTGAAAGGGCGCGAACCACAGGGGACGGTCGCCGCCGGAAAGGAATACCAGGACCTGATCGAGGAACTGGAACAGGTTTTCCGCACGATGACGAACCCCGAAAACGGAATCCTGGCCGCAAGCGCCGTCCACCGGGCAGACGAGATCTTCCCGGGGCCGTGCCGCGATCATATGCCGGACCTCATCGTGAACTGGAATCCCGAGGCGCGGATCACCGACCAGTTGCTGACCGAGAAATTCGGAACGGTCAAGACACGGCAGCCCGGTTACGGGATCGTTCCCTTCTACGTCGGGAACCACCGGCCAAACGCGTTTGCATACATCTCGGGGCCCGGAGTTCCGAAAGGGGAAAGTATCGACGGGGCGCACATCCTGGATTTGACGCCCACGATGCTGGCCCAGCTGGGATTGGAGGTCCCGTCACACATGGACGGGAAGGTGCTCCAGCTCTCTACGCGGAGCGAAAGCACCGCGGTGGCAAGCTAGGTCCCGGCCCTCCTCCCTTGCGTCAGGCGGAGACGGAAACATGAGCGAGACCGTATGGAGCCGCGCACGGCAGCGAGCCACGCGAGCGAGTAAGCGGACCAGCCATCTAGCCCCCCAGGGGGCATTCTTCAGCGGCAAAAGCCTGAGGCGCATGGCGGTTGGTCCGCTTACTCGCTCGCTTTGCTCGCTGTCGTGCGCGGCTCTTTAGCGTGGTTGCTCACGCTTTGGTCTCGCCCCAGGAGGCCATACTTTAGGAACAGCAGTAGAACCCAATCCTTAGCAGATGAACCGATCGACCAACCTGCCTGATAACCAACCAGTGAGCCAAACGCGCTCGGCCGCTCGTGCAAGCATCGGCCGGGCTGCGCGTGGGAGCATCTTCCTGATGCTCGCGCAGCCGTGCTATTTCGTGTTCGGCTATCTTGCCGTCGTACTGCTGGCACGAGCGCTTGGGCCCGACGGGTATGCGGTGTATGGGGTGGTGCTCTCGGTGCTGGTATGGGTCGAGCAGGTGGGCCGCTTTGGCATTCCGTCGGCTGCCGCCAAAATCATCGCCGAGGACGATTCCGGGTCACGCGGATTCGAAAAGGGCAGCCTGCTGTTGAACCTCATCTTCTATTGCGGCCTGTTTCTGCTTCTCTGGCTCATGGCTCCCTTACTGGAGGGTTGGCTCGGGATCAGAAACGGCACGTTCCTGTTCCGTCTTGCGGCCGTGGATCTTCCCCTTTTCGGCGCGTATACCGCGTTCCAGGCAATCTACCAGGGGCACCATCGTTTCCTCAGGCTGGCCCTCTCAAACGTCGTTTACGCGGGTTCCAAGTTCATCGGGATACTGTTGTTGCTGGCCACCTCGATCACGGTTCCGCTGGCCCTGGTGGTCAACTTCGTGACGACCCTTCTCGCGGCCCTGTTCCTCGTGCCCGGTCTGCGACTGAAATGGAAATCGGAGTGGATCGAAAGTGGAAAAGTGCTTCTCCTGTTTTCCGCCCCGATGCTCCTCTACTCGGTCTTCCTCGTCCTGTCCGGCACCGTCAACTTGTGGATACTGCAGATGCTGCGGCCGGACGACCAGACCGGAATTGGCCTTTACGTGGCCGCCTGGAACATCGCAAAAGTCCCTGCCTTTGCGCTGGTGGCCGGGTCCGCGGTGCTCATCCCCTCCGTTTCCCAAGCTGCTGCCAACCGGGATTTCGGCTTGGTGCGCGCATACTTCCAACAGTCGGTCAGGTTCTTTCTGCTCTTGTATCTTCCGGCAATCTTCGTTCTCTCGGCTCGTCCTGAGGAACTGATGAGGCTCGTGTACAGCGGCAAATATGCGGGAGCGGGCCTGCTCCTGGTCGTCCTTCTGCTGGTGGAAGGGTTGCAGACAATGGTGGTGGTCCTGGGGAGCATCATTGTCGCGGTCGGGAAGGTGCGGAAAGCAACCGTGCTTGCGGCCGTCTCGATCTTTCTGGCGGTTCCGCTGACGGTCCTCTTCGTCCAGAAGTGGGGAGTCGTGGGCGCGGCGGCGACCGGTTTGTTTGTCCACCCGCTCATCCTCGTTCTGCTGTTCAAGGCGGTTCGGACGGAGACGAACGCGCTTCCGAACTTTCGTTCAATGCTCAACATTGCCGTGGCGGCGGCGCTCATGTTCCTTCCCGTTGTGTTCCTGAGCTGGAGTGCCCTGGCCGCTCGTTCTCCTCCTGGGACTTCTCCTTTACGCCGGGACGCTCTGGATGCTGGGGGAGATCGGGTCTGAAGGACATTGAGATACTTCGTCGCCGGGAACCAGGCATTTCCGAGACCTGAGGACAGGCCCAAACATGTCGGTTCGACGCATCCTCCTGATTCTCTTCTGCTGGCGGTTCTCGGCGCTGCGGGCGAGATGCTGGTCCGTTCCGTGCCCTCGCTGTTGCCGGCCCAGCGCCAGGTGCGGCTGCAGGCCGTCTTGTCCAAGGATCAGGTTGCGCCGGACCCGGAAATCGGGTTCGTCCGGGCGCCTGGATATCCGAGAGCTTGTCAAAACGCTTGATTACACTTATCTTCGGGAAACCGACGAGCACGGGTTTCCGAACGTCGGTGAATGGCCTTCCCGCGCGGACGTCGTGATTCTTGGCGACTCTCTTGTCATGGGTGAAGGCACTGGAGTGGAAGCGGGATTCGTTCAACGGTTTGCACGCGCAGTATCAGCCGCGGACGGTGAATCTCGGCGTTGCCGGCGCCGGCCCGGATCGGCAGCTTCTGATCTATCGGAAATTCGGCCAGCCGCTTCGACCCCCGACTGGTCATGTCGTTTCTGTTCCTGGCAGCGGACATAACGAACGACGAACATTTCCAGGCGTGGAAGACGCAGGCGCCCGAAGCCGATTACAATAGGTTCCGACTGAGTTACGCGGGGCGACAAGACCCGGTCGACCTTCAACCCGGGTCGCCTGCTGGCCAGGTCCCGGTTGCTCGACGTTCTCCGGGATCTTGTACAATCCGACGGAGGCGAGACGACCGCGCGAGCCGGGGACGGTTCGGAGGTCTATCTGGACCCCCAGACCATGCTCTGTTTCTTGCGCGGAATCCTGGGGACCAAAGTCGGCAGCTCAGCCATTTTGTCGAGTCAGTTTCGGGGATTCGAGAGTCAGTCAAACAGGAAAATGCCGAGTTTGTCGTCGTGCTGATACCGAGCAAGGAGGAAGTCCTGGCGCACGTCACGGTCCTGCCGAAAGAAGTCAGAAAGCGACTGGAGGCAAGGGGCCTTCCGTTGATTGACTTGCAGGGACCGCTCGAGCAGGCTGCCCGCACGCGCAGCCCCTACTACAAGAGGGACATTCATCTGAACGAATTCGGGAATGAAGTGGTCGCACGGTTTCTGGCCGGCTGGTACAAAACCCGGACATTTCAATCGACTGTGCAGATGTCCAGGTTCCAACCGGAGAACGAAACCCGTTGAAGAGCCGTCTGCTGTTACTGCTCACCCTCAGCTGCCTGGCCGCGCTGTCCATCTACAGCGCTCTGGTCGGGCCCGGCCGAGTGGACACCATCCGGGAACTGGTCGGGCGAGGGCCGGACGTGAGGGGACGCCAGATCGAGTTGGTTTCCGATGTGCGCGTCATCTCGTTTGACGCTGACGGCATGCTGCTTGAACAGGGGGGAACGCGCATCGAGGCTCGGATTCCTCAGGAGCTCAAGAGCCGATGGGACGAGGAACGCGTGAAAATCGCTCCGCGCGAGTTCATCAGCCTGCGCGGAACAGTCCTCCCCGGACCCGGGATCGAGGTCCGGGATTACCATCTCCACCGGGGCCGGACCCTCAAGATCTGGCTTTCGCTGGCGGCCCTGCTGGTGGCCGCCGCGGTCATCTTCTACGAGTGGCGGGAGGAACGCAGGCATGCCTGATCTCCTCACCCATTTCATGACCGCTTACGGCGCCCGTGAACTCGAGTCGCGACGTCGCCTCACTTACTGGTTTCTGGTTGGAGCTCTTCTTCCCGATCTGCTGACGCGGCCATCCACGATCCTGATGCCGTCCAGCTTCTGGTTCACAATGCCGTTTCACACGCCGGTCGGACTCCTGCTCGTTTGCCTTTCAGTGAGCCTCCTTTTCAGTAACAACGTCAGAAACTCAGTTTTTCTGAACCTGGTGGTCGGTTCATATCTGCACCTCGGACTGGATATTTTTCAGGAGCACATAGCAGGCAGCTACTACCTGTTCTTCCCTTTCTCCTGGAAATCGTTCGAGTTCGATCTGATGTGGCCGGAAGACAGCCTTTATCTGGCGCCCGTTTGGGTCGCACTGGGAATCCTGTTCCTGCTTCGTCGCGTCTACGTTCAGAGACACCAGGGGAAGTCACCATCGAACCATCCAGAGGGACCAAGGACCTCCGAGGAGTTTTAAGATGTGCGGAATTGCCGGAGCCGTCTGCCTCACAAATAGCGACGACAGGGATGATCTGCATCAGATGGTCGCCCGGATGTGCGAGCTTCAGCACCACCGTGGGCCGGATGACCGTGGTGTTGAAACAATCGGTCCCGTCGTTCTCGGATCGAACAGGTTAAGCATTATCGATCTCTCCTCGGCCGGTCACATGCCGATGACGAATCAGGCCGGCTCGTGGTGGATCGTTTACAACGGCGAGATCTTCAACTTCCAGGAAATCAGGACGGAGTTGCTCCAACTCGGTTATCAGTTCAGCTCACGGACTGACACCGAGGTCGTTCTGCACGCCTTTGAAGAGTGGGGAGTCGGCTGCCTGGATCGATTCATCGGTATGTTCGGCATCGCGGTGTATGACCGGCGCAGCCGACTGCCTGATCCTGGCTCGTGACCGGTTCGGGAAGAAGCCACTCTACTATGCGGAGCGGCGAGGCTGCCTGTTTTTTGCCTCGGAGATGAAGGCGCTTTTGCCCGCGCTCGGTGAGCTCCGCCCGAATCCGCAACGGCTGCTGGAGTGGTCGCTCTATCGCAATGTCGACTTCGGGTCGCCGGAAACCCTCATCGAAGGCATTTACTCGCTTCCTCCCGGCCACTACATGGCGATTCGTGAGGGAAAGCGCCAGGCGCCGCAGCGCTACTATTGTGCTGAAGCACAGGTCAATCCGTCGGTGTACGGGCGCCTGCAGAGTCAGCCGATCGAGAAGACCATCAACGAAATCGAAGGGCTCGTCGTTTCGGCGGTCAAGGATCGGCTGGTGAGCGACGTTCCGGTCGGCACCCTTTGCAGCGGCGGGATCGACTCCAGCCTGATTACCGCGCTTTCGGCGTCGGAAATCAAGGACATTACCGCCTTCAATGTCTCTGTCGTCGGGTATGAGGCGATTGACGAGAACCGCTATGCGAGGATGGTAACCGATTCGCTGGGCATCAAGCTGTTGACGCTGCCGATGGTCCCCGAGTTGTTTCGCCAGAACCTGCCGCGAGCCATCTATCACAGCGATTCGCCGCTGACCCATCCTAATTCAGTCGCTTTCCTGCTGATCTCGGAGTTCGCCCGGGGTCACGGCGTGGAAATCCTCCTGTCCGGCGAGGCGGCAGACGAGCTTTTTGGTGGCTACATGCAGCGCTATCGCCGGTTCAGGCAGCTCGCGACCTTGCGTAAACTGGCGTCCTATCTGCCCGCGAAGGTGCGAAAGACCGTGGCGATGGCCGGATATGCCTTCGACGGCATCCCGATCACCGCCTTTTCGGAATACGAAGGCCTTCTCAAGCACACGACATCCTTCCTGGACCGCTATTCGCGCGAAGACCTCCGGCTGCGCTGTCTGGAAGCCTACCGCTTCGTCGAGAAAGAATCGGACCGGGGTGTTCTGGCGGCGATGCTGGCTGACATCACAAACTTTCTCACGCCGCTGCTGCGCCGCCTCGACCGGATGAGCATGGCGGCCTCGGTGGAAGCCCGGGTACCGTTCCTGGATCACCGGCTCGTCAGCACCGTCGTCAATCTTCCTCTTTCCCTTCGGCTCCGAAAGAAAGAGGACAAGTGGATTCTCAAGCAGATCGCGGCGCGGTATTTGCCTCATCAGGTCGTCTTCCGCAAGAAGGTTGGCTTCCCTCTGCCCCTGGGCGACTACATCGGCCCTCTGGCCGACGTTGAAATGTTCAAGACGGGCTTCTGCGTCAATTACCTGGAAATGCAGCCGAACGCGATGCTCGATTCCGTCGTGAACTGGCGATCGAACGTCAATGGATTCTTCAACCTCCTCGCGCTCGAGTTGTGGGGCCGGCTGTTCTTTATGGGACAAAGCGTCGGGGAAGTGACCGAACGCTGGTGTATGCCGGCTGCGGAAAGGCAGACTGCCGTCCAGGGAATCGAAACCAGCCGGCAAGTCGCAGCGCCGGGAATTTCGGGGGGAATTTCGGGGACATAATACTAATTCCCAACCCGTTACTGTCTCTTCTCAGGAAGCGAAGGGAATTTCGGGGACATGATACTTAATTCCCAACCCGTTACTGTTTCTTCTCAGGAAGCGAAGGAATTAAGTTTCGTGTCCCCGAAACTCTCCTGAATTCGCCACTCTTCTCAACGCGCACATGTCTACACCTTTTCTCTGGGGATGTTCGACCTCCAGCCATCAGGTCGAGGGTTTCAACACCCTGAATGACTGGTGGCCGGCCGAAACGAACGGATCTTTGCCATTCGAGTCCGGAGCGGCGTGCGACCAGTACCGGCTTTATGCCCGGGACCTGGACCTTGCCCGCGACCTTGGCCACACCGCCCACCGCTTCTCGGTTGAGTGGAGTCGGGTACAGCCCCGGGCGGGCGCATGGGACACGGGCGCGATCGATCACTATCGTCGGGTGGTGGATGCCGTGCGGGATAGGAACATGGAGCCGCTTGTCACGCTGCACCACTTCACGAATCCCGGCTGGTTTTCCAACCAGGGCGGATGGCTGCATGCCGATAGCCCGGCGCTGTTCGAAGAGTACGCGGCCCGGATGTTTTCGGCACTGGACGGCGTTTCGTATTGGTTGACCATCAACGAGCCGACGGTTTACGTGATGCAGGCGTACGTGAACGGCGAGTGGCCCCCGTTTGCCACCAGTGCGATGGGCGCCTGGCGCGTACTGAGAAACCTGGCTTCGGGACACCGGCGCGCTTACCGGGCCGGAAAAGCCGTGAGCTCCCGGTTCCAGATCAGCTTCGCCCACAATGCACCTATTATTGAGCCTTGCCGCCCCGACTCGCACGCGGACGCGGTTGCGGTGCGCGCAAGGGACTACGTGCTCAACCGTCTGTTCTTCAGGTTGATCGGCACCCAGCCCGCTGACCGACCGCTTGATTACGTAGCGCTCAACTACTACACGCGCACCGTTGTCCGGTCCGAAGGCTCGCTGCTCAATCGTCTCTTTGGAAAGAGCTGCAGCGAGAATCATCATCGAAACCAGGGCCAACGCAGCCAGATCGGGTGGGAGGTGTACCCGGCCGGCCTGCGGCAGGTCCTCAATCGCTTCGCAGGGTTTGAACTGCCAATCATGGTAACGGAGAATGGAATTGCGACCGACGACGAGGCAGAGCGCGAGCAATTCATCCGTGACCACGTCACTGAATTGCTGAGTGCCCGTCAGTCGGGCCTACCGATCATCGGCTACCTGTATTGGAGCCTGCTTGACAACTTCGAGTGGCATCACGGTTTCAAGGCCCGGTTCGGCCTCGCAGCGGTTGACTGGGAGTCGCAGCGGCGGGTTCAGAGACCTGCAGCTCGGCTTCTGACCGAGTTGTTGGAAGCGCGCGAACATCACGAGGGTTCGCGTTGCTTCGATGGTATCTCGAGAGGAACTGATGGCCTTTTTCTCTAGATTCAAGAAAACCATCTTCAGCCTGGTGCTTTTATGTACCGGGTGCCTGTTCGCTTTGGTACTTTGCGAGGTCACCCTTCGACTATTCCCGAATCTCCTGCCACCCGAGCGGCGTCAGTATCTGGAAGTTGACCTTAACAACGTCGGAGTCGCTGACCCCGACACCGGACACCTGCACACGCCGAACAGCGTAGGGAGACTCTCCGGCCCGGATTTCACGGCCACTCACCATACCGACGCGCACGGTTTCAGGAACCTGATGCCCTGGCCGACTCACGCGGACGTGGTCGTCCTGGGTGACTCTCTGGTCTTCGGTTACGGCGTCGACGACAAGGCCACCTGGCCGGCCCTCATGGGCGATCAGATGTCCGGGGTGCGGGTGATGAACCTCGGGCTGATCGGGGCGGGACCGGAACAATACCTGCGCGTTTACCGCAAGTTCGGAGCGCCTTTGCGGCCCCACCTGGTCATCCTGGGACTCTTCCCGGACAATGACTTCTGGGACGCCAGGATGTTCGACCGGTGGGCGAAATCAGGCGTCGGCGGCAACTACATGGTGTGGCGCAACTACGGAAAACGGACGAAGAGTGCATTCCGGGACCCCTTGGCAGCGGCGAAGAGCTGGTTAGTCCGAAAAAGTTACCTCTACAACCTGTCGGTGGCGACCGTGCAGGCCTATCGGGTCCGAAACTCGGGAGAACCGAAGGTCGTGCACATGAAGGACGGGTCCTCCATGCGGTTGATGCCGACCGAGTATCTGCAGCGTACCGAGGGGAGTCAGCCGGGACACAGGGCTTTCGCTCTCGTCATGACCTCGCTGAGGCAACTGAACGAAGAGGTGCGACGATCCGGAGGCAGGCTCCTGGTTGTAATCCAGCCGGGCAAGGAGCAGGTCTACCTTCCTGTCATGGGTCAGGGGATCAGAGACCCGGCCGAGCCGCTGGAGGATCAATTGCGACGAAATGGTATCGAGTGCCTGGACCTGACCCCCGTGTTTCTCAGACGGGCGACGGCCGGGGAAACGTTGTTCTTCGAGTCGGATGGTCATCCGAATGCTCGCGGCTATCGCCTGATCGCCGACATCGTAGGTCGGCATGTCTCGGCGCATTCCGACGAGTATGGATTGCCTGGCGGTTCCCCCAGGACAGTGTCACTGGGCAAGCGGAAGGAACTCGGACGATGAAGTTTGTGCTCCCGCGCTGGCGTGTCTGTTTGCTGGCACTCTTCCTGCTCGCTGCACTCGTGCGGATTATCTTTGTTGCTTCCCTGCAGCCCGGCTTCTATTTCTGGGATTCAGTCCGGTACGACAATGCGGCGATCAGCCTGATGGAGAAGGGGCACTTTGGTGATTACAATCGGTCACCGGTCTACCCGATGTTTCTTGCTGCCATCTACTTCCTGGCCGGTCACAGCATCCTGGCCGTTCGGATAGTGGAATCGCTGCTGGGCGCCGCTATTGCCGTCATGCTGGCGGCGATCGGGAAGCGTGTCGTGGGAACGGCGACGGGTCTGGTTGCCGGCGTCATCTGGACGTTCTACCCGCTGGCGGTGTTTGTTGCCGGGCTGGTCTATCCAGAGACTCTGATGACCACGTTGATTGCCCTCGGTATTCTCCTTTTCCTGAAATGGAGGGATGGAGGGCCTTATTCCGTCCTGCTCCTCTCCGGGTTTGCACTTTTTGTTGCCGCCCTGATCAAGCCTGTCGTTCTGGCTACTGTTCTGGTGCTTGCGGCCTGGCTGGTTGTGTTTGCCGGGGCCCGACGGGCGCCGGCACTGGGCGCTTTCGCCGCAGGCCTGGTTCTCCCCCTCCTCCTCTGGGCAGGCATCAGCCTGCACCTGTTCGGGCGAGTCATCATTTCGGATCCGAGGTCCGGGAGCTTCCTCAATAAAGCCGGGGCGACGACCATGGAAGAGGTGAGGAAGGGACGGCTGGAGCGGGCGATCGAGGACCCGGGTGGCTTTGTGGCGCGATTCGCTTCGGAGTTCGTCGGGTTCTGGGGCATTTACCCGGAGCGGGTGACGATGAACGATCAGAACATGCGCGACCTGTTTCATAAGAAGAGCTCGAAAGTCGTCCAGAAGACGGCGATCGGGGCGAACTCCCTGACTTTCTGGGCCAGCGTCCTGAGCATCGGACCCGTTCTGTTTCTGGCCTTCGTGGGCGCAGGGTTGCTGATCTACGAGCGGCGGTTCGCTGAATTTGCCTTGATCGGGGGCATCGTCCTTTCTTTCGCAATCGCATATTCCTTCTTCTTCACGCAGTTGAGGTACAGGATCCCGGTCGAGCCCTACATCATGGTTCTGACCGGTTACTCGATCAGCTGGCTCGGCGAACGACTGGTGGGCTGGCGCCGGGCTCGAGTCCGAACCAGGGATGCCGTGGCGATCACGGCCGAATAGCTATGAGACAACTCGCACAGAATTACAAAGACGGAACACTCAGTCTGGTCGATGCACCCGCTCCGCGCGTTTCGGCCGGGGGGGTAATCGTGCGCAACTCTTACTCGCTGATCTCCACCGGCACCGAGACTATGAAGGTCCGTGAAGGGAGCATGAGTCTGCTGGGCAAAGCCAAGGCGCGGCCGGATCAGGTCGACCAGGTCATCCAATCGGTCAGGCAGGTCGGGCTGAAGGCTACGTACCAGAAGGTGATGAGCCGCCTGGACAAGCTGACGCCGCTCGGTTACAGCTCTGCCGGCTTCGTCACTGAAGTGGGCGGTGGGACACCGGGCGTCACCGCCGGCGACCGGGTTGCCTGCGGCGGGGCCGAATACGCCAATCACGCGGAATACGTTTTCGTTCCCCGCAACCTGTTCGCCCGGGTTCCTGAGGACGTTTCCCTGGAGCATGCGGCCTTTGCGACAGTGGGGGCCATTGCAATGCAGGGGGTGCGACAAGCGGATGTCCGGGTGGGAGATAACGTTGCGGTCATCGGGCTGGGTTTGGTTGGCCAGTTGCTCACACAGATCCTCCTTGCGTCCGGCTGCCGCGTGATCGGCACGGATCTCTCCGCCTCCCGCTGCGCAGTGGCCAAGGAGCGGGGCGCCTGGGCGACGAACGACCAGGCGGACTTCCTCGCGAGTGTCGGGCGGATCAGCCGCGATCGGGGTGTCGACCGGGTCATCCTGGCTGCCGGCAACCTGCCATCCTCCATGTTCTCGCTCGCCGGTGAGATCTGCCGTGATCGTGGAACCCTGGTGGCGGTTGGGATGAACAAGCTGGAGCTCCCCTGGAAGATTTACTACGAAAAGGAAATCGACGTCCGATACTCCCGTTCCTACGGCCCGGGGCGCTACGACCGGCAATATGAGGATCAGGGGGTGGATTATCCGATCGGCTACGTGCGCTGGACCGAGAACCGCAACATGGAGGCGTTTCTCGACCTGCTCGCCTCCCGCAAGATCGAGCTCGACCCGTTGATTACCGAGGTGTATCCGCTCTCGGATGCCGAGGAAGTCTATCGGGAAATGGTGGAAAGGCCTGCTGACTACCTGGCCGTGCTGTTTGAATATCCGGAATCCCCGGTCGAGTCTCGGTCGACGACACTCGAACTTCGGACGCCGACCGTCCAGGGGCGGCCCAAACCGGGCATCGGCTGCATCGGGGCGGGGAACTACGCCCGGAGCATGCTTCTCCCGGTGCTCAAAAAGCGGGCTGATATCGAACTGAGGTCGGTGGTTACCCGAACGCCTTTGAATGCGGTGGATGCCGGCCGGAGGTTCGGTTTTCTGCGGGCGGGCACGGACCCTGCCGACATCCTGCAAGACCCCGCCATTGCAGCGGTTCTCATCGCTACTCGACACGATTCGCACGCCCGGTACGTGACGGACGCCCTCCGGGCAGGGAAGCACGTTTTTGTGGAAAAGCCTCTGGCCATCCGGCCCTCGGAAACCGAAGAGGTGGTTCGCGCCCTGAAAGAGACGGGCAGGGGTCTGCAAGTGGGATTCAACCGGCGCTTCTCCCCCGTTGTGGCCGAGATCAAGGCGCTTCTAGGGCCGGGCAGGGAACCACTGGCGATGCACTATCGAGTTCATGCAGGGAAACCAACCGGCAGCAGTTGGTTCTTCGAGGAAGGGCAGGGAGGACGTTTCATTGGCGAGGGCGGGCATTTCATCGACGTGATGACCTATCTCGCCGACGCGGTTCCCGTGGCCGTTTCCGCGCGCTCACTCGGGCGCGGCAGCCGGCCATGGCCTTGACGATATTGTCGCCACTTTTACCTTTGCGGACGGCTCCCTCGGCACTCTGACCTACCTCAGCAACGGAAGCAGCCGGACTCCCAAGGAGTATCTCGAGGTCTTTGGCCGAGGCAGCACGGCCATCATGGACAACTTCCACGAAGCCGTCGTGCATAGAAGCAACAAGACGATCAAGCTGAAAGGCAAGAACGACAAAGGGCAGGCGGGTGAGCTTGAGGCTTTCGTCCGGATGATCAGGGATGGAGGCACTCCGCCTGTCCCCTACGATCAGTTGATAGCGGTCACACAAGCCACGATCGCTGTCATTGAATCGCTTAGACGAGGGACCGAGGTTCGACTGGATGACGAGTTCTTCCTCATTAAGGAAGCGGCTCCACTGGATCAGCAACCGTCTTCGGACCATGGGACCGGGAGAGATAGCATCCCGGTTGCGTGAGCTGACCAGCCACCTCGTTCTGTATGGATCACACGAGGCGGTTGCAAAGCAGGTTGAGGCTGTTCCGGTAACGCAGCAGCCGATTTCCGGCATGAACGGGCAGTTGAAGTGTGTGAACTGGGATACCCAGGATCGCATCGTCTGCATGGCGGCACCCTGGCTGAATGGACGTACGACTCTGTTCGGCCTGCCCGATCTCCGCTTCGGCTCCGGAATCGACTGGCATAGAGACTATTCGACGGGAACCACAGCCCCGACCAGGTACAGCGGCTGGATCAATCACCGCAACCCGGCGGTGGCCGGGAATGTCAAATACATCTGGGAGCTGAACCGACTCCAGCACCTGGTTCCCCTGATGCTCGCCTCGCTCTGGACGGAACGGCAGGCTTACCGGGATGAGGTCGAGAAGCAGATCGGGTCCTGGTGCGACGAAAACCCCTTCATGCGCGGGGTGAACTGGAAGAGCCCGCTCGAGGCGGGGATACGCCTGATATCCTGGGCGGTGCTTGCCTTCCTTACCGAAGGTGCGGTGGTCAGCCGTTCAGCCGTGTCCGAGAGGCTTCTGAGAAACATCCTCCTCCATCAGTACTTCATCCGGCATTTCCATTCGATGAACTCCTCGGCCAACAATCACCTGATCGGGGAGATGTCGGCGCTCTACATCGCCTCGGTCCTGTGGCCGGGGCATGACCGGGGCCGCGAGTGGCGCGATTACGCCCGGGCGCGGCTTATCCGTGAAATCGACCGGCAAGTCCATCCCGACGGAGTGACTGCCGAACAGGCCATTGACTACCAATTGTTCGTCTTTGAATTCTTCCTCCTGGCCGCAAGCATCGGCACAAAAGCGGGTGATGCGTTTCCTGAAGTCTACTGGAAGCGGTTGAGCTCCATGCTGACCTTCCTTCGGGCGATAATGGATAAGGCGGGACATTTCCCGCTCTTTGGGGACGGTGATGACGGCCAGGTCATCAATCTTGGGGACACGCGTGAGCGCCGCGCCAGATCCCTCCTCTCGCTTGGTTCCGCTGCCCCCGTTTCTGATTGCGCGGAAATGGACGGCGACTTGAGAACCAGCCTTCTCTTGTGGGGACAATCGCGGGATTCCATCCCGCTCACCGCTGTGCCTGCCCCTGAGCAGCCGGTTCTCTCGTTTCCGCAAGGCGGTTATCACGTTCTCTCCGGTGACCGCGGAGGCGACAATGAGATGCTGGTGGTCTTCGATGTCGCTCCCTTCGGGCTTCCTCCCCTTTACGCTCATGCCCACGCGGATGCGCTCAGTTTCTGGCTGAGCTATGGCGGGACTGAGTTCCTGGTGGACCCGGGGACCTACTGCTACGACGATTCGCCTTGGCGTTCCTACTTCCGTTCGACGGCTGCACACAACACCATTCGGGTCGACGGCGAGGACCAGGCAGTACAGGCGGGCGTCTTTCTGTGGCAGCACCCGGTCACCTGTCACCTGGAGATGGTTGGAGAGAGCGATGGTTGTGTGGAAGTGGAAGGGTCCCACGAAGGTTACTCCCGGCTGCACGATCCGGTCGTCCATCATCGCCGGCTGCGTCTCTTCCGAAAATCCCGCACGCTCGCGATCATTGACCGATTGGACTGCGCGGGGGCGCACCAGGTGGAGATCTTCTTCCATTTCGGCGAAACCTGCCGCGTTTATCAACTGAGGCCCAACCTGTACATCGCCTCGTGCGGCGATAAGTCGCTCGCACTGCAGTTTGATTCCCGGCTTCAGATACAGCTGCGCAGCGGCTCAGAGAACCCGATTTCCGGCTGGATTTCGCGATCATTTGGTGTCAAAGTGCCTTCCTGCACGCTGGTCGGGACGGCGAGCATTACAGGTTCCGTGCCGTTTTTTACGGAGATCACGCCCGCCTAGCGGAGACTCGTGCACGATTGAGGCGTCTTGGGAAGTCTGGTTGAGCCTTGCCAGAAGGGGCGAAAGCGGCAACGCTGTTTCGGACATCCGCTTTGACGCCCCGTTAACGATCCAATCCACGGCTGCCGCAAGCGGCTATTCTGCCTGCGGAATCCCGGAGAATCATGCATGTCGATGTCGAGAAAGAAGATCATGAGCGTCGTGGGCGCCCGCCCGAATTTCATGAAAGTGGCGCCCGTCCTGCTCCAGTTGGCCAAGTATCCGGACGAGTTCGAGTCGATCCTGGTGCATACCGGACAGCACTATGACGAGGCAATGAGCGACGTGTTTTTCAGAGACCTCGGCATGAAGAAGCCTGATTTCAACCTGAATGTAGGGAGTGGTAGTCACGCCTACCAGACGGGCGAGACCATGAAACGGTTCGAGGACGTGTGCGCAACCGCGCGACCGGACTTCGTGCTTGTCGCCGGCGATGTCAACTCCACGGTTGCGTGCAGCCTGACCGCGGCCAAACTTCTCATCCGGGTCGGACACATCGAGTCCGGCCTGCGCAGCTTCGACCGGACAATGCCGGAGGAAATCAATCGGATCGTTACCGACCGTATCTCCGACTTCCTATTCACCACCGAGGCGAGCGGGAACTGCAACCTTCAGGACGAAGGAGTCCCGGAAGAGAAGATCCACTTCGTGGGCAACACGATGATCGATTCCCTGGTCCGCTGCTCGCAGATCATTGCGCAGACCGGCCCGGGCGTACGGGTCGCTGCAGCAGGAAATACGGTGTTCACGCTCGCTACCATCCACCGCCCCTCGAACGTCGATGATCCGATTCAGCTCTCGAAAGTGCTCGACATCCTGAGGAGCGCCAGTCGTTACGGGCCGGTCCTGTTCGTGACTCATCCACGCACCCGGGAACGAATGAAGACGCTGGCGACCCAGTTGGAGTGCGTGGAAGTCGAAGGAAATCTCGAAGACTTGAAGGAGGGCGTGCTGTACCTGCTTCCACCCTTGCCCTATCTGGACTTTCTTTACCTGATGGCCCGCGCCACTGCTGTGCTGACCGATTCAGGCGGCATTCAGGAAGAGACCACCTTCCTCGGGGTGCCCTGTCTGACCCTTCGGGAAAACACAGAAAGGCCGATTACCGTGGAGATCGGCAGTAACGAGATCGTCGGCCTGGACAAGAAACGAATCCTGACCGCGCTGGAACGCATCTTCCACGGTAACAACTGGAAGAACCCGAAAGTCCCCCCCCTTTGGGATGGAAAAGCAGCAGAGCGCATCGTCGAAGTTCTCAGTGCCTTGAGACGCTAAGTTGGAGGTAATCTTGATGCAAAGGGCTAAAGTCCTTGGTTGTCCGATCAGTAAACTGAGCCTCGATCAGGTGGTAGGTGAGTTGGAGACGTACATCCAGGAGGGGAAGCCTCACTACATCTCAGTGGTCAATGTTGCCAAAATAGTAAAGATGAGGTCGGACAAAGAGCTTGATGCGAGCGTGCGCTCGGCCTCGCTGATTGGGGCTGACGGCGTTCCGCTTGTCTGGGCGTCGAAGCTCCTGGGCGATCCGCTTCCCGGCCGGGTCAACGGCACCGACCTGATGTACCGACTTCTGGAGAAGGCAAACGAACGCCACTACCGGTTGTTTTTCTTCGGCGCTTCCGAGGAAGTGCTTCAGAAGGTTCTGGAGAGAGTTCGACGAGATTACCCAGGTGTTGAAATTGCCGGCGCGCAGAACGGCTACTTCAAGCCCGAAGAGGAGTGGAATGTCGCACGTAAAATCAGGGACTCCCACGCTCGACATCATCTTCATCGCCTTCGGAACACCGAAGAAGGAGATTTGGGTCAAGAGATACCTGGACGCCATGGGTGTCCCGATCGTACACGGGGTCGGCGGGAGCTTCGATGTCTTTGCCGGATTGATTCCCCGCGCCCCGGTGTGGATGCAGAATTGGGGTCTGGAGTGGTTCTACGTCTGCTGCAGGAGCCGCGGCGCATGTGGAGCCGGTACCTCGTTACCAATTCCGTCTTTGTCTACTTGCTGTTCAAGGAACTCATCCGGGTTCGACTGGGCCTGGACGGAAAAACGGCTTAAAACGAATGTGCATAGGAGAGCGGATCTGCGGATCTACGCGGATCGACGCGGATAATCGCGGATAGAGGCAGCCGATCACTCCGCCGGCTGCCTCTATCCGCGATTATCCGCGTCGATCCGCGTAGATCCGCGGGTCCGTCTAATCCGCGATCAAAACAATGCTCACTCTTTTCCTGATACTCGCAGGCCTTGTCTGGGTACCGGTTGCCCTCGGCATTTTCAGGAAGCGGCCATTGACCGTTCTCCTCATCTGGTTCGTGATCGGTCCGGTGGTGACTAATGTCATCAAATGGCCGGGTGCCAACCCGTTCTTCTGGTCGGGCGGGACCGGACGGATCGCGCAGGGATACTACCTGACCGAGGACACCTCGATCACCGCCAAGGAACTGCTGGAACCGACCAGGGTCGTCGTCTTGATGATGCTGGGCGTGTTTGTCCTCAAGCGCATATTCAAGAAGAAGCGCACCGTGCGCATCGATGCCCGGAGTTCCGAATGGCGCTTTTCTCCGGACTGCTCATCCTCAGTGCGATCCTTTATTCCCATCGGATGGCCTTCGGACTCCGCGTTGCTCTCGACGTCTTCATCGTGCCTTTCCTTGCCTATTTTCTGATGCGTCGGCTGGCTCAGCATGAGGAGGATTTTCGCAGGCTGACTCAGCGTCGTTGGTTACCTCGGTTTTACGTGATCGTCGCCTGCGCTCTGGAGCGGGTCGTCAATACCCAGTTGTTGTACCGGCTGAAAGGTCCGTTCATGCAGAGCTCGGTCCGTGGTTCGAGCATCCTCCATGCGGTTCTGATCGTGGTGTTTTTTGTCGGCCTGCTGGAGCTGACCAGGCGCATGTCGAACCCCGAGGACAGGCCGGTTCTGAAGCGAGAATGGCGCTGGTTCCTCGTCCTCGGGAAGCCCCCTGATGATCATGCTGACCTGGGCAAGGGGTAATTGGACCGGGTTGGTCCTGTCATTGTGGGTTTTCTTGCTGCTCGGCCGGACGCCTTGTTGACCGTTCGAAGCGAATGGTGTTTATCGGGGTAATGCTGGTGATGATCCCGGCGGGGTTCATCGCCGCCCAAAAGCTTATGCCTTCCTCGCTCGTCGAAGAGCGGATCGGGGAAACGAACAACGTGAACGGACGCCTTGAGACTTGGAGAATCGCCGTTCGCGAGGGACTTAAGGCACCGATTCTCGGCATCGGGTTAAACAATACCCGGGATGCGCTGGCCGAGGCCCGGACCGCGATTCGAAGGGGGCTTCACCTATACAACCGTCCATAACTCATTCCTGACTTTCTTCGCTGAGCTCGGCATCGTCGGACTCTTGCTGTATCTCAGCATCGTTTCGGCGATTGGTGAAGATCGGGTGGCAGCTCTACCGGAAGGGGAACACGCCCGCTCTCCAGTGGCGTGGATTGCGGTCATAGCCATATGGCCGGATATCTGGCGCCCGGATTCTTCGCCAGTACACTCCAGATGTATGGCTTCAGTCATCTCTTGGTCTTCGGTTTCATCGGAGGCCTGGTCGGTGTCTCCTACCGGCCGGAGAACCTCGTGCCCAAGGAGGAGCCAGTGTCCGCCCACAGTCCGCGCAGCCTCCAGGTGGAGCCTGCGATGGCGAGGATGGGCCCGTCACATCGGACAGAATCCGAACTGTTAAGTGGTAGCTCTCATTGCCGTCTGCCGGCTCTATTGTCATGAAAAAGAACATCCGTGTTGCTTTCTTGAATGATTCTGCGCGCATCGCCGGGGCCGAGAAGAGTCTCGCCCTTCTGGTGCAGAACCTGCCCGACCGGATCGTCCCGCTGGTTGTCTGCCCTCCCGGAGAATACGCGGGTTTCCTGACAGCTTCGGGGGTCAGCAATGTAAGGACGGCCACCGTGTGGCACTACAGACGGGCGAGCGGCTACCTTCGATACATGGCCTCGCTGGTCAAGCTTGCCCGCATCCTTCTGAAGTTCGGCGTGGAGATCATTCACTGCAATTCTTACCGGGCCGGGCACTGGGGCATCCCTCTTGCCTACCTGCTCGGCGTCCGCACGGTCTGTCATGTGAGGGATTGTCACTACACCCGGTTCAGCACGATGATGATGAAGCGGGCAGGGAGCAGGGTCCACTTCATCGCCGTCTCCAACGCCGTCAAGGAGGCGCTGGTGGGTGCCGGCGTCATGCCGCAGAACATCTCTGTCATCTTCAATGGAACCGACGTCCGGAACTTCCACCCGGGCGTTTCCCCGGCGCGACTGGTGCGGGACGGTTCACCCCGGCTTAACCTGGGCATTTTCGGGAGGATCGAGGAACGGAAACGGCACCTCGATGCGGTCGAAGCTCTTGCCATCGTCAGACGAGAGGTCGATGCGCACCTCTACATCGTCGGCGACGCCTGGCGGGATTCGGGTAAGGTCGTCGAAGAGTGGCTCCTGGAGAGAACCTCGCAGTTGGGACTCGCCCCGCACGTTTCGTTTACCGGCTACCGCACTGATATACCAGAGATCATGGCCGGCATGGACATCGTGCTTGTTCCCTCTGTGGACGAACCTTTTGCCCGAGTCATCCTGGAGGCCTTGGCGTTGGAAAAGCCTGTGATCGGGACCCTGTCGGGTGGGACGCCGGAGATGATCGAGGACGCGACGAGCGGCCTGCTGGTTCCTCCCAAGGCGCCCGCCGCCCTGGCCCAGGCGATCCTGCGGCTGGCCCGCGACCCGGGACTTGCAGCCCGGCTGGCTCGGAACGGCCGGGCAACGGGCAACCAGGATGTTCACTATCGAAGCACATGTCTCGAAAGTCCTCGGGGTCTACGACAAAGTGATGGGCCGGGCACCCTCTGCCGAGCCGGATCGGGGAGCAGCCCTGGCATCCGCCCAAACGGCCGATCGGGTCTCCGAGCAGCCGCGCTCGTAACAGTATGCGCGGAGTAAGCGGATCGTGACCGTGACAAGCTTCCTCATCAATACCTGGACCGCATGGGAGGAGCCCCCTCGCGCCCGTCACCAGGTAACCACCGAGCTCGCAACACGATATCCGGTTTCCTTCGTCACGAGGAACCGCACCGGCAAGCCGGGCATCGAAGTGGAGCGGATCGGCGAACGGCTTTCGATATTGCGTCCCTCCTGGCCGGTCGACTACCGGTTGAGGTACCGGATCCCTGTCGTAAACGAGCTTTACCAGGGATGGTTATTCCGGACCCTGTTCGACCCCGGGCGGAAAGAGACGGCGTCCGTGGTCCTCAACTTCGATCACACAGCGACGCGATTGGCGAGGTTCCACGGGAGGACCGTCTATTACTGCAACGACGATCACATCGGGAACGCACCATTGACCGGATTCCCGGTCTCCCTCTACCACCGGTGGGCGGAGCGGAGAGTTGCGAGCGAGGCAGGGCTGTGCATCGGGACCTCACCGTACTTGGTCGAGAAGCTCGCCCGATACAATCCCCGGACTCACCTGATCACCCTCGGGGCCCCCGAGCCCCGCTTCAAACCGCGTCCTCCCCTCGTTAGACCGCCTGGTGCCCCGAGAACGATCGGACTGGTTGGTTTTATCAATTCCCGGAAAGTCCCGGTTTCTCTGATTAACCGACTGACGGAGGCCCGCAATGCCACGGTGGTGCTGGTTGGCCCGGTGACCGACGAGTTTCGACGTCAGGTGCAGCACCCTGAACGGGTGATCCTGCGCGGCGTTTTGACCGGCGAGACCCTCTTGAGGGAGGTCGAAAGATTCGACGTCGCGATTGCCCCGTACGATCGAAGTCATTCCAACAAGGGAGTGACGCCGAACAAGATGTGGCTTTACCTGGCTCTCGGGAAACCGGTCGTGGTCACCCGCCTTCCAAATCTCGCCGCCTGGAGTTTTCCAGCCGGGGTGATCTACGAGGCGGATTCGGACGACGACTTCATTCGGATGGTCGACCGGGCCGCGGCGGAAGACAACACCGGTCTGTTCCAGAAGACGCATCCGCTGCGCGGCCGATAATACCTGGTCACGCAAAGTCGACGAGTTGCTGGGGCTGCTCGAACTGGCCCCACAAGGCGCGGATCTCGACCTGAAAAGCGGATAGGAGAACACGAAAATAGGACCCATAGGACGGATAGGCACATAGGTAAAAGCGTTCGGGTGTCTTTTCCCTATCGGTCCTATTTGTCCTATCGGTCCTATTTTTCTATCTAGGAAGTAATTTGGATGACCCGGAGCCCGTCGGGCGGTCGCGGCGGCGTCGGCGTGGCCGAATAAAATTCGAACGCTCCCGAGTCTCTGGTTCCGACTGCAGCCCTTCCGTTGAAATCCACGGTCGAATAGGGCCCCGAAACGGCCTTGTCGATTGGACTGGATCCTGCCACCAGACGGAAATCGCCGCTTCCGCAATCGACGAAGATCTGACCGAAGCAAACGACATTGCTCAGGTTCCCCGCCAGATTGTCGATCCCGACGTTGTTTCTGATGATGAGGATGGAAGGATCGAGCGTCCCGACCGTGTGGTTGACGAGGTTGTAGAAGGTGTTGTTGTACACCTGGCTCGGCGGGTACTGCCCGGTCGGCCAGCTCTTGGACCAGTTCTTCATCCTGATGGCGTTCGACCCCGGTCCCACGCCGTCGTAAATGACATTGTTATAGACCTTGTGCCCCGCTTCCGGCTCGATCACGAAAACGGCCATGCCGCACTTGTTGTTGTAGAGCGTGTTATCGAAAACCGTGTTGTTGTGCCCGTCGATCGTGATCGTCCCGTCATTTCCGAGTGAAGCGTCGCCGCCATAGTCTGCCCACAACACCTGGTTGTAAAACCGGTTGTGGTGGATAGAGACGTCACGCGAAAACTTCTTGCACTCCGCGCCGTTCTCGGTAAAGCCACGGACCGTGTTTCCGAAAATCTCGATATTGTAAATCGTCTTGCTGGAGTCCGTTTTGTTCCCCAGGTAGAAGGCTTCACCCCAGAACTCGTAGTACCCCGTGTTTTCGACCAGGCTGTCCTTCACGACCACATCGTGTTCGCCCGATGTGATGCAGATGCCTGCCGCCCGGGTGTGATGAACCCACAGTTTCTCAAGCACGACGTGGTGGATGGGCGTGGCGATACTGTAGACCTCGTCGCCGGGTCCGACTCGCACGGCTCCGCGGTTTCCTCCGCTCTTTTGCCCGTCGAATTGGATTCCACTGACCGTGACGTAACTGGCCAGAATCCGGGCAAGCCTGTCATTATTCTTCCGGATGATCGCCTGGTGCAGATTGGCTGCCCGAATCACCACGGGCGCTCCAGCCGCGCCGCCTTTGAAGACATACAACGGCTCGTTGTAAACGCCGTCGAGAAGGACGACTTCGTCTCCGGGTGCAACCTTGTCGAGAGCGATCGTCAGGGCGCAGGGTGAACTGGCGCTGCACGTGCCGCCTCCGGTCGGGGAGGCATAATAGACAGCCCCGAGAAGAGTGGATTGAACTGCGATCGGCAGTGCTGTTAGAAAGAAGGCAACGAGGAGATGGCGCGAACACTTCATGGTCATTCTCCTAATACGACTTTCGTATGCGAGCGGGAAGAATTGGAACGGGAGCCGCAAAAGTTGAGGTTAGTAATACTGTACTGCTTAAAACACACTTCGTAACCACCTGCCGGGCGGAGTATCGACTCCCCCTGTAGCAAACTGTTGTGATGGACGTCACGCGTATAGCATAAAAACCAAAAAGGTGACAATCGAAATGTCCGCGTCCAACTCCCGCCTCACAGTCCTCGTACTCTATGGATGGGAGTCTAACCCCTATGCCGAGTGCGCGATCCGGGCGCTGCTCCGCAAAAACGTTCGCGTCCTGTTCGTTACCCGGGAAACCTCGCAGTGGAAAATCGAGGGGGAGAACTTCGAACTCTACCCCTTCTTCCCAGGACACAGAAAACAACGATCTTCTTTAAGGATCATCACGCGCGAAATCCTGGCACTTGGAAGGGTCCTGGGTTTGGTCATCCGCCGGAAACCCACCCTGATTCACTACCAGTCATTCCGCATCATCCGGCTCGACTGGATCATGGTGCCGCTCTTGAAGATCCTCGGCAAGAAAATCGTCTTTTCTATACATGATACCAGTTCGCTTGAAAACTCGACAGTCGACAGCTTTGTCTTCAGACACAGCGCCAGCAAGGCAGACCGCCTCCTGGTGCACACCGTCCACTCCCAGAATGTGGTCGAGCGCGACTGGCACGTCCCCTATGATCGAATTCGGGTGATCCCGCACGGCGGGTACGATGACTATTACGACGTCTCCCGGTCGAAAGCAGAGTCCCGGCGGGCACTGGGTCTGAAGGAGGATCAATTCGTTTTCCTCACTTTCGGGACCATTCGACCGTACAAGGGTATCGACTACCTGCTCCCTGCAATTGCACAGGTACGCAGCTGGATGCCCGCGTTCCGTGCGATTATCGCCGGTCGCGCGCATGATCGGACCCTCCGCGAGCGCTACCTGCGTATGATCGAGAGCCTGCAGCTCACCGACGTCGTCGATTTCCGCGAGCGTTTCATCGAGACGCGCGAGTTGGAGGACCTTTTTCTGGCCAGTGACCTGGTGGTTCTGCCTTACGTCAAAATCGACCAGAGCGGGGTCCTTTTCCTCGCCTACACGTTTGGCCGCCCGGTCCTTGCCACGTCCGTGGGAGGACTGTCCGAACTGATCGACACCGGACAGACAGGCTTCATCGTGCCCCCGGCCGACTCAAATCAGCTGGCCGAAGCTCTGATTGCGGCCGCTTTTGAAAGAGGGCGCCTCGAGACGATGGGGCAGTGTGCACGCGCGAAAATGGAGCGAGACTACACCTGGGACAGGCAAGCCGAAATCACGATCGAGACTTACCGGGAACTGACCGGCTGACGGGCTGACCAGCTGACGGGCTGACCAGTGGCTGACCAGCTAGCCAGCTGACCGGTGATCTCCGGTCTCGTTATCGGCGCGGGGGGCGGCGGTCTCCGGCTTGCGGGCGGTCCCCCGTTCCCGGCCGCCGGCCGCCGGTCCGGGCGCCGTGGTTCCTTCGCCCATCGTCTGACCGGGAATGCCTCTCCCCAGTCTGCGGCCTCGGACGCTTCTCCGATGTCTCCGCCCGGCCCTTCTCAAGTGTCTTGATGATCCCTGGCAGTTCTGAGAACTGGTCGACAGTGAAGTCCGCTCCCTGGGTGTCCTTCCCGAAGAACCCGTAATTGCAGTAAACGCTGCGGGCCCCGGCCGCTTTTGCCATTTCGATGTCCGGGCTATGATCTCCCACGATCAGGACCTCCTCGGGCTTCACCTTGTACTTCTGGGCCAGAAAATTCACAGCCATCGGATCCGGTTTCAACTGGTCGAAGGTGTCGCCTCCCGCCACGAAATCGAAGTAGTGCTCGATGCTGCTTTTCCGGAGCAGCGAGTCGACGAGTTGTTTGGGCTTGTTGGAGACAATGGCCAGGATCGGGTAAAGGAGCGGCAGCGTTTCGCGCACGGTCGGGTACAACTCTGCGGTATCGGCGGCATGGGGACCATAGAACTCCATGATCCTCTCCACAACCTGATCGGCGTTAATCTCGGAGTCGCGGAAAGCGCGCTCGGCCAGGACCCGGACCCCATTTCCCACCATCGCCACTACCCGTTCGAATGGAAGCGGTTCGAGCCCGAAACTGCGGCGTGCGAGATTGACTGCATTGACGATGTCTGCCCGGGTGTCGAACAGCGTGCCATCCAAATCGAGAATTAACAGCTTAACTGCCATATACTTCCTTCCATTGTATCGGCAAAGGGGTTGAGGCGGCCACAACGCCTGAGCACTTGCCGACTTGACTTGCAGTATGAAATTTTTACCGTCGGAGCGGAGGCATCATTCATGGAATCATTGGCTAAGGTCCTGGTCGTAAACTCGGATTCAATGGGGCGTGGTGACAATGAACTGGGCGTCAGGCTCATCGGTTCGTTTCTAAGGAAGTTGTGGGTTCAGGAGAAGAAGCCCACCGCGATTGTGTTTTACAACTCGGGTGTCAAGCTCGTGGCCCGGGGCTCGGCTGTCCTCGATGCCCTTGAAGGACTTTCCGCCCTCGGGGTCGACCTGGTCGCCTGCGGTACCTGCGTAACCTCCTTCGGGCTGAATGACTGCATCGGCGCGGGCAGGGTCAGCGATATGGTTGAGATCGCGGACCTGCTCCTTCGCGCTGATACCGTGATAACCATATGAGCTGACGTTCCGGCTCTCAGCCTTCGCCGTCACAGCACCCGCGGAATCTGAAACACGCAGAAGTAGGCGAAGACCAGAAAGGAGATCGCCAGACCAACCGCGAAGATCCAATGCGGTTTGAGCACTTTCCACGCCTCGGGGGAGAGCAGCTTCGGCATAATCACGAACAGGCCGATGGCGACCCACACGGCCTGCAAAGGAGTCAGGAGCAGGCCGTCAAGGACTGCAGCGATCTTGACCAGGAAGACCGGCCGAAGTCCGAATGAATAGACAATCAACATGTTGGAAATGAAGAAAAATACCAGGAAAATCCGAAACTGGGTTTTCCAGGCGAGTTTCTTGAACCCCGGAATGCAGATGCGCGAGGAATCGGCCAGAAGGCGGGGCCACCCGGCAAGTTGCCCGATCTGCGTGCTGATCAGTGCGGCGGCGCCCGAGACCATGAACAGGAAGCCTCCGATAGCTCCCCATCGGGACGAGAAGATAGTCGAAAGTACGATCGCAACCTGGGTGCCTTCCGGGGCCAGTTGCCTGACGCCCAGGACCCCGGCCCCCGCGATCAGAAAGCTGATCGTGACGACGTTGCCGATCAGCATGGCGGTCGTTGCGTCGGTGTAGACAACCCGGCACCAGCCTTTGATTCGTTGGGCCGTTGGCAGGTCCATGGTCTTGAGGAACTGCTCGTCGGCCGGCTTTCCGTCCGCGCCCCGCGCGGCCGCGCCGTAGCCCGCGCCCAACACCCAGTACGTGTACCATACCTGGCTCGCAAAACCGCCCGCCGCCCAACCGAGAAGTGGAAGGATCTCCTCCCAGGCGTTTTCCCGTACAACACCTGACGCCACTGCCCACTCGGGAACCTTAGGCACAGTGGGCCAGAAGCCGGTCACGAAGTCGATGAAAGAAGGAAAGACATTCAGGGCCACGTAGACAACCCCGAGGACGATCAGGCCTACGAGGATGCTCATCACGATCTTCAGGTGCTCGAACAAACCCGACCAGACTGCCGCGAGTGCAAAGATCGTTACCAACCAGCCACCGAGGTATGGCGAGATGGGAACCAGTGCGCTGACGAACACTCCGGCCGCCGCCGCCAGGGATCCGATGGAAACCGTTGCGCTGGCGAACTGAGCGATCAACACCATCCACACGACCCAATGCCGGGGTCCTGGCACCCGATCGAACATGTCGATCATTCCTTCGCCCGTGCAGACCGTGTAGCGGGCACCGCTCATCCCGATCCAGTACTTCAGGAAAATCGCGGTGAAGACGACCCAAATGATGGAGGTGCCCAGCACTGCCCCATTCCTGGTCGAGAGAATCACCTCTCCGGATCCGATGTACTCCGCACACCAGACAAAGGCGGGGCCAATCAATCCGATAACCGCGAGCCCGGTCGGTGGTCGCCTGATCGTGTCCTTGTCGTCGCTATTCATTGGCAGAACAGTTTCCACGAAATGGCAGCGAATGGCTAGTCGGATTTGTGGGGAACCCAGGACGAACACCGACCAACACGGACGAACACGGACGAACACGGACACAAGGACCAAGCAAGCGGGTCTGTCCGTCCGTGTCCGTCCGTGTCAGTCCGTGTGTCCGTGTCTCCCTGTCTTGCGGTCCTCGCGACTTTTTGCGAAAGTGCATCCTATGATTTTGCCCTTTCTGGACGCCTACCCGGCTTTTGACGACTCGAATTATATTGCGCCTACGGCAGCGGTCATCGGCGATGTGACCCTCGGCCGTTATGCCAGCATCTGGCATAACGTGACGGTCCGGGCAGACGTCAACTGGATCCGAATCGGAGAACGTACCAATATCCAGGACAACAGCGTCATCCACGTGACCAACAGAACTGCCCCGACCCTGATCGGAAATGGAGTCACGGTGGGCCACAGCGCCGTGCTCCACGGGTGTCAGGTCGAGGACAACGTGCTGGTCGGCATCGGGGCAGTGGTTCTCGATCACGCGGTGATTGGTCGCGACTCGATTGTGGGCGCCCGGACCCTGGTCACCAAGCGGATCAAGATTCCGCCCCGTTCGCTGGTTCTCGGGTCCCCCGCCCGGGTGGTTCGGCCTTTGTCCGAGGAGGAAGTCGCATCGATTCGCCGGTACGCGGAGCACTATCTGCGTTACAGCGCGATCTACCGGGGTGAAGAAAAACCGAAGAAGAATCCCTTCTACCAGCGACGGGAAGGCTAGCATTGCCTCGACTTTGAGGTCTCCCTCAGTTTTGATAATCTCGAATTGCGAGGTTTCCTCGGCGACTACTACCCGCTGGACCCTGAAGTCCCAACGGTACCATAGCGTGGCTTATTTTCCTGTAACCGGGGACTGACCCTATGCTCCACATCGTCAATGGTTTGGCTACACTCAACCTCCTGGACCGCACGGATATCCGGGGTGCACGGCTCTCCGGTGACGATATCTTTGCTGAAGGCCCGGTCATCGATTCCCTGGAAAACGAGAGATCATGGGGGATTCGCGCGGATTACCTCCAGGAAAGGTTTAAGATCCCGAAAGGCGAGTACCTGGAGCGCCGAGCAGAACGCGAGCGCGGCCTTCGCAGCTCGGCTTACCACGAGGAGATCGTGCTCTGGTTTGAATTCGATCTCTTCTGCCAGATGAATCTCCTCTACCTCCTGAACTGGTTCGCTCAACGGGATCTCGGGAATTCCAAGTTGTCGCTGATCTGCCCGGGCAGCTTCCCCGGCGTGAAGCAGTTTCGCGGATTGGGCACGCTCAGCCCGAAGCAACTCGCCTCGCTCTTTGCTGCGAGGAGCGAAGTGTCGACGCCGCAGCGGGTCTTGGCCGTCAAGGCGTGGAAGGCTTATGGCGGTTCGGATCCGACCGCGATCGAACGGTTGCTCGAAGAGGGAACGGACGACCTCCAGTACCTTAGATCCGCCCTCCACGCGCATCTCGAGAGGTTTCCTTTCAGAAAGAACGGGCTGAACCAGGTGCAGACCAGGATTCTGGAGCTCCTCTCCGAGAGCCCGCGAAAATTCCCCGATCTCTTCGCCGATGTGAGCAGCAGTCAGAAGCTGCTGTCCCATGGGATGGGCGATGTTCAGTTTTCGGTCTATCTGAGCGAGCTCGCGGAAATTGAAACTCCCCTGGTGAAAATGGAGAACTCGCCCGGAATCCTTCGTCGCGCGGTCGACCAGAAAACGGTCGGCAAATGGACCATCCGAATCACCGATGCCGGACGCGAGGTGCTGAACGGTAAGCAGAATCTCGTCAAAATGGTCGGGATCGACCGTTGGCTGGGCGGGGTCCAACTGAAGACCGGGAATCCGATCTGGTGGTGGGACCAGGACAAACAGCGGCTGGTTCGGGAAGAAGTCTGAAAGGAGAATTAGGACCTATAGGACAGATAGGACTTATTGGTAAATGCTCCTGATCCTATAAGTCCTATTTGTCCTATAGGTCCTATATCTCCTATTCTTTTACACGGGTTCGACGCCCAGGCCCGGGCTGTTTGGCAGAATCAATTTGCCCCGCTCAACGCGGAGTCCCTTGAACGGATCGTTCGAAATCAGGATGTTGCCGTCCAGGTCCGCGTAGTCTACGAGCGGGCTCAGGTGAGTGCCGGCTGCAATCGCTACCGAGCTTTCGATCATGCAGCCCAGCATGATCTTCAGCCCGAGGGATCGAGCCATTTTGATCATGCCCAGCGCTTCCTGAATTCCGCCGGCTTTCATCAGCTTGATGTTAATCCCGTCAAAAGCGCCTGCCAGGGCCGGGATGTCGGCCGCGCTCTTGACCGACTCATCCGCGAAGATCGGGATCTTCACCCGTTCCCGCAGCCATGCATTCTCGGCCAGCATCGTGCTGGGCAACGGCTGTTCGATCAGCTCGACTCCCATCGTCTCCAGCCAAAGGATCTTCTCCAGCGCCTCTTCCTTCGTCTTCCAACCCTCATTCGCGTCGACTCGCAGGGGTTTGTCTGTAACACTGCGCACTGCCTGAAGAACTTCCCTGTCGTTTTCCTTCCCCACCTTAATCTTGAGAACCGGGAAGGCGGCCGCTTCCCGAACTTTCTCGCGGATCACATCGGGAGTGTCGATCCCGATCGAGAAGGTGGTCACAGGTGTCTTTTCCTGATCCACTCCGAACAACCTGTAAAGCGGGACTCCCATTTTCCGGCTCACCCAGTCCATCAACGCGATGTCCAAAGCCGCTTTCGCGCAGCTCTGGTCGGTGACGATGGTGTCCATCTGTTCCTTGACCTCAGCAAAGTGAAACCAGTCGTCTTGCTCGAAGAACGGCCCGGCCTTGCGGATGCGGTCAAGGGACTTCTCGGTGCTTTCGCCGTACCGGACGTTTGGAGCGGCCTCGCCCCAACCGACAATCCCGTCGCGTTCGATCCGGACGAACACGTTGTCCTTGAAATCGCTCGAGTTGCGGGAAATCGTCCAGGTATGCTTCAGCTTAAGTCGCTTCACGTCGACGTCGAATCTGGTTTTGCCTGCCGGCACCCACCTGGTCGCTGACGCGGATTTCGCTACAAGAATCCCTACGCCGGTTGCAACCATGAATTCCTTGCGGGTAATCCCTGTCTGTTTTGGAGGCTTTACCATAGCCAAATATCCTTGCCCTCGCGTCTCGCGCGACGCTGAAGTTAGTCAACGACCCTCATGATTCGCAGCAGCGTCTGGAACCTGCCCTCGTCGTAGTCCGGATCTGTTTTCTTCAGGCTGCTGACGTGGACGTCGACACTCGCATGAATGAACCGGCCTCCGCCCAGCGATATGCCGACGTGGGTGGCCCGTTCCTTCCCAAAGAAGATGAGGTCGCCGGGGCGAACGTTTTCAAACTCGGTTCCCGGCTCAACCTTCTTCCCAATAACGGATTGCTGATCGGCATCCCTGGGTAGCTGCAGGCTCGCCATCCGGAACACCGTCTGCGTAAAACCAGAGCAGTCAAAACCCTTCGTGGAATTCCCGCCCCAAAGGTAGGGGATACCTTTCAGGCGCGAGGCGAGGGCGACGATACTTCCCCGCGTTATTCCGGGCAAGGACGCATCCACTGAATTGAGCGTGGAAGTCCTCAGGAATCCCCGGCGACCGTCGGGTAGTTCGACGGCCCTCCACTCGCCCTTGTTCTCGCCCGTCTTGACAGCGCAACCGAGAACGATGTCTGAGACCGCCTCCTCTTGATCCGGCGTCGCCCAGACAGTTCCGACCGGGTCCGTGAATAACGCCAGGGAGGAAGGTTGGGCCCAACTCGGCGACCGTGGGCTTACCATCGAGCTCTCGATCCAGCCAAGGTACCGGTACGGCGTTCGGATAAAGGACCAGTTCCTCTCCTGCTTCAAAACCGAGACGGCTGTTCCCATCACAACCTGATCGACCATTTCCGCGGCGTGACGCGGTTCCCGCCGCATGGGCGCAACGCTGACCCGTACAATTCCGGAAATCCTGTCGACTTCGGACGACGGGTCGGGGAGCACGCGCAGATTGTTCCTGAGCGCCTCACCGCCAACAAGCGAGGCGGCAAGCTTCATCAGTGCGTCACGAGCCGCCGTGACAGTCGTTTCACCCTGGAGCTCCCACCCCTGGCCGGTTCGGGACAGCCGGGCGGTTAGAACATCAAGGCGGGGATCGGGGGCGAATTGGTTCTCGAGGTTGGCCAACTCTTTCTGGAACGCAGCGACGGTGGTTGCCTCGTCGGCCGACGGAAAACCCATAATGAAAAGTACAGGCAGCGACAGGATCAACTTAACGATCACGACTTCCCCTCATCCTGGAAGGGCATGAAGTAGAAAAGGCGCGCCGGGAGGCTGAAAGTAAACAGTTCAACTGTCTCCATGCCACGCTCGAACGCGCAATCCACTTCCTAATGGATGCAGATCAGGGGATCAGGTTAGGCGACGCCCAGACATTTCGAGACGATCTTGACCGCCTCGCTTGCATTGCCCGCAAAACCGTCGGCGCCGATTTCATTCGCATAACTCTGCGTGACAGGTGCGCCTCCGATCACGACCCGGACGTCGGGTCTCGAGGAGAAGTGCTCTACGACCGCTTTCATGTAAGGCATGGTCGTGGTGAGCAGGGCGCTGCAGCAGACTGCCTGGGCCCCGGAATCAACCGCTTTCTCGAACTTGTTCACGTCACAGTCGACACCCAGGTCCATAACCTCGAAACCAGCGCCACGCAGCATCATCGCTACCAGGTTCTTGCCGATGTCGTGCAGGTCCCCCTTTACGGTGCCGATGCACACCTTTCCCAGTGGCTCGTGTCCCTGCTTGGCCAGAAGCGGTTCGATGATCTTGAGACCGGTCTGCATGGCTCTTGCTGAGATCAGCATCTCCGGCACGTAGACCTCGTTTCTCGCAAACCGGTCGCCGATCTCGCGCATTGCCGGAATCATTGATTCGGTGAGGAGTTCGACCACGTTCTCGCCCCGCGCAACGGCTGCGTTGACTTCTTGTTGGACGACGTCTCTCTTGCCGTCGATGATCCCGCTGTAAATGATTTCGTTTCTAGCCATATAGCGTTCCTTCCAAAAAAATCGGGGACACAATACCTAATTCGAGCGAAGAGTTAGTATTGTGTCCCCAACATCCGGACCAGTCTACGTTTCCTAGGTCCTGGAATCAAACTGTTTCAGATCAATCTTGGGATCGAGACGTTCCTTGGAAGCGATCAGAGCGTCCCAGGTCACTTCGTCCCCCTTGTAGGCGGCGGTACGGCCCAGGATCGCGGTCAGCGCGCTTTCCGCCCCGGTTTTCGCCTCGTTGATGAACTTCCCGCTTTTGATGCTCTCGACGAACGCCTTTTCTTTGTTGGGATCTGCGTCTTCCAGGGAGGACTTGAAGGCACCGACAGCCCAATCCTTGGCACTGATCTCCTGCCTGCTTCCTCTTGCGACTCCCGAATCCCACTTGTTCGGGCCTTCGATGAACACTCCGCCCGTATAGTGCGCTTCCGCGAGGCCCTTCGTTCCGAAGAAACGCTCGAAGACGTCGCCGAGTCCCGGGTCGAACTGCGTCGACTGGAAGGCCACGTCGGTGCCGTTCGGGTAAGTATAGTTGACGATGAAGTGGCTCCAGGAGTTCCCTTCGTCCTGCCGTCCCTTCCGTCCGCCGCTGCCTGTCGCTTTCAGCGGGTGGCCGTTCATGACCCAGTTGCAGATATCGACGACATGGATGCCCTGTTCGACCAGGATGTCTCCAGAAAGCACCCGGTCATCCAGCCAATGGCGAAGCCGGAGCTCGGCCGGATTGGCATTCGGGAAGGGAGGAAGTTGAACTTTTCCGGCCAGATAGCAGGCCTGGGCAGTCACGATATCCCCGATTCCTCCTTCGTGGATTCGACGAACCATCTCCACGTAGGGGCTCGCATGCCTGATCTGGAAACCGACCGCAAGGCTCAACTTGGCGCCCGCCTTCTGGCCGGCCGCTATGACTTGCTGACACCCGTACACGTCCACGCCAACTGGTTTTTCGCAGTAGACGTGCTTGCCCGCGTCTACAGTCGCAAGCAGGTGCTCCGGGTGCAGGAACGGGGGAGTGGCAATCAGCACAACATCGACGTCCTTCAGTGCCAACAGCTTCTTGTAGGCGTCCGAGCCCGAGAACAGGTGGCTTTTGTCGATCTCGGGGAATCCCTTCGTTGCGTTCGCCTTGTTGAAATGCTCGGACCCCTTGCTCAGTCGGTCCGGAAACAGATCGGCGATGGCCACAATCCGAGTCCCGGTGTGCTCGACGAACGAGCTCGCGACTGCAGTCCCACGGCCGCCACAGCCTATGATCCCCATTGCCAGATTAGAATTCGCCTGGGTTCCGAACACGGTTCCCGGTTTTAGCACAGTCGCAAACGCAGCAGTCCCTGCAGCCCCCCTGAGAAAGGTCCTGCGCTCGATCTTCTTTTCCATGTAGCCTCCTGTTGTTGGTGGCTCGCCTGCCACCGTTAAGCCGCCCGCCTGACGCAATTCGTCCGTAGAACTTTATTACCACTCGAAGCGAGGCGGGTCAAGCGGTCGCAAGAATTCGCAGTGAAACGAAAGGGAGCGAAGGGGAGACGGGGAGAAGGGGAGACAGGGAGACGGGAGACAAGGAGACAGGGAGACGAGGAGACACTCGAGTCAAATTCTGGAAATGAGGGTGCCTTGAAACGGACGTTCAGAAAAGGGCGTCTACACTTTCAGACTCTTTCCCCCTGCGGGAGAGGACTGGTTTCGGAACCTCCTCTCCCGGATTCCTTTGTCTCCCTGTCTCCCTGTCTCCCTGTCTCCCTATTTCCCCGTCTCCTTGTCCGTTTGCATCAGCTTCCGGTAGGCTTCGACTGCCAGCTCGTCACATCGCTCATTCTCCGGATGACCGGCGTGCCCCTTGACGAGCTCGAAGGAGAGGCGATGCTTGCGCGACAGCTCGTCCAACTCCATCCAGAGCTCGACGTTCTTCACCGGTTCGTAACCCGATGAAGTCTTGCGCCGCCAATTGGCCGCCTTCCACTTGGGCATCCACTCCGACAGTCCGCGCTGAACATAGCTGCTGTCAGTGACGACGTGCACGCGCGTCTGGCGCTTCAACCTTTGAAGGCCCTCGATAACCGCCTGCAGTTCCATCCGGTTGTTCGTCGTCTGAGGCTCGGCACCGGACCCTTCCAGGCTCCTGCCCGTGGGAACGTGGCGCAGAATGAAGGCCCATCCACCAGGTCCCGGGTTCCCGCTGCAGGCTCCGTCGGTAAAGAGAACGACTTCCGTTCCGATATTTGAGCTGACATTTGTGTCCGATCGCGCTGTTTTTCCCATGGTCGCCTGATTATACTGGCGACCGACCGACAACCGACCTTTCCAGTCCTATGAATCTATCAGGAGCGATCGAAAGTCTGGCCGCCACCGGGGTGGTGGAAGCTGCGCTACTCGTCTGGTTCCTCCTTGCCGCCGCCTTTCTCGGGGATCTCCTGGTTCGGAGACTGGTGCCCCCGGATACGGAACACGTCGAACGATTGGCCTTCTCAGCCGCCGTCGGACTCGGCTTCCTGGGACTCGCGACTCTTCTCCTGGGCGCTCTCGGGCTGCTTTACGGTTGGCTCTTCAAATCGCTGTTCGGGATCTTGAGCATTTACTGTCTTTGGCGGTTATTGGCACGGGAGGGCCACTTCTCCCTGGCACCAAGGTCCGACTGGAAGTCAAACCAACGCCGGCCTGAGCGAGCAGTTGAGCCAAGCGACTCTCAGGAGCCGTCGGATCGGCCGACCGCGCTGGTCTCGTGGATCGCGGCGGGATTTGTCCTCTTCACTCTCGCGCTCGCCCTGGTGGCTGCCCTCGGGCCGGAAACCGAATTCGACGCCCTCAATCATCACCTGGGTACCGTGCGCCTGTTCCTCACGGCCAAGCGGATTGGGCAGACCCCAAGCATGGCCTGGGCGGCCCATCCGCTTCTGGTCGAGATGCTATATGCCTTTGCCTGGCTGGTTGGCGACCAGCTGCTGGCCAAGCTGGTTCATTTCGGTCTCGGCTTCCTGACTGCCGCTGCGTGTTACCTCTTCTGTCGGCACTATCTTTCGCGAGCTGCCGGGTGGCTGTCCGCAGCCGTTTTTCTCGGTTCGCCCATCGTCCTTTACCTGATGCAGGCGGCGTATATCGACCTGGGGCTCGCTTTCTTCGGCTTTCTCTCCACCTGGTCCTTCTATAACTGGCTCCGCAGCTCGCACCGGGGCTGGTTGGTTCTGTCCGCGCTTCTCGGGGGACTCTGCCTGGGAACCAAGTACTTCGGCGCTGTGGTGCCGCTGTCGCTCGCCGGCTATCTGATCTGGACTTTTGTTCGAAATCGATCTCGAGGAGTCGCACAGGTCTCTTCAGAAGGAGACAAAGGGGACGCTGCGCGCTCCCTCCCTGACGTTCCTTCTGGCGCGCTCATTCATCTGGTTGCTTTTGTAGCCATTACTTTTCTCCTCTTTTCACCATGGCTGGTCAAGAATTTCCTTCTGTTCGGCAATCCGGTAGCGCCCTTTCTTGCTGACCGGATTCCCACCAGCTTCCTGACAGGTGGGGACTACCGCCAGCTTTCGGCGCTGACAGCCTCATGGGGTGGGCTGCAGGGCGGGCTTCTCGACTACCTGCGGTCCCCCTGGCTTTTGACCATGAAGCCCGAGCTCTTCGTGGGCTCGATTGGACCGCTCTTCCTGATTTTCCTGCCGCTGGCCGTCATCTTCGGATTTCGGAACCGCACGCTCCGCTACTTGGGGTTTTGTGCTCTGTTGGAGTATGGGCTCCTCCTCGTTGCCACAAGGAACGTCAGATATTTCGTAGTGGTGCTTCCTCTGCTCAGCGTTCTGGTGGCCGGCGCGCTTTTTCCAGGCCGTTCAGTCTCCCGCCTCCGCTCCGGTCTGGGATTTGTCATGCTGCTCGTTTGTTTCCTGCAGCTGCCGTGGTTTGTGCGCCTCTGGGAGGACCATCCGGCTCTGGTCGTTTCTCCCGCCAAGTTCCGTCTGTTGCTGAGCGGGAAGGAACGCAACGAACAACTCGACCGATGGCTCGGCGAAGGAAGCGCGCAGTTGTACGAGTTTCTCGACCGGAGGATTCCCGAGGGAGGCCGGGTCCTGGCACTGACTCCGCTCTACCAGGCGTTGACCGATCGAACCGTGATAATGGCCCCCAATTCGTCGATGTCCTCGCGTTTGTCGCTGCAGGCGATTGATGCAGCCAGGGTCGCAGCCGGGATGCGGATCGTGGAGATCCAGGCAGGCGACGAGGGCCACGGGGTTAAGGCAAGGCTGTGGCGGATCCGGGCGACTGGTAGGGGTGCCGCGTCGGAGCTGGATCCCGTTGTTCGGTTCTTCTATGTCGATTCGTCGCCGCTGGAGATCCCGGTTTTCGATCGCCGCCTGACGCGATCCTCGGAGGAACTGGCGGTCGCGGCCGACCTTGGAACGGAGAGGCGGGTCGATCGAGTGGACGTTTGGTTACCAGCGGATGCCACAACAGAAGCCATCGTCCTCGAGTGGTCCGACGGGTCCGGTCTGTCTGACCAGTCGCGGTCCTGGAATCGATTGACTGCACGCCAAAAAATGCTGCCGGAACGGGCAATAAGCCGACAAGAGCTGCTGAGGCAGATGAAACAATCCCAAGTCCTTCATGTAGTACTTCAAGATGTCCCCGTTCTGCGTTTTCTGACAGCGTTTTTTGAAGACGGGGGAGATGCGGGTGGTTTCCGCCGCATCGCCAGTATCGGGAATTACCGGGTGTACGAGATTGACGAGCGGTGAGATCGACGCGGACCGAGCGCTAGCCTCGAGGATCCCCGTCGCTGGTCGCGTGACCGGGGAAGCGCCAGAGCACCGGGGTGACAACCAGCAGGGTCGCCGAGCCTTGCAGAACCGCAAACGGAGTGCATTTCAGCGAAGTGCGCGGATTTTCACCGTAAGCAGCCAGCCACGAACCAAGATGTCGCTTCCGGGCACAATCCGCGCACTTCGCGAAAACGCTCCGTTTGCGGTTCTGTTCGACTCGTCCGTCCCGATTCGCGTGGGCGCGGACGTCCATAAGCTCAGAGCCCCGAAGTGACAGCCGAGAGGGTCATCGAGGAGTTCAGAACCGCAAACGGAGTGCATTTCAGCGAAGTGCGCGGATTGCATTCCGATGCGACGCGATGTTCCTCCGTGCAAAGCGAACCCGCTGCCCAACCGATGTAGAATAGTCAAGTCTATGGTGACCAGCCAGGTTCAGGCAGCCGATCACGGAGAGGCGCTCTCTGCACTGCTGAAGGGGCGACCCGAGAAGGAAGCGGAGGTCATCCGCCGCGCGGTGGACCTTGCGACCGATTCACGCCTCCGCGAAGCCGGCACCGCCGGCGGACCGTCTTTTGCCCGCGCTCTGGCCGTGGCCCTTATTCTGAACGAGCTCCGGCTGGATCACGAAACGATCGCCGCCGGGGTCCTCCGGGACGTGGTCGAAGATACCCCGCTCACCGTCGACCAGGTGCGCACGCAGTTCGGCAGTTCGGTCGCGCTCCTGGTTGAGAACCTCGCCCGCATGGACGCCCTGCAGCAATATCAGCCGGACGCCGACAAGGGCAAGAAGGAGAAGATTCAAAGCGAGGCGCTTCGGAAGATGCTTCTTGCGATGAGCGAGGATCTGCGCGCCGTGCTCATCAAGCTTGCTGACCGGGTCTACAACCTCCGCAACCTGAAGAACTTCCCCGAGGAGAAGCGCGAGCTTCTGGCCAGGGAGAGCCTGGATATCTTTTCCCCCCTGGCCAACCGGCTGGGGATTGGGCGCCTCCGTTGGGAGCTCGAGGACCTGTCCTTCCACTACCTGGACCCGGCGACTTACAAAAACATCGCGAAATTGCTCGATGAGCGCCGGGTCGTCCGCGAAGCGAACGTCGTGTCGGTCGTTGAGCGCCTGCGAGCCGAGCTCCGGAGGGCGGCGAATAGAGGGCGAAGTCTCGGGACGGCCTAAACATATCTACAGCATCTGGCGGAAGATGACACGAAAAGGGGTCGAGTTCGACCAGATTTTCGACGTGACTGCCGTGCGGGTGCTGGTCGGCGATGTAGCGGCCTGCTACGCGACCCTGGGTGTCGTCCATTCCCTGTGGGAGCCGATTTCCGGCGAGTTCGACGACTACATTGCTACGCCCAAGGAAAACGGCTACAAGGCTCTGCACACCGCGGTGATCGGGCCCGACGGCAAGAATCTCGAGATCCAGATCCGAACCTATGCGATGCACAAGGAGGCCGAGCTCGGGGTCGCAGCTCACTGGAGCTACAAAGAGGGCGGACGTCAAAATCCCGAATTGCAGAAGAAAATCACCGACCTCCGCAAGATGATCGAACTTGAGGGTTCGGAGGAAATGGATTTCGTCACCCGGTTCAAGGCGGAGATGTTCAAGGACCGGGTCTATGTTCTGACACCCAAAGGAGAAATACTCGAGCTCGCGAAGGGGGCCACTCCCCTTGATTTCGCTTACCACGTCCATAGCCAGGTGGGACATAGATGCCGTGGCGCCAAGGTGGGCGGCAAGATCGTGCCGCTTACCTATGAGTTGAAGACCGGAGAGAAGGTCGAAATTCATGACCGGCAAGCAGCCGGCCCCCAGCCGCGAATGGCTCAATCCGCACGCTGGTTACCTGAAGACTCCCCGGGCAAGATCCAAGGTGCGTCAGTACTTCCGGGCGCTCGATTATGACCGTTATGTGGCGGCCGGGCGGGCCGTGCTGGAACGCGAGCTCCAGAGGCTGGGCATAACCGGGGCCAATCTGGAGAAGGTCGCCCAACGTTTTGGGAAACCGAAACTCGAGGTTTTCCTCGAAGCGATAGGCCGAGGAGACGTTACTTCCACCCAGCTTATCGCGGTCCTGACCGAATCCGGTTCGCAGGCAGCGCCGACGGCCGCCTACGAGACGGTCACGACGACCACCGGAGAACCCGCGAAGAAGGAGGATGCCACTGTTGGCGGAATCCGGATTCTGGGGGTCGGGAACCTGCTCACTATTGCGGCAAAGTGCTGCCAACCGGTGCCCGAGGACGCAATAACCGGGTATGTGACCCGGGGCCGCGGCGTCACGATCCACCGGTCGGACTGCCCGAATTTCGTCCGTCTTGCCCGCCAGAACCCAGAGCGGGTCATTCCGGTTGACTGGAATGCCAGGGGCACCGACCTTTTCAAGGCGCAGGTCCAGGTGATTGCTCAGAATCGGGCAAACGTCGTCAGGGATGTGACCAACCTCTTTGCCGAGGCGAAGATCAACGTCATTCAAACCATTTCCGTTCCTGATTCTAAGCGGGGCGCGATTACCATGAACATTACAGTCGAGGTGGCAAACAGCGCCCGGCTGAGCGAAGTACTGGGGGAGATCAGCCAGAAACCCTACATCCTGGACGCAGGCCGGAAGGCCTCGGGTTAATTCCGGGCAGGCGAGGAGCCGACAAGACGATATGCGCGTTCGATTACCCAAGGCCTTTCTGTGCACGCTGCTGATACTGCTGACAACTCTCGCCTCCGCTGCCTTGCAGCCGCGCGTCCCGAATGCCGCCGAACTGCGGCTGGCAATTGAGAAGCTCGGTGTGGTCGGCAACGTGCTCTACGTCGCCGCCCACCCCGACGACGAAAACACCGGTCTGCTTGCCTACCTCTCGCTCGGGAAAAAGGTCCGCACCGGTTATCTCTCGCTGACCCGTGGGGATGGCGGGCAGAACCTGATCGGCCCTGAGCAGGGCGATTTCCTCGGCGTCATTCGAACCCAGGAGCTGCTGGCGGCGAGGGATCACGACGGCGCCGAACAGTTCTTTGGTCGAGAAGTCGATTTCGGTTTTTCGAAGAGCTCAGAGGAGACGCTTCGGTTCTGGGGAAGGGAAGAAGCGTTGTCCGATGTCGTCTGGGTGATCCGCAAATTTCGCCCGGACGTCGTGATCATGCGTTTCACCGCCACGGCCGGGGGGCACGGAAATCACACGGCCTCGGGAACACTTGCGCAGGAAGCCTTTCAGGCGGCCGCTGATCCTCAGCGCTTCCCGGAACAGCTCAGATGGGTCAAGCCCTGGCAGGCAAAACGGCTCTTTTGGAATGAGTTCAATTTCGGTGGCCAGCAGCCTTCGGCTGACAGCCTGAAGGTCGAGCTGGGCGATTACAGTCCGCTGCTTGGACTGAGCTACCGGGAAATCGCGGGCATCAGCCGGACCATGCACAAGAGTCAGGGGATGGGTGCCCCCGAAGGTCGCGGTCAGTCCGTAAACGGTTTCCAATTCGTGGCCGGGGACCCGGTTGCCTCCGATCTTTTTGACGGCATCGATCTGACCTGGGGACGGATCCCCGGCGGTGAGGAAATCGGGCGATCGCTCGCCGCTGCCCTCTCTTCTTTTGACCCTTCCCGTCCGGATGCGTCCATCCCGCAGCTCCTGCGCGCCTATCAACTGAGCGAGAAGTACCGGGATGATCCCCTGGTCGCCCACAAGAGAATCGAGATGCGCGAGGTCATCCGCGCGTGCGCGGGCCTGTGGCTCGAGGCGATTGCGGGCTCCGCGTCGGCGCCCCAGGGTGGAGAAATGAGCATCACTTGGACGGCGATCAACCGGAGCGGCAGCCCGATCAGCCTGAAACGGGTTGCTATGGAACCGGGCGGCGCGCAGGAGTCGATTGATGCCGAGCTGCAGAACAACGTGCCGCTCACGCGGCAGGGCAGGCTCGTGGTGCCCGCCGGCGCCCCGTATACCCAGCCTTACTGGCTGGCCCAACGCCGTACCGGAAACCTCCACAAGGTGAGCCAGGAGATGGTCGGAATGGCGGAATCCGAGCCCGCTTTTCAGATGGCTTTTGACCTCGTGCTGCAAGGTGTGGAGATACGCTTCGAGGTCCCCCTCCTTTATCGCTGGGTGGATCCGGTCAACGGGGAGAAGTACCGGACATTCGATGTGGTGCCTGAGGTTTCGGTGGAGCTCAGGCAGCCGACGGTAGTGTTCCCGTCGCCCGAGGCCAAACCGGTTTCGGTTGTCGTTCGGAGCCTGGTGGCTAATGCCGCGGGTATTCTCCGCCTGGTCCTGCCCCCCGGCTGGTCAGCCAGTCCTCCCACTCAGCCCTTTCAGTTGGCGGGCGTCGATAATTCGACTTCTTTCGAATTTCAAGTGACGTCCGTCGAATGGCGCAAAAACCGGTTCATTCTCGGCGCAGGCAGAGGTTGCGGGTAAGAAGCTGGGCGCCACCGTCTCGGTGATCAACTATCCGCATTTCCCGCCCCAGCGAGTCTTGAAAGATGCCGAGGGCCTTTTGCTGCGTGAGAACATGACGCGGGTGGGGAGCAGCATCGGGTACATTGCCGGCTCCGGTGATCAGGTGCCCGACGCCTTGCGCCAGGTTGGGTACCGGGTGGATCTCCTTTCCGATGAACAGTTGCTGGCCGGGGATTTTGGGTCTTATGATGCGGTGGTCGTGGGCATTCGCGCCTACAACACGCGACCGGTGATGCGTGTCGCACAAGCCCGACTGATGACCTACGTCGAGAAGGGCGGCACGGTCGTGGTGCAGTACAACACGCCGCAGGAACGGGTCACGGATCGGCTCGGCCCCTACCCGTTCCGTCTTTCCCGTGACCGCGTCTCGGTTGAGGACAGCCCGGTGCAGTTGGCCCAGCCGGAGCATCCGGTCTTCACGTATCCCAACCGGATCACCGATCGTGATTTTCACGGGTGGGTGCAGGAGCGCGGCCTTTATTTCGCGGAGGCTTGGGGTCCGGAGTACCAGGCGCCGCTCGTCTGCGCGGATCCGGGGGAAAGTCCGAAGGCAGGCAGTCTGCTGTACGCCCACTTCGGCAAGGGCGTCTACGTTTACACGGGACTCGCCTTCTTCAGGGAGTTGCCGGCCGGTGTCCCGGGGGCCTTTCGGTTGTTTCTCAATCTTCTCGCAAAAAGAAATGAAGAATCACGATCGTCATCCAGGTGACACTTCTCCCTCGGCACTTCGCCTCTTCGCGTCTCGGAGCGAGGAGCGGGAGAATCCGCCCCCCTTCGGGACCTGGCCCATGTGGTATGCCACGGTGCTTGGGCTGCTGGCGGTGCTCATCTGTCTCTTTTATGCGTTTACTGTCTATTTCAGACACGAGTAAGAGCTGGTAACAACCGGAAGAGGCTGATGCGCACACTCGACTGGCTTGTCCTCGCGGCATTCCTGATCTTCACGTTGGTTTACGGCTACTGGAAAGGCCGGGGCACCAAGAACATCCGAAGCTACATGCTGGCGGACAAATCGATGCCCTGGTATGCGGTCGGGCTGTCCGTCATGGCGACCCAGGCCAGTGCGATCACCTTTGTCTCGACCCCCGGTCAGGCCTACGCGGACGGGATGCGGTTTGTGCAGGTCTATTTCGGACTGCCGATCGCGATGGTGATTCTGGCTGCCGTTGCGATCCCTATCTTCCACCGGCTTGAGGTCTACACGGCCTACGAGTTCCTGGAACACCGGTTTGATCTGAAGACGCGGACCCTGGCCAGTTGTATCTTCCTGGTTCAACGCGGGGTAAGCGCCAGCATTTCGCTCTACGCTCCCGCCCTCATCCTTTCGGTAGTCCTCGGGTGGGACCAGCGGATCACCGTCTGGGTGATGGGAGCCATCATTCTGACGTACACCGTGTTCGGTGGCGTCAAGTCCGTAAACTGGAACGATTTTCAGCAATTCATAGTCATCATGGGAGGCATGGGGGCGGCTCTGATTGCGACCATCACACTGCTCCCGTCCGACGTCTCCTTTGGCGACGCGGTCTCAGTGGCCGGTACTCTCGGCCGGCTCAACGCGGTCGATTTCTCGTTTGATCCGAGCAGCCGGTACAACTTCTGGTCCGGGATCATCGGCGGTCTGTTTCTGGCACTGGCGTATTTCGGGACCGATCAGTCGCAGGTCCAGCGTTACTTGACAGGGCGCTCCGTCACGCACAGCCGTCTTGGTCTGCTCTTTAACGGGATGGCCAAGGTCCCGATGCAGTTCTTCATCCTGTTTGTCGGGGCCATGGTTTTTGCCTTTTACCAATTCACCACGCCTCCGCTGTTCTTTAACCAGCAGGAGGAGAAGAAGCTTCTGGAGAGCGAGCGCGGGACGCAGTATCGGTCGCTCCAAGCCGAATATCAGTCGGCTGAGAGGGAAAAGCAGCAGCACCTGAGGGCGTGGCTGGAAGCCGATCGGGCAGGCAACTCGGACCTGGCAAAGGCGGGTAAGGAGTCGGTTTTCAAAGCTTACGATGAAGCAAGAAAGATCCGCGCACAGGCGGTGGGGCTGATCAAGGAGAACGACCCGCGCGCGAATACAAACGACAACAACTATGTGTTTCTGAGCTTCGTCACCCGTTACCTGCCGGCTGGGCTTGTCGGTCTGATCATCATCGTCGTTTTCGGCGCGACCATGGCTTCGACCTCCTCGGAATTGAACGCTCTGGCGACCTGCACGATGGTTGACATCTACAAGCGCCTTTTCGGCCAAAAGGCCGGGGAACGGCGAGAATTGCTCCTTTCCCGGCTCGCCACTGCCGGTTGGTGCCTTTTCGCCGTGCTTGTCTCACAGCAGGCCGGGCGACTGGGGACGCTTGTTGAGGCGGTCAACCTTTACGGCTCACTTTTCTACGGGACAGTGCTGGGCATCTTCATTTTGGCATTCGCGTTCAAGCGAGTCAGGAGCACCGCGGCCTTTATCGGCGCGCTCGGCGGCCAGATCTTGCTGTTGTCCCTGTACTTCTTCACCGCCATTCCCTGGCTGTGGTATAACGTTCTGGGCCCCATGGCCGTCGTTGGCCTGGCCCTGATTCTCTCGATCCGGTTAAACAAGGATCACAACACTTAAAACCTTGAGGTGAAATCATGTCCAGGCGATCCATCGTTGTCTTTTGTCTCGCGGTAGCGTTTGTTTCGGCGGCGTTTTTCAGTGGGTATGTGACAGGAAAGGCGCAGGTTCAGACGCCGTCCACGGTGATCCACCATGTAGTCTTCAAGTGGAAGGAAGTCCCGGCGACGGCGACGGAACAGGAGAAGCAGAAGGTGACGGCCGACAGGCAGAAAGTCATGGACGGTCTCAAGGAAATCGTGAACAGCACACCAGGCGTCAAGAACTTCTGGTCGAAGTCCGTGAAGATCCAGCCCAACAATTTCTCGCAGACGTTCGTGATTGAATTCGAGAACCAGGCAGCTCTTCAGGGGTATGCAAACAATCCGAAGAAGAAAGAATGGGACACGCTGTATTACGAAATCCGCGAGACCAGCCAGAACTGCGTGACGACCAACTGATTGGAAGGTCGGCCAGCGGTCCGGCAATCAAGCGTTTCTCAGACTTTTCAGGGCGGCGCGATCCGAGTAACGGTCAGCCGCCCGGTAGCTCCAGAAAAGCACACCCTCGTAGCCGCCGGCTTGCGCCGCCTCCAGGTACTCTTCGGGGGAAATCGCTGTTTTCCTCGTCGGGACCTCACCGATAAGAACGGGCGCGTTCATGTCCAGATCGGCGGCGGCAGGCCAGGGGAAGCGGTTGCGCCATCCCGGGTAACAGTGAACCTGGTAAAGGTCCAGCCCGATATTCCGCCAGAACCTGAGGAATCCCGGCCCGGCACTGCCCAGGGTGACTCGGTCGTCCGCGAGTCCGTGAATCCGTTCCGCGCAGGCAGCCACGAAATCGCGGATCTGTTCGTTCTGCACCCGATCCCCTTTTCCTCTCCAGAAGCCCGTCATTCCTCGGGTGACCCACTCCGGCTCGTTCATGATCTCCCAGGCGTAAAGCGAGCCGCGGCCTCCGTAGCGTTCGAGGAGGGGGGCGAGAGCGCGGTCGAGAAATCCTTCCCTCTTTCGCGCTTCGCGGATGACGTCGGAGTGCCCGGCAAGCCGCACGTCGTTGACAATCGCGGCGTATTTGCACCAGTGAAAATCGAGAAGCACCGGGAGCAGGAGCAGCCCGGTGTCTTCGGCAACCGCAAAGAGCGCGTCCAGATCGTAGAAGAACCGGGGGTCGAGGCCGATCACGTTTCCGGAAGGGTCAAACAGAGGCGACGTGCGGCCGTCGGCGAACAGGAAGAACCGGACGATACGGGTATCGAAACCGGAAAATGCGGTTGCGATTGCCTGAAAATCCCGCGCGATTTCCTGCAGATGATCGGGGCGTGAGAGCCCCATGTGTCCCCAGGCATTGGCGCCGAAATCGGAGCCGTAACTGCGCCACGGGTAGCTGATGCCAACAGCAAGGTCTCTCACTAGTTTCGGGGACATAATACTTAATTCCTGAGGAAACTGTCAGGCCGCTGGAAACGGTTTGGGAATTAAGTATTATGTCCCCGAAACTGCCGAAACTTGCTTCAAAAACCTCAGCGCCGCTTTCCGGCAAAACGCCGGCTGCGATTCCCACATCTCGTGTCCGGCATCGGGAACCACCCGGAGCTCGGCGTTCGGCATCGTTTTAGCCAGTCCCTCGACGACCATTCTAAACAGCATCTGAGTCCTTTCACCAACCAGGAACAGGCAGGGCCCAGGGAACTTCCCGACTCCTGCCGGAAGGCGGGGGAACGGATCATTCGAGAAGGCGAGAGCCTCCCATTCACGGATGTTGCCGCGCATGACCTGCCTGACCGGCTCAGGCATCCGGTCAAACTGCCCTGGGCCGGAGAAGTAATCCGTCGTCAGGCGCAGAACATGGTCCAACCTCCCCTGGAGGAACCCTGCTTTGATACGTTCCCACAGACCGACTGCGTGCTCGGTGTAAGCCAGCCGGCCGGCGCTCGTATCGAGCAGGCGGCTCAGAACCGGTGGCTCGGACAGAACCATGGACCGGACGAGCTCGGGATGCGAGCCGGCAAGGACCAGCCCGGCAAAGGCACCATAGGAATGAGCGACGATATGGACCGGTCCCAGCCCCAACTCGGTCAGGAGACCGAACAGATCCTCTGCGTCTGTCTGTGCCGAATAGTCCTTCACGAGCTCTGCATTCTGATTTGGAAAGCTGTAACGGCGGCTGAATGTGACGACGGTGTAGCGCTGCGCGAAGAACTCGAGGTGGCGGTCCCAATAGCGGTAGTCGGCCAGCGAACCATGGACCAGCAGGACCACGGGACGTCCCGAGTTGGCCTGCGTGATCTGGCAGGCAAGCTCTTGATTCTGAACACGAAGGACGATTGACCTGGGCGCCGGAGTCGAAAACATACCAGGTGGAAGTATCTCATTTTTGGCGCCTTGCGGCAGAGGAACAATTGGGGTCGCCTGTCCCTCCTGGAGGACGCTCTTGAAGGACCGCCGCGCAAGCGCAAGACTGGAAGTAAGGAGGATTCATGCTTACGGTCATGACGCTGAACCTGAACTATCTCGGAGATAAGCATGGGGATTGGACCTCGCGCCTCCCGCTGATCGTTCGTACAGTGCAGGAACACAACCCCGATTTGATCGCCCTTCAGGCCGTCAAGAAGCCCGGAGGCTCGGCCGGCCAGGCGGAACAGCTCTCCCTGTGCCTGCCGGAACATCACAATGTGGTGTACCTGCCTGCCTGTTCCCGGGCCGACGGCAGCGCCGAAGGATCGGGGATCGTTTCCCGCTTCCCGGCCCAGAGGGTTGCGTTTCGGCGGCTTTCGGTCGCGGCCGATGCCGAGGACAAGACCGAGCGGATCGTCATCCACACGGTCTTTAGGTTGGCCGGCGACTCCCTTCTTCACTGTTTCAACGGCCATTTCTCATGGATTCCCGCGCAGACGCTGAGCAATGTAATGGAGACCCTGGAGTTCACCGGCTCTGTTCCCGGGAATGCAATCCTTCTTGGCGACTTCAACTCAATCCCCGACACGGAAGCGATGCACGAAATCGCCCGCCACGGGTGGGTCGATGCCTGGTCGACTCTAAAGCCGGGCGACTCGGGCTGGACCTTTGAATCCGATGCGCCGAGCATCCGGATCGACTACATCTGGGTCAGGGAGGGGATGAAGGACGGGTTGCGGGACATCAGAACCGTGGGACCTTCTGGTGGGGCCGGCCCCCGGCTGTCCGATCACCTCGGACTGGTCGCCCAGGTTGACTACCCGGCTGTCTGACGTTCCAGCGCCGCTGCCAGTCTCGCGATCGTCCAGCCTTTGAGGCTCTCCAGAACAAGATTTGCCCCGTCGAGTTTCGCGGGCGGGTAGGAAGTGGTGAGCGCGATACAGAGCATTCCTGTGGACTGAGCGGCAGCTACGCCGCGGTACGAATCCTCGAAGACCGCCACCTCCCCCGGTAGAAGCCCCGGAATGCGCTGTTTGAGCAACCCGAAAGCCTTCAGGAAGGCTTCCGGGTGCGGTTTGCTGTGGGCCACATCGCCTGCTGCGATAACCTCTTCGAACCGTTCACGCAGGTCAATTCTCTGGAGCAGGAACTCGATCTCCGCGATAGCGGCCCCGGACGCGATCACGAGGGGTATTTCCGGAGGCAGGGCACGGATAAAATCCACGGTCGCCTGGATGACCGGCATTTCTTCGCCGACCAGCCGGAAGTAGTGTTCGGATTTACGCTTCATCAACAGTCGGATCCGCTGCTCTTCCCGCTCGATACCCCGAGCGCGGAAGAAGTGGACGAAGAAATTGTAGTCGTCAAAAGGCATGAAGCTCTCGAAGTACTCCTCGGCCGCCAGCTCCAGTCTCTCGCCCCGCAAGACCTCCTGGAATGCGCGGCAATGAAGCGGTTCGTCGTCTATGATGACGCCGTTAAAATCAAACACTAAGGCTTTTAGAATCATCAGTAGACCTTGCCCTCAGGCACTCAGCGGCGGCGGTGGCGGCGGCGGCTCGCCCGGTCCCGGGATTACGGGCGGAGCCGTCGACGATGGTGGAGTGTCGACGTGGACCGGCCCGCCGGGCGGAAGCGGCGGTGGCGGCAGCTTGGTGCGTTTGCCGAACAGGGCAACCCCGATGATCGAGCCGATCGTGGCAAAGACGAGCGATGAGGTCAAAGCGGAAACCACGAGAGTGAGGATCATGAAGATGCCCACTCCGCCACCCTGGAAAATGCCTTCGAGCGCTTCGCGGATTCCCTCTGGGATCTCGGGATCGTTGAGCACGTCCTCGAGTCGTCCGCCTCCCATCATGCCGCCGCCCCCGAGGAACCGAGCCTGCAGGAATTGCAGAGGTATCCCCACCGCAATCCAGACAGCCGCCCCGATCAGTCCGGTCAGGAGACCCAGGAGCGCCCCGTCCCCGTAAGTTACTGGCGGAAGAGTCTGCGGGTAGCTGCGCATGTAGAAGTAGGAAGCGAGAACACCCCCTCCGATCACCAGAATGCAGCATGCGCAGTTGAGCGCGCTGATCAGAGGGAACGCCGACGTCACTCCCAGGAAGGCGCCGCCAATTGCGGCGGGAACCAGCATCGATGGCTTATTTTGATCCATTCGTCTCTTCTCTCCTCAGTTGCGTCATTTGACCGTGCAACCGGTCGGACAGTTGATCAATCGCGAGCCAGACGAAGAAGGCTATCGGGCTGGCGGCCAAGACCCCGGTCGCGAAGCGAGACAAGGGGGTGTTGGGCAGGAGGACATCGATGACAAGAGGCAACGCGAAGATGGCTATGGCTCTCGGTCTGCGCTCCAGAAAGCCCCGGAAACGAGGAAGGGAAGCCGCCAGCAGCAGCCCGAGGAGAAAGCCCGCGTAGAGACCAGTGCAGCGGTGACAGACCGCAAGGGGCGCGCCAAGCCAGGAGAAACTGCGCTCGGGGATTTGATGACAAAGGGGACTGAAAAACGAATAGACAAATACGGCCGATGGTTCTCCCTGGGCGGTCAGGAATGGAGCCAGGAGGATGAGTCCGAGCCAGATGGCCGCTCCGGCGAACAGGATCCAGAATGACGCTGACGTCCTTCTCTCCATCTGCTCTCCAAAATACTAGACAAGGAGACAGGGAGACAAGACAAGGAGAAGGGGAGAAGGGGAGACAGGGAGACAGAGACAGGGAGACAAGGAGACGGGGAGACAGGGAGCGGAGCATTGGGCCTCTACGGGAGCGCGGACGAACCCAGTGCGGAGAAGATGTTCGCGCTCCCAGAAGGTCGTCTCGCCGTCTTGTTGTGTCCCCCCTCCTTGTCTCCCCGTCTCCCTGTCTCCTTCTCTCCCTGTCTCCTCTGCGTTCTTGCGAAGCCGGAGGCCGCTGGTATAAGCTACGTCATGCGCTTCGTTGGTGTTATCCCTGCGCGCTACGCGTCCTCCCGGCTTCCCGGAAAACCTCTCCTTCAAATCGCAGGAAAGCCCATGATCCAGTGGGTGTACGAGAGCGCGTCCCGCTCGTCGCTCCTCAGTCGCCTCATTGTTGCGACCGACGACGCCAGGATTCTGAGCGCCGTGGAAAGCTTTGGAGGCCAGGCGGTACTAACCCGAGCGGACCACCAGAGCGGGACCGACCGGGTGGCCGAAGTGGCGGCAACTGTGGATGCAGATGTGTTCGTGAACATCCAGGGGGACGAGCCGATGATGCCGGCGTCGACCATCGACGCGGTCTGCAAACCCTTCGTTTCCGAGCCGGACCTGCAGATCTCGACTGCCCGAATCGCTCTCGATCCGCATGCGGCCGAAAGCCCGCACGTCGTAAAAGTCGTGGTCGATCTCGAGGACAGGGCGCTCTATTTTTCTCGATCGTTGATTCCGCACCCGAGGCGACAGCCGGCGAGCTACTTCAAGCACATCGGAATCTACGCCTATCGCCGTGAATTTCTTGCTTGTCTGGGCCGTCTGAAGCCCTCAAGCCTGGAGCAGGCTGAAAGCCTTGAGCAGCTCCGATTCCTTGAGAATGGGATTCGTCATAAGGGTGACCCAGGTCAACGAGGACAGTATCGGGATCGACACCCCGGAAGACGTCGAACGTGTCAGACCTCTTCTGCAGAATAATGACTTGTGCCCGAACAAGTCCGAGAAGAGGGGAGCGGAGTGACTATGCCGACAAAGTTCATATTTGTGACGGGGGGAGTGGTCAGTTCGCTGGGCAAAGGCCTGGCGTCGGCTTCAATCGGTGCTTTGCTGGAGGCGCGGGGGCTCAAGATTTCGCTTCTGAAGCTTGATCCTTACATCAACGTGGACCCCGGCACCATGAGTCCCTTTCAGCACGGGGAGGTTTTTGTCACCGACGACGGGGCCGAGACCGACCTTGACCTTGGCCACTACGAGCGGTTCACGAACGTCCGGCTGACCCGCAATAACAACTCCACGACCGGGAAGATCTACCAGTCGGTCATTGAGAAGGAACGCCGCGGCGACTACCTGGGCAAGACGGTTCAGGTCATCCCCCACATCACCAACGAGATCAAGTCGACGATCAAGAAACTGACCAACGGCTACGACGTCACGATCATCGAGATTGGCGGAACGATCGGCGACATCGAGAGCCTGCCCTTCATCGAAGCCATCCGCCAGATGCGCAACGAGGTCGGCAAGGAAAATTCGCTGTTTATTCACCTCACTCTGGTGCCGTTCATCGGGACCGCAAAGGAACTGAAGACCAAGCCGACCCAGCACTCGGTCAAGGAACTCCTGGAGATCGGGGTTCAGCCCGATATTCTGCTGTGCCGAACCGACCGATTCCTGCCGCGAGAGATCAAGGAGAAGATCTCCCTATTCTGCAACATCCCCCCCGAGGCGGTCATTACGGCCAAGGACGTCGAGAATATCTACGAAGTGCCGCTGGTTTTGCAAGAAGGAAGGGCTTGGACGACATCATGGTGAAACTGCTGCAGCTCCCTGACGCCCCGTGCCGATATGAGCGAGTGGGAGCAGCTGAGCCAGGCGGTCCAGAATCCGAAGGATGAAGTCACGGTCGGAATAGTCGGGAAGTACGTGGAGTATCAAGACTCATACAAGAGTCTGAACGAGGCGCTTTTCCACGGCGGACTGCCGCAACAGGTCCAGGTCAATCTGAAGTGGATCGAATCTGAGGGGCTGGTGAAGACGATTGCGACGAGAAGCTGCGAAGATGTCGACTGCATCCTGGTCCCCGGCGGATTTGGACCTCGCGGCATCGAGGGGATGGTTCGGGCCATCCAGTATGCCCGGGTCAACAAGGTTCCGTATTTCGGCATTTGCCTGGGCATGCAATGCGCCGTCATCGAGTATGCGCGCAACGTCTGTTCGTTGAATGCCAACAGCTCGGAGTTCGATCCGGCGTGCCCGCATCGCGTCATCTACAAGCTGCGCGAGCTGCTGGGCGTGGAGGAGATGGGCGGGACGATGCGGCTGGGTGCCTATCCGTGCATCCTGGAGGAAGATTCACTTGCTTACAGGATCTACGGCAAACGGGAGATTTCCGAGCGACATCGGCACCGCTACGAGTTCAATCGCGAGTACGAGGAGCTGCTGACGCAGTTACGGACTGAAGATCTCCGGGAATTCGCCCGGACCGGAATTTCGTCGAGATCATCGAGATGCCCGACCATCCCTGGTTCCTGGCCTGTCAGTTCCATCCGGAGTTCAAGTCCAAACCACTGACTCCGCATCCCATTTTTGTCTCTTTCATCGAGGCCGCTTACCGGTATCGCGAGCAGCGGCGGAAGGTGGAGGGTTTTCGACACGTGAGATCGGAGCTCGCGCCTGGTGTGGCCAAGGCTGGTGAGTCGATCGGGGATCAGTAAGGACAGCTCCCAGCACAACCGGTCGACTCTTATGAATCTTGTTCAAGTGGGCCCCTGGAGCGTCGGCGCCGGCAATCCTTTCTTCCTGATCGCAGGCCCTTGCGTGATTGAAAGCCAGCAGCACTGCCTGGATATGGCCGGTAGTATCAGGGATATCGCGGCGGGTATTGGTATTCCTTTTGTTTTCAAAGCCTCGTTCGACAAGGCCAACCGAAGCTCTGGAAGATCCTATCGGGGGCCCGGACTGGAGCAGGGGGTGCGCATACTCGATGAAGTCCGCACCCGAATCGGTGTCCCGGTTCTGTCGGACGTTCACGAAGTGTGGCAGGTCGCGGTCGCCGCGGAAGTTCTTGACGTCATTCAGATCCCGGCGTTCCTTTGCAGGCAGACCGACCTCCTGCTCGCGGCGGCACAAACGGGACGCGTCGTAAACGTCAAGAAGGGGCAGTTCCTTTCTCCGTGGGACGCGGCCAACATCGTCGAGAAAGTAACGAGCATACCGGGTGGGAAGTTAATGCTGACTGAACGCGGCAACTCGTTCGGTTACAACAACCTGGTCGTCGATTTTAAAGGACTGCCGGTCATGCGGTCCTTCGGCTGGCCGGTCGTTTTTGACGCCACTCACAGCGTCCAGCTGCCAGGCGGGGCAGGCACAGCCAGCGGGGGACAGGCGCAGTTCATCCCGGCCCTTGCCCGAGCCGCGGTTGCCGTCGGTGTGGACGGCCTCTTCGTCGAGGTCCATGATCGCCCCGAACACGCCCTCTCCGATGGCCCGAATTCTGTTCGGCTGGATGCGCTCGGAGCGCTCCTCACTCAGTTGCGAGACATTGACCGCCTGGTGAAAGGGTTTCTGTAAAGCAAAGACCTTATCCACGAGGGGTACGAAGGCCACGAATGGGAGCGGGCACGCGTTGCAGAGACCCCGCTCTTGTTCGTGTCCTTCGTGTGCTTCGTGGATAACGTCTTTGCTTTTCCAGTATCATGTCCCCGAAATCGCCCCATATGTCACAGGAAACCGCTCGCAAGGTTCTTCGTATTGAAGCTGATGCGATCTCCAGCCTGATCCCTCGAATCGGCGAGACGTTTGATGCCGCCGTTTCCGTGGTTGCGGCCTGCCGGGGAAGGGTGGTCGCCACCGGCATGGGAAAATCCGGAATCGTCTGCAAGAAAATCGCAGCCACCCTGGCGAGCACCGGCACCCCCGCCCTGTTTCTGCACCCGGCGGAGGCGATCCACGGCGACCTCGGCATGCTGGTTCCCGGGGATGTCGTCCTCGCTCTTTCCAACAGCGGCGAGACGGTCGAAATAGTCCAACTGCTTGGCACCATCAAGCGGCTTGGCATCCCATTGATTGCTTTTGTCGGGAACCCGAGCTCGACTCTGGCCCGCAATGCGGACCTCGTCCTGGACGTCAGCGTGGACCAGGAGGCCTGTCTGTTCGGCCTTGCTCCCACCGCCTCAACGACCGCGGCACTGGCTCTCGGCGATGCGCTGGCGGTCGCGGTATGTGAACGCAGAGGGTTCCCCATCCAGGAATTCGCGCGGCTGCACCCTGGAGGGCGGCTGGGCAAACGACTGTGCACGGTCGGGGAGCTCATGCACAGTGGCGAGCAGGTTCCCAGGGTCCGGTCGGGCGCGCCTATGGACGAGGTGATCTACGAAATGTCCCGCAAGGGACTGGGCATCACCGGGGTTGTGGATGGTGAGGGACGCCTGCTTGGGGTCATCTCCGACGGTGATCTGCGCCGGCTGTTGCAGCGGGATCGGGAGAGCTTTCTGGATAGGACAGCCGGCGAATGCATGACGCCGGGTCCTGTGACGATCAGCAAAGATGAGATGGCGACGGCCGCGCTGCACCTGCTTGAGATCCGCAAGATAACATCGCTGATGGTCACCCAAGCCGGCGGTGAGTTCATCGGAATCATCCACCTCCATGATCTTTGGGGGACGGAGATGTTCTGACGGCCGGAGAGTGGAAATGCGGAGCGAACCGCTTCCGCGGGCCAATCCATCCCAGGAGTCGAAATGCAGGCAGACCTCGCGAACATTCGCCTTATCCTGACCGACGTGGACGGCGTGCTGACCGATGGCCGTTTGGCTCGGCTTCCGGGCGGGGAAGAGCTCAAATTCTTCTCGATCTATGACGGGCTGGCCATCAGGCTGGCCGAGAAGGCCGGAATCCCGGTGGGTTTCATAAGCGGGCGGAGCAGTTCCCTGGTCGCCCAGCGGGCAAAGGAGCTCGGCGTAAAGCTGCTTGTCCAGGGGTGTTCGGACAAGAGGCAAGCACTCTTGTCCCTCCTCGAGCAGGCCGGAGTTCCAGCCGAACAGACGGCTTACGTCGGCGATGATCTGCCTGATTTGCCCGTCCTGACAGCCGTCGGTCTCCCTGTTGCACCGGCCAACGCAGCCGACGAGGTCAAGGCGTGCGCTCGTCTAGTCACGCGCAGTTCGGGCGGGAACGGTGTTCTGCGGGAAGTGATCGAGATGATTCTCAAGGCGCAGGGCAAATGGGAAGGGTTGGTGAGCCAGTTTCAGCGATTGGAAAGGGACTGAGGGGCCGAGGAAACAGGACCTCTTTGGAAGTCGTTCCCTTTGCCCCTCCTTGCCCCTTGTCCTGGTGGGTTGCTAACTAATCCCGGACTTCGATGCCGAGGTCAGCATACCCCGATCCGGCTGACTCCGGGAGAGTGGCGCGCAGGATCAGGTTCCCGGGTCGGGTCCCCGCTTTGAATTCAACGTGAACCGCGCGTTTGCCGGCCGGAATGGTCACTTTTTCCGGGCCTTCCAGCAGATCCGCGGATCCTTCCTTCACGCTGATAGCCACTTCAACGTCTGCATCCAACGGCCGATCGAGCATGAGCATCGCGGCGGCAGTGCGGCCCATCCGAATCTTCAGCTGGTTCGGCTGCCACCGGATATCGGCTCGCCCGTGAGGGTCTTCGTTCGTCCGAACGTCGACATTGACTCCCGCGACCGTGCCCCCCAGACTCTCCGGGAGCTTTACGTCTATGATCGTGGTTCCCTCGGCCTTGGCCGTCACCGTGAAGGCACCCACGATCTTCCCGGCCGGGATGACGACTGTCGCCGGTTCAACTTCAGCGACTGCCGGGTCTTTGGAGACAACTTCGACGGACACGTCTTCCTCCGGATGCGTTCTGAGGATGACGATGACCTGCACTGTCTGTCCGGGTTTCAAGCGCAGATGAGCGGGAGCGACCTGCAAGGCTTCCGAGACAGTGATCCTCGTGGCAGTCACCGACAAATCAGTGCCGATGGTTCCCGCCACCTTCACCAGCGCGCCGACCACCAGCTCTCCACGGATCTCGGTCTCCTCGGTGATCCGCACCGGGATGTTATCGACGCCCCTGAGCTGAACAGTGATCGTGTCCTCGCCGATCTCGGTCACGATCCCTTCGAAAACAAGTCTGGGCGGCCGGAGGTCAAGTGGTCTGATGCGTATCTCGGACGCCACCAGCCCATTCGGTGTCACCTCTCCCTCGACCCAGGCCATGTCGCCCGCGTGCACCGCGTCGAGCTCGATCACCTCTCCATCGGCGTCTTTGATCTCAGTCGTTTCTGCCACTTTGATCACGAGCCCCAGCAGTTTCAGTTCCTGCTTGGCCGTGTCGACCGCCTCTACTGCCCCGCGAACCGAGAACTTCGCAGCCCCAAACTGGATTGCGGTGATCTCGCGGGCCAGGATGCCACCGTCGGCAAACAGGCCCTCGATCCGCAGGAGCATGTCGGGCTCGAGATCGGCAAGCGTCAGCTCGACGTCGCCTTCGCCCCGAATCTCTGTGATCTCGGTGACTTTAACATCCAGGTTGAAGTCGGCTGTAAGTTGCAGGTGGAGTGTGCCGACGTCCGCGCTGGTCGTCTCAACGCTGACCAGCTTGGCGACGAATTCCACCTGCGAGTCGGCTGAGAAGCACGGAATGACGAGAAACAACAGAACGAACGGAAGGAAAAGCCGTTTCATGTGAGCCTCCTCTGGAATCCCCGTGTGCTCGAGCTCGGGTATTCTCCTCCAGGCACGTCCATGTAACGACAATGGACGAACTCAGCCAGCATACCGCGAAGCGGCGAGCTGTTCCCCCCAAAATCCACGGGCTTTGGCGGAACGCCAGGCGTTCCGGCCGTGGTTTGCGCTCGGGATAAGGCGTGATTCACGAGACGTGCAAACGCGTGCACAGGATAGCAGCGAATGCGGCAGGGATGGGTGATCCTCATCACCCGAGGGATTCGCGAAGGCGGGTTACACCGTCGCGGAAGACGGAAACAGGCGTGATCAGGCTCAGCACCAGGAAAGGCTCGTCGTAGAAATCATAGAAGTAGCCGGGATGCATGAGCACGTCCTTCTCGCCCAGGAGGTCGAGCGCCCATTCTTCCTCCGTCTTGACCCGCGGCAGCCGGATCACGGCGTACCAGCCTCCTTCCACAACGAGGGATTCGGCCGGGGTGCCTTCAAGAAGCTCGCGCAGCGTTGACAGATTCGAGCGCGTTCGCTGGCTGATCTGGTCACGGACGATCGGTCCGCTGCGAAGCAGCTGGCGGCACGCGAGTTGAACCGGGGTGCTGACGGACAAGAAGGTGTCGGCGATCATCTCGAGACGGTCGAGCGCCGCGCGTTTGAGAGTGTCCGGACCAGCGACGACGATCCATCCAAGCTTGACCTGGGGCAAGCCGGCGATCTTGGAGAGGCCGTTCAACACGAATACAAGGGTTTCCGTCTCTCTGAGGGGCTCGAAAACCGGCTCTCGCGACTCCAGGGGGTAGTCGTGAAACACCTCGTCGCAGATCACAGGGATCTGCCGGAGGAGGGAAGAGCGCCTGATGTCCTGCCACTCGCTTGCTTTCAGATATGACCCGGTGGGGTTGTTCGGGCTCACCACCGCAAGAGCCCGGCTGCGCGCAGACAGGCTGTGCTGGAGCTCGTCGATCTCAACGCGCCAGCCATGGTCGTACAGGAGGGGATACGAGACGGTCTGGACGTTCTCCGCCCAGGCCAGGTAATCGAACAGTGGATAGCTTGGCCGCGGGGTGTGGACCTCGGTTCCCGGGTCCGCGAGGAGCTTGAAGAGGTAGGCATAAGCTTCGCTGGTGCTTGCGGTCAGCAGAATATCGTCGGGCGAGACGGCGTATCCCCGTTCCTGGTAGTAGTCGGCCACGGCCTCTCTGGCCTGAATCAGCCCCCTTGGAGTCGGCTCGTACCGAAGGGATCCGGGGGACGCGAGAGCGGCCAGGATCTCGGTTTCCGGGTAACGGAACCCGGCTTTGGTGGGGTTGGACCCGGTTAGATCGAGAATGCTCGCACCGGCGGCGCGTTTCTGCTCGAGCAGAATCGTCAGGCGGTTCTTCTCACACGAATGTTCGGATCTGCTAGAGAACACGCAAGCATTGTATCGGAACCTGGGGGCGAGGACGATCGACTACAGAGGCGTGGCATTGAAAGGCTTTTCAGAGCCGCGCAGGACGCAGCGCTGCCTTTTCACACGCAGCGAGGCTGTTGAATAAGCTCTTGAATTCCCTCGAGGTTACGGAAGTACACACAAATGTAAACGCGTGGTCTTTCTGAGCGCCTGGCAGGGGACGCCGGCTAACCGAGCGGTGTCAGAGCCGCGCGCGAGCGCTTTCCAGCGTAGCAAGCGGGTTCGAACAGCCGGCTGATCGCATGCCCGTTGGCACTCGCGCTGAAGGGGACCATGCGATCGCTCCCTGTTAGAACCCGCTTGCTACGCTGGAAAGCGCTCGCGCGCGGCTCTGACACCGCTCGGTCGGAGTCCGGTCTAGCTCGAGTCCTCCACGTTTTGGATATCTAGGCCTTCCTCTGGCCCCCGCTTTTGTTCTAAAATAGGCACGCCTACCAAAGAGCGGGAGTAATTCAGCGGTAGAATGCCAGCTTCCCAAGCTGGACGTCGCGGGTTCGATCCCCGTCTCCCGCTCCAATTTTTCAATAAGTTACGACGGGTCAGCTTTCTTCTGTTCCATTTCTGTTTTGTTAAGGCCGTAACTCTTGTCGTCTCAATCGATTGCTGCATCCAGTTCTGTTTTAGCGGTTTTATCAGTGAGAGAGACTCCGGCGGCGGCGTTTCAGTGAGGAGGTACTCCAGCTGCATAGCGGCGAAAGTAGGCGGTTACTTTTTCGCTCTCCCGTTTTCGTTTCGAACTCGAAGTCGGGATGCTCCCGGCTTTACATTTGCTCGAACAACATGGTTGATCTCTTCGCAGTGCTCAAAGCGACCGTACTCGGCTTGGTGGAGGGGGCTACAGAGTTCATTCCCGTTTCCTCCACTGGTCATTTGATCATTGTAAGTGACTGGCTCGTTTTTACAGGCGCTAAGGCGAGCACCTTTGTGATCTTCATACAGCTGGGCGCCGTCCTCGATATTGTCTGGCTCTATCGCCACAAGGAGCCGCGGCGCGCTCTCCGCCCAGGATGCGCCGGTTTTTGCGACTGGCTTTGTCGTCTCCTTTGTCTCTGCATTGATTGTCGTGCGGGGTTTCCTGGGCTTCGTCTCGAATCACACTTTTCTCTCGTTCGCGTGGTACCGAATCGCATTGGGGATTCTACTCCTGATCTACTGGCTCTAAGGGATCACCCCCATCCGCAATTTCAGTGGGTCATCGAATAGACGACGTAGTTCACCGCCAACTCGTAAGCCCGCGTAGTAAAGACGGTGGAGTAAGCGGGTACTTCAGCCCATTCCCAGGCATCGCCGAGGTCGGAGTTATGAGTGATCATGACCATGAGTCGTCCGTCCTTCCCAATGATGGCCCGGTAGTGAGCGACGGTGCCACCCTTCTCGGAAAGGCTCCTTGTGTACAGGTGCTGAAGTCCGGGCACTTGAATCAAGTCGTCGATGTCGAAGAAGCAATGGAAGATTGGGTGGGAGACGGGAAGGTCGACCGGTTCATATTCAGGAAACACCTTCTTCATCTGGGACGCAAAGCGTTCCCACTCGAAGTCGCCGTGGAAATCGTCAACCGCCAGGAAACCGCCTCGAAGCAGGTACTCCCTCAACGTCTGGGCTTCGGCGTCTGAAAGCTGCATCTGACTGACCTCGACGGCATACGCAAAAGGATACTTGAAAAGCTCCGGGTCGGAGATACGCAGGGCCTTGGGTTCCGGGTTGACATAGTCCAGACCGGTGATTCGGCGAAGGCCGAGGACAAGCTGCTCATCCGCTTTGGGGTAGTCGGTCCTCCAGTTGTTGACCAAATCGCCTCCCGAGTACATTAGGCGGACGAAAGTGAATTCCTTCCGGGATGTCCAGTTGGATGCTTCAAGGCGTTCGGGCGCGTCTGGTCCATTGAGTGCCAGCATTCCGGAAACCACGCAAACCAGAACAATTGCTTTATGCCACACGAATTACCTTAGTTGTGCAAAGACTTGAGAAGCCCCCGGTCCTTCCTGACCGGCATCGGGTCCGAACCGGCCGGGCAGTGCATCAGCAAGTTAGGCTCCAATCCCGAGACCCCTGCCCGGGCCATATCTGCCCGACTGACATACCGGCTGCAGTCGGAATGTGGAACGGTTCCGTGGATGTACGGATAGCGTACAGTGACGCACGCTTTCCGTACGACGCGACCGGCCGCATGATCCGGCAAAAGTTCCTCGCCACACTCAATTCGGGCGCCCGGTTTCTTCTGCCTGTTGGCACAGGACTTGCTGACAAGCAGGCAAACAAGGATGCCGCTCATGCGTCGACTCCTAATCCTGTTTCCGCTGTTCGCTTTGTTGCCTGTTTCTGCAGGTGGACTGGGAGTTGATCGGCAAAAAGCGCCTCCGCGCTTTCGAAGCGAAGTCGACCTGGTGTTGGTGCGGGTCAGTGTGATGGATCCGTTGAGACGGTATGTGGTGGGCTTGGAGAGGGACGACTTCAAGGTTTTCGAGGAAAAGGTTGAGCAGCAGATCATCCACTTCTCCAATGACACGGCCCCGGTCAGCGTGGGTTTTGTGCTGGATACCAGCGGCTCAATGGGAGACAACGTCCTGAGCGCAAGGAATTCGATCATGCGTTTTCTCGAGCAGGGAAATCAGGAGGATGAATATTTCCTGGTAACCTTCAACGAGACATGCCGGCTGGCGCAAGACTTCACCGACCGCCCGGAAAACGTGCAGAACGCCATTTCCATTTCAGAATCGAAAGGACGTACCGCCCTCTTTGACGCCGTTTACTTGGGCATGGAGAAGATTCGCGACGCTCGAAACGACAAGAAGGCCCTGGTCGTTATTACCGATGGAGAAGACAACAGCAGCCGCTATACCTTCCGCGAAGTCAAGGACTTCGCCAAGGAGTCCGACGTCCAGATGTACGTCATTGGGGAGCGGGGCGACCTAGGCTACGGGCAAGGAATCATCACCGAGATCGTCAGACTGACCGGCGGCCGAGCTTTCTTTCCGAGCAGTTTCAAACAGTTGGATTACTATTGCGACCTGATACACACAGAGCTGAGGAATCAGTACCTGATTGGCTACCGTCCCGCCAACCGGGATTGCGACGGGAAGTGGCGTAAGATTAAAGTCAGACTCGATCCGCCGGAAGGACTCCCCCGACTCAGCGTCCGGGCCCGAGAAGGCTATTTTGCCCCGGCGCGGTAGTTCGCCACTGTCCCGAGAAAGGCCCATGTCCCTGCGCAAGTCTTTCCTCCTCTTGCTCGCCACCCTGTGCGCTGTGGCCCCGGAAATCCTGTCTCAGTCAACCGACCCAAACCAAGGCGGAAACCAACCTCGTTTTCGAGCTGACGTCGACCAGGTGGTACTGTACGCAGCGGTATACGACAGGAAGGGCCAACTCGTACGCGGTCTGTCACAGGACGATTTCCGAGTCTATGAGGACACCGTTCCGCAGGAGATTACGTACTTCGGCGCGGACGAAGGAGCAGCCACAGTTGGACTGGTCATCGATGTGAGCGGCAGCATGCTCTACACGCTCGCCAAAGTCAAACGAGCGGCGCGCGATTTTCTCGAGGAACAAGATCCCGGCGCCGAGTTCTTTTTGATCGCGTTCAACCAGGAGGTGCGACTCAGAAAGGGTTTCACCAGAAAGGTTGATGAGGTCCAAGGCGCTCTTGAGGACCTGGAGGCGCGCGGAGGAACAGCTCTGTACGACGCCATCTACCTCGGGGTCGGGAACGCCGAAAAGGGGACCGAATCCAAGAAAATACTCCTCGTTTTCACCGATGGGGTGGACAATGACAGCATCTACCATTTCCCGGAACTGCGGGAGAGAATTCGGGAGAGTGAGGTCCAGGTGCACTTCATAGCTTTCCTGCAGGAGGAGAAACGAGGAAACGGCTTTGAGGACGATTTCAAGAGGCGCCGGGAGGAGGTCATCAGGCAACTGAGCGAGATCGCCGCCCAGAGTGGAGGCCGGGCGTTCTTTCCTGAACAGGAAGGGGAATTGAAGGCAGCTTTTCAATCCATTGCCCGCGACATGCGGCATCAGTACCGCTTGTCTTACGTCTCCAGCAATCGCCGACAAGACGGAACGTGGCGGAACATAGAGGTCGAGTTGAAGGACGCTGCCGAGCACGGCCGGCGAGTGCGAGCCAGAAGAGGCTATTTCGCCAAAAGTGCCGTGGGAGAAACCAATTCCGCGATTTTCGAGTGAGGCTTCACCGAAGGCCGAATTCCGCCATCTTCTCGTAGAGAAGTCTGCGCTGAATCTTCAGAATCCGGGCTGCTTCGGTCTTGTTGCCCTGCGAGGCTTTGAGAGCGGATTGCAGGAGAGCAAGTTCGACCTTGCGGATTACTTCCCAGTAACCGTGAAAGTACGGAAGCCCGTCGAAACCCGTCTCGGGCGGACTTGTCGGAGAAGGTGAAAACTGCAGGCACTCGGGTGTGATGATGCCACCAGGCGCTAGAACGACGGCCCTCGTAATGACGTTTTCCAGTTCGCGGACATTGCCGGGCCAGTCGTGGGCGAGGATCTGCTCAAGCGCATCGCTGCGAATCGTCACCGGGCGCTCCGAGCGGCCAAGGAAATGCTGGACCAGGAGGGGGATATCCTCTCGACGCTCTCGAAGGGGAGGCAGGGAGATGGTGACGACGTTCAGCCGGTAGTAAAGGTCGGCGCGGAAGCGACCATCTGCAACGGCCTCCTCGAGATTCTGCGCAGTCGCCGTGAGAAGACGGAAATCGACCGTTACCGGGTTGCGCCCGATGGGCTCGATCGTTCGATCTTGAAGCGCCCTGAGCAGCTTCGCCTGCAGATTCGGAGACAGCTCGGAGATCTCGTCCAGCAGGAGGCTGCCCGCGTTCGCCTGTTCAAAACGCCCGATTTGCCGTGAGATGGCGCCCGTGAAGGCGCCCTTCTCGTGGCCAAAGAGCTCGGATTCCAGGAGGTCGTGAGGAATGGCGGCGCAGTTCACTTTGATAAACGGACCCCGCGTTCGCCGGCTGAACACGTGGATCGCGTTCGCCACCAGTTCTTTGCCAGTGCCGGATTCGCCCGCAATCAATACGGTCGCATCCGAACCAGACACCCGCCCGATCATCTTATAGACTTCCTGCATGGCCAGGCTGTGCCCGATCATTCCAGGAACTCCATCAGAACGCGCCGGCAATCGGCGCAGGTTCCGCACTTCCAGTTCGAGCTTCCGGTACTCGAGCGCTCGACGGATCTGGAAGAGCAGGCGATCATCGTTTATCGGTTTCGCCACATAGTCAAAGGCGCCGTACCGAGTCGCCCGGATGGCATTACTGCTCGTGGTGTCCGCGGTCATGATGATTACAGCCGCATCGCACTCATTCGCTCGCAGCTTCTGAAGCACAGCCAATCCGTCTACTCCAGGGAGCCGGATGTCCAAAAGGATCAAGTCCGGGTTTTCTTGCAACGCGCTCTGAAGCCCGGTCTCCCCCGACTCGGCCTTCAGCACTTCGTAGCCCTCGTCGGCTAGGAGGAACGCCAATGCCTGAAGCGCCGTCTTCTCATCTTCAATGATCAGAATGCGTTCTCTCATGGCTAATTCCCCGAAGCCAATCGGACTCGAAAAAGGGCTCCGGAGCTGCCGTTTTCCGCTTCGATCGTGGCATCCATCTTTTCGAGCAGCGTCTTGGTCACCGCGAGTCCCAGCCCGGTACCCCCTGTTTTCGTCGTGTAAAAGGCTTCAAAGAGCCTCTCCCGTTGCTCGGCGCTCAGTCCGCTTCCGCTGTCCTCCACTTCGATCTCAACGTGACCGTTTAGCGAGTTAACCCTCAAGAACACCTGCCCGCCCGGGCGGGAGGCGTCAATCGCGTTGAGGAGGAGATTCATGAGAACCTGCTGCAGATGCTCGCCATCAGTCAGGGCCCCGCAGTCCACCGTACCCTGGACGTGGAGGTTTACTCCGTTCTCCTCCGCGTGATGTTTCACGAGAGCCAGAGTGCGTTCTACGATCGGCTGAAGAGGCTGTCGCCGCAATCTCGCCGGCTCATCGGCACGAAAGACGAGAAGGCTATTCAGCAAAGAGTCAAGACGGTCAATCTCCTGCGTAATCACCGCTATGGGTTCTTCGGCCGACGAATTGTCCTGCAAACGTCGGGCCAGAACACGGATCGTCAGGCGAATGCCGTTAAGAGGATTTCGGATCTCATGTGCTATGCCTGCGACGACTCTACCCATTACCCTGAGCCGGTCCTCCCTTCTCAAATCGCTTTCGAGCTTCTGGCGGCTCTCCGCCATCTCGTTGATGGCCTGAACGATCGGGCGCAACTCGTGGTCCTGGTCCGGAAGCCGAAAGCCGGGATCAGTCCGCAGCCGTTCAAGTCCCGCCTGGATCACCTCGAAGCCTCGCTGCATGCTGAAGCTCAGCCGAAGTACCGCGCCGATCGCAACCAGCGCCACCACCATGATGCCGGCTAGGAGAAGGCCCTTGGTCACTTCGTGGGAGTCGCTGAAATTGAAGAGACGCCGAAGAGACCAGGCCGAAAGATCGCGGTTCTTTCCTGCCAAGACCGCAACCAGTACGAGATCCTTGTGATCCTGTACGACTCGATGGATCACATGCCCAGTCCGCTGGCTTTCCTCGAGAGCCGAAAGTACTTCTCGATACTCGACATCCGGCTGCCGAAGTGTGCTGCCTGGCTCCGTATAGGTCGGAAAGCTGTGTCCGACGACCTGCTCATCCCACAGGTACCCGCCTTCCACGTCAGGGTACGAGCGCAGGACGTCGTAAGAGATCGGCGCCAGACGGTCGTCCAGCCAGGCGCGGCCTGCTGGGCCGTCCAGGCGCTGCAGGCGGGTGTCCGAGGCCCGGTTGAGCTGCTCGACGGCATTGGTCAGGGTCTTTTTCGTCTCGCCGATGACAACGGTCCTTAAATTTTGCGTCAGCTCTACGACCAGGATGCCGGTCAGCAGAACAGCGACGAGGGCCCCAACCAACAGCCATGTTTGCAGCCTCTGCGCCGCGACGATCTTTGGAAAACGCATAAAGCCCACCCTTTGAGAGAAAAGAGCGTGTACGGAATCCGTACAGATAGTCTACGCGCTTGATGGATGGTACGCCAATCCAGTGGGATCCCATCTCCAAAAGGGGCCTGTGCCCTAATGGAACGGGCGAAATTTAGGCCGGATCAGCCGGAAGCGAAATATGCCTGCTCGTGGCTCACAAATTGCTAGGTGCGGGGCACGGGCATGAGAGACCTGATCCGAAAAGCCAAGGACATTCTTGAGACTCTCCTGGCGCTGAAAGTAACCGACGCTGAGAGGCTTCAATACACCGAGTTCGATTTCATGGGAGGGTCGTCCAGCCGGAAGCCGACACAGGTCGCGTTGACCCTGGCCCTCCTTTTCCATGTCATCCTGTTCCTGATTGTCTTTCCGCCTCTCCGGGGTACGGTTTTCCGGCCGACTGAACAGGTGCTGGTCCTGAAGAATCTGGCGCCGGCCGGAGGCGGGAGCAGGCCGAAGTTGGCGCCGCCGAAGGTAAAGTTTGTGGCGCCAAAACCACAACCCATTCTGGCGCCGATTCCCGACCCCACCCCCGCCGATCCGGAACCGATCCGCCGAGCAGAGGTCCTCGAGACACCACCACTGTTGAACGAAATGGTGGGCGATCTGGACATCGGGGATGTCAATGCGCCGCCCGGTCCGGCGGGCCTGGGTGGAAATGCCGGACCGGGGACGGGAACAGGAACTGCCCAAGGGCCTGGTGGCGGCAGCGGGCCTCCGGGGGACGGAGTCTACGAGTACGGCACGCCCGGCGTTACCGACCCTCAGATTCTTGTTCAGACGATCCCGAAGTACACGGACGAGGCAATCAAAGCGAAAACCCAGGGAGTGGTTCTCCTGCGAAGTTGTCATCCGGAAGAACGGCAGGGTGGACTCCCCAAAGGTCTTGCGAGGCCTCGGCCACGGTCTCGAAGAGATGGCCATAAACGAAATCGTCGCCAACTGGCGTTTTCGGCCCGCCACACTGGACGGCCGTCCGGTGGATCTCCTGGCCACGGTAGAGGTCACCTTCAATCTCCGGTAGTCCATAGAGGACGTCGTCGCTTGCTGATATAGTTACCAACTTTCTCCGATTCGCGCAGGGTGACAGCTCCCCGCATCTATGAATCCCATAAGTTAGAAATGCCGATGCCAGAGACCATTTTGCCGCCCGGCGTTCATGCCATAGTCGAAGCCCGCGACTTTGGGCGACTTCGCCATACCTTGGAAAACTGGTCCCCAAGCGGCATAGCCGAGTTGCTGCGGGATCTGCCCGCCGACGAGAGAGCGCTTGTGTTTCGTTTATTGCCGCGGAAGCTGGCCTCCGAGGTCTTCGAGTATTTTCCAGTCGAGGACCAGGAGCAACTCGTGAAGGCTATGGCGAAAGAAGAGCTGGCGGCCATGTTGAACGAAATGGCTCCCGATGACCGGACCGCGCTTTTCGATGAATTGCCGGCCAAGGTCACACAGCAACTGCTTGCCCTCTTGAGTCCATCCGAACGCGCCATTGCGGTCTCGCTCCTCGGATACCCGGAGGGCAGTATCGGCCGTCTCATGACTCCCGATTACGTGAGGGTGCGACCGGAATGGACAGTCGAGCTGGTGATTCAACACATCAGGATTCACGGGCAAGACAGCGAAACACTCAGTTTGATTTACGTGATCGACGAGAACAATGTCCTCATTGATGACATTCGCATACGCAAAGTGCTTCTTGCGCCCCCGAAGGCGAAAATCGCCGAGCTCCTGGATCACCGTTTTGTCGCCCTCAAGGCGACCGATGACCAGGAGACCGCGATTCAGGTGTTCCGAAACGAGGATCGTTTCGCGCTGCCGGTGACTGACTCAGGCGGAGTACTGATCGGGATCGTGACTATCGATGACGTGTTGGACGTCGCCCAGGAAGAAGCCACCGAAGATATCCACAAGATCGGCGGTTTGGAGGCCCTGGACGAGCCCTACATGGACACGCCGCTCAGCCGGATGGTGAAAAAACGCGCCACGTGGCTCGCGGCCCTCTTCCTTGGCGAAATGTTCACAGCAACCGCGATGGGCTACTTCGAAGAGGAGATCCAGCGAGCGGTGGTCCTTGCCTTGTTTGTTCCTCTGATCATCTCGAGCGGCGGAAACTCAGGCTCGCAGGCCTCCACACTCGTTATCCGCGCCTTGGCCCTGGGCGAGATCAGCCTTCGCGACTGGTGGCGCGTCGTCCGACGTGAGTTCTTCTCGGGTCTGGCGCTTGGCGCGATCCTCGGGTCCATTGGATTCCTGCGCATTACCCTTTGGTCGGTATTCACCAACCTGTACGGGGAACACTGGTTCCTCGTTGCCTTGACGGTGGCCCTTGCCCTGGTCGGTGTTGTGCTCTGGGGAACAATGGCAGGATCCATGCTCCCGTTTGTCATGCGCCGCTTCGGTTTCGACCCTGCCGCCTCATCCGCCCCCTTCGTGGCCACCCTGGTGGATGTCAGCGGGCTCGTCATCTATTTCACAATCGCCGCCCTGATCCTGACCGGAACGCTCCTCTAACGAATTCTAAACACAACGTCCCGGATGCTCCTGGTTTGGAATTGCTCGAGCCCGCATTCCAATGCGAGCTTGCAGATTCCAACTCGACGAAATCCTCTATCGTTGTTTCGGATAGATCCGGTCCATAGATGAAGTACTTGAGGTGTTTGAGGAATTGGGATTGGCCAAGAATGTCATCACCCTCCGTCCCGTTTGACTCGAACACCTCCAACCTGGATTTCTTGGAGCCGATGTTTTGTTCGGGTTTCGTCATGAAAGCTAACCGCCCAGGCTCACAATTTAGGATAGCGTGAGACGATCTTCGCGACGGCGGCGAATATCCCGTGCTTTTCGGAAGGGGAAGGGGACGATTGAGAGGGATGATGGAGGCCCAAAACGAGCTTGGCCGACTACGAATGGGCCCCAACGTTCGTTGGCCGACACAGAGTGAGCTGACACGGGCTTCTGTTCCATTTCTGTTCCGTTAAGCTTGTAACTGCGTGCCGCTCAAGCAGTTGCTGGTCCTCCCTTAGAACGCCTTGTGATCGGCCCCTTTGCAGCCGATCAGATGCTTCAATGTAATGGGTGACCGACAGGCACATTTCGCCAGAGAAGGAAAATCAGTCTCTCCCCGGCCCCTTGCGTATGTTGGCACCTGCCAGGAAGCAGGCCATTTTCACCGGAATGGACTTCGGCAAGAATTTGCGGGGCCAGGAGTTGTCCAGCGGAGTTTGCCCGGTCTCGCTGAAGGGAAGACCATGCGTCGGGTGACGAATCAGAGCAGGTGGTGCGCCAGAGGCTCTGTACCTCAGCTGCGTCGGTTAATAACCATGTCCGGTTACACTTCACAGGGCAGTTGAAATCAATCAGCAGCGAAACTTCACTCCCAGCGGAGGGTTTGCAGAGGGTCGGCATGAGCCGCGCGCCGCGCAGGCAGAAAGATGGCGCCAAGTGCGACGAGGGCGAGAAAAGCCGAAAGGCCTAAATAAACGCCCAAATCAGTCGGACTTAAGCCGTAAAGATTCGAAATCAGTATGCGCGAGGCGAGGCCAGCCAGGACGATGCCCAGTACTATCCCGATCGCGACTGGCCGAATCCCCTGCAACACCATCATGGAAAGGATGTCAGCCGGCCTGGCGCCGAGCGCCAGCCTGATACCAACCTCGCGCGCCCGCCGGCGGCTCGCAAAGCTTACAACTCCATAAAGGCCGGCCGTCGCCAGGGCAAGCGACAGCAAGGCCTAAGAACGACCGCATTGTAGAGACTGAAGATGGCAGTGTTCACTCCGATGCCGAGGGCCAGGGTCAAGACAACTGCGGCCGAAAAGCCCGGCCGTTGGAGGAGGCCGCGGAAAGCGCACCGGATATCAGAAAGTATTGTCCTCAAGTGTTGACTCCGGTTGATTTTAAAGCAAGTGAGATGCCACTCGATAGCAGGTGAGACGTCACTTCAGCCCACCGCTACGTCAGGACCACGCAGCCGGGCTGGTGATCGTTTTCGGACGGTTCAGTCCCAATTGCGAACCCGAGGGTCCGGGGGGACGTGTGGGCCAGGCAGCCAGCCATTTGAGGTGCGGCGCGGCACATGGCTGGCTGACACTGTCACACAGTGCCGTCGGTTCCTGAGCGAAGCCGCTCATGACCGTCGGTTACTGCACCCTGCCTTTGTGACACACTACCCGTGATCTTGGTGGCTCACCGGCCCGCCGATTTCGAAACGTCAGCCGAAGCGTCGCAGATATTCAGCTTTCGGGTCACACCCATAACGGTCAGGTCTTTCCCGCCAACCGGTACCAGAATCCTCTGAGCTGGGGATACATGAAGAAACGAGAAACGCATTTCTTCGTTTCAAGCGGCGTGCAACTCTGGGGGCCACCAGTCAGGACGGCCGACGTGGCGGAGATCATGGTTATTAACGTCAATATTGGTGACCGGGCGCGCGTTGGTCATTAAACTATTGACTTGCCTCGCGACCCCGCTACTCAAATCAAAGTCGCATTTGTGAACGTGCTTGTCCCATAAGTGGGAATCGTAAAGCGCCTCTCGCTGGACGCATGCTTCGCGGCTGCGAGACCGGTTCGGTCCACCGCCCCGGCCCGGATTCCTCCGTTCAAAACGCTAAGCCGGAGTCTTACTAACGATGGCACGCGATTTGCTTCGTGGGCATCGGCCCTTGTGGGGTTCCCAAAGGAACGTCGCTATGAAAGAGAAACGCGAGATTTGGCAGGGGACGCTGGCGATCATGGTGCTGACGACGCTCGAGACGATCGGCCCTCAACACGGTTACGGAATCGCATGCCGCATTGAGCAGATCAGCAGCAATCGCCTGAGCGTTAACCACGGCACTCTATACCCTGTCCTGTTGAAGCTGGAGCAGGAAGGATCCATCGAGTCGGCCTGGGGCACGTCGGACAACAACCGGAGGGCACGATTCTACAAGATAACCGAGGCCGGGAAACGCTTTCTGGCTTCGGAGCAGGCTCACTGGGAACAGACTAAGGAAATCCTTGCTCGCTTCTTCGCCTTCGGGGAGGAGTCATGATCAGAAGACTTCGCCGTACATGGAATCGGATCGTCGGTGCGTGGACCGGGTATCGTCAAGAGGCGGAGCTCGCCGAGGAATTTGAAACGCACATCCAGATGCTGACCGACGAGAACGTGCGCAAGGGTATGCCGCTCGAGCTGGCCCGACGGGAGGCCGCACTGACCTTCGGTGGTCTGACTGCGGCCAAGGAGAACTACCGCGACCAGCGCGGACTTCCCTGGTTGGAGAACCTGCAGCGCGACATTGGTTACGCCCTTCGTGGCATGCGCCGCAGTCCCGGGTTCACGGCCGTGGTCGTCGCATCTCTGGCGCTCGGCATAGGAGCGAACACCGCCGTTTTCAGTGTGGCGAATGCCGTTATATTCCGGGCATTACCAGTTAGAGACCCTGGAAAGCTCGTGTTGTTCCGTTACGAGGATAAGAGCGAGATTCCTGCCGTGGTTAGGAGGTCGCAGGTCGGCGACCATCAAGATACCTTTCCCTATCGGGTTTACGAGGCGTTTAGACCGGGTACGGAAACTTTGTCCGGCGTGATCGCATTCGTGCCCCTCGGAATGAACCAGCAGAGCCTGACGATGCAGGTCGGGGGCCAGACAACAGTGGCCGGCGGTGAGATGGTCAGCGGCAACTATTTCCAGGTCCTTGGTGTTTCGCCGATTCTCGGACGAGCTATCGACGACGAGGATATCGAATCGGGTGCGCCCAACGTAGCCGTCGTCAGTCACGACTTCTGGTTGCGAGAACTGGGCGGAGAACCGTCTGCCATCGGCCGAAGCATCACTGTGAATAAACTGCCTTTCACGGTAGTCGGCGTGACGCCGCCGGGGTTTTTCGGAATCAATCCTGCCATGCCTCCCGACATCTGGATCTCGCTTCGTGACCTCCAGGGTATCAAACCGTGGGGCAGATTGCGTCCTGGCCCTGGCGGCTTGTCGCCGTTTGCCGACAAAGGCTATTGGTGGTGCCATATCGTCGGCAGGCTTAGGCCAGGAATCCCGAGCCAACGGGTGCTGACGGAAGTGAACATTCGATTCAGGGAGGGCCTTACCTCGGGCTTGGGAGATTCGGTTCCGGCCGACCGACTCCCGCAGTTATCGCTCGCGTCAGCCCGCCGGGGCTTGGACAATCTGCGCCGGAATCTCGCTGAGCCGATCTGGATTTTGATGACCGCGGTCTCACTCGTGCTCTTGGTAGCTTGCTCCAATGTGGCAACACTGCTCCTGGCACGGAGCAAGTCCCGCGAGAGGGAAATCCTCGTCCGGCTGGGGCTCGGTGCGGGGCGGTGCCGCCTGCTCAGTCAGTTGCTTACCGAGAGCATACTTCTCTCCTTGTGCGGAGGGGCGGCCGGACTGTTGCTTGCGTGGCTGACAAGCGACGCTCTGGTGCGCCTGTTCGGTGCCGGGCAGACGAACCTGCTGGATGTCCGTCCAGATGTCACGGTTCTCGCGTTCGTCGCCATCGTCTCCCTCTTGACGGGAAGCCTCATCGGCCTGGCCCCCGCCGTTCGGGCCACGCGCGCGAATCTGGCGCCCCAACTTAACGCTACTTCGGGTCGCGGCTCACCCCGGTTTACACTGTCCAGGTTCCTCGTAGTCAGCCAGGCCACCCTCGCCGTAGTGCTGCTGTTCGGCGCGGGCCTGTTCGTGCGTACGCTCCAAAACTTGGATAACCAGGATTTGGGCTTCGATCGGAACAACCTCCTGCTGTTCGAAATCGATCCCCGGCGGGCGGGCGTGACCCCGGACCGGACTGTCGATATCTACCATCGAGCACTCCAGGAGATTCAAACCTTGCCTGGCGTCCGATCGGTTTCTGTTTCCGCTACGGCGTTGCTCTCAGGCAACACCGATGGCGGTCCGGTGGCCACGGACGGCCCTCAGCCCCTACGGCCAAACGAAGCCTACTTCAACGTAGTCGGTCCAGGCTTCACGGACACGATGGGGATTCGGGTGTTACGTGGCCGGGGGATCGACTGGCGGGACGTCCGGGAGCCCCGAAGTGTCGCCGTCGTGAATGAGGCGATGGCGCGCAAGCTTTTCGAGAATCAGGATCCTTTGGCCCGCCGCATCAGCTTCGAAGTGCCCTTCAACCCTCAGAGCTCTTTTCAAATCGTGGGAGTGGTAGGAAACGCCAAGTACGACGGCATGCGGTCCGAGCCGCTACCAACCGCGTACCTGCCTTACGGCGCGGTAGGGCACAGCAGGATCGCTCGGATGTGTTTCGCGGTTCGCTCAACCGGTGATCCGCTATCGCTTGTGCCGGTCATCCGCGAAACGATGCAAAGTATCGACCCGGCCTTGCCGCTGATGGACATTAGAACACAAAGTTCGCAGATTAACAGGGCGCTTGAACATGAGCGAATGTTCGCCGGGCTGTCGAGCCTGTTCGGAATGTTGGCACTGCTTCTGGTAGCCGTGGGCCTTTACGGGACCTTGGCATACGCGGTAGTGCGACGCACAGGCGAGATCGGGATTCGCGTAGCGTTGGGGGCGACACGTCTCCGGGTTCTATGGATGGTCCTCCGGGAGTCGCTGGTGCTGGCTGGGTGCGGGCTGGTCACGGGGCTTCCTGCAGCCCTCGCGCTAGGAGGGCTGGCGGCGAGCCGGCTCTTTGGTGTTGAGGTGCATGACACTCTGACTATAACCGTGACGGGGGGGACTCTGTTGGCAACAGCTGCGGTCGCAGGATTCGTCCCGGCCCACAGGGCCTCTCGTATCGACCCGCTTCTGGCCATCCGCCACGAGTGAATGAGAAGCCTGTCAGTCGGATCGCGGGCGGATTCACGCTGAGGTTAGTGCCCCGGGTTTCCGATCTGAGCGGAATCGGCCGAGTAGGAGAGCCCGGCAAACCAATAGGAGCCTCCTGCCCGGCCTTCTGTTCCATTTCTGTTCCGTTAAGAAATCGATTTTGCCCGGTGCTTGGTAACTGGGTGCTCTGTATAGACACCGATCAACGCCGTAGACGCTATATTCTTTATTTTCAATCGACAGCCAGCTTCCCAAGCTGGACGTCGCGGGTTCGATCCCCGTCTCCCGCTCCAATGTTTTCAATTACTTACTAGCTTTCTGCCCTCTGCTTTCTCAGAATGGCTCCATTTTGGCTCCACTTCGTCTGCGACTCTCTTATCCCTCTGTACTTATGGCTGATCTAAGACGCGCCTGCCTGTAGAAACCGCTCTGCGCCTGGCTCGTATCGATCTGAGACAGGCTGGGATGCCCCTCGAAGTCGCCGTTCCGGCGCGCCCGGAGCCGAGCCGCGGGGCGCGCTCAAGCGACAAATACGGTAAATATCGCGGCTGTCCTCGTGTTCCTGAGGACGTCATTCTCACTCCACCGGGGTCACCGGGAGAGTGGTGAATTCGCCGGGTTTTGAACCGAGCTCCAGAGCGCTCGCCGCCACCGTTCCCCCGGTGACCTCAACCGAGAGCGTGCCCTGGAAGTTCTGCGTGTCGGCTTCGGGGAATAGTTCTTCCACGAAGCGCGCAAGGTGGCCGCCAGCCGCCAGGTTGATGGGAGATGCAATTCCACCCGGCGTGACCGTTCCGGTGGTGTCTCGAAGGCTCAGCGCGACCGTCACGGCGGCGGCCCCGGAGTTTTGAAGTGCAATTCCCGTGCTGATGCCTTCCGGGGTCCGGCGGACCGGGATCAGCAGTTGAGTCAAGGGACGGCTCTCCCCGACACCGGCGATCCCGATTCCGGGAATTTGAAACCGCACCACTCCTCCCAACGGACCGCTGGCGCTCACCCGGGCGGAACCTACGTTTAGAGACCCGCCGCCGTCGGTCGAAATCGTCAGGGCACCCAGAGGGGGTATCGAAAACCAGCGGCTGCTCTCCAGCCCGGACCCCCCGAGGCCCACCGGCATCGGTTGCCCCTGGTCATTTAGGAGCGTGAGCGTTCCGGAGACGGAACCGGCGCCCCGCGGGTTGACCAGCACGGTGTCCGATGTGAATCCCCCGCCGCTGCCGAATTGGGCGAAAGAGATCTCGGTTGCCGTTCCGCCCGCGGTCAGCGGAGTGACCGGCAGCGTGGTGAATTGGCCCGGCGCCGGCCCGAGCTCCAGTGCGGTGGCGGAGATCTGCCCCCCGGTGGCATTCACGACCACGGCGCCCTCGAAATGATCGCTTTGCGCCTCGGGAAAAAGCTCATCGATGAATCGGGCCAGGTGCCCGCGGGCCGGGAAGCTCTCGATGGTCCGGTGGCCGCCCGGAACCTCCTGTCCCTGCGGATCGCGGAGCATCAGATCCAGAGTGACCGCATGCAACTCCGCGTTCGAAAGAGCCACCCCGGTGTTGACCCCTCCAGCCGTTCGGCGGACGGGAGCAATGAACCCGCTCATCGGTTCGCTCGCTCCGACGCCGGCAATTCCTTTCCCGGGAATACTGAAACGAACCACGCCGCCCAGGGGGCCGTTCGCGGTGACCAAGGCCGACCCGACGGCGAGTTCTCCCACTCCATTGGTAGACAGCGTGAGAGCGCCTTGTGGCAAAATCGAAAAATCGGTCGCCGTGGCATCCAGGCCGGCTGAGAGGGGGAGTCCGTTGTCATCCGCGGACGTGATTGTGCCCGCGACCGTCGCAGCAGGCGAAGGGTTAGTCAGGACGACGTCGGAGGTAAACCCGAGACCGTTTCCGAACTGGGAGAAGTGAAGAGTGCCGTCCAAAACGAGCTTGAAGACGCCTAATCCTGAAGTCCCGGCATACAGAGTCGTTGGGGATTGCGGTGTCTGCGGGTCGATGACCAGGGCCGGGACAGGGGTATACGTCAGTCCCGTATTAACGGCACTCCAGTCGGCGCCGCCATTCTGGCTTCTGAAGACACTTCTGAGAGTGCCGACATAGAGAATCGTCGGGGTCTGCGGGTCGATCGCCAGGGCGCTGACAGCTCTGCTCGTCAGTCCGGTATTGACGGCGCCCCAGCTGTCGCCGCCATTGGCGCTCTTTAAGACGCCTCCCGCAGCAGTTCCGGCGTACAGAATTGTCGGGGTCTGCGGGTCGATGGCGAGGGCCAGAACGCTTTTATCCATTAGTCCGGTCAGGCCGGTATTGATTGGGCTCCAACCAGCGCCGCCATTGGTACTTTTGAAGATACCTCCTCCATAAGTGCCGGCATACAAAATCGTGGGGGTTTGCGGGTCGATGGCCAGGGCATAGACAGGAATATACGTCAGTCCCGCATTGACGGCACTCCAACTGTCGCCGCCATTGGTGCTCTTGAAGACGCCTTCCCAATTGCTCGAATACAAAGTCGTCGGCGTTTGCGGATCGATCGCCAGGGCGAGGACATCTTCATTCGTCAATCCGGTATTCACGGCGGTCCAGCCGGCCCCGCCGTTGGTGCTCTTGAAGACGCCCGCGCCGCCAGTGCCGGCATACACAGTCGCGGTTTTCGGGTCGATGGCCAGTACTCGGATGTATGTACTCGTCAGTCCGGTATTCACGGCGGTCCAGCCGGAGCCGCCACCGCTGCTCTTGAAGACACCTGCTCCATAAGTGCCGGCATACAGAGTCGTCGGGGCTTGCGGGTCGATAACCAGGGCTTGAACATATGCGCAAGTCAATTCGGTATTCACGGGGCTCCAGCCGGCGCCGCCATTGGCGCTTTTAAAGACGCCTCCTCCATTAGTGCCGACATACAGAATCTCCGGGGTTTTCGGGTCGATGGCCAGGGCTTGGACAAGTGTGTTCGTCAGTCCCGTATTAGCGGAGGTCCAGCCAGCACCATCACCGCTGCTTTGGAAGAGGCCTCCTCCATAAGTGCCGGCATACAGAGTCTTCGGGGCGTCCGGGTCGATGGCCAGGGCTTGGATATTTGTGTTTGTCAGTCCGGTATTCACGGCGGTCCAGCCGGCGCCGCCGTCGATGCTCTTGAACACGCCTCCTCCATCCATGCCGGCATGCAGAGTTGTCGGGGTTTGCGGGTCGATCGCGAGGGCAACGACCCATCCATTCACCAGTCCGGTACTGACGGCGGCCCAGCCGGCGCCGCCATCGGTGCTCTTGAAGACGCCTGCTTCAGTGCCGGCATACAAAGTCGTCGGGGTTTTCGGGTCGACGGCCAGGGCATGGACATATATGTTCGAGAGCCCGGTGTTAACGGCGTTCCACCTGTTGCCGCCGTTGCTGCTCTTGAAGACGCCTTCATAAGTGCCGGCATACAAAGTCGTCGGGTTCTTCGGGTCGATGGCCAGTACTCGGATATATGTATTCGTTAGTCCGGAATTGACGGCGCTCCAGCCGGCGCCGCCATTGTCGCTTTTGCGGACGCCTCCTCCATAAGTGCCGGCATATACAGTCGTTGGGATTTGCGGATCGATCACCAAGGCGCGGATATCTTTCATCGTTATTCCGACATTGATTGCCCTCCAGCCGGCGCCGCCATTGTCGCTTTTGAAGATGCCTCCTTCAGAAGTGCCGGCATATAGAGTCGTCGGAGTTTGCGGATCGATCGCGATGACATGAATATTGCCCCCGTCAGGACCTCCTGTGGGAACCCACTGTCTTGTTGCGGCCGAGGTCGCGCCTGAACTCAGGACCATGACTAGCAACAGCATGACCGCAGTCGCGGAACTCGCGGGGTCGATTCTGAGGGTGGCAGACGAAAACGCAGGTGGTGTCGTTATCCGGCGCATGAACTCCTTCTGTTCTTCCAGCCGCATGGAGGATACGCCTCTCCGCTAGAGTGGGGCAAGGGTGAGCGATAAGGTCACGGGCCAGCGCCAGCGGTGTTAGGCGATATTGAGTCGTTACCGCTTCTAACCTCTTCTCGGATGATTGCTCAGGTGAATGCCAGCTGTCTTCGTGGTCTTCGTTGCGGAAAAACGGAAAATTGAAGACCTGTCACCAGTCAGGTCTCCCGGATCCAGGTCCTTCTCTGGGCTTGGGCCTCTTCAATGGAACGATACTTGAAGACACCGGCAGGAAATCGTCGAGGGGGCGCCAAATGTGCGGCGATCCAGAAGACCGAACGGACCGCATCGCTGTGCTCCGCGGTGCCAGGCTCAAGACGCCTCGGTCTATTGGAATCATTAATAGAGTGGAACTTCTGAATGGGCACGATCAGTCACCCAGTTCGAATTCTCGTTTCAGAGTCTCGGCATCAGCGCGGTCCTGTAATCGCAGTGTGCCTTTCTTCATCTCGTAAAGTGTTCTCGGCGTCGCCACCAGAATCGAAACACCCTGGTAAGTCTTAGTCTCGGCCTCCAGGCTGTCAAAAGAGAAGGCCTCTCCAAGACGAGACAGAATGTCGATCGTGAGGGAACCGTCTGGGGAATTGTAACGGATGGCCGGGTATTCACCGGCCAACTCCGTGGCCGAGATTTGATCGATAGACTCGTCTTCAGGAAAAATGCGCTTGAGAGCCGCCCGCAAGCGACGCACATTGTCTTCGGCAGGCCGCACAAAAAGATCGACGTCTTGAGTTGCGCGGACGATGCCGTGAATCGTAAGGCCGACCGCGCCGACCAGCACATACTCGACAGCCTCGTCTTGAAGCGCTCGAAAGAATTCGACGACCTTTTCGAAATCCATTGGTTCTCCGACTCATTCTAACCAAAGCAGTTGACGGGATCAGCTCAATTCTGCACTCTTTGTCCAGTCTTCAACCAGTGTTCGACGTGGATTCTCTTTACCCGGCACATAGAAAGAGTTAAGGGAGGCCCGGGATAGAAGCGCTCCTTCGGGGACCCGCTGCCGTCGGTCGAAATGGTCAGGGCGCCCAGGCGACGGTTGCGGCAGGCGAAGGGTTGGTCATGACCACGTCGGAGGTGAAACCGAGACCGTTCCCAAACTGGGAGAAGTGAAGAGCGCCGTCCGAAACAAGCCTGAAGACGCCTCCTCCTAAAGTGCCGGCATACAGAGTCGTCGGGGATTGCGTGTCGATGGCCAAAGCCCGGACATCTGCAAAGCTTATGACGGGTTCCTTATCTCAATTCGGATACCAATAGCCGCCGCCTCCGCCGCCGCTGCTGCGGGTCCCGCTAACGCAGTTGCAGGTACACTCAGCACCGGGTGGGATCGGGCTGCCGCAGGGCAAGGAGTAGGTCAATCCGTCCCGGGTGTATTCCACGAGCTTGGCGTCTGGATAGCTGGCCTCTCGTTTGATGAAACAGGCCGGAAGCAACTTTCCGTCGGGCAGCGACAAGAGCGCGATGCGGTACCCCGCCGAAGCAAGCCACTCCCCGTCCGGACTGATCGTTACCGCGACGGGAAAATCGGAGGTCAGGGTTTTTCTGAGCGCAGCGTCAGGCAAAGACCACAGCTTGACGCAGGAAGGAGCGGGGGTACTACTATACACGCCAGCGGCAAGCCATCGTCCATCCGGGCTGATGATCAAGTCAGACCAACCCCATTCGGGTTCCTGCAGAGATATCTCTTTGATCACCTTGTTATCGGGCACGGACCACAGCTTGATCGGCTGCCCGTACCTCGTATTGGAAACCAATAGCTGCCCATCCGGGCTCATCGCAATCAGGTTTAGGAGGTAGTCCTGGAAGCCGGTCAGGGTCGCCTTGACCGCGCCGTCGGGCAGCGACCGCAGTTCGACCCTGGCGCCCGAGGAGTAGCCTTCGCACTGTCCAAAGGCGAGCAGCCGCCGATCAGGGCTAATCCACCATCCGCCGCAATGGCGCTCGGTCAGAGTCGTCTGGAGCAGGCCATCCGGCAGCGACCACAGCTTGACCTTTCCTTGGGAACGAAAGGTGTCCCCGCCCGCCGAGACCATTACGCCGTTTCGACCGATGGTCACCGCGCTCACACCATTACCGTTCGCACCACCAGGCTCCGGATGCGCAGATATGACGGTCACCGGGGCACCATCCGGCAGGGACCACAGGTGGATCTCTCCGTTTTCAAGCCCGGCCGCCAGCAGTCGCCCATCCGGGCTAATTGCCAGTGCACGAATCACGCTATATTGCGTCAACCCGGTCGACAAGCTCTTCAGCAGCGCGCCGTCCGGTAATGACCAGAGATTGACTGCGTTCACATCGTCCGAGGCGAGCAGTCGCCCGTCCGGGCTGATAGCCAAGTCATGGACATAATCCCGGGTGGCGTACCCACTCTCCGGGCATTGGGCCCGCAGGTTCTCGGAAGAGCCGCCGCACCAACCGCTGCGGTTAGAGTCCCCTGCGAGTCAGCGTCCAGCCGGCCCGACCCTTCCGGACCGCGTAGACCTCCGGGGTTCCTTCCGAGATCGACGCGTTTTCGGTTCGTTCGTTTGACTCGCCCGTTTTGCCTTTCTCTCGCACTCTCTCCTCCGCCTCGCGCCGCCCGGTCCTTGGACGCTGCCAAGGCCGCGGCTTCGCACCTCACCGAGGTGACCTTCCGCTGGCTTGTTTGCCAGCCTTAATTCGGATACCAATAGCCGCCACCGCCGCCGCTGCTTCGAGTCCCAGCGACGCAGTTGCAGGTACACACGGCGCCGGGTGGGCAGCGGGCTTCCGCAGGGCAATGAGTAAGTCACGCCGTCGCGGGTGTATTCGATCAGCTTCGCCTCTGGGTAGCTGGCCTCTTTCTTAATGAAACAGGCCGGAAGCAACTTTCCGTCGGGCAGCGACCAGAGTCTGATGTGGTAAAACCCCTCGGCAAGCCACTCCCCGTGCGGAGCTATGGCCAACGCGTAGGTCTGTTCCGCCACTCTAGTAGTTCTGCGCAAGCGCCCGTCAGGTAATGACCACAGGTTGATCCCACCGTCAAAACACGAGCCCGTGGGGGGAGGGTCGGGACAAGCCAGGGTTGCCGCGAGCCATCGTCCATCCGGGCTGATCCTCAGCGCATTGACACTCCTCGCTTGCACGGGTAAGTCGATAAGCGTCTTATCGGGCACGGACCACAGTTTTACTCCTTTTACTCCTCCTGGCGGATACGCAGACCCGTAAGCCAGCAGCTTCCCGTCCGCGCTAATCGCAATTGAATGCGGGAACTCCTGCACACCTGTCAAAGTCAAAGTTGCCTCGAGATCGCCACGTATCGACCACACCTGGATCTTGAAGCTGAGGTGGTCGTTGATGTCGGGCTCTGCAAAGGCGAAGCGTCGCCCATCGGAACTAACCCCCAGTCCGAAGTTATGCCGCTCGGTCAGAGTCCTCAGGAGCACGCCATCCGGCACCGACCAGAGCTGGACCTTCTTTCGGGCATAGGCCCATGCATCTCCGGCCCCCGCCGATACCATGACGCCTTCCGGGCCTAGCCCCAGTGCCGTTACGCCATACGTCGACCCTCCGGGATAGGCAGAGATCACCTTGAGAAGCTCACCATCCGGCAATGACCACAGACGGATCTCTCCCTTTCTGTTCCCAGCCAGCGAGCAAGCGCCCGTCAGGACTGATTGCCACGGCTCTGACATCATCATAGGAGCCGAAGGACAGATCCTTCAGCAGCGCACCCTCTGGTAGTGACCAGAGACTTACGACCCCGCCTTCAGCCGAAGCCAGTATCCGGCCGTCCGGACTGATAGCCAGGTCGAGAATGGAATTTTTCGTCGAGTACCCCTTATCATTCTCGGGGCATTGGGCTCGTCCGGCTTTAGTGATGGCCACTGCACTCGCGGCGGCAGCCAGCAGCCCCCTGCGGCTGAGCGTCCAGCCCGACCGACCCTTCCGGACCGCGTAGACCTGCGGGGTTCCTTCCGAGATCGACGCGTTCTCGGTTCGTTCGTTTGACTCGCCCGTTTTGTCTTTCTCTCGCATTCTCTCCTCCTCCTCGCGCCACCCGATCCTTGGACGCTGCCAAGGCCGCCGGCTTTGCATCTCACCGGAGGCGGCCTTCCGCTGGCTCGGTTGCCCGCCTTAATTCGGATACCAATAGCCGCCTCCGCCGCCGTCTGCTGCGGGTCCCGCTAACGCAGTTGCATGTACACACGGCGCCGGGTGGGAGCGGGCTGCCGCAGGGCAAGGAGTAGCTCACGCCGTCGCGGGTGTATTCGATCAGCTTCGCCTCTGGGTAGCTGGCCTCTTTCTTGATGAAACAGGCCGGAAGCAGTTTTCCATCAGGCAACGTCCAGAGTCTGATGTGGTAAAACCCCTCGGCAAGCCACTCCCCGTGCGGAGCTATGGCCAAGCGTAAGCCTGTTCCGACAGTATAGTACGTCTTGCGCAGACTGCCCGTCAGGTAATGACCACAGGTTGATCCTGCCGTATTGGCTGGGAGGACAACTCGCCCGTGTTGGGAGGAGGGTCGGCACAAGTACAGGCTCGCCGCGAGCCAGCGTCCATCCGGGCTGATCCTCAGCCTATGGACAAGCGCGAACATGCACGGGTAAGGTGGCGATAAGTGTCTTATCGGGCACAGACCACAACTTTACTCCTGCTGGCTGGTAAAAGTCAGGCGAGCAAGCCAGCAGCTTCCCGTCCGCGCTAATCGCAATCTGATCCGGGGACTCCTGCAAGCCTGTCAAAGTCGCCTCGAGATCGCCACCTATCGACCACACCTGGATCTTGAAGCGTGTCGTTGTCGCGCTCTGCAAAGGCGAAGCGTCGCCCATCGGGACTGACCCCCAGTCCGCCGTAATGCCGCTCGGTGAGAGTCCTCTGGAGCACGCCATCCGGCACTGACCAGAGCTGGACCTTCTCTTGGCCAAAGATGTATCGTATTCCCGCCCCCAGCCGATACCATGAGGCCTTCCGGGCCCAGCCCCAGCGCCGTTACGCCATTTGCTCCCGACGCTCCGGGATAGGCGGAGATGACCTTGAGAAGCTCACCATCCGGCAATGACCAGAGACGGATCTCTCCTTTCATCGTCCCTGCAGCGAGCAAGCGTCCGTCAGGACTGATTGCCACGCGCTGGACAACAAGAAGCATAGGACCCAAAGGACAGATCCTTCAGCAGCGCACCATCCGGCAATGACCAGAGACCTACGACCCCAGACCTTCAGCCGAAGCCAGTATTCGGCCGTCCGGACTGATAGCCAGGTCAAAAATGGAATCTTTCGCCGGGTACCCTTTCTCGGGGCATTGGGCCGGTGCGGCTTTGGTGATTGCCACGGCACTGGCAGCGGCAGCCAGCAGCCCCCTGCGGCTTAGCGTCCAACCTGACCGCCCCTTCCGGACCGCGTATACTTCGGGCGCTCCATCTGCCGCCGACGCATTCTTCGCTCGGTCCTTCAACTCGTCAGCCACGTTTTTCTCCAGCATTCTTCCTTTTCCGAAAGGAATCTCGCGCTAACCCGCTCTTCAACGCTCAAACGCCGATTCGCCGCTAAAACGCCATCGGCGGAACCGCTGACATCATCGAGAGGTCGTACAAGCCAAAAAGCTGTTGAGCGACCAGCGGCTGCGTCGACTCGAGGATCACGTAGCCCCCCACCTGGCCGGCGGAGGCCGGCACGAACTCCGCTTCGTCCAGTAATCGCGCAATCCGACAGCCCGGGCCCAGGGAAAGCTGGCGCGTACCCGTCAGCTCTCCGTCGGCCTTGTACGAGCGGACGGTAACGGTTGCGGCCGCCGCGCCGGCATTGTAGAGTCCGAGCCCGGTGAAGTACCCCATGCCGCAGGCGACATGACTGAACACCGCCCGGGTGAAGGGCGCGTCTTGCAAAGGCATCGCCGCCGCGTAGGTCAGCTGCGGATGACCGAACAGGACATCACCGATCACTCCCGCCGCGTCGACATCGACCTTCAGCGAGGCCACCAGGCCGCCCCCGCTAAACGCCGGGAACAGATCTGCCACCCGGGGCCGTTCCAGCGCCTGACCGGGACCGAGTGAAACGGTCACGGGCCCGGCCGCCGTCTGGCCCTGTTCGTTGATCGCCGTCAGGGTCAGCCGGCGCGTCGCGCCCTGTCGTGTTAACCAGGCGCAGGTTGCTGAAGATATCAGCCGATTCCGCATACTGCGCCGAATAGAGGCGCCGTTGTGAGGAGGCCGGCTGGGCGTTCAAACCGACGGCGGCGTTCGGGAAGCGGATCAGCTCGAAACCAATAATTCCCTCGCCCTCGGTCACCTCGGCGATCACATAGGCGTCTGTAACCGAGGTCTGACCGAATAGTTCCCCAACCGTTCCCTGGAGCGCGCCATGACCCGGAATGGTCCGAGACAGGCCGGGCGCCAGGGCGCTCCCGGAGGGCCCAATCAGGGAGACCGTGACCTGGGCCGGACTGGCCGAGGGGTTGGCAAGGCTCAGGTAGGTAGATGTCCCGCCGTCCTGAAGGACACGCGTGAAGTAAAGCTTGCGATGGGTTGCGGTAAAAGCCGTGGCGCCGTCGATCTGGTTGGCGGCCAGGAATTGGAAGAAGCCAGCCGCGGGTTGGTCACTGAGAAGGTTCACCCAGCCCCGGTCGGCGTCGGCCGCCCCCACCCCGAATAGTTCCCCACCCATGCGCGGCAACTGCCGGTTTCCTTCCAGGCCCAGGGCGCTGGAGTTGGTGGGGGTCGCCAGCGGCTGGCCGTCGGCGCCGTACAGCGTCAACCGCAGATTCGCCTTCGAATCGGACTGGTTCAGCACGGCGAAGGCGGTCGCGCAGGCCGCGTCTTTCAAATAAAACGGAAACATCAGGCGGTGGTCTGTAATGGCGGGAAGGGCCACTTTTCGAACCCGGTAGTTCTGGCCGTCGCCGATCAGGAGGTGGCCGATCGGGTCAAACGCCAGAGGGTAGGGGTGTTTCAGCATGGCAGCCGCGGCCGGTCCTCCGTCCCCTGAAAAGCCCGGTGTACCAGTCCCGGCCACCGCGGTGATCGTCCCGTCGGCGTTGATGATCCGGACCTGGTGGTTTCCCGAATCTCCGACGAAGATCCTGCCTTGCGCGTCGATTGCCAGTCCCCTTGGAAAGAGAAACCGGGCATCGGCGGCGCCTCCGTTTCTACAGATCTCGCCGACGCAGGCGTTGCTCGCCACGGTGGAGATCGTCCCGAAGACCGAGATCTTGCGGATCGAGTTGAAGCAGGCGTCCGTGAAATAGAGATTCCCGCCCCAGTCCAGCGCCAGGCTTTGCACTAGCCCAATGGTGGCTTCGGTGGCAGGGCCTCCGTCTCCCCAAGGCCCGCACGCGCCCATCCCTGCTATCGTTGTGATGATACCCTGTGGGGTGATTTTACGGATCCGGAAGTTCATCGAGTCGGCCACGTAGAGGTTGCCGAGCGAATCCACCGCAAGCCCGCGCGGGAAGCTAAGCTGGGCGGCCGTTGCCGCACCCCCGTCACCCCCGAAGCCAGCCGTGTCTGTTCCGGCGATCGTCGTGATGGTCCCACCGGTCGCGACCTTCCGAATCCGGGAATTTCCGGAATCGGAAATGTAGACGTTGCCCTGGCCGTCAACCGCCACCCCTCGGGGACAATCGAGCTTGGCCGAGGTGGCCGGTCCTCCGTCCCCCGTCGATCCGCTCTCTCCGGTTCCCGCGATCGTGCTGATCACGCCCGCCGGAGTAATCTTTCGAACACGGTTGTTCCAACTGTCTGCGATATAGATATTGCCCTGTGCGTCGCACGCCAAGGCATAAACCATGTCGATCGCTGCGCTTGAGGCTGGCCCCCCTTCTCCCGAGAAGCCGTAGGCGCCGGTACCGGTTACGGTGGATATATCCTGCCCTCGCCCATCCGCGCCGAGCAAAAAAAACGCCGCCAGGGCAAACGCGAACGTCCCACTCGCAGTCCGCGACCTCATAATCCCTCCCCCGTTCGGCCCACGTTATTGAGGAATGCACACCTTGGGCCACCCGCGCGGGCCGTCCAGGCCCAAGTGGCGCGAGGATAACAGGAAGTCGGAATCCGAGCAAGCCAAACGCAAACAACAGCAAACACCACAGCGACAACGCAACCGGGAAACCTGATATGGCGACAAACACCGGCGGTGTATCGATCTGAGCGGGGTACCGGTTGCTCGAAGTGGGGCGTCAGCGAGTCCGGCTATCTTTCAACACCCCCCAGGCTTCCGTGTTAGAATCCCGGCGAACCGGGAAGGGCTGCCATCGGGCGTCCAGGAAAAGATGATGAATCAGCAGGATGATTCCGACGTTTACATTGTCCCCGACCGGGTCGGTGTTGCTGGTCTATTCGCCACTCCGGCAGATCTCGGCCCTGGCTAACCGCGCGGCGGTCCAGGAATTGAGTCTCCGCATCTCGTCTCTCACACCGCTGGGATCCGGCGACGGCGTTGAAGGTCTGTGGGGCGAGATCGACGAGAACGACCGGCTTTTTCCGCCTCGACGTTCCGGACCCATTCAGCCCGCTTTCCTGGGGATCATCCCGACACGGAGGTGCAACGGCGCCTGTCACTACTGCGATTTCGGCGCCGGCAAAGCCCGGCCCGACCGCATGGATTTGCGCACGGTGACAACAGCCGTGGACTGGATGGCCGACACGGTCGTGTGCGGGCGAGCGGGACACTCTGGACGTCCACTTCTTCGGTGGCGAGCCTCTTATTGAACCCGAAATCGTCGAGGTCGCCGTGCACCGCGCCCGGCTCCTGGCCGGTCGAAACGGTTTGAGGCCGTAGCTTTGAAACAGCGACGAACGGCGTGATGTGGTGAGGATCTTGCAGGCTTTCTGGGCGACTACTTCACGTCGGTCGTGCTGTCCCTGGACGGTTTCCCGGCGATTCACGATCGCCACCGGCCGCTGGCCAACGGCCAGGGAAGCTTCGAAGCCGCTGCGCGCACGGCGACGATCATTGGCGAACGCTCCGCCAGGCTCTGCCTGCGATGCTGTGTCAGCGACCAGAACGTGGACCGTCTGCCTGAGATCGCCGCGTGGTTTGCCGAGACCTTCCGGCCCTCGGCCGTTAACTTCGAACCGCTGCAGTCCAGCCCCGAGTCCGAGGCGGCCGGGATCTCTCCCCCCGATCCCCTGCAGTTCGCAAGGGGCTTTCTCCGAGGCGACGCGTGTGCTGGATTCCGCCGGTATCGAGGCCGCCTACGGCGCTCTTGCGCCGGACGGGCCGCGCTACACCTGTTGCCCGGTAGGCAGAGATGTCGTCATCGTTTCGCCGGACGGCCGCCTGGCCGGTTGCTACCAGGTGGAGGAGCGATGGCGTGCGCGCGGGCTCGATTTGAGCCTCGGCGAGATTCGTGATGGTGAGGTCCGGATCGATTCCGAGTCGGTAGAGCGCCTGCGGGGGCTGGTTCTCGACAAGCCCCGCTGCCGGCGCTGCTTCTGCCGCTGGGAGTGCGCAGGCAGCTGTCATGTCGCGGTCACTTACCCGGGATGCCCCTCCGCTTACCCGGATTTCTGCGTTCAGACACGGCTGATCTTTGCCTGCCGAGCCCTTCAGGGCCTGGGCCGGCCCGAGCTCGTCGACCAACTGCTGGGCGACCCTGAAAGCGTGGCAAGTCTTTCGCATTCGCCGTCGGACCGATTGGAGGACTGGACTCGTGACTGATCGAAACGAGCCAGGCAGAGGCCTTGCCCATCGCGGCCGAAGAGGAGTCGGCAAACGCCGCAGTCCGTGTCCATCTGCGGGCGTGAGGTGGGTCGTCGAGGCGGATGGTCTCATTCTGCTGCGCCCGCGATCGGCCTCCCTTCGACTGATGGGGACCGAGGCCGCGCTTTGGGCGCTCGTCGTCAGGGGCCACGACCGTGAAAAAATCGTGAATATGATGGCGGCGATAACCGGAGAGGCACCCGAGACCGCCGGCGCCAAAATCGGACGCCTCTTTAGCGCTTTGGGAAGAAAAAGGGTACCTGACACGAGAGGGGGCCGATGGCTAACCTCTCCGTGACCCTCCGCTGCAACCAGGCGTGCGACTACTGCTTTGCCGCCGGCATCTCCGAGCCGTCGGCGCCGGAGATGATGAGTTGGGAGACGTTCGAACAGGCGATCGGTTTTCTGAAGCGGTCCGGCGTCGGGGAGGCCCGTTTCCTGGGGGGTGAGCCCACTCTGCACCCGCGCCTCGCCGAGATGATCCAAGAGGCGGTCCGGCTGGGGTTTCAAACCCTCCTCTTCTCCAACGGACTGCTTTCGCGAGCAGTTCTGGATCAGTTGCAGGCAATCCCGTCTGACCGTTTCTCGGTACTCATCAACTCGATACCGCCCACGACCGACGGCGCCCAGGACCGGGTTGAGCGCCAGTGTCGAACTCTGGAAGCGCTGGGACCTCGCTCAATGTTGGGTCTGAATATCTGGCAGGCAGGCGTCGGGCTGGACTTCCTGCTTGAAGGGTCGAGCGTTACGGCATGAAACGTTCCGTCCGGCTTGGGTTGGCACATCCTTCCCTCCACGGCCCGGAACCGATTCCTCCACCCGAAGTTCTACTCTTCGGTCGGGCTGCGCATCGAGGAATTCGCCGAAGCGGCGCGCCGGCGAGGAGTCACACTGGAACTGGACTGCGGTTTCGTTCCCTGCATGTTCTCCGACACGTTCCACGCGCGGTTCCCGGAGATCGTCTGTGCAGGCGGGGCGCCGATGCAACCCGATCCTGGACATTCTCCCCGGCGGCGAAATCATCTCGTGCTATCCACTGGCGGCTCTCGGGCGCATCGGGCTTGAAAAGGCTGAAGATGCGGACACGAGCACGGTCTTTGTTCCGCGAACGTCTGAGCGATGTGAACGGTATTGGCATCTATCCGCACTGCGGGAGCTGTTCGAGGTTCAGGGACCGCTCCTGCCTGGGCGGCTGTCGTTCAGCAGCGATCCTGAGGTTGAGGTCTGGCCTCGGCGGCGGAGTCGCCGTCGGGAGGTCAGTCTCCACAATCGCCATGTGACCAGGGCCCGTCTCGACGACGTGACCCGGACGAGACTCACGGTCCGGCGCTCTCGGCGGAAATATTCGTGATTCCGCTTGACGACCCGGAAACACCTCATTTACGCCCCGTTACGACAGTCGGCCTTCGTCGGTAACCACTATGTCGGAGATTACATCCGCCGGCTGCAAAGAGGAGAGTGGCGGGCCGACGGCCGCGACGCTGAAATTCGGGGGACAGTCACCTCTTTCCCCATGTGCACGATCCGAAAGTGCACCGTGCAAACAGTGAAAGAGGTGACTGTCCCCGAATTTCCGGTATCGCGGCATCCGGATTCTTGGCAAACAGCATCGTGCGGGGTGTGAACGATGCGTGAAGCATGGCGAAAAGCGGCCAAACCGATTAGACCAACGCCCACGCTCCCCTCACTTCTTCGCAGGCGCCTCGACGCCCGAGAAGGCCAGCACCTGGTCCGGGAGCCGCGCCCCGCGGATCTGGATCGCCGAGACGGCCGCGTTCAGCTCTGCGAGCTCGCTCGGAGTGAATCGCACATCGGTCGCGCCGATGTTCTCGAGCATGTGCGCCATCTGCGTCGTACCCGGGATGGGCACGATCCACGGCTTTTGGGCCATCAGCCATGCGAGCGCGATCTGTGCGGGAGTGGCACTCTTCCGTTCGGCCCATTGCCTGATCAGTTTGTCGTAGGCCGTCCGGATGATGTTGATCATCTCCGGGCAGTACGGCACGGTCGTTTCATACTTGCGGCTCATGTTCTGGACGCCCAGCCCGACGCTGGAGACCTCCAGTTTGCCGAGTCTGCGGCGGCCGATTGTGCCCGGTGCTGCCGGACTGCTCGGCGCTGGCGCCTGCGCGAATGCCGGTGTGGCAATACCGCCGAGGAGCGGCGTGGCGGCCACGGCTCCTGCCCATCGCAGCAACGAGCGTCGACCGATGTCGTTTCTGCGTTCCGATGCCATATGCAATTTCTCCCTCAATGAAGTGCGATCAGGGCGTTCAGGTCGTCGCGCACCCGCTGCGGCGTTTTGAAGGCGAACTCGAGCCCCCCAAAGTGCTCGACCGTCCGCGCGACTATGGCGCTGACCTGAGTCGCGTGAGTCACGTGCACGGAGATCGCGAGGGCCTTGAAGCCCTGAGCGGTCAGCCGCTCACCAATGCTGCTGCATTGGCGAAAAGGGGGCAAAGCAGGGGGCAGTAGATGGCAGATGTTCTCTTGATCCGCGGCGCAATTGACGCAGGTGCGGCAGGAATCCACCAGCGTACCCACACCACTGACTGATTGCGTCACCTTCGTCTGCCTAGGCCTTCGGCTTGGAGGATGGCCTGGGCTTGTCGACGTCTCCCAGAACCGAATAGCTTCGAAGATCCACCCCTCGGCACTCGTGCCTACCCCGAGTCCGAAGCCATGACCGAGATTCTTGTACTTGTGGAACTCCACAGTTGTACCGACTTTGCGCAGCGCTTCAACCCTTCTTTCCATGATCTGTGGAGGAGCGATCCCATCCTGCTCACCTACCACCACGAACGTGGGAGGCTCAGCGCTCGAGTAATCCGAATGACCTGTGTATGCCGTCACGATGGCTGACGGCTTTGGAACGTCGGCGCCTCCATACGTCGCCACCCCGTGGGAACCGATCGCGGCTGCCATCCTCGCTCCAGCCGAACTGCCCCACAGAGAGTAGCCCTGGGTGCGGACCCCAAGGGTCTGTGCGTTGCGAAGGATCCAGGAGACAGCAGCAGCCAGATCTCGCGTCGCAGCGGTTCCGCCATATCCTGCCCGGTACCTCAGCACGAAAGCGTTGTATCCCTTGCTGCTGATTGCTTGCGCATACGGAAAGCCCTCGTGGAGGGAGCCGACATAGGAAAATCCGCCACCGGGGCATATGACCGCGAATGGGGCGCCCGGGCTTCCGCGGAAGAAGAACAATCCAGTATTTTCGAGTGCAGGCTGCTGGCGCGTCTGCGCTTCGGAGTAGAACCTGTAGAACACGGTCTTGCCACTGGCCGCATCATCAATCATACGATTTAACGCGCTTGTCACCGTCTCCGGATGGACGTGACTGTGATACGGAAGCAGCGAACCGATGCGCGCCAGTGGCATGTCCTCGTCGTACGAGCGGTCGTCCCAGGGCAGTATCAGCTGACTAAATCCCGCAAACAACGGGTGACGCAGAATATCTCTTACGGTGCTTTGAACCGTCAGCTGACCGCCCTGACCTCCCGTCTCCGGGCGTGCCTCGCGGATGTTCACGAGCAGACAGAGAAGCAAGATGGTTATACCTTTGGCCAAGATGTTTTCCCGCACAAGCTATTGGCCCAGTAGTCTCGTGAACGAGAGCGAGGCTAACTTCCAGGCGCCGCCTTGCTGCACATACACCTCCGTGACCACGAAGGGATTTGTCACCTCGTTCCCGCCAACCACAGCCAGCAGACGAATTCTGTTCAACACGATTGCCGTTGTGCCGATGATACGCACCGACGCTTCCTGGATATCTGCCTGCTTGTATTGAATCCTCCCGGTCTTGATCACATCGAGTTCCTGGCTCCTGGACATGGTTCCGCCCATGTGCACAAAGACCGCTTCTTCGTGGAAGAGGGCTTCAAGGGAATCCACCTTGCGTTCTGACATCCAGCGCCATTTTTCCTTGGATAGACTGAGGATTTCTTGTTCCACATTCGCGCCACCGGCAGGGGGCTTTACTTCCTGCTGCAACGCAAAGGACCATTGCAGACTCACCATTAACAAACACACTCCGAGAATTAATGCTTTCATAGTACTTTCTGTTCCTTTCGATGTTCCTCCGCCATGACCCGCGGCGCCTGACGGTAACGGTTTTATATGTGCGGCGGCAGAAGAGCTCCGACGCTTCATTAGGAGTCCCGCCGACGCCGCACTCGCATAGGGACCGGCGCCCGTCGCGAAACAGTTGGCCTTAGTCACTCCGTTTAGTTTTGCGATCCGATGGCTTATGATGCTCCTTCCCCCGGGGGCGCGGCACTCAATTTCTGGCAAACCGTATCTTCCGATCAGCGAACGACATCCCAGGGATGGCGAAACGACGGTGGGCAAATCTCAGGACTTGTCGACGGGATTCGATCAGTTTCCAGTCTTGAGCAGTTTGCGGATCCCCTCGCTATATTGGCGGCCGGTTCTGATCCGCGTGCCAGCCCCATGCGGCGCCAGCGCCTTCAGCTGTGCGACTCTGGCCGCATCAAACATCCTCTGAATCCTGTCGGAATGGGTTTTGGACAGGAGTAACAGGATTCACAGGATTTCCAGACTCACGATTCGATCCGCAGAGTCTGCAGTTCGAAGTCGAGGTGAACCCGTTTCAGTCCGAGGCTCGCCGTTCCTAGAAAACCGTCAATCGTGGACTGATTGTTGTCGATCGTGAGGACAGCCAAAGACGTCCGGCCAATCCACGCCTCTCCGACCTGCAAGTCAGAGAGCGTGAACTGTCGAGCTACCGTTGACCCGCCGCTGTGCGCGATCTTCACCAGCTTCTCGTCCTGCGTCCTCCTGTTTCCCACGGGGCATGATTCCTGGTAAATCACTGTAATGTGAGCACCGGTGTCGACGGCCAAACGCATCGTTTTGCCATTCAGGGTGACCGGGACAACGAGCAGTCCCTCCTCCTCTTCGAAAAAAGCCGATTGCTCCTGCGAACTCGAGCCGCCGAATCGCAGTTTCGAGTGCTCATAGTCGATCGTCAGCGAAGTCCCTCGCAGGACATCGAGCCCCAGGATGATATCGATATCATCCCGGCGAAGGTCCGCGGTCAGGCAGGATCGGGTGATAATCCGGCTACCAAGCCGAAGTTCATAAATGACTACCCGTTCAACCGCCACTGGTAACCCAAAGGCGGTTAAGGCAACGCCCAGCGGGGGCAGACTGCGCAGCCCCGCAGTCCTGGTCAGTTTCCGATTAATCAAAGTGGCGGTCGCTCCGGTATCGATGAGCACGTTGACCGTCCGGGCAACACCGGGAAGAGTTCCCTTCACAACGATGAGGTATCCGTCGACTAGCTTGAACGGGACTTCATCAAAGACGGCCACTGGAACGCTGGCGGCGTCAAGGCGCGAAACAGAGAGCAAAGCCAGGATCAGCGCAAGTAGACGACCAAGCGTACGGTACCGGCAGAGCGTATGGATGACCGATCGTCAGGTTGATTTTCATGCCCGTTTGCGCGCCGCCCTTCAGTCCGTTTTTTCTGGAGGCTTCGGCCTTTTTCTCGCTGGTCTTGCCTTTATATCGTCGGCCCATCAATCGGGCGTATTCACGGTAGATCCACCTTTCGTTTATCGGATCTCCGCAGCACGGGCACTGGGTCGCGGGCTGATTCGGGTTCGGATTTGTGATAAGGATTGTCTCACTGCCCATATCGTTACTCCTGGGAATTCTGATCTCCTCCCTATACGATCTGGCGTTTGTCGCAAAACGACAATCGATTACTGGCGAACCGGTGATTACGGCTGGCGAACGACACTGGGCAGGGGCAGATGATTACACCGAAGACGGATCTCGGGTCACGATCTGCCGTGGAGTAGTCCACTGTGGAAAAGCCGGCGAGAAGTCGCGCGCTTGGCCGTTGTGAGATCGGCATCCTCGAAGGTTTGGATCAGAACTCATTGCACGCCAAACTGATGGCGCGCGGTGGGCCCCGGCCTTGGACCCCTGGTCTGTGAGCCCCGCGACGCTCCAGTACCGACACCTGGGTGCTGTACCGGAAGGAAGGCCAATGTCTGAACGTGAATCGGGGAACATGCTACATTCGGCTGCTGTTGGTTTCCCAAGCTGGACGTCGCGGGTTCGATCCCCCGCCCCCCGCGCTCCAACCTTTTTCAGTAAGTTATGGGCGTCTTACCCTTCTTTTTCTGCTCCAAAACTGCTCCATTTGGCCAATAAGTCTAGATCTCACTGCCGTTTACTCCTGCCGCAGAGCCGCCAGCGGATCAATTCGGGACGCTCGCCTTGCCGGCGCATAGCCAGCGAGAATCGCGGCGCTTAGGAGGACGACACCGGCCAGCGCCAGGGTTCCCGGATCATTGGGCTGGGTCCCGAACAGAAACGATTTGACAAGCCGGGACGCGATCAACGCGGCAGGCACGCTGATCGCGAGTCCCACCGCCGCCAGTAGTAGAACGCGGCGCAGAACCATCCATACCACGGCGCCGCGTTGCGCGCCCAGAGCCATACGGATTCCAATCTCGCCGACCTGCCGCGCGACGCTGTAGGACATCGTTCCGTAGAGCCCCACGCACGCGATCAGGAGAGCGAGAACCGCGAAACCCGTGCATAGTTTCGCGAACGTGATTTCCCGGCTGATCGTCCGATCGATTTCCGCAGCCTGTGTGACCACGTTTGTGACGGGTATGCGTGAATCTGCCTCCCGCACGATCTCATGCACACTCTTGACATACCTCAGCGGATCACCCGCAGTGCGCAGCGCGTAGGTCACTCGGTCCGGAGAAAACTGGCTGACCGCTACGAACACGGTCATTGCACTCTCCTCTTCATTTTTCAGACCACCGTACCGCAGGTTAGCCGACACGCCGACGATTTCGAGATCGCGCTTCTCGTCCGGGAGCGTGATGCGCCGGCCCACCGGATTCTCGTTCCCGAAGTAAGTCCGCGCCAGCCGCTCGCTGATCACTGCAACCGGCGTGGAGCCCGGTTGGTCGCGGTCGTCAATCTCACGCCCGGCCAGGATCGGAATCTGCATCGTCGTGAGGAAACGCGGTCCGGCGGCCATGACGCGTGCGCCTTCGATGGTAACAGCGCCGATCTTCATTGTCCCCCTGATTGCCTGCCCGGCACGGCCGGCGCTGATGATCGAGGATTGCGAAAGCGTCGCGCTGCTCACGCCGGGGATCGATTCGAAGCGCTTGCGCAGGTCCGCGTAAAAAGTGGCGATCTCCGGGTCGCGATGCCCGGCCTGGCGCGCATTCAACGAGAACAGAAGGATGTTCTCGCGGGCGTATCCCAGTTGGACGGAGTGCAGCTTGTTGAGTGTCCGGACAAACAGACCCGCGGCGACCAGGATGAGAAAAGACATCGCGATTTGGGCGACCACCAGAACGTGCTGCGCGCGGCGGCGCGGTCCGCCCCCGCGGCCATTCTTTAGCGCGGGCATGACGTCCGGACGCGTCGACTGAATCGCTGGAGCGAGGCCAAATAACAGGCCGCAAACCACTGAGAGCGCCGCCGTCACGCCCAGCACGTTCCAGTTCAATTCCGCGTGCAGCGTAAAGTTCTCCTGCCCCTTGGAGAACAGAAACGTCAGCGATCGCACGCCCCAGATCGCAAACAAGACCCCTAATGCTCCGCCGAGCGACGCCAGCATCACACTCTCGGTAAGCAACTGCCGCACGACGCGGAACCGTCCCGCTCCCAGGCTGAGCCGGACAGCCATTTCGCGGCGTCGCGCGGCGGCCCTTGCCAGCAGCAGATTGGCGATGTTCGCGCACGTGATCGCCAGGATCAATCCCACCATCGCCAGGAGCACGTACAGAGGCTTGGAATACTGGCGGCGCAAGCTGCCCAGACCGGCGGCGCCGGGATTCAGCATCAGCGCGGGCAGTTTGGCGCGCTCACCGTCGGTCGTCGCGGTGGTGGCAACCCATTGATGGAAACGAGGAGCCAGCGCTGCCTGCGCCTGGGCCATGCTTACGCCGGGACGCAGACGGCCCATCATTTCGATCCAGTAGAAGTTTCCGTCGCGATACATACGAGCCGCTCCGGCGCCGTCCACGAGCAGATTCGTGTGCAACGGAAGGTAGAGGTCCGGCGCCGCCGCAGGGTCGACTCCGAAGAATTCCGGCGGCGCAACGCCGATCACCGTGAAGGGCACGTTATCGACGAGAATCGGTTGTCCAATCGCATTCGACGGTCCCCCAAAGCGATTCTGGCTGGTCGCAAAACTGATTACGGCGACCGGCGCTGCGCCTGGACGGTCGTCTTCGGAGTCGATCAGACGTCCCGCGGCCGGCGACACTGCCAGGCCGCGAAAATACTCGCCGGTGACGTACTCCGTGCTGGCGCTCGTGGCCTGCCCGCGGACGGCCAGGTTACGGTTTTGTCCGTTGAAGTATCCGAAGAGCGTGGAAAAGACGGGATTCTCCTCGCGAAGCGTCTCGAACGCGCGCGTACGGGAACATCCCGCTGACCAGGGCGCCTTTGTCGCCCGGCCAGAGACATGCCTTGTACCCCGTGCACGACGTGGACCCATTCCTTGCTGGCGTTCTGGGGCGGCCGGCTATGCCAATTCAAGACCACCAGCGACTCGGGATCGGCCACCGGCAGCGAGCGCAACAGAATCGACTCCATGAAGCTGTAGATCGCAGTATTGGCGCCGATGCCGAGCGCCAGCGACAAGACCGCCAGGGCGCTGAACGCCTTGTTGGCGGTCATGGTGCGACAGCCATAGCGGATATCCTGGCCAAGTTCCGACAAAAACCGTGTCATCCAAATCTCCCGTGACTCTTCGTGCTTCAGTCCGACGTTGCCAAATCGCCGGCGCGCTTCAGCCCGGGCGCGCTCCGCCGTCATACCGTCTGCTTCGCAGTTCCGCGGCTTTTTCCGCAAGGTGGAGTTCCATTTCCTCACGCAGCGCCTCGCTGCGCCTGGCGCTCTCCATCCAATACCTCAGCCGTCGTATCAACATGTCCGTCACTCCGCTCCCATCACACGCGCGATCGCCAGCGTGAGTTTGGCGTACTTCCGGGTTTCAACGGCCAGCTGTTTGCGGCCAGCCGCCGTGATCTTGTAGATCCTCGCCCGCCGATTGTTCGACGTCACGCCCCAGACACCGTCGATCCAGCCGTTTAGCTCCAGCCGCTGGAGAGCGGGGTACAGCGAGCCCTCCTCGACGAGGAGCTCGTTGTCGGACGATTGTTGAATGAACTGGACTATGCCGTATCCATGGAGGTCGCGCAGCGACAGCGTCCGCAGAATCAACATGTCCAGTGAACCGGGCAACGAATCGTTCTTTTGCGCCTTGCGTCCCATACCAAGAATTCTTAGCTTACGGCGACGAGATGACGCGAGTCAAGTTCAGATTGGCGAGCCCTCGCGCCGCAAGACGATTTCGGGGTGCTCATGCGCGCCGGATGCGAATGGCGCGCGTTGCCGCTGTCGACCAACAGGCTACGTCCGATCTCAACGCTGGCGTAAAGCGTCAGAGCGCTCCGTCCGAGTGGTCGGCAAACAGGAAGCTGCGTCCGATGCTCGGGACCAAAGGTCACCACTCGGCGGTCTCGGCCGTCGTCGTACCTCCGGTGCCTGCTTCGAGTTCGAAATCCTCCTCGCGCCCGTCGCCGGCCGACTGGCCCACACACCGGCACCCAGACGCCCACGAGCCGCCCACACGCGGGCGTTCCCGACTCGGACGGGACCACCGTGACCATTTAACCCATATAGGGAATTTCGAAATCCTGTCCGAGCAAAATTGCTCAGACAGAACACGGAAAGATGATCACAATGGTCACATGATCACGGGAGGCCCTATTTACGGGCCTCAGGAGAGGGTGACGCCATTGGAGACATCCACGGCGGCGGTTTCGCTTGGATGGAAACGCAACATCTGGCCGTTGGAGCCTTCGGCGTCGAAGGCGCGGAAGGCGGCGTTGCGGGCGTTCAGAAAGTCGGCGATCACGCGTGCGACGGTGGTTTTCCCCACGCCTCCCTTTTCACCGTGCGTCAAAACCAGGCGCGGCTTGTCAACTTGGGTCTTCATTTCAGTAGCGGTTGCGTTGCTCATAAGCTTAGAGTTCCTCAATTCTGGCAAATGGATGAGTATTGGCAGGCCGAACCCGGGCGCCTGCCTGGCCGTATAAGAGCTTGCGGCGTGCCGACGGGGTCAGGAGAGCCACCAGCCGGTGCCAAAAGGGCGTCGTACCGGAGACGCTCGAGTTCGGCACCCAACGCCGTCAGGCCAACCTCGGAGCCGGAGGCGAGCACTGCGGCGCGCCGTTTCTCGAGGTCGTCAAGGCGGAGGAGGAAGGCCGGACCCTTGGAATATCGGGTGCCGTATGTGGCGCTCAGGTCCTGAACGGCGAGCCGCAGGGATCGAAAGTTGAACGAGCGGACTGTCCGCGTGGCGGAGTCGGTGCCGGCTGCGGCGTGCGGGCACAGGAGCAGGGCGGCCGTGAATGCAACACACAGATCCCGGGTCATAGAATATTTTAGTTTAGCTTGGGAGCGCACTGGCGGTTCAAGCACCGGCGGTACCGACACCGGCTATCGGGCTCCTATCGTCAGATCTTGGGCAGTTCGTACCCCTTGCGCCGCGGATGCGAGAGCATGCGATTTGCTTCGTCGTCGCCGGCGAACTTCTCCGCCTTGAAGACCAGCTCAAGTCCCAGCAGAAAGCGGAGCAGGAAAGCGGGGCGGCGGTCACGGCACTAGTGCTTTGACCGCTTAGAAAAGTACTTTCTGTAACCGAATTTGCGCCGTGCGTCTTTGCGGCTGAACTGCCAATCGATTTTGATGCGAGCCTGGTTTACGGTGGCATTCCAGGAGCGAGCTTCGGCTTTTAATTGGGCTAGGGTTGCCAGTCTTCGCGTTCCCAGACACTGGCGAGAGAATAGGCTGATTTCGATTTCCGCTTGGTTCAGCCAGCTACCGTGCTTGGGCGTATAGTGAACCGTGAATCGGTCCCATAGGTTGGCGCCTGGGATCTCTCCATAGTAGTCGGTAAGCGACTTCCGGCAGTGGATGTTGAGGTTGTCCACAACCAGGTGAATCGTCTTCGCGGTTGGATAGTTGAGGGCCAACTCCGCCATGATTTGGGCGAACTCGGCGGCGCAACGATCCGGGGTCGGCCGGGTGTAGTGCTGGCCGGCTTTGGGTTCCACCGCGCAGAACACATTGGCGGTTCCGCACCGTTCGTATTCGGAGTCCCGTTTGGCTACTTGACCCGGCGCTGCCGACTTCGGCGGGCGCACATCCTTATGTAGCGTGACCGGCTTTTCGTCCAAACAGACTACCGGTTCGGCCTGATTATAGGGCCTTTCGTAAATCTCCAGAACGTCTTCCAACTTCCGGACATATTCTTCATCGAGTTCGGCCACGCACCACATTTTTTTCCCGCCACGGCTTCAAGTCGTGGCTTTCGAGCAGGATCCGAACGGTTTCGCGGCCGATCCGCGGAACGGCAGCGGGGGACACTACGGAGATAACGAATAGGCGTAACCAGATGCGCCCGCGTACTCCGGTTCCTGGTCATATCTACGGCACGTACTCTATTACAGATGGCTCGTAGGATGGGACGGCGTCGAGGTGGAGGCCGCCGAAGACGAACAGGCGGCCATTTACATTCACGGCCGCGGCCGCGGCTCTCTGTGCCGGCAAATCGGGACCGCGGGACCACTCATTGCGGATTGGATCGAAGCACATGACCGTAGGGTGAATATCGCCGTCCATCGGCTCGCTGCTACGCAGCCCATGGCCGCCGATCAGCCAGATCTTGTTGTCGAGCACTGCTAACGCCGACTCCCATCGGGGCATGTCCATGGGAGCTCCCGCCGTCCAGGCATCCTCGACCGGATCGTAGATGCTGACGTTCGTGGCTGTCTCGCCGCCGCTGAACGAGTAGATCCGGCCGTCGAAGGCGGCGACTTGAGCCGTGGGGAACGGCATCGACCGTTTCTGGGTCCAGGCGCCGGAGTCGAAATCGTACTCCACAAAATACGAGTGTTCGCGCTGATTGTATGCCGTGAAAGTGGTATAGGCCTTTCGGCCGAGCACCACCGTTCGCGTTCGGAACGGCGCGTTTTGAGCGATGGTGAACGGAAGAGTGGCGCGCTGAATCTCCCACTGTCCCCTGTCGGCGCGATACTCGGCTATTCCCTGCCCGCCTCGGCGAAAGAGGAACAGCCGGTTGTCCATGGAGACGATGGCAGCTTCCACCCAGCCTGCCGGAAGGGCGATTGCGGGACTCCAGGAATGAGACGCCGGATCGTAAACCTCCACCACATTCCACCACTGCATCAGACCAGGGGTTCCGAGACCTCCGGTCAGACCTCCATACACGTAAATGCGGTCGTTTGCGGCCGCGAGCTGGGGCCACTGTCGAGGCGCCGGCATTTGGCCGCGCCGCTTCCAGGCTGAGGAATCCGTCGAGTCCTGCCGGACGAGCTCCCAGTCGACTTCATGGATGTCGCCGGAACGCGAGAAATAGAGGCGCTTGCCGTCCGCGGAAAGCCGCGGATCGAACTCATCGCCCGGAGTATTCACCAGGGGGCCCAAGTTCTCCACCCAGACAAACACTGATTCAGAGCGGGGCAGTCCCGCGATGTATAGATCCGAGCCGCCGAATCCGTTCGCCGCACACGAGCTCGAGAACACGAGATAAGTTCCGTCCGGCGCTACAGTGACGCTCTTCTCGTGTTGCATGGTGCTGAGGCGGGAGTATGGTCCTCCGCCGAGCAGAACGGGCTCGGCGTACTGACCGCCGGTCAGCGCCGAGCGGTAGATATCCCATCCGCCGCTGCCGGACGCCTTCTTCGAAGTGAAGTAGAGCGTGCCATCGGCTGCCACCGAGGGCGAATACTGGTTGGCACTCCACTCTTCGATCGCGCCCGGGAGCGGGCCGGCATTGGCCCAGCCCTCTCCATTACGTTCCGCGACCCATAACCGAGAACGGCCCGATGCCTCCGTCACATGAGTGTAAAAGAGCCTCTGGCCATCGGGCGATATGGAGAAAGGCTCGGCCGCAACGCCAGCCGGGAAGGCAGCCGAACTCGCCGCGGTCCATTGGCCGTCGCGGCGATGGGACACGAAGAACTCCGGGGCCAACGTGCCCGCCACGAAGCGGGTGAAGTAGATGGTCTGGCCGTCGGGCGTGAGGGCGAACGGTCCTTCGTGGGCGGGCGTTGAGACGATTCCACTCGCGAACTCAGTCGAAGGACGCTGCGCCGGATCCGATGCTTCGGATACGGCAGCTAGCAGAAGTAGAAGAGCAAGGCGCATATTCGCACTTTACAGCCCGATTCAGCGCGCCGATGATGAATTTTGGCTGAATTGCGCGTCATGCAATCTTCAGGCTGTGCGGGCTTGGATTTCAGGCGGGTTTATCGCAAACTACAAATGGCGCCGTGGCAGAGGCGTCTGGCGTGCCGCGTGGAGGAACGTTGCGAATACTGTTGGTGGAGGACGAGGCCAAAGTCGCCAGGGCCCTGAAAGAAGGGCTGACAGCCGAGGGATACGAAGTCGAAGCAGCGGGCACGGGAGAAGAGGCCTTCTTTCTGTTGAGCACCCGGGCCTACGACCTGCTGCTGCTCGACTGGATGTTGCCGGGCCGCAGCGGCATGGAAATTCTGACTGCCCTTCGCCGGCGGGATTTTCAGGCCCCGGTGCTTGTGCTCACCGCAAAGGATTCCATTGAGGACCGAGTTACAGGCCTGGATGCCGGGGCCGACGATTACCTGGTGAAGCCGTTCGCATTTCCCGAGCTGCTGGCGCGGATTCGAGCGCTGGCGCGCAGAGGGAGGGTGGAGCGCGCGGTGTGCCGGAGGGTCGCGGACCTCGAGCTGGATCCTGTGTCGCGCCGCGTGACGCGCGGCGGCCGTGAGATCGAGCTGACGGCGCGGGAGTTCGATCTTCTGCAATACCTGATGAGCTTTCATGGGCAGACGGTTTCCCGGGAGATGTTGACGCGCGACGTCTGGCAGGTGTCGGCGCGAGCGACTCCTATCGATAACGTGATCGACGTGCATATCGCTCGGCTGCGGAAGAAGATCGACGAGCCCTTCGAGGTTCGGCTGCTGCGGACGATTCGTGGAGTCGGGTTCCTGCTCGCGGGAGAAGCGGAATGAAGGGCGGCATACGAGTCCGGCTTACCGCGTGGTATGCGGCGACGGTGCTGGTCATCCTGACAGCGCTCGCGGCCGGTGTCTACGGATTTGTCCGGGCCAACCTGGAGCGAACGCTCGATGCGCAGCTCGAACGGGATTTCGGCACCGCGACGACGGTCGTCGCGGCTTCGCCGCACGGCAGGGGGAGGGCGGCCACCTGCCCGGCGACGTCCTCTTCATGGTGATGGAAGGCAGACAGGTCATCTATCACTCCGATTCCTGGTGCCGCGCCAACTTCGTCCAGGAAGTCTTCGCCCAACCCTCCGGGAGCGCCGGTGTGTGGCGGTCGCGGGCGGGGCTGCCCTACCGACTTAAGGTGCGGTCGATCTGGGTGAACGGGCGCGAGGTGAAGGTCACGGTGGCAGAGGACGCGGCCGCCCCGGACCGCACTTTGCGGGCGCTGCTGTATGTGTTTCTATGGAGTATCCCTTGCGCCGTCCTGCTGTCTCTCGGCGGCGGCTATTTTCTGGCGAGCCGTGCTCTGCGGCCGGTGAGCGAAATGGCAGCAAAATCCCGTCAGATCACAGCGGAGGCACTGAGCGAGCGGCTGCCCGTGGGCAATCCCAATGATGAGCTCGGGCAGATGGCCACGGTTTTCAATCAGACGCTCGGCCGGCTGGAGACTTCGTTCGAGCGGTTGCGGAACTTCACGGCCAACGTGTCGCACGAGCTGCGAACCCCGCTCACTGCGATCCGCGCCGTGGGCGAAGTCTCGTTGCAGCGTCCGCATGACGCGGAGTTTCTGCGGGACGTCATCGGGAGCATGCTGGAGGAAGCCGACCGTCTCACGCGACTGATCGACTGCATGCTGGCGCTCGCGCGCGCCGAGTCCGGGCGCCTGGAGATGGTCCGCGAGAACGTGGATCTCGCGGTCGAGGCGGGTGCCGCGGTGGATCTGGTTCGCGTATTGGCCGAGGAGAAGCGCCAGACGATTTGCTGCGAGAGCGATGGGCGCGCGGTGGTTCGCGGCGATCCGGCGATGGTGCGCCAGGCGCTGTTGAACCTGCTGGACAACGCAATCCGATACACGCCCATGGGAGGACGTATCCGGATTGCGGTTTATGACGATACTGACGGCAATCGTATTGTAGAAGTGGAAGACAATGGTCCCGGGATAGATCCTGGACACCGCGACCGGATCTTCGAGCGGTTCTACCGGGCTCCCACGGGTTACGGCTCGAGAACGTCCGGCACAGGCCTGGGACTGGCGATTGCCCGCGGGGCGGTCGAAGCGGCGGGCGGGCGGCTGGAGTATGAAGGCGGCGATCAAGGGAGCAAATTCCGGATCGTCTTTCCGACGTGACGCACTACAGTTGCCCCGGAGTGACGTTCGCCGTCTTACAATGTGAACACGTCGGAGAACCAGATTAAGCTCGGCGCGGGGCGCGACAGCTCGGCCATGGCCTTTTCCGGGTAGTACCGCGTTTCAATCCACGCGCCCGCGCGGGGCGCGACCGCCAGGCTGCAGGCTGTGGGTCTCACCACCGAGTTTCAATCCACGCGCTCGCGCGGGGCGCGACATTCCCCCAGGCCCGTGAACCGGGCCGCCTCTTCGTTTCAATCCACGCGCCCGCGCGGGGCGCGACCGCCGTCGGCGTCAGGAGCGTCGGATGATCGGAGTTTCAATCCACGCGCCCGCGGCGGGGCGCGACGTCATCGACCATCGAAAGGAGGTTGATCTTGATCGACATCCTGAATATGACGGCTCGCACGCGGGGCGGCGCAAGTTCCTCTCGACGGGGTTTTCCACGGAGGCCCTCCCGCTGATCGAAAAGTTTTGGGGAGACAAGGTTCCTTTCGTGCATCTCCTTCAGCATCGCTTCGCTCGGAATCCCCCGATCCACGCTACCGTGCTGGCCATTGCCAATGACAACATCCGGACCGCCGCATGCTATTCGTAGGCCACGCGGCCGCCGACTACGGTCATGCGCACGCGGGCGTCGCGGATGGTGTGGACCGGCGCGCGGGAGAAGTCGCGGTCGAAGAGCACGAAATCGGCGAGTTTGCCCGGCGCGAGGGATCCTTTTTCCTTCTCGGCGAACTCTGCCCAGGCGGCGTCGCGTGTATACGCCTGCAATGCCTCCTCGAACGTGATGCGCGTGCCCTCGGACGCCGTGCGCTCGAGCGCCATCTGGAGCGCCTCGACGGGGGCGACGATATCGGAGCGGAACGGGTGCGCGTCCGTCCCGAACGCGATTTTCACGCCGGCTTCGAGCAGCGCGCGGCAGGGGAAGAGGTTTTTCGGTTGTTTGAAGTGGGCCAGAAGCGGCGGCTGCCAGCTTGCAATGGCGCCCGCGGAGGCGAGCAGCGGGACGGCTTCGGGCGGCAGGTCGTGGCCGTGCTCCATGCGGAAGCGCGGATCGGCAAGGTTCTGCTCGCGCCGCACGCGGGCGTAGATTTCCAGCAACATTCGCACCTCGCTTCCGGTGTGCACCATGACCTGCAACCCCGCCCGCGAGGCGCCCGAAATCCATCGATAATAGGGCTCGTAGAGGATGGCGCCGAAGCCCTTCACCGCGCCCCAGTGCATCCACGCGTCGCCGCGACCGTGCTCCACGATGTAGTCGCGCAGGCGCGGCCAGGAGGGCAGCGGCGGCGAGGCGTAGATGCGCACGCGCAGCTTGCCGGCCGTGTGCAGCCTACGGAGGATGAGGAAATCGTACCAGGCGTTGTTGTGGTGAACGGAGGTGACACCGGCGCGGAGGAGGCCATCCATGGCCTGCTCGAGGATCGCACCGTCCCGCTCGCGGCTGCGCGCGGTCAGCGCCGCTTCCACGCGCGACATAGATTCGCCGCTAATGAGGGCGGAGGCGCCGGGAGCTAGGCCGGCGGCGCGCAACGCAGCGGTATTCGCGATACCTCGGTTCCCTTCGATCTCGGTGAGCCAGACGGGGTGATCGGGCGAGATTTCGTCGAGCCATTTTCGCGGTATGCCGTTCCAGAGCGGTCCGGTCCAGTCCTCGCCGAGAATCCAGGCGCCTTTTGGCAGGCGGGCGGCTTGCGCCCCGATTCGCGCCGCAACTTCTTCTCTGTTCCTCAGAAACCGGAGGAAGATCGGCGGGAGGGGGTGGGCGCGGTCGAAGACGAAAAGGTGGATGTGGGAGTCAATGAAGCCGGGCGTGAGGAGCGAGCCTCGGCCGTCGATGACGCGCGTGTCCGGTCGCACCATCGCGCGGATCTCGTCGCTCGATCCCACCGCGATGATGCGGTCACCGGAGGCCGCTACGGCCTCGGCCCACGGCTGCCGCGGGTTGCCGGTCCACACGCGCGCGTTCAGCACGGCGAGACCGGCGGCGGATGCGGCGAGGGGCAAGGCCAGGCAGACGAAGATGCACCATGCGCGCATGCTGATTGGACACCCGGAAGGCAGGGTTTGTTTCGGGGGTTCGATACCTCAGAGCTGAAGGACAAGTTCAAAGAGCGGGTGCTCGAACTCGGTATCGCAGGTCGCCGTACGTCTCGTCGAGCATCTCGGCAGAAACGGCCAGACGCTTCTTCTCATCGATCTCGTGCCGGTACACGCGGTATCCGGGCCATTGCAGGATTCGTGTGAATTCGTTGTCCGGAGGGCTACTTTGAGAAGCATCTGGAAGCCTGGCCTGTGAACGCATCGGGAGAGGTCCCCGCGGCGACCTGATTTCTGGGCGCCTGCCCAACCGAACCCGGTTTCCGCGCGCATGGCGAATAAGCCAGCTTAAGGTATCATTACCACCATGAAATACGATGGCTTTCTGGCGCTAAGACCGCATCGATCGCCGCCCCGCACCAAGATGATTCGTTGTCTTGGGCTGGGCATAGGCCTCTGTCTGCTTCTGCTTCCCGGCGGAGCTTCGGGCCAGAGCGGTCAGCCGGCGCGGTTTCAGGCGCAATACACGAAGCTCTATTCTGAGGATTTCGAGGGCACTCATCCGGGAATTCAACTCCTAAACTGGAGTTGTCCCCCTTCCGCCGGCTGCTCGGCAATCACGCCGGATTCATCGCAGGTCATTGGCGGCAAGGCATCGCTGCGGCTGACCAACTTCGGAAGGGCCGGCACCGACCCCAAGGTCCTTGCGCTGGGCGCCAACACAACCTACATTGTGGAGTTCCAATACCGCATCCTCAATTACGGGACCAGTCCCAACGTCCTGCAATTACACGTCATGCCCGCCGGCAGTAACGACGCGCAAAAGCAGGTAAACCTGTTTCCTCTGCTGCCGAATGCGCCGGCTACCGGGACCTTTTCAGTCGGCGCCCAAGTGGCGGAAGAACCGGCATACATGATCTATGTCGCCGCCGGGGCGCAGGCCGATGTCGTCATCGATAATCTCACGTTGTTCCGGCGGGACGCCGTCGAGACCGCCACATTGCCGCTCACCTGGGCCAAACTCGCAGCGCGGCCGTATCCGCGGCTGGGTCGATACATGTCGGGCGGTGCCGCCCCCTGGGTAGCGCAAAACTCCCTAGCCGCCAGCGTGCCGTCGTTCTACACCGTCGATCGGGTAGAAGGACGCTTGGCGTTCAACGACATACTGGCCGGGTTCGATATTGCGAACCAAAGCAATCTGCCCGACTCCGTGCGCCGCCTCTTGCTCTTGAACCCGGATCTTGTACTCCTGCCCTACCATGCCGCCGGACAGCCATGCGCAACGCCGGTGCCGCGCGGCAGCGACGTCAATCTGAACTATCGTTTTTTGCAGGGCGTCCCCGACATCTGGTACGTGAGAGATTCCCAGGGCAATTACGTCCCCAATACTGGCTGGCCGTCTTGCCACTATATGAACCTCTCCTCATACTGCCCCGTGGCGAACGGGCAAACCCCTATTTCTTATACGTTGAAATGGCTCAACGAGAGCGTGTTTCCCTCCGGGATCTGGGATGGCTTATTTTTCGATCTCCTCTTCGGTTCCGCGGATGTATCGATTCTCAATTACAACAACCCCGCCATGATCGATTTCGATTTCAACCGTAACCGCCTCCGCGATGAATCGCCAGCGGCCGTCGGCGACGTCACCAGAAATGCCCTGCGCGGAATGGTCCAGCAGCTCCGAGAGGTGCATGGCGACCGGCAACTGATACTGGGCAATTCAGGTATTATTCCCGAATTGAGTTTTGCACCATACGTGAACGGCTACAGCCTGGAATGCTTCAACTATGGCTGGACCGGGTCGTCCGGCAAGTCGGCGTCCGGCTGGCGCCAGGTATTGGACGCTTACCGCCTCATGCAAGCGGCCGCGAGGAAGCCCGCACTCATGGTGCCGTTGGGCTGCGGAAAGGAACACGTAAACGGGGGGCTTGGCACTTACCGGCTGCCCAATGCCGAAGATATCGAGGCGAACCGGTTCGCCCTGAGCACCGCGCTGTTGGGCGATGGCTTTTACGCGTACGCGCTCCACGGTGCCTCGAGCGATGCGCTGTGGTACGACGAATTCTCCGTCGATTCCTCCGGCTCCGCCGTCGAGGACCGCTCGAAAAAGGGCTACCTTGGCCAAGCCATATCCGATGCAGTGGAGCTTGCAACGACTGGCTCTTTGGTCCTCGAACAGGGATTCGAGGGCGCGGCGCTGCCCGCGTCGTTTACGGCCAATCCGGGACCAGGTACCAGCGTTCGTGTTTCCCACGCCCCCGACGAGGTGATCGGAGGATCGGGCAGCCTGGTTTTGGACAACCCCGACCACACCAAACAGCAGGGCGCGGGGGTGAGAACGAACCCTCAGCTCTTACAACTCACTCCTCTAGGCACGTATCTGCTCACGTTCGACTGGCGTATTCTCGAGAGCCTCGACAGCGGGTTCGGGGCCGCCGTGAGCAGCGATCCGGCCCAACCCCTGGCTCTTTGCGGAATCTCCGCCAAGGGTGCCGGAGACTCGGGAAGGGCGCATTGCCCCTTCGCGATTCCGAGCGCCGGAGCATGGTCTATCTCGTTCTATATCGCGAACGGAGGCGGTAAGGTGGCCCTCGATAATGTGCGCGTCTTCAGCGGCGGCATCGGGCCATGGCGGCGGGACTTCGAAAACGGGTTCGTGCTGGTTAATCCCTTCGAGCATCCGCACACTTTCTTGGCCGGCGACCTTGCTGGCGGCCTTAAACGAACGGGCATTCGACGGATCAAGGGAACCCAGGCGCCTGAGGTGAATGACGGGCGGCCGGTGACCGACCATCTGACGTTACGTGCATTCGACGCCATTATTCTGCTCGCGGATCACATCGATGCGCCGCCTCCTTCCGCCGCTAGGCCATCAATCAAGCCTAATGGCGTGGTCAGCGCCAGCGGCTTCGGAGGATTCTCAAGCATCGCACCTGGCTCCTGGATCGAGATCTACGGCACGAATCTCGCGGCGGGCACGCGGGGCTGGTTGGGCGCGGATTTTGATGGATCCACAGCGCCTACGGCGCTCGATGGCGTCAGCGTCACGGTGGGCGGGCGGCCAACGTACATCGCATATATCAGTCCTGAGCAGATTAACGCCCTAGTGCCGTCGGATGCGGCCATCGGACCGATGCAGGTGATCGTGGGTGGGCCTGCGGGATCCAGCGATCCGTACCTAATTTCCGTGCAGCCGGCACAACCCGGTCTGCTCGCGCCGCCATCTTTCCAGGTGAACGGGCGGCAATACGCGGCTGCCCTTTTCCCCGACGGGCAGACGTTCGTGTTGCCCTCCGGCGCGATCCGGGGTGTGGCCTCGCGGCCCGCCAAACCGGGCGAGACGATGATTCTATACGGCGTGGGTTTCGGCCCGGTGACACCGAACGTGCGGATGGGCACTCTGGTTACAGGCGCGAATGCGCTATCGAATCCGTTGCAGGTTTCGGTCGGGGGTGCGCCAGCGACGCTGTCGTATCAGGGGCTGGCGCCGAACCTTACAGGGTTGTATCAGTTCAATGTTGTGGTACCGGATGTTCCCGACAGCCTGGCGGTTCCGATAACGTTCACACTCGCGGGACGTGCGGGGACGCAGAGGTTGTATGTCGCGGTTCAGCGGTGAGGGCGGACGGGCGGGGCCATGCACCCGACGGTCATCGAGGCCACCGCGAAGTCGGGCGACGTGCGATGGAGCGGGATCGGGAAACACAGCGAAGAGAATATCGCGGGCGTCCCGCTCGATGTGGTGGCGGTGGAGGTGAAGTAGCACGCACTCACGAAAGAAGAGCGTGTTTCAGCCGGGTGGGCAGTAGTTTCATGCGTAAGAAGTTCCTGACGCACTTGAATCCTGGCCTGTTCGGCCATCCGCAAGAGTAGCTGAGCATAGCGGAGACGGTCAGGATCTGCTACATGGGCGGCGGCGTCAATTTCCGCGGCTGCGTGGTCGTAGTCCTTAACGGTCTGCTCGAACCGTTGCCATAGTCGATCACATTCCTCGCAGCCGGGGGTTGCCTCTGCTTCAGAGCACGTACTGGGGCCTGGACTTCACGGCCAAGCACTACACTGAGCGGCTTGAGCCAAGTCGAGTTCTGCCGGAACCAGGGGCTGAGCTTGGCAACGCTGTCACGTTACCGGAGACGGAGATCCCAGGGCGCGGCCGTGCCGGAGCCTGGTAATCGCTGGGTGGCGGTGGAGATCGCCAACTCGTGCGCGGCTGCGCCCAGTCGGCAGAGCAGCGGTCTCACAGTGGCATTGGCCAGGGGACGCCGAATCGAAGTGGGGCAAGGCTTCGATGCCGCCACCCTGCTAAAGTTGCTGGGCGTGTTGGAGCGCTTCTGAGCATGTTTGGGCTGGGCCCTGCGACGCGGATCTACTTGGCTGCGGGAGCCACCGATATGCGAAAGGGCTTCGACGGACTCTATGGGTCGCGACAAGTGCAGATCGCTGAGCTGATCGCGTCTAAAGTGTCGACTGATAGGGGCGCCGTCACAACCAGTTCTTCGGCAATCTTCAGGAGACCGAAACGATCTCTCTCCTTCGTGCCGGCATTGTATGTCGGTGAGTACTCTGACGTTCGAATGTCACCCTCGCTGGCAGGTCCAAAATCGAGAATATCTACAAGTATGGGATGGGGACCGTCATCGTCCCAATGCCTTCGAGCCGGTGGGCATCACCATGGCGTCAGAGATGAAGATGCTGAGAGATAATGATGCTGTCTGTTTCTTAGATTATTCAGTGATCACTTCTTTAATACTTAGTGTGCAAGAAGCGAGCGTTATACGCAGCGACGCTTCGTTGAACACGATCACGTGGTCCAGGCAATCCCGCCGAATGGTTCCGATAACCCGCTCGTCGAGAATTCTAGTTAGACTCCCAGTAGTTCACAATGCGTTATCCCGCGGCCTGAACCTTCGGCGGGCGAGTGAACAACACGGCCGGGTGACGGTCGATTACTGTCATCAACTCCCGCGTGACGCGGTCGTCGATTTCCGCGGCGCACCGCATCTCAACGGGATAGCGGACGGAGAATTCGATCCCGCCATCCGCGAAGCGGAGGCGCGTTTCCGGGCGCGGCGTGGGAGTGTGGAGATTGTCGGTGGTCTGTGCCGCGCGGTGCTGCTTTTCGATCGCCTCGCGGTACTCGGCATAGATTAACTCGACGGCGGTGAGCAACTGCTTTTCGAGCGCCGAGTAGTCCCCGTAAGGCGGCAGGGTCATGGAGACCGTGCGCCAGGTGTAATTGATGCCCGGGAACTGCTTGAAAAGTGCCGAGGGCTGGAAGAATACGGCGTTCGGGAAGACGACGATGCGGCCGGTGGCCTGCATGTCCGGGCCGCTTTTTGCAAGTTCCATCAGATAGACGCGGAACAGGCCGATGTCGATCACATCGCCGGTGACGCCGGAGACCGTGATGCGGTCCCCGACGCGCACGCCCCAGCGGCCCACCAGGAAGAAATACGCCACCACGGACAAGATCACGCTCTGCATGGCGACCGCGATGCCGGCGGCAGAAAACCCGGCGAAGGTCGCGATGGAGCCGAATTCCGTAACGAAGCTGAGCAGCACGAGCACGGCGATGGTGCAGCCGACCACGATGCGGCGCAACAGCAGGATCTGCCTGCGGCGGCGGACGTCCTGCACATAACGCATTGTGCCGCGCTGCCACAGGGCGGAAAACAGCAGGGTGGCGAGAATCGCGAATCCAAGGACGGCGAGCCGAAACAGCAGGTACCGTAGCGCGCTGCCGTTCTGGTCTTCGAGCGTGGCGCGCCACTGCTCCAGGTTCGCGCGGGCCGCGTTGAATTGCGCGACCTGCTGCGCCAGCGGCGACGAAACGCTGGAGACCTGTTTGAATTGCGCCAGCAGCGCTTCGAGTTCCTTGCGCGCCGCGGTCAACTCCGCTGCCGCGGCGTCGTCCGGTATCTGCGCCAGGGTGTCGCCGCGGCGAATGATATCCTGCATGCTTCCACGCAGCGGGGCGCGCAGCGTTTCGGCTTGCTGCCGCAGTTCCTCTGTGTGCCGGGCAAGGGCAGCGAGCCGGCTCATGCGACGCGATGTGGCTAACACGTTTGCGGAGAGCCCCGCGATGCCGGCGGATTCCGGGTAAAAATCCTGCGCCGCGCTGCGGGAGCCCGAAGGCGCGTCGCCTTCGGCGGCGAGCCGCTCGAGATCCGGGATTCTTGCCGCGAGCCCTCCTTTATCGGAGCTGTTCATAAAACTCAACAGGCTTTGCAGCGCTTCACGGCGGGCTTTGCAAAAATTCAGCTCAGCAACGGCTTTATCGCGCTTTGCCAGCATGTCCGCGCGAAGCCGCTCGGGACTGTTATGGAGCTCGCGGTTGTACTGTTCGATTTCGGCTTGCAGGCCCTCGATGCGCTGCTCGTTTGCCGCGCCGGCCTGTATGAGGCGGCGGCTTCGGTCGTCGCCGTGAGCGGCGGAAGTCTTGCCGGGCTGCGCGGCCTGGCCGCGGGCGAGTTGCAGGGCGGACCGGATGGTCTGGCCGACGCTCTTGCGCAGCGTGTCCGCGAAGACGGCTTCGCGCGAACTGCCGCGCGATTGCTCCATGGCCGCCGCCTCGCGGTACCAGACCATTAACTTCCCGATGTAATCGGCCACGTCCGCGTCCTTCACGGGGGCTTGCGCGGGGAGGGACGATACCCCCGCCAGCAGGACGCACAAGATTGCGGGAAAACGGGAACCCTGAGGCATGACCGTTCATTTTCGCAAATCACGGTCAGAGCCGCGCGTCAGGGCTCCGCCCGGACAACCGTTCACACGACGTACGGAACCTGTTCATCGTGGATGGCAGCAGCTTCGTAACGAGCGGGCGGCAGCAGCCTACGGCGACGATTCAGGCGCTGGCGTACCGGGCCGGGCAGCGCATCGCGGCGTTCGCGAGGAAGCGTGAGATATAGGATCGAGAAAATCTCGGCAGGTTCGGCCGAGTTCGTAACCCGCAGCCGGGACCGAATTCAGACAAGCTTAAGGGAGCTTTTTCAAGCCCACTTTTTCACAAAACCGGACCTGGTGAGTCCGACTGTCATCCGACCCAACGGCGTGCCGCGCTCGGCGATATCCTCCAGTTCGCGCGCGAATTCGCCACGCGTAAGCCGGCCATGATCATTCACGGAGCGGGGCTCAATCACTGGTTCCACAACGATTTGATCAACCGCTGATGGAACAGCCCTGTTTGTCGGGTATGTCGAGGAAACAGGCACCAGCACAGAGCCATCCGTCAGGCGCGTCGCCGAGTGATAACTTCTCCAAGTGGCCATTCGCCCGGCGGCCGGCGTTGGCGCGGGTAGCCGCCATCGCTGCGCGCTGCACCACACGCGGATTCGCGGCGATGGTCTCAACCGCCTCGCCTCGGAGCAGCGCGGTCGTCGCCGGACCATCTAACTGCACGACCACGGCGCCAGCATGGGACCCGATGCCACCGCCGATCGAATCGACGGTCGGCAGGCCCGCGGAGGACGGCAAGGGCGAGCCGTTGGAGTACCCGGACTGCTGGAACAGCGCACCACCGGTCTGCGCCAGCGTAATCGGCCGCGCCGTGGCAGTATATACAAAGCTCTGCGAGGCTAGCTTAGATAGCGGCGAGACTGGATTCAGACAAGCCTAAACAAGCCTTTTCAAGCTCACTTTTTCGAATTCCACGTCGAAGGGGAGATGCTGGCCGCTCGCTTTGCAGGGAAGCCGCCCGCAACGAGAGCAGTGCCACCCAGCACGACCGCTACGGCGGCTGCGGTTGCGATATCTGTCGGACGGACCTTAACGAACCGGAGGGGCGAGAGTCGGCCGAGACGCGTTTGGCGTTTCTTGCACACGGGTGGAATCGCCGCCAGCGCGATGAGCATCGGGTGCTGCTTTTCGCGCGTACCGACCACAAACGGCCGCAGCACGTTGTCTACGGAACCCACCACAAGGGAGCCCCAGAAACCCAGAATCAGCGCCTTCCAATAGGATCCCATTAAGAGGAAGGCGATCGCGACGGGAACCCAGACCAGTGGGGCGCCGACCACCGGAACGATGGAAGCCAACCCGCCGACCGCGCCCCAGAGTACGGGAGACCGAACGCCGACAAGCCAAAACCCCAGGCTGAGAAGCAGGCCTTGTCCCAGGGCGGCGGCGAACACGCCGCTGACGTTTGCCACGACCGAATCGTTTACTGTCCGAACAATGCTGGCGGTGGTGCGAGGATCGAGCGGAGTGAGCACGGCCAGCCGGCCAAGCCAGTCTTTCCCGTATCTGAGCAGGAAATAGAGAAAGACGGTCACAAGCAGGCCGGTGATTACTATGGTTGCCACTCCGCCTGCCGCGGCGCCGATATTATCGAGCAGATAGCCGCTGGCATCCTTCATGCCATCGATGAGTTCCGTCCGGATTGCTTCTTTGTTGACAGGCAGGCGGTTGGCCAATGCGTCGACAACCCGGTCGGCAGTATGGGTGACAAGAGATGGCCAGCCGCCTTCCTCCAGGGAACGCCGGCTAAGCGTGTCGTAGGCAGCCGCCAGTTCCCGTGTGATAGTGAAACCCGCAAAAGCAAAGATGATTCCCACTACGAAAACGGTCGCGAAAGTGGTGAGGAGGGTTGCTAGTCCGGGCCGATGTATCCGAAGGCTAAGCCACTCCTTGACCGGGTTTATCACGATGGCAATAACCGTTGCCAGGATGAACGAGGTGAGGAAGGGCCGGGCCACCTGTAACAAGAAGGGCAGAAGCGCCGTCAGTACGACAGCGAGAAAGATGAGAGGTCCTCGTTGTTGCATCCAGAGAGCGCTCCTGCGCTGACGTACATAGTATCCCCGATCTACGCCGATCACTGGGAACCAGGGCGTCAAGAAACTCGATTTACCTCGCTCTGATCTGCGAGAGGACTGGCGAATGGGTGTGAAACTCGAGGCACTTGCTGTAGCTCATTTCCTGTTGGATGTGCAGCACTTTCAGCAGTCCCAGACGAACCGAGATGGATGCCCGCACTTGATGCGGTAGCCAGACCTCGTCATTCACGCGCGTCTGTTCAAAGGCCGCGCGGGAGCCCTTGGCCAGGCGGACCAGAAACAGCCCCACCCAGATGGGATCGACAACTTCCACCTCCGCCTTCGCCAAGTGGTAGTCCTGCTTGTCCACCCAAAGCTTGGCCTGAAGGTGGGCAAGCACCTTCCCTGTGCGCGACCGGGGCTGGTATCCCTTGCGCGGAGTGGCTTCGATCACGTACAAGCCGTCGCCGTCCCACACCTCTTCCCCGGCCAGCCGGAAGTCGAAAGCCTCCGGCAACTCTTGCCAGGCCTCGCGTTGCCACTCCGGACGCCTGTCATACTCGGCCAGGCGTCGCGCCCGCTGTGCTGCGGTCTCTTCCCGGCGCTCGGCGATGCTGCTGGCGAGCTTCTCTTGCTCCTTCTTCTCTTCGCCAGGCGATAACGGGCGGTCGTCGCGCGCCACCAGCCGCCGGTAGGGTGAGCCGTCCAGCAGCATGACGTCGTAAATCTTCAGGTCCTTGGATTTCAACCCTCCATGGGAGTCCAGGCGGCGCGCGTCCACGCGCTCGGAAAAACCATAGTTGCGGGCTACCTTCCAGTTGCGCTCCTCGGCTGCGACGGCGCGACGGATGACCTCACGAGCGTCCGCTTGACCGGGCAAGGCCGTCGCCGACGCCAGAATCAGCAGTACCGCGCGGGACTGGAGTGAGATTTTCATTTGAGTCCTTGGTTTTCCTTTCGCGCGGCTTATTCGAATTGCCGTGCGCCGGAGGGAAGGGCTGTGGCATGGCGAGTCTTCACAAATAGCGCCTGCAGATCGATCAGAACTCCAGGGTCGCCCTTCGCCAACTCCGCTGTGATAGGGTCCCTTAGGCTCAAGAGGTCTTCCAGCGGCTTTCTGACGCTGGAATCCGATGCCTGGTTCGCTGCTTCCCGGGTGCGGTCGAAAAAGCGCGTGCTGGTGCTACCCGCGAGCCCATAGTCCTTCTGGCTCGCCTGAAAGTATGCCAGGCAGGACAGATCCCGAAGCTGGGCCAGGCTGTGCGCCCGCCGCGCCTCGCGCAGCTCGTCCTGCAGGCGATTTGCTTTTGCATAGTTAGGAAGAAACCCCGCTAGAAACACGACGACAAGCAGAACCGCCACCACAGTGACCTTGTTCTTCATGTTCACCTTCCTCCTGGACCTCACTAAGACGCCAAACGTATGGAGCAATCCTGTGGCCACAACCAACAAGGACAATTAACAACTTAAGGGGACATACTTTGCTAAGTAGGGGTATGAAAAAACTGCAACTATCGTCAGACGAATGACGGCGGCCGCATTGGTGAGGTCGCGACCACCGAGGCGAGCGGTCTACGCGTCCGGGGTTGTCGCTTTCGCCTCTTCGCGCTGTGCGGCGATCCGGTTCTGCAGCGTCCGCAGGCTAATACCTAACATCTCGGCGGCGAGTTTGCGATTACCGCGCACGTGCTCGAGGGTGAGTTTGATGTAAGCTTCCTCGAGTTTCATGAGTGGCTGGCCCGGCTTGAGCAGTACCGGATCTGTGCCCTCATCTCCTGGTGAATGCCGGGCATACCGGCCGGGGCTTTCATCGAACGCAGGGAAAGGAAGGTCGGCCAGCCGGATCAACCCCTCGCGTGCCATGATGGTGGCTCGCTCCAGGACATTGCGCAACTCTCGCACGTTACCGGGCCAATCATACCGATGAAGAAGATCCAGCACCTCGGCGTCGACCCCTGTAACGCGCGTGCCGTATTTCTTGTTCAGATTCTGCAGTATGACATCCGCGATAGGTGGAATGTCTTCTTTATGCTCACGCAGCGGCGGAACTACGATTTGGAACACACTCAACCGGTAGTAAAGTTCTTCGCGCAAATGCGTGCCGAGTTCCTGGCTGGTGGCGGCAAGCACACGAGCGTCCACTGCGATCTCGCGTTTGCCCCCAAGTCGTCGCACTCGCAAGTCCTCGAGAACGCGCAGCAGCTTTGGCTGCGTAGACAGCGGCATCTCGCCGATTTCGTCGAGAAACAAAGTGCCCCCGTGAGCCTGCTCAAAGCAGCCGGCCGAACGCTCCGCCGCTCCCGTAAACGCACCCTTCTCGTGGCCGAATAGCTCGCTCTCAACCAAAGTCTCGGGTAACGCGGCTGCGTTGATCGCGACGAAAGGCCCATCACGACGGGGGCTGCACTTATGGATCTCCCGCGCAACCAACTCCTTTCCAGTGCCACTCTCTCCACAGATCAATACGGGCGCTGATGTGGGGGACACCTGCCTGATGAGCGAGAAGATCTGCTGCATCGCCGGTGAGGTTCCTACCAGGTCCCCGAGGACGCCGCGGAGGCTCAGGTCGCGCTTTAGTTGGTAGTTTTGCTGCAGGCTTCTTTTGTAATGAATCGCACGTTCCAGAAGGATTTTGAAGGCGCGCGGTTCCACCGGCTTCTCCAGGAACCAGAATGCCTTGAGGTCATGGACCGCGGAAAGCGCCTTTTCCATGCTGCCGAAGCCGGTGAGCGCGATCGCTGGAGTGAGGTCACCGCGTTCCTTCAGGTGCCGGAGCAGTTCAAAGCCGTCCATGCGCGGCATGACCAAATCTGAAACGATGACGTCCGCGTCGAAGGCCGTAAGTCGTTCAAGCGCTTCCTGCCCGTCGGCGGCGACCTGCGTGTCGAAGTCGCAACCGGAAAGCATGGCAACCAAGGCGTTACGCTGACGCGCATCATCGTCAACGATGAGAATCCGGCCCGAGATCACGGGCAGTCGGGGCATCGCCTCCTATTTTAGCAAGCCGGCTCCGAAACGGGCGTCGCGATCCGCATTGCGATCGTCTTCCTGCTCAACGAAGTCGAGGACGTCGAAGCGCTTCAGCGCTCGATCCGGGAAGAAGCTGTCCACCGCATCCTGCTCGTCGTCGAAGAACTCAAAGGCGATGGCCAGCTTGGTCAGCAAGAAAAGTTCCAGATGCGACCGGTTGAGGTTTACCAGCGCCAGCCTTCCGCCGGCCTTGCGCAGCCTGGCGAGCCCAAACACCAATGTGCCCAGTCCGGTGCTGTCGATGCTGCTGACGTCTTTGAGATTTAACACGATATTGACCCTGCCCGACTGGTGCAGTGCAGGCAGTCTGTCACGCAGTTCCAAATCTCCGTGACCCAAAGTGAGTGGGCCTTTCAGGTCAAGAACGATAATGCCTTCGCTTTCCCGCTGTTCGATGTGCAGACTCATGCTCAACCTCCTCCGACGCAGATCGGTATAATCAATGCTTTCGGCGCACTATCTTCCGTTTGAGACCCGGCCAGAACTCGGAACCGAAATTGCCGGCGAAATCGAACCCCAGCCGGAGCGAGCCGTGCAGCGCGCCCCGGCGCACGGTATTCAGGCGGTCCGGATACCACTGGTTCGAGAGAAAAGCGGCGCCGTATGCGCTACCCAGACGCCAGGTGGATAGTGTCTCGCCACCGCGGTCCGTCCTCGTCAGTATGGTTCCGCGGAGTGCATGGGCCGTTCTGCGCCAGAATCCCGCGCTCCGCGATCGAAAATATCGCGGGTCCTGGTGCAGCGTCGAATCCAGGCCGAAAGCAAGAACAGCATGGATCGCGGAGCCGCCGACGGAAGAGGCGACACGTTTGCCGTAGGCGCTGGCGCCCTGTCCCCACTCTTCCGGGACGCCCATTCCCTGGCGAATCCCAGCGTATGCGGCGGATCCCGCCATTGACCACGGGCTATAAACGCTTTCGCCGTGAAAGCGAAGTTTGCCGTTCAGGTCAAGCGAAGCCGCGGGTTGAGCCATGCCTGCAACGGGAACTGCGCACAGCAGGACCACGCTAAGTATTGTCATTGGGAGTGCCCGGTAGGTCCCACCGGCTCAGTTCATAAACCTGTAACTCGTTACCCGTCCCCACAGTCCGACCGCCTGCAAAACCCAAACGGCCGCGGCAACGACGACCACTACATTTAGAATCGTCTTGATGCCGGAGGCCATAGGGATGTACGTATTGATCAGCCACAAGGCGACGCCGACCGCGATCAGCGCAATGACGATGTTTATCAGCGGCATTTTCTTAGATGCTCCTAATTGCTAAGTAGCAATTCGCTGCCCACGGCTTTCGATGGCTTCCTGCCATGAGTTTCGTATACGCTCCAATGGCTGCCGCTCTGCCTTCCAGTGGGATCCGGCAAATCCTGCACTTTAGAAGCGAATTCTGCACCTGCCTCAACAGTAGCCCCGAAGGCGCCGGCAACAAGGGCAGGCCTCGTGGCCTGGCCGGGGAAGTGTTTCGGTAGAGGATTTGTGACCGCGTTCGTCAGCTACAGTGCGACAGTGATCGCAAGTCTGACGCTCGGGGACCTGCGGTTGTGAAGGTAGTACCCCTCGTCATAATCGATGTAAACGTCATCGGTGTCGTACCAGTTTTCCGCCCAGTATTCCGGCCAGGGATCCACGAGCAGAAACGAAAAGCCGCTGTACGAGAAGCGCGGATACCCCATGTAAATTGTGGGGCGGCTGCGCATCCGGAACCAGTGTTGACTCCCGAAATAGAGACCGAAGCGGGTCTGAGGAATGTAGTAACCGCCGTACCCTCCACGCTGCGCCCAACTGCGATGCTCGCTTTCCCACCGTTGAGCACGGCCCCGCTGCCATGTGCTCTCCCCCCGCCAACCGCCCTGCTGCAGCCATCCCCGTTGCTGTTGCCACGCGGCGGCCTGCTGCCGCGTACGTTGCGGTTGCTTTTGTTGCCTGGCCTCTTGCGGTCGCTTCTGCTGTTGCTGTCCGCGTGCCTGCGGTCGTTGCGGCTGTCCCTTGAGGCTCTCATCTTGTGCGGGTGGCCGCGCAGCTTGCTGTTGCCTGTCCTGATGCTTTTCGGGCTTGCCGTGTTTTTCGTTCTGCTGGCCTTGCTGCGCGTATGCAGGGACAATCATCGTTCCGAAAAGAAGAAACAGGGCAGCGGTACTGGTAGGTCGATCGAATTGCATAAAATCTCTCCTTGAGGTTTCTGGTTGTTGCCCGGCCGCGGCTGGATCATGGGGGGCAGACCGCGGCCGGGTCGCCACGCGACTGCGCCGCTCTACTGCGCGGTAGCGAAGCCGCTGCCGGCAATGCCCTGGCCCGACACGGAGAACATCATCCGCTTTTGCCGGATCTGCGCGCTCGCCGTGCCCAAAGCGGCATTGTATTCATGCACAAGCACGAAATCGAGCGCCACCGATGTCCCATCGGCCATGGCGATCTGCGCCGAACCGGTGCAATCCGGCTTCACCCTGTACGTGCCCGAAAGCTGCTGCTGCCTGGGCGACGATACCGAGAACCCGTCTGCAATGAGATTGCCTTGTCCGTCCGCCATCAACCGTCCGCTAATCCCGAAGGCCGCGAAGGCCGGACCGCCGGACACGATCGCGCGGCTGCCAGCGCCAACCAGACCGAAGCTGTCGTTGAAATTCTCGTCCGTGCACTCCTTGGCGAATATCTTCCGCATCGTGACGAAAGTACCGCCGGGGAGGCCGGTCTGAACCAGGTCGACTTCCTCGCCGCGTTGCAGAATGACGCCCTCGAACGCCACCGTGGATGGGCCGCTCAAGGCGTGCGCGGCGCTGTTGCCGGTGGCGGCCGGCGCGTTGCTGCCCACGAACGCGAACTTATTATTCAGGGTCACGGCCACCGAACAATCGTCGTTCACGCTGTAACCGCCCAGCTTCTGCGCGACTTCCGTGCCGGGCACATCGGTAAACAGGCCGCCCGAGCCATCGGCAAGGAGCGTGCCCGTCCGCGAGAACGGCTCCGCCGTGGCGGCGCCCGTCACGACTCCGCCCACGCCGTTGAATGCCGCGGCCGGCAGGCCGGCCGGGGTTTGGGCCCGACTATCCCGCGCAGCGGTTCCGCTGAAAGCCCCGGTAAAGGCCAGCGGCGAACCGACCAGCCCCGACCGGGAGGCAGTGAAGCCGTAGACGCCGGCGATTTCGCCCAATCCCTGGCAGACACGCTCGGCCCCCGCCGGCACGGCAATAATGAGCAGGCCGGCCAGTGAAAGCCCCGCCCGTAAGATGCTGCGTTGTCGTTTCATGCGATTCGTTGTCTCCTGCGCTGATTGGCTAAGAAGAGGAGATCCAGATGACCTGACTTAGCGCAGGCTAGCCGGCGGAATAAGCAGGAAAGCTCAATCCGTAACTAGAATGAAGTATTGTAATGTTCACTGTCAATACCAATTGCAGTCTGTCTCTTACTGGTCGGTTTCACGGTATACAGCTGACGTTATTAAGTAGTATTGTCGCGCACTACCTTCGGGTTGAGCATTGCGCGGCGGAATCGCCTTTCGGGGAACTGTGGCGCTTGTGTCTGTGCACGAGCCGGACCAAATCGCCGGGTGGGGCAAAACCTTGTTTCTTTCTAAACGGCGGCAAACGTGCCACGGGTAGGTTATGTCGGGACGATCGATGAAATTAACCCAAGAGCGAATCGGCGATCTCTGGTGCAGGCTGATGCACAGTGAGCCAATGTGGCCCTCGCACGGCCTGTACGAGTGCCGGACGTGCGGGCGGCGGCGTCGCGTGTGCTGGGAAGAACCCTCATCGGCCACGCCGCGCGTGGTCGCCTTTCCGGCCAAAACGCGTGCGCGAAGCCCTTTGGCAACTGCAATTGAATCGAGGATCTAATGTCCGTCCCAGCCGTTCTTGCCGTCCTTGTGGTGCTGAGCCTTATTCTGTCGATGGTTCCTTGTCCGGGCACCGCCGCCCGGGCACGTTAGTAGAGACCGTCCGCGTGGCCGCTCCGGCGGCATAACTGTTTCCATCTCGCGGACGGCACCCAATCCGCTGCAAAGCGCGTCGCTTGCCGAGACACAGAGTCCTTGTATCGTCGTTCTTAGCAGATCCTGCATGACCGTCGGCAATAATTGCATAAGTTCGCGATGAAGCCGTCTTAAGAGCCGGCTTTCGCGGGCCTTCCGCTTTGGTGCTCAATCTGCCTTATAAGACGGCGAATATCGAAAAGGAGATCGACGACCATATGATACGTTTCCGGAGCATTGCACTGGCAACCTTCGCGGGTTGCATCGGCGTTGCGCTGCTACCAAGCCTCCAGGCTGATGCCTGGGACAAAAAGACCTTGCTGACGGTCAATGAACCCCTACAAGTACCGTCCTGCTGCACTCCCGACCACACCGTAACGCTTCAGCCCGGCGAATACGTGATGGTGCTGGTCGACTCCCTCTCAGACCGGCACATCGTCCGGATCTTCGATAAGGATCAACAGAACATCCTCACGACGATCCTGGCGATACCGAATTACCGCCTGCAGCCGACCGGGAAAACGGTATTCCAGTATTGGGAAGTCCCGGCGGGGCAACCCAGAGCGCTTCGTGCGTGGTTCTATCCGGGCGACAATTTCGGGCAGGAGTTCGCATACCCGAAACAAACGGCCGTCCAGATTGCGACCTTTGTAAAGACGGCCGTCCCCGCCATCGAATTGGAAACGGTTGCCGCGGAGGATCTGAAGACGGCGCCGCTGGTGGTTGTAGACGAAAGCGGCAAGACCGCCGAATTGGTACGGACAATGCCGGTGCGGGCTCCGGATCCGGCTCTGCAGCCTGAGCCTGTATTGGAAGCTGCGCCGGTTCAGACGGCCGAAACAGCCGCGCCCATGCAGGCGCTGCCAGACACCGCCAGCGTCCTGCCGCTACTCGGCCTGACCGGACTCGTGTCCTTGACCCTGTTTGCCGCCCTTGGATTTCGCTCCAGGCGCCGGCGTAACTGCAAGGCCTAGGGCCGTGACCGCTTAGTTTTGTGCTTTCGATGCTGGAACCGCTCCCTTACGGTCTGCGGCTCTGTGCAGGGCCTGGACACAGAGCCGCGACCGTAAGGGAGCGGTTCCTGACGGTCAAGGCACTAGGGCCCGGCGCCCGCAATCCGCCGTGGTCTTTTGAAGGCAGACCACGGCGCGGAGGAGTTACAGTGCTAAGAGACATTTTCATCCTCGGGCTGGCGATAGCCATGCAGACACTACCTGCGCAGGTCCCCGCAGTTGAGGCATCCGAGCAACCATTCAAGCTCAGCGTAACCGCCGAACTCGTCCTGCTGGATGTGAGTGCCAAGTCCGTTACGGGTGAACGTGTCTCGGGCCTGGCGAAGAGCAATTTCAAAGTGTATGAAGACGGAAAGCTCCAGACCGTTTGCCATTTCGCAAGCGAGGATGTCCCGGTCACCGCTGGCCTGGTCATCGACGCGAGCGGAAGCATGCGGACCAAGCGCCCGGAGGTAGTGACGGCGGCGCTGGCTTTCATCGGGGCGAGCAACCGGAGCGATGAAATCTTTGTCGTGCATTTCAGCGATGGCGTTAGCCTGGGTCTTCCCGCCAATATTCCATTCACCGGCGACATCAACCAACTGCACTCTGCCCTCTCGAGAGGCACTCCTCAAGGCCGTACGGCCCTCCACGACGCGATCGTCTTCTCCCTGAAACACTTGGAGCAGGGCCGGCGCGACAGGAGGACCCTTGTGCTGGTCAGCGACGGAGGCGACAACAGTAGCGTTCACGGAGCTGACGACGTGATGCGAAGGGTGCTCGAGTCGCGCGCGACCATATATACGATCGGGATCTTCGACGAAACAGATCACGAGAGCAACCCCGGATTACTGCGGCATCTCGCGCAAATCAGCGGCGGCGAGTCGTTTTTGAGGGTCCATCTTGCCGAGGTCAACGGCATTTGCCAGCAGATCGCGAGCGACATTCGCGCGCGGTACACAATCGGCTACGTTCCGGTTCGATCCGGCGAACGGGGTTCGTTGCGGAAGATCAAAGTGACCGCGTCGGCATCCAACGGGCACAAGTTGGTGGTACACACGCGCACGCGCTATGTTCTTCCGCCCGCGGATGGCGAGCCGCACCGGAAGCGGGGCCTGTGAGACTGACGGTAATCCGATACTTCTTTCTGGCTCTCGGGATCGCTTGCCTCGGGCTCTACGGCTATGCATACCTTGGGCGGGTCATCTACCAAACGTATGAAAGCCGCGAATTCGATCGCACGCCGGACCGCGGCGCCGCCGCCGGCGTAGCGCCTGATGACCAAATCGCGCCGGCTGGCCGCGCCCCCCGCTCGTCCCGGAGATCCGCGTCAGCCCTCATTGGACGGCTCTCGGTGCCAAGACTCCAGCTGTCTGCAATGGTGCGCGAAGGCATCGACCGGGATACCCTGCAACTCGCCATCGGCCACATTCCCGCGACCCCGCTGCCCGGGCAAGCCGGGAACGTCGGCGTGGCGGGTCACCGGGATACGTTCTTTCGCGGGTTAAAGGATTTGAGAACCAAGGACGAGATTCAATTCTCAACGTTGGGTGGCGATTTCAAGTACGTGGTCGAATCGCTCATCATCGTCGAGCCGGACAACGTAGGGGTACTCGCTCCCTCATCCGCAAACGTGCTGACGCTGGTGACCTGTTATCCCTTTTCCTATATCGGAACCGCGCCGAAGCGGTTC
>CAVUUN010000021.1:0-83722 GCA_963744645.1 uncultured Acidobacteriota bacterium
TCCTGGCCGGACTCTCCAGCTCCAGAGTCCGGCCAGGCACGCCTCCGGCGTGCCGATCCGGTCTAACAAGCAAGGTGCTGCCACTCACGCGACTTGTTGCCTCTGCCATTTGAACCGATACCCAATCTCGGCGGTTATGAAGAGGAACAGTGTCAGGATCGCATAGCACACGCGTATCCTTGCTCCCGCAGTCCCAAACCACCCCGCGAAGTCCAAAGCAGGAACCCGTCCGTGATCGCTGAGAGCGAGATACCAGGCGAGCAGCGAGATAATCATGAAGGGCTTCGGGTTAGAGGCAATCACGCCGAGGCAGACCGCAAGGCCTGCGAAAACAGCTGCGCCGATCATCATCGAAAGACCCGTCCCCGGAGCCGTCGCACCAAGTCGCAAGACAGCGACCCCGGTGAATAGCAGGATCAGAAGCATGCTTGAGAGGAACTTGCAGGGAATATACCAGCTCTTCATGCTCGGCGATGCAAATACCAGTTGGCTGGTGCCGAACCGTCTCTCCCGACAAGCTGCCTCTGACAGAGGCGGGATCAAAATGAGAAACGCGGCTGGCAGGACCGCGCCACGAACAGCGCTCAGTGGGACAAACAGCGTGAGCATCGAGCAAACGATTGCCAACACCGGAAGAACCGGATATGCGGTGAGCACGATCCAAAGTTCCGCCAGGACAGTGCTGAAAAACCAGCCAAGCTGCGTTCTCCGGGAGAAGCCGGTCAACATGAAACGGAGAGCCGGTACGAGCGGCTTCAACACGGCATTTATCATCTTCACCCAGCCGCGCTTCCCCTTCCCTCGCGACGACCGAAGTTTCGTTGGATCAAAACGGTGAAAGAGCAGCAGGCTGAGACCAAACAGCGGTAACGGAATCAGGGCCGAGCTGAGACGCGCGAGGAGATGAGCCATCCCGGTCCTTGCAGGAGCGAGGACCACCGGGGCCTTCGCGGGGTCGAAAGGCGTGTAGCCTATTGTGAAATTACCCGTGCTCGCAGTTGTCTTCACCTGTTGCGCCACGAAGGCCACGCCCTGGGGATCGACATATGTGGTCCAGTGTGGCCGATCAGCCTTGAGCGCATTCGGATCGGCGGCGATGACGCCGGCGGCAACCCCGATCACCAGGGTCCAGACGAAGAAATACACGATGTCTCCGAGGCGGCCGGATAGAAACGGGATTGATTCGAAAAGCAGGGCGATCAAAGAGACAAAGACGATGGAAGGCGGGAGAAGCAGGGCGTAGTATTTCAAAAAAGTTAAAAGCTCGAGCGGAGCTTCCCCGCGGAGCTGGTACATGGCGAGGCAGCTTAAACAGAATCCCGAGCCCAAAGAGGCCAGGAAAAAGATATTCCCGGCAAGTTTCCCGGCAAGGTATTCCAGGTTGCTCAGCGGGGTTGACGCGAGAACAAACCCGGCATGAGAGTCGATGTCCGTTTGAATCGAATTGCTCACCAGGTAGAAACCGACAAGCGAGAGGAGAAGCGAGTACAGGCAGGCCGTTGCCAGCGCGATGGCCGTCGAGTTGTAGAGAACCCGATGGTGGTCAAGCTCCATCAAAGTGTTGCCGGTAGCGGGATCAGGGACAATCAGGTACGTCCCCAGGCAAAGCAACACGAAGGTGACCGCCGTTTGCGTTTTCCGAAACCTGACTCGAAAATCGGCGACTGCCACCGCTGCGACTCGCTTACCGCTGACCATCGGTTCCACTTTCTCCGTGCCCGGGGCTCCAGTTCAGGTGAAAAAGGAAAGCGTCTTCCAGGCTCGGTTCAGCCAGCATCGCGCCCGGCAGCCCGCTCTCCGGCCCAACCATGCGGATATGAACTCCGTCCGGCTTCCGGATTGCGCTCGAGATCTTGAACGCCTTACGGATCTCCTCGAATTCCTCGGATTTCACGACTGCTTCCCAAACCTTCCCGACGGCAGTGCACAGGAGTGCCTCCGGCGTGGCTAGAGTGACCAGTGATCCCTGCCGGAGAATGGCAATCTGAGTGGCGACCGATTCGATGTCGGAGACGATATGAGTCGACAAGATGACCAGCCGCCCGAAACCGATCTCGGAGATGACATTGCGAAACCGGACGCGCTCTTCCGGATCCAGGCCGGCCGTCGGCTCGTCGACAATCAGCAATTCGGGATCGTTGATGAGCGCCTGCGCGATCCCCAGGCGCTGCTTCATGCCGCCGGAGAAGCCTCCCACCGGCCGATCCGCGGCCGTGTGTAGATTTACAGATTCGAGTTTTTCCCGAATGCGGCTCGGCCGATACACGCCCTTCAGACTGGCGAAGTACGAGAGGAATTCGTAGGCGGTGAGGTTGTCGTAGACTCCGAAGTCCTGCGGGAGGTATCCGAGCTTTTGGCGCAACGCATCCGGCTGGCGCGCGATGTCCGAGCCACGGAACAGGATGCGGCCGGAGGTTGGAGCGCTGATCGTCGCAATCATCTGCATCAGGGTTGTCTTGCCGGCCCCGTTTGGCCCGAGCAAGCCCATGACTCCCCCGTGGATGTCGAGTGAAAGGTCCTTGATTCCCCAAGTGCCCGACCGGAACTGCTTGGAGACTCCCTGGATGCTCAAGATTGGCTCTGGCCGATCGTTCATCGTGTCATGGCCCTCCACGTCCCTGCTGACGAGTTTTGGCATCGTAATCGGAGTCCAGGTCTTTCGCAAGGAGGAGTTATTGGAGGAAAGCTTGCGGAGCGGCTTTGTCGCCCGGTGACCGCTCGTGCTAAACTACGCGCATCACACCGAGAGTCGGGGCATGGCGCAGCCTGGTAGCGCACCTGCTTTGGGAGCAGGGAGTCGGGGGTTCAAATCCCTCTGCCCCGACCAGCTTAAAGCACTTGATTTTCAAACACTTCCTCCGTTTGCATCTCACCCGCCGAACAGGCGTCGAAAACGCTCTGTAGATAAATCTGTAGTGAGTCAGATCCCAAAACAGCGAGGCTGAACGTCTCGGACGCGCCCGAAACAAGCTTCGCAGAGAGGCAACATGCTGTTTTTATAGGGGTTACAGAAGTGGCGCGTTCGCGGCCTCTCGCCCGCAGTCCCTAGACGCCCTGCACAGAAGGCAGGCGTGCGGCGCGGATAAACAGATGTGGATGCGTCTGAAGCGCATCCGCAACGTCCGCACAATGGCGTACAATGTGCCTTGAGGAGGGCCGCTAGAGTGCGTGTCAATGTCAGGCCGGCACTGCTCCGCTGGGCACGTGCACGAGCCGACTTGGATGCCGACATGTTGATTCCCCGTTTCCCCAAGCTCTATGCCTGGGAGAGCGGAGAGGCGCGCCCACGTTGCGACAACTCGAAAGTTTTGCCGCAGCAACTCACACCCCGATCGGTTACCTCTTCCTCCCGGCCCCGCCCACTGAACGAATCCCGATCCCCGATTTCCGTACGGCCGCACACCGGCGGCACCGACATCCCAGCCCGGACCTGCTTGACACTATTTACCTCTGTCAACAGCGCCAGGACTGGTACCGCGATTTTGCGCGGACCACGAGGGAACGATCGTTGCCGTTTGTCGGTTCCGCGGGACCGAGCGACCGAGTTGTGGAAACTGCAGCCCACATACGACGGGCGCTCGGGTTCGATATCGAAGAGCGACGCCAACTACCGACCTGGACGGACGCTTTGCGGCGCTTCATCGGCCAGGCGGACGCTCTCGGGATACTGGTCATGGTGAGTGGAGTAGTAGGCAGTAACAACCGGCGCAAGCTCGACCCACAAGAATTTCGGGGTTTCGCTCTATCCGACGATCTAGCCCCTTAGTGTTTGTCAACGGCGCCGACACCAAGGCTGCGCAGATGTTCACTTTGGCGCACGAAATGGCCCATATCTGGCTGGGCCAATCGGCAGTTTCTGATGCAGAGCCCAGCGAAACTCCCAGCCACAATATCGAGCGGTGGGCGGATCAGGTCGCAGCCGAGTTGCTGGTTCCGATCAATATTTTCCGAGCGCGAATATCAACCGGTCGCCAACCTAAGAGCGGATCTCGATCGTCTCGCACGAAGATTCAAAGTGAGCACCCTCGTCATCCTCCGGCGGATGCATGACGTGGGCGGGCTAGAAGGCGATGACTATTGGGCGGCTTACCAGGCAGAGCTGGAACGGTTGCAGGCGCTTCCGCGAGGCAGTGGCGGCGACTTCTACCTGACACTCGGCGCAAGAGCCAGCAAACGATTTGCACGGGCGCTGGTCATAAGCACTTTGGAAGGAAGGTCTTCGTTCACCGAGGCGTTTCGATTACTCGGGTTCAAGAAGATGACCACATTTCGGGAGTTGGGACAGAACCTCGGGTTGATGGTCTGATGCCCTACCTGATCGATGCGAATGTTTTCATAGCGGCGAAGAACCTGCACTATGGATTGGATTTTGTCCCGCTTTTTGGGACTGGTTGGTTCAGCAGAACCGACGCGGGACCGTCTTCAGCATTGAGAGAGTCGGCGACGAAGTACTGGCGTTGGCCGACGAGTTGTCGCAATGGGCGCAGGCCCGAGGTGATGCGTTCTTTCTTCGACCGGACGCTTCAATACTCCCATCTTTAGCAACGGTCAGCCACTGGGCAACGGGTCAAAACTACGAACCTGCCGCGGTCAGCACCTTTCTTCAGGTCGCCGATTATTACCTGGTGGCTCAAGCTCACGCCGGACGTCATACGGTCGTGACACACGAAATTCCGTCTGGCTCCCAACGGAGAATCAAGATTCCCGACGCGTGTATTGGCCTCGGGATCAGGTGCATCACACCGTTTGAGATGCTGCGGGGTGAACGGGCGCGTTTTGTCCTTGGTACGAGGCCCTGACTGCTGCCTTGCGGGTCGGTCACGTCGTCAGCCTTCATTAATACAATGATTTGCGTGGCCCTCATGGATGCTTTAGCGGCAGTGCAGAAGCCTCTCTCCAAGCTCCTCCTACTCCTCAAGACTTCGTCAGCAAATCGGAGGACGCGAGTCGGTGCTTGGTTCAGCAGAAGGTCGAAGTCGGCGCAAAGGCGCTATCGCAGACTGGTCTGGGAGCTTCGGCGGCGGCGGATTCGGCCGCGAGCTAGGCAATTCCTGATCAGGAACTGGGGCTTCTTAATGTTCAGATATTAGTTCTGGTGCTCTGGCGGGCACCGTCTTGCCCAATCTACTGGGGATAAGCTTTGAGACGGCGATTGTCTTGTTGCCGACGGTGGCAGGGATCATTGCCGGTTTGCTCGGGATCTTAATTGCCATCTTGATTCTGGCTTTCGAACGGGCCTCATCGACCTTCCCCACCTATTCAGTCCGGATTATTTTCCGGAACCCTTATTCCGCCCGAATACTGACCCTCTCGGTTCTTTCGCTTTCATTTCTCTTGGCACGATTGGACCAATGCGAACACCGCTTGATCCTGCAAGTGTTTCGCGCTGCCAAGTGGCCTTGGCCTATTTTGCCTTTTCCTATTATTCTTCATTTACTACCTGTGGGCACTGTTACCCGAGCCAGCGTGCACACCTATATAGTAGAGCTGGTACGCCAAATCCCGTGGGGCGAACCCGAGTTGTTTACCCTCCGAAGAACGCCCGGACCGCCCGAAGAATGGGAGCTGGCACGGAGCCAGCCGTCGCGGGTTCTTGTGGAGGCTGGCATTCGCTCCATCCGCCAACAGGATCACTTGACGGCTCGCCACATCCTGTTAACGCTGAAGACCCAACTCTTGGACCATCTGAGGCATTTTCCGGACGCCGACGCCCGGGCCCGGATCAACGCTTATTTGTTCGCGTGGCAAAACCGATGGCAAAAAGAAGCTAGGCGAGCCGACGGCGTGGGAGTGCTGTACTCAGCTACTTGACGGACATCGGCGATGTGTACGAGGCAACTGCTTCTCTGAGATCGAGTCGGGGCGGCCCTCATTGAGTTCAATGAATTCGTCAAGGAGGAATTGGAAGCGCTCGTTGAGACGAAGACCAGTTCAAGCAGCCCTAGAGGCGGGGATAAGAACGTGGAACGGGCGGCGGAGAAAAACTTGACTCTCAACGTCCCTCCAGAAGACGAACTGGTGAGTCCTGCAGCATCAGTGGGGCAAGAAGCCGACGAATAAGGATTCGAACCCCGATGCTGACTTCGATGGATGCAGCTTACGAGAGCTACCTCGATATTTACCTGCATCGCTCGGCGCGCGATCAAAACGAACCGCGAATCTGTCGTGTCGACGTGTCCGCTTCTCGCCCTGTCCCACATCGCTTCTCTGGCAGCCACAGCTCAACATCTTCAGGAAACTCCAGAAGAAAGACGTGCTTTGGAAGAGTGTACTCGCTGCAAGCCTTGTTATGGCAAGAAGCGGCGGATTTGAACTTCTCGCTCGGCTACTTCGCCTTCAATTGGATTTTCATCATCGATTTAATTCAAGCAGGGCAAAGCGATAGTCGAATTTCCTGAAACGCTCTAGGGCTGCACTGCAGTCTCTGGCGGGTAAGGGGAAACTCCGACCAGGCGACCATCAACGAACTGGGAACCATCGGCCGGTCTTGCGCGAGTATTGACAGCCCGCTTTCGACTGCCGTGATCAAGTACGTATTCGAGGTCTTCGACAGTATTCGGCTAACACTTGAGCCTCAGCTGGAAACCCGGAGTGCGTTGGCCTATATCGAGGTCAGAGAGCAGGCGAAAATCGGTCCGTAAGTGGCTGGAAGACAGTCGACCGCCAAGAGACGACCTGGAAGATCTAACGGAAAAAGGAGGCAGTACGTCGCACGATTCCGGGGCTGTGGATGAAAGCGCACTGCAACCGCCCCCAAGTATCCGACTCCAGGTTCCAGACAAGGCTGCGGCTGGCTCTCCCTGAGGCTCTCGAAGCTGTAGATAATTTTGTAGTGAGTCAAATCCCGAAAGCTCAACAAAGCTCAATAAGTTTCAACAAGCTGGCTGTAAGTGCTTGAAAAATAAAACCTGATTTTTCAAGCATTTAGCCGCTTCCGGGTTTCTGCTTTGGGAGCAGGGAGTCGGGGGTTCAAATCCCTCTGCCCCGACCAAATCACACCGCTTGATGTTCAACCACTTCCAGCGATTATGCTGCGCCCGCCGACAGGTGTCAAAACGAGCGATTGTAGATAATTTTGTAGGTAGGCAAATCCAAAACTGACCAGGTTGGGCATCTCCGGCGCGCGTCCGAAGCAACCATCGGAGAGAGTCAACATCCTGTTTTTATAGCAGTTAACGGGCTGGCGCGTTCGCGGCCTGTCGCCCGCAATTCTCAGACGCCCTTCACAAAAGACAGGAGCGCGGCGACATGGTAAACGGTTTGTGCCAGCGTCCGACCGAAGCCTGGTCAGCTGTTACTCATCTCTGAGCACGACGTTCGGGTCCAGCCGCGATGCGCGCCACGCCGGCAGCCAACTGGCGACCACCGCCACGGCCGTAATCGTCGCGATCACAAAGGCGATCGTCACGGTATCTGTCGGTTGCACACCAAACAGCAGGGACGCAATCAGCCGATTTACGGCAAGCGCGCCTGCAAGGCCAATGGTGACACCCATCGCCGTGACCTGAAGCCCTTGCTTCATGATCTGTGTGAGCACGTGGGAGCGAGCTGCACCGAGGGCGACCCGAATGCCGATCTCGCGCCGGCGCTCCGTCACCATGTAGGAGAGCACACCGTAAGTGCCGATGGCTGCCAGTAGCAGCGCCAGTCCGGCAAAAGCGCCCAATAGCTGCGCCAGGAGTCTCGGCCGGCGAATCGATTCGGCGAACACCGAATCCATGTCGCGAAGCCGCACGACGGGAACCGCGGCGTCCACTTCCCGAACCACTCGCTCGATCGTCCCTGACAGCGCGGCCGGTGGCAGCGTCGTCCGCATCACCACATTCATACTCGGCGGAGAGACGCCGTGCTGGTCAAGGGATACGTAAAGTTCAGTTCCTGCCGGGCGCTCCACCCCGCGCTGCCTGACGTCCTTGGCTACTCCGATCACCGTATGCCAGACATCATCGGTAGCGCCAAACGAACCACCCGGAGGCCGCAGACGCTGGCCAATCGGGTTCTGCCCCTTCCAGATCCTTTTCGCCAAAGTCTCATTGACGATGGCCACCTTGCCTTGCGACGCGTTGTCGGTTCGCTCGAAGCCGCGGCCGGCGACGATCGGGATGCCCATCGTCCCGAAATAGTCGCCCATGACGAATTGGTAGTAGTCGATGATTTCAAAGGGCCTTCCATCGTCGGAGGTGTAGTTCTCGATAGGAGTAGCGATCGCATCTGGAGTTCGATTCGGCGGCAGACCCGACATGGCAACCGTTCCCAGCACGCCCGGTACGGAGCGAAGCCTGTCGAGGACGCGCTGATATGCCTGCGCGCGTGTGTCGGGATCTGAATTCGCCATTGGCAATGTCATCGAGAACGTCACCAGCCGCGACCGGTCAAATCCTGCATCGATCCTCGTGAGGTTGTAGACTGTCTGAACTAGCAAACCCGCTCCGATAACCAGCATCACCGCGAAAGCGACTTGGGCTATCACAAGTCCACGACGGGCGTAATGACGCCAGGCGCCGCTGGCACCCCTTCCGCCCTCCTTGAGTGCAGTCGCCATGCTACTCGTTCTCCCGCGCCCGAGCGACACGAACCCGAAAAGCAGGGCCGTCCCAGTCGAGAGGCCGAGCGCAACCAGCAGAACGGGCAAATCGATCGTAAGCTCACTCGTCCGTGGGATGCTAGTCGGGTAAGCACGGATCAGCGCCCGCACGCCAGCGCTGGCTAGCCACAGACCCAGAATGCCACCGGCTCCGGACATCACCGCACCTTCGGTTACCGCCTGCCGGAGCAGCCGGCCGCGGCTGGCGCCGAGAGCAGTGCGCAGTACAAACTCACGTCTGCGTGACCCGGCGCGAGCCATCACCAAGTTTGCAAGATTCGCGCAGACGATGAGCAGCACGAATCCCACGGCGGCCTGCAGAACCCAGATCGGCCGGCTGGAACTCCCAACGATCGCGTCCTGTAACGCCCGCAATTGGAGGGTGTGGTCTATTGCGCGCACGGGACGGTTCGTGGGGACATGGTCTTTCGTGCCGACACGCTCGCCCCAGTCTTCGACGAATGCGTTCAGCTCCGTCTGTGCCGCCTCGAAGGTGACGCCGTCTTTCAGTCGCGCAACGACGTATAGGACGTGGGCCTCGCGTTGCCGGGCCGTATTCGGGTGGAGCCAGAGGGGCAACCAAACCTGGGTGTGGTTATCCATGACGTCGGCCCCGGGTGGCATAATGCCAACGATTTCGTGGGGGCGGCCCTCGATTTCCACCTTTTGTCCAACGAGCGGTCGTCCTCCAAATGCCGTTCGCCACAATTCGTGCGAGAGAATTGCGATCGGTGGCGGTAGCGTCCCGGTCCAACGCGCGGTTTCTTCGTCACTGAAGAACCGTCCCTGCTCCGGCTGAATACTGAGCGCCTTGAGCAAATGTGCATCGACGGAGATCGAGCGCACCCGCAGAGGTCGATCCCCGGCCGTGAGGTTGACCTCGCCGGTTGTGTACGCCGCGCCGCCGGTCGAATAAGCGCCAACCGCCGCGAACGACTGGTTCATCTGGCGGAACTCCGTGTACTCTGGCGCAGAGAGCGCATTTCGGGTGCCCCCAGTGGCCGGAGATTCTGCGGTCAGATACATCAGCTGATCGGGTTTTGGATAGTCGAGGGGCCGCAGCAGCACTCCATGCACGATCGTGAAAATGGCAATGTTTGCTCCGATCCCAAGCGCCAGCGTGGCGACGACAACTCCTGTGAACCCTGGACTCTTCGCTAAAGACCGAATCGTGTAACGTACGTCTTGTACAAGATCCTCGACAAAGTTTACACGGCGCATATCCCGGCACTCCTCCTTGTATTGCGCGATGCCTCCGATCATGCGCTGCGCGGCCCGGCGGGCCTCCTCGGGCGGCATACCGGATGAAATGTTCTCTTCAATGAGCTGATCCAGGTGGAAACGAAGTTCGGCTTCGAGCTCGAACTCGACATTCGGACGGCGGCAACAGCGATCGAAGCCGCAAACGGGCTTTGTCTAAAATCCGCATTGCTAAGCCTCCTGGACCACTATGTTGATGGCCGTCGACAGACGAGCCCAGTTTGCCAATTCCCTTTCCAGTTGCTTCCGTCCCGAACGCTGTAAGGGAGTAGAACTTTGCCATTCGCCCGGTCTCGGTCGGGCGCCACTCGGCCTTGATCCAGGCCTGCTGCTCCAGACGGTGTAGCGCCGGGTACAGGGATCCCTGCTGGACCTGGAGAGCTTCTTGTGAAACCTGCTGGATGCGCTTGGCGATCGCCCAGCCGTGTTTGGGTTCGAGCGAGATGGTCTTGAGGATCAAGAGATCGAGAGTGCCTTGGACAAGATCGGTTGGCTTTGCCATATGCCTAGATTACCAACAATTGTAGACGATCTACAACAAAGAAATCGAGCAACACTCGACAGGGCGGACCCGGAGTTGGTCGAACACTCTTATCAAGGGCACACGTACCCTGTCGTCCTCCTTGAGATCGGAGTAACTGAACGGCCGTCTTCTCGATGGCTCTGCCAAGCTACAACCAAACCAGGAACCTGATGGCAGAGGCGATCGATGCAGCAACCACCAGCGCGGGTGAACTCTATGCCCCAGACACCTATGGCGCCATGATGGCAGGCGCGGAGGCATGGATAGCCTGCCGATCCTTGTTCATGTCGCTTTATGACGCTATTGAAAAGGCCAAGGAAAGATTCAAGGAAGAGGCTTGGAAACGGAGGAAGCAGCTGAAAAGCGAAAAGGTCGTTCCAATATCGTTCTCGGCAATGCCGGAGGAGGGAAACAGGGGGGAGGAGGGAAACAGGGGGGGACGGAGTTCTATTTTCCTCCCGAGATCGGCAGATCCTCAGCCAGGAGGCCAAAAACTGCGGCGGTTCCGGGGACCGCCTGGCCTACGCGTTATTCAAGTTCCAATTGGCGCTGGCCGCGGGAGTTATCACCGGCGGCAGGCACGATAGGGGACGGAGTTCTTTTTTGCGGATGTTTGGAGCAGAAAAGTTCGTATTTTTCGCGGCTCGAGCGTTATTAGCTATGCGCAGGTTTGAATGCGCCTGCGCAAGGAGCGCGCGATGGCGAGAATGCCGCGAGGAATCGAACTGGACCGGGAGGGGCAGTACCACCTGCGCGGGCAGGCGGCTGGCCGCAAGGGCCACTACCCGCTTGCCCGGAAGGAAAACGCCCGCAAACTGGTGGAGATTATTGGCCACTTCACCGCCCTGTACTTCTGCGCGGTGGCAGGCCTGGAAGTGATGGGCTCCCACTACCACCTGGTCTGCCGGTTCCTGGCTTTCCGGGCGCTCAGCCAGGAAGAACTTCTGAAGCTCGCCCAAGCTTTCTATCCCGGCCCGTACCAGCCCTACCTGGAGTGGGGGCCGGCCGAGTGGGAACGGTTCAACCGGCGCCTGTTCAACGTCTCCGAGTTGATGCGCAACATCCAGCAGGCGTTCACCCGGTGGTACAACGACAAGCACCAGAGCAAGGGCTCTTTCTGGGCGGGCCGATTCCGCTCCACGGAGTCCGACAATCTGGTGGAGACGGTGTACTATGTCGAACTCAACGCCGTGAGGGCGGGGCTGGTCACCCGTCCCGAAGCCTGGCGTTACTCTTCGGCGTGGATTCGAAAACACGGCGAGGCGGCCGGTCTGATGCCCCTCACTCAACTCCTGGACACCGCCGACGCGGTCGAGGCCGACCGGCTTTATTGGGCGGGCCTGTACTGGAGGGGGACGCAGTCGAGCAAGGAGAACAACGCCTTAATTCCGATGGAGTTGGCGGAGCGGATGGCGCGCGGGACGTTCGAGCGGGGCTGTTACCTGACCCGCCGGGATCTCCTGACCCGTGGCCGCAGGGTCGGAACCCGGGAAGCGATTGAAGCCGCGCTGAAGACGCTCCGGGAGCGGGGCGTCTACCGGCGCAGATTGAATCCCCTCCCGGTAGGCGTAGGCGAACTTTACGCGCTTCGGGAGATTCGCCGCAGCCACTTCGGCGTTTGAACACCCTCGGTCGCCGACGGGATTTCCCAAACTGCGACAACGCCAGGACGCCATGCAACCCGTCCTGCCGCTTCCTCCGCTCTTGGTCTCGTTTCGTCTCACGGCTATCCCGTTTCGCCGTTTTGGCCCGGCAAGCTGAAGCGTTCGCCTACGCGCACGCACAGGACTTAGCCATCGCCGGGTGGGGAAAATAGAACTCCGTCCCCTCTTCTCGCAGCCCCGTCGGATGGTGGTCCCCGGCTATGCTGGATGGGGGAAAATAGAACTCCGTCCCCTGTTTCCCCCCCTGTTTCCCCCCACTGTTCTGCTCCGTTTTCCAGCCGCGCATGTAGCTAATGTCAACACAGTAAGCGGGTGCGTAACGCCGTCAGCGCGATATTGCCGTGCGGCCCGAATACCGCTGACAAGCACTCTGTGCGCGGCTCTTAACCGCAGCGTTATATGCGCGGTGGCGACGATTTTCGATCGCCAACTGAAAAGAAAGGGATCAGCGAGTATTTGCAATCAACGCTAGACAGTGCGGGGTTGGAGTGGTAGCTTTCGCCGCTAGGTGGAGGAGTAACGAAATGAAATCACTAAGACTTCCGTTCCTGATTCTCTGTTTGCTTTTGGCACCCGCGGTTGTCGCACAGTCGATAACGGGCTCAATTACAGGCCTGGTGATCGATGAAACAGGCGCGATGATTCCGGGCGCCCAGATTACCGTCATCAACAAAGCCACAAACGCCACATCGAGTGCAACATCCGACTCCAGCGGCAACTACACGGTTCCGTTGCTGCCTCAAGGCGATTACCGGATGGAGGTCTCGGCTTCCCGGTTTCAAGCGGTTCCTGCTCGAAGGCATCATTCTTCAGGTACAGCAGACCGCGCGCATTGACGTGCACATGACCGTCGGCGAAGTGGCCGACTCGGTTACGGTCACCGCTGACCTTGTCGGGCTGGAGACCGAGACTGCGACGATGTCGAAGGTCGTGGACAACCGATCAATCGTCAACCTGCCCCTCAACACCCGAAACGTCTACAACCTGGTGTTTCTGACGCCGGGAGTAACGGGTAGCGTCGGAAATAGTTACGGTGAGATGCGTTATTCGGTCAATGGCGCGCGCGCCCGGACGATGGACACGATGATCGACGGAGTCTCCGCAGCCCATCCGACAGTAAACGGTTTCAACGGGATTTCGGTCTTCCCTTCAGTGGATGCGATTCAGGAATTCAAACTCCTGGGCGCTGATTATCCCGCCGAGTTCGGTCGTAGCCTGGGCAGTGTTCTCAACGTCGTCTTCAAGTCGGGTTCCAATCAGTGGCACGGAAGCGCGTACGAATTCCTGCGGAATTCCGCCCTGGACGCCAACGATTTCTTCGCCAATCGGCGCCATGACGAGCTTCTCAGCTTCAAGCGCTCACAGTTCGGCGGTGTCTTGAGCGGGCCGATCATCAAGGACAAGACCTTTTTCATGGTTTCGTTTGAAGCGTTGCGGGAGCGGAGAGCCGACTCGACGACTGCATCGGTGCCGACGGCTCTAGAGCGAACGGGGGACTTTTCGGAGACTCTAACCACCGCCGGCAAGCCGGTTATCATTTACGATCCGTTCACCACCAGGGCCAATCCAAGTGGATCGGGCTACATCCGCGACGCGTTCCTGAACAACAAGATACCGGCGTCCCGGCTGGATCCTGTGGCGGTCAACGTTGCCAAATATTACCCGCTTCCGAATACGACCCCGACCGGACTCAGCAACAACCAGGGCAACTATGCGAAGAGCGGTACCAAGCCCTTGGACATGACCCAGATGGACTTCCGTGTGGACCATGTGATCTCCTCCCGGCAGAAAATCTTCGGCCGCTATTCAACGCGACTGAACGACGACAAGGCCGCTATCTTCTTTCCGGACGACTTGCAGATAGCAGAAGGACGAATCAACCAGGAAGACCACGTGCACGGGGGTGTCGTGGACTATTCGAATACTCTGTCCCCAACCACCGTCCTGAATGGCCGGCTCGGATTTGCGCGGACGCTGTTTGTTTATGCGAACCAGGGGTTGGGGTTCGTGCCGTCGAGTCTGGGGCTGCCAACCTACATCGATAATGCTGTTGACTTCATGCAATTCCCCGGTTTTTCGGTCAGCGATTACCGTAGTCTGGGAGGCGGAGACCATCGCAGGAACGCCTTTATGACCTATACCGGCGTCGTCGGTCTGATCAAAACGGCCGGCAAGCATACGTTCAAGACCGGCGTGGATATGCGGATGATGCGGGTCAACGTGTTCGAGGGCCGCAATGCCAGTCAATACAGTTTCAGCAGGGGTATGACCCAGGGACCGAACCCCAGCCAGTCCAGCAGTACGGCGGGGAATGGTTTTGCGTCCCTGCTGCTCGGGACGGGCAGCAGCGGAAGCTTGCAGGCCAACTACAAAAACGTGGCGACCCACAGTATCTACATGGCCGGGTACTTCCAGGACGACTGGCGCGTAACCAACACGCTGAGCGTCAGCCTCGGCCTCCGGTACGATATCGATTTCCCACGCACCGAACGATTCAACCGGACCAATTACTTCGATCCGGACGTCGCTACCCCCGTCTCCGAAGTGATCCCTGGGCTGACCGGAGGTCTGGTCTTCGTGGGAGTGGATGGGCAGCCCCGTACTCAGTTCACCGCCGACAAGGACAACTGGGCGCCGCGCCTGGGTATGAGCTGGCAGTTCATGCCGAAGACTGTCCTGCGGGCCGGTTATGCGATCGTGTACGGGCCCTCGCAGCAGGCGGCCGCCGGGACGATCGGAACGATGGGTTTCCGGGTCGACAATACCTGGGTCACCAGCATCGACGGAATCACTCCGAACGATCTCCTGAGCGACCCTTACCCGCGGGGGGTGGCCCAGGTCCTGGGCTCTTCTCTCGGTGTGCTGACCCAGCTCGGGAGCAGCATCGAGGCGACTACGCAAGATATTGTTTCGCCAAAGATCCAGCAGGTGAACGTGAACATCCAGCGCGAATTGCCGTTCGATATGCTGCTCGAAGTCGCTTACGTGGGGACGAAAGGCTATCACCTTCACCGCAACGACGAGGGCGGTTTGAGCCTTAACCAACTCCACCCGCAGTATCTCGCCCTGGGGTCCAAACTGAACGATAAGGTGGACAATCCCTTCTACGGCACTCCTTACGCCGTCGGGGTTCTGGCCAGTGCCAAGACAAGCCGGGCGCAGTTGTTGCGGCCGTACCCTCAGTTCACGAATATCATCCCGATTTACTCGGTGGGTGCCTCTTCGTTCTATGACTCGCTGCAGGTTACGGCCACCAAGCGTTACACCCAAGGCCTGCAAATGCAGTTGGCTTATACCTGGGGCAAAAGCATTGACGACGGCCTCAGTCACCAGGACAGCTACAATATCCGTGCCGACCGGGCATTGTCGGATATCGATATCGCGCACCGCGCCGTGATCATGGGTATCTACGACATGCCCTTTGGTACTGGCCGGCACTGGGGAGGAGACTGGCCGACGCTCGTGAACCTTCTGGCAGGCGGCTGGCAGGTAAACGGTATTGTCACGCTCTCAACAGGGACGCCGCTTGGTATCTCGGCTTCGAACAATGCCGGGATCTTCAACATGGCCATCCGGGCGAACACCACGGGAAAGAGTGGCAAGTTCGCGGGTCCTGTCCAGGACCGCCTGGACGCCTATTTCGACAAGACGGCGTTCGCGCAGCCGGCCGCCTTCACCTTCGGTAACCTGGGTCCACGGCTGCCGGATATTCGCAATGACGGCATCTACAACTGGGACTTGTCGGTGTTCAAGAATTTCAAGGTGACGGAGAAGTTGTCCGTACAGTTCAGGGCTGAGGCGCTTAATGCTTTCAACACGCCTCGGTTCTCAGGCCCGAACACCAGCGTCACCTCGAGTAGCTTCGGCGTGGTCAGCTCGCAGGCGAACGCTCCACGACAAATTCAGTTTGGATTGAAGGTGCTGTTCTAGCCCGCCGATACGAAACCAACTATTCAGCAGGGTGGCCGCCGGACATTCGCGTCATTAAGCACGGCCTGGATGTCCGGCGCTGTCACTGCGGCGCTTTTCCAACGCTGCCGGGAGTTTTCCGAGAATCACAATCTGCCACAGCCACCAGCTCAGCTCGAAGCAGGAACCCAATCCGTCTTAAAGCGCTGCGAGGGGGAAATAGAACTCCGTCCCCTGTTCCCCCCTGTTTCCCCCCGCCGTGCTGAAACCGGTCACCCTGGGCATTCTCTCCGATCTTCAGGCGTTGATGGGGCGTTGGCGCCGACCCCTCCGTTACCGGCGCCGACCTTTCGGAATGACGAAGATCCTTTTGACAGTAGGTTTGTCGGTAATCGGCTGCGGTGGAGAGGAGGCCGCGTTCCAGCGACTCGTCAACTCCTGATCGCGATCTCGCAGTTCGTTCTACAGCCTGCTCCTGCACTTGGCAATTATGAGCGTGATGTCGTCCCGCTGCGGGCGACGGCTGAATTGCCGAACATCATCGACGATACACCCGAGCATCGGCTGCGAGGGCAACTCGCGGTGTCGGCGTAACGCCTCGGTCAATCGCCACTCTCCGTATTCCTCCTCCTCGTCATTGAACGATTCCGTGATGCCGTCGCTGTAGAGCGCCAGCAGGTCTCCAGGAAGAAGGGGCCGTTCTCCCACCGAGCAGCCCCATTGGTTGAAGAGTCCCAGCACGGTCGCGGTGGAGTCGAGTCGTTCGACGCGGTTATCAGTTCGGAGGAGAAGAGCAGGCAGATGGCCGCAATTCACATAACGCAAGCAGCCTGTACCGTCGTCATACTCTCCAAAAAAGAGGGTGGCGTATGCGGCGTCAGTGGTGTTTTCGCAAAAAAGCTGATTCACCAGACACAACAGACGTTGCGGGTCATCCAAGGCGATTGCACACTGGCTGCGCAGATTGGCTTGGAGATGCGCCATCAAAAGTGCGGCCGCGATTCCTTTGCCCGCGATATCGCCAATGACCAACCCAAGCCGGTTTTGACCCAAATTGAGGAAATCGTAGTAATCCCCGCCGATCTCATGGGCCTGGATGCAGATACCCGCGTAGTCGAGTGTGGAAACGGACGGCTGGGTTTGCGGGAAGAGCTTTGCCTGGACCTGTTTCGCAATTTCCAATTCCTGAGCCGTGCGCCGTTCCGACTCCTGCTTCTCAGCCAGGGCGCGGCGTTGCGCGTCCAGCGCCTGGCTCACCTCATCGAAACTAACCAGTGAGTATGTGTTTCCGTCGATATCCTTGAAGCGGGTGAAGACTCCACCCCAAACCGGGTTCTGTTCCCCGAGCAACATCGGCGCCCCTGGGGAGCGGCTTTCCTGCTTCCCGGGCTCGTATTTGATGCGCTTCAGACGCGGCAGGCAAGTGAACTTAACGCCTCGGCTGGACCACTCTCGGAACTTGCTGAGGACATCGTCGGTTACAAAAGAAATCTGGGTGTCCCGGCCGACAAGCGCGAATTGTTTGGAAGCGGGTTTGGCTTCCACGAGCGCGAGGATAGCGTTCCCTTCTGGAGGAACAACGGCAACCCAGCGCTCACCGGATTGCAGGCGTGCATCGTAGACCAGCCGGAATCCAAGCTGATCAAGGTAGAATCGGAGGCTTCGGTCCTGGTCACGAACGTAAATCTTGATGGCATGAAACCGCAGATAGGCGTTCGTTTCATCCGGACGGGGAACTGACGAGCCCAGCCAGGAGGGTGGTAGGGAAGTGGCCATGGCAATTCATTATAGCCCGTTTCAGCCGTACTCCCTGTGGTCGCACCGTCCCTGCTCTTCCGGCGGTCTCACAGCCGCGTAATTAGCAAACTTCAGGACCGTAACTGGCTGAACACAAGAGGGGCAAACGCAAATCGTGTTAAGATCGCGGCTCTCTTCGTACTGGGATCTGAAGGAAGAAGGGCGTGATCCAGATTCACTCGCTGCGGCCTGAGCTCTGGCCGCTCCTATTCGGCACCGGCCTGTTGACTATTCTGGCGGTCCTCCATTGGCGTTCGGCGACTCCTCGCACCTCCGCCTGGGCCTACCTGGTCGCCGTCTGGTCAGGGTTGGTCGGCGCCCGCGTCTGGCACGCTTTGCAGTACGGCAACTTCAGCCCCCTGGGAGGTCTAAGCGCCTGGGGGTTTGCAATCGGGGGTTTCCTTGGCGCGCTTTTGTTCCTGAAGCTCAGAGTCGGCGGCTGGGGGGGTGATTTTTGGGACACCGCCGCTCCCGGGATCGCCCTGGCCGGCGCGGTGACCCGGGTTGGCTGCTTCTGGGCCGGGTGCAATTTCGGGTCGGAGAGCTCGCTTCCGTGGTCAGTCCAATACGGTCCTCGTACGCCCGCTTTTACTCACCAGGTTTCCACGGGAGCTCTCGACGGAGGCGCCTTCTGGTGCAGGCCCATCCACCCGGCTCAGCTCTACGAAAGCCTGGCCCTGCTGGCTGCTGTCCCCGTTTTGCTGTGGCTCCCCGGCCGGGCCGCCGCGCGCCTGATCCCCCACGAGCGGTTCCTTGGCTTCACAGCCTACTATGCGGTGATACGTTTCTTCCTGGAGTACCTGCGCGATGACGCAGGCGGATTGTTCTTCGGTCCGCTCACTTTCGCCCAGGGGACCTCCCTGGTCATTATTGTTCTGGCCCTTTCGGTGCTGGTCCGTAACCGTTTGCGTCACTCCAGTCACAAGGAAATGCGGACCTCGGATCAGTAGCTGAACACTTTCCTTTCTTGGCGGACGACCGTTCCGAGGTAGTTCTCATAGCTGATCTCAAAGACCACGTAGGTGGCGACCTCTTGGTCGGAGGGGATCGCGGGAAAGGTCACCTCCTGCCCTCCTGCACCTTGCCAGTTGAAATCGTTGGCGTCATAGTTCGTCACGGTTCCCGTCGTTTTGTGGATATCTCGCCCATATGCCCTCACTCGATACCGCCACCCTTCAACAGGGTTTTCGGTGCTGACCTTGAATGTTGCCCACCAGACACCTGGGCTAACCTGGAAGTGCTGGGTCTGAGTGACGACCACTCTTGGGTTTTCAGTCCGAAGCGGCAGAAACGCCTTCCGGGCAATGACAACCTTCTGACCACCGGACAGCGAATTCCAAACCGGCTCCACGAAACTCGCCTTCACGCCCAGCATGTAAGACGAAGCGGTCGAAGCGGCCCAGAGATCGGAGGCTCCAAAGCGACTTGCATCCGACGAACACTTCAGAGTGATGTTGGTATAAACGGAGTTTTGCTTTGGGCTCCAGGTGGCGGATTCAAGGATCGGCGGGAGCCCTGAGTCTACCGTCCAGGTTTGGGCCTCCAGTTCCCTGGTCGTGTCGTCCGAACTCCACATCAGGGTGGCTTGCACTACCCCCTGTTGACCGGGAGCACCGACGGCAAAGTAGGGCGGCGAGAACTGGATGGCGTAGGTCGTCAGCAATTTGATCATGTCGCACCCGGTGTTGGTGAAGAACAGGAGGGTGCAGGCCGCGATTATGGTGAGGCTGGTCAGGACGTGTGGGATCAACGACCGCCTGGCAAGCTTTGTCACGATTTTTTTGATGCTGTTCATCGTTCAATTGCTCCAACTTAAGGAAGGCGCTTCAGGCCCAGGTTGACTCGAATCCCGGTGTCGCTCCCCTGGAGGTCGGCCGGGCTGGAGAAGATGTCGGCCATCCAGTAGTAGGCAGGCTGCTGTTTGGCCGCCACGAAGGAGACACCGGGGAGGGCAATCTGCATCTCGCAGGCAAACGCCGAAACAGATGGCGTCTCGACCAGGGTTTGAGGTGTCAGGGAAATCCGCGTCGCCGGCTTATCCTGGCTGCCTTCCTTGGTCAACCTGAGAAGCCAGACGGGAGTGGCAGTAGCGTGTCTCGCCACCCGCAGCTCTACCTCGGTCGAAGAAGCCGCTGTCACAAACACCAGGTAATCCGTCTGCTCGGACGCCGACATGCCGCCTTTAACGACTGCCGTCCCGACTTGGGTGTCCGCCGCCAGCCCGGTGGTTTGCCAGAGCAAACTGTAGAATCTCAGGTCGGCGGTCTGGAAATTGAGCTGGCGACCCGCCTGTTTCACAGTGAATCCGAGGCTCAAAGTACCTGCCTGCCCAGCGGTTTTCGTCACGGAGACCTCGGGGCGGAAATGGGTCCGCGACACAAGGTTGTTGCCGGAGTTCGCCCCCTGGACGATCCGCAGGTTCCCCTCTTTCGCGTCAGTCGGAACGGCCACCTGCAGCGAGTCGGAGGTGGCGGAAAGGAGCATCGCCGCTGATTCTCCTCCCGAGGTGTTCGAGAAGAAGACCTTCGGGTTGACTCCCCAGTTCCCGCCGGAAAGGACGAGGGGGCCTCCGGGGCAGAAGAAGGCTGGCCGCTGACTCACGGCCCTCGGCTGCGAAGCACCGGGTGCCGAGAATGTCACTTTCTGACTCGAAGTCCGCGCCACCCGAACATCGTCTTCTTCCTTTTTCGCCGATGACGAGGAGTAGGTGGTTACGATCTCAATTTGGCCGGCCGCAGCAGGAGTTCTTAGAATCCCTGCCTTGAGCATGAGATCCAGTTCGATGCCGTACCCGTTGTTCCACTCGCCACAGGAGGTCGGCTGAGAGGAGTTGAGCTCGAGCACGAGGCCGCCGGCGGCTGTCTGGTCGAGCTTGCCGGAACCCAGTACGGTCCCCGGCGTCATGGAGGGACCGGATCCGATGAGATCGAACAAGACACTTCCGGAACCTGTGGCCACCATCTTCACCAGGCCGCCGATAATGTTGACGTTCCCGTTGAATTTCATGAAGTAGATGCCGTAGCCGATCTCGTCACCTGGCTTGATCTGCGCCATTTCAAAGGGGAGACCAGGCGCCTCCAGGCGGAGGCTGTGCACCGTGAAATCCATGGGGTTCTGATCGATTCGGAGCCGGACTAAAGGCGTCGTGCCCGTCAGTAATTCGGGGAACTCGACGACACAAGCCGGGGTGAAGCCATGAGACGGGTAGACCCACGGCACTGATGTGGTGATCACTCCGGTCTGTCTCAGGGTCAGGGTGGCTACCGCGTCGCCCGAGATCATCAGCCGCCCCTGCATTTCGGTGACACCCGGCACCGTGGAGAAGAGCTCGTCGACGAACATGGAGCGGTACTGGCGCGGGAGAAGGTCAAGCTGCTGTTGACCTTTCGACTCCCCCTTCTCGTCCAGGAGAGACAGGGTCACGGCCGCCGTATCCTCGTCACTGGGGTTGACCAGGGCGATCGCCGTCCTGCCGGAGCCGATCGTGTCCACCGCCGCGTCGACGCTGGCGTTTGACGGGCTGCTCAATACTCCCATCTCTGTGACCAGCCTTGCTGCGGAGTCGTAAATGTGAAAGATTGCGGTCCCCGAGATGGGCCGGTCCATGGAGGCCCACGCCCATCCCGTGGCCAGCGCCCCGGACCCGGATGTGACCACGCGCTGCGCCGCTCCGGGAGCGAGCGAGTAACTGACGGAAGACCTGTTCTGACCGCCGATCGAGAGTGTCATCGGCGTGCCGTCAGGCTTGACGAAGTAGAGAGTGCCGGAGGTCGGCTGCGGGGCGTTGTTGATAATGATGAAAGTTGTCTTGATGGAAAGGCCGCCGGCCGTTCCGTTGGCGACCTGGGGGAAGATCAGCTTCGTCCGGGAATCGCCGAAACGCAGTCCGGGCACTGTCGGGATCGAAGTGAGCAGGGCGCCCACCGTGCGCAAGGCAACGCCACCGAACTTGTGCGCCCCCCGGATGACCAGCGTCCCCTCAAAGCTGGCGATTCCGGCCGCCTGGGGAAACAGCTCGTTCAAGTACTGCGCCACGTGCCCCCGGGCAGCGAGTGGCAGGGTCTTTGAGGAAACCACCGTCCCGGCGAGGTTCAGTAAGTCCACCTGGAGGGTGACCGCAACGGCAGGGTCGGGATTGATCAACGCGATCCCCGTATTGGCCCCGTTCTTCGTGTCGGCAAAAATCCGCAGCTCGGTGCTCAGCGTTGCCTCCCCGACGCCTACATCGGCGAGAACCTGGCCGCTTGCGTTGCGCAGCGAGAAGCTGCAGACCCCGGTGATCGGCTGATCGGTCGTCACATAGGCCCAGCCGCTTCGCACCGAACCCCGCCCCGAGGTCGTCAGTCGCTTGACCTCCCCGCTTTTGAGGGAGACTGGAAAACTCGCCGCCGTCACCCCTCCTATTGTCATGTTCATCGGCAGGCCGGAATCGTTGAAGAATTGAAGCGTTCCGGCGGCCGCGTTGGGGGAGTCGTTCACGAGAAGGAACATCGCCTGCAGATATTGATTGGTGCCGGGGATATCCCCATCGCCGACCTGGGCGAAGATCAGCCGTCCCCCGGTGTTCGTCGCCGTGTAGCCGGCGGGCAGGGCAATCCCCCTCGTCGGGGGGTCGATGATCGTTGGCCCGGTTGTGGGGCTGTGCGATTCCAGAAGAACCCGGAGCGAATTCCAGGGGCTTTCTCCAGACTCTTGGAGGAGGCGCAAGGCTTGGCGCTCGGTCAAGCCGGCGTGCCTGCCCGCCTCAACCGAAAGGGCGACTCCGGTCAGGAACAACAGGAACAACAACTGGACCCGCTTTCGCGTCGTCCGCAAACTCGACATGTCTCGGTCCTCCGTAACTCTCGCCTCACCCTTCACGCCCGCCCTTTCGAGTGAGGGCGTGCAACCGCACAGCGACCAGCCACCCAACTTGCCCGGCGACCGTGCTGCTGTGTGTACAATAGTCGTTTGGTCCAAAGGCCGAAGCGATAAGGTGCGACATGGTGCGACGTCGTTCTTCCCACGCCTTCGCAGGAGGGCCGCAAGGGCGAGATATACTTGAGTCATGGCCAGAGGATGGGAAAGCAAGGCTGTGGAAGATCAGATCGCCTCGGCCGAGGCCGACAAAGAGGTTCGTCCCAAGGGGCCCATATCCCAGGGCGATCGCGACAAGCAGGCGCAGAGACAGGCGCTCCTGCTCTCGCGGACAGACGTTCTTAATCGCCTGCAAGCCGCACAAAACGAGCGTTACCGTGCCCAGTTGCAGATGGCCCTGGAGCATCTCGAAGGTAAGCTGCGAGAGCTGGAAGAGGGCTCGTAGCGCTTCTTTCGGCGAAACCTGGTTTCGGTTAAAAACCCGATCGGCCGCATAAGTCAGGACTCCGGACAAACGCCGCAGAAATCCCCGCTGCCTCCGTGTGGAGCCGCGCAGGCAGCGGTGTCTTGTCAGAGCCGCGCACGGAGCGCTTTCCAGCGGAGTAAGCGGGTTCTTGATGTCCGTCCGTGTTCCCTTTACGACGCGGGTCCCAGCTCGTTGGCCGCGGCTTCCATCAGCAGAAAGAAGGCCTGCCCCTCGGTGGCCGTCCCGGGACGGTCGAAATGCGGCGAGCCGCAGACGCCCTCGACAAGCCCAAATCGGTCTATTTTGCCTTTGGCGGCTCTGCGCATACGGTCCGCTGCCTTCCGGTAGGACGGGTCAAGCCAACCTCCCTGGATTCCCCGGTAAACAGTGTACGCAAGCATCTGAGCCAGGTTCGTCTCGACGAAAGTCTGTGGGTTGTCCACCACGTCGTGGAACAGCCCGTCCCGCCGTTGATGAACGAGGCAACCGTCGAGAATATCCTTCACATAGCCCGCAAGTCGCTTCTTGTCCTCCGCCATTGCGGCCGGCAATGCCTTGATTACTCGCGCCATCCCGGCTGCCGTCCAGCCATTACCGACCCCCCAGCAGTCCTGGCGCTCGAACGCTTTCTTCCCGTCATCCCAGATGTGTGAATACAGCTTCTTTTCGGGGTTCCACAGGAGCTTACGGAAGCCCTCGATCTGCTTTACGGCTTCGTCCGGTCGTCCCGCTACGGCGAGAAATGGCGGTGCCATGTATCCGGCATCGCTCCACACCTGCGGTTTGTCGTTGTTGTGATGGAGTATCCCGTCGGCAGTTTTCGGCGCCCGCTCGAGCAAGTAGGTACGCATCCGCGCGGCGGCTTTCACAAAAAGTGTCGCGCCGGTCAAGCGTCCGGCCAGCAGCACGGCTTCGCCGTTTGATGCCGGGTCGGTGACGGCATTCTGGGTGTAAAGCATGCCGAGGCGGCCGTCCTCCAGTTGCCTCACCACCGCCTCCTTGGCCATCAGGACCACCAGGTCGTTTTCTCCCATCTCCAGGAGGGCCTGAACGGCTACGCCTTGTTCCCAGGGCGCCCGCTGCATACACAGCATGGCCTTCTTGACCATCTCCATGACCGGTGTGATCTTCTGGGGCGCGGTGGCCTTCGCTTCCTGCGCGCCGACTGAATGACCCAGGAGCACCGGAAGACCGGACCCGAGAGCTAAGGACCTCCCAATGAACGCTCGCCTCTTCATCTCGACCTCCATGAAACAGGGCCACTGCTGGCCCGCACGCCAGAATAACGCGATGGCGCGGTGGCTGACCAGTACAAACAGCCCGTGGCAGTCCGGAGGCGGAGACCGCGTCGGCAAACCTCTTTTGTACCGGGCACCGAGGCCACGGCAAACGCCTGGAAAGCACAGGTTCCATCTGCCCTGACTTTTCTCAGCTGCCTTTGACCCACCTGTCCAGCCAGGCGAGCACATTTTCGTGCCAGAAGACCGAATTGGCGGGGGTCAGGATCCAGTGGTTCTCGTCCGGGAAGGACAGGAACCTGGACGGGATGCCTCGCCTCTGAAGCGCAGTGAAGGTGGAGATGCCCTGTGTGTACACGACTCGAAAATCCTTCTCGCTGTGGATCACGAGCATGGGCGTCTTCCAGTTTTGCACCAGGTCGATCGGATTGTGCTCGGCATAACCGGAGGGATTGTTCCAGGGAGTGCCGCCATGCTCCCATTCCGGGAACCAGAGCTCCTCGGTGTCGAAGTAAGCCATGCGCTCGTCGAGGTTCCCATCGTGGCAGACAAGCGCCTTGAAACGATCGGGCGCCTTCCCGGCAATCCAGTTGATCATGTAGCCGCCGTAGGAAGCCCCGAGCGCACCCATGCGGGTAGCATCCAGAAACGAGTACTTTGCGAGGGCGGCGTCGAGCCCCTTCATCAGGTCCTCCAGCGGCGCGCCTCCCCAATCTCCGTTGATCGCGTCCGTGAAGGCTTGCCCGTAGCCCGTCGACCCATGGAAGTCCACCATAACCACGCCGTAGCCCGCGCCTGCGTATGCCTGCGGGTTCCAGCGGTAGTGGAAATCATTGCCGAATGATCCCTGAGGGCCGCCGTGAATCAGAAAAGCGACCGGATACTTCCGGGAAGCATCGAAATCGGCCGGGTAGACCAGGTAGCCGTAAACGGTGTCGTCCTTTGCGCCCTTGAACGTGAACTGCTCGGGCTTGCCGAAGCGGGCGGACGCGACCTTTTCGTCGTTGAGGCGGGTGACACGCCGGACCTCTTTGCCGTCTCGAGAGACGGTATAGAGCTCGGTCGGTCCCTGCAGCGAGTTCATGGCGTAGAGGATTCGATCTCCGGCGGGCTGAGGGGCAGATGTGGTTCCCTGGCCGACCACAATTCGCGTCTTACCCGTGGCTACATCGACGGCGAGGACTACGTTTTGACCGAGGTGGTTAGACGTACACAAGAGCTCCTTCCCGTCTGAGCTCCACGCAAGCTCACCCGGCGACCGGTCGCCACTCGGCGATTCGTCGACGCGCACGTCTATGGTTTTCTCAGTCCCGCTTGTCCAGTCCCGCAGGACGATCCTGTACCGGTCCGCCTCGTAGCCCGGACGGCTCATCGCGAGATAGGCCAGACTCTTTCCGTCTGGAGAGAAGACAGGCCCGGCGTCCCACGCAGGGTTGGTCGTGATCTTTTTTGGCCCGCGCGAGGCGTCGAGCGGAACGCTGAACAGGTCGAAGTTCGTCGACCACGCCTCTTCCCGTCCGACGTTCTTGGCGGAAAAGACCAGCATCGTCCCGTCAGGCGAAATCGTGTAGTCCTCGCTTCCACCGAACGGTTTGGTCGGACAGTCGGCGTTCATCGCCGGCATAAGGTCCACCGCCTTGCCGGAAGCCAAATCATAGGAGAACAGGTGGTTTCGAGTCCCGTCCGCCCACGTGTCCCAGTGCCGGATGAAAAGCTCGTCGTAGACCCTGCCCGTTGTTTTTCGAGCCGCTTGTTCTTCCAGGGCCTTCTTCGTTTCTTCCATCCCCTTTCCCGGGAAAACCGCCGCGGCAAACACCAGGCGCCGGCCATCTGCGCTCACCTGCAGGGCGTCCAGATCCACAGTCAACCGGGTCACCTGCTCGGCTTCGCCACCAAGGAGAGGCAGCTTCCATACTTGGGAAGTGCCCGACCGGGTTGAGAGGAAGTAGACGGATTTTCCATCCGCGGACCAGCGGGGCTGCGAGTCGCGCGCCTCGTGGGTCGTGAGACGGCGCACCCACGATCCGTCGACCGCCGCCAGGTAAAGATCGAAACGTCCCTTGTTCCCGTCCAGATCGGTCGACCGCACCGTGAATGCCACCATCGTCCCGTCGGGCGACACACGGGGTTCGCTGATCCGGTCCATGGCTAACATGTCCTTGACCGAAAAAGGGTGAGTTTCTGCGGCACGACAAAACAACGGAGCCACTCCCAGGATCAGAGCAACGACGAAGAGCGTCTTCATTTTCAGCCTCCGAAAGCGCGCGGCTTGGCGCGGTGTTGAAGATTTGGATCATAGCAACGACGCCCGCCCTGCGGCAACTGGGGGGAGGAAGATGGAGAGACAAGGAGACAAGGAGACAGGGAGACGGGGAGACAAGGAAGGAGAGGGGGAGACAAGGAGAGCGTTCCGGGACTGCGGACCGGAAGAGGGTATGAAAGAGTCACGATTTCGGGTTTCGATTCAGCAGAAGACGACACGAATTGCGCCACCTTTTTGGAGTATGGCGGCAGAGGGGGCTCCTCACACGTATTTCGGCGACGGCCTTCTGGAGCGCGGACGTCCCGTCCGCACTGGGTTCGCGGGCATCCTGCCCGCGCGCCGGGCATCTTGCCCGGCGTTTTCTCGCGGAGATCGCGATAGCTCGGACGATCGGAACGGCGGGCAAGATGCCCGCCGCGCGGACGGGACGTCCGCGAACCCAGTGCGGACGAGACGTCCGCGCTCCGCGGGCCAACTCCGCCCCGCTACCTTTTGCAGACCCCTGCTGCCGCGCTCCAAAAAGGAGCCAGCTGGTATGATCCTCAGCATGAGAAACCGATGGATCGTCAGCCTCGTGTCTCTTCCGCTCTTCGTCGGGATCGTTTGCAGCCAGTCGGCGAGGACTTTCTACGTGGACGCGGTCGCCGGCTCGGATTCGGGCGATGGGCTGTCTACCCGGGCCGCCTGGAAAACCCTCGAGAAGGTCAACCGGGCCGAGCTCAGGCCGGGCGACCGTATCCTGCTCAAGGGCGGGTTCGAGGGTCAACTGGCGCCAAAAGGTTCAGGAGCAGAGGGACACCCGATCGTGGTCGACCAGTACGGCGACTCCCGAAAACCGGTCATCTCGGCAGGGGGGAATTTCCCGGAGGCGCTCCTGCTGAAGAATCAGGAGTACTGGGAGATCAGCAATCTGGAACTGACGAACACCGGCCCCACCGCCGAACCCTTTCGCTATGGCGTTCGCCTGATCGCCTGGGATTATGGAACCGTTCATCATATCCACCTCAAGAACCTCCACATCCATGATGTAAACGGATCCCTGAGGAAAAGCCGAGGCGAAGGGCAGGGAATCGTCTGGGAGAATGGCGGTGACAAGACCCTCAGTCGTTTCGATGACCTGCTGATCGAAGGTTGTCATCTCCAGAGGACGGACCGAAACGGCATTTGCGGGTTCACTGCGTACCCGAACAACCGGAAACCTTGGTTCCCATCCCTCGGAGTCGTAATTCGGAAGAATCTGCTCGAGGATATCGGCGGCGACGGGATCAAACCGTGGGGCTGCGACGGGACCCTGATTGAGCACAACGTGATCCGGGGCGGGCGGCAACGTTGCCGGGATTATGCGGCTGGCATCTGGCCCTGGCTCTCGGATAACACCGTCATCCAGTTCAACGAGGTGAGCGGGATGAAGGGAACCAAAGACGGTCAGGCCTTCGACTCGGACGGCTTCTGCCACAACACGCTGTTCCAGTACAACTACTCGCACGACAACGACGGCGGGTTCATGTTGCTCTGTGGAACGGACAACCTGGGCACGATCATCCGCTACAACATCAGCCAGAACGACAAGACGCGGCTTTTCCACTTCTATGACTTAATCCACGGCACCCGTATCTACAACAACGTGTTCTTCGTTGGTGAGGGGGTCGACGTTCACCTGTTCGAGTGGACACCGGGCGGCTCGGGCTGGGCCAAGGACACCCAGGTTCTGAACAACATCTTCTACGTCCAGGGGGTCGGAAGGAACGCGTACGGTCTGCACAAGAAGCCCGTGGATGACGGGATCTGGGTGACGAAGCCGGGCTTCGGAGGAGCGACGGACGTGCTCTTCCGAAACAATCTGATGTTCGGAAATTTTGCTGACGTGCCCGATGAGTGGCTGTCGACGGTCTCCGACCCAGGGCTGATTCAGGCGGGAAGCGGCAAGGAGGGATTCGATTCTCTCGGCGGATACAAGCTAGGTGACGGTTCCCCCTGTATAAAGGCGGGGATGCCCGTCCCTGGGAACGGAGGGAGGGACTTCTGGGGCAATCATCTGACGGACGGACAACCTCCGTCGATCGGGGTCCACGAGAAGCCGTAGTGATTCCATGCTCGCGGGAATTTCGGGGACACAAAACTTAATCCCGGTCGTTGACCGGGCCACGATGTCCAACCGTCGACCTGGCCTTGAGGACAGGTCGGACCGGACGAGGTTCCAGCGACTGATAGAAAGCGAACCTCCTCAGTACTTTGGCGACATAGTCCGACGTCTCTCCCCTCAGTCTCAAGCGACCCGATAACGAGACATTGCCGGGACCGGCGTTGTATGCCGCTGCCACCCGGTGCAAGTCGCCCCGGTATCTGGAAGAGAGCCGAGCGAGATAAAGCACGCCTCCCTGGATGTTCTCGTGTGCGTCGTACGGGTGGCTGACACCCAGATCCGCGGCTGTGCCGGGCATCAATTGCATCAACCCCATGGCGCCTGCCGGACTGATGCGAACCGGAGCAAAGCCGGATTCCACTTCCGCAACCGCCAGGGCCAGGCTGGGTGGGACCCGGTGTTGAGCCGCCGTCCGTCGGAGCAGGGTCCTGACTTCCGCCTGCGAGGGTTGCGGACGTCCGACCGCATGGTGCCGAGCGAGCGCAACGAGCGCCCTGGATTTGTCAACCAGGTGAAAAGGAGAGAGGGGAAACGCGGGGCTTCGTCCGAAAAAGCGCACGGAGAGGTTGATGGCGAGGACAAGCCGACAAGGAGGATGACCGCCTGTCGGACCCGGGGAATCGCCCAGAGACGCAGGACCAGGCGGAAGAGAGATTGGCTCTTCCGTGACGCGCGCCTTTTGCGCTTTTTGGCCGAGCGCCGTGGCATGGCCTATCATAACCACTCCAGACGTTTCCGCATACGGAAATATAAGCTAATATCGGAGCATCCTATCGCGACGACAAACAGGCGGTCATCGACAAGATTCAATCTGCTTTCGCGGCAAACGATCGCCCGCCGGATCAACTCCTCCAGGGCAGTAGCGAGGGGTGTGAGCCGTACGAAGAAACGAGCGCCTTCGCAGGCAAAGACTGGAGGGATCTCGAATCCAGTTTTCTGGACGGTCATTACTGCGCGCTCGGCTTCTTTTCCGAGGCGGGTTTTCGGTACTTCCTGCCGGCTTACCTGATCGCCGATCTCCATGGAAAGCTGTTGACTGCTGACCCCGTTTTCCACCTCACACATGGGTTTTACGAATTCAATGTGGACTACCCGGTCAAGGATCGGGTGCTGCAAGTCACCAGCGGGAAATCGACGTTCGTGAACCCGAGACGGTATGGCGCGGCCACGTGGTACGATCAGCCTCTTCAAGCTCTCGGTCTTTGCCCGGGAGGAAGCCGAGGCGATCGCCGCATACCTCAAATACAAACTGGAGATCGAGGAACTCGACGAGGGGAAGGAGCGGATCCAGGCGGGCTGGATCTTTACTGGCTGGACAGGGCCCGGACTGCCCCCCCGCGAGCGACCTGTCCGATCATCTTAAGCGAGAGAACGAGATCTATCAGGCGATCCGGGAGAAAGCCGGCCAGCAGGGCGAACAACCGGAGTAGGAAGACCGGGAGACAAGGAGACGGGGAGACAAGGAGACGAGGAGAGGAGACAAGGAGATGTCTTGTCACACGCAGCGTTTTGCAGCGGAGTAAGCGGGTTCTGTTTCCCAAGACCGGGAGACAAGGAGAAGGGGAGACGATGAAAAACGAGGAAAAGGGTAATCGCGGAGGCGGCTTGGACCGCCGGGACTTCATTCAATTGTGCGCAGTCAGCGGCTCGGGCCTCGTCATTCATGGCACCGACGGTTCTCTCCGCGCCGGATGCCGTTCGTGGCCTCGTTCTGAAACCGGAGAGTCTCCTGGGCAGCTTGAAAGAGGACGGAGCGGACACGCCGATTTCGGGTGCCACCTGGTACATATCCGCCGGGGAGGGAGACGGACTGCTCTACCGGTTTGAGCCCGGGACCCTGACCTCGGCCCGATACCTGACGGCGGACACCCTGCTCGATGGGTCGTACCAGACTGTGTATCAGCTGGTCCTCCAGGAGGGAGAGGCCGGTCCGGCTTTCCGCCTCGGCTTCGCCCTGCTCAACCAATGCGCGGCCAGGATCAGGATGCCCCTGAGCGCCGTTGACCAGAACCGATGGATGTTCCAGAGGGAAGGAGCCTGGCTGAAGCCACTGGCCGGGGGGGCACGGGTCAATCTGGAAAAAGTAGACCGGATGATGCTGCGAGTCTTGAGAAGCGGCGGTCGATCGTCCCGCTGGTGTCTCACTCACTTTACGGCGACTCCGGACGAGGTCGTGAAACTGGCAGATCCGGTCCTTCCCAAGGGGGCGCTGCTCGATGAACTGGGGCAGAGCAGGCTGCACGAGTGGCCGGCGAAGAGCAAGAGCAGGGCCGATGTGACCAAGAGGCTCAAACATCAGTTTGCGTCCGCTTCGACCCATCAGTTCCCCGCGGCCTTCTCCAAATTCGGCGGCTGGAAGGAGAAACGCTTCGAGGCGACGGGGTTCTTCCGCACACACCACGACGGCAAGCGATGGTGGCTTGTAGATCCGGAAGGTTTCGCGCATTGGTCGGCGGGGATGGACTGCGTCCGCGTCGATACAGAGGCGAACTACGACGGTCTGGAGAAAGCCCTGGCGTGGCGACCCGAGTCGTCCGAACGGTACAAGGGCGTCTACTCCGCTCGGGAGACTCGAAGGGCAAAGAGCATCAACTACCTGGCCGCAAATTTGATCGAGGCCTTTGGCGACGGCTGGTACGATGCCTGGAAGACAATATCGCCTTGGGTGAGCTGCGCCGGTTGGGCTTCAACACCGTCGCCAACTGGTCGGATTGGCAGATCGCCCGCGAGGCCGGTTTCCCTTACGTTCGGCCGCTCTCCGGGAGGCTGCAGAAGACGCCCACCATCTACCGGGATTTCCCGGATGTTTTTGCCCCTTCGTTCCCCGAGGATGCCAGGCAGTTCGCGCAGCAACTCGCTGCAACCCGTGATGATCCAGCCTTCCTTGGCTATTTCCTCATGAATGAACCGACCTGGGGATTCTCGAGCGAGTTGCCGGCGGTCGGCATGCTGTACAACACCCCGGATTGCGCAACTCGGCAGGAGTTGGCGCGAGTCCTGAAGACGAAGTACGCGGACAACCAGGCGCTCTCCAAGGCCTGGGAGGTCGAAACGACCTTTGACGAGATCGCCCGCGGAGCCTGGAAGAAGCCGGTCAAGGGGAAGGCCGTCGAGGACCTCGAGGCGTTCAGCGGCACGATGACCGAGAGGTTCTTCCGAACTCTGAGTCAGTCGTGTCGGGAGGTTGATTCAAAACACCTCAATCTGGGGATCAGGTATCACACCGTGCCTCCGAAATGGGTGGTCGAGGGTATGCGTAGCTTTGATGTTTTCAGTATGAACTGCTATCGCGAAAAAGTGCCGTTGCAGGACACCGAGACGATCAGCAAGATGCTCAATATGCCCGTAATGGTGGGCGAGTGGCATTTCGGAGCCCTCGATGTCGGGCTTCCTGCCTCTGGAATCGGCCACGTCAAGGACCAGGCGGCACGCGGGCAGGCGTACCGGGTCTATCTGGAAGACGCGGCCGCCAATCCCTATTGCGTGGGAGTCCACTGGTTTACCCTCTACGATCAGTCCGCGCTGGGGCGCTTTGACGGGGAGAACTACAACATCGGCTTCCTGGATGTCTGCAATCGCCCTTATGAAGAAATGGCGAAAGCCGCGCGTACCAGCCACGAGCGTTTGTATGAGGTCGCGTCCGGGGCTGCGCCGAAGTTCTCCGAGGCACCGGAGTACCTGCCCCGATTGTTCATGTAAAGCGCCGAGGTGGAAACGAGAGGAGAACGAGATTATGGCTGATTGCGAATGCCTTCCCGCCTGCATATTCTTCAACGACCAGATGAAGGGTCTCGATGCGATCAAGGAGATGATGAAGCGGCGCTACTGTTACGGCGACAATTCCGACTGCGCCCGCTACATGGTGTTTTCGGCTTTGGGCAAGGGGCGCGTCCCTGCAGACCTCATTCCGAATCAGGTGGAGAAGGCTCGGGACTTCCTCGCGAAGAGCGCGAAAAGTAGGTGAATCGCGACACCTCTGTGTCGGAGCCGCGCACGCAGCGAGGCTGTTGAAAAAGTCCAGTTAGCGTATTTGGCTGAGAGGATATTGGCGGTTTCCAACGCCAAAGGCGTTGCGTAGCAAAGCCCAGGGTTGGCTGCGTTTTTGCAGCCTACCCTGGGATCCAGAGCCGTAAGTCATCAACCCTGAAAGGGTTGCGTATCGTGCGCAGTACGCAACCCTTTCAGGGTTGAACCCCATACAAGCCTCCGACCCGGGGTAGCCCGCCAAAGCGCGGGCAACCCCGGGCTCTGCTACGTGACCCCGTTGGGGTCATTCGGCAATCCCCTCCGGGGATATGACAGACAGGTGAACATTTTCAACACCCTCAGCGGTTTTCAGCGGAGTAATGCGGGTTCTCCAGGCATTGCGACGCGTTGCTCGGCCGATGAGCCCGCTCCGCCGAAAAGCGCCGCGTGCGCGGCTCCGACAAGAACAGCCTGCCCGCGGTGAGAAAGTCGGGCGGGCTCGCGGAAAAGTCAGATTATCCTTGCAGCAAGATACTACACACACCCGCAACTGACTTCCTTTTGGCCCCTCAAAGCCGCGTGGATCATGGCGGCCGCGCAACCCACTCCGCTTTCCACGCTGATGGCCCCGGCCAGGCAGTTGCGCTGGCAGGCGCCGCATTCCATGCACGCTTGCGGTCGAGCCAACACCGCTTTCCTGCCGTTCATCTCAAAGACCGCGTGTGGACAGACCGCCACGCACATGGCGCAGCCGCTACAGGCCAGGGGGTTGTAGACGAGCGAATTTTCCTGGTAGGCATTGAACATTACAGTCCTCCCATCCAACGGACGATTGCCAGGCCGATCGCGAGGACCAATCCGGTTCCAAACGTCCAGGCCATCGGCGGAATGTAGGCGAATATTTCCCGGCGAACGCCCCCGGGAGAAGTGAACGTCGTGGCTCCCGTGAAGTTGAGTGCCAGGTAGGCGGTTGCGGCCGGCATGGCGAGCAGCAGGGCGAGCGCCTGGCCGGCCTGCCGCCACCATTGCCCAATCCGGGTGCTGCCCGACGCCCCACAAAACGAACGGGACGGCGACGGCGAGACCCAACAGGTATCCTTTCGTGCTGAAGTTTCGCGTGGGCAGCCATGGGATCAGGATCGGAAAAAGGATACAACCGGCCAGGACGGATCCCACCGCCGCAAGTGCGAAGAGCCAGCCGCCCATCAGATAAAAGGCGATCGCCGCGACGAGCATCCGCAGGAAGCGATGCTTGACTTCAACCGGAACCAGGATCAGCCGGTCACGGAGATCGAAGCGAACCTTCCGCATCTCCGGCGTGGCCTGGCGAGTCTCCAGATAAGCGGGCAGATCGGAGGCTCGAACCGGCCCGTACTCGACTCGAAATCCGCTGCGCTTCTTCACCTCGTGAGCGGTCACACCCGATGCGCCGAGCTGCGGCAGGATCAGGTCCCGGTGGACGACAACGTTCTTCAGGCCCGTCTCCCGGACCCGGCGCACGACTTCGTCGGTGCCGAACGTCCCTTTTCCCGCTGCACACCAGACGTTGATTCCTCTTGTGTCGAGCACCAGGATGTAGCCGTCGATTCCCTTAAGTGCTGAACGCAAGGCATCGAAGCTGAGCGTGTAATTGGACGTTACAAAGACGGGCGAATCCGGCGTCGGCTTCCCGAGCGCATAGAGTCCCGGGCTCACGCGATGGTGGTCGCGCCTGTAGCCGATCCGCACCAGGGCGTGGTCGAACCAGTCAGCCGCGCTCAGGCGTGACGTGGTGCTGGCAATTTTCGGTTTTTGCGTCGCCAGCGGGACGAGCTCGACCATCTTGTTCGGTTCTCGTGTTCCGTTGCCATTACAGCAGGTTGCTTCTGGTCTCATATTCATAATTATCGATATGATGATATATAGACATTCATCAATGTGTCAAGGGAAAAAATGCCCCAAGGAGCTTTTGCGAGCGAAGCGAGGAGTGCGCAAGCTTTGCGCACTGGGATCTGATCTTGAGTAGGAGTGGCCCATAAGGCGTGAACGAAACGCAGCGATCAGCGTAAGGAGCCGCGCACGGCAGCGAGCCAGGCGAGCGAGTAAGCGGACCAGAACTCTCGCCCCACAGTCGCGTCTTTGAACGGCAACGCCGTGAAGCGCTAGGCTTTTGGTCCGCTTACTCGCTCGCCTGGCTCGCTGCCGTGCGCGGCTCCTTGCGATCTCGCCGGCGTTTCGGTTGCCGACCGGGGATGTTCCGACTAAAAACCGATGAAGGAAGTCGTGAACTCAGTGATGACTCCTTTACTCAACTGTTTACTGTACCTGGCTATTCCTGGGGCCAGGTACTTATTCAACACCCTCGCTGCGTGTGGCGCGGCTCTGACAACCTCGCTCCCGGCTCCTCATTGTTCAAGGGCCCAACTATTTCAGGAGAGCCTGCACTCCCCAAAAGGCCCTCCGGCCGACCGCACGCCTCCGGATCAGCGGGCGCACGATTCACCCCCGGCCGTCTTATCCGCGTCATTCCAATCGATCTGGAGGCCGAGGTTTCGCAGGAAGATCTTCTCGCACTCGGGTCGTGCATCGATGTCGCGCGCAATGAAGCAGATTTCGGACAGTTCATCGGCCAGCACCTTACGGTCGGCCTTTGCCACCTTGATCATTCTCTTGATCAGCATGGTTTTCCAGTGAGAAGGGAGCTTCGAGACCGCCGCCTTCATCGCCTGGACGTCCGCCGCGCGTCCCTTGATTTCCTGCAGGTATCGCCACATCTCATCCCGGGCAAGACCGGGGAGCTTGGGCATCATACGTTGCAGGGTCTCTATTTCCTTGGCGGTAATCTTGCCGTCCACGCTGGCAATCAGGCCTGGGAGGACGAACTCGGCCAGTGCCAGTCGTTTGGCGGTCTCGGTGTCTGGCTGGCTGGCGAGCACCTCGGGAACGATCGAATCGTAGCACTTCAGCAGCTGCGAATCTGGCCTCGCTATCGCGGCTGGATCCCGGGGGAAGCCGGAAAATCGGTGAAACGTCTCGGACATCGAGAACCATTCAAGAGCCTTGGCGCGCTTTGGAAAATCAGGGTGACCGTCCTGCAGATCCTCGAATGTGCCCGGCTCGAATTCCTCGAGGCACCGTTCGAAGTCGATGACGCCGGACGGGGCGAAACCGAGCATAAGCTTGACGAAAGCGCTCAGGCAGCTTTTTAGATCCAGGGAGAAAACCAGGGCGCACCGGTCGGCGTTCAGTTCGCGATACCACCCCAGTCCTCCCAGTTGCATTGACAGCCAGGAGATGTCCGAATCGTTGAGCAGCAGTTGAATGCCTTCGCCCGGTTCCTTCTGGGGCCGGAGGAACCAGAGAAGGGTTGACAGTTCGTCGTGTCGAGCGTGTCCGAGGAGGGCATGGCCAACCTCATGGCCGACGACGCTTCTCAGTTCGGTTTCGTCGAGCAGGGGCACGAGGTGATTGACGAAGGCAAAGACGAAAATATCTCCATCGAGCCGGCAATAGGCATTTTCCTCGACCAGTTCGGGATCCTTTCCGACGAAGATCTCGTATCGGGCGCCTGGATAGCCAAACCGGGCAAAGGCGTCTGCGACTGCCTGTTGGAGTTCGGGGAACATTTTTGAGCCGGTGACTCTGACCGAGTTCTTGCGCAGTGCAGCCAGCACTTTCCCATTCCCCGCCGGGCCCTTCCAGAGATCGGGGCAGAGCAGCTTAATCTTCGCGAAACCCGGACCACGGAGAATGCTTTCGGCGATCAGCCGTTCTTTTTGAAGGACGATCTGCTCGACACTCAGTCTGTTGTTCGGCTGCTTGGGCATGGTCGATCCTCGTGGTCCAGCGCGTCCTCCGGGCTACTACGGAAAGACTGCTGTCAGTTCAGTTCGTCACAACGCATCAGTCTGCCTGTCGGCGTCAAACCTGGCAAAGGAGCATCATCTTGTCGAGGGTCTCGAGCGGCTCCTTGGTTGGGCTGTATTCGTGCGAGAGGTAGCCCTGGAAGCCGAGGTCCGCAATCGTCCTGCAGATCGGCGGATAGAACAGCTCCTGAGTTTCGTCGAATTCGTGGCGCCCCGGATTTCCTGCCGTATGGAAGTGCCCGATGTACTGGATGTTCTGCTTGATCGTTCGAATCACATCCCCTTCCATGATCTGCATGTGATAGATGTCGTAAAGCAGCTTCACCCGGGGGGAATTGACTCTCTTGCAGAGCTCGACGCCCCATGCCGTGTGGTCGCACATGTAGCCGGGGTGGTCCACCTTGCTGTTGAGCAACTCCATGCACAGGGTGATGTTGTTCTCCTCGGCCACGCCCTTGACGTTGTTCAAGAACGTGACGCAGTTCTCGAGTCCCTGCTGGTCGGAGATACCGGCGCGGTCGCCCGCCATGACGATTACGTTCGGAGCTCCGGCCGCGGCGGACTCCTTGATGAGCTCCTTTACTTTGCCATCCAGCTCGGCATGGTTCTTTGGATCGTTGATACCGCTTTTGATCGAGCCTCCGCCCGGGACCATTGTGGGAATCAGGCCGTGCTTCTTGAGAATCGGGAAGTCGGCGGGTCCAACGAGGTCGATGCCGTGGGCGCCAAGTCGGGCAGCCTCCCGGCAAATCCCATCCAGGTCAAGATTAAGCCCGCGGAAAACGCCTCGGCACACCGCCTGTTTGATGCGGCCGGGGCGGGGGCCGGCCGCTGCGACCGCGGCCCCTGTTCCCGTTGCGGACATTGCTGCGGCGGCCCCAAGCGTCGCCAGAAAATCCCTGCGGCGGAGGTGAAATGTGTTTTTCATAGTCTGTCCCATTTGCCTCGAGAGTTTGTTGTCTCTGGCATGATAGACAGGAGGCTGAACGCCTGCAAGACTCCAGTTCGTCTTCTGAGCCGGGTAACAGCAGCAAGACAATTCACCCGGAAAGGCAAGCGGAACCACCACCCGTCGGTCCTCGGGGCAATTGGCGGCAGCCAGGACGAGCATGCATTGGGCCCCACTTCCCCTTGGATCAGCTCGATACGAAGTCCGACCCAACTGATTTGGCTGCTCCCTTGCATAGGGCGGCATCAGGAGAAAGCTCATGGAAACAAAACGAATCGCAAGCTACGCCGTCCTGTTCGCTCTGTCACTCACTCTGGAAGCCCATGTTTTTGGGCAGGATCAAAACCACAGCCGCACGATGGATGCGTTCATGACGGTTGGCTGGTCAAAGCTGTGGCATGGTGACGACGACCATGGAGCGGGTATCGACGTCGGTGGCCGGTTCGGGTTTCAACCTTTTGGCGGAAAGTTGTCGGGTCTCGGGGTGCAGGGAACCTTCGACCGGACGGAGATCCACGGCGGGGAGATCAGTTCCGACGGGAACGTTACGATGGGTAGTGCGGATGCCGTCTGGCACTTCGGCCCGCCCAACGCTCAGGGTTTCGTTTCCTGCGGGGTTGGCGTGATGCGCGCCGACTACAGTTGGACGGGAAGCACCTATTTCGGAACCCAGGACGTCCCGGTGCGCTCGATTTCGGCGACCAAGATCATGATCCCTCTTGGCTTCGGATTGAAGTTCGCCGTCACGAAGCATCTGTCGATCCGCCCGGAGCTCCGGTTCATCGACGGTTCGGTTGGGAAAGGCTTCAACCACGCGATGCTCATGCCGAGCATTGGCATCGGCTATCAGAGATAGAACGAGCGGACGGAATTCGAGAACGGAAAGAACGTCGCGGCCGGCAAGATCGGGTACGCCGTCACTTCTGGGTCTGGACCGACAGGTAGATGGCGACACCCATCTGGGAGATCTGATCGAGCTGCTCCTCGATCTCGTCGACGTGCTGGTCCTCGTCTCGCAGGATGGATTCAAGGAGTGTGCGAGTGACCGCATCGCCGACCTCGTCAGCCAGCCGGATCGCGTCGTTGTACCGGCGGACAGCCGCATGCTCGTCTTCCAGATCGGCCTGAAGTTGCTTGGGGACGTCGGCGCCGATGTTGACCCTGTTCAGACTGCTGACGGTTGGCAGGCCCTCGAGGAAAAGGATCCGGCCAATCAGCTTCTCGGCGTGCTTCATTTCGTCCACGGCGCGTTTTTCGATCTTGTCGTGGAGCCGATCGTAACCCCAGTTGGAGCACATTTCCGAGTGAACCATGTACTGGTTGATCGCGGTCAATTCGTCGGCAAGCAACTCGTCCAGTTTTTCCAGCAGTCTTGCGTCACCTTTCACGGAAACTCCTTTGCAGCTCAGCTGTTAACTTTAAGGACACCTCGGATTTATCGGACAAGATATCCGGAGTCGCCTTGCAGGGTCAAGCCCGCTACGCGGGTATGATTTCCTTGACCCGTCCGACTATGCCTCCGGCCAGGCGGACCTTGATTCCATGGGGGTGATTGGGCGAGTTCGTCAGAATTTCCTGGACCACCCCTTCGGTAAGGTTTCCTGACCGCTGATCCTGTTTTTGGACGACCCGGACTTTGAGGCCCGGACGGATGTTCGCTCGCAGATTGCCGTTCATAGCCTTAGCTTATCCGACTTTGTTCGAGCCGCGCAGGTGGGTTCAACACCTTCGTAGCTTTAATCGAACCGATGCCGGCGCGGCTTATTGCGATCTCGCTCACGTTTCCGCTTGCCTCGGCGCAAGGGGACCACCGGGCTGCTCGCCGCAGAAGGTGTAGTCCCGGCTTTAGCCGGTGTAACCGCTCGCAAGCCTCATGCTCTTGTCGTCATGCTCCCTGCCTCCCCCCTCCTCTCCTTGTCTCTTTGTCTCCACCGGTGGTATCGTCCTCGCGTCTCAGAGAGGTGCGTAATGAAATACCGAACTGCTCTTTTGATCCTGTTTGCACTCGTGACCCCGGCCTTCGGCCAGGCTTGGGATAAATACGTCGCCCCGGATGGCTCATTTTCCTTTGTGTACCCGAAGGGGTGGAAGGTGAACCAGACCGAATCATTCATCGAGATCACCAACGGTGCCAAGGACGAGCAGCTCCTGGTGGTCGCGATTCCCTTTGACGCCGCGAAGACCCCGCGTCAGTTGGCCGACGGGATGATCACAATCTTCCGCTCGGCCATGCCGGACATGACGGCGTCCGAGTGGAAGACAACGCCGGCCGCTGCTCTTTTCCGGGCCAGGTACACGAATGAAGGCAAGAAGTACGATGCCCACGTGATCGTGGTCAAGGATGCGGACTCCGCCCAGGCTCTCTGGTTTTCCTTCTCGGGGCTGCTGGTTGGTTATGACCAGGCGCGTGCGGTCGACGTTCTGCAGAAAGTGGTCGGATCCGTTTCGACCGGCGCCGCGGCGGTATCGCCCGACCGCGCGCCCTCCAATCAGAGCGCTCCCTCGGGCAGCCAGGATGGGGCGCTGGAGAAGAACGCAAAGGCGTTTCTTTTCGTGCTCGAGTTCGCACTGGGCGCGCCCCTGACGGCCGGCCAGGAGAGGGTCATACTCGAGGAGCTGGAATCCGGCTGGCGCATATCGCCGGCCGAGGATCTGCGAAAGTACGACCAGTACCCAGTGATCGTCCAGGCAATTATGAAGGCGGGGCAGACCGATTTGGAGAACCTGCGGGCAGAACTGGAGAAGTCGGTACGGGAGTGGATCGAGGATTTCCGTGGCAAGAGCGAATCCGTGCGGATCGTCGAGACGGAGGTGAAACGCCGAGGCCGCGTGCTCGCGGATGGGCAACCGCCGCTTACCGAAATGGCCGCATCCGCGTATTCGGAGATCATGGCGTTTTCCGAGCTCCTCCAGCGTAACAACTCCGCGCGGGTCGGCCAGATTCCGGACCCCAAAGTGCTGGAGATCAGGCAACAGTTGAAGAATCAGTGGTCAACCCTCTCGCAGGCCGATCGCGAATCTATTGCGACCTCGCCGGGGCTCTGGCTTTGCCTGCGAACCCTCATGGACCACGGCTCGAAGAGCGAGCAGGAGAAGACTCGGACGCTAATTCGAGGTTTGAGCGGCGCCACCGAAGGCCCGGGCACGGGTGGAGGAGAGCGCCTGGAGGGCTCGGCGACGAGCCGGAAACTGGCCGAGCAGATGGCCAAGCACAACGTCTTGATGAACATCCAGCAGCAGACCTTCAACTCCTACATGTGGAGTCGAGGTTTCAACTATCATCCGACCTACGGCAAGATGTGGTGACGGTTCTCCCCGTTCATCGTATCGGTCCGCTTTACAGGTTGGTGCTTGTATTTGGAGGATTCCCAGGTGATTATCCGCAACCTTTTCTTTTCGGGACTGTTACTCGTCGCTATTTGCGCCTCCCTGCAGGCGGGCAAGTATAAGAACTTCCGAGTGGCGGTCTATGCCCGCGCCTACGAGGTGCGGGAAATGGGCGATCCTAACTGGCTGGAGCCCAAGTGGAATGAGATCTCCAAGCAGCTAAAGGTAGACAAGATCTATCTCGAAACACACCGTGATCTGATTGTCGTGGATGAGAAAACGATCGCCGCCGCCCGCAAGTTCTTTCAAGACCGCGGCGTCGAGACCGCGGGCGGAATCACTTTGACGGTGAACGAGCGAAACCGGTTTGAGACCTTCTGTTATTCGAACCCCGAGCATCGGAAGAAAGTCCAGGAGGTGGTCGAGCATACGGCCCGCCTGTTCGATGAAGTGATCCTCGACGATTTTTTCTTCACAAGCTGCAAGTGTGACCTTTGTATCAAGGCCAAGGGAGACCGGTCGTGGACCGATTTCCGCCTTCAGCTCATGGACCAGGCGGCGCGGGAACTGGTGCTCAAGCCGGCCAAGGCCGTGAATCCCAAAGTGAAAGTCGTGATCAAGTACCCGAACTGGTACGAGCACTTTCAGGGCTTGGGTTTCAACCTGGAAACAGAACCCGCGATTTTCGACGGTGTCTATACGGGAACCGAGACCCGGGATGCCGTCCGCAGCAACCAGCACCTGCAGCAGTACCACGGCTACTCGATCTTCCGCTATTTCGAGAATCTGAAGCCAGGAGGCAACGGGGGCGGCTGGGTCGATACCGGCGGGATGACGTCTACGGACCGGTACGCTGAGCAATTGGCGCTGACGATGTTCGCGAAAGCTCCCGAGATCACATTGTTTGACTTTCGGCAGCTGCAGCGGCCGATTCGCGAATCGGACCGGGCGGCGTGGCAGGGGCAGGGGACCAGCTTCGACTTCGAATCGATGATGAGCCCATTTACGGCGGCAGACGGAACGACGGTCAAGCCGACGACCGCCGCCCGCACGGCAGGCTACACCCTGGAGCAACTTGATAACTTCATGGGCCAGCTTGGCCAGCCGATCGGTGTGAAATGCTATCGGCCCTTTCATTCGACCGGGGAGGATTTCCTCCACAGCTACCTCGGAATGATCGGCATTCCGGTGGACCTCGTGCCCGAATTTCCGGCCTCCGCGACGACGATATTGCTGACGGAGACCGCCAAGCGTGATCCTTCGATCGTCTCCAAGATCAAAGACCAGTTGGTCAAGGGCAACACCGTCATTATCACGTCAGGACTGTTGAAGGCCCTCGAGGGGAAGGGGATCGAAGGGATCGCCGAGCTCCGGGTGACCGATCGAAAGGCGGTCGTCAAGGACTTCATGCAGGGTTTCGGGTCGGTCGCCAGTTCAGATGCGCCGATCGTGATTCCCCAGATCGCTTATCTGACCAACGACTCGTGGGAAGAAGTCTCCGGTCTCGCCGGACCGATCGGATACCCGATCCTTCATTTCGCCGGGTACTCGAAAGGCGCGCTGTACGTGCTCGCGATTCCCGACAATTTCGCGGATCTGTACAGGTTGCCCGCGTCCACGCTGGGCCGGATCCGCCAGGTTCTCACCCGGGATCTGCCAGTGCGTCTGGAAGGTCCGTCGCAGGTTTCGATCTTCGCCTACGACAATGACACGTTCATCGTCGAATCGTTCCTTCCTGAACAGGCACAGCTCACGGTGGTCGTCGATCCGCGCTATTCCGGTGCGGAGGATCTCGTGTCAGGCGAGCGGCTTGCAGCTCAAAAGGTAACGCCGCCGGCAGGATTCGGGCAGCGGCCACAGGGCGACCGGACGACGATCGGTCTGACCGTCAAGCCGCACTCCTATCGGGTGCTTCGACTCAACAAGGGGCAGTAGGAACAGGAAATGACCACAAGGACGACAAGGAGCACAAGGACCACAGGGACATCAGGCACGGAACAGGGTCTTTGTTCCTCCACGTTGTCCTTGTTCAATGCCTGGGGGTGAAAACCAGAAAGCGCCGGCAGGAGGTAAATTCGCTATTTCAGCGAGAACGAACGGCGAGCAATCACCGTAAGGAGCCGCGCACGGCAGCGAGCGCCAGCGAGCGAGTAAGCGGACCAGCTAACATGCTCTTTAGGCTGGCTCTTGCTACTCGAGACTGCCCTCTGGGGCTGGGTGGTTGGTCCGCTTACTCGCTCGCTGGGCTCGCTGCCGTGCGCGGCTCCTTACGATCTCGCCTAAGCCACGATTCAGCCGGGACGCGCGGTTTTACTTCGCAAAGGAATGACGAATGTCGAAGAGAAGACCTGGGATTCATTACTTCGGACTTCGAGATTCCTGTTGCGATATTCGATAATTCGATCCACTGTCTCCCAGAACTCAGAACTCAGAACTCAGAACTCAGAACTCAGAACTCTTCCCCTTAGTGGCTCCCCTCGGCCAGGGACTCGTAGGCGTCGTGGGTTATTCGCAAGGATTCCAGGATGGCAAGATCATCTTTGGCGGCGACTGCCTCCTCGAGGGTCGTGGCCGATTGAAGCAGCTTTTGCGCGCCCGGAAGTTTGGCCTTATCCGCACTCTCCGCGGTTGCAGCGATCAGCCTGGCCCTGACCTTTAGCTTCGGGGCCGCCTCCTTGATCGCCGCGACGTCCTTTTTGGGATAGGCCTCGTGCCACAAGGGATGCAGCACTGTGTGGAAGGCGTCAAGCAAATCCTCCAGGGTGGTCAGTGAGCCGTTCAGATTCCGGTAAGCCACGTGAACGCCGTCAAGGGCTGCCTTGATCGTCTCACTGTCTGCCTTTGCCTTGCTTTGCGCTGCAAGATTGTCCACGGCTTTCGACAACTCCATAGCCTTTGACGAGACGTCCGGACAGCGCGCGGTGAGTTTCGGCGGCAGGTTGGCGGACATGATCGCATTTCGCAGCCTCGCGAGCTCGTCGGCCTTCGCGCCCACCTGGCTGAAGTCCCCCTTATCGGCGGGTCCATGGATCAGGGCGGCCATGACGTCGTGAAAGTTCTTCAACGACAGTTTCAGACTCTCGTCATCCTTGGTTTGAAAAAGGCAGTTTTGAGCCAGCCCGGCAGGAACACCGAGCGTCAGGACAATGGTCGTAATAAGCACCCACAGGATTTTCTGCATTTGGAAGTCCCTTTCTGATGATCCGGACACGCCGTTTCGCGGTCCGCGAAACCTTCATCATAATGTCGTCGGATTGGAAGTCAAACTCGAAGAGCGAAAAGCATTGATCAAATCGACGGCCGTCCGTACCGCGACCTCCGGATGGGATCCGATTGCGGTTTCATCTGACAAGACGATACCGGCGTAGCCGCGCGCGACGAGGTCCTGCAGGTGACAGACCTCGGATCGCGTCGGCGTCGCATGCTCGGTAAGATGTTCCAGGACCTGACCGGCCATCAGCACCGGGCATGGAAGCACGCCTGGGCTGCATTCGGCTATCCAGCACGCCATTGCAGCCACTCCCAGTTGCGCTCCCAGGTCTCCCCTGCAGATCCAGACCTCATCTGCCCGTCGGGCGATGGACTCGAACTGCACGCTCGCCTCTCTTCTCTCAATCTTCGCGATGACCCGATGACCGGGTGCTCTCCGACGGGCCCAGTCCAGTTCTTCGCCGTTGGAAACGAACGAAATAGCGAAAGAGAGCCGGGGAATGCCGGACGCCATGTCACACAGATCGCGGTCATACTCCGGGAGATCGGAAAGGACGACCGGGTGTTCCACCACGTTGATCCCTTTCCTCGGCCTCAGCGTTCCCCCTGAAAGCGCTTTGGCTTCAATCCTCCGGCTGGAAGCGGACAAGACCGTGAACCTGAGGCGGTCATCATCGAGACTGAGAGTATCCCCCGGCCGCGTTTGCTCGTAGATTTCGGGGTGGGGAAGCGGGACGCCGTTTTCTCCGGCGAGCACAAACGTGACCGTCTCCGTCGCATCAACCAGCCGGTCGGTGAAGACGCCGACGCGCATCTTTGCCCCCTGCAAGTCGAGGATCAGCGGGCAGTCAGTTTCATCGCGGGCGGAACGGATCGCCGCGTCAACCTGTTGGAGGCTCATGTGCGAGGTGTTGAGCCTGAAGGAAGTGGCGCCGGCCGCAGCCAGGCGTGAAATCAGGGCAAACGACGCCGGACCCAGAGTCGCGACACACTGAAAGGGCGAAACCGAGGCTGCCATCGACTCAGGATACAACTATAGCCAAGCTGCGCGGCAGGAGGATTTTGACCTCCTCGGCTTACCAGTCTGGTTCGGCAGGTGTACCTAACTTCCTACCGTCGGTCCCTGAGTCCATGACGGAGAGTCGCTTGCGGGAAACGACTCTTCGGATGCGTGCATCACCGCGTCGTAGGGTCGCGAGGGAGATGGCTGCCGAACGCGAGCATCCAGTCTGCTTCCGTAGATGCCCAGAAAATTCGCAGCCGTCGCCAGGCCGATTGTCAGCCGATTCGGTTTGATGAGGGCAAGCACCGCCAGGGCTATCCCGGGGATCATGTAACGGTAGTCGGTTCTCGGATCAGTTTGAGAGCTCATATGAAGGACCCACTCAATTTTAGCACCTGGAACGCCAGGGACAACAAGCAGCGGGCAGAAGGCAGCGGGCAGAACGGGCAGAAGGCAGAAGGCAGCGGGCAGAAGGCAGCAAGCAGCGGACAAGGGACAATGGGCAGTGCGCAGTCTGCAGTGCGCAGTGCGCCGCAGGCGCCAGGCGCCAGGCGCCAGGCAGCAGCCTTTACAGTCGCGGGAAGAACAGATAATCTCCTGCTTTTACGAGGAGAAAGGAACCATGCCCAAGCTGACGGAACGTCCTGAGTGGAAGGCTCTCGAGAAACACTATCAGACGATCAGCCAGGTGCATTTGCGCGATCTCTTTTCCGAGGATCCCGAGCGCGCGTCGCGATTCACAATCGAGGCCGACGGTCTGTTGCTCGATTACTCCAAGAACCGGATAACCGCGGAAACTCTAAGACTCCTGGTCGGGCTCGCCGAGTCTGCGGGGCTCAGCGGCGCGATTGAGCGGATGTTTTCAGGCGAGAAGATCAACGTGACGGAGCGTCGTTCCGTCCTCCATGTCGCCCTTCGCAACACCTCGACGGAACCGATCTGTGTCGACGGGCGGGACGTCATGCCTGATGTCCGCCGGGTGCTCGGGCAAATGGCCCGCTTCTCCAACGCGGTACGCCAGCAGTGGTGGAGAGGGTTCACCGGGAAGCCGATCAGGAACGTCGTCAACATCGGGATCGGTGGCTCAGACCTCGGCCCGGCGATGGCTTACGAAGCATTGAGACCGTTCTCCGATCGGCGCCTCATGGTTCGGTTCGTTTCCAATGTCGATGCTACGCAGATGGTTGAAGCTCTGCGGGGGCTTGATGCGGCCGAGACACTTTTCATCGTCGCCAGCAAGACCTTCACGACGCAGGAGACGATGACCAATGCGAGGTCTGCGCGGGACTGGCTGCTTGCCTCTCTTGGCGATCCGGCTGCGGTCGCCAGGCATTTCGTTGCCTTGTCGACGAATGCCAAAGAGGTCGCGAAATTCGGCATCGATGCCGAGTCGAACATGTTCGAGTTCTGGGACTGGGTGGGAGGCCGGTACAGCTTGCCCTCCGCGATCGGGCTTTCCCTGATGATCGCAATCGGGCCCGACTGGTTCCAGCGGATGCTGGAAGGCTATCATGCGATCGACAACCATTTTCGGACCGCCCCGCTGACGACGAACATGCCGGTGATCCTCGCCCTCCTTGGTATCTGGTACAACAATTTCTTCGGAGCGGCCACCCACGCGCTGCTCCCTTACGACCAGTACCTGGCCCGTTTCCCCGCCTATTTTCAACAGGGAGACATGGAGTCGAACGGAAAGTCAGTGACCCTCGAGGGAACGCGAGTCGAGTGGCAGACCGGGCCGGTTATCTGGGGCGAGCCGGGAACCAACGGCCAGCATGCGTTCTACCAGTTGCTCCATCAGGGCACCAAGCTGGTGCCTGCCGATTTTATCGGTTTTGCCTCCAGCCACAACCCCATCGCCGATCACCACCAGAAGTTAATGGCGAACTTTTGGCGCAGACCGAGGCCCTGGCCTTCGGGAAAACCAGTGAGGAGGTCAGGAGCGAGGGGACGGAGGAACGGCTGGTGGCCCATCGCTCGTTCGAGGGGAACCGCCCGACCAATACCATCCTCGCCGAGCGGCTGGACCCTCCGACACTGGGAAAACTGATCGCGCTGTACGAACACAAGATCTTCACACAGGGCGTCCTGTGGCAGATCAACAGCTTCGATCAGTGGGGCGTCGAGCTTGGAAAGGTACTCGCAAATCGGATTTTGCCCGAACTGGCGGCGGGCCAGGAGCCAGATCTGAAGCACGACAGCTCCACGAATCAACTGATTCGCTGGTACCGCGGGAAACGGCGCTGACCAGCTGACCAGCTGACCGGCTGACGAGCTGACCGAAGCTGCGCGACTGACGACTGACCAGCTGACGAGCTGACCGGACTGCGCACTGCGCGTGAACCGACGTCCGAGGTCCGTGGACCACACATCTGGTAATACGTCAGCCGGTCAGTTGGTCAGCTGGTCAGCCGGTCTGCCGGGTCCGGTGGGCAGTGCGTAAGCGCGCAGTGCGCAGTGGGCAGTCGCAGTCGTCAGTCGTCAGTTGCCTTCCCGTATTTTCTTCTTCCTGCACTTGCCCCCGAAGACTGCCGTAAACTAAACTTCTAGACTACCTTTATCCAGTGTGTGATAGGAGACTCATGACGAAACCAACCGCTTGCAGTTTTGTACTGCTCATACTTGTGTTCTCTGTCTGTCTCGGTGGGCTTTGCGGCTGACGCCAAACTCGAGGTGACGGTCACCAAGGAAACCGGGGAGCCGATCCAGGGTGCGCTGGTCAAAGCCCTTCCGTTCTTTGGCGCCGATAAGCCGGTTGAACAGGCGACCAACAAGAACGGGGTGGCGGAGCTGAAGAAGCTCGCAGGCAGCTACCGAATTGTCGTTCGTGCGCAGGGCTTCGAAGCCGCCGCGCACGAGTTCGCGGTCCTCAGGACAAAGGATCCGCAGAACTGAGCTTCAAACTGAAGCCCGGGGACATGAACAAGGTTTTCTATTTCGAGGATCCTCAGTCGAGCGCAGAAGGCCAACCAACTGTTCCAGGAAGGCCTGACAGGCCCTCCAGGCCGAACCAGGCGGCGGACGCTGAGCAGAAGCTGAAGGCTTCCCTGGAAATCAACCCGACGATGAACCCGGGAACCCGCCACAACCTCGCCCTGGCTTACATGACCCAGGGGAAGTGGGACATGGCCAAACAAGAGCTGGAGATGGGGATTCAGAAGACCCAGGCGATGAAGGAAGCCGAGGACCCCGCCAAGGCGGCGAGCTTTCGACGAGATGATCGCCGGTTTCAAACAGCTGATCGATGCGATGCCCCTGCTCAAAATCCAGATGGAAGCTGAGGAGGCGCTCCGAACCGGGAAGTTCGAAGAGGCGGCAACCAAGATGGAGCGCGTCATCGAAAGGCGCCCGTCAAGGATCCCAACCTCTACTACAACCTGGCCCTCGCCCAGGGCCGTATGAAGAAGTACGACCTTGCAATGCAGTCGATCGACAAGGCGCTGGCCGCAAAACCGGACGAGAAGAGCTTTCAGGATCTGAAGAACATCCTGCTGCAGAATCAGAAGCAGATGGAAGTCAACGCCTTTGCGGACAGCGTCAAGGCCGGAGTCAATGCCTACAACACCGGCAAGTACCCGGAAGCGCTGACGAACTTCGAGCGTGCCAAGGAGAAGGTGCCTCCTAATCCGGCCGCCAAGGCCGAGCTGTATGGTCTCCTGGCCAAGACCTACGCGAAGCTCGGCCGCGACCAGGAGGTTGTCGAATCCTACAAAAGGCGATTGAGGCGAGCCCCGACAAGACCGAACAGACGCAGGCACTGGCGGACTATTACTTCAACAAGGACATGGTGGCCGAAGGCATCCAGACGTTGACCGAGTTGGGGAAAGCGGGAACCAAGCCGCTCGATGAGATGTTCTACCAGATGGGCGCGGCCTACGTGAAGAAGAACAAGAAGAAGCTCGCCCAGCCGCTGTTTGAGGAAGCCCTCAAGATCAACCCGCAGCATGCGGAAGCCCATTACGAGCTGGGGATGATCTACTTCTACGAGGCGGAACACAAGGATGTCCCGCGCGCCAAGGAAATGCTTTCGAAGTACGTGGAGCTCGGGAAAGACCAGGGGCGACTGGACAACGCCAAGGCCGTTCTGATCGTTATCGAGAAGACAACTCCGGCTGCGAAGCCGGCACCCAAGAAGAAGTAGCTCCGTTCATCGAGGAGAGTTCCGGGGACATAATACTTAATTCCCAACCCGTTATCGCCAGTCTTTCCGGCTGCAAAGGAATTAAGTTTTGTGTCCCCGAAACTCCTTCCGAATCTCCTTTCGAAACTCTGCCGGAACCCACTGAACTTCTCCCCCGCTCCCTCCGTACTCTGTGTTTATAACGGAGGGGAAGAGAGATGTTCGAACTGGTTGCTGGACTCGCCGTTCTGGCGGTGGTGCTGGGCATCGGTTTGATTCTGGGTGTCACTGTGTTGGCCGTCAAAATGACGGTCGGCATCGTGAAGGTCGTTCTGGGAATCGTGCTTGGGGTCATCGGACTGGTCCTGTTTGCGGTCGTCGGCGTTCCATTGCTCGCGATTCTGTTGCCTCTGGCCATCGTTGGCGTCATCCTCCTGCTCCTGTTCAGCCCCGTTATCCTGTTGCTGAAGGCGATTTTTTAGCGAGGAAGAGCGAGCCACACATTCCGAGTCCGGGAAATCTGTGACAGAATTCCCTCTGGATTCACTCGGCATTCGAGTGATCTTTTTCGGAGCCGCGCACGCAACGCATTGCGCGGAGTAAGCGGGTAGATCTTTTCGGCTCCGACAACAACAGGAGGGGACCTATGCCCAGCCCGGACAATCAGAAATCAATCAATCGCAGACAGTTCGTGCAGCGCGCGGCGGCAGGTGGCGCAGCCGTTTCGATCCTGAAATCGGAGACGGTCCACGGCTACGGCGCCAATTCCAAAATCAGACTTGGACTGATCGGGTGCGGCGGAAGAGGCACCTGGATCGCCGAACTATTCAAGAAACACGGCGGTTACGAAATAGTCGGTGCCGCCGATTATTTCAGCGATCGGGCGGAGAGCTTCGGGACCAGGATCGGCGTCGATGCTTCCCGCCGCTACACGGGCCTCGCGGCCTACAAGCGGTTGCTGGATGCGAAGGTCGATGCGGTTGCTATCGAAAGTCCTCCCTGCTTTCACCCCTACCAGGCGGCCGCCGCGGTGGATGCCGGGGTCCATGTGTACCTGGCGAAGCCAATTGCCGTGGATGTTCCGGGATGCACCCTGGTGGCCGACAGTGCCAAGCGGGCGGCGGCCAACAGGCGGGTCTTTCTCGTCGATTTTCAGACTCGGGTTGACGCCTTCTTCCAGGAAGCCATCAGGCGGGTGCACGAAGGGGCGATCGGAGACATCGCCTTCGCAGAGGCGACCTACCACGCCGACAATCCGTTCGAAGCACAGTACAAGTACCTGGATGCCGATCCCCACAACCCCGAAAACCGGCTCCGCGCCTGGGGCTTCGATCGCGCAATCTCGGGAGACATCATCACCGAACAGAACATCCATACGCTGGATGTCGCTTCCTGGATCATGAACCAGGCGCCGCTTTCGGCTGTTGGAACCGGGGGACTCACGGGGCGGCCGAAAAAGGGCACCTGCTGGGACCACTTCGTCGTTCAGTTCCAATACCCCAACAACGTGGGCATCGCCTTCACTTCCCGACAGTTCAAGGGGCATGGGACGATTCCGGAGGGAATCAGGAACCGCGTTTTCGGCTCCAAAGGCGTGCTCGAAACGGAATACGGCGGGAAGGTGCTTATACGCGGCGACAATTTCTACAGGGGAGGCGAGTCGCCGAACATCTACGAAGAAGGCGCGGTTAACAATATCGCCGGTTTCTACAAAGCGGTAACCGAAGAGCACTTCGACAATCCGACGGTCGAACCAAGTGTGCGCAGCAACCTCCTGACGATCCTCGGCCGCACCGCCGCCGTTGCTGGGCAGCCGGTCACCTGGGACGAAATGCTCCGGAAGCAGGAAGTTCTGGACCCGGGCCTCCAAGGCCTGAAGGACTAGGGCATAAGGGAGTCTCGGGGACACAATGCTCAATTTCCGGGCCAGTGACCGAGCCGGGGTAGAACTGGCGCTCGAATCAGGTGCTCTGTGCCCCGAAACTCCGCCCGAAACTCCTGGACCGCCGCTCATAAATTCGAGGCGAGCCACCTCGCCGGATCCACCACATGCCAAAAAAACGTCGAATCCTGAAGCTCGGTTGTGGGGTCATGTTGACCGCACTGGTGTTTTTGCTCGTGCTCGCAATCCGGCCCGGATTGATTCTCACTCCGCTGGCAGACCTCTTTGTCATGGATCGCCCCAATTCGGGGACTGTCGACGCGGTTGCAGTCCTCTCCGGTGGGACCCCTGACCGTGTGCTCCAGGCCCGGGACATGATCAGAACGGGTCGGGCGAAGGTCGCGGTCCTTTTCACCGTTGCGGTTCACGCCCAGGAACAGCGCCTGCGTGAGCTCGGCGTCAACCTCCCCAGGGAGCATGAGATCAACCGGGAATTGCTGCGCAACTTCGGGATCCCGGACGACCGAATCGTTGTCCTCCCGGGGGCGGTCGACAGCACCTGGGACGAGGCTCGCGCATTTGCCCGGTTTGCCAGGGAAAGGAAGATCAAGTCAGCCGTGATTTCGACATGCGTTTTCCACACTCGTCGGGCGTGGTTGAACTTCCAAAAGGCGACGGAGGATTATCCCATCCAGTTGTATGTCAGCCCGTCGCCATATTGCGAACAGCGTCGAAACAGGTGGTGGACCGAGAGAGATCAGATCAAGATGCTCTATGTAGAGTCTGCGAACAGCCTGGCCTTCTACCTCGGCCGACGGTGATCCTGGCGGGTGGCGTCGGCGTGCGAGGGTGTCGGCGCTGATCTTGTGATGGCCGCTCGGGTCTGCTAGGCTTGCTACTTTCATTTTCCACATGCCCGGTTTTATCGAACTGCTGCGGACCAACCGCAACTACCGCTATACATGGACCGGTCAGATCGTCAGCGAGATCGGCGATCATTTCAACAACATCGCGGTTTTCAGCCTGGCCTTGGCGCACACGCGCTCGGGTCTGGTCGTGACCGGTGTGATGCTCGCACGGGCCATCCCCGCGATCCTGGCAGGACCGCTGGCAGGAGTGGTTCTAGACCGGTTCGATCGCAAGCGAATCATGATTGCGAGCGACTTGGTTCGAGCGGTCGTTGCAGCCGGTTTTCTGCTGACTCTCCGGTTTCACCATAACTGGTTGCTTTACGTCTTGAGCGGGCTGCTGATGTTTGCCTCGCCCTTCTTCACAAGCGGCCGAGCCTCAATTCTTCCGACGATCACGAACCGGGAAGAGCTTCACACGGCCAATTCGCTCACTCAGACCACACAATGGACTTCGCTCATCATCGGCACGTTCGCCGCAGGAGCGATGATCAGTCAGGTCGGCTATCGCTGGGCGTTCATCGCGAATTGCGCGTCATTCCTTGTCTCTGCCTGGTGCATTTATCAGCTGGTCGCTCCGGTGGCGGGCTTTCGGGCCCGACGCGAGGCGCTGACGGAGAGCGAGGTCGTCAGGCCTTGGAATGATTACGTCCAGGGACTGCGTTATATGCGTTCGAATCCTCTGATCCTGGGGATCGGGCTGATCGGTGTGGGATGGGCGACCGGAGGCGGAGCGGCCCAGATCCTGTTCAGTCTGTTCGGTGACGTCGTATTCGGCCGGGGAGCTGCGGGAATTGGTGTAGTCTGGGGGTCGGCCGGAGTCGGTCTGCTGGTGGGAGGCGCGTTTGCCTACCGGTACGGCAGGCGGGTTCCTTTCGGCAGTTACAAGTGGACGATTTCGATCTGCTATATCCTCCATGGTGGTGCTTACGTCGTTTTTAGCCAGATGCGCAGCTTTTACCTGGCCCTGGTGTTCATTGCCTTGTCGCGCGCCGCGGTCGCGGTCAGTTCGGTGCTCAATTACTCACAGTTGGTCCGGCACGTTCCCAACGAGTATCGTGGCCGGGTGTTTTCAACCAACGAATCGATGATATGGGCCACCATGCTCTTTTCGATGTCGGCGGCGGGTATTGCCTCGCAGTACTATGATCCCCGATCGATCGGCCTGGTGGCCGGAGTCCTGAGCTCTACAACGGCTATATTCTGGGCCTGGGCGATCATCACGGGGCGTTTGCCTGAACCGCCGGTTGAAGGGGTGGAGCAGGACGAAATAGAGGTCCATGGAGATCCGCGCCATTCTGGATAAAAAGGAGAGCGTCGAGATGAGCAAACATGTCGGTATCGTCGCTTGCAGTGCCGAAGGGGCCGCACTGTGTTACAGAACTCTCTGTCTCGAGGCCGAGGCCGTCATGGGCGAGCACAGACACCCGGAAGTGTCCATGCACACTTATCCGCTGGCTGATTACATGCCTCACATCCGCGCCGGACAATGGGACCAGGTGGCCGAGCTCATGCTCGGGTCGGCGCGCAAGCTCGCACAGATCGGTGCCGAGCTGGCAATCTGTCCGGACAACACCATCCACCAGGCTTTTGAAATGGTCCAGGCGCGATCACCTGTTCCCTGGCTGCATATTGCGGATTGTGTCGCCCAGGAGGCCAGGGGGCGCGGTTTTCAGCGACTCGGAATCATGGGCACGAAGTACCTCATGACCGGGCCGGTGTACCCTGACGCCCTCAAGCGAGCGGGCATGAACTGGGAGATTCCGGATCGGGATGATCGCGAAGAGATCGACCGGATTATTTTCGAGGAACTGGTCAAGGGACAGTTGCTCGACGGCTCGCGTCAGTTCTTCAGAAATGTCGTCAGCAAACTGAAGGCGCGAGGCTGCGAGGCGGCAGTGCTCGGTTGCACGGAGATCCCACTCATCGTCGACCCGGCTGAGTGCCCTCTGCCGACTCTGGACTCGACCCGGTTACTGGCCCGCGCGGCACTCCGCGAGGCGGTCTAGGGACTTTTAGTGTGGCGCTCGCGCCGACGACTCGGTCACCCGCGCGCCGACTACATGCGATGGTGTTGCCGAGCAGAACCGCAAACGAAGCGTCTTCCAGCGCAGTGCGCGGATCGTATGCGCGAGTAGCCAGACCCAGCCGGGGGGTTGCTTCCGGTGACAATCCGCGCACTGCGCTGGAAGACGCTTCGTTTGCGGTTCTGAACGTCTCGGTAAACCGCGCTGGACTGCAAGCGATGGAGTCGCGGGGCTGGACAGGCGAAATGCGCGGATTCTCACCGGAAGCAGGTCCAAAAAGCGGCCGGCTGGCCTTCGCAGGAGGTTGAAGTGAAATACGCTCTTAACAGCAGTTTCGGCCTGGTTATCTTCTTCGTGGTTGTTGCGTTTTCGAGCCAAAGGGCACCTGACCCGGGTCTGGATGCCAAGATCGGCCAGATGATCATGGTTGGGTTTCGGGGCCTGGAACTGAGAGACGACAATCCCGTCGTCGCGGATCTGGAGCAGAGGCAGGTGGGCGGCATCATTCTCTTCGACTACGACGTGCCGTCCAAGACCCCCGTCAGGAATATTTCCTCGGCCGAGCAGGTCCGAAAACTCACGGCGGACCTGAAAAGCCGGGCACGCCTTCCCTTGATCATCGCAATCGATCAGGAAGGCGGCCGGGTGAACCGGCTCAAAGACCGTTTCGGATTTCCGCAGAACATTTCCGCAAAGGAGATGGCCGCGGGGCACGGAACAGAGCTGACTGAACGATACGCCGAGCAGACTGCAAAGTTGTTGTCGGAGCTCGGCATCAACCTGAACTTCGCGCCGGTAGTCGACCTGAACACCAATCCGGACAATCCGGTGATCGGCAAGATCGAACGCAGTTTCTCGGCTGACCCCTCGATCGTGACCGCTCACGCCGAGGCGTGGATCGAGGCCCACCGGAAGCACGGCATCCTCTCGGCTCTGAAGCACTTCCCGGGGCACGGCAGCTCGCGCGCCGATTCTCACCTTGGATTCGTGGATGTCACCGAGAGCTGGAAACCGGTCGAACTTGAACCGTATCGATCTCTTATCGGGGATGGGCTTGTTGACATCGTCATGACCGCTCACATCTTCAATTCCCGCCTGGATCCGAAGTACCCGGCAACACTCTCAAAGGCGGTTGTCAGCGATCTCTTGCGGGGAGAGCTGAAGTATGACGGAGTAGTGGTTTCCGACGACATGCAGATGAAGGCGATATCGGGCCACTACGGGTTCGAGACGGCGGTCGAACAAGCGATCAACGCCGGGATCGACATGCTCGTGTTTGGGAACAACGCTGAAAGATTCGAGCCGGACATTGCCGAGCGGGCCGTTGCCGTCATCAAGAGTCTGGTCGCAAGCGGGCGGATTTCCAAGCAGCGGATCGATGAATCCCACGCGCGCATCATGAAACTCAAGGCGAAAAGCCTGTGATCCACGAACGAACACGAATACACACGAACAAGACCCTTCTTTTCTTGCTGGACAGGCTTTTCGCCTTCACCTATTCCACGAATGCTGCCCGGTGCACATCCGGGAACTCTTTGGCGAAGTGGAACGCAATGCCTTTGGTCAGGTAAGCGGGCAGTTCTTCCACGTCTTTCTTGTTCGCCTGGGGAAAAATCAGCTCCGTCAATCCGGAACGGCGGGCGGCGATCACCTTTTCCTTCACGCCTCCGATCGGGAGCACTCGCCCGGTCAAGGTCAGTTCCCCGGTCATCCCGAGCCCGTTCTTGACGCTCTTCTGAGTGATCATCGAGACCAAAGCTGTAGCCATCGTGACGCCCGCTGAAGGTCCATCCTTGGGGGTGGCACCGGCGGGGACGTGAAGGTGAACGAAGTGATCGTCGAAGAAGTCGGACTTCGCCCCATACTCCCAGAGGTGGGCCATGACGTAGGAGTAAGCGATGTAGGAGCTTTCCACCATCACCTCGCCGAGTTGCCCGGTCTGTTTGAAGCCCTTGTTCTTCGTATTAACCGCCGTGGCTTCGATCTGCAGAGTGGTACCCCCCATGTTCGTCCATGCCAGTCCGGTGACGATGCCCGGGCGTGTCTGGATGAGCTCGTCGTCGGTGAAGACGGGCTTTCCCAGGTACTTCTCCAAATTCCTCGCCGAGACAGACAGGCTGCCCTTCCCGTTCGAGGAGAACTTGAGCGCCGCCCGGCGCATGATCTTCCTGATCTGCTTCTCGAGGTTCCGGACACCGGCTTCCCGCGCATACCCTTCGATCATCTTTTCGATCGCGTCCTTGTTGATCTTGATCTGCGAGGGGCGCAAGCCGTGCTGGCGGATGGCTTTGGGCACCAGGTAGCGAACTGCGATCTGAAGCTTCTCTTCCATGATGTAGCCCGGCAGTCGAATCAGCTCCATTCGGTCCAGCAGCGGGCCGGGAATCGTGTCGGACTGATTGGCGGTTGTTATGAAGAGAACGTTCGATAAATTAAAAGGCACGTCCAGGTAGTGATCCCGGAAGGCGGGATTCTGCTCGGGGTCGAGCACCTCGAGCAGGGCAGAGGCCGGATCCCCGTGGAACGATGCCCCGATCTTGTCGATTTCGTCGAGCATGATGACCGGGTTGGCGGTTCCAGCGGTCTTCATGGCCTGGATGAACTTGCCGGGCATGGCACCGATGTAGGTGCGGCGGTGGCCTTTGATCTCCGCTTCATCGCGCATCCCGCCCAGCGAGAAGCGATAGAACCGGCGACCGAGAGCTTCCGCGATACTCACCCCGATCGACGTCTTTCCAACTCCGGGAGGTCCGACCAGGCAGAGGATCGAGCCGGCGATGTCCCCCTTCATTTTCCCGACGGCCAGGAACTCGAGGATTCGCTGTTTGACGTCGTCCAGGCCGTAGTGGTCGCGGTCGAGGACTTCCCGCGCCTGTTTCAATTCGTAATGATCTTCGCTGTAGATGCCCCACGGGAGCACGGTCAGCCAGTCGAGGTAATTGCGGGTCACGCTGTACTCGGGCGAGGCCGGTTCCAGCACGCGCAGTTTTTCGATTTCCTCCTCGTAAGCCCGCCGCGCGTCGTCGTTCAGTTTCCGGGTGGCCAGACGTTCCTCGAAACGCTCGATCTCGGTCGTCTTCCCTTCTTTCTCCAGACCCAGTTCCATCTTAATGGCCTTAAGCTGTTCCCGTAGAAAGAATTCCCGCTGCTGCCCGGTCATCTTCTCTTCGATCTGCTTCGTGATCTTCTGCTGAAGCTTGGAGACTTCGACCTCTTTTTTCAGCAGAACGAGCGTGCGGTCAATACGGGCCCGAATGTCGTACTCTTCCAGAATTTCCTGCAGATCTGCGGCCTCGGCGCTGGTCAGGCTGGCCGCAAAATCCGCCAGTTGGCCAGGGTCTTCCAGGGAGGATCTGGAAAGGAAGAGCCGGATGGCTTCGGACTGAAGGGGGCTGACCGCCATCAACTCCTTGAGCGTCGAAATCACGGCCATCGAGTAAGCTTTGATCTCTGCGTCCGAGGTGGCCGGCGCCGGATAGTGATACTGGACACGGGCCAGGATCCCGGCAGCCGTCTCGTGTTTTTCCTCGATGGTAAACCTCTCCATGCAGGCAATCAGGACTTGCACCTGGTCCCCTTCGGGACGAACCGCTTTCAACACCTTCGCGGCCACGCCCACACCATAGAGGTTGTCGATACTGTCCGGGGCATCCGGGTTCTTCACCAGAACGAGTCCGACGGTCTGTTCCGTGTTTTGCAGCGCATACTCGACCGCCGCGACGTGATTGGGCGGTATTTCCATCGGGATGTGGATCCCGGGGAAAAAAGGCCTGCGCCGGATCGGGAGTATCGGCACCGTCTCGGGCAAGATCGCACCGCTCAGGATGAGGCTTGCCGACTGGCTCGGTTCGACGGCTCCCGGCACCTGCGGTTCCGCGATCGGTGTGGTGTCTGGACCCTGGGGATTCTCCGGTTGGTTGTCGTTCATTCGCGTTCCTATAAATAAGACCGTTTATCGATTAGTCAAGCTTACGACAGGAGCCGAGTAACCACAAAAAGGCAGGGGATCGAGGGGAATTGGAGAGTTCGGGGAGTTTCGGGGAGTTTCGGGGACATAATACTTAATTCCCAACCAGTTAGCCCAAGTCTTTCCGGCTGCAAAGGAATTAAGTTTTGTGTCCCCGAAACCCGCTCCTGGTCGCACGGCCAACCTCTAGGCGAATTTCGGAATCTTGCCCCAGCTTGGCTCTAAATCCGACCCACTCCTGTTCGGAGTCTTGGGCGAATTTCGGGGATTTCGGGGGGATTTCGGGGACACAAAACTTAATTCCTTTGCCACCGGTGACCGCTCGGTAACTGGTTGGGAATTAAGTATTATGTCCCCGAAATTCCCCGAAATTCCCCGAAACCACCGGGAATCAGCGGGTCGAGGGACGAGCCTGCCGGGCGTGCGGACGCGGCTCGCTTGCGATCTCGATCTCGTACCAGAGCGTCTGGTAGCTCTCGCCGATCTGAAACGCCGCCTTCCCGCCCGCGTCTCCAACCGGAACCTCGCCCTTCCGGTCCCCGCGCTCATCGAGCGCAAAAACCTTCACCCGCGCGGCCGGGTAAGGGAGGAAGATCTCGCACCCGATGCCCTCCGACAGAACCGGCGCCGTTCCCCAGCTGCCGAGCGTGATGTCGACGCCCGACGGCGGAGGGAATCCTGCGGCCGCCCGGCTTGGGTAAAGCAGGTAGGTCATCCCGGTGTTCCACGACATCCCCTGCGCGCACAGCAGCATTCGCCGGGCGTTCGATGCAAGGTCTTGCCCCTGGGTGAGCGTCAGGCTGATGGCGGCCCAATTCTGCAGCGAGCGGGTGGGACGAAAGACGATGCCCGAAAGGTCGAACGTCTTTCCGACCGTGTATCCGACAACCGATTTCGTTCTCGGGGTGTCGACGGTCAGGGTTCCCCGCGCGCTGTTCCCAACTCAGCTCGCCGGTGTCGGAATCCATCGGCTGCATGATAGTGGGGGCTCCAGGAGGCATGGACGGGGGAACGGCCTCCGGCGGCAGTTGGACTCCTTCGGTGGCGAGAGTGACCGGAATACAAGGGGATGCGCAAGCGGCCATTTGTTCGAGATTCCGACATCAGTGCCATCAATCAGTCGCCAGGACCCGGCCGAAGGCAGCAGGTCGAGCTCCTTTTCCTTGCCCATCGAGACACCGATCAGGGTGTTTGCCGCGCGCACGTCTCCCCGCCTGAAAATATTGGCGGCGATCAACAGGTTCATGAATTTCCCCGGGTGCCTGTCGAGATCGAAGTACCCGTCCTGGAGGTCCTCACTCCAGTTCCTGCTGCTGTCCGCGTATGTGTAGCCGAAGATGCCATCCCAATCCTGCAGAGCGGCATAGGCGGAGAGAATCAAAAAGGTCTCGGCGTCGAAAGTGATGGGACCGGGATGGTTGTATTCGGTGACGATGAACGGTTTCCCGTAGACGCGCTTGCATGCCAGCCCGCCGATCGTCCCGGAGAATCTTTAAGCATGCTGAGTTCCCGATCCACCAGGGGCCCACCCCAGGAAATCTCGAACGACGGGTGGTGCCAATACGCGTGCGAATCGATCACGTCCATCTGTGCCATCAGGTTGGGCGTGCTGTTGCCGACCACCGTCCCGACGATCGGCGCCTTCGTCCCCAGGTCGTTTTTGACGTAATTGCGAATCTCGTTCCAGTACTTTTCCTCCAGGTTCCAGAGGAACTCGACCCAGTCACGTTGCGCGACCTGGTTCCGGTTGGCCGCCTCGTTCTTGGTGATGATGCGCATCGTCCCGGCGTCCAGGTTTTCATCGGCAAAGACGCCCATGGAGCCGCCCGGCGTCAGGGAGAAATCCGCGAACCAGAAGGTGTTCAGGGAAGTGCACATCCGGCCGAAATTGAGACGGGCGTTCGTGTCCGAGCCGGTCAGGAGAAAGACGTACTCAAATTGTTGCCAGGAGGTAGTCAGCGGAACGTCCCGTGAAAAGCCGAGACCCTGCCAGGGATCGTGGGCCTGCCCGACGCCTACCTGGATGGTCGCCGGGCGTCTGCGCCTTGGCACGAAACCGGAGAGTGTAAACCGTCCCAGTCGAGACGTTCAAACCGCCTTGGTTCAGCTGGATGTGCCAGTCCACGGCGCTGGTGTTGCGTCACCTGCATGCGCAAGGCTGGAATGCACCCCGGCCCATCGTTGGCGACGGACGCAGTGGCTCTCGCATTCTCGTGCTGCTCAAGATTCCACGATGACAGACCCGTAGTAGAACCCTGGTTCAAGAGCATTTGAGCGCCTGGCGGCGTGGATCGTCGCCCAACCGGCCGAGCAGGGCGCTGTGATTGGCGTACCTGGATTTCAGGAAGGTGTTCCAGTAGCCTCGCAATTGGTCCAAGAACACGCCCGGGAGGCGGTCGATCATCCCGGCGTGCCACCCGTGAAGCAATCCATGCTCGTTGCAGATCTCGACCAGAGCGAGTGCCGGGTCCTCGGCGTAAGTGAGTCCCGTGTACGGGTTGCGGTGGCCCAGAAGTTGCCGGGCGAACTCCTTCTGGAGCGCGATCATCGCCGGGTCGAACATGGCGGGCGACTGCTGGTCCTTCCATTCCATGGAATCGATCGCCGGATCCAGCCCGTCCGACGAACTGAAGTCCCTGCCGGTGAGGAGATTCAGGTCCGAGTAGACTCCGTTCTTCTTCAGCTCAGCGAAGAAGTAATCGAGCTTGTCCATGGCTGGACTCGCTCAAGTGCCGGGTGCCGCCCGGTCGTGAGGTCGAAAATCGTCAGGTCGGTCACGCCTGCCTGCGCTCCCAGTACGCGTCCATCAGGTGGAAACGCACAGCATTGATGCCGAATTTGGACAGTCTGCGGGCGATTTTTTCCGCGTCTGCGTGTTGGGGAAAGCAGGAGGCGTTCGAGAAGTTGACGCCGAGCAGCCTGATCCTTTCAGGTCCGACGTAGAGGTGGCCGTCGGCGCCGGCCGTAACCGGCCCGAGCACGCCTGCCGGCATGTGGTTCAGATGAGTGTTCGTCACGTTTGACGAGAAATCGTCCCAGGGGAGATTGAAAGGGAATTGCGCGGCACAAACGCCGATGGCTAAAAAGAAAACGAGTGAGACACAAACCGTAGCTCGGCGCGTATTGGCTAACATGACAGCTCCCCCTCAAAGTTGCGGCGATGCTATCAAAGGCAATTTTGAAGATACAACGGTAAAAGACGAACTGCTAACGTCGCTTCGACCGCTTGGGATAAGATAAATTCGGACGCGCGATGGGGGCGCGGTTTCAAGGAGAAATGCACAGATGAAAAACGGGTCGGGAGACAATTCGATTTCGCGCCGCGATTTCGTGAAAGCGGGAGCGGCAGTGGCGGCGGGTATCAGCGTGGTTCCGCGGCACGTCCTGGGCCGTGGTTTCCAGGCGCCAAGCGACAAGCTGAACGTGGCCACCATCGGGGCAGGCGGGCAGGGACAGGTCGACACCAGAGGCTTTCTGGAGTTTCCGGAAGTCCAGGTCATAGCGGTCTGCGACGTGCGAAAAGAGGCCGATTATTCGAAATTCTACTTCCGCGTGCCCTCGGGTCGTGAAGTGGTGAAGGGAATCGTGGAGAAGCACTATGCCGCGGAGAAGGCATCCGGGCAGTACAAGGGCTGCAATTCCTACGTGGATTTCCGGGAGATGCTGGAGAAGGAGTCGGGCATCGACGCGGTGATCGTCGCCACCACTGACAATCTCCACGCGCTGGCCTCGCTCGAAGCGATCAAGCGTGGGAAGCACGTCTACTGCGAGAAGCCGCTGACACACGACATTTACGAGGCACGCATCCTTCGCCAGGCGGCGAAGAAGCACAACGTGAAAACCCAGATGGGAAACCACGCCCACTCTACCGAGTACATCCGGTTGCTGGTGGAATGGGTTCAGGACGGCGCGATCGGGGACGTCACCGAAGTCCACTCCTGGACCAACCGCCCGATGTGGCCGCAAGGTATCGAACGGCCGGCTGAGCAGCCGGTTCCGGAGGGGTTGGACTGGGACCGTTGGATCGGCCCTGCGCCTTTCCGGCCCTACAACGAGATTTACGCGCCGTTCAACTGGCGCGGCTGGTGGGATTTCGGCAGCGGCGCCCTCGGCGACATGGGCTGCCACATCATGGATATGCCCGTCTGGGCCCTGGAGCTTGGGTATCCCACTGCCGTCCAGGCCAGTTTCTCCCCGTTCCCGAAAGATGAATCCGGTCCCGCCGCATCACTCGTGACGTACGAGTTCCCGGCTCGTGGCAACAAGCCGCCTGTCACCTACAAGTGGTACGACGGCGGGCTGATGCCGCCCCGGCCCAAGGAACTGGAAGCTGGAAAGAGGATGCCGGGCACCGGTTCGCTGCTCTTCGGAAGCAAGGGCGTGATCATGGCGGACGAAGGCGGTACCGGCCGGATTATCCCGGAGACGGCCATGCAGGCGTACAAGCGGCCCGAGAAGCGGATCAAACGCGTCAAGGGACATTACGAGGATTTTGTCCGTGGCGCACTGGGCGGCGATATGCCCAGCTCCAACTTCGACGTCGCCGGCCCGCTGACGGAAATCGTTCTGTTGGGCAACCTCGCCATTCGCTCCGGGCGGAACGTCCGACTGGAATGGGACGGCCCGAATATGACGGTGACCAATGTCGCCGAAGCCAACCAGTACGTCAAGCGGCAGTACCGCGACGGCTGGAAGCTGGATTTCGAGTCGTAGGACGAAAGCAGGCGGCACAAGCGCAGTCCCGCTGGAGCGGGCAGAAAAGCGGCGGATTCTGAAAGCGAATCCGCCTACGACAATTGCACGACCGTGAGCGGTCGTCGGGCGGATTCGCTTCAGATCCGTCGCTTTCTATCCGTTGGCTGCTCCTTGTTGCCCTTTCCTTCGTCCCCGGAAACGAGTCCCCCAGCAAGATCTCGAGCGCGCAGTTGGCGACGGTCAGGCCGAATATACCGGTCAGCGTGGGCAGGCTCCCGATCGTTGACCGCTTCCGACCCCTTTGGTAAGTGTCTTCCGCCGCGTCCCCCTCCTGCGATACTGCTCCCTCCGGCAAATCCGTCAGGGGTTCGATCGAGTACACGCAGGGAAACTCCAGACTCGCATTCCGCCGCCTCAGCTCCTTGCGTATTCTTCGCCCCAGTGGACACTGGGTGACCTTCCGGAGCGGGCTGACGCGGACGGCTGTGGGGTCCGTACGTAAGGCCGCTCCCATGCTCGAGACGACCCGAAGGCCGCGCCTCGAAGCCGCGGCCAGTAACTCGATTTTCGGCCCCACTGAATCAATTGCATCAATGAGCAGGTCCGATCGCTCGTCCAGAACAGTGTCAAGATTATCCCGGTGAACGAAGAGCTGGCGAGCGTCTACCTGACAGCCCGGGTGAATGGCGAGCACGCGTTCGCTGGCAACCTCCGCCTTGGGCCGTCCAAGCGTCGCGTGAGTCGCTAAAATCTGACGGTTCAGGTTGCTCTCCCGGAGGACATCGAAATCGATCAGCGTCAGGCGTCCGACTCCGGCGCGGGCCAAAGCCTCGACCGCATAGCCGCCTACGGCGCCGAGGCCGATCACCATGACGGTTGAATCGTGGAGCTTCCGGAGTCCCTCCGCCCCCACCAGCCGCTCTATTCGCGAGAACTGACCGTCAGGCATTGCTTTTCATCCATACATGTTGCCGGTTGGCTGGTGTGGGTCCGACTTCCCAGTCGGACCTGGTCCCACTTGGAAGTGGGACCCACACACGATCGGACCTCGGCTGGCGGTTCGGGGTAGATCCGACTTCCCAGTCGGACTTGCGCCGGGCATTTTGCCCGTCATGGTGGGATTCGTTTTTCAGAATCCGCCGCCTTTCCGCCCGGTTGGCAATCCCAGCAGCTGTCCGGCATTCCTCCATACGGTCCCTGCCAGATGTTCGACATCCTCGCGCCGCAACTGGGCAACTTGAACGACGATTCTCGCAAGGTTGGCCGGCTCATTACGGATCCATCCGTCCTCGCCTGTCGTGAAATGCACGAGGTGTTCCCGAGGCGCCGCCAGGTCCGGGGAGTCGGTTTCCAGAAGCAGCCGGTCCTCCGGCATCGAGACGAGCGAGCGTCGCATTCTTGCTTTCCTCTCGTCCAGCACATTTCCGGCAAACGAGAAGAAGGCGCCCATCCGGCTCAGCGGCTCGATCAGCTCGGGCGGGCCCCCGTATGCGTGAAGAAGAAACGGCCGGGTGAGCTTGTAGTGCCCGAGGACCTCAAGCAGCCAGCCCCAGGCCTTGAGGCAGTGGATCATGGCCGGCCTCTCGAGATCCCGGGCGATCTCGAGTTGCGCGCGGAAGAGCTCTTCCTGCACCTTTTCATCCCGGTCGGGTTTCCACCGATCGAGCCCGATTTCCCCGACGCATGCCGCCGGGTGTCTTTGAAGGAGGGCGATCAGTCTTTCCCTCCAGTCCTCCGAACGACGGGCCAGGTACCAGGGATGAATGCCGAAGCAGGGGATGACCTCCGGGTAGCGAGCCGCCAAGTCGGCGACTTCTTCCCAGTCTCTCTCCGACGTCGCATTGCAGACAACTGCCCGAACACCGGCTTGCCGCGCCCGTTCGAACATCTCGTCGCGGTCCTGGGCGAAGCTCGGATGCTGAAGATGACAATGACAATCGATCAGTGAGTAGTCCAATCCCGCCCCTGCCTGACTTCTAATTTCCCGAAGGATATCACCGCTTCTAACGGATCTTGACGGCTTTGAACTCCCGCACGTCCATCAGGTTGAAAATCAGGCCTGTCACTTCGCCCCCCGCATTGACCTCGAAGGTGATCTTTACGGGCGATCCTGGAATCGCAAAAATCGTTGGAGATTCAGCCAGAAGCGGCGCTTTACCCTGGATGCTCTCTCCCATGAGTTTGCCGTTCTCCAGTGTGATTTTGAAGACCTTGCCGCTGTTGTCGATGATCACCTGCGGCGCATGCAGCTCGTAGTCGCCCGCGTAACGCGCGAGGATCTTGGGGTCCACCTCGATGTCCGAAAAGGGCTGTGCGGGTTTCATGACATCGTCGAGATAGATCTCTGCAATCTTGCGGGCGAGATCGGTCGCGGTTGGGAGAGGACCGGGCGGGCGCATGCCCACGTTGGACAGGACGATGACCGAAAACTTCTGGTCGGGATAGCGGGCGATGTATGTATTGAAGCCGTTGATGTCGCCTCCATGGCCAATCTCACGGACTCCTCTGACTTCCGAGATCATCCATCCGCAACCGTACCTGGCTTGCCGCCCGCTCGTCAGGGTCACCGGTTTGAATGCCCGCTCGATGGAGGCCGGCTTCAGGATTCTGTCCCCATAGAGCGCCTGGTCCCAGCGCGCCATGTCTTCAATCGTGGAGTAGAGGGCGCCGGCTGAAAACACCCCTTTCATTTCCTGGTAGGGCGCATTCACGTAGGTCCGGCTGCCCGGATCGAACAGGTAACCGGACGCCCGGTTCTTCAGGATTGTCTCGTGATGATCGTAGCCCGAATCTTTCATGCCGAGCGGGTCGAAAATATTCTCCTTGAGATAGGCTTCATAGCTCTTACCGGAGACCTTCTCGATAATGAGGCCCAGCATGACGTAGCCCGTGTTTGAATAGTTCATCCGCTCGCCCGGAGCGCACTCCTGAGGCACCTTTTTCGCTTCCTCGTAACTGATGAAGTCCGGGATTCCGGCAGTGTGGGTGAGCAGGTGGTAAACCGTGATTTTGTCCCCGTTCGGGAAGTCGGGAAGGTATTTCGCAATTGGACTGTCGACGTCCAGGAGGCCTCGATCGTGCAGTTGCAGGATCGCGGCTGCTGTGAACTGCTTGGTGACTGACGCCAGGCGGAACCTGGTGTCGAGGGCAACCGGAACCCCGAGCTCGAGGTTCGCGGTCCCGTAAGCCTGCTTGTACACCATCTGCCCGTCCTTGAGGATGATCACCGCAGCCCCGGGAGCCTGCGGGCCCGCGCCGGAGAAAAGCGCGTCGACACGCGCTTCTCGTCCGTTAGCGGTAATGGACGGGGCCAGGACAGAGATGAGTGCAAGGCAGGTAATGGCGATAAAGCAAAAACGGATCCTTGTGCGCATGTGACCTCCGATCAGCATCGCTGACCAATACGCGCGAGACTTATCACAGGTTCGGCGCCGGTGAAAGAAGTTTGGAGCGACTGCGCACTGCACACTGCACGCTGCACACTGCACCCACCCACTCACTCGACGCTGGGCCGGCTTCTTTTGCGGTGCGGCCTTCAGGAGCGCGGACGTCTCGTCCGCACTGGGTTCGCGGGCATCCTGCCCGCGCGCCGGGCATCTTGCCCGGCGTTCTCTCCCGGAGATCGCGACAGGTGGGAACGGCGGGCAAGATGCCCGCCGGGCGGACGGGACGTCCGCGAACCCAGTGCGGACAAGATGTCCGCGCTCCGAGGGCCGACTCCGGGCAGCGCACACTGCGCTGGGTCTCCTCAGTTGTCAGTGGTCAGTTGTCAGTCGTCTTGGTATCCTTGCTCCCCGGAGGAGAACGGAACCATGCCTTCCCGGATGTTGATTATCCTTTTATTGGTGATAACGTTTTTGTCTAACGTGTCCGCGAGTCAACCCCAAATCAACCCGAAGCTTCTGAGCGAGCGCTGGCCCGCCTACTGGATTACGCATCCGCAGGCGCCGTCGAAGGAGTTTGCGGTCCTTCATTTCCGTCGTTCTCTCGAGCTCGCCGAAAAGCCGGCCCAGTTCGTCATCCATGTTTCTGCAGACAATCGCTACCGGCTGTTTGTGAACGGCACTCCGGTATCGGCAGGACCTGAGCGGGGTGACACGCTCCGCTGGCACTTCGAGACGGTCGATATCGCTCCGCAGCTCCAGGCCGGCAAGAATGTTTTAGCGGCGGTGGTGTGGAATTTCGGGGAATACATGCCGTGGGCACAGACGACGTTGCGGACCGCGTTCATCGTTCAGGGAAACGGCACCGCCGAAAGTGCGGTCAACACGGGCGAGGGCTGGAAGGTCTTCCTCGATGAGTCCTACCAGCCGCTCGAGGATTACCGGAAATCGATCAATCAGTTCATCGTTGTGGGGCCGGGTGAGCGCGTGGACGGATCCCGCTATCCCTGGGGCTGGCAGGAGACGGAATTCGATGACAGCGGCTGGAGCGCCATCCGGCGCCTCGACACCGGAGTCCCGTACGGTGTCGGAACGGACGGTGCCTGGTTCCTTTCCCCGCGCACTCTGCCGCCCATGGAGGAGACCCTGCTCCGACTCCGGTCGGTTCGGAGAGCGGAAGGACTGCCGGCCTTGCCGAGGACGTTCGACGGGCCGACGCAGCTCACCGTTCCGGCCGGTTCGACCGTCCAGCTCCTGCTGGATCAGAAATACCTCGTCACCGCTTACCCGGAGCTCGTGGTCAGCCAGGGGAAGGGTTCGGAAATCTCCCTGACATATAGCGAGGCCCTGTTTGATGACGCGATGCAGAAGGGAAACCGCAACGAGATTCAGGGGCGCCGCGTGGTGGGGTACTCCGATGTGTTTCTTCCGGACGGAGGCGAGAAACGTTTCTATCGCCCTCTCTGGTTTCGGACCTACCGCTACATCCAGATGAACATCAAGACCGGACCGGAGCCGGTGACGATCAACGATTTCCGCGGCAAATTCACCGCATACCCATTCGAACAGAAGGCGACGTTCAGGAGCAGCGACTCCTCGCTGAGCGAAATCTGGGACGTGGGATGGAGGACAGCTCGCCTGTGCGCGAACGAAACCTATTTCGACTGTCCCTATTATGAGCAGTTGCAGTACGTGGGCGACACGCGGATCCAAGCCCTGATCTCACTCTATGTGTCGGGTGACGATCGCCTGATGCGGAAAGCCCTCCAGGTTTTTGATGATTCGCGCATTCCCGAAGGCCTGACCCAGAGCCGCTATCCGTGCTCCAGCCTTCAGGTGATCCCCCCTTATTCTCTGTTCTGGATCGCCATGATCCACGACTACTCGATGCTCCGGGACGACCCGGCTTTTGTACGATCATTCCTCCCGGGCGTCCAATCGGTCGTGGGTTGGCACCAGAAGTATCTGCACCCGAGCGGAATGCTGGGGCGCAGTCCCTGGTGGAATTTCGTCGACTGGCCCGACGAGTGGAACTGGGATGTGGAAAAGCGAATCGGCGGCGTGCCATCGCTTGATTCCGAAGGGCGATCGTCGATCCTCAGCCTGCAGCTGGTCTATGCCCTGCAGTTGGCAGCCGAGCTCGCCCGTAACAACGGTGCGCCTGATCTTGGGCTGCAATATCAGGCCTCGGCCGACAAGATTCGTCAGGCGACCGTCAAGCTATGCTGGGACCCAGGGCGTCGATTGATGGCCGACACTCCTGACAAGAAGGTCTTCAGCCAGCATGCGAATGCCATGGCTGTTCTGGTGGATGCAGTGCCGGCTCCGTCTCAGAAGGATCTCATGGAGAGAGTCAGCGCCGATCCTTCCCTGATCCAATGCACGATGTATTACCGTTTCTACCTCTTCAGGGCGATGAAAAAGGCGGGACTCGGCCAGCGTTACGTCGAGATGCTTGCACCATGGCGGCAAATGCTCACCCTCGGACTGTCGACTTTCGCCGAGCGGCCAGAGCCGACCCGGTCGGATTGCCACGCGTGGAGTGCCAGTCCCAACTATGACTTTCTCGCCAGCGTGTGCGGGATAGAACCCGCGTCGAGCGGGTTTAAGACCGTCCGGATTACGCCGTATCTAGGTTCCCTGGAGTGGGTGCAAGGGGAAATGCCCCATCCGAAAGGTGTGATCCAGGTGAAGTTCACGCGCAAGGGCGAGGCCGGGCTCCAAGGCGAGGTAACCCTACCGCCGGGTGTCTCTGGCGAACTACTTTGGAATGGGAAGATCCTGAAACTCGTTCCCGGTACGCAGAGCGTCGCGCTGTAAAAGAAGACAAGGAGACAAGGAGACAAGGAGACAAGGAAACCAGGAGACGAGACAAGGGGACAGGGGCTCTCCGTTAAGCCGCCTGCGCGAGCGAGATCAAGGGGCGGGGAAGGTTTGTAGTCCCGGCTTTAGCCGGCGTAACCGTGAGCGAGATCGTGCCAAGCTCGTCTCCCCGTCTCCCAGTCTCCCTGTCTCCTTGTCTCCTTGTCTCCCTTCCTATTTCCCCAGGTACCTCATCGTCCCGGTGAGTTTCTGTCCGCCCACGTTTTGGCCGCACCGCACCTGGCCGCTCACCGCTCCACCCGCCTCAACTTTCAGTGACATATCGCGGCAGCCGAATTCCTTTTTCTTGGCTTCTTCGGCCGCAGCCTTTTTCTGTATCGCGGCCATGTCGGTCGCGCCCGCCATCATCTTCTGGGTGAGCGTCTGCATCCGCGCCATCAACTTCTCACGTTCGGCATCGGAGAGGTTGGGATTGGACATTTTGGCGTACATGTTCTTCATTTCCGCCTCAAAATCCATGGCCTCTTCGTCCTGGTCGCTGATAGAGAAGCTGTAAGTCGCGTCGTACTGGCTGTAATGGAGGCTGGCTTCCCGTTTGGCAAACGGCGTGGTTTCCGTCCCTTTGAAGAATTCCAGCATGTACTTGACGCTCGAATCCCCGTCATTGCCCGATCCGCAGCGAGGGTCGACCTCGTTGTGCGCCTTGATTCTCCAGCCGTTGGCTGCCTGGAGATCCCACTCATATCTCCCGCCGATAAAGACTACGTTCCGGCTTCGATCGTTGGCTCCGCTGACCGGGGTATAGGCTTCGATGCCCGCGAAGTCAGGACCGGTGCCGGCCAGCGCCTTGATCGTGGCCCTGTACTCGGTCGCCGTCGCGGTCTCCTTCAACACCTCGATGTTGTCGCTGCTGATGACGAACTGGGTTCCCGGCTGGAATTTCCCTTTCACCACCAGTTCTCCGGTCGCTCCCGGCTGCAGCATCAGACACGACACGAGCCCGATCTCCGGGCTCGGGTGCTTGGCGTACAGCCCGACCCGGTCCGTGAGGCCGAGTCGCTTCTGTTCCTTCTGGCTGGCCTCCATGATCGCATCGCGACGTTGTTCGAACTTCTTGAGCGAGGCCCGGGTCAGCCCGGCAGCCAACAGAACGATGACGCATACAAGAGCAGAGTTCCTGATCAGTCTACTGTTCACCCTCATCCTCCTCCGAATGCCCCATAGCTTAAACCGGTTGTCCCTGAATTCGGCGAAAAAAGCGCTACTTCGCCGAGCGCTTCCCGGTCACCAGGGCGAGCAAGCTCCAGAACAGAAAGGCCTCAGTCGGGCGATAGAGCGGAAAATCGACCAGGGCGATCGCCAACAGGATGGCGATGCCGGCCAGGGCCGCGACCTGCAATCGGTCGGGCTTGCCCCGGACGGCGGGCCAAGAGAGAACCACCAGCAGGATCACGAAGGCGGCCAGGCCTGCCGGCCCGATGTCCGTCAGAAGCTCCAGGTAGTCGTTGTGGGCATGATCCTGGGGGCCCCGGAAGGCACTTTCGTCTCCTGACCGGTTCTGGTCCAGGTATCTCGTTTCCCACTGAAAATACTTCACGTTGAAGGCTCCGGGGCCAAACCCAAGCAGCGGAACCTCGTCCAGATTGCGGATGACCATCCGGGCAATGTACAGACGGCCCTGCAATGTAGTCGAAAGAGGCCGGGCAGATGAGACCCCGATGATCCCTATTGCGAGCACGACCGGGACCATCCACGCTATGGCGCGGACAATAGGACGGTCCAGTAGCCCGACTCCTTGCCTTCGCGTCCGCCTGTGGATCCATCCCAGCAGGGTCAGCGTCGGAAGCGCAGCCAGACAGCCCAGAGCCGGTGCCCGTGAGCCGGTGGCGACGATTGCCGCGAGGTTGAGCAGAAGGGCCAGGAGCCACGGCCATCGCGCGCTCGGCCCGCCCTTGCCCTCTCCGCCGAGCAGCAAGGCCACAAGCAGGGGCACGCAGCCCGAGAGAAATGCGGCCACGAAGTTCGGATTCCCGAGTGTGCCGTAGACCAGCAGCCTGGCATCTCCACCCGGTTCAGGCATCCAGCCGGCGAGTCGGAAGGGGTCCCACCCGAGATACTGAAGGATAGCAGTGGCCGAGACAATGACCGAGGAGAGTCCGAAGGCAGAGGCCAGGCGAGCCGGTTCCGGTCCTGCCCACAAAATGAGTGGGAAGCAGAGAGACGGCAAAAGCAGCGCCAACATCGCGACCGGGGAGACAAGGTCGCCGGTCAATGCGGCCAGCGCCAGGGCGGCCAGCCAGGCAATGTAAGCGGCCAGCTGCCCGTTTGAGAGTCCGATGTCAGGCGTGCCGCGTCGGATGAGCATCCAGGCGTGTGACGAGGAGAATCCAAAAGCCGATCAGCAACGAGTTTCGGCGTTGAAAACGGCTGTGCGAGACCCGGCCATGCAGCGAGCGGCACGAAAAAGGCGATGAGCGGAATCAACCATCTGGCCATGAACGGGTCAGAGTGTAGCGCCAAAGAACCGAAAGACACAAAGTAGCGAGTTCGTGTATTCTTTTTTTCCATGCTCCACTGCGTCGAGGCCGAACTGATCAAGAATGACCGATTGAGCGGACCCAATTATCTGTTGACGTTCCGTTCATCCGATATTGCCTCTCAAACGCGGCCTGGCCAGTTCCTCATGGCAGCTCCGACCACCTCCCAGATTGTCCCTAATCCGCTGCTCAAGAGGGCGCTCGCCATCTACTCGGTCTCCAGTGAACGGGGAACGTTGTCTTTATTTACATTACTTATTAAGACGATCGGCGAGGGAACGGCCCGGCTCTCATCGCTCAAAGTGGGTGAGACGGCGAACATGATCGGGCCACTGGGTAACGGTTTCGATGTTGGCGCGGCTGCCGGACGAACAGCCTTTCTGATTGCCGGCGGCGTGGGAATAGCGTCCTGTTATCTGCTGGCGAAGGAACTGCGTAAGCGGGGACATGAGGTACACCTTCTGTACGGCGGACGTACGGCCGAGGATCTGATTCTCCTGGAGGATTTTCTAGATCTGGGCGTCGAGCTTTTCCTGACGACCGACGACGGGAGTGTAGGCTATCCCGGGCGGGTCAGCGGCGGGCTGGAAGAATACATGCAGGACTACGATCCGGAGACGCTCTACTTCTATGCCTGCGGGCCCGAGCCGATGCTCCAGGCAGTCGCCGGCATGGCGGGGAGCAGCGGCGTTCCCTGCCAGATTTCCGTTGAGGCAAGGATGGCCTGCGGTTTCGGCGTGTGCCTCGGTTGCACGGTCAAGACGACTGGCGGGCATCGTCTGGCTTGCACGGACGGACCGGTCTTCAAAGCTTCGGAGTTTATCTGGGAGGAAACTCTTTGACAGGATTTACAGGATTAACAGGATTGCGGCTGCAAATCCTGTTAATCCTGTAAATCCTGTCAAAAAACGGCAACCCAATGGATCAAGCAATAACACAAGCGTCGGCCAACCTGGCTGTCGATATCAACGGCCTCCGATTCAAGAACCCGGTACTCACCGCTTCCGGGACTTTCGGGTACGGCATTGAGTTCGCCCGCTTCTTTGATATTTCCCGGCTCGGCGGCTTTTGCACAAAGGGACTCTCTCTGTTCCCCATGGAGGGGAACCGGCCTGGACGAATCGCGGAAACGCCAGCGGGAATGCTCAACGCAATCGGCCTGGAGAACGTGGGCATCGACCGCTTCATCACCGAGAAACTGCCTCAGCTGGACCGGTACGAGACCCACGTCGTCGCCAATATTCTGGGCAAGACGATCGACGAGTTCGCGGAGCTCGCCCGCCGGCTCGATCCCTTCCCGAAGGTCAGCTGCCTGGAACTGAACATCTCCTGCCCGAACATCAAGGAGGGCGGAATCCATTTTGGACACGACCCGGAGATGGCTCATCGGGTGGTCCGAGCCGTGAAGGAAAATACCGGCAAGCCGGTTTGGGTGAAGCTGTCGCCGAACGTGACCGATATCCGAGTCATGGCGGTTGCGTGCGAGCAGGCGGGTGCCGATGCGCTGAGCCTCGTAAACACTTTCGTCGGAATGAGCATCGACGTCTATCGCCGCAGGCCCATGCTTTCGAATGGAACCGGGGGGCTCTCCGGGCCGGCGATTCGTCCGCTCGCTGTCCGAATGGTCTACCAGGTCGCGGAGGCCGTTCGCATCCCGGTGATCGGCATCGGCGGCATCATGTGTGGACGGGACGCCTTGGAGTTCCTCATGGCGGGCGCCGTCGCCGTCCAGGTCGGTACAGCCAATTTCACTGACCCCCTGGCGTCTCTCAACGTGCTTAAGGGCCTCAATGATTTCTGCATCGAGCAGGGCATACAGAATATTATGGAGATCGTCGGGGCGGCCAGAAGGGCGAGGAGTTCCTGTTAGGGGACTGCAATTGCTATTATTCTGTTGCTGGATCACTTTTTAGATACCCGAACGATCACGAACAACTGGAACCACTTCGGACTTGCGATGGACAGACTGATTGTTGCTCTTGATTTTCCGAGCGAACACCGGGCGCTCGATTTGGTACGGAAACTAAAGGGAACCGCGAACTTCTTCAAAGTCGGGCTCCAGCTTTACACGTCGGTGGGTCCCGACATTGTGCGGAAGATCAAAGCGGAGGGGGGGAAGGTCTTCCTGGATTTGAAATTCCTCGATATCCCGAATACCGTCTCACGCGCCGCACTTGAGGCCGCGCGCCTGGGCGTCAACATGTTGACCTTCCACGCCTTAGGTGGTAACGGGATGCTCCGGGCGGCGCGAGATACCCTGCAGGATATGTCGGAAACCGAGGGTTGGCCGATGCCGAAACTCCTCGGCGTCACCGTACTTACCAGCATGGATCAGCAGACTCTCACCTCGGTCGGTATCGACCGTCCCCTGCCGGCTATGGTTGTGCACCTGGCTCGTATCAGCCGGAGTGCGGGGTTCCAGGGGATCGTCTGCTCCCCCATGGAACTGCGTCTCCTGCGGGAATCGGGGATCGACGGCATGACCTTTGTCACTCCGGGCATTCGCGCCGATCAAGCCCAGGCAGACGACCAGGCCCGCAGCATGAGCGCCGCGGAGGCGATCCGGGAGGGAGCCGACTATCTCGTTGTCGGCAGGCCGATCACCCAGGCGGACGAACCGGACAAGGCGGCCCTGCACTTCGTGGAAGAAATCCAGCGTGCTAGATTGGAGCGGTTATGAAGAAGCTTATTTCTGCTGTTGTGGTGATTTTGGCGAGCTTTTCCCTGTTTGCTCAGCCGGAGGCGGAGACGAAGAAGCTCGAGAAGTCGCGTTGCCATTGTTTTGTCGATTACGAGAATATCTGGACCTTTGAGATGGTTCAGAATCATGAGGGAGTGCGGGTCCCGATCCTCAATGTCATCACCTTCAAACAGGGCGAATGGGAATTGAAACCGGTCCAGGTGCAGGTGTTTAACGCCAAGGGCCGCCCGGCGCGTATCGATAAGTTCTCGATCGACACCGGGATCGAGGACGAGCCGTACAACGTAACCAGCCTCAAGGTGCTCGGAAACGGCTTCATCGGGGTGGACCTGCTGGGCAAGTTCGACGACTACGCCGAACCAACCAAAGTTGTCATCGACCTGGGGGAAAATCGTTTTGAGCTCCAGCCGATGGACTGTATGGAATTCGATATGATCGCCGAGCAGATCAACAAGATCAATTTCGACAGTCCTCAGATCAAAGAGGACTTCGACACCCTGAAGATCCCGCAGAAGGGGATCCGTGCCCCCCGCCCGAAAAGCGTGCGATAGCCGTTCCGTGTTGTCCGTGGCTATTGTATGATTCCTTCGCTCGTCCAGGAGACTTCATGAACAAGAAGAAGTTCTTCCGCCAGGTGATGAGTCCCAGAGAGATAGACCTGGCGTTGACCCGAATAGCGGCCGAAATCATCGAACACCACCCGAATCTCGATCAGACGGTTCTGGTCGGGGTGCGCCGGCGTGGGGTCCCTCTGGCCGAGACCCTCCAGGCGAAGATTGAGAAGCAGACGGGAAAGAAGCTGCCTCTCGGCATCCTGGATATCACCTTCTACCGGGACGACTTGTCCATGGTTGGAAACCAGCCGGTCGTCGAAGGCTCCCAGTTGGACTTTCAAGCAACGGAGAAGGAAGTGATCCTCGTCGATGACGTGCTTTTTACCGGGCGTACGACCCGGGCAGCTCTGGAGAGCATGATCGACTATGGTCGCCCAAAGAAGGTGGAACTCGCCGTCCTGGTCGATCGGGCCGGCCACCGCGAGCTGCCTATTCAGGCGGATTACGTTGGCAAGTACATGGAGTCGCACGAAGATGAAGTCATCGAAGTCCGTGTGCCTTCGGTCGACAACGAAGAAGGAGTTTTCCTGAGCACCAGGAAACTCATGAACCGGACTACCCCGTAAAGGGCTCCAAAACTGGGGAAGACCATGGCGTTGCGTGGCAAGCATTTGCTGAGTGTCGAGCACCTGACGATTCCGGAGATCGAGCTGATTCTCGACACGGCTCGCAGTTTCAAGGAAATCGGGAAGCGGCCGATCAAGAAAGTCCCCGCCCTGCGCGGGAAGTCGGTCATCAACATCTTCTTTGAGCCCTCCACTCGGACGCGCTCCTCCTTTGAGCTGGCGGCCAAACGGCTGAGCGCCGACGCTGTCAACTTCAATGTGTCGTCCAGCAGCGTCACCAAGGGCGAATCGCTCATCGATACCGGTCGGAACCTCCAGGCGATGAACCCCGACCTGATCGTGGTCCGGCACAGCCTCGCCGGTGCCCCGGAGCTTCTGGCCACCCACTGCAAAGGCTCCTGCGTGATCAATGCGGGCGACGGGATGCACGAGCATCCCACCCAGGCGCTGCTTGATGCCCTTACGATCCGCGAGCACAAGGGCACGTTCGAGGGCCTGAAAGTTGTCATCATCGGCGATATCAGCCACAGCCGGGTCGCCCGCTCCAACGTCTTGCTGCTGAGAAAATTGGGCGCTGAGCTTTGGGTCTGCGGTCCTCCCACCCTGATCCCCTTCCACTTCGAAGATTATGGTGTGACGGTCACCTACAAGATGAAAGAAGCCTTGGAGGATGCGGACGTAGTCATGCTTCTGCGCGCCCAGAGAGAGCGACAGCAGGAAGTGTTCTATCCGTCGGTCAAGGAATACTCGATCCTCTATGGCCTGAATCGCCAGAAGATGAAATGGGCCAAAAAAGACGCGATCGTCATGCATCCTGGTCCAATTAACCGTGGAATCGAAATCGATCCGGAGATGGCCGACGGCGACTACTCGGTCATTCTGGAGCAGGTAGAAAACGGTGTGGCCACCAGGATGGCTGTCTTATACCTTTTGCTTGGCGCAGGTGAGGATACGGGTTTATGAAGCTGCTCTTTCAAGCGGGCACAATCGTCGACCCCAGCCAGGGGTGGAACAAGAAGGGCGACATCCTGGTTGAAGACGGGAAGGTCACGCGTTTCGGCAAGATCCAGGCCCACAAGAGCTGGGAGACAGTCGACGTTCGAGGACTTGTGGTCGCTCCCGGTTTCATTGACATGCACGTCCACCTGCGGGAGCCGGGGCGCGAGGACAAGGAAACGATCCTGACCGGTTGCCAGGCCGCCGCCGCCGGGGGGTTTACCGGAATCGCCTGCATGCCGAACACCAACCCGGTCAACGACAGCGAGGCTCTTACCCGGTTCATTCTGGAGCGAGCGAGGCAGGCGGGGCTGGTCAACGTCTTTCCGGTGGGCGCCGTAACCAAGGGGCAGCTCGGTGAAGAACTCGCCGAGATCGGACAGATGCACCGGGCGGGAATCGTAGCGGTCTCGGACGACGGCCATCCGATTCAGAACCACCAGTTGATGCGCCGCGCGCTTGAATACACGAAGCTTTTTGACATCCCCGTCATTGATCACTGTGAGGACAAGATCCTCGCCGCCGGCGGCTGCATGAACGAAAGCGCAATGTCGACCCGTATGGGGGTCCGAGGCATAACGCCGGCCGCCGAAGAGCTGCACGTCGCCCGCGATGTGATGCTCAGTCGAAGCACCGGCGGGCGCGTTCACATCGCCCACGTCTCGCTTGAAGGAATCCCTGGACTGGATCCGGATCGGTAAACGGCAAGGGGCACAAGTCACCTGCGAGGTGACCCCGCACCATTTCACCCTTACAGACCGGGACATCAAGGACTACGACACGAATTTCAAGATGAGCCCCCCGCTGCGGGAACCAGAGGATGTGGAGGCGATGCTCGAGGGTCTGAGCGACGGCACCATCGATTGCATCGCGTCCGATCACGCCCCTCACACCAGCCTGGAGAAAGACTCCACCTTCGAAGAGGCTGCCAACGGCATCATCGGGATGGAGACCTCGATCCCGCTCGCCTGGGACCGCCTGGTCCGTAAGAACGTCATCTCGATCTCCCGCCTGGTCGAGCTGTGCAGCGTCAATCCGAGCCGGATCCTCCATCTGGAACGCGGCACCCTGAAGGAAGGGGCGATTGCGGACCTTACCGTCCTCGACCCCAATCGGGAGACCACCGTCGACGTCCGGTCCTTCAAGTCGAAGAGCCGGAATTGCCCGTTCAACGGATGGCGCCTGGTCGGAGCCCCGGTCATGACAGTCGTTGCAGGTCGAATCATTTATAATGTTAGCCACGGGTTGAAGGCCGACTAGATCCGGATTGCTTCGCGGCTGATAAGATGATGAACCTACGATTCCTGGTCATTCTCAGTGTCATTCTCGCTCTGCCGCTCGTTCCCGCCCTGGGCCAGGATGAAGTGCGCTTTCGAGCTCCGGGTGGACAAGGCATCGGTTGCCCCCGGCGGGCAGTTGACCGCGACCATAGTCGCCAACATCAAGCCGGGCTGGCACATGTACTCGACCACTCAGGGTGCCGGTGGTCCCGTACCCACCACGATAAAGCTCGACAGCGGGCCGGCATTCAGGGCGGCGGGCGCCCTTCAGTCACCGACTCCACGCAAGTTCTTTGATGAGAACTTTGGCATAGAGACCGAGTCGTACGAAGGCCGGGTCGAATTCCATCTTCCGGTCCAGGCGGTCGATACTGCGCCCGCCGGAAAACAGAAGCTGACGGTCAAGGTGCGCTACATGCTGTGCAGCGATACCCTGTGCCTGCCTCCTCAGACGATATCCCTGTCGGCCGACGTGGCGGTCAGCGGTCAGCAGGCAGCGGGCGGTGGGCAGCAGGCAGCGGTCAGCGGGCAGGGAGCGAACAGTGCGCAGTCTGCAGTACGCAGTGCGCCGCAGGTGCCAGGCAGTGGGCAGCGCGAAGTGCGCAGTGCGCCGCAGGCGCCGGGCAGTGGGCAGTCTGCAGTGCGCAGTGCGCCGCAGGCGCCAGGCAGTGCGCAGCGCGAAGTGCGCAGTGCGGAGCCGGCGGCGGCGCAGACAGGTCCCCTCGGCACCATGGCCTACATCTGGTTTTCGATGGCAATGGGAGGCCTCGCACTCCTCACCCCGTGCGTTTTCCCCATGATCCCGATCACCGTCTCGTACTTCACAAAACGACAGGCGGTCAGCCGCAAACAGGCAGTCGGGCGAAGCTTTTCTCTATTCGGTCGGGATTGTCCTGACCTTCACGCTGATCGGCTTTGGTTTGACCTTCATCTTCGGCGCGGGCGGGATCAACCGTCTGGCTGCCAGCCCCGTTCATCAATGCCCTGATCGCCCTGGTTTTTATCGTGTTCGCCCTGAGCCTGTTCGGAGTAGTGGAGATCCGCTTGCCGTCCACCTGGTTGACGGCTGTCGATCGCCAGTCGTCCCGTACCGGCGGCCTCATCGGCATCCTCCTGATGGCGCTCACGTTTTCACTGACCTCTTTCACCTGCACGGTCCCGTTTGTCGGCACGGTGATGGTTGCCGCCCTGCAGGGAGACTGGCTCTGGTCGCTGCTCGGCGTCACGGTTTTTGCCGCCGTATTCTCGGCGCCGTTCTTCCTGCTCGCGGTTTTCCCGTCGGTCCTCAAGTCGCTCCCGAAGAGCGGCAACTGGATGAATTCCGTGAAGATCATCATGGGATTCCTCGAGATCGCGGCCGCCCTGAAGTTCGTGAGCAATGTCGACCTGGTCTATCAGGCCGAGGTCCTCACCCGCCCGGTTTTCATCACCGTCTGGCTGGCCATCGCGCTGGTGGCCGCAATTTACCTGCTTGGCTGGTTTCGTCTTCCGCACGAGGTTCCGACCGAGGCGCATCGGGGTCTTCCGGCTGTTTTCCGCCATCCTGTTCCTGGCTGTTTCGTTCTACCTCCTGCGGGGGTTGATGGGCTTCCCGTTGGGAGAGCTCGACGCCTTCCTGCCGCCCCGCGACTATGGGGAAGTGAGCGCGGCGGGCCTCGATCCGGGGGGCAACCGCACCGTGAAGTCCGGTCAGGAACAGTGGCTCACCAGTTACGCGGCGGGGCTCCAGGTGGCCCGCCGGGAGCGCCGACCTGTCTTCATCGATTTTACCGGGTACACGTGTACCAACTGCCGATGGATGGAGTCCAATGTTTTCCCGCTACCCGAAGTGCAGGAGCTGTTCGGTCGCTATGTCCTGGTGCGCCTCTACACCGATGGCCCGGATCGCGAACACGAGGAAAATCTGAATTTCGAACGCGACCGCTTCGGGACGATCGCGCTGCCCTACTACGCTGTCATGAGTCCCGAGGACCAGGTCATTGCGACCTTTCCGGGATTGACTCGCAACCCGAAACAGTTTCTCTCGTTCCTCAGGAAGGGCCTGGGCGATATTTCCTAGCCGTCATTCGTCGGTGTGTGGATAAATCTTAGCGGGTGTCCGGTTGCTTCTCGGGCGGTTTGGTTTCGCTCTCCGGAGGATTGGCTTGCCGCTGGCGCAGGTTCAGAATGATGTCGCCATCGAACCCCATGCCCCCTTCGCGTCCCAGCTCCTCGATGAGGTTTGGGTCGTTCTCCAGCCGATCCAGGCGATCCTCGAGCGTGCGCCGGTCCTCTTCCAGTTGGAGTTTCTCGATCTGAAGTTGATGCTGGACGGAACGCGCCTTCTGAAGATCGCGAAATCCGCCCTTCCCGAACAGGATCGCGTAACCAAGGCCGACGCAGAAAGTGATCAGAATGGTTGTCTGGATGTGTCTTTTCGCCCTGCGACTCAGCCGCATATTCCTATAGAAAGATTATGACACCAATCCGCATCGTATTTTCAACTATTGATAGTTTTGATACCGCAAAAACCATATCCCGTCAACTGGTTCGCGAAAAAACCGCCGCCTGTGTCAGCATTGTGCCGAACGTGCATTCGATCTACATGTGGAAGGAACGGCTGGAGGAGACTGCGGAATGGCTGATGGTCATCAAGACGGCTGAAGACCGGCTCTCCGTGCTCCTGGCTCGCCTCAAGGAGCTCCACCCGTACGAGGTTCCCGAGATCGTCAGCTTCCCGATTGACCGGTCCCTGCCCGCCTACCTTGACTGGATCGTCGCCGGGACCCGGGAGTAAATGCAGGTTCGGAGTTCTGAGTTCTGAGTTCGAGAATTGGGTGACCCCGGAACCCGGAACCCGGAACCCGGAACCCCGACGGCCTGACTCAGAAGGTGTGAAAAGATCGAACGAGGGGTTTTCGACCCCAAAGGGGTCGCGTAGCAAAGCCCAGGGTTGGCCGCGTTCTTGCGGCCTACCCTGGGTCCCAGTAGCAAACGCCTCAACCCTGAAAGGGTTGCGTATGTCGTATGATACGCAACCCTTTCAGGGTTGAGATGCCGCGACTCCCCACCCAGGGTAGGCCGCAAACGACGCGGCCAACCCTGGGCTTTGCTACGCGACCCCTTTGGGGTCGAAAACCGAGTCTTCGCAAGCAAAACCGATTCTTTCACACCTTCTCCGAACTCCGAACTCCCCCAAACTTTTCTTCGTATTTTTTTCGCCCTCGAGCGTTATAGATATGGATGCAACCCGAAGACATCAGCCAGATCCAACAGTACCTCTCCATTCACCCGGAGCTCGGTAACCGCCTGTCGCTGTCCCCGCCTGCGGTCAAATGCGGGACCATCGTGGCAACCGATTGACTCGGTGCGCTTTTCGGCCGACGGCCTCCGCGTCCGATTGAAAAACGGCAGGACAGCCGTCTTCCATCCGCACGGTCGGGCTTCGGGCCGGCGCAACTCGCGCCTCGCCTTCTTCGAGGCTCTGCTTCGTCATCACTTTGCCCACTGGCGGATTGTCAAAATTCTCAGTCAAACCAATCGTAACCGGCATCAGACAGGAGCCTTCCTCCGGGTAGTGCTGGGGAAGGGGACGCGACAGCGGGCCGTGATGATCGCCTACGACGAGGAGCCCGCGGATCTCTACAACCGAATACTTTCGTCCGCGGTTCTCTGGTGGGACGAACTGAGGCGCAACCCGAATTGCAGCGGAATCTCGCTTCTTCTTCCCACCGGATGGAGCGAGAGGCTGCTTCTGTTCCTTCCGAAGCTGACGGTTCCTTTTGAATGCTTCAAGTACGACCCGGCTCATGCCACTCAACTCCGGCAGATTTACCCTAGACCTGTCAGCAGTTCCGAGATCCATTCGCCGTACGTGGTGTTCGAGTACGACGGGGCGATCCCGGAACTGCTTGCCGAGACGCTGCAACGTTATCCCCGCCTCGATCTGGCGTACCGGCAAAGCGGGTGGGAGTTAAGCTACCTGGGGTTGCGGGTCATGTGGTTGGACAGGGATCGGGGCGAGGTGTACTTCGATCTGGAGCGTCCAACGATTTACTCGCAGGGCAGAGAGCAGAGCTTCGACCATCTGGTGGAGGAGGTGATCGCCCTTCGGGCCTTCCCTCCGCGCGATCCGGGCCATTTCTATTACCGGTTTGCCCCGGAAAAATGGCTCGAGAGCCTGGTTCTCCGGAATCACCGCCTGATCAGCCGCGAGCTTGGAGGCACCATCTACTGCCAGGTTCCGACTTGCCTGGATGGCGAACGCAAAATCCTGGACCTTCTCTCTGTCACGGAGGACCACCGCCTGGCCGTAATCGAGTTGAAGACCGACAAGGATCTGGATCTTGTTTTCCAGGGGCTCGATTACTGGGAGAGGGTTGATTATCACGCGAAGCGAGGCGATTTCACCGCGGCCGGCTATTTCCCGGGCGTCCGGATTTCCGACGAGCCTCCACTGCTGTATCTCGTCGCGCCGTTATTCGAGTATCACCGCGTGCTGCCGCTCCTGTACCGCTACCTGCGCACGGGGGTTCCGTTCGAATGTGTCGGAGTCAATTCAGACTGGAGAAGGAAACTGCGAATTCTCCGGAGGTTCACCCTCGGGAGGGGGAAGTGGAATACGCGAGCAGCCGAGGAGAAGGCAAGCGCTGCTCGCTTCTAGCCTTATAATTTCGTTTCTTTTTCGGCTTCTTTTTCGCCGGCTTTCACGGAATTCTTAAAATTCCGAATGCCCTCGCCGAGACCCTTGCCCAGCTGCGGAAGACGGCTGGCGCCGAAGATAACGACGACGATCAGCAGAATAATGACCAGTTCTGTGGCACCCAAACCCCACATAGACTTACACCTCGTTCCTTTCGTGAGACAGGCCCATCTTACGCCGCCGGGTCGATCAGTGTCAATCGAGCGGAGGCCCGCTGCATGGGTGCAATCGCTGGCCGAAGTGACCGCGATCATCGTCACCGGCCCTTTCTTCGTGCTATAAGAGACACTTTCGACTTGGTGCCTGTATGAATTCCTCCAGCATTTTTCTAAATCTCTCGGGCAAGGTCGCCAAGCTGACCCTGAACCGCGAGAACCGGTCCAACTCCCTTGATCTGGAGGCAGCCTCGCTCTTGGAGAGCTACGTCAAGAGCATGGCGGATCGGTCCGATGTCCGGGTTCTCATCCTCACCGGAACGGGTCCCTTTTTCTGTTCGGGACTCGATCTCGAACACATTGCCCGTATTCAGGCAAAGTCCGATGTGCAAGCCTTTCGTGAGTTCGTGCAGATTGGCAAACGTCTGATACTGCTCTTCCGGCGAATGCCCCAGCTTGTTATTGCATCGGTGAACGGTTCGGCTATTGGCGCAGGTCTGACGCTTGCCCTCGCATGTGACTGGTGCCTGGCGTCCGACAAGGCCTATTTTGGAGACACTTCATCGCAGACCGGCCTGTTTCCAGGATGGGGCGGCTACTGGCTGCTTCAGCACCAACTCGGCGCCTCCCGGGCGCTCGAGATGGTGATGCTGGGACAGATGCGGGCCGCCGACGAGGCGGTCGAGTTCGTCCACCGGATGGTGCCATCCGACCACCTCGCTGCCTGTACAGAGCAGATTGCGGCTAAGATTGCCTCCGGGCCGCCGCTCGTGATCCGCGAGATAAAGCGGACGATTCATGAGAACTACTTCAAGAACTGCGAAGAGATGATTGATGGCGAGATCGAGGGACACATTCGGTGCTTCGTGAGCGAGGACTGCCGCGCAGCCGTTCAGGCCTACCTGCGAAAGCGGAAGCCCAATTTTGAAGGCTGGTAACAAGTGTCAGGGGAGTTTCGGGGAGTTTCGGGGACATAATACTTAATTCCCAACCCGTTACCTCGTGAGTTCCGTTAGCGAAGGAATTAAGTTTTGTGTCCCCGAAACTTCCCAACCCGTTACGTCGTGAGTTCCGTCAGCGAAGGAATTAAGTTTTATGTCCCCGAAACTTCCCAACCCGTTACGTCGTGAGTTCCGTCAGCGAAGGAATTAAGTTTTGTGTCCCCGAAACTCCCTGCCAACAAGAAGACAGGAACTGAACAAGATGAGACTACGCCTGTTTTTTACCTTGTTTCTCACCTGCTTGTCGATCTGCGCCTGTGCGAGCCCAGAGCCGGGCGCACAGGGGCCCGGGGCCGATGCGGCAAGCACGACACCTTCGGCACCCGCAAATCCCGTCCCCGGCGTCGCTTCAACCCCGCAGCCCGCCTCCCCTGAGGCTTCC
>CAVUUN010000022.1:0-1465891 GCA_963744645.1 uncultured Acidobacteriota bacterium
TAAGAGGTGCCCGGAACGCCTCTGAGTAACCCCATGTCGCGGAAATAGGGCACCGGTGCAGGTATCACCCTATGGAAGTGGGTTCTCGTCAGCGCTGTTTCCATCGATTGACGGGATAGGGATGCCGAGTTCGCGCAGGTAAACGCTCAACTGGCCGCGGTGGTGGTGCCAGTGGTTGAGCATGATCGCCCGCAGCACGGCAGCGCGCGGAATCGCCAAAACTTCACGCTCACCGACCATCCGCCACATCTTCCCGAACACGCTAATGCATGATACGATAAATGGTACATGAATGGGTAAGATCATCATGTAACGAGGTATTGGTTATGAAGGCGAAAGTGACTACACGCGGCCAGGTTTCGATTCCAGCGGAGATCCGGAAACGATTCAACATCGAGCCGGAATCGAGTGTTGAGTGGGTTGTGGACGGGAATGTCATCAAGGTCCTGCCACTCCCAAAAGACCCCGTCGCTGCATTTCGCGGGAGGGGAGCCGGCACTTTTCCAACTGAACGACTCCTGCGGGAAAGACGTTCGGAGAGAGCCCGGGAAGATGGAAAAAGACAAAGCAGACTGAAAACTGTGTCTTTGATACCTCGGCCTTGTTGACCCTATGGAACAACGAGGAAGGTGCAGATGAGGTTGAACGCCTGCTCCGTTCGGACGTGGTCATCTATGTCTCATTCATGACGTGGATGGAAGCCCGATACAGAATCTGGAAGAACGTGAGCCGAGAGGCTTCGGACGAATTCGCGCAATATCTTGATCTGCTTCGAGTCAAGAGAGTCGATGTCACTCCAGCCATCCTTGAAAAGGCGGTCGAGGTCAAGGCTACGCACTCCCTTTCGGTATGCGACAGCTGGATTATCGCGACCGCAATCGCCCTTGATGCGACGCTGGTGCACAAGGACCCGGAATTTGAGCAAGTCGCAAGTACAACAAAGCTCATGACGCTCCCCTACAGGGTTCGCCGGAGAGAGAAAGTGAAGGGGAGTGAGGGTCGGACCTGAGGAATGCGCTTGTGGCAGTATGAGAAAACGCTTTTTGGAGGGCTAAGAAGTCGCCGTAAAACGCAGACTTCCTTAGACAAAGAGCCTGAATCGAAATCCACTACAGCTTGAAGTAGATACAGCAGGCCCGCGTCCCTTTGGCCTGCGGCAACCTGTGAGGCGGAGACGAAGGGGCCGGCGACCCCTGTGCTTTCTCGCCGAAAAATGGGCGTCCTAATCCCCTACCTGTGGCGCCTCCTGCCACTCCTCCCGCGAAATGCGGTGCGCTCAGTAGCCTCGGACCCCTTTTGGGCATTTCAGGGGATGGCTGCCGGTTTTCGGTGATGGAAGTGAACGACAACCGAGACCCGTCTACGTAAAGAGCGAAGGCGGCCAGGGCCTGGTCTGATTCAATGGTCAGATAGCCGCCGTGCATCGGAGTGCCGGCCAATTCCGGGAAGAATTCCGTCAGGAGGCCGCTCAGCCGCAGTCCAGCTCCGATTTGCGTTGTCGTCTCGGCCAATACCTCACCGGATGGGAGATGGAGCTTAAGAGTCGCGGTCGCCTGTTCGGTACTGGGATTCACTAGAGAAAGCGCTGTGAAGAAGGTGTCGTCCGAGGCCAGGTAGGGGACCACCACCGTCTCGGACACGGTCGTCACCAAGGGAGCGACGTAGGAAAAACGGGCGCGCTCCGGATCTCCGAAGGTCAGGCTCCCTGTCAGCCGGCCGCCGGAGCTTTGTATCTCCAGAAAGCCCGAGCGGATCCCCTCGACCCGGCCAAACAGCTCCTGAGCTTCGCAGAGACGCTTGCCATTCGGTGGAATGGTTTCGGTGACATCGCCCAGCAAGGCGCCGTTTGAAGCAAACCATCGCATCCGGACTGAAGCCTGTTGTCCGTCCAAATTCACAAGCGAGACCCAGGTTCGGGTAGTTCGCCCCGCTGGCGAATTCTCCTGTAACGAATTGCGGGGCGAACAGCAGGGCGGCGCCGCGGTCGGCCGGGTGCCCGGAAGGTCCCCCAGGAAATGCCGGGGTTCTCTATTCGCTCGAAAGCGACGACCGGGGTGAAACTGCGCCCTCGCACATAGTCTCCGGGCAGTATGGTACGGCCTTCAAACAAGTCTTCCAGGGAGTACATGCGGGAACCATAGGGGGGTTCGTGACACTCGTCGGCTCTCCCTTCCGGTTGCCCTCCGAGTCGATGAGTTCCAGGCTGACTCGAGCTTCCAGAGCGTAAGGATCGAACAGGAAGAGACTGGTAATCCCCGGATCGACCTCTGCGAAAACGAAGGAAGTCGAGGAGCGAGATTCCAGTTCAATGCCTGCCAGTTCGCTTCTATCCCAGGTACCGGCCGATGCAAATCCTAATAGACTATCGCTGCTGGCAATCTCCAGTGAACCGGTCAATCGATCGGCGCCGAACAGATCGGCTGCCAGGAAGGTTTTCTGTTCGCCTGCTGCAAGGGTGATGGTTTGTGGATTGGTAACGTCCTGACCGACAAACAATTGTCCGTCCGCCCTTCGCAGAGTCACGCTCGCCTGCGCCTCGGATTCACCAGGATTGAGTACCGACAAGCCTGCAAACTGCCGAGCATCGGACACCACTCCAGGGCAGAAAAGTGAGCGTGATAGTTGGAGGGCAAAGACACCCTGTCCGTCCCGGCATAGAGCACAGGTGGATCGGAGTGACTGATTGCGAGGTTGCGGATATGAAGCGTCGGAAGCCCTGAATCGAAGCGGTACCATGAAGCGCCCGCGTCATCCGAACGGTAAATGCCGCCTCCGTCGATGCCGGCGAACACTGTGTCGGGGGTTTTCGGGTCAACGACCAACGATCCCGCAAGCAAGTTGGGCAGGCCCGACCCGCGGTGCGACCAGGTGAGTCCACCGTCGGTCGTTTTCTGCACGGTCCCCGTGTGGTCCTCCAGCTCAGTGACCGCATAGACTATGTCAGCCGATCTCGGGTCTGCCGCCAGGCTGCGAGCGTTGCCGTAAAAGTAAAGGCCTCGATAATCAAAGTTCAAACCGCCATCTGTTGAGGCCCAGAAATAAGGGGTGATCGCATAAACCACCTGCGAGTTCCGGATGGACCAGCACCTCCGCGTAACGTGGATGATCCAAACGGACTCCAAACCAGTGATGCCCACCGTCAGTGCTTTTCGACAAACCTTCCGAAATGGGTCCCATTCCCATGTACGTGTATGCGTAATAGGAGGCGAAGAGTACCTGGGGGTCATTCGGATCGATACCAGCGTTCAGGACGCTAAAGTCGCCCGGGTCGTAAGGGTGGGTGCCGCTCAGAAGTTTTTGCCATTGAGAGCCGCCTTGTGTGCCTTTGAAGAGGCCGCCAGCAATCACGAGCAGGTCACCGGAGCAATCGACGAGCAACTTCGTAACCGGGTATTCCAGATTGAACACCAGAAATCGATGGTCGATTGGACTCCAAGTGCCGCCCGCATCAGTGGATTTGTACAGTCGACCTTCTGAGACGCAATAGGCCACCGCCGAGTTTCCCGGGTCGACCGCCAATTGGTCGATCCTTCCCGCGGGCCCCCCGTGAGTCCACTCCTGAGGGTGTTCGATATGGAGGGCGACCGCGCCCAGGTTGTTACTTTCGATCGTCTCGACGATCAAATTCGTGGCGTCAGCCATGACCAGTACCTGGTGATCTCCAGGCGAAACCCAGTTCGGGACCGTCACCGACTGAACAACTTCCAGGCTGCCGCTGGCAGGGAGCGGCTGGCCGTGATAGACGCCGTTTCAAAGGCAGGATCGCTGCTATCCAGAACGGTATCCGAGGACAGGTAGTAACGCTCGATGCCTGAAGTCCAGGCCACGGTATCGCCCTGGTTGACGATCCTGGTACCTCAAAGTCAGCGCCTGGCCCCGTTTCCCTCGCGATGGCGTAACCGACAGGTCCCGGATGATGAGATCCGCCCGGCCGCTTACGGAGAGGCCGGCCGCCGCGACGTTGTTCGTTTCGCTGCTTTCGCCAATCCTGTGATCGGCATCCGCTAAGACCAACAACTCATAGGCGCCTGGGATCACCCATGTCGGAACGATCACTTGCTGAGTTACCGACAGTTGTCCTTTAGGGGGAAGCGATTGGCCGTGATACTGGCTGTTCGCAAAGGCCCGGTCTCCTGGGTCCAGACCCGCGTCACGGGACAGGTAGTAACGCTCGATGGCGGCGTTGGGGACGGTGAGATCTGAAGTGTTTACGATCTGGTAGTTAAAGGTCACCGTTTCACCCGGCAGAACCTCGGAAGGCGTAACCGTCAGATTTGCGACCACGAGGTCAGGCTTCTCGTCCTCGATATAGAGGGCGGTCGCGTCCACGTTGTTGCTTTGGTTCGTCTCGAGGTTCAGATTAGTGGCGTCAGCCGGGCCAACAGCATCTGATCTCCAGGCGAAGCCCACTGAGGGACCAGCGCCGTCTCCACCACTTCCAGGCTGCCGCCGACTGGGAGCGGCTGGCCGTGATATACGCTGTTGGCAAAGGCAGGATCGCCGTCATCCAGAAGGGTATCCGAGGACAGGTAGTAACGCTCAATGCCTGAAGTCCAGGCCACGGTATCGCCCTCGTTGATGATCCTGTACCTCAAAGTCAAGGTATCGCCCCGTTTCGCTCTCGTTGGGGTGACCGACAGGTCACGGATGACGAGATCCGTCCAGGCCAGAACGCATAGAAAGTCCGAACAGACGTTGTTCGTTTCGCTTTTTTCGTCGATTTCGTCATCGGCGTCCGCCAAGACCAGCAACTGATAGCAGTCTGGGATCACCCATGTGGGAACGATGACTTGCTCGGTAACAGCCAGTCGGCCGACAGGGGAATCGACTGGCCGTGATAGCGGCTGTTCGCAAAGGCCCGATCGCTTGCGTCCAGATTCGAGTCGCGGGACAGGTAGTAGCGCTCGATAGCTGCGTGGGAGGACTGGCTGATCCGACATGTTCACGATCTCATAGCTCAAGGTCACCGTATCACCCGGCGCGATCTGCTGCGGGGTGATAGTCAGATTTGTGACCAGGAGGTCAGGCGTGGCGTCTGTCTGCGCGTAGCCAACCGCGCCGACGTCCGGAATGGCTAGATAGAAAGGGGCGGAACCAACAGCCGCATCGCTACTAGCAGGCAGTACTTCTTCATCGTGACTCTCCGCTTGTTCGACGGACAGCGAGAGTCGTCGTTTACAGAAGCTTCAGATGATCTCCGGTCGCGGCCGCAGACGAGCAGCCCAATCGACCCCTCGGATCAAAAACAAAAGGCAGGTCCGATAGCCACTGGCATCTTACCACTCTCTCGCGGTAAAATGTTAAAAAAGTAGCATTACTTAGCGGGATAAACGGAGGCGGATCCGATAATGCCGCAGGAGTGTGCGCGCCTGGCAGTGGGAAGATACTCGGGGTTCGGACCTGGGCGGGAACAGGGTCCAGAGTTCTTTTTTTGCCCGAGTTCTCTTTTTTGCCCCTCTGATGACTCGGTGAAACTTCACCATCAATTGAGAGGGAAGGAAGTCTCCCCCACCACCGGAGCCCGAGTAAAATCAACCCGACATGAACCCGCGGGGGAACACGAAGAGCGGAAGTCTTCGATCTAGCCGACCGCACTGGTGATTCCCCGTTACCAGTTTTTGGTGGTAGATGGTATGATTCGTGGGATGAGAAGAAATTTGGTTCCAATTGACAAGGCGGGGCGAATCGTTCTTCCCAAGCCCCTGCGAGAAAAACTCAGCCTTCTGCCGGGCGATAGGCTCGAGCTCTCCGTGGAGGGTAACACGATCAAACTCGTGCCGGCGGGCGGCGGTGGTGGTTTTGTTCGAAAGGGAAGTGTCCTGGTCTTTCGCGGCCTCGAGGGAACCATCGGTGCCGCGGAAATCAAGGAACTCATCGACCAGGGACGCGAAACGCGGATGGTGTCGCGGAAGGAGACGGAGGACCAATGAAAATCTTCCTCGACACCAATGTGCTGATCGCCGCCTGTATCGAGGATCACGAGCAACATAGCCGGGCGCTGCCGCTCATGCAATCGGTGCACGACGGGCGAAGTCGAGGTTTCGTCAGCGCTCACAGCCTGCTTGAGATGTACGCCATTCTCACCCGACTGCCCCGCTCCCCCCGCATTTTGCCGATCCAAGCGGAGGCTCTCGTTCGCGAGAATGTCATCAGCCAATTCGCAGTGGTCGCACTGACGGCGAGAGAATATGGCGGCTTGTTGAAACGGTTGGGTGAAGAGGAAATCGCCGGCGGGCAGGCTTATGATGCTCTGCACCTCGAGTCGGCCAGGAAATCCGACGTTGACCGGATCTACACCTTCAACGTGCGACACTTCGCCACGCTCGCCCCGCACCTGTCTTCCAAAATCGCGGCTCCGTGACATCGGAGAAAGGTGAGGATCCGCAGTCGACATCCCTGCATTTGCAAGGAGGGACAGGTGAAGCGATCGGGCGCTGAGCGGTTTCTGGACGCGGACAGATACGCCTCTTATCTCCAGACAATTCAGGGCAGGTTGCGCACCGACCTGGGATGGATCAATCTTCGGACCTTCCTGCCTGCCCCGGCTACGGGCCTCCGGGCCCTGGATGTCGGTGGTGGAACCGGGAGTCTGGCGGTGCGCCTGGCCGAGATCGGCTTCGAGGTGGTGCTGCTCGATAGTTCCGAGCCCATGTTGGACCTGGCCAGGCGGGAAGCTGATGCCTGCCGCACTTACGGAAGCATTTCGTTTCGACTGGGAGATGCCGCCCACCTGTCCGATCTCTTCGATCCGTCCTCCTTTCACTTGGTGGTCTGCCACAACCTGCTCGAATTCATGGAAGATCCACCCGCAGTGCTCCGGGGGCTGACGGAGATGCTCGAGCAAGACGACAAATCCGTTGTCTCCCTGCTGGTCCGCAATCGCTGGCGTGATAGCGCTGCGGGCCGCAGTCAAAGAGCAGGATACCGCTCAGGCCAAGGCGGTTCTCGCCGCCGAGACCGTGCTGGATTCGCTGTACGGGAAGCCGGTCCGAGTCTTCGATCCCGCCGTCACCCGCTCCATGGTCGAACAGGCGGGACTCGAGCCTCTGGCGGTGCGGGGAGTGCGGGTTGCGTCGGACTATCGAGAATGTCCGGTCGCGAACGAGGAAGCCTACAGCCGGGTGGTCGAGCTCGAACTGCTGCTCGGCGCACAGCCGCCGTTCGCCGCCGTGGCACGCTATTCGCAGATCATTGCTCGACCGAGGTTCGGCTGATGGAACATGGACGCCTGCCGGAGCTCAACTTGGAGAAGGCGGTTGCCCAGGAAGGTTTTGCGCTGGGCCTGGGTCTCACTAACGAATGCAATCTCTCCTGCGCTTTCTGCTATCGTGACCCCACGCGCATCGACCGTCTGAGCCTCGAGCAGGTGCGTGGCGTGATGGAGAGCCTGCCCGTTCGCTCCGTGAATCTGGGGACCGGCGAAAACGGATTGCATCCCGAGTTTCGCCAAATTTGAGTACCTTCGGACGCTTCGCGTCAAACTGACAATTACCTCCAACGGTTACACCGTGGCCCTGCTTTCCGACCAGGAGATCCATGCTTTTCATGACGTTGAATTTTCCCTGGATTTCCCGACTGAACAAGAGCAGGACCAGCGCCGCGGGAACGGTAACTGGGCGTTGATTCAGGAGCAGGCCGCGCGCTGTGTCCGGCTGGGGGTCCCTGTCACCTTCATCGCGGTGATGATGAAAAGGCAGCCGCCATATGACATCTTTAGGCGAAAAGCGGCGCGCCTGGCCTAACGTTTTAATGCGCCTCTGCGGGTCAATGTCTATCAGGCTGTGCGCAGCGATTTGTTCGCACTGAGTTACGAAGAGTACTCCTGGGAGGGCTTTCGCAAGTTGTTCTCGGAATGCGACGTGATCGCCGTCGGAGAGCCTCTGGTCCGCGCCATGGCCGGACTAGGTCCGAGGACCGGGGGATGCGGGGCGACGACGGTCAGGGTCACACCCCAGGGCACGGTTCGACCATGTGTGTACTGGCCCGGAGCCGGAGAACCGCTCTCATCACTCCGTTTTGAAGGCGCGGCAATTGTGCGCTCCCCGGCTTTCGCCGAGGCCCGGAGCGAACCCGAGGCATGTGGCGTATGTGCATATCACGACTCTTGCCGAGGCGGGTGTGCCGGGCGCAGATGGATCCAAAACGCCCTTGATCAACCCGACTACTACTGCCCCGTTATCCGTGGTGAAGCGAGGAGGATGGACGTGCGCACGGCGCCTGGCCGTGAGCTTCCCAAGATCGAGAGCGCCTGCACGACGATTGTAATCGCCCGATGATAAGGACGGACCACGGACCGGGGCCGTGTCTAGAGTATTTAGTTTTTGGCGGTCCGGGTGGTAATCGTTCGGGCCTATAGACCGGATTCTCCTTGTCCCTGCCCAACGGCTTTTTTTCGGGGGTAACCGGGAGGGACAATGTCGCGCAAGGACTCGAGGATGCTGCGCTGAGGTGCCGGGATCGGCGAAGCTATGACGAAGCGACTTCCTTGGGGAGGACTCCAAAGAAGCGCCGGAGATCCTAGTGGACTCTCTCCCTCGCTCCCCTAACTGAAGGAAAGTATCGATGGATGCAAAGCCGGTCGACTGGCTGCTCGAAGGGGATGTTTCTCTGCAATACCAGGTGCGGCGCGATCTCCTCGGGGAAGAGGAGCCGGAGCTGCAGGCGCGGGTGGCGAGCGAAGGTTGGGGGGCGGCGTTCCTCGTTCGCCAGAACCCGGACGGATCGTGGGGACGCGGTTTCTACCAGCCGAAGTGGATCAGCTCTCATTACACCCTGCTCGATCTGAAAACGCTTGAGCTCCCCCGCCTTCATCCGGCGGCGCTGCGCGCCGTGCGTGTCATAGCCGAGCACAGCAAGGGAGCGGACGGCGGCATCAACCCCAGCAAGACGATCAAAGAGAGCGACGTGTGCGTTAACGGCATGTTTCTGAACTATGCCTGCTACTTCGGCCTCGATGAGAGTGCATTGCATTCAGTTATCGACTTCACTCTCGAGCAACGGCTACCGGACGGTGGGTTCAATTGCTGCTACAACCGCATCGGGGCCAATCACAGCTCGATGCACTCGACCATCAGCGTGATCGAGGGTATCGAGGAATACGACCGGAGCGGCTATCGCTATCGCCTTGACGACGTCCGCCGAGCGGCCGCGACCGGGCGCGGGTTCCTGCTGCAGCACCAACTCTTTCGCTCCGACCGAACCGGCGATGTCATCCACCGAGACTTTCTTCGGCTCAGCTTCCCCGGCCGATGGCGTTACGATATCCTGCGTGCCCTCGATCACTTCGAGCGAGCCGGTGCGGCCTGGGACGAGCGGATGGGCCCGGCCGTCGAACTGCTACTGTCCAAGCGGCGGGAGGATGGGCGCTGGCCGCTGCAGACGCACATTCCCGGCCAGGTGCATTTCCACATGGAGGAGGCGGGCCAGCCAAGCCGGTGGAACACCTTGCGCGCGTTGCGGGTCCTTCGCCGCTATCCGCCCTAGAACACCCCGGGGAGCACAGCGGGGGGTTGGGACGAGGAATGCCAGACGGCAGTAAGCAATCAGGTCTTTTGGAGGGCGAGGCTGGACTGGACTGAACCCCTCTGTTTTATTTTGGTGCGGCACCTCTTTTGCTACAACCAGGATGCTGGTCACGCGGTCTAAAGACTTGCGCTTTGAAAGACTGAAAGGGATGCCATGCTCAATATCCTGCACGATCTGCGATACGCTTTCCGCTCCCTCGTGACCTCGCCCGGATTCAGTGCCGTGGCCGTTCTGACGCTGGCGCTCGGCGTCGGAGCCAACACGGCCGTTTTCAGCCTGATCAACTCCGTTCTGCTGCGCCCGTTGCCGTATGAGCAGTCGGACCGACTTGTTCTGGTTTGGGAAAGCGCGCCTTTTTTCGGCGTGCAGGACAGCCCGGTGGCCCCGGCAAACTACCAGGATTGGAAAGCGCGCAGCCGTTCGTTCCAGGAGGACAAGCAGGGGACGGAGTTCTTTTCTTCCCCCTCCAGCAGGGCGTAGGAGCGCCGGGTGCCGTCCCGACCAGCTTTGAGCACTCTCCGGGTTCCTACCAATCCGGCGCTACTGGCATTTCTAACAGTTCCCTCGCCTTCGGTACGGTGGCCTACTGACCTTGGCGAAAGATGTCGGGGAGATACTGCCACACAGGCAGTTAGCCGGTTAGTTCCCGATCTCTCACCGAAAGGAGTCGTCCATGAAACTGAAAATCCTCGCATCCGTTCTCACCGTGGCAATGCTGTCAGCAGGCTTCGCGGCCGCCAAGGATTCGCCTGAGGAGAAACGCGAGAAGACTCGCAAAATGGCGGCAGAAAACTTGCAGAATTTGTACAAGCTCCAGCCCACGGCCGAGGCGGCAATCAAGGAGTCGGCCGGATATGCCGTCTTCAACAATATGGGCACGAACCTGTTGTTGGTGAGCACTGCGCGTGGCGCGGGCGTCGCCGTCAACTCCAAGAGCAAGCAGGAGACCTTCATGAAGATGGTCTCGGGCGGCGCAGGCTTTGGCCTCGGAGTCAAGGACTACGTGGTGATCTTCGTATTTCAGAACGAGCAGGCTCTGGCACGGTTCATCGACTCGGGCTGGTCGGGTTCAGCCCAGGCGGACGCTGCGGCCAAGGCCGGCAAGTCGGGTGGCGCGTACTCCGGAGCGACTGAGATTGCGCCAGGCGTTTGGGTCTATCAGATCACCAAGAACGGTCTCGCCCTTCAGTTGACCCTACAGGGCACGAAGTACTACGAGGACGACGATCTCAACAAAAAAGCGGAATAGTAGAGACCGGAGGACTACAAGACGTTCGCGCAGAGCCGGCGCTCGGAGCCGCTGGTCAGCCCTTTCGACAAAGCGGTGGCCGGCTGCCTGTTCGGTGATGACAGTTTCGTGACCGGGGCCGTGACCGGGCCGTGTCTATAGTTTTTAATTCTTCAGTGCTTGAAAATTAAAAGCTATAGACACGGCCCGTACGGGCGAACGTCCTCGCTCAGCCAAGCCTAGCCTGCTTTCCGGAGCTCTTCACGGATGACTCGGCGTAAAGTTTCTTCGTCGATGCGGCGGGAACAGGGGACGGAGTTCTTTTTTTGCCCGAGTTCTCTTTTTTGCCCCTCTGATGACTCGGTGAAACTTCACCATCAATTTGAGAGGGAAGGAAGTCTCCACCACCACCGGAGCCCGAGTAAAATCAACCCCACATGAACCCGCGGGGAACACGAAGAGCGGAAGTCTTCGATCTAGCCCACCGCACTGGTGATTCCCCGTTTACCATTTTTTGATGGTAGATGGTATGATTCGTGGGATGAGAAGAAATTTGGTTCCAATTGACAAGGCGGGGCGAATCGTTCTTCCCAAGCCCCTGCGAGAGAAACTCAGCCTTCTGCCGGGCGATAGGCTCGAGCTCTCCGTGGAGGGTAACACGATCAAACTCGTGCCGGCGGGCGGCGGTGGTGGTTTTGTTCGAAAGGGAAGCGTCCTGGTCTTTCGCGGCCTCGAGGGAACCATCGGTGCCGCGGAAATCAAGGAACTCATCGACCAGGGACGCGAAACGCGGATGGTGTCGCGGAAGGAGACGGAGGACCAATGAAAATCTTCCTCGACACCAATGTGCTGATCGCCGCCTGTATCGAGGATCACGAGCAACATAGCCGGGCGCTGCCGCTCATGCAATCGGTGCACGACGGGCGAAGTCGAGGTTTTGTCAGCGCTCACAGCCTGCTTGAGATGTACGCCATTCTCACCCGACTGCCACGCTCCCCCCGCATTTTGCCGATCCAAGCGGAGGCTCTCGTTCGCGAGAATGTCATCAGCCAATTCGCAGTGGTCGCACTGACGGCCAGAGAATATGGCGGCTTGTTGAAACGGTTGGGTGAAGAGGAAATCGCCGGCGGGCAGGCTTATGATGCTCTGCACCTCGAGTCGGCCAGGAAATCCGACGTTGACCGGATCTACACCTTCAACGTGCGACACTTCGCCACGCTCGCCCCGCACCTGTCTTCCAAAATCGCGGCTCCGTGACATCGGAGAAAGGTGAGGATCCGCAGTCGATATCCCGCATTTGACAGGAGGGACAGGTGAAGCGATCGGGCGCTGAGCGGTTTCTGGACGCGGACAGGTACGCCTCCTATCTCCAGACAACCCAGGGCAGGTTGCGCACCGACCTGGGATGGATCAATCTGCGGAGCTTTCTGCCTGCACCGGTTTCCGGCCTTCGGGCCCTGGATGTCGGTGGTGGAACCGGGAGCCTGGCGTTGCGCCTTGCCGAGATCGGCGTAGAAGTGGTGCTGCTCGATAGTTCTCAGCCCATGTTGGACCTGGCCAGGCGGGAAGCTGATGCCCGCCGCACTTCCGGAAGCATTTCGGTTCGACTGGGAGATGCCGCCCGCCTGTCCGATCTCTTCGAGCCGTCCTCCTTTCACTTGGTGGTCTGCCACAACCTGCTCGAATACATGGAAGATCCACCCGCAGTGCTCCGGGGGCTGGCGGAGATGCTGGAGCGAGACGACAAATCCGTTGTCTCCCTGCTGGTCCGCAATCGCTGGGGTGAAGTGCTCCGGGCTGCAGTCAAAGAGCAGGACACCGCTCGGGCCAAGGCGGTTCTCGCCTCCGAAACCGTGCTGGAATCGTTGTACGGGGAGCCTGTCCGAGTCTTCGACCCTGCCGTCACCCGCTCCATGGTCGAACAGGCGGGACTCGAGCCTCTGGCGGTGCGGGGAGTGCGGGTTGTGTCGGACTATCGAGAATGTCCGGTCGCGAACGAGGAAGCCTACAGCCGGCTGGTCGAGCTCGAACTGCTGCTTGGCGCACAGCCGCAGCTCGCCGCCATGGCCCGCTATTCGCAAATCATTGCTCGACCGGGGGTCGGATGATGGAAGATGAACGCCTGCCGGAGCTCAACTCCGAAAAGCCGACTGTCCAGGAAGGTTTTGCGCTCGGCTTGGGTCTCACTAACGAATGCAATCTCTCCTGCGCTTTCTGCTATCGTGACCCTACCCGCATCCACCGCCTGAGCCTCGAGGAGGTGCGTGGCGTGATGGAGAGCTTGCCGGTTCGCTCCGTGAATCTGGGCACCGGCGAAAACGGATTGCATCCCGAGTTTCGCCAAATAGTTGACTACCTTCGGACGCTTCCCGTCAAACTGACAATGACTTCCAACGGTTACAGCGTCGCCCTGCTTTCCGACAAGGAGATCCATGCTTTTCATGACGTCGAGTTTTCCCTGGATTTCCCGACTGAACAAGAGCAGGACCAGCGCCGCGGGAACGGCAACTGGGCGTTGATTCACGAGCAGGCCGCGCGCTGTGTCCGGCTGGGGGTCCCTGTCACCTTCATCGCGGTGATGATGAAGGCAAACCATCTGAATCTAGGCGAAGTGGCGCGCCTGGCCAAACGTTTCAACGCGCCTCTGCGGGTCAACGTCTATCAGGCTGTGCGCACCGATTTGTTCGCACTGAGTTACGAAGAGTACTGGGACGGCTTTCGCAAGCTATTCTCGGAATGCGACGTGATCGCCGTCGGAGAGCCTCTGGTCCGCGCCATGGCCGGACTGGGTCCGAGGACCGGGGGATGTGGGGCGACGACGGTCAGGGTCACACCCCAGGGCACGGTTCGACCATGTGTGTACTGGCCCGGAGCCGGAGAACCGCTCTCATCACTCCGTTTTGAAGGCGCGGCAATTGTGCGCTCCCCGGCTTTCGCCGAGGCCCGGAGCGAACCCGAGGCATGTGGCGTATGTGCATATCACGACTCTTGCCGAGGCGGGTGTGCCGGGCGCAGATGGATCCAAAACGCCCTTGATCAACCCGACTACTACTGCCCCGTTATCCGTGGTGAAGCGAGGAGGATGGACGTGCGCACGGCGCCTGGCCGTGAGCTTCCCAAGATCGAGAGCGCCTGCACGACGATTGTAATCGCCCGATGATAAGGACGGACCACGGACCGGGGCCGTGTCTAGAGTATTTAGTTTTTGGCGGTCCGGGTGGTAATCTTTCGGGCCTATAGACCGGATTCTCCTTGTCCCTGCCCAACGGCTTTTTTTCGGGGGTAACCGGGAGGGACAATGTCGCGCAAGGACTCGAGGATGCTGCGCTGAGGTGCCGGGATCGGCGAAGCTATGACGAAGCGACTTCCTTGGGGAGGACTCCAAAGAAGCGCCGGAGATCCTCGTGGACTCTTTTCCTCGCTCCCCTAACTGAAGGAAAGTATCGATGGATGCAAAGACGGTCGACTGGCTGCTCGAAGGGGATGTTTCTCTGCAATACCAGGTGCGGCGCGATCTCCTCGGGGAAGAGGAGCCGGGGCTGCAGGCGCGGGTGGCGAGCGAAGGTTGGGGAGCGGCGTTCCTCGTTCGCCAGAACCCGGACGGATCGTGGGGACGCGGTTTCTACCAGCCGAAGTGGATCAGCTCTCATTACACCCTGCTCGATCTGAAAACGCTTGAGTTCCCCCGCCGCCATCCGGCGGCGCTGCGCGCCGTGCGTGTCATAGCCGAGCACAACAAGGGAGCGGACGGCGGCATCAACCCCAGCAAGACGATCAAAGAGAGCGACGTGTGCGTGAACGGCATGTTTCTGAACTATGCCTGCTACTTCGGCCTCGATGAGAGTGCATTGCATTCAGTCATCGATTTCACTCTCGAGCAGCGGCTACCGGACGGTGGCTTCAATTGCTGCTACAACCGCTTCGGGGCCAATCACAGCTCGATGCACTCGACCATCAGCGTGATCGAGGGTATCGAGGAATACGACCGGAGAGGCTACCGCTATCGCCTTGACGACCTCCGCCGAGCGGCCGCGGCCGGGCGCGAGTTCCTGCTGCAGCACCAACTCTTTCGCTCGGACCGAACCGGCGATGTCATCCACCGGGACTTTCTTCGACTCAGTTTCCCCGGCCGATGGCGTTACGATATCCTGCGTGCCCTCGATCACTTCGAGCGAGCCGGTGCGGCCTGGGACGAGCGTATGGGCGCGGCTGTCGAACTGCTGCTGTCCAAGCGGCGGAAGGATGGGCGCTGGCCGCTGCAGGCTCACATTCCCGGGCAAGTGCATTTCCACATGGAGGAGCCGGGCCAGCCAAGCCGGTGGAACACATTGCGCGCGTTGCGAGTCCTTCGCCGCTATCCGCGCTAGAACACCCCTTGGGGCGCACAGCGGGGGTCGGACCTGAGGAATGCCAGACGGCAGTGAGCAATCAGGTCTTGAGGCGTTGCGATCGCGCGGATTCTTGGAGGAAGCCGAATCGGAGAGAAAAGCAGAACCGGCTTCATGACAAGGGGGCTAAGCTGCGGGCTGCAATACGCGGCCAACCGACGGGGAGGATGAGCACAACCGGCTCGGGATCAGGCGAGCGCGGACTGTGCCACCTGTACCCGTTCCCGCACGTTGACACCGTAAGGGCAAGTGACCACGCACTGCGAACATCCGTGGCAGGAGATCTTGCGCCTTTCCGCCGGCACCATCGCAAACTGTTCCCTGGCGAGCGCGTGATCCCGGTAACCTTCCACGTACATCGCGCAGCGAACGAGATCGGAAACGGCCAGTCCGTTGACACACTTCCCTTCACAGCCGCCGCACATCCGGCACACCCGGGACGAGGCCGACTCGTTCACCTGCTTCAGCACCTCCCGATCCTTGTCGGTGAGCGGGAGGGAGATCGCGCGAACATCCTGTTCGAGCTCTTCGAGACTGTTCATCCGAAGAGGAATGCAGCTGATGCGCGTGTCGGAGGCGACCCAGCGAACCGAAGCGTGAACACCCTTCGCCCCGATCACTTCCCGATCAAAGGCTCCCGATCCCGCTTTCATCGGTGTCATGGCGACGCCGGCCGCGTGAAGCCTGGCAATGTCAGAATGTACGCTCGCGGGCGACAGCGAATTGTATTGGATCATCACAACGTCGATGACCGAGCCCGCAGCCAAAAGCCGCGGTACGTCCTCGGCCATCCGGTGCGTTGTGATTGCCGCAAACCTTGCCTTGCCCGTCTGCCGCGCTGCGAGAACGGCCTCGGCTATGGGTTTGAACTGTTCATTTGTAGGGACTGCGATGTACCAGACCTCGACGTGATCAAGCCGAGACTTGAGCAGAAAGGCGTCCAAGTCCGCAAGCATCTCCCGTTCGGAATCCTTGGCTCCGAGGATGCAATTGGCCACCACCTTGTGCCGAAACGGCCGCACGGCGGCGCATGCCTCGAGGTTGGCAGGTGACAGGAGGAAATTGTTAATCCCGAGCTCGTATGCCCGCCTGAAGAACCTCGCGTCTCTCAACACGGTATACCCGCAACCCAGCAGAGACACGGAAAGCCCGGTGCGCCCGAGGGTCCGTTGAGGTAATGGAGCAACGCGATCCGATCCTCCGAGCACAGAATCCGCAAGAATGCCGGGCAGCGTAAGGCCCATCAGGAAGGAGCGTCGGTCCACGGCCGCTATCCTAGCACGCTGCAACGCGAAACAGAGGCACCGATTTCGAGAGGAGTTAAACCGCGTCCGATCACCGGAGGAATCCAGCGCTGAACCCTATTTTATTTTGGTGCGGCACCTCTTTTTGCTACAACCAGGATGCTGGTCACGCGGTCTAAAGACTTGCGCTTTGAAAGACTGAAAGGGATGCCATGCTCAATATCCTGCACGATCTGCGATACGCTTTCCGCTCCCTCGTGACCTCGCCCGGATTCAGTGCCGTGGCCGTTCTGACGCTGGCGCTCGGCGTCGGAGCCAACACGGCCGTTTTCAGCCTGATCAACTCCGTTCTGCTGCGCCCGTTGCCATATGAGCAGTCGGACCGACTTGTTCTGGTTTGGGAAAGCGCGCCCTTTTTCGGCGTGCAGGACAGCCCGGTGGCCCCGGCAAACTACCAGGATTGGAAAGCCCGCAGCCGTTCGTTCGAGGAGATGGGCGCCCTGGAAGACCGTTCCTATCGCCTGACCGGAGAAGGCACCCCGGAGGTCGTCGAAGGCAGTCTCGCCACGGCCAGCCTGTTTCGGGCATTGCGGACCCGTCCTGCCCTTGGCCGGATGTTCGGTGATGACGAGGATCGGGCAGGAGCACCCAAGGTGGCAGTCATCAGTGACAGCTTCTGGCGACGCCGGTTCAATGCTGACCCGGCGATCATCGGCAAAACCATTCGACTCAACGACGCGACACACACCATCATCGGGGTGCTGGCCGCCGGGACAGAACCGCCGGCGGAATACAGCAATACGCTTCGCGAGATCTGGACGCCGTTCGGGAGCGCATACTCCACGGAGGAATTCGCGGACCGCGGACGGCACAATTGGATGGTGGTGGCGCGTCTGCGGCCGGAGGTCGCCCTGTCGGCGGCTGACGCGGAGATGAAAGCCATCGGGGCGAGCCTGGCCCGCGAATATCCTGGTACGAATCGAGAGGTGGGAGCCTTTGTTGCGCCCATGCGCGATCACTTCGTCAGTTCCAGCCGCAGTATACTCACCATACTGCTTGGCACGGTCGGTTTCGTCCTTCTGATCGCTTGCGCGAACATGGCCAACCTGCTGCTATCCCGGGCGTCGAAGCGGAGCAAAGAAGTGGCAGTGCGAACGGCGCTGGGTGCCGGAGCCTGGCAGCTGGTGCGCCAGTTTCTTTGCGAAAGCCTCCTTCTGTGCGCTGCGGGAAGCGCACTGGGGCTTCTTCTGGCCAGGACAACGTTCCAATTCCTGGCCCACCTGGCCCCCGGCACAGTGGCGGGCTTCAAAACCCTCGCCCTGGATTGGCGCGTCCTCTCGTTCACGCTCGCGATAGCCGTGCTGACGGCCGTCGCGTTCGGCCTCGTTCCACTGGTTCAATTCCGACGCCTGGATGTGGCCCACTCGCTCAAGCGTGGCGCCAGGACACTTGGGCGGCGTGCGGGATCGCGCCGCCTGCGTGCCTTGCTGGTCTGCTCGGAAGTCGCATTGGCGTTTGTTTTGCTGATTGGCGCCGGCCTGCTCCTGCAGACGTTTGTGCGGCTGCGAAGCGTAGACATCGGCTGCCGCACGGAGAACATCCTCACGCTGCGGATGCCGGCTTCCGAGAAGCACCGGGGACCGGGCCGGATAGGAGCCTACCAGAATGAGGTGCTGCGCCAGGTGACTGCAATCCCCGGAGTGGCATCGGCCGGTTTCACCAATCACATACCGCTCGTGATCAAAGGCGATATCTCAGGCATCGGGGCGGAGGGCCACGACCCGCAACAAAGATTTCAGTGCAATGTCCGCGCCGCCGGCCCCGGGTACCTCCGCACCATGGGCATCCCCCTGCGCCGTGGACGGGACATTGATGAGCGCGATGTCGAGGGCGCCCCCCTGGTGGTGATCATCAACGAGACCCTCGCCCGCACACTCTGGCCCGACCAGGATCCAATCGGGCGCCGGATTATCCTGGGAGACGAATCGGGTCCCGGTTGTGGGTGTTGTGGGCGATATCCACCAGTCAGGTCTGGATGTATCGCCCAAGCCCGAGTTCTATGTTTCTGCCTTGCAGGCTCCCTTCCCGCCGACTTCGCTCGCGATTCATACGAGCGTCGAACCGACCAGCCTGGCTTCCGCTGTGCGGCAGGCCATCTGGTCCGTAGATCCCGAACAGCCGATTACGGGAGTGGCCAGCATGGAAGAGATCCTGGACGCGGAGCTCTTCCAGCGGCGCGTCCAGACGACGCTCCTGGCAGCGTTTGCCGGCCTTGCGCTGGTGCTGGCGGCGTTGGGGCTGTACGGAGTGCTGTCACACCTGGTGGGCCAGCAGATCCCGGAAATTGGAATGCGCATGGCTCTGGGCGCCGCTCCCTCGGACATCCTCCGCCATATTGTCGGACACGGACTCTGGCTTACTGGAATCGGCCTCGGATTCGGGATCGCAGCAGCGCTCGCCGTCTCACGCCTGCTCGGCGCGGTCCTGTTCGGTGTAAAGCCAACCGATCCGCTCACTTATGGCGCGGTGACCGTCGTGCTCCTGCTTACCGCAGTCATAGCCTGCTACCTGCCCGCCCGCAGGGCCATGCAGGTTGACCCGATTATCGCCTTGCGCGAGGAGTAGCCTCCGCCGCTCGTGATTCAGGACTGCACAGGTTGGTTGAATTGGTGAGTGACAAACCTGTCGCGGTGGCTGTCTTCCGCACGAATGAGGGGATGCCCGTCGCTGCCTCGCCACTATTGGCGCGATCTCGCCCGGAGTGATCAAGTGACTGCCCGCAGAATCTCGGGACCGGATGACTTCCGCTTCGGTCTCGTTACCCGCTATACAGGCGACGACTTCCTGGAGGCTTCGATGATGCCTGACGGGCGATGCGCGCTCTGGGTAGCTCACTACGAACAGTACGTGCTCAAGACCAAGCCGGTCTTCAAGCCGTGCCCCGCAGTCCGCCGAGGAAATGAGCCCAATCAACTACGGGTGGTTGTCTCCGGAACTCGAGCAGCCTTCTATATCAACGGCGAGAAAGCTGCGGAGGTTGATAACATCAGCCAAAAGGGCCGAGGTTTCGGGCTCTTTGCCAATTCCACGTCGGCCGCGTCGGATGTCCGGTTCGATAACTTCAGGGTCCACGAAGCACCTTAATGCAGCCCCGTTCCGCCAACCCGGCAGCCTACGGGGGTCGTGGCCATCGACGCGCGATTGCTGGGACTGAATGCGGAGCCTAAGCCTGAAGCCAAAGCCGAGCTTAAAGCCAGAAACCAAAACAGCTGAGTCTGAAGTCAAAACAGCAAAGCCATAAGACTAAGACCAAAAAAACAAAACGATAACAGGACAGTGAAAACGGAAACAATCTGCCTGATCGCACCCGCCCCAAAAACAAAATCCCCATCCCCGAGGGAGCGACGGTCCATCCGACTAGACGGCAAACGGCTCTTCCCGATTTGCTCTTTGAGGCTGCAATGAGGTAATTTTGAACACCTCTGCTCCCAGGCGAGCCGGCTCACGCGGCCTCTGAAGCCAGCCAAAATCGGAGCGGCTCGCCGCGGAGGCGACGGAAAGATGAACCGAATCGAGCCGTTCTTTCAGGATCTGCGGTTCGGATTCCGCAGCCTGCTGAAGACCCCGTCCATACTGCTGATCGCGTCGCTGTCTGCCGCCCTCGGCATCGGAGCGACCACCGCCATTTTCAGCGTCATCTACGGCGTCGTGCTCGAGCCCTTTCCGTATCGCGACGTCGATTCGTTGATGAGCATCAAGACGTGGGACCCGGGCTCGTCCGGCTATCGCACCTACTACACGACGGACCAGTTTCTCGAATTTGCCGAACGAAGCAGGATCTTCGACGGCGTGATCGCCTCGACCATCAGCGACGTTCTCTGGACCGGTATCCCGGAGCCGCAACGGTTGCGGGGCAATTACGTCACCGATGGAACTTTTCAGGTCATGGGAGTCGCTCCGCTGCATGGACGGGCGGCGGGACCCGCGGATTTTCGTCCTGACGCGCCGCCGGTGGCCGTCCTCGGTTACCGATTCTGGCAGAGGCAATTCGGCGGCGACAGCGGCGTGCTCGGACGCAAGCTGCTGCTGAACGGCAAAGTGCGGACCGTCATCGGGATCATGCCGAAGCGCTTCATGTGGCGCGGCGCGGATGTGTACCTGCCGATCGTGCACGAGCGCGGCAAAGTCATCGAAGAAGTACGATACGTCCACGTGCTCGGCCGTCTGAAACCGGGAGTCACCGAAGCACAAGCTGAGGTAGACCTCAAACCGATCGTTGCCGATCTCAAGGCCGCGGATCCGACGGCGTTTCCGGATACGTGGCGTGTCGGTCTGCTGTCGTTCAAGGAGACTTTTCCCAGCGGGCTGCGGGAAGAGCTTTGGATTCTGTTTGGAGCCGTCGGTCTGCTTTTGCTGATCTCGTGCGCGAACGTATCAAACCTCCTGTTGACCAAGGCAGTGGGTCGGCGCAAGGAGATCGCGGTCCGCGCGGCCCTGGGCGCCAGCAGGAGCCGCCTCGTGCGCCAGCTGCTCACGGAAGGTTTGATCGTGGCCGTTGCCAGCGGACTGCTCGGAGTCCTGCTTGCACACGCAGGGTTGAAACTCATCCTGTCGCTTATTCCGCAGGGAACCCTGCCGGACGAATCGGAAGTCGTGATCAACCTGCCGGTCCTCATTTTCGCACTGTCCGTTTCGGTCCTTTCCTCCGTTGTGTTCGGCCTGGCGCCTGCCCTCCACGGTTCGCGCGGAGATCTCGTCGGCACGATCCGGGAGTCTGCGCGGGGGGTGAGCGGCGGCAGGCGTGAAGCCGTAATCCGAAACGCCACGGTCGTGGCCTCGCTTGCGCTCTCACTTCTGCTGCTGGTGGGGGCAAGTCTGATGATACGAACCGTGTTTGCGCTCGAACAGGTCCAGCTTACTTTCGATCCCCACTCGATCCTGACGGTACGTGTGCCTTTGCCGGAAAAGCAATACGATACGCCGGAGCGCAGGGTAGCATTTTTCACGGAACTCCTCGCGCGCGTGGATGCTTTACCGGGCGTAAGAGCTGCAGGGCTGAACACGGGTGGGCACCCTTTCGGGAACATGGGAGCGCCGGTCGAAGTCCCAGGCAACCAAGGTCAGGATGAACGTCGTGTTCTCATCCACCAGGTCAACGCAGGGTACCTCGAGGTGCTGGGCATTCCTATGAGACAGGGCCGCTTGTTCAGCGACCATGAGATTGCGGCGCGGCGAAACCTGGCCGTAGTGAATGAAGCATTCGTCGCAGCGCTACTCGCCGGATCAGAATGTCATCGGGCGCTTCGTCCGGATTCCGCGGCTGAAAACGCCGCCTGTCTCCCTGGAGAACGACTCCTTTGAAATCGTAGGAGTGGTCGGGAACACCCTGAATCAGGATTTCGAGGATGTGATTCAGCCGGAGATCTTCCTGCCTTATACGTTGGCCGGCCAGGCCGACCTGCTGTTTGTGCTGGCTGATTCGCGCGCCGCTGCGACTGGCAGGGAATGTTCGGGCTGCGGTGCTTTCGATCGACCGGAACCAACCGGTGACGGATGTCCGTACCATGGAGACGTTGCTGAAGGACTGGGTCTTCTCCGGGCCCCGTTTCAACTTCGTGCTTTTCTGCATATTTTCTGTGGTGGGGCTGGTGCTGGCGACCGCCGGCGTTTACGGCGTAATCTCGAATGCCGTATCACGCCAGACCAAGGAGATCGGGGTGCGCATCGCCCTGGGTGCAACCTTTTCGGATATCGCGGCAATGGTGCTGAAGCGCGGCATGGCACTGCTGCTCGGAGGGATCGTGCTTGGGCTGGTCTCCAGCCTGCTCGCGGTGCGACTTGTCCAAAACCAGCTGGGGAAGGTGTCCGCTTACGACTGGGTGTCTTTCCTGGCTACGTCTGTGCTGCTGCTTGCCGTCGGCCTGTTCGCCTGCTACTGGCCGGCACGCAAGGCTTCGAAAGTCGATCCGATGGTTGCACTCCGGTACGAGTGACGGACATAACCGGGGCCGTGTCTGAACGCCACTCGGATCGGCGTTTCGTAGTGGATGGCATAGTCCCTGCGAACACGCGGCTTACGACTGGGGGGGCCCGCGTCCATGCAGGCATTTCACTTTCCGGCCGTTTCTTCGTTCATAATCGGAGTATGGCCCTGGTCGTTTTCCTGCGCGGCGTCAATGTCGGCGGACACAAAACGTTCCGGCCCAGTATGGTCGCACGGGAACTCAGCGAGTTTGGAGTGGTTAATGTGGGCGCCGCGGGCACGTTTGTAGTCCACAAACCTGGATCACGAGCCAAGTTCCGTGCTGCATTGCTCAGCAAGCTGCCATTCGAAGCGGAAGTTGTGATGTGCGATGGCCGCGATCTTGTCCGCCTGGAGACGGAGAATCCCTTTGGACCGGGGCCGATTCCTTCGGACGTTGTTCGGTTTGTGAGCGTTCTGTCGCAAGCCGGCGGTGTCCGGGCGTCGCTGCCGGTCGCCTTTCCGTCGGACGGGGAGTGGCTGGTGCGTGTGATGGCGTCGCAAGGCCAATTCGTTTTTGGAATGTACCGTCGCCACATGAAGACCGTGGGCTATCTCGGAAAGATCGACAAGCTGTACGGCGTGCCGGCGACAACCCGGAATTGGAACACCATAACCGGGATAATACGGATCTTGAAGGGCTGAAAGACATGCGATAGTCCTTGCCGTACTCTTCGCAGTTCACCTTGCCATCCGTTCTTCGCCCGTTTTTCCGCAGGCCAGCGTCCCTTATTTCTTTTTCCTGTCCAGGGCGGCAGGCCGTTTGCGTCACTTGCGGACGCGTGGTAGCCTCATTTCAGATAAATGGAGGAAACTCTTAGGGTTCTGAACTCGCTCGAGCGCGACGGCGTGCTCCGCCGGTACGCAATTGGTGGCGCCATGGCTGCCACTTTCTACACGGAACCCGTCTTGACGTTTGACCTGGATATCTTCGTTCTGCTCCCCACGTCTCCTGGCGCGCTACTCACGCTGACACAGTTGTACGAGGCGTTGCGATCGCGCGGATTCTCGGAGGAAGGCGAAGTCGTAAAGATTGAGGGGGTGCCGGTCCAGTTTCTGCCTGTCTATAATGAACTCTTGCGAGAGGCGCTTGACGAGGCACGCGAGGTGCCCTACGGGAGTACGACCACTCGCGTGCTGCGCGCTGAACATCTCGCCGCAATCGCCGTGCAGACGGGCAGGCAGAAGGACCGGGACCGCCTCCGTATGCTCGTCGACCAAGCGGGTATGAATCGGGAGTACCTGACCGACATACTTGTTCGTCACGGTCTGGAGGAGAAATGGAGAGAATGGACTCGCTGACTCCCGACATCAAACGCCTCTTTCAAGCCAAAGAAGATCGGCGACGCAAGCTCGCCGCCTTGTCGTTTCCAGAGAAAGTGCAGATCATCGTTCAACTTCAGCATATGGCGGCGCCAATTCTCCGCGCGCGTGGAGAGAATGTCCACGTGTGGACGCTGACGCCGTAAGACATTATCGGAGAGAAAGTCTCTAACCTATTTAGCTCCGATCAGCCGCGTTTCAGCTAAATAGTTTAGACACGGCACGATATAACGGTCCACGGTTCATGCTACCCGACATGCATTCGGCGCCGGCGCTAACCGGTGAAGAATCTTGCGGCGGGACGGTCACGACCGACTCAGCGGCATAGTGTCAGAAGTGTCACAAACAGGACCGCGACGAAGAGACTGCGCCTCTGGATCATCCTGGCACGTTCCCGAAGCGTCAGAACGTACTGCTCACGCTCTTCTTTCCCGTCGATCCTTCGAAGGCGGCGTGCGGCCAGCACAACCGAGGTCCGCTCTCTGGCCTGGAGCAGCGCCGAGGCTCCCAGCCAGATCGACAGAAACACGACAAAAAGCATCCACGACGGGACTTCGTGGTAGATGACAACGTCGCCAAGCGCCAAGCCGCAGACCATCGCCGCGACTCCCGCTGCACGAAGCCTCGAACTTTCCTGTTCACCGATGTTCCTCATCAGGGGTCTATTCGAATCCATAACTCCCTCTTCCGATGAGGGAGCAGGCAATTGCCGAGCCGATTTTTTGAGTCGTCCTTGCTTCATCAATCAAATAGATGGAAGCGAACCGAAAAACGGTGTGAAGAGTCCGTAAATTGGTGAGATCAATCAATTCAGACCAAGACCGTCTGATTCTGAAACACGCTGCTCATGTAGAACTGCGCGGGACCGGAATCGAACCCGCACGCGGGTCGCCCCTCCACAGGATGTTCTATCGTGGCCGCCTACAAGACGGTACGCTCGTTTGCTCTCGGAACTGCTCTCAACGAACCGCGTACACGTCGTATTTCGCCTCGTTGGCGTCCGCTCGATACTCGCCGATCCCCACGCAGAACAGTCGCGTTAACCAAAGGTAATCGGCATGACTGGTTGAAAACTGCGGTGAAGTTCGGATCCTTGCGACCGAGGGTATCTCGCCGCGAAGGAACATCTCGTAACCGTTTTCCCCAAGATCGCTCACGCCCTGATACGTGACCAGGATCAGTGCGCCATCGTGGGTCTCGAACGTTGTCCGAACGTCCAGGCACATCACGCCGTCTTTGCGGACGGTTGCCCAATCACCGCCAACCGGCCTTAATTTGCCGTGGATCTTGGGGCCGCTAATCTCGCCGCCTGACGAGTAGAAATTCACCCGAATTCCTTCGGGTAAAGGGCCGATCACCTCGGGAGGGCTGACCAGACGTCCGGCATAGGTAAGAATATGCTCCAGCTTGTACTCGTTCACCGCTTTTTCCTCCTGCAGAGGGATGTACGGGAGGCGCCACGAAGGTGCCGAAAGATGCTTAAATGATAACAAATGTGCGGACGTCTCATGACTTGTGTTTGCCGGGAATATGATCGGCCACATGAGAGGACCGCGGGGGGATTACCAGTCTTGGGACGACATTCGGCGTGTTGCCCAAATGCGGTCACTGCGCCGGACCAATTTGGGCAACACGCCCAAGACTATTGACGCCGGTCAATTGTCAGTTATCATCAATCGCATTCTATGGCAATCGAGGATTCCAAAGCGCGTTACGAGCGAATGATCGAAGCGGCACTTGCGCCCGACTGCTGGGTGCCGTACAGCGAGACTGTGTCCTTCGTTCGGCGATTGGAGTCGGTGGCTGAAGAGATTGGCACGCTACCCTCGACAGAAGCCGCCTTGGCATTGTCGCTCTACGAGACCTTCCTGGCCGGCTGTTATTACAAAGTCGAACAGATCGACGACTCGGATGGTGAATTGGGTGCCTTCGTGGTCCGTTTGTATGTGCGCTGGACTCAGGCTCGGCACTCATCAGGCGCCGCTCCGATCGAGACCGCTAGACAGTTGGCCAGGTGGATGGACGAAGACCTGCACGGCTTCTGTCACAATCTTGAAGAGCCGGTGGCCGACGTGCTGGACGAGGCCGGTCTGGCGGCGCTGATCAAGGAGATCAGCGCTCGCCTGGAGGCGGTGGAAACGAAGTCTGGTGACGCCGACTCTGACGAGGTCAACCTGGAATCGCCTCGCCGCCGCTGGGCCCGGGCTTTGGACGTGCTCTTCGAGGCTCAATGGAACCTGGACCCGTACCTCGCCTTGGCCGAAAGGACGGGTCTGAGTGCGGAGGACCGCCTTGAGATTGACAGCCGGAGCGCCACTCACTCTTCGGAGAGATACGGGCTGACCAGGACGAGATGGGATCTGCTCGTCAGGCTGAGACGGCGAGGCGAAGCCCTCGAGGCGGTCTGGTCCGAATATCGTAAGTCTCCCGGTTGGCCTGCTTATCAGGAACTGATCAGGTATTTGCCCGAGTCGGAACGTGAATTTTTGCACGAGAGGGCGATCGCGGCCGCAAAGGGAACCGAGCTGCGCTCGCAGATCGAATTGCTGGTCCAAACGGATGAAATTGCGCTCCTGGCGGAAGTGATTCGCGGCGCGAGGGATGATGTCCTTGCAGATCTAAGTCATTACTATACGGAACCGGCGGCGCAGAAACTCGAGGGTACCCATCCCGACCAGGCCGCCCGGCTCTGGTGCGCCCAGGGGATGCGTATCGTTAACGCCGGTAAGAGCAGCTACTACAGAGCGGCCCTCGAGAACTTCGAGCGGGCCCGAGACTGCTTCACACGGGCCGGGCTGATCGAGAGCTGGAGACGGGTGGTAGAAGATGTCCGGTCCAGGCACAGGCGGAAAAGTGGATTCATGCCGGGGTTCGAACAGATTGTCGCCGGGCGCAGCCTCCGAACGCCTTCCTTTCTCGAGCGTGCCAAGGCACAATGGCGGAGCCGCCAACCGGAGGACTGACTCGCTTTTGGCAAGCCCATCGCAGGACTTGCTCACGCCCGGCCGATATCCAGGATCATCACGGTCATGTCGTCGACCGGCTGGCGGGAACCCCAGAAAGCGAGCACCGCCTTGTACAGGTCTTCCTGGAAACTAATGGCCGGGCGGCCAGCCTCGGTCACTGCGAGCTCACGAAGCCGGGCCTCCCCGAATTCTTCGTCCCGTTTATTGAACGCCTCCACGAGGCCGTCCGTGTAGATGATCAGCCGGTCCCCGGCTTCGAGCCTGACGTGGTCACTGGTAAAGCGGGCGTCGGATAAGAGTCCGAGGACCAGCGAGTTGGAGTCGAGCGTCTGTACGCCGGCGCCGGCGTGCAGAAGCAGGGGCGGGTTGTGCCCGGCGTTCGTGTAGGTCAGATCTCCGGTGGCGGTGTTCAGCTCTGCAAAGAACAACGTGACCATCTTGTTTTCAGGCGTGTTCCTTACCAGGTATTGGTTCATCCTCTCAATCAGGACCTCGCCTCGGAAACCGGCGGAGATGAGCGTCCGCAAGCTTCCCTGGAGCATGGTCATGAGCAGGGCGGCCGGCATGCCTTTCCCGGAGACGTCAGCCACGACCAGCGCCACCGTATCCTCGGCAAGCGGGATGATGTCGTAATAATCGCCACCGACGGTGTTGGCAGGGCGCATGTGGCAGTGAAGCTGCACCCTGTTCTGGGAAAAGCGGGGAGCCGGGACCAACTGAAACTGGATGGTCCGGGCCGCTTCCAAGTCGCCTTTCATATCCGCGCCAATCCGAAAGACTTCGGCCAGCAAGATCAGGATGACGCCGGTGAAGATGGTCAATCCGCTGGCGTTGAAGGCCGTTCGGAATTGGAGTCCCGTGGTTTGCAGGTGTCGGGTGAGATCGAAAGCCCACCAGGCGACCATGGCGGCGGTCAGGATTTCGAATCCGATGATCAGGAATCCGATGCTGCGGATACGCTTAACGTTGACCTGAACGAACGGGCTGCCCTGTTTGAGCGTCCCAAGAATCCCCCCGAGAAGTCTCAGGATCAGCAGGGTGATCACCAGGGTGGCGGCGATAAACGCGACCTGTTCCAAGACCCTGCCAAAGCGGGCACCCGGTACTTTGAGTTGCCCTTTGGCCGCAACGATTTCCGCGTCTTTTATCCCGAGCTCTGCCGAGCGGATGCTGTAGGCGCCGCGGTCCAGATCGAAGCTCACTGGGATTTCCGTCCAGACGTTTGTCGGGTGGAGGAACTGGGCAACGACGATGACGACAACCACCAGGGTGCCGAGCAGGAGTGCGAGGTAGAAGGTCAGGTCGACAAGGAACTTCAGGCTGGCCGCCAACGACCGCTTCCCGAGAATTCTCATGCGTACCTCCGTGCGGACACAATGCCACGCCCGGGCCGTCCGTGCAAGGATCTTTGAGGAGCAGCAGACCAATTGGGGCCAACTGCCTGCGCTTCCTGCTCGCCAGGGGCGGGCAGACAAAATAGGGTAACTGGGTATCTCCTTCACTCCAGTCGTGTACCGAACTTGGTCCAGGACGTGCGCACTGTCCCGCACGCGGACACGGCGTTTCGAATACGGACAGTGGGTGTGACGCCAAACCCCGCATTCAAGCGCTATCGCCATCAGGCACGTTTCTTGCTTCCAACCCAATCGGATAAGTACAGGAATCAGCTATGGCGCTCAGAGAAAACATCAAGCACGCGGTACGAATGGAGTTGAAGAACCCGAAATTCGCCTTTCTCGTGATCCTGACCCTGGCTTTGGGAATCGGAGCTAACACGGCGATTTTCAGTGTCGTGAATGCCGTTCTGCTCACTGCCTTGCCCTATCGAGATCCGGATCGGCTGGTGATACTGCTGGAGCACGATCGCAAGTCGGGCGACAAGCCAGTCGCCTACCTGAACTTCCTGGATTGGCGCCGCATGACCCAGAGCTTCGATGATCTCGCCTGCTACCGCCCCCTGAACTCGGTTGTCGTTGCTAAAACCGGCGCTGACCGAGTGCCCGGCAAGTGGGTCTCCGCCGGCTTCTTTCGCACCTTGGGTGTCGATTTTCGGCTCGGCCGGGAGTTCACCCCTGAAGAAGATACGGTCGGCGGGCCGCCGGTTGTTGTCATTGGCGATGATGCCTGGCGTTGCTACTTCGGCGCCGATACCAATGTGCTTGGCCGGACCTTGAACCTTGAGGGAGTAAGTCGCACTGTGGTCGGCGTTCTCCCGGCTAATTTCCGGTTTGAGGGAGACGCGCAGGTCTTTCTCCCCATCCACGCATTCGCCTACCAGGAGCCACGAATCAACCACGATGCGTTATACGTCGTCGGCCGGCTCAATTCGGGGGTCAGGCTGGAGAAGGCTGCCTCCGAGATGAATGTCATCGCGAGGCAACTCGAGGAGCAGTACCCAAAAGAAAACGCCGGCGAGACGATCTCCGTCATCACGCTGGACAAATGGCTGGCCGCCAATTCCGGTGAAGTATCTCTGCTGCTGTTGTGGGCAGTCGGCCTGGTGCTTCTGCTCGCCTGCGTCAATGTGGCTGGGTTGTTCCTGGCCCGTTTGGGTGAGCGTCGCAGAGAATTCGCGGTTCGCGCCTCGCTGGGGGCGGGTCGCGGCCAGCTGGTCAGCCAGACGCTGGTGGAAAGCCTGGTCCTTGCTGTTCAGGCAGGGTTCGTCGGACTCTTGCTCGCCGGGCCTTTCGTGAGCACTCTCGCGGCTTTTGTGGCCGCCGAACAACTCGAAGCCGTGCGCATCGACTTCCGGGTGCTTGCTTTTACTTTGCTCCTCTCCTGCTTGACGGCTGTTGCCTTTGGGCTGTTCCCGGCGCTGACGGCGGCGAGAGTCAACCTGAATGAAGAGCTGAGAGACCAGGCGCGCACGCTGACGAGCGGACACCATCGTTTCCGCGACGTCCTGGTCGTTTCCCAGGTGGCCCTCGCGCTCATCCTGCTGATCGGATCTGGCCTGATGATCCGGACCGTCTGGTCCCTTCTTTCCGTGAAAACCGGCATCCGCGCCGAGGGAGTCGTTACGCTCCAGGTCCAGGGCCCTGAAACCCGGTTCACCAAGGAGAGTCAGACAGCAAAGGGATTTGACATCGACAAGTACGTGACGCTTTGGAAAAACTACGACAAGGAGGTCCTGGAGCGCGTGCAGGCGTTACCCGGAGTACAGAGCGCCGCCATGACCTTTCCTCTGGTTTTTACCGGTGGGACCTCGCAATTGGGACTCCGCCTGGAGGGCCAGAAGGATCCTTCAGAAACCAAAATCCTCCATCGCTATGCCGTCAGTCCGGACTACTTCAAAGTGATGGGCATCCCGTTGGTCAAGGGCAGAGGTTTCACTATGGCGGACGACTGGGGAAAGCCGCGAGTAGCCATCCTGAGCACGACTGCGGCGCGCCTTGTATCGCCTGACCGCGACCCGTTAGGCAGACGCTTCGTTCTGCCGGATTTGGAGGACTGGGGGCAATTCACAATCGTCGGAGTCGTAGCGGACACCTTGCACTACAACCTGAACGCCGCGCCTCCCCCGCAGGTCTACCTCTCGTTTCTCCAGTGGCCGAGTGTCATTATCATGACCATCCGCACACCGCTGGCTCCCGGGGCGTTAGCGAACGAGGTTCGCCGGGAAATCGCGCTGTTCGACAAGGAAGCGCCGGTCTATGAAGTGCACGCAATGGAGGATCACCTGGCCGGGGTGACCAGCTATTCGCGCCGGATGGCAGTCGTCCTCTGTGTCCTGGCCGGGCTTGCTCTGGTGCTCGCGTCCGTCGGAATCTACGCCGTCATGTCCCAGGCTGTGACCCAGCGGAGACATGAGATCGGGGTCCGGATTGCAGTCGGGGCCGCCCCGTCCGGAGTGCTTGTGATGATCTTGGGGAAGGCCATGTTGCTGGCTGGAATCGGCGCCGGCATCGGGCTCGTCGGCGCCGTCGCCTCTGCCCGAGTGCTGGAACGGTGGCTGGTGGGGGTGAGCGCAACCGATCCGCTGACCTATGCTGGCGTCTCGTTGGCGTTGGCGGTAGTGGCGCTGGTGGCCTCCTGCGTGCCGGCCATCCGAGCAGCATCCATCGACCCCATTTCGGCCCTGAGATGTGAGTAAGCGTGCCAGGACCGCAATTCCGTCCGTAGTTCCCATGTCAACGCCGACATCCGGAACCTGTGTCAGAAGGCTCCGAACGACGAACACGAAAAACCCAGCCCGCGGCAGGTCAGCGCACCTCGAACTGGACTTTTCGCTCGAGGCTTCTTTTTCCCTGGGTCGCTGTCACCAGCAGCGTGTAGTGGCCCGGCTGGCACCAGCTCAATTCGATCTGGTCGAAAATGAATGCCGGCGGAGACTTTGTTTTATCAATCAGGATCGGCCGCCAGGTCGCTACCACCTTCTCGCCGCTCAAGATCCGGGCATCCACCTCCACAGGTTTGTCGTCCTTGCCCGGCAGCACCCATAATCCGTACCGCGGGTTCTCCGGTTTGCCAAAACGATACGGCTCGAACGAGATCTTTCCTTCCCGGGGATTCCCGAACAGGACTTCCGACACATACAGCTCGCGAGGATTTCGGTTCGGCACCTCGATCACGGCCGATACATTCCCCGACTTGCCCGCCACGAGGTCCCTCACCGACGCCCGAACCTGGTAATGTCCAGCACCGGCCGTTTTTGCCACGTAGAGCCGTACAAATCCTTCGCGCCCCGCTTCTTCGAGCTTCTGTTTCTCGACCCCGAAACCCTGCTGTTTCGCTTCATGGAGGACGACGTTACCATTCGGCCCAACGACCTGGACTACCGTCTCGAGCCTTGCCTGTTTGGTCCCTTCGGGTCCGTCCTCCAACTGAAGCTTCGCGAAGTCCAATCCAAGGTAGGACACCACCTCAACCGGCCCGTCCTCGGGGAAATGCAGGATCGGCGCAAGCGACAGCTCGAGTTCCCCAAGGCGCATCGGAGAATTGACCAGAGCGCTCAGGTCAACCGGTTCGTCGGACCGGGCGGTCGCCACGAGCGAACTGGACGAGAAGGCGGCCGCCCGCGCCTGCAGCCGAAGACCCTTCCGCTTCACCCGCACCTTGATCTTCCGCGGTTCGGGCTCCTTTTCCCCGATCTTGAAGCCGAGGAGATAATAGCCCCGGTTCTCCTCCAGGATCCGCCCCATCGCTCTCGACAAGTCGTTCTCGTTCGTGAATGCCCGGCCTCCGGTCTCGTTCGCCAGGTGGAAGAGACCCCCGGGTGGTTCGAATGGCCCGGGGCCCCTGCTGTCCAGGCCGCGAAGGTCCATCGAGTAGATCACCACAGCATTACGGTTCGCCTTGTCCACCACGTCCGAGATGGCATCCGCCACGGTCTCTCCCTCGGGAAGCCGGGGCAAGCGATGGAGCAGAAAGCGAGAGGCAAACACCACGACCTTCCTGCCCGGGAGCGCCTTGATGTAGTCAATCGCCTGACTCACCGCAGATACCGCCCGCAGGTTCTGCTGCAACAGGGACGAGGCATTGACCCGAAAGGTGGTTATAAAGACCGTAGAGCTCGGGGCATGGCCGATCGGTTGCGAGCGACGACTCGCGATCGCCTTCCTCAACACTTCGCGGTCGTTCGTCAACTGGCACAGGGCACCGTTGTCACCATCCACCCAAATCACTGCCGCGAGATCACCCGGCCGCATCTGCTTGTCCACGAAAGTCGTGAGCATCTCGGCGGCGGTTTTCACGCCCGCCAATGCCACCTCCGGAAAACTTGCGGAACCGCGCGTTGAATGGACCGTGACCAGCGGCGTGGAGATTACGAAAACAAAGACGCGCCGAACCTCCGATGGCCGAAGCCGAAGGCGCGACTGCTCCGGCCAAACCGGATCGGTTGGCTCGAGCGGGAGGTAGGCACAGTTCTCCACCGGATAAACCCGTTCGCCGGACTCGATCTCAAAATCCTCTCGGGTCAGGTCGCTGACTTGCCTTCCCTTGCTGTCGGTGATGATCGCATCCACTGTGTACACGGTCGACGTCACGCGGAACGCCGGGGGCTGGCGCTCGGGCCCCTGTTCGCTCTCCTGCGCCGACGGGGACACCATCGAACAAGAGATCAACAGAACCAAAACAACCGACTTCAGAGCGCCACTTCGGAACATATCGCCCATTCCCCCCCTCGACCGTCCCCCAATGGAGTGGCATTTTAGCCGTTTTCGCCGCATGCAGTCAGCGGTTCACTCAGGAATAAGAAATTCGGGGGATGGGGACCTTGGACTGCCCTGCAAACGGCGGGCAAGATGCCCGCCGGTGTCCGACTGGGAAGTCGGACCTACCCCGAGCGCCAGCGAACCCGGGCAACGGCTGCTCCCGCACCGTGTACAAGAAGTGGGGAAAGGGCGTGAAACAGCTGCTGTGGTTCTCGAAGTATCGGCATTCCCGCCTAGAAGCCGCGCCCGGCGGCCCTCATGAAGCGGATATACAGAATTGACACGCAGAAGAAAGGGGACATTTCTTCTGTCAACGCAAGGAAGATGATTTCGCCGATCTCCGCGGCGGATCATAGCACCGCAGCGTGGTGACTCCAGACGAACGCCCAAAGTTGCTAACCGAACTCATTTGTCCTTTGTCGTCGTCAGGTTCCGTTGATGTGCGAGTCGATGCTGATCAAGAGCCTGTCTGAGGATGACCTTGATGACAGCCTGGCGGCTGACATTGAGGCTCTCCGCCAGTTCATCAAGCTCACGCAACATTTCTTCGGTAAGATCCAGGTTGGTTTTGCGGACACGTCGAACAGTACCTGGCTGGCGTATCCTCGGATTCCGCACGTCGAAGTACGTGTCGATGACTTCCTTCCCGGCGTCGACTTCCTCTTCAATCCGTTCGATGGAGGTCCTTCGTTTCCTGTTCATATATCTCTCTTTCCCTGGCAGTCGATTTCCAATAGGTGATCAGCCACAAATACGCGCCTTCTTCATCCCGGCGCTCCTCGTAAATGACTGTCACCATGTGAATCTCGATCAAACCAATCGCGGCGAACTGCAAGGGGTCGTCCTTCTTTACCAGCTCGACTGTAACACCCTCGAAGACCCTCGCCACCTCATCAAATGCGAAACCTCGTCTTCGCTTTAATAGCCGGCTCTTCCGTTCGTCCCAGTCCAGCCTGATGTTCACTTCTGACATTATAAGTCATAACAGTTATGACAGCATAGGTACGGAGCGGCGACGACCTACTGCCAGATAGATCCCCGAGAGGAGGTGATTGCGATTGCGGTGTCTCAGCACTTCCCCATGACGAGCCCAAGGTCTTTGAGCTCTTCGCCAACGGGTCTTACGCCGCGCTGGTTGATTGAGGTTTCTTGAGCCCCAGGGTTTCCTTAACGGGACCCTTGACCGGCCGGCCGCTGAGCGAACTTTGTTTTCGTCGGTCGTTGGCTCTCTCGTGAGGATGCGGCGGCTTCGAAAGCACGCCAACCGGGCCGAAAAGCGGCGGATTCTGAACAGTGAATCCGCCCTACGACAGCTCGGCGGGCGGAGTCAGCTGCAGAGCGGGGATACCGGACCTCTCGCGCCAACACCCTCCCTTGGAGTGCGACTGCTCCGCACGCTTAACCCCAGCGTTTCCCGAGATCCTCCAAACCAGATTTTGCAAGATCTTCGCGTGTCATCATGATGCGGAATTCGCACTCGGCCTCAAAAGTGAGGAACCACGGCTCCGCGTAGAACGGAATTTGGGAGGCGTTCTCGACATTAATCACGAGAATGCACCCTCGATTTCCGTACTGTTCGGTGAAATAAACTGCCTCGGGCTTGGCCTCAGCCAGGATTCGCTCGATCATTTTACCGGCCGTTCCATTCCTGACTGCAGTGTTGAAGGGCTCGAGCGGAAACTGCACCATCATTAACATTCTCATAACGTGCTCCTCTCGTTTTGTTAACCAGCGGTTCCCTTTCATCATGGGTTAGCGAGGCTCTTAAGGGAAGCGCCGGGGGGTTGCATTTCTTGACCGTTCCACTCCCGTTTGCGTAACCTGACGTCCACAGTGACACCATACGGAGAGCCATCCACATGAGACGCATCCGGTCCTTGTTTGCGGCGGTGACGATCCTTCTTCTGTTTTCCTTTTCGCCGCCCCCGGCGTCGGCCCAGGCAAACGGGGACGTCCAGCTCATTCCGAAGCCCGTGAGTGTCGTTCCAACAGACGGCACGTTCCTCATCTCCCCGCTCACGCCGTTGCGCCACGACCACACCTGCGACGCCGCCGTTGCTCTTTTGCGAGATGCGGTCAAGTCCGTCACGGGATTCGATCTGACCTCGGACCGGGGTGGCAATACCCCCGCTATCACGCTTGGGCTGAATCCATCGCTGGCGGCGCTCGGACCGGAAGGTTACAGGTTGACCGTCCGGAAAGAAGGGGTGAACCTGGAGGCGGCCAATTCCCGCGGCCTGATCTACGGCGTCCAGACTTTCCGGCAACTGCTCCCTGTAAACCCCACAGCCGGCCTGCCAGGACAGTCGATCGAGTGGCGCCTGCCCTGCATAGCGATCGAGGACCAGCCGCGCTTCTCATGGCGGGGACTCATGCTCGATTGCTCCCGGACGTTCCAGTCGCCGGATTACATCCGAAAGACGATCGACCGCATGGCTTTCTACAAAATGAACGTCCTGCATCTCCATCTCACGGACGACCAGGGATGGCGCCTCGAGATCAAGAAATACCCGGAGCTGACCGTGAAGGGTGCGAGGTTCCCCGCGAAGTACAACGAACCACCGGAGCACCAGGGGTTCTATTCGCAGGCCGAGATGCGGGCGCTCGTCTCCTACGGGGCGGCAAGAAACATCACGCTCGTGCCTGAGATCGAAATGCCGGGGCACAGCCTGGCGGCTCTCTCCTGTTTCCCGGAGCTGTCCTGCTCGGGAGGACCTTTCGAGATTTTTCCCTTTTTCAGCGGTCCGAATATCACGCGTGACATCCTCTGTGCGGGAAACGAGAAGACCTTCGAGTTTCTCGACAACGTTCTGGCCGAGGTCGCCGCCCTCTTCCCTTCCCAGTTCCTTCATATCGGCGGCGACGAAGCCCCAAAGGACGCCTGGAAGAAGTGCCCGAAGTGCCAGGCGCGGATAAGATCCGAAGGCCTCAAGGGTGAGGACGAGCTGCAGAGCTGGTTCATCCGGCGCGTCGAGAAGATTCTCCAGAAGCACGGCAAGCGGCTGATCGGATGGGACGAGATTCTCGAAGGCGGCCTGGCGCCCAATGCGGCGGTCATGAGCTGGCGTGGCACTTCAGGAGGAATCGCCGCCGCCAACTCCGGGCATGACGTGGTTATGTCGCCCACCAGTCACTGTTACTTCGACTACTCCTACGAAAAGATCGACTCCCGCCGCGCTTACTCCTATGAGCCCGTGCCCGCGGATGTGGCCGTCGAGAAGGTCCGGCATATTCTCGGCTTGCAGGCGAATTTCTGGTCTCACATCGACCGCGAGCCGGACAAGGTCGACCGCCAGATCTTCCCGCGCCTGCTGGCCCTTGCCGAGCGGGGCTGGTCGCCGAAGGAGACGGTCGATTGGGCCGACTTCTCCCGCCGCCTTCAGTACCACTTGGCCCACCTCGATCACTTCGGCGTCCGCTATTACCTGGAGCCGCTCCTTCCCGCTCCGGCTGGAGCCAAGGTGGGACGGAAATGAACTCCTTCCAACGCACGATGGCCGTGCTGCGCGGGGAGACGCCGGACCGGGTGCCGGTCTGTCTCCACAACTTCCTCCTGGCTGCCCATGAGGCTGGAATTCCGCTGGAGCAGTATCTGTCGGAACCGGAAGCGGCGGCGCGGGCGCACCTCCAAGCAGTGCGGAAGTACGGCTACGACTGCATCCTGATAGACCTCGACACGACGATGTTGGCCGAGGCGATGGGAGCACGACGCGACTTCACTCCGGGTGAGCCGGGGCACGTGGCAGAGCCGGCTATCCGCAGCCTGGACGAAGCGGAAGAACTGACGCCGGTCAGACCGGAACGGGACGGTCGCATCCCGGTGCTGCTCGAAGCGGTCCGGATCATCGCGAACGAGGTTGGCGGGGAAATCGCCATCCGGGGCAATGCCGACCAGGGGCCGTTCTCGCTCGCCGCGCTCCTGCGTGGGATGCAAGACTTCCTGGTGGATCTTGTTACGGAGCCGGACCATCCGGGGATTGCTCGCCTTCTGGAGGTGAGTTATCAGAGCCACCTGGCCGTGCATCGCGCGCTCAAGCAGGCAGGCGCCGATTTCACCTCCCTCGGAGACAGTCCAGCCGGCCCGGATGTGATCTCGCCCGCCCTCTTCAGGAGGTTTGCCCGCCCCTGGCAGGAGAGGCTGGTTCGCGAGCTGACGGAGGACGGCATCTTCACCGTCATCCACATCTGCGGGGACACGTCGCCGATTTTGGACCAACTCGCGGAATACCCGGCTTGCGGATTCGAGCTCGACTACAAGACCGACGCCGTGCGGGCAAAATCGAGTGTCGGCCGAAATCACGTGCTGTTCGGAAACATCGATCCCAGCGGCGTTCTCGCCCGCGGCACACCGGAGATGGTGCGCGAGGCCGTCAAGGTACTCATGGATCGTTGGAAGCCGGGCAATCGCTTCGTGCTGAACGCCGGTTGCGCGATCCCCGCCTCGACTCCGCCCGACAATATCCGCAGCCTGGTCTCAGCCGCCCGGGACTTCGGCTAAGGCTACGCTTCGCTCGCAAAAGCTCCTTGGGGCCATTTCCCCCACTACGGCCCGTTCCCAGCCTCACACCAGGCTGCATAGCCGGCGCAAGCGCACGACCGGCTCTTCGGCTTTGCGCGAGGCGGCCAGGTCCACCTCGAATTCCGCCAACCAGTCGTTGTACATGTCCGGATCGACGAGCATCTGCTTGACGGACCAGGTCGCCCGGTCTTCGGAAGGCTCGACGTAGGTGTGCCTCAGATTGCGCGCTTCCGGATCCAGGCGCAGGCGCTCGTGCTCCGCCAGATAGGCTTCGAGCGCGGCCCCCAGTCGTTCGGGTGTCCACGGCGTGCCGTCCGCGTTCTCGGGCGCGTCAAGAGCCGCGAGCGCGGCGCCGTGGTCTTTGATCGACCAGGCGCGCAGAAAGGTGAAGATCCGCGTCCGGATGGCGGCGACAAAGCTCTTCGTATCGCGCGTGATGTCGCGCTCCTCAACGGCAGGCCCAGGCGGACGCAGCTCGGTGCCTGCGCTCTGCGCGAAGGCTTGCGGCCGGAGTCTTGCCACGGCCCGCTCTTCGCCAGGGAGCTCGATGGGCTCGCTCGCATCCATCATCCGTTCCCATTCGTCGGCCAGGCTCGAGTCGACCTGCCGCAGGAGCGTGCGCAGATACAGCTCCATCTCCTGGACCTGGTCCGTCTTCACAGCGTCGGGCACGGTCTGGCTCAGAACCTTGTAGACGCTGTTGAGGTGCCGCAGCAGCAGCCCCTCGGACCGCTGCAGCTCGTACTCCAGGATGTATTCCGTAAAGGAGCGGAAGTTCTCGAACATTTCGCGGGCGATCGACTTCGGCCGGATGTCCTCCTCACCCACCCACGGATGCCGATCGGCGAAGGCGTTGAAGGTCCCGCTGACGAAGTCCTTGAGCGGCTTTGGATACTCGAGCTTCTCCAGCTCCTCCATCCGCTGCTCGTACTGGAGCCCGTCCGCCTTCATTTCGGCCATAACGCGATCCTTCACCTTGTCGAGCTGGCGCCTGAGGATGAGCTCCGGGTTTTCGAGGATGGATTCGACAAGTGTGAGCAGGTCCAGCGCGTACTCGGGCGACTCGGGATCAAGCAGGGGGATCGTCTCCAGGAGGTAGAGGGAAAGCACCTGGTCCATCGAGAAGTCGTCCTGAAGATCCACATTGACGCGGAGCTTCGAGCCCTCCTCTGTCTTCGGGATGAACTCGACGATGCGCCTCTCGACCAGAGCCCGGAAGAGCTGCCAGGCGCGCCGGGCGTGCGCTCTTTTGGCGGTCTCCGGTTCATGGCAGTCGCGGATCAAGCGTCGCATGGCGGCACATCCGTCCCCCTGGCGGCTCAGCACATTCAACAGCATGCCGTGCGTCACCTGGAAACGAGACGTCAGCCGTTCGGGCGGCGAGGCCATGAGCCTCTTGAATGTGTTGATATCCCAGTTGACGAAGTTCCGCTCCGGGGGCCGGCGCCTGGTCACTTTCTTTCCTTCGCGCGCCGCCTTTTCGCTCAGCTTGATGTTCTCGATGACATGCTCCGGCGCCTGCACGACCACGAAGCCGCGGGTGTCGAATCCCTTGCGGCCCGCGCGCCCTGAAATCTGGTGGAAATCCCGGGCGGTCAGCAGCGTCGTTTTTTTCCCGTCAAACTTGCAGAGCCGGGTGAAGAGCACGGTGCGGATGGGCACATTGATCCCAACGCCGAGAGTATCTGTGCCGCAGATGATCTTCAGCAGGCCCCGCTGGGCGAGCTGTTCGACGAGCACCCGGTACTTGGGCAGGAGGCCGGCGTGATGCAGCCCGATGCCGTGCTTGAGCCACTTTCGGATCTCCGAGCCATAGGGGCTCGTGAATTTGAAGCCAGCGATGTAGTCGGCAATGGCGCTCTTCTCCTCTCGGGTGCAGATCTTCAGGCTGGTAAAGTCCTGCGCACTCGAGGCGGCATCGGCCTGGGTGAAGTGGACCACGTAGACCGGAGTCTTGCCGTCCGCCGAGAGCTTTTCCAGCATGTGCGAAAGCTCGATCTCCGACCAGGCGAAGTCGAGCGGCACCGGCCGGTCGGCGGAAACCACGCTCACGCTCGGGCGGCGGTTCAGTGCTGTCAGCGCCTCTTCGAAGAACTTCGTATCGCCGAGAGTCGCCGACATCAGGAGAAAACGGGTCTGAGGCAGGGTCAGGAGCGGCGTTTGCCAGGCAACCCCGCGGTCCCGGTCGGCATACCAGTGGAACTCGTCCATGACCACATCGTCGATCTCGGCAGCCGGACCTTCCCGCAAGGCGATGTTGGCGAGGATCTCCGCGGTGCAGCAGAGGATGGGGGCCTCTCGATTCACGCTCGCGTCCCCGGTCGAAAGCCCGACATTGTCCGGGCCCAGCTCGCGGCACAGGTTCATCCATTTCTCGTTGACCAGCGCCTTGATAGGGCAGGTGTAGACTGCCCTCCGACCGCGGGCGAGGGCACTGAAAAGCATTGCGGAAGCCACCAGGGACTTCCCGGAACCGGTGGGAGTGTTGAGAATGACGTTCTTTTCATCCAGCAGTTCCAGGATTGCTTCTTCCTGGGCCGGGTACAGGACGAGCTTCTTGCCGACAACGTAATCGAGGAAACGCCCGAGAAGCGAGTCGCTGGAGACATCCCCGTCCTGGGGAAGAAATTCACTGAGGGATCCCGACATCCAGTAGTTGTACCTCGAAACACATGCCGGGCGAAAGGAAATGCGGATTGCGGAGTGCGGAATAGAAAGACAGAAGCGGCTTGGATTGCTTCCTTGCGCGAAGGACTTCGGCAATGCAGTACCCGCTGGCGCAGGCAATCACCCTCTGCCGTGCGCGGCTCCTTGCGATCCCGCCCAGCGCCGTGCCGAGTTGCGTAGGTCCCACTTCCCTGTGGGACTCTTCCTCACACTCGGCAACATCCCGCCAGCGCGTGCCGATGTCGATGTCGGACCTTCGCGAGAGTTGCCGCACCGATCGGGTTGCCGAGCGGACAGAACCGCAAGCGTAGCGTCTTTTGCGGAGCGCGCGGATTGTAACCGTAAGCAGCCAGGACGCGAGCCAGGCATCCGGTCACGGGGACAATCCGCGCACTTCGCTGGAAAACGCTCCATTTGCGGTTCTGTCCGCTCGATTGATTGCTCCGCTTCTACCTTTTTCATCCTGCGAAATCGGTGCACACGCCAGCTTCAAACTTGCAAATACGACCAATCGATTGCCGATACTCGCGCCGGTGAAACCCATGTCGAAGAAAACTCACGGGAAGACGATGAGATCCTTTGGTCTGCTGTCGATGGCATTGATTCTGTTGGCGCTCTCGGGCTGGAGCGGGAGCGAAAAGGAAAGCGAGACCGGCAACGGGGAAGCCGCCTTCGAGCGGTCCCTTAGGGTCGATCCTGGTCTGTTCGCGAATCCTCCGAAGGAATGCCGCCAGCACGCCTGGTTGACTCTTGACCTCTCGCGTGCGACCGAACAGAACATGGCCGAGCAGGTGCGGCGCTGGGCGGAACAGGACCTCACCGGAGGTTTCTACCTTGGGATCGGTGGCGGCAGCACAAAGGGACTCTCCGATGAATACCTGCAGGGCTCGGGCCGCCGGCGCGCAGACAGCGGAATCGGATTCCTGAGCGAAGAGTACTTCGACCTGTACGCGAAGACGATCGAAGCAGGGCTGAAGAACGGCAACCCGCCCATGGTCTTCTACGACGAATGGGGATACCCGAGCGGCATGGCCGGAGGCGCGCTCTACTCACGCTATCCCGAGCACGCCGCCAAGAGCCTGGAGAAAGTCGAGCGGGACGTGACCGGCCCGACCCGGGTCGAGCTTCAAATCCCGGAGGGGATCGTCAAAGGCGCGGCACTGATGAACCTGGCTACCCGGGAATTGGTGGACGTCAGCCGCCAGATCCAGGGCGGGCGGCGATTGGTCTGCAAGGTTCCGGCGGGCCGCTGGAAAGCGATGGCGTTCTATCTGAATCCGAAGGCATCGCTTGGGCAAGGCAACAAGAGCGGCTACGTCGACTACCTGGACCCCGAGGCGGTGCGCGCCTACATCTCGCTCAGCTACCAGCCGCACTACGAACATCTGAAGAAGTACTTCGGCACCGTCCTCAAAATCACCCACTACGATGAGCCGGCGATGCACGTGGCGGGCGGCAGGATGTGGACGCCGGGCTTCGATGCGAGCTTTCAGAAGGAATACGGGTACAACCCGACGAAGTACTATCCGGCGCTCTGGTACGACGTCGGCCCGAACACGGCGGCGATCCGAAACGCGCTCTGGGGCCACCGCGCCAGGCTTTTTTCCGAGAGCTATATCAAGCAGCTGGACGACTGGTGCCGCGCACACGGCATCCTGTTCAGCGGGCATTTCGACCAGGAAGAGATCTCCAACCCGGTGCCCGTGAACGGAGATCTGATGCTGGCGTTCAAGCATCAGGGGGCTCCGGCGATCGACGACATCTGGTGGTGGGGCAGGACCAATCGCGCCTACAAGCTGATCAGCTCCGCCGGCTATAACTGGGACAAACCGATTTTCATGGCGGAGAGCTACGCCGCATATCGCGAAAACATGAGCCCGGCGATCGTCTACAAGGTCGCCATGGACCAGGCGGCGATGGGAGCGAACTTCCAGGTAGGCGCTTTGCCGCGGGACAAGACACCCGAGAGCGACCGGTTCATTGGCCGGCTCTGCTACATGTTGCAGCACGGGCGACACGTGGCCGACGTCGCCATACTTTACCCGATCGCTTCGCTGCAGGCCGCCTACCGGTTTGGCGACTGGGCAGGGGCCCCGGAGACCCGCGGTATGGACGTGGGCTACGCCCGTGAGGGCGGTATCCTGCCGCCCGAAATCGACTACATCGAGCTCGGGGAATTGATCTTTCGCGGGTTGCGCCAGGATTTTACATTCCTTCATCCGCAGGCGCTCGAGGAGCGTTGCGTGATCCAGGGCTCAAAGCTGGTCCTGAACAATGAGAGCAACCGTGAGGAGTATTCCGTTTTGATCGTCCCCGGCGGCAAGGTTCTCTCGGTTGGGACGGCCCGGAAAATCAAGGCGTTTTACGACGCGGGCGGGACAGTGATCGCAACCCGGGTGCTCCCCGAGAAATCGGCCGAGATGGGCCAGGATGCGGAGCTGCGTCGCATCGTCGGGGAGATCTTCGGGATCCCTGATGACGGGCCGATGACAGCGCAGTTCAACCGGCGGATCGATGAATTCATGATCCATTTCGTCAACCGCAACGCGGCGGGCGGACGGGCCTACTTCCTGCCCAACTACACACCGGCGATGATGCAGACGATCATGCGCGAGGCAACGCCGGTGTGGGACGTTGCGATCACAGAGCCGATGTCGCCGGTCGTCCTGGGGAGGCAATACGCCGGGTCACTGACATACATCCACAAGGTCAAGGATGGCCGCGAAATCTATCTGTTCGCCAATTCTTCGGACAAACCGGTGGACAGCGAAGTGGCCCTGCGGGGGAAGATGGACCTGGACCTCTGGGACCCGATGAACGGTCAGATCCGGGCGATCGAGGAGAAGCAGTCGAAAAACGACAAGGGGCAGGAGCTGACCACCGTGCCGCTGCGACTCGCCCCGGTCTCCGCGGCATTCTTTGTGACAAGGGCGAGGTAGGCGTAGGGTTCGGCGACGGCCTTCCGGAGCGCGGACGTCCCGTCCGCACTGGGTTCGCGGGCATCCTGCCCGCCCGCCGGGCATCTTGCCCGGCGTTTTCTTTCGGAGATCGCACAAGTTGAACAAGTCGAAACGGCGGGCAAGATGCCCGCCGCGCGGACGGGACGTCCGCGAACCCAGTGCGGACAAGATGTCCGCGCTCCATGGGCCAACTCCCGCTTTCTGGGGAATCCCCATTCGATAATCATCTATAATCCCCGCCATGCTGCGACGTTTTGCCATCCTGGCGGCATGCTGTTTCCTTCTTCTCGAATCGGTGCATTCCCAGATATCAGCCAGGACGCCCGCTTGCAGCCGATCAGGATCGACTATCCGTTACCCGACACCATCTTCCCGCCCGACATAGCCGCCCCGACCTTCTTGTTCCGTGACCCGGCATCGGAGAGCAAAGCCTGGCTCGTCGACGTGACCTTCAGCGGCGGGTCTCCTTCCATCCGCGTGAAGTCAGCCGGCCCGCGGCTCCAGATCGGTGAAATCGATCCGCGCTGCATTTCAGAGACGAACGAGGTTCCGAAGCTGACCGCCGAGCAGGCCATGACGCGGACCTGGACTCCGGACACCGAAACCTGGGAACAGATCAAGAAGCAGGCAGGCGGGGCATCGGCAACGGTCACGATTGCCGGCATCGCCAGCGACAACGCCGGCGTCAACCCCAACGCGGAGGCCCCGGTTTCACAGGGGCGCCTTACGATCGGCATCTCGAAGGACCCGGTCGGCGCCCCGATCTTCTACCGCGATGTCCCCCTGATGCCCACCGAAACCGAAAAGGGGGTGATCAAGCCGATCGTCCCCAGCGCCTTGCCGCTGATCGCCTGGCGTTTGCGCGACGTCGGCCAGAAGCAGAGCCGCCTGCTCATGGAGCACCTGCCCACCTGCGCCAACTGCCATTCCTTCTCGCGTGACGGCCGGACGTTGGGGATGGATCTGGACGGCCCGCAGAACGACAAATCGATGTACGCGATCGCTTCGATCTCGCCTTCAATGGCCATCCGGACCGAGGACGTCATCTCCTGGAATTCCTTTCCGGGGCTGCTTCCCGGGCATCCGACGATTGCTTTCATGCCGCAGCTTTCGCCGGACGGCCGTCATGCCGTCGCCACGCTGAACGAAGAGGTTTACGTGGCGAATTTCAAGGACTACCGCTTGCTCCAGGTTTTCTATCCAACGCGTGGGATCCTCGCGTGGTACTCCCGCCAGACGGGCCGGGTGGAGGCGCTTCCCGGCGCGGACAATCCCGACTACGTCCACACGAACGCGACCTGGAGCCCGGACGGCCGCTACCTGGTGTTTGCCCGTGCGAAGGGCAGGGATCCCTACCCGACAGGGCGCCAGGACGCGAAGTTCGCCGGCGATCCAAACGAGACGCCCATCCAGTTCGATCTGTATCGGATACCGTTCAACGACGGGCGAGGCGGCGAGGCACGCCCTATCGCCGGCGCGTCGCGTAACGGCATGAGCAATTCGTTCCCCCGGGTGTCGCCGGACGGCCGCTGGATTGTCTTCGTTCAATCTCAAAACGGGCAGCTGATGCGCCCGGACGGGCAGCTCTACATCGTTCCGAGCGAGGGCGGCAAAGCGCGCCGGATGCGCTGCAACACGCCCCTCATGAACTCCTGGCACAGCTTCGCCCCGAATGGTCGATGGATGGTCTTTTCGTCGAAGGGTGGCTCGCCCTATACGCAGATGTTCCTGACCCACATCGACGAAGAAGGAAACGACAGCCCGGCCATTCTCATTGAGAACGCCACCGCCGCCAACCGCGCCGTTAACCTCCCTGAATTTGCGAACATCCCGCGGGACGGGCTCTTGAGCATCGACGTGCCTGCCGCAGAGTTCTACAAGCTCTTCGACCGGGCCTGGAACCTGGGGGCGCGGGGCGAGAACGCGGCGGCTATTGCGGAGTGGCGGAAGGCGCTCCTGATCAGCCCGGACGACGCCAAAGCGCATAACAACCTCGGAACCGCGCTATGGCGCGGGGGCTCGTTCGACGAGGCGGTAACTCATTACGAAATGGCTCTGCAATTCAAGCCCGACTACCCGGAGGCGAGCAACAATCTGGGGGTTGCGATGGTCCAGCAGGGGAAGTGGGACGCAGCGATCGCAAGCTTCCAGAAGGCGCTCGAGCGCTATCCTGACTCGGTGGATCTGCACAACAACCTCGGTCAGGCTTATGCGGGGGCGGGGAAGGTCGACAAAGCAATCGAACACTGGCGCCGGGCGGTCGAACTGAGGCCGGACTCCGCCGATGCCCACAACAATCTCGGGACCGGCCTGTTTCGGGCCGAAAAGTGGGACCAGGCAATCGAGGAGTGGCAGAAGGCGGTCGGCGATCCGTCCCCGGTTCGCCCGGGCGCGATTCAACCTCGGGCGCGCACTGGCCCGGAAGGGCAGGCTGGATCAGGCGATCGAGCAATGGACAATGACGATCGCCTCCGACCCCGCATTCGCCGAGGCGCATTTCAGTTTGGGCGAGGCCCACTGCTCAGACGGAAATACGGACGAGGCGCTGGCCCACTGGAAAACCGCTCTGACCCTGGCAACCGCCCAGAACCAACACTCGCTGGCGGAAACCGTAAGGGCGCGACTTTCCCACTGCCCGTCCTGCCCGTGCCGCTGACCATGTCTGAGCATCGCGGCTGAACACGATTTGGAGGTTCTCGTGCTCGACAAGACACGTCCAGGGTTGGGGTCAGAGGGCGGCCTCTTGGAGCGCGGACATCTTGTCCGCACTGGGTTCGCGGACGTCCCGTCCGCGCGGCAGGGCATCTTGCCCGCCGTTGTCCGACTTGGAAGTTTAACGCCGGGCAGGATGCCCGGCGCGCGGGCAAGATGCCCGCGATCCCAGTGCGGACGGGACGTCCGCGCTCCGGAAGGCCGCCCCCCTCCATCTGGCCGCTGCCACGTGAACCAGTGAGGCTCCCCTGCAAACTCTTCTTTCATTGGACCCGCGCCTGGGACTCGAGCCTTGCGGCAAAAAAGGCGGGCGTACTTGCGCTGTGTGGTAAGCTCCGGCCCAGGAGTCAATGCATGCAAAGGACCAGTCGGCGTCAGTTTCTCGAGCGGGCAGCAGCCCTTGGACTCCTCGCCGGTCAAACCGCCGGGTCCGTGGTTGGCGGCCAGGCGTCCGGCCAGAACCGGCCCTGGAACTTCATCCTGATCCTGATCGACGACATGGGCTGGCGAGACCTGGGCTGCTACGGCAGTTCCACCTGCCTGACTCCCAACATCGATCGTCTGGCGGCCGAGGGCATGCGCTTCACCGACGCTTACGCCTCATGTCCGGTCTGTTCCCCCACTCGAGCCAGCATCCTGACAGGGAAATGCCCGGCCCGGCTGCATCTGACCGACTGGATCCCGGGCCGAAAGGCGTGGCCCGCCTCCAAGCTGCACGCCCCTGATTTCGAACAACAACTGCCGCATCGGGAAATCACCATCGCTGAAGGGCTGAAAGCCCAGGGATACGTGAGCGCGAGCATCGGGAAGTGGCATCTGGGGGGACCCGAGTTCTGGCCGCAGTCCCAGGGCTTCTCCCAAAACATCGGAGGGACGGAGCGCGGTTCGCCCCGGTCGTACTTCGGCCCGTTTGATCTGCCGGGCATCGAGGGCGGTTCGGCGGATGACTACATCACCGAAAAGCTGACCGGCGAGGCCGAGAGATTCCTCGAGTCCAACCGGGATCGGCCTTTCTTCCTCTACCTGCCCGAATTTGCCGTTCACATCCCGAGGCAGGCGCGAGAAGCCGCGGTCGAGAAGTACAGACTGAGGATCAAGCCCGGTGACGCTCAGCAGGACCCGGTTTATGCGGCCATGGTTGAATCCGTCGACGACGCCGTCGGCCGCCTGACCAGAAAGCTGGAGGAACTGAAGATCGCGGACAGGACCGTCATCCTCTTCACCTCGGATAACGGGGGATTGATCTACGAGGGCAGCTCCAAGCGCGCGGTGACCAACAACACACCACTTCGCGCGGGTAAGGGGCATCTGTATGAGGGAGGGATCCGAGTTCCCCTGATCGTCAAGTGGCCCGGCGTGACTCGGGCGGGTTCCCTCAGCAACTTCCCTGTCTCCAGCATCGATTTCCTTCCAACCTTGTTTGAAATCGCAGGCGCCGGCGACGCCCCGGCTCAAGTCGACGGCATCAGTATCGTCCCTGTCCTGAAAGGCACTGGCACGGGAGCTCGCGATGCCCTCTTCTGGCATTATCCCCATTACAGCAACCAAGGCGGAGTCCCGGGCGGCGCGGTTCGGAAGCATGGGTACAAACTGATCGAGTTTTACGAGGACGGACGCCTCGAGCTGTTCAACCTGGCCGAGGACATCGGCGAACGCCGGAATCTGGTTGCCCGCGCGCCGGAAAAGACCAGGGAGTTGCACGCGCTCTTAAAGGAGTGGCGCGCCTCTGTCAACGCCACCATGCCGAAGGAAAACTCCGGCTACGACCCGGACAAGGCCGACCAAGGGCTGACCGGCGCCGAGAGGCCGACCCCGCCGCTGTAATCCCGAGCGCCTCTTGGGGCGGTGAGAACGGGGTCAGACCCCGACTGGATGGGCCACCGGTTCACCGAGGAACTCGAGCACTTTCTCGGATACAAGGTCGGCCTGGACGAGCGTCATGTCATGTCCCGCACCGGGAATGATCCCGGTCTTGATCCAGGGGGCGAGACGGTTGAGCCGCCTGATGGCCGCCTGCGGGGAATAGATCTTCTCGTTGGCGCCGACCAGGAACAGCGCGGGCGCCTTGAACGTTCGCCACTCCTCGTCAGTCAAGACCGTGGGCCAGGGCGGCCGGCCAAGAGTGAAGAAGCGCTGGCTCGTCATGATTTCTTCGAGGACCTCGTCGACAAGCTTTCGCCCGGCCTCACCGCTTCGCACCGTGTCTTCGAAGACCCAGTGGAGCATTCGGCGAAGCGCTGTTCCGTCCGAGCCCGGAAGCGGTAGACAGACGAGCACGACGCGGGCAAAAAAGCTGAGTGACAATCGAAGCACGGTACAGGCGGGGGCCATGATCACGGCCTTTTCCAGCCGATCAGGGCAGCGGAGCGCATATTGACTGGTCAGCCAGCCTCCATAGGATATCCCCATCAGGCTGAGCCGGCCCTCCGGAACCAGGACACTGAAGACCTCGTCAAGCCAACGCACGAAGTCCTCCGGTTTCGAGACCTTGCCCCGGGCCACGCTCAGCCCCACGTCGGTGATCGTGTCCAGCGCATAGGTCCGATAATGGGCCGAGAGCGCCGCGATGTTGGGAGCCCACATCAGAGACGTTCCCCGGGCGCCGGACAGCAGGACCAGAGGCGGATCGGTGGGGCGTCCGCTGATCCGCACGAAGGTCTGCGCGGAAGGCGTGTCGATCAGCCTGGTCTCGAACGGGACCGGCCACCGCTTGGCCCATTCCTCATAAACACGCGTGTATTCAGCTTTGGCTTGCTCTGATCGAAAAGGGTAGGAGGATGGAGTTCTGAGCTCTGTGGATTGAGTCGTCATGGCGTTTTCGCCTCCCTGGCTGGCCGGGCCGACTGCAATGCGTGCCGCTTGTTTTGACTTCCGGATCTTGATCCATCGATCTTACGATCTTGCTTTGATCTCTGGATTTGACACCGGTCTCCCCCGCCCGGTTCCAAGGGCGGGCGGAATTCGCGAGGGTTTGCGCGTGCGATCGGCGGAGTGTGATGCGCGACGGGCGGGCACGCTGGACATTCTCCAGACAAACGACCCACGTGCCCGGCTCGGGATACGGATCAGCGAACGAGAGAGCCTCGTGAAGCTGCTCGGGTTAGAGCAAATCCTTGTAGTAGGCGGCGGCCGCTTCCCAGTCTACGGACTCGTCCGGCTTGCGGCCCAGGCGATCGTAGAGCCGGCGGCGGGCCTTCTTGTCGTCAATCGCTATGCGGGCAGCCACGACCAGCACATCCTCGGCCACTTCTTTCGGTACGACAATGCAGCCGTCCCAATCGCAGCCAACGATATCGCCCGGGCGCACCATTACGCCGCCGCAGCCGATAGGAACTTCGACTTCCTCTAACTCTACCCGGCCCGGGATGATCGGCCGGCCGATGCCGCGGCAGGCCACGTTGCATTTCTGCATGATCACCTCATCGGTATCGCGGCAGTTGCCCTCTGTAACGATCCCGGCGACGCCTCGGGCCATCATGTCCAGGCTGTTGTTCGAACCCCAGTAACCGCACTCCTTGGCTCCGTTGGTCGACATGACGATCACGCAGCCGGGCTTCAGGTGCGGATTGACGTCGGCCTTCCAGCCTCCCATCTTTCCCCATATAGAGTGCTGCAGAAGAGCATCTTCTCTGGAGACGGGCGGCATACGTTTATTGGTGGGAACGACCCGCATGGTGACCGCGGGGCCGAAGAACCGCATCCCCATCCAGAGGGGCCGGATGGCCGGATCCATCAGGGTCAAATCGGCGCGGCCGACTGCATCAAGGCCATCGGTTACATCTGTAACTCGAAGAAATTTGGCAAAACGGGCGGCGATAGCGTAGGGGTCCTTTGCACCGGCCGCGGCTGCCGGCTGCGCTGCTCCGCCTTGGGCCTGTGCCAGTGGCTGGGCGCCAACTGCGGCCGCAGCTATTGCCGAAGTCTTCAAAAAATCACGACGCGACGACGCGTGCTCGAGGCGCTCTTTCTTCATTGCTTCCTCCTATTGGTCAAGCACCGAATCTAAATGTGGTCGCGATGGTAACAGGGAGGCTCGCAGAGCGCAAACGATTGCTCGCCCTATTTGAGGGCAAGTCCGTTCTCATCGAGAACGTCCGCAGCCGAGGCGAGCAGATCCGGGGGCACACGCCATGGATCGTGCAGCCCTTTCAAGGTCCCGAGATTCAATGCCAGGCGGCGGGGCATCACGTCTTCGATCGGGACTGAACCCGGGTCGAGCCCCTTCAGAATCTTCCCGGCAAGCACGCCCGCTGTCTTTCCGACCTCGACGTAATCAGCACCGAGGGCGAACAGCAACCCCCGGCCCAGGTTCGCCGGCGAGTTGCTGAAGACCGGGATGTTCGCTTTCCGCGCGGCCTCGACCACGGAATCGGTCGCGATTTCCACGGTATTGTCGCCGCCTATCCAGATTGCCTGGACGCCTCGTGCCGCAAGGGAATCAGCGGCCTCCCGGACTCCTGAGGACGAGTCGACGTGGACTTCCATGAGCTCGATGCCCAGCTGGCGGCAAATCGCTCGCGCCTTGAAGGTGCAGGCTTCCGAGCAGGCTTCCGCCGGGTTCCACACCTCTCCGACTCGCTTCAGTCCCGGGTACAACTGTTTGGCGATTCGGAAGGTAGCCTCCACCGGCTGAAAGGTGCCGACGCCGGCCAGGTGCCTGGGATGTTTGCCCGGATCGTCGCGGCTGATCCCCACTCCTGCGCCGAACGGATCGGTCACGGCGCAGAACACGTGTTTTACCGTCCCCTTCTCGTTTGCTCCCGCGAATATCTGCATGCAGGGGGTGCTGGCCGTGATCACCAGGTCGTGCCCTCGGCCGACAAGGAGGCGGGCGATCATGTTCGCAGTGGGGAGGTCGTTTTCGGCATTGAACTTCTCGACTTTCATCCCTTTGCCGTCGGCGAATCCTTCTGCCTCGAGACCGTTCAGAACTCCGCCGACACATTCGTCCAGGAGCGGCCGGCTGGCGAACTGAAAGATGGCGACCCGCCGCAGCTCGGAGGGAGCAACCCGTTGATTCAGGTCGGAGAAGAGCAGGACGGCCGACGTCAAAGCTATGAGCAACAAACCAAGGGCGACACGGTTCAACGCGATTCGCATAAGTAGACTTCTGGAGGGCCTCCCGGCCCGCAGTATCAAAACGTGGCGCTGCAAATGTCAAGCGAATCCGCCCCGGTCGGCAGCCGAAACGGCCGGCGAGATCGCAAGGAGCCGCGCACGGCAGCGAGCCAGGCGAGCGAGTAAGCGGACCAAAAGCCAAGCGCTTCACGGCGTTACCGTTCAAAAAGTCAACTGCAGGGCGAGAGTGCTGGTCCGCTTACTCGCTCGCCTGGCTCGCTGCCGTGCGCGGCTCCTTGCGCTGATCGCTCACGTTTCGTTCACGCCTTATCCTTGTATTGGGCCACTCCTATTCAGCCGCTTGGCGAAATTCGGGTCAGGGGGATAGGATAGGCGTTGCGATAACACCTTGCTGGTCAGCCGGTCAGCCTGTCAGCCTGTCAGCCGGTCAGCCGGTCAGCCGGTCAGCTGGTCAGCTCGTCAGCCCGTCAGCCGGTCAGCCGGTCAGGCATGGCGGTGGCAGCCGCAAACAGCTAGTTTCGAGGAGATTAAATTGAAATTGACGACACCCCGTATCCTGGTGCTCCTGATCCTGACTTGCCTTCTAAACTTCGGCCTTGGGCACAGTCAGACAGTCAACCAGCCCCTCCCGCCCTGGACGGAAGGCACGCTGGACATTCACCAGATCAACACCGGCCGAGGCAATTCGGCTTTCTTCATCTTGCCGGACGGCACGACCCTGCTGGTCGACGCCGGTGCATTGGGCAGCCGAACCGAGCGCCATGTTGATCCACGCCCTGATGGTTCCCGCAACGCAGGCGAATGGATTGCCCGCTACATCAAGCACTTTCATCCGAAGGGGGAAGCTGCAGCTCTTGATTACGCCTTCCTGACGCATTTTCACGACGACCACATGGGTGGCGTAACGGCGAATTCCAAAGCTTCATCCCTCGGCCCATACAAACTGGCCGGCATTACGGAAGTGGCTGAGTACGTCACGATCGCGACCATGATCGACCGAGGCTGGCCCGACTACGACTACCCGACGGCGTGGAAAGGGGCAACTGCCGAGAACTATCGGGCATTCCTGAAGTGGCAACAGGAGAATCGGGGAATGAAGGTAGACCGGCTTCATCCCGGGCACAACGACCAGATCCGGCTGGTCAAATCTCCTGAGAAGTACCCTGGTTTCGAAGTCAGGAACATCATGGCGAATGGTGAGGTCTGGACAGGAGTAGGCACCGAGACCCGTCACCATTTCCCCCCGCTCGCAGAAGTCCCGCCCGAGGACCGCCCCGCCGAGAACCCGTGCAGTGCCGGTTTCCGACTCAGCTACGGGGCATTCGACTATTTCACCGGCGGAGACATAACGGGGATTCCCGAGCCGGGAGCGCCCATCTGGCACGACGTGGAGACTCCGGTTGCCAAGGCGGTCGGCCCGGTGGAAGTGAGCCTCTTGAATCACCACGGCTATATTGACGCCGAGAACCTGTTCTTCGTGAGCACCTTGCGTCCCCGGACCTGGATCCTGCCGGTTTGGGATTCGGCGCATCCCACCCCCGCGGTTTACAGCCGGCTCCGTTCGGCGCGGGCCTATCCGGGCCCCCGGGACCTGTTCATGACCAACATGCACCCGGCCAACCGGATCGTGACGCCCGGACTGGACCAGGTGCCCAGCCACCAGGGACACATCCTCCTTCGGGTCAGCCCGGGAGGTGCGACGTATCAGGTCATCATTCTTGATGACAGCGGGGAAATCTTTCAGGTCAAAGCTGTTTTCGGGCCGTTTGAAGCCCGCTAGCGAGCGCAGTGCCTGTCTGACCGGGTGCACGAGTCTTCATTTTCGCTTGAAGACTGGGTTTCGGGGACGAGGAGGTTCGTAGTGGATAGATTTCTCGAACTTATGCCTGTGTGGCAAAATGCCCTTCGGTAGACCACGAACCAGAAACGAAGGAGTCACACGATGAGAAAGTACTTCTTGGGCGCCGTTCTCTTATGCCTGGCGCTGGCGGTCATGGCAGTTTGGACCCAGACGGGTGATGCGAGCCAGGCCGGCACGCAAAGCGGCCAGAAAACCGAGGCGGCCACGCCGCCTGTTGCCGCCCAGCCTTCGCCCACGGGATACATGGACACTCCGTTGATCCCCGGCACGAAGTGGCACATTCACGACGACACGCGGCCGCGCCCCGCGGTGATCAGCCCTGCCGCTTTCCCGGGCCAGCCACCCTCCGACGCGATCGTTCTCTTCTCCGGCAAGGAGTCGGACATTGCCAAGTGGGAAGACCAGAAGGGGCAGCCGACCAAGTGGAAGGTCGTGGACGGGGCGATGGAATGCGTGCCGAAGTCCGGCTATATCCGGACCAAGCAGAAATTCGGCGATGTGCAGTTGCACGTGGAGTTCGCCTGCCCGAACCCGCCCAGCGGCAACAGCCAGGGCCGCGGCAATAGCGGCGTCTTCTTCGGCGAGGGTCGATTCGAGGTCCAGGTGCTGGACAGCTATGAAAACAAGAGCTACGCCGACGGCCAGTGCGGAGCCCTTTACGGTCAGTATCCGCCGCTCGTCAACGCCTGCCGGAAGCCGGGCGAGTGGCAGTCTTACGATATCGTCTATCACATGCCGCGGTTCGAAGGCGACAAGCTCGTGAAGCCGGCCACCGCCACGGTGTTTCAGAACGGGGTTCTGCTGCACGAAAGGCGCGAGCTGATGGGGCCTACCGGGCACAAAATGATCGGTCGCTACGTGCCGATGGTGCAGGGCTCGCTACAGCTCCAGGACCACGGCAACCCGGTGCGCTACCGCAACATCTGGGTCCGGGAGTTGGAGCAATACGAAACCTCCCCCACGCAGCTCGACAAACCGTAGGGCGACAAGCCCGTCTGACCGGGTGCGTCAGCCTTCATTTTGCTCGAAGGCGAGGTTTCGGGGGCGAGGAGGTTCGTAGTGCCGGCTTTAGCCGGTCGAACGGGTCGGCAGCGACCACGAGCCTGCCAACGGTTTCGACCGGCTAAGGCCGGGACTACGAACCTCCTCGTCCCCGAAACCCTTTAGCGCTCTGGCTGATCGCCTTTTTCACACTATCGACGGATTACCCCAAGCGTATACTCCGTTTCTATGGAAATCCGGGAGTGCGGCGCATCAGGTTTGAAGCTATCGGTTTTGGGGATTGGGTGCTGGTCCTTTGGCGGCGAAGACGCGGACTACTGGGGCCGGCAGGATCAGGCGGACGCGGAGAAGGTCGTGCGAAGGGCGGTAGAGCTGGGTGTCAACTACTTCGACACGGCCGAGGCATACAACTCCGGACGCAGCGAGACGGCTCTCGGCCAGGTGATTCGAGGGGTTTCCCGCGACTCCATCGTTATCGGGACAAAGATTGCTCCTTCCAACGCCTTCCCGGGACGCATCACCGAGCATTGCGAGTCGAGCCTCAGACGGCTCGCAACCGATTACATCGACCTGTACATGGTTCATTGGCCTTTGACGCGAAAGGCCATCGCCTCCTTTGACCGGTCGATCACGGTCCCGCCCGGCGTCGACGACGCGTTCGCGGAACTTATGCGGCTGCGGGAGCAAGGCAAGATCCGTTTCATAGGCGTGAGCAACTTCGGTGCTGACCGGCTGCAGGAGGCGCTCGGCACCGGCGCTGTGATCGCGGTCAACCAGTTGCCGTACAGCCTCCTGTCACGCGCGATCGAATGGGAGCTCCTCCCGCTGTGCGAGCGACTCGGGGTGGGCATCATGGGCTACATGGCGCTCCAGCAGGGTCTCTTGAGCGATCGTTATTCGTCTTTAGAGGAACTGTTGCCTCTCCGCCGCAGGACGCGCCACTTCGACAGCCGCAACGTACCCCTCGCCCGTCACGGGGAAACCGGTGCGGAGGCAGAGTTGGAGGAGGCTCTCCACGGAATTCGAAGTTTGGCCAGGGAGCTCGAGACGACGGTCTCGCGCCTGGCCCTGGCCTGGTGCGTGTTCCGCGCCGGCGTGACGTGCACACTCGCGGGTGCCCGCAATGTGGAGCAACTGGAAGAGAACGCCCGCGCCTTCGACTCTCCCCTGTCGCCGCAGGTCGCAGCCAGGCTGGACGCGATCACCTGTCCGCTGAAGGAGAAGCTGGGCCCCAGCCTGGATTACTGGGAAACCGCCGCCAACGACCGGACGGTGTGAGATCCCCGGATACCGAAGGCGCCGGCGCCGCCATTCCCACCCTGACTGATTGGGGACTGCTGGCGCTCCTGGCGGCGCTGGCTTCTCTGGGGATCTACAGATTGCGAAGAGCTCAGCCATTTCGACCCGTAAGGTAGAGTCAGAATCTGAGAGGAGCAGCGGGTCAGCAAAAAACGGCTCGTGACGGATTCGGCCCTCGGAGCGCGGACATCTTGTCCGCACTGGGTTCGCGGACGTCCCGTCCGCGCGGCGGGCATCTTGCCCGCCGTTCCGATTCGTCCAAGCTTTCGCGATCTCCGGGAGAGAACGCCGGGCAAGATGCCCGCCGCGCGGGCAAGATGCCCGCGATCCCAGTGCGGACGGGACGTCCGCGCTCCAGAGGGCCGTCGCCGAAATACGTATAAAGAGCAGCCCCGCATAGCGCGGTCGGACCTTAAGTATGCAGCCGGCCGGCCACCGTGAACATGTCCGCTTTCCGCAATCCGCACAGGCGCGCCATTTCGATGCAGTAGACAAACCTGCCGGCGTTCTCGCTGCGCGCGTCGCTGCCGAACGTGAATCTGAGCCCCGCCCGCTTGGCCATCCTGATGAAATCCTCATCCGGAACGCGTGCGACCTCATTGATTTCAATCGCCCTGCGGTGCGCCTTCGCGGCGTCTATCAGCGTTTGTCTCCGTTGTCGTGTCCAGATCTTGTCGTAGTATCTTCCGAGGCAGAAAGGCAGCGAAGTCGCCCACCCGAAAATGTCGACAGGTTCCGTTGTCAGGATGCGGAGGTTGTGCTCCATGTACAGCTTCATGAAGCTCTCGACGTCCTCCACAAAGGTATCGGCCCGCCAGATATACATGTACCCGCCGTCGACCGGGATCGTCTGGGGATCCATGAGGACATAGTCCAGTTGATCAAGAAGGTCTTTGGAAAAATCTTTGGACCAGCCCAGGAAAATCGGCTGGAGCCCGACGTAGACAGGATGTTGCCTGTAATTCTGGATGTGGCGCCGCAGGTCGTCGTCGGTTCGAATGCGATTGCCTGGACCCGGATGATCCACGATGCCGAATTTGACGCCTCGCTTCTCGGCCACCTGCATCGCCTTTTCGATCGGAAACCAGTTTTCGATGTGAACGTGAAAATCCACGAGAGGGAAGTCGAGAGGCTCAGAATCCTTCGACATGAGTCCTTCTTGCGCTGCTGAAAAGGCCGTGGCCGCGATTCCCGCGGTTTTGAAAAAACTCCGGCGACTGACACCATGGTCGATCTTCATCGGTCTCCCTCCTTTGGAGCAAACCGACAATATCGCACGATCGGCGTTTTAGCCAGTCCGGAGCGCGACACTATTTCGACCTGGGCACCATGATGAGACAAGTCGGCCAGATCTCTTGAGAGCGGCGCGATCCGGCAAACCCCCAGGTCAGCTGCCCTCCGTCAGGCCTCCAGCAGGTCTCCGATCGACAACCCCAGACCTTCGGCGTACTTCCGAAGAGTGTCAAAGCGTGGCTGATGCTTGCCGCACTCCAGTTTGGAAATGAGGGCTTGCTCCAGGCCAGTCCGTCTGGACAGCTCTTCCTGGCTGATCTTCAGCCCTGTGCGCTTCTTCCTCAACCTTTCTCCGACCTCAGTGAAATGGTCATCCGCTTCCCGTTTGAGGCTCTCTGCCGAGGTCGGATCCACCAGAGCCCTAAGGGACCGCGAGTCAATCTCGAACTTTTCCCCCGTGATATCCAGAAGCTCGACAGTTTCCGGATCGTCAGACGACACCGTGACCGTCTCTGGAAGCAACTCACCGCCCGTTGCCTTCAGATCGAGTTCCTTAAGGTTTAGAGTCGAACTGAGACCATCCCCGAACTGGATCCAAAAGCACTTCCTAAGATCCGAATAACGTATATCGACGATTGCGTGGGGATCGATTGCGGCAATCGCCCGGCTAACCCAATCCTCCCTGGCCTCTTCTTCACGACTGGCGAGACTCCAGACAGTAAAGCGAGAATCCGATGCTCGGACAAGATCATCCACCAGTCCAGCGCATCGCTGGTCACGCTCGGTACGGACAAGAACAAAAAAGAAGAGTCGCCTTTCGCGGACCGCGCGCCTCCACGAGTGAGGATTCAAGCGCCGGTAAGCACCAGCGACTTTGGAGAGATCGGTCATGACAATCAGGTTTCGTGGGAGGGTGTCCAAGCGACCGCTTTGGAGGATCGACCAGAAATCGCACGAAATCGGGCGTGAGCCCGCGATCTCTCTGAATCTGCTGACAAACAGATTTTGGAGCCTGCCGTTGCGAATGCCAGAAACATCGAACCGGAAGGTAGCCGGTTGATGTTGTTGTTCTAAAGTCATGAGTAACTCCTCTACGGTTTCTGCTGAACCTTGTCCCACGCCTGAATCATTTCCTCCTGACACTCACGAAGGCATTTCTTCACGCCGGGAGGTATCTCCTGATTTGGGTCCAGCGGCTCAAGCGTCAACAACGAGACGCGAATGTTGCCGCCTCCCGTGATATGGCAGTGCGGAGGAGGATGGTCCACGTTGTTGATCTTGATCTTGTACCCGCCACACGTGTGGTTGAAGACCGCCATTCTGGCCGGTCAGTATGTCAAATGTAACATAATGGGTCAATAGGAGAACAGGATCACATAATTCGACCACGGCCAACTGCCTCGCAGCGAACGTGTCTCTTCTCATCGTCGCCTGCCTCCATTAGAATCGGGCGATCTTGGAGAAGAGAGCGATGAAGGCACGAGAGCAGTCCGGGAGAATCACCCCGAAAATCACGCTGAAGGACAAATTGTCGCGGCTCGATCTGGTCCGGGCCAGTCGATTGCTGGGGCCCGATGGTGACGCGCTGATCCGGGAGGGGGGCAAGCGGGAAATTGACTTCGACGGCGTGGAGCTGACCGAGAACCGGCTGACGCTCACTCTGGCGGACGCGACCGTCGCGCTTTATCTGGACCCGGCGGTCAGAAACCGTGTCGGCTGGTCCTGTTCGCGCTGCCGCTCCGCATGCGAGCATGTCGGTGCGGCGCTCTCCCTCGTCCTCGAGGAAAAGACCGCCTTGGGGCTGGCCGTTGCCCCGCTTATGAAGACTCCAATCGAGCTGCTGACGGATGAGCAGCTTGTCGAAAGGGCGCTTGCCGAGCGGCGCGAGCGGGCGGCCTCGGAACCGATGGCCCTCGGCCTGACCGATCACGCCGGCCCCTGGTGCGATCACACCGTCACGACCCTCAACTCCGGCCGGACTTACCGCGTCGCCCTGCGCGGCTGGGAGCGCGGCCAGTCCTACTGCTCCTGCCCCGACTTCCGGAAGAACACCTTGGGAACCTGCAAGCATATCCTGTTCGGCTTGGAGGAGATCCGAAAGCGCTATCCGGTGGAGGTCCTGAACCAGCCGTATATCCGGAAGGGAATATCGGTGGTGTTGCGTTACGGCGAGAAAGTCGAGCTCCGCATGCTTCTGCCTGATAGCCTCCCTCCCCAGGTTGAAGCCATCGTCCGACCGTTCCGGGACCGCGCCGTCGAGGACATCCACAGCCTGGTCCTCGCGATCCGGAAGCTGGAAAATCAGGCGGTGAGCGTGAACGTCTATCCCGACGCCGAGGAACAGATCGACCAGCAATTCCTCAGCGAGCGCATCGCGCGCCGCGTCGAGCAGATCCGCGCCGATCCGGCCAACCACCCGTTGCGGCGGGAGTTGCTCAAAGCCGATCTTCTCCCGTATCAGCTGGACGGGATTGCTTTTGCTTTCGGCGCGCGCCGGGCGGTCCTGGCCGACGACATGGGGCTCGGCAAGACGATCCAGGGTATAGGCATGGCGGCCCTGCTCGCCCGCGAAGTCGGGATCCAGAAGGTGCTGATCGTTTGCCCGGCCAGCCTCAAGTCCCAGTGGCGAGCCGAGATCCGGCGTTTCTCGGATTTTGACAGCCAGATGATCCTCGGCCCGTCGGCAGAACGCTCCCGGCAGTATGCGAACGATTGCTTCTTCACGATCTGCAACTATGAGCAGGTCCTGCGCGACATCAATTCCATCGAGCGCGTCACCTGGGACCTGATCATCCTGGACGAGGGACAGCGGATCAAGAACTGGGAGGCCAAGACCAGCCGAGTGGTCAAGGGCCTGCGCTCCCGTTTTGCCCTGGTGCTCTCCGGTACCCCGCTCGAAAATCGTCTCGAGGAGTTGTTCTCCGTCGTCGAGTTCATTGACGAGCGGCTCCTCGGTCCCGCTTTCCGGTTTCTGAAGGCCCACCGGGTGGTTGATGAAAAGGGCAAGGTGCTCGGCTATCGCAACCTGGCCGAGCTGCGGGAGCGGCTGAAACCGGTGCTGCTGCGGCGAACGCGGGAAAGCGTGAGGCAGCAATTGCCCGACCGGATGACCGAAATCGTCCGCGTGGCGCCGACTCAGAAACAGATCGACATCCACGGCTCGCACCTGAGGATTGTCAGCTTCATTGTCCGCAAACCCTACATAAACGAGATGGATCTGCTGCGTCTGCGGAAGGCTCTGCTGGCCTGCCGTCTGGCCGCCGACAGCAGTTTCCTGGTGGACCACGAGCCGCCGGGACACTCGAGTAAGCTTGAGGCGCTCGATGACCTGCTCGGTCAACTGTCGGCTGAACCGGATCGGAAAATCCTGATCTTTTCCGAGTGGACGACCATGCTCGACCTGATTGAAGAACTGCTCGCCCGGCACCGGCTGCGCTATGTGCGCCTGGATGGGTCGGTTCCCCAGAAGCAGCGGCAGGCGCTGGTCGCTGAATTCCAGGAAAACCCGGCATGCCGGGTCTTTATTACGACCAACGCGGGGGCGACCGGGCTCAACCTCCAGGCGGCCAATACGGTCATCAACGTCGACCTCCCCTGGAACCCGGCCGTGCTGGAACAGCGGATCTCCAGGGCTCACCGTATGGGCCAGAAGCGGGCGGTGCAGGTTTTCATCCTGATTACGGAACAGACGGTCGAGGAGAATCTGCTGCTGACGCTCTCGGCCAAGAAGCAACTGTCGATGGCGGCCCTTGACCCGGACAGCAACCTGGACGACGTGAACCTCGAAAGCGGCTATGAGGAGCTGAAGCAGCGGCTGGAGCTCCTTTTGGGCGCCAAACCGGTAGTGGCGCCGGACGAACAGGAGAGGAAGAGCCAGGAAGCGGAAGCCGAGAGGCTGGCCCGGCGCCAGCGCGTTGCTTCAGCCGGAGGTCAGCTCCTGAGCGCCGCGTTTCAGTTCCTGGCCGAGGCCCTCCCTCCGCCTCCGGACTCCGAGCGGCATCGGGAAATGGCGGAAGCCTTCCGCACTCGACTGTCGGAATGCGTCCAGACTGACGAAGCCGGACAGCTCAACTTCACGGTGACGCTCCCGGACCGGGCAGCTCTTGATCGGCTGGCCGATTCGCTGGCCGGCTTGCTTGCCGGGCAGGGGAGCGACAGGTGAGCTGATGACCCCGGAGTCAACTCGGCTGCTTGAGCAAAAAACCTGGCGTTCCGACTGCGCGGACTGTTGCGGGGACTTGCTACTGCATGCACATGCATGTTATGCTTGGCGAGTGAGAACCACCATTGAGATAAAGCCGGAACATCGTGCCCGGCTCCTGGAATTGGCTGCCCGGAAAGGCTTCAAGGGCTTTTCCTCTTTAGTGGAAGAAGCACTTGAACATTATTTCGTTTCGCAGGCCCAGGAAGAAGCGAAGCGAGTCGCGGCGGCCGGATTGTACGGAGCCTTAAGTGAGAAAGATGCGGACAAGTTGCGAGAAGAGGCGGATCAGTTAAGGAAAGAGTGGCGATGATTGTAGCTGATACGGACGTTCTGATTGATTTCCTCCAGGGCAGGAACCCCGCCGCAGACAGGATTAAACTCGAGTTGGAGGATTCTCATTTGGCTGTGACTGCAATCGGGCGGTTCGAGTTGTTGGCTGGGACCCGATCGACACGTGTCGAGCAGGTCGTTCGTCAGCTGCTCGACGCCATCCCTTGTCTTCCGCTGGATGTCGTATCGGCTGATCGGGCAGCCGCCGTCCGGCGCGAGTTACAGCAACAGGGTGCCGGGATCGGAATGGCCGACAGCCTTGTCGCCGGTATCGTCCTGGCCTCGGGGAGCATGCTCCTGACCCGAAATCTCCGTCACTTTGAGCGAGTTCCCGGACTGAAGTTGGGCACGCTGTAGCTCGCATGTCCAGTTCGTGGGACTGCGAATGTGACAACGCCGACCAGTATTGCAACTGCAACCAGCAAGAAAGCGATCTGTCTCATAAGGGTTCCTCCTTCTTTGAAACAGCTTCTTAAATGGTCGCAAAAAGATTGTTGAAGCATTCAGCCAGAGTCGGATGGGCGAATATCCCTTCTTTGAGTTTCTTGTAGGAGACATGGCCCATCATCGCTATCTCCAGCATTGCCATGATCTCCCCGCCCTCGACCCCCAGAACCGCGCATCCCAATATCTTCTCGGATTCAGGATCCACAAGCGCTTTGATGAAACCGCGCGTCTCGTTCAGCTCGATGGCCCTCGCCACGTCGCTCATCGGCATCTTGGCGACTCGGAAGTTGCGTCCGTCCTGCCTCGCCTCCTCTTCCGAGAGCCCGACGCGGCCGAGCTGTGGATCGGTAAAAACCGTGTAAGGAACCAGCCGCCCTTTCGTTGTCGCGTTTCCCCCCTCGAGCAGATTCGTCTTTAGAATCCGGAAATCGTCGTATGAGATGTGAGTGAAGGCAGGGCCGGGTTTCACGTCTCCCATCGCGAAAATGCCCGGAACACGGGTTTCCAGCCGTTCGTTAATCGGAATGAAGCCCTTCTTATCAGGCTCGATTCCGGCCGCCCGAAGGTTAAGAGAGGCGGATTCCGGGATTCTTCCGACAGCGACGAGCAGGTCGGAGCCCTCAAGGAGCAGATCTTCCCCGTCGCGCGTCGCATGAAGTCGAATTCGCTCCGCCTCCCCCCGCTCGGCCCTCGTGACGTCGGTAGCCATCAACACCCTGATTCCGTCGTCCTCCAGGATCTTCTTCAGTTCCTCCGCAACATCAGGATCCTCGCGGGACAGCAATTGCCCGCCTCTTTGGATGATAGTCACCTTGCTTCCGAACCGCCGAAACATCTGGCCGAATTCCAGGCCGATATAGCCGCCACCCATGACCAGGAGATGCTCAGGCAATTCGGTCAGTTCCATGATGCTGGTCGAATCCAGCTTTGGGACCTTGTCGAGTCCCTCGATCGGGGGTGTGGAAGGGCGCGCGCCGGTATTGATGAAGATCTTGTCCGCGAGCAGGTGAAGCAAGTCCCCGTCATTGGTGGTCACCTCGATTTCCTGCGGACCCAGGAAACGCCCCGTCCCGTGGATGAGAGTGACGTTCTCCGTCGTTTCCAACGACCGCCGGACGCCGTCTCGAAACGTCTCGACGACCTCTCGCTTTCGCTCGATCACCCTGCCGAGATTGACGGATGCAGTCCCGCAGCCAACGCCGTAATCCGCCCCGCGCCTTGCCAGGTAGGCCACTCTTGCGCTAGCCAGCATGGTCTTCGTTGGCGTGCAACCCCGATTGATGCAAGAGCCGCCGACATGACTGCGTTCGATGACAGCCGTCTTCCAACCCGCCTGTCCGAACGCGACCGAGAGAGGCTTCCCTCCCTGTCCGGTCCCTATGACGATCGCGTCGTATCTTTGTGAATGAGGTCGAGCGGCCATGATTACCTCCTAACGATGCTTTTCCTCCCATGCGTTCAGAGGAACGACGTCATCGGGGAAGAACGTGAAGGACCTCCTCCATGTAGCGGTCGGCGGCGGCTGCTGCCTCCTCCGGACTGCTGCCGTTCTGACGCGCGCTCAGGTAGGGCGCGTACCAGTCCGACCAGTGGTGCTCGGCGTGCGTCTTCTCGTAGTGGTCGTGGTGCTCCGCCGTCTCGCGGAGGAGCTCTGCAAGGGTGGCGACGTCCGCAGCTCGGGCTCGCGTCAACTCCCATTCGCGGCCGGGAAGCCGCGTCTGGATCTCCTGGAGCAGCCAGCCGTTCCCGTCCGGATCCTCGAACGAGGCAAACGAGAAGTAGGAACGACCTTGCGGGTCGCGCCCGCCGACGCGTGGGTTCTCCACGGCGTTGTTGAAGGGGCCGCCGGCGTAGTGGAAGACCTCGCTCACGTCGACGCCGCGGGCGATCAAGTCGTCGCGGGCGGCGTCGATGTCGTCCACGGCGAGGACCAGGCTGTGCGCCGAGCCAGGCTTGGCCGACGTGATTCCCTTGCCGAAGATGATCGAGGCTTCCGAGTTGTGCGGCGTCATCTGCACGCCGCGGAAGTCGTCGCCATTCGCGACGTCGATGTCGAGCCGCCAGCCGAGATTCTCGTAGAACGCCTTCGCGCGGTCGACGTCGGAAACGCCGAGCAGCACGACTTCGAGCTTCATGTCGACCGGTTCGACTTTTGCGATTTTTGTAGTTTCCATAACTCCTCCTGTGAATTTTCAGCCATTGTTGAAAAGCACTTCAACGTGGCATCCTTTCCGCATGCGCGAATCCAATCGAGCTGGTTGATGCCGCGGGGCGGGTAGAAGAGGTTAGGCGGGAACACCAGTCGCGATTAGCTGGAGAATGATGAAGCCCGCTTTTGCATCGGCTTGACCCGCGCCGATGATGATTGCGGCGAAGTGTTTCATCGCAGCGCCACTCCAATGAGCAGCGCTCCGCCGATGGCGACTGCGTCCTCGATGAAGGCGGCGGGGCGGTCGCTGTCGAAGGCACTTGCGAGCCGGGCGCGGAAGGCTCGTCCTCCAAGCGTCCCGATGACCGCGCCGACAATTCCCGCGACTAGTCCACCGACCAGCGCTCTGTTTCCGGCTCCAATTGCAGCGCCGGAGAGCGCACCCGTCACGATGCGCGCGCCGAATTGGACCGGCACCGTGCGACTGGGCGTAGAGGGAAGTTGATCCGTGACCAGTTCACCGAGCGCGAGTAGCGTCAGGAGCCAGCGCACCCAGGCATTGCCGAGAAAGGCCAGCCAGGTCCCGCTCAGATCGAGCCACCCGAGATGCGCGGCCCAACTAACCAGTGCTGGCGCAGTCATCGCGCGCAACCCTGCTATGACCCCGATCAGTAGTGCGAGCAAATAGACACTCATGACGAACTCTCGTATGTACGGAAGGAGTAGGGAAGGAGCAATGATTCTGAATAAAGTATACCGCCAACGGTGCGATCTCTATACATTCCCAAATTCGGGGACAGCCACCTCTTCCCCCTTTGCACGGCCCGCGCTTCGGGATCGCCAAAAAGGGGAAAGAGAAGACTCCCCGAATTTCCCCGGATTTACTGTCACCGGGGGGCCCGGCTAGTGTCCTGAGTCATAAATACGTTCACAGTACGTCTTGAGGTTGTCTAGGATTTCAGAGGCGTTCTTGGTCACACGAAAGGCTTGGAATCTGAGCTCGGCCCGCCTCCCGGCATGGCACCGATCACAGCGAGGTCGGCCCAGGAGTAGACACGGAGGTGCACGGATTCGTAAGCTCACCCGGAGCGGGCGCTTGCTTACTGGGCAGTCGCTTCTGTTCACCTACTCAGAGAACACCTGAATAGTGTTCACGCAGGCATAGTCGCGGACCGGGACGAAATCCAACACGATCTTCCCTTGAGGGCTCGGCTCGATGTGGTTGAAGGCTTTCGCAAGGGCGCGGTTGGCGCCGCCCGCTTCCTGGATAATACTGAAGTCCTTCAGCAGAATCTGGCCGTTACACAAGACGTTGAACAGGCGTTCGCCTTTGGATGCTTCGCCCGGGTTGCCGGCGCCGAAGTAGGTCTCGGCAAACCCCAAGATTACCGTGTAAAGACCGTGCTCAGCGACCGGAACCGCGTAGGAGAAATGACCGTATCTCTCAGACTGGTAAAGCATCGTGTCCGACGTTCCGCTGATCGCCGCGTGCCTTTCCGCGAGCCGACCTCCGTGGAAGAACCTGTCGGCCGACCAAACAGCGCCGTCTGGGGCCGTGTAAGGAGTATTGCGGCAAGCGACCCGCACCGACCGAATTTTGCCGGGGATTCCCGGCAGAATCTCGATTCCACTCAAGATGGCTTTCGATCGGCGGGAGCACGAACTTCATATGAAGAAGGCCGTCGGAAGAGGGCGATATGTCAGTAAACACCTTCACAACCGGAACTCGGGCTGCCTCCCGCATCAGTAACAATATCGAACCGGGAGAGCAGCTGGTTTCCGTTTATGAACACGTCAAAGGTCCGGTAGTTCTCGCCTCCCGCCTCCTCCCCTGAGCCGTACATCCACTCCATGAAGTAAAGGTGCAACTCGTACACCCCAGGCTGGAGAGGAATGTGGTAGGTGAAATCGCCTTCCCGGGCATACGTTTCCTCGGCCGCTGCGCCATATCGGAAAATAAGTGGCGGCCCTGCGGGAGATCTAACAGATGAACCACCGGTGAAGTACCGATCACCGACCCAGACATTTCCAAAAGGGTCGATCGATCGGTCCCGGGAGGCGCCGGCAACGATCCGGATTTCCGGACCGGCTGGAAGAGATGGTGCAACAGGTAAGGCGGATCCGGTTGGGCGGGACCCTGCGACTGGCGTACTGCTGACCGGGCCGCGTTCAGACGACCCGAGAAAGAGCAACCCCCCAATCACAGCAACAACGAGACAGACTCCAAGCACAGCCGACAATCAACCAACGACCGTGATCGAGCGGGGCTCTTGGACTCTCGGTCATGGTTTCGGCCAACGCCGGAACATCCCCCGTCGTTGGCTTGGGTTCCCTGCGGGAGAAGACCGGAGCATACTGGCCCGAGGGAATCGAGATAACCAGGGGATCCTGTTTCCCCTCGGCTCGATAGTACTTCCTCAACTGCTTTCGAAGCCGATTCATGTCGACCCGGATACTTGAATCGTCCCGGGGTTGGAAGCCTTCGGACCGACCGAACAACTCAACCGCGATGGTATATTCCTTCAACTCGTCTGTCTCGCCGGCGAAATACTTCCTGCAAATGTAGTCGAGAATGCGAGACAGTCGGGGGGAGCGTGCGAAAGTACGGGATTGGAGCACTTTCAGAAGCTCCGTCCTCTCGGGGCTCGAAGAGGAATCGACTGGTTCCTTTGTCTGGTTCTCGGCTCGCCCAGACGGGGGGAAAAGGGTGACTTTCTGGTGCATCTCCAACCGCCCGCCACGCTTGGACTGCTATCTTAGATCGTGGAACCGCACCGCCCATTCACAAAAATCATTCTACCGCCGAAATCAGGTTCTTGTCTGTTTTGATTTAGTCTCTTAGCAGTTGCACGGGACCCGCTCGAATCGTTAACCGGGCGACCGCTACCTGTTAGCAATCAGTCGGACATCTAAGCTACTGAAAATATGGATGATCCAGATATCCGCAGCGAGCTGCTAACAGCGATCGGCTAACACGCTTAGCCTACCTGTATCCCGGACTGCTCGAATACAACATCCGCGAGGACTTCACTTGCGAAGACCTCCATCCCAGGCCAGCGGATAGTCCGATCAGCCGCTTTCTCGTCGTCTGATCGGACGGAACCGCTAATCAAGTTCCCTACTTTTGGAGGGCGAGCACATGGCTCGAAATGTCTGCATCTGTCTCATTCTGTTAGTCCTGGTCCTGCTGCCCCCGGCTGCACGTGCCCAGACGAGTGCGAGTCTGAGCGGAGTAGTGCACGACTCAAGCGGAGCAGTGATCCCAGGCGCAAGCGTCACCCTCAGCGAACCGACAAAGAACCTGAAGCTGCAAACACTTACAACTGATGAAGGCTTGTTCAGTTTCCCTGCTTTGCAGCCAGGTAACTACTCGGTTTCGGTCGAGATGACTGGGTTCAAAACAGTCATTAAGAACGGCATCATTCTGGAGACCAACCAGAAGCAGTCGGCGGGGACAATCGTCCTCGAGGTCGGCGAACTCAGCTCCACGGTGCAAGTCACGGCGGATTCCGGGCAGTTACAGGTCAAAACCCGGACCGGCGAACAGGCGGAGATCGTGACCGCTCGCCAGGTTCGGGAACTGGCAATCAACGGTCGCAATTACCTCGACCTTGTGAAGATCGCGCCCGGAGTTGTGAGTACGGGCAACTACCAGGTCGCCGGTCCCGGTGGTTTTGGCGACATCAGTATCAACGGTACGCGGACCAACCAGCACAACCTCACGATTGACGGAGCGACCAACGTCGATGCCGGCTCGAACGGCACCCAACACGTTGCGCTGAATATAGATGCCATCGAGGAGTTCCAGGTCCTGACATCCAACTATCAGGCGGAATACGGGCGTTCGGGCGGCGGCGAAATTAAGATCACCAGTCGCAGTGGCACAAAGGACTTCCACGGCACCGCCTACCTCTTCCATCGCCACGAGGGGATGAACGCGAACCAGTTCTTCAACACCACCGGTCTTGACAACAAGAGCCGTCCCCTGTATCGCTACAACTACTTCGGCTACAACGTCGGCGGGCCGGTCAAGCTGCCTAAAAACCTCCTGAAAGACAAGTTATTCTTCTTCTGGGCACAGGAGTGGCACAAGCAACTTGTCCCTCGATCGTCGCCACAGCAGGTGCGGATGCCCACAGGCGCCGAGCTGACGGGCGACTTCAGCATGACGAGAGACGGCGACGGAAACCTGATCACGATCAACGATCCTCTGACCGGGCAGCCGTTCCCCGGCAATAGGATACCCGCGGCTCGTCTGAACGAGAGTGGCGTGAATATTCTCAAGCTTTTCAACAAGCACGCGAATATCGACAAGCTGCCTTTGTACAACCATGAATCTCAGATAAGCATCAACTACCCGAGGCGAGAAGAGAACTTACGGGTCGACTACAATATTTCCGACAATCTGCGGTTGTTTGCTCGGATCACCCAGGACTCCGACCAGCAGATCATGCCCTACGGAGTTGGCTGGGCCTCAGGGCAAAACTTTCCACTGACCCCGATTATGTTCAAACAGGGTCCGGCTCGAAACGCCTCCCTGAATCTCACCTGGGTCGTCAGCAACACAATGACCAACGAGTTTGTGTTTGGGCCTAGCCAGAACAACCTGACTCAGGATCCTGTCGACACCGATGCGGCGACAATGAAAGGCATGGGGCTGAAGTTCACACCGCCTTTCCCGTATTCGCCGTACCAGTTCGTCAACGTCACTTTCGCGGGGACTCCCAACCAGAACTTCGGCGGGATCAACGCTTACAGTCAATTCCCGTACAAGAACTCCAATACAACCTTCGACCTCTACGACAACGTCAACAAGGTCTGGGGTACTCACTCCTTCAAGACCGGGATCTACGCTCAGCGCCAGAGGAAAGACCAGGCGGCGGGGAACTCGATGACGATCGCGTTTAACAACAACGTGAATAATCCGCTCAATGCCGGACACCCGTTTGCGAACGCGATACTCGGGAACTTCGATTCCCTGACAGCGCCGAACCGGATGATCGGTCAAGGGCAGTACCGATCGACCAATATCGAGTGGTACGTCCAGGACAACTGGAAGGTCTCTTCTCGCCTGACTCTCGATTACGGCGTTCGGTTCTCCTATATCGGACCGCAGTACGACGCCCGGGACCAGGAACGTTACTTCGATCCGAACGCATGGGATCCGAGCAAGGCCGTTCGGCTCTACCGGCGGGACAAAGATGGATACGCTTTTGACCCGATGAGCCCTTCAGTTCTGCAGCCCAAGCACCTTGCCGGTCGTATCATTCCGAACTCCGGCGATCCCTTCAACGGCATGGTTCATATCCGGGGCGGGTTCCAGAGGCGTGCGCCTCAGATCGGGCCGGCCATCGGGTTCGCTTATGACGTGTTCGGAGACGCCCGGACTGTCGTCCGGGGCGGATTCCGCACAGCCTACGATCGTGTCTCCGGGAACACGTCGGTATTTCCGGCAGTCGGGCAGCCGCCCGTGTACCTCACCCCTCAGTTTGATTTCGGCAACCTGGACACCATCGGGGCAGCGGGGGAAGTGATCCTTGCTCCATCGAATATCCACGGCGTCGACCGGGAGGGCAAGAACCCCACCGTTCACAGCTTCAGTCTCCAAGTCCAGCAGAATCTCGGTTTGGAAACCGTGTTCAGCATTGGTTATGTGGGAACGGTTTCTTCCCACCTCTGGCAAACCGTCGACCTGAACTACAGTCCCTACGGCCAACTGTTTACTCGGGAGGCGCAGGACCCGAGGTTCTGGGGCGGCACCGACCTTAATGCTGTTCCGAGCGCGGACACCACGATTTCCCAGGTCTACACGGACAAGGGGCTCAAGTTCGACGGCAGCAAGGCTCTTGACGCCAATTACCTCAGGCAATACCCCGGATACGGAACCATTACGTATCGTGGTCCCATGGGTTCTGCCAACTATCACTCGCTGCAGTCGACTCTACAGCGGCGCTTTGGCCGGGATATCACCTTCTCGATGGCCTATACCTGGAGTAAGGCCATGGCTACGGCGAACGGCGACGGGTCAAACACAAATCCGGTCTGCTCTCGCTGCTACGATTACCAGCTGGCGGCTTTCGACCGTACGCACAACCTGTCCCTCAATTACGTCTGGAATCTCCCCGGGGTCTCCCGGTTCACCGGCGGTCATTGGCTGGCCCGGGGCGTTCTCGACAACTGGCAGCTTTCGGGAATCAGCATTTTCCAGACGGGATCCCCGGCTGAGTTGAATCCCGGCATCCCGGACGTCAATGTCAACCAGCGAATCGCCGGCTCTTGGACGGAACAGCCGAGGATGTACCTGACGGCCGATCCGCAAGGGAAGCCCTCCACCCGTGCGAACTGGTTCGATTACACGGCCTTCCGCCTTCCCGATGTAGGGGATGTCGGACCTTGGCCGCGGACGTACATGCGGAATCCCGGGATGAATGTCCACGACCTCTCGATCTACAAGAATTTCCCGCTCTGGAGCGAGAAAGACCGCTTCCTGCAGTTCCGGCTCGAGATGTTCAACGCATTCAACCATCCGCAGTTCACCGGCTTTCAAGGGGGCATGTCCTTTAACATCAAAAAGGACTTCTCCGACTACGCGGCAAACCAGCAGGCCAGCCTGTCTTCGCTCCGGAATCTCCGGGGTGGAACCAATTCCCCGGCTACAGGGCGATTGGGCCGAGCGGCGGGAGAGGTCAACGGCCAGCCTGGATTTGTAGCGGCCAACCGCGTGATCCAGATGGCCCTCAAGCTGTACTTCTAAGTGCAGTGCTCCCCCGCTTGCGCCTCGATCAGCGAAGCGGGGGAGCCTCGAATACGGAAATGAGATCACACCGGTGCAGGGTCAACAGATCCTTTCGGCGGCACTCGCTCTGTGCGCCGGAGACTTCGACGACGCGATCCAGGACGCGATCGATTAGATAGACGACCACCACTAATGCCGATTTCTCACAACCGGCGACAGTTTTTTATCGGAAGCCGCGCACGCAGCGGTGTCTTTTCAGAGCCGCGCACGGAGCGCTTTTCAGCGCAGTAAGCGGGTTCTCCTGATGTCACGCAGTCTCTACCTCGACCGGGCGTCACGTCTCCCGGCGCTTCAAAGGCAGCCGCGACACTCCGTCATCCTCAACGCCAGGCCGCCGAGTGTTCCATAGCGAAGTCATCGAACGTCCGAGGCGAGCGCTTGAGCAATGCCGGCATTTCGTCCGCCACAGGCGCGCACCGTCCTTTGCGGACCAGTCGATAAAACCCGATGAGCCGTTCGACCCACTCGTCCGGGAATCCCGCCGCCTTCAACCCCAGCCGAGCCTGATTCTCTTCGAGAGCGATATAAAGAACGGGCTTCCCCGAGACTCTGGTGAAGGTCGCCGCAATCTCGTCATGATCCAGTGCTTGCGGCCCCGTGAGCGTGTAGGCCTTTCCTTGATGAAGCGGATTTGTCAGGGATTCGACGGCCACGTCCGCGACGTCTCGTGCGTCGATGTACGAGATCTTCGCCTGCCCTGCCGGGAGAGCAATCGTCCCTCTGGCCTTAATTCCCTCGAGCAGCGATCCGGCCAGGAACACCTGCATGAACCAATTGGGACGCAGGAAGGTGAACTGCATCCCGGATGCCTCGATCGCCAGCTCGATTTTGCGAAGCGCAAAATCGTCCCGCATTTCAGCGCCCATCGCGCTCAGAAGAACGACGTGTTCAACGTTTTGGCGGGACATCGCCTCGACAAATGGCAGGGCCGTGACATCGGCATGATCATCACCCGGACGAACGGCCATGAAGACTTTGGATACTCCTGTAAGAGCGGTCGCGAAAGTGCCTGGGCGATCGTAATCGAACGGAACGAAGGGCACGACAGTACCCGCCCGCCTTGCTGCGTCGCTCGGATCGCGGGAAGCCCCAATGATCTCAAGGCTGCGATCCGCAAGACCCTTCAAGACATACCGGCCGACCGTTCCGGTCGCGCCGAGAACGAGAATGGACGCCACTGCCACAAAACACCTCCGCCAAAAGGATTGTAGCCGCACATCTTACCATCGGGGTTCCGGGGGCCGAAAACTTGCACCGTAAACCAATGACATAGCGCCACAACCTTCTCCTGGAAGGGCCCCCCGCTAATTCCGGCTGCTCCCCACGCGCAGTGGGGAATCGCAGCTCGGTACCCGACTGGGAAAGCGGCGTCACTTGAGTCTTTCGAATCGTGAGGGTCGCGCCGGCCAGCTCCGCCCCACGAAGAGTGACCAGAGTCCCTCCCGCAATCGGGCCGCGGGCGGGCCAGATTGAGTCGATTCGCGGTTGAGCGGCCCCAAAGGACGTGAGAAGTACCGTTAGAAAAGAGCAGAACAGGAAGCGCTTAAGACTCTTGGTCAGCTCTGAACACGGCGGAGCATTTCTCGAATGATGGTAACGTCTTGACGGTCCTGTGGCCGGCCCGCGGCCTCCTTGGAGCGAACAATATCCTGCAACGAAGCCACCTTCAGCTCAATACCGTAGACTTCGAACCGAACCGCCCCCTGGAGGAGATCATCGTACCCCTGGGTACCAGACGGAATGAAGGCGATATCAATCCGGCCGGCAGAAGTCACCAGGTTCAGTAATTCGACCCGGGCCAGCATCCGCTCGTTGCAGTCAAAAGGGAGCCCTTCGGGCACTGCCTCGGTGAAGATGCGCGCCTCCAACTCGCGCAGTGCGGCAGCCAACCGCCGCACATTGTCAGGATCCCGTGAAGGGGTGATGTCGGCGTCAGCAGTGAGCCGGGGAAAGCCTTGAAGACGCGCCGCCAAGGCGCCGATGAGCACGAACTGCACCCCGTGCTTGGCCAGAACTCTTATGATCCGCTCGGGATCCAGTGGCGCCTGCTCAGGCACGGTGCACCGCTGCGAGGAAGGCATTGACGTTCCGCACCTCGTCCAGACGCTCCTCCGGCGTGAGGCTGAGGATGCGTGCGACATCCGCGAGCATGTGCGAATCGGAAGCGGTGGCCGGAGTCAATTGGCAATTGAGCTCGAACCCTGCCGCCCGGATTAACTCCAAAAGGGTTCCCCAAGTGGGACTGCTCCGGTTCCGCTCAATCCTGGCTACAACCGACTGAGCCGTGCCCGCGCACCTGGCGAGCTCCCGCTGCGTCAGGCCTGCCCGCTTGCGTGCTTCACGGAGCAAATGCCCCGCTCCTTGCACCTTGGTCACTCCCGTATGATAGCTAATGAGCTATCAGCGATGCAATTACTTGTGACTGCCCGGTCAGAAGGTTCTCCCGGGGAGCCCGGCTAGCCCGCATTTCTCACGCCGCGCTCGGACAACCGCCGTCAGAGCCGCGCACGCAGCGCTTCTTCCAGCGGAGTAAGCGGGTTCCTGCCTTGAGCACGATCGTGGCTGGTGCCAAGAACCCGCTTCGACCCGCTTGCTTCGCTGGAAAGCGCTCGCGCGCGGCTCTGACACGACTCGGCGGCTGAAAAGCGCTGCGAATGGGCGCGGCTCTGACGGGAAAAGCAGCCGCAGAGTTGGGAGAAATGCGGGCTAGTCGTACCGCAGCGCGACTGTGGGAGCGATTTGGAGCGCTTTCTTCACTGGAAGACCGACAGCCACCAATCCGACAGAAAGGAGGAGACTGAGAACCAATGCGTAGGTGATAGGATCGGCCGGGTTCAGTCCGTGCAACTGACTGACGAGCAGGAGCGCGGCGCCGTACGATGCCGGCAGACCGATCACGAGACCCGCGAGCAGCGGCGGGCAGCTTTCCCGCAGCACGAACCGCACAACCTGGAATGGCCCGGCGCCTATGGCTATACGAAGTCCCAATTCCCTGGTCTGCTGCTGGACCGCAAAAGAGAAGACGCCAAAGGCGCCGATCGCCGCCAGAATCAGAGCGAGAGCTCCCAGGCCGCCGGCAATGCCGGCGACCACCCGCGATTCTTTCAGAGAACGTTCGAGGTTCTCTGAGAGCGACGTCACCCGAACAGAACCGCCGCCCTGCTGCCGGAGGAATTCGTCAAGGACGGCCTTGACGGCCCCCAGGCGGACATCCTCGACGAGCAGGCTCGGTAGCGTCCCCGGCGCAACCGGCTCGTAAAAGGTCGGTTCGACCTTTTCCAGGCTAGTCGTGTGCGCATCTGCCACCATGCCCACCACCTGGCGGGACTTTCCGGAGACGATGCTCTTTCCGACGGGAGACTCACCCGGCCAAAAGCGCCTGGCCATTGTCTCGTTGACCACGATCGACCCGCTCTCTCGATCACTTGGTTCGAAGTTCCTGCCGGCAAGAAACCGGATGCCGAGAACAGAGAAGTAGCCGGCGGAAACCTGGTGGACCAATACCGGGCGCGTCTTGTCCTCGGGCTCTTCCGGTAATCGGAAACCGGTCGACGCCCGTGAGTTGCCCAACGGGACCATCCACGTCAGGCCGGCCTCGCGTAGCAAAGGCGAGCTGTCGACTGCCGCGCGGAGCTGTTGCGCAAAGGGTCGCAGATTCTGGTCCTGATACAGGTCGGCTGGCAGATCCAGGGACAGGCACGATACTCCCCTGACTCTGAACCCCGGGTCAATGGCCGCAGCCTTTTGGACACCTCGGAACAGCAGGGTGGCGCCAACGAGCAGGACCACGCTGAGGCAGACCTGGATCCCAAGCACCGCTCACCTCTGGACACACTTGACACTGAGGCAGGAGGTCGGAAAGAACCTCAACCCCGTCGGCCGAACAAATCCGGGTTTTCGACCCCAACGGGGTATAAGCGCTCAAATAAGAAGCTGCGAGCAGCTTTATACCCCGAAGGGGTTACGTAGCAAAGCCCAGGGTTGGCCGCGTTTTTTGCGGCCTACCCTGGGTAGGTGGCCGGCAAGATCCCAACCCTGAAAGGGTTGCGTATCGAGCTCGGTGCCGAAACTCCCTTTTCACCGGCCCGGTTTTGTGGCATTTTGCGTCCATGCCTCAATCCCTTTCAGCCGTCTATCTTCATGCTGTGTTTTCAACCAAGGAACGCTGGCCGTACCTCAGAGACCCAGCCTTTCGGGCCGAAGTCCACTCCGTCTTGGTCGGAATCACCAACCGGCTTGATTGTCCCCCAGTGGAGATCGGTGGAATGGAAGACCATGTTCACGTGTTGGCCCGATTTGGCCGGACCATCACGCAGGCGGAATGGATCAAAGAGATGAAGCGTCCCTGTACTCAGTGGATTAACGAGACAGGTCCCGGCAAGTGCAGTTTTGCATGGCAGGCCGGATACGGCATCTTTTCCGTCAGCCCGTCAAATGTCGACGCAGTTCAGAAGTATATTCTCGAGCAGGAAGAAAGGCACAAGAAGGTCACCTTTCAAGACGAATTCCGCGCATTGCTGAGCAAGCACGGGCTTGAATGGGACGAACGCTACGTGCTGGGACTGACGATAGTTGCGCGGAATGAGGCCGAGCGCGATACGCAACCCTTTCAGGGTTGGGATGTCGCTACTCTCCCACCCAGGGTAGGCCGCAAACGACGCGGCCAACCCTGGGCTTTGCTACGCGACCCCTTTGGGGTCGAAAACCGAGCGGCCGCCGATACCCTTCACTCTTGCCGGAGTGATCCTCTCACGTGTGGGCCACAGTGAGCCAGCACCGAGCACCCTGAAAAAATCGCCGGTCACGAATTGACCACGGGAGCTTCGTCCTCCCGTCTCTGTGAACAGGCTGGTATTCAGCCCAATCGAGAGGACAAGAGCTCCGAGAGCCGTAGCAGTGAAGACGGGTTGTCGCCTCAGCATCCGCAGGGCATAGAGCAGATCCTGCCAGACCGATTCCAGCGCGATCGGAATCCAGACGAGGCGTGATTCTTCCCGCATCAACGTGGCATTGCCCATTTCACGGGCGGCCGCCACCGCTGCGGCATCCTCGGACAGACCTTCGGCCTGGAGCTCCCGGATCTTCATCTCCCTGTGAAAGGCCATCTCTTCCGCCAGCTCGGCCGCCTCTTTATTTCCTCGGAGCCAGTACCGAATTTGTCGAAACAGCGCAGGCATGCAAATCCTCCTAACTCGCTTCCATCACCCTGTGGATGGCTACAATCAGACGATCGAACTCTTGTCTTTCGCTTTCCAGCTGTTTCTGACCGGCCCGGGTCAGGGAGTAGTACCGCGCACGCCGGTTGTTGTCGGAAGCTGCCCATTCCCCCCGCACGTGGTCCTTTTTGAGGAGTCGCTGAAGAGCCGGGTAAAGCGAGCTTTCCCCGACATACAGGACGTCTTCCGACACCTGCTTCAGGTACTGGGCAATCCCATACCCGTGCATTGGCCCCCGGGTGAGACTTTTCAAGATCAACATCTCCAAAGTGCCTGGCAGCAGTTCCGGTGCGTCTCTCATCGAGTTTCATCTCCCATCGTCTGTCGATGGTACGAAGCATGGCATGGAAGTAACCGTGGAGTCAATACCCATCGACGGACGAGGGTGACAGGGTGGCGTGATGTGCGCAGGGTCAGAGCTTCACGGCTCATGTCGGGGACCAGGGGCCGCTCCGCCCCGGAACGCCTGTGCGCCTACATTCGCCGCGCCGTTTTCGCCTCCACTCGGGTCGAGTACCACCCGTCCAGCGGCGCCGACCGTTAGCAAGAGAATCAAGATCGAGACGGATTTGCCGACCTCACTCGTCAATCGGCACGTTCGACCTATGAGAGGCTCCAACCGCCATAAGCTGGGTCGGAACGATCTTGATCCGCCGGATTCCCGGGGCGGCAAGAGTCGTGTAATAAGATAGAGAGTCGGTTTGGACCCGAGGAGCTCCGCAGGGAATATGGGACAGCCACGGTATTCGCCTCATTTCAGTCCGGGCTTAGTAGGGCAAACACCGTGGCTGTCCCCATATTGCACAAAGACCTGGAATTGAGATTCCCCCAGGCCCTTCTGGTCCTTCAGGTCGGACAAGCAGAAGCCGGCTAAGTGTAAAGGTCGTCTTCGGTAACGGGAGGAACATCGCGGGCCTCGCCTTCGACTTTCGCCCGGTCGCGCGCTGAGAACATTGTGCCGCGGGCTTCTGGAGCGCGCGCGCGCTCCAGACGCACGGCCAGCCAAAAGCTGTTCGGCCCCGGCAGGCGGGACGCGCCAGGCAACAGGCGGTCACACCAGGCGAGCGGGACGAAGACGTCAGGCGAGCTTCGCCTTCGATACTGAAGTCGTGGACTGGCGGTCTCGATCAGCTCTCAAACGGAACGGTGTCAATCTTCAGTACGGCGTTGATGATCGAGAAATGGGTGTCGAGGGTGAGCAGACTCGCCTCATTCTCGTCGGCCAGGACGGCCAGAAGGCAATCAGAGAGGCCTACCGTCTTCCCCTTTTTACGAAGGGAGAACGCGAGCGACCCAGCTCGCTCCCATGTGGCGGTCGCCTCCAGCAAGAAGGGAAACACGGCCAGAAATTCTCGAATAATCGAAATCTCCCGGCTAGACTTCGCGCCCTGCATCAATTCGGCAAGGATGAGCCCGGTCGAACAGATACGGTCAGCTGTCAGGAGCTCGTTAATCACCCGGTAGCATGGTTCCTTCTTCCGAAAGAAATCAATCCAAGCCGAAGTATCGACGAGCACTCTATCCGAGTCTTTCGTCACCATGTCGAAGTTCCTCAGCTGTTGCAGTGAACTCCAGGGTTCCCGCAGCTGCTCGAATCTTGGCGATCTTCCTCAGCCGTATCTCTTCACGAATCGCGCGCGTCACCGCTTCAGTCTTGCTTTTCGCAGGCGCCACTCGCATCAGTTCGTCAAGCAGATCATTCGGCAATGTTATGGTTGCTCGCGACATTAATTTTCCTCTTTTCTTAGCACATATATTCCTTGATATTATGTGCGTCGCCCAGGCGCAATGTCAACCTTAGCTGAAGGTTGCTCTCCTGTTCCGGATGGTTAGGTCTTCCTGAACTGCAACTCGACTCGTTGACTTGGGCTAGTTGTTGGAAGACTCTATGACCATGATCGTAACCCCCTCCGCGGCGAACCGCTGCGTCGGTTACGCTCCCGGCTCTGAGCGCTGGGGAACCGCCGGGGATTTGGACGACACGCCCTGGAAGACTCGGCCCCCGGGGGGACGATTGCGACGACGACATGAAACCGATCTACGGATTCACGAGTCTATGAGATAGCGGGGTGATGACCATGCCCGGATCCCACTCTCTTCACCGACGAGGCGCCGCTTGGCTTGCGTTGCTCATCTTCCTCGTCTCGAATAGTCAGGGCAAGGCCTACCAAGGCAACACTTTCTTCATCGACGGGACGATCGGTGACGAGGCGGGTAGGCCGGTCTTCCAGGCCGACCTCATCCTCGAGGATTTCGGTGGTAACTTGCAGCGGAACGGCTCGACTAACAAGGAAGGGAAGTTCTCTTTCGAGCGGCTCAGGGAAGGCACTTATATGCTGCGAGTCACGAAGAGCGGCTTCAAGGTTCATTCCGAACTGATCGAGATGGTCAGCGCTCCTCGACACCTGCGTATCGTCCTCTCACGTACCGACCAAGAGAAGAGGCAGCAGGCTACCCCGTCCGGGCAGGCGGTTGTCGCGGCGTCCACCCTCAAAGCGCCAGCGAAGGCACGCAAGGAGTACGAGCAAGCCGCAGAGGCGCAGCGACGAGGCGACAACCCGACGGCTCATAAGCACGCCGATAAGGCCATTGAGCTCTATCCCGAATTCGCCGACGCCTATGCCCTAAACGGTATCGTCTACCTCCAGGAACAGAAGCCCGAACAAGCAGAGGCGGCCTTCGAGAAAGCGCTATCGATCGAGCCGCAACTTCCCGACGGCCTGCTTGGTCTCGGGAGGCTGCGCAACTCCCAAAGCCGATTTGCGGATGCAGAGGGCTATCTTCTGCAGGCGGCGAAGGGCAGCCCGGAGGCCTGGCAGGTCAGCTGTGAACTAGGACGAGCCTATCTGGGTCTCGGCAAGAACGCAGAGGCTGAGCGGTACCTAAGGCAGGCGCGCGCCGCCAACCCTTCCTACGCTCCTGTGTACTATATGTTCGCCCAGGTTCTCCTGCTTCTTGACCGCCCGCTCGAAGCAGTGCCGGAGATGGAAGCCTATCTGCGCCTGTCCCCTCAAGGCGCCACTGCGGACCATATCCGCGACGTGATTCGCCGAATCAAGGCAAGGCAAGCTGAAACTGAAACCGGGGCAGCTAAGGACCCACTGGTCCCGGCCTCGCAGGACCGGCCTCCAGGCGGGTAAGCGAGACGACGACAGGCTCCACACAATATAGCCGTCATCGCGCTGACCCCCGGCTTCATGCGCACCGAGCGCGTGGCAGCTGCGTTCGAGGCCGCCGGCAACAAGGAGTATCTGAACTTCACGGAGTCGCCGGAATACGTAGGGCGTGCGGTGGTCGCACTCGCCTCCGATCAGAACGCCCTGGAGAAGTCCGGGAAGGTTCTGGCGGTGGGTGATCTAGCCGGAAGAATACGAATTCACTGATGTCGACGGCAGGCAGATTCCGGCGTTCAAAATGCCGGATGAGAAGTGAGCCTCGGGATTCCTTGTGGTCCTTGTTCTCCTTGCCGTCAGCCGTCAGCCGGTCAGCCTGGTCAGCCGTGGGTCAGCCTGGTCAGCCGGTCAGCCTGGTCAGCCGGTCAGCCTGGTCAGCCGGTCAGCCTGGTCAGCCGGTCAGCCGGTCAGCCGGTCAGCCTGGTCAGCCGACTACGCTTTCACCCTTTTGAGGCACTCACTCGCGCAACGCAACTGTCGGTTCAATACGAGTGGCACGGCGGGCAGGAAACGCGCAGGCGGCCAGTGCTGCGAGTAACAGGACGCACGCCACAGCGCCGATGACCAGCGGGCTGTGGGGGCTGACTCCGTAGAGCGCTGTCGCTACGATGCGACTCGCGCCGATCGCTCCGGCCAGGCCAAGGATCAATCCGATAGCGACCGGTCGCATACCCTGGCCGAGTACCATGACGTACACGTGACGCACCTGGGCGCCGAGCGCGATTCGGATGCCGATCTCGTTCGTACGACGCGCCACAGCATAGGCGATCACTCCGTAGACCCCGATGACCGCGACCGCCAGGGCGGCCAGGGAAAAGCTGACTACGAGCAGCATCTGGAAGCGCCGCTGTGCGACGGAGACATCGAGAATCTCTTGCATTGTGCGCAGCGTCGGAACAGGCACGTCCGGATCGGCTTTGCGGACTGCATCACGAATGGCCCCGGCAATCGAAGCCGGATCATTCTTGGCCCGCGCGACCAGCATCATCCGCCTTGGCCCCCACTGCCAGTAGCCGTGGAAGACGGTCGCCGGCGCAGACTTGTCTGCGTCCGTCCGAATGTCGCGAACGACGCCAATCACCTCATGCGGGCCGCTGTTCTCCTGATACGTCCGGCCGACAGCGTTCTGGCCCGGCCAGAGAGCTTCAGCCAGGCTCGCCGAGATGATGGACGCTTTGCGGCCGCGGTCGCTTTGGCTGAAGGGCCGACCGGCGAGCAGTGGGATTCCCATCGTCCGAAGGTAATCCGGGCTTATAAAACGGACGTTCACAGGGATTTCATTGGTAGATGAGCCGCCAGGCAGGCGAGCACTTCCAATCCACGTCTCGCCCTGCAACGGAAGTAGTGTCACGACACCTGCCGCTTCCACCCCAGGCTTAGTCGCCAGATCTTCGAGCACCCGTGCGTAAAAGTCGACTCGTTGAGGCTTGGTCGAGTATTTTGCCGTCGGAATGGCCAAGTCCGCGGCCAGTACGGTCGGTGCTTCGAATCCCATGTCGGACCGAAGGACACGAATGAAGCTGACCATGAGCAGGCCACCCACGATCAGGAGAATCGTCCCAACACAGACTTCCGCTGTCACGAGCGTTTCCCGGAGCCGGACGCCGCCGCCGGCGCTCAGTCCACGACCTCCGGAGCGCAGACTTTCCTGCGGATCAACGCGAGCCGTGCGCCAGGCAGGAGCGAGACCGAAAAGCAGCCCGACGGCGGTTGTAAGCGCCAAGGCAAACAGCATCATGCCTGCATCCGGACGGACTTCGTCGATGCGGGGTAGATCCGCCGGGGCATAGTGAACCAGAGTGCACAAAGCGATCGCTGCGAACCCGACGCCCAATCCGCCACCGAGGAACGCGACCAGCAGAGACTCGGTGAGCGCCTGGCGCAGCAACCTGAGACGGCTTGCGCCCAGCGCAACGCGAACAGCCGATTCGTGACGACGGCGTTCCGCGCGTGCCAGGGCAAGGTTGGCGAGGTTCACACAGATGATCAACAACACCAACCCGACGGCGCCGAGCAGCAGGAGGAGACCCGGCCGATTCCTGGCGACGGCTGAATCGAGGAGCGGCAGGACAACGGGGTGCATGGACTCTCTTTCACCTGAACTTCTGAAAGCCTGCTCGAGCAGGTCCGCTGCGACTTGGTTCAGCTGAGATTCCACTTGCGGTATCGTGCTTCCGGTCTTCAGACGGGCGAACATAGCGTAGTTCATCATGCCCGTCAGCTGAGCGAGTTCCTCCCGGCCAACGACTTTGGGACGATACACTTCGGGTGGGTTCTCTCCATAACCGCTCGAGAGGGCGAGTCCGGAAACGGGATGGCGAAACGAGGCGGGGAGGACACCGATCACCGTGTGGTCCACGTTATCCAAAGTTATGGTTCTCCCAATCACCGATGAATCGGAGGAGAACCTGCGCCGCCAGAGCGAATTTGAGATGACAACGACGCGGCCGCTTCCCTCTTCGTCTTCGCCTGAGAGGAAGAACCGACCAACAGACGGTTGAACAGCGAAAACGTCGAAGAACTCGGTGGAAACAGAGGCAGAGTCGAGACGCTCGGGCTCTCCGGACCCGCTCAGCGTCAGCGTTCCCTGCTCCAAAATGGCCGCTTTTTCGAAGCACGTCGTGTGACGCCGCCACTCTCGAAAATGCCGGGCGGAAACCGGCAGGCTCGGGTAAAGGCGCGCGACTTGCGGCCAGACTTCTCGGACTGAAACCAATCTCTCCGGTTGTTTGTAGGGCAAGGGACGCAGGAGCACTCCGTCCACAATCGAGAAGACGGCAGTGGTAGCTCCTATGCCAAGCGCCATCGAGAGCACGGCTGCCAGCGTGAAACCAGGGTTGGTTCGCAAGAGGCGAGCAGCATACCGAATATCTTTCCACAGACTGTCGATCCAACCGGCGCTCTTCTCTGCCATGCAACCCTCCTCCCTTGGCTTCCGAAGAGGCTTAGACCGCCGGCATGGTCAGAAGGTTGTAGTACCCGGGTGCGGAGTCTAAAGGAGGGTCGTCTTCGACACGCATCATGATCTCATCGCCCCGCTCCAGTAGAATCAGTCCGGGGAACTGCGAAGACAGCGAAGGCCCTCCTAACTGCGTCTAACGGACTTCGGCGATCTGAAAGTCCTCAAACAGGCCGTAGCCGATCAGGTTGTACTGGGCGCCCGGCGGCGTGTGCTCGGGAGCCGTCCGCCAAAGCCAGGATCCGATCAAGCCTGGGTTGAATTTGCCGTGGTGCGGTCCGAGCAGGTTTTTCAAGGACCCAAGGACCTCCACCTCGACTTCGTTTTGACCTTCGGTCATCAGCCCGCTCAGGTCCAGCTCATAGGGCGGCCAGCCGATGATCCCGGCGGACCGGCCGTTGACGCGCACCTCCGCGACCGTCCCCATCCACTTTCCGAGGCGCAGCTTGTACCCGTTCTTCCGGCCTTCCGCCCTGAAAACCCGGCTATAAACAACTCCCTCCGAGTAAAAGGGAAGATCCTGCGCCGACCAGGCGCCAAGCCCGAGCGTCCTCGGCTTCACGATTCGAAAGCCTTTCTCCTGCGCGGCCGCTCCGAACTCGCCGAGGATATAGACCGGCTGCAGTTCGGCATGGATAGACATCGGCTTGGCCTGCACCGTCACCGTGTTTGACCCGGGCTTCAGTCGATCGCCGATCTCGTAGACTCCGAAAAGCGGGTCCAACCACCACTTTCCCGCGCGGGGGGAAACAGCGGCTCCGTTCACGAGAACCCGCCACAGCCGAGGACGCTCGACGACGGCCTGCACTTTGCTGAGATCCAGTCCTTCTTCGATGTCGAAATGGAAGGTTGCCTCAAAACCCGAATCCTCCGCAAAGTGGTCTCGATCGAGAAACTCGGTCTTGTACTGCGGGCTCCACCAGGGATTCGCCTCGAAACCGTGATGGCGATAGACCTTCTCCAGGGCGGCGTGAATCGGCAGATCCTCTTCGACCGTATTTCCAAGCTTCAAATCACAGTAGTCGATTTTGATGACGTTCGACGAGTTGCGACGAACTGTCATCGGGCCGGCCGGGCTGAGCAGGTGCTCCTCTTCTGCCTCCCGAGCGGCAGGAGCGGGAGTCCCTTCCGGCGAGATGACCAGAAGCAGGCTCCCCACCGGGGGAACCGTGACCTGAATAGCAAGTTTGTCTTTCTCCGCCCGAGCGGGGTACGGCTTCGCCCGTCCGGTGAGAGCATCTAGCACCCGGACGGAACGCCCCGCCGTCCGAACCCTCGCCTGAGCGGGTGTATCCAGGCTGGAGTTGACAAAGAACAGCAGTTGCCGATCGGCCAGTTTCCGTCGCTGGTGATAGAGTTTTCCGGCGGTTACCTCAAATTCTCCGGTAACCAGGTGTTGAATGGCGATCGGGTCATCCGTGGAGGCGACTCGAAGCCACCGGGAGCCATACCTGGCGGCAAGGTCGCGCAGCCGAGCTGACTCGGCGCCGTCCACTCGAGGCGGCGGGTCGACAAAGGAGAGAAGAAGGCCGCCGGAACTCAGGTATTTCTCGATCAGCCCGACCGTCGGGCTGTCGAGGTTCTCGGTGCCCGGTGGAACGATGACGAGGTTATAGGATCGCTTTCCGACAATGAGCTGGGCCGGCTTTATCTGCCCATGACTGCGAAGGATGTTCTCGCAGCCCAGGTCATACTCGACCTGCAGCTTCTCGAGCTGATTCAGGAAAGGCCGGAAGGCTTCCTCCACGGCATGAACCCGGGAGTCGGGGTCCCCGCCTCCAGCGTACATCCAGGCGGTCGTCGTCGGTTCGAGAACCAGGATCCGATTGATCTGCTCGCCCGCGGACAGGGCCAGGGAGAGCCGCGCAAAATAATCAGCCTGGACGTGATAGTGCTTCCACCAGGGGTCGTGGCTGCCGAATGACTGGGGCCAATCGTACTTGCGGACGCCTGCCAGCGTCTGGTAGGTCAGGTGCTGATTCATGAAATTAACGCCCAGGACGTACTCCCAGTCGCCCAGGCGCTTCATGTCCTCAAAGCGAAGCTCCCAGCCGGAGCCGCCATAAGTCTCGCTGAGTGCCCGTTTCCGCCCGAACTGGTTGGCGACGCTCGAAAGCTCCTTCACGATCCGGACATCCCCGAACTGGTCTCCCTTTTCCTCATCGTACTGGTTGAAAAGCAGGTCGACGCCGGGGAGCTGATGGTAAGGATACATCGCCATGTTGTCGGGGCCATCGTCGACGGCCGGCCAGCCATGGTCCCAGTAGTGGCCGGTCCACTGCAGGCCCTTCTTCTCGGTATAGTCTAACCAGGGTTTGCTCCAGCGTTCGATGAAGAGCTCGAGAACCGTGAGGTTGTAGTCATGGCGGACCCGGCGCCAGTCACCTGTCTCCTCGAACATGGCCGCGAGGAGCGGCTCGACGTCGTACCCGCGCCGTTTCCGGAACTGTTCGGACAGGTCGGGTGTCCATTTCAGGGCCCTCCGACCCGGGGGCCTGGTGTTGGGCTCGTCGGTGAAAATCCCGGGGACGGCTTTCCCAAACTCGTTCCCAACGCTTTTCTCGTAGCCCCTCATGGTGATCTCGAGGAACTTCTCGGTGACTCCCGGGACCAGCAGGTCGACGTAGCCGCGTGCCCCTCGAGGGCGAAAGTAAGCCAGCTCGAAGCAGTCACACCCCCCGGTCGGTTTTTGAATCAGGAAGCGGCACCTGGAATCCCCCGCGGCGGGCCTTGAGGGAAGCTTGTGAAGAACCAATCCACTCCCCTGGTTATAGGACGCCGGCATTTCTGCAGCCGTGTGGCCGCCTGCCGCTCCACTGGGAAAGGGGTTCTCGTCGTACAGCCAGGCCTGAAGCCCCATCTGCTTAGCCTTCTCCACGGTGTAACGAAAGAGCTCGAACCATCTTTCCGACAGATACGGTGTAATCAGGCCGACCCGCGGATGAACGAAGAATCCTCCCAGGCCCTGGGACTTGTAGTCAGCCAACTGCCGGTCGATGTCCGCTTCCGTCACTTCTCCATTCCAGACAAAGAACGGCATCGGTCGAAAGGCAGCCGAAGGATTCGGAAACTGGCGTTCAAGCTCCGCCCCCGACCGGGGCGGATCCGGCATCTGCCCGAGAAGGCGCCCATACGACAAGAGCATCATGACCGAGAGTGAAACCAGCGGCAGACACAAACGTGAGGCGTAACCCATGACCGGTAACGATAAGCCCCCTCGGCTCCCGGTTCAATGGGGAAACAGGGATGGGGGGCAATCGTCAGCGGGGGCCTCCAAATAGTACTCCCGTCCCCTATTTCCCTGCGGATGCGTGAACGTTCGGATCTATCCTGGTCAGTATCCGCTTCGCCGGACGCGCAAACGGGACAGAACTCTTGATGATCTGTTCGGTGCCGCATTGAAAAGGCCGGACATCTCGGTCGGGATTTAAGCAATTCATTGTCGCTCGATTCGTCATCCGATTCACGCTGTCGGCACTCGTGGTCATCAAGAAGCTTCTGGACAAATAGCCTCACAGCGGCGATCATTACTGCGGACCATGAGGAAGCGAAAGCTTCTTGAGAAAGCGCTAACGTCTCCCTGGAACCTGCGTTTTGCTGAGGCTCTTGCACTTGCGCAGGCTTTCGGGTTCCGACTGACCCGAACAAGTGGGAGCCACCACATTCTGACTCACCCTGACATTTCCGAGCTATTGAATCTGCAGGATGTCCGGGGAAAGGCCAAAGCGTACCAGGTCCGTCAGCTTCTTAGCCTGGTGGAGCGGTATAATCTGGAGTTAGAGGAATCGGAATGAGGGACTACCATATCAACATCTTCTTCAGCGAAGAGGATGACTGCTACGTGGCGGATATCCCGGATTTAGCCATGTGCTCTGCCTGCGGAAAAACGCCAGAGGAAGCGCTTCGCGAAGCGGAGATTGCCAAGGCTGTCTGGCTTGAAGCCGCCAAGGCCTCCGGCAAACCGATCCCCCGTCCCCGGTATCGCCCAGCCATATATCGTCTCGCCTAAGGACGACTGATCCGGGCCACCTTTACGCTTCGGACCCGGTTTCCCCGTCCGCCACTCGGAAAGACCTGCAAATGTCGAGCGGACGAGGTGCGGTAGAAGCTTCAAGGAAATTCGGGGCCTCTCAATGCCTTAACCTACTGGTACTGGGGTTATCCCTCCGATCCCGACCCCGGTCCGACCCCGGTCCCGAGCGCCGGGCATGCTGAGTGCATAGTAGAACGGGTCAGCTGACAGCAAGCTCAACCGGCTTACGGGTCTTCCAGCTCCCCCTGGTGAAGTCCGGGAAGTCTATGGGTTTACTCCGCGCGGCAACCGATTTCTCGCTGAGCTCGGAGACAGCACTCCAAGCGGCGGCATCATACACGTTCAGGTCGGGCTCGACTCCCAGGTGCAAGGCGCGTATCAGGCGGAAATCCTCAATGTAATCCATACTTCCATGGGACGCGTCTTTCCCCTGTTCGCCGATGGCCTTCCAGACCGGATGCTCAAACTCCTTGAGATATGCCTCGGCGTCTTCCCACTCGTGCTCTTTTGGACTACGGCCTTCGATATAAATCCGATCTGGATAGCCCTGGAAGATCCCCCGTGTTCCCTGCACCAGGTTGACGCGGGTGTATGGTCGAGGAATGTTGCAGTCGTGGGTAATCACGATGGTCAAACCGGTTTTCGTTTTCACCAGACTGGTGTTCACATCCCCGCCCTTGAAATCGATTTTCTTGCGCGGATCGCTATCGGGCAGGTGCTCTTTCGCCCAGAGGTTCAAGCCCTTCGCGGGGCTGCTGATGGAAACAAGGTAGTCGAACTGATCCCCGTAGCCGATGTTCATGTACCAGGCCATTGGCCCGAGTCCGTGAGTCGGGTAGAGATTGCCATTCCGGCTGACGGAGTGTTTCCAGCGCCAGAGGCCTTCGCCTTTGGTGTTTAACTTGGTGGCGCGCAAGTCGTGATTGTAGGCGCACTCCCCGTGCTCCAGGTCGCCCAGGAGTCCCTGCCGCACAAGGTTGAGAACCATCATCTCTTCCCTGCCGTAGTTGCAGTTCTCCATCATCACGCAATATCGGTTCGTCTTCTCGGAAGTTTCGACCAGTTTCCAGCATTCCTCGATGGTGACGGCCGCAGGCACTTCCGTGGCGGCGTGTTTCCCTCGCTCCATGGCAGCAACGCACACCGGTACATGCCATTCCCAGGGAGTGGCGGTGTAAACGAGATCAAGATCGTTTCGATCGCACAGCCGCAAAAAGTCGTGCTCGCCACGCGTATACAGTTCGGGTTTCGGAGATCCCGCCTTTTCGATGATGCCTTGCGCGCGTATCGCGTTCGCCTCGTTGATATCGCAGACCGCCTTTATTTCACAGCCCGGAATCTGGGTGAGATTGCGAACATGGTTTGTGCCCATGCCTCCGACTCCCACGTAGCCGATCCGGACAACAGGAATCGGATTGGCTTTGACCTCCCCTCCCTGGCTGTTCGGCAATGCGTTGGCGTGCGCGATAGCCAGTCCTCCAACCGTCGCCCCAATCCCGGTTCTGATGAAGTGCCGTCGGTTCATTCGAATCTCCTTTGAATCTCTCTGCTGATCACAAGAAACGGTCGACCGACACATTGTTGCCCGGCTCCCGGAGAACTCGCAACCCGCAATCCGAAAATCCACGAGCCAATTGCAAAAATCACAAAATCTGAGTCTTAAGGCCTGAAAGGCCGGTACATATTAGCCCAGGGCGAAGCGTTTTTCGCGTAGCCCTGGGTGGCATAGGCGCGCTGGAGTGAAGCCCTGAAAGGGCGCAAGAACCCCAGACAGCCTCTCTTACGCCCTTACAGGGCTGCGACGTCCGGTCTGCCTCGTGACCCAGGGCTACGCAAAAAACGCTTCGCCCTGGGCTAATATGTACCGGCCTTTCAGGCCTTAGGACCCCGATTTTTGCAATTGCCTCCCCAGTAAACTCTTATGGACTCCCACGCTCGCAGGGTGAGTCATTTGGCCGCCGTCCGGCCGGCAGCGGGTACCGCCTCGCCGTCCAATCCCGATCGGCGAGTAATCTCGGAGAGGGCCAACAACGCTCGATCGAAATCGAATTCGGCGAGGGCATCACGAAGGGCATCCAGCCGTTCCCTGTCCGTCACGCCGCCGAAGGCATCCTCGACCGACTCGAAGGCATCAACGGCTTCACCGTCGCCCGCTTCAATCAGGGCCTTGAGGCGCTCCGCGGCCGCGGAAGCCACCCGTGCGTCAAACACTTTTCGGCGTCTCCGCGCAGCCGCCGGCGCTGTCGCAGCAAGGCCTGTTTGAATCGCTTGCAGCATCGCCTGGAGAAGGGATGTGAGCTCCTCAATCGACGCTCCCAAATCCTCGCGTTGTCCGCGTATGGCTCGTTCGACTTTTTCCGCCGCCGACTGAACGGAGCCCATCCCGAAATTGCCCGCCACGCCCTTCACCGTATGCGCGATGCGGGCGGCGAGGTCCCGGTCCCCGCGCTCGATCGCCGCGGCGATCCGCGCGGCGGCATCCCCTTGCTTGCTAACGAATTGTTCCAACAGGCTGCGGTATAAACGTGCGTTTCCGGCGACGCGCTTCAGGCCGTCCGCCTGATCGAGACCCTCGATTTCAGGCAAAACGCTATCAGCGGATGTCGAGACGCGAGCAGTTGCGGTGGGCGGGGTTCCGCCCGGTTTTGCCCAACGTTTCAGGGCGGCGAATACCGCGTCGGGGTCAATCGGCTTGGTCACGTGGTCATTCATCCCGGAGTCGAGGCATCTCTGGCGCTCTTCCACCTGGGCGTGCGCCGTCATTGCGATGATCGGGAGGTCGTTGAACCGAGGATCGGCCCGCAGCAGGCCTGTGGCGGTATGCCCGTCCATCTCGGGCATCTGCAGGTCCATCAGGACGATATCGAACTCGGGAACCTCAGGCCCTTCCCGAAGGAGAGTCACCGCTTCGCCCCCATGATTGGCAACAGTGACGTGAGCCCCGGCGCTCTCGAACAGCTCCTGGGCTATCTGCTGGTTCATCTCATTGTCTTCAACCACCAAGATCCGCAAACCGGTCAAGTCATGGGTGCTCACCTCTCGCTGGAGTTGCCGACCCTCCTTCTCCAGGGGCGTATCGCCGAACAGATCCATGAGCGTGTCGTACAGCAGCGAAGGGCTGACCGGCTTCAACAGGTAGCCGTCGAGGCCGATCTCCTCTGCTTCAGCCCGGATGTCCTCCCGGCCGAAAGCCGTGACCATCACGATGCGCGGCGGGTTCCTGAGTCGGCCTTGACTCTTGATGATGCGGCTTGCCTCGAGCCCGTCCATTTTCGGCATGTGCCAGTCCATCAGGACCAAGCCAAAGGGATCCTTCACATCCGCGGCCGACAGTTCCCTAATCGCACTTTCTCCCGAGGAGGTCGTCTCGGTATGCAGGCCAAACCCTCGAAGCGCATCGCTGAGGATCTCGCAGGCCTGCAGATTGTCATCCACAACCAGGACCCGGACGCCTGCAAGATCCGGGAGCAAGTGCCTGCGTTCCGTTACTGCAGAACCGATGCCGAACCATGCGGTGAAGTGAAACGTGCTGCCGACACCTGGAGCGCTCTCCACCCAGATACTGCCTCCCATCATCTCTACCAGGCGCTTACTGATCGAAAGACCGAGCCCGGTCCCACCAAATTTCCGTGTCGTTGATGTGTCGGCCTGCGTGAATGCCTGGAACAGACGCGCCGTCTGCTCCGGGCTCATTCCTATGCCGGTATCCCGAACCGAGAATTTCAATTTGACGCGCGACGGCTCCAATTCCTCGACCCCGGCCGACACCACAACCTCGCCCCTGTCGGTGAACTTGACAGCGTTGTTCACGAGGTTGACCAGGATCTGGCCGAGGCGCAGGGGGTCGCCTACCAGGTTCGGAGGGATGTCCTGCTGCGCGGCGATCAGGAACTCCAGCCCTTTCTCGTTTGCCTTTTGCGCGACCACGGTGGAGAGGTTGTCGAAGACATCTTCGAACCGGAAGTCGGCCTCCTCCATGTCGAGTCTGCCCGCCTCGATTTTGGAGAAATCGAGGATGTCGTTGATGATTCCGAGCAGTGATCCCGCCGCGATTCTGACTTTGGAGAGATAGTCCCGCTGCTTCGGGCTCAGGTCGGTCTTCAGCGCCAGGTGTGTCATGCCGATGATCGCGTTCATCGGTGTGCGGATCTCATGGCTCATGTTGGCCAGGAACATCGATTTCGCGGCGGTCGCCTCTTCTGCCTTTTCCTTGGCCTCTTGCAGCTCTTCTTCTGTCTGCCGGCGCTGAATCCCAAGACCGATCCGGTTGGCAGCCATCCTCAACGCCTTGAAGTCCTCCTCTGACAGCGAATGGCAGCCGAAGGTAACCACGACACCCACAAGCCGGTCCTGGACGACCAGCGGGTAACCGGCAAAGGAGACAATGCCCTGGGCACGAGCCCAATCGAGGTCAAAACCCACTTCTCCTGTGAGAGTGTTGGTTTCAAGTGGCTGGCGGGAAGCGGCAATGCTGCCAAGTTTCCGTTCACCCAATTTGACTCGTGCGTGGGGTCCGTCTAAATGGGTGTAAAGACCGGCACTGGCGCACAGCACCAACTCGTCGGTCTCAGGCTCGAACATCCAAATGCGCGCAAAAGCAGTCCCGACGCCACCCAGGATGGCTTCGGCGCACGACTGCATCATTTGCGCGAAATCATGCGTTTGAACCAGTGCCGCGGCGATGCCCGAGTGCATTGCATCGTAGCGGGCCTGCCTGCTCGCCGCCTCGTTCTTCACCTCCAGTTCATGGGCCTGTTCCTGCGTTTGCACGAGCAAATCCCGAGTGGCGATGTTGTGGGAAAGGACCTCCAAGCTCATGGCCGCAACGGGCAGCAGTTCTTCGATCAGCGCGTTTTCCCTGGGTTCGAGCGCCCGGAACGAGGCGAATTCTATGACTCCCAATAGGGAGTTCGCTGCAATTATGGGCCACGCAACCACCTGGACAGGCGCTGCCGTCCCGATTCCGGATGAAATCTCGAGGTAATCCGGAGGCAGGTGCGTGAGCATTTTTGCAGCTTCGTCGCGAGCGCACTGGCCGGCCAGTCCCTCACCGACCTGCAGCGAATCCGCCGATTTCCCGGATCCGGCAAGCGCATATCCCGCCACACGCCGCAGCCGTCTGTTCTCGGGTTCCAGCAGGTAGAGAGCTGCGACTCCGCCACCGAGTACCGGAATCAACCCTGAGAGAAGCCGTTGCCCGAACTCGGAGTGTGTTGTCGCCCCCTGCAAAGTCCCCGTGAGCGCAGCGATGGTCCCTTTGATCCAGCGTTGCTCCTCCATTGATGCAGCGCCCCGCTTGAGAACGTCGATGGAGCGCGCCAGTGCGCCGGTCTCGTCGGTGCCCTCGGTGAAGGGGACGGGATTCGTATAGTTGCCGGAGGCGATGGACTCGACCGTCGTCCGCAGAGCCTGAACCGGGAGAACGATCCTCCGGAACGTGAAAAATCCCAGCAAACTCGAGAGAATCATCGCGAGGCCGATGGCGATGAGCAGGTTCCTCCGGGAAGTTTGCACCGCCAACAGCGTTGCCTGGCCGGCGCCCGCTGCCAGGCTTTCGTGATGGGCGACCCACTGGCTCAGCAGGCTGGACTGGCGGTCGCCCAGGCTCTGGAATGAGCCTGCAAAGAACAGCCTGATCGCGTCCTCCTGCCGTCCCGCCTGTTTAAGGGAGAGGAGTTTATCAGCCTCGCCGGACCATTCGCGCAGCACTTCCTGGTAGTCGGCATACAACCTGCGGTCGGTATCGCTCGAGATCAGCTTGTCTCCGTATTCGGCAAGCAGGAGGTTCAATTTCGCCTTGTGCTGACGCATGATCTCTTCAGCCCGGTTCCGTTCGGCCTTGTCGTTCGCCAGCAGGTCGTTTCGAACCGCCACCCGCATTTCGGTGGTAGAGCGCGAGATCTTCCCCAGCGCGGCGAGACTCTTAATCTGTTTGTCGACCGCAAACCGGCTCAGCGATTCGATTCCGGCAATCTGGTCGATAACGAAATAGCCAAGCACGAGGAGGGCGATCAGCGGTACGGCAAGCAGGAGAATCAGGCGTTTTGCAATTGTCATAAGTCTCCCTCGCGGAGTTGAGACGTGGTGACGCGGAGACCTTCACTGCTGTTTCACGTGGTGTCGAAACGCACCGCGAGAAGCGTGAGATCATCATCCGGATCCTCGCCGAGCGCTCGGCCGGTGAATTGCGACACCCGTTCCAGCAGACCATCGACGAATTTTGCGGACGGGCCCTCAGGATGCTCCTCCAGAAAGCGTTTCAAGCCCTCTTCTCCAAATTGCTCTTCGGAATTGTCCATCGATTCCGTCACCCCGTCCGTATAAAGCACAACGCAGTCGCCCTCCCGAAACGGGATCTCCACGGCGGAGTACTGAGCATTGGGAAAATATCCCAGGAACAGGCCGTTTTCGAGGACATTACGGACCGTACCGGACGCCCTCTCCCTCAAGAGCAAAGGCGGATGGCCGGCGCCGGCGTAGCGAAGGACGCGCTTCTCCGTATCGATCACCGCATACCCCGCGGTCACGTAATGACCCCGAAACTTCCCGCACAGGGCTTGATTCAGACCGGATAGAACGGCTGCCGGCTCGTCCGCATTGGCGGACTGTGCGGCGAAGGCGATTTTCAGCATCGATGCCACCAGCGCGGCAGGCATTCCGTGTCCTGATACATCGGCCACCATAATTCCAATTCGCTTCTCGTCGATCGGCATGAAGTCGTAGAAATCGCCGGCAACCGAGCTCATGGGAATATAGCGGGCCGCGATGTCGAGCTGCGCCATGTTCGGGATCTCCATCGGGAGGATCGACAGCTGAATTTGCCTGGCCGTTTCGAGCTCATCGCGGATCTTTAAAAGTTGCCGCGCCACCAGTTCGCGTGCTTCGCGGAGGGCAAGGTGCGTCTGGACTCTGGCCGCCACGACGGCAGGCGAGAAGGGCTTGTGTATGTAGTCCACCGCTCCGGCCGCAAATCCCCTGGTTTCGTCGGTGCTTTCGGTTTGGCCGGTCAGGAAGATTACCGGGATATCCTGAGTGCCGGGACGGGACTTCAATTGCGCACAGACTTCATAGCCGTCAATCCCCGGCATCACCACATCCAGCAAAATGAGGTCCGGCGTAGGTTCTGAAGAGGCCATTTCCAAGGCCTTGGTGCCGTTTGTAGCGATCCGGACTTTATACGAGTCGTGGAGAATCTCATTTACGACCCGGATGTTGGCTGGAGCGTCGTCCACGACCAGCACAACCTTTTTCTCTGCCTCACATACCGTATTTGCCCCCATCACTTTTGCCCCCATCACTATCCTCCACGTCAAAGCAGACTTCGTCTGAGGTGAGCTTCATGCCCACGTCGGATCTTGATCCCGTGAAGTGAAAATCAACACTGTCAGTACTGACAGAGGCGTCTATTTAGGGCGCAGGTCGAAGGCGGCTTGACGCCTCCGCTTCTCCGTGCTTCACTGAAAAGTAAATAACCGGGCTATCCACGATCGTGTTCAAACTTCCCTGATCTTCAGCAGCCCGGGACACCGCCCGGGGTAACGAAGCTGGGGCGCCTGGCACCCCAAGCTTATCTTTCAGAGCTCCGAAGGAGGACAGCCATGAACCGGCCAAAAGACACCCTCTCCATTCCATTGATCGGCTTGAGCGTTTTGTTTGGCTTCCTGTTATCTTTCCGGCCGATACAAATCGCCTTTGCCGACCACACGCCCGCACCGGCCAGTATCACTGTTGCAGGCTCGCTGCAGAGTGAGTTGGGCTGCAGCGACGACTGGACGCCGGACTGCGCTGCCACCCACCTCGGCTATGATGCGGATGATGGCGTCTGGCAGGGCGTCTTCACGGTCCCCGCGGGGAACTGGGAATACAAGGCCGCCCTCAACAACAGTTGGGACGAGAACTACGGCGCGAACGCCCAGCAGGACGGAGCGAACATCGCCCTTAACCTGGCCGCCCAGACCTCGGTCAAGTTCTACTACGACCACAAGACCCACTGGGTCACGGACAACCGGACGTCTGTCATCGCCACGGTGCCGGGTAGCTTCCAGAGCGAAATGGGCTGCCCCGGCGACTGGCAGCCGGAATGCCTGCGCTCCTGGCTGCAGGACCCGGACGGGGACGGAACCTATCAGTTTCATCACAGGCAGCATCCCGGCGGGAAATTACGAGGCGAAGGTCGCCATCAATGAAACCTGGGATGAGAATTACGGTCAGGGCGGCGTCCCCGGCGGCGCGAACATCCCCTTCGCGGTCCCCGCTGACAACGCCCAAGTGGCCTTCTCTTACAACGGCACCACCCACATTCTCAGCATAACCGTCACCGGCCCTGGTCACGGCTTGGACAACAACGTGGAGTGGGATGGGGTGCGCCACGATTCCCGCGACACGCTGTACCGCACGCCGGGAGGGGCCGTTCCGGCCGGGACGCCGGTGACGCTGCGCCTCCGCACGTTCCACAACGATGTCAGCGCGGCCACCGTCCGCGTCTATGACATTAACGCCAACGGGCAATCCTTCGTCAACATGACCCTGGGCGCCAGCGATGTCTCCTGCTACCAGGCGGGCCTGGAAAACGAGTCGCTGCGACTTCTGGGAGGCGACGCTCCCGAACGCGGCCCCCAACAACCTGTGGTACCGCTTCATCGTCACCGACGGCACGGACACCGATTACTATGCCGATAACACCCCGGCGCTGGACGGCGGCCTGGGCAGCGTCAGCGACAACGTCGTGGACAACAGCTACGCCCTGATCGTCTACGATCCCTCCTTCGTCGCGCCGAACTGGGCTGCGAACGCCGTCATCTACCAGATCTTCCCCGACCGCTTCCGCAACGGGCGCTCGAACAACGATCCCAAGACAGGTGACGTCCGCTACGACGACCCGGTCCTGAGACTGGCCTGGGGCACCCTACCCGAGGGCTACTGCCGCAATTACGCCGACGGCTGCCACCAACTGTCCCTGGCGGTTCGACACCAACCCGCCATCCTGGAGTCCGACCAAAGAAGCGCCGCGCGGGCGCGATTACATGGGCGGCGACCTCCACGGCGTGGACCAGAACCTGGACTACCTCCAATCCCTGGGTGTCAATACGATCTACTTCAACCCGATCTTCGATGCCGGCGTCTAATCACGGCTACGATACCCAGGATTACTACAAGATCGACCCCTACTTTGGCACTCAGAAAGATTGGCAAAACCTGGTCAGGCACGCCGACCAACGAGGGATGCGTATCATCCTGGACGGCGTATTCAACCACCTCTCGTCGGACAGCCCGTTCTTCGACCGTTACCATCACTATACGAATGTCGGCGCCTGTGAAAGTCGCTTGCCTCGCCCTACCGGAGTTGGTTCACCTTCCACGATGTCGCACCGGGCACGGGTCCCTGTGTGGGCAGCAACGGCACGCCGAACTCTGCCACCTATGATGGCTGGTTTGGGTTCGACAGCCTTCCCGTGATCAACAAATCGCTGCCCGCCGTGCAGCAATACTTCCTGACCGGCGCAAACAGCGTGAGCCGCTATTGGCTCAAGCAGGGCGCGAGCGGGTGGCGCCTGGACGTGATGGGCGATGCGTCCTTCCCGGCCGGGTACTGGGAGAGCTTCCGCGGGGTGGTGAAAGCAAACGGATCCCGACGCGCCTGATCATCAGCGAGACCTGGCAGAAAGACAGCACGCTGTTGCGGATGCTACGCGGCGATCGCGCCGACACCAGCATGAACTACCGCTTGCGGGACGCGGTAGTCGCCTTCCTGGCCCCCGGGTCATTCGACTCCAAAGGTTTTGCGGACAGCGGACGCATCATCAGCCCCTCGGAATTCGCTGCCCGCATTGCTTCCGTCCGTGAAGATTATCCGGATGCCGCCTTTTACAGCCTGATGAACCTGCTGGACAGCCACGACACGGAACGGCTCCTCTGGACACTCACTCCGGGCGCCGAGACGACTGCAGACAAAGAACTGAACCTGGACAACCTGGCAGAGGGAAAACTGCGGCAGGAAATCGCTTCCCTGATTCAGTTCACGATGCCCGGCGCTCCAACGGTCTTCTACGGAGATGAGGTGGCGATCACGGGGGATGATGACCCCGACGACCGCCGAACCTATCCTTGGGCGGACAGAGGTGGCAGCCCCGACGGGGCGATGTTCACCCACTACCAGACGCTCGCCTCCCTCCGGCGGAACAACGAGGCCCTGACTCGCGGCAATCTTGTCATGCTCCTTGCCGATGACGCGGCAGAAACCGTCGCCTACGGGCGCAAAACCGCCCGGCAGGCGGTCATCGTCGTCATCAACAGGAGCAACCAGGCGTCTTCCGTGATTGTCCCTGTCGGTGGGTACGTGCCCGACGGTGCGGCGTTTCAATCCCTCTATGGAATTAACAATACCGGCAGCACATCCCCGCAGGTAACGGCGGGCGCGCTGAGCGTCTCTCTCGGACCCCAGAGTGCGTGGCTGCTCGCAACAGGAACGATCGATCTGCAGCCTCCGGCAGCCCCCACGTTGTCGGGGGCTGAAGAAGGCAGCGAGCAGGTCAGCCTGACCTGGGGTCCCGTGGCCGGCGCAGCTGGCTACAATCTGTATCGGAGCCCCGTAAGCGGTGGGGGCTGGGTGAAAGTGAATTCTGCCCCGCTCGCCGGCTCCACATATACAGACACCGGTCTGGTCAATGCGCGGGTTTACTACTACGCCATGACCGCGCTGGACGCGGCTGGAAACGAAAGCACGCTGTCGAATGAAGTGAGCGCGCTCCCGCACTACACGATCGGATGGGCCAACCTGCAATGGCCGCCTACTCTTAACCATGTAATCAGCGCCGTTAATCGGACGGACCGCGTTTACGGACAGGTCTGGATCGACGGGGTGACCAACCAGGCCAGCGCAACCCCCGGACTGCTCGCGCAGGTGGGCTTTGGCCCGGACGGCAGCACCCCGGCCGGCAACCCCAACTGGACGTGGACGGACGCGACCTTCAACGTAGATGCCGGGAATAATGACGAGTTCGTCGGCAGCATGCTTCCCGACGTCGTCGGGACCTACGATTACGTCTACAGGTACTCGACCACCAACGGGCGGGATTGGCTGTATGCCGACTTGAACGGTCCCATCCCCGCCGGGAATTCTCCAACGAATGCGGGAAGCCTGACCGTCGTGTCGAGCGGCGATTCGACCGCGCCGAGCGCTCCGGCCAATCTTATTGTCGTTGCCACTTCGCCGGCTGGCATCTCGCTGCAGTGGGACGCCGTCCAGGGCGATCCGAGCCTGTACGGGTACGAACTCCTGCGTGGCGACTCTAACGGGGGGCCTTATTCGGCGATCGCCCTGGTCACGACTTCCAGCTATCAGGACACGGACGTGGTTGAAAACGGAGTTTACTACTATGTGGTGCGCGCGGTGGACACCTCCTTCAATCTTTCGGGAAACTCCAATCAAGTAACTGCGACGGCGGAGCTCCGCACGGTGACGGTTGCGCTTAACGTGACAGTACCCGCCTCAACGGACGGCACGGGGCGCTCGGTGTACATTGCCGGAAGCCTTCAGAACCTGGATGGTGGCCTCCCCGAATGGAACCCGGGCGGTGTCGTGCTGACGAGAGTGGATGCGACACACTGGACAATTACCCTCACCGGAAAGGAAGGGACATTCGTCGAATACAAGTACACCCTCGGAGACTGGGACCACGTCGAGAAAGGCGCGGCCTGCGACGAAACAGCAAACCGTCAGCTTACGTTGAGCTACGGAGCCAACGGCACGATGACGGTCAACGACACCGCTCTGAACTGGCGAAACGTCGCCCCGTGCGGTAACTAGGTTGGACAGGCATATCCATGGACTGACACGGACGGTTTTCTTGTTGGTTCCGTGCGTGTCGGTCCGTGGATCAAAGGCTACACCTGAAGAAATAGGGGGACAGAAATAGGGTGCAGTCCAGCCACGGTATTCACCTGGTTTCAGCTCGCCCCAAATCGGGTGAATACCGTGGCTGTCCCCCTATTGCCGTCCCACATCTCAATCGGTGGTCATCACTACTGAAACCGGCGCCTTCTTTCGCCATAATAGGGCCGCCATGACAAAGAAACGCCTCCTCTTTTGTCTGCTGCAAACCCTCGTCCTTTTCTTCCTGACCGCGGCCGCCTCATTAGCCCAGCCGATCAAGGAAACCGTCAGCATCGATGTCGTAACACGGTATCAGCAGATGGAAGGATGGGGGACATCCCTGGTCGGCTACGGGGACCTGGCCGGCCCCAACAGCCTCTACCATCGCCCGGAGTTCGCCCGAATGTACGCGCGGGATCTCGGCTGCAACATCTTGCGTGTCGCGTTGAATCCGCACGCGCTCAAGGGGCCGAGTGGCAGGCTCGACGACCCGGTCGAGCTCGGGGAAGACCTGCAGGGGAACATCGCGAAGCTGAACTTCAACCACGAGCGGGTCGGCATCTACGGCCAGGTGGCTCAGTATCTCCGCGACAATGCGCTCGAGCCGAAGGAGGTCCGCATCGTCGGCGCCCTCTGGAGTCCTCCGCACTGGATGAAATCCCCCACAGGAGCGGAAGTCGCCTTCCTCGGACAAGGAACTCCCCAAGCCACTCCTTTCGTGTCGTGGAACAGCACCGACACCGTCGGCGGGCGATTGACGCAGACGCCTGAGAATCTGCTCCAGTTCCGCCGCTACGTCGCCGCCTGGGTGAAGGGATTCGAGCAACGGTTCGGAGTCAACTTCTACGCGCTCAGCCTGCAAAACGAGGTCAGCTTCGAGAACCCCTTCGACAGCTGCACTTATTCCGATCGGCAGGGCCCGGATACCGACGCCGACGGCGATCCGGACCCGGAGGGAGGCCAGTGGTGGCAGTACGCGAGCGCTCTGGCGGCAATTCGAGAGGAGTTCCAGCAAAAGGGGATCACGACGAAGATCAAAGGCCCACACATGGCCAATCTCGGAGAGAAGCCTTCCAATCCCTGGGCGCTCCACTTTCAGATGTCCTTTATAGATGCGGTCAAGAACCATAACGACCCGACGCTCATCAACTTCATGGACTTCTACAACTCCAACGGGTACCTGGGCAACGACGCCGACGCCGTAAAGATGTGGCATGCGTACCTATGGGGCAAGGACTCCCTCTCCGCAGAACCGTGGGCTTTCTGGCTCTTCGCCCCGGGCACAAAGAACGTCAGCGATAAGCCCACCTGGGTTTCGGAGGATGGAGGGGCCGCCGCGGCCTGGCTGACCGGCAGCAACGGGACCCCAGGAAACGGGGCCATAACGGTGGCCCAAAGGATCCACAATGCTGTCGTGCACGGAGACGTGAGCGCCTACGTCTACTGGCAGATTCTGAACGACGCCTCGGATAGCCCCGACGCGCATTCGCTGACCGGCCGAACCCTCAGCACGACCGAGAAAAAGTACTGTGCATTCAAGCACTTCTCGAGGTTCATCCGGCCCGGTGCGACGCGTGTCAAGGCGGACTTCAGTAACGGCCAAAGCTCGGTCGGCGGCGCAAACCGTTTCGACACCCTGAACAGCCTGAATGTCAGCGCTTTTCTTCACGAACGAAACAAGACCGTCACGATAGTGCTGGTCAACATGAAGAACCAGGAATACGAAGTGGATCTCCGGCCGTTTTCTACTCCGGATTTGAATGTTCAGTTTACTCCTCCCGGAGTGAACGCCGTCCTGGTCTACAGGACGAGTGCGACCGAGAGCTGGACGCGACTGCCGGACTTGAAGCCCTCCGGCGGCAAGGTAACCGTCAACGTGCCGCCCTACAGCGTGATCACTGTTTACGGAGGCGGCCCGACGGTTTCCTTTCTGCCGATCATGAGAAGCGAGCCGGCCGACTTCCTGGGCGTGGCGATTTCAAACCCGAAACCTGAACCGATCCATGCCCGAATCCACGCCTTCGGCCCCGACGGCGCGCTGCTTCCTCTCCCGGAAAACCCTGTTCTCAAGGAAATCCCTCCGGAGGGCCAGACGCCGCTCATGGCGGAGGAATGGTTTGGCGTCCCAAGAGAAGAAGTCATGGATGGCTGGCTGAGAATCGAAACCACCGGCCAGTCCGCCGGGGTCTTCGCGCAATCAGGCGACTACGGCCTGAGCCGACTGGACGGCGCGGTCGCAACGCGGCGTCCGGCTTGGGCTTTCTACTTGACGCGCGTCTATGAAGGAACCGGGGCGTTCCGCGGGCAGGACGCCCGGACACTGGTCAATATCATCAATCCGCACGGTAGTCCGACCAACCTGATTCTCCAGCTGCACACGGAGCGTCCTCCGGATCCGCCTGGTCCCGGGGTTCTCACGGTGTTCCGGAATCTGCCGCCTTACGGCTCGCTGACTTCGACGGTCAGCGAGCTGTTCGGGACGTCTTATGCAGCGGGTTACATCGTGATTCTGGCGACCGGTGGGCAGGGTGTGGTTGCCTCCGGGCTCGTAACTCTTCCGGGCAAGTCAACGTCTTTCGCGCTTAACGCCGTCACTTCGGATGCAACGGGGGACCTTTTCTCCGCCCAGTTGGCGCACATCCCCGGACACTTGTTCACCAGCGTGAGGCTGTTCAACCTCGGCGGAGTGCAAGAGAAGCAAGTAACGTTGACGGCTATCTCGGACGACGGCGCTATCGTCGGTTCACCGGCCACTCTGACAATTCAGCCGGGCGGGTACATCGAACGGGACGCATCGGATCTTTTCGGTGATGTGCCGCTGGTCGGTTCTCTTCACGTTTCGGCGCCGCCCGGCGAGGGGCTGATGGGGGACGTTGTTTTCGGGCTGACCGACTGCCGCTACGCCGCCGCCGCTCGCCTGGACACCGAGTTGTCGAGCAAAATCGTTTTTAGTCACGTTGCGAACGTGCCGGGGCTTCTTTACACGGGCTTGGCTCTGTTTAACCCCAACACCGACCCGGCGCCCGCCGTGATCAAGCTCAAGGTATTTTCAGCGGCGGGAATCAGAACGGGAACGCATCAGTTCGAGCTGGGATCGGGAAAACGTGTGTCCAAGCTGCTTTCGGAGTTTGTTCCGGAGGCGGAAGCGCAGGCGGGCGGCTACATCTTGCTGACCTCAACCCTGCCCATCGTCGCCCAGGAACTGTTCGGCACGCCGAGCACGAGCTTACTCTCCGCTGTGCCGGGCTATGCGATCGAGTAAGGGGTAAACGGGGGCAGAGCTTCAGAATTCAAAAAGCCGCTCAAACTCGCCGCAATTGGTTTTTTGAATTTTGAAGCTCTGACCCCGTTTACCCGGTAAGGTGAATACCGTGGCTGGCCCCCTATTTCACATTCGGAGGTGACACGGGTTTTAACTCCGGGAATTTCGCGCGCGTGACCCCCTATGTGCCGCAAAAATCGAAGAACAGCTCGACCTCAACGCCATTATGGAAGACGCGCTTGCCCGTAGTGTCTATGAAGGAATCGGGTGGCAGATTCATTGTGGGCGAGAGGTAACTAACCGCAACCTAACGGTTTGACGAAGCCCTGTTACTTACTTTTTCACCAATCCCTGTTATAAAATTTGCCCCATGCTTAAGCCCAGCCTTTCCGAGCTGGTCCTTTTGGCCTTGTTCTTAGCCGCCAGTTCGGTTTTCGGGGTTGCGGCAGACCCCGCAGACGGCACCCTTCAGATCAGTTACGCCTTTTCGACGGCCCAGGGTCTGGAGCCTTCGTACCAGATAGCGATCTGGCTGAGAAGGAGGACGGCCAGTTCGTCAAATCACTGTTCATCAGCGAATATCTCGCCTACGGCGGCTTCAACGATCCGACCATCTGCCCCGACTGGACCAAGATCTCCGGATGGGACAAGGCGACCGAAGCCGAATACGACGCGGTCAGCAAGCCGACGCCTCCAATCGGGCAGCAACACGCTGAACGTTGACTGCAAGGCCCGCGGAATCTGCCGGGTGCATACGTCTATTGCGTCAGAGGTTCACATCGTCGAGAACTTCAATATTCTCTATAAGGGCAAGATCGCGATCGGCGGACCGGCCGCCGAAGATACGGCGGTTGCGACCTACATCCCAAGCAAGAACGAGTCGGCTGCGAACGTTATTAACAGCGTTTCAGCCAAGTACATGCCGGGCGGGGCAGCAGCCGCCGAAGAAAGGAAGCCATAATGAAACCGAAACTCTCACGACGCAGTTTCCTGCAGCACTCGGCCGTCGGCCTGGGTGCTATCGGGTCGCTGTCAACACGTAGCGGCGGGCGCAGGGATTATGCCCAAACGAGTCCTTGGAAAAACCGGGCTCGATGTTTCCATCCTCTCGTTTGGCGGCGGGTCGAATTTCGTGAAGAACAAGGACGGCGTCTGGCAGCCGATGATCGAAAAGGCGATCCAGGAAGGAATCAACTCTTTTTGACACGTCGGCCGGCTACAAATTCGGCAATGCAGCATGCCCGACATGTGCTGGAGACGGTTTTTTTGCCACCAGCGAGGAGCTGCTCGGGCAGATCCTGCCCAAGTACCGCAAATCGATCATTCTCTCGACGAAGATCGAAAAGCGTCGCGTCAGCTGAGGGCATGAAGGAGTTCGAAACGAGCATGAAACTCCTGAAGGCGGATTACCTGGATATTCTGCTGATCCACAGCATCGAGGCATCGAGGACATCCCGGCCCTCGAAAAAGGCCTGTACAAGGAACTGATTCGGCTGAAGGAAGCCAAGACCGTCCGGTTCATCGGGTTCTCCAGCATGAACAGTGCCGAGAAATCCAAGGAAATGCTCGAGAAGCTGCCCGTCGACGTTTGTATTCTGGCTATGAATGCCACCAAGTTCGGCAATTTCGCGAAAGTCGCGTTGCCGGTTGCCCGCGAGAAGAACGTCGGTGTCATCGCGATGAAGGCCATCCGAGGCGTCGCGCAGTCAGGGACCGTTCCTGAACTTCTCCAGTATGCTTGGAGCCAGGACGGCGTCGCGACGGCAGTTATCGGCCATGTCGGGATGCAGAACCTCGAGGAGAACATCCAGACGGCGCGGACATTTACACAAAAGATGAGCCGGCGCGAATGCGAGGCGCTGGAAGCGCGCGTCGCTCACCTTGCCGGTCCGCATGCCCTTCCCTGGGCCCGCCCGGGTTACAGGGACGGGATGATGGTGTGAATGGCACGAGCTGCGATGGACGCCAGGGACGACATGGACGGACGAGCGTCGACGGAACATCATGCCCGGTCGACGTCGTCCGTCCATGTCGTCCCTGGCGTCCATCGCAGTTCGTGACGTAATAGCCATTTGGCAGGAAACCACACCAGATGACCAGATGGCGTCCTCCTCAAAGGAACGTGACGTGACGTATTCGGGGCCGTGTCTAAAGAATTTAGTTTTTGTCACATGACTCTATGAGTCAACGACAGCCGCCCGACGTAACGTCTGTCCGTCACACTCGGTTCAGCGTCAGCCGCTCCTTGCGCAACCAGTCGTCGGGATGAATCGGCGCACGGGCGGTCTTCGTCCCTGTCACTGCCGCCAATTGGAGGGTGATCGTCGCCAGACCAGAGCCGATCTCCGGATCTGTCGCCATCCTCGCCTCAACTCTGCGCACCATCTGACTGACGGCGCCGGCGTTCTTTCCAGGATTTCGCCGATCTCCACCCCCTTCAACCAGGTGTGCTTCCACAACCATAGCCAAGGATCTGATTGCGTCGGTTGTGAGAAAGCCCGGGAAACATCGATTCGACAAGACCACGGATGAGAGCGACGTCCGGAGAGCGGCCCCAGCGTTCCAGAACCCTCCGCGCCGGGACATCGGGCGCCGGCGCTTTTCCCTTGAGCCAGTCCTGGATCTTCTTCACGAAGCTCGCGTCCCCGAAGATGACCCCCGCCACCGCCTTGTCAAAGGGACTGACCAGGGGCTCGGAACGTCTGCTCTCCGCGAAAACCCGGTAGTCATCCGGACTTTGGAAGTAAGACAGGACGCGCCGGGTTTCGATCCAATCCACACCGGGCAGACCACCGATATAGTTGTGATAGCTGGACCACGGGTAGGTCTCCACAGGTCTAATCTTTGGGTTATGGTCCGGGTTCATATGGATGTAGCGGGAGCCTCGAGGAAGTAATCCCTAACTCCGGACTCCCGACACCGGCACTGATGGTGCAGTTCTTCAACCCTCAGTTTCCCGCTTCCCAGCCCCGACCAAGAACTGGGAATTGAAGGGCGTGTTGCCCAAATGCCACTTCAGCGGAAGTCGAGGGAAATACCGGTCCGTTCGTAGTTCCGGCTTCAGGCGGGCCTTTCAAGTCTTGTATATTCTGCAATGTACGGGACTACTAAAGCCGCCTGAAGGCGGAACCACGAACACATGGGCGGGGCCCCACCTCGAAATGCTATTTGGGCAACATGCCCTTCAAGTTTCAGTTTCCGCTTCCCAAAAAGCCCGGAGCCAAAACCGAAAAAAGATCTGATCCCTTCACACCCCGTACGATCTATGCGGGGGGCGACCAGCAATGGTCCGTCCCTGACCGCGACCACTTCTACTCGTAATGCAGGGCTTCGATCGGATCGACCTTCGCCGCGCGCCAGGCCGGGATGCCACAGGCGACGCTTGCGACGACGCAGAGGAGCACAGCGACACCACCGAACGTAAGCGAGTCGGTCGGCGTTACCCCGAAGAGCAGACTCTGGAGAAGGTGAGTGACGGCGAACGCTCCGACGACTCCGACGGCCAGACCGATGCCCACGAGCTTCATACCCGAACGGACGATCATAGCGAGGATGGCGCTGGGCGTGGCGCCCAATGCCATGCGGAGCCCGATATCGCACCGGCGCTGGGTTACGACGTAGGCCAGCAGGCCGTAGATCCCGACGGCGGCCAGGCTGAGCGCGAGCAAGGAAAAGGTCGTCAGATAAATGACCTGCGCTTTTTGGGAGACCGTGGAGTTCGCCATGATCGTCTCCATGGTTCTAAAACCCGAGGGGGGAACCTGTGAGTCCATCTGCTTCACCACATTGCGAACGGAACTGACAAGCGCAAGCGGGTCGCCAGCAGAGCGAATAGCCAGGCGCATGGTGGGAATGGTTTGCTGACCATACGCGCGGTAAAAGGTCCCGCGCGAGCCTTTCGGTTGGTACAGGTCGTTCTCTTTGACGTCGCCGACCACGCCCACGACCTCCCAGGTGACCTTCTCATCGCGGTCGATGACGACCAGGCGGCCGATCGGATTGAGTTTCGGGAAAAGCGTCTCGGCAAGACTCCGGCTGACGACGACGACGCGCCCGGACTTTGAGTCGTCGGTCGTCTGGATGTCCCGCCCGGAAAGGAGCGGGATACCCATCGTCTGGAAATAGCCGGGCAACACCACGCGCTGGTTGCCGGTAAACTCATACGCGCTCGTTGTACGACTGCCGGCCGCGTAGATGTCGATATTGTTGTAAGGATTCCGTATTGGCAGCTGGCTGATGGCCGCGGCCGATTGTACACCTGGCAAAGCGCGCACGTGCTCGAGTAGCGAGCTGAAAAAAGCGGGCCGTCGTTCGCCAGGGTACTCGGTCGGAGACAGCGGTATCTCTACTGTCAGCAGCTTGCGATGGTCGAAGCCCAGATCGTCCTGGTAGAGGCACGTCAGGCTACGGATGAACAGCCCGGCGATGATCAGCAACAAGAAAGAAAGCGCCACCTGCCCGACGACGAGCCCTCGGCGCAAGCCCACGCCTTGGCGCGTCATTCCGCGCCCGCTCGCTCGCAGGTCCTGCGCCACGTCAGCGCGTTTGGCGCGCAACGCCGGGAGCAGCCCGAAACCGAGCCCGGTCAGAATGGTGATCACCAGGACGAAGAGAAGCGCAGGGGCGGAGAACCCGGCTGCGCCAAGGAGCAGCGTCTCGATTGGCATGAGCCTGAGCAAGACGCTCTGGATCCAGGTGGCCAGGACAGCTCCCAGTATTCCGGCGGCGGCTGCCAGCATCAATGACTCGGCCAGAAGCGGCCGCATGAGCCGCCAGCGGGACGAGCCCATGGACGCTCGAATGGCAAACTCTCCTTGGCGTCCTGCGCCTCGCGCCAGCAGGAGGCCCGCGGCATTCGCGCAGGCAATCAGGAGAATCGCCATCGCTCCTGCCGAGAGCAGGAAGAATCGCGGCCGGTACGGCTCGGCAAAGGCGCCCTGAAGGGGGGTCAGCAATAGTGCCTTATTGGCGTTCGTGTCAGGGTAGGACTTTTCCAGCTGAGCGGCGATTACGTCCACTTCGCTCTGCGCCTCGGACAACGTTACGTTGTCGGCGAGACGAGCCAGTATAAACCAGTTGTTGAATCGCCTGGGCCCCAGCGCCTGTGGGCGAAGCGGGAGCCACACGTCTGCGTCGTAGATGAAGTGGAAATCAGGCGGCGCTACGCCGACGACCTGGTAGGACACGCCGTCGATCGCGAGCGAACGGCCGATCGCGTCGCTTTTCCCGCCCAGGTGGTCGCGCCAATATGCCGAGCTGACGATGGCCACGGGCGGGGCGTTGTCTTGCCCCTCTTTTGGCAAGAACGGCCGTCCCAGGGCCATTTCGACGCCCAGCGTGCGAAACAGTCCAGTGCTGATGATGATGCTGACGGCCCGGTCGGTGCTTTGTCCGCTGGTCGCGGTGACTTCAAACGGAAGGGCGAAGAAGGCCTCCATGGAGGAAAAGGATCGGCTCTTGTCGCGATAGTCTACGTAGTCCGGACCGGAGAGCCACGGGTTGATATTCCCTTCGTAGGTGGATCGGCCCAGCACCAGTTGATCAGGCGCGGCATAAGGCAGCGGTCGGATCATTACCGTGTACAGAGTGCTGAACAGGGCAGTGACGCCCCCAATTCCGAGCGCCAGACTCAGCACCGTGGCGCAGACAAAGCCCGGACTGTTGCACAGCTGTCGAAACGCGTACCTGATATCCAGTAGAAAGGCGTTCATCCTATGCTCCCCCGGTGACGGGATAGACGAAACAGGCCATTGTCCCGCCGCCTCTTCCCGCAGGTCGACCTAGACCCATACCTCTAGTTAGACTCCACCTCTTCCTATTCGGGTGGGAAGATAGCAATAAACGCGCCAGAGCGCAGGGAAGAGCCGCGAAATCCGCGCCAGGCACGTTGGTTGAGCAGGCGCCTGTATTAGCAGGGTCGCCAGAGCAGGAATAGACGAGGACAGGCGCGCCCTTGACTCGCCTTTCCGGGATCGGGTGTCCGAATCTGGGATCCAATTGTTCCCGAATCGAACAGCGGACGGGGCAAGTCGCAGCGATCAGCGTATATTCGGGGCCGAGCGTATATCCGGGCCGTGTCTAAAGAATTTAGTTTTTGTCACATGACTCTATGAGTCAACGACAGCCGCCCGACGCAACGTCTGTCCGTCACACTCGGTTCAGCGTCAGCCGCTCCTTGCGCAACCAGTCGTCCGGATGAATCGGCGGACGGGCGGTCTTCGTCCCTGTCACTGCCGCCAATTGGAGGGTGATCGTCGCCAGACCAGAGCCGATCTCCGGATCTGTCGCCATCCTCGCCTCGACTCTGCGCACCATCTGACTGACGGCGCCGGGCGTTCTTTCCAGGATGTCGCCTATCTCCACCCCCTTCAACCAGGTGTGCTTCCACAACACATAGCCAAGGATCTGATTGCGTCGGTTGTGAGAAAGCCCGGGAAACATCGATTGACAAGACCACGGGTGAGAGCGACGTCCGGAGAGCGGCCCCAGCGTTCCAGAACCCTCCGCGCCGGAACATCGGGTGCCGGGCGCTTTTCCCTTGAGCCAATCTTGGATCTTCTTCACGAAGCTCGCGTCCCCGAAGATGACCCCCGCCACCGCCTTCTCAAAGGGACTGACCAGGGACTCGGAACGTCTGCTCTCCGCGAAAACCCGGTAGTCATCCGGACTTTGGAAGTAAGACAGGACGCGCCGGGTTTCAATCCAATCCACACCGGGCAGACCACCGATATAGTTGTGATAGCTGGACCACGGGTAGGTCTCCACAGGTCTGGTCTTCGGGTTATGGTCCGGGTTCATATGGATGTAGCGGGAGACCTCGAGGAAGTAATCGCCGTCCTGGACCAGAAGCGCCTTGTAGCGTCCCTGCCAGAGATATCCGGACCGACGGTGACGCCGATTGTAATGTTCCGCATACGGACCAAGCAGGTCGCGCATGCATCGATTCATCTGGCCGAGGGGCGTCTCGCCCAGAAGGTGAAAATGAGTCAACATGAGACAGAGGCAATGAATGATCAGAACTCCGGCGGCCACCAGTTCGCCGAGCAGAGACAGGAAGACTCGGCGATCAGTGTCGTCGGCGAACACGTCCATCCCGCCGACTCCCCGGGCCATGGCGTGGTAGGTGGCCCCGGGAAACTCGATGCGCAGCGCTCGTGACATCTCAGTTCCTCCCTCGGACGCTTGACGCGCTCGAACGCCGCAGTCGCGTATGCGTCCATATCTATAACGTCCGAGTTGAAAGAACTACGAAGGAAAATCGACGAATCGCTCAGTCGGGGTAAGGTTTTTAACGGGAGCGAGCGTCAGGAGTCCACGGCGAGCGGCAAAAAACTAAATTCTTTAGACACGGCCCCGGGCACGAAATTATCAATCTTTTCGCCTGAAGGCGTGGGGCTTCCACCATCGCCGAAGGGGACACTAAATTCTCTGGACACGGAACCCCTGTGCTGAATCGGGTCAACAGTCTCCAAGAAGGCCGCACTTGCGACGCGAGGCTGCAGCGGAAGCTGCGTGACAGACTTGACCCTCCAAAAGACCGGTATGACCCTCACTCTCCTGTATAACTCAGACAAATCGTATGATTCAATTAACAATAGTTACATTTCGGACGGCCGTTTTATCCTCGAGTGCATCGGTGATCTGCCACCGAGCCGTCGCGATTGTTGTCACGCGGCTTGCTTCTTGGCACACCTCCCCGATGATCGCATTTCGAGAATGACAGCCGCGTAGTTTCAACTATTCACTCAGTTTTGGAGGAATACGTAAAACTAGTTTCGGTCTTACTAATCTTGTTGTTCGTTTCGTTGGTTGTCGCCCAAACGCCTGCCACTCAGTCTTCGACTCATGGGGACCATGACTACACTCTGGGGGTGATCGTCGATGGGGCAGAAACACCCGAGCAGATCCCAGACTACTTGGCTTATCGTCATTTCTTGATGGCGGTTTCCGAAACCGAGGATCCAACAAAAGAAGAGATTGATCATCGACACGCAGTCTTGGCTCGCATCCACCTGTCCAACATGGCTGATTACGACTCTTTCGTTTCCGCCGTGAGCGGTCTCAGGGGACAGCTGGATGCGATTTACCAGGAGAGGGAGGGGACACGGATGGACGCACCTGATGCACTATCCAGGCTCGACGCGCTTAAGAATCGGCATAATCAACTCTTGGACCAGGTCCGGGAACGGCTACGGACCTCGCTATCTTTCGAAGGTTTCGTGCTCCTGGACTCATATGTTAGAGACCAGGTGAAGCGGGGAATTGTGATTTATGGCGAGCGCCCCCGTTAACGCAGAAGAGAACAGGAGATACAATATGCACTCTCTGACTTTCAGAAATCTTCTTCGTGCCGTCGCCCTGTGCCTCACATTCGTCGCCATGGGGATTCCTTGTCGAGGACAGAGTTACGGAATGAGCTTCAGTGTGTACAGTGACGGCTACCCAAGCACGGACGGACTCACGCTGTACATGTGCAGTACCGTATCGGACAATAGTTGGGGATGTAGTCATTCGACTTACCAAAATACGCGTCGTCTGACGAGTCCTAGCGGGAGAACCAACTACACCCAATCCTCTTCGATGAACGGATCGGTGAGTCTATCCATCGCCGGTGAGTACGGGGAATACCTCGGTTACACTTATGGGAATTACTACTGTTCTTGCTATAGGGGATTCGGCGGATACGGCTCAATTCCGATCAGCATTCTACTCTCGATTTCCAACGGCAAGTATCAGTGGATTGGAGGGTCAAACCCGGCAGCCTCGGCAAGGTACTATGCCTGTCAGGGCTATGGCCTCCATTGTACTACAATGGATCTAGAGCCCTGGCAGAAACCTCAGGGGCATTACGAGTGGCCAGCCTACCTGTGGATGGTGACAATCGACTACAGGCCTGGGGTATTGGCTCCGTATTTTTGTTTTGCAGTTGAAACTCACGCTGAGACCAGTTGCGTGCCGTAGGGGAGAACTGAAGTATGCGCTTCATACTACATTCCAATCGCTTCAGATTCCAAGAAGGTCAGGTTCTTGGCTCTCGCAGGACGAGCGAATTCTTTTCTGGAACAGTTTCTCAGTCGTCCATTCTCATCGATGTTCAGCAGCCCGGCGACTTCGTCATGGATCTCGCCGATGTCAGGGCTGTTGACCTGACATCGCAGGAGCTGGTGAGGATGCCTTTTGTCTCCATAGGGTCAATCTCACTCACTTTGGAAGACATCCAGAAGGGAGTCCGTACGGTCGACATGGACCGTGGCCAAGTTGTCAAGGTCAGAGTGGCCGACTCGTTGGGGAAACCAGTTCCAAGTGCGGAGATCGAACTGGTTCTAGTGGGAAGGACAATATGCATCAACACCAGAGAGGAGTCAAGCTGCCTGCTGGTTTGCCCTCGAGAGCCGTTCGGTCTGCTCATCAAGGGTCGGCTCGAAACCTTGGTGGATCTCCCCGTTATTCCGAGCGACCAGGTACGAACGGTGACTCTGACAGTGCCCCGCAGCGATTCACCCGGGATATAGTTCCACCAAACGGCGGGGCGCAATCGGAGCGCGTCATTCCAGTCATGCTGAGGCGGGCGCAGGCGTTTGACGCGGGGATACCGAGCCATCGTGGCCTGCGCCATCCTTTCCCCGGTCGGGTCGGTCTCAAAGCCGCAATAGATCTCATGACCGCGGCGGATCAGTGAGGGAAGCCAAGCCGGGTTGGGCCTTGCGCCGGACGTGGAAATACGAAGCCAGCCCGGACGAAGAGCCAGGCAACTGATGGCGTCAATGGCCACACAAGCCGATGGTGGTGGTTTCAGGCACTGGGATGGAGAAGTAACCGAGGTCTTTGCGGGAGCCAGCGGCCAAGCCCCGCCAGGACGTCGCGGCCGTGCCGCGCAGTTCCGCGCCTACCGGAGTCTGATCGCTTCCCAGCAGCACGAAAACCGCGCTGGCGCGGTGGTCGGCGTAGTGCCTATTCCCACTCGAACAGGAGTTAGACCAGGTCCGCCGGCAGGGCGCGTTCACCACCCAACAGATAGAGCCTCACGATCTCGGCCTTCGCGGGATCGGACGTCGGCAGGTGGACGTTCCCGGGGCCGCGAGGCGCAGTCCCTGATGGCGGGGCGGTGCCCGGGAAATGCCGCTGGAGCCAGCCCATTGCCCCTGGAAGTCGAGCTGATAGAGATGCGTATTCGGGGCCGTGTCTAAAGAATTTAGTTTTTGTCACATGACTCTATGAGTCAACGACAGCCGCCCGACGTAACGTCTGTCCGTCACACTCGGTTCAGCGTCAGCCGCTCCTTGCGCAACCAGTCGTCCGGATGAATCGGCGGACGGGCGGTTTTCGTCCCTGTCACTGCCGCCAATTGGAGGGTGATCGTCGCCAGACCAGAGCCGATCTCCGGATCTGTCGCCATCCTCGCCTCAACTCTGCGCACCATCTGACTGACGGCGCCGGGCGTTCTTTCCAGGATTTCGCCTATCTCCACCCCCTTCAACCAGGTGTGCTTCCACAACACATAGCCAAGGATCTGATTGCGTCGGTTGTGAGAAAGCCCGGGAAACATCGATTCGACAAGACCACGGATGAGAGCGACGTCCGGAGAGCGGCCCCAGCGTTCCAGAACCCTCCGCGCCGGAACATCGGGCGCCGGCACTTTTCCCTTGAGCCAGTCCTGGATCTTCTTCACGAAGCTCGCGTCCCCGAAGATGACCCCCGCCACCGCCTTGTCAAAGGGACTGACCAGGGGCTCGGAACGTCTGCTCTCCGCGAAAACCCGGTAGTCATCCGGACTTTGGAAGTAAGACAGGACGCGCCGGGTTTCAATCCAATCCACACCGGGCAGACCACCGATATAGTTGTGATAGCTGGACCACGGGTAGGTCTCCACAGGTCTGGTCTTTGGGTTATGGTCCGGGTTCATATGGATGTAGCGGGAGACCTCCAGGAAGTAATCGCCGTCCTGGACCAGAAGCGCCTTGTAGCGTCCCTGCCAGAGATATCCGGACCGACGGTGACGCCGATTGTAATGTTCCGCATACGGACCAAGCAGGTCGCGCATGCATCGATTCATCTCGCCGAGGGGCGTCTCGGCCAGAAGGTGAAAATGAGTCAACATGAGACAGAGGCAATGAATGATCAGAACTCCGGCGGCCACCAGTTCGCCAAGCAGCGACAGGAAGACTCGGCGATCAGTGTCGTCGGCGAACACGTCCATCCCGCCGACTCCCCGGGCCATGGCGTGGTAGGTGGCCCCGGGAAACTCGATGCGCAGCGGTCGTGACATCTCAGGTTCCTCCCTCGGACGCTTGACGCGCTCGAACGCCGCAGTCGCGTATGCGTCCGTATCTATAACGTCCGAGTTGAAAAAACTACGAAGGAAAATCGACGAATCGCTCAGTCAGAGTAAGGTTTTTGACGGGAGCGAGCGTCAGGAGTCGCGGCGAGCGCCAAAAATTAAATTCTTTAGACACGGCCCCGGGCATGGTCATGCCCCGCTACACGCAACCCGAGATGGAGCAGGCGCTGCTGATCGAAAAGCTCGGGCTGCGACTTCCGGCCCAACCTCCGCCGCGCATTCACCTGCCGCGGACGGGTATGGAACAACTGAAAATGTAGTGGAGACCTTTCGTATGCCTCCACTGAAAACAAAGGACTTAGAATCGGCCTGTGCCCCAATCTGCGAAAGTCGGGCTAAGATCGAGGAGCGGACCCTCGTCGATAACGACAGCCGTGAACTCCTAGCCGTGCATCATACGGGGTTCATTGTGGCTCAGGCTGGGCAGATCTACCGCCAGTACACGATCTACGACGGAAGAACGAAGAAGCTCTGAAAAAGTGACCATCCAGTGGGGCATCGGCCGGGTGTCCTCAATAGCGGGTAGGGTAGCTTAGTGTGTCAAAGGAGAAGACAGGCTTTGTTCGCTGAAGAAGACCTAGGCTGGAGAGTTCGGATAGCAGTGACCGGGTTTTGAAGAATACCTGAATGTCCGCCCGCGCGCGCTGCCGTTTCGCAACCGCTCGGCTCAGTCATTTCCCTGTTCGACGGAACCGTTCAGGCTAGCTACGGACGAGACCCTGTTCGGCTTGCTGTTCCCTCCGGCCATCCCTCTGTAGTCGCTGAATCAGGCTGTACCGGTGGTTTGCTCGGTCTGTCGCTGCGTAAGCGAGTAGCCGTCTGTGATTCTCAAGTTCCTGTTCGATGGATTGGAGTTGGAGTTCAACGTTTTTCGTTTCGTCGCGCTCGTTCATCATGTCCCACCCTCTGAGCATTTTACAGTTCTCCCCTGACTCGCCGTAGTGATGCCGATCACTCCAACATCGGGAATAATACCCTAAAAAGGCCGAAAGACATCATTGTTTAGCATAAAGGCGAAGAAGTAAAGAACTTAGGGCCAGAATAAATGCCGCAACGGCGAGTATTCTGAAGAATGCACCCCACCGCTTCTCTTTTCGAAGGGCACGACGGTTCTCAGGGCTAACATACTGGTGGCGGGTTGTGAACCTGCACTCGTACCCCATCCAGCCGAAGGCATGGATCAGACTGTGGTCCCATACAATCTTCCTTATACCAACTTCTACCTCATCTTCGCGTAAAGGTACAGCTTGGAACGCTCCGCGGTTAGGGTCTGGTTGACGGACCAACCCATGCTCGACCAACTTATCCACAATTAGACTGCAGTTCTCGTGTGGCCCCTGCAGCGCTGTGCTAATGTCTTCCTTTGACTTAGGCTCAGCAACTGCCCAGTCATCGAGGTAATCGAAAATACGCTTCGCCACGAGTTCTGGGTCGTCCGGCCAATACATCTGCCCACCTCCGGCCCATTCCCCGACAAGCCCCAAGCCGGGGTGGTGATGCTTCCCGACCCACATGATACAGCCCACGGATGATTCCTCGAAATCCGCGCCTGTCGGCAAGACAAGGAGTATTCGTTGGCGCAGAGGCGTCAAGGTGACGAAGCCGTCGGCTTGGATGAGTGACAGAATCTGAGCTACAGCGCGCCTTAGGTGAGGCAATCTAGTGCTCGTTACAGTGAGCAACTCCCGAACGGTCAGCAGAGCTGTCTTCGGACATTGTATGACTCCGTCTTGGGCGGATAGCGTGGTGAACCTCTCACCGTCCAGAGGATTTAGTTGCCTCGGTTCTGCCAACCCCAGGAGTCGACTGGGGGAAACGACCAGCCGAAATGCATAGTCTGTGTTCCCCTCCAGGCCGTGGAACTCTAACTTGAAAACAGTTCCGCAAAAAGACATGACAGCGGAAATCTCAGGGGATCCCTCGACGCACTCGAGCAACCGTACGGTAGGACTGACCACCTGACCTCTAAATGTCTCCTTGCTCGGGAAAAACCTCTCTTTCCCGCCAGGGATCACCACTTTGAAAACTCGGGTGGCTGGGTCAAACGCACAGTCCTTGGTTGCGCCATGTTGGTATATCGCGTCGTGTGGTTCGCCCCCTACCCCGGGCGTTGGGTCGACGTGAACGGTCAGTCCGTGAGCACCAATCAGGCTATGCGGGGAGACACACAACAGGTGCTCAAGGGGGCGAACACCTGTCGAGAAGAAGATGTCGTACACCTCGGTGACTGTCAGGCGACCGTCCTGAAAAGAAGCATAAATGGTCTCTCCGAGGAGCTTCAGTCTAGCGTACTCCTGTGTCATCAGTGTTATACACATGCTGTGTTTGGCTCACGGTCTTATGCAGTCTTTTAAAGACTTTGTCAAGCATTTTATCGAGACTCAAGACCGGCTGGACGCCTGCCGACTCGGAATCATTGCGTTTCTCCGGCGGGCGGGTTTATATACGCAGCATGGCCACATGTCCTTTCTGTTCCCCGTCTTCCGACCGAGTCCTCCTTCAGAACCAAAACTGCCTCGCTCTTTACGACGGTTATCCGGTCACCAAGGGGCACACGCTCATCGTTCCCCGTCGACATGTTTCCAGCATTTTCGAACTGTCGGCCGAAGAAGTGGCCGAAATCTGGAAGATGATCGCGTTGGCCAGGCAGATCCTTCTCCAAAAAGAGGGAGCTGAAGCGTTCAACATCGGAGTCAACGACGGGCGAGCGGCCGGGCAGACGATTGACCATGCGCACGTTCACCTGATTCCGCGATACAGCGGGGATGTTCCGGACGCGCGCGGCGGGATTCGCTGGGTGATACCGGCCAAAGCCGATTACTGGAGCGAACACCGATGAGTCCGCCATCGGAGCGCGAACAGCTGAGCTTCCTCACGAACCTGCAACGGCTCCTGTCCGAAGGTCAGTTCGTCGCCACCTACAAGTATGCGTTGCTCCTCGCTTTAAGCGATATGGCCGTGGAACAGGGGGACGATTCCGGGCAGCCGCTCCTGATCTGCACGAGGCATATTGCGGAGAAGTTCATTCAGTATTATTGGCAGCAGACGGCTCCCTATCCGGTCTCTCCCGAAAGAGCCGAGTCTGCGACAAACGCAATCCTCCGACAGAACACCGGAAACCAGGCGGCGATTATCAACTATGTTTCATCGGCCCGTACGCAGCTACCCCACGCTCGCCGACCTCAGACGGGACGCGAGGATGTGGCATCAACTCGTCCGGCAAGTCGACAGGGTGATCAGAGTGATGCCGCTTTGGAAGCTGCAGACGGTCGGGCGCCAGAGCTTCGACTTTCTGTATCAGAACCGAATGACGGGGAACGCAATAGAGCTCAGACCGGGTGTTGCGTTTTGCCTGCGACGGTTCTACCCGCTCGTCAATGACCTGGTCCGCGGGGCCTGGGCGCGATACGTCCGCGAGAATAATCAACCCATACTGGCGACTGCCGCTGATTTGAGCGAGTTCCTGTTCGGGAGTGAAAGAGCGAACCTGGCCTCGGCGCGAACGCTCCTGAAAGACTCGCAGGAGGGGAAGTGTTTCTATTGCGCCCGGCCTCTATCGGGTGTGACTCACATCGATCATTTCATCCCGTGGTCGCGATACCCGGCTGATCTCGGCCACAACTTCGTGCTCGCCCACTGCTCCTGCAACCTGAGCAAGGGCGACAAACTCGCGGCTTCCGAGCATCTCAACGGCTGGGTAGAGCGGAACCGCCTCCAGCGAACCTTCCTGGCCGAGGAGTTCGATCGACGTAAGATCATCCACAACCTGGACGCCTCTGAGAAGGTTGCATCCTGGTCCTACAGCCAGGCCGCCGGCGCAGGCGCGCTCGCCTGGCTGCGCGGCGATCTGCTTGTTCATGTGGAGCCGTCCTGGCTGGAGATTCTGAGCGCCTGATCGCGAAGCCGGGGATATCGGGAACTGCCCCTACTGGGAAGGAGAAGTGCAGTGTCCCCTACTCTCCGCCCCCTAAAACCGCTAAAGCGCCGTCGAACGGACGTTCGGGGAGGGTATTACTCAGAGGCGCTATTTTCGTGAGCTGAGATCCACCACGCGAACCTCGACGTTCTTCAGTTGAAGTTCGACCGGCGGGTTTTCCATCGATTTGGACAGATCGCGGACTCCAATGGCTCGCACGGCGGCGGCGCTCTTTATTCTTAGTACTACGTCACCGACGAACACGCGTACTGTCGGTCCTTCGCGTCCTGGATTTTCGCTTTGCTTGCTCTGGATCTCAAGGTACATCTCCTCGGCAGTCTCAAGTATACAAAGCGTGTTTCCCCCGCTTGAGATGGTGACTCGATGGGGCCCGGGAGGGTAATGGTACTCGGATTCGACGGTGTCCTGCCCCTGCAACGGGTGAATTAGAATGGCTAAAACAACTACCAGCAAGTACGATGCTCGGGTACGCATTTCCCCTCCTTTCACCTCTCGATCAAACGGAAGATCGCATAGGGGCCTAATCAAAGGGCACGAAGCTGTATCATTCGTCAAGGGTGAAGACCGTGACCTGACCTGAGAAGACCCTTAGGAGCTTTCCAGTCGAGTCCACTTGGTTGACACCCAAGGCCTCATCAGGAAGATGAATAACCTTGTTAGAGCCCTCTCGCTCGACCACCAGAACTTTTGAATGCTTCAGCCCTCGAACGAAAACGCCAGGCTCGCCCGGCCTAACCTCCGTCTCGGCCATGAGAACAAAGAGTCTATCCCCAACGAAGCCAAGACCCGTGACATAGTCTTCGATGTCGACCGAGTAGATCGAGTCGCCGTTCCGATCTAACCAATATAGCCTCTTTTCGTCGGCGCGGAAAACCGCAACCTCTTGCCTATTACCCGCCGCGATTAAACAGGCCTGCGTGCGGGGTCCCAGCGGCCCCTTCATATGTTGAGCGAACTTGCGCCCCGTTGTATCGAAGCGATGAAGAAGGTGCGTCCCACGGCGAGAACCGTCGGTAGGATCAGTGCCGAATACAATCAGACGTCCATCTGAATCAACGGCAATTGCTTGCGGTGTAGGCATCTCGGGGTAGTTTACAGAGGAAAGCTCTGCGCCGTTGCGGTCATAGGCGCTGACTACCGACCCGTTTTGCCCCAAGAACAAGATGTATGTCCGTCCATCGGGTCCTGCGGTTAGCTTCACGGCGCTGCCCGCTTTGGCGCGGTGTTCGCGAACGCGAGATCCATTCAACGTTTCAATCGCGACTCCAGTATCGCCGTGGATCGAGAGGGCGCGGCCGTCTCCGGCAGCGAGGACCTCTACTATAACGGCACCTTCGTCTTGGCTGACAGAGTATTGACGGACCTGTGAAACTTGTTGTGCCAGAAGGACACTACCGGATATGAAAAGAACAGCTACGGCCATGCTCCTGTCTTTCATGTCACTTACCCTCCTTCTTCTCGGCCACCTGCTTAGGCGGGAGTATCGCGGTGATCGGACAGCAAAGGTATGCGTCGCACTGCTCCAGCGTTGCTTTCGTTATAGTAGCATAGCCCGGGCAGGGGTTGCAGCTTGTATTTACAGTCGTCATGCGGCACACCTGACACCTGCTTCCGGCTTGGTCCCCGCACGTAGCACTCGCGACCCAAATCACCGTGTAGCAACCAAAGACGTGGCATTCTGTGAAAAATGTCCGTTCGATTGTTATCGCTCTGCAATGACATTGCGCTTGCAGGTCGGAAATGAAAACCAGGTAGAGAGTGAAAACAACAAACAGTACGCGCATGCAGAAGCGCTTGACAGGCATGTTGCCTCCGATCTGAGGACAGAGTAACAGGTTGCGAAGAAGCTCAACGATCGCATGCTTCTTACGGGTATTCAATGTATAAAGCACACGTCGTTATCATATACGAGCTTCCGCAAGTTGCAATTATTAATCTACAGTCAGGCTTCAGGCGTGCTTTTCCACAAAGGTTTGACTCATAGCCGCTAGAGCTGTAGCGACGTTCGTTCCGTATTCACCCGCTTTCGGGCGGCCTTCCAGCTCCAAAACTGTCAACATCAGACATGCCCGTGGATTTGCCCATGCTGATAGGTCCTAAGGCTCCGTTTCTTTACACGACGTCCCGACGGAGCCAGGACGGTCCCTCTCGCCCTTTGCTGTCGGATCCCCGGGAAGTGCTCCAAGTGAAAGACGAACAAGAACGGCTGGACGCCTGCCGACTCGTAATCATTGCGTTTCTCCGGGGGCGGGTTTATATACGCACCATGGCCACATGTCCTTTCTGTTCCCCGCCTTCCGACCGAGTCCTTCTTGAGAACCAAAGCTGCCTCGCTCTTTACGACGGTTATCCGGTCACCAGGGGGCACACGCTCGTCGTCCCCCGTCGACATGTTGCCAGCATTTTGAACTCTCGGCCGAAGAAGTGGCCGAAATCTGGAAGATGATCGCGTTGGCCAGGCAGATCCTTCTCCAAAAGGAGGGAGCTGAAGCGTTCAACATCGGAGTCAACGACGGGCGAGCGGCCGGGCAGACGATTGACCATGCGCACGTTCACCTGATTCCACGATACAGCGGCGATGTTCCCGACGCGCGCGGCGGGATTCGCTGGGTGATACCCGCCAAAGCCGATTACTGGAGCGAACACCGATGAGTCCGCCATCGGAGCGCGAACAGCTAAGCTTCCTCACGAACCTGCAACGGCTCCTGTCCGAAGGTCAGTTCGTCGCCACCTACAAGTATGCGTTGCTCCTCGCTTTATGCGATATGGCCGTGGAACAGGGGGACGATTCCGGGCAACCGCTCCTAATCTGCACGAGGCATATTGCGGAAAAGTTCATTCAGTATTATTGGCAGCAAACGGCTCCTTACCCGATCTCTCCCGAAAGAGCCGAGTCTCGGACAAACGCAATCCTCCGACAGAACACCGGAAACCAGGCGGCGATTATCAACTATGTTTCATCGGCCCGTGCGAGCTACCCCACGCTCGCCGACCTCAGACGGGACGCGAGGATGTGGCATCAACTCGTCCGGCAAGTCGACAGGGTGATCAGAGTGATGCCGCTTTGGAAGCTGCAGACGGTCGGGCGCCAGAGCTTCGACTTTCTGTATGAGAACCGAATGACGGGGAACGCAATAGAGCTCAGACCGGGTGTTGCGTTTTGCCTGCGACGGTTCTACCCGCTCGTCAATGACCTGGTCCGCGTGCCTCGTATAACAAACGCGCAACCTGAGCAAGGGCGACAAACTCGCGGCTTCCGAGCATCTGAACGGCTGGGTAGAGCGCAACCGCCTCCAGCGAACCTTCCTGGCGAGACGAGTTCGATCGACGGAAGATCATCCACAACCTGGACGCCTCTCGGAAGGTTGCATCCTGGTCCTACAGCCAGGCCGCCGGCGCAGGCGCGCTCGCCTGGCTGCGCGGCGATCTGCTTGTTCATGTGGAGCCGTCCTGGCTGGAGATTCTGAGCGCCTAATCGGCACTTTCACATCTCTGCGGCTGCTTTTCCCGTCAGAGCCGCGCGCGAGCGCTTTCCAGCGTAGCAAGCGGGTTCGAACAGCCGGCTGATCGCAGCCCGTTGGCATTGGCGCTGAAGGGGACCATGCGATCGCTCCCTGTTAGAACCCGCTTGCTACGCTGGAAAGCGCTCGCGCGCGGCTCTGACCGGACTCGGAGTGCCGCGGCGGCGCCCTCATCCCGGTCCGGGCTTGCGCTTGCGATTTCAGCGGCTGTTCGAACCCGCTTGCTACGCTGGAAAGCGCTCGCGCGCGGCTCTGACCGGACTCGGAGTGCCGCGGCGGCGCCCTCATCCCGGTCCCGGGCTATACGCATGCGAGGTCGGTGGCTGTTCGAACCCGCTTACTCCGCTGAAAAGCGCTCGTGCGCGGCTCTGACGGAAAAAGCAGCCGCAGAGTTGTGAGCAATACGGGCTAATCGCGAAGCAATTCGGGGACTGTCACCTCTTTCCGCACTTCTCACTCGCACCTGAGCGCTCTCATCGGATCGATTCTGGCTGCGCGCCGGGCGGGCAACCAGCAAGCGAGCAAAGCGACAGCCACCAGCAAGACGGCTACGACGCCAAGTGTCACCGGGTCTCGCGGAGTGATGCCGAAAAGCACGTGAGTCAGGACGTGCGTCAGCGCAAGCGCGCCTATGAGTCCTGAGCCGACGCCCAGCAGAGTCATTTTCAGACCTCGCTTCATGACCAGTACCACCACGCCCCTCCGCTGAGCGCCGAGGGCCATGCGAATTCCGATTTCGCGCGCACGCCGGCTGACCGCGTATGCCATCACCCCGTACAGGCCAATCGCAGCGAGCGACACAGCCGCAGTCGCGAAAAGTCCAAGCACGCCCAGCATGAGACGTCGCTGGCCCGCGGCGTTTGCCATGATCTGTTCGAGGGTGCGGGCGTTTGAGACCGGCTGGTCGGGATCCAGTTTCAGAATCTCGCCCCGAATGATTTCGCTAAGGGCAAGCGGCTCTACTTTAGTGCGCACGACGAGGCTGCAGGGGAAACCACTGAAGGCTTGCGGCAGGTAGATGTGCTCCCGCGCCTCTCTGTCCAGCCCCCGACTGCGCACGTTTCCGACAACACCAACGACCTCCCAGAATTCTCCATGGAACCGCACTCGCTCGCCGAGCGGATCTTCACTTCCAAAGGCCCTGGCTGCCAGCGCCTCGTTCAGAAGGGCAACTCGGGGAGAAGTGGTGGAATCGTCGCGCTCCGTCAAAGCGCGTCCCCGCAGCAAAGACATGCCCATCGCCCGATGAAAATTTCCGGCCACGAAGTCGTAATCTGCGCCGATGTAGAACCGGTCCTGATCCGGATGGCGTTCGGCTCTGACGGAACTGTCCGTGGATCCGGCCATTGGCAGCGTCGTTGTGGCCCCGGCACATTCCACCCCGGGTAACGATTCGATTCGTCGGAAGATGTCACGCAGGAAGACGGCACGACGGTCGCCCGACGGGTACCGGTTGTCGTCAAAAGAAACGTCCATTGCCAGTACGTTGTGCGGGTTGAATCCGGCGGGAACAGCCTGCAAACGGAGCAAGGTCTGCGCGAGCAGCCCTGCTCCGGCGAGTAAAACCACCGCCAGCGCGACTTCCAGGACGATGAGCGCGGCGCGAGCTCGGCCGCCGCCGGCCTCCACCGTTCGACCCTGCTGCTTGAGCCCGTGCGTGAGATCCCGCCAAATCAGGTGCAGCGCCGGCGCCAGACCAAACAGAATCCCGGTCAAGAGGGACGTGGCCAGCGCGAAACCGAGCGCTGAATGATCGAGCCCGATTTCCCGTACCCGCGGCAAAATTTCCGCGCCCGAGGCCCTGAAGAGGCGGATGGAAAGGAGGGCCAACCCTACCCCCAAAGCCCCTCCGAGCACCGAAAGCAGCACGCTTTCGGTCATCAATTGCTGGATCACGCGCCTGCGGCCGGCACCGAGCGCCAGGCGGACGGCCATTTCGGGGCGTCGCGCCGTCATTCGGGCCAGCAGTAGCCCGGCCACGTTTGCGCACGCGATCATGAGCAGAAAACCTACCGCTCCGAACAGAATCCAAAGCTGGGGGCCGACAGCTCCGGTGATCTCTTCGTGCATCAGGACGATGGTGACGCCCCAATCCTGCTTCCAGCTTGGATAAGAGGGTTTCAGCCGGCCGGTGATCGCCGCCATTTCTGACCGCGCCTGCTCTATTGTTGTTCCCGGCTGGAGCCGGCCAATGACCCGAACTCGATGGTCACCCCTGGAACGATGCCACTCTTCACTGCCGAACACGAACGGGACGATCGCATCGCACTCGAATGGGAGCTCCGGCGCAGAGGGGAGGATCCCGATCACGGTGTAGCTCTCGCCCGACAGCCGGATCTCCCGTCCCGTCAGCTCCCTCTCCGCGCCAAACTGGCGCTGCCAGAGCTGATGAGTCAGAAGAACCACGTTTTTGGCACCCGGCTGATCTTCGTCCGGCAGGAAGTCCCGACCCAGGGAAGGGCGAATACCGAGGATCTGCAGGTAACTGGACGAGACCTTATGCACGTTCAGCCGCTCCGGCCGCTCAACGCCGGTCAGATTCATGCTCGTCCTGCGGATGACCGAGATGCGCTCCATCGTGCGGGTCTGCTCTTTCCAATCCGCAAACTGTGCGGCTGCGACGGAGTTCTTGTCTTGTCCTTTACCCGAGGGATCTTCCCAAAGCTGGACCAACCGCTCAGAGTGCTCGTACGGCAATGGGCGCAGCAGCACTGCATTCACGACGCTGAAGATGGCCGTGCAGGCGCCGATGCCCAGGGCCAGGGTGACCACCACCACGGTCGTGAATCCCAGATTCTTCCGCAGCATCCGCAAACCGAAGCGCATATCCTGCAGCCAGGTTTCGCCGAAGCTCGCGCCGCGCATGTCGCGGCAATCCTCGCGAATGCGGAGAAGATTGCCGAACCGTTTGCGCGCCTCCCGAACCGCTTCTTCCCGCGACAGCCCCCCGGCGATATTGTCCGCCACACATTGCTCGAGGTGAGACGCCAGCTCCTCGTCAATTTCGCGTTTGATCGCAGGCCGGTCAAACAGCGCACGAGCTCGAACGCAAGCCTTTTGGAGCCAGTTCATATCGGTCCTCCCCCTCGTCGACTAAGCGGTCCGTAAGACGGCCGTGATGGCGCATTGCAGGCGGTCCCACATCTCCGTCTCTTCTTTGAGCTGCGTGCATCCGGCAGGAGTCAGGGAATAGAGCCTGACGCGGCGGTTGTTGTCCGACTTTCCCCACTCGCCGGCGATCCACCGTTTCCCCTCCATGCGATACAGCGCCGGATACAGGGAACCTTCCTCTACGACCAGCACGTCGGCCGAGCATTGTTGAATGCGCCTGGCGATGGCGTATCCGTGCAGCGGCCCGGCCGCCAGCGTTCTCAGTATGAGCAGGTCCAGTGTTCCTTGAAGTAATTCAGCCCTGGTTGGCGGCATCAGTGCCCCTTTCCTAGATATCCTATCCCTAGAACGTCTATGCCAGTTTTACGGACGATACCTCGAATGTCAAGGGAAATGTCGGGCGGCCTCGAAGGATTGTTACGGCGGGGCGGTGGTCAGTTCAGTCCGAAGAAAACCGTGTCTTTGGACGCGGGGGAAGTTATTATGACGAGCGGAATTAGGATATCGGCTGACGCCGGCCTCGGGGCGCGGTTGTCGGTCCAAAAGGAGGGCCCATGTGCGATCGTTGGCGAATGCCCGTCTCGTTCCTGATCCTTGTTGTTGCCTTGAGTGTTACCCCCGCCCTTTCAGATCCGTTTGGCAGCCAAATCCAGTATTTCTCCCAAGTCGCAGCCGGTGCGGGAAGTGTGACAAGTTTTTCCATCCATAACCCTGGGGCCGTAGCCGCCACAGTTCGACTGGAGCTGCGATCCTCTGACACCGAGGTTTTTCACGACTCCTCGGTGACTATCCCGCCGCTCGGGACTCGGACGGTGTCGGTTGGCAGCGGCCAAAGCACGCTAAAAGTTGGATGGGCCCGGCTGACCGCAACGTCCGGGAAGTTCGCAGCCACGGAGTTCTTCCAGCTTCGAGTCGGGAGCCAGGACCTGCCCCGAGTTGGAGTACTTCCGAGCATTCCCGCGGGCAGTTTGAGACTATTCGGATTTGTGAACAGTCAGACAAACAGCGGAATTGCCGTGTCCAATCCATCAGAGACTGAGACTGCGACTCTAAATGTTCGGCTCCTGACGGTAGAAGGCACAGCGCTCCTGACATCCAGCGCCACCCTTGCCCCCCGGTCCCATCTCGCTAGCTTTCTCAATGAATCGCCGTGGTTTCCCGGACTCCAAAATTTCGAAGGGGTTGTCGAACTGGAATCGAATCACCCGGTCATCTCGACCATGCTCCGATCAGACGGAGCGCAGCTGGCCGCCGCCTCGGTGATCGTTCCTTCCGTTTCCGAGGTTACCGCAGGTGGAATCACGACGGACTTCATAGCGGATGGTGCGGTCTCGACACCGAAAATCGCAGACGGGGCAGTGACGGGGAGCAAGATAGCGGATGGCTCGGTGACCCTCGCCAAACTCCATCCTAACCTCGGAGGCGCTCTCACCGCGATGGCCGACGCGGTCGCGGATCTTTGGGAGCCGTCTCAGGCGACGACGATTCTGCTCTTTCCGTATGTCACGAACTCGTCGGGATTTGATACCGGAATTTCGATCAGCAACACCGGCCTCGGACCATCAGGAGTCATTGGGACCTCGGGCCGGGTCAGGCTCTATTACTACGGGACGCTGTCGAACGGAAGTCAGCCGACCAGGACCCAGGAAATCACAAACACCTCGGTCCCCGCCGGCAGCATGGTGAAACTGATTCTATCCACGGGCGGTAGCTACGGCCTCCAAGGCAATCCGAATTTCGAAGGCTACATCATCGCCGTTTGTGATTTTCCCCTTGCCCATGGCATTTACTTCATCACCGACGGTCCAATCGGCATAGCTCGCATATCTTTTGGAGGGCAAGCGCTGGTGCTGCCCTCGCCGCGCGATCCCGCTCGGGTGGAGTCAAGGGGGAACTGACCGATCGCCCGATGCGACCGTCGCGATCGCCTGACTTGCTGCGAGGATGTGGCATCAACTCGTCCGGCAAGTCGACAGGGTGATCAGAGTGATGCCGCTTTGGAAGCTGCAGACGGTCGGGCGCCAGAGCTTCGACTTTCTGTATGAGAACCGAATGACGGGGAACGCAATAGAGCTCAGACCACTACAGCCAGGCCGCCGGCGCAGGCGCGCTCGCCTGGCTGCGCGGCGATCTGCTTGTTCATGTGGAGCCGTCCTGGCTGGGAATTCTGAGCGCCTAATCGCGAAGCAGGGGATATCGGGAACTGCCCCTCACTGGGCATAAGCGCTCAATAAGGGCTCTTAAGGCCAAGGGCCTGATTCAGTATAGCCTAGGGCGAAGCCCCATAAGCGCTAACTTGTGTACAGGAAAACGGTTTTCAGGGATGAATCCTCGGGAGCGTGAGGCGCCGCCGAGTCGTGTCAGAGCCGCGCGCGAGCGCTTTCCAGCGAAGCAAGCGGTTTCGAACAGAAAGCTGAACGCGGGAAAAATCGGAAAAATCAAGAGTTTCTCGTATTTTTCGAGTCTCGAACGTTTTAGTTAGGCATGAAGAACGTAGAGAACCCCGAGCGCGTCCCCTTAGCCCACCTCATCACGTTCACGTGCTACGGGACCCATTTACTGGCAGTGTGAAGCTGTCTGTGGACAAGCTGCATCGAGAATACGGGACGCCATTCGTGGCGCCGAATCGCCCATACGAGAACTATGCGGCAAGGCTGATGAAAGAACCCCCATACCAGCTCGACGAAAACAGCCGTTGGGAGGTGTTGAACGCGATTGTCGACCACGGCAAGAAGAAGCGATGGCGCCCTGTCGCGATTCATATCCGTTCCACTCACTGCCACTCGGTCATCGAGGCCGGGAACGCGCCATCGAAGAGGATGCGTGACCAATTCAAGGCGGCAGCCAGCAAGAGGTTGAACGAAAACGTCAGGCGCGTGACGATGCGGTGGACCAGAGGAGAGAGCTGCGAATGCTTGTGGAAACCTGCGGATGTTGCAGCCGCGGTCGACTACGTTCTCAATCGCCAAGGGAAGCCTATGGCTCCGTATTTCGATGAAGAAGCCTACTGGCGATTAATGGAAGGTTGAGCTCGGGGCAGGCGATCTGCTTTCTGTACCGACCCGCTTGCTTCGCTGGAAAGCGCTCGCGCGCGGCTCTTCCATGAGAAGGCCTTGTCAAGTACGGGGCCGATTTAACGGCCCTTCGTGGGGCTCACCCGGTCCGTGCCCCGGAGCTCGTTTTGGTAACATGGGTGTAGCCAGGCGGAGGATAGAGCCACGCAGGGATGCGACTCGAGCGCCGCCGGGCTGCCGGAAACGAGGGGATGGCGTCGCTGTCCCCTTTTCTGTTTCTGGCTCCAAAGCGATAAATCCTGGGGGTTCGGGGGCAAAGCCCCTGATTTCATTGCCCTTCATCTCCCTATCGATTTTCTGCCACCTTTTGAACAGCAACCGTTCCAGCCGATCCAGGCTCGTCGAGTCGTCTTGCTTCCATTCGCACTCGAGGTGACATGGGGGGGTCCGAGACCCGGGCGCTGCAACCTGACACGCGTGCTTGGTTAGCAACCAGAGCCGCTTCGCAGTCACCCTGACGAGACGTCCCTGAAGGGTGGGGGCGGAGGCTGTCCGCTTCCCTGTTTTCTAGACGGTTGCCATCGCCTCCTGTTTCTTGCTGTTGTAGAACGGATCGTAGACCTCTCCGGTTACCCACAGATGATGCAGCAGCACCGCCAGTTTGCGCGCGACCGCCACCACCGCCCGTTTCTTCGCATGGCGACCCCCATTTCCCGCCAGCCGCAGTCCGAAGCGTTTCAGGTCACAGTCCTCCCCAACGGCCCCACGATCTGTTGGGCGCATTGCACCAGCAGGCTGCGCAGCAAGCGGTCGCCCTCCTTGGTGATCCGTCCCTCGCGACGCGTCTCCCCCGACTCGTCCAGGCGCGGGATCATGCCCAGGTACGGGCCCACCGAGCGGCTTTGCGCAAAGCGTTCCGGGTTTTCCAGGGTGAGCACGTACGCCAGCGACGTGATCGGCCCCACCCGATTGACCTGGCGCAAGCGCTCGGTTTCCGGATAGGACCGGGTCAGTCGCTCGATGATCCGGTCCATCTTGTCCAGTTCCTGGCTCATCCGGGCGATCGTTTTCAGGATCGGTTGCAGCGACTGCCGCAACACGGCGGGAATCTGCGGCGCCGCCTGTTTGTGAAAGGTGTCGGCGTCGCAGTTCTGCAACCGTCCTCCCACCGACTTCACTAAACCCCGGGTGTGGGCGATCAGACTCCCCCGAGCTTTCTGCAGCGCATGGCGGCTTCGAACCACCGACAAATCCCTCTGGGCTTGCTCCCCGCGGTGCTCGATCGGGTGGAGCAACTCCGGGTCCAGCCGCCCCAGCCGCGCCAGCGTGATGGCGTCGATCCGGTCCCGTTTGCGCTTGTTCTTGTAGATCGCCGCCACCTTGCGCACATTGGCCACCAGAACCTGGTGACCCAAACCGTCCACCGATCGGCTCATCCAGGGAGAATGGGTCCCCGTCTCCATCACCACCAGCATCGCCTCACGCTTGGCTAACAGCTCGCTGAGCCCTTCCCGCGTTGTGGGGACATCGCCCTCCTCAACCACCACCGCCTCACGGTTGACGATCGCGTATCGACTCTTCTTGTCTCCGATATCCAGCCCCATCGTGAACTCGGCTTTTTTGATATTCTCTCTCATGGCCAGTCTCCTTTCGGTGCGCGTGTTTGTTGTTTGTTACAACTATGCTCGCACCCTTGCAGACCTTCGTGGTACTGCGCAGGGGGTCTGGCCTTCTCATCCTACCTGACACGACTCGGCGGCCCCCCCACGCTTCGAGGACCTTCCGACAAAGTCGCGCTATGGGACTTGGCCCCCAAGCTTTTAATGATCACCCGTTGGGCCCCTCTATCCTATAAACAACTTAGCGCTTATGGGGCTTCGCCCCAGGCTGACCTGAGTCAGGCCGTTGGCCTTGAAAGCTGATTCTAACAGTTAAGTTAGCGCCTATGGGAACGGCCCCGACTGGGTCCCCCCACTGAATCCACGATTTTCGTCTTCATGGCCCAGTTACGGCCGGTCGGACTGCTTGAGGGGAGTGTTGGCGCGCAGTTTCGGGGACACAAAGCTGAATTCCTTCGCCCCCGACACAACCACACTGAATCCCCGTTTCGGACAACGAAGCTCGGTAACGGACGAGCCATCCCGGGTTTAGGGGCCTTCCTCGTGGCCGCTCGCACACGGTACAATCCGCATGTCGACCGGGACAGACTGGGACCGGCAGCCCCAGGAGAGTCGGCATGCGACTTGCTCACAGGAGTCCGAACGCTGCGGGTGTGCAAAAGCGCAATTCAATTAGATTAATCAGCGAAAGACGTTTCTCATGCACACATTTCCAACACGACTGATCAGGCTCATCCTCTCCGCCACCTTTCTCGCCTTACTCGGCACATCCGGGGTATCAGCCGCGGAACCATGGAAGGACCACGGTCCCCTCGGGGTATCGCCGGAGGGGCGGCATCTTCAACATCAGGACGGCACGCCTTTTCTCTGGCTGGGCGACACGGCCTGGGCACTCTTCTACAAGTTGACTCGGGAGGAGGTGGCGACCTACCTGGACGACCGGCAACAGAAGGGGTTCAACGTTATCCAAGCCGTCGCGTACTGGTACCCGCACGGCGAGGACGGACCGGGCCCCCTGAACGCCCCCAATGCATATGGTCACCGCCCGTTTGTCGGCAGCACAGAACAGCCATCCACCTCGCAACCGCTCGTGAAGGAAGGCGGTGGCCCGGAAATTCCCAACGACTACTGGGATCACGCTGATTTCGTAGTGGAGCAGATTCGGAGACGCGGGATGTACCTGGCCTTACTCCCCTGTTGGGGCCGCGCTTACATAAATGCCAACCAGGAGAAGAGCAGCGTCGTCTTCGACGAAGGTTCTGCCCGCGCTTACGGACAATTTCTGGGCACGCGCTACCGGACGCAGCCGAATATCATCTGGGTCATGGGAGGCGACATCGACCCGGACAAGGGCATTGGGGACCGGCTCGCGATTTACCGTGCTATGGCGGAAGCCATCGGCCAGGCCGTGACCGGGAAACCGCTCCAGTGGAACAGACCGGATCCCGGCTGGTCCGAGATTTTCATCACGTACCATCCGTCGACCGAATCGGCGACGTTCTTCCACCAGGACGCTTGGCTGGATGCAAATGGCATCCAGACCTGGACTCACGTGGACAAGGTTCAACAAGCGGTCGCACGCTGTTACGGGTTCTCCGAGCCGGTGAAACCGGCCCTGTTCCTGGAAGGGAATTACGAACAGATGAGGCCGAGCGAGCAAGTGCCGGACCCGCCGCTGAGGGTTCGCCGCCAGGCCTACCAGGCGCTTCTCTCGGGCGCCGCGGGGCACACCTACGGGGCAGGCTCGATGTGGGACTTCCGGAAGAAGTCGCGCACCGAGACGTCCGGGATCCCCTGGGTCAACGCTATGCAGCTTTCGGCGGCGGCGCAGACCGGCTCGATCCTCCGGCAGCTGCTCGAGCAGATGGAGTGGTGGAACCTTGTACCCGACCAGAACGTGATTGCCGAAGGCCAGGGAGAAGGCGCCAAGACCAAGGTTGCGGCGTGCACGGCCGACAATTCCAGAGTGGTCGTCTATTTCGCCGACGCCACGCCCGCCACGCTGAAGCTAGCCTTACCGGCAGCCGCGTGGACGGCGACCTGGCGCCGGCCATCGGACGGAGCCAGGCAGCCAGGAACGGTTCCGGACTCGATGAATCTGACTCCTCCGGCCGACTGGCCGGACGCGCTGCTCGTGCTGGAAGCACGGCATTAATGCTCGAAACACTTTACGCACCCCACTGCTGTTGATTGGAAGTTGCCCGGTGTACCGCCGACGACGTTCGGGGCCGTGTCTAAGTTTTGAGTTTTCTAAATACCGCAGACGCGGCCCCGAACGGACGCCGGGGTTAAGGCCAAGGCGGCTTTCAGTGGGGGAGTTTCGGCGCGCAGTTTCGGGGGGGCGGGCGGCAGGTTAGGGGAGTTTCGGGGCGCAGTCTCGCGGGCGAGGGCAGGTTCGGGCGGGGGCAGGTTCGGGGGGCGGCGGGAGTTTAGGCGGCAGTTTCGGGGACACAAAACTTAATTCCTTTGCTAACGGATTGGTTGTGCTGGCGGAATGGGAATTAAGTATTATGTCCCCGAAACTAGAACCATGAGAGCATTATTACCGTATCCTGGTCGCATGGATCATCCTGGGCGGATGCGGCCAGCTGCCCGCCGCGAACATCATCGATGCGAGGCCGCTCACCAACCAGATCATCCTCCTTCAGTTCGATGACGGGTACGTCGAGTACCACGGTTACGGACAGACCAGTGAACAGGACACGACTCATAGCGTCCCGCTGGATTTGGTAAAAGCGCACGACCGGGCCAGTTATTTGATCTCCAGCCCCGACGATCCCGAATATGGGACAGCTGCCCTCCCGGACCGGATCGGCCGCAAGAGCAAAGGGAAGTATTTCTCGCGGAAGTGCCGGTGGAATGGCTCGGCCTGCGTCAACGATATCGTCCTCGAGCACAACATCTACCTGGTCTTGCCTTCCCCGCTCAGGACCGGGAAGAGCTACCGGGTCGATGTGTCGAAACTGGGCGCCAATCTCCCGGCTCTCACGCTCGTGTTCGATGAAGCCCGCTCTCGCTCGGAGGCTATCCACGTCAACCAGGTCGGATACCTTCCTGACTCCGACTCGAAGCACGGGTACGTCTCACACTGGATGGGGGACCTCGGCGGCCTGGCGCTGGACGACTACTCCGGCGCGCCTTTCCAGCTTCTGGACGCCCGAACCCGCCAGGTGGTCTATCAGGGCTCCCTGACGCTTCGCTACCGAAAGAACCAGCCGGAAACCGGGCAACAGGGGGAGACCCCTAACGGCAACTTCTCGAATGCCGATGTCTGGGATTGCGATTTTTCGGATTTTCGCACGCCCGGGGAGTACCTCCTGTCGGTCCAGGGTATCGGCTGCTCCTTTCCCTTCGAGATCGGTGCGGGTGTCTACAGGGAAGCGTTCCATTTGACCGCACGAGCGCTCTACCATCAGCGCTCCGGCATCCGCCGGGAAGGCGCTTACACCCAGTGGCCCGCCCCGGCCGATCACCATCCGTCGACAAACGGGACCGCCATTCGCTACACGACCCTGCGCTACATGGATCAGACGTCGGAAAGCGGCAAAAAGGAGGAAGTCTACGCCGAGCTTCTCCCGGGGCTGCTCGCGAACACGTTCGGCTGGTATCACGATGCGGGCGACTGGGACGGTTATCCGACTCACTCCGTGATCCCCAAGAGCCTCATGACGATCTACGAGCTGGCGCCAGACCAGTTCGTGGATGGGGAACTCAGCCTCCCGGAGAGCGGGAACGGGGTTCCGGACATCCTGGACGAGGCGGCCTGGCTGGTGAATTACTATCGCCGGAATATCGGCCCAACCGGGGGCATCTTCGGGTCGCGAATCACGGGGGACCTGGCAGGGGGCGACAGCGACGGAGTTCCCTCCTGGGAAGACTCCAGGGAATGGGTCGCCTTCGGAGAGGAACCGGCCGCTTCCTTTGACTTCGCGGGAATGGCGGCGCAGCTGTCCCATGCTCTCAGAAAGGTCGAGATGCAGGCGAGGCTTGCCGCCGGCGGGCGCAGGCCGGGCAGGAGGCCTGTCTCGCCAGCGGTCAGCCGGTTGCGTCTCGAGGCAAATGAACTGCAGGAAGCCGCCAAGCGGGCATACTCGTGGGCCCAGGCCAACCTCCGGACGGGAGACGAAGCCAAGGTGCGAGACCTCCGGATGTACGCGGCAGCCTGGCTTTACAAGACGTCCGGGCTCTCCCGAGTACCAATCCCAGTTCGAGGCGGACAACCGGGTTCGGGCCAACGATCATCACGAGCTTTGATGCCCAGCGATGGGGAGTCTGGGCTTACGTAACGATACCGTCGGACTGGCCAGGTTTGAACACCACCTTGAGAGACAGCCTCATCACCGCCTCCACTGCCTTTGCGGACAGCGATAATCTCTACGCAGCCGAACGGCGAAGTTACCGACAGGGAGGAAACTACTGGATGCCGGTTCTCATCGGCCAGGCGACGACGCCGTGGGTGATGTCGAGTATCGTGGCCTACGAGCTGACCGGTGACCCGAAGTACCTGAAATGCGTCATCAACACTGCCGACTACATGCTCGGGGGAAACCCTCTGAATATGACCTGGGTGACCGGGCTGGGGCACAGATCACCCCGCCAGCTCCTGCATCTTGACGCCTGGTACGACGGCATCCCGGAGATGATTCCCGGCTTTGTCCCGTACGGACCGCACCGCGGCGAACATAATGGGTGGACTGGCCCCTGGGATCCGGACTACGCAAGAGATCGGGCGGTGTATCCGGCGGTGGAGCAGTGGCCGGTGCATGAGCTCTATTTTGAGAATCGATACTGTCCGATCACGAACGAGTTTACGGTTCATCAGAACATCGCGCCGGCGGCTGCCGTGTACGGGTATCTGGCAGGAAAGCCTGCCTCATGGGCCCCGAACCGCGCCCCGGTCGTCGAGCTCCAAACACCGGTTGGGGGAACCGAGGTCAACGTTGGACAGCCAATCCGGTTCGCAGTCCAGGCGAGTGACTCCGATGGCTGGATCGCCCTCGTCGAGTACTACGTCGGACGGGACAAGGTGGGCGAAAGTGTCACGGCCCCGTTCATCCACGACTACATCCCGCTCGATTTACGGGAGTGTCCTCGCCCGAGCCGTGGCGGTGGACAACAAAGGCCGGCGCGCAACCTCGGCGGAAGTCGTCGTAACGGTGCGATAGCCAGTTGGTGGAGCTCGGCGAGCAGTGACGGCTCCCGGAATTGGGCCGATCGAATGCTCACCAGTGGCGACGCCCGGTCGCCCCCTGCCCCGGGAGAGGTATGTAGTCCCGGCTTGAGCCGGTCGAACCGAAAGCTATCCTCCGGGGCAGGGGCGGCCCGACTTCACACCGGCGCTCGATCTCGCCCGCTGTGACGCAGCCTGAAGGCGGGACTACATACCGTCCCCGCCCCTTCGATCTCACCAATGGCGCGACTCAGTCGCCCCGTGCCCCGGGGAAGGTTTGAAGTCCCGGCTTGAGCCGGTCAATCCGAAAGCTATGCTCGACGGGGCGAGGGCGCTCCCGGCTCACATCCCGCCGATATCCGGGAGTGTCCTCGCCCGGGCCGTGGCGGTGGACAACAAAGGCCGGCGCGTGACCTCCGAGGAAGTCGCCGTAACGGTGCGCTAGCCAGTCAGATCCGCGCTTATAAAGGCAGGGTGAACCAGAAGCGGGCTCCTGCGCCTGGGCGGCTTTCGACTCCGATCCGACCATGGTGAATCTCCACGGCCATCTTGCACATTGCCAGACCAAGGCCTGATGACCGCGAACATCCGAGCTCCCGCGCCTCCACCTGGAAAAACTTGTCAAAGATCCGGTCGCGGCACCCCTCGGGTATGCCTGGCCCGCTATCGCTCACGCTCGTCAAAACGGAATCCTTGTCCTTCGATACCTGAAGCTCGACCCTGCCCGATTTGGGACTGAATTTGATGCCATTTTCGAGAAGGTTGAAGATCAGGCGGGCTATCAATCCGGCATCGCACCGGCATACGACCGGGCTTCCTGTGATGCTGACCGGATGTCTTTCGTCCTGGCCACCGGCGCAACCGCCTGGACTGCCGCGGACACCAAATCCAGAACGTCGTGCTCACCAAGGTTGAGCCGCATCTTGCCGGCTTCCATGCGGCCCAGATCAAGAAGAGTCCCGGTCATCTCGATCAGGCGGCGGGTGCTTTCCAGAGCGTTCTTCAGGTTCTTTCGCACCGGGTCGGGCAGGTTCGCCTGGGTCATAGCCATATCGAGCTCGCCCACGATCACGGTTAGCGGCGAACGCATATCGTGGACAATGAGGTTTGTCAGGTCTTCCTTCAGCTCCTGGAGCTTGAGCAGCTCCTCATTGGCCTTCTTCAGTTCGGCCGTACGGTCGTCGACCAGTTCTTCGAGGTGCTCCCGGTGGATTGTGAGCTCGCGATAGGCTTTCTCCGTGTCCGCGAGCTTGTCTTCCAGCTTGCGGATCAGAGTTTCGTTGTATTGCCGAAGGAACACCAGGGGCGGAACGTCTGCGCTGGATTCCGTGCTCGGCGCGCCCTTTTGATACTGTTTGAGCAGATCATCAATACACGCGGTGAGGATATCGGGCTCCACCGGCTTCAGGAGGAAGCGATCGGCGCCGAGTCCCAGCGCGAATTCCTCGTCCTTGGGATCGGTGTAGGTCGCGGTGAGAAACACGAAGGGTTTGCTTTTGAGCAGACTATCCTGCCGCCATTCGCGACACAGGGTGAAGCCGTCCATGACAGGCATCAGGATATCCGAGATAGCCAGGTCGGGAGGACATCCTCGCGCCTCCTGGAGAGCGTTCTCCCCGTTCCGGGCGGCGACCACCGTATGCTCGCGTGCTGTCAAAATATCTTCAAGCAGGCTGAGGTTTTCCTCTTTGTCATCGACGATCAGGATTCTCGCCATAGGGCACCCCTTTCCGCTGAAGAAGAGCGGCTGCCCCAATTGAGGTAGCCACGTCGGGCATCTACCACTGGACGTGTTTGCGAAGCTGTTCGACGAACTTGTCGGGATCGATGGGCTTCTCTATGTAGTCGGTCCGCGCCCGCGGCCAGGATTCTCTCCCGGTCGCCCAGCATCGCGTACGAAGTGACGGCAATGATCGGAACCTGATCGAGTGCCTTGTGTTGTCGCAGGGCGGTGGCCACCGAGTAGCCGTCCATCACCGGCAGTTGGATGTCGAGCAGGATTGCGGCCGGTTCCACGGTTTTCGCCATTTCGATACCGGTTTGTCCGTCGCTTGCCTCCAGGACCTCGAGTCCATAGGCCTCGAGGAGACAACGAAGGAGGAACAGGTTTTGCTCGTTATCCTCGATTACGAGGATTCTCTTACTCATGACTGCCCTCTCCGCGGCGAGCGGCAGCTTGAAGGTAAAGGTGCTGCCGAAGCCTGGCCGGCTCTCGACGCTCGATCTGCCCACCCATCAGCTCGAGCAGGCGCGCGCAGATCGAAAGACCCAAACCGGTTCCCTCATGCCGGCGCGTCAACCCGGTATCCAGTTGAAGGAAAGGCCGGAAAATGTCCTTCGCCTGGTCCGGCGGTATCCCCATGCCGGTATCGGAGACCGCGATCGAGACCCAGTCGTCTTCCACCCGACAGGAGACCCTCACTCCCCCGCGTTCCGTGAACTTGATGGCGTTGCTCAGGAGATTCATCAGGATCTGCTCAACCCGGCGCTGGTCACTGCTGATCCGGCCAACTTCGGGCGCGATATCGACCGCAAGGGAGAGGTTCTTCTTTTGAGCGAGGGGCTGCATCGACTGGGTCACGGCTGGATTGACGCACGGAGGTCGAAAGGTTCCCGGCCGACTCTCATCTGACCCGCTTCGATCTTCGAGATATCGAGCACGTCGTTGATCAGCGCCAGAAGGTGCCGGCCGCTGCTTTGGACCATGCCCAGTTGCTTTCGCTGCTTGTCGCTCAGCGGCCCGGAAAGCCCTTGGAGCAGAATCCCGGTGAAGCCGATGATCGAGTTGAGCGGGGTTCGCAGCTCGTGGGACATCGTGGCGAGGAAAGCGGACTTGATCCTGTCGGCGCTTTCCGCCGCTTCCTTTGCCCGCAACAATTCGCGCTCCGCGACCTTCAGTTCGGTGATGTCGTTGCCGATGCAAAGCGAGCCGAGCAATCGCCCCTCGGCGTCTCGGACCGGTCTGTTCGCCCACGAAATCCAGACGCGCTCGCCATTGCGGCGCATGTTTTCGTTCTCACTGCGCGTGTGGCCTTCAGGATGCCGTCCGATCTCGGCAATCAGGCTCGACCAGGTCACGCCCGCTGCTCTCCGCTTCAGGAACGATGGTGCCGACGACACTTCGCCCGACGATCTCTCGCTCCTCGTACCCGAAAAACCGCTCGGCGAACTCGTTGAAGAATGTGATGCGTCCCTCTGTATCCATCCGGAGGATGATGCTGTTTGCGTTCTCGACCAGTTCCCGGTACTTCGTTTCACTGGCCCGAAGCGACTGCTCAACCTGGACCCGTTCGGCGATCTCCTGCTCCAACTGGGCTGTGCGCTCGGCGACTCGCCGTTCGAGCTCCTCGGAGTGCCTTTGGATTTGCTCGTACAGGAGAGTGCTTTCCTGGCGGGAACGGAGAGACAGGATTCCGTACGCCACATTCTTGCCGAGCTCCTCGAGAAGGGCCACTTCATCGTCATCAAAAGCTTCAGTCTCCGCCGCGTAGATAACCAGGGCCCCATATGTCAGGCAGCCGGTGCATAACGGCAAGCCTACGGCCGCCGCAAAATCGCGGGTCAGCAGCGCGTCACGCCATGGGGCGAAGACGGGATTATTGAGCAGGTCTTTTGCTACCTGCGGGTTTGCCGGAGCGTATGGAAGACCCTGCCACCCCGTGACCATACGCGTTGTCTTCCCAAGCTGACCTGGATCTGATCAAGGAATCCCTCGCCGGGGCCCGCGTACGCGACCGGCCTGACCGTCTTCGACTCGTCCTGCTCCGCGTATCCGATCCAGGCCAGGCGGTAACCGGCCGATTCCACCGCGACGCGACAGATTTCCTCGAGCAGTGCCTGCTCGTCTGTCGCCTCTCGCAATGCCGCATTGCAGCGGGTCAGGAGGGCGAGCGCACGGCGTGTTCGGCGCAGGTTCTCCCGTTCCGACTCTCGAGTTGATGCATCGTGACTGACTGCCACGTTTCCCTCTTCATGCTTTCGGCCGGTGTGAGAGCGTCTGCAGCCGAGTTAGCGGCCCGCCGCAAGGCTCGCTTTAGCCCCATGGTAGCTCAAGCAATGCCCGACAAGAAGCGCATTGACGAGAGCAGCCGCCGCGCCTCCACTCTCACCACTTCCGTTCTCGTTGCGCGACTTGTACAGATTAATGTACATTTGTGACATGCCGAAAGCGAAGCGATACTCGATTGCCGAGGCGCGATCCAGCTTTCCGACTCTAGTCAAGGAGGCCGAAGCGGGACTAGAAGTGGAACTGACACGCCGAGGCAGGCCCGTAGCGGTTCTGGTCTCTCTCGAGAAATGGGAGCGCCTGGGTGCAAACCGCCAGCGGTTTGCTGAAGCCTACAGGGACTTCTTGGGGAAATACTCCCTCGATGAGGTGGGCCTGGAAGAGGGGAGTCTCCAATCGCTCAGGGAAAAGGGCGCTGGGCGTGAGACTTCTCTGTGAGGCTCCGTTACCTGCTGGACACCGGCATCGTATCCTCACCGGTTTCCAAGGTCCCCAACCGGGGAATCGTCAGGAGGCTGGAGAAGCATGGAGACGAATGCGCGATCGCAGCACCCGTCTGGCACGAGCTGACATACGGGTGCCGGCGTCTCCCGTCAGGCAACCGCCGAAGCGCTCTTGAGGCTTACCTCCAGGACGTTGTACTGGCGACGTTTCCGATCCTGCCTTACGACGAGGCTGCGGCCACGTGGCACGGTCATGAACGGGCTCGCCTCGAAGCCTTGGGCCAGCCCGCACCATACGTGGACGGGCAGATTGCTGCTATCGCCAGGACCAACGGACTCGCAGTGGTCACGACCAATCCCAAAGACTTCGTCCGTTTCAAGGGGCTTCAAGTTGAGAACTGGTCCGAGGAGTAGGCGCGCGCCGGATCTTAACTATTTTGGAACCCGCTAAACTCTGCACCTAACAGCTTAGGGCGAGTTCTCCCAAAAGCCCTGCGCCCGCGTAACAGCCGAGCAGCCGCAACGCCGGCGAGATCGCAAGGAGCCGCGCACGGCAGCGAGCCAGGCGAGCAAGTAAGCGGACCAAAAACCAAGCGCTTCACGGCATTGCCGTTCAAAGACGCGACTGTGGGGCGAGATTTCTGGTCCGCTTACTCGCTCGCCTGGCTCGCTGCCGTGCGCGGCTCCTTGCGCTGATCGCTCACGTTTCGTTCACGCCTTATGGGTCACTCCTACTCAAGATCAGATCTCCGGCCACAAGTAACAGCCGGCCATTGATCCGGGAACAGGTTTTCGGGCAGGATGGGTGTGCTGGCCTGAAACAGAATGTCTCGCTAAAACCAAATCGAATTATCCAGGAGGGACATATGCCCAAATTGCTGAGATTCCTCGGCTTTTTCCTGGCTTTCGCTTCAAGCTTTTCCCTCTCCGCCCAGACGGGGACCACTCAGACAAAAACCGTCAAAGAGTACACGATCGAACAGTTCATGAACACGGAGGCGATCACCGGGGGTGCCATTTCCCACGACGACCGCCTGATCCTTTACTCCTCGCGTCGCACCGGTATCTTCAATGCCTTTACGCTGCCGGTGACAGGCGGAAAACCGACCCAGCTGACCGACTCTAAAACCGACTCGGTACTCGCAATTTCCTTCTTTCCAAAAGACAACCGCATCCTGTATTCGGCGGACCGAGGCGGAAATGAGATCAGTCACATCTACCTTAGGGAAGAAAACGGCCAGGTGAAGGACCTGACGCCCGACGAAAAGGCGAGAGCCCAGTTCTACGACTGGAGCCACGATGGCAAGAGCTTTTTCTACGGGTCAAACAAGACGAGATCCGAAATTCATGGATGTCTATGAGATGGACATCGCCGGCATGCAGCCGAAGATGGTCTACCGGAACGAGGCCGGCTACGATTTCGGGACAGTCTCACCCGACAAACGTTACCTCGCGCTGATCAAGACGATCACGACCAGCAACACGGACATGTATCTTTTCGACACGAGCAACCAGCAGCTCAAGCCAATCAGCCCGCACACGGGGGATGTTGTCTTTTTTCCGGCCGGTTTCTCAGTCGATTCGAAGACCCTCTACTACCGAACGGATGACGGCAGCGAGTTTACTTACCTGAACCAGTACGATCTGGCCAGCGGCAAGTCCGAAAAAGTGGAAGAGGCGAAATGGGACATCATGTACGCGTACTTATCGAAGAACGGGAAGTACCGTGTCACCGCCGTGAATGACGACGCCCGGACCGAGATCCGGATCTTCGATACACAGCAAAAGAAGCTGATCCAGCTGCCCGACATCCCGAACGCTGACATTACCGGGGTCTCGATTTCCGACAGCGAGAAAGTGATGCTCTTCTACGTGAACGGCTCGCGCGCACCGAGCAACATCTACGTCTACGACTTTGCAACCGGGAAATCCCGCAAACTGACCGACACAATGAACCCCGAAATACGCCAGGACGACCTGGTCGAGGGGACAGTCGTGCGCTTCAAGTCCTTCGATGGGACGGAAATCCCGGCGCTTTTGTATAAGCCTCATCAGGCGGACATGGGGCAGAAAGTGCCTGCACTGGTCTCGGTCCACGGAGGTCCGGGCGGCCAGTCAAGATTCGGCTACTCGCCGTTGAAACAGTACCTGCTCAATCACGGCTATGCAGTCATCGACGTCAATAACCGCGGCAGTTCCGGCTACGGGAAGACTTTCTACAAGGCCGATGATCAGAAGCACGGCAACGAGGACTTGAACGACTGCGTCGAAGCCAAGAAGCTCCTCGCGGAAACCGGCTGGGTCGACGAGAAGCGAATCGGGATCATGGGCGGCAGCTATGGGGGCTACATGACGCTCGCGGGGCTCGCTTTCCGTCCTGACGAGTTTTCAGTCGGGGTCGACATTTTCGGCGTATCGAACTGGGTGCGCACGCTCAAGAGTACTCCCGCCTGGTGGGCGAGCTTCCGGGAGGCGCTCTTCAAAGAACTGGGAAACCCGGAGACTCAGGAGCAATTCCTAAAGGACAAGTCTCCGCTCTTCCACGCGGACAAGATTAAGAAGCCGCTGATTGTCCTCCAGGGCGCCAACGACCCGCGCGTCCTCAAGGTGGAGTCGGACGAAATTGTGGCCGCTTTGAAGAAGAACAACGTGCCGGTTGAATACGTCGTCTTCCCGGACGAGGGACACGGGTTCCGCAAGAAGGAAAACGAAATCAACGGGTACGGGGCCATTCTGCGCTTCCTCGACCATTACCTCAAAGGCCAGGCCAAGGCCCAGTGAGTTTCGGGGAAACAGGCGAGAGACGCCCCTGAAGGGGCCACGTCGCGAATTGCGCGTGCTCAAGGCGGAGCTTCGGGGAGTTTCGGGGACACAAAACTTAATTCCTTTGCTAACGGCTTGCGTCTGCTCACGGAACGGGAATTAAGTATTATGTCCCCGAGACTCCCCGAGACTCCCCGAGACTCCCGCGAGGTTACTGCGCGCAAAACTCGGCCTAGATCATCCGCACATCCTGCTGCGGGGTGGAGAGGTATTCGGCCCCGTCGTCTGTTACAACGACCATTTCTTCCATTGTCACGACGCCTTTTCCGGGCACCGTGAGCCGGGGCTCGAGCGTGAAGATCATCCCCTTTTCGATCGGTTCAAAAGGCTTCTTGCCGTATTTCTCCCACTCCGGGGCGAGGAGAGCACTTCCGTCGTGGGCAAACCGGCCGACCTGATGGCCCAGTGCGTGGGGGAACTCCTGATAGCCGGCATCGATCAGGGTTTGCCGGGCTACGCGATCGACGTCAATCCCTTTCGCACCTGGCTTCAGATGCGCGCGCGCACCTTCGATCGCGCGGACAATCGTGTCGAATCCTGCTTTGACGTCGGCTGGAGGAGATGTTTCTCCCTCCCGGGCTACGTACCAGCTTCTCTGCAAGTCGGCGCAATATTCGTCGACCTTTACCCCGAAGTCCATGTTGATGACGTGACCCGGCTCCACCTTCCGGTCGGTAGGACCATAGTGCGCCTGTGCGGTGTCCGGCCCGGTGAAGACCGCCGGACAGACCCGCGGCTCCCAGGCGGTCTCGAGTCGAGCGGCGTCCACCTGGCTGGTGACGAAGGCGGCGATCTCCCTTTCGGTGCGCCCCCGGCGGATAAAGCCTCCTACCGCCTGGAAAATGGCCTCGGTAGCCTCGACGGCCTTCCGGATCCGCTCGATCTCCCAGGGAGTCTTTCGTTGCCTCAACGCCGAGATAATCTTCTCCGCGGAAACGAGCCGGCTCTCGAAACCGATCTCCGAGAGGATGGCCTCGAGCGTCAGGAACATCCCGTGCGTGAGCCCGTCGCAGACTTCGCTCTCCTCGGAATAGTTGACCGCAAGGGACTTCGGCGAGAGAGCCGTCATGGTTCGAAGGAAATCCATCCGGATGCCTTGAACGTAGCCGATCACGTCGTCATATGCCCCCGTGTCCTCGACTGTCTTCTTGTCATACGCACCGACTATGGCAATCGCCGGGCCGGACGCGCTTACGATCAGTGCCGAGTGCCAGGTCAGATCGCCGTTGACCAGAAACGGGAGGGTGGGGTCGCCGTTGATCGCAGTTTCGCGGACGAAAGTCAGCCAGCAGTCGATTCCCTGTTCTTTGAGAATCCCGCGAGCCTGCTCGATCTTCTCCTTGATTAGCGTCATGTGCCTCTCCTGGCTATATTAAGAACGGAATTGAGCCGTTTCAAGATTAGCAGCATCGACCGGGATCCTGCCAGAAGGACCAGGTGGCCAGCTGAGCGAGCGCTCTCGGGATGGTATTCATAATTCCTCCATCTGCAGCTGAGCAATCGCGGATAATGTTGGGTCGAGATCGGTCCGATATGAATCTCCGCGCCGACATAACCATTTCCCCTCGCATGCAAGACCAGAACAGTCCGTCTCGGTCGAGATTCGGAGGATGCAATGTCACAGATTGAGGATCTGTCCTATCGGGAAACCGTTGGCGCCGCTCGGGAAGTCGCCTACAAACTCTACGGATTCGTGCGAAGAAAGAATCAGGGGCAGACAGGGAGTTAACCGCTTCCAGACGTGCGAAAGGAAAACCATGAAGAAACTAGTGACAGTGTTTGCGACGACCATTTTCGGGCTGCTGGTGCTGACGGCGGCCCAGGCCTCTGATATCGCCGGCCAATGGAAAGCAGATATCGACACCCCCATCGGACTGCTGAAATACGTCTACACCTTGCAGACCGAAAGCGGAAAGGTGACAGGCAAAGCCGCTGTCGAAATCGACGGTCAAAAGCGCGAGACCGAGCTGCAGGACCTCAAGCTCGAAGGCGACACCCTGACATTCGTGGAGATGCTCGAGTTCCAGGGCAACGAAATTCGGATCGAATACAAGGGCAAGGTAGGGGACAACGAGATCGCCTTCACTCGGCAGGTGGGGGATTTCGGCTCTGAGGACTTCGTGGCCAAGCGAGCCCAGGCCGCAGCCCCCGCTCCCCCCGCCCCACCGGCTCCCGCGACAGGGGGCCAGCCTCCCCGCAGACCGGGCGGCTTCGATCGGCCGATTGTCTTGGGGCCCGATGACAAGGCTGCCTTTCCCGATCCGCCGGCCGGATTTGACGTGAAACGGGAGGGCATCCCGCACGGCCGGGTGGAGATGATCGAGTACGATTCCAAGACGGTGGGAACCAGGCGCAAGATGCTGGTTTATACGCCTCCCGGCTATTCCAAAGACCGCAAGTACCCGGTCCTCTACCTTTTGCATGGCATCGGGGGTGACGAAACTGAGTGGCAGCGCTTTGCGGCGCCCGAGGTTCTGGACAACCTGCAACCAGACGGCAAGATGGTCCCGATGATCGTCGTTATGCCTAACGGGCGGGCGCAACCCAATGACCGCGCCGAGGGGAACGTCTTCGCCTCGGCCCCGGCCTTTGCCAAGTTCGAGCAGGACCTGCTCGAGGACGTCATACCAGCAATTGAATCGAGGTATTCAGTCGCTTCGGATCGCGAGCATCGAGCGATCGCCGGGCTTTCGATGGGGGGCGGGCAGACGCTGAACTTCGGGCTCGGACATCTGGATATTTTCGCCTCGGTCGGCGCCTTCTCCGCTGCCCCCAACACCAAGCCTCCGGCTCAGCTTGTGCCGGAGCCTGACGCAGCCCGCCGCCAGCTGAAGTTGCTTTACCTTTCCTGCGGAAACAAGGACGGGCTTATCAGCATTAGCCAAGGGGTGCACGCGTATCTCAAAGAGAAGAACGTGCCTCACATTTGGCACGTGGATTCCAACGCGCATGATTCCACCCATTGGCGGAACAGCCTCTATCTGTTTTCCCAGCGGATCTTTCGCTAACGGAGGGGATGACCATGAGTCGCTTCGGGGTTCTACAAGCTGACGCCGTCCGCGACGTCCACTTCCCGGTCGGAGGGTAGGCAGGAGATGGTCCTCGGGGAGCGCGTATGCTACCGGGGGCACCGAAGCACAAGAATCGAGAAAGGAATCATATGAAGACATCCGTTTCGCGTCGTGAATTTCTTGGTAGAAGCGCGATGGTCGCGGGTTTGCTTCCATCCTGCGCCGCGTTCAACACGTCTTCGTTCGGTCTCCAAACCGGACACCGAGTCGCCCGCGGTCCCTTCGAGCCCACCTGGGATTCGCTGGTCGCTCAGTACAAATGCCCCGAGTGGTTCCGCGACGCGAAGTTCGGCATCTGGGCCCACTGGACGGCGCAGTGCGTGCCGGAGCAGGGCGACTGGTATGCCCGGCATATGTACGTCCAGGGCCACGCCAACTACGATTTCCATGTCAAAACCTACGGCCATCCTTCCAAGTTCGGTTTCATGGAGCTCGACAACCTTTGGAAAGCCGACAAGTGGGAGCCCGAACAGCTGATCGCCCTCTACAAACGTGCCGGCGCGAAATACTTCTTCGCCCTGGCCAACCATCACGACAACTTTGACGCCTATGATTCCAAGCACCACGCCTGGAATTCCGTCAATGTCGGCCCCAAGAAGGACATCGTTGGCGGATGGGCCAAGGCGGCGCGTAAAGCGGGCATGCGCCTAGGAGTCACCAACCATTCAGCGCATGCCTGGCACTGGTTCCAGACGGCCTACGGCTACGATGCCGAAGGTCCTCTCGCAGGAGTCCGCTACGACGCCTACACCCTGACCAAAGAAGACGGCAAGGGCACGTGGTGGGAAGGGCTCGATCCGCAAGACCTTTACGCGGGGCGAAACATAGTCATCCCCGACGGCATAACCACGATCGCCGAGGCGAACAAGTGGCACGAAGCCAACGATCGTCGCTGGAGCGAGATAGCGCCGCCTCAGAATCCCGCTTTTACCGAAAAATGGTTTCTGCGCTGCCAGAACCTCATCGACCAATACCATCCCGACGTGGTCTATTTCGACAACAGCGGGTTGCCTCTCGGGCAGGCGGGGCTCGACATCGCGGCTCACTACTACAATTCCTCGATTGAACGCACCGGCACGGTGGACGTGGTCATCAACGCCAAACATGTCCCGACCGAGCACCGCGCCGGCCTGGTCGATGACATCGAACGCGGCGTCGCCGGCGAAGGCCGGCCCCTGCCATGGCAGACGGACACCTGCATCGGCGCCTGGCACTATGAGCGCCGGATATTCGAGGAGCACCGATATAAGACTTCCAAGCAAGTCGTACAAATGCTCATCGACATCGTGAGCAAGAACGGCAATCTCATGCTCAGCGTCCCCGTTCGGGGCGACGGAACCATCGACTCGGACGAAGTGGCGTGCGTCGAGGGCATCGCGAATTGGATGGCGCCGAACGGCGAAGGCATTTTCGCCACCCGGCCGTGGAAGGTTTACGGCGAAGGGCCGTCTGTGAGCAATCCTGCGCCGCGCGGTCAGTTCGGCGGCGCGCGGGATGTGCGCCCTTACACTGCAGAGGATATCCGCTTCACTTCCAAGGGCGACGTGCTGTACGCCTTTGTGATGGCCTGGCCCGAAAATGGCAAGGCGACCCTCAAGACCCTCGCCCAGGGGAGCGAGAACTATCCGAAAGACATCGCGCGAGTCGAGCTGCTGGGAAACAAGGGGCCGCTTGCCTTTACCCGGGACGGGACGGGGCTGGTGGTGACTCTTCCCGGCAAAAAACCCGACGACTACGCGTACGCGCTGAAGATCATCCCGAAGTAGCTTTGAAGAACGGCTATCCGATTGGGCCTATTACTCCGCTGGGAGACGCTACGTGCGCAGCTCCGACAAGGCTACTCGACCCGGTTGGGAGCGCAGGCTTCTCCCCGCCCGAGGTGCCCAAGTTTGTTTTTAGTCCGATCCTGCTGCCGTCGTGTAAGTCAGACCTGCGCCGAACTTGAAAAGCGGGTCTTTGGAGTCGAATGGGACGTCCTCCTTCTGAGCCCGAACCGCTTCCATCGAAGACGGTAGTTCGAACGGCAGTTTGCCGGTTGGCGCGAAGTTACCCGACAGGACTACGAACAAGTTGGGGTCGGAGACGCCGAAAGTGCCGAGGAGAGCCGAGGACTCGGCCGCAATCTCGGGTATCACGTAGGGCCGGTCCAGGTTCATCACGACGACCGTGGGCTTCGCCTTCATGATCGACCGGACATGTTCCAGCTGTTCAGCCGGAACCGTGAGCAGGATCGGCTCCCCCCCCGTGTTCAGCGATCCGAATGCGCGTGCTGCATCGCGGCCGGGGCCGTCGCGACGGGGCTCTGTCCCCTGAGCGGGTCTGCGCTCCACGGCTGGATCCGTCGCGGAGCCGGCTTCGCCGCCCCTTCGGCGAGCTCCCGATCGTCCGCCGACGATGACTTTCAGGACGCACACATCGGCCTCCTCCACCGTCGCTGCCGGCGAGTAGCCATAGCGGGCGGCCACTGACGGATCCAGACCCTCCAGGTACACCTTCAGACCGGTTTTGAGCGGGAGAAGCGAATTCGCGTTTTTCAGAAGGACAATCGACTTGCGCTGGGCCAGGTCAGCCTTCTTCTGAAACTCCTGGTTCGCCACGATCGTCGCTGCTTTTTCCGGGTCGACGTATGGATTCTCGAATATTCCCAGCCGAAAGCGCACGGTCAGAATCCGACTCACCGACTCGTCGATCCGAGACTCGCTCAGTTGTCCGGCCTTCACGAGCTCCACGATGTACTCAGGCGTCGAGTCGTTTCCGATCAGGTCTGTCCCGGCCTCGATCGCCTTCTTGTATCTCTGGCCCACGGTCAATTGCTCGACGCCCCAGGCCATAGACGTGGTTATCCCGGAATCCGAGTTAACAATGCCCTTGAAGCCGAGCCTACTGCGCAGCAAGCCCGTGATGATGTCCTTGTTGAAGGCCATGCCAACGTCTTCGCTGGTCATCCCTTTAGGAATGGAGTAGTAGGGCATCACGGCCGCGGCGCCATTCTCGATTGCCGCCTTGAACGGAATCAGGTGGTAGTCGAAGTTTTTGCCTGGGTAGACCTGATTCTTCCCGTATTCAAAATGCGAGTCTTGTCCTTCTGAGACGGGCGCGCCACCCGGGAAATGCTTGACCGTCAACGCCACACTGTTGGGTCCCAGAGTTCTGCCCTGAAAACCGCGGACGAGGGCGATCGTCATCTGCCTGGTCAGCTCGGCGTCTTCCCCGAGAGTGCCTGAGATTCTGGCCCATCTTGGCTCCGTGGCCACGTCGATTTGGGGATGATAGGCGCCACGGATCCCGACCGCCAGGTATTCCTCTGCGGCGATGGCGCCAAACTCCTCCACCAGGTGCGCATCACGAGTTGCCGCCAGTCCGAGGGTGCCGGGCCACTGAGAAAAACTCCGGCTCGCCTCATTTATGCCGAGGCGAACTTCGGAGGCAGCGTGGTTGCGCGGATTGGTAACGAAGAATGCTGGAATTCCAAGACGCGTGCCCTCAGCCAGCTGCTGGACGCTGTTGAGCCACGTGGCCATAGTCTTCGGGTCGGTATTGACCCGGTTTATGAACTGCGTGATGTGGCGGTTGTTAAGGGCATCGGACGTGGCGAGCGTCCTCATTCCCCCTCCGAACTCGCTTGGTGAGGTGTCTGCTCTTTCGCTCACCGTACCGTTCGGCCCCATGGGAAGCGTCGGCCCCACCATCATCCCGGCTTTCTCTTCGACCGTCATCTGGGAAACCAAGTCTTTAACCCGCTCTTCGACCGGCCGCCGCCAATCCTCGTAGATGTCCAGGCGGCCGTTCTTGTTGAGATCCTTGAACCGCAAGCCGTCGACCTCGAGGATTCGAACGACCTTGGCGCCCAGCTCCGGTTGGGACGCGTACAGTGCGTGGTTATCGACGCCGATGCAAAAGGCGGCAGCAGCAAACGCGAGAGCCGGCATCCAACTCAGTTTTCCCTCAGGCCGCATGTCTCTCCTCCTTGATGATCTGGAGATACGACGAAGGTCGCTTGAAATTTCAGTAGCATACGAATTTACCAGTCGGGCCCCGGTTTTTGCTCAGATGGAAAAACTCCACCTCGGATTGGACGGTTACTCAAGCGGATGTCGTGGAGAAACGGTTTCGACAAGGGCGAGCAGGTCGAATGCCTCGGCCGGGTTCACGTCGAAGCCCGAGGCTGGCTTGGAGCTCGCGAGCCAGCCCGCGAGCGGTCCTTCTCGGGGAAGACTCGCCAAATCCAGCAAAAAGAGCGGCTTCCGAACGCCTTGCCAAAACGCGGTTTTCAAGCTCAGAGGCGGGGATGACGGGATCGGTTCACCCTCGACTGCCTGCTTCGCCTCGGCTGTCTGGATAAACAAAGAGCCGATTACGATCATCCGCGTTCCAAGGAAGTCGGCCAGATACTCGCCGGCGGCGAAACGAGACTCCTTCGGTCGTTTTCTCACGTGGCTGTTGCGTGCAAACACGAGAACTCGACCGCTTGGACCTTCCCGCTCCGTGATCCACATCAGATTGCGAGCCATCGAAGTGTTTCGATTGGGCTGCGGATCAACACGTGTTTGTTTCCGAAAGTTCACATCGAGCTGACGGGCTACCACCGCATTCCGGTAGGCGCGATGATAGTCGGCTGATGATGACAGGGCGGTGTATCGGACGCCATCCCGCTCAAACGCGCTCAGCATATCAGCAAGCGCACGGCTCACTTCGTTCCCCTCCACCTCCGAGAGAGTCGGATAGCCGACCGTGTTGAAGCGGTCGAGGAGGGGGTCAAGCACGCGATGAAGTTGTCGCGCGCGTTCGGGATCAACCGTCGCTAGATATTGGAGCGCAAGGTCGAACGCGAGACGTGCTTCCGGGAACGTGCCGTTTCGCCCACCGGTCAGATCCATCCCATAGAAACGAACCGGCCGTTTGGTGCTCGGGCGGCGGTTGTACGATCTCATCCAATCGAGCAGTTGAGCGTTCTCCTCACTGGGAGAGCTGGACCAGGAAAAAGCCGCTGTGGCGGCTTGGCGCCGATCTCGAACAGGCGGACATACGCCTCGCGCAAAGGAGGATACTCTCCGTCCGTTCTAAACCAGAGCGGAATCCAGTTCCCGTTGGCCTCTTTGCACCAGCTGTCGTAGGCCTCCCTGTACTTCGATTCGTCCTCTTGTGCTGCCAGATTCTGGACAGTCAGCATGAATAGAACGAACGCAAAGGAAAACAACCCTGCTCCTCTCAAAGAGCGGTTCATCTCAATTCTCATCCCGTGCAACTTGACCGCAGACCGGAATCATTTGGAAATGCTCACGAAACGGAAGTTCCAGACCTGCACTTTATACGCATGTTAGACACATTAGGGTGTGCAACCTGCTTTCAGTTCGAACCCGCTTGCTTCGCTGAAAAACGCTCGCGCGCGGCTCTGACACGACTCGGTGTCGCCTGCTATGACTCGTATTCCGATAGAGCCCGAGCTGTTGCGCGGCGTTCGCCGAGTCCCATCAGAGCCGCGCGCGAGCGTTTTTCAGCGAAGCAAGCGGGTTCGAACTGAAAGCAGGTCGGCATACCCCACCCATCCTAAGATCCGTAGAAGGTGCAGGCTCCAGACGGCGCCGGCGAACCAACCCCTCGGAGGCCGCCTCTTCGTACGCCTGGCTGTTGCCCCCCTTCCCCTACTCCCCGACGGCCGCCTTGAGGTTCTCGTGCAGCGGGTGGAGCTTGTTGATCCGCTGTTCGTTGGTTTTCACCCAATCCCTCAAGTGCCGGAGTTTGTCCTGACGGGTCGGGAAGAGCTCCTGCGGCTTCTCGAGAAACTCGGTATAGAGGTCGAACTGACCGGTTGAGCCGAGATAGTCGGCGAAAAGCTCGGCAGAATTGTGCTTCTTCAGTTTCCGGGCAATGAACGGAAGGGCGTATACCCCGTATTTCCTCAACGTCAGGCCCTTCGTTTCAACGACGCTTACAGCTTTGTCTTCGTCCGAACCCTTGCGTTCGGCTTCAAGGACCTGCTCCAAATCAAGGAACCATCCGGTGTCCCATTTCTCGAGAAAGTCCCGTTTCGACTTTTCAGCCAAACTCATAGTTGAGACTCCCGGTACAGGCAGTCTGACCCGCACTCCCATAAACTCTATTAGGTTAATCAAACGGTAGAGTCGAAAGCGATCCTGCTCCTTCCTCAATTCCTCGACCAGAAACGGGATCATATTCGGACCGATCTGGAACAGGCGGACATACGCCTCGCGTAAAGGAGGATACTCTCCGTCCGTTCTAAACCACAGCCGACGGAAGTTCGCGTCGGCTAGTTTGCACCAGCTGTCGTAGGCCTCCCTGTATTTTGATTCGTTCTCTTGTGCTGCCAGATTCTGGACCGTCAGTCCGAACAGGACGAAGGCAAAGGGAAGCAACACTCGTCCTCGCAAAGATCGTTTCATTTCAATTCCCTCCCTGAATGTTACCCCAAGCGCCACCTTCGAGTTCTGAGGCGTCATGCGCGATTAACGCCTTCTCGGCCATCTTGCTTCGGGCTCTGCAATCCGGTCCGTTTCCGTCCTCTTTGAACGCAAAATGAGTGAGATCCCTGGGTGAGACACCGTAGTACCAGATGCCCGTCAGGTCATGGTTGTAGTACCAGGCGTTCATTTCGGCGACGCTGAGTTTCCCATCATGGGGGTCTGTGTCGGGTTCCTCAAACATGATGTCGTCGTCAACGCCCATGGTGTAAGCCAGGCAGTTGTAGTTGGGGTTGGTGGGGGTTTCCAGTTGGCACGTATGGTCTCGCTGAAGGTTCGGGAAGGGGTAATACCAGGGCGCCTCGGGTGGATTGGCAATGGCGTTCCACTCGGAGTCGCTGAGGGGAGTAGCACAGGGGCAATTACTCGGTGGGGCGTTCACATTGATATAGGTATCTGCGCTACACGATGTGCCGGACCATCGATAGCAGGTGGCGCGAACCGTGGCCGAGCCAGGCTGGTCGGAGTAGAAGGTGTTCCCGGAGACACTACCGGAACCCGAGACGACGTCCCAGCTAAGCGACCCGTCACAGGAACTGCAGTAGAGTGACGCGCTTTGCCCTGCGACGATCTCAGACGGTGACGCCCAAGCGGAGATGCTACAGGGGGCGATGATGTTTATGGTCGCATAATCGTAGCAGGTAGAGCCTCCTGAATACTGGCAGCGAACATAAACAGGGCAAGATCCTTCTGCATCCGCATAAAAGACATCCCCACTCACGTGACCAATGTTGCAGTCGTCCCCGAACGTCACACTTCCAGATTGACAGCCGCTGTAGCCGAGCTGAGTCGCTTGGCCGACTTCCAGCGTCGTTTCCCACACGCTTATAGTCACGCCACAGGGTCCGCCACCGCCGCCACCACCCGGATCGCCTCCTCCACCTTGGCAGTACGCCGAGTAGAATGAGCAAGCCCAAGGCTGCCACCCAAAAAGGCACAAAAAGAGCCAGGTGTCGCAGTCGTCTCCGCCATCACAGCCGGCCGTGTTTCGTGGAAGGAACGCGGCGACCAGTAACATCGCGAGACAGACGCCCGCCACAACCCGTCGCATCCTCTTTCCTTGTCCATTTCCGTTCATCGGGCGCCTCCTTTCTGCGCTGCGATGGGCGAGGACGGCAGCCCGTTTCTCATGGCGAGTGCGATAAGGCTATCCGGGTATTCCACCGCGATCCGCCCAAGGCATCTGGAAAAGCCTCCCTTGTGATCGGGACTCTTCACATAAAGGTCCGCCAGCATTCGCAGATTAACCGCTCCAAGCGACTCCCGCGTTCTCTCATCTTTGACTTCGGCCAGCTTTTCACGGACTGGCATCGCTTCGAGCCACCTCTCCTGCGTCTCGAGGATCCCGGCGAGAAGCGCCAGCGTCATTCCGAATGTTTTCGATTCAGGGAAGCGCTCCACGCATGCTCTGAATTGAGCCTCGGCCTCGGCCACACGGCCCTCTGCCAGCAACGCGCATCCCAGGAAGTGACTGCCGTACCCCGCTTCCGTTCCCCTCTCGTGCCTGCTGAGGGCGGTCAAGTGCGCCTTCAGGCGATCACGGATCGCCGCAAACTTCCCGGGATCCGCGCTTTGGGCGTTCTCTGCGGATAGCCATCGCAGCAGACCGAGACTAGCAACTCGCGCTTCAAGCTGGTTCGGATAGCTCGTTTGGAGAGTCTCGGCGAGTTTTAGAGCGCCATCCGAATCACCTTTTCGCACGCACACTAGCCCAAGCCCCAGCAAGGCGCGAGCGCGCTCCTGGTCGTCGGCGAGGGGCATGTCCAACGCCTGCTGAAACCGCTCTGTGGCTTCGTCAAATCGTCCCGCGTCCAACAAGAGCTGACCCAATTCGAGTGTCTGAAGAGGCCCCACCCACGCGCGCCTGCCGAGCGCGGCGGCATATTCATCTGCTAACGAACCAACTTGCTGGTGCAGCCGTTTGCGACGAATCGTCTTCGACAGTCGGAGCAGATCCAGGCTGGCGACCCGGGCTATGGACGTATCTTCGCCGACCACCTGGTGCTCGAGAGCCACCGCGTCGGCGGAGTCGAAGTCCTTCAGCCGCATGTGGATGCGCTGAAGGTTAAGCAGCGCGTCTGTCTGATGCGTGACGAAGACACCCGGTTGGTCTGCCACCTGGCGCAGATAAGGCAGAGCCTTCGATGGGTCGGGCCCTGCCTGCAGTCGCGTGGCGAGTGCCAACAGCGCCTGCGGGCTCTTCTTCTCCTCTGATTCGAGCAGTCTGGTAGCCGCAGCTTCTCCACCCTCTGCCCAGGCCACCGCCACCAGGCCGGCCTGGGCGCGTTTGGCGGCTTCGGAGAAACCGAGCTTGTCCAACCGCTCATAGAGTTCCCGTGCAATTGAGAATTGGCGCCGCTCCAACCGAACTTGAGCCAGGTTCTCGATGAACCACCCGGCCAAGTGCGGTTCTTTGCATCCCTCCAACGCTCTTTCCAGCGTGTTGTGCCGGTACCGCAACGTGGTCGATCGAGTCTCGATCTTCGCCATCAGCGCATACGAGGCGGATTCCGGCGGCGATTCCCAGAGAGCCCATCGGGCATGAAACCAGTCCTTTTTGCGCAGGTTTTCAATCGCCCTCTTGAATTCGGAGTAGTGAGAGGCTTTTTTAGCCTTGGCCGCCTTACCACCTCCTTTGATTTCCTCAAATCCGATCCCTCGAAAACAACGGCTGGAGTCAAGGCTCGAGTTTCGAGGATCGCTGGTCCAGCCGATCACGTTCTCCCCCAAACCGTTGCCGGAATCGTTGTCGAACACCTTGACGTTGATGCCTAGCTGATCCGGCTTCTGCCCTTCCTGCCAGCCGAGAACTTCAAACGGAATGGCTACCTCCACGACATAGCCCGAGGAGTTCGCAGCGATCGCGCTTTCTACGCCCAAGGCTTCCCAGAAGCCAGGCAGTTTCTGGAACTGCGGCTTGGCCTCCCAGGAACCGTCACCGAGCGGACTCCAATCGGACGTGATCGCCCGGCCGGAGGAATCTTGGGACACCACGATTCGTCCGTCGTGTTCACCGTAGAGCTGTAGCACTCCTGTCTTTGGAAAGTCGCCGGCATACGCAATCACGACCGAGTCGTCCGCCCAAATGTCTTGAAAGGACTGCCGTCCGAACACCAGACGGTCGTCTGTGACATCCACCCGGACGTACAGACGATTGGCGTCTGCCAAACACCAGAATGCTGCGGAAAGATCCCTGGGCGGCGGGAGGTCAAGACGGGTCGTCCGACCGGGGTAGGGAGTTTTCAACTCGAACTTCGGTGCTGCGATCCCAGTCCAATCCTCGGATGCGCCGTCGATTGTGATCGGCGCCCCGCCGTTGATCCAGATCGTGCGAAGCTCCTCAGAGGACTTCGACAGATTTCCGATCTTTGCACCCGGCTTGTCCGCTACTCCGTTCGGAGCCGGGTTGGAAACCACGCCAGCCCCGGCGGGCAATTCAACGGCGGCGGGAAAGACGTCTGCGAGGCAGTAGATAGCCCCGCACAGGCCGGCTGCGGCCAGAAGCGACAGCAGCAGATACGAGCGCATTCCGCGCATAAGATCGACTCCTTTCCTAGTCCGTTCACTCTCAAAGCCAAATCAGATGGTGCAAGACCTGAGCGCCCCAGAGAAGGCAGCAAAGGCAAGAGGAGCAGGTCCCTGCTGATGCGGAAAGCTACTTCATGTACAGTTCACGTCGCTTCTTTGTCCCCCTCTCTTCTGGTTTCCCCCAAAACGCAAAATTCAGGAGTAAAGCACGACGCAGCCGAGCCTAAAGGGTTGAGGATCGCGACTGCAAACCTTTTTGTAATAGCCAAATGCGGGGAAGAAACCGGCGGGCGGCGTGACCATCCAGACACTGCCACTTCGACTGCGATCCGCTGAGGGGCGTTGAGGACAATCGAGCGAGACGATCCCGAAAGGAACCTGGGATTCTTGATATCATGCCCCCGTGTCGTTTGACCACTCGAGCAAATCACGCCTGACCTGTCGAGATCTTGCACGATTCCCCGGGGAGACACTGCTGCACCGTATCGGGCGTGTCGTTGCGTCCGTCGAATGCCTGCCGCGCAAGGAGCTCTTCGAGTCGTGGGAAATGGCGCGCCGAATCCGAAGGCGACTACGGGGAGGCCGCGTTGTCGATCTCGCCTCCGGACACGGATTGTTGGCAATGATCCTGCTGATTCTGGACGACAGTTCGCCCTGCGCGCTGGCGGTGGACACGAGGATTCCGGAAAATGCCCCCCGACTCTTGTCCGCGATCGAGGCAGCCTGGCCACGCCTGGTTGGACGAATTCAATTTGAGCAAAGAAGCATCGACGAGGTCGAGCTCAGATCAGACGATCTGATCGTCTCTGCTCACGCTTGTGGAAGTCTCACCGACCGAATCATTGAGCGCGCCATCTCGGTCCAGGCCCGGGTTGCCGTTCTGCCGTGCTGTCACACCGAAGCCAGGTGCGACCTCGGCGGACTGGACGGATGGCTCGACACCGCCCTCGCTATTGACGTAACGCGGGCCGAGCGGTTACGAAGCCACGGCTATCGGATACACACCCAGAGTATTCCTGGGGAGATCACTCCAAAGAACCGCTTGCTCCTTGGAGAACCTGAGAAGCACGACGACTGAACCGGGCGTCCGCGCCCCGCCAAAGCAACCTCTCGGACCCTTCCTCTTCCAGCCGAACCGACAACACCAGGGACTGGGGGGGGTTAGCCCGGCTCTCAGCTGAAAAATCGCGACAGCGTGTGCTAGCATGGGAGCCGCTCGGATTGGGTTCGGGCGCACGAACAAGGAGACACGCGATGGCAATATCGAGGCGGCATTTCTTGTACGGCAGTTTGCTGGCGGGCGCGATACCGGCGGTAGGATTCGGCAGCGCTCCATCACTGAAGGCTCTCGGGTATAAGTCCCCCAACGAGAAATTGAATGTGGCCGCAATCGGCTCCGGCGGCCAGGGCGCCGGGAATGTCATGGCCGCGGCGCAAACGGAGAATATCGTCGCGCTTTGCGACGTGGACGACCGGCGCGCGGCCGCGACGTTCGCGCGCTATCCTAACGTGCCGAAATTCCGGGATTTCCGGCAGATGCTGGACAAGGAGGGCAAGAACATCGATGCCGTGATCGTCGCGACTCCGGACCACATGCACGCCACGGCGGCCATCTGGTGCATGGAGCGTGGCAAGCATGTGTATGTGCAGAAACCGCTCGTGCGCACCGTCTGGGAGGCGCGGCAGTTGCGCGCGGCAGCCCAGAAGTACGGCGTGGCGACGCAAATGGGTAACCAAGGCTACTCCAACGAAGGCACGCGTCAGTGCGCCGAAATCATCTGGAACGGCGACATCGGCGGCGTCACCGAGGTGCACGCCTGGAGCGACCGCCCCGTCTGGCCGCAGGGCTTGACTGAGATTCCCAAGGAAGATCCAATTCCCGCAACCCTCGATTGGGACCTCTGGCTGGGCTGCGCCGAGAAGCGGCCCTTCACGGCCGGCGGCAAGACCGAACCCGACAGCCGCGGAGGCTTCTTCTATCAGCCCTTCAACTGGCGCGGATTCTACGATTTCGGTTGCGGCGCCCTGGGCGACATGGCCTGTCACATCCTGGGAACCGCCAACATGGCGCTCCATCTCTCGAAGCGCAAGCTGATCAGCGTGGAGTGCGTCAAGAAGGAGGGCACGAGCCCCTTCATGTTTCCGAAGGCCTCGGTGATCCGCTTCGACTTCGCCCCGTACGGCAACATGCCGGCGCTGAAGATTCTCTGGTATGACGGACTGAAGGAGAGCCCCGAAGATCGCCGGCGTTCCCGAAGGCGAGTGGCTCGGCGATCCCCCCACGATCCAGCGCGCTGACGCACAGGCCGGGCGAACGGGCGGCGAGCAGCCCCCGGTGGCGCCCCGGGTGGCCGCACAGGCAGGGGGCCCGGCGGCATGAATCTCGCCCGCCCCGGCACTGCCGAGTTTCGGTCTCCGGGCCGCGTCTTCAACTGGGACGACTTCCAGGCGCTCAAGGAATCGACGACTCCACTCCGATTCCCGTCGCCGGACGGCAGCCTCTTTATCGGCGACAAGGGTATGCTGACTACCGGCACCTACGGCGAAATGACGCGCTTGATCCCCGTGGAGAAAATGAAGGACTACCGAATGCCGCAACCCACCCTCACCCGTTCCCCCGGGCACATGCGGGACTTCATACGCGCCTGCAAGGGCGGAGATCCGGCATGCTCGAACTTCGACGTCGCGGCGCCGTTCGTGGAATGGATGCTGCTGGGGGTGATCGCGCTCCGGTATGAAGGGAAGCTGGAGTATGATCCCGAATCCATGCGCATCACCAACAACGCCGAAGCCAGCAAGCTGCTGAAGCCAGTTTTCCGCAAGGGCTGGGAGTTCCAGGCCATAAAGAGCTAGCGAAAGCGGGGTGCTCATCCCACCCCCTTTCATATCTGTCGCGTGGCCCTTTGCACCAGTGAACCGAATAGGGAACCGCATAGGGGGCGGAGTTCTTTTTCTGCCCACCTCGTCGGGTATGTACGGGGTCGCTACTCAAGGCCGCCGCTTCAATTCCGGGCAGTGCACGAACGCCTTCCAGCAATCGTTCGTAGAATCAATAGCACCAAGGCCAGAGCGACCTGCCCAACGACCGACCATGAAAGAATGCCCTTTCGGTTGGCGCGACCCGAGAGTGCTCTGGTCCCCTCCCTTCAGCTGTTGATTCAAGGTGACCCGCGAGATCCGGAGAGGCGGGACTAAGCTGAAGGTGAGAGCGGTCAACACCGAGATTCCCAGGTTGAACAGGAGAACCGGCCGGTGAAACTCGATATCAGGAATTCCTCGGACGAATCGGTGGAGGAGAGCATCAGCGATCAGGGAGCCCCAAGCAGCGAGGCCGAGGCCAAGACCGCCACCGATCAAAGCGCACCGAATAGGGCACCGAATAGGGGACGGAGTTCTTTTCTACCTCCTCTAGCGACGGCGGCGTAGGCGATCGACGGCTTGGGCGATTGCCGCGGCGGCGGCACGGATCTCTTCGAGAGTCGTGTTCCTGCCGGTCGAGAGTCGCATGGTCCCCCGGGCCCACTCCGCTGGGACACTCATAGCTTCAAGGACATGGGAAATACGGACCTGGCCTGAATGACAGGCGGCGCCTGCTGAAGCCGCCACATGGGATTCGATTGAGGCGATTAGTTCATCGGCATTCACATTTCGAATGCTGATGCTCAGGGTATTCGGAAGCCTTTGTTCGGGGTGACCGTTGACTCGGACATCTGCGGTGGAGCGCTGAAGGCTACGTTCCAGTTCGTCCCGGCAGGCCCGCATCTGCGCCATATTGTCATCCAGGCGACGCCTTGCCACTTCACAGGCTTCCCCCAGCCCGACAATCTCCAGGACGTTTTCGGTTCCGGGCCTGCGGCCCCGTTCTTGACCTGCCCCACGCATGAGTGGGTGAAGGAGGACCCCCTCGCGGACATAGAGTGCACCTACACCCTTCGGCGCGTACAGTTTGTGTCCTGCTACAGTCAACAGATCAACTCCCAGTTCGTTGACGTCGGTTGGGATTTTACCCACCGACTGAGCCGCGTCCGTGTGCACAGTGATTCCCCGTCCCCGGGCGATGTCGGCTGCCTCTCGAATCGGCTGGATGGTCCCCACCTCGTTGTTGGCATGCATCAGGGTGATCAGCACCGTATCCGGACGAATGGCTCCCGCGAGTTCGGCGAGGCGAACGGAACCGTTCCCGTCCACGGGAAGCCAGGTGATCTGGAATCCTTCCGCCTCAAGCTGCCGGCACACCTCGGTGACCGCCGGGTGCTCGATCCGGCTGGTGATAATGTGGCGGCCTTGACTCGCCCGCGCGAGGGCGACGCCACGAATCGCATAGTTGTTCGATTCCGTCCCGCCGCTTGTGAAGATGATCTCGTTGGGATGGGCGTTTAGCAGACCGGCCACCTGCGTTCGCGCCTTTTCGACCGCGGCTCGAGTGAGAGTCCCGAAGCTGTGTCCGCTCGAAGGATTACCGAAATGCTCCTCCAGAAACGGCCGCATGGCGGCTACAACCTCCGGAGCAAGGGGCGTAGTGGCGTTGTAGTCGAGATAGATCGGCCGTCTGACCGGCTGTTTACCGACAGCCGAGGTCAAATTCGTTTCCACTTCCATGATATTCCTCTCAAAACGCAGGGCGCCGAAGTCAGGTGTCCTCACCGACGGCGACCGGAAACCCTTCGGCCTGCCAGTCCTGCACGCTTTGCTCGAGCCGGAAGGCCTCAAACCCATGCGCCCGGAGCATCTCGACAGCTTCGACAGCCAGGACACAATAAGGTCCCCGACAGTAGGCCACGATTTCACGGCCTGCAGGCAGATCCGAAAGCCGGCGTTCCAATTCTTTGAGCGGGACCGAAAGAGCCCCGGGGATGTGGGCGGCGAGGTATTCCTCGACCGGGCGCACATCAAGCACAGTCACGGCGCCCTCGCGCACCTTCGAAAGCAATCCCTCGCGGGAGACGGGCTCAAGGCCTTCGCGACCGGCGAGGAACTGGCGCGTGATCTCCCGCACCTCTGTCAGCCGCGTCTCCGCCAGCAGCCTGAGCGAACGCAGGAATTGGCATACCTCTTCGTCCGCCAGACGGTATGTTACAAACAGGCCCGATTTTTCAGCTTCTATGAGCCGGGCCGTCCTCAGGACCTTCAGCTGTTGCGAGGTGTTGGCGATTCCCAGATTGGCTTCTTTGGCCAGCGCCTCGACGGTGCGCGGCCCCTGGCAAAGCAAGTCGAGCAGTTCCAGCCGGCCAGGATTGGCGATGGCCTTTCCGATGCGGGCAAACTGCTCGTAAATCGCGCTCTTGAAGCGGCTGTTTTTCTTCTCCATCGTACTTCATCATTTCACAGTTTTCTGAAATAGTTCAACGGCACGATTTACACCGAAGGCGTAATTCAGTATTCTATTGACTAGTGTATTAACCCCGCTATCGCCAACAGTCTCGGAGAAGTGCATGACCAAAGAAACCACCTCTGTCGAAGAACTGCGGGACCTGCTGCAGCACGGCAAACCGGTCACGGTCTTAGACGTGCGGCCTGCCGCCGAGAGAGCCGAACTGTGGATTCCCGGTAGCATTCACCTGGATGCCTACGACCGGCTGAAGTCGGGCGACGAAACCGCGCTTTCGGACTTCCAGCCGCCGCCCGATGGTCTCGTCGTGACCGTCTGTGCCGCCGGAAAAACCAGCCGTTTAGCGGCCGAACATCTGCGCGCCCGAGGTATTCGTGCCTATTCACTCGATGGAGGAATGCGGGCCTGGAGTCTGGCTTGGAATCTCGCTGAAGTCCCGGTCACGGGAGCGGTGGGCGCGCAAATCCTCCAGATCCGGCGCACCGGCAAGGGGTGCCTCTCATACCTGTTGGGTTCAAGCGGCCGTGCCGCCGTTATCGATCCTTCCCTGGCCCCTCAGGTCTATCTCGATCTCGCCGAAGAACGGGGATGGACAATCGAACTGGTCCTGGAAACGCATATTCATGCCGACCATCTTTCCCGCGCGAGAACTCTTTCGCGGGACGCCTCCGCGAGACTTCTCTACCCCGACCAGGACCGTCTCCGTTACCCCCACGAGAAGCTCCTCGACAGCGAGCAAGTCCGTCTTCCAGGCATCGTGCTCAAAGCCATTCACACTCCTGGGCACACCTGGGAAAGCACCTGCTATGTACTCGACGACACTGCGCTGTTTAGCGGTGACACGCTGTTTCTAAATGCCGTCGGTCGCCCGGACCTGCATGCGGGCGGCGAAGAACGCATTGCCAAGGCGCGCGCCCTTCACAGGTCGCTGTCCCGGCTTCGGCAACTGGCGCCGGAGGTTCTGGTCCTGCCTTCCCACACTTCCCGGCCGTCAGACTTCGATGGGAGGCCCCTCACCTTAACGCTTCACCAGGTGTACGAGGCGGTCGAGCTGCTCCATTGTTCCGAAGATGAATTCGTTTCCTCGGTTTTGAGTAGAACGCCGCCCGCAACGCCTCCCAATCACCTGAAGATCATTGAACATAACGAAGAGGGTGAGTTCTCCGAAGACGAGGTGATCGATCTCGAGGCAGGAGCCAACCGCTGTGCCGTCGCTTAGTCACGAGTTCACTGCTCAACAGCCGATTCGCCTGGGATTGCTGGCCAACTGGCGGCAGTTCAGCCTCCTGGTCCTGGTCAACGCCTTCGTCGGTGGGATGGTGGGCATCGAACGAACCATTCTGCCGCTGATCGCCGAGCAGGAGTTTGGCCTGGCTTCCAAGGCAGCCGCTCTGTCCTTCATCATCAGCTTCGGGATCGTGAAGGCCCTTGCCAACCTGCTCGCCGGACGCCTGAGCGACATGCTCGGTCGCAAAGGTGTCCTCGTCGCCGGCTGGCTGGCAGGAATTCCCGTTCCGCTTATGCTCATGTTCGCCCCTTCCTGGGACTGGATCGTTCTGGCCAATGTGCTCCTGGGTGTCAACCAGGGCCTCTGCTGGTCGACGACAGTGATCATGAAAATTGATCTCGTAGGCCCAGAAAGGCGGGGTCTGGCAATGGGCCTGAATGAAGCGGCCGGATACCTGGCGGTATCCGCCGCAGCCATGGCCTCCGGGTACCTGGCGGGCGCTTATGGCCTCCGCCCGCAACCTTTCTATCTTGGTCTATTCCTTGCCCTCGCCGGCCTGCTGGTTTCGGCGTTCCTGGTCCGGGAGTCGCGCGAGCACGCCCGTCATGAGTCGCGCCTGGTGGGTGCGCTTCAGCCGGGCACGAACTCCTTCACCCGGGTGTTCGCGCTGACCAGCTGGAAGAACCGGACCCTTTTCGCAGTCAGCCAGGCGGGAATGGTCAACAACCTGAACGATGGAATGGCGTGGGGGCTTCTTCCGCTCTATTTCGCAGCCGCCAATCTGTCCATCGAGCGCATCAGCCTGCTGGCCGCCGCCTATCCAGCTGTCTGGGGTCTCGCACAACTGGGCACCGGAGCCCTATCGGACCGGACGGGACGCAAGAGGCTTATCGTGTCAGGAATGTGGCTGCAAGGGGCGGCGATTCTGCTGATCGCTGGGGGTACCGGATTCTCTATGTGGCTTGGTGGCGCAATCGCCCTGGGGCTGGGAACGGCGATGGTGTACCCGACCCTCCTCGCCGCTATCGGTGACGTCGCCCATCCGGAATGGAGGGCCTCTGCCGTGGGCGTCTACCGGTTGTGGCGCGACAGCGGTTATGCTCTCGGCGCCCTGCTCGCCGGCATTACCGCGGATCTGTTTGGCCTGCGCTGGGCCATCGCCATCGTGGCCCTTCTGACGCTGGCCTCCGGCGTCGTGGCTGCTGCAGTTATGACGGAAACCGTTTCCACAGCAAACAATGACGCTTTACAGAGACCACCCTAGAAGAAGGAGTAATCGACCGCGAAGCAGCCGGACAGACCGGGGCCCCGGGTTAAAGGAATACCAAGGAGAAGACTGCCCGTCCTTACGGTGTTCACGGTGTAAATCTCTCGGCTCGTAAACTGTAACGATTATGACCGAGCCAAAGGAGTGTGCGAGGTAAGAACCGTTTGGGGTGGAGACGAATTGGAGGGTATCCATACAGCTCCTGTCCTCGATTCGCCTGGAAGCTGTTTCGATATCCACCTCGCGAGCTGGGATGTGCCATTAAGCGACGTCGACCTGAAACAAACCGTCTCCCCACGGAGGATCTTTCTGTCTCTTGCGCGGGAGGGCCGCGCGGACGTTTACGAGCCGGTTTCTCGGATGGCACTCAAACGTGGAGTGCGGATGACCTCCAATTCCCGCTAAGTCGCAAGGCGTTGATTGATGCCCCGGGTTGAGTCAGTTCGGTGTTCGCCCCGACGTTAATAGGAGCAGCTCAGAGATTTAGAGGAGACTGAGAGGCGGCGAGCGGACTCGAACCGCTGAATAAAGGTTTTGCAGTTCTTGGGATCTGGGTTACCAGATCCTACCAAACATTAACAGCAGCAACAGCTTAACCGGTTTTGACAGGCCGGGACCCTTACCAAGAATTACCAAGTCTTAACAGCCGAAAATGGAGGCAAAGTGGAGGCGGATTTTCGCGAAACTGTTGGATCGAATTAAGTCAAGTCCCATGTCGTTCAAGGCGATGCCCTGATTTTCGCCCAAATGAGGGGTTGCGGGTCTTTTACGCTGGCTGTTTTCTTCCCCAGCTTCGCGCTGAGTAGACCTACATTTCTATGCCGAACCTGTGGCAGTAGTCCGAAAACTGAGCTTTAACGGCATCCGGCTCCAATCCGTAGTCCTCGAGCCTGTAACGGTGCACACCGTGTTTGTGCTGCGGGTGCCCGGCGAGCCAGTCGGAGACCTTTTGCCTCATATCGCCTGGTAACTCGTATCCGAATCGGCAGTAGATTCCCTTCACCACTTGGAATGCGTCTTTGAGCAGATCCTTATACTGGACATCGTGGAAATGCTCCGGATGCTCTGAATCCCTAAACGCTAATGCCTTCCTTATGCTATCCGAACAGTGTCTGAGAACTTGCCATCCCTTCGGCACCCTCTGGAAAGTGCCCATGAGTGTACTTCTGAGGCTGCAGATGGAAGGAACAACGAACAAGGGATTTCGGTGGAGCCAGACAACGTTGGCGTCTGGAAAAACTCGGAGAAGTGCATCGATGTTTGCCAAATGCGAGGGACTCTTCAAGACCAAATGATCTCCACGACACCGCCAGGTCAGCAGTTGGAGCAGACGTCGGTAGTACCGGTACGATTCCGTCCTGTCTTGCGCGTTTAACCACCGCATGTAGGATGGTACACGCCACTTTGCCCCGAAATCGCTCATGAAAGTGAAGTTGAACAGCCTCTTGCATTCCTCCGGCCCGGTAGCGGTTGTTTCGTGCTTGTGCTCGAGGTCCGGAAATCGCGCGCGGCGCCTGTCCAGGCGCTCCTCGGCGAGTTTGATCCGAGGATCGCTATCGTATGTGTTCCGGTCGGGTGGCGGTGACGGATTGATCGTTTCCCAGAAAGCAAGGAATCGGCAGGAAGGGTCTTGCGCCAGGAGGTTGTGCAACAGGGTGGAACCGGTCCTGGGCAGGCCGATGATGAACAGGGGCACCTCTAGCTTGACATCCAGAATCTCGGGATGTCGCATGATCTCGTCTTCAATGCGCAGCCGGTTCGAGAGCAAACCGACCATTTCCCTATAAAAGGCTTGCCGTGTGAGAAGCGGCGCGCTCGACGAATCTGTGTTGAAGGAGTCCACGAGCGTCTTCAAGGCATCGACGAATCCAATCTCCCCCCACTGCTTCAACCCAGTCCGCTTTATCGCCTCCTCCATCAGCCTTTCGGTGTTCATAGTCGTCTCTGGCTTCATGCCTCGGCAGCTGGTTTATCGCCAAGCATTGAGAGGCGGACGGTATCGGCCAGCCAGCAGCCGGGGTCCGCCGTGAAGGGGTCACCCGTGACCGCGTAGGCCAGGCAGCGGAGACCACCCCGGCACTGTGGTTCGAAGCGGCACCTCTCGCAGCCTCGGGCAACACGGGAACAATCTCGAAGTGACGTAAGGATGGGGCTTTGAAAGTACAGCTTCGAGAGCCCATCTGCCATGACATTGCCGAGATGGATAGGCATCCGGCGGCAGGGGAGTAACTCTCCGTCGGGCAACAGAGTCAGCAGATTAGCACCTGCCCTGCACTGATAAGGACGTCCTCCCTCGAGGAATTGCAGCGCGCGGACCATCGAAACCGTAGTTCGTCCAAACCACTGCGACTCTGTCTCCTCTCGCGCGGTACGCATAATCCTGAACAACTCCCGCGACTCCTCAGGGGTAAGGGTCTCCATTTCGCACCCCCTGCCCAGCGGAATCAGCCGGTCCGACCATACTCGATGAGCCCGGAGTTGTCGGCCGAGCCGGGCGACTTCTTGAAACTCCCGGTAGTTCATGCGGTGCGCAGTAAACGAGATCGAGGCCGTAATTCCGGCGCGCACAAGGTGTTGCACAGCCTTGGTGGTCCGTTCGAAATCGCCTGCGCTGCGGATTCGATCGTGGGTGGCCTTTGTCCCTTCCACGCTCACCTGGACGGATGCCACACCGAGCTTGCCAAGCCTTCTCGCCATCGCGGCGTCGACAAACGATCCATTCGTCATTATCCCGAACTCGATCCGGGGCTTCTCCGAGGAAAGCACTTCAAGGAAGTCCAGGAAGTCCCGCCGGACGAACGGCTCGCCCCCGGTGACGTTGAGCCTGCCTCGTACCCGCCTCTTCCAGTGTTGCTCGAGCTCGTCGAGCAGGGCCTTATACTGATCCAACACGCGGAGGAGGTCCGAGAAGGATAACTCCCGGGCCGGTTCCGGGTCCTGGTAGCAATGCGAGCAGCGCAAATTGCACCGTTCTGTGACGTGCCACTGCATGAGCATCCAGGCATCCTCGCCGCAGTGGCTTGGACAGCACTCTCCGGCTGTCTCAGGCTCGTCCGATTCGTCGATTGGTCCTCTACCCATCCTGTTCGCCTTCCAGAGCCGCAAGCGCCACGTCCTTACCGTGACTTGCCGGATTGCTGCCGAACAGTAGAGTGTGGCGTTCCGCAACGGAAAGACCGGCACACGCATGCCACATGCGCGGCCACGCGGTCAACAGTCGCGCAAAGTCACGAATGTACGATTGCACCATGTTTATGCCATCCCCGGTGTTCCCTGGTGTCAGGATATCGTAAGGGAGGGCGTTGGAGGGGTTCCCCAAGGTCTCTTCCAGTCGCCTTCTGAGTCGGACAAAGTCCAGACGTGACGCCTTCGACACGAACCATTGCCTATCAAGAAGATCTTCCACTTGGCGGTGGGCTCTTGTCCATTCGGAGTGCGCGCATTCATAGACGAACTCCGAGAACGTGGAAGCACTGGTGGCTGAAATCGCCTCCAAGCCGGCGCTCGTGTAGGAACACCAAGATTCTGGGTCGTTCGTAGGCCACTCCGGTTGAAGCGTGCGGACGAGGCCGGCGAGCAGCCTGCACATGCCAGGACTCAGGGATTGTGGGAGTGCCGGCATGGTCGTTTGCACCGATGAATCAAGCAAGGAGGCTGACTCGCGCGAGTCCCAGCTCACCATTTCCGGAATATACCCGATACCGGCATCCGGCATGCTCAATCGAAGCATGATCCCAAACAGATGATCGCAACCGGCGAAATTTGGCGAAAATGGGACGACCGGTCCGTCATTATCGAAGCCAAAACACCTGCCGTCGAAGAAGTCGCCCAGCGAAACCACCAACCTGTCCACAGACCGAGCGCAGCAACCGCCTGCAAGCATCTCGTTGTCCGGGCGATCAGCGGCAGCAAGATCCGTCGAGGAAAGGTTGGCGACGAGCGAAAGCCAAGTTCGCCAATCCGAGCTGGTCTTCTCCAGCATTCCTGGCAATACTGTCGCGATCCGAAGTGTTCCCCCATGCCTGATAATCGCGTCGAGTGCCCGAGCCGACAAATCGGGATCAATCCGGAACTCCCCCGTCTTTTCCGCCAGTTCACCAACTGTCGCACCGAGCATCACCGACACGGCCTGCTGGAGCGACCTGGCGGCGCGAATTCCTCCGGCGGGCACGTCGAAGCGCACTCGCCGCGGGTCCGACGAGCTGTGAACCACCAAGCCTTCGGCACATTCTCCGGTCCTCAACAGCGGGTCGGGGCAGATATTGTCGTCGATCGATAGTACTCGCTCACCGGGGGTCAGCAGCATCAGCATATTGAACGTCGCACCGGTATTCGGGAACCCGTTCAACCCCTCCACCGCGAAGCGTGCAATCGACTCCTCCACTCCGCTGGATGTCAGAAAGCAAATCAGCCGGTCCCGTGCCGCCGCCGAAACGCGCCACACCATCCCCTTGGCCGGAAGGCCTTGGTTCTCCGCGCGGTCGTCGCAATCACCACATACAATGATCCGAGCGGCTTCGTTTGAGGCCCCGTTAAGACGGCTCGGGCTCCGTGTGAGCTTACCCGACAAAAGGCCGATCGCCGAGACCGGCCTCGGTGAACTCGATTTTTCGCTAGTCCGGCGCAGACAGGCGATGATTTGGCTCTCCGACACGAACAGGCCCTTCTCGAGGAGCGAGTTGATTCGGTGGTAGACCCTCTTTTCGAGGGGCTGTTCCTGGCCGTTGCGAGGACGTCGTGCTTGGAGTAACCGGACGAGCCTCAACAGCCCGCCAAAATCCCCGGAGCGCTCCATCACTCGGCGGCGATGTCTTTGGAGGCGAACGCCAGCGGCCAGAAGCCGGCGCGCGTGTTCCTCTACCGTGACAAGCGACCCACACTCTGACAGCAAGGCGAACTCGTGGTTCTCAAGGTAGACAGGTCCGACAATCTCACCCGGGGGCCTGCGCACACAGACCCACTTGCCGCGAGGCACCGAATGGATGGAAACAAGCAGGGCGGGCATGACCGGCTCAGTTGGAGCGAGCAAAGATGACCGTTCGGGTTTCCGGTTTAGGTCATCCTGGTTAATAGCCATTTTGCTCCTCTGACAAAAGAACAGATTACGTGTGTTCCGACACGCAGGCCGCTGCCCGCCAGATCGCGGGCCATTCGATAAGCAAGCTGCCGAAGCAGGCGAGCGATTCTCTCGCCTCTGACAAGATGTCAGCTGAAAGCAGCGAGTCACCCGCTGCCTCGAGGGCGGGCTTCTGGCTCTCCTGTGAACCAACCGACATCCCGGGATCCGCGCTGTTACCGCGCGAAGGAGACACGAACCGAACAAGCGCTGCCACGGTCGCAAAGTCGCGAAAGGTCGAGCTCGACATGTCCGCCATGCATATGAGATACCGGCCGGCCAACGCCAGTCGTGTTTCAGGACAAGTAATCGCAGCAGGCAAACGGCATAAACGGAGCAAGTACAGAAGAACCGAGTTCCCAATGGAGGGACGGCTATCGGCGTATGCGGGATCCTGCCGTTGATCTCCCACCACCGCAAACGGAACCTCAAGCGCAACAGCATTCGGATACATGAGTCCGAGGAGATGACCGAAGACTGCATCCCCCATGTCGCCACGGGGGGGGAAAGGTGGCATGATCCTTCTGTTATCCAGCGCCGCGACCGAGAGCTGGATCGAATCCGGATGATGAATCAGTAGCGGTCGTCCGGTTCTAAAGACCCGAGGAGATACCTCCCTGCTCGCCTGCGAGTCAATGACGTACCCGGATTGAGCCGTCGCTATCCAGGAATCGCCCCGGTAGCGCTGCCACCGTTCGGCTTCTTCCCATGAAGTGTCCGTTGCAGGCGGGCTCATCCGGTCCGCTATATCGATCGCACGCCTTCCCAAGGTCTCTTCGAAAGCGCAGATCAGACCGACAGCCGCCTGGCGCCCCCCCGCGGCACAATCTCGGTCGTCGGCGTTGAGGAACAGCGAAATCCATGGATCGAAGCTGACAAGATCCTCAAGCCAGATTGTCCTACGGCCGGCCGTCAGAAGGATGGCGAAATTGCGGTCAGCCCCGCTGGTCACCCGGTCACTTCTGCGAGATCCGCCATAGGGTGCCGCGTCAGAGGAAATGCAGTAGTCCAGGTCACGTTCCCGTCCCGCCAGAGCATTTGCCAGCCGGTTGCGGAGAATTGTCCGCGAATGCTCATTGCAGGTTGGAAACACAGACACGCAAACAAGGTTGGTGATGGGGGACGAGGCGACCGCATCGATGCCTGAAGCGGCGGGTCGGATCAATCCAGCTTGAATCGCCTCTTCGACGAGCTCCCCCCCCATCCGCCTCCGCAGTCGTGCGTACAGCGCAAGCAGTGATTGCAGTGTTGAATTCAGGCGACGGTCATCCGGGGACGCCTGTGAGAGCAGGGACCGGCGGGCCAAAACCAGCCTGGCCACCTCGTTTTTGCGGGCGGGGCCCGAGAAACCAGCCAGGATACGGGCCATTCCGGCGGAAACGGTCTTAGACCCCGCCGGTCCAAAGCAAACGGCCTTCCCGTCCGGCAATTCGTGGACGGCCCCAGTGGAGTTGATCAGCAACGGCTCGCGGGTCGGTTCGAGAAATTCGGACACATTTCCTCCATGCACCGTATCCGCCGGACCCGCCCTCGGGGCGTCTGTCAATCAACAGCAGAAACAGCTTCCGAAGCAGCCGCAACCGCACGAGCAGCCGCACCAACATGAGCAACCATTGGAGCAACTGCACGAGCAGGAGCCGCCACCGCAGCCGACGCACCCACACGGATCCTGCGCATGCACAGTCGACGCGTCGAGGGCTTTCCACAAACCCGGAAATCTCTCGGACCCCGGACTCTTGCCTTTTGTCACCTCATGCGGGCGGAAAGGGTTGTTCTGGAGAGCCATTAGAACGAACACCATGAATCCTACCAGTGAGCTCAGAAAGCGCCAAAAGAAACGTTTCATATCCGTACCCCTCGTTCCCTTCACTCACTGCCCTGCGGCCTTCGGAGGACGCATCTTGGAATATGACATCGGATGGAATTTCTTTTGCCATACCTCTTTCCCGGTGGCAGGGTGGCGGCCCTTCTCATCGGAGGCCTGGGTCTCGGCATACATTGTCAGACCATCCTCCGAAAGTCTCATCCGCCGCTCCACCTGGATCGAACCGCGGGCGTTTCTCTGGATGGCTTCGTAGCGGTGAATCAGCGTGTCGCCTTCCCACCACGCCGAGGCCGTTCTCTCGCCGCTGGCCTCAGGCTTGCCATCGGTGGTGAGCACGAACCGCATGAGCCGCTGACTCTTTCTGTTTTTTGTGACCTCGTGAATGATATTCAGGGATGGCTCATTGTGCGCCACGATCATGCTGAAACTGATGTAGGGAAGGGCTTTCTTGTCATCGCTTCGTGACTTCGCGAGGTCCAACTCCCAGCGGCCGTTAAAATCGGGTTTGCCAGAGGCCGGGCGCATGCGCATCGCCGACTCCCGGCAGTCCAGTGTCCCGCACGCCACGAGGTTGGGAAGATCTTCCGATCTCCAGCCCGCCATTTCAATAAACTCGGGAAGCGTCACTTCGCGATACCCCTCCCCCAAGTCCAGGTCCTCGGCCGAGGGCTGGGTCTCGTTAACGTAGCGGGCCACGCTTTCCCATCGCCGTGTGTAGGAACCGTCCGGGCCCTGCTCTTCAAAAACCTCCTTGAGCGGCACGCAGCCGAGATCGCGCGCCCGGTAGTAGGACATACGGACCAGAAACTGGTTTGCCCCCAGGTACTCCTTCTGCCAAACCTGAGTCAGGTGGCCGGCCACTGCTTCGTCCCCGACCTTCCTCTCCATCCGGTGGCCGCAACCCCGGCCGACTCTACCTTTCGACTGCTTACCCTGCTGATCGTCCGATTCGTCCTCTTCGGACGGCGTAGCGAGACCCAGTATTCGGTCACGCGCCTTCTTCGAGGGGGTAATCAGCCGGCGGTAGACGAAAAGGTCATTGCCCGTGAGCACCTTGGTTGCCCGAATCTGTTTTTCATCGCAGATCTCGAAACTCCGTCCGTCGGGTAGCATCACGTGCCGCACGGTCGTTTCCCCAGGGCGGGCGAGGACCGGGATGACTTTTGAGCAGAAAGTGCCGTCGGAACGACGTCCGAGGATGTCCCGTCGGATTACCTCCCCTTTCGGGTCCCGCGTGTACGAGATCAACACCCGCTCCATAACAAAGGGGCGGACGATCAGACTATTGTCGTTGCCCGCCTGCTGGCCCTCCTCCTCGGAAGTCCCCGCCAAGGCACGCACCATCCCAAAAACTCCGAGGTGGTAACCGGACCACAGCAGTCCGAGAGCGCACAGCACACAGGCTACAGGCTTAGAAGCTTTCTTTGCCCATCTTGGCACCATAGTCACCATCTCTTTCCAGCCAGTTACTTCCTGCGCTTCGTCCGCGACACCAGGAAACCTACTTCTTGTTCGCCTCTGTGTCCGCTCGGCACGCAGGGCCTGAGAACGCCCAGTACACGCTGGTCAACGCCGGGTCCTGAGCCAGAAGTACGGGCTCCTCGACCCGCCCTTGGCCAATATCGGACCGGTACAACCTGTCCTTGATGCGGTAGTAGACTCGGTCATTCTCGATCAGCAGAACCTCGCTCTCGATATCTCCCGTGCGTATCGTGTAGTTCTTCCCGGTTGATGTATCGTAGAGGAAGATCTCGCCCTTCGGATTCGCTAACAAGAGCTTAGAATATCGATGGTCATTTTCGCGCTTCTCCGACCTTACCCGCTCTGCCAATTCCTTCGAAAAGCCCTCGATCCTCTTCCCTACCGGCACTGCGGCCAGCCATCGGCCGAATGGTTTCAATTCTGTGAGTCCGGTAGGTGGTTCCCCAGGGAACGCAGCCTCCCGCCAAGTCCCTTGAGAGGACTCTAGCAACCGGAAAACGACATTCTTGCCAACGTCGTTTTCGTCTCGAGCCAGGATCAAATCGAAGCTTTTGGTTCCGACCCACCATGTTGCGTCGCCCATGGCCTGATCAACTCCAGCAACCTGCCATCGGGCTTGCTTTTTCTTCAGAGCTCGGTCCGCATCGGGCAGGACAGGCCAACCGAGATCGATCAGACGCTTGTCGTCTTTCTCCATCCAGGCTAAACCAACGGACCCCGACGGATCGATTAGCAGGTCCATCTGGTACGAGTCTTCGTGACCAATTGCCGAAACACCAGGCAGCCGCGCAAACCTCAAGGCACTCACGTCCAGCGTTTCTTCCTGACCGGTGGCAAGATTGACGGTGAGCAGTTGATGCCCCAATTCTTGCGAAAAGCCGACCAGAGCCAAGTACAGTCCCTTGTTCGGGATGTCGAGCAAGTACTTGTAAACCGGCAGGAACCTGGTGCTGCCCAGGTCAACGGAACGCGGTCGGCACGGCTGATCCATGCTCAGGAGGATGAGCCGCTCGGGCTTGAAGTGAGGTGTGGCGACAAGCAACAGGCGCAAGTCATGATACGCCCTGATAAAATCCGTTCTCTCAGATCCGGGCAGAAGTTCAAGAACGTCGGTCAGTGTCTTGGATTCCTGGGCTAGGCGGTAGAGGTGCGTCGGCGCTCGCTCTTCAGGATCACTCGATGGGTAGCCGGAAACCAGATAGATTTCGGTCGCAGCCGGCTGAGACTCTGCGCCCGGAGCGATAATCAGGAACCAAGCGGCAGCCGCCACTAAGACCGCTGTCAACCTGAACAAGAATGAGAATCGAGTGTGGCCCATAATGTCTGCTTCCTTTACTGTGGGCACTCACAATACTGCTCACTGATACGTTGCACGTAGTTAAAGTTCAAGCTGTTCGTCCGGTGCGGCTCCCACTTATGCAACGTGTTATTCCAATGCATGTAATCCCCTAGACTATTCCCATTGTACCGTTTGATCCATACGGCTTCTTCAAAGGACCGGTACGCCCCCACAGGACTGTACGCATAGATGACACTGCGTGAGTTGCTGGAGTAGGACTCCTTAACCGGTGGCTGCGCATTCGGATCGGTCGGGTGAGCGGCTCTCCACAAGTCGAACAACGTTGTGGAGTTCTGCCAGCTCTGGTGAGCTTCGAACCACTTGTCGTGCATTAACAACTGGAAGCCTCCCTCTAGATTCTGCTTCCAATCCCATACCTTGCGCCTGGGCGGCACTGGGTTGGTTAGTTGCATGATGCCCCAACCATGTCCATCACTACTTCGATTCGGACAGTGCTTATAGTCTTCCCATTCTGGGCCTAGCGTCCCGATCTTGTTGAACTGCAGTATCTGATCCACAGCACAGAAAGAACCGCTTTCATGTCGAATCATTGCCATCATGAACCACGGACCTTGCGTGACAGGATAGTGGCTCATTACCTGGCTAGGCGATGGATTCTCCCCTCGAATATGAAAAACGAAGGTCCGCACTCCTATCGGATAGTAGTTCAGCGTCAGGGTCGCTTTGCCCCCCAGGATGTCTCCGCCCAGCTCCGAAGTGACGTTCCAAGCGGCACTCGCCGACACAGAGCGGGGCGAAGCAGGAAAGACCTCAACGTCATTTCTGTCAGACCGCCGGTATTCGACCAGCAGCTGCCAGAAGGCACTGTCCGGAAGGCCCGACGGGAGCAAGCGAGCCGTAATCTGCGGCATACTCGGCGTGCTGGAGATATAGCACTTGTCGGTGTTGAAGCTGGCAGGATCCAGGACGGTGCCATCAGCAGTGACTTCAAACGCGATCACCGTCACCTGCTGCGAACCCACGGCTGTGGAACAACCATTGGAAGGAGTGAACGTCACTTGCACGACTGTCGACGCTCCTGCTCCTCCCGGAGTAAAGGAGCACTGGTTCCCGCACCCGGGGGGCAGATCGCCGGCAGATGAATTCGACAAGGACCAGTGAAACGATCCGGGCATAGATGAAGGGCTGACGGTGGCCGTGTAGGTTTGCGAAGCTCCGTCAGCAGCAATGTAGGAAGGCCCGCTCACGGACACAGATATAGGAGGGCAGATCACAGTAACAGGAAGTGATCCGGTTACCGGGTCGCAGGTCCCGGTCGTGTCATGAAACTGCGCCACGACTTGGCAGGAGCCCGGCCTTGTCGGAGTTAAAGTCCCGGAACTGTTGATTGAACCCACTGACTCGCCCTCAAGCCACCAAGTCCAATAACCGTTTCCGCCCGTCGGAGACCGCAGGGCCGTGTAGTCCGCCGGGCCATCCCCGAGCATAACTGTGGTCGGTCCCCACACCGTCACCGAGGAGACGATAGCAGTCGTTAACACAGCTACAGAAACCGATGGGGCCGAATTGCAGACAATATGCCGAGCTATTGCCTCCGCACCTGCACTCACACGGCTGTCCGGCTATAAATCCCATAATGTCAGCTGGTTACGGGATGCGGCATCGTCATTTGTGGACGGCTCGCCTGCAACTAGTTGAGGAATAGGCACTTTCTCGAAAGCGTTGACGCTCAATACTTGGAGAATACTGTGCAAGCTGTGTTGCAGCCTTGCCTCCTTCTTGATGATGGCGATGAGCACATAAATACAGATAGCAATCCACACCTGTGTCTTGACCGCGTTGTCCGACGTTCCATAGAACGCCTTGATTCTCAGATGCTGTTTGATCCAGCGGAAAAACAACTCGACCTTCCACCGCGACCTGTATAAATCCGCCACAGTCAGGGCGGGCAGTGCGGGATGATTGCTCAGAAACACCAGGAAGCGCTGGTTCTCCTGGTCCCAGTACCGGACGCGGCGTAACTTGTCCGGGTAATCCCGCCGGGCCTGCGCACTTGCGAAATGGCCGACTTGGTCGCTCCGAACTCCGGTTCCATAGGGGAAGGCCCGGGAGTGTGCCCGGGCGAAGCGGAGATTCTTCTTGGCCCGGATCACGAAGAAGGCGGCGGCCTGGTCCAGCCGGTACAGCCGGGCGTAATCCAGGTAGCCTCGATCCATCACGTAAAAGGCCCCCGGCTCGATCCAGAGCGAGTCCAGGCTCTTGACATCGGCCTGACGGCCCTCAGTGATCTCGATGAAGGTGGGAATCGAACCCCGCAAGTCCAGCAAGGTGTGCAGCTTGACCGCTCCTTTTCGCCGTCGGAAACGGGCCCAGGGGAAAAGACTGAGGCACAAATCGATGGTGGTGGAATCGAAAGCGTAGGCGGGCTCCTTCAGATGGAAGCCGAGATCCTCGTTCTCGTACAAGCGTTGGGCCTTGCGGATCAGCGACTGAGCCAGATCCGCATAAATTCGCCAATCCCGGCGCTCGTTGGCGTCGGCCAGCGTGCTGCGGGCCACCGGATTTTGGAAGCCGAGGTGGTACAAGTTGCTCCCTCTGGAATTCAGACAGGCCTCGATGTCGCGCAGGCTCTCCCGGTATGTAAGTTGCGCGAACGACATCGCCAGAAACTGCTCCCAGCAGGAAAATGACTGGACTTTGTACTCGCCGCCGTAGCGCTCCACACAGCGATGGAACTGTTGTTGGTGAATGCCGTCCATCACCTGAGATAGAACTGTCCGTCCCTGGTTCATGCGTCGACACTGAACGCGGGGGCCGACTGGCGTAAAGCAGGCTGGGATCGCTCACTCCTGGAAGTGACGCCGAGTTTGAGGTCAAGTGGCTGATAATAGGACGTTTCTCAAAAAACCGGCCGTTTTCACGAGAATTCAAATCGAACACCAGCTGCAAAACTGCTGAGGACCGAACTGTTGACACCACTGGGTATTATTCACTTGCATCATGCAGCCGCAGTAGCTTGAATAAGTACAGTGATCTTGATATTCCGCGCAAGAGGATGGATTCGCGAAGATGTAACACAAGTAGCCCAGTGTCTCGCAATCACAGGATGGCACTTGCGCAAGCGCGATATTCTTTGTCAGAAAAATCAAGACGAGCAACAGAAAGTAAGGCCGCAAGAAGGCGAGGAAGGATTCCGTGTCCCTGTCCCTGTCCCTGTCCCTGTTCATCGAGCCGAGGTGGAAACGGTCGGGCATGTGCTTTCACTCCTTCGAGCCGCAGGATGTCAACTTGCGAAATCAGAGCAAAAAGCAACACAATGTCAAAGCAGAATATCGCCAGCTATATAGCTCCGTTGCCACCGCCAAAAGGCGGCCTCCCCCACGCGACAACGAGACAAGCAAAGCGACGTTGGACAATGTATAAACAAACGGGACGAGGTGTCAATACATTTTTTGGGAGCCTTGCACAAAGCCGGATATAAACGGAGAGGCGGCGCCTTGCCGGAATCAGCGCGCCTCGCGCTAAATTTCAAATCAGGCCGATGACTGTTGACTGTTGGAGCCACAAGGGCGATCCTGTTGCGGGGCCGCCCTCGGGAAGGGCAGGTTCGGAGACGTTATGTCAATACAAGACCTAGGTCGGGAACAGTTTAATGTCTTGTTTTTCACTCGAGGGCACGGGCGCGGACATGCTGTAGTTGACTTGGCTCTACAACAAAAACTGCTGCAACGACTGCCACTCCTCGGTCTGACCTTCGCTTCTTACTCCACCGGCCTCGAGACATTGCGGCACTTCAATGCACCTGTTGCAGACCTCGAGCTCCCTGAATGGAATCCGTACCCGGAAACCCTTGTCCGTGCCGGCAGGCTGATCCATTCCCTTCAGCCTGACCTGGTCATAGCCCACGAAGAGTTTTCGGTACCTTTGGCAGCAAGACTGCTCTGTACCCAAAATTTGTTTGTTACGGACTTCCTTCCTGACCCACAGTCTATCCTCATGGCTTCCGTCGCCTACGCCGACGAAATCGTCGTAATCGATAGCCCGGGCCACATAGAAGTTCCCCCGCATCTCCTGCCTAAAGTTACCTACGTCGGAAGTATCCAGCGCAGTTTCAGCTACCAACGTTCAGACAAGGAACGGGCGCGTCGCGAACTGGGTTTGAAGCATAAGAACGGCTTCTTGATCTCGGTGTTTCCGGGGAGCTGGCCCGAAGAACAGGCGCCAATCTGGGACCTCGTCCTCTCGGCTTTTCGACGGCTGTCAGAGCCCAAAGAGCTGTTTTGGATCGCCGGTCAGGACTACGAACGCCTGGTGCCAAAGGTACCCCGAGACCTGTCCGTCCACATACGACGCCAGGACTGGGAGATCGACCGCCTCATGGTCGCCAGCGATGTGGCGATAACCAAGGCGAATCGGAAAACCGTGCTCGAGCTGGAGAGCTTGGGCGTACCCACGCTATCACTGTCCAATGGCATCAATCCCATCGATGACAAGAGGATAGCCGCCGTTCTAACAAACGCGACATTGAACGCCGCCTCGACGAGCCCCGATCAGTTGGCAGCGGCCCTAGTGGACGCTGCTCAGCACTTTTTCCCTCCCCAAAATCCCCCCGATACCGGTGCGCACTTCTCGGCCGAAGACCGGATAGTTCATCATCTGGACACAGTGCGACAGAGCCGCACGTTTGCCTCGAGACTGGCAAAGATAGTTCGCCGGAGACTTTCGCTTATTTCCTGACCAAACTCGGTTGCATCCTCGCTGCGGGGGGTGCTGCTCCCCGGCTGTTCACCGGACCGCGCAATCCTCCTCTCGGTCCGGACGGGTAATTCCTGGGCTGCAAAGTGGAGGCGAAAAAGTGTTGAAAACACCACCGAAACGACCGAAACGGCCACCCGTAACGTGGTTGGGTTTCAACGGTTTAGAAAGGCTCTTGGAGGCGGCGAGCGGACTCGAACCGCTGAATAAAGGTTTTGCAGACCTCCGCCTTACCACTTGGCTACGCCGCCCCAATTCCACGGAGAGAGATGTATTATAGCCGAACAAGTTGCGTCTGCAAAAGCGCGAACCTTGTGCCTTTGTTTCACGTTATCGGATGAACAACAAGCCTGCAATGGGGAGAACAGCACTAATGGAAAACACATCAACGGGACGAAGACGGTTTCTGACGGTACTCGGGTCGGCGGTTCCGGTTTGCTGCCTGGCCGGGAGTGGCGCGCTCAAGGCGGCTGGCGAAGCGGCAGGACAGGCGTCGGGAGCCGAAGCGCCCAAGCACAAGTTCCAGGACAAGTCGGAGATGAGCTACGAGCAGGTATATCACTTCGCCTTCTCGGACGGGTACATCGCCATGATGACCGCCCTTGCGAAGAGAATCGACAAGGAGAATTACCTCGAAGTCCTCAAACAGGCTTCGAGCGAAACGTCGGCCGAGGGAATGAAGAAACGCAAGATCGAAGATCCAAGCCTCAAGAACTTCATGGGATTTTTGAGGAAACCCAATGAGTTCTGGAAGCATGTCGTCAGCTTCGAAATCGTGGAAGATACGGAAACTGTCCTCGAGCTGAAGGTAAAAGAATGCCTCTGGGCGACGACTTTTCGCGCGCAAAACGCCGGCGATGTGGGCTACGCCTGCATTTGCCATGCGGATTTCGCAGTCGCAACTGCCTACAACCCGAAGATGCACATGGAGCGGACCAAAACTCTCATGCAGGGACACGACTACTGCAATCACCGGTACATCATGGCTAAGGCATAAGGCGAGCCCCGCAGGAGTGGATCCCACTTCCAGCGGAACCTTGTCCGACTTGGAAGTCGGATCTACGGGAAGGCGATGGGCCTGGAGACGGTGACCTGGCGCTTGGAGCGCTGAATGCCGTAGAGCAGGCCCGGCCCGGTCCGGTCCCAGGCGATTCCTTGGCCGGCGATCGCCGAGCCGGGATCGTCTCCAGGAGCTCCGAACTGCGCCGAAAACTGTCGGAAGTTGGACCACGTAGACCTCCGCCGCGTCGTGACCGGTCAGGTAGAGGCGACCGTCCGGGCCCCAGGAGCCTCCGGAATTGCTCATCTCGCCGAAGCGGACGAGAAGGTTCGCGGGGTAAGTCCAGGATCTGCAGTTCGCTGCCAGTCGTTGTCCAGCTTCACGAGAACGGTGTTTTCCTTTCCTCCGTAACGCCTGCCGTCGACCATCTGGTCGTAATTCGCCAACGTCGCCCACCAGAAACCGTCGTGCCGATCCAGCCAGGTCAGCGAGCCCTAGCGGACTCCGAAGTCGTGCGTGCCCGACGTGGGCGAGCGTCCCCGTGTCCCAGATTTCGACCGAGCTGCGCATCGGCCACTCCGGGTAGTTCGAATGCGCGCAATAGAGCTTCCCGTCGACGACGACGCCGCCGTCGAGATGGATGATCCGGCCGTCCGGCGCGTCTTGCCATCGGGCCGTCGTGCTCGCCGGTTATTTTGTCGTATTTCGCGATCGCGCGACTGTCGATCGCGTAAAAATGCGTCCGGTCGACGGCCACCCCCTGGCGGGCTTCGGGCGCGGCGAAGGTGGAGATGGGCTCGGCCTGCACGACGACGAGGGTCAGGAGAAGGAAGCTCACGGAAAGCACAGGGGAAGGGTAGCAGATTTCATTGCCACGGATACCACGGATAACGGCCGGCGTTTTTTGGTATTTCCAAATAAATTTGATTGCTCCGGGACAGAAGTGCTCCAATCACGCTCAGCCGATCTGCCTCTTTCGGGGAGGACAGCAATGAGCAGAAACGCATTCGGGACCTGGGGGCTGGGGCTTTCTCCCCGGGAATTCGGCGCGGCGCTGGCGGCGCTAGGCGTCCGCCAGGGTGACTTTTCGCCGGAATCCGGGTCCTGGGAGAATTCCAGACCCGTCGACGAGATCGTCAAGGGTGGCGAGAAGAACCGGATCCCGTGGCGTATCGACACTGAGGCCGCCAATCTGGCCATCGAGCCGTTGCCTGACGCAGCCGCGCTTGCCAAGGAGTGGGATCGTGCTCTTGACGCTCGGGCCAACCCTGAACGCTCGCCTGTCCGCCTCAAGATAGACCCTCGCCCTCACTTTGCCGGCATCACACCCTGGATCATCCGACAGCTGGTCAATTTCGCCCGGGCTGACGCCGTGTCGATCGACGAGATAACGTTGCCGTCGTTCGTCCACTGGAGTTGGCCTCTCCAGATTGGTGTCATGCCCGGGCCTGGCGCCGCGGCTCTCCGGGGCGAGCTCGAGCATATGTGGATTGCCGAGACGCTCACCAGCATGGGCGCGTTGGAAGAAGCCGGCTCAAGCGTTCTCGACATCCTCCTGTTCCCTTGCGATTTGCGGGAATCGTTGCAGAGACTGCTCGCCGCCGGGGGAAAGATCAGCACCAGCGTCGCCTTCATCCTCGGGGGCTTTCCGGATGATTGGAAGCGAACCCATGCCCTTGCCACGTCCCTGGCACACGAGACCGGGGCTCAAGGCGTCTGCCTGGCCCCGGTTTCGGAGGACCGCAGGGGTTCCTGGTTTGGGGCTCTCCTGCGGGGGATCTCTCACAACCACCCGCTTGACCTGGCCATCGTCGAAGCATCCCGCACGCTCGCGTCAGCAGCAGGCGGCCGCTTCCCGGTCCCCTGCTTTTTCGCGACGGAGCAACTGCTGTCCGAAGCCCGCCTTTCCAGCGTGGTGCGCCAGCTGAAGGTCCGAACAGCGGCCTTGGCTGAAGCCCCCATAGATGTTCCCGAGCATTCGGCGAGGGTTCTTTCCATGGCCGCCGGCTCTCATCCCGCGGCCCGAATCTCCAGCCGGATTTCAGAATCCGCTAGTGGTTTTGCCTTCGCAAGCGAGGCTGGAGAGGCGGACGCCATGGCACGGCTGAGTTTGAGCGTGGCGCGGGCCGAGGCGGATAGCGCGGTCAGCGTTCCCGAACCCCGCTGGATTCAGGCGCAGTTGCTCGATGTGGCTGAGCCGACCGCACCCTCCCGGGTATCAATCATCGAGTCCGGGAAATCCTACGGCGTTGACGTCCGCATCGGACCGGCGGACTCCGACTGGCTGGCCCCTTCCGTGATCTTTCCTGACGCCGAGCTGCCCAAGAACGAGTCGGGCTACTGGCTCCAGGTGGTGTTTTCGGAGGCTCACCACTCACTGCAGCCGCAGATGGGTCGGATCTTTCTGCCACCGGAGGGCGCAAGTTCGCTCTGCCGGTTCTTCTTCCGTCCGGTTCCCGACCACCCCGAGTTTCAGGCGCGAATCATCGTCCTCTACGAAAATCGGGTGCTTCAAACAGCTCTTCTGGAGGGTCGCGTAGCGGACGCCGAGCTGCCCGGAGATCGAAGCGAAGTCACCTTCCGCATCGAGGACGCGGTCCGATCTCATCTAAGTGGCCTCGAATACCGCCAGCCCTTCAACGCGAGTGTTGTCGTCAACCACACTCCGTCTGGCCAAACCATGGCAACGAGCGTGCTCGGCGACAAAGCGCGACTTTTCTCGCTTCAGAACATGGAGGACGCGATCGGGAAGATCCGAAAGCGGCTTTCGGACATCGCGGCCGATCCTGAAAGCTTCCCACGGGACATTAACGCCCCGGCGACGGTCGACCTGCTCCGCTTCCTGGCCCACCAGGGCCGGACGCTCTACGACGCATTCGAGGATCAGCTCGAGCCTGGCGCTCTTGAAAGAATCGACCGGCTCCAGCTGATCTCGGCCCTTTCCGAGTCCTTCCTTCCCCTGGAACTGCTCTATGAGAAGCCCGCGCCCCACCCGACTGCCGAGCTTTGCCCCAAGGGGAAAAGGGCCCTGACGGTGAAAGCCCCCAAGAAAGGAGTCTGCAAGGAGTGCCTCATCGATGACCAGGCACCGGCGAAGTACGTCTGCCCGCTCGGATTCTGGAGCACGACGAGGGTGATCGAAAGGCATGTGAATCGCCGGCTCGACACACGGCTGAGCGCCGAGGAATTCGCCCTGGTCGCAGAGCCCGTCGGAGACCGCAAGATCCTGCCGACTGCCGGCACGGCGCTTTGCGGAGCGAGCAGCCGAGTCAGAGCGTCGGACACGAAGGCGGTTGTCGCCGCGCTTGCCAGGTATACCGGGAACAAGGCGCGGCAGGTCCAGGACTGGACCGGCTGGCGGACCGAGATCGGCACGACAAAACCGTCGCTTCTCGTCATTCTGTGCCACACCCAGGATGATCCGAACCTCGAAATCCCGGAAATGGAGATCGGCGGGGACATGCTCCTCTCCACGCTGATCACCGGGCAGCATGTCCGGGCCAGCCAGGCCGATCCTCCGCCGGTTGTCCTGCTGCTCGGTTGCGAGAGCCTGTGTCTGAACCTTCCCTTTCAGGGATTCGTGCCTTACCTGCGCCGAGGGGGAGCCGCCATCGTCATGACCACGATTGCGAGCGTGCTCGGGCGACACGTCGCGCCTGTGGCTAAGGCTACGGTCTCCCTCCTCAAACAGGAACTGAAGAAGAAAGGTCCTCACAGTTTCGGGGAGCTCATGCCGCTGCTCCGGCGAAAAGCGCTTGCGCAGGGAATACCAATGGTCTTTGCGCTGGCGGCTTACGGAGATGCGGACTGGCAGTTGACCATGTGAGGCAGGCTGACCGGCTGACAGGCTGACCAGCTGACGGAGACTGCCAAAGCAAGGAGATAGGACGCGGAAGTAACGCCGCAACAAAGCACGCGGTTTCGGCGCGGATGAAACCCACCGCCCAGGCGCAGCACGTCAATTGCCCACCCCTTCGTGCTCGCCAGGGGCGGTGGGTTTCACCCGCGCCGAAACCGCGTGGCTGAAGCGAGGGGCGTCGAACACGTCAACGTCGGGACTTGGCGAACCCAATCGGGTCGGGGAGAGGAAGAGCTCAGCAGGTCGGTTGGCTTCTACTCCGACCGAAGGGGCGGACTGGTTCCAAGGCGGCTGGCGCGCAAGGAGGCAATATGTTTCGAATCGAAATGCTGCCCGGAGGACATGGGGACTCGCTGTGGATCGAGTACGGGACGCCGCAGCACCGCCATCAGATCCTGATCGACGGCGGCCCGCTTTCGGCTTTCGACGCCTTGAAGCAAAAGATCACAGAGCTGCCGAAGAGCCGGAGGAAAGTGGATCTCCTCGTCGTCACTCACATCGATGCCGATCACATCGAAGCGCCCGTCCGGCTGCTCGGTGAACGACCTCTTGGGCTCAAGATCGGCGAGGTCTGGTTCAACGCGTGGCGGCACCTCACAGCATCCGAAGAAGATCTCCTGGGGCCGGTTCAGGGAGAGTATCTGAGTCTCCTGATCCAGGAGAACCGGCTGAACTGGAACACCACGTTCGGGGAGCGCGGCGTCTTTTGCCGCAGCTCGGAGGACGGAACCTGCACGATCAAAGGAGACCTGAAGATCACCCTCCTGTCACCGGGCGGCGAAGAGCTCAAGAAGCTTCGGAAGGTCTGGAGACGGGAGGTCGAGAACGCCGGCCTGGATCCGGGTAATCCCGAAAAGGCCCGGGAGAGGCTCGAGCAGGACAAACGGTTGAGACCGCGGGACGTACTCGGGACAGCGGTGTCCGTCGACGCACTCCTGCGCAAGCCGTTTTCAGCCGGACGATGCCGTCGCCAACGGGAGCAGCATCGCCTTTGTCGCCGAATTCGAGGGGAAGTCGTGCCTTTTTGCGGGTGACGCGCACCCGAACGTCCTCGAAGCCGGCATCACCCGCCTGCTCGAAAAGCGGGGCCAGGAGAAGCTGAAACTGGACGCCTTCAAGATTGCGCATCACGGGAGCAAGCACAATCTGAGCACGGAGCTGCTCCAAAAGGTGAGCTGCCCCAGGTACCTCGTTTCGACGAATGGGAATTACTTCAATCATCCGGACGCGGAGGCAATTGCACGCGTGATTGAACACGGAGGCGAACAGCCCCAGATCTTCTTCAACTACAAGACCGAGGAGAATGCGCCCTGGGGCGACTCGGCGTTAATGAAGCGCCACAAGTACAGCGCCGTCTACCCGAAAGCCGGGCAGGCCGGGGTGACGGTGGACCTGTAAACGGGAGCAAACGCGTGACTTTCGCAGGTGCCACTTCCACCGGGACCAGGTCCGACTGGGAAGTCGGACCCACCGGAAGTCGGACTCGCGGGAAGCTGGGTCTACTTTGCCCGCCCCTCCAGGTCCGCTTCCCTGCCAAGACGCAGCACCAGGCCCGGGAGGGCTTCGATGTCCTCCAGCGCGGTTCGGAAGTTCACGATGCACAGTCGCAGGTAGAAGCGCCCTTTAATGACGGCGTTTGACAGAAACGCCTCGCCGCTCGCTTCCAGCCGGTCGAGAATGTCCCGATTCAGGCCATCGAGGTACTCGTCAACATCCGGGGCGCCGAGCTTGGGACGAAGGTCCGGAGGGATATAGCGGAACGTCACGATGCTCAGCCCGTGCGTCATTCTCTCGAGATCCGGAATCTTCTCGAGGATCCGATAAAGCTCTTCGGCCAGTGCGATGTCGTCGGACATCATCCGGACATAGCCCTCGCGCCCCACCTGCTGCAGTGTCAGCCACACCTTGAGTGCCCGGAAACCGCGCGAGTTCTGCGGGCCCAGGTCGAAGTAGTTGGTCAACTCCGGATCGAAGTGGTAGTACGGCGGGTGATAGGAAAACGCGTCACGGAGCCGTTCGGCGTTGCGCACGAGCACGCAGCCGGCTTCCAGCGGCGCATAGAGCCATTTGTGCGGGTCCATGGCGACCGAATCAGCCAGCGCGAGACCCCGCAGGTCCTCCGGCGCTTGGGGAACGGCGGCAGCGAAAGCCCCGTACGCCCCGTCCACATGGAACCAGAGATCCTGCTCCCCGCAGATAGCTGCGAGCTCCGGGAGGGGATCGACGGCACCGGTGCTGACCGTTCCGGCCGTGCCGACGACCATGAAAGGCTGGCTGCCGTTCCGGCGGTCGTCTTCGATGATCGTCCTTAGCCGGGCCGTGTCCATCCGCTGGCGGTCGTCGCAAGGCACCCAGACGATCGAGTCCGTCCCGAAACCGAAGAGGTCCGCGGCTTTCTGGACCCAGGTATGGGTTTCGGCGGACGTGTAGATGCGCAGGCGCTTCGATGCTGCGGTCATGCCGGATGTTCGGACGTCCCAGTCGGCCTTCGCCTTTCGGCCCGCCAGGACCCCGACGAAGTTCGCCATGTTGCCCCCACTGACCAGAAGGCCTCCGCAATCGGCCGGGTAACCGATCAGCTCGGCCAACCAGCGGATCGTTTGGACTTCGATCTCGGAGGCGACAGGAGAGAGCTTCCAGCCTCCGGCGTTCGGGTTTACCGCCGCCGCGAGAAGGTCGGCGAGCGCGCCGAGCGGCGCCGCAGATGAGGTCACATAGCCCCAGAACCGGGGGTGTCCATTGTGCAGAGAGTGCTCGAAAAGGAGCTCGGAAACATGAGCGAGGAGCTTGTCGGCGTCTGTCCCTTGTGTGGGCAGGGCTCGGTTGAAATCAAGCAGCTCACGAATTGTTTGAACGGAGGCGGCCCGGGTGACAGGGCGGGATGGGAGAGACTCATAGAAGTCAGCGATCCGGTCGACCAGAGAATGCCCGAGCGTTCGAAACTCTTGCTTGGAAAGATCGATCGGGGAAACGCGGGCCTTGTTGCGATTGGCTGTCCTTGAGATTTTCATTGCTTGCTCCAGGCGAGAAAGAAGGAGTCAGCGAGGCCGCTGTGTCGTGACGCGACGAGGTCACGGCATCGCGAAGACACGAAGGCCTTCGAAAAGGTCGTCCTCGCGTCCCCGGCCGCCGTTTACCAGGCTGAAGACGCGGTAGAACTCCTGCGATCCCCAGAGACCCCGGTGGAGCTCGTCGCTCAGATGCTCGAGTCCGGAGAACAAGGCCATCTGTGTCTTGTGGCAACTGACCGCGCGCCAGACCTTCGGCCAATAGGCGCTCGTGTCGATCAGTGTCGTGACCGACCAGTCAGGCCAGGGGGTCGCGCGACGATCAACGCCGTCCACGTTGATTTTCAGATCTCGAAACGCCTCCTGGTACGCGTTCCATTTGGGAGGCGTCCAGGCCATGTAGTAAAACTTCGTGACACAGTGCGCCTCGCCGGGCGTTGCCACCGGACTGTAATAGTCCGGGTCTGCGGCCGCAACGACCGCCGCCATGGTGAACTGCGAGATCGCTATGTGGTCCGGATGCCCGTAGGCGCCTTCCGGCCCGAACGTCACCACAACTTGCGGGCGTATCCGGCGAATGTGAGCAACGATCTTGCCCACCACCTCGGAAGGTTGGGCTCGGTCGAGATCCTTGTCGATGTAGTCGAGAAAATGCAACTCCTTGATGTCGAGCTCACGGGCCGCAGCGCGCAGTTCCGCTTCCCTTGTACGCCCGACGATTTCCGGAGCTGGACGCGGGTCGGCATCGAAGTAGCGGCCGCGCTCTCCTCGAGTGGCTGTCACCAGATAGGTGTCGATCCCTTCTGCGGCGTATTTGGCAAGCGTGCCGCCCAAGCCGAGCGACTCATCGTCCGGGTGGGCGAGCACCGCCATCAGTTTCAGTTGGTTCAAGATACTGCTCCTTTGGTAGGCGGGGTTTCTAACAGTATAGATGGCAGGCGGGATGGAGGAAAGTATCTGGAGGGCCGACACCGGTCGCAAGGAGTTTCGGGGACACAAAACTTAATTCCTGTGCAAAACGGAACCGTCTCCGGAAACGGTTCGGGAATTAAGTGTTATGTCCCCGAAACTCCCCGAAACTTTACTCCCACTCCAGGATGGCGCCGCGGCTGGCCGAAGTCGCCATGGAGCGGTACTTACGCAGGTAAGGCGGCAGCGGACCTTTGTCGATCGGATGCCATGACCGGCGCCGCGTCTCCAGGACCTCGTCCGAAACCTCGACACTCAACCGGTGTCCCGGGATGTCGATCGAGACGATGTCCCCAGGCTCGAGCAACCCGATCACCCCGCCCTGCGCGGCTTCCGGGCTCACATGGCCGATCGAGCAACCGCGCGAACCGCCCGAGAAACGCCCATCGGTGACAAGGGCGACCTTCTCGTTGAGCCCCATACCGGCAATCTGCGACGTCGGGCCCAGCATCTCCTGCATGCCCGGGACCGCCCTTGGGGCCCTCGTACCGGATGATCACAACGTCGCCCGCCTTCACCTTCCTCGACAGGATTCCCTTGGACGCATCTTCCTCGCTGTCGAAGATGACGACCGGACCGCGGTGCTTGAGCATTGTCGGGAGGGACCCCGGCCGTCTTGACGACCGCGCCGTCAGGCGCCAGGTTGCCGAACAGTACGGCGAGCCCGCCGTCCGCGCTGTAAGCTTTCTCGAGCGGACCGGATGCAGGCCTGAGTCCTTGGTCGCACAGTCCGCGATGTTCTCGCCGATCGTCTTGCCGGTAACCGTCATGCAGTCCAGGTTCAAGGCGCCCGGCTTCTTCGCAAGCTCGTGCAGGATGGCCGAGATGCCACCGGCTTTGTCCACGTCCTCCATGTGGTAATGGGAAGAGGGACTAACCTTGCACAGGCACGGAGTCCGCGCGCTCACCTCGTTCAGCCGCTCGAGCGGATACTCGATGCCCGCCTCGTGGGCGATGGCGATCGTGTGAAGGACGGTGTTCGTCGATCCTCCCATCGCCATGTCGAGCGCAAAAGCGTTGTCGATCGCCGCCGGGGTCACGATGTCGAGGGGCTTCAGGTCCATTTCGAGGAGCTTCATGACCTGGTGGGCCGCCTGGCAGGCCAGCTGTTCCCGCCGCGGGTCTACCGCCAGGATCGTCCCGTTCCCGGGCAGCGCTACGCCGAGCGCTTCGCACAGGCAGTTCATCGAGTTCGCGGTGAACATGCCCGAGCAGGATCCGCAGGTCGGACAGCCAAAATCTTCGAGCGTCTTCAGGTCTTCGTCCGTGATCTTGCCCGCCTGGTGGGCGCCGACCCCCTCGAACACCGAAATCAGGTCGACGACCCGGCCGTCTGGCGTCACGCCGGCCTTCATCGGTCCACCGGAGATGAAGATCGTCGGGACGTTCAGCCGCATCGCGCCCATCAACATCCCCGGGACAATCTTGTCGCAGTTAGGAATGCAGATGAGAGCATCCAGCATGTGGGCGGCGACGACCGTTTCGACGGAATCGGCGATGATCTCCCGGCTCGGGAGCGAATACTTCATCCCGAAATGGCCCATGGCGATGCCGTCGTCGACGCCGATCGTGTTGAACATGATCGGTACGCCGCCGGCCGCTTTGACCGCCTTGCGGACCACCTCGCCGAAGACGTTCAGGTGAACGTGGCCCGGAATGATATCAATATAGGAGTTGGCGATCGCGATGAAGGGCTTATCCATGTCCTCATCGCTGATCCCGGTGGCTTTGAGGAGCGAGCGGTGCGGCGCCCGCTCGAAACCGCGTTTGATGGTGTCCGAACGCATTTTACGCATGGGTCTAGATTCTAACATTTTGAGAGAAGCGGATATACTTACAGTCCGGATCGGTGACTAAGACAAAGAGTTATCCACGAAGAAGCGAACGGACACGAATACAGACTAAGTAGAACAGAATAGATGAAATTAGGAATATTAGGTTTGCCCCAGGTAGGGAAGAAATCGGTTTTCGAGATATTGACGGGCGTCCCGGCGGCGAAAGCACCGATCCAAGGATGGAATCGCTTACGCCGTCGCGATCGTGCGGGACCCGCGCGTCGACGCCCTTTCGGCGATGTATCAACCCGAAGCGGACAAAATATGCCGAGTTCGACATTGCCCTTCCACCGGACATCGCGCCGGAGGAGACGCGAACCGCCGAGCTGGCTGGAAGCAATCCGGCGAGTGGACGGCATCCTCCACGTCATCCGCGCTTTCTCCTCGCCAAACGTCTTCCATATCTCGGGAAGCGTCGACGCCAAGCGCGATTCGAACTGGTCGAGATGGAGCTGCTGCTGGCCGACCTCGACCTCGTCGAAAAGCGCCTCCAGCGGATGGCCAAGGAGCATTCCAAAACAAACTTACTCGGCGAGCGCGAGCGCGTCGTCCTCGAGAAGGCCAAGGAACACCTGGAGGCGGAGCAACCCCTCAGGACCCTCGGGTTGAGCGAAGACGATCTGAAGCTGATTCGCAGCCTGAATTTCCTGACGCTGAAACCGATGGTCGCTCTGTCAATGTCGACGACAAGTACGCCGAAGCCATGGCGAAACTGAAGGGCCTGGCCGAGGAGTTGGAGCGCAAAGGGAGCCGAGTGGTGTTCCTGAGCGCCGAAATCGAGAGGGAAATCGCCGAATTGCCGGCCGACGAGCAGAGGGCCTTTCTGGAGGAGCTGGGACTGGAGGAACCGGCCGCGCATCGCCTCTCCAGGGCCGCCTTCGAGTCACTGGGGCTGATCAGCTTCTTCACCGTCGGGACCTGACGAGGTGCGAGGATGGCCGCTGACGCCGAGGCGCGCTTGCTCCGGAGGCGGCGGGCCGCATCCACACCGACCTGGAACGCGGCTTCATCCGGGCGGAGACCATTCCCTACGCCGACCTGGTGCGGGCCGGGTCGGAAAAGGCGGCGCGCGAGGCGAACCTTTTCAGGTTGAAGGGAAAGGAGTACGAGGTCCAGGACGGGGATGTGATCGAGATCCGGTTCAATGTGTAGGCAACTGCGCGCTGCGCGGTGACAACTGCGCACTACGCGCTGCGCACTGACAACCGGACGGCGTGGCAGTCGACAGCGACCGCAGTCGGCGAGTCTACCGGCTAGTGCGCAGTTCGCAGTGCGGCAGTGCGCAGTTGCCAGTTCGCAGTGCGCAGTTGTCTTTTGGTTCTTGCGTCCGGGGTCAGAAGAAAATATGCTGCCAACCGTTATTTGATTGACGGGACAGCATTTTACTGCTAAATTATGCGCATAAGCCGGATGATGTGTCCCGGCGTGGGTTCAGGCGAAAGGTTGGGGGATGGGCTGGCCCATAGAAATGAACACATTGCAGGCAATCTTGTTCTTTTGGCTGAGCCTGTGTTTGGACGCCGGCCTGAAGAGCCTTTTGATTGCCCTCCTGGCGTTCGCCGGTTACCTGGTTCTCAGGCGCTCCTCGGCTGCCTTTCGTCACCTTGTACTGACCCTGACTTTCATTTGTCTGGCGTTCCTGCCGTTTGGCGACATCCTCCTGCCGGCCTGGCGGTTACCCCTGATTTCTGCGAATCGGGCGCAGGCATACCTCGCTCCCGTCGGCGGATGGACCGGGGTTGCGACCGGCTTGTTCGCGATCTGGCTGGGTGGATTCCTCCTGGTCAGCCTCCGGTTCTTGACCGCCCTGGCGATCCTGCGACAGATCCGTCGATCGGCCAGGCCCGTATTTGACCCCGACTGGCTGGAAGAACGAGACGACCTTTGCCGGGAACTGGGCATCCGAGGATCGGTGAGTCTCCTGGTCACTCCCAATCTCACCGCGGCGGTCTGCGTTGGCGTCTGGCGCTCAAGAATCCTGCTTCCGACCACTGCTGCGGAGTGGTCTCCCGCCCATCGTCGAACGATTTTGCGCCACGAGCTCAGCCATGTTCGTCGCCAGGACAATCTCACCAACCACCTGGCGCTGGCGGTCTGTGCCTTTTACTGGTTCAATCCGATTGCCTGGTGGGCGCTCAAGCGTCTGCGAGTCGCACGGGAAGGCGCCTGCGACGATGCCGTTATTAATTCCGGCGTGAAGCCCTCCGACTACGTTTCGATCCTGCTCGCGGCTGTCCCGGTCGGAAAGCAGTCCTTGTCCTTCACGCGCATTTCTCAAGTCTCGGCGATCAAGCTGAGGCTCCTTGCCATCCTCAATCCACAGGTCAACCGGGTCGGCCTGAGCCGCACGCAGCTGACGGCAGCCGGGGTTGGGGCGGCGCTCCTGCTCAGCCTCATCGCGGCGGTACAGCCTTGGGTCGTCACCGACTTCTCCGGCGGTTTGTCGGGGGCTCTTTCAATGGTGACGGGCGATTTCCGCCCCTCCTTGAATGCCGGACAGCCGGGTTTCGGTGCCCGCATGGCTTCGCCTGGCCGTCGTGACCTCCTTCGGCTTGGAGCGCCCCGCGAGACGAGTGCGTCTTCCGCAGGCTCAAACTTCCTTGCCGGCAGTGGCGACGGGTTCCCGGCTTCAATCGTAACGATCGGCGGCGGATTTCTCGGCCGTCCCGGTTCCGCCCCAGCCGCCCCACGCGACAGAGCATTGGCCCAGCATGGCGGGACACCGGCGAACCAGCCGTGGCCGACCACTTACGCCTATGGGGGACGTATCGCCCGCAACAGCGGCAATAACAACGGGAAGAATGACCCGCCCCCGGACAAACCGGCCGTTGATGACATGATCAGCGTGGATCCGGTTCGGGTTCGCGAAGTCCGGGTGAGCCGGATTCAATTGGGAGACGAGCACAGCCTCTCGAGCTCAGCCTCGGACATCAATGAGGGCGGAGAAGTGGCCGGAACGGCAATCTCGCTGGCCGGCGACTCCAGGCCTTTTGTGTGGAGTCAGCAGGCCGGTCGGCTCGACCTGCCTTGCCCCGGCACCGATTGCTCGGCCGTCGCTATAAACGGCAATGGCTCGGTTCTGGTGACCGGAACCGCAGGCAACAGCCGCCCGCATTCCTGGCTCTGGCACCCTGAAAAGGGGATCCTGGATATCGGATCCCTCGGCGGTGGGACAACGCGAGCCAGCGAGCTCAACGAGCTGGATCAAGTTATCGGCAGCAGTGAGACGGCGAGTGGCATCGCGCAGGCTTTTGTCTGGTCCCCGGAGGCCGGAATCACGAACCTTGGCGGTATGACCGCCCTTGCGATCAACGACCTTGGCCAAGTGGTGGGCTGGGCCGGGTTATATTCGTTCTTCTGGGACCCGGCCACCGGCTTCCGCCGTATCGGCGAAATCGGGGTCGTCGCCAAGCCGCTCTACATCAACAATGCCGGCGAGGTGGTCGGTTACGCCGCATTCAAGCGGGACACTCCACCCCGGGCCTTCCTTTGGACGCCTTCTCAGGGCATCCTGGACCTCGGCTTCCTCCCCGGAGACCGGATGAGTTGCGCTTACCGGGTCAGCGAAACCGGCGAGATCTTCGGCGTCAGCACGGCCGCTACCGACGAGGCTCGCGGGGTTGTCTGGTCCAGGAACGGCGAAATGCGCGAGCTGACCGAGGGCTTACCTTTCGAGTTCGTACCCGAACCGCCCGAAGCGATGCCGCGTGTGCCGACGATTCCCATTGGATCGAGCGCTGTTTCGACGCTCCGCTGGCTCGAGGAAGTACAGAAGACCAGCGGATCCTCGAGTGAGGAGGTTTCGCAGCCGGTTAGCGTGAATGGGCGTGGTCAGATCGTCGGCAATGTCTCCATCCGGGGCGGGGGTACTCAAGCAGTGATGTGGCAGCTTCGACCGATCGGCGTCGAGGAGGGGATCTCGCGACTCCTCAAGGATCTCCGCAAGGCCGGGGTCCAGGAGGAGGCGCTCGAGCCGCTCATCCTTGCGCAGCGAAGTCTCCAGCAAATGTTGCCTGAATCGGCCCTGGTCGAGATCACCTCGTTCGTCCAAGCCCTTGATCGCCCGTGGCTGCCGAGCGGGCCTCCCCGGGACCGGTGGAGACGTTCGGCCGGCCTCATCCACGACGCACTCACCGATTTCTTTTTCTATCAGGTCGAGTAGGCCGGCACCAACGCCAGCCCAGGGTCGGCAAGACCTCGTCATCGTCCGACTCTCGGGGTGGATGCTTCCGGCGACAATCCACGTCTGCGCTAGAGCCGCCAGATTGCGGTTCTGTTCATCCCCTCCGGCCCCGGGCTCGACCATCGAGCGGGTCCCGGCGAGGTCGAACAGAACCGCAAACGGAGCGTCTTCCAGCGAAGTGCGCGGATTGGCCGCCAGCGGCAGACGTGCCCGAAACCCACCCGACCGCCGGCGAGCAGCCCGGGCCGGCAAGTGTCGTAATCGTCCGGCTCTGCGGTGGTTGCTGGCGGTGACAATCCGCGCACTTCGCTGAAAGACGCTCCGTTTGCGGTTCTTCACCTCGCCGACCCGCTCGCTGGTCGCCCCGGCGCCTGAGCGGATTCCCGGCACTGCCGAGTCGCAGGACTCTCGAAAAAAATCTCTTGAAGAAGCGGGCGAAGGTGAGTAAAGTCTGCGAATTACAGATGAAATGAGCGCGTCATAGCCCGGGTCAAACTGGCCACGAGATGGAGGCCGCATCCAGCTTACCTTGGGGGGGATTTAAGGCACCTGCTGAAAGCGGGGGCTGGTGGCCAGTTTGATCCGGGCTATGACGCGCTCATTTCATCTGTTTAACCTGTAGGTTTCTGATCCGTTGTAAATTACCAGGGCCGTCGGCCAGCCCTAATTCGTTCTGTCGGATTGTGCGTTCAAGCGCCGTAAACGCCTCGAAAACTTTGCCTGGGTCGGACGGCAGGGAGGGCGTGCTGCAAGTCGATGTCGGGTCGACCCCTACTGCAACGTCGCATGGTCCGGGTAAAAGCGGTCAGGGCTCGTCCACTGCGCGTCCGCCTCGCACGACTTCACAGCCCGGTTCGGACGGCTCTCGCCTGGTTGCGGTCAGATAATCGAAAGCCATCGGCATCGCATTGCAGACGTGCAAATTCGCAGGACCCATCGACATCGCCATCGCCATCGCTACCCGTGTTCGTCGGATCGACGCCGCATCCTTCAATCGGCGCAATTTCGCCTGGGTACAGAATTCGGCGTGTTGTCGCCGTCAAAGCGATACCCGACCGCCGTGGCTGAGAACAGGAACCGGCCCGACCCGAAACCAGCCGCGGTCCAACGCCTTGCCTCCGCGGACGGTGCGTCCACCCTGGTTCCGAAAATCACTTCGGACGTCCGCAGGCCAAATCGTCCGGGCATCTCGATAGTCAAACGGATCGATGACCAGGGTCTCACCGCAACCGAGCACGAGCAGGAAGCTGAGAAACGTCTTCCCCTCGATCGTTGATGTAGTGAGCAGTGCAGGGTGACTGCTTTCTCGGGTTCGTGTTCCTCAGGATGACATTCTGGGAACGGGCCGCTTTCGAGATTCCCGTCAGTTCGAAAACCGTCTTGCTCGGAGTTCCTCGTCGGAGTAAGCCCCAGTTGTCAGATCGATGCCCGAATCGATCAGGTACATGATCTGGGATCCGCCCTCCGGGTAGCTTCCGTCGCCGGCCGTCAGGCTGGCCAGCGTTCCGTTCTGCCGTTGGCGCAGGCCGAGAAGATGGAACGGTTTATCGGAAGTAATATTGAGAATGCCGGTGAGCTGTGCGGGCAACTCTGATCAACCGGCCATCTTCGACGAGCCCGGCTTTGAGGAAACGCGGGACTTTCTGTCCGGGGGGAAGCTCCAATGTAGCCGGGTCGCGATTTCGGCCCCCTGCTCGTCCCTCAAGCTCAGCTTCAGGTTGGCTTTCTCAACCCGGTATTCAGAAAAGCCACGGCAGAATCCATGATACTTCCCTCGGTCAACCACGACGTGCGCCCGGGTCGTCGCGGGCGAGTTGGGAACCGAGACGTCGTACAGGTCGTTGGTCGTGAAAACGAGACTGCCGACCAGTCGGGCTCTCGCGCTGCTGACAACCACGGCATAGCCGACCTGCAACGCCTCGCGCTCGAAGCCGTGAACTTCCGGCTGCCGCCGGGAGGCATCGAAAAATCAACCGCGGAAGTGCGACTCCATCCCAGTCGACGGATAAGAGACAAGCGAGTCGCCGTTATCTGCTCGAAACCAGACATAGCCGTTAGCAGTCTGGTTGCCCAGATTGGCGATATTGATCTCGAGCCGAATGTCGATTCCCGTGCTGGAACCGACAGCGATGTGAGGGAAAGTCAGGACCGGCTGTTCGGCCGCCTGCGCGTGCAGAACCAGCAGCAACGACCAGGAAACCAGGATCAAAATCTGTTTGCTGCGGCCTGACATCGTCCCTCCCCCGAAAGCTCCGCACCACCATGGTGCGCAGTTTTTCGGTTGGTGCGAACAAATTAGCAACCGCAGCTACCACTCTGTCAAGAAAAATTGCTAAAATCTACGCAGAAGTTCTTGACGAACTTCGATGCGCGAATGCTAGTTTAAGGTTCGCTTGCCGTCTACTGTTTTTCCGAGGATCGGATTTTCCTCGGTTTCGATGAGGCACGTAAATGTCTACTGAGTTTCGACACTTGTCCCGGCGAGAACGCCAGATCATGGATGTTCTGTACAAAACAGGGAAGGCGACTGCCCTGGAGGTCATGCAGGACATTCCGGATTCCCCGGGCTATTCCGCGGTGCGGACGCTTCTGACCGTTCTGGAAAGAAAAGGTCATGTGCGTCACGAGCGGAACGGCCACCACTACACCTACTTCCCCGTCACTCCCAAAGGAGAGGCGAGGACCACGGCCCTGTCGCACGTCATGGAGACCTTTTTCCACGGGTCCCCGACCGAGGTCGTGTCGGCGCTGATCGATGTCAGTCGCGACCGGCTCACTTCCGACGACTACGCGGAAATCCTCCAACTGCTCGAAAAGAGCCGCGAAGACGGCCGGTAGCGGGACTGCGGATATGCGGAATGCGGATTGCGGAATAGAGGAGAAGAATCGACTTCTTTTCGCAATCCGCGCCACTGGTCTTTGGCATTCGCCCATTCCGCAATCCGAAATCCGCAATCCGCAATCCCTATTCCCCCATCTCCCGCATCACACGCAGCAGAAGGTGAAACCTCTTCTCGAGATAGTCGAGGTCGCTCACTGCCCGGCGCTCGGTCAGGATCAGCTGGCGGTCGCGAAGACCGGCCCAAAGGGCGCCGGGGAACTTGACGAGCTCCAGGAGGGCCGCCCTGCGCCTGGGATTCAGGAACGCTGATTGCGCGCCTCGCGTCGCGAGCCGACGACGGCCGCGTCCTGGTCAAAGCGCTTCGTCTCCCGTTTTCACGCTTCGAGTACCCGGGCCGTTCCGCAGCACGGACGGCGCCGGCGTTCACAACCTCGAGATCCTCAGGCACGGTCGACAACAGGCCGAGGGACATGCCGACAACTTCCACTCCGAGAAGACCCGTGTCCGAGCTGCTTTCGCTGGTATACAGCCGGAATGGCCTGCCCTGAACCTGGCCTTCGACTAAAGCGGGCGGGCCGGGCCTCCATGCGAAGCCGTACTTGCGCGCAAAGAGCTTCCAGGTATTGCGTCTCCGGCGGCGCAGAAAGATCGTAAGAACCGCCAGAACTGCAAGACCGGCAAGAAGATAGGGCAGGAGATCGGCAACGAGTAAGGCCCATGCTGTCATTCTATACGAATTTCTGATCGCCGGTTCCGCCGGCCACCGGATTGATGATCACCGTCAGGGCTCGGGGCAGAACGTCGTAGAGCGCGCGGGCGCCTCGCCGATGACCTCCCCATCGGTGTTCAGCCCGAAGTTCGGTGATGAGGAGACCCGGAAGGTGCGGGCCTTCTGAACAATGAGGTCCGAATTCCCGACATGGCTGGCCGGCGAGGATCAGCGGGAGCGTGAGAGCCAGTTTCGCCAGCGAAAGGGCAGGAATGATCAGAATATCCATGAGCCCGTCGTCCAGCTCGGCCGTGGGTGCAACCGGGATCCCGCCCGCAATCGTGCGTGCCGTTGGAGACGACGAGATTGTAGGCGCCGACCTCCATCGGTTCCTTCTGGTCGAATTTCATCGTCATGCGGTACTCGGTCAACTCCGGCAAAGCGCGAGCCCCGGCAACATAGAATGCGAGGGCGCCCAGCCAATCCTTGCTCTCCGGCGTCAACTTTTCAGTGACAATGGTCGTGAAACCACCCGCGGAGGTGTTCACGAACAGGCGCGTCAGGTCTCGGTTTCTCAGTCGGAGCAAGTCAACCTAGCGGGTTGCGCCCTCCAGAAGGAAGTCAACCGCGTGCTCGTATCCGGGCTCGATCCCGAGGGCACGGGCGAAATCGTTTCCGGTTCCCAGGGGAACGATGCCGAGGGTCACTTCGTCGAGGCGGTCGCTGATGCCGTTAACCACCTCATTGAGCGTGCCGTCTCCACCGACAGACACGATTCTGCGGATCCCGGCCTCGCACCGCCTCTCTGGCCGCGCGTTCCCCGTCGCCCGGATTCGCCGTCTCGACCATCTGATAGGAGCCCAGCCGGTCCAACTCCTTTTCGAGCGCGCCGGCGTCGTCGAGTGATCCGGCCTTCGGGTTCGCTATCACACACCACTCGGTTTGTTTCATTGTGAAAGACCTCAGATTTGACGAGAAGGTGGGAGTTCTTTCAGGATAGCACCTTGGAGCTGTGTCAGCGCAGAGGACGCTGACGATCTGCAGAGGGAGGGCGCCATGGCGTCTACCGCTCCGATGTGTCCTCTGCTGTGAGGAAAGGGCAGGAGAATGGGTGATCCGGCGGATGTGGTCGATTGTCGGTGCGGGTGCGGCGGGGCTGATGGCCGGCATTTGGGCCGGACGCACCCTGCCCGGACGCAGCATCCTGATTCTGGACGGCGCTCGGAAAGATTGGCGCCAAGATACTCGTGTCCGGCGGCGCCCGCTGCAACGTCACGCATCACCGGGTTGAGGCCGACCGTTTTGCCGGTGCTTCGCCGGCCGCCATCCGCAAGGTGCTTCGCCGCTTCGACGTTCCGGAGACAGTGCGCTTCTTCGACGAGATAGGGGTGCAGCTGAAGCAGGAAGCGACCGGTAAGCTCTTCCCCGTGAGCCGACAGCGCACGGACCGTCCTCAATGCCTTGTTGGAGGCCGCCAGAAGCGGCAGGCGTGGAGCTTCGACATCCGAACCGCGTAACCCAGTGTACGTGCCGAGAGAGGTGACCTTTTTCGAGTCGCGGGCGAGTGGGGCGAGCTCCAGTGCCGCAACCTGGTGCTCGCGACCGGTGGTTGCAGTCTTCCAAAGAGCGGGTCGGATGGACTCGGTTACGAGCTTGCCAGGAGCCTGGGTCACACACTGACGCCCGCGATTCTCCCGGCGCTGGTTCCCCTGCTTCTTCCCGACGGGCATTTCATCCGTGCACTGAGCGGGTTGACACTGCCAACCCGACTCGAGCTGCGAACCTCGACCGGAAAGCGGATCATGTCGCTGGCCGGGTCGACCCTGTGCACTCATTTCGGGCTGTCCGGCCCCGCCGTGCTCGACATCAGCCGGTACTTCCTCACGGCCAGGCGGCTGGACCCGGGCGCGCACCTGGTGATTAACTGGACAGTGCGACCGCACCGAAGAAGAGCTCGACCTGGAATTGCAGCAGGGGCACAAGGGAAAGATCCGGAATCACCTCGCCCGCTACTTCCTGACCGGCTCGTCGGCGCGATTTTGAAAGAGTCGGGAGTCGACAGCGAGGTGGAATTCTCGAGATTGGGCCGGGCCGAGCGGCGAGCGATTGTCCAGAACCTGTGCGCCATGCGCCTGCCGGTGACCGGCGACCGCGGCTTCAACTACGCCGAAGTCACCGCCGGCGGCGTTCCGTTGGCGGAACTCGACCTCAGGTCGATGGGATCCCGACGCTGCCCGGGGCTTTTTCTTTGCGGGGAAATCTGCGATGTCGACGGACCAATCGGCGGATTCAACTTCCAGTGGGCCTGGGCCAGCGGGTATGTGGTTGGGGTATCGGTCGGACGATAGAGGTGGTCCGAGAGTTAAGTCAGGGGACCGCAAAGACGGCAACGACTTCAAGGACCGCAAGGACAGAAACTAGCCATAGCTAGCTTGGGTCTGTCCTTGTCGTCCTTGCGGTCCTTGTCGTCCTTGCGGTCGGCGCGGTCGGCGTGATTGAATCAGAAAGGCGTTTGGTATGAAAATCTCTCTTTATTGGCGGAACCGGCAACATCAGCTCGGCCTCTGTCGCGCTCGCGCTGGACTCCGGGTACGAGGTGACGCTCTTTAATCGAGGGCAGAGCAGCGACAAGATCTCCCCGGAATTGCTTCGCCGTTGCCAGGTCTTGTCCGGTGACCGAAACAGCGCAAGCGACTTGGAGCGGGCGGCTCGAGAGCATTTTGACGTCGTCGCCGATTTTGTCGCCTTCGCGCCGGAGCAGGTCCAGGCTGCGGTCGAGGCCTTCAGGGGTAAAACCGCGCAATACCTCTTCATCAGCTCCGCCAGTGTGTACAGAAAACCGGGGCCGAGGCTGTTTCTGACCGAGGATTGCCTGCTGGGGAACGACGTCTGGGAGTATGCGCGGCAGAAAATAGCCTGCGAGGACGTCCTGATCGGCTGCGTTGAACCGCGACAACTTCCCGATGACGATCGTTCGGCCGAGCTACACGTACGGTCCCACCTGGATTCCAGGCCCGCTCGCCCATGAGTATACGAACCTCTACCGCTTGCGCCGCGGCCTGCCCGATCGTGTCTCACGGCGACGGACAGTCGTTGTGGGTCGTGACCTCCTCGGAGGATTTTGCCCGAGGCTTTGTCGGCCTTTTCGGTAACGAGGCCGCCTACGGCCAGGCGGTCCACATTACCTCGGACGAGGTCCTGACCTGGGACCAGATCCACACCATAATCGGCCAGCAGGCGGGCGTACAGCCCACGCTGGTCCACATACCATCCGACTTGATTGCCCGGTTTGACGAGCGCTGGAGGGGGACGCTGCTGGGAGATAAGACCTACAGCACCGCCTTTGACAACAGCAAGATCAAAGGTCTTGTCCCGGGCTTCGCGGCTCGCATCAACTTCGCCGAAGGAATCCGCAGGTCGATCGGCTGGTACGATGCAAGACCCGAGAAGCAAGTCCCGGATGCAGCTGTGAACGCCGCCATGGATCGGCTGGTCGACGCGTACCGGCAGGCAGCCGAAAAAATAGCTCCAAGTCGGGATCCCAGTCGGGATTGAGATTAAGGGGGTACGAAGGAATTGGAGCGGGAAACGGGATTCGAACCCGCGACTTCAACCTTGGCAAGGTTGCACTCTACCACTGAGTTATTCCCGCCCGTCAGACGCGCGAAGCTCTATTAAAAGGCAAGGTCCATTTTTTTGTCAACCTTCCTGCCATTTTGCTTCGTATTTTTCGGAGGTCGAGCGTTATTTAATAGTGGAGGCACACGCATGGTCTTGCCGGATATTGAGCCGCATTTGCTGGAGACTGAACTGCTTGAGGAAACGGGTCGCGTTCGCCGGCCGCTTCTTCGCCTTCGGAAATCCAGGGAGCTTGGCGCCTGGGGCGAATGGGTGGCTTTGCGGTATCTGAGGCGGTCCGGCTGGGATGTACTGGCCCGCAACTGGAAAGGAACCCGCGGAGAGCTTGACCTGGTAGCCTATGACGGCCCGTTTCTGGTGATCGTCGAGATCAAGACCCGCCGGATTCCTTCACCTCTCCCGCCCGAAGACCAGGTTACTCGGGCCAAGGAGCGCAAGCTCGACGAGCTGGCCATGGAGTTCGTGCTCAGACACGAGCTCTCCGGGTACCCGGTGCGAATGGACATCATCTCGATCGAGACCGGGGACATGCGCGGCTACAGCCTCAGGCACCACAAAGGCTGGAACGCGTACCAGATGTAATAGGGAAGGGGCAAAGGGGCAGGGGCAGAATATCGAATATCGAACAAGAAATGACGAATGTCGAAGGAAGTCCGACCTTCAGTCGACATTCGATATCTGTCCGCTGCCACTACATCTCCGCCAGCACTTTGCGGATGATCCTCAGTCCCTGCTCGAGCTCTTCGTCCGTGATATTCAGGGCGGTGCGGAATCGGATCGCCTTCTCGCCGCAGCCGAGGATGATCAGGCGATTGTCGAAGAGTCGCCGCCGGAACTCGTTTCGCATCTCTTTGCTCGGAAGATCGAAGGCACAGAGCAGGCCAAGTCCACGCGAGTTTGAGATCTTGTCCGGAAACGCCTTTTCGATCTCGCGCATCTCGCGTCAGAAGCGCCTTGCCTTTGCGTCGGACTTCGGCCAGGAGGTTCTCGTCCTCGTAGACCTCCAGGTAGATCCGGCAGCGGACCATGTCGACGAGGTTCCCGCCCCACGTGGAGTTGATGCGGCTGGGGACACGGAACACATTCTCGGGCACCTCGTCCAGGCGGGGCCCGGCCATCATCCCGCACACCTGGGTCTTCTTGCCGAATGTCAGGAGGTCCGGCTTGACAAAGTACTCGGACGCCCACATCTTGCCTGAGCCGCCGAATCCGGTCTGAACCTCGTCATAAATCAGGAGGATGTCCGACTCGTCGCAGATGCGGCGCAGCTCGCTGTGGAAAGCCGGTCGGAAGTGGTTGTCGCCGCCCTCGGCCTGGATCGGTTCGACGATAAGGCACGCGATCTCGTCTCCCTGGCGCGCGATGACTTCGCTGATCTGTTCAACTGCCTGGCGCTCCGTTTCGATCACCTGCCGCAGGTTTTCTCCTTCGACCGGGAACCGGCACTTCGGATTGATGATCCTCGGCCACTCGAACTTCGGGAAATACTGGGTCTTCCGCGGGATCTGCAGTGTTCGTGAGCGACAGGGTATAGCCGGACCGGCCGTGAAAAGCGTCGCGAAAGTGAATGACGCCGAAGCCCTTCTCGGTCGTGATTCCGCGGGCGAAGTTCTTCCGGACCTTCCAGTCAAAGGCCGCCTTCAGAGCGTTCTCGACGGCCAGGGCGCCGCCCTCGATGAAGAAGAGGTACTTCATCGAATTCGGGTTTGGCGCACCGGGCGAACAGCGTCGACGAACTCGGCCATCTCCGGCGAGTACACGTCGGAATTCGATGGCTTGTGGATGGCGATCCTCCCCAGTTCGCGCACGACTTCTTCCGAAACCATGCGCGGGTGATTGAATCCGAGAGGGTTAGTCGCGTAGAAAGAGAAAAAATCGAGGAAGTATTCATCCCGCTTGGCATCAAACAGGCGGGATCCACGGCTCCTATCGAGATCGAGAACCAAATCCATCCCATCCGCCACCATGTGGCGAGAGATTGTCGGGCGTACTTCGGGAGCCGTTATCCTCATATAACTCGTTTCCATCGGGTGCCTTCCTTGGTGTCCTCAAGCGCGATGCCGCGCCGGACGAGCGCATCGCGAATCTGATCGGCTTGGCTGAAATTGCGGTTTCGTCTTGCTTGGATCCTCTCATCAATCAACCGCAAAATCTCTTCATCGTCAAGCCGCTGTTCGGCGATCTGAAAAACGTCGAACACCAGGTTAGCGTCCGAAAAAAGTGCGAGGATCTCGTCCCGGTTGACCGCGCCCACTTCCCGTCGGTCCAGGAGAATATTTGTTTCGCGGATCAACTCGAAGAGGGCAGCCAGTGCGACCGAGGTGTTGAGGTCGTCATCGAGCCCCTGCTGGAACTCGCGCCGCGCCCGCTTGATCCGCTCGGTCAAATCCTGGTTCTCGGGTGTCGAGGAGGTGACCTCCCGGATGCGAAGGACGAAGTCGTTGACTCGCTGGAGTGCGGCGCCCGCCTGTTCAAGGCCCTCCATCGTGAAGTTCAGCTGCTTGCGATAGTGAACCGACATCAGAAGGTACCGGATCGCCGCCGGGCTGTATCCTTTCTCGAGCAGGTCGCGCAGCGTGTAGTAGTTCCCAAGCGATTTGGACATCTTCTGCCCTTCGACCATCAGGAACTCAATGTGGAACCAATGCCGGACAAAAGGCAGGCCTGTCGCAGCCTCGCTCTGCGCGATCTCGTTTTCGTGGTGAGGGAAAACAAGGTCGATCCCGCCGGCATGAATGTCGAAGGACTGCCCCAGGTACTTCATGCTCATGGCGGAGCACTCGATGTGCCAGCCTGGACGCCCTGGGCCAAGCGGTGTATCCCAATACGCTTCGCCAGGCTTCCGCGCCTTCCAGAGAACGAAATCCCGCGGATTTTCCTTGTCGTACCGGTCCGAATCGATCCTCTCGGTCGTCTGACCTTCGACTCCCTCCAGGTGGGAGAGTTTGCCGTAACCGGGGAACCGCTCGATTCTGAAGTAAGTCGATCCCTCGCTCTCGTAAGTGTAGCCGGCCTCTCGAAGTTTCAGGATCAGCTCGACCATCGCTTCAATGTGAGCCGTCGCCCGCGGCATGATCTCCGGACGCTGAATCCGGAGCTTGTCCATGTCTTCGAGGAAAGCTTCGCCATAGCGCGCCGTGTATTCACCGATCTCGACGCCTGCGTCGCGTGCCTTGTTTATGATGTTGTCATCCACGTCCGTGATGTTCATCACGTGGCTCAGTTTGAACCCGAGGAACCGGATGTAGCGCCGGAGTAGATCCTGCTGGACGAAGGTGCGGAAGTTGCCGATGTGGGCAAAATCGTGAACCGTCGGGCCGCAGGTGTACATCCTGACGTGGTTCTCTTCGAGCGGTACGACTGGTTCCTGCTTGAGTGTAAGGGTATTGTAGAGTGCTAGCGCCATATCAGTCCGTCTGTTGATCTTAGCCGAAAGGAGCTAAACCGCGCAAACCGGGGAAGGGGAGAAAAGCGAGTGGCGGCGAGGGGACGCCGAGCCCCAAGAACGGCAAGGACCTCAAAGACAACAAGGACCGCAAAGACAAAACGAGACCACTTAATGCCTATTGTCCTTGAGGTCCTTGTTGTCCTTGAGGTCCTTGCCGTTCTTCAAGTCCTTTTCCCCGGAATTTCCAGCAGATAGAGATTCCCCTGATGCGAAACGACTTTCATGGGGAAGTGTTTGGCCAGCTCGAGCCAGCCGGGCTTCTGGGTCAAGATAAGATAAGACTCCTGCGGTGACTGCTGGAAGTAGGTCTTCAGCTCCTCCGGCCGGTTCAGGGGCTCCGAAAGGGTCTTGTAGTCGGTGTAGTAGAGGGCCGTGTGATGGAAGTACCGGTACAGGACGAGGGGCCGCTTTTCCGAAATCCGGTGCAACGCGATACGGCTCAGATCACGAGCTGAATGATAGTCCTCGACAACCGGCGCCGCCCTCCAGAAGGCGAGAGCCGCAAAAAGCGTCATTCCGGCCGCGACAGCAAAAAAAAGCGACGGCGCCTGACTCCTGGCCATGTAGTAGTGAGCCCCGATCATTCCGAGGGCGAGTGGCAGAGCCAGGATGATCCCAAGAGCGAGTGACCTGTAAACGAAGTGGAACCCGAAGAGCACCGCGACCGACAGGATGAGCCCGAAGGCGACCATCAAAGCCACTTGAATCTTTCCCAGACGGTAGGTTCGCAGGTCAGGAACCAGTTGCCTTTCGAGCTCGATTCCAACGAGCATCGCGAGCGCCGGGATAGCCGGGAGAATGTAACCGGCCAGTTTGCTTTGGCTGGCACTGAAGAAGACCACGGGGACGAGAACCCAAATCCAGAGGAAAATCTCAGAGCCGTACTCGGTCCAGTCCGACCGGTTCTGCCACATTCTGGATACCGCGGTTCCCAGAAAGAAGATCCACGGGAAGAAGCCGACCAGGAGCACCGGCAGGTAGTACCAGACGGGCTCGGCGTGATGGTGAATGGCAGTGAAGAACCGCGCCAGGTGGTGATTCAGCCAAAAGGTCGCGACGAAGTTGTAGCCATTCGCCTGCGAAACCTCCCAGTACCATGGGACGGAGACGAGCAGAAAGGCGGCGAGGCCCGCGGCGACGCTCCCTAAAGACCAGCCGAAACGTTGCGTCACTATGAAATAGGCAAGGAAAGTCGCACCGAACAGGATCAGCGCGACCGGCCCCTTGGCTACGGCAGCCAGCCCCAGACAAGCACCGGAGGCCAGTGCCCAGGACGAGCTCCGGGTCTGCGCGCTCTCGTAACCGAAAATCAGCGCTCCGGTCAGCGCGGCAACCAGAGGCATGTCCGTACTGGCCGCGCGGCCGTACACGAAGAACAACGGCGACGTCGCCAGAACAAGGACGGCCGCAAACGACGCAGCGGGGCTCGAGATACGGGAGACGAAAAACCCAGCGCACAGAATCGCGCCGCAGGCGCACAGGGCCACAGGGAGACGGGCCGACCATTCCGAGACCCCGAACGCGCGGAAACTGAGCGCCTCGAGCCAGTAAAGCAGTGGCGGCTTTTCGAGCCAGGGCCGATGATTCAAGGTGGGAGTGACGTAGTCACCGCTGAGAGTCATCTCCTCGGCAACTCGGGCATAGCGTGGTTCATCCGCGCCAATGAAAGCCATCCGGCCGAGGTTGTAAAAGAGGGTCAGGTAGACGACAACTGCCGCAAAAAGAACGAAATGCCAGCGCCGGTTCACTGGACGATTGTAATCAACACGGACCCTCACGACAAATACGGAGTGTCACGGACAAGTTTTAGAAGCCGGTGATCCGTGCCAGTCGGTGTTTGTCCGTGTCCTCCGTGTAAACAAAAAAGGCACGGAAGAGAACTTGCGCCCTCTTTCCGTGCCTTCGATGGCGTCGGTTTTACCGTGCCTTCCGTCTTTTAGTACATGCCGCCCATGTCACCACCGCCGTGCGGCATCGGCGCCTTGTCCTTGTCTTCCTCGGGCTTCTCGGTGACGAGCGCCTCAGTGGTCAGAAGGAGGCTGGCAATGGAGGCTGCGTTCTGCAGCGCCGTACGGGTGACCATGGTCGGGTCGATAACACCCGCCTCGACCAGATCCTGGAACTCCTCGGTCTCGGCGTTGAACCCGAAGGAGGCGCTGGGGTTGTCCTTGATCTTCCCGACAACAACCGCACCCTCGTAGCCGGCGTTGGAGGCGATCTGGCGGACAGGCTCTTCGAGCGCGCGGCGAACGATCGACACGCCAACCTGCTCGTCCTCGTTCTTCAGGTCGAGCTCCGCAAGGGCCATTCCGGCGCGCAAGTAAGCCACGCCGCCACCCGGAACGATGCCTTCCTCGGCCGCAGCCTTGGTCGCATGCATTGCATCCTCAACACGGGCCTTCTTTTCCTTCAGCTCGGTCTCCGTCGCGGCCCCGACCTTGATGACCGCCACACCGCCGACCAACTTGGCCAACCGTTCCTGCAGCTTCTCGCGGTCGTAGTCCGAGGTGGTTTCGTCGATCTGGGTGCGGATCTGCTTCACGCGGCCCGCGATATCTTCCTGACGACCGCCGCCTTCCACGATCGTCGTGTTGTCCTTGTCGATCATGATCTTCTTGGCGCGGCCCAGATCCTCGAGTCTCACGTTTTCCAACTTGATGCCGAGGTCTTCCGAGATCACCTTGCCGCTGGTCAGGATCGCGATGTCTTCGAGCATGGCTTTGCGGCGATCGCCGAAACCGGGCGCCTTCACGGCCGCTGCTGACAGAGTGCCTCTCAGCTTGTTGACAACCAGAGTCGCCAGGGCTTCGCCTTCGACGTCTTCAGCGATGATCAACAACGGGCGACCGGACTTGGCCACCTGCTCGAGCAGGGGCAGAAGGTCCTTCATCGAGCTGATCTTCTTCTCGTGGAGCAGCACGTAAGCATCTTCCAGGCTGACTTCCATCCGCTCGGGATCGGTCACGAAGTATGCGGACAGGTAACCACGATCGAACTGCATTCCTTCCACGACTTCCAGCGAGGTCTCGATCGACTTGGCTTCTTCGACCGTGATGACGCCGTCTTTTCCGACCTTCTTCATGGCTTCGGCAATGATCTCGCCGATCGTCTTGTCATTGTTGGCGGAAATAGCGCCGACCTGGCCAATCATGTCGCCCTTGACCGGTTTGGAAAGCGACTTCAGCTCCTCGACGGCCCTCTCGACGGCCTTGTCGATTCCGCGCTTGATCGCCATCGGGTTGGTGCCGGCCGTCACGTTCTTGATGCCTTCACGAATGATGGCCTGCGCGAGAACGGTCGCGGTGGTGGTCCCGTCACCGGCGACGTCACTGGTCTTGCTGGCGACTTCACGCAGCATGGCCGCGCCGACTTTCTCCAAACCGTCGAGCTCGATTTCCTTCGCGACCGTCACGCCGTCCTTGGTGATGATCGGGGATCCGAACTTCTTCTCGAGAACGACATTTCGTCCCTTGGGGCCAAGGGTGATTTTGACTGCATCGGCGAGTTTGTTGACTCCACGAAGCAATGAGCGACGCGCTTCTTCGCCATGAGAAATCTGTTTGGCTGCCATATTCTGATCTCCTTTTTCTTAAGTGTCTTGGTTAAGCGGTCCTTATTTGCCGAGGATCCCGAGGACGTCGTCTTCCCGCATGATCAGGAATTCCTGGCCGTCCACTTTCACTTCGGTTCCGGAGTATTTGCCGAAGAGAATTCGGTCTCCAGCCTTCACCGCCATGCTGAGCTTCTGGCCGCTGTCGAGAATCTTGCCGTCTCCGACGGCGATCACTTCACCTTCCTGGGGCTTCTCTTTAGCGGTGTCCGGGATGACGATTCCACCACGGACCTCTTCCTGCGTTTCGATCCTCTTGACGAGAATGCGGTCGTGCAACGGTTTGATTGTCATAGCATTCCACTCCTTAGCAGTTGATAGTGTGATACAGGGTCAAAGTCTAGATTAACCAACCCGAAAGGCTCGCCGGGCATTAGCACTCACTACTGGCGAGTGCTAATATAATGTCTCGCACCTCTGGTGTCAAGCGGACCTCAAAACCTTGCTTTTCATCTCTCTTTGGCTTTTTTCGCTGCGGTCGATTGGTTAGAATTGGAAATCTCAATTTGCGGGGATATTGGCCCCTGGGGGAAGCTATGAAAACTCTGGAACTGCCCGGGATCACGAAGATCAACCAGGGAAAAGTGCGCGAGGTCTTCGAGATCGACGACACCCTGTTGATGGTTGCTACCGACCGGATATCCGCCTTTGACGTGGTTCTTCCGAACACGATTCCGGACAAGGGAAAGGTGCTGACGCAGATCTCGGCCTTCTGGTTCGATCGCCTGGCTCATATTGTCCCCAACCACGTCATATCCACCCGCTTCGCGGACTTTCCCCCGGTGCTTCGGGCCTTTCCTGAGCTCGACGGCCGTTCGATGATTGTGCGCAAGTGCGACACCGTTCCTATAGAGTGCGTGGTGCGCGGCTACCTGGCCGGATCGGGATGGAAGGAATACCGGCAGAGCGGCATGGTTTGCGGCATCCCCCTCCCGGCGGGGCTGCGGGAAGCGGAAGAACTTCCGACCCCGATCTTCACGCCGTCGACGAAGGCGGCGACCGGGCACGACGAGAATATTTCGTTTGAACGGACGGTGGAGCTCGTCGGAGGTGAAACGGCGGACGCGCTCCGCGACTACACTCTGAGGATCTACGGCTGGGCACGGGAATACGCCCGCACCAAGGGGATCATCATCGCCGACACCAAGTTCGAGTTCGGCTGGCACGGCTCGCGGCTTCTCTTGATCGACGAGGTTCTGACGCCTGACTCTTCGCGTTTCTGGCCGGCGGATGAGTACGAACCGGGCAAACCTCAGCCATCATTCGACAAGCAGTTCATACGCGACTACCTGGAGACTCTGGATTGGGATAAGACCCCGCCCGGTCCGCAGCTCCCCGATGCGATCGTGGAGGCGACCACCAGGCGTTACCGGGAAGCCTATTCCCGGCTGACCGGCACGGACCTGGACTAAGGGAGGCCCGGGATGAATTGGGGGGATGCGCTTGATCTGCTGATTCTGGCGATTCTGTTCGTATCGGTGATCAGTGCGGCGGTCAAGGGCTTGGCCGGTGAGCTCTTGTCGTTGGCGGCGACGATCATCGGGGCGATTCTGGCCTTCGCTTTCTACGATGACCTGGCCCCGACCTTCCAGCCGTTTCTTTCGGGCCAGTGGGCCGTTTTTGTCGCCTTCATCACGATTTTCATCGTGGTGGCGGTGGTAGGATCGCTTTCGACCCTGCTGATTGACCGGACACTGAAACTCTTACGGCTGAAGTGGCTGGACCGGCTGCTCGGGATCGGGTTCGGTGTTGTTAGGGCCTGGCTCATCGGCACGGTTCTGTTTATCGGCATTGCTGCCTTTTCCAGCACGCAATCGGCCATCTGGGAATCGAGGACCGCCCCGTTTTTCCTCGAGAGTGCCCGGCTGGTCGTGCGTTTCCTCCCGGCTCAGCTGGAGAAGGGCTTCGACCTCGGTTATCGGAAGGCGAGTCTGACATGGATGGAAAAGAGCCAATAAGCACCGACAATCAACAGCAGGCACCGAAGGCCAATCTTCGGTGCCTGCTGGAGAACGCGATTAGCGAAATGGTCGCGAAAGGCATTTACTGGCCGGACGCGCTGGCCGAGTTCGAGAAGCTTTTTATCGGTTCCATCCTGCGCAAACACAAGGGAAACCTCAGCCGCGCAGCCGAGGACATGGGACTGCATCGCAACACGCTTTCCAAAAAAATCCGGGAATACTGCATCTGCTGCAAGGAGAAGTAGAGAAGGGTTCGGAGAGTTCAGAGTTCTGAGTTCTGAGTTCTGAGTTCAGATCTCAAGCGTTCGACACTTTTCGAGATCGAGCTCCTCACCAATCGATTCAGGAAAGACCGAACTTAGAACGCAGAGCTGAGAACTCAGAACCTCGTACCCTCGTGGGTAATCAAAACCTGACAGAGACCACCTTCGACACCCCCGGCTCTTCCATCGTCACCCCGTAGATGTAGTTGGCAATCTCCATCGTCCGTTTGTTGTGGGTTATGACGATGAATTGCGTCTCTTGGGACATCTCCTTGACGAGCGCCGTAAAGCGTTGAACATTGGCGTCGTCCAGCGGGGCATCCACTTCATCGAGCACGCAGAATTGACTCGGGCGGTAGTAGAACAGAGCGACCAGGAGGGCCAGCACCGTCATCGCCTTTTCTCCCCCGGAGAGGAGCATGACGTTCTGCACTCGTTTCCCGGGCGGCTGGACGTAGATATCGATGCCGCTCTCCAGAAGGTCTTCCTCGCCGATCAATTCCATCCCGCAGTCGCCGCCGGCGAAGAGCTTCGCAAACACCTGCTTGAACCGGACGTTGATTGCTTCGAACGCTTCGCGGAAGAGCTCCCGGCTGCGCTTGTTGATCTCGTTGATAGCCCGGGTCGTGTCGGCGATGGACTGCTCGATGTCGCTGCGCTGCCGGGTCAGGAACGAGTAACGTTCCTCGCTCTGCTGGTACTCCTCCAGAGCGGTCATATTGATCGGTCCGAATTGTTCAAGCCGGTTCTTCATCTGGCCGTACTCATGATTGACGGCTTCCAGATCAAGACCTTCGATCGGGACCTCCCGCGCAATCTCGTCAAGGCCCACTCCCAGTTGGTCGACACACTGAATGGCGGCATTCTGGACCTGGGTCTCCAGGCGGGCCCGCTCGACATCAAGGCGGCCCTTGCGGTCGTGGATCTCGGCGACCTGCTCACGAAGTTGATTTAACCGCGCTTCTATCTCGGGATACCCGGCTTTCCAAGCGGCATGCGCCTCTTGGAGCTGGGCCGTTTCAAGCGTGGCGTTCTGCTCCTCCGCGCCTCGTTCCTGGAGTTTCGCGGCCAGCTCGGCCAACTCCTCCTGGAGCTCCTTCTGCTTGTCCCGATCCTGCTCTTCGGAGACTCCGCTCGCAGTTAGACGAGCCTGCAGCCCGGCCTGCTGCTCCTCAACGCGTTGGAGAGTCCGAACTGCGGCCGCTCTGCGTTCTTCCATGACCTTACGATCGGAGCTGAGCAGGTGGCACTGTTCCTGGATTCGTCCGAACTCGACCCTCAACTGCTCGAGGATGGTCTGGCTGTTGACGAGCGAGGACTGCGCTTCGTCCAGCAATTGCCGCTTGGCCACTGCCTGTTTCTGCAGGTCGGCTCGCAGCTTCGCTGCCTCCTGGTCGTCACGATCGAGCTGCCGGCATTCGTCTTCGATGATCCGAATTGCCTGAGTGAGGCGGCGCTGCTCGCTCTCACCCTGCTGCTGGTCATGAGCCAGTCCGATTGATGCCTTTTCGAGCTGATGGAGCGATTCTTGAGCAGCGGCAAAGGAGCCGGACACGGCCTCAAATTGCGCCTGAAGGGCATGTTGGCGATGGTCGGCGGCGGCCGTCGCCTTCTGAAGGGTCACCGACTTTTTCTCGAGATCCTTGCGCTGTCGCTTGAGCGCCAGAAGCCCCAGCTTCTTCTGTGCGGTGCTGCTGGCGGATAGAAGACCCCGGGGCGTCAAGACCTCTCCCTGCAGGGTCAGGAAGGTTTTGTTCGGGTACTCATGAGCAAGGCCAAACGCGCGATCCAAATCCGAGACTACGACCGCCGAGGCGGTTTCCGGGAGGACCCGGCGGAAGGCGTCTTCGACCTCGGGTCTCATGTCGAGCAGGTTGAGGACGCTGCCGTGAACCCCTTCCTCCCGATTGGGTGGGATCTCTCGATCCTCGGGTCCTGCCTTTCCGAAGCCGTTCGAGGACCGGAGGCTGAGAAACGTGCATCGACCGCCCTTGACAGACCGGAACTCGGTCACACCTTTTACGGCCTCGTCCATGGTGTCGACCAGCAGGTATTCCAGCTCGTCCCCCAGAACCTCTTCGAACAGTCGTTCATAATCAGGATGAGCTTCGACCGACTCCGCCAGCGTGCCGGAAATCCTCACCGTCTGGCTCTGTTGCAGGTGGTTCAGGAACTTCTGGACACCCTCACTGTACTGGGCATGGCTCAGCTCGAGCTCCTCGAGCGACTGCAACCGTTCACGGCACGCAATTCCCTGGTTGCGGAGCTCGGATGCTTCGGCTTGAACGGAAGCCAATGTATCCTGCAGTTCGGCCTTCTGCCCCTGCAACTCCTCGAGCGACTGTCGCAGGAGGTCTGCCTCGGCCTGGCGGCGACCTGCTGTCGCCTCAAGTTCCTGCAGACGTGCCCGGCAGTCATCCAACTGGCGATCAAGCGTGGCACGCTCTTGGAGGACCCGTTCCCGCCGGCCGGCCGCGATTTCCTGCCTGTGTCCGAGTTGGTCATCCTGGTTCTGAATAGTGACGATCTCGCCGGAGAGCTTCAGCGTGCCTGTCCGCAGGCTCTCTATGGCCCGCTCGGATTCCTGCATCTCCCGCCGGTGCTTCTCGAGGAGAGCGGCCTGGTCGTGGGCGGCGGTCGCCGCGCGCTTTTCCTGCGCCTCCAGCTCAACCGCTTCCGTCTGGTAACGTTTGCGTTCGTCGGCTATGGAAAGGAGAGCCTGGGAGAGCTTCTGTTGCTCTTCCGCGGCGATCTCGATGCGCCTTGTGACGCCGGCGATCTGGTCCTCGTGATACTGGATGGAGTTGCGGGTGCGATCAACTTCCAGGTGAGCCGTGGCGAGGCGGCTGCGGGTCTCGGCCAATTGCCTCTCCAGAATCTCCCGGCGCTCGAGGCTGACCCGGTAGGCCGCCTGGGCCTCCTCCAAACGGGAACGCAAGCCTTCTTCCTCGGCGTTGACCGCCTCCAAGTTCTGATCGATTCCGCGGAGCTTCTCCTGCAGGCTCGACGCCTCGATCGCGTACTTCTTGCGTTGGATTTCCCGAAACTCCTGCTTTATCTCGCGATAGCGACGAGCCGCAGCCGCCTGCCGCTTCAAGGAACGCAACTGCCGCTCGATTTCGCCGATGATATCGTTGATTCGAAGGAGGTTCTGCTGGGCCAGCTCAAGCTTCAGCTCGGCGCTGCGCCGCCTGCTCTTGTACCCGAGGATGCCGGCAGCTTCTTCAATGACCGCCCGGCGGTCGAGCGGCTTCGAGCTCAGGAATGACTCGATGTTCCCTTGAGCAATGAGGGCGTAAGAGGCGAAGCCGAGCTTGGCTTCTTCCAGGAACTGCTGAATGTCCTTCATCCGGCAGCGCTTGCCGTTGAGGATGAAGACGCTGTCGCCGGATCGGTCAACCCGGCGAGTCACCTCGATCCGATCCGCCGTTAACTCCACACCATCGATCAGGATCGGCGTCTCACCGGTTCGTTGAACGGTGAGCGTGACCTCGGCCAGCCCCGACGGCTTACGTTTGGCTGTACCGTTGAAGATCACCTCCTCCATTTTGTCGCCCCGGAGGGATCGGGCGCTGTGGGCTCCAAGCACCCAACTGATGGCGTCAGCGACGTTCGACTTGCCGCAGCCATTGGGCCCCACGATGCAGGTCGTCCGATCGTCAAAGGTGACTCGCACCTTTTCCGCGAACGACTTAAAACCGATGATATCCAGCGAGTCGAACTTCAACATAGCGTCGGGTTACAGGACTGTATCATGACATCGGGCGGTGACATGAGGAGTGCCGAATGCCGAGTGCCAAATGGGGATAAGAAGACGAAGACAGGACGATTGTGGATGCACCTCAGCGGCAGATCCGGCTAATCTGCTTTTTATTCCGCACTCCGCACCCCGCATTCCGCATTCCGCTCACCGCCGACGTTTGCGGGCTTTGGCAGGGGCGCTGCTTTCTGGCTCGATGGGGCGTGGAAGCCGGGTCTTGAAGAACTGCACGACTTTAAGGTCGTACCCGTTCCACTCAGGGGTGGTCAGAATGCTTCGCCGACTGCGCGGGAAGCTGATTGCTTCCTTGTACCCGGGAGTCGTCTCAAACAGACCCTGTGCCCAGGATTCGAAAATCGGCTCGTCCCGGCCGGTGATGTACATGGTGGCGGAGGTCTTCAGTTGGCTCGGTTGGAACCGGTCGAGCAACTGGGCCGGGGATGAACCGGCGAAAAGGGCGGAAACCAGGCCCACGGACCCGAGAAGCAGGCGGTTGCTGAACCCGATTCGCTCCTCAAGCTGGTACTTGACCAGGTCGTACGCGGACGGGTAGGGAGAATCAACGACCAGGACGTTTACCCGCGGATCCCGGGACGCCGCGCGAAGGGCGGCCAGTGCTCCCAGCCCGACTCCCCACACACCGACCTTTCCTTCCGCGAAACGACGCTGACTGGCGGTGAATTCGATCACTCGTGCCAGGTCCTCACCCTCGATCAGTCCCAGACTGGATGGCGCCTGGCCATTTACCAGATGGCCCCGAAAGCCGACGACGTACACGTGGTAGCCGGAGTCGTGCAGGGCCGATGCAAGGTTAAGGGCAGACAGGCGATTGAAGGAATAGTCGTGACAGAGATAGATCGACGGATTGAGAGCTGGACCCGGGAGATACCAAGTCGATCCAACGACTTTGGGAACGCGAATCTCTTCGTAGGTCAGGAGATACGATTCGGGGCTTCCCTCCGCAGCCGGCAACTCTGGGTATAGAATGGTATAAGCGGAGTAGCCAACGAGGAAGAGGAAAGCAAGAAGGACGACCAGGAGAGAAGGCAGGAAGATTTTCAGATAAGTCTTCAAACGTCTCTTTATCACAACAGCACCAAAGCACGCTTTCGGGCCTCGGGTGACATCTTACATTTGTTACTCAAAGCCGGAAAGCGGATTCTACATCTGTGGAAAAGGGGAAGGACAGCGCCATGGGAACGTGGGAAGGCCCGCAGTTCCTTGACGCTCACGACTTTCGGTCGTTATACTTACTCCGCAAAATCAACCGGAATACACGCACCAACTCAGCCCGCAGAGCCCGTACAGACGCTTGACCGGGGTATTGTCGCGTGAAACCGTTAGAACGAGGTTTTTACCAGAATGAGGTTTCCATTGCGGGGCGCTGCCATCGCTGCGTTCCTGTTCCTGTCGACTCAGCTTTACGGCCAGTCCGCCTCCTTTTATCCCCTCGAAATGCTGCGCCCCGGGCAAAAGGGCTACGGAAAGACTGTTTTTCAAGGTACGACGATAGAGCGCTTCGAATTCGAAGTGCTCGGGGTGCTCAAGAACGTGGGGCCCAGGCAGGACATGATCCTGGCTCGGCTCTACAGTGAACGTTTGACCCAAAGCGGCGTTTTCGCAGGAATGAGCGGCAGCCCGGTCTACATTGATGACCGGCTCGTGGGCGCCGTGGCCTATGCATTTCCGTTCGCCAAGGAGGCGATCGCAGGAATCACGCCGATCCAGCAGATAGTCGACATCTTCAAGGAGATGCCCAAGCGGTCGCCCGACGTCGTCGCCCATCTGAGCCCTCGGACTCTCCTGGAGAAGCCCGTCCTCGCATCCAGCGGACTCCCGCACCTCGAATCCATGGCAGGCATCAGTGCGGATGTGCCCGGTCTGGAGACCCGCGGGCAGCTGATGCAGATCGCAACTCCCCTGACACTGTCCGGATTCAGCCCGGAGGCAATTTATCAGTTCACGCCTCAATTGCGCGCGCTCGGCTTGGAGCCGGTTCGGGGACTCGGAGGCCAAGCGGCGGCCGGCGATATGAAGGACACTCCGTTAGAGGCGGGGTCCAGCGTTGCTGTTCAACTGGTCCGCGGTGATATGGACGTGAGCGCAAGCGGAACCGTCACGCATGTGAGTGGGAACCGTATTTATGCTTTCGGTCACCCTTTCCTGAGCATCGGTTACACCGACCTCCCGATGAGCAATGCGCCGGTCCTGACCATTATTTCGAGCCTGATGAACAGTATGAAGATCGCGACGACCGCGGCTGCGATGGGTACCATCCGGCAGGATCGAGCCACCGGCATCATGGGCCTGACCGGAGAGTACGCCAAGATGATCCCCGTGAAGCTGAAGTTGCGGACCAGCCGCAATGAGGTGAGGGAGTACTCTTACGAAGTCGTCAACGATACATTCCTGACGCCGTTCCTGATGACCTTCACGGTGCAGAACGGAATCGTCTCCTCCGAGCGGGCCATCGGCGGGCAGACTCTTCGCATCAAGTGCAGCATTGCGATCAAGGGCCAACCCGAAGTCATCTTCGAGAACAGCGTCTCGGACATGGCCAGCTCATCGGTGATCGCAGCACTCGCGGCCAGTGCGCCGGTTCAGTTCCTGCTTACCAGCGGCTTCGACAACCTCGTGTTCGAAAAGATCGACATCGAGGTCAACGCAGTCGAACAGACGCAGGAAGCGAAGATCGAGAAGATTTGGCAGGACAAGCTGGAGGCCCGGCCCGGCGAGGAAGTGAAACTAAGCGTCTTCCTGCGCAAACCCAACGGGGAGACCCTGGTCGAGAAGTACCCGATTCGGATTCCTGATATCGGCCCGGGCATACTGAAAATCCTGGTGGGGGACGGGCAGACCATTGAGAAGTCGGATGTGGAATCCGAGCTGGATGAGTTCATCCCTGCGAATCTCGGGCAATTGGTGCGGGCGATCAACAACCTTAAGAAGAACGACCGGTTGTATATCCGCCTCTACCGGGACCAGTCCGGTGCGGTGATTGAAGGAGAGGCGCTCCCCGATCTCCCGCCTTCGCTGCTGGCCTTGTACCGGTCCGAAAAGACGTCGGGGGACGTCAAGTCGATCAATAAGGTCATCTACATGGAGCATGAGCTGCCGCCTACGGAATTCGTTCTGAGCGGACAGAAGGTCATCAGGGTCAGGGTCAAGAGCTAATGATAACGAAACTTCGCCAGTCTGCCTGCCTCCTCCTTGCGCTGGGACTTACGGTTGTTCAAGTGCCTGCGGTGCAGCCGAATCAGTGGACCATTTCGTCGATCGACGACTTCCTGGAGGGTGAGCTCAAGGGGGTTTCCATCACGGGCGACGGGGCGCTTGTTCCCGCCCCCGCCTTGGAGTCGATTTTCGAGACCAATCAGGCGTTCATACACGCTGCCCTTCTTGATAGTGCCGGAAACCTGTACCTGGGAACCGGGAACGAGGGGCGGATCTTCCGCGTGAATACCTCCGGACAGGGCAAGGAATTCGTCAAGCTCGAGGAGGCCGGCATCCACGCCCTCGCGATCGATTCCACGGGCCGCCTCTACGCGGGTACCTCGCCCGACGGCAAAGTTTACAGGATCGACGATACAGGCAAAGCCGAGCCGTTCTTCAGGCCCAACGAGAAGTACATCTGGTCGCTGGTTTTCGACTCCCGAAATAACCTCTATGTCGGGACGGGACCGAAGGGAATCATCTACAAGGTCAATCCCCAGGGACAATCGGAAGTCTTCTACGACAGCAAAGAGACGCATATCGTTACCCTGGAGATCGGGCCAGACGGACAGCTCTACGCCGGAACCGCGCCGGGCGCTCTGGTCTTTCGGCTCTCTCCGGAAGGCAAGCCTTTTGTTCTCTACGATTCGAAGCTCGACGAGATCAAATCGTTCGCTTTTGACCGTTATGGGAATGTGTATGCAGCCGCGCTGAAAGGGTCAACCGCGCCTGCGAGTGAACCAGCCGAGGCCGAAACTGCGGCCAAACCGAAGCCGGTGGTCGATTCCGGGGCGAATGACGCTGAGACCGAAGAGGCGACGGTTAAAGTCGCTGGGACTGACAAAGGGAAGAGGCTCGAGATTTATAGAATCAGCAAAGAGGGCATGCTGCAAACCGTCTATACCTCGGGTGACGGCCTGGCTTACGACCTGCTGGTGCGTGCGGACGGCAACCTGCTCATTGCGACAGGTAACAAGGGACGTATCATTTCCGTTGACCAGCGGGGTTTTGCAACCTATCTGGCACAAACGACCGAAGAGCAGGTGACGCAGCTGGCCGAGCGCGGCGGCGTTCTGTATGCGGTGACCAGCAACCTCGGCAAGGTCTTCAGGCTGGGGGGGAAATCGACTACCCCGGTTTCCTACGAGTCGAAGGTTCTGGATTCCGGGATGGTTTCCTCCTGGGGAGTGATCCGGTGGCGGGGCCGAACCGCGATCCCTACGGGTGTCAAGATCTACACGCGATCAGGGAACACTGAAACGGCCGATCAGACATGGACCGACTGGGAAGGGCCATATCAGGATCCAAAAGGAAGCCAGGTCAAGAGCCTGGCCGCACGTTTTCTGCAGATTAAGGTCGAGTTCCCGGGTCCGGCGAGCACGGTAGCTCCCGCGCAGTCGGACGGCGTGGACATGCTGAGCATCGCCTACCTCCAGCAAAACACCGCGCCCGAGCTCAGCTCCATGACAGTCCACCCGGCCGGGCTGGCTTTCGCCGAATACCCAGGAGTCAACCAGGGCGGAGGTGTTTCACCGGGCGGCCCCGACGGCGCCCACATCCGCTCGCTCCCAAAATCCGTCCGGGAATTGGAAAAGCCGCCCGCCGCGGTGCCGCCTCGCAAGGTCTACTATCCGGGCGCCCGCAGCATCTCATGGGCCTGCGCGGACGCGAATGGAGATGATCTGGTCTACTCGGTATTCCTGAAGAGACAGGAAGAGGCAAATTGGACCCTGCTCAAAGCCGATCTGGAGGAGACACACTATACCCTGGACGGCGCGAGCTTCCCCGACGGCACTTACCTGGCAAGGGTGACCGCCTCGGATCGGCTGAGTAACCCTTCCGGCAAGGCGCTGGAAGACCAACTGATCAGCCGACCGTTTGTGATCGCGAACTCATCCCCGGTTATCGAGGTCGCGCCTCCCCAAATCCAGGGGAAGAGTGCAGTTCTGGAACTGACCGCGCGGACAGGGGCCAGCACGGTGCACCAGGTCGAGTACTCGGTTGACGGCGGAGATTGGCTGCTGGTCTTCCCCAACGACGGGATCGCGGACAGCGAATCGGAGAAGGTGACGATCCGCCTCGAGAACCTGAACGCCGGGGCGCACATGGTGCTGTTAAGACTCGTCGACTCGGTGGGTAACGTTGGAACCGGGAAAGCATCGGTTACGGTGCAGTGATTCAATTGCGGATTTGGGATTGCGGATTGCGGATTAGAAACAAGGCTCTTGGCAACGGTCCACTTGGCGAGAATTCCTTAATCCGCAATCCGCAATCTGCAATCCGCAATCATCACAGGCCGGGCCGGTCGCTGTAAACGTCGATCTTCTGGAAGGAATAGATGACGAGCGGCTTGGCGGTGTTCCGAGCCGTCTGGAATTCGGTCTTCTGGAGCGTATCGTCGACCGCCTGCAACAGGTCGTGACTCTTCGGATACTCGATGACGTCTTCAATCTCCGCGTGCCCTTCGGCCGTCACCTGAGCGAGGACGGTGAATGAATCCTCGTAAGGGAGCTTCCAGGCGGCAGTCATGATCTCGTCGATCTCAGCCGGGGTATGCCGGGCTTGGATCTGGGTCACGAGGGCCTCACTGAACACACTTGAAGGCATGCGCTTCATCGTAAAAGCCGGGTAGGTCCATTCCTGGATGACAACAAGCGGGAACTGGAGCAGGATCACCACAAAAAAGGCGAGGGTAACAGGGACTGCGGAGACCCGCGTCCAGACGGTTATTCGGTCGAGGTCTCTCCAATAGGTTCTGATCCCGTCGTACAATCCGCAGGCCCAGTCGTACCAGACGACGCCGATCTTCTGATGGACTTCTTTCCAGATGCGCGCCTCAGCTGCGTCCGGCAGGTGTTCTTTGACCGCGAGTGTCTGCCTGACGAAGGCGAGGTCGTCCACCTCGACTCGGCACTCCTGGCACTGCCCGAGATGCAATTCGAAATCCGCCGCCTGGATGGCAGATAGCTCGCCATCCAGATACTCATGTATGTTCTTCAAGACATCCTGACAGCTCAATCTCATAAGTCTGCTCCCTCCCTGTAAGCCTTCAAACGCTCTTTAAGGCGTTCGCGACCTCGGGCGATCCTCGACTTCACGGTACCGACCTCGGCGCCCACGACTTCCGCCACTTCTTCGTAGGAAAGACCTTGAACGTCTCGAAGAAGGACGGCCGCGCGCTGCTCAAAGGGCAGTGCGTCGAGCGCTTCTTGCAGGGCTTTCTGGATTTCGACCGCAAAAACTTCGCGATCTGGTCTTGGCTGCTTGCTGACCGGGTCCGGGACGGGCTGCCCGTTGTCCTTCAGCTTGAGGCTGAGCGATTCGGTCCGGTCAAGAAAGCGCCGCCGCCACCATCGATTCCGGTTGGCCGCCTGATTGAGCGTGACCCGATAGAGCCAGGTCTTGAGACTGCATTCTCCCCGGAAGCTGCTGATCTTCCGGTACAGAGTGAGGAAGACTTCCTGGGTCACATCCATGGCCTCCGACTTGTCGGAGAGCAGCTTCACTGAAAGCGTGTACACCAAATCCTTGTAAAGGTGAAACACTTCAGCAAAAGCCTGCTCGTCGTGTTCTCTGAGGCGATCGACGAGGTTTTCAGATTCCTGAAAACCAATTCTCGAGCCAAATGAACCCGTGAGCTCTCCCATGGATTCCCCCTGACGGCTCCATTATACGTCTGTATTAGACTCCGGGGCCGGGGAAAAAGTTCCCTCCCCGGGCAGAAAGGCTTGAAAAGGCGGGTAGTAGCGACTGAAAGCGGAGTGGCGAAGGAGGTTTCGGGGAGAGTTTCGGGGACACAAAACTTAATTCCTTCGCCGACGGTCCGATTTCGCGAGCTCGATGGGAATTAACTATTATGTCCCCGAAACTCAAAAAAAAGCGCCGCACGGTTGAGATGCGGCGCTAAAACAATCAGGTGTCGAAACGCTTAGCTCTTGCTGACGCTGGTGCTGCCATCCGCCTTGATGGTGATCGTGATGCGCACCGAATTCGGGTCGGTCGGAAGAATCGTGACGCCCACATTGAAGCCAAATCGTGGTTGCGACAGGATGTACTTGCCGGGAGGCGCGCTAACCGAGGCGCAGCCCACTTTGCCGGAGAACTGGATCCGGCTGGTCGTGTAGGGGCCGAGGTTGAAGCTCAGGTTGGCCATCCGGTAGATGTCAAACGTGCTGCCCGGTCCTCTCTGCACGCAGATCGTGATGCTGCGCGGCTTGGCGGCATTCGTTTCCGCCTTCACGCGCGCAGGGTAACGAGCCATGACCTTCTGCACGCGTTCGGCATCGTGCTCCTCGAGGGCTGTCGCGTACTCGGACTTGGCGCTCTTGATCACGTCGTTCACGAACTTGATCAGCTCTTCCTCGCCCTTCCGCGCGGCGACCGCGCAATTCAAACTCGTCACTGCCGTTGGAAGGATCTCGAGGTGCGAGCTGGCGGGAAGAGTGTCGAGCGCGTAAGCGAGCATGTACTTGTCGTCGACGACTCCCGAAACTTCGCCGCTCTTGAGCGCCAGGACGCAATCGTCCATGGTGCCCATCGCAACCGGCTCTGCACCCTTCGACTTCACAACCTCCTCGGCCCCCGAGCCACCCCGGACACCGATCTTCTGCCCCCTCATATTCGTGAGGTTGAGAGATTTGTTGACGAAGGGATTGATGGCCAGCATGAGCTCCGAGGTGTAATAGGAATCGGAGAAATCCAGCTCCTGCTTTCGGCTGTCGGTGACTTCGTAGCCGCTGATGATCAGGTCTGCTTCGGAGTTCTTCAGAGCATTGGTCAGTTCACTGGTCTTCCGAGCAACGTGCACCAGGCGGATCTTGCGGGCGGCCGGGTCTCCCTGGAGCCATTCGGCGTTCATCTTCTCAACCAGGCGGTTTGCCAGCACCGCGTCGGGACCCACATACTCCTGGCCCTTCTGGTAGACCAGCGGCGGCATAAACGGGGAAGTCCCGATTTTCGCCATCTTCTCGGTTTTCATCTTGTTAATGGTGGCCGAGGAGGGGCCGCAGGAGGAAGCCAAAAACAACGCGCACAGAGGCAACAGAAGCAGGAGGAATTTTCTCGTCATGTTCGACACCTCGAAAAGCAGAAAGTATAGCCGAAGCATTTATACAACACAACGAACTGCCCGCACAGTCGAGGTTTTCTAAAATTCCTAACGATAGTAGGGATTCTCGCCCTGGCCATGATCGGTCACGTCGACCACTTCCTGGATCTCTGGAATCGCTTCCCGGATGCGCGCTTCCACTCCGTGCTTGAGCGTCACATCGACCATGCCGCACCCGTGGCAACCGCCCCCGAAGGCTACAAACACTTTGTTATCCCGCACATCGACCAGGCGGATCATGCCGCCGTGAGCGGCAACCGCGGGGTTGATTTCCGTATCGAGCAAGCGGCGCACCTTCTCGACGACGGGACCATCGAGGTCCTTGCGTTCTCCTTCGCCAAATCCCGGCACTTCCGGGCGGTTGGGATTGTCGAACCGAAAACCGCTCTGCATCGCACCGTTCTCAAAGTCGACCGAGGCCCCGTTCAGATTCTGTGCGCTTTCGGGATCGACCACGACTTCGAAGCCTCCGGCGTCGAAAGCAACATCCTCGACCTGCTTGTCCTCTTCGCCCACCAGTCGCATCGAATAGGCGAAGTCGGACATTCCCGTATTGCGCGCCTCAAGCCGCAAGAGCAGTTTCTGCTCTTTCTGTTCATCCAGTGCGGCCAGAATCTGGTTCTTAGCCTCTTCCGTGAAATTAACCATTCGTCCTCCAGGATTTCCGTCTGCTGGTGGAAATTGTAACACGGACACCCACGGAGTCAGGCTTCGTCCGTGATTTCCGTGTTAACCGGATCAGTTGCGCCGGAAAGCACCAAGCTGACCAGCGAAGGAGCGCCAGAGCCGTTGACGCTTGCGCTTGCACTTTCAGATACTGACTCGGTTCATAAAGCACGCTCACCTCATCCGAGTGCTCGCGTCCAGCTTGCACTTCAGGTTTGCGCTCGATGGGAAAGGATTTTTTATGCCGCGTAATTTGGGTCGGAGAACAGTCTGGAAGTCGATTGACGCCGTATTCTGTTTTGTGGCCGGCATCCTGTTTAATGTCATTCAGTTCTTCAATAGGTTCCATCCGAAGCCCGCATTCACTCCCAAGTGGGCGGAAAAGCCCCTGTTGAAATCGTGGGAAAAGACGCAGATCAACCTGGGCTTCCCGCGGGAAACCACTTCGCTCTGCCCGGTCTGCACGATCGAGGCGCGAAGCAAGATCCTCAAGGACGAAGCTGACTATCGCCTCTTTACCGAGAAGAAAGCCGGCGAGATCAAGGCCCAGATCGTAGAACGGGACGGGCAGATCTGGATGGTCAAGGAATGCCCCAAGCACGGGAAGTATGAAGACATCATGTCCATGGACGCAGGGTTCACACGGTGGATCGAGTCCAATTTCCCGGGGTGCGACATGCGCGCCCACAACGACACGAAGCTCCACCGTCACGGCACCGCGAGCATCACACACGGACGTGGCGGAGTCCTGACTGTCGACCTTACCAATCGCTGCAACATGATGTGTGACCCGTGTTTCACGGATGCGAACCAGGTTGGCTTCGTGCATGAGCCGGACTGGCAGGAAATCAAGCAAATCCTGGAGAACGCGATGCGGATCAAACCGCGCCGCCAGATGTCGGTTCAGTTCTCCGGCGGCGAGCCGACTCTTTCGCCGAACTTTATCCGGGCGGTCAAGTACGCCCGCAAGCTCGGGTACAACAGCGTACAGTGCGCGACCAACGGGATCCGCTTTGCGCAAGATATCGAGTTCGCTCGCAAGGCGGCAGACGCGGGTCTGCGCTACGCTTACCTGCAGTTTGACGGCATCGGGAACGATGCGAACAGCCACCGCCACATCGGCAACCTGTTTGACGTGAAACTGCACGCCATCGAAAACATGCACGAGGCGGGGATCGAGATCGTCCTTGTGATCACGCTTGTCAACGGGGTCAACAACGACCAGATCGGGCCGATCATCCGTTTCGCGATGGACAACCCGAAAAAGATCGCGTTCCTCTCGTTCCAGCCGGTTTCGTTCACTGGCCGCGATGAAGAAGCGAGCCCCGAACGCCGGCTCCGCCAGCGCTACACTCTGTCGCACCTGGCTAATGACGTGAAGAAACAGGTAGGCCTGACCGAGCCCCACCGCGACTGGTTCCCCCTGTCGTTGTTCAGCACATTTTCGGATTTCGCCGACCTGGCACACGGGCCGGACTGCGACTGGGGTCAGGTGACGTGCAGTTGCCATCCGAATTGCGGTGTCGGAACCGCAGTCATGATCGACAAGGAGACCAAGGAAGCGGTACCTGTGCCGAAATTCCTGAATATCCCGGGGATGATCAAGGACATCACAGCCATCACCGACGCAGGCAGAGGCAAGTGGTTCTCCAACGCGATGATGGGTCTTGTCCTGATGAAGCATTACAGCCCGTTCAAGTCACCTCAGCGACTGACCCTGATCGATATTCTCAAGAAGTTCGACAAGAGCTTCGGCCTGACGGGGAAGTTCTACGGCACCGGCAAGGTCCGCCGCGCCGACCCATGGAATTTTCTTTTCATTGCCGGAATGTGGTTCCAGGACCTGTTCAATTATGACTTCTCCCGAACCCAACTGTGCGCCATCCCGTACGGGACGCAGGAAGGGGAAATCTCCTTCTGCGCATACAACACCGGGCCCGGGTGGAGGAACATCGTCGAGCACATGCATCGCAATGCGACCGTCTCCGACTGGTACCGGCTGTATGGCCGGCATGAAATTCATGCCGGCGAGAAACCGGTTCAGCTCGAAACCTTCCGGCACTCACTGGTCATCCGGTCGGACGACGCCACTCGGGCGCGTCCCAAGAGCGAGCTGCCACAGACAGCGCGCGAAGAGAAGCTGATGAAGAAGCGCGCGGCCGTTGAGGCGGCCGAAGTCAGGGAGAAATACGACGAGACGGTCAGCGCCAAGAAGCGCCTCGTCCGCCTGGATGTCTAAAAACATCACGGACTGACACGGACGAACACGGACGGAATAGCGCCAGGCTCACAGCTCCGTGTTCGTCCGTGTTCCTTCGCCCCTGTTGCCTTGCTCCCTCCGATGCGCTATCTGTGGAGCATGACAAGACTTGCCCAAAAACATTGTGTCCCCTGTCGGGGCGGAGTCCCTCCCCTCACAGCCGAGCAGATAAAGCCGCTCGCGCAGGAGTTGCCTGACTGGCAGGTTATAGACAACCACCACCTGCAACGTTCCTACTCTTTCCCTGACTTCCAGTCGGCCCTGGATTTCGTGAACCACGTGGGCGCTGTCGCCGAGAAGGAAGACCATCATCCCGACATCTTTCTGACGTGGGGAAAGGTCCAATTGACGATCTGGACGCACAAGATCAACGGCCTGACCGAGAGCGACTTTGTCCTGGCGGCAAAAGCCGACGAGGAGTACCGGCCCGAGCGGGTGACGAAGTAAGCGAGCGGGGAAAGCGTCGGGGCTACTAACAGGTTCCGGTGAGAATCCGCGCACTTCGCTGAAAGACGCTCCGTTTGCGGTTCTGTTCTGCTCAGCCACGGAGCGCCAAACAAGCCGGTGCCGACGTCCACAGAACCGCGAGCGGAGCGCGTTTTGCGCAGCGCGCGGATTGTCACCGGAAGCAATCGGCGTACAGAATGTCTACGGGTAGATGATGCTCTGGGACCGGGGAGCGGCGGCTACTTCCGGGTGGCTCTTGCGAATAAAGACAAGATACGATCCGACCTCGGCGGGCCGCTTGACGTGGTACGCGACGTCGGTGAGAACCACCTCCAGGCAATCGAGGATCTCGCCGGTCTTCAGCATTGGACGGTCGCTGCCGACTTGCCGGAATTGTTCAATAGCCGCCTTCAGCTCGCGGACCAGAGGCTGAACCAGGGGATCGGCGGAGGTGTGCTCGTAGATGATCCCTTTCTGCTCGGTCACGTACGTCTCACGGACAAGCGAGACCGCGTCCCGGATCCGGTCGTCCGAAAAATTCCGCAGGTTCTGGGTGTAACCGATGATCACGCGTTCGATCTCGCCGATTGTCTCCCAGTGCTGCTGGGCGGTGGCGTAAAGCCGGGCGCTCTTGCGCGGGTCCTCAGTGGCCTCCCACTCGGCCATGAACTTCTTGGCCGCCTGGTAACCATGGCCGGTCTTCAGGTATTTGCAGTCGGGCGGACATGCAATTTCCACCACCCGCTTCTCGCCGCAACAGGAGGGACAAATGTCCCCGTTTTTGGCTGGGCAAAAGCGTTTCCCTTTAACCTTGCTGCACACCACGCACTTCATCGTGTCTCCTGCTTGCTCATTCTATCCAAATGGCGATCGCCCTAAGAGTATAGCCGATTTGCGGATCGGATGAGGAGCTGCGGTATAATCGTAAACAGAACATGGCCAAGCGCTTCTTCACCGTCGAGCAGGCGCGACAACTGCTTCCCAGGGTCCAGGAATTGGTCGAGGCGGCCATGGCCCTCTCCCGGGCCTTGGAGCAGAACCGCGAGGAAGTACAAGGATTGGCGGACCGGAGTGGTTTCAATGCCGGCAGCGCGACGGGAACCGATCACGTCCATTCTCTTCTCTTGTTGAAGCAGTGTGTCCAGCATCTGGAGGACATGGGTTGCATCGTCAAGAGCCTCCAGGATGGCCTGGTCGATTTTCCTCACCTCAGAGAAGGCCGTGAGGTCTACCTCTGCTGGAAATACGGAGAGAGCGACATCATGTACTGGCATGAGGTCGACGCCGGTTTTGCCGGGCGTACTCCGCTCGGTTGATACCAAGAAAGAGAGAAAGCGGACAACGACATGCGTTCCTTCAAACTTCTTTGCCTCCTGGTTCTGACAGTGCTTGTCTCGCCCGCCTGCTCCAAACAGGACGAGCAACAAGCGCAGCAGCTGCGTGAGTTTTCCCCGGCCAAGCAATCAGGGCTGACGTTCAAGGCGCCGGACGAATGGACTCAGGAAGAACCTCCCTCCCGGATGCGTCGCGCACAGTTCCGGCTGCCGAAAGTCGAGGACGATCCGGAGGACGCCCAAGTCGTCGTCTTCTACTTCGGAGGATCCGGAGGTTCGGTTCAAGCCAACGTGGATCGCTGGGTGGGAATGTTCACCAAGGAAAACGGGACCGCAGCCGGCCAGCCGAAGGTGTCCAAGAAAGAAGTAAACGGCCTCCCGGTCACCATCGTCGATGTCAGCGGCACGTATAACAGCCAGGCGATGGGGCCAATGACCGGTGGAGCAGCGGGCAGTTCCACGCCCAAGCCGCACTTCCGAATGCTGGCCGCAATCGCGGAGACTTCCACTGGACCCTGGTTCATCCGCCTGACCGGTCCCGAGAAGACCGTCGGCAAATGGGAAAAGAGCTTCTTCACATTCGTTGACACCTTTAAGGAATCCTGAGGCCGCGACGCGACTGGAACTGACTGAACCGCCACCACGTCGAAGGGGGGACGAGCGTGGAGAAAAAGCAGCTGGCCCTGATCACCGGGGCCTCGAGTGGAATCGGAGCCGCGTTCTCAAAGGCTCTTGCCCAACGACAGTACGATTTGATCCTGATCGCCCGGCGTTTGGACCGCCTCCGGGAACTGGCCACCCGGCTGCATGACGAATTCGGCGTCGCTACCGAGATCATGCAGGCGGACCTGAGCCAGGCAGACGATTTGCAGCAGGTGGTCGGGCGAATCGACTCCCTGGACGCTCTCGATCTGCTCGTCAACAACGCCGGATTCGGAACCACTGGCTATTTCTACCAGACGGACATCTCCTCCCAGAGTCAAATGCACCGCGTCCATGTCCTCGCCACCATGACCCTGACCCACGCAGCGCTGAAGGGGATGGTGGCCCGGCGAAGCGGGGGGATCATCAACGTTTCGTCGGTGGCCGGATCGTTCCCAAGTCCTCGCAACGTCAGCTATAACTCAACCAAAGCCTGGATGAATAATTTTACGGAGTCGATCTACCTCGAGCTCCGCGCCCTCGGTATCCCGGTGCGAGTCCAGGCGTTGTGTCCCGGGTTCACGCGAACCGAGTTCCACGACCATATCGGAATAAACCGGGAGGAACTGTACGGGCGGCCAAGTTTCTGGATGAGTCCCGAGCGGGTCGTCGCCGACTCGCTTAGAGGCCTGGAACGAGGGCAATGGCGGGTCATTCCCGGTTGGCGTTACCGTTTCATTGTCGCCCTGGTCGAGTATCTCCCCGACTTCCTGCGCCAACCGCTGATGATCAAAGCGCGGTATAGACCGCCGGAAGACCTAATAGGGAAATAGGACCTATAGGACTAATAGGACATATAGGCCAAACGGCTGCTCGTCCGCCTGGGTTCCTATATGTCGTATATGTCCTATACGTCCTATTTCCCTCTTTTCCTGTCCTCGCGCGGGCAGGGCGCGCCGGACGGGAGCCGGCAAACGGGTGGCTCCCTGGTGATCGGAGATGCCGAAATCGCCCAGGAGCCGGGCGGTTTCGCACAGGGGCAAACCGACGACGTTCGAGTAGCAGCCGTCGACCGTCTCGATGAACTCGCCTCCCCGCCCCTGGACCGCGTAGCTTCCCGCCTTATCCATCGGTTCTCCGGTGGCAATATAGGCGTCGAGGGCGGCATCATCGAAGTAGAGCATTTTCACCCCGGTCGTCACCGAACTGATGGCGGCGTTGCCCGTCAGGTTGTCTGTCACCGCGATCGCGGTGATTACGGCGTGCCAACGGCCCCGGAGCATGCGCAGCATGTCCCGTGCGTGCTCCGCATTTTCCGGCTTTCCCAGGATGTGCCCGTCGAGGACCACGATCGTGTCCGCGCCGAGAACGATTGTCCCCGGTTCCTGCTGGGCGACTGCCTCTGACTTGCGTGCTGCCAGTACGATTGCCACCTGCTCCGGCGAGAGGTCGTCTTCGTACTCCTCGGGGACGTCGCTGCTCCGTACCTGGAACCGAAGGCCGATTTCGGACAGCAGTTCCCTGCGGCGAGGGGATGCGGAGGCGAGCACGAGCCTTCTTTTCGTTTCCATCACCTGTCACATCATAGCCCGAGCCGGGCCGCGGAGACCATTTCCCGGAGCGGCGCGAACCCCCTATAATGGGCCGTTGTGAAGGAAATAAGGATAGAAGGCATACCGAGCTTCGTTCCCGAGCAGGCCGCCCAGGCATGCGGCGCCAAACTGCGCGAGGCCGTCGCAGAACTGATGCGCTACACCGGCCTGGAGGATCTGAACGTCATCGTCGGGACCCCTGTCGCCGGCAAGCAGAAGGGGGGAAGATCGAAAGCAGGCAGCGTCGTGCAGGGACGGTCCGACGATGAGCTGAGCCTTCAGGAGCGGGCAGCACAGTATGTCGCGCGTCCTCCCCTGTACGGCTTCGACTTCCTCGTCGTTCCCCCGGATGTTCGTGAAGCACTCCTGTCGGCCGTCGATCTCCTCCGGCTCGAGCAGAAGGTATTCGATGAATGGAACCTGCGAAAGATCGAACCTTTCCCGAGGACGGCGCTGAACTTCTACGGCCCGCCGGGAACCGGGAAGACCTTGGCTGCACACGCGCTTGCGGCCTATGTCGGAAAGCCGATCCTGAGCGCCAGCTACGCCCAGATCGAGAGTAAGTTCCTGGGCGACGGGCCCAAGAACATCGAAGCGGTCTTCTATGCGGCCGAGCGGGACGGCGCAGTGCTGTTCATGGACGAGGCCGACTCACTGCTCTCCAAACGGATTACGAACATCACCCAGGGATCAGAGCTGGCAATCAACTCGATGCGAAGCCAGCTGCTGATCAGCCTCGAGAACTTCCACGGGATAGTCGTGTTCTCTACCAATCTGATCGAGAACTATGACCGCGCTTTTGAAAGCAGGATGCGTCATATCCATTTCCCGATGCCCGACGAAGCGGCCAGGCTGCTCATCTGGCAGAAGCATCTACCCGAAGAGCTTCCCCTCGATCCCGACGTGTCGCTTCCGGCGCTCGGACAGCTCCCGGATGTGTGCGGGAGGGACATCAAGAACGCGATCATTGACGCCGCCCTCAGAGCCGCGCGAACCGGCAAAGACCGTATTCTTCAGGAGGACCTGGTGCGGGCGGTCGAACGGATCAAGTCCGCCCGCGCGGCCATGGCGGCCAGCGCCGAATCGGCGTAAAGAACGGGGAGGAATGTCGAATATCGAGAGCCAATTGCAAAAATCCGGGTCTTAAGGCCTGAAAGGCCGGTACATATTAGCCCAGGGCGAAGCGTTTTTCGCGTAGCCCTGGGTCAAGAGGCAGGCGGGACATCGCAGCCCTGTAAGGGCGTGAGAGCCTGGTCTGCCGTTCTTGCGCCCTTTCAGGGCTTCCTTCCGGCGCGCCTAGCTACCCAGGGCTACGCGAAAAACGCTTCGCCCTGGGCTAATATGTACCGGCCTTTCAGGCCTTAAGACTGAGATTTTCTGATTTTTGCAATTGGCTCTCCTTGTTCGATATTCTGAAGCTTCGAACTGTACCTCAGCGCTTGGGTACCGCCGGCTGAGGCTTAGGCGCCTGCTTGGATTGCGGGGGATCTTGTTGAGCCGGCACCTTCGGTTGCTGCTTCGCATCGGGGCCCGGGTTCTTCTTCTGAGCCTCGGCGGGGGCGTCCTGTTCCTGGACTGACTGGCTGTAGCTCTTGAAGAGCATCTTGATTACGTAGGAATCGAGCCGGCCGTAGAGATCCTCTTTGAGAAGCCTGGCCTCTTCATACATCTGCGTTTGATAGACCCGCATCTGGGCCCACTTCTTCTTCACGTTGTCGGTCAGGCGATCGGCGTTCTCCGCGACTGAGGCCGGGGTCATGTCGGAGTAACCGCTCGTGGAGGGCGTCGGTCCGAGCATGGCGAACACCAGGGAAACGAAGACAACCATGATTCCGGTGCCAAATGCGTAACGCTGGGTCAGGAAAGGCCGAATTGTCGGAAGAATCAGCCCGGACCACACCGACCATTCAGGCGGCTTTCCGGAGGTTCGCTCGAGGATTTCGTCGACCAGGGACTGCTTGAGCTCGATCTGAGGGAACGCTCTCAGCTGCTCACGCAGGGAATAGACGCGCGTGACCAGGGCAGAACACGAGGCGCAGCTCTTCGCGTGCTCGGACATGGCCTCCTGGAGGCCCCCGTCGAGCGTGCCGTCCATATAGTCCGTCAGCCGCGATTCGAACTTTGCGCAGTTCACTGGCCAAACCCCTCGATGCACGGATTATAGACACAAGTGCACCACGGAAGAAAACGCTTCTGTGTGTTAAGAGCTCAATGCAGTGTTACGAGAAATGAAGGCCTTTGGTTCGCCCTGGGTCGGAGCCGGCTGCTTACCAAAGCCGCTTCTTTTCTGCTAGTTTGGAGCCAATGGACAATCTTCTGGCCGCGCGGACCCAGATGGCCCTGTCCCTCATGTTCCACATCATCTTCGCTGTCGTGGGAGTGGCCATGCCGCTGCTGATGGTGATGTCCGAAGCGCTGTGGCTGAAAACCCGGGACTCCATGTACCTTGAGTTGACCAAACGATGGGCGAAGGGTACCGCCATTTTCTTTGCGGTCGGGGCCGTTTCCGGGACGGTCCTTTCCTTTGAGCTCGGGCTCTTGTGGCCGACCTTCATGGAGCACGCCGGGCCGATCATAGGCATGCCCTTTTCGCTCGAGGGCTTTGCCTTCTTCACGGAGGCGATTTTCCTCGGGATTTACCTTTACGGCTGGAACCGGGTGCCGGCCATTGCGCATCTTCTCGCCGGTGTGATGGTGGCGGTCAGCGGTGCGGCTTCCGCAATCTTCGTGGTAACAGCGAACGCCTGGATGAATACTCCTGCCGGGTTTCGGGTGGTGGAGGGCCGGGCAACCGACATCGACCCGGTTGCCGCCATGCTCAACCCGGCTGCTTTCCCGCAGGTTCTTCACATGCTTCTCGCCTCGTATGCAGCCGCCGGGTTCGCGGTGGCCGGGATTCATGCCTATGTGCTGCTCCGTCACCCGGACGATCACTTCCACCGCGCCGCCCTGACCCTGGCATTACTCGTCGGCATGCCTGCCGCCATCGTTCAGCCGCTGAGCGGAGATATCTCCGCTCGAATGGTCGCACGCACTCAACCGGCGAAGCTGGCCGCCATGGAAGGACAATTCGAGACCGAGGCGGGAGCGCCGCTTAGAATTGGCGGCTGGCCGGACGAGGACCGCGAGCAGACACGATGGGCAGTCGAGATTCCGAAGGCGCTCAGCCTCCTGGCTTTTCACGACCCGAATGCGGTGGTGCAGGGGCTGAAGCGTTTCCCCCGCGAAGACCGGCCGCCGGTTCCCGTCGTGCATTTCTCTTTCCAAGCCATGGTGGCCTGCGGCACGGTCATGGCCGGGTTGGCCATCCTGACGGGAGTCCTGAAGCTTTTGAAAAGGAACCCGATTGAAAACCGGCGGTTGCTGTGGGGTCTCGTCCTCGCGTCTCCCCTGGGGATTCTGGCTATTCAAGCCGGATGGCTGGTTACGGAGGTCGGCCGCCAACCGTGGATTATCCAGGGAGTGATGAGGACTCGGGACGCGGTCACTCCGATGCCCGGCCTCGTCGTGCCGCTAACCGCAATCACTCTCGTTTACCTGTTGTTGGGAGTTATCGTTGTCCTGCTGCTCAAGGCACAGGTCATCTCCACGATGCCCGGGGAGAAGCGACGGTCAACTGACGACTGACGACTGACGACTGACCACTGACAACTGACGACTGACCAGCTGACCGGCTAACCGGCTGACGGGCGGCCAGTGCGCAGCGCGGAGCGCAGTGGGTAGTGCGCAGTGGGTAGTGCGCAGTGGGTAGTGCGCAGTGCGCAGCGCGTAGTGCGTAGTGCGCAGCGCGCAGTTTCATCGAGTTTCGGGGACACAAAACTTAATTCCTTTGCTTACGGTGAGATAGAGGTAACGGTAGGGGAATTAAGTATTATGTCCCCGAAACTCGGAGGGAGTCGGAACTTGCTTGAGCTCGGCGCCGCATTGGTTATTGCGATTGGCTTGAACATATATCTTCTCCTCGGCGGGGCGGACTATGGAGGAGGCGTGTGGGATCTGTTCGCCTCAGGGCAACGAGCCGAGCGGCAGCGGGACCTGATCGCCCGTTCGATCGGTCCGATCTGGGAGGCCAACCATGTCTGGCTCATTGTCGTCATTGTGGTTCTGTTCACAGGATTCCCTGCCGCTTTTGCGCGCATCATGACGTTCCTGCACATCCCGCTGCTTCTGATGCTCCTCGGGATCGTGGCACGCGGGTCGGCATTCGCCTTCCGTTCCTACGAGACCAGCGAGCCGCGGAGGCGCTGGTGGGGAAGCGTGTTTGCGATCGCCAGCCTGCTGACACCGATTCTTCTTGGGACCGTCGTGGGCGCGATCGCCTCGGGGAGAATCAGTTCGCTAACTTCCTCTCCCCGTTCACTCTGGATATTCATCGACAGCTGGGTTGGACTGTTCCCCCTTTCGGTGGGTTTCTTTGCCCTGGTCATGATGGCCTTTCTCGCTGCCGTCTACCTCTGCCTGGAGACGCCGGAGGCTGATCTGCAGGAGGACTTCCGTGCGCGAGCCCTGATCTCCGGCGTTCTTCTCGGTATCATGGCGGCCGAGGTGCTCCTGGCGGCGGCGTTCAAAACCCCCGAGATCCTGGATGATCTCACCCGGACCCGCTGGTCCTGGGCACTCCACTCGGTGACCGCCGTTTGTGCCGTCACCTGCCTGTGGTCTCTCTGGACGCGACGCTACCGCACAGCACGGATCCTGGCCGCACTCCAGGTCACGCTGATCATGTGGGGCTGGGCCTTCTCTCAGTATCCGGACCTCGTCAAACCCGGCTTGAGCATTTACGATGCCGCGGCTCCCCGGCTCACCCTGCAGCTTCTTTTGATCGTCCTTGCACTCGGATCCGTGGTCCTGCTGCCCTCCCTTTACTACCTGTTCAGGGTGTTTCACAAAGTCGGGGGACCGGCTGACCGGCTGACGGGCGAATGCGGAATGCGGAGTGCGGAATGCGGAGTGAAAAGACAAAGGCGCGCACGAGCTTGCAGGTCGTGAAGCGGTTACTGTCTTGAATTCCGCACTCCACATTCCGCATTCCACATTCGGGTCATAAGTCGGTTTTCTTTTCCGTCCGGAATCAATAGAATCAACGTCGGTTTACGGACGTGCTTATGAAAAAGACACCCGCTTACGAGAAAGACCCGTATCTTTGTGAACTGGACACGAAAATCCTGGGCGTCGGCACCGAGAACGCCATGCCCTTCGCCGACCTCGAGGACTCCATCCTCTACCCGGAGGGGGGAGGCCAGCCGGGGGACCGTGGCTGGGTGGCCTCCGTTCGGGTCGTCGACGTGCGCCGCCGGGACGGAGTCATCAGACATTACCTGGAAGCACCCGTGGAACCTGGCGCCTGCAAGGTCGTCCTGGATTGGGGCCGCCGCTTTGATCACATGCAGCAGCACACGGCCCAGCACCTTCTCACGGCCATTGCCGAGGACCGTTTCGGCTGGCCGACGACCGCTTTCCACCTGGGGGAATCCGCCTCCGATGTTGAGTTGGATGTCCCGACCCTTGAGAGCCCCGAGCTGGCCGAGCTGGAGGAAGCAGTCGCGGCCGAAATCCGGTCGGCCCGGCGGGTGACGGCTAGAAGGGTCTCGATGCAGGCGTTGGAAAAGCTGAACGTCCGCAGCCGCGGCCTGCCGGCGGGCCACACGGGTACGATCCGCCTGGTGGAAATCGAAGAGGTGGATCTGAACACGTGCGGCGGCACCCACGTGCGATCCACCGCGGAGCTCGAGGCACTCAAGATCGTGTCGACCGAGCCGATGAGGGGCGGAATCAGAGTCTATTTCCTTGCTGGAACCCGGGTCCGAAAGCGCCTGGGCGAAGAGATCGGGAGGAGTACCGAGCTGCGGTCGCTGCTGGGAGTGCCCGATTCGGAGTTGCCGTCCGCCGTACGATCTCGTTTCGATCAGATCCAGGAGCTGATTCACCGCGAGAAGACGCTTCGCGAAGAATTGATCGAGATGAGCGCCGAAGCGCTCTCCCATAGGCCCGGCGACCTCGTCCATCTTCACCTGAAGACGGCCGACCCCGGCTTCCTTCAGCAACTGGCCCGGCAGTTCGCGCACCGTGCCCCCGGGAAAGCGGCGTTGCTCAGCGGCGGGACCGATTCGGACGGGTTCTTCGTTGTCGTCGCGGGGGACCAGGTCAACTGCGACGTCCAGTCTCTCGGGCGCCAGGTGGCGATGCTTCTTCATGGACGTGGAGGCGGAAGCGGCAGGGTATTCCAGGGCAGGGCAACTCGGCTGTTCAAGCGAAAGGAAGCACTGGCACTGTTCCAGCTGGAGCTGGATAGAGACTAAGGCACGGACTTCACGGATTACACGGATTGGTGGGAATCAGTGTAATCCGTGGTCAATAAGCTGAAGCTAGGCACTGCGCGAGGCCAGGTAACGATCGATCAGCACCAGAGCGGTGCCCTGGGTTCCGACCATTTTCAACTGCTCGACGATCTGAGCTGCGTTCTTTTCCTCTTCGACCTGCTCCTTGATAAACCACTGCAGTTCGTTCTGCGTCGCGTAATCGTTGTCCTCTAGCGCCAGTTTGTAGAGGTTATTGATCCGGGAGGTAATATGCCGTTCGTGTTCCAACGCCTGTTCGAAGATCACCAGGGGTGATTGAAACTCGGCCGGCGGCTGGCCGATCGCCTTCAGTGACACTCGGGCACTCTGATCGCTCAGGTACTTGAGGAACTTCGTCGCGTGCCCCACTTCTTCTTTGGCCTGCAGCTGCATCCAGTGAGAAAAGCCCGGGAGGTTCACCGCGTCGCAATGGGCAGCCATGGACAGGTACAGGTAGGCGGAGTAGAACTCAGCGTTGACCTGGTCATTTATCGCATCTCGCATTCGGTCAGTTAGCATAGCGCTCGAGACTCCTTTCTCTAGGTGCGGGCAATCGTGGTTCGTTGTTCTGCAAACGTCCCACTTATTCTACCCGTTTTAATCGACATTGCAAAATCGCCTATCTCCTTGCGGTTTCGCGGTTTCCGGTACAAAGCCCGGGTGCTGCCGAAGGCCGCGCAGGAATGGGATCGCGGACGATTTCGCGCGGATGCCCGGGGCTCCGTGTCCAGGCCAAATTTGCCTTCTCAACGTTTTAGCACAAAAAAACGCGTGACTAGCTGCTCAGTTTCCGTATAATGAGCCCGCCTTACTGCCTGCTTGATTCGCGGATAAAGGTCTGAGGCGAAAGGAAACTTACTCACCATGAAGCGTCTGCTTTCCGCCCTCTTTATTGTCTTATGCGTCGCTACCGTTAGTGCCCAGGATCAGAGCAAAGAAAAGCCCAAATTCACTTGGGGTTTTGACGAGCGTATACGGGATACCTTCACCGACAACATGCTGGACACGGATTCAGCCAAAGACGACGAGATGAACTACATGCGGTTCAGAACCCGTCTCTGGGCCGGCTACGACCTCGGCAACGGGGTTTCGGTTAATGGCCGACTGGCGAACGAATTCCGTAATTACTTCAAGCCGGACCGCGATTTTACGCTCCACGAGCTGGTGGTCGATCAGCTCTATATGGAAATGAAGGGAACCCTGACGCCGAAGCTGACCCTCAAAATCGGCCGCCAGGACATGCTGTTCGGGGAAGGTTTCGTCATGCTGGACGGCAACCCTCTGGATGGCTCACGCACCATCTACTTTAATGCGATCCGCGCTACGTATGAGATTCCCAAGGGAACACTCGACGCCTTCGTCATTGCAAACCCGAGCAAGGACCGATTCCTGCCGGTCCTTCACGATGAATACACCCCGCATCAGGGGCTCATCGAGCAGCAGGAGCGCGCGGCAGGGGTCTATCTGACCCGCCAGATCCAGAAGTCGCTGAAGGGCGAGTTCTACCACATTACGAAGCGAGAGCAACAAAGAGCGGCTTTTCCGGGCAGCACGATTCACACCACCGGGACCCGCTTTTCCGGACAGGCAAAAACCCTGTTCCGGTACTCCGGTGAGCTGGCCATGCAGTCGGGAACTTACGGAAAGCAGGACCGGTCTGGCGTAGGAGGCTACGTCGAAGCCAGAAAGGATCTCCCCTTCTACCCGGCTGCGAGCGTGATGTTCAACTATACCCGCCTGTCCGGCGACAATCCGGCAACGGCCGACAACGAAGGCTGGGACCCGGTTTTCAGCCGGTGGCCAAAATGGAGTGAGCTTTACATCTACACTCTGGCCTCCGAAAGCCGGGCTGCCTACTGGACGAACTTAAACATGGTCAGCGGGGGTTTCAACGTCAAGCTGAACCCCACCACCGATCTCGATTTCATTTACCGCTACATGAAATCGATCAAGCCGGGGCCGGCAAAGCCGCTCATCAACCCGAAGGGCAACAGCCGCGGTGACATGTGGCTGACCAAGGTGAACTTCAGATTCAACAAGTACTTGACCGGGCACTTCCTGGCGGAATTGTTGAAACCGGGTGACTTTTACGTGGGGAACAACAGCCTCACCTACTTCATTCGGACGGAGTTGATGATCAAGAGGTAGAACACGGATAAGACTTCGGTTCGGTCCTGTCCGTGCTCGTCCGTGTAAGTCGGTGCCAGTCCGCGACCGCTTATTCCTGTGGCTCGAGTGACTTCGAACTGACTGCGAACTCGCCGGTCGGGAGAAGGTTCAGGGGAATGCCTTTCCCGGCCGTGGCGCGTTGAAAGCGGGCACAGTTCCGGTGGTTGGGGGTGCTGCAGTAGCGATTACGCCAGTTTTCCGTGCTGCGCGCGTGAAACCCGCAGCCGTTTCTTCGACGACATCTCATAATTCGGTACCTCGCTATCGATTTCCGCTGTAACTACAAGCTATAACCGTGCCACACGGAATGTCCAGCGAAGAACGGCTGCCCTTGGGGGTCGTGCCCGGGACGGACCTCCCGGGGCTCCTGCCTGTGGTGCTATTTCCCCCTTCGCGGTGGGGCGGGTGACACTACTGTCCTGGCGTGGTATCTAGAGCAAAAACGTGGAGAGCGTGGTAGACAAGACGTTCTGCCTGCTTCAGCATGGCGTGGACGTTTTTCTCGTTGATTCCCGTCAGTCGGGCGATCTCGTCGTGCGATCGACCGTTATAGTGCCGAAGGATGAAGATCTGCCTGAGCGCTGAAGGCATGGACTCCAGCTCTTCGATGATCTCCGCGAAAAGCTCTTTTCGATTATCGATCTCTAACTCCATCGTCTAACTCCGTACAACTGGATTACCCTTCCTTTTAGATGCCTATATATACGAAAAGAGTCTAATGAAAGTTTTGCGCCCCCTCAAAATATGGCATTATGAACGTCGAACGATAGCGAAATCATTCACTTGCCTTTAAGCAGCGGATGAAGGTGAGAAGGCGCATGAACCAGATCGTGTTGAGCAGTTCCGAGATCCAGGACGAAAAAGCGATCGTCGCAGCCACCGAAAAAGTGATCCTTGCCTATACTGACCGACCGATCGTGTTTGTCGAGGCAATGGGGAAGTCGGTACAGACTCTGGTGGAAGCGGGAGAGAAATCGGCCGATCAGGACCTGGTCCTCGCCTCTGCCCTGGCTGAAGGTCTCAGGACTTACCACGCGCAGCTCGCTCAGCAGGTGACCTCTTCTCCTGTCTTCAGGGAAACACGCGGCCTGTTGTCGGGACTCTTCGAGGAGCTCTCCGATGTCCTGAAGGGGCTTTACCTGCTTGGCGACTTCAACGAGCGCGCCCGACGGATGGTTTCCAGCTACGGGGAGCGGGCCAGCTGCATACTGATCGCCCATGTTCTGCGGAGCAGGGAGCTTAATGCGGTCCCCGTTTGTGAACGCGAACTGTTCCTCGAAATTGGGGATCTTCGTTCCGAGCTTCAGGGTCTCCTGGATCAGAATGCGATTCCCATCGTTCCGCTATCCCTTCGTCCTGCTTCAGGTTTCTAAAAATCACCGCCAATCAGTCAAAAAACTCGTACGCACGCCGACGCGGAAGTGTGATATAAGCGTCCCGCGTTTTAATAAGGAGGACCGAATCGCCTGTTGGGAAGGCAAAACGGGGCCAGAAGTAAAAGAGGTTGTGTCATGGATAACAAGGAAAAGCAGAAGCGGCAAAGAACTCGGGTTCCAGCCAAAACAGAACCGCCCATCCAGTGGGAGCTTTCAGAAGAAGACAAGGAATTCCTGAAAGCCTGCAATATTAAAGTCGACTAGGATCGCAAGCGCAGCGTCGTGATCGGGACGCGACGCTGCTCTACTCTATACGGCTGATATAGATCAGGACTAGCGAGATGTTGTCGGAGCCTCCCGCCTCGCAGGCTCCCTTTATCAGTTCCTGGGTTGCTGCCTCAGGCCTGCTGGCACTTAATAAACGGGCAATCTCGTCCTCGGTCAGGTTGTCCGTCAGCCCGTCGCTGGCGATCAGGAACAAATCTCCCGGTTGGAGCACCAGGGAGCGGATCTGGGCTTCGACTTGCGGAATGATTCCCAAACACTGGTCAATCAGGCTCTTATGAGGATGCTTTCGCATCTCGTCTTTGCTAATCCGGCCTTGCTTGAAGAGCTTGAAGACCGGCGAGTCATCTTCGGTCAGTTGCTCAAGGACCGAGTTGCGAAATCGGTAAATCCGGGAATCCCCGACGTGGGCCATCCACGCTTCGCCGGAGTTGTCGGGGCCGATCCAGATAGCGCTCAGCGTAGTCGCCATTCCACGCAGCTCGTTGTTACAGTGTTGTTGCTCGAGAAGCTGGGCGTTGACCTCCAGAATGGCCGAGCGCAGTGTCTTCAAAGCATCCGGATGCCCCGGTCGTTGAACACATCGGGAGAACACTTCAGCAGCCAGGGAGCTGGCGATTTCGCCACACGCGTGACCGCCAAGGCCGTCACACACCCCGAAGACCCCTTCGTCAGGAAGCAGAATCAGCGAGTCTTCGTTGTTGGCGCGGACCAAGCCCCGGTCGCTTTGTGCTGCGTAGCTGTAAGACAATGGAGTTCCTCTGGTAGGACTTTAACTTTTTGGCCACGGTGTTCGTTTTCGCTGTCCTTCGCAGCCGGGATGGGTATCCAACCGAAGCGTCCCAAACATAATCTTTTCAACAATAGTCAAAAGCACAATGGCCGAGGCCGTCAGGACGGCTCGGCTGGCCGGTCTATCGTGCCAGCTCCCCGGATCGGGCCGTCGGGGAGGGCGCATTGAATCCATTGATCAGGGAGGCGTGACACCTCACGAGACCGTAACCGATGAGGATTAGAAGGACCCAGGCGGCGACCTTCTTCCAGACCGGGTGAGTCAGTTGGATGCCGCAGAAAGGACAGTACGTCGTGCGCTCCAGCAGTGCATAGTTACAGTTCGGGCAGATTTCCAGTTTCAATTCGTAACCACCTGGTCTTCGGTCCTCACCGGGAGAGCTCCTCATCGACTCTTCCTTTACTCACCCCGCTGCAGGCGGTTTCAATCCGGCAGCTACTCCAATTGTCTCATGTAACTGGATCGGACGTCGCCAAGGAAGCGGACGACACCGGGTGAGGAATAATCGGGGTAGGTCCAGGGGAGTGGTTGATAACCCCCATTCCTGAAGATCAGGGTCAGTTCCGCAAATACACCCTTGCCGAGGTAGATCCGGTGTGCATGGTTCTTGACCGTCGACAAGACGACGCTCCATGGCGTCAGGTATCCCGGGTCGAGATTGACCCGCCGCGCACGAGCTCCTTTGTTGGAGAAGGCATAGCGCTCCTGGAGCATTTCCGCGAACAGTTTGGTTTCGAGCAGCCGCTCCATCGACCTCGGTTGCTTGAAAACCAGGAAGTGTTTACGAACCGGGGTCCCCATCTCGTCGTCGTAGTAAGTGCTGAAGGGGCTGAAATCGTACTCAACAGAGCGGGACTCGATCGGCCCGAGCTCGGCCTCCAGGTCCGTGACAAAGGGGCAGCCTTCTCCTCCGGGCCCCAGCATGACCGCGATAAAGTATTTGGCCGGGATTGGCTCCATCTTCCCTCGAGCGGCGTCGTACGGCATAGGATCTACGCTTCGCCGAGCAGCCGGCGCAGGTCTTCCTCGGAAATAATGCGAGTGCCGAGCTTTTCGGCTTTCTGCAGCTTAGAGCCGGGATTCTCGCCAACCAGCAGGTAGTCGGTGTTGGAGGACACCGAGGAAGTCACCTTTCCGCCGGCTTCGGCAATCTGTTCGGTCGCCTTTTCGCGACTCAGCGACGGCAGGGTGCCGGTGATGACGAATGTCTTCCCGACAAGGGGACCTTCGGTCACGGCTTTCCTGGGAGCCGTGAAATTGAGGCCGGCCGCCCGAAGCCGACCGATGAACTCCCGGTTTCCAGGTTCGGCCAGAAACTCGTGCACGCTGCTCGCGATTTCCGGCCCGATCCCCGGCACCGCGGCGATTTCCTCCTGGTTGGCTGCGAGCAGGGGGTCGATGTCAATGAAGTGGTCGGCCAGCAGCTCCGCGACCCGCTCGCCGACATGGCGAATCCCCATGGCGAACAGGACCCGGGGGAACGGCCGCGACTTGCTCTCCTGGATACTCCTGAGAAGATTCTCGATGGATTTCTCCTTGAAACCCGGCAGCTGCCCGAGCTTCGGGGGATCCAGGGAGTAGAGATCGGCGGCGTCACGAATGAGGCCCAGATCAAGTAGTTTGCGCAGGGTCTGAGAGCCGAGGCCGACGATATCCATGGCGCCGCCGCCCACGAAGTGGTTCAGGCTCTCGAAACGTTGCGCAGGGCACGCTCGATTGGTGCAGTACGCCATCGCCACCCCGGCTTCTTTCAGCACGGGGGATTCGCAGACCGGGCAGGTATCGGGCCAGGTGAACTCGGTTTCCTCACCGGTTCTCCTCTCCCTCACGGGTCCGACCACCTGGGGGATGACGTCACCCGCCCGCTTGACCAGCACGTAGTCACCCCGACGGATATCCTTGCGCCGGATGTCGTCGGCATTGTGTAAGGTGGCCAGCTTGATTGTGACCCCGCCGACCTGGACGGGCTCGAGCACGGCAAAGGGATTCAGAGCACCGGTCCTGCCTACGTTGATCCCGATTTGAACAAGCTTGGTGATCGCTACACGGCTCGGGAACTTGTAGGCAATTGCCCAGCGCGGGTCTCGGGAGACGACTCCGAGCCGGTTCTGGTAATCCAGGCGGTTGACTTTGACCACGACGCCATCAATTTCGTAATCAAGCGACTCACGTTTGGCTTCCCATTCCCGGCAGAAATCGACCACGCTTTCCAGCGAGGAATGGTGGCGATAGTTGGTGTTGATGGGGAAACCCCACTCCCGCAGCTTCTCAAGTAGCTGCTGCTGGGTCTGCAAACGGATTCCTTCCGAGTAGCCAACCGAGTAGCCGAAGAAAGCCAAGGGACGGGAGGCGGTGATGCCGGTGTCGAGCTGACGGAGCGTGCCGGCGGCGGCGTTTCGCGGATTGGCGAACGGACTCTCCTCGGCGCTCATTCGCTCTTCGTTGATCTTCTGGAAGGCCGAGACGGGAAGGAAAACCTCACCCCGGACTTCGATGAGGTCAGGTGTGGGCTCATGGTCGCGCAAACGCAGCGGCAGGGAGCGAATCGTCCGCAGATTGGCGGTGACGTCTTCCCCGACCAGGCCGTTGCCCCGGGTCGCCCCCCGAACGAAGACTCCGCGTTCGTAGGTGAGCGCGATAGCCAACCCGTCTATTTTCAGCTCGGTGACGAATTCGATGTCGGACGTGCCGAGGAGGTTGCTGATCCTCTTGTAGAAGGCGCGCAACTCGCCTTCGTTAAAAGCGTTTGCAAGGCTGAGCATGGGTGCGCGGTGCTGAACCTTGCCGAACTTCTCCTGGACCTCGCCCCCGACTCGTCGGGTAGGGGAGTCGGACGAAGCGAGCTCCGGGTGAGCGGTTTCCAGATTCGGCCAGCTCGCGGAAGAGCTTGTCGTACTCGGCGTCGCTGATGCTCGGGTCGTCCTGAACGTAGTATCGGTAGTTGTGGTACTCAACTTGCCTGCGTAATTCACCAATCCGGGCGGCGATTTGATCCAGATCCGTGTCCACGGAAAATGACTATAGCACAAGCCCCGGGCGGTTTTCCGGTCGAGGCGAATCTGCTATCATGGGCATTGATCATGAGTGTTCCGATCATAAGCAAGATTTTCTTTACAATCACATACCCTCCGGGGCGAACGAGGAGCCACGTCCCGATGGGCAAGCTGCGTTCACTGGCCAAGAAGCAGCTCTCCGATGTCGAAATCATCGAAACCATCGACCACCTGTTCGCCTGTCAACGTTGCTTCGAGACGTATCGCTTTATTAGAACTGCGCACCTGGCTGCGGCGTCTTGATGATGACACCGACGGCGAGTAAGCTCGCACGAGATGATCGCCGACCTGGCAGCCTTCCGTTACCTGAAAAAGGGCCGGTTCTGGATTGATCTCTGGCATGAGATTAATCGGGATGATTGCTGGGGATTGGCTGCCCAGCTCAGTTACTATTTTCTGCTGGCCTTTGTCCCTTTTCTGATCTTTCTCATTGCCTCGGTTAGCTTTATCCCCGTCGATCCCGGTCTGCAGGATCAATTGATGACAACGCTCAGCCGGGTCCTGCCCGAGACCGCCTTCATGCTGGTTCGAAGCATTCTGCTCGGTTTGATCAATGCGGCCGACAGCGGCGTTGTTTCCCTGGGCCTGGTCCTTACCCTGTGGTCCGCGTCGCGGGCATTCGCGGGGATGGTGGGGGTGCTCAACCGGGCCTATGAAGCGATGGAAACCCGATCGTTCCTCAAGGTGCAACTGCTCGCGATGGGCGTCACGGTGCTGTTCTCGATCTTCGTGATCGCTTCTGCGGTCCTGCTGTTCTTCGGGGATTCACTGATCAACCTTCTCCTGTCGACCGGCATCATCGAATCCTCGGCCCGCTGGCAATCGTACATTCGCGGCGCTTACTGGGCGGCCCGCTGGGTGATGGTGGTGGCGCTCGTCAACGTCGGGATTCAGATTACCTATTACACGCTGCCTGCCAAACACCTCCCCTGGAGGTTCATCTCTCCCGGAAGCATTATCGCAACGCTCGGTTGGATCCTCGCTTCGAAGGGGTTCTCCTGGTATGCCAACTCCCTGGCAGACTACCAGAAGGTCTATGGGAGCCTTGGCGCACTCATCGTCCTGATGGTTTGGTTCTACCTTTCCAGTTTCTTCCTGCTTCTAGGCGGGGAGATCGATTCCGAGATCTACCGGATCCGCAAGGACCTCGGCCGGGTCGAATACTAGGAGCGTTCTGAGTTCTGGGTTCTGAGTTCTGAGTTCTGAGTTAGGGATCCCGTTCGCGGTTCGGGGTTCAGGGTTATACGGTTCACGGTTCACGGTTCACGGTTCGGGGTTATACGGTTCACGGTTTCGGGGTCCCGGGTTTGGCCCGCATTTCTCACAACTCTGCAGCTGCTTTCCGTCAGAGCCGCGCACGCAGCGAGGGTGTTGAATAAGCGGCCTCGGACAGATGGCGCTCATGACAATACACAAGAAAGTAAAGCGCGTGCGCACGAGGACGTCGATGAGTTGTATGTGAACCGGAAAGAGTCGACCGGAACCGAGTGTTGTCGGAGCCGCGCGCGAGCGCCTTCCAGCGAAGCAAGCGGGTTGTAACAGTAGGCCGATCGCATGCCCTGTTGCAGGGTCAGTGCGAGGGACGTGCGGTCAGCTAACTGTGACCCGCTTGCTTCGCTGAAAGGCGCTCGCGCGCGGCTCCGACAACACTCGGTTCCGGTCGACTCTTTCCAGGGCGGGCGTGGGGAAAACGGGTCAGTAAAGGCTGTTTACACGCAAGTTAACATCTTCAACACCCTCGCTGCGTGTGACGGGGGTTGCCCGAACCACATAACCGTGAACCCTGAACCGTCTAACCCCGAACCGTGAACCCTGAACCCGAACCCCGAACGCGATCCCGAACTCAGAACTCAGAACTCAGAACTCTCCTAAGAAAACCCTTTCCCAATCGTTTACATCTATGAGGGCGTTAAGATACCGCAGGGTTCTAAGCTGAGGGCCGATCATGGGCAGAGCATGTGAAGCGGATTCGGAGTGGTTGCGGGCGGTGCTCGACGAGTATGAATCCCGCCTGGTTCAGTATGCGAGGCGGATCACCGGCGATCTGGAACTGGCCAGGGATGCCGTGCAGGACACGTTCCTTCGCCTCTGTGCCGAGCCGCGAGGCAAGGTTGACGAATACGTGGGTCCCTGGCTCTTTCGCGTTTGCCGGAGCCGGGCCCTCGATCTCGTCAAGGCGAGAAGGCCGGAGGAAGGCGAGGAAGAGCTCGAGGCGGTCCCGAGCCACGATGAACCTCCCCAGTCCGTCCTGGAACATAAGGAACAGCTGCGGGAAGTCATGCGGCTGATCGGTCACCTTCCCAATCATCAGCAGGAAGTGATCCGGCTGAAATTCCAGCATGGGTTCAGTTACAAGGAAATCAGCGCGATCACCGGGCTCTCGATCGGCAATGTCGGGTTTCTCATCCACGTCGGCATTAAAACGATCAAGCGTGAAATCGAATCGGTAGCGCCTCCGAAAGAGCGGGCATTGAGGAGGATCAAATGAACCACGAATTCGAGGAACAAAAATTTACGGCATACCTCCTCGGCGAGCTGGACGAGACGGAGCGGCGGGAGGTCGAAGAAATCCTGGCCGAATCCCCGAGCGCTCGCCGTCAGCTGGACGAGCTTCGCGAGACGACTGCGCTTCTTCAAGAGGGACTGCAGGCCGAGCTGCTTTTTGCGCCCGAAGAACGCCTGGACGAAGGACGCCGCGCGCGAGTTGACCGCGCGATCGCCGCACCCGGCAGAAAACCGGCCGCTTTATCCTGGTCTCTCTTCTCGACGACCTGGGTGCGTGGACTCTCGATCGCCGCCTCGCTCGTGATCCTCGCAAGCCTGTCGTACTGGGTGGTGAACCAGGGAATTTCTCCCGAAAAGAAGGTCCAGAGAAGCGCTCGCGCAGGAGATCTCCGAGTCAGGACCAAGCCAGTCAACCTGCACCGGCCAGGGAGGCTTTGGACAAGGCGCCGGGCTCCCGACCCTCCGAGACGAGCCGAGTTGCGGCGGGATTCCGCTACACCGCCGGACCCGGTTCGACGCAAGGCGGAAACGACCGACGAACTGGAAGCAACGATACGAGAGCGGGCCAGCCGACCTGCAGAGCCAATGAAGGAGGCAAAAGGCCGGGAAGCCGACACCCGACAGGAGCTTCCGCTCCCACAGTCAGCCCAGGCGAGGGACTTGATCGGAATGGCGCCCGGTGTCGTGCCACCACCCCCTCCCAAAGCCGAAGCACCTGCGTCTCCGACTTTGAACATGGCCCCCCAGAATCAGGCAGCTGGACGGACAGCGGCTCCCGCTACCGTTGTCGGCCAAGTGAAGGATATGACAGGCGGGAGTGCTCCCGGGGCAGTAGTGAAGCTCAAATCGCCCACGGGTTTGGTTCAACAGCAGACGGCCACGAACGAGACTGGGACGTTCACGTTTTCAGGCGTTCCCTCGGGGCGATACCTGGTCGAGGCTGACATGCCTGGATTCAAGACGACCACGCTTGGCCCGGTGGCATTGGCTGCAGGCGAGAGTCGCAATGCCGAACTGATCCTCGCGGTGGGGGAAGTGGCGGAGACTGTCACGGTAACCGGCACGGCTCCCACGATTCAGATGTCCTCATCGAGTTTATCGGCTAGTGTTCAGGACCGCAGCCGATCCAAGCGGCTCGCCAGCAAGCCCGCTGGTGCGCGAGAGCAGAGGGTTGGCAGTCTCAAGGCAGGCGGCAGTGCCGGCTTGGCGGTCCCCAGTGAGGGAGCGAAGGCGGATGTGTCCCGGCTAAATCCAAGGATGCGGAGTTCAACACCGAAAGCTACGCCCGCATCGTCGATAATCCTTTTGTTGCGGCTTCCCAAGACCCGCTTTCGACCTTCTCAGCCGACGTCGACACCGCTTCCTACTCGAATTTGAGGAGGTTCCTGAACGCGAACCAGCGGCCGCCGATCGATGCCGTCCGCATCGAGGAGATGCTCAACTACTTCCAGTACGATTACGCGCCGCCTTCCGGGCGCGATCCGATCGCGGTCCATGCGGAGGTTGCGCAGGCGTTCTGGAAGCCCGAGCACCGGCTGGTGCGCATTGGCCTGAAGGCGCGAGAGATTCCCGCTGCCAGCCGGCCCGCCGTCAATCTGGTCTTTCTCGTCGACGTCTCCGGCTCGATGATGCCGCCTGAAAAGCTGCCTTTGCTGCGCGAAGCGCTCAGCCTGCTGGCCGAGAAACTCGAGGAAAAGGACACGATTGCCCTGGTGACCTACGCGGGGAGCTCCCAGCTCGTTCTGCCGCCGACATCCGGTGCTGACAAAGCAACGATCCTCACGGGCTCTCGACTCCCTCGTTTCCGGAGGCTCCACGAACGGCGGCGGCGGCATCAAGATGGCGTACGAACAGGCTCTTCAGTCCTTCGACAAGAGAGCGATCAACCGCGTGGTGCTGGCCACCGACGGCGACTTCAACGTCGGGATCACGAATCAAGGGGATCTGGTCCGTTACGTCGAGGAGCAGGCGAAAAAGGGCATCTTCCTGACAATCCTGGGTTTCGGGGTCGGGAACTACAAGGATTCGATGCTCGAGTCGCTCGCGGATAAAGGGGACGGTAATTACGCGTACATCGACAGCCTGAACGAAGCGCAGCGGGTGCTGGTTGAACAGATGGGCGGAACCCTCCTGCCGGTCGCGAAGGACGTCAAGATCCAGGTAGAGTTCAATCCCGCCGAGGTTGCCGCCTATCGGCTGATCGGCTACGAAAACCGCATTCTGGCTAACCAGGATTTTGCGGATGACACGAAAGACGCCGGGGAAATGGGTGCCGGACATGCCGTAACCGCGCTGTACGAGGTGGTTCCCGTCGGCGTGCCGATCAGCCTCCCGGATGTTGAGCCACTCAAGTACCAGAAGCCGGGCACGCCGTCCACCAGCGCAAGGAACCGCGAGCTCCTGACCGTCAAGATCCGATACAAGGACCCGGCCGGGGGCGCCAGCAAACGGATGGAAGTCCCGATCGCCGACGACCGACGGGTCTTCGACCAGGCGTCCGACGATTTCCGGTTCGCCGCATCCGTCGCTTCCTTCGGCATGATTCTGCGCGAATCGCCCAACCGCGGGGCGACGAGCCTGGACGGGATCCTCGAGATCGCCCGGGGAAGCAAGGGGCCGGACGTTAACGGGCTGCGGCAGGAATTTATCCAGCTGGTGGAGAAAGCGCGGGGGCTGGGAGTTTATCGTCCCCAGTGAATCGCAAGACCGAATGGAACTGCGCACTTCCCGACTGCGCTTTATACGCATGTTAGACACCTTAGGGTATGCAATTTGCTTTCGGTTCGAACCCGCTTGCTTCGCTGGAAAGCGCTCGCGCGCGGCTCTGACAAAGGCATCGCTCGCGCGCGGCTCTGGCACGACTCGGTGGTGCCTGCTATGACTCGTATTCCTATAGAGCCCGAGCTGTTGCGCGGCGTTCGAGTCCCATCAGAGCCGCGCGCGAGCGTTTTCCAGCGAAGCAAGCGGGTTCGAACCGAAAGCAGGTCGCATGCGCCACCGGAATCCCAAGATCCGTACAAGTGCAGCTTCCCCACTGCGCACTTTCCGTTGTTTCGCTCGACGCAGTGCGCAGCAGGCAGTGCGCAGTAACTCAGGTCCACCTCTAAAGACAGACCGAGGCTCTTATGGCCAAACGAGTATGGCTTCTTCTGATTTTGATTGCGCAACTGGCGGGCTATGGCTTTGCGCAGGGAGTCATTCTCCCTCACCCCCCGCGCCACCCCAGGCCTCCCCATCCGTGGCCCGAGCCTGTTCCCCCTCCGGTTCCCGATCGGCCGCTCCGCTCAAGAGCACGCAACTGGATGTGAAGATCTCCGACCAGGTCGCCGAAACTCACGTGGTACAGATCTTCGCGAACGATTTCGCATTCCCCCTGGAAGGCACCTACATCTTTCCGATGCCGGCCGGCGCGGCTTTGAAGGAATTCGCGATCTGGGAGAACGGCAAAAAGCTGAAGGGCGAAGTCCTGGCGAAAGAAGAAGCACGCAAGATCTATCTCGACATTCTGAGGAAGTGGCGAGATCCCGGGCCTGCTCGAATATATGGGGGACGGCACTCTCCAGGCCCGGATCTTCCCGATTCCGGCACATTCCGAAAAGAAAGTCGAGCTGAGCTACACAGCAGACGCTTCCCCGGGACAACGAGTTCATCCGCTACTTCTATCCTCTGAGGCACGGCTCAGCGCTGTGCTCGGAACCGCCCGAGCTGGTGGCCGGTTCCCTGGAGATCCGCTCATCGCGGGACTTGAAGACGATTTTCGCGCCTTCGCTCGCCGTCGACGTGACCCGCAAAAGCGGACGCCATGCGATCGCCGGCTTCGAGCTGAAACAGCCGAAACAACTCGCCGACATCACCCTGCTCTACTCCACCTCGGAAGACGATATCGGCGTGTCCGTCCTCACCGAGAAGGCGGACGGGGAAGCGGGCTACTTCCTGCTCTCGATCGCGCCCGGCTTTCAGCTGGATGCGCCCGCCATTCCCAAGGAAGTCGTCTTCGTCCTGGACACATCGGGGTCGATGCGCGACGAGGGCAAGATCGAAAAGGCACGGGCCGCGTTGCGCTTCGGCATCCGCACGCTCAAGAACGGCGACCTTTTCAACATCATCTCGTTTGCCACTTCCACTCGAGCCTTTCGGGAACGGCCTGTGGCCGCAAGCGACGAGAATGTCCAGGCAGCCGTGCAGTTTGTCGATCAGCTGGAAGCAAGCGGGGGCACGAATTTCCATGAAGCCCTGCAGCAGGCGATGACCAGCTTTGGCACCGAGACGGCGAGGCCCCGATACCTTGTGATCATGACCGACGGACTCCCGACCGTGGGCGAAACTGACCCCGCGAAAATTCTTAAACTGGTCGAGAACAAAGCGATCGAGCGCTTGCGCCTGTTCACATTCGGCGTCGGATACGACGTGAACACCTTCCTGCTCGATCGATTGGCAGCCTCCGGGAAGGGAGCGCCGGCATATGTGAGGCCTCAGGAGGACCTGGAGCTCGCAATGAGCGGCTTCTTCAAGAAGATCTCCGAACCCGTTCTGACCGACCTCAAACTCGAGATGAGAGGGATTGAGGCTTACGACATGTATCCACCAAGGCTGCAGGACCTGTTCCATGGCAGTGAGGTGATGGTCCTCGGACGATTTCGTCAGGCGGGCAAAACCAATATCGTTCTGACTGGCCAGGTGCAGGGCAAGGCACGAAAGATCGAAATGCCGTCCCAGGATTTTGGAGCCTCCAAGCCGACGGCCGTCCTGGATCGCCTCTGGGCGCAGCGCAAAGTCGCGTTCATGCTCGACGAGATTCGCTTGAATGGCGAGAACACCGAGCTGAAAGACGAGGTGATCAGGCTGGCCCGCCGATACGGCTTCGTTACGCCATACACCTCATACCTCGCCGTGGACGACGAGTCGATGGCGGTGCCTGTTTCGGGTAGTGCCAGACGCGACGTGATCCGTCTTTCGCCCGGAGTCTTCAACTCGGCTCAGCAGGCACCCAGCGGCCGGGCTGCGGTCGAGGCGGCGGTCACCATCCAGGGAATGAAGGAATCCTCCGAGCTGCAAGACCAGGGAGCTTTTCGGCGGGTGGCCGGCAAGGACTTCGTGCTGGAAGGCGACCAGTGGGTCGATGCCGAGCTGAAGAATGCGGCAAAGCTGCCGGTCAGGACATTGCGGGTGGGCAGCGACGAATACATTCGGGTTGTCATGGAAAACCCGGAACTGGCGCGCTTTTTCTCTCTCGGCGAAAGGGTGAAAGTGGTTTGGAAGGGCGTGGTTTACCAGGTGGAAGGGAAGTAGGAAGAAACGACGCGGTCCGACTGGGAAGTCGGACCCACCAACCGCCCCCCGAAGCCAACCGCCAGCCAGCGCGTGCCCATATCAGGTGGGTCCCACTTCCCAGTGGGACCATGGTCCGACTGGGAAGTCGGACCCACGCCGGAAGACAAAAAAAAGCAGGCAGAAAACCAAAGGCTTCCTGCCTGCTGCTTGCGTGCTTGGATCATGCCGGGAAGGAGGCGAGACCGGCCTTTTTGGGGTGTCCTGTCAGGACCTCTAAGGAGGAGAGAAGTGCCGGTCTCAACCTCGTTGTTGCCCGACATTTGTTATGATGCAGCTCAATTTAGAAAGTTGTAAAATTTTTCCATCTAGGAGCCGGCGACAACCGGCTGCGGCTGGTGTTCCTGTTCGAATTTTCGGATCCGGTCGATATATTTGACCCCGGCTCCGGTATTGAGGAGCACAACCGATTCCCGATCGGCGATCCACCCGCGCTCTCGCAGAAGCTTCGCGGCAGCCCAGCAAGCGGCACCCTCCGGACACGCGAAGAGCCCCTCCTCGCGGCCGATTTCCTGCATGGCTTGATAGATCTGCTGGTCGGAAACCGCGATGGCGTGGCCCCGGCTTTCCCTGAGAGCCTTGAGGATCAGGAAGTCGCCCAGAGGTTTGGGAATACGGATCCCGCTGGCGAAAGTCTCGGGGTCCTTCCATGGTTCGGCCGTTTCCCGGGCATCGAGGAAAGCACTCACAATCGGCGCACAGCCTTCGGACTGCACGGCCACGAGCCGGGGCCTTTTGGAAGTGATCCAGCCCAACTCCTCCATCTCGTCGAACGCCTTCCAGATGCCGATTACGCTCATTCCGCCGCCGACCGGGCAGATGATGACGTCGGGGACGACCCAGCGGAACTGCTCGACGATTTCGTAGCCGATGGTTTTCTTCCCTTCGAGTCGGTAGGGTTCTTTGAGCGTCGAGAGATCGAACCAGCCCTCCTGCTTCTGCAGCCGGTCAACGATTTTCGCTGCTTCGCCGATGAGTCCGGGGACCAGTTCGACACGCGCTCCGCTCATCCGGCACTCCATGACGTTGGCGTCCGGGGTATCGAGCGGCATGGCGATGAAGACTTCGAGCCCGGCTCGCGCCCCGTAAGCCGCGAGCGCGCCTCCCGCATTCCCGGCTGACGGGATCGCGAGTCTTTTGAGATTGAATTTGCGGGCCATCGAAACCGCGGCGGACAGACCCCGCGCTTTAAAAGTGCCGGTCGGGTTGAGCGATTCGTCTTTGACGTAGAGAGCGGAAAGACCAGCCATTTTGCCGAGCGCCTGGAGCCCAATCAGGGGGGTGTAGCCTTCCCCGAGAGTGACGATATCCTCGTCCCCATCGACCGGCAGGACCTCGAGGTAACGCCACATATCGGCGGGGCGATCGAGCAGACTGCTCTTCTTTATGTTTCGCTTAACCACGTGCAGATGGTACCGAACCAGAAGAGGCGAGCCGCAGGCCGGGCAGGTTCCCTGCTGGCCAACCTGGCTCGACGCGTCTCCACAGCGGGAACATTCGAGATGTTTTACGAACGACACGGCAACTCCTCATGTGAAGCGAGGACGAGGCGGTCTGGATTTCCTACCGCACGTTGTCTTTCGTCCCTGCGACGTCAATCGTTCCAAAAACTACTCGCCTGTTGGCGGAATCGTAACACGCGGTGACCCGTTTTCTCCAGTTTGTGTCGTCGCGCGCCGGGTAGTCGTCCCGGAAGTGGGCGCCCCGGCTCTCTTGCCGAATAAGGGCGCAGCCGCTGATCAATCGACCGTTCGAGAGCTTGCTGTTGATCTCGCCAACATGAACCTCGGGCGCGGTGCCGAAGGCCAGGTTATTGAGCTCGGCGCTCGCCTCGGCCAATCCGGCGGCGTTTCGGATGATGCCCACCTGCTCGGTCATGATTTGACGGATCCGGTCCTCGGGCGGGGGCGCCGGGCTCTCGAACACCGTCCAGGAAGCGTGGCCTAACGAACGAGGAACGATGCCGCATGAGCTCGACCAGTCGTGAGCCATGGTGCAGCCGGCTCGCGCGCCATAGACGAGACCTTCGAGAAGCGAATTACTGGCGAGACGGTTCGCTCCGTGAACCCCGTTACAGGCGACCTCGCCGGCAGCGAAAAGGCCCGGAATCGTGGTTCGGGAACAGACGTCCGTCAAGACCCCGCCCATGGTGTAGTGAGCCGCGGGAAAGACAGGCACGGGCTGGGTGCTGAGGTCAATTCCAAAAGCCAGGCAGGTGGCAAAGATCTTGGGAAACCTCTTTTCGAGAAACTCCCGGCTCAAATGCGTCATGTCCAGATAGCAGACATCCTGACCGGGTCTTTCGTGCCTCGCAGAAGATCGCCCGGGCCACCACGTCTCGTGGCGCCAGCTCGGCCATCGGATGGTAGCTTTCCATGAACGCCTGGCCGGCTGCATTGCGGAGGCGGCCGCCTTCCCCACGCATAGCCTCGGAAAGCAGGAACCGGGGGGCATTTTCGAGCTTCAGGGCGGTGGGATGGAACTGCACAAACTCCATGTCGGCCAGGACTGCGCCGGCTCTAAAGGCCAGGGTGCAGCCGTCCCCTGTTGCGATGTCGGGGTTGGTGGTTTCCCGGAAGACGGCGCCGAGCCCGCCGCTGGCGAGCAAGACCGCACGCGCCCGGACTTCGCGAACGGCCCCTGTGTCCTTCTCCAGATACGACACCCCTTCACACCGGTTCCCGGCCTTCAGCAGGCCCAGACCGTAGGTGTAGGGGAGGATGGACACGTTCAGGAGGCTGCGCACCTTCCTGAGGAGAGTCCGGTTGATTTCCCGGCCGGTCGCATCGCCCTCGGCATGGAGGATTCGGCGACGGCTGTGTGCCGCTTCCCGGGTGAAGGCAAGCTTGGTTCCTTCCCGGTCAAACTGGGTTCCCCACTCAATCAGTTCACGGATTCTTGCCGGCCCTTCTTCCACCAGCACCCCGACCGCCTGTTCGTCGCAAAGGCCGTCACCCGCCCGCAGATGTGTCCTGGTAGTGGAGCCCGATCCGGTCCTCGTCGCTCATCGCAACGGCGATCCCACCCTGGGCATACTCCGTGTTGGATTCGTCTGCACGGGATTTGGTGAGGATGAGGACCTGGCCCTCGGGCGCAAGCTCTATACCCGCCCGCAGCCCGGCGACCCCACTGCCGATGATTACGAAATCAACTGATTGGCTCATGAAGTGCCGTTTACGTAATCTGCCGGGCCAAGAGGGACCTCGAGACGGCGCGCCGCCCGTCGAACTCCCCCTCTTTGCTTGCAGCTCGAAGCTTATATTATACTTTACCGTCGATGAACGCTCCCCGCGGAACCACTATTCTCCTAGTTCGACGAGACGACCAGGTGGCCGTAGCCGGTGACGGCCAGGTCAGCCTGGGGGATACTATTATCAAGGCCAAGGCCAAGAAGATCCGACGCCTGCACGATGGCTCGGTCATTGCCGGGTTTCGCCGGGTCGACTGCGGATGCCTTCTCGCTTTTTGCCCGTTTCGAAAGCAAACTGGATCAGGCGCACGGAAATCTGCCGCGGGCGGCGGTGGAACTGGCAAAGGACTGGCGGACCGACAAGATGCTCCGGCATCTCGAGGCGCTGCTGATCGTTACGGACAAGAAGAACTCCTTCCTGGTATCGGGTACGGGAGATCTCATCGAACCCGACGACGGGCTGATTGCAATTGGATCAGGCGGGCCCTACGCGCTCGCCGCTGCCAGGGCGCTTGATGAGATTCACCTCGAAATCCGCACTTGAAGTGGCGGAGGAAGCCCTGAAGATCGCCTCCGAAATCTGCGTCTTTACCAACTCGACAATCACGAGCGAAGTACTTTAAGGATCGAGTCTCATTTTCATGGCTACTACCAACGAATCGAAACGAGAACCCGAGGAAGTGGTTCCTTTTCTCGATGACATGACTCCGAAGCAGATTGTCGAGGAGTTGGATAAGTACGTGGTCGGCCAGCGACGTGCCAAGCGCGCCGTCGCCGTCGCACTGCGGAACCGGGTTCGACGTCAAAAGCTCAGCGCCGACATGGCTGAAGATATTCAGCCTAAAAACATCATCATGATCGGGTCCACCGGCGTCGGCAAAACGGAGATCGCCAGGCGACTCGCGAGACTGGCAAACTCCCCGTTTATCAAGATCGAGGCGAGCAAATTCACCGAGGTGGGCTACGTCGGCCGGGATGTCGAGGCAATCGTCAGAGACCTGGTCGAGATCTCGATCGACATGGTGCGGCAGGAAAAGGCCGCCCAGGTCGAAGAGAAAGCGGAACGCCACGCCGAAGAGAGACTCCTCGATTTGCTGTTGCCCGCCGCCAGAAAAAGCCGGCGACGATCGGATAAACAGGCGCCGTCGGGAGAAAAGCTCGAGGAATGGAAGAAAAGCCGGGAGAAGATGCGCCAGCAGCTCCGCCAGGGGAAACTGGACGAACGGCTGGTCGAGCTCGAGCTCCCGGAACGCGGTTTTCCTTCCCTGGAGGTGATCAGCGCCCAGGGTTTCGAGGAGATGGACGTCACCTTCAAGGACTTCTTCCCGAACATGTTCGGTTCGCGCACGCGCAAGCGAAAAATGCGCGTGGACGAGGCCATCGATTACCTGATCATGGAAGAGGAATCGAAGCTCATCGACATGGAGCAGGTGGCCCGTGAAGCGGTCGAGCGCGCCGAGGAGTCCGGCATCGTCTTCCTGGACGAGATCGACAAGATCGCCGGGCGGGAATCCGGCCATGGACCGGAAGTGAGCCGCGAGGGAGTGCAGAGGGACATCCTGCCGATCGTCGAAGGGACGACGGTGAGCACCCGCTACGGAATGATCCGGACCGATCACATCCTCTTCATCGCCGCCGGCGCTTTTCACGTGTCGAAACCCGCTGATCTGATCCCCGAGCTCCAGGGCCGGTTTCCGATCCGGGTCGAGATGGACGGGCTGACCGAAGATGATTTCGTGCGAATTTTGACCGAGCCCAAGAACGCGCTGCTCAAGCAGTATTCGGCCCTTCTTGGAACCGAGGACATCAATCTGGAGTTCACGGAAGACGCGGTCCGCGAGGTCGCGCATTTTGCCGCCATCGTCAACGAGACAACGGAAAATATCGGCGCTCGCCGGCTGCACACCATCATGGAGGCACTTCTCGAAGAGGTCTCGTTCGAAGGATCCAGCCTGCCGACCAAGCACGTCGTCATAGACGCAACCTACGTTCGAAACCAGCTCGGGGAGATCATCAAGAACCAGGACCTTTCCCGGTACATACTCTAGGCGACTGCGATTGCTCTCATGCGCTTCCCGCTCAAGTTCTTTGCGCTTCTCGCTTTGCTGGCGATGATGCCGGGCTGCGCCAAAGTTGCCGATCCGATCCCGCCTGTCACTCGGATCCCTAAAACCACACGGCCCTTACCCTGGTGCAAACCGGCAAATCAGTTCGCCTGACCTTTCCCGTTACGGAGGAAGACGTGACAGCCGTCGACATTTACAAGCACTGTGAACCGGGAACCGGAGGAGCAGTGGCCTAAAGATGCGGAAGGATTCCGCCGAGTCGAACTCGACCAGCCTGACCAAGGAGGGCCAGCCGCCAGGCGCGTACGTTTTTCAGGACACGATCGAGCAGACGCCCTGCAGATATGCCATTCGGCTGATCAATGACCGGAAACGGGCCTCGGACCTCTCCAATACCGTGAGCACCTCCCCGCAGCCGGTGCCCGCTCCCCCCGGCAATCTCAGGGCCGAAGTCCAGAAAGGCAAAATCATTCTCACCTGGGATCCGCCGACGACCGACATCTCCGGGGCGAGTCCGGTCACCGTAGTCGGCTACCTCGTCAACGGTCAGCGTGAGAACGACGGAACCCCGCCTCGAAGATCCCGAATTCAAGTTCGGTGAGCAAAAGCGATACACGGTGCAGGCGATCGGACAAGCCGAAGTCCCCGCTGGCTCTCAGTCTCCCCAGTGAGCCGCTGGCCGTGACGGCCTGAGGACAAGTTCGGACCGGATGCCCCAGCCAATCTGGCGGCACTGTCGACCGGCGGCGGGGTACAGCTGGTTTGGGAACCTAGCCGGGATGCGGACATCAAAAGCTACATCGTCTATCGAGGATCGGATCCCGGCGAACCTTCAAGAAGATCTCCGAAGCCTCCACCAATTCCTTCAAGCGAGGGGAACCTCGTCGCCGGCACAACTTACTACTACAGCGTGTCGGGAGTCGACGATGCCGGGAACGAGGGTCCGCGCTCCGAGCCTGTTCCGGTCCTTGTGAATCCGTAAATTCGCAAGTCTGCGCAAACAAGGCCTGCCCTTTAGCCGATGTCGCTCCGGGTCTTGGTGATTGCTGATGGTGAGAATCCGCGCACTTCGCTGGAAGACGCTCCGTTTGCGGTTCTGTCCCCCTCGACGACCCTGTTGTTGGCACTCCGGTATTCTTGCTTTGGGCACCGGACTCTTCACCGCCCGTGGCCAGGCGACCAGCGGTGGGGTCGGCGAGATCAACAGAACCGCAAACGAAGCGTCTTTCGCGCAGTGCGCGGATTCTCCCGGAAGCAAACAAACCGTCTTTCGCGAAGTAACGCGGATTGTCCCCGGATGCACTCCCCCTTCTCCGTGCGGCCCCTGCTCGTCGTCTCAAAAGATCGCTTCGGCCCGATTTGTACTTCCTGCCAACCTCGTGGTACTCCTAGAACAACGCCCTTTACTTCATGAACTTAGAGGAAAGACTATCGGAGTTGCGCCGACGCGAACAGGCGGCAGACGAGGCCGGCGGCCCTGAGCGCATCCAACGACAACACGCGTCCGGGAAACTCACCGCCCGGGAACGGGTGCACCTGCTCCTCGACGAAGGAACCTTCGAGGAAATCGACCGCTTCGTCGTCCACCGCTGCAACGACTTCGGCATGGAGTCCACCCGAATCCCCGGGGACGGCGTAATCACCGGCTACGGCAAGATTGACGGACGCCTTACCTACGTCTTCGCGCAGGACTTTACGGTCTTTGGCGGAAGCTTGTCGGAGACCTACGCCGAGAAGATCTGCAAGATCATGGACCTGGCCGTGAAAATGGGCGCCCCGGTTATCGGCCTGAACGACAGCGGCGGCGCGAGGATACAGGAGGGGGTAGCCAGCCTGGCGGGTTACGCAGACATCTTCCTTCGAAACACGCTGGCGAGCGGGGTCATTCCTCAGATATCGGCCGTGATGGGCCCCTGCGCCGGCGGCGCGGTTTACTCACCCGCCATCACTGACTTCGTCTTCATGGTCCACAAGACCAGTTACATGTTCATCACCGGACCGAACGTCATCAAGGCGGTCACCGGGGAGGAAGTGAGCCAGTCACAACTGGGCGGCGCGACGGCGCACAGCTCGATCAGCGGAGTGGCGCAATTTGCGGTCTCCGATGACCAGGAATGCCTGGCAGGTATCCGCCACCTGTTCAGCTACATCCCTTCCAACAACGTCGACGATCCGCCCTGGCAGAGACCGACCGATTCGCCGGACCGGGCGGATCCGGCGCTCGATCGGCTGGTTCCCGCGGAGCCGGACCAGCCCTACGAGATGAAGGAGCTGATCCATTCGATTGCGGACGATGGCGAGTTCTTCGAGATCCACAGCACGTTTGCGAGAAACATCATCGTGGGATTCGCGCGGCTGAACGGTTACCCGGTCGGGATTGTGGCCAATCAACCGTCGGTCCTGGCCGGAACCCTGGACATCGACTCCTCGGTAAAAGGGGCCCGATTCGTGCGCTTTTGCGACGCTTTCAACATTCCGCTGGTTGTCTTCGAGGACGTTCCCGGTTTCCTTCCGGGAATCGGACAGGAGCACGGAGGGATCATCCGCCATGGCGCGAAGCTCCTGTACGCGTTCGCCGAAGCGACCGTGCCCAAACTGACGGTCATCACCCGGAAGGCATACGGGGGCGCGTACTGCGTGATGGCCTCCAAACACATCCGCGCCGATGTCAATTATGCCTTCCCGACCGCCGAGATCGCGGTTATGGGACCGGAGGGAGCAGTCGAAATCCTGTATGGCAGGCAGCTTCGGTCAATCCCGGATCCCGACGAGCTCAAGCGGAAGAAAGTGGAGGAGTACCGGCAGAAACTGGCGAATCCCTACACGGCGGCGGAAAGGGGGTTCATCGACGCAATCATCCAGCCGAGGGACACCCGGCCAAGGCTGATTCGGGCGCTTGAAATGACGTCCTCCAAACGGGATACGAACCCCCCAAAGAAACACGGCAACATACCTTTGTGATGTTCAAAAAGATCCTGATCGCCAACCGGGGTGAAATCGCCGTTCGCATCGTCCGCGCATGCAGGGATCTGGGCGTCTCCCCGGTGGCCGTCTATTCGGACGTCGACCGGGATTCGCTTCACGTGAAGCTCGTAGACCAGGCGGTCGGCCTCGCGGGAACTGCGGCCTCAGAGAGCTATCTCGACGTGGAGAAGATCATCGCGGCCGCCCGGAAGACCGGCGCCGAAGCCGTCCACCCGGGGTACGGGTTCCTCTCGGAGAGTGAACAGCTGGCGGAAGCATGCCAGTCATCCGGGATCGTCTTCATTGGCCCGGGGCTCGAGCCTCTGAAGATCATGGGCTCGAAGATCGAAAGCCGCCGGGCCGCACAAGAGGCGGGCGTGCGCCCGGTACCGGGCGACGACCTGGCACTCACGGATCTGGAGGAAGCTTGCCGGCGTGCGGCTGAACTTGGTTACCCGGTGATGTTGAAAGCCAACGCGGGCGGGGGCGGGAAGGGCCTGCGGCAGATCCAGAACGAAGAGGAGCTTCGGGCAGCGTTCGAAATGGCCAAAGGGGAGGCGGCCTCTTCCTTCGGCGACGCCACCGTCTATCTGGAGAAGGAGATAACGCGCGCCCGGCACCTGGAGGTCCAGGTCCTCGGTGACCAATATGGGAACCTGGTGCACCTCGCCGAGCGTGAGTGCTCTATTCAGCGCCGTCACCAGAAGATACTGGAGGAGGCGCCGTCACCGATCGCCACCCCGGAGCTCCGGCGCGCCCTCGGCGAGGCGGCGCTGCAGATTGCCGGGAGCGTGGGATACCAGAATGCGGGAACGGTCGAGTTCCTCGTGGACGCCGACGATCCCCGCCGCTTCTATTTCCTCGAGATGAATACCAGGCTGCAGGTCGAGCATGCGGTGACCGAAATGGTGACGGGAATCGACCTGGTCTGCGAGCAGATCCGTATTGCGGCCGGGGAGGAACTGGGCTTTCGGCAGGACAGGTCGAGCTTCGCGGCGCGGCGATCGAGGTTCGCATTAATGCAGAGGATCCGAGCAGGCACTTCCTACCTTCTCCCGGAACAATTACAGAGCTGTTCGAGCCAGGAGGACCTGGAATCCGAAACGAGAGCTCCTTGTACAAAGGCTACACCGTCCCCGTCCATTACGATCCGCTCATCTCGAAGCTGGTCTCGCATGGCCGAAACCGGGAGGAGTCGATCAGTCGACTTCGCCGCGCACTTGGTGAATTCCGTATCGGCGGAGTGCCGACGAACATCCCGTTCCTGCAGGCGCTTCTCGCGCAACCGGATTTCGTGGCGGGCAGGCTGACGACCCGATTTCTCGAGGAGCACCCGATCGGCGAGAGGAGGAAGACGAAGATGCCTTGGTCCTGCCCCTGCTCGCCGTGGCGCTCAACAGCGTCTCGAACCAGACCGTGCCGGAACCGCCGCAATCCCACTCTGACTCCGACTCCCGGACAGCCACAGAATCTGCTTTGGAAACAACTCGGTCGTCCGGGGCTCCGACGCCGGAGTACCGTAAAGTATGCGAAGGCTTGTAGCAACCAGCCGGAGCAGCAAGGTACGAGCTCGAGGTCCAGGCGGTCACCGGCACTCCCAACCTCTTCCGGGTCGGGGTTCGGCGACCGGACGGAACAGAGGAGAGCCACCAGGTCCAACTGCTCAGCCGAACCACCGAACGGTGGACGATTGCCCTTGAGAACGATCGGATCCTGGATGTCGTCATCTCCACAATTGCCGATTCGATCCTGGTGAATTGGAACGGCCGAAGCTACCGCGTTGGCCTGGCGAACAGGCACGGCGATGCCAGGGGTGACGGCCGGCAATCAAGCCGGTCTGGACGTCGTGCGGGCGGACATGGCCGGCAGGGTTGCCGCGATCCTCAAGAGGCCCGGGGACGACGTGGAAGCCGGAGAAGCGCTCGCGGTTCTGGAAGCGATGAAGATGCAGAATCCGATCAAGGCGCCCCGCAAAGGAAGAATCAAGCAGTCGGACCTGAGCGAGGGCCAGCTGGTGTCGGCCGGCCAGGTGCTCTTCGAACTGGAACCGATGGTTTCGGGGACAGTTTCGGGGACATAATACTTAATTCCCAACCCGCTCGCGCTATCACGGCCCTGCAAAGGAATTAAGTTTTGTGTCCCCGAAACTCGCTGACCAGCTGACCGGCTGACCGGCTGACACTCAGATGCTGTGAAAAGAGAATCAGGTTGATCCCGAAGTAGCGCAATAGAACACTGTCCCCTACTCCCGGTCCCCTACTCCCCCCTACTCCCCCTGCTCCCGGTCCCCTACTCGCCGGTCAGCCGGTCAGCCTCTGATCCCGCTCCTTCGCTGGCAGCCGGGGCCTGCCTGTGGTATCGTCACTTTTCATGACAAACCATCTTTCGCGTCGCTCTTTTCTGGTTTCAATGGCGGCTGCCCCCTTGCTTTGCAGGTCGGTCGCCGGAGCAAAGAAGATTCCCGTGGGCCTGGAACTGTATTCTGTCAGGGAGCAACTTGCGCAGGACCTGATGGGTACCGTCCGTGCGGTGGCCAAGATGGGCTATGACGGAGTGGAGTTCTTCTCCCCGTACTTCGCATGGACTCCAGAATACGCCAAAGAGGTCCGAAAGCTTCTGGACGACCTGGGGATCGTCTGCTACTCGACCCACAACGGGGCCAACTCCTTTGAGCCAGCCAACATCAACAAGGCGATTGACCTCAACAAGACGATTGGAAGCAAACTCATCGTCATGGCGAGCGCCGGGAAGAGTTGAGGGGCAGGACGGCTGGAAGAAAGTCGCAGAAACGCTGAGCAAAGCGGCAGAGACCACAAAACCCGCCGGCATCCGTGTCGGCTTTCACAACCATCAGCTCGAGTTCAAACCGCTCGACGGCGAGCTACCCGTCAGGATCCTGGCCAAGAATACGCCGGCTGACGTCGTGATGCAGCTTGACGTGGGCACCTGCGTCGAAGTCGGCGTGGATCCGGTCGCCTGGATCGAAGAAAACCCAGGCAGGCTTGCCTCAATTCACTGCAAGGATTGGTCGGCGGCGCCCGGCGTCGGCTACAAGGCCCTGTTCGGTGAGGGCAACGCGCCGTGGAAGAAGATCTTCGAGGCAGCGGAACGCGTCGGCGGCGTGCAGCAGTACATCATCGAGCAGGAAGGGAGCGCCCTTCCTCCGTTGGAGACGGTTGAGCGTTGCCTGGCCAACTTCAAGAAGATGCGGGCGTCATAGAGGCCCAACGCAAATAGGCGATAGGACCAATAGGACGATAGGACCATAGGATCAGGAGGAGCGACCACTGATTTTTTGGTTCTATTGTCCTATTCGTCCTATTGGTCTATTGGTCTTATGTGTCTTAGCTCTTCCGGGATGGAATTCCGGTCGCTCATCCACTATCCTTCGCCGGTGAGCACAACGATCAAGCAGCCGTTTTCGCGCCGGTCGTTCCTGGTCGGCGGAGTGTTGGTTCCCGCCTTGTCCATCCAGTCCCCCCAGAGGTCCGAGAAAAAGCCGGAGGCGGCCGTCTCCGGGACTGCCCTGGTTCAAGAGAACCTTCCTCTGGGGGCAGACAAACATCAACGAGGCCGATCCGCCGCATTACGACCTGGAATGGTGGCGCGGGTACTGGAAGAAGACCGCGGTCCAGGGGATCATCGTCAACGCCGGCGGGATCGTCGCCTACTATCCGAGCGCTTACCCGCTCCATCACCGGGCCCGTTTCCTCGGCGACCGCGACCTGTTTGGCGATATCCTGAAGGCGGCCCGGGGCGATGGGCTGGTCGTGCTTGCCCGAATGGACTGCAATCGGGCGCACGAGGACTTTTTCCAGGCCCATCCGGACTGGTTTGCGCGAACGGTCGACGACAAGCCGGTCAGGGCGGCCGATCTCTACGTCACCTGCATCCACAGTCCTTACTACGATCAGTACATACCGGATCTCCTCCGAGAGATCGCAGAGCGCTACCGGCCCGAAGGCTTCGCGGACAACAGCTGGAGCGGCCTGGAACGCGACACGATCTGTCACTGCGAGAACTGCCGAACCAAATTCCGAGCCTCGAGCGGGCAGGAACTCCCGGCCCGGCCCGATTGGGACGACGGGGTCTACCGCGAGTGGATCGCGTGGAACTACCTCCGCCGGACCGAGATCTGGGACCTCTACAACCGCGTCGCTCGTGAGACCGGAGGAAAAGACTGCCTGTGGATCGGTATGCTGGCCGACAATCCAGCGTACGAGGGCCGGCGCTTTCGGGATGTGAAGGCGATCTGCGAGCGGTCCGAGATGGTCCTTCTGGACCACCAGGGTCGAAATGCCTCGGAGGGGTTCGAGAACAACGCCGACGCCGGGAAACGGCTCCACGGGTTGCTTGGCTGGGACAAGTTCATCCCGGAAAGCATGGCCATGTACACGCGCAATCCGAGTTTCCGGAAAGCCTCCAACCCGACCGCCGAGGCCCGGCTCTGGATGCTCGAGGGCATTGCGGGCGGAATTCAGACATGGTGGCATCACGTCGGGGCCGTCCAGGAGGATCGCCGTCAGTTTGACACCGCAAACGACTTGACCACCTGGGCGAAGGCCAACAGGGCCTTTTTGACTCAACGCGAGCCGGTCGCCACCATCGGGCTGGTGTGGTCCCAGGCAAACTCGGACTTTTACGGCAGAGACGAGGCCGAGGTTTTGACCGGGCTTCCCTACCGGGGATTTGTTCGAGCGCTCGTCGGGAGCCGTCTACCCTATGTCCCGGTTCACGCCGATCACATCGAAAGGGACAGCTCCCGGCTCAACCTTCTCATCCTTCCTTCTGTCGGGGTACTTTCCGAGGCTCAGGTTTCCGCAATCTTGAGGTTCGTCGAGAAGGGAGGAAGCCTCATCGTATCCGGAGAGACGGGGATGCTGGACGAATCGGGCCGCGCGCGGGCGAACTGGCCACTGGCCGAGTTGCTGGGGGTCGAGGCCGCAGGTCCGCCGAGCCGGGATGCGGGGAATCGCCGGGGGGCCAACCACAGCTATTTCCGGCTGCTGCCCGATCGGGCCGAGGAGGCCGAGAGCCGGGTCGCAAAACAGTCGCCAAGGCACGCCATCCTCCGGGGCTTTGAAAAGACCAACATCCTGCCGTTTGGCGGAACCCTTACCGCGATCAAGCCGCGGCCAGGTTCGCTTGTTCCTGTGACTTACATACCGGACTTCCCCGTCTACCCGCCCGAGACTTCCTGGATGCGCGAAGAGCGCACCGATCGAGCGTGCGTTGTCCTCCGTCAGCTCGGCACCGGTGCCCGAGTCCTCTACCTCGCCGCCGACATCGACCGGTCGTACGCCTCCTGGGGCTTGCCGGACCACGCTCAACTCCTGACCAACGCCATCACCTGGGCGGCCGGGAATACGCTTCCGCTGCAGGTGGAAGGCCCCGGGTTGATCGACTGCAGCCTGTACAGTCAGGAACGCAACCTGATCCTTCACCTGGTCAATCTCACCACACCGGGCGTTTGGCCGGGCGCCGTTCGGGAGGTCATCCCGGTCGGTCCTCTGACAGTGAGGGTACGGCGACCGTCTGGATCGAACATCCGGGCCTGTCGCTCGCTGGTTCGGAACACTCGAGAACGGGTTACAACCGACGGAGATTGGGCGACAGTCGAGCTGAAATCGCTTGGGGATCACGAGCTGCTCGTGTTCGCAAAAACGTAGGGTTGGGGGTTTAGGGTCACGGTTCAGGGTTTACCGGTTCAGGGTTCTGAACGGTTCAAGGTTCAGAGGTGGGGTTGCGAGTGAAGCCGGATTTCCAGTTCTGTTTCGAACCAGGAAACGGCGATGTCACGGAACTGTCAAACCGTGAACCGGGAAACCCGAACTCAGAACCCAGAACCCTGAACCCAGAACTCAGAACCCCGCAACCCGTGTTAGACTCCCGGTGACATAGCTATGCGTTTTCACAGGTCGCATGGGAACACGGTCGATCCCCGCATCATCACGGACTTCAACCGAACGCTACTGCTAATCGCCGACCAGGACTCCCTTCAGGCCAGCGTCGCGGTCCGGCTGCAGGAGCTTTTCCACGCGGATAAAGTGCTGATCCTGCTACTCGACCCACAGCATGTTTCGTTTCTGCCCGGATTCAGCCTGGGGTTCGAATCCTCCGAGCTTGCGGGCGTGAGAATCGAGAGGCGCGGAGCGCTCGCGCGCTGGCTCCTCGTGAACGAGACGGTCCTTCTCCTCAAGGAACAAAAGGACGTCGTCAGATGCCTGGATCCGACCGAGCAGACGCTTTTGAATGCGCTTCGGGTAAGCGTCTGCGTCCCGTTGCTCGTCTTGAATCGGTTGCGGGGCGTTGTTTTGCTCGGCTCGAAAAACGACGGGTGGCAGCTCGGCCCGGGCCACGCGGAGTTGCTCCAGGCGCTGGCCAGCCAGGCGGGACTTGCCTTCGAAAACGCCGCACTGCACGAGGAGCAGCGCGATAGGGTGCGGCGCCTGTACCGGGCCGAACGATTGGCGACCGCCGGTCAGCTCGCTGCCGGCATCGCACACGAAATTCGGAACCCGCTGACGTCGATACGCTCGACCATTCAGTACGTCTTGCCCTCCTTCCAGGACTCGGACCAGAAGCGAGAGCTCCTGGGCGGGCTCCTTTCCGAGATCGACCGGATGGATCGGATAGTGAATGATCTGCTGACTCTAACCCGGGTCAGCGACTTTCGTCCGAATCCCGTGAATCTGGTGGAGCTGCTGGAGCAGTCAATCCTGCTCATTAGTTCCCAGGCACGAAAGCAGAGCGTGGAGATCGAGTACCGGCACCCCGCCTCGCAACTTGAAGTCCAGGGGGACGCCGGGCAGTTGAAGCAGGTTCTCTTGAATATCTTCCTGAATGGCCTTCAGGCCATGCCGGGAGGGGGCAAACTGACCGTGTCGCTCGCCGCTGCCTTTCCTGAACGGGCACGGCGGGATTCCGTCGCTCTTGAAATCTCCGATACGGGCGGTGGTATCCCGGCCGAACATCTCGACAAAGTTTTCGACCCGTTTTTCACCTTGAAGAAGGAGGGAACCGGGCTGGGTCTCTCGATCAGCTACGGCATAATTCAACAGCATGAAGGGGACATCGAGCTGCGCAGTCAGCCCGGCCAGGGAACAACGGTCATGATCCGGCTGCCCGTTCGGTTATCCGGATCTCAGGGATAGGTCCCGGCGAGGATCAAGAACATCATGCGAATTCTGGTTGTCGATGACGAGAAGCAGATCAGAAGGATCGTGTCGGTCCTACTCCAGGAGCGGGACTACGAAGTAGCCGAAGCAAGTTGTGGAGAGGAAGCGCTGCGCTTGCAGACAGACTTCGAACCCGCGCTGGTTCTTCTGGATCTCAGCATGCCGGGCATGGATGGACTCCAAACGCTTCAAGAGCTGATGAAGACGGTTCCTGCGCCGGAGGTCGTGATGATGACCGCCTTCGGGACCATTCGTTCAGCGGTTGAAGCGATGCGCCTGGGTGCCTTTGATTACCTCTCAAAACCGTTCGACAACGACGCGCTCCTGTTGACGATCGAGCGAGCGCTCGAGAGGCGGCGGCTTAGTCATGAAGTCGAGGCCCTGCGCAACGAGCTGGAGAGCAGGTATGGCTTTTCTGAGATCATCGGGCTCAGCTCGCAGATGCAGGATGTCTTCCGCATGATGGCCAAGGTCGCGAAGGTCGACGCCACGGTCCTCATTACCGGAGAGTCCGGAACCGGAAAGGAATTGGTGGCGCGGGCGATTCACAGGCGCAGCAGCCGCTGTTCGGGCCCTTTTGTGGCCGTCAACTGCAGCGCGATTCCTGAAACGCTCGTTGAATCCGAGTTTTTCGGGGCTCAGAAGGGCGCGTTCACCGATGCCCGGGAAAGCCGGCCCGGAAAATTCGAAATGGCCCATCACGGCACTCTCTTCCTGGATGAAATAGGGGACTTGGCGCTCGATGCCCAGGCGAAACTCCTGCGCGTCCTGCAGGAGCGCCAGATAACGCCCCTGGGCGCCACCCGCTCGCGCTCGGTTGACGTCCGGGTGATTGCCGCGACGAATAGAAATCTCGAGCAGGCGGTCGCCCGGGGAGAGTTCCGGGAGGATCTCTATTGGCGGATCAACGTCGTGAACATTCAACTCCCGCCGCTGCGCGACCGGAGAGAGGACCTCCCTCTCCTGGTGGACCACTTCCTTGATCACTTCAACAGAGAGTTCGGCCTGACCGTCAAAACGATTGCCAAAGATGCGAAGGCTCTTCTTTTTGCCTACGACTGGCCGGGCAACGTCAGGGAACTGGAGAACACGCTGTGCCGGGCGATGGTTCTGTGCGAATGTACGACGCTCTCGGTCCCCGACCTACCTCCCCGTATCAGGGGAGAGAGCGAGACCGGCGATTGGAACGGCTCACCGGTCGACCAGGGGCAGGTCAAGCTGGCCGAGGCAGTGAACCAGATGACCGAACGGCTGGAGAAAACGATAATCGTCAGTCGGCTGGCAAAGCTGCGCGGAAACCGGACCTCCACGGCACAAAGCCTCGGCGTCAGCCGCAAGACCCTGTTCAACAAGATGCGTCAGTACGGCCTGACCCACGACGAAGAAGACTTGGGGGGATAGGGACACGGACACACGGACTGACACGGACGATCACGGACGAACACGGACAGGAGCCTGCGAAAGTCGGGCTAGCGCGCCTCGTCCGTGTCAGTCCGTGATCGTCCGTGTCCGTCCGTGTGTCCGTGTTCACCTCGCGTCGTAGCGCAGGAAAAGCGCCCAGCAGCCGGCAAACAGAACGATGTTCAGGAGCGCGAGCAATCCGGTATCCCAAATGGCGTTCTCCCAGCCTTCCCGGACAGTCAGAAGCTGCTCATCGAACTTGGGCACCGCATCGTAGCTCACCTTGAATCCGTTGCTGATTTCGTTTCGGCCTTCCATGTTCGGGTAGTTCTTGTCGAAAGAATAGCTCGTCTCCAGAAACCTCTTCAGTTCTTCGCGGTACCGTCGCGACTGGCGCACGAAGCTCTCGTAGTGAGCGATACCCGACCCGGTGATGCACAAGGCGGCCGATTGATACAGTCCGGCCGGAGAAAAGCGGGATAACGCCTGTCCGAACCTCACCTGGCCAACCTTCTGGTCCTCATAACCGTGGAGAACCCGGTCTAGTGCCTCGGCGGCCTGCACCGCCCTCTCCAAAGGTTCGCCGGGCGACCACTGGCCGCTCATCACGAAATTGTCCTTGTGCGGATAGCGCCTGTTGTGATTTTCGACCGCCTCACCGAACGCTCGGTTGGCGTTTTCGAGAACGACGTTCTGATCCGGCAATTGATCGAGCAGTTTTGCAGTGAGCGCCGCTCCGGACGGGATGACAACAACCAGAACAACCCACAGGAGCAGCGACACGACGAGGCTCGCCTGGGGGTCCTTCAGAATCGTCGACAGAAGAAGCCCGAGGACCACGAAGACAGAAAGGTACAGAAGCGAGATCACCGCCATCGACCCGATCTTCCCCCAGTCCTGCCCGCTGAGCTGCACATCGCCGACAGCGTGATCACCAGCAAACCTGAAATGGCGCCGATCAGCAGCGGGATGGTCAGAAGCACCATCGTCGAAAAGTACTTCGTCATGAGGAGCCGGGCGCGGGGAACGGGGTTGGAAAGCATCAGTCGCAGCGTCCCTCTTTGTTTCTCGCCGTTCACGCCATCACTGGCAAGGAGAATGGCGACAAAGCTGAGGACGATCCCGACGGTGAACGACCAATCAAGTACCTCGAACTCGCCCAACAGTGGATTACCCCGGAGGCTGTAGTCCGGCCCTTCAAGCCGAAACGCATTGACCCGGAAGCTGTTGGGCAAGTCCTTTTCGCGTCCTTCGGCCAGAAAAGCAAGGGGATGGGGCCGCCGATAGATCCTTTGCCGACTCCAACTGAAGACTTCAAAAGCGTTGGAGGGGAGGTTCCGGGACAGAAATTCCGAGTTCTGGCTGATCTGTTCAGTGTAGTCGGTCACCTGCGCCTCATAGTCCCTGACGAACATGATGCCGCTCGCCACCATGAGGGCTACGACCAGGACAAACGCCAGGATCAGTCGCAGACTGAGCAGATGCTCCAGAATTTCCTTTTTCAAGAGATCGGAGATCATAGGCCTCCTGCCCGCACATCAGTGCGCAGGAAACAGACATGAGCCGTCAGGAACAGGGCCAGGTTCAGGAAGCCCAGAAGCAACAGGTCTGGAAGGACCTGCGCGAGGGCGCTTCCCACCGGAGCCGGAGCGTAGTCAAAAGCCGGAAGATCGTGAAGATCCAGGGCCGGAACCGAGTCCCAGCCTTTCCCGATCTCCTGCTCGAGGCGGTCTCCCTGCTTTTGGAGCAGCTCCAGCTCTGCGGTTGTCCGAAAACGAGTCGGCTCGAGCCTGGTAAAGTAACGATACGAGACGAGGCCGTCCTTGGAGGCGAGGTGGTCAAGAATCCGCCGGCGGTACTCCCGGACCTTTCCCAGAAAGGTCATATAGGCCTCGGCATCGGTACCGGCCAACGCCGACACCGCGTTGTGATAGCTCCACGCCGGCGAAAAGCGAGCGAGCAACCCCGCCATTGCCGCCTGTTCGCGTAGTTCCCTCTCATAGCTCGCCTCGAGCTTTTGCATCCGGTTGGCGTAGTCGATTTCGAGCGGCAGGTAACGCTGCAGTCCCTCCAGCTCCCACTCCATGATTTCCCGGGGCGCATAGTAGAGCCGCATCGGGTAGGGAAGACTGCCGGTGTAGACCGATCGCCCGGCAATGAACTCCCATTTATGGTCAGGCCGGGGCAGGGTCCTGGAGGCATCCTGCTCAACCCGGGTCCAGAACTCGCGCCGCAGGTTCGATGCCTGCTGGGTGATGACACCTCTGGCCGGCACGGGTTTTACTTTTGAAGCGATGGCGGACGTCAGGTTCGGGAAAATGATGACGAATACTATCCAGAAGAACAGGAGCACGACGAGGGCCGTCGCCGACCGTTTGCTCAGGATGGAGGTTAGAACTCCAAGCAGGTAGAGGGCCGAGAGATAGGCCAGCGAGACGAGCACGATCAGTCCAAGCCTGAACCAGTCCGAACTGTTCAGCTGAACGGAGGCAGAGCGGATCATCACAAGGAGGGCAAAGAGAATCCCGACGAGGAAAACGGCCACAATGGTCATCATTCCGCCCAGGTACTGCCCGAGAAGAAAGACGTGGCGCGGCAGAGGCCCGGACAAGGAGAGCGCGAGTGTGCCGCGTTCCCGTTCACCGGAGACGGTATCGTGCGCGAAAAGGAGGACCAGGAGCCCGAGAACCACCTGGATGACCGCAACGAGATCGAGCGAGCGAAGCGCGACCAGCAAGGCGTTCTTCTCCTGCCGGCCGATCTCGAGCGCGGGTGCTTTCGAGTAGGCGAACGATGCCTCATTACCGAAGCTCTTATCGAACCCCATGCAGATCGGGCTGAGTGCGGCCGGGGGCTTATAGACCGTCATCGACCGGGCAAGATCCGAGTAAACTTTCACGTCCTCGAGCCGCTTCGCCTCGCGGCTGACCGCCTCGTCGTGGGCCTTGACCCGTTCCTCGTAGTCCCTGACCAGGATCACCGTCGCGAGGACGAAGAGGACCTGGCACAAAACGAAACCCACGACGAACCGGTAGGAGAGCAGGTTCACCAGGAGTTGTTTCTTCGTGATTGTCCACAGCATCTTTCTTGGACTCCTTTACCTGACGTCATACCGATAGAAAGCGGCCAACCCCGCGAAAACGAAGACACCCCAAAACAGAAAGAGGATTGCAGCGGGCAGGACAGTCTCGCCGAGCGTCGCCCGGAGGTTCCGGTTAGGGGGAACGAAGGCGGGCACATCGGAAAGCTTCGGCGGCTCCCGGCGAGTGAAGGACATGGAGCCGCCCTGGCTCCTGGCTGAAACCCGGGCGTCGTTCTCGAAAACGACTTGGGTCAGCGTCGTCTGGTGCTGGTTCACTGCCGCAAGCCAGGCCTCGCGTTCCGGATCGCCTGTCCCGGCAAGACTCGTGGCGGCGTGGGCAAAGAGGGCGGCCGGACTGGCCAACATGATGGCGTTGGCAAGGAGCGTCTGCCTCCTGTTGGCCCGCTGGAAACGCTGATCTACCTCGCCCAGCAGTCTTCGGCGACGTTTCAAGAAATCGCCTTCGATAAGCGAGATCTTGTCATCAAGCACGGCCTTGTTTTCGGTCCGGTAGGCCGCGCTGCTCAGGTGGCCCTTGCTGTCGGTAAAGATCTTGCCCAGCGCATATTCCTTTTCGATGTCGAGATCCTCGCCGAGTGAGCGCTTTTGGGCCTCGTACAGATGGATAGAGTCGACCGGGGCCGCGGCACGGGCGATGAGGATCGCCAGCGGAGGTGCGGCCAGGACGAGCATCACCCAACACACCAGCAGCACCACCATGGCGTTCTTTTGAGTCTGCGCGAGCGACGACACCAGCAGCCCGAGCGCATAGAGAGCGACCAGGTAGCCACTGGAAACGACGAAAAGGGAGCTGATCTTCGCAACCGACTCGCGATCACTGAGACCGACCCCCATCGCTTCGCCGCTGATGACCGCCACCAACAGGACGAGAGTGAGCGGCACAAGCAGGCTGATCGCGCCTCCCAGCATCTTGCCGATCCAAAAAACCGGCCTCGAAACCGGGTGACTCAAAGCCAATCGCAGCGTCCCGCTTTCCTTCTCGCCGGCAATCGCGTCAAAGGCGATCAGGATGGCGAGAAGGCCGAGGACGACCCGAATGACGAACTCGAGGTCCAGAGCACCGAGCAAATCCGCCATCCAGAAGGCCGGCGAGGCAGGCGGACCTGACTGGGTACCGCTCGCTGAGAAATCCCAGTACAGCGGCATCGCCGGGTCCAGACCCTTGATCAGGACGCTGAACTTTTCGGGAGGCCGCAGCACCCGGAGAGGTTCCAGGTCGTTGTACGGGGTCCAGGAGACATCTTGCCCGTAAACCCCGCTCATGACCTTGTCCATTTGTGCCCGGACGCCGTTGCGCGCCGCTGAAAGCTGTTGGTAACTCTGCACCCGGGCCAGGTAGTTGTTGTTCCCGACGTAGATCGTCAGAGGTGTAAGCAACACGACGAGGACGGCAATGACCAGAAAACGAAGGCTGGTCATTTGCTCGAGCAGCTCACGTTCGGCTACGGTCCATAGGATTCTGATCGACATTGCTACACCGTTTGCGCGGGGGCTTCCGCTCCAATCCCGCCCCGCATGTAGTCGAGGTAGAGATGCTCGAGGTTCTCGTAAGTCAGCTCCTCGCGCGTCCTCTCCATGACCTTCCGGCCCTCTTTCATGATGCCGACCCGATCGGCCAGCTCTTTGGCGCGAAAGATATCGTGGGTGGACATCAGGATTGCCTTGCCTCTTTTTTTGAGGTCCATCAGGGTCTCGCAGAACTCGGCGGCCGCCTTCGGGTCGAGCCCCGACGTCGGCTCATCCAGGAACAAGGCCGGCGCGTCCTTGATCATCGCGATTGCTATGCCCAGCTTCTGGCGCATTCCTTTACTGAACTCCTTGATCCGCTGGTCGAACGCCTTCTCCGGCAAGCCCACTTCACGCATGACGCGGTAGTAGTCGTCCTTCTTCAGGTCCCGTTTGCCGGCCAGCCTGGCGAAGAAATCCAGGTTCTGACGGGCGGTAAAAGCGGCGTACAGCATCACATTTTCCGAGACATACGCGACGTACTTCTTAGCTTCCAGGGGGTCTTCTGTGACGTCGATGTCGTGGATGAACGCCTGCCCGGCTGTCGGTTCGATGAAGTTCAGGAAGAGATTGATGGTCGTCGTCTTGCCGGCGCCGTTAGCGCCCAGCAGGCTGTAAATCTCTCCCGGCTCTACTTTCAGGTTGAGCGCGTCAAGGGCCAGCACTCCGTCCTCGTAGCGTTTGCTCAGGTTCCTTGCCTCAATCATGTCTTCTCCCGTTTGTTGTGTTCAGATCCCGCTTACTCCGCTGAAAACCAGCTGCGTGCGCGGCTCCGAAAAAGCTTTTGCTCGCGCGAATTTCGGGGACACAAAACTTAATTCCTTTGCTTACGCATGAGCGCGCAAACGGGGTGGGAATTAAGTATTATGTCCCCGAAAATCCCCCGAAAACTCTCCCCGAAATTACCCTTACCTGCGGGTCAGCTTCACGCCAAACACCACGATCCCGATAAGGACTGCGAGCAGGCCTCCGACCAGACCAGCCGTGGCCCACAGGTTTGCCGGCGTCTTCACGTTCACACGGTAGATCTTGTCTTCGGTCGGAACCCGTCGGTTGTAAGCGTAGCTTTCACTCTTGATCCGCACCTCGTAGTCTCCGACCTGGGCATCCCGCGGAGGCTGGATCCTTAACTGAATCCGGGCTTCCCGGTTGGTCTCGAGACTCGGGATAATGTCGGGTATGATCTCCGCCCTCCAGTTCAGGGGAGACTCGGTCGTTAAACGAACGTTGTCCAGCCTCCGGGTTCCGGTGTTGCGGATTGTGATCGTCGTTTCGACTTTCTGGCCGGTCTGGATCTCCGAAAAGAGGCTGGCTGCAGACACTTCGATCCGCCCGACTCCCCTCGGGATCGCAGTGAGTTGCAGGTAGCCCACGCGGCTGGTCTGTAGTTCCGCGCCGGAATACGGGCGGTCCTCCCGATAACCCGTAGCCTGTTGGTCGTTCATGACGGCCGCCCAGAACTGAAGCGGCTGGTCGATCGGTACCGCATCGTCCGCCCGCTCGGGAAGGAACAGCCGAAGCCCGAGCTGCTGTTGGGTGACCCCTGCCGGAAAGTTGAGCTGAGAGAGCCGAGCCTGGGTGCCGGGATCGATGAAGCTATAGCTGATTTGGCGGGGAAGATTCAGAACGCGCAACTGGAAGCTTCGCACATCGACAGTGGATCTTTCGAGCTTCAAGTCGTAGGTAACCTGACCGCCCAGGTCCGCCTCTTGCGAGATCTGGGTGGAGGAAACGCCCACGACACTCTCCGTTTCAGCTTGCTCGAGTTGGATGTCCAGTTCCTGCCGCTGGCCTTTGTAGGCAGCGGCGACCATTACGCTATTGACGTCACGCAGGAGCTGGAACTGCATGCTTTTTTCCTGCCCGTACTTGAGCTCGGGGACGTGGATCTCGTACGGAAGCCCGATCGTTGTTCCCCGGCTCTCGACCTCGCCGCTTGCTGCCGTGCCGCCGAGCGCCTTCAGCGAGATGAAGATATCCTGGACATCGCGCTTGCGGAGCTCCGCCGGAATCGGATCCGCCCCTTCGAAGTTGTTCAGCAACTGGAACTGCGAATCGTCAAACGTGGGCGTGAGGTTGACGATCGTCAAGCGGACAAACTTGCGACCATCCCGCGTCTGCGACTTGACCGCTTCCTTCACGGAAATCCTCGGCTGAAGGCTGAGGAGACTAAGCACTGCCTGCTGGTAGTTGAGCTGCGAGGTGTCAACCGTGGTCTGAGCAAGGTCCATGTCTTTCCGGGCGACGAGTCGCTGCTCGAAGAGTCCGCGCACCCGATCGAACTCGGATCGGGCGCTCTTGAGCTCAATCTGGCGGCGCCTGACTTCCAACAGGCGTCGCTGTTCGTCGGACATCGAATTCGAGTCGGACTGGGCCAGAAGAGTGCTGCAGAGCGCCAGCGCCAGTACCCAGGCTGAAGAGCGGCTTTTGAGTTTCACGAGGAGAGTAGTGGCAAGAAGCGTGCCTATTCCTCGGCGAGGAAGAATCGGCCGCCGGCGGGCGTTTGGGGAAGCGGGCGCGAAGACGGCTGGCTCAGCTGTTACCCAGGCGTGGGTAACGGCTTACCCAAGCGGGGGGTTCAGGGTTCGACGGTTCACGGTCGAGTTCTGAGTTCAGGGTTTCCGGTTCGGGGTTAAGTCCGACACGCGGTTTGTGCTGCAGAACTGGAAACGGCAGTGGCAACCCCAACCCCAACCCTGAACTCGTGAACTATGAACGTCAGAACTCCTGAACCTCGAACCCCAACCGTGTTAACATTCCTGCGCAGTGGCCATGCGTATTCTTTTCGTCGTCAAGAGCCTCTACACCATGGAACGGCTGGGCGTCATGTATATGTCCAGCCTGGCTGTCGCCCGTTCCTGGGAAACCAGGCTCGTGATCGCCGACGAACAGGACGAGGAATCGATCTGCGCGGAGGTCAGGAAGTGGAACCCGCAGATCGTCGCCTTCAGCTGCATGAGCCCGGAATACGCAAGCCTGTCTCACCTGGCTCGCCGGTTGCGCTCGGTCACCGGAGCTTTCGTGATATTCGGCGGACCGCATCCGACTTTCTTTCAGGACATCATTGAAGAGGACTTCGTTGACGCCGTCGCCTTCGGCGAAGGGGACATCAGTTTTGGCGTGTTTCTTGATCACTATCCCGGCGACGCGACACGCACCGCAGGTATCCATTTCCGAACCGACCGTGGAGTGATTCGAAACGCACCGGCCCCGTTCATCGAGGACCTGGATTCGGTTCCTTTTCCGGACCGGGAAATCCTCTTGCGCAGCAAGCCCGCGCTTCGGAACAGCCGCACGCATCTTTTCATGACGTCGCGCGGGTGCCCGAACCAGTGCACATATTGCTTCAACCATAGCTACAACGAGATGTTCGGGTCTGCCGGCAAGGTCTTTCGAAGGCGAAGCGTCGAGAACCTGCTGCTCGAGATGCGGCAGACGCGCGACACGTATAACACCCGATTCGCCTACCTGGACGACGACATCTTCACTCTCTGCAACATTTCCTGGCTCGAGGAGTTTGCCGCCCGGTATCCGGGGGAAGTCGGGGTCCCGTTCATGTGCAACCTCCACGTCAAGGCGGCCAACGAGCGAAAGGTCCGGCTCCTCAAGGAGGCCGGCTGCCGGCTGGTCTGTTTCGGGATCGAATGCGGAGATGCTGAGGTCTCCAAATCGCTCCTCAAACGGAACATCACCAATGATGAGATTGCCGGACTGGCGAAGTTGTTGCGGCACTTCGACATCCCGTTTATCACGCAGAATTTGATGGCATTGCCGACGGCCAAGCCGCTGGAGGTCGACCTCAAGACACTCGATTTGAACATACGCTGCCGGCCGGATTATGCGGTCGGGCACCTGTTCTTCCCGCTACCCGGGACCGAGCTGAGCCGGTACGCCCAGGAGCACGGCTTCTATGTCCCGGCGGATGACGTTCTGCCTGAGGGGACCAATACCTTCTCGGCTTTGCGGTTTCCGAATTCGACGGAAAAGACGCGCGTCGAGCGGCTTCACAAGCTGTTCGGCGTTGTGGTTTCGTTTCCATTCCTGCGACCGTTGGTCCCGCTTCTGATCCGGCTGCCGCTGGGAAGGCTGTACTATCTGCTGTCGGTCGCGTGGTACGGGTTCTCATTGCGAGTGCGGCTGGAAAGAAGCGGCAAGTCGTACAAAGAAATGATGATCTTCCTCGGGCGTCTCGCGTCGCATGCCGTCTCTTCCCTCAACTGGCGTCGACGGCGGTTTCGCCGCGGTTCTGTTGTCGAGTAGAATTGCCGCCGTATGCTTTCCCGGTTGAAAAGCCCCGCCCTGGTCCTCGCGCTGCTGGTTGGCGCAACGTACCTGCCGTTCGTGAACCAGGCGGTTCACATCGATGACCGGATCTACCTGGAGATTGCCGACAATATTCTCCAGAAGCCGTTCTTCCCTTATGATTACGCGCCGATTTTCGAGGGCTACCAGGCGCGGGACGCGGCGAGCCACAGTCATCTTCCCCTGGCCTCGTACTACCTGGCGCTAATTAAGGTGGGGACTGGGAGCAGCCGGGAGTGGGTGCTGCACCTGGGTTTCATGCTCTTCCCCTTGCTCGCCGCCTGGGCGATGTACGATGTCGCGCGTCGATTTGTCCGCTGGCCGCTTGCTGTGGCGAGCCTGCTGGTTGTCTCCCCGGTGTTCATGACTCTCAGTCACACCCTGATGACCGATGTCCCCCTGCTGAGCCTCTGGCTGGTGGCTTTCTCCGGCTTCTTTTCGGTGCTCGCATCCCCGGAAAGGAAGCGCGGATGGCTCCTGATGGCGGCCGGGCTCACGGGCGCTTCCATGATTTCCATCACCACGGTCTTCCAGATCGCGCTTTTTGCCGCGGCTATTCTGATTTCCAGGCAGCCGGCCGAGCGCAGATACCGGACGCGTCTCCTATTGCTTCTCGGGCTTCCCTTCCTGCTCTGGATCACGTGGTTTTTCCTTGCGTACGTCCATTACGGGCGCTTCGTCCTCATCCTGACGGTCCTGCACATGAGCCATCGCCAGACTCTCGACTGGTGGCTCGTCGGCGTTAAAGGGCTGAGTTTCGTCTTGAACATTGGCGGGCTGTTCTTCATGCCGCTGGTCGCTTGGCTTGGCTTCGGCGGCCGACGGAGGACGCCGGTGGCCCTGCTCGCTCTGGGTCTCGGATGGATTCCGTTCGCCCTCTGGGTCTCGGACTGGACCTGGCTTCAGGTCCTTCTATTCACGCTCTCTCTGGCGACCGGCGGCCTGGTACTGTTCAGCGTCTTTCGGCCCCTGGGCGGCGTCAGGCAGTCAGGAACCGATTCCGCAGACGGCCCACCGTCGGGCCTTCTCACCGTGTGGTTTGCCGCCTTCCTGCTCGCGTGCCTCTTCATGTATTACAGCGGGTCGGCCAGGTACACTCTGCCGGCTTTGCCCTCGGCGATCACGCTCTTGGTGCTCTCGCTGCAACGGCGGATTCGCAACCAGGACTTGCTGCGAAAGCTGATCGTATCGGCGGTGATCGTGACCGGTGCCTACTCCTTCTGGCTGAGTTACGGAGACTACCGGTTTGCCGGCCTCTACCGCGATGCAGCGCAAGCCCTGGCTGCACGGTACCGCGCGCCTAATCGCACAGTCTGGATCGCCGGCGAGTGGGGCTTTCGCTATTACATGAACGAAGCCGGCGCAAAGACCATTCTGAAGACGACAACGACCGCACGGCCCGGCGACATCATCATCAAGCCCTACGTTGCAATGCCGTGGGTGACCGCCTACGACACGGGCGAGTACACGGAGCTCTTGGAACAGCGCGAAGCTCAGATCGACTCTCGAGTGCGGATGCTTGATTTTGGCTCGAAAGCGGGCTTCTACAGTACGGGCTGGGGAATTCTGCCCTATGGCGTAGCCAACGGCGACCGCTGGGAGTGGTTCAACGTGTATCGAGTGAAGAAGGAATACCACGGGCCTCGGCCCGAAGAGAACCGGCCGTACTGAAGCGTCGCGGCCGAGCGTGTAAGATGGCCATATGATTCAAGTTACCGAAGAGATCGCACTTGACGACGGCGAGATCAACTTTGAATTCGTGCGCTCCGGCGGTCCGGGCGGCCAAAACGTCAACAAGGTCGCGACCTGCGTCCAGCTCCGGTTTAACGCCGTTGAGTCACCCTCTCTGCCGGCCCAGGTGCGGGAGCGTCTGCTGAGGCTGGCGGGCAAGAGAGTGTCCCAGGAGGGCGTGCTGATCCTGACCGGCCGGCGCTTTCGCACTCAGGAGCGGAACCGTCAGGACGTCATCGATCGCCTGGTAATGATGATCAGGCAGGCTGCGACTCCGGTCCGGACGCGAAAAGCGACGAAACCCAGTGCAGCGGCCAAGAGGCGACGCCTGGAACAGAAACGGCAGCAGGCGAGCCGGAAGCGCCAGCGCCAACCGGTCGTGGACGAGTGAGTTTCGGGGGACATAATACTTAATTCCCGATCAGTTACCGTGAGGAGGTAGTGCCAAAGGAATTAGGTTCTGTGTCCCCGAAACTCCCCGAGACTCCGCCGTCGTACTACCCCAACTGAGCCATCTTCACCACCGGAGTGTCTTTCGCCACTTCCGTCTTCAACGGCTTGAGACTCTTTGAATCGAACTGGTAGCCGCTTTCAACCAGCGGCCAGACAATCGGAGCCAGGCACAGCACCGCGGTCCTGAATCCCTGAATGGTCGCCCCGAGGTTCCCCGTATGCGCCGAATTGTCCGCTTCGTTTTCGATGACGAAGGGCCCGTTGAATCCTTTCTCCATCAGGGTCTTGAGGAACGCACGCCAATCCATGCTGTCGTAACCGCCAAAGCCCGGTAACATCGGTTCGTAATGATGGCGATCCCATTCGTGGGCAGGTACCGGGACTCCGGCCTTCCTGGCCAGCTCCGGATCGACCGCCTGCATCGGATAGAGGCCTCCCCAATGGATTCGGGCCGTATTGTTTAGTTTGCGTGTCCCTTTGACGTGGATGCGGTGGATCCGGGTCATATCGCTCGCCTGGATAACGTCGACGGGATCGATGTTCTGCCAGACGTCGTGGGACGGATCGTAGGTCTCGCCGTGGGCGCGGCTCGGCAGGAGGGCATACATCAACTTGCGCGCGGCAAGAGTCCCGGGCAGGTTATTGTAGGTGGTGGGTGAGCTGGCCGGCCGCCATCCTTCCATCGGGCAGTTCTCGTAGATCAGTGTTACCCCCATGTCCTCGGCGTACTTGATAATCGGCGCGAAGACTTTCGCGTACTTTTCCAGATTGCGCTGAAAGCCGTGATCCTGGGCGCCCAATTCCGCATCGTAGCCGACGAAAGTACCCACCTTTACGTCGTTCGCGTCGCCTCCGAGGAGGTGCGCGATCCGAATCAGGCGAAGGATGTGGTTCTGGTTCTCGACGCGCTCGGCCGGGTCGCCCCCGATCAGATTGTCATAGGCGCCGACCGAGAGCCGCAATCCCTCGGAGTTGCAGACATCGAGGACTTTCCTGGCATCCTGGGGTCCGAACGTCTCGTAGTCCAGATGCGTGGCGACATGATCTTTCCGGCTGCCGTCGCGCCGGAACACGCACAGTTCCATTCCCTGCGCATTGATCTCTTTGGTTCGGCTGACAATTTGACTGAAAGTCAGGCCTTTCAACGCCGACGTCATGACCCAGATGGGATTGTTCATTTTCGTGCTCCTTTTCTAGTGCCTGCTGCTCATCAGTTTGTGCCCTCGAGACTTCCCCCCCGGCTTGGGCTTCTCCGGCGACTCGATGCGCTGGTCCATCAGGAGAGCGGGCACCTCGGTTTGGGGCCGTCCCACGGTTTTTGCCGGTACGCCGGCTACAGTCATGTGACTTGGCACGTCGTCGAGAACCACACTGCCCGCCCCGATCTTAGCCCCGTCACCGATCTTCACGTTTCCGAGAATCTTCGCCCCCGCCCCGATCAGCACCCCATTACCGACTTTCGGATGGCGGTCCCCGGTTTCCTTCCCGGTTCCGCCCAGGGTCACCTCGTGAAGCATTGACACGTCATCCCCGACAACGGCCGTTTCCCCGATTACCACGCTGGTGCCGTGATCGATCAGGATTCCCTTCCCGACTCGCGCAGCCGGATGGATATCCACGGCGAAGACTTCAGAGATCCGGTTCTGACAATAGAGCGCCATCGCGTGTCGGCCTTCGACCCACAGCCAGTGGGACGCCCGATACGCCTCGAGCGCATGAAACCCCTTGTAGTTGAGAAAGGGCGCGGCTACGCCCCGGGCTGCCGGGTCTCGGCTCAACACCGCCGTGAGATCGCACCGGACCGCCTCCCGGATCTCGGCCGAGGCTGAGAACGCCTCGTCGATGACTTCCCTTAAAGACATGGCCGAGAGGTACGGAGAAGCGAGCTTGCCAGCCAGAAGATAGGAAAGCGCATCTTCAAGTGACCGGTGGTTAAGAACGGTGGCATGAAGGTAGCTAGCCAGCATGGCCTCCGACTCCGCCATCCCGAGGACCTCCTCGCGCAGCATTGTCCAGACCGAATCATTGTCATCTGCAACTGTCTTGCTCATGGTGTCTTACAAAATAACACTTTCCGCAAAAATACGAACCTCCTCCCCCGGGGGGCAAGAGTAAAGAACACTGTCCCCTGTTCGCCCGACAAGGCGAGACGAAAACGTCAGCGACAATCGTAAGGAGCCGCGCACGACAGCGAGCAAAGCGAGCGAGTAAGCGGACCAGATACCACGCACCCGGGTTTCCCCAAAAGCGGCACCATCGGATGGGAACCCCCCGGGGCAAGTCTGGCTGGTCCGCTTACTCGCTCGCTGACGCTCGCTGTCGTGCGCGGCTCCTTACGATCGCAGCCGCCGCATGGCTTCCATACCCGGGCGGGACGCGAGCGCGATGCAGAAAATGGCACAAACAAAAAAACACTGTCCCCTGCTCGCCCCCCTGCTCCGCCCCTGTTCGCCCGACAAGGCGAGACGAAAACGTCAGCGACAATCGTAAGGAGCCGCGCACGACAGCGAGCAAAGCGAGCGAGTAAGCGGACCAGATACCACGCACCCGGGTTTCCGCAAAAGCGGCACCATCGGATGGGAACCCCCCTGGGGCATGTCTGGCTGGTCCGCTTACTCGCTCGCTAGCGCTCGCTGTCGTGCGCGGCTCCTTACGATCCAGCCGCCGCATGGCTTCCGCCGCATGGCTTCCATACCCGGGCGGGACCCGAGCGCGATGCAGAAAATGGCACAAACAAAAAAACACTGTCCCCTGCTCGGCAGAAGTGAGACTCGGCTTATCGCCGTCTTTCTGCCTTTCGTCGGCTGGCTCTTACGCTCCGTCGGATGATTCATCGAGATCCGGACCCACTTTGCGACGATGGGATCGTCGAGAGAGGAGTGACGATGAACGAAATCATTCGATGTGAAGAGCTGGGTAAAAACTACCGGCTTGGTTCAACAACGATCTGCGCCCTGCAGGGGATCGATTGCAGCTTCGCGGCCGGTGAATTTTCCGCCATCGCAGGACCAAGCGGCAGCGGTAAGACGACGCTTTTGAACCTGCTCGGCTGCCTGGACAAGCCCGACCACGGCCGTCTGTTCCTCGAAGGTCGCGACATGACCGGGGAACCGCTGAACCGTCTGGCCGGATTTCGGCGAAAACGCCTGGGATTCGTCTTCCAGAACTTCAACCTGGTTCCGGTCCTGTCGGCCTACGAAAACGTGGAGTATCCGCTTCTGTTGACCGGAGTCGCGGGCAAGGAGCGCCGGGAACGGGTGCCCGAAATGCTGTCCCGGGTCGGCCTTTTGGACCGAGGCAGACACCGGCCTAACGAGCTGTCCGGCGGCCAGCGGCAGAGAGTGGCTATCGCGCGGGCACTGGTCACCAGACCGGCGGTTGTCCTGGCGGATGAACCGACGGCGAACCTGGACAGCCATACCGGGGCCGAAGTGATCGAGTTGATGCGTCAGCTCAGCCTCGAATGCGCGGTGACCTTCGTCTTCTCAACCCACGATCCTCGAATCCTTGCGAAGGCCGATCGAGTGATTCGGCTCGAAGACGGTCGCATTTCCAAAAACGGGGCGCAGATGCCCCATGCACAGTCGGAGGTGGCCCATGTTTAGCTTCTCGAGGATAGCAGTTCGAAACATCTTCCGGAACAGACGCCGCTCCTTGATCACCGGCTCGATCCTGGTATTCGGCTGCGTCGCCCTTATTGTCGCCCGCGGGTTCATGGGAACCATGTACGACGGGGCGCGGGAAAGTGCGATCCTTCAGGGAATCGGCCACCTGCAGGTGTACAACCCCGCGTTTCTCGACAAGGAGGAGATGAAGCCGCTCCAGTACGGCCTTGAAAACTACCGATCGGTCCAGGACTTGATTGAAGGGATGCCTCACGTGCGCTCAGCCGAAGCGCGCATGGAATTTATGGGCCTGATCGCGAATGGGGATAAGTCGGTCGCATTCATGGCCGACGCCGTGCAGCCGGACAGGCAGAAGCGGATGGGAATGCTCATCAAGGTCCAGAGCGGCCAGGATCTTCTCAAATCCAAGGCCGAGGACCCGGTGATCCTCGGCCTCGGATTGGCCAAATCGCTCAACGCAAAGGAGGGTGACGTTTTGACTCTCCTTTCGACAACCGCCGACGGGGCCTTGAACGGCATCGACGTGACGGTAGCCGGCGTCTTTTCGACCGGGTTCAAGGAGGCGGACGCCCGTCTTCTGTCGGTTCGGCTTCAAACCGCGCAGCGCCTCCTCGCGACCGACCGGGTCACCAAACTGGTTGTAGGCCTTGATCAGACCGACAACACCGACCTGGCCAAAGATCAGTTGGCCAAAGCTTTCGAGCAAAACCGCCTGCGCCTGGCCATGCGGACGTGGTCGGAGTTGTCCCTGGTTTACCGACAGGTCATCGCTACCTTCTCCACCATCTTCGTGGTTCTGGGACTGATCATCTTCGTCCTGGTGGTCCTCAGCAGCTCGAACACGATGATGATGACCGTGTTCGAGCGGGTTCAGGAAATCGGCACCCTGATGGCCCTTGGCACCTCTCGCCTGCGTATCCTGACGTTGTTTCTGCTGGAGGGGCTTTTCATGGGGATCCTCGGCGGAGGGGCCGCGGTCGCTCTCGCCTGGACCTTCAGCACACTGATAAACGGGGCCAAGATCCAGGTGCCGCCGCCCCCAGGTACTACTTCCGGCTTCCCGATTCACATCCAGCAGCTTCCCGAAGTCTTCGTCGGCGTCTTTGTCCTGGCCGTGATCATGATGGTCCTTGGCGCTGCGCTGCCCGCGCTGCGCGGATCGCGGCTGAAAATCGTCGACGCTCTGGGACATATCTAACAGGACCAAAGAGGAGAGACATCATGAAGAGGCATACAGTCCCGGCGGTCGTCACAGCGCTTTCGGTCGCGCTCCTCGCGATGGCCGGGTTGGGCGCGCAGACAACCCCCCTGACGTCAACCGGCCTCACCGCCCAGGAAGTGCTCGAGCAAGCGGACGTCGTCCGCAATGGCCGTGCTTCTGTCCTGGTCCGAACCCGGGTGACGTACTTTAAAAAGAACCAGGTCGAACAGGAAAGCGTGTTCGAGGTCTATGCCAAGGGACCGGAGAAGGCGTTGGTCAAATCGCTCGACCCCCGCAGCCGCGGACTGCGGGTCCTGATGCTTGGCGACGATATGTGGATCTCCCTGCCGGATGTCTCCCGTCCGGTTCGCATAACACCCATGCAGAGACTGATCGGACAGGCCAGCAACGGCGATGTCGCGAAGACCTACTACGCGCTCGATTATCTACCTGCTCTCGTTCGCGAAGAGAAAGTGGGCGGGCATCGGTGCGCGCTGCTGGACTTGAAGGCGAAGCGCAAGGGTGCGACTTACCAGCGGATCGAGTACTGGGTCGATCTCGACACCCTGGCCCCGGTTCAGGCCAACTTCTACCTGACCTCCGGGAAGAACTCCAAATTCGCTTCATTCGACGAGTTCAAGACCTTCTTCGGGCACCGGATGGTCTCCCGGATCACGATCCACGACCGCATTCTCGGTGATGAAAAGACGACGCTCGAGTACCTGAGCGCCGAGCCGCGCGAGTTTTCGGACAGGTACTTCAACACTAACAGGATGTCGGAGTTCTGAGACCATGAGACGCCTTCGAACCTGGGCAGTCCTGCTCCTCACTCTCGTCCCGACTTCCAGTTGGGTTCGGGCCCAGTGGGATTGGACGTTGTCCGTGAACGACGAGGCCAGTTACTCGCACCCGCGATCCGACTCCCTCTTCAACCCGGGCAATCTGCTCTTCGAGCCACCGACGACGAGCAACCACCTCTTATCGAGCGGCCGCCTGTCGCTCAAGCTGAGGGATAGCCGGGTGCGGCTGCAGGTGGCGGGGACCGAAAGAATCAGCCGGGATCAGGGGACGCACGCTTATTTCCTGCTGCGCGAGGCTTATGCGGTGGTGACCGCAACCGAGAACTGGGACTTCTCGGCCGGGAAGAAGCTCGTGAAGTGGGGAACCGGCGCCGCCTATAACCCAAGCGGCTTCGCCGATCCCCCGAAAGACCCGCGGGATCCGAACGACCGCCTGGGGCTCAATCAGGGGACAGAGCTTGTCCAGGCGAACTACGTGCGTGGTCAGAGTTCGGTCGACGTCATCTATTTTGCGCCCCGGCTCTACTTCACCCGTGCACCGATCCGTAGCCGCGATCGGCTGGCACTCCGCTACAACCAGGTGTGGCACGGCCTTGATGTCTCGGTAATGGGACTCATCCCCTCGCACGCCCCAAACCGGCTCGGTTGCAACTTCTCCTACGTCCTGGGCAGCAGCACCGAGCTCCATGGGGAACTGGTTGTGATGCGGCCCCGACTGCCGCTGGAAAAGGCTTTGCTCCTCGAGGATCTCGGGCTGGTCACACCGATTCCGGCAGAAAACTCGATTGCATTCGCTGAACCGGCTGCGGCGCCTTACCGGCCAATCGGTCCTGGGCGGGAACTACACCTTTCCGAACAGGTGGACGCTGACGGGCGAGTGGCACCACGACGGCCAGGGACTGACTTCCGGGGAAAACGCCCTGATGTACAACCGCCTGGAAGGGGATTCGGACCTGGTCGCCGGCGGCTTGAACGGCGGAGGCGTGGACGCCCTTTCCGCGCTCGGGCGGCTGGCCGGCGCCGCCCAGAAACTGCCTGGGGTGCGGCAGAACAGCGATACGCTTTTCCTTATGGCCGGCACCGTATGGGGCCATGAACGCTATTCGCTCCAGCTGATTGGGTTGAGCGGGTGGCAGGATCGCTCAACTATCGCGATTCTCGGCCTTAATGTGCAGCTTCACCGCAACTGGCAGTTCTACATCCGGCCTTCCTTCTTCCTCGGGAAACGCAAGAGCGAGCATGGAAGCCAGATCTATGACTCGGTCTTCGCCGCGGGACTGCGTTACAATCTGTGAACCAGGGTGTAGAGATGAAACCGAGCTATCCGGCCCAACGTTGTCATCAAGCGGATTATGTTTGCTCTGCTGGGAGCATTGCTTTTCGGGGCAATTTTCATCCTGGTCAACGCTGTCGGCACACCGAATTTCCCGGCTGGCGGCCTTCGCCAGGCGTTTTTCTTGCTGGCCATCTACGGAATCTGCATGGTCACCTGAACACGCTGTTTTTTGCGGGGATCGAGCGATGGGGTGGCGATCACGAACTTGTCTTTCAGGCCTGATCCTCCATGCGCTTGCCGCTTTCCTCATGTCGGCTGTCGTGAGTACCTGGATCGGCGGGCACCTGATTCGCTTCATTTACCCGGACTCAATGTCCTGGGGCTGCAGCAATATCTTGATCGTCAGCTTCTACAGCTGTTGTTCGGCCTTCCGGTGTTTCTCTACCTCGCGGTCCGCGAACTCTGGAAGAAAGCGCTCGAGAGGGTCAGAGAAAAGGAACTGGCCGAGGAACGCCTGGAGAAGGAACTTTTAGCGGCACGCCTTCAGGCACTTCAGGCTCAGACAAATCCTCATTTCCTTTTCAACGCCCTCAACTCGATCGCGGCGCTGATTGCGACTGATCCGGCCCAGGCGGAAGCGACGGTTGAACGCCTCGCCGGACTGTTTCGATACGCTACGGATCGTCACGATGGGCGCTCCGTCCGGCTGGCAGAAGAAGTTGCGGTCGTGGACGACTACCTGGCCATCGAGAAGGTCCGATTCGGCGATCGGCTGCAGTGCCGCATCACGGTGGATCCCGCGCTTCTCGATTGTCGGGTTCCGCCCCTTCTGTTGCAGCCGATGGTCGAGAATGCCGTGAAACACGGTGTCGCGGTCCGCGAGTGCGAGACTGTCCTGGAGGTGACGGCCGACGTTAGTCTCGGAGAACACCGTTCGGATGAAGGTACGCAACCAGGGTCCGGCCCCGGCGCCCGAAACCGCGTGGAGGGAGTCGGGCTCCAGAATCTGCAGTCCCGCTGCCGGGCGCTTTTCGGCGACCGTTTCCGCTTCAGCCTGATCCAGGCGTCCCCCGGCTGGACCGTGGCCGAGCTCGAGATTCCCCGGGAAGAGCCGGCCGAGACCGGTCCCGAGACTCTCCCGGCCGTGGAGAAAGCATGACCGCTCCTTTGCGCTGTCTGCTGATTGACGATGAGCCGCTGGCCCTCAAGCGGCTGGAGACGTTGCTCGATGGCTACCGGGAAGTAGAGGTGATTGGAAAGATCAGCCGTCCGAGCGAAGCGGTGATCGAGATCGACCGGCTCGAGCCGGATCTGGTCTTCCTGGACATCCAGATGCCGGGCATGAACGGTTTCGACGTCCTGGACAAGGTGCGGCGGCAACCGATGGTGGTTTTTGTGACGGCCTACGACCGGTACGCGCTGGAGGCCTTCGAAGTGAATTCTGTCGACTATCTCCTGAAACCCGTGGAGCGGCCACGCCTCGAAAAGGCCATCCGCAAGCTGGTTCAACTGCGGGGACAGTCGACTTCCGAGCGGCCTTCAAACGCAGATCTCCAGAGGCTGCTGGAGTTCGTCCGGAAGCAAAACGCGATTAATTCGAGGAAGCTTGTATCGCGCCACGGCGACCGCATGGTGATCATCGACCCCGCGGAAGTTGCGTACTTCCACGCGGAGGCCAAGTACACTTTTGCGGTTACCGTCAGTGAAGAGCACATTCTGGACTACAGCCTTCAAGAGATCCGGGAGATGCTTCCCGCGGACAAGTTCCTGGGGATCCACCGTTCCTATGTCGTCAACCTCGACTGGATAGCCGAGCTGGCTCGAGGTTTTGGAGGCGGAATGCTGTGCCGCCTCAAGCCGCCCTTCTCTAAGGCCCTGCCGATCAGTCGTTCGCAGGTGCAGCAGGTGCGCGACCGGATCGGGTTTTAGGGTCGGGCAGTCGTCCGATCCCGCTTCAGAAGGGCGGCCGGGGCCATGCGAGTCCTTTGCAAAATCGGGCGACGGGATCTGGCCGAACAGGTGCAGACGGCAGTAACGCGAGATTTTGGCTGCTCGGCGGCGCAACTTCAGCAGATCCCTCGGTAACCCGACTTTCGCACGGGCTAACTCCTACTGCTGAGGCAGACGGGACAGGATCTCCGCGTAGCCCTTTTCCTTGCGAAGGCGGTCGAACTCGGGCGTTGTCGCAATTACTTCGGCGTCTTTGAAGCCCGCCTCTACGGCCTTTCCGAGGTATTCCAACGCCTTCTTCTTGTCTCCCCGGCCCGCATAGGCCCGGCTGGAGTCGAATAAGACGCCGCTGGCTTTTGGCCGGATCCACTCGCAGATCTTCAGACTGACGAGCGCCGAGTGGTAGTTTTTCGCCTGGATGAGATCTTTCGCGTAGTAGAGGGAGTTGATAAGCAATTCTTCGAGCACCCGCTGGGCCAGAATGCGGTCGCGGTCGAAGACCTTGCTCTCCATCTTGTCTTTCAACTGCCGGATAGTGTCTCGGATCTCGCTCTCCCCGCCCGCGAACATTTCCCTTGAGTCGGGATCGGTTTCGGCGGCGGATGGTCCCCCAGACACGGTTTCCCTTTCGAGCGCGTACCGGGCGGCGCGGAGCCTGTTCATCCGGGTCTCCTGAAGCGTGGCGAGCTCCGCCTCCTGCTTGATAGCCTGCTTAACCTCTTTCGTCCCAGCCAGGTTTTGGACCTTCCCGACGTAGCCGTTCACCTCTTTCAAGTTCTTGAAATCCGAGCTGATTGCCCGAAAGGCCCTGTAAGCATCGTAGATCCGGCCTCCCGTCTCGAAAGCCTCGGCCCGCGCAACGGCCTTTGCATAGAGTCCATCGACAAAAGCGCCGTCCGGTGGACGCAAGCCGGATTTGATGGCCTGCAGTTCCATCCAGTCCAGAGCCATCCCGGCGATCTCCTCAGGTGGCCAGGCGTGTCCGCCTTCAAAAGTTTCGAACCGCACGGTCTTCCCCATCGCCTCCAGGCTGGAACACACCTTCGTCATCAGCGGGAAGTTGAAATCCCCCATGCCGGCGACGCCGAAGAGCGCGAATGAGACGCCCTTCAGCGTCTCCTCCTCCATTTGGAACGCGGACGCGCAGATGATGCTTCCGGCCAGCCCGGTTGACGCGACGTTCCAGGCCGGCCCTCCACCGCCGGACATCCCGGTTGTGTAAATTCGCCGCGAATCGATCGAGAACCGGGCATGGGTATCGTCGGTAACAGCCTGGATTGCGGCGTAAATCGGCTCCCACGGCCCGTTACGTGAATTATTGGAACAGGCGACGATGTAGCCGAGCCTTTCCGCTGCGTTCTTATAGAGCTCGACGGGAACCTTGCCCCGCGCACTCGGATCGAAACAGTAGAGGATCGGGTGTTTCCTGGTCGATTCATAGCCGGTCGGAATGTACAACGCGTAGGTCTGGCCCGGCTTTGCCACACAAGGGACGCGTTCGACCACCACCCCTTTGGGCAGCTGTTCGGTCTGCGCTTGCGCAGCGCCGCCGACCAAGAGGAGCAGGACGAGGGTTCGAGTGATCCACATGCGCGTCATTATCGGGACGGACATGCCCGGAGTGCAACTTGAACTGTTGCGCCGCGCAGCGAGGTGGGCGTTTATCCTCCGTTGTTTCAAGAAATTGAAGTCGGACGCCAGCCAAATTAGAATCAGACATGTCCTCTGCAAAAAGCCCAAGCCAGGAAGATCTGAACCTCAAACACATCGTCTGGAACCAGTTTGACGAGGCGTCGAGCTTCTTGACCCATCCGAAAGGCCTGCTTCAGCAGATCCGCGAGTGCGATAACGTTTTCATGGTCAGCTTCCCGGTCAAACTCGGCAACCGCTTCCATTACTTCTATGGCTGGAGAGCGGAGCACTCACACCACCAGAAACCGCTGAAGGGTGGAATTCGTTTCAGCCCCATGGTGAACCAGGACGAGATCATGGCTCTGGCGGCGCTCATGACCTACAAATGCGCGATCGTGGATCTCCCCTTCGCCGGTTCCAAGGGCGGAGTGGCGATCGATCCCCGGCAGTTCGACGAAGAACAGCTGGAGAGAATCACCCGCCGCTACACCGCGGAGCTCATCCGCAAAAACTTCATTGGTCCCGGAGTCAACGTCCCCGCTCCGGATGTCGGTACAGGCGAGCGGGAGATGGCATGGATTTTCGACACCTACGATGCCTTCTATCCCGGCGGAACGGACAACGCCGCCTGCGTGACCGGAAAGCCCGTCAGCCAGGGCGGGATCATGGGGCGGCGGGAGGCGACCGGGCGTGGTGTCGAATTCGGCATCCGGCAAATCTTTCGACACAAGGACGATTTAAAGGCGGTTGGGCTCGAACCCGGGCTGGGCGGCAAACGGGTCGTGATCCAGGGGTTCGGGAACGTCGGGTATCACACGGCTCATTTTCTGTGGGAACAGGACGGCTGCAAGATCATCGGGGTCAGCGAATGGGACGCGGCCATCTACTCGGAGCACGGACTCGATATTGCGAAGCTGATCAAGCATAAGCGGCGAACCGGGTCGATACGCGGCTTTCCGGGAACCGTGACCTTGGACAAGCCTGAGCAAGTGCTCGAGATCGAGTGCGACATCCTGATTCCCGCCGCGCTCGAAAACCAGATTACCCTCCAAAACGTCGATCGAATCCGGGCGAAGATTGTCGCCGAGGCGGCGAATGGGCCGACGACTCCACTGGCCGAAAAACGGCTGCTCGAGCGCGGCGTGATGGTGGTCCCGGATGTCTTTCTGAACGCAGGCGGCGTTACGGTCTCGTATTTTGAGTGGAGCAAGAACTTGACCCACATCCGCTACGGCCTCCTCGAGCACAGGCTGGCAGAGGCAAAAGGAATGCGACTGGTTTCGGCGCTGGAAGGCATAAGCGGGAAGAAAATGCAACCCGAGATGCGGCAGGGCTTGATTCGAGGGCCGGAGGAGCTTGACCTGGTCAACTCCGGGCTCGAAGACACGATGATCAGCGCCTACGAGCAGGTGCGGACGGTCTTCAAGCGACGGCGCAACCTGCCCAGCCTGCGCACGGCTGCCTATATCGTGGCCATCGACCGGATCGCCCAGGCCTATCGTGAACTGGGCATTTTCCCCTAGCCGATCGCGGGTCGGGGTCGGTCTTGCTCGCCCAAACAGGTCACCCTTGAGGCCGATTTACAGGATATTAAACATTTTCAACACCCTCGGCAGCGAGCCAGGCGAGCGAGTAAGCGGACCAGAACTCTCGCCCCACAGTCGCGTCTTTGAACGGCAACGCCGCGAAGCGCTTGGCTTTTGGTCCGCTTACTCGCTCGCCTGGCTCGCTGCCGTGCGCGGCTCCTTGCGATCTCGCCGGCGTTTCGGTTGCCGACCGGGGGATGTTCCGACTAAAAACCGATGCGGCTCTGAAAAAATACTCGGTTGTCGTCCGCTTTTCATCGATCCGGCTGCCCGAAAGGCATGAAAGACTCCAGACAGGAGCATGGCGCTTCGGCTGCGAAAGAGAACAGTGGAAAAAAACACTGTCCCCTGTTCGGTCGTGTTTGCCTCATCGAGAAGGTAAGCGGCTGTCGGCCCAGCGGGCGATCGTTTGGGCCACCTGTGCCTCTTCGCCCTGATACATGTGATCCGCGTGCTGGATCATGACGGTGTCCACGTGGCTGGGGCCGCTCGGCTGACGCCGGATCGACGATGCGAGCAAATTGAGGTCCTCCTGAGTTCCAACATCGTCGCCGGTACCAAAAAAGGCGAGGAGAGGACAATGGATGTGGGTTACGCCGGGGTTCGGAGTTTGGACTCCGAAGAAATCTTTGTATTCCGGAGGCGACTTGGCGATATCCATGAACGTAGCCGCGCTGATGTACGATGGGAAAGAACGCTTGGGATCGCGTATCAAGGCATCGCTCTCACCCTTGGTCATGAGCCGCTTGGCTTCCGCAAGCTGATCCGGATCGGTCGGCCGAGTTTCAGCCCGAACCGCTCCCGAAGCGAGAACGACACCGACCACCCGAGTGTCCTGCCTTTCCGCCTGATATGTCCGAACCGCCGCCCAACCGGCGCTGTGCCCGACTAGCACTGTCTTTTTGAATCCTCGATCTTCCGCAAAATCGACCCAGGCAGCCAGATCTCGCGCTTCTTCGCTGGCTACGCCCCAATAACCGCCTCCACGAATCCGTTTGCCCGCGCGGTACCCTTCCACATTTCCAAGGTCATGCATCCGCGTATTTGCAGAAATCGTCGTATATCCGCGCTCCGAAAGGGCGCGACCGATGGCCACGTAGGTCGGAGAATAGAAATTCACTCCCCACCCATGAACCCAGATGATCGCAATCGGTTTGGCTGAATCCTTGGGCGGTGTGAAGATAGCACCGGCATCGACAATGTCATCCTGCGACCGGACATAAACAATCTGTTCGGGAAACTTGCCGGCCGCCATTCTTTCCGGTCGCGGCAGGCGTCCTCGCCAAACCAGGAATATCGCCGCCAGCAGGACGACCGAGGTCGCTATTGCGATAAGAATTCGCCACCGCATCGCAAATCGTACTGTCACCAGCACACCTCCGTTCGTGTATCACGAATCGCGCGGTCTGAGCTCGCCTTCGAAATTTACCACGTTCGCCTCAGCCGCTATCAAATATACGAAGAAGAGACAATAAGTCCCATAGCTGCAAGCCTGACGCTAGCTTGAAGAGTCACGAGTTGACGATTTCCTTCATCGGCCTTTAGTCGGAACATCCCCCGGTCGGCAGCCGAAACGCCGGCGAGATCGCTCACGTTTCGTTCAGCCTTATGGGCCACTCCTACTCAAGATCTCCTGCCGCAAGTAACAAATACGTGAACATTTTCAACACCCTCGCAGCCTGCGCGGCTCGGAAGGTGGGGCTCGTCGCCTTCCTTAGTTCATCCAAGCCAATTTGGTAGAATAGGGAGCATGTCGGACGGACACGAAAAGCTCGAGATAGTTTGTCCCTGCTGTCAGACCACCCTGACTGTCGACGCGAAGACCGGAATGATTCTTCACGCCAAGGAGAAGAAATCCGCGTACTCGTTCGAGGATGCCCTCCAACAGGTCAACAAGCGCAAAGAGATGGCCGATGACCTGTTCAACAAGGCGGTGACTGACGAGAAACGTCGGCGCGACACTCTCGAGGAAAAATTCCGGCAAGCCCTGGACATGAAGGACGAATTGGAGGAGCCCACTCGTCCCTTCGATCTAGAGTAACCCGCGCACATGAGAGTCCGAATTCCCGAATTCCCGAACCTCCCTCATCGTCTGTCGCGGCTCGCCGACTTCGTCTACAACCTGTGGTGGAGCTGGAACGGCGACGCCCGGGAACTCCTGAGGTCCGTGAACCCGGCCGTCTGGGTGGCCTCTGACCATAACGCGATTCGGCTTCTGCGCGAGACGACCTCCGAGCAGCTGCACGCCTGCTCGGAGAACCAGGAATTCCTTCAGAGCTACGATTCGGTCCTCGCACGCTTTGACCAGTATCTGAAAGCCGAGGATACCTGGTTCCTTCGCTATCACCCGGAAGCGTGCGATTGCATGATCGCGTACTTCTGCGCCGAATTCGCCGTGCACAGCTCTCTGCCGATATATTCCGGCGGTCTCGGGGTTCTGGCCGGCGATACGTGCAAGGAAGCGAGCGATCTCGGGCTGCCTTTCATCGCCGTCGGATCTCTCTATCCCGAGGGGTATTTTCGACAGGTCATCGACGCCGACGGTCATCAGCAGTCGACCTACGCGCGGCTGAAGACGCTCGATGCCCCGATCCTTCCCCTACTGGAAGATGACGGGAGCCAGTTGATCGTCACGGTGCCGATCGGAAACCGCGAAGTGAAGGTGGCGATTTGGAAGGCTCAGGCCGGCCGCGTTCCCATCTACCTGATGGACACCGACATCGAGGCCAACGAGCCCTGGGACCGCGATCTGTCGGCCCGGCTCTACGGCGGAGACCAGCAGGTTCGCCTCCGCCAGGAGATCATCCTCGGGATGGGCGGCGTCCGGGTGTTGCGCGCGGTGGGTTGCCGGCCGAAGATCCACCACTTGAACGAAGGGCACGCTGCCTTTGCCGGCCTGGAACTGATCAGGGAGTACATGCAGGAAGGGAAGACGCTGGAGCAGAGCGTCGCGCTGGTCCGAAAATCGACCGCCTTCACCACCCACACGCCGGTCAAGGCGGGGCACGACGAGTTCCCCTTCTACATGATGGAAGAGTACTTCCGGCCGTATTGGGAAAAACTCGGGATCAGCCGTGAGAAGTTCCTCAGTCTCGGTCAGACACCGGACGGAACTTCATTCAGCATGACGATTCTCGCTCTGGCCATGTCCGGTGCGGCAAACAGTGTCAGTCGCAAGCACGGCGAAGTGTCGCGCGAGATGTGGCATTTCCTCTGGCCCGGGTCCAAGGTGACCGAGGTGCCGATTCGGTCAGTGACTAACGGCGTGCACGTTCCGACCTGGCTCGCAGCAAGATACTCGGCGTTGTACGAGAAGAAATGGGGATCGGACTTCCTTCGGCGCAACAGCCAGGAATCGTGGGACACCATCGCCGAGATACCCGACGAGGATCTCTGGCGCATTCACCTGAGGCTCAAGGGGAAGCTGCACAATTTTGTCCGCGAGCGGGCGCGCCAGAGAATCATGAGGGGAGGTTTATCAAGCGGGCAGGCCCTTGCCCTCGGGTCTCTGCTGAGCCCCGACGCCTTGACGATCGGCTTTGCCCGACGATTCGCAACCTACAAGCGGGCGATGCTGATCCTTCAAGACAAGGCCCGGTTGCTCAAGATTCTGAATGATCCGCTTCGGCCCGTTCAGATCGTCTTTTCCGGGAAGGCGCACCCCGCCGACGAACCGGGTAAGTTCTACCTCCAGCAGGTTTTCAAAGCGTGCGGCGCGTTCGAATTCGGCGGGAGGATCGCGTTTATCGAGGACTACGATACCCATGTAGCACATTACCTCGTCCAGGGAGTCGACATCTGGTTGAACAACCCGGAACCGCCCAAGGAGGCGAGCGGCACCAGCGGCCAGAAAGCGGCGCTGAACGGCATTCCGAACCTCAGTGTGCTTGACGGTTGGTGGTACGAGGGACACACCGGCAAGAACGGGTGGGCAATCGACGGTTTCGAGGCCAAGGACCAGGAGGCGGCCAACTCGATCTACGATCTTCTCGAGAAAGAAATTGTCCGGCTCTACTATGAACGGGATGCCCAGGGAATCCCCCACGGCTGGGTGCAGGTGATGAAAGAGGCCGTGCGCACATCCGCCGTGCAGTTCTCGACTTTCCGCATGCTCACCGAGTACGTAACGCAGGTGTACCAGCCGCTCATCGCGCCGCTGGACTGAGCCTTTTTCAGGCCCGCCCGCTCTTGTGACTTGGAAGCGACGGGACATCAGCCCGGAGGCTACCACTAGCCAGCTGCCCATCTGGGCAGTGTCCGACTGGGAAGTCGGACCTACGACTTATTCCCCCGTTCCGACACGATAAACGTAACGGTCGAAACGGCCATGACGATCGCCGCCGTCACAAATACCGCCCGGTAACTGAATTCATCCACCATCATTCCCCAGATGGGAGGGCCGGCGAAGAGCCCGAACCCGGAAGCCGAGACGTAAAGGCTCATGCCCTGCCCCGGAAACAGGGGGTGAAACCGTTCGGCGGCGATCGAGCTCAGGCTCGGATAGAAAATTCCGTGTCCCATCCCCGCGCCCAGCCCGATCAGGGCCAACTGCCACGCGGCGCTCGCAAAAGGGATAAGGCCCAGACAGACTGCGAAGGGAAGGAGCATCCCAACCCCGGTGAGACGCCGGGCACGGGTATCCAGCCGGTGGCTGAACCCGAGACGTGTAAAGATCGCGCCGCAAGCATACCCGGTCCCGAAACTCGAGACGGCGCCGGTCCCCAGGTGCCGAACCGCAGGCGCCAGAAAACTGTTCCATGAGGAGTGGCAAAGCCCGAACATGGTCGAGAAGATGAGGATCGTCTGCAAGGGAACAAACGTCGCCCGGACAACAGCCAGGAAGGGCTGGCGAAGGCCCGACGGCCGATCATAGGACCGTGGCAGGCGTGCGAGCAGCCAGGCCGTCAGGAGGAACACGATCAGAATGAGGAGGAAGGTCGCACCGAACCCCCAAGTGTAAACCAGCCACTCGCATATAGCCGGGCCGAGACCGATCATGACGAACCCGGGCAGGCCGAAATAGCCGATGATCCGGCCCTTGAGCTCGACCGGCACGGTCTTGGTCAGCTCGATCAAGGCGGCGGACGATATCAATCCGGCACCCGCCCCATGGAACAGCCGAGCCGGAAAAACAAGTCCGGGAAACCAGGCGCAGCCCAGGTAAAACAGGGCCCCGGCAGCCGCGACCGAGGCACCGATCAGCGCGGTCGCTATGTTTCCTATGCGGTCGGCGATGTGGCCGGCGAGGATCTGCGAAACCAGGTTCACCATGAAGTAGGCACCCATCGCCAAGCCGATGTTCCGGGCTGTCCATCCCTGATTTTGAAGGTAGTTCGGCAGGAGCACGAGAACCCAGGTTGCGAGGTTGATCAGGCTGCTGATCAGCAGATATCGCCAGAGGTCGGCCCGAGGCCCGGGTGCGCTGGTTGATCCCATGGATTCATTGATCGGGAAACCGTTCATTATAGCAGCGGCCGAGGCGTCTGCTTGAAGTTGCGTCGGGTCCAATTACCGGATATTCTTTCGCAGGTCAAGAATTTCGGGACAGGGTTTCTGGTCTTCGCGGCAGGTCCGGCTTCCAAGTCGACCAGCCCGTTGGAAGCGGGCCCCCCGCGAGGGGCAGGTAACCATATCTCGAACGTCATCCAAAACCCAAGAGAAGGCGATGAACTGGAGTGCTAAACGAGTCCTGGTTACAGGTGCAGGCGGTTTTATAGGGAGCCACCTGTGTGAAGCCCTGGCCGAGGCCGGCGCGGAAGTCACTGCCCTGGTCCGATACAATGCGCGCGGGGACTACGGCAACCTGGAATTCCTTCCAGACGATGTGCGCGGCTCGCTTCACGTTGTTTTCGGCAACGTGGAGGACGGGGATTTCGTCAGCCGTCAGACGAAGGGGCAGGAAGTCATTTTCCATCTCGCCGCGCTTATCGGCATCCCATACTCGTACCTGGCCCCGCGCAGTTACGTGCGAACCAATGTCGAGGGGACGCTGAACATCTTGGAAGCGGCTCGTACCTGCGGAGTGCCGAGGGTCGTCCATACATCCACCTCCGAGGTCTATGGAACGGCTCTTTACGTGCCGATTGACGAGAAGCACCCGCTGCAGGGACAGTCCCCTTATTCGGCTTCAAAAATCGGGGCAGACAAGCTGGCGGAGAGTTACCATCGTTCCTTCTCGTTGCCCGTCGCAACCGTGCGCCCGTTCAACACTTTCGGGCCGCGGCAATCCGCCCGGGCTGTCATCCCGAACATAATCAGCCAGGCGCTTTCCCAGCCCGAAGTCCGGCTCGGCGCGCTCGATCCAGTCCGCGACCTGACATTCGTCAAGGACACGGTTCGGGGTTTCATGAAGGTTGCCGAATCCGACGCCGCGGTGGGCGAAACGGTCAACGTGGGAACCGGAGAGGGTATCAGTATCGGAGACCTGGCAATCCAAATACTGGGCATCATGGGTTGCACCAAGCCCGTGGTGTCGGTGGGGGAACGAGTCCGTCCCGCGCAAAGCGAGGTGTACCGGTTGATCTGCGACAACACCAAGGCCCGGGAGCTGACGGGGTGGTCCCCGGGCTGGTCCTTGCGCGACGGGCTGGCTGAGACCGTGACCTTTGTTTCCGGGAACCTGTCTCAATTCAAGACCGGCCGGTACGCAGTGTGAGGGCATCATGCAGGCTTTGATTCTGGCAGGCGGAAAGGGAACCAGGCTCCAGCCATACACGACGGTGCTGCCGAAGCCCCTGATGCCGGTTTCGAACTATCCGATTCTTGAAGTGATCATTCGGCAGCTCGAGCGCGCCGGGGTGGACGACGTGATTCTGGCAGTCGGGCACCTGAGTCACCTGATCCAGGCGTTCTTCCAGAACGGTGAACGTTTCGGCGTCCGGATCCGCTACTCCTTTGAAGACCGGCCCCTCGGTACCGCCGGACCGATCGGACTGGTCCTGGACCAGTTGGACGACGATTTCCTCGTCATGAATGGAGACCTGCTGACGACACTGAACTACGCGAAAATGATCGAGTTTCACAAGAACCATGGCGCAGCGGCCACGATCGGGCTTTACGAGCGCGAGGTGAAGATCGATTTCGGAGTAATCCAGGCGGGCGAAGACAAGCAGTTGGAAAACTACATCGAGAAACCGACCTACCGGTTCACCGTCAGCATGGGGGTCAACGTCCTGCAGAAAGCAGCCGTTTCCCAGGTAATCGAGCCGGGTAAGGCCCTCGACATACCGGATCTGATGCTGAAGCTTAAGGCGGCCGGGAAACAAGTGTACTGTTACTCAGAGCCATGCGTCTGGCTGGATATCGGAAGGGTGGATGACTATCACCAGGCGAATATCGTGTTTGACGAGTCGCCCGAGCGGTTCCTCCCGGAAAAGCCATGAAAGCGCTCCTGACCGGCGGCGGCGGTTTTTGCGGCCTGCATCTTCGGCAATTGCTCGAGTCCGAAGGCGTGGATGTGTTCTCCCTCTCGACCCGAAACGACGGGGATCGATGCCGGAGGATCAAGAGGCGTTCTCGACGAGCAGGGAATCGTTGAAGCCCTCGAGCAGATTCGGCCCGATTACATTTTCCACCTGGCCGGCATGGTCTCGTCGGCAGTCCCGTGGGAAGTGTTCGAGGTCAACGTGGGATTCGCGGTCTCTCTCATCGGTGCCGCCCGCCGGACGCGGCTCGAATCGGTTCCGATCCTTTTCGCGGGAAGCTGTGCCGAATATGGGGAGGTAACACCCGAAGAGTTGCCGGTTTCCGAAACCCAGGAGTGCCGGCCGGTGAGCGACTACGGTATCAGCAAGTTCGCCCAGACGCGGCTGGCGCTGGCTGCCGGACGCCGTGGACAGAGAGTCGTGGCCGTCCGCAGCGCCAACCTCATCGGGCCCGGAATTCCGGAAACGCTTTTCCTCGGGACCGTGATCCGCCAAATCGCGCGCATTTCGAGACGCGAAAAGGAACCGGTGCTGGAGGTAGGGAATATCGACACTGCGCGTGATTTCCTCGACGTGCGCGATGCCGTCCGCTGCTACTGGGATCTGGTCAACCAGCCCGCGGCCTTCGGCCAGATCGTCAACGTTTCCTCGGCGGCAGCCACGCCGATTCGGCAACTGTTGACGCTCGCGATCGCTGATTCCGGGCGTGAAATCGAAATCCAGACCAGGGAAGAGCGCAGGAAGAGTCATGACCTGCCGACCTTCTACGCGTCCAATGGCAAACTGCGGGAGCTTCTGGGGAGAGCGCCGATTTTTGACGCCGAGAAATCCATTTCCAATATCCTGAGATCCGAGTTGGCCCTGCCATGAGAAGCCTGACAGTCGTTTGCCCGGTTTTCAATGAAGAGCGTGTCATTTCGAGTTTCTACACGGAGCTGCGAACGGTCCTGACGCAAGTCGGCGCCCGGTATCAATCGACGATTCTGTTCGTTGTGGATCGGTCGAGCGACCGCACGCTCGACGTTCTCGAAGGAATTGCGAAAGAGGACGCGTGCGTGAAGGTGCTGGCGCTGTCCGCCCGGTTCGGGCACCAGATGTCGTTGCTGGCCGGGATTGACTACTGCGATTCGGACGCCGTGATCATGATGGACAGCGATCTGCAGCATCCGCCAGCGGTGATCCCCGAGTTGCTGGAGCAGTTCGAGGCTGGTTACGACATCGTCAACACGATTCGAGAGGACGATGAATCGACAGGGTTCTTCAAACGGGTGACCTCGAGGCTGTTCTATCGGCTCCTGAACCGGGTTTCAGAGATTCCCATCCTGGCAAGCGCCGCGGATTTTCGGCTGATCTCCAGGCGAGTGGCCGAAGTGTTTCAGTTGCAGATCCGCGAGCGGAACCAGTTCCTGCGCGGCCTGTTTGCGTGGATCGGCTTCCCGACCGCGGTAGTTCGTTTCAAGTGCCGGCCGCGAGGCGGAGGCCGCAGCAAGTACTCGCTCGGTAAACTCCTGGAGTTCGCCGCCCGAGGAGTCGTCGCGTTCAGCAAGCGACCTCTTCAAGCGGCCGTCTTTCTGGGCTTTGCCTTCGCGCTCCTGGGTTTCCTCCTGGCACTGGTGACGGTGATTGAGTATTTCCTGAGTTATTCCTGGCCTTCAGGTTGGGCGACGCTGGCCGTTATCATCCCGATCTTCAGCGGTATCCAATTGATCTTTCTAGGGATCTTGGGTGAGTACGTGGGAGCGATCTTCGATGAGGTGAAAGCACGGCCCCACTACATCGTTGAGAAAACGATCAATCTGGAAACCCGGCGTCAGTTTCGGGATGAGACCCGGGGACAGTCTCGGGATGATTTTCGGGAACATGATAACTAGTTCTTTCCCCGCTGTCTGACCGCTTCTCGTTCGCCCGTCCCAGAAGACCGCCCGCCTGGGCAGCGGGACTGCTGGAAGAAAACACTGTCCCCTGCTCGCCCCCCTGCTCGCCCCCCCCGATGGAGCCGCGCACGACGGCGAGCGCCAGCGAGCGAGTAAGCGGACCAGCCAAACGCGCCCCCAGGCGACTCTCGAGGTCTTCAGCCGGCGACACACTTGAGCGCTTGGTTGTTGGTCCGCTTACTCGCTCGCAAGCTCGCTGTCGTGCGCGGCTCCATGCGATCCCGCTTGCGCCGCGCCTCCTCATGGATGTTCGTCAGTTCGCACGGCATTCCAGTTCGTCCCTTATGTCTGGTTGTCTTCGGCGCGAGCAGCGACCATTGACCGCGATCCAGTGTGAACGCGCTCACGTCCGTTTTAGGGGAACTTTCATAGGGGACCTTCCACAGGGGACATGTTTTAGTGCGGGTTGGGTTAGTGCACGGTTTTCAACAGGAGTTTCCGACAGGGGGAGTTTCGGGGACACAAAACTTAATTCTTCTGCTTACGGACGATCGACGCAAACGGGATGCGAATTAAGTATTATGTCCCCGAAACTACCCAGACTTCTTCCTCCCCACAACGAGCATGATGTCTCTCGTGTTGAGGACAAACGAAACGCGACCCACTCCCGTCTTCAGAACGAGCTGGTACAGCCGAGATGGCTTTTTCCGGTTTAGTTGAAGCAGGCTGAAAGCGACCTGGCCAATGCTCCTCCGAGTCCCGACGTACTTTACGAGCACCGGTTCGAGCCCGAGACGGCGAAACAGGCGTTGGATCGTTTCCTGCGAGAAGTAGTGCAGGTGGGTGGGCGGATGCACCAAGCGCCACTTTTCCTTCCGGGCCCGGGCGAGCAAGCTGCCGACATCCCCCGTCGTGAGGAAAAGGTGCCCTCCCGGCCGCAGAGCGTGGACCGCCGCCTCGAGCGTAGCGTCCGGACGAGGCAGGTGCTCGATCGTGTCCCACATCGCCACGACATCGGCGGATCCAGCGGCCACACTCGATTTACTGAAGTCCTCGCACTTGGCGTCCAGACCGAGTTGCTCCCGCGCAAACTTCACCGGACCCGCCGAGATATCGAATCCGCGAACCGCAAAATGAGGCCGTGCCGCGTCCAGGAAGAAACCGTAAGCGCAACCGATTTCGATCAGATCGCCGCTGGCGGCAAACCGCCGCACTTCCTTCAGGCGATCCCGGAACTGATTCAGAAAGACCGGACGGTCCCGCAGATAGTCGTCGTATTCCTCTCCCGAGAAATAGCCTTCGTCATAGATCTCGCCGAAATCAATCGCACAGACATCGAGATCAGCCACGACATGGCCGCACGCTACGCACTGCTTGAGCTTCAGCCAGAACGGGCGAAAGTCCGAGCCACCGCAGACCACACAATTGCTGTTCGGGCTCTGGTTCATTTGGCAATCCCTTCTGGAAGTCCCTCGCCTTGTGGCGCCCTCTTCGCGGAACCCAGCCGCAGCAGGTTCTTGTGTCTGGCGAACCACAAGAGGAGGAGCGCTCCGCCGGCTAGCGCCTAGCCCCGCCAGCATACTCCCCGGCAGGAACCGAAGGAGGACCCGGTGGCGCCCGGGCGGTACCTCGAGCCCGAGGAAAAGCGCGTTGATCTCGTGAAGCGCGGCCTTTTGCCCATCGATTGTCGCTCCCCAACCTGGGTAGCTGAGCTGGCTGGAAGCGAGAAAGACGGGCTGATCCGACTCAACTGCGAGCTCTACTCGATTCCCCGCAACCTGCTTCACCTCGACCACTCTCGGCAGACCGTACTGGCCCCTCAATCGTGGCGCCCGGGAATCAGTCAGAATAGCAACTGAAGAGAAATCAATCTGGCCCGACCCCAGCCGGGTCCAGAAGTATTTCCTGCTCCGCGCCTCAACCGTCTTGACCCCCCAGAAAAGGGGCATGGCGCCACTGTTCTTGTACACTACGGTGAATTCCGATTCCCCATCGCGGGCAAAGGACGAAAGAGCGGATTCCGGCACCCCAAGACCATCCTTGGGAACAAAGACCTTCTTCACGCCCAGCATGTCGAGGCCGCGGGAACCGAAGAAGTCGACCCTCCCGAAGGTCCCGGAGGTCGTCATTTCACCGGCAAACCTGGAATAGTCGCGGCGAATCAGGGGACCATAGCCCGAAACACTCAGATCTCCGCTCAGAAGCGAAAAATTCGGTCCGGACGCCTCCGCGTACCGTTCATGCCACTGCTTCTGATCCTTGGCCAGGAAAGAAAGCCAGTTCTCGGTCGCGGCCGGGGCCGTGCGGTAGAACCCCGCCCCGTCACGAGGGCGCGTTGCACCGATTCGAGCGAGACTCCCGTTCACCTGGTCCCGGGTAGCGGTAAAAATCCAGTTCCTGTAACTCCAGAAATGGCCGAAAGCCAGCACAATCATGGCGTAAGCGGTCAGACGGTGGCGGCCCCATCGGAGCAGGAGATACCCCATGGCAGACAGGGTTACCACCACAACCGCGAGCAGACCCGAAATCGGCAAAAAGGACGTTCGCAGGGTCTCGACAGTCCAGGGAAGCATCCTTCGAAGCTTCATGACATCCGAAAACAGCGCGGTATATATGCGGTCGTCCATGGAGTGAACGCCGGCGTAATAGAGGACGATTAGAATGACCGGAACCCCGAGGACCAGGTACCGCGAAGAGGGGCTCGCCTTCCGTTGTACCGCGGTCAGCCCGTGCCCGGCGAGCATGACCAGGGCCAACTCGATCGCTATGCCGTTTCTCGAGGGCAATCTGAAGAGATTGTAACCGGGGATGAGGAACATCAACCGGTAGACGGGGGTATGGGCGCCGACGTAGAGGATGCAGCCGAAAACGAAAAGAAAGATCCAGAAAGCCGACCGCCGACGGGCCACAATCAGTGCCAGGGCAGCCAGAAGAAGCACCGGCAATCCGATGTCCAGCATCGCCTCGGAGGCTTGATCGCTGAACAGGTGAAATAGCCGGGTGGAGATCAAAGAGGTCAGCGAGGGTCGGAAACGAGGACGAGGGCCCTGCAAAGGCCTCATATGTCAGGTTCTCCCTGAACGTCCGCGTCGACAGTTCAAGCGTCGGCATCCATTGAAATGCGCTGAAGATGACACCGAGGACGAACATCGCTGCCGCGGCAAGGAGAAACGGCCGGCGCTCCTTCTGGGGCACCCCGTATAAGGCGAGATACACCGCATAGATGAGACTGAAAAACACCGAATAGAACATCAGCTGCGGATGGCCGGCGAGAACCAGCAACGTGATTACCAGCGCTCCTAGACCTATAGTCCCGTAGCTCGTCCTGTTCGCCAGGCGCCGGAGCACGAAGAAGGGAGCGGGGAACCAGGCGGCGTTCACCAGGAGTCCCGTCATCGCCTGATGACCTACGAGATAACCACAAAAGGCAAAAGAGAAGCCGGCGAGAAACGAAGATTCGAAGGTCAGACCCTCCTCGCGAGCCAGCAGAAAAACCCAAAGGCCGGCCATGCTGTAGGCGAACAGAACAGTCAGGTTGACCGCAGCGAGCGGCGAGAAGAACAGGAACAGGATCTTCGACGGGTGAAAGGCCGCCGTCTGGGGCTCGGCATAGAGCGGATATCCGCCGTAGATATTCGGAGTCCAGAGCGGGGGACTCAGATCCTTCCACTGCTCACCCACATACGTCCACACAGGCAAGGTGTGAACGAAGGTATCGCCGTCACCCAGCATGATTTCCATCCGGGTGCCACCGTCAAAGAAGGCGAAGGGAAGCAGGAAAAGCGCGAGTGCGAAAAGATACTTGATCAGAAACCGACGACTGAAGATCCATCGTGGGGAGACCTGTCCCTCCTGATTCGGCATAAGGCTTATATTCTATGCGACCCGCCGAAGCTCGTCCTGAAATTGCTGCATCAGGATCGCCTTTTCGTCCGAGGGCAGAAACGACGACCGCACAGCCTGGAGAACCAGGTGCTGGAGGTCATCCCGCGAGAAACCCAGCAGCTGGTTGCACTTGAGGAACTCGGCTGAGGAGCGACGCTTCAAACAAGCCTGGATCGTCCGTCCCCAGCGTGACCGGCACCCCGCGCTTGAAGAGCAGCTTGAGCGGGTGGGAGGAGATCGGCGTCCAGGCCTTAGTCCTCAGGTTGCTGGTCAGGCAGACGTCGAGCGCGATGGTGTGATCCCGGAGATACTCCATCAGGCGCGGATCGCGAGCGGCCTGGATGCCGTGGCCGATTCGGTTTGCGCCGAGCAGTCGGACCGCATCCCAGACCTGTTCCGGTCCGCCGACCTCGCCGGCATGGACGTGAACGAAGAGCCCGTTTGCCTTGGCCCGCAGGAAAACCTGCTGGTATTCCGCCATCGGCAGCGAGTTCTCGTCCCCGCCCAGTCCGATGGCGACGACACCTCTGCTCTTGTACTGGGCCGCAAGCTCGGCTGTCTGACTGGCCGCTTCGGCGCCCCACTGCCGAACGCAATCGAAGATCCAACGAATCTTCAGCCCCCGCTCCTGTTCGAATCTCCATGGCCCGCCGGGCGAGAGCAGCCATGATCGCCTCGCCATCGTTTCCGAATTTCCATGGTATCGATGGCGACCAGATGATCTCGGCGTACCGCACGTTTTGTTCTAAGAGCAGCCCCAGAGAGCTCATCAAGGAGCGCGGTGTAATCTTCGGCCCCGCGCAGGTGGCGGCAGACGAAGCCGAAGGACTCAAGAAAGCCCGGAGAAGTCTTTATATCTGTAGACTCGCTCGCGGATCTGATCGACGCTCATGTCTTTCAGATCGCTCTGATACTTCACCGCGAGTCGCTGCAACAGGCCGGGAGTCATCGATCCTTCGAGATGCAGGTGCAACTCGGCCTTCGGCAATCGGCGGACATAGGTTTCCAGCGAATCGGGCACTTTCCCTCCGGGCTCCTGTTTTATCCCAACAATTGAAGCTCTTTGAGACGGCTGATCGTCTCTTCCGACATGAAGTTCGCGTAGGTCTTGAGTTCTTTGTCGGCCGGCGTGCGTTTGCGCATCTCGTCCCAGCACATGGGAGAAACGAAGATCAGATCCGCTTCCCGGATAATGGTGCATACCAGGTCTTCGCGATCGATAGGGGCAATCCAGAACTTCTTCTGGGTTGACGGGTAGAAGATGTTCATGAAGATGTCCCAGGAGGCATGCATCGTCTGCGCGTCCCGGATCACGATCGCCACATTCCGGTCCCGGGCCGCTCCCAGGATCTCCCGGTAGATCTCGTGACTGGGCTTGATCTCGACCAGCTCCTTGCGGTAACGCTCGGCAAGCCGCCGGACCTCGTCCAGGTGCCAACTGGTGGTGAGCAGATAATCGCTCTCTCTGAGCAATTCGGCACTGGCGTCGTTCTCGACCAGGTCGAGCGAAACCGGGAACACGTCGCAACGAAGCCTTTCGCTCAGCTCCCTCGAGAAGATGAAGGCCTCCTCTTCGTGATCCACAACCGCGAGCTTCAACCTTCGAATGTTGTTCCCCGTGGAGTAGCTGTCGAGCAACTGTGCGAACTTCTGCGGGCGTCATTCCAAGCCGCTGCGCCTTGTCTGATACTTCCGAAAGCAGCTTGTAGACTGCGTTGCGGCGCATCTGTTCGTAGTTCTCGCCACTCCGCTTCTGAAGGTAGGCTCCGCTTCCCTTCACCATTTCGACGTAGTTTTCTTCCGCCAGCCGAACGTAGATGCTGCGGATGGTCTTGAAATTGACCTGCAGATCCTCGGCCAACTCCCGGATCGAGGGGAGGCGGTCTCCTTCCTGGATCTTGCCGCAGTAAATGGCGGACAGGAGTTGACCCTTGATCTGTTCGTAGTAGCTGAGCTGTACGGTCTTGTCGAGATTAAAGCGGATCATGATCTAGCACGAGGGTGGCGAGGACCTCGCAACTCCCTAGAAAAACGGGGCATTCTGTTCTCGTGATTCTCTCGGCTCCGTTCATGTACTGTCTGAGAGCCGGGGGCACGATAATGCTCCCGTCCGGCTGCTGGAAGTTCTCAACGATCGCCACCCAGGTCCGCCCAATGGCTAGACCTGAGCCGTTGAGCGTGTGGACCAGTCTCGTCTTCTTACCTTCGCTCGGCCGATAGCGGATGTCCGCTCGCCTGGCCTGGAAGTCCTCGAAATTGCTGCAGGAGGAGATCTCCCGATAGGTCTGCTGGCTCGGAATCCAGACTTCCAAGTCGTAGGTCTTCGCGGAAGTGAAACTCATGTCCCCTGTGGACAGCGCCACGACCCGATAGGCGAGCCCCAGGCGGCGCAGGACATCTTCGGCGTCCGACGTCAACTGCTCTAGCTGGTTGTAGGAATCCTCGGGACGGCTGAACTTCACCAGCTCGACCTTGTTGAACTGATGCTGCCGAATCAGGCCCCGCGTGTCCTTTCCGTAAGATCCCGCCTCGCTGCGGAAGCACGGAGTATAGGCGCAGAAACGGATGGGTAGGAACGCCTCGTCCAGGATCTCCCTGGCGAAAATATTGGTCACCGGGACTTCGGCCGTGGGGACCAGGAAGTACTCTGTCCCCTCGACGTGAAACAGATCCGCCTCGAACTTCGGAAGATTGCCGGTGCCGAAGAAGCTCGTCCGGTTGGCCATGAAAGGGGGAAGGACTTCCATGTAGCCGTGTTCCCGGGTGTGGAGGTCCAGCATGAAGTTGATCAGCGCCCGCTCGAGCTCGGCGCCCTGTCCGTAGTAGTTCGTGAATCGAGCACCCGTGATCTTGCCCGCTCGGTCGGGGTCCAGAATGCGGAGAGAGGTGCCCAGATCCACGTGGTCCCGGACCGGGAAATCGAACTGGGGAACCTCGCCGACCATACGGACGACCGCATTAGCCGCCGCGTCGTCGCCAACCGGCACCGACTCATGGGGCAGGTTGGGAACCACCGACAGGAAGTCCTTCATCGCCGGCTCGAACTGGCCGAGTCGCTCGTCAAGCTCCTTGATGCGAGCCGAGACCTGCTTCATCTCGTCGATCTTGCCCTGGGCGTCGAGCCCGTTTTTCTTCATCTGGGCGATCTCGTCGCTCGTCCGGTTCCTCAGCGCGCGCAATTCCTCCCACTCAACCCTGGCCGCGTGCTCTTCGGCGTCGATCCGGGCGAATCCTTCCCGGTCAAAAGTGAAGTTCTTGGCCCTCAGGCGTTCCTCGACGAAGGCCGTGTTCTCTCGGATGAAGTTCCTGTCTAGCATTGGTCCTGTCTTGATCAGTTGTCAGTTGTCAGTAGTCAATTGGTCCTACAGTTTCAGACTTTTGAGATACTCCCTGAATTCCTTCCCGAGGTCATGCCGTTTCAAGGCAAAATCGACGGTTGCGATAAGATACTCCAACTTGTTCCCGGCGTCATAGCGTTCGCCTTTGAAGCGGTAAGCATACACCGGTTCCTTCCGGTGCAGATTGCGCAGACCATCGGTCAATTGGATCTCGCCTCCCGCGCCCGGAGTGGTCTCTTTCAGGGCCTGGAACACCGCTGGTGTGAGGATGTATCGGCCGATGATGGCGAGATTGGAAGGAGCCTCCTCCGGCTTCGGCTTTTCGACCAGGTCGCAGATCTTGAAGACCCGACCATCCGATCCCGGCTCGGCCGGCTCGACACAAACCACCCCGTAACTGGAAACCGTCGCCTTCGGCACTTCCAGGACCGCGATGACGCTGCGACTGATATTGCTCGTAGACCTGCAACAACTGCTTCATGCAAGGCACTTCGCTGTCGATGATGTCGTCTCCGAGGAAAACCCCGAACGGCTCGTCGCCGACAAAAGGCTCGGTGACGAGCACGGCGTGCCCGAGACCTAAGGGCTTCTTCTGTCGGACCGAGGAGATGGCGATCATCCCCGAGAGCTGACAGACAAGCTCGAGGAGCTCCGTCTTCTTCTGTTCTTCCAGAGACCGGACCAGCTCGAAGTTGTAGTCGAAGTGATCTTCAATCGCGTACTTATTCTGACTGGTCACGAAGACGATGTCCTCAAAACCCGACTGGACCGCCTCTTCGACGACGTACTGTATGGTGGGTTTGTCGACGATCGGAAGCATCTCTTTCGGAATCGCCTTGGTGGCCGGAAGAAACCGGGTTCCCATCCCGGCCGCCGGAATGACGGCCTTGCGGACTTGACTCCTGAAACCTCTCATGAAACCTCCATGTTGGATGCCTGTGGGCAGACGCCTGCGCCTGACAGAAGTGCTTATCGGATCATAACATGCCGGAGCTCCAAAATCAGTCTTTGGAGGCGTTTGAAGACAGCAGGAGGCATGCGAAGGAACTACCGTGGAAAACACTGTCCCCTGTGGGGAAGCGCTGTTCGCGCCCCCTTTGGCAGCTCCCGTACAAAACACTGTCCCCTGTTCCCGTGTTCGCTCCCCTGCCCTGTTCACTTGGTAGAAAACACTGTCCCCTGTTCGGTGGCCCGGCTCCGAAGGTGCTTGCCGGCGGCGGCCGGGCGTTCAGTCCGCCCTACTTGACCTGCGCTTCAGCGATGTTTTAAGTTGCTCGACATGCATCTCTTGCGGCGACACTTGTGCCACCCGCTGTGGCTTCTGTTCTTTTCGGTGGTCGGTTCTTCGGTCCAGGCGGCCCAGGAACCGGAGCGCACGGTTGACGAGTCACGACTCATTTCAAACGTCCGACAACTGATCTTCGAGGGCCGGCGATCGGGAGAAGGTTATTTCAGCCGCGATGGATCCCTGCTTGCCTTCATGAGCGAACGGGACCCGGCGAATCCGTTCTTTCAGATCTACGTGATGGATATGAGGTCAGGCGACACACGTCGTGTTTCCTCGGGAATCGGCAAGACCACCTGTCCCTGGATCCACCCCTCGAACCAGAAGTTGCTTTTTTCCTCTACCCACGAAGACCCGGACGCCGTCAAAAAGCAAAAGGACGAACTGGACCACCGGGCGGCGGGTGGCGCAAAACGTTACGGTTGGGAGTTCGACCGCACCTACGAAATCTATGAATCTGACCTGACTGGCACTGGGCTTCGAAAGCTGACCGATGCGCCTGGCTATGATGCGGAGGCCTGCTACTCGCCCGACGGCAAGATGATCGTATTCGCCTCGAACCGCGTCGGTTACAGCGCGCCGCTCGAGGAGAAGGATCGTCAGATCTTTGAAAAAGACCCCTCGTACATGATGGATATCTATCTGATGAACGCCGACGGAACGAACGTCCGCGAGCTAACCGACGTGAAAGGCTACGACGGCGGTCCGTTCTTCAGTTGGGACGGGACGAAGATCTGCTGGCGGCGGTTCACCCCGGATGGCGTCAAGGCGGAAATCTTCACGATGAATGCCGACGGGACGAACCAAAGGCAGCTGACCCGATTGGATGCAATGTCCTGGGCGCCTTTCTTCCATCCGTCCGGGGACTACCTGATCTTCGCCACAAACAAACACGGATTCTCGAACTTCGAGCTGTATCTGGTCGACGCTGAAGGCAAATCGACCGTTCGCGTCACCTCCACCGACGGTTTTGACGGACTCCCGGCATTTTCGCCGGACGGCCGTCGCCTGGTTTGGACATCTCAGAGAACCGCCGACAAGTCCGCTCAGCTCTTCAGCGCGGAGTGGAACGACGCCGAGGCTCGCCGCCTCCTGGGGCTCGCCCGAGCTCGTCCGGTCCTGCGCCCGCCAAAGCGGCATCCGTATCGGTTTCTTCCGATTTCGATCTCTCGACGACGTCGCCCGAGATTACCCCCGCTGACCTGCGTCTCCATATCACGCGGCTTGCGTCGGAGAAGATGGCGGGCCGAATGGCGGGAACCAAGGGCGAAGAGCTGGCCACCGAGTATGTAGCATCGGTGTTCCGCGCGCTGGGTCTGCAACCGGCCGGGGACAAGGGGACCTACTTCCAGCAGTTCGAGTTCACTGCCGGGGTCTCGGCGGGCCAAAACAACCGACTGGATATCTCGAAATCCGGAACCGGTTCGAAGCCGAAGGTGGAAGAGGACTGGCGCCCGTTGGCTTTCTCCAAGACCGGCGCATTCGGGCCGGCCGATGTCGTGTTTGCGGGCTATGGAATCAATGCCCCGAAGACGGAAGGGTTCGAGGGCTACAATTCCTACCAGGATCTGGACGTTTCCGGGAAATGGGTCCTGGTGCTTCGTTTCCTGCCCGAGGACGTCGGACAGGAGCTTCGCGAGCACCTCTCCCGATTCTCAAACCTTCGCTACAAGGCCATGGCCGCCAGGGAAAAGGGAGCACTGGGAATCATAGTGGCCAGCGGACCGCGTTCCAAGGTCAAAGAGCAGCTTGTGAAATTGGCTTTCGACGCTTCGATGTCCGGCTCGAGTCTGGCCGGCCTGTCCGTCACCGACGCGATAGCCGTGGAGATGGTTCAGGCGGCCGGAAAGGATCTCCAGAGCCTTCAAACCGAACTGGATACCGGGAAGCCGGTCCGCGGCTTCGCTCTTCCGGGAATCAAGGTATCCGCGGAGATCGACATCAAGCAGGAAAAGAAGACCGGCCGCAACGTGATCGCCCGGCTGGACGCGAACCCCTCCGGCGACGAGGCGGTCGCCGTCGGCGCTCACGTTGACCATCTTGGCGTGGGCGACGGGACCAGCTCGCTGGCCAGAGAGGATGAAAAAGGCAACACACACTACGGGGCGGACGACAACGCATCGGGGGTCGCTGCCATGCTGGAGATCGCGCAACAACTGAAGAAGAAGAAAGAGGACGGGGTAAGCTTCAAGCGCGATTTCCTTTTTGGCGCCTGGTCGGCCGAGGAGCTCGGCCTGATCGGGTCCACTTATTTCACCCGGGTCTTCGGAGGCGGGCGCGGAGCGCAAGGAACTGAGCCCGGACCTGGCTGCGTACCTGAACCTGGACATGGTCGGCCGCCTCACCGGCAAGCTCATACTCCAGGGAGTCGGATCGAGCTCGGTCTGGCCCGGCGAAATCGAGCAGCGCAACGCGATTGTCGGGCTGCCGGTCGTCACGCAGAACGAGAGTTACCTCCCGACCGATGCAACCGCGTTCTATCTTAAGAGGGTGCCGATCCTGAGCGCTTTTACGGGAGCCCACGAGGACTATCACACGCCGCGCGATACCGCGGACAAGATCAACTACGAAGGCACCGAGCGGATCGCCCGGCTGATGGGAATGATCGCAGAATCCCTGGCCAAGAAGGACCAGGCGCCCGATTACAAGGAGATGGAAAAGCCCCGGAACATGAGCGGCGGAGGCCGTCGGCTCTACCTGGGGACAATTCCCGATTTCTCCCAGGGCGACGACGTCGTGGGCGTCAAACTTTCCGGCGTTCAAAAGGGCGGACCGGCCGAGCAGGCAGGCGTCCAGGCCGGTGACATCATCGTCGAACTGAACGGCAAGGCGATCGCAAACATCTACGATTACCAATTCGCGATGAGCGGATTGAAGGTCGGGACTCCCTCGACCATCGTCGTTCAGAGGGGGTCCGAGAAGGTCAAGCTGACGATCACCCCCGGCTCGAGGGATTGACGTGAGTTTCGGCGATGTTTCGGGGACATAATACATAATTCCCAGCCGGTATGCAGGCGGAGGGCACTGCGAAGGAATTAAGTTTTGTGTCCCCGAAACTCCGCCACAACTCCACCTTACTCGTACAACCTCACCTCGAAGACCCGGGCTGACCTGTCGCCGTTGGTCGCCGATATGGCCAGCCGGATCCCGGTCATTTCAGCCGGTTCTATTAGATGCACGCGGCGGCGCTGGTAGTTTCCGGTCACTGTCGTAACGGTTTTCCTCGAATCCCCGTGAATTGCCTCGAGCTGGTAATCGCGCACGGTTTCCGGTTGTGCCGCACGGATGATCTTCGCATTGTGTTGATCACTGTGAGTCAGCGTCAATTGCCGGCTGAGCCCGGTGTCGAAGACAAGGTGAATCTCCCGGATTCGCCGGGCCTCCGGCAGCCCCAGCTCGATGGATGCGGGGAATGGCGCCGCCGGGTCTGAGAACCAGCAGTTGCTTGCCTCGTAAACACCTCGGGCCGTCCCGTTGGTCAAATTGATACCCTCCCCACCGGGCTTCTCCGATGACACCGTGATCTTCGCTTTCCGGGCGAGGTCGAGAGGATCGTTGTTCCTGGCGCCGACCAGGTAGAGGTCATTTCTAAGCAGAAGCTGCTGCAATTCCCCGATGCCGGTGCACAGGTCCTTCGGTCTGCAGGCGTTCCGGACACAGAGCGCGGCCGCGATCCCGACCGCCTGCCCGATGACACTGCAGGTTGCCATGACGCGCGTGCTGCCGAACGCGACGTGACTCGTGCTGATATTGCGACCGGCCATGAACAGATTCGGAATGTTTCGCGAATAGACGCTCCTGAAGGGAATGTTGTAGAGAGGAACGGCCAGCGCGGTGTTCGGCTTGTCCTTGCTGGAGATCCCTTCGGGCGGGTGCAGATCGAGCGGCCAGCCGCCGAAGGCGATTGCATCTTCGAAGACCTCGCCCTTCTCCACATCCTGCTGTCGCATGATGTAGTCCCCGATCACGCGCCGGCTCTCGCGTTTCCCGGGAATGAAGCCGATCCAGTCAAGCGCCCAGTTTTCGCTTTCCGGGTGCCGGCCGCTGTTCTTGATATGGTCCCAAACCCCCAGAGCAGCAGCGAGAAGCTCTTCGCGGATTTCGTCGTCATCGCGAATCGTATCCCGGTCTCCGCCCAGTTCCACCCACCAGTATCCGTATTCCCAGCTGGAGTGGCCGCGGTAGGGCAGATCCTCGCAACCCGCGTAGGTTTTCGCCCAAGCGGGTTTGCGAAAAGGTGCTGGGCGCGCCTGCCTTCGGGTGGTGAAGAGAATCGAGCTTCCGAGCACCTTGCCGTCCGCCTGCTCGGGGGCCATGGATTCCCCGAATTCCCGTCGGGACTCGCGACCGACGCGAAAATCGGCACCCGCCTCAAAACCAAGTCGTCCGTCTCCGCTTGCATCGACAAAGAGACGGCCGGCGATTTCGAAGCGGTCATGAGTCGCCGGTCGGTCGGCGATGACTGCACGTATGGTGTTGTCCCGCCCCGTTTTGACGCCGACGCAACTCGTGTTCAGAAGGAGTCGAATGTTGGGCTGCGCCCGGATCTTGTCGTAAAGAAGGAGATCCCAGGCGGCGGCTGAACGTTGCGGATTCCACACCGCATCATCGAGCCTCAACTCCTCGATGATCCCTGACTCTCTCGAGTCGGTGTCGGTACGGCCGCCGTGGTGATCGGCACCAACGATATGCATTCGTACTTCACTCGAGGAATTACCGCCGAGCACCGAGCGGTCCTGGACTAAAACCACCGAGGCGCCTGCCCGCGCGGCAGCCAGCGCTGCACAGACCCCCGAAAGTCCGCCGCCCACGACGACAACGTCGGCCTGGATGGACTTGGCCCCCGCCACCTTCTCCCTGGCAGACGGCTGCTGAAGATCAATTCGGGCGCCGGAGACCGCAGCCGCCGCGCCGATGAAGGATCGCCTTGAAAGATTCGCCCACTTCTTGTCATCCTGAGACATCGCTTCCTCGCTTTTCGGCCGGAGAATAGTTCATCCGGAACCAGAACACAACGGGCTCCGAGGGCACGGGCTCAGGAGCAAGGGAAGCGCTTAATCGGCAGGTGACCGGGATTTGGAGAGGTGACGCATGGACACGGTGGAGCAGAAGATTTTCGTAGGGACTTCGGGGTACTCCTACGCCGAGTGGAAAGGCAGCTTCTATCCCCCGGAGCTTCCGGCCCGGGACTACCTCAACTTCTATGCCCGGGAATTCGCGACAACCGAAATCAACAACACATTTTATCGGCTCCCCTCCCCAGAAATCGCGGCCGGCTGGGCGTCGCGAGTAGGGGACAGTTTCTTATTCGCCATTAAACTCACCGGAAGGATCACCCACCAGAAGCGGCTCACCGATGTTGAAAGCGAGATGGAACGATTCAGCGAAGGGATCCAACCACTCGGGGACAGAATCGGCTCGGTGCTGGTTCAGTTACCGCCGTACTATCGAAAGGACATGGTGGTGCTTAAGGACTTCGTCGGCCGCTACTCCCGGATGTTTCCGATGGCCTTCGAGTTCCGGCACGAATCCTGGGACTCGGATGACGTCCGGGGCTACCTTAAAAGCAGTAACGTAGCCCTGGTGTTGGCGGAAACGGATGAGCACAGCCCGCAAAGGGAACACCTGACCGGGTCTTTCGCGTATCTGCGGCTGAGGAAGTCCGACTATCAGGATGAGGAACTGGCTGACTGGGGAGCGTGGGTGCGCGGGCTTCGGATCCCCGCATACGTCTATTTCAAACACGATCAAAAGGCGCCGGTTCTCGCCCGCCGGTTTCTGGAACTTCTCCCGACCGCGAAATCATGATGCTTGGCCCCCACCCTTCGGCACCTGTCTGGTGCTGGTAGCGATCGCGCTTATGGCTGCGTGGATTCCGGCACGCCGGGCGGCGAGAGTCGACCCGATCGTGACGCTCAGGTGTGACTAGCTGGTTGTAGGCCCCTGCCACCGATTCCACCGGCTAAGCCGGGACTACAAACCTTCCTCCCCCTTTCCAGGAGCAGGGGACAGTGTTTTGTAGGCGTGGGTGTCCAAGCAAGGGACAGTGTTTTATAAAGCGGCGTTCCAAAAGGACATTCCTGAGTGCGAAAGAACGGGTGACGGTGTTTGAGAGAATCCCGGGCAATGAAGTATTCTGCCTTGGGGAGCCCCTGGGGCAACCGTCCATACCATGGCGATTTTCACTATTGGTCATTCGACCCGGTCATTCGAGGACTTTCTGGCAATTTTGCGGGCCCGGTCAGTCCAGCACATCGTCGACATCCGTTCGTACCCGGGTTCGCGCCGTTATCCTCAGTTCAATCGGGCGCATCTTGAACAAGCCTTGCCTGCGGCCCACCTTGGCTATTCGCACATTAAGGAACTGGGCGGGCTTCGGAGCTGCGCACTTCCCGAATCCCCGAATACCGGCTGGAAGAACGAATCGTTTCGGAATTACGCGGACTACATGCTCACCTCTGACTTCTCGGAGGGACTGAATCGGTTGGTTGAGTCAAGCACCCACCTGCCGGTTGCGATCATGTGTGCGGAGGCTGTCCCCTGGCGCTGCCACCGCCAGCTCGTCTCGGATGCTCTCGTTGCCTTGTACGGAATCGAAGTAGAGCACATTCTGTCGGCCGAGAAGGTGCAAAAACACTCCCTGACTTCTTTTGCCGTCACCGAGGCAGGCAGGCTGATCTATCCCGAGGTTGACTCGACAAGAAGTACTGGGCATCATTCCGGCTGACGCTACCAGGTCGAGGAGGATCGAATGGATCTACACGTCATAAACCGCCGCTCGTTCGCTTTGGCCGCAGCAGCAGGGATTCGCGCCGCGCAACCGCTTGCCTCCGGGTACCCCGCTGAAATGCTCGCAGCCACACCGGCCGCCAGCCGATTCATTCGCCTGGGTGCGCCGGTTTCCGCCACAACCGATGATCCCGAAGAATTGGCGCGCAGACACCGGGACCTCGGATATCGGGCCGCCTACTGTCCGGAGGCTCCCCTGGCCGATACGTCGAGGATTCAGGCGATCGTGGCGGCATTCAAGAAGCACGACGTCGTGCTCGCCGAAGTCGGCCGCTGGGTCAACCTGTTGGACTCCGATCCAAACCGCCGGAAAGAAAACCTGCAAGAAGTGACGGATGGGCTCGCGCTGTCCGAAGCTCTGGCCGCCCGGTGCTGCGTGGATATCGCGGGCTCCTTCAATTCGGAGTCCTGGTTCGGTCCTCATCCAGAGAACCTGTCCAGTCGGTTCTTCGACGCGGCCGTCGAGAATGCACGCAAGATCATCGATGCCGTCAAGCCGAAGAGAACGACCTTCTGCTATGAAATGATGGGATGGTCCATTCCAGACAGCGCCGACTCGTACCTGGAATTGATGAAAGCGGTAGACCGCAAAGCATTCGCCGTCCACCTTGATCCCTGCAACCTCATCAATTCACCCTCCCGTTTCTATCGGAATGCCGATCTGATCAACGAAGCGTACGATAAGCTGGGTCCGTGGATCGCCAGTTGCCACGCTAAAGACCTAACCTGGGAAATCGAGATGAACATTCACTTTAAGGAAGTCCAACCGGGGAAGGGAGCCGTGGATTACGCCACGTTCCTGCGCCGCCACGTTGCGCTCCCCCATCAGCCTCCTCTGATGATCGAGCACCTGAAAGATGCAGCAGAATACGATCGGGCGAGGGAATTCATCTTCGCAAAAGGAAAAGCGAGCGGGGTTGCTTTCGAGTCGTGAGGAGGGGATCAGCAAATCCGCGGTAACTGTTCTCCGCTGAGCATGTCCAAAATCCGGTGGGAACCGAGGATATTCCTCAGGACTACTCTGGGTTCACCGGACCCGGTCACCCTGCCCACAATAGCAGGGCTCCAATCGCGAGCGTGCTGATTGAGAACCGCGAGGGCCACGTCCGCCTGAGCAGCCGGAACGAATGCCAGGAAGCGTCCTTCGTTGGCCACGTGCAGAGGATCGAAACCGAGGATCTCGCATGCCGCCCGGACGTCATCCCTGCACGGGATCTGTGATTCTTCCACTGTTATGCTCACACCCGCCGCCTCCGCGATCTCGTTGAGGGCGGATGCCATGCCTCCTCTAGTCATGTCACGCAGGCAGTGGATTTCGATTCCGGCCTCGATCAATGCCAGAACCGGCGGGGCCAGCGGCATCGCGTCGGTCTCGATCGTCGTCTCGAATTCCAGTCCCTCTCGCACCGCCAGGATGGAAATGCCGTGGCGTCCGATATCACCGTTCGTCAGCAACACGTCCCCTTCCTTGACTGACCGGGGCCCGATCGTGAGGCCGTGCTCGATGACACCGACGCCGCTCGTATTGATGAAAACTCCATCGCCCTTCCCGCGATCAACGACTTTCGTATCACCGGTAACGATCTGGACGGCGCACTCCCTGGCAGCCGATGACATTGATTGAACGATCCGCCACAAGGAATCCATCGGGAGCCCCTCCTCGAGGATGAACCCGGCGCTGAGATACAGCGGCTTGGCACCGGCCATGGCCAGGTCGTTAACCGTGCCGTAGACGGCCAGACGACCAATGTCACCTCCTGGAAAGAACAGCGGGCGGACCACGTACGAATCGGTCGTGAAGGCAAGCCGACCGGTCGCGGTGTCGAAAACAGTCGCATCGTGTCCCTGATCAAGGAACTCGTTTCGAAAGGCCGGGAAGAACACGGTGCGGAGGAGGTCATGCATCAGGCGCCCGCCTCCACCATGTGCCACAAGCACATTAGGGTACTGGGTGACGGGTAGGGGACAGTATATTTCTATTGAGTGATCGTGTTTCGGGTCTGAGCTCATTGTTTTCTCGGGCGGTAGCGGTAGTAGGCGGCACAAGCCCCTTCGGTGGAAACCATGGTGGCTCCCAGCGGATGTTCGGGAGTGCATCTGGTGCCAAACGCGGGGCAGTCGAGGGGCTTGCTGAATCCCTGAAGAACCAGGCCACTGATGCATTCGGATTCGGCCGAGCAATCAACCTCCGGGACAGTGAACCGCTGCTCGGCATCAAAGCGTTGGTATTCCTCTCTCAAGCCTAAGCCACTCGCCGGGATTTCGCCGATTCCCCGCCATTTGCGCGGCACCACCTGAAAGACCTTTTGAATCAAGTCCTGCGCAGGCCTGTTCCCCTCCCGTTTGACTGACCGGGCATACTGGTTTTCGACTTCCGCCCGGCCCTCCTCCAGTTGGCGGAGGCACATGTAGACTCCCTGCAGAATGTCGACCGGCTCGAAACCTGTGACGACAATGGGGACTCTGAATTTCCGGGCCACCGGCTCGTACTCGTGGTAACCCATAACTGAACAGACGTGCCCTGCGGCGAGGAAAGCCTGCACCCGGTTGCCAGGGGCCGAGAGAATGGCTTCAATGGCGGGCGGAACCAAGACATGCGAAACCAGCACGCTGAAATTCTCCAGCTTTCGAGAGGCGGCCTGGTGGACCGCGAGGGCATTAGCCGGTGCGGTGGTTTCAAAGCCTACGGCGAGGAATACAACTTGCCTCGCCGGATTCGACTCTGCCAATTTGACCGCGTCGAGCGGGGAATAGACGATTCGTACGTCGGCACCCTTGGATTTTGCAGTGAGAAGATCATCGACGGTTCCTGGTACCCGCAGCATGTCGCCAAATGAACAGAAAATGACATTGGGTTGGGCGGCGATGAAGACGGCTTTGTCGAGTATCTCAGCCGGAGTCACGCAGACCGGACACCCGGGGCCGTGCAGAAGGTGGATCTGTGGAGGGAGAAGCTCGTCCAACCCGAATTTGACGATGCTATGGGTTTGGCCGCCACATACTTCCATGATTGTCCAGTCCCGTTTGACCAGACGGGCTATCGCCTGGGTCAACCGTTGGACCTTGGCAGGATCTCGGTACTCCTCCACGAATTTCACGAAATCGATCCTTCCTCCATCTGGCTGAGAAGATCGAGCAGTTCGTGCGCCTCCTGCTCATCTATCTTGCTGATTGCAAAACCGACATGGACGAGGACGTAATCGCCAACGGCAGCTTCCGGAACGCAGGAGAGATTGACTTCCTTCACAATTCCGCCAAAATTCACCTTACCCGCTCGGCTCAGGGGCTCGTCGCCTGTTATGGTTTCGATTTGCCCTGGAACTGCCAAACACATGAGATTTCCTTCCGGTTGGTTTTCTGCAGGGGGTTTTCTGCAGGGGACAGTGTTTTATTTCTCGCTCCTGGTGCCCGCGCCGCCGCCTAAGCGTTTATCTCCCATCCCGCGCGGCTGCCATGAGCTGGCCAACCGCCAAGCCTCCGTCATTCGGCGGGATTCGCTGGTGCCAGTAAACTTGGAAGCCACTCTCCCTAAGAGATCTAATCGCTCCCTCCACAAGCAGCAGGTTCTGGAAGCACCCTCCGCTGAGAACAACTCTGCTGGCACTGGACTTTCGGGCGGTTTCGGTCAACATCGCGCAGAGAGTGTTGTGAAAGGTGCGCCCGATTTCTGCCCGGGTTATTCCCTCTCGCAGATCTGCCAGTATACCAGTTACCGTCTGTTCCCAGTCGATCCACCAAGCGGGCTGGGGCTCGTCTTTGGCCTGGACCAGATCGAAGCGATAGACGCGGTCCGTGACGGCGCGCAACGACGCGAACTCCAGTTCCATCGCTGCCTGTCCCTCGAAGCTGGTTAATTGACGGATGCCAGTCAGTGAGGCGACCGCGTCGAAAAGGCGCCCGGCGCTGGACGTGATCGGCGAATTGACCTGTCTGACGAGAGCCGTCCTAAGAAGCTTTAGCTCCTGGGTGCTGAAAGCCTGCAATGGGCCCGCCGCGCCTGTTGAGAATGGGGATCGAAACGACTCGTCGGTGAAAAGTGCTTCCCCGTAGATGGCCCACAAGACGCCAAGGGCGGAGCGTCGCGGCTCCTTCACTGCCGCTTCGCCGCCGGGGAGCCGGAAGGGTCGCAGGTGAGCCAGCCGGTGGAATCCATGCTCCCGAATCTCGAGGGACTCGCCGCCCCAAATTGTGCCATCTGGCCCGAAGCCCGTGCCGTCCCAAGAAACGCCCAACACCGGAGGTTCCAGCCCATACTCCGCCATACACGAGAGGACATGGGCGTAATGATGTTGAACCGGAAAGATCTCCAATCCGGAGGCCTTCGCTTCCTGGGTTGAAAGATAGTTGGGATGGAGATCGCAAGCGACTACTCGGGGCCTTACATCATAAAGAGAAAGCAGGTCGCGTTTGGTCGCCCTGAAACTGTCCAAGGCCTCCTCGGTCTCCAGATCGCCGAGGTGTTGACTGAGGAAGACCTGATCTGACACGGAGAACGCTAGCGTGCTCTTCAGGTGCCCACCGAGGGCTAGAATCGTCGGCAGGTTTCGCTGGACAGCGACCGGGAGGGGAGCATAACCCCGGGCCCGCCGGAGAATTGATTCCCGGCCCCGGACAATGCGTCCGACCGAATCATCCACCGGGCGAGCGATCGGCCGATTGTGGACCAGAAACAGTTCTGCCAAGGAGCCCAGCCGGGCGAGGGCCTCACCCTCGTCCGTGCAAATCGGCTCATCTTTGAGATTTCCGCTCGTCGCAACAAGCGGAAACCCGAGATCGGAAAGGAGAAGATGATGCAAAGGAGTGTAGGGGAGCATGACCCCCCAATAAGGGTTCCCGGGAGCGACACTCGAGGAAATCGAGGATGAGCCTTTCTTTCTCAGCAGTAACACAATTGGACAGGCCGGGGACTCGAGCAACAGCCGCTCCGATTCGGAAACCTCAACGTCCTCTTTCAGCAGATCAGAAGAAGGGAACATCAGCGCGAAGGGTTTTTCCTCGCGGCCCTTGAACTCCCGCAAGCGGGCGATTGCGTCCTGGTTTCTGGCGTCGAGCATCAACAGGAATCCGCCCAGGCCCTTAACCGCCGCAATCTGCCCGGCCCGCAGGCATTCCTCGACCGACTGCAGGGCCTCTTCTCCAGACGCCATCACCCTGCCAGTCCGATCCCAAACCTGGAGAAAGGGTCCACATTTCGGACAGGCATTGGGCTGCGCGTGAAATCTCCGGTCAGCCGGGTTGTGATATTCAGCGAGGCACCGATCACACATACTGAACCCGCGCATTGTCGTGTTGGGCCGATCGTAGGGCAGGCCGAGAATGATGCTGAAGCGGGGTCCACAGTTGGTGCAGTTGGTGAACGGGTAGCGATACCGGCGGTTATTCGGATCGGAAATGTCTTCAAGACAGTGCCGGCAGGTCGCAATATCGGGCAGGATGATCGTCGTCTTCGGACCGCCGGTGCTTTCCTTGATCTCGAAGGTGCGGTAACCCACCGGGTCGAGGTACGTAACCTCAATGCTGTGGATGGAGGAATTTATCGGCCTCTCGGCCTCGAGTCGGCGCCGAAACAACGCCTGCTCTTCAGCGGCGCCTTCTGTTTCAACCGTCACTCCGCCGGCCCAGTTACCGACCCAACCCCGGAGCCCAAGCTCGACGGCTAACCGATAGACAAACGGCCGGAACCCGACTCCCTGTACTGCGCCTCGTATAACCAGACGCAGGCGTTCTATTCTTTGCATTTGCAGGATTTACTACCGTCACACGGTACTATAGCACGTTCGCCCCACTCCCGATGAGACGCGAGGCTGAGGGCTGCAAAGACGCCAGACAAAGAAAGACTGGTGGGGGGCAGGTGGGGACAGTGTTTTCCTCCCTGTGCTCTTTCCCCCGTTTCGCCCCCTTCTTTCCGGCCCTGGAACCAAGGTGAGCAATGAGGAAGTGGAAAAACCGTAATTTTCGGCACTTTTCCATGAGAAAAGTTCGTATTTTTTCCGGCTCGAGCGTTAGTAGCTATATGAGGGTGATGGATCGGCCCTCAACGAAGGAGCGCCCGATGCCGAGAATGCCCCGTGGAATCGAGTTGGACGAGGAGGGTCAGTACCATGTGCGCGGCCAGGTGGCCGGCCCAAAGGGCTACTACCCGCTGCAGACCAAAGAGAACGCCGAGGAGCTGACGTCCATCATTCAACACTTCACCGCCCTTTACTTCTGCGTGGTAGCAGGACTTGAGCTGCTCGGTTCACACTATCACCTGGTCTGCCTGTTCCAGGCGTTCCGGAAACTGAGTCGCGAGGAATTGTTGGAGGCGGCTGAGCGGTTTTATCCCGACGTCTATCGACCCTACCTGACTTGGGGGCCGGCCGAGTGGGCCCGGTTCAACCGCCGGCTTTTCAACGTTTCGGAACTCATGCGCAACATCCAGCAGGCGTTCGCCCTCTGGTACAACAAACGACATAACCGCAAGGGGCCTTTTTGGGCGGGCCGCTTCCAGTCCACTGACTCTAAAAGACTTATCGACACCGTGTACTATATCGAGCTTAACGCGGTCAGGGCCCACCTTGGCGAGCTGCCCGAGCAGTGGCGCTATTCCTCGGTTTGGATGCGCAAGCACGGGCAGGCTGGCTGGCTGATGTCCCTGTCCGAACTGATGGAGACCGATGACCCTGTGTTGGCCGAAAAGCTTTATTGGGCCAAACTCTACTGGACCGGGACGCGGCCGAGCAAGGAGACCGACGCGCTGATTCCGATTGAGATCGCAGAGAGCATGGAGCGAGAGATGTTCCCGCGCGGCTGCTACCTGGAACGCCGCGATGGTCTGACGCGAGGCGGCCAGATCGGGAGCTGGGAGGCGATCAGCGAACGCCTTCGGGTTTGCCGGGAGAAGGGAATCTACCGGCACCGGAAACATCCTATCCCGTTGGGAGTTGGGAACTTGTATTCCCTTCGCGAAACCCGCAACAGCTACGTTAGGATCTAACTCGAGTCAGGCTGAACCTTGACTTGTCGCCCCACATGAGGCCAAAACTCGAGACCGATGATTCTGTCACCGCGCCTGAGTTTCACCGGCTCTCAGTGCGCAGAACCGTTCAACCGCGGACCCTCTCTCGGAATCAGTCCACATTCCACCTGGCCTGTCCCCAGGCGGTGGATCGCCAAGGGTGGTGAGTTCGAGGTCCCAATGGTCCTGCTCGCGTCTCGGCAAAGCAGGTGTACTTAGCCAATGCCCGACTGATCGCCGTTCCAATCGCGCCCCGGAAGATGCGCTCGCATGCGATTCACTCCTGCCCCTGCCACTCCGCCGAGAACCTGACTGGACATGGTTAGGAAGGCGACAAATATGAACCGGACGAGTCGCAGGTAGGCAAACACTGTCCCCTGGCGTCCCCCCACGGCGTCACTCCCTGGCGCCACTAAACACTGTCCCTTGCCGCGGGCGTCCCTTGCCGCGGGCGTCCCCCGGGCGTCACTAAACACTGTCCCCTGGCGCAGGCTTAACCAGCCGGTCAGTGGATTCCGAGGCCCCTTTCCGGATAACATATGCGTCTCGCTTGGCGCCCCTGCCCTACGGCCGGGTACACAAGCAGTCAGTGTAGTGAGCTGAGCATTCAGGCTCTATGAGGTAACCGTATGAGACCAATCCAGAGACGGGTTCTGGTTCTGCCCGTTCTTGTCCTCCTGGCGGCCGGCCTGGCCGCTCAACCGGCTCCTGCCACCCCGCAACGCCAAACCCAGGCGGCCCCCACCCCGGCCCAGACGCAGCGTCCGGACCCTTCTCGGCAGGCGCTTGAGGGTCTCGCGAATGTGCGCTTTCAGGCCGATGTTCGGGTCTTTTCAACTATGGCCGCTCTGAATCTGGCCGGTTTCGATTTCGAAGCCGCAGGCCAGCAGATGTCGCCCGTGCGGCAGTCACTCAGGCAGGCTCTCAAGGGAGTGAGCCCCGACATAAGGGCACGATTGCAGGCCTTCTACGCCGAGCACCGACGGAACAGAAGGGATATCGATCAACTGGCCTCTTATTTGTCATTGGCCCTTCTGCTCGGGAACGCGCCGGATTTCGTTCTGGCGGTCGACAAACGCAATGTACCTGAGGATGTCAACCCGATCCTCGGCTTCGAGGTCCTGGTCAGCGAGCTTTACGTCAAGGGAAAGCTCGGTGCTCTCTGGCCGCGTTATCAGGCGGTCTACGAAGCGGAACTGGCCAGCTATCGGCCCGTTCTTGTCGAGCTGATCAGGCAGACCCTTAACTATTTCAAGATCCCGCCTCGAATTGTAATGGATCGTCAGATCGTGCTGATACCCGATCTGCTTGGGCCCAAGAACATCGTCAACGCCCGCAACGTCGGCACCTCCTACCACGTCATCCTCGGCCCCGTGGACCGCCCGGGCGATAACCGAATTCAATTACAGCACGAGTATCTGCACTTCCTTCTTGATCCGCTGATCGAAAAGTACGGCTCACTCCTCCACCGGCATGAGGATTTGCTCAACCTGGCGCAAAACCAGCCAAACACAAAGCCCGAGTACCAGAACCATTTCATGATGGTAGTCACCGAGTCTCTGGTCGAAGCATTGATCTTGCGTCTTAATCCTCCCAAAGAAGGTGGAGACATAGACCCCGCACTCGTTTCCCTATACCGCCGTGGGTTGATCTTCACGCCCTTCTTCTACCGGGCTTTTCCGCTTTACGAGAAGACGGACATGAGCACTTTTCCTTCTTACATCGAACCGCTGTTTCAGCAGGTAGATGAGGGGAAGATACGAGCCGACGAGAAATGGGCGGCCGGGATTGAGGACCGCCTCCGCGCGGCCAGCGCAGGACTCCGGCAGGAAGCTGCCTCCCAGGAAGAGAGCGCGCGAAAGCAGGCGGCCCAGCGTGCAACGCTGATTGAAGCCGAGAAACTGATGCGCGCGGGCGAGCTCCAACCGGCCCGGGAAAAGTTGGAGGAATTGCTCAAACAGGACGATTCGAATGCTCACGCGTACTTCTATCTGGCCCAGATAAGCTCACAGGAGAAGGCGTTCGACAAGGCCTTTGAATTGTACGGCCGGGCCGCCGGATCACCGAACGCCACCCCGGCTATCCGTGCCTGGTCCAAGGTCAGGATGGGCGCCTACCTCGCATCGCGGCAACAGTTCCCAGAAGCACGTCGCGAGTTCGACGAGGTGACCGCCATGAGCGGGGAATTGGATGGGGCCAAGGAAAGGGCTACCGAGCTCGCCAAGCAACTGCCCTGACCAGTTGAACAAGATACCGGGCTCTCGTGAAACGTCGACTACTCGAGAACCAAGGACACTAGGAGATCCAAATGAGAAGAGTTCTTGCGGTCATTTCGCTGCTCGGCCTGCTTTCCGGGGCGGTCCTTGGCCAGGGACAACCGAGCCAGCAGCAACCTGGTCAAACCCCGCCTGCACCTGCTCCGCCGTCGGGAACACCCTCTCCCGTGCCGCAGGGTCAGCCCGAGAACCAGCCGGCGCCCCCCCCGGTGAAACCTCCCCGGGTCGTTGGACAGCCGCAGACCGAGCAGGAGCGGGAAGCGTGGATGGCCATCGAGCGCGCGGCAAGTTTTGAAGAGAAAGGTCAGCTGGCCGAAAACTTCCTGACCCAGTTCCCCGAGAGCGGGCTCACACCCTTTGCCCATCAGGTCCTGGCGTTCCGCTACCAGCAGGTGAATGACTACGAGAAATTCATGCTTCATGCCGAGAAGAGCCTGGAGGAAGTCCCCGAGAACCCGGTGCTTCTTACTCTCCTCGCCGCCGCATATGCACAACGCAACCAGGCGGACAAAGCGACCGCGCGCGCTCAGCAGGCTCTACAGCTGCTGCAACGGATGGAAAAACCGGGGAATATGAGCGAGGCCGAATGGGTGATGAACAGGGAACAGCTTGAAGCCGATTCGCACTATGCGCTTGGAGTCGCGTCTCTCGCCCGTCATTCACAGACCCCGGCAGCTAACATCTCCGAGGATCAGAATCTGAAGACGGCAATCGAGGAGCTCCAAAAGGCGATAGAGCTCGACCCGGCTCATGAACGCGGCTACTTCCAGCTTGGCTTCGCTTTTGCTCGGCAGAACAACGGGGAGAAGTCCATCCAGGCCTATGCCCGCGCTGCCGCGATAGGCGGGGCGGTTCAGCCCCTGGCGCGGGAACAGTTGGGCAAGGTCTACGAATTCGTTTTCAAAAGCAAAGAGGGCGTGGAGCAGGTGATCGAGCGCGAAAAAGAATATATAAATGAGAAGGTGGCGCAAAGACAGGCTCGACTCCAGGCCTTACAGACTCCCGCACCTCCGGCTCAATCCGCACCGCCTGCGACGACCGCACCTGCACCGGCTGCACCGGCTGCGCCTCCTGCACCCCGCCCCTAACTATCGGGTAGAAGGCGAGCGATGAAGGCATCCAAACGAGGGCTGATCGGTTCTATTTCGATCTCTGACGAACGAAAGGCGGAGCTGCAGAAGCTGCAGGAAGAAATTGGCTACTCCTTCAAAATGCCCGAGCTGCTCGAATGCGCCCTCATCCACCGCTCCTTCGCCTACGAACGGCTGGCCGACGGCGAGACCCCGGCCGTGCGCGAGGACTACGAATGCCTGGAATTCCTGGGCGACGCGATCCTGGGCCTTGTTGTGAGCGAGCATCTCTACCGACACTATCCTGCCCTCTCGGAAGGCGACCTGTCCAAATTGAAGTCGTTTCTTGTATCCACCAACCACCTGTCAGCCTTGTCGCGGAATCTCGAGCTGGGTGAGTTTATGCGGCTGAGCCATGGTGAGGAAAAAACTGGCGGGCGAAACAAGAAAGCGATCCTTGCGGACCTTTTCGAGAGCCTGACGGCCGCTGTTTACCTCGACGGCGGGTGGACCAGAGCCCGGACATTTGTGCTCAAGCAGTATGAGGAATCGTTCAGCGAGGTTACGGCTCACAGTCTCGACCTCCGGGACTACAAGTCAAGCCTGCAGGAGAGACTGCACACCCTCGGACGTTCCGAGCCCGAGTATGTTGTCGTCGAGGAGGTCGGACCCGCTCACCGTCGACAATTCATCATCGAAGTCCGTGTTGCAGGCAGTCCACTGGCGGCGGGTGAGGGAAAGTCAAAGAAGGAAGCTCAGCAAAAGGCTGCCCGGCGCGCCTTGGAGGCACTCGAGGTCGTCCTCGTCTCCCCAACAGAGAGTCAGGGCGAGAGCGAGCCGAACCCCGATGAAATCGCCGGCTAAGAATAGTCTCTGACCGCCGTCCAGAAGATCACAAGAGTCGTGATATCGTAGAGAGCATGGGCGACCATCGGCGCGATCAGTTTACCGCGCCAGATGTAGACTAACCCGAATAGAAAACCGAGTACCCCAGCGCCTGCCGCCTTGTCGATCCCTTGCATGCCGTGCATCAGACCGAAAAAGGCGCTCCAGACAAACAGGCCGAGCCAAATCCCGCCCAAGTGCCTGTCGAAGCGGGTAAGAATAAAGGCGCGCTGTACTTCTTCCTTGATACCGCCGACCCAGAGGCTGCTCAGCATGAACAAAGCAAGATCCAGCGGGCTGCGAACCAGGTCGAGCAGTGGGTTTTCGGTCTGCACGAATTGCGGCAGGAAGCGCTGGAAAAACAGGCTGACGACGAGTGTCGAGCCGAACAGTACGGGAAGGACGAGAAATCCAATCGCCACTTCATGGAGCCAGCCAGCGGCGACAATCCCCAGATCGCTCAGACGCTGGCGCCGAAGACGAAGCAACACGAGGATCACCACGATGGTGAGCACACTCTCGGCAAGCAGGAAAACAAATACCGAACGAGCGTGTGCGATCGGGTCTATGCCGAAGGCCTGAAAGGCGGCCAGGGTAAGCAATGAACCGAAAAGCGCGACTAAGAGGATTTCCAGGAAGGCTGCGATACGCTCCGCCAAACGGTCTCCGGCAGGCTGATCTTCGTCGGTTTCTGGGGGGAGCGAACCCATGCTGCGGCCATTGTACAATGGAAGAAGGGCAACGCGATAAGTCTTAGGAAACATTTCGTTTTTAGTATCGGGAATGGCGCACGACGCGGGTCTCAGAGGGGTAAAAAGCAGTTGAACTGACTGCATGAGTCCTTTAATATGACGGCCTAGGAGGGTGTATGAATCCAGAGTTCGTACTGCGTGACGACTTCGAAGAGGAAGAAGAAGAGGATTTGGAAGATTTCGACGACGAAGACGACGAAGACGACGATTTCGAGGACTTGGAGGACGACGACGAAGACGAGGACGAGGAGTTCGACGATTTCGAAGACGACGATTTCGAAGATTTTGAGGACGAAGACGATCTGGATGAACTAGACGACGAAGAAGAAGAAGAAGAAGAAAAAGACGGCGACTACTATCAGTAGTCCGGCCTGCCGGGAATTCACTTCCCTTTCCCCTTCCATAAAGCAATTCGCTGAATTGAAGAACCGTTCGGGTTCGGTTTCCAAACTGTTTGGAACCTCGGAAAAATTGAATTGGTGAACGCCGATAGGTGCTCCGAGGGCCGTTTCAAAGCGACTTTTGGGGCTCAACCTGACTCAAACCTAGGCAGAAATTATGTTTACATTGCCCTTAGCCTTTGTATAATGAAACTTGAGGCGTTCCCTAGCACCACGTTAGAGCAGTCGCGACAAAAGTATCTTCAAGCTATAGAGGAGGAGAATATGCTTCGGGCCAAACACATAGCGGCGCTTATGGTTATCCTTCTCTTGACTGCACCGAGTTTTGCGCAGGACAAAGAGAAAATCAAGTTCCTGATACCGACTGAGAAAGGCTCCACCGGACTCTTTCACCTGTACACGGCAGATACTCTGCGTCAAGGCGAATTCACTATTTCCGTGAGCGGTTCTCGCTTCGGCCGACAGCCCGGTGATCTCAAGTTTTACCTCTACCCGGTATCGTTCGTCGTCGGTGTGCACGATAGAGTCGAGTTGTTTGCGTCCTGGGAAGCGCACAAGCGGATTGACCCGGATTTTATCCTTCCGTACAAGTACCTTCCCGCCACCGTTCCTGGCGCAAGCACTTCACTCATTCCGGCGCATACTCGAACGATAAGCAACAACCCTCCGTACCGGCAGGCCTGGTACAACGACACCCCGTTCCTCGATGTCCCGTGGTCAGAGGGCGCGGGTGATTTCTGGGCGGGTGCGAAGTTCAATGCCGCTTCCGAGCGCTTCGGCAACCCGATCGGTTTCTCGATCCAGCCGTTGGTTCGGATCGGCTTGTGGGATGACTCCCTGATGTTGCGTCGCGGTCAGAGCATCGGGACGACCGACTTCGGCGTTGACGCCATCGTTTCCAAGAACATCCCGGGCGGCGGGACTTTCACCGCCAATGCCGGCGTGATGCGGGCGGGCAAGGTGAAGGGTCTCCAGCGCCAGCATTACTTCAACTATGGCGTCGGCTTCTCCGCCCCGTTAGGGACTCTGAAAGCTCAATTCATCGGTGAATTGGTCGGCACGAGCTACTTCGGGGACAGCGATTTCACCGGAACGGCGCCGAATGGGATCTATAATTACGGCTCGCCGAACAACTTCCCCCTACCGGCTTTGACGCCGGCTCCGGAGGCCAACCCGGTAGCCCCGATCGACGTTTATGCCGGACTTCGGCTCTTCCCGCACCGTTCTGTCTCGATCTCCGGCGCGTTGGGAATCAACACGAGGGGTGAGGGCGAATGGGGCCTCAAGGATAATCGGTGGGGATGGTTCGTTCAGGCCGCTTTCTCGCGCAAGATCAACCGCCCGCCGACAATCGAATGCGCGGCTGACAAGACGACCATCATCGAACGCGATACGGCAACGGTTCGCGCGACCGCCACAGATGAGGACGATGACACTCTGAGCGTGGCATGGCGAACGAGCGGTGGCAAGCTCACCCAGCAGGAGAACTCGGCGGTCTTCGATTCGACCGGTCTGACGCCCGGCAAGTACACCGTCACGGCCGAGGTCACGGACGGCGAGGGAGCAACCGCAACCTGCACGTCTGACATCACCGTCGAGAAGCGCAAAGTCGCGCCGACGATCACTTGCCAACCTGGCGCCACGATCATCGAAGGCGAGTCGACCACGTTGCGCGCCACCGCCGCAGGATGAGAACAACGACCCGCTGACCTACACTTGGACAGTCGACGGCCAGCCGGTCACCAACAACGCCCCCGAATTCGCTTTCGGCTCCACCGGCAAGTCGCTTGGCAACCACACGGTTCGCGTGACGGTTACCGACGTTGACGCCATGACTGCGAGCTGCGAGTTCACAGTCACGATCAACCGCAGGCCAAACCGGCAACCGACGGTTTCCTTGACCCTCGACAAGAGTGAAGTGTACGCGGGCGACACCGTCACCGGACGGGCGCAGGGAAGCGATCCGGACAACGATCCGCTGACTTACAGCTGGACAGTTGACGGGCAGGCTCGTCCCGAGACCGGACACGAGATCTCGATCAACACGAGCGGTATGGCGGGCGGCAGCCACACCGTCGCGGTCACCGTCAAGGATGATCGGGACGGAACAGCGAGCGACACCAAGTCTTTCAGCACTCGCGACAAGATCGTGATCCCGATAGACGGCGTGAGACCGAACAACGTCGCGAAGGCGCGACTCGATGAAATCGCGCTGAAACTCCAGCAGGATCCGCGGCTCAGAGCCACGATCACTGGTTACCACGATGACCGGGGCAGGGATGCCGTCGTCGAGAGGACGGCTATGCGCCGGGCGCAGGGTGCCAAGGATTACCTCGTGAAGCAGCACAAGATCGACGAGGCCCGTATCGAAGTGAAGAGCGGCGGCAAGACCAACCCGATTGCCGACAATGCTACTGTGGAAGGCCGCAAGCAGAATCGCCGGGTCGAAATTGAGCTGTTCGTTCCTTAGTAAGCACCGAACAGGTCCGGCAGCATCGAATTGCCTGCCGGACCTTCTTTCTTTCCTGACCTGAGACAGGCGTGTTTAAATAAGGCGGTGGCTCTGGTAGCCACCGCCTTTTTTTGTTTGAAGCTTTATGAAGAAGATCCTATCCCATGCCCTTTTGCTCACCGCAGTCTGGACGCTGACTCTCTCCTTTGCCGCCGCGGGGATAGTGCCGCTTGGACCCTATGGCGGCGACGTTCGGTCCCTGGCGGTCCATCCCAAGCGACCCGACCGGTTCTTTCTGGGAACCTCCGACGGCCAGATCTACGTCTCGAACAATGCCGGAGGGGATTGGCAGCTCATCTGGCCGGGGCTCGGACGACGGGATCTGGTTATCGACAACCTTGTGTTCGACCCTCGTAATCCCGATGTGTTGTTTGCAGGCACCTGGGAGCTTAAGAACAATTCAGGGGGGCTCTACCGGAGCTCAGACGGCGGACAAACCTGGAACAATGTGCCGCTTGGCTCCTTCACCAGCGCCGTCCGAGCCGCGGCAATCGCTCCGTCCGACCCCGACGTCATCGCCCTCGGGATCTCGGAGGGCGTGATCCTCAGCTCGGACGCGGGCAAGACCTGGGACCGGATTACCCGCGGCTATCGGAGCCTGTACAACGTCGAATCACTGGCCTTTGACCCCAAGGATTCCGAGACCCTGTACGTCGGTACCTGGCATCTGGGTTTCAAGACCGTGAATCGCGGGAAGAAATGGGAACCCATTCATGCGGGGATGATTGACGACAGCGACATGTTCTCCTTGCTCGTTAACCCCGATCAACCGGACGTGCTGTATGCGAGTGCCTGTACCGGCATTTACCGGTCAGGGAACGCCGGCGAGAGCTGGCAGAAGCTGAGGAACGGCCTTCCCAAAGACGCGAATCGGACTCGGACTCTTCTGATCGACCCGGTCGATTCGTCCAGGATCTACGCGGGAACCACCGTCGGCCTCTTTGTGAGCCCGGATGCGGGCACTTCCTGGGCTCGCCTCGTGCCCAACGTGGTGGTCAACTCGATCTCCGTTCAGCCGGGTAACGCGCAGTTCATCCTTGTCGGCACCGACGACGCGGGAGTTTTGAAAAGCACAGATGGGGGCGCGACATTCGAAAGTGCCAACAAGGGCTTCATTCATCGACAGATCTCTGCCCTGGCAGTCGCCCGGGACAATCCCTCCCTCTACTATTCGGCGGTCGCGCTCGACCGCCAATTCGGTGGCTTCTTCTATTCTCCGGACCGCGGGCACGAGTGGCGCGCCTGGAACGAGGGACTGGACGATGTCGTGAGCGGCATCACGTGCATCCTGGCGGAATCCGATAAGATCTACCTCGGAACCAACGACGGCGCGTTTGTCGGCGTTCCGGGCGAGCAACCGTGGGAACGGCTGCCGCTGACCAGGGGAATGAGAGTAACGGAGATGAGCTTTGGTCCGATGGAAACGCTTTTCCTCGCGACCGGCTCCGGGCTGCATGAATTGGATATTCAGGCGAAGAGGATCCGCAGGGCGGCCTTCCCCGCTTACAAGGGCTCCATCAAGACCATTCTCTTCTGCACCCAGACGGGAAAGCTTTTTGCGGGAGGCGAGACTGGAGTGTTTCGCTCCGACGATGGAGGACAGTCCTGGACAATGAAGGTTCGCGGACTTCCCTATTCCTCAATCCATTCGTTGTCCTCGAGCGGGACGCGCTTGTTCTCCGGGACGCCCAAAGGGCTGTTTTACAGCGACGACCAGGGCGAATCCTGGAATGCCGCAAAAGGGATCTTCCCTCTGGACATAATGACTGTACAATCTAATCCCTTGCGCCGGTCCGAGGTCTTTGCTGCCGACTTGCTCGTCGGCTACATTTTCCGGAGCATAGACGGGGGTACGAGTTGGCAGGTGATGAACCAGCAGAAGACCCGGTCGCGAATAGCGCAGCTTGTTTTTTCGTCCTCGGGCGATCTGCTTGCAGGCACGCTTTCCGAAGGGGTCTACCTGATCCCCCTGGAGGATTCGGCTCAGGCAGCGACTGACTAGCGTCGCCGGACGGTAAAGAGCCCAGCGAAAATGATACTCCCCATTTCCTACTCGCAATTGCTGCTGATCTGTCTCGGAGCCGGGCTGTTCCTCCTTCTTATCGTACTCTTTCGCAAGAAAATGGCCGTCGATACGGCCGAATGTGCCTACTCGGGGGGCGAGGAGGATGTCGAGGAGCATCATTTCTACACCGAATACGTGATGCCCCTACTCGTGTTCGAGCGTGATTACCCTTCTTTCATCGGGATTCTCAGCCTGGTGCTGGAGAGCTTTCCGGTCTCTCGCTTCACCCGTCACGAGGATGTTCGCTCGGCCTTTGCTTTTCTGCGGGAAGCGGCTTTCAATGGCGGCGACCCTCGGCGCATTGCGACAGTCATGTGCGTCGTCATCCAGTCCTTCGTGAATGATCCAGACGTCGAGTATCGCCTGCGGCTCAAGCTGCCGGACATGCTCGATCGATTTTTGAGGGAAGTCGGCGAGCCCGAAACCGTCTAGTCGGGTAACCCGGCCTCGGGAACAACCTTGGTTCCGGTCAGGCGGTCGTGCAGGGCGCGACACTGCGGATCGAACAACGCGAGGACCAGTCCCACCACAGTCACGGCCGAAATGAGGAACAGAACGACGCGGGCGAAGGTTTTGAACATGCCCGGTTCCCTGTTCTCCCCGTCGATGACCCGCAGCTCCGTCAGATACATCCCCGGCGTCTGGCCGGACGTCCACAGAAAGAAGATCGAATTGTGGACAAAGAATGCAAAAGAGAAAATGACCCACCAGCGGGTAGCCTCGGCAGAGAAGAAATTGAGGCCGACCAGCCAACTGGCGCTGAAGACGAAGATCAGCCCGAGGATGACCGGTATCAGAAGGTCGACCAGGCCCGCAAGCACGCGTGAGATGATCACTTCCCGCGGAATTGACGAAAAATCGTCGTCGACCGGTTCGTTTTCGTAGGGCGGTCGACTGAACTCCGAGGGTGGAGGATCCAGAGTCAGACGCCTTTGTTCTGGCCGAACCGGCGAAGGGCTGGACGTCTCAGTATTCTGCGAAGAGGAGTTGGGCGGAAAGACCATCGAAACTCGTTCGTCATCGGAAAGGTCCGGGTTGGACTTGCCCAAGTGCTCCAGCTTTCGATCGAACACTTCGCGCTCCCGTTCGACCGCTTCATCGGTGAGCGTATTATCGTTGGTGTCGAAGCGTCTGTTCATCTCGGTGCGCCAGGAGGAGGGATCGGACTGAGCGCGATCCGGTTCAACGGTGTGGCCTTCCGCTTCCACCGTCACGGGCGCCTTCTGGGGCTGCCCCCGTTTCTCGGGCGGATCCATCCACCTCAGGCTCAGATCGAATCCACACTCACACTTGGTACCGTCAATCGGCTTCCGGCATCTGGGACAAATCACGGCGAGTCATGTTAGCATAGCCCGACTCAAAAGACACAGGTTCCTCACGACGGCTATTCTTCGGCAGCCGTGCCGCGAGCGCAAGAAGGACAATGAGCAGGACAGGAGTTGCGACCAGCTGGTTACGCGGTGTTATCGTCGTTCTCCTTGGGTCTCTGTGGCCAGTTCCAGGCATTGCCTCTGATCTCCCCCCGACGCTCCCCGAGATCAAGTACCATCTGACACCCCAGCCCTGGTCCGACTTGAGACTATCCCGCGCTGATTACCTGTCTACCCTGGAAGGCGTATGCAGGGCCATGTCGGCTTTTCAGGACAGTTCAGGCGCTATCATCGACCCTTACCTCAGACGGGAGCATCAGTATTCCACGCCCTACTATGCCTATGCGGTAGGCACCCTCTTGAAGTACGGTCGGGCGTATGACCTGCAGTCAAGCGGGGCCAAGGCGATGGACCACGCAACACGCTGTTTTGCTGGTGGAAGCGCAACAATTCCGGACAAGCACGGCGAATTCTTCATCGCCCCGCTGACATCCGCTCTGGATCTTTACCGCGGGATGGTTCCCCCTGTTCTGATCGGCACCTGGCGTTCGCGGCTCCAACTCCCGCTTGAGAAGGTGCTGGAGAGCTTTGACATCCACACGAACAATTGGCGGACCTACGCGATGAAGGGTGAGTGGTTTCGCGCCCAGGCGGGCCTCACCAGCCGCAATTCGGCGCTCGCCTTCATTCGGGACGCATGGCTGTCCCGAACCCAAAGGGAGCGAATCGCGGACGACAAGTGGAATCTGTACGAGGACAGGCTGACCGATCCCGATTCACTCGCGGTGGAAGCCGTGGGCCGGGCCAACCTCCTCGCCCTCATGCTTGATGAATACAACGGCGAGTTTGCGCGGGAGATCTGGCCGATCCTCGAACGCGGCACGACCACCGCACTTCTGCTCCAGGATCCGACTGGGCAGTGCCCGCCGAACGGGCGCACGGACAACCACGTCTTCAACGACGTCCTGTACCTGTTGTGCTTTGAAGCGATGGCCGTCAGGGCGGACCAGCATGGCGACGATGACCTGGCTGCCCGTTTCCATCGCGCGGCACTCCTGAGCTACCGCAGTATCCTCCGCTGGAAACGGACGGATCCGCCTTGGGCGGGCGCCTTCTTTGTCACCAAGAACCGGATGGACCCGGAGAAAAGAGTCGGTTATCAGCCGGCGAGCAACTACGGGAACTACAACGGGGCGGTCATGTATCATCTGGCCGAAGCGGCCAACCTTCCAATCGAGTCCTTGCGGCAACGCCCCGCTCCCTCCGAAATTGGAGGATACGCCTTCGAAACTGATCCCCGATTCGGCAGTGCTGTGGCCAACGCCGGGGGTATGCAACTCTTCTTCACCCTGCGCGGAGATGCCCAGCCGCGTTACGACGTGAACTGGTCCGTCCTCGGTGTAGTGAGGTTGAGCCGCGCGAACTGGGACTCGCGCCTTGGACCTTCTGACGGGTATCACGACCTGAAGACGGGCCGTGCTGTCTCGCTGTGTCCCGCCTGGAGGGAAGGGCAGAAGTGGTACTCGGTGGCCGAGGAATACAAGAAGTTCGTGACCAGTTTCGAGGCTGACTTCGCCCACCCAATGCTGGTCCGTTGCTCACTGACCTACTCGCCCGCCGGCGACTCGGCTGTCCCGACCTTCCTCCAGGAGTTCGTGCTGACGCCGGACGGAGTCTTGATAAGCCTGTCCGCGAAAGGCGCCGAGAAGTTCGGAATCATCCTTCCGGTCCTGGTGGACGATGGCCGACCGTTGTCCACTCGCTTCTCGCCATCCTGCGTGCGCGTGGCCTTCGATTCGCAATCGGACGAACAGTGTTTCATATCGCTCAACCCGCAGTCCCAGACCTCGACTAACGATCCGCCGGTGTTGACGAGCTACGGCTGGGTTAAACCGGTCAGAATGACTTCCCCCTCCTCGGTCGTGAGACTGTTCGTCTACCCGCGAAATCCTCATGATCCCAGTGCCGACGAAGTGCAGCGATCGCTGCGGCTGACGAGCAGCGGTTTTTCCTCCGTCCTCGGGACTCTTGACGGTAGTGTCTACAGAAACCGGTTTGCGGTGGGAGGCCATGCAAGCTCCGCAGACCTGGACGGTGACGGCCAGGCCGAGATTGACCTGGACGAGGCGGCCGGATTCATGGTGCAAATGGAGAGGGGCGCCGTCCGCCACATTGAGGCGGATCGTGCGGTATCGGCGCGGGTCAAGGGGCGCAGAATCGTCTTGAAGCCCTTCACGCCGCTCGAATTGAAACGCTAGGAACGAAGAGGCGGTCCGACTATGAACATCAGCAATGAGCTCTACTCCGCATCGGTCGTCGCGATCCGGGATTGTATGGGCCTCCAACCGGACGAGAGGGTGCTGGTCGTGACGGACGAACCGATGCGCCTGCTCGGCTATGCCTTGAGGAAGGCTGCTTTCGACCTGGGGAACGACGTTCTGCTGGTGGAAATGCTGCCAGGGAAGACAAACGGTGAGGAGCCGCCGCCGGAAGTGGCGACCCTTATGACTGCCTTTCAGGTTGTCCTCTGCCCGACCTCGAAGTCCCTCACGCACACCGATTCACGCCGCAATGCCAGTGCGACCGGGGCACGTATTGCCACTCTTCCCGGTGTAACTGAAGAGATCATGGTCAGGTGCATGAACGCCGACTACCAGCAAATCGCCCGGCGGACGTTTCGCTTGTGCGAGCTCCTTTCGAAAACCGAAACGGTTAGGATCAAGGCCCCGGCGGGCACTGACCTGATCTTGCCGATTCGGGGGCGAAAGGCGCACGCCAGCTCCGGCCTCTTCCACCGACCGGGAGAGTGGGGAAATCTGCCCACGGGCGAGGCGTACCTTGCCCCCTTGGAGGGCCTCTCCTCCGGCGTTCTCGTGGTAGACGGATCAATGGCCGGAGTAGGAATGACAACCGAGCCTATCCGGATCACGGTCGAGGAAGGCTATGCGACGGAAATAACGGGTGGCGAGGGGGCGCGGAGGTTCGAACAGCTCCTCCAACCGCATGGCAAGGATGCCCGCAATGTCGCCGAATTCGGAATCGGGACTAATGACAAGGCCATACTGACGGGCAAAATCATTGAAGACGAGAAGGTCATGGGGACAATTCACGTCGCATTCGGCGACAACAAGTCCATGGGCGGCAGCGTTCGGGTCGCCAGCCATCTGGACGGCCTCGTGAAGTCTCCCACAGTATGGTTCGACGACCGCATCGTTCTGGATGCCGGTCGTTTGCTGCTCGAGTGAAAGAAGAAATCAGACACCGCAGGAGGAAGGGGAAACTCCATGAATCGTCGCATCGTCTTGGGAATTGCAGTCGCATTGTTGCTGGGCGGAGGCGAATTTCTTGCCCAGGAGAAGCCGGGTTTTGACGGGTTGGATGTCGGTCTCGGCAATCTCTCCCGGTTGTCACGCTCCAAGAGCCGATCGATCAGCCCGGAGAACTTCACCGGCGAAAAAGGGAAAGGCGGGATGGCGATTCAGGGAACGGGGGCCAACGCTGCCCGCGATCTCGGACAGGGCTGGAAAATATCGCCCTCGGTCCACATCGAACCCGGACAGACCTTCACCCTGGCCGATATCCAGGGGCCGGGCGTGATCCAGCAGATCTGGATGACACCAACAGGAAACTGGAGGTTCTCGACGATCCGCTTCTATTGGGACGGGGAGACAACCCCATCAGTGGAAGTCCCGGTCGGCGATTTCTTCGCCTCCGCCTGGGGAAAATACTCCCAGCTTTCTTCGCTTGCCGTCTGCGTCAACCCCGGCAGCGCATTCAACTGCTACTGGCAGATGCCATTCCGCAAGTCCTGCCGGATCACGATGGAGAACATCGACACCCAGCGGATGACGCTGTATTACCAGGTCAACTACGCCTTGACACCGGTGCCCGAGGATCTGGGTTACTTTCATGCCCGCTTCAACCGTTCCAACCCGCTTGCCGAAAAAACTGATCACGTCATCCTGGACGGCGTGAAGGGATGGGGTCATTACGTCGGCACGTACATTGCCTGGGGCGTTCACAACACCGGGTGGTGGGGCGAAGGGGAGATCAAGTTCTTCATCGACGGAGACGACAAGTACCCGACGATCTGCGGAACTGGCACCGAGGACTATTTCTGCGGCTCCTACAACTTCGAAAACAGGGACACCAAACAGTACCAGGAGTTCTCGACGCCTTACTCGGGACTCTCCCAGGTGATACGCCCGGACGGGGTTTACAATTCGCAGCAGCGCTTCGGCCTGTACCGCTGGCACATCGTCGACCCGATCCGGTTCGAACAGGATCTGAAGGTGACGATCCAGGCACTCGGTTGGCGTTCGGACGGACGTTACCTGCCGCTGCGCGATGACATCTCCTCCGTGGCCTACTGGTACCAGACGGAGCCCCACACTCCGTTCCCGAAATTCCCCGCGAAGGACGAGCTGGAATTCCGGTAGTCGCGGGCGCCCGCATGGGTCCGACTTCCCGGTCGGACCCACCTCCCGCTTGGACATGGGACGCACGATTTGACTACCGAAAAGCGCAATTGAAATAACTTCGTCCACCTGCTCCCCGCCTCCCCGAAATGTCACCGCAATCACTGCTTTTCCGGCCCGACTCTGCCATAAATAGCATCATTACAGGAGTTTCAGCATGAACGCTTTTCCCAACCAGGCACACCTGATCGCTTCCGAGGTGCAGGATATTCCAACATTATCGCAAGTTGCGTGGAAGGTGCTGAAAACACTCTCCGACAAGGGAAGCAGCGCGCATGATCTCGAGAAGCTTATATCCCGCGACCAGGCACTGACGGCGCGTATCTTGAGGGTCGCAAACTCATCCTTTCTGGGGAATCAGAAGCAGGTGTTGCGCATATCCGAGGCGATCTTGAGGCTCGGGACCCGCCGACTGCGCAGCCTGGTCCTGGCCGCATCGATCGACGGCGTGTGTCGAGCCCGCTCGTTGAAGAACCGTCTCATGTGGGATCACGCGCTTGCGGTGGGCCTGGCTGCCGGTTTCCTGGCTGGCGAATGCAATTACCCGGATCACGAGGAGGCATTTGTCTCCGGACTGATGCATGATCTCGGCAAAGTTATCCTCGACAGTCATTTGGCAGACAAGTACCAGGAGGTGCTGGATCTCGTTTACAACGAGAACTTGAGCTTCGCAGATGCGGAAAAGCGCGTGCTCGGGTTTGACCACACGGAGGTCGGGGCGCTGGTCGCCAAGAGTTGGAACCTGCCTCCAGTGCTCCAGGAAGTGGTTCTGATGCATCACCAGCCGCGGTCGGCCACACTGGACCCGAATCTGTGCGCGATCGTAAGTCTGGCCGACGGGATGTGCGTGAAATACGGGATCGGGCCCTCGAAGCGTCCGGACCTGGATCTCAGTTCGCTTGACGCCTGCCGAATCCTCGGCTTGGATCAGGACCGCCTCGCGGACGTCGCCAGCCGCCTGGTCGCAAGACTGAACGAGGACAAGACGGTCTTCGGACTGAAATAGGCAAACGAGGGTTCTCCACGAAGAACACGACGGGACACGAATAGTTCTGACTTCGGAGTTCGGAGTTCGGAGTTCGGAGCTACACGTTCAGGTGTCACATTTCAGGCGTCCGCTACTTGTCGAGTCTTGAGGTATCACCGTTCGATGTAGTAAGAGTTGCAACTCCGAACTCAGAACTCTTTCTCTTTATAGGCTCAGCCCCGGGCCGCGAAGTACCCCGGTCTTCATGTTCCCGTCCTTGATCACGAAGATCCCGGGGAACTTCTTTTCCCACTCCTTGTTCGCCGCCGGCACGTATTGTCGGGAGTTGGCCTCTATTGCAGCTACACCGGGGATGTGCGCGGCCAGGCCGGCCGACAGAATCAGCGAAGCACCCGGGCACGTGAGATCCTGAACGCACAGGAACATCTTGAATTTCTGCGCGGCTGCCGCCATCAGCAATGCCTGGCTTTGTCCCTTGCACGCCTTCAGCGCGGCGCCCGTATAGCCCATCTCCCTGGCCAGCATCAGGCTCTCAAGGTCAGTCAGCGATTCGTCGATGACCACCGGACGCAGCTTGGCCGCCTCGTGCATGACGTTCGCCCGATCCGCCTTCAAATCGCGTTTTGTCGGCTGTTCGATGTACTGGATCCGGGCAAATCCTTCCGGAGATCGCCTTTTGACCTGGTGGAGAAAGTCGAGCAGGTAACCAACATCGCGGCACTTCTCATTGAAGTCGAGCGAATAGGACCATTTTTCCAGGCGGCGCTTTTTCTGGGTCTCAGCAGCCACCGCTTCAACCCTGAGCACCCGCTCGACATCCCATTTCAGGTCGTCGCCATTGAGCTTGATCTTGATATGCGTGAGGCCGTTGTACTCAATCCAGTCAGGGAGCGTCTCAGGCAGTCCGTCGTTCAAAGGGGATTTGATGTCTTCGGCCGTTATTGGGTCTACGGCGCCGACCAGGTGGTACAGCGGCATGCTCGGCTTGGGCTCGGGCAGAACATACCTGTCCAGTGATCCCTTGCGAAAGTCGACCCCCAGGTAGTGACCGAGATCGCGAGCCATGAAGTCGCGCCCGTAGGTGCGGTAGGAACTCCGTCCGTACAGTTTGCCAAAAGCATCATGAATGGCCGCATCAAAAGGACTGGCGGTCACGAGAGTGCAAAGCTTGGGCACGGGTTCGAGCCAGCCTCAACTGACTGGACACATCGGTTGCCGCCTGCAAATACCGGGCCTCCAGGTTGCAGTTGAGATCGATGGGATGCCCGTAGTCGGGATGTTCCGCGGTGATCTTGCGGATCCGCTCGGCAAGGACTTTCATCGCCTGCAAAGTGGTCTCATAGGTCATCGTCTTGGTGGGAAAGGACCAGACATTGCCGAGCGGCATGGAACCGAAGCCGGATGCCACTGCCCCTTTGCGATTGCGGATTTCACACCTGACGTTCAGCAGGGTCACTCGGTCGACGACTGTTCCCCCGAACTTCAACGGCGTGCGATAGAGAAAATCCTCAAAGGAAATCTGAATGTCCTGCGGCTTGATCTCGAGTTCTTCGATTTTAGGCGTTGTCAGCATAAGAGCCGGCGCGAAAGCCGTTGTTTGGAGAAAGCTGCGTCGCGTGATAGTCATAGCTGCCTTCCGTCCGAGAGTTATGGGCACCAGTTTCGGGGCTAGTTTAGGGACACGAAACTTAATTCCTTTGCTGACGGAATGAGCCAGGTGAGGGTTCGTGAACTAAGTATTATGTCGCCGAAACTCTCGCCGAACCTGTCCCATACGCCTCTTTCAATTGCGCTCGCAGGAACTGAAGATCCCGCCCGGCGGCCCGAAGCATGGCCTCGCGTTTTGCCGGCTCGGTCGCCCCACCGGGATCATATTCCACATGTAGCGAGATCGGCCCCTGAAAACCGGCCGACGCGAGCATCTTCAGGAACCCGGGCCAGTCGACCATGCCCTCTCCGAGCGGGCAGTTTCGGGCGGCCCATCCTTTCGGCCCCTTTTCCCAGTAAAAATCCTTGACGGCCACCATTTTCAGACGCGGGATGGCGAGGAGTGTGGCTATCTTCCACCCGGCGTCTCCACCCTCGACGACCGCGTGCCGGATATCGAAGTAATACCCGATCCATCGCGGGTCCCAAGGGCCGATGATCTTCGCGATATCCCAGAGAGGCGCTCCCACGTACCCGGCATGATTGTGATATCCCAACTGGATTTTGCATTCCGCAGCCAGTTCGACCAAGCTCCGAAGTTGCGTGGCGACAGCCGCAAGCTCGCTGTCCAGATTTCGGAAGGCGTACCTGTAATAGCCAAGCTTCGCGTACGGAATGCCCAGTCGGCCGGCAGTCGCGAGGATTGGCCGGGCGGTCGTCTCGGCGGCATCGAGGAGGGCGGTCGTGATCATCGGGACTTTCACGTTCTCGGCCCGGATCGCTTCCACCAGAGAAGGCATCGTCGTTTCGGCGCCTTCAGGAAGGACGTGTCCGCCTGGACGAACCGTCAAATCAATCCCGTCAAATCCCAGTTGTCTGACGGCAGAGCCCAGGTCCTTTCCCGTGAGCCAGGGTACGTGCTTGGAGAAGAGGCAAACGTCACCTGTGAATCCGGCCGCCTTCGCCGGTTGTGCGGCCCCCTCCAGCCATTTGAAGGATGACAGAGCGGAAATCGCTGTGGCTTGAACAAAATCACGTCGGTTCATACCGGCATCATACCCCGCCGACGTCACTTTCCAAACCCCCGCGAAAGGTGAGCTCCAGGATCTCCGCACGCTCTTGGTCGGAAGGACGGTGAAGCCGACATCAGCTCTTTCGCGGAAGAGCGCGAGTCGAGCCTGTCGATATCCCGCCGTCCACCAGGAGCGTTTGCCCGGTTATGTATTCACTCGCGTCGGAAGCAAGAAATACCACGGCGCCGTCCAGATCGGTCGGCTGGCCTGGCCTCTTGAGGGGAATCCGGTCGACGAGATAGTCGACCCACTCCTGGTTCTCGTACATCACGGCGTTTTGAGCTGTCTTGAACCATCCGGGCGCCAGGCAGTTGACCGTGATGCCGTATTTGCCCCAGTCGTCCGCCAGGCTCATCGTCAGCTGGCGCGTACCGCCTCGACTGGCACAATAGGGAGCGAGACCTGCATACCCGAAAACGCTCGTCACTGATCCGATGTTGATAATTCGACCATAGCGGCGCGGGATCATGTGGCGCGCGATCGCCTGGGCAACAAAGAAGGTGCCCCGAAGATTCGTCTCGACCACCAGGTTCCAGTCATCCCAGGTAACGTCAACCGACGGCTTCCGAACATTGCAGCCGGCGTTGTTGACAAGGATGTCGATGTGCCCGTAATGCTCGATTGCCGCATGCGCCATTTGCTGGATGCTCGCATGGTCCCGGACGTCGAGCGGCAGCGGAAAAGCTCGGCGGCCAAGACACTCAACCTCACGCTTGAAATCCTCGAGCGTCTCCGCCTTGCGGCTGGTGATGACCAGATCGGCGCCTGCACGCGCGAGAGCCCGTCCCATGTACTGCCCCAGCCCTCGGCTGGTGCCCGTCACGATAGCGACTTTCCCCGTAAGGTCGAATATTTGCTGTTTCATCGTGTTTTCCTGGACGACTGACAACTGACGACTGACGACTGACTACCAAAACTGACCACCAAAACTGACCACCCGGGCCGCAGAGCCGTTCCCCGAAAAAAACACTGTCCCCTACTCCACGGGACCCAAAACAAACACTGTCCCTTACTCCCCCTACTCCACGGCAGCCGAAACGCCGGGCGAGATCGCAAGGAGCCGCGCGCGAGCGCCTTCCAGCGAAGCAAGCGGGTTGTAACAGTTAGCTGGCCGCACGTCCCTCGCACTGACCCTGCAAAGGGCATGCGATCTGCCTACTGTTACAACCCGCTTGCTTCGCTGGAAGGCGCTCGCGCGCGGCTCCGACAACACTCGGTTCCGGTCGACTCTTGCCGGTTCACATGCAACTCATCGACGTCCTCGTGCGCACGCGCTTTACTTTCTTGTGTATTGTCATGAGCGCCATCTGTCCGAGGCCGCTTTTTCAACACCCTCGGTAGCGAGCCGGCGAGCGAGAAGCGGAACCGAGCGCTTCAGCGTTGACGTTCAGACGCGACTGTGGGGCGAGAGTTCTGGTCCGCTTATCGCTCGTTCGCTCGCTGCCCGCAGCTCTGCAACACCCTCGTTACCTGCGCGGCTCTGAAAAATCCTCGCCCCCGGGTTGCAGGATCACTTTCATCAATCCCGGAGTCTTGTTGTAGAGCCGAGAGAACCACTCGGCGCCCTCGCAGAGCGGTACGCAGGCGCTGATCAGGCGATCCACGGTAAGCGAGCCCCGGGAGATCATGTCCAGACAGGCGGGGTATTCGCCTTGCGATGCGCAGCTGCCCAAGACACTGATCTCCCGCGTGACCACCCACTGGAGGGGGAAATCAACCGTAGGGGCAAGATTCCCGACTAGAACCAGAGAACCACCTTTTTTGACCGCCGCAGCGGCCGTTTTGAGCGGCGCGGCCGTGCCAACAACCTCAAAAGCCACATCGGCGCCGCGATTGGCGGTCTCGTTCCGAATCATCTCCACCGCGTCCGTCTGCGACGAATCGAGGCCGATGTCCGCTCCGAACTGTCGCGCCAAATCGAGCTTCTTCTGATCGACGTCAACCGCGATGATGCGGCCGCAGCCGGCGAGGCGGAGCGACTGGATTACGAACAGGCCGATCATCCCCGCACCGACCACCACCACGGTGTCGTTTAGATTGACCTGAGCGCGGCGGACTGCGTGAAAGGCGATCGAACAGGGCTCAACCATGGCGGCCTGCTCGAAACCGATCTTCTCCGGCAGGCGGTAGAGGATACGCTGCGGGACGGCGACATACTCGGCGAAGGCGCCGTTCAAGCGGTAGTCGCCGCACGAGACTCCCAGAACACGCCGGCTGTCACACAGGTTGATCTCGCCTCTGCGGCAGAAAAAACAGGCTCCGCAGTAGATTGTCGAATCGAACGTGACACGTTCACCTGGCCGGAAATCGCGTACAGCCGGGCCCGCGTCAACGATTAGGCCGGACGCCTCATGTCCCATGATAATCGGCGGGATTCGCCTCCCGCTGCTGCCGTCCATACCATGGACGTCGCTGCCGCAGATCCCGCAGGCCTTCACCTGGATGATGACGCCATCCTCGTCACAGGCGGGCTCGGGCACGTCTTTGTAAACGAGGTTGTTGTATTGTTCCAAAACCAGACCCTTCATACTTGTCTCCGTCGCTCGTGCACGATTGTAGATCGTACCATAGGCTCTACAGGCTAGGCAGGAGGCTGCTGGCTACCGCTGGGGAGGAAGGATCGATCGACTCAAACCGACACCCGATCTCGCTGAGCGTCCTCTCGAGAAACCGGACCGCTCTTTCGAGAGCGGCCCGGCTGCCGTCCAAGCCGGCCACCGGGAAGCGTAATTCCAGCGCACAATATCCCCCATAACCGACCTCGAGCAGCCGTTCGAAAACACGACGAAAGGAAACGTCGCCACCTCCGAGTTCGAGGGAGGGGTTCTCGGCGTTCGCGTCCCGAAGGCGAACGTGTCCTATTCGGGTGCCCAGGCGTTTAATGATGCTTGACGGGTCTTCCCGGTTCGCCGTCACGTGCGGCACATCGAAGAGCAGGAAAACGTTCGGCTCGTTTATATCGTCCAGGAGGTATTCCGCCTCTGAGACCGAACGGCAAAGACCGTGGCAGTGGGGCGCCTCCACATTGATTCGAAGCCCCAGCCGTGCCGCTTCCCGGGCAACGCGCTTGAGACCGGCCGCAAGCATCTGGATCTCGCGCTCGACAAAAGCCCTGGTCTCGAATGAGCTGCCACAGTTGACGTTGAGACCATCGGCACCCAGCAGGGCCGCAAGTTTCAGGTATGCAGTCGTCGAACGGATCACTGCCTCGAACTGGCTCGGCTCAACGCTGAAATGGGATGAGGTCGAAGTCACTGTCGGAACCCGCAATCCGCTCCGTCGCAGCAGTGCCACAAAATCCTCACGCTCCGCAGCCGACTGCCTGGCGGCGTCGAAGAGATTGCAGCTTCCGGGGATCAAGGCCAGATCAATGGCTCCAAAGCCGCCGTTGCGGATCTCGTCCAACACCGGACCGATTGATGCATCTCCAAAGCAGAGCGTCGAACATGCAAGCTTGATCATGACCTTCGAGAACGTCGTCGCGACGGGACTGTAGCAAAACGAGCCGCGACGATAGAAGTAACTGGGAGTAAGCGCCCTTTTTTACAAGGGACTTTACGCAGGCGGGGCGTGGCTCTTGGCTGACCGGTCAACTTCTGGTAAGTTTCTTTTCGTCCGCCCGAAAAGAAACCGATCCGGGAGTTGGATGGTATGACGAGCGAGCAACGGGAGATTCTGCGACGAATTCTGACGAGCCGCCAGTTTGCCAGCGCCGACTCTCTGAAGCGAATCCTCGAATACCTCTGTTCACGTGCCGATGATTCTGAACAAGGGACGCTGAAGGAGTATGACATTGCGATTCACGCGCTCGGCCGGCCTCACTCCTTCGATCCCAAGACGGATCCGATCGTTCGAGTAAACATCGCCAGTATCCGCGGGCGGCTGCACAGTTTCTTTGACACCGAAGCCGGCACTCTGCCCTATCGCCTGGCCATACCAAAGGGCCAGTACCGCGCGGTCTTCGAAGAGGTGAGATGCGACGCCACTAAGACCCTGGCCAGGACTTCCGGGGCCCTCCAACAATTCTGGCGTCCCTACCTCGACAATCTATTCCCGAACATCGTGGTTTTCACCGAACTGCTGTTCTTCCGAGACGACCGCGGCAACTTCGTCCGCAACATTTACGTGAACGACATCAATACCGGGCTCGACCACTTGAAGGAGCGCTTTCAGGGAACGCTCACGTCGCCGACGATGAACCCTTCTTTTCATTTTGTCTCCTCCGGCGAGCTTCAGTGCCTGCTGTCGTTGTCTCGCATGTTCGGACCGCTCGGAGCTTCACTACGAAACGAAAAACTCCCGTTTCGTGTCCTGGAACGTGCTTCGCGAATCAAACTTGATCTTCCTCGGGAGCGCCCGAACCAACCCCTTCGTTGATTCCCTTCAGGGTGACAACAAGTTCGTTCTGACCGCCGACACGATCGTCAATACCCGGCCTGCGCCCGGCGAGCCGGAGTGTTACACCGGCTCGCGCTACAGGGACGGCAAGCTCGAGAAAGTGACCGAGTACGCGGTCGTGACCCGCCGTCCCGGTGTGCGTGCCGGGTGCGCCACCACGGTCATATCCGCGAATCATGGCCGCGCCATTGAGGGCGCTGGGGATTACCTGACGACAGAAACCCAGGTGCAGGCGCTCCTCGAGAGGATGGGGCTTGAGAATCAGACGGCCCTCCCTTCCCACTTCCAAGTGCTGCTCGAAGTCCACATGATCGACTTTGATGAAGAAGTGGCTCACGTCAAGCCGATCGCCCACGAGATCATCGCTCGATAGAACACCGACTGACCGCGAGAGTGCTTTAACGTTGTTAAGTTTGGAATTAACTCCATCTTTACTTCAGTTTGAGTAAAGGAAATCCAGGCTCGCCTGCCCGCCCAAGAGTCACCCGCCAAACCGCAATGGGCTTAAAGCCAGCCCTGTACAGCAGTTGATCGCGGGGCAAGCCAAGAGGCTCTTTACCTAGATTTACTGTGAGCGCGGGATGAAGAAGTAGTAGAGTGCCTGCCGTGGAGCTCAAGAGACTCCGCGTCTCGGCTAATCCCAGGCCTGCCAAGAGGATATTGTCAGCTTCGAAGCTCGATTTTCGAAGCCAAGGTTCGAGTGTGACCTTTCTCAAGTCCTTTTCCTAACCACATCGAAGGAGGAGACCAGATGAGGAGAATCAGCATTATCATCCTCTGCGCCGTCATTCTTGGCGCCGTTAACGTTCCCATCCTCGCGCAGGAGTCGCGCGGGAGCATCCTGGGAACGGTTACGGATGCCCAAAAGGCGGTTGTCCCGGGTGTCGAGATCGTCGTAACGAACGTCGGGACGAATCGCTCTCGTTCGACTGTCTCGGGCGACACTGGGTTTTATGAAGTGCCGTGGCTGGATGCCGGCTCGTATTACCGTGAGCGCGGAGATCCCGGGCTTCAGGAAGTATGTGCGCTCCGGGATTACAGTTTCTGTTGCGAGCAAGGTCAGCATCGACATCCAGCTGGAAGTCGGTGAAGTCCAGCAGGTCATCCAGGTGACGGCCGAGGCGCCGCTGCTGGACACGACGACAGCGTCGGCCGGCCGCATCATCGACACCGCTCAGATCAACAGCCTTCCCTTCAACGATCTGAACCCGTTCACCCTGACCGCTCTGGCGCCCGGCATGCAGTGGACCGGCCAGCCGGAATACCGGAAGGCCGTTTGACAACGGCGGCACCTCCGCCTTCAGCACCTCGGGAGGCGTCGGTCAGAACGAGTACTCGATTGACGGAGCACCTGTAACCGGCACCGACCGGCGCGTCGGATATCGTTCCTCCAGCCGACGCCGTTCAGGAGTTCACACTTCAGACCGCCGCCTTTGATGCCTCGGTCGGACATACGTCAGGCGCGGTCGTTAACGTGATGAGTCGGACGGGCACGAATGCAGTTCCACGGCTCCCTCTACGACCAGCACTGGCAGCAGCGCTGGAACGCGACCCCGCATTTCACGCGGCTTGCGTACGAGAAGCAGCTGAAAGAGGGCAAGATAACCGAAGACGCCCAAAAACAGGCGCCCGGCCGCTCGAACCAGTTCGGCGCCACGATCGGGCGGACCTGTCCGCTTGCCTTGGCTGTACGACGGAAGGGACAAGTTCTTCTTCTTCTTCAGCTACAACGGGATCTATCAGAAGAAGACCGAAACGACCGATGCCATCTACCGCACGGTTCCGCAGGATGGCATGGCGCGACGGCGATTTTTCGGATCTGCTCGCCCTGGATCCCGCCAAGTACCAGATCTACGATCCGCGCACGGCCCGGCTGGAAGGCGGGAAAGTGGTGCGCAGACCCGTTCCCGGGTAACAAGGGCATCCCGATTCTGAATCCGATGTACAACTTCTACCTGAAGCTGTATCCGGTTCCGAACGACGTTCCCGGCGTGGTTCAGCAGGACGGCGCAGGACAACTACTATGCGACGAACATGCCGAAGGACGAGCAGTTCAACTCGATCCTGAACCGGTTCGACTACAACATCTCCGACCGTCACCGGATCAACGGCAAGTGGTACTGGAACCACCGCCTGGCCGACGAGTACGACTGGACCTACGAGACGATGCGCGGTCTGCACAGGAACGGTCTGGTCCGAATCAACAAAGGCGGCAGCGGTGACTGGACCTGGACAATCAACAACAACAATATCTTCCAGCTGGGCACCAGTTGGACGCGGTTCAACGAAGGCAGCTGTCAGCCCGACCCGAACCGAGTACAAGCCGACTGACGTCGGACTGCCCGGGTACCTGGACGAGCGCGCCGGCGATTATGCCATGATGCCCCGGCTGGATTTTGACGAGGGCGGAAACGGTATGGAGGACATCAGCGCAGGCTGGCCCGCCATCGAGACCCGCGGGCAACAACGGCCGATTTGAGGCTGCGATGGTCACGATCATGGGCAACCATTCGTTCAAGTACGGCTGGCAGCGAGCGCCGTTACTGGACGGCAACGTCGGCCCCGGGCAACACCTCGGGTCAGTTCACCTTCCGTCGCGATTACATGCGGAAGGACGACTCCGACAACATGTCGGTCAAACCGGCCTCGAGTGGGCTTCATTCATGATGGGCGTGCCGACCGGCATCAGCATTGACACGAACGACGCCGCCTACTGGTCGACCCCGTTCCGATCCTTTTACTTCCATGACGACTGGCGAGTGACCTCGAAACTGGGCCTTCAATCTTGGGCTTCGTTACGAATACGAAGGGGGCATCACGGAGCGCTTCAACCGGGGGCTGAGCGGGGAGTTCGACTCCACGCTGGTCCTGCCAATAACGGCGGCTGCCCAGGCGGCTTATGCGAAGGTCTTCGCCGACAACGCTGCTTCGGCTAAACCGGTTACGGGTCTTCCCGATCCCGCCTCATTCAAGGTCCTGGGCGGGACGCATTACCTCGGAGAGATCAACGACAGCTTTACCGATGGCGTTCATCAGCTTCTGCCGCGCATCGGCATCGTTTACCAGGTGATGCCCAAGACGGTCATCCGGGCCGGGTACGGCTGGTTCATGGATACCCTGAATATCGAACAACTACCGGCCGCCTCAGGACGGCTACAGCCAGGCAACCAGCACGACGATCACCACCGATCGAGGTCAGACGTTCTTCTTCGGCTCGGCTGCCGGTCTTAGCGCCAGCAAGAACGGTTTGACCGATCCTTTCCCGGTTCGCGCCGACGGCACGCGCTTCAACGAGCCTTACGGCAACGCGATAGGGTCGATGATGAGAGTCGGCCGCGGCTGGGATAACTCTCACCCGCGCGATTTCAAGCCGGCTCTCCAGCAGCGGTGGCGATTTTGGCATACAGCGCGAGCTGCCCTGGAACATGGTTTTCGAAGCAGCCTACAACGGAGCTCGCGCCGAGGGAGCCATGGCGGTCGGCCAGTGGGGTTCCGGCGGCGACAACCGGTATCGGCTCGACGCATTGCCGAAGCAGTACTGGGCGACCGGAAACGCCCGCAACCAGGCGATCGATGACGATCTCAATAAGACGGTCCCCAATCCTTTCCTCCTCAGCAACTTCGCGGATCTGCAGACGAGCAATCCGGTTCTCTACCAGTGGATGAGCACGCAGGGGTTCTTTACCAGCGACAAGGTCCGCAAGCACCAACTGCTGCGTCCCTTCCCGCAGATGAGAAACATCCGGTCCTATGTCCTCCCCGGTCAGGACTTCGAGGACGGCGATGGGCGTCAGCCAGTACAACGACTTCGCGTTGAGCATCGAGCGCCGGATGTCGAGCGGTTTCCAAACCGCCTTCTTCTGGACGCACACGTTCAACACCAAGGAGAAGGACTGGAGGATGAACGAGTTCGATACCGAGCTCAGCTGGAGAGAGAGCGACAACGTTCGCCCCAACCGCCTTGTCTGGCAGGCGATCGTCCAGTTGCCATTCGGCCCCAAGGGCCGCTGGGCCAAGGAAGGGGTCGTGGGTAAGATTGTCGGCGGCTGGGAAACCGGCTGGATCTGGCAGTGGCAGGACGGAACACCGCTCGGCTTCGGCAACCGGTTCTTCTACGGCGATATCAACCAGCTGGACGAGCTCTGGAAGCACGACGAAGTGTGGGGCTCGGACATTCACCAGTGGTTCAGCAAGGACATTGCCTGGAACCCGGGCAACAACCCGACCCAGGCTGCCTACTGCACCCAGAACAACCTGGGCGCCAACTGCGATCCGCCCTCGACCTTCGTAGGATTTGAGGGTCGGAGCGCCAAGCAGCCGGGCTAGCTTACCATGTGCGGATGACTCCGGACCGATTCCCGAAGATGCGCAACCACGGAATCGAGACCTGGGATCTCAAGGTCCTGCGTCGTTTCCAGATCGCGGAGCAGCTCAACACCAGTTTCTCGATGGACGTTTTGAACGCGTTCAACCACACGAATTTCAGCGGACCGAACACTGATCCGACCAGCGCGAGCTTCGGACAGATCGGCTCGCAGCGTGGCTTGAGCCGCGTTGATCCAGTTCAACCTGCGAGTTGACTTCTAACATCCCCCCTCGGCGCCCGGTCCCACGGCCGGGCGCGCCTCGTTTCCTCGTCGGACTAAGTGGGTTTCGTTCAAAGCCACACGCTCCGTTTTGGAGTGCGGCGGCAGAAGAGGCAGAGGGGTAGAACTGGCTCTTCATATGTATTTCGGCCGTCCAGATGTAGCAAAAAGTACGGGACGGAAATCGGCCCTTGGAGCGCGGACATCTTGTCCGCACTGGGTTCGCGGACGTCCCGTCCGCGCGGCGGGCATCCTGCCCGCCGTTCCGATTCATCCAAGCTGTCGCGATCTCCGGGAGAGAACGACGGGCAAGATGCCCGTCGCGCGGGCAGGATGCCCGCGAACCCAGTGCGGACGGGACGTCCGCGCTCCGGAAGGCCGTCGCCGAAATATAAAGTGCAGGGCAGAACGGGTTAGCCCGAAACGCGAAATCTCGCACAGGGAAAGCGGCGTCGGCGGGAGACGAAAAGCACTGCTCGGCTCCCCACCGGCGCGGCTCTGACAACCCGTCCCGGGTGCCAACGGCTCCATCTTCATGGTTAAATAGAGGCCATGGCCACACGAACCGTCACGATCCCCAACATCAGCTGTCACCATTGCGCCCATACGATTAAGAGGGAACTGGCCCAAGTTGACGGAGTCACGCGGGTCGACGTGAACATCGAAGCGAAGGAAGTCACCGTCGAATGGCAGGATCCCCAGACCCGCTGGCAGGACATCCAGACAACTCTGGAGGAAATCAACTACCCGCCCCAGGCGACTCCGGACGAAAAGCCCGCCTAAAGGACGGTCATAAGAAACCGGTGACCGCACCCGGTTGGCGATTCCTGGCCTCTTGAGACCATGACAATGGCAACCACCGTAATCACTGTCCCCATTACGGGGATCAACTGCGCGAACTGCGTCAACACTATCGAGCGTGACCTCCGGGATCTGGAGGGAGTCTCCGAGGTCAGTGTGAATCTGGCCAACGAGCGGGCGAAGGTCGCTTTCGAAAAGTCCCGGGTAAGCGAGCGCCAGATCATCGAGCAAATCCGCGCCTCCGGCTATGAAGTGCCGGTAGCCCGGCTCGAGCTGCCCGTCACGGGCATGACCTGTGCGAACTGTGCGGCGACGATCGAACGGACCCTCAATCGCCGCACGCCCGGGGTCGTGCAAGCGACGGTGAACCTCGCGACCGAACGGGCGAGCGTCGAGTACATCCCCGGGGCGACCGGTCGGGCAGCAATCGTGAAGGCAATCGAAGACGCCGGGTATGGTGTGCTGGAGGCGGAGCGAGGCGAAGTCGAAGACGTGGAGCGCGTCGCCCGGGAACGGGAGGCCGCCCGTCAGAAGAGGAAGTTCCTGATCGGCGTTGCTTTCACTCTCCCCCTGTTTGCCCTCAGTATGCTGCGCGACTTTGGGCTTCTCGGGCACTGGGCTCATGCCATCTGGATGAACTGGCTCTTCCTGCTCCTGGCCACCCCCGTTCAGTTCTATGTCGGCTGGGATTACTACGTCGGCGGCTTTAAGGCTCTTCGAAACCGCTCCGCCAACATGGATGTGCTGGTCGCAATGGGCTCCTCGGCGGCTTACTTCTACAGCGTGCCGGTCACGATTGCGCTTACCTTTGGGTCCCACGGTCTTGGCGAGCATCTCTACTTCGAAACCGCTGCTCTGATCATCACGCTGATCAAGCTGGGCAAGCTGCTGGAGGCCCGGGCGAAGCTCCGTACCGGCGCCGCCATCAGGCAACTGATGGCCCTGCAGCCGAAAACGGCCCGCGTTGTCAGGGCCGGGGCGGAGGTCCAATTGCCGATCGACGATGTCGTGCCCGGCGACGTCGTCCTGGTTCGTCCTGGCGAGAGAATTCCGGTTGATGGAATCGTTCAGGAGGGCAGCTCGTCAGTCGACGAGAGCATGCTCACAGGCGAGAGCATGCCGGTGGAAAAGAAAGCCGGAAGCACCGTCACTGGGGGCACGATCAACAAGCAGGGGGTGTTGCGTTTTGAGGCGACGCGGGTAGGGGCCGAAACGGCGCTGGCACAGATCGTCCGCCTCGTCCAGGAGGCCCAGGGGAGCAAGGCGCCCATTCAGAGGATCGCCGACCGGGTGGCGGCCATCTTCGTCCCCGCAGTCATTCTCACCGCATCCGTGACCTTTGCCGTGTGGTTACTGGTCCTGGACAGCGGTTTCACCCCGGCTCTCATCCGGTTTGTGGCCGTCCTCGTCATCGCCTGTCCCTGCGCGCTCGGACTTGCGACCCCGACTGCCGTGATGGTCGGAACAGGGCGCGGCGCCGAGAAGGGTATCCTCTTCAAAAACAGCGAAGCACTGGAGGTTGCCCACCAGGCCAGGATCGTCGTGCTCGACAAAACCGGGACGATAACCTCCGGCCGGCCCAGTGTGACCGACATCGTGCAGGCGGTCCCCGACGAGCTGACCCAGGGCTTCAAGACCGATTCGAGCGGCCCCGAGGAGGTGCTATTGCGACTGGCGGCTTCTGCCGAGCGAGGCAGCGAGCACCCGCTCGGCGAGGCGATCGTCCGGGCTGCGGAACAGCGCAACCTCCCTCTGCTGACGTCCGAGAGCTTCCAGGCGGTCTCCGGAGGAGGAATAACCGCGCGAATCGAGGGTCGGGAGGTCATCATCGGCACAGCCAGGCTGCTCCAGGAGAGAGGGATCGAGCCAAATGGCCTCGATCACCAAGCCGAGAGACTGGAGAACGAGGCGAAAACGGTCGTCTGGGTGGGAGTGGATCGCAGCGCCATTGGACTTGTCGCCATAGCCGACACCATCAAACCGGGCGCCAAAGAGGCGATCGCACGGCTCAAGAACCAGGGACTGGAAGTGGTGATGATCACGGGGGATAACCGGGCGACGGCCAGTGCTATCGCGCAGGAAGTTGGCATCCGGCGAGTGCTGGCAGAGGTGCTTCCAGCCGAAAAGGCCGCGGAGATCAACCGGCTTCAGGCAGAGAACCGGGGGGTGGTTGCGATGGTCGGGGACGGAATAAACGACGCGCCCGCCCTGGCTCAGGCCGACGTTGGCATAGCTATGGGAACGGGCACGGATGTCGCGATCGAAAGCGCGGACATCACACTGATGCGCGGCGATCTGAGGTCAGTACCCGAGGCGATCGAGCTCAGCCGGGCAACCCTGCGCACGATCAAGCAGAACCTGTTCTGGGCGTTCTTCTACAACGTCGCACTGATCCCCGTGGCTGCCGGAGCTCTTTATCCTCTCGGCTGGCTGCCCGCGATTGTCCGTACCCTTCACCCGGCGCTGGCCGCCCTCGCCATGGCGTTCAGCAGCGTCACGGTGGTCCTGAACAGCCTGCTGCTGCGGAAGAGGATCTAGGCTAGTAGCAGGACTCTCTCTGCCCTGCACTTTAACGCATGTCAGACACCTCAGGGTAAGCAATCGCTTTCGGTTCGAACCCGCTTGCTTCGCTGAAAAACGCTCGCGCGCGGCTCTGACAGACTCGGTGTCGCCTGCTGTTACTCGTACGAAGAGCCCGCGTTGCGGGCTGCCGGTCTGGGCGGCGAGCGTTCAGCGAGCAAGCGGGTCGCCGGGAGTCCTGGAACCCAAGGAGTCCCTCTGACGCCGCGCTCCAAAACGGAGCGTGTTGCCGGAGGGACCCTCCCCGCATTCTACCCAGCCACCCAGAGGACACCCCAGGCGCGAATCAGGATGTCGTTCTTCTTCGGTCGAACCAGAATCTCCTGGAGCATCTCAGTCTGAGGGTCGAGCCCGCCGCTGACTGATTGAACCGCAGCCTGCATCTCATCCTCGAGCATCCGCCGCTTTTGGCGCGTCTCCTCGAGCCTCTCCTCGGCGCGACCGATATCCTGGCGTTCCCGGGACATCCTCCCCGCTCCGCGCGCGGCCGTGGTTGCACGGCCAATGGTGCCCGACCGTCTCGAGCTGCCGAACAGGGCGCCGAGAACAGAGCTCCCTACCGAGATCATCGTTTGCATCTTCTGCTGCTCGTATTGCTGGGACTGACGCTCCACGTCCGCAAGCGCCTGCGCTTCCTGGCGGGCGAGTGCATCGAGTCGTCCGGCATACTTCCGGCGAAGCTGGTCCAGCTCGAAATCACGCCGTTCCCGGAACAGCTGGGTCAGGCGAATTCGAAAGTCGCGCTCGGATTCCCCGGGCTGCGAAGTCATTTTGAAAACGTTGCTTTTCCACACGCGGATCTCCGACGCCCGAAACAGGTAATCACGGTACGTCCGCTCCACGTCGGCCGGACGGATACGGGACAGCAGGTCGAGCGGCACCGGGGCAAAAGCAACGCCGGGCAGAGGCAAAGGCGCCAGGGCATCCAGTTCCATTTCAACGGCCGGAGCCTGGTCCCAGATGAGCGACGCGTTGTTTTCTTCCAGCTGCAGCGCATGTGCCAGGTCCCGCGCTTGGCCGATTCCGGTGCGTGAGTCGATGATGTGGACCCGAGCGGCCGCAAACAGGTGTGCCCGGTAGGCTTCCGCCCCACCCGCCGATCTGACCGGTGCGAAAAACTCCTGCCACTGCGAAGGCAGGCTGGGCCGGGCTGCGGAAGCCGGAGTGCCCGAGGTGACAAAAGGACCTGGCTGGGCCGGGGCCGGACCAGGGGTCGAAGGCCCCACACCCATGGCGTCGGGGAGCGGCGAACGAGCCTGGTCTCCGGAACTCGCCTCTTTCCTGGGATCCATCAATTGCTTGATTTGCGACCGGGTCATCGGTCCGCGAAGATAGGACAGGGTCCAGCGGGTCTGGAACAAGGCGGGCTCAGGGCGGTTCACGTTGTGCATCAGAAAGACTCGCTTGGCGAGCCGGGACAGCAAGTCCGCGTACCGGGCGGAATCCATTCCCCTGCCCGAGCTGGCGGCTGCCGTGGTGAGCCCGGCGAGCAGGCGGTCTTTGTCCTGTTCGGTTTGCAGTCGGCCGATAAACCACGTCCCGGCGTTAGCCAGCGCCTTGTAATCGAGGTCGACCGGGTTCTGAGTTGCGAGCACGAGGCCGAGCCCAAACGCGCGGGCTTGCTTCAGAAGGGTCAACAACGCTCTTTTGGAAGGCGGCTGTGCCACCGGGGGCAAAAATCCGAACATCTCGTCCATGTAAAGCAGCGCCCGGAGACTGGAGGTACCGGGCTGGGCGCGCATCCACCCAAGAACCTGATTGAGCAGGAGCGTGACAAAGAACATCCGCTCGGGGTCGGACAGGTGCGCGATCGAAAAGATCGAGATCCGCGGTTTGCCGGCCGGAGTGTACAGGAACCGGTCGACATCCAGGGAATCACCTTCCATCCATGCGCTGAAGGCGGGCGCCGCCAGCAGGTTGTTCAACTGCATCGCCAGTCGAAGCCGTTCATTGGAAGGATAAAACGAATCGAGATCAAACACGCCTATTCGGGCTATGGGCGGAGCCTGCACCATCTGGATGAGCTGAGCCAGATCGAGGTCCCGGCCGGTCGTCCAGGCGGACTCGAGAAGGTTGGAGAGCAGGATGTGCTCACGGCTCTGGAGCGGGTCGGCCTCGATGCCGATCAGCCCGAGAAGCCCGGAAACGGTGGTGACAATGCGTTCCCGCAGCAAATCCATGTCAACCGAGCTGGTCCGTGGAGGGGCCGAGAATGAGTTGAGGATGGAAACTGGGAGTCCGGCAGTGCTGCCCGGCGTATAGATGTCAAACTCCGCCGATTCTCGAAGCCGGGCGATGCGATCTGCGGTCTGTCCCCACTCGAGCAGGCCTTTCCTCCAGGCTTCAGCCTGTTCCGCCGCGTACTGGTCTACCGAGATCGACTTTCGCGCTGCTTCGTCTTCCGAGACCCAGGGGAGAAAATCTCCCGGGGCAAGGCCCGGGAAAGTCAACAGCAGGTTTCCGAGATCACCCTTGGGATCGATGACGATCGCGGGGATGTTGTCGATCGCCGCCTCTTCAAGGATGCCGATCCCCAGTCCGGTCTTCCCGCTCCCCGTCATCCCGACCACGACCGAGTGGGTCACGAGATCGCGAGAGTCGTACATCAGGTAGTCATCCAAACGTGATCCGGCGTTCAGGTCGAAAAGTTTGCCGAGGTAGAACTGGCCCAGCTTCTCAAATGAATCCATGCTTGCTTCTCTCCTTGCAGGCACAGGTCGGTTCGACCCGTGGCAACCCAATGGCCGCCAGTATACAATAACCGCTATCTATGGACTTCCCGTTCGAACCATTCAAGATCAAGGTCGTTGAGCCGCTGCGCAAGACCACCCGGGAAGAGCGAGACCGGATCATCAAGGAATCCGGGTTCAATCTCTTCAATGTCCCGGCCGACAGCATTTTTGTCGACCTCCTCACGGACAGCGGAACGTCGGCGATGAGCGACAATCAGTGGGCCGGGATGATGCTTGGTGACGAATCCTACGCGGGAAGCCGTAATTACTTCAATTTCGAGAACGCAGTCCGGGAGATTTTCGGCTTTCGCCACATCATTCCCACTCACCAGGGACGAATGGCTGAAAATCTCCTGTTCTCGGTTGTCCTCAAAGCCGGAGACCTCGTCCCTAACAACACACATTTCGATACGACCCGGGCAAACGTCCAGCACAAGGGGGGGACGGCTGTCGACGTGCTCAACAGCGCCGGGCGGGATCCGCACACCAACCAGCCCTTCAAAGGCAACATGGACGTCCAGGCCCTTGAGGAGCTGATTCAGAAGCACGGGCGGGACAAGATTCCGCTCGTCATGATGACGATCACGAACAATTCAGCGGGCGGACAGCCGGTTTCCATGCAGAACATTCGGGAAACGCGCCAGGTTTGCGAGCGCCACGGGGTACCGATGTTCTTCGACGCCTGCCGGTTTGCCGAAAACTGCTTCTTTATCAAGGACCGAGAACCTGGATACGCAAACCGCTCCATTCTTCAGATTGCGCAGGAGCTGTTCTCCTACGGGGACGGCTGTACGATGAGCGCCAAGAAGGACGGGCTGGTAAACATAGGCGGTTTTCTCGCTACAAATAACCGGGATTGGGCAGGACGGGCAACCAACCTCCTGATCCTGATCGAAGGATTCCCGACCTACGGGGGCCTCGCCGGCCGCGATCTGGAAGCGATGGCTCGCGGCTTTTACGAGGTGCTGAACGAGGACTACCTGCGGTTCCGAGTAGGCCAGATCCGCTACCTCGGGGAGCAGTTGGACCGGGCGGGAGTGCCGATCATCAAGCCGACCGGCGGTCACGCCGTTTATTTGAACGCCCGCGATTTCCTGCCCCACATCCCTCAAGCACAGTTCCCCGGGCAGGCTCTTGCCGTCGCGCTTTACCGGGAAGCCGGGATTCGAAGCGTCGAGATCGGCAGCCTCATGTTCGCCCAGAAGGACCCGGAAACCGGGGAGACCCGCTACCCGGACCTCGAGCTTGTGCGCCTCGCTGTCCCGCGGCGCGTGTATACCTCGATGCATATGAGCTACGTCGCGGAGGCGATCATCTCGATTCACCGGCGCCGAGACGAGATCAGAGGGCTTCGAGTCGTGCAGGAAAGCCCCTACCTGCGCCACTTCACGGCGCTGATGGAAGAGATCTGACAATTGCGGATTGCGGATTGCGGATTGCGGATTCAGAAATCCAATAACCTGGAAAGAACGCACGCTACAACAGATCCCCTAATCCGCAATCGGCAATCCGAAATCCGCGATCGAAGACCTTGCCGCCAATCCCCGGAGAATTTGCCAGATCGTCAGCGCGGCCAAGCGGGCCGTCCGGTCGTCCAGATCGAAGCGCGGATTGAGCTCGCACAGGTCGAACGAGCTCGCCCGTGACGTGAGACCAGCCTGGTAGGCCGCCTCCAGCCAAAGACCGGACGGGAGACCGTCAACCGACGGAGCACTGACCCCGGGAGCGGCTGACAGTTCAACTGCATCCAGATCGAAACTCACTGCCAGCGCCGCCTCTTCGGACCCGGCATAGACGTCAGCTATCATTTCCCGAGTCACATCGCTCCTCCAGAAAACGCGGTTTCCCCCCTCGTGTATGAAATCCACGTGCGCTCGGGCCGCCGCTTGGGGAAGCAATCCTGCGACCGTGTAGCGCCGGCACAGACCCGAAGGATGACAGAGCGCCTGGCGGAACGGAGATCCCGAGTGACCGAGGCCGTCTCGAAGCTCACGAACGTCCGGATGGGCGTCCCAATTGACGATCTCAACCGGCCGTCCGGCTTTGACATAGCCGAGGAAATGCCCGTAAGCCGTCTCGTGCCCACCCCCCAGCACTACCAGGCTCACGCCTCGCGAAATCCAGGGTGCAAGCACCCGACCGAGATTCTCCTGGTCGGACTCGAGATTCCCGGTCGTCACTAAATCGCCCAAGTCGCGGGTCCGCGACAGCAAGGCAAGGAACGATTCTGAACTTCGTGCATCCGGGGTCAGGGAGTAAAGCCGGGCCCTGATTGCACTGGGTCCCGACGCCGCACCCGGCCTGCCGCCGTTTCTCCGCACGCCCTCATCGACCGGAAAACCGATGAGAACGACCCGGCATTCGTGGTCGGCCAGTGTCGGTGCGGCAAGAAGATGGCCCAGACGGGGGTCATCCGGACGCGCGGGACGAACTGGTATGAGAGGTTTGTTCAGCATGTTCTTAGGATGTCTCGGACCGGTTCCCCGTAAACCTGCGAGCCGGCAATGAAGGTCGCCCGACAGGCGTTCCCCGTGAAGTGATAGAGCCAGTGCCGGATGTCGGGTGCGTCGATGATGGCAAAATCCGCCTGCTTTCCGGGCTCCAGGGACCCTCGGTCCTTTGCGCGCCCGATCGCGCGGGCGGCGTAGATGGTCGCTCCTTTCACCGCTTCAGCCGGTGTCATCCGCTGGAGATTACATGCGAGCATCATGGCCAGGGGCAAATGGAAGGATGGTGCGGATCCGGGGTTAAAATCGGTCGCCACGGCGACCGGAATCCGGGCGTCAATCAACCGGCGGGCGCACAGCGGCCGGGTCCCGAGGTACAGGCTCGCGAGCGGAAGACTGACCGCCACAACTCCAGACTTGGCCATGGCTTCTATTCCGGAGTCCGATATCATTTCCAGGTGGTCGGCGGAAAGTGCACCGATGTCAGCCGCCAGTTCCGCCCCGCCGCTAGCGCTTAACTGGTCCGCGTGTAGCTTGATCTGCAAGGCCATGCGCTTTGGCAACGGCGGCAATCAAACGTGCTTCATCCGCGGTGAAAGCCCCCTCCTCGACGAAGATATCGCAGATTTCGGCGAGCCGTTCCCTGGCAACCGCAGGGATTGCCTCCTCGCAGATTTCTCTCACGTACCCTTTGCGGTCGGACAGTCGCTCAGGCGGAACAATATGCGCGAGGAAACTGGACACAATCGAGACAGGCTGGGCGCCAGCCAGCCGGCGATAAACCCGCAAGGTCTTGAGCTCCTGCTCAACCGAGAGTCCGTACCCGCTCTTGCATTCGACCGAAGTGACTCCAAGGGCCATGATCTGCCTGAGAAAGCCTGAGCAGCGCTCGAAGAGCTGTTCCTCGGTCAGCGCCCCGGTTTGCGCGACCGTTCGCCTGATCCCTCCGCCCCGCCGGGCGATTTCCTGGTAAGGGGTGCCAAGAATGCGCTGCTCGAACTCATCGGCACGCCAGCCGCCAAAAGCCAGATGAGTGTGGCAGTCGATCAACCCCGGGATGACGGTCTTGCCTTCCGCGTCAAGGAGATTCGTGCGGTGAACTTCGGGAAGCGCCCGGCTCGGCCCCACCCAGGTGATGCGGTCGCCTTCCCAGGCGAGAGATGCGTCCTCGATCGCCTGGATCTCGTCCTGGCGACCCGCGTCCAGGCACTGGACCAACTGTCCTATATTGAAGAGCGTAGGCATCAGGCGAGCTCCCCCAGCTCGTCTTCGACACTCTGGACGAGGGAACGTCCGCCGACCAGCTCGAGGCACCGCCGAAGGTCCTCGCCGAGCAGATGGTCGACTTCCTGGTGCGGAATCAGGGAGCGGATATGGTTGTGACTGAGCTCGACGCCGCGGCCCGGGCCGCAAAGGTTTCCGGAAGTCGAGCGCCTGCGCCGAAGTGAAAATCTCAATGGCGAGGACGTGCTCGACGTTTCTGAAGACGGGCAGCAGTTTCAAGGCGCTCACGCTTCCCATCGAGACATGGTCCTCCTGCCCCAGACTGGTGGGTATGGAATCGACGGAGCCCGGGTGACACAGCACTTTATTCTCCGACACCAGCGCCGCGGCTGTGTACTGCGGCATCATGAAGCCCGAGTTGATTCCCGTCTCCCGCATGAGCAGTTTCGGCAAACCGTCATGCCCCTCGAGGAGCAGGTAGATCCGCCTCTCGGATATTGAGGCGAGCTCGGCCAGGGCAATGGCGGCGAAATCCAGAGCCAGGGCGAGCGGCTCGCCGTGGAAATTGCCCCCGCTGAAGATATCTCCGTTCTCGAACACCAGGGGGTTGTCCGTCACCGAATTGATCTCGGTTTCAAGCGTCCGGGCAACGAAACCGAGCGCGTCACGGACCGCCCCATGCACCTGGGGAACGCAACGCAGACAATACGGATCCTGAACACGGCCACAATTGCGGTGCGATTCCATGATCTCGCTCGACTGCAGAATCTTGCGGATATTGGAGGCGACCATCGCCTGTCCCGCATGAGCCCGCACCTCCTGGAACCTGGCGTCGAAGGGCCGCAGGCTTCCCCGGAAGGCCTCCAAACTCATCGCTGCGGTGATGTCGGCGATCTTGAGCAGGTTGAAGCACTTCTCGAGGACGAAGGAACCGTAGGCCGACATCAGTTGCGTTCCGTTGATCAGGCACAGCCCGTCCTTCGGCTGCAGGGTAACCGGGGTGAGTCCGTGGCTCGCGAGCACCTGGGCTGCGGGGAGCGTCTCCCGGCCCGGTTCGTTCCAGAAACAACCCAGACCGATCAGGGGAAGAGACATGTGCGCAAGCGGCGCCAGGTCACCGGAAGCTCCCACGCTGCCTCGGCTGGGCAGGGCTGGGACCAGGTCCCGCTCGGCAAAAGTCAGCAGGCGGTCAAAAGTCGCAAGCGAGATCCCGGAGTAACCGAGCCCCAGCGAATGGAGCTTGAGATGCAGGATGAGCCTGCAGATCTCCTTCGGGACCAATTCACCCACCCCGACCGAGTGGCTGAGGAGCAGGTTTCGCTGCAACTGCAAAAGCTGCTCGTCTGGAATGCGCGTCTGCGCCAGCCCGCCAAAACCGGTGTTGATACCGTAGTACGTCTCTCCCCCTCGGAGAGCCGATTCTACGACCGCCCGCGAGGCGGACAGCCGCCGGGTATCAGCCCGCAATTCCCGAAGACTGGACTGCAGATCGTCGTACAGATTGCTCAGTCGAATGTGCATAAAGATGGCACCACGGACACACGGACGACACAGACTGACACGGACGAACACGGACGAACACGCACGGCAGGTCAGTCAGCAGGCTAGTTCATCTTGTCCGTGTCAGTCCGTGCCGTCCGTGTTTCGCTCCAGTTGCGGCAGATCGACCCCTCGCTCGCCTGCCGTTTCGATCGCGGTTTCGTAACCGGCGTCGGCGTGGCGCATCACTCCCGTGCCTGGGTCGGCGGTCAGCACGCGCTCCAATCGCTCATCGGCCAGGTCGGTACCATCGGCCACACAGACCATGCCGGCGTGAATCGAGTACCCGATGCCGACCCCGCCTCCGTGGTGGATCGACACCCAGCTCGCCCCGCAAGCGACATTGAGCATCGCGTTCAGCAGGGGCCAGTCGGCGATGGCGTCTGAACCGTCCTTCATCCCCTCGGTTTCCCGGTTAGGAGAAGCAACCGATCCGGCATCGAGGTGATCGCGGCCGATCACGATCGGCGCCCGGAGCTTGCCCTGCCGGACAAGCGAGTTGAATCGTAAACCTGCTTTCGCCCGTTCGCCATATTCGAGCCAGCAGATCCGGGCTGGCAAGCCCTGAAAATGAACCTTCGACTGGGCCTGTTCGATCCAGCGGTGCAAAGACTCCTTCTCGGGGAAAAGCTCCAGCACCGCGGCATCCGTTACACGAATATCCTCCGGATCACCGGAAAGGGCCGCCCAGCGGAAAGGCCCGGCCCCCTTGCAGAAAAGCGGGCGAATGAATTCCGGAACGAAGCCGGGGATCTCGAAGGCTTCGGTCAGAGCCCGACGGTCACTTACCTGGCCCCGGATATTGTTCCCGTAGTCGAAAACGACCGCGCCCCGCCGTTTCATTTCCAGCAGCGCGGACACGTGAGCGACCATCGAATCCAGCACCCTCTTCTCGTATTCCGGGTAGTCCTTCTCGCGAAGCTCGGCCGCCTGGGACAGCGACAGACCGGCGGGAATATAGCCTATCCGCAGATCGTGAGCGGCGGTCTGATCGGTAACTGCGTCCGGGGTCACACCACGGTGAACCAGCTCCGGAATGATCTCTGCAACGTTCCCGAGCAGGGCGACCGAGAGGGCCTGTCGTTTTTGGGCCGCCTCGGAAACCAGATGGAGAGCCCGGTCCAGATCGTTCTCGCTTCGATCGCAGTAACCGGTCGCAACGCGCCGCTCGATCCGCGCCGGGTCGACCTCGATCCCCAGAAACACGCCGCCGTTCATGGTCACCGCCAGCGGCTGCGCGCCGCCCATGCCACCGAGGCCTGCACTGACCACGATCTTTCCCGCCAGACTGCCGCCGAAGTAGCGCCTGGCACATTCCGCAAATGTCTCGTACGTCCCCTGAAGGATGCCCTGCGTCCCGATGTAGATCCACGAGCCGGCGGTCATCTGGCCGTACATCGTGAGGCCAAGCGCCTCCAGGCGACGAAACTCATCCCACGTCGCCCATCGGGGGACCAGGTGCGCATTGGCGATCAGCACCCGGGGCGCGAACTCGGTTGTTCTGAAAACACCGACCGGCTTACCACTTTGGACCAGGAGGGTTTCGTCGTTGGCGAGCCTGCGCAGGGTCCGGATGATTTGGTGGTACGCTTCCCAGTTTCGGGCCGCTTTCCCGGCGCCGCCATAGACCACGAGATCCGAAGGCCTCTCAGCGACCTCCGGGTCGAGGTTGTTCATCAGCATTCGCATCGCTGCTTCCTGCTGCCAACCCCGACATGAAAGGGCTGTCCCACGCGGCGCGCGGATCACGGAGGGTGCGGCTATTTCCATCGTGAACCTCACAGAACTGACCGGCTGACCGGCTGACCAGCTGACGGTCTGAACAACCTCAGCTCTTACCGGTATCCACAGAGTCCTAGCGGGTCCCACATTCCCAGTGGGCCGGTCCGACTTGGAAGTCGGACCCACTTAACGAGTCAGCTGGTCAGCCCGTCATCCGCGTGGCGTCCAGGGCCCGGTTCAGTTCTTCCTCGTCGAGCAGGCCGCGTTTCCTTCACGATCTCCCGCACCGGCCGTCCGGTCTCGTATGCTTGCTTGGCGATTGCCGCTGCCCGGTCATAGCCGATCCTCGGAACAAGTGCCGTAATCATCGCTAACGACTTCTCGATCATCTCTTCGCAACGTTCTTTGTCCGCTCGGATGCCTTCGACGCACTTTTCAACCAGGACGCCACAAGCATTCGCCAGCAATTCGATGGATTGGAGAAGATTGTACGCGATGACCGGCTGCATGACGTTCAGCTCGAAGTTGCCGGACTGGCCGGCGACCGCGATTGTCACGTCGTTCCCCATAACCTGGGCCACGACCATCGTTACGGCCTCCGGGATCACCGGATTCACCTTCCCCGGCATAATTGAGCTGCCCGGCTGAATGCCCGGCAGCAGGATCTCGCCTATCCCACACCGAGGTCCAGAGCCGAGCAAGCGGAGGTCGTTTGCGATCTTCATGAGGCTGCCGCCGAAAGTGCGCAGGACGCCGCTGGTTTCCACGGCCGCATCGCGCGCAGCAAGTGCCTCGAACCGATTGGGGGCAGGAACGAATGGAAGCCCCGTCCAGTCACCCAGCCGCCGTATGACCGCGTCAGCGAATCCCGGAGGGCAGTTCAGGCCGGTTCCCACCGCTGTTCCCCCGATCGCCAGCTCAGCCAGGTGCGCACGCGTGCTTTCTATCCTCCTGATTCCGTGGGCAACCTGAGAGGCATAACCCGAGAATTCCTGCCCCAAGCGGATCGGAACAGCGTCCTGCAGATGCGTGCGCCCGATCTTAACCACGTCGTCGAACTCCCTTGCCTTTGCGCTCAAAGCCGCCTCGAGTCTCTTTGCCGCCGGGAGCAGACGCTTTTCAATTTCTTCCAGAGCAGAGACGTGGATGGCCGTCGGAATGACGTCATTGCTCGACTGTCCAAGGTTCACGTGATCGTTCGGGTGGATCTCCCTGGACCCGATCTGGCCGCCCCGGAGCTCGATCGCCCGGTTGGCGATCACCTCGTTGGCGTTCATGTTCGTCGAGGTCCCGGATCCCGTCTGGAAGACATCCAGCACGAACTGGTCGTCAAGCTTCCCCTCGATGACCTCCCCCGCCGCCTCGATGATTGCGCGATGCCATCTCCGGAGGGAGAATCCCGAGCTCGAGATTGGTCTCGGCCGCGGCCTTCTTGATCAGGCCGAGCGCGCGAATGAAAGCCCGGGGAAATCGCAGTCCGCTGATCTGAAAGTTAAGAGCGGCTCGTTGCGTCTGGGCGCCGTAGTAACTTCCTGCGGGCACCCGGACATCACCCATCGAGTCCTTTTCGATTCGGTAGTCCTGGGCCATTCCTATCCTCTACCTCACATTGGTTGTAAGGGCATCGACCAGCCGGATGTTTTGACGCTCGAAGATTCGACCGGTTGCTCCATCGAGCGAGGCGTGACTTTTGATGAGATCGATCTGAGCCCGGAGCCGGACGGTGTGCGCCTGGAGGAGGTCCCGCTGCGCTTCGATCAGTTCCCGCGTGGTTGCCATCCCGACATCGAAACGCGCCTGTTCCGCCTTGAGCCGTTCTTGGGCCGCGCTGACAGCGGTGGTGCCGGCCTCCAGACGGGCGCGGTTCATCTCGATTTCAGTCAGTGCCTCCCGGATCTGGAGACCAACTGTCTGTCGAGCCGCCTGTTTTCGGAGCTGGGCCTGGTCGACGGCAATCTGCGCCTGGGCATTCTCGGCCCTTGCCTCCCGGTTGAAAACCGGCAACTGAAGCGTAAGACCGAGCATGTATCCATAGTAACCACCGGTAAACATTTGATCAAGCGCATCCCCGAAGCCTCCGGGGATGACGCCAATGATGGGAGGATTGAAAAATCCCTGGGAGTAATCGCGATTAATCAAGGTGCCGCCCAGGCCGAATTGCTGGTACCCGGCCACCAGTTCCAGGCTGGGGCGCAGCCGATCCCTGGTCGAGTTCGAGATTCACCTGCTCGGCGACAATCTGGAGGTCGGCCTGCTGGACTTCCGGTCTTGAGCTTGTTCCAAGCTGCTGCAACTCCTCGAACGATTCCATCGGGACATTCGGCGAAGTTGCCGGGTCCGAAGGGACGATCTCACCCGGAAACTGGCGAGGATCCTCGTAGTTTGTGACGAGTTGAATCAGCTGGTCCTGGACGAGGCGGTAAGTGTAGCGGGACCGGATCAGCTCTTCCTGTCTGAGAGCAGCCTCCGCCTCCGATTCGACTACCTGTAGGCGCGCTCCCGTTCCCACCGCGAACCGTTCCCGGTTTTGTCCAAGCACGGTCTGGGCGAGCTGCAGAGACTTCTCCTTGACCTGCACATCACCCAGGGAGTACTCGAGCTCCCAGTACCTGTCCTGAACCTGAAGGATAAGCTCACTGGCGCGGCGTCTGAACTCCTGCTCGCTGATCTCGACGTTCTTACGGGAGATCTCGATCTGGTACTCCTGGTTGGCCCGGCCAAAACCTCGGAGCAGCGCCTGCCGAAAGGTGACGTCCACCTGTGCGTTGATTGCCGGTACGAGGCTGCTGAAGAAGCTCGTCGTGCGATTGCGCACGCCGGCGAAATTCGCTTCAAAAGACGTCCCCGTCGACCACGTCTGGGAGTACCCGGTGGAAACGGAAGCTCAACACGTTGGTCAGGCTCGACCCCCCTCGAGCACGCTCGCCGCCGGTGTCTTCTGACGATCCCAGCTCAATGCCATCGTGGTTCGGGGATCGTAGAAACCAACCAGTTGATCGACCTTCCATCGATCGGCGAGAACCGTCTGTCGCTCGACATTGATATCGAAATTGTTAACCAGAGCCATCTCGATCGCCTGCTTCTCCGAGAGCGTGGATCTTCCCGTCTACCCGGTTTCCCGCGATAAACGGCTGATCGAGCACGAGCTTCGAACGCTGCTCGTCCTTGTAATAGCGACCGACAATCTTGCCTTGCGAGTGGACAACCTGGAACAACGACAGGACAACAGGGACCAGGAGCCCCCAGGTAAAGCAACGCTTTTTCCGCGACATTGACCCTCCGCAATATGCCAGCCGGCAGGATCGGCAACCGAGATCCTCCCCTTGCCGGGGCCATGAACCGGTCTATTCTAGCGCGTCTTTGCGTTCGATTCTGGACTGCGAGCAAGAAGGGCGCTTGTGCCTGTTCAGGTCGCCAAAGACGCGTTGGGCTATAATTGTCGCGTGGCCTCGATGAAAGCAGTGCCCGTCCGAGACCCTCTCAGATCCAGGCACCGAATCCAAGAGCTCTCAGTACTGTACCTTTCCGCTCATCCCAGTTGCGATTGCCACTGCATGATGTGCGATATCTGGAAGGGAAGCGGGGAGAAGGCGGAAATGTCACTTCGGCTTCTCGATGAATACCTGGACGGGGTCGCACGCCTCAAGATCCAGAAGGTCGTCCTTTCGGGCGGCGAGCCGCTCGAGCACAGCGAATTCCCCGAACTGTGCATGCGGCTCAAGCGGCGGGGTCTGAAGATCGTCCTCTTTACAAACGCAGTCCTGCTAAGCCAAAACGCGCAGACGGTCTCACAGTACTGCGATCAAGTCATCGTCTCGCTGGACGGGACTCCCTCGGTCCACGATCGCGTGAGACAACGCAGCGGTTGCGCGACTCAATTGGCGACGGGAATCAAGGCGCTGCTGAACGAGCGACTGGATTTCCCGATAACGGCCCGGACGGTCGTTCAAAAGCCGAATTGCGACGATCTGCCCGGCATTGTCCGTTTCGCGCTGTCGCTGGGCGTGCGCGGGGTCTCGTTCCTGGCCGCCGACGTCACCAGCAGCGCCTTCAACCGGCCGATTCCGTGGGACGAGCCGAAGATCAGCCAGATTGCCCTGAACCACTCGGACCTCGCGAAACTCTCGCGCTCGATTGAAATACTGCTGGGCGACTGCTCCTCTGAATTCCGCTCGGGATTTGTCCGAAACACCCCCAGCCAGATTTGGGACATTTATCGCTATTACAAGGCGCTGCTCGGCCTCGGGGAGTTTCCGCCGGTGCGCTGCCATGCGCCCTGGGAGTCCGCGGTCCTGGAAGCGGATGGGACCCTTCGTCCGTGTTTCGTCCAGCCACCGTACGGACGGGCGGGTGAAAACGATATCGTCGAACTGATCTCCTCGCCGGAAGCCACCCGCTTTCGACGGGAATTGAAGGTCACTCAGAACCAGCTCTGCCGGCGCTGCGTCTTTGCAGGCAACCGGTTCAACTCAGACATCCTCGTCTAGATTATTTTTTGGGGGGCTTCGACGGCCGCATCTCGATTCGGCTCGTCAGGCAGCGAGGATGACGCTTGAGAGTCTGCACCACCACCTCGGCGACATCTTCGGGCGCGATTTTCCAGGATCCCCCGGCACCTCCCGGGCCGCCGAAGTCTGTATCGACACTGCCCGGCATGATGTAGGCGACTTGGATGTCGTCCTGCCTGACGTCCTGCATGATGGCTTCGCTGAACCCGATCAGGCCGAACTTGGACGCGTTGTAGGCGGCCCCCCCGGCGAAAGCGTTCTTTCCCGCCAGGCTGCCGATATTGATGATAAAGCCCCCGCCCGCCTTCTTCATCTCCGGAATCGCCAGGTGGCAGGTATAGAAAAGCGCGTCAAGATTGGTTCCGATGGTCCTCCGCCATTGATCGGCCGTCATTTCTTCAATGGAGGCGAAACCGCCGACGCCGGCGTTGTTGATCGAGGATGTCCAGCCCGCCGAGCTGACCAACTGCGAATGAGAGGAGGTCCCGGACGTCGTCCAGCCGGCTGACATCGCAAGCTTTGCCGAAAACCGGGCGATCACCCGCGCGCCCGAGCGAATTGACCGTTTTTCGAACGTCACTCTCCGTCCTCGCCGTTACAACCACCTGAACGCCCTCGCGGACGAGAGCGTCGGCAATCGCCAGCCCAATTCCTTTCGTACTGCCCGTCACGATCGCTCTCTTGTCGTGAAGCTCCATAATTTTCATCCTCCGTTAAAAATAGCTTCTCACAGAATTTCAGGACTGAAAGACAGAGGCTCCCAGCGAAACTAAAAAATGCCGAAGCAGTGAGAAAAATTTAGCATTTTAGCCCTCGTCTGGGCCATACTATGGGGGCACTTTGCGCCCGCCTGCTTGGGCCTGTTTTTGGCCGGAGCGAGGGCTGGTACAATCCCGACTCATTTCAATTACGGAGTGATCAATGCTACGTGTAAGATACCTCTCAGTCTTCCTTTTTGCTCTTTTCGTGTTCTCTGCCCAAGCGCAGACCACAAAAATCACGGCACCCAACGCCTTCGCCGAAAACCCGATTGTTCTCGACTTCAGCGGTTTTCAGGAGGGAGCGGATGTCGGGGACGTCTATTCGAGGTGGGGTGTCACCTTTACGGGAATCGAAGGCACGGTGCCCGGAATCGTAGTGCTCTCTCCCCCCATCGGTGGCGTACCCGAACATCAGTACAATCGGGTGGTCAGAAACGTAGGCCCGGCCGGCCTCGCAAAGGCGCTCCCTCTGGTGATCAGTTTCAAGTATCCGGTCTCGAAAGTGGCCTTTAAGGCAACCAACGCCCCTTCCTCGAGCGTGAACGCCAGCCTGACTGCCTATGACCCGGCAGGGAAGTCGCTGGGAAGTGTCACCCAGAGTGGACTCGACGAAGAGAAGTTCTTCGGATTGTCCACGACCAATGCCCGCGGCATCGGCAAAATAGCCTTGGATTACGGCGCGGTAGAGGCCGCCGAGCAGATCGACAACCTGACCTTCGAGTACCTCGCCCGCCCCCCGTTCACGACTTACCTTGCCCAGGTGGCGGACTACCAGGACATGCTTCAGACGATCCTTGTTGTCTCCAATCTGACCAACTCAACGGCCCAGGGAGAAATCAGGCTGTTCACACCGCAGGGTGGCAGTCTGAGCATTGAAACCGACCAGGGTACGCACGACACTTTCCCGTTCCAAATCCCGCCGTTCAGCTCGAAGACCATCACGAGCAGTGGAAAGAGCACCGACGTCAAGGTTGGTTACGGAATCATCGATTCGAACGTCCCGGTCGAAGGTAGCGCCATTTTCCGCGTGATTAACGCCAGCGGCGCCACTTTGCAGGAGGCAGGCGTGGGTGCAACGCCAGCTCAGTTCCAGGCGATTGGCGTAGCCCAGAAACAGGCGGAGGCGGGGTTTGATACCGGCCTGGCAATCGTGAATCCTTCTGATCAGGCGGCCGAGATCACGGCTTATTTGTACAACGAGCAGGGTTCCCTGGTCTCCGTTAATGAGACCGACCTCGATCTGGCGGCCGGAAAGCAGATGGCCAAGTTCTTGACTGAGCTGTTCACCAACGAGGCAGCGGGCGATTTCCGCGGGACCCTGGTGATTACCAGTACTCAGCCGATCGCTGTGGTCGTCTTGCGGACCCTCGGCGGTATCGCGAGCTCGACTCTTCCGGTTGGAAATACGAGCCGGTAGAAAATGATTTCATTTCGGGGACATGATACTTAATTCCCAAACGTCACTGGTTGTCGCGCCGTCTGCAAAGGAATTAAGTCTTGTGTCCCCGAAATCCCCCGCTTTGGCTTACCCCTTCGCCGCGAGGTATTCGCGCTTCAACCCTTCCATCAGATCCGGCAGCTTCCGGTAAAGACGTTTGTGCGGCCTTGGGGCGTGACGGCTGACCGCGTATGCGGTGAGAATCGGTAAGGCGACGGTGCTGTCCAGGTAGCAGACAACTGCATCGGGCAGGCGTTCCGGGTCTACCTTTCCCCAGCTGACGGCTTCCGAGGGTGTCGCCCCGGAGAGCCCTCCGGTATCCGGCCGAGCGTCCGTCACCTGGAGGAAGTAGTCGTGCCCTTTCTCGTCGATGCCCAGAACCTCCTGGATTTGCGGCTCGGTTTGAAGCACAAAGTTCTTCGGTGAGCCGCCGCCCATGATCAGGACAGCGCTCTTCCCGGCGCGTTTTGCGGCCAGAACGATGGCTGCCGTCTCGTTCACATCCCGGGCGACGTCGAGCCGCAGCTGGTTTCCGTCCAGACTCCGAGCGGCGATATTCATCCCGATCGAGCTGTCGCCGGGGGACGACGTGTAGACTGGCACCTCGTGGCGATATGCGGCGCCGAGCAGACTCTTGTTTCCTTGTCCGAGCACACGCTCGCGCTCGGCAACGTACCGGCCCACCCGGTAATGGAACTCCGCGGTCCCCATTTCAGCCTGGAATTCGGGCGCGGAGATCAGTTCCCGATAGAAGCGGTCGGTCGAGAGAAGGACCTTGTAGTCAAAAAAGATATCGTAGATCCGGACGACGCCTTCTTCCCGGAGATGCCACGTCGCTCGCGCTGTGCGTGCCGCGGCGTAACTCGCATCCGATCGCAAAGTGCGTGTCGTGGTAGAGGTTGGCACCGGTTGACACGATCCAGTCCACGAAACCATGTTCAATGAGAGGAATCAGGCATGACATACCGAGCCCGGCCGGCGTCAAAGCACCGGTGAGACTCATCCCTATCGTCACATCCTCCTCCAGCATCTTCTGAACGAAGAGCTGGCATGCCTCCCGGAGTCGGCCGGCGTTGTAAGCCTCAAACGAGGAATCGACGAGGTCGGCAATCGTGGTCTCTTTGGTGATCGGCGCGGGATTGATCAATTTACCGGACAGGTATCGGCTCGGCATACGGAAACGGCCCCTTTGGCGAACAAATGAGTATCGACTACCGAAGCAGTATAGCAAATGACAGAATTCGCCTATAGAATCTGCCAATGGGCGTCCTGCTTCCATTTCGAGCGTACAGATACGCGAGTCCCAAGGTGGGCCCGCTCGACCAACTGGTCACGCAGCCTTACGACAAGATCTCGCCGCCGATGAAGGAAGAGTACCTTCGCCGGCATCCGAACAACATCGTTCGAGTGATCAAGAATGAGGACTATCGGGCTGCCGGCGCGAACGTTCGTCAGTGGATCAGCGAAGGGGTGTTGGTCCAGGATCGCGAGCCCGGATTCTATCCCTACGAACAAGTGTTTTGGTTCGAAGGTCAGCAGCTGTCCCGCCTCGGCGTCATCGGGTTGATCTCCGTCGAGGAATCGGCCCAGAACCTCAAAGGTCATGAGAACGTCCTGCGCGGACCGCTCGAGGATCGCCTCCGCCTCATCCGTGAGACCGAGTCGAACGAGGGCCTGATTTTCACTCTATATCCCGACCGGGAGCAATCGCTCGAGCAGCGACTCAGGACCCTCACTTCGACCTGCGCGCCGGTCGCCGAAGTGCGTGATGAATACTCCGTCCTCCACCGGCTCTGGCATATCTCGAACAGCGAGCTCCAGGCGTGGATATCAACCTTCCTCTCAGATCGCCCCATGTATATCGCGGACGGCCATCACCGGTATCAGACCTCGGTGTTGTTCTGCCGGGAGTGCCGAGACAAGGGCTGGTCGCCGATGGCTCCAGAGAGCTTCGACAAGCGCCTGATTGCCCTTTTCAGTCTGGACAGCCCGGCCATGAAGATCCTCCCGACTCACCGCGCGATCGCGAATCTGACCTCTTTCTCGATCGACAGACTCGTCGCGCAGCTTGCTGCCCGGTTTTCCATCAAGGAGCTCGACAGTGCGGAACAGCTTCAAAGCGAGATGAAGGCGGGCGAGCACCGTATCGGGCTGGCCACGTCTGCTCCAGCGCGATTCTTTCTGCTCGAGCTCAAGGAGCAGGCTTTGCGGGATCGGAGCTTCCTGGCGGGCGTCGAGGGGCCGGCCAGGACCCTGGACGTCAATCTGCTGCACCAGGGCATTCTGGAACCGTTCCTGGGCATCGGAAAAGAGGAACTGGCAAGTCAGAAGTACGTGACCTACATTCGCGAAAGCGAGGAACTGATCCGCGAGGTAGTGCAGGGAACTCATCAGCTTGGATTCCTGCTGCGGCCAACCAGTCTCGAACAGGTCCGGGAGATCTCGGAAGCCGGGGCGAAGATGCCTCAGAAGTCGACGGACTTTTATCCGAAGCTCCTCACCGGGCTTATCCTCATGAAGATGGAGATCGGGAAAGGCGAGAACAGTTAGAGCCTTTTCCTCTATACTTTGGGCTATGAAACTCCGCACTCGGATTTTCTCCGCTTGCCTCGGAGTCGTTCTGGTTGCTTTCCTCGCGCCCGGTTTCACTGCCACGATGAAGGGGCAGCCGAGGCTGGTCGTCCAGAAGCCTTTCGGTTATCAGGTCGGCGATGTCATCGAACAGGGAGTGTTCGTCCTCGACAAGCAGATGCAGAAGCGCCCGCTTCTGTCCCTCTTCGATAAACAGGCGAAAGTAGTCGTGCTCTCCCTCCTCGGTGGGGCTTCCAAGACAACATCCTTCGAAAAGCCTCACAGGGGACCGCTCTGGTGCGAAGACAGCTTTGACGACCTTTCCGTGCAGCGAGCCCTGGTCAGTTACTTTCGGGGCCAGCCGGTACAGTTCATCGCAGTCGCAGTCCCGCCAGTCTTCAACAGCGCAGCTTTTGGATACCCAGACGGGGTTTTTCTCCGCAAGGGCGAGGATGACCCGGAATTCGTGGCCAACGCTCAGCAATTCATCGCTGCGACCGAGAAGGAGAAAGCCACCGGCCTGCTTCCCTTCAGCGAGGTCTTCTACGACCCGAAGTTCCGGCTCGGAATCAAGGCCGACAGCGCCGACGTTACTGCGGGGTACGGGCCGGCATTTGACTGGCAGGGCAAGTTGAAGTGGCACCTCGATCTACGCAAGTACGGGCTGCCCTCTATCTGGATTCTCAGACCCGGTGGCAACATTTTGAGAGAGCCCTTCTTCGCCAATGACTACGACTCGGACCCGCCCCAGCTCCCGTACGGGTTCAAAGACCTCAAGGACGCGATCGAGGAGCTGATTACTGAGGGCTCACGCTGAGTCATCCACGAAGAACACGACGGGAGCCTAGTGGCGGAGGGCTCACGGCTTCCGGACCTTCTCCGGTGGCAGTGTATGGCCCTCTCGCGTAAACCATTCCAACTGCGTCAGAATTCCCCGGATGATCTGGATATCGCGTTCAGTAAGATCCGCCCTGCCCAGGAATCGGCGGATGGAATCCATGATGTGGGCTGGATTGCTCTCGCTCAGGAAGCCGATCCGGAGCAGCGTCTGCTGAAGGTGATCGAACATCTGCTCCCGCTTGTCATTGGGCGCGAGCGTCAGGTACTCATTGAGCTCGGTTGTCGCTGTCCGGCTGAAAACCTCGTAACACAAGATCATTACGGCCTGAGCGAGGTTTAGCACCGGGTAATCGCGGTCGGCCGGAATCGTGACCAGGTAATGACAGAGCGCCAGCTCGGAATCGCGGAGCCCCCGCTTCTCCGATCCGAAGACCAGCGCAATTCGGTTGGAAACGGCGTAATCAAGCAGGATCGGGGCGATTTCCGAAGGGGTGTAGAAGCGCTGCTTGGCTTGGCGGTCACGGCTCGACGTAGTCCCGACCACGATATTGTCGTGCGCTATCGCTTCCTGCAGGCTGGAGTAAATTTCCGCCCCGGTGACGATTTCGGCCGCACTGCCCGCCATCTTCAGGCACTCGGACGAAAGGACCTCGCGGGGGTTGACGAGTTTGAGCCGGCGAAGTCCCATGTTGCTCAGCGCCCGGGCGGCCGATCCGATGTTGCCCGGCTGAACTGTGTCCACCAGGACGACCGAGAAGTTGTCGATGGCACGCTCGGTCATTGCAGGCGGACCACCGCGCCTTTGATGCGGCTGAGCCCTTCCCGGAGATTATCCATCGAAGTCGCGTAGGAGATCCGGATGTAGCCTTCCAGACCAAAGGCAGAGCCGGGAACCACGGTAACCCTCGCCTGCTGGAGCAGGTAACGTGCGAGCTCCTGTGAATTCGGGATTCCAGAGGACTTCAGGCAGGCGGCCACGTTCGGAAAGACATAGAAGGCTCCGTCCGGGGCTGGGCACCGGAATCCTGGAATATCCTCGACCGCCTTCACAACGAATTCGCGCCGGCGCTCATACTCCTGGCGCATTTCCGCCACGAGAGCGGGGTCGCTCCGGAGCGCGGCAAGCGCCGCCTTCTGAGAAATCGAGGAAGGGTTTCCACTTGCGTGGCTCTGAAACTCCCCGATCTTATCGATCAGTTCGGCATGCCCGACGATGTATCCGATGCGCCAGCCGGTCATCGAGTAGGTCTTCGATAGCGAGCCGACAATCGCAAAGAACGGATCAGAGGGACCCACGAACGAGGCCAGGGAGACGTGCCTTCGCTGACCATAGGTGAAGTACTCGTAAGTCTCGTCCGAAAGGAGGAAGAGATCGCGCGCGCGGCACAATTCTGCGATATTCCGCAGTTCATCGGCGGGAAGGACCGCACCGGTCGGGTTGTTCGGCGTGTTGACGATCAGACCCCGCGTCGCAGGCCGCAGCGCGGACGCAACGGCCTCCGACTTCAGGACGAACCCGTCCTCCTCGCGGGTGAGGAGATCGACCGGCCGGGCGCCCGTTATCTTCACAATCTCTGGAAAGGTCACCCAGTAGGGCACCGGGTTCAGGACTTCGTGGCCTTGCTCGAAAACCGCCATGCAGACGTTGTAGACCGCCTGCTTGGCCCCCGCACAGAGCATGACGTTGTCCGGCGTGAAGGCGGCACCCCATTCCCGGTTGTACTTGTCGGCAACCGCCTGGCGAAGCTCGAGGATCCCGGAGCTGGCCGTGTATTTGGTGAAATTGGCGCGAATTGCCTCGATCCCGCACTGTTTCACGAGCTCAGGCGTCGGAAAATCAGGTTCACCCGGCCCGAAATCGATCACGTCGACGCCTTGCCTTTTGAGCCTCTGGGCCTCCTGCATGACGGCAATCGTCGGCGAAGCGGAGATGCCGGCCAGTCGTGTCGCAAATTTCATGGTCTCAGAGTACTAGGCTCGGCTGTCATTGCGGGACGACTGCCGCAACCGTTGCCGCAGCTCCTTGCGCGCCCGGTCAACGTCGCGGGAAATCTCGGCCGTCTGCTTGCCCGTGATCATGGCGACCTCATCCGGAGCGAAGCCCTCCATCACGGCCAACACAAAAGACTCCCTCATCCCCTTCGGAAGCTTGGCGATGGCCTTGTGGATCTCGGCTTCCGCTTCTTCGTATTCCATCAACTCTTCGGGGTTCCGGGAATGCTCATCCGTGAGGAGATCTTCGAGGCGAAGCGTTTCGTCCGGCTGGTAGAAGTCAAAAACTTCGTCCTCCGAGTGGTAATCGACGGAGGCAAGATCTTCCACGTGAGGAGACTCCCGGTCCAGTTCCGAGATCCGTTTGTCGATTAGATCCCTCGCGACCTGGTACATCCAGTGATCAAAGGACACGCTCTCCGGCTTGTTGCGCTCCTGGGTGCTCACCATCAGAAAGATTTCATCGACGAGCGCCTCCGCCTGGATAAGGCCAGGAGGGATGTTTTCGCTCAGGGACTGGTGAAACAGTTCCCGACGCACGTAGTTCTGGATCTTATCGAGGTTCTCATTGATCAGGTTTTCGATTTCGCGAACGTTCTCGCTGGCGGTCCTTTGCGACCAGTCGGGCTGCCGTTGCCAGAATTTCTCGCGATTCAGCTGGACCTTGAATTTCTGTACCTTGCGCAGGAGTTCGTCAAATCCGTTCTGTACACTACCAGTCACATTATCGGCCACCTGATCGACGCGAATTGCCGTCTGTGGCAGGGCAAGAACCAATCCGGCTTGATACTGGTTCCCGCGAGGGAGCCGTTCTATGTGGACGTTAAGGTCGAGGCTGTCGTCGGCGAAGGTGGGAAGCATTTTCTCAAGTTTCTTAGCCTTCTTTTCGATCATTTGCTGCAAACGCGGAGACATATCGAAGTTTTTATGCTGGATCTTGAGGTTCATAAGGCGATTATATGACCCCGTCAGAGGGCGAGCAAGCTGGGGTCGGATCAGCCATCCGCCGGGCTGGCGCGGTTAGGAGCCGACCGCGCTCTCGGTCGGTTCGGTCTCTTTGGCAGGCAGGGCGCCTTTGAAAAGCTCGCGGCCCAGAATCCGATCGTAGGAAGTGAATTCCGAATCGTTCTGGTCGTCGCGAAGCAAGCGGAAAACGCGGTTGATCTTGGCGTCCAGGTCGTCGATATAGTGCAGGACGAGAGCTTCGGGAATGCGCGGTTGCTTGGGTGATCCCCACTCCAGCTGCCCCTGGTGACTGAGGATGAGGTGTTCGAGCAGGACCAGGCGATCCTCGGGGAAATCGGGGATTCGCGCAGCCTCTTCGCGAAGAATATCCCGGCCGAGGACTATGTGACCGATGAGGATGCCCCGGGTCGTGTACCGGGGATTGTGTGGGCTGCTCAGCTCTTCGATTTTTCCAATGTCATGGAGAACAGCGCCGGCGACCAGAAGGTCGCGATCCAATCCCGGGTATTTGCTCGAGAAAAAGATTGCACTGTCCAGAACCGACAGGCAGTGTTCGAGGAAACCGCCCCAGTAGTTATGGTGCACTTCGGTGGCAGCGGGATAGCATTTGATCTGTTCCCGGAACCGGGTCAGAACGTTCTGCAGCAGGCGGAGAATGCTCTCGGATGCGCAGTTCCGTAGAACCAGTTCGTTCAGAGTGCGCCACATCTCGTCGATGTCGTACTCGGTTGCCTGAATCACCTCCTGCTCCGAGAAGCCATCAGCGAAATCTTCCTCTTTCGTCTTTCGGATTCGCTCCAGGACCAGTTGGCGAGAGGTGTTATACATCTGAACGCGGCCACGGTATTTGACGAAATCGCCCTCGGCAATCTGGTCACGCCAGATGTTCACGTCATCCCAGATTTTCGCTTCTATCTGCCCGGTACGGTCCGCGAGGATCAACTCGATGTACGGTTCGCCGTTCCGTTTCAGCTTGATTCTCTTCTGTCGGACCGTGGAAAAAGAGGTGACGTTGTCGTTTTCCTTAAAATCCCGAATGTATTTCATTCGAAGGAAAAAATACCATCCGAGTATGACAGGCGGGTTCTATCTCAAGGTGTTACAATTGCGAAATGCAGGTGATACCACTTGCATCAGCAAACGCAGATGCGATTGGGGACGCCATTGCCGAAGAGGTCGGAAGCTGGCGCCGCTACCTGTATTGGGACTACGAGCCCGCCGCTCGAATCATCAAGCGACATGTCGCGAATCACACACTCCCCGGATTCTGTCTGGAAGTCGATACCGAGACCGTCGGGTACTGCTATTTTGTCGTTAATCCCCCGGTTGGCTATCTGGGCAATGTTTACGTGCGAAAGGCACATGCCTGTCCCGAGTCTTACCGGTTACTGCTTCGGGCGGCGATCAATAATCTTGTAGCCAACCCGGACGTGAATCGGATCGAGAGCCAGGTGTTCGCTTTCAACGGGGATGTCGCAGAGGTTTTCCGGGCGGAGGGGCTGGACGTGTTACTCCGCCATTTCATGATGAAGCCGCTCCAGGAGGGGCCATGCCCCGCGGCTCATGTCAACGAAAAGATCAGGCCTCACCGCATTATCGCCTGGGATCGCAGCTACTTCCTCCCGGTCGCCGAGGTCATCCATCGCAGCTACGACGGAGCCCCCGATTTCAGGATGTGTTTTGACTACCAAACCCGCGAAGGGTGCGTCCGCTTCCTCAGGAACCTCGTCGATAATCCCGGGTGTGGGATCTTCGATCCGACCACGACGCGAATTGCGCTTGATGGTGACGGACGCGTCTGCGGAGTGATCATCACATCGATCATCGGTCCGAAGACGGGTATGATTCCACAGATCTCGATCAGTCCCGCCTCACAGGGGAAGGGCGTTGGAACCGCGCTGATGGAGAGTTACTTCCAGGCGGCCTTGAAAACGGGGCTGGAGCGGACGACGCTGTCCGTCTCCGATCAGAACCAAGGCGCCTACCGGCTTTACAAGCGTCTGGGGTTCACGAATATCTTCGACTTCCACGCCTTCGTCTGGAACCGGCCGGATTGAGAGGAGTTTCGGGGACATAATACTTAATTCCCTCGCCGTTATCGCGCTTTCCCCGTAAGCAAAGGAATTAAGTTTTGTGTCCCCGAAAACTACGACAACTATTCCGCGACGACAGGACTTCGCAGCGTCCCGATCCGTTGGATTGTGACTTCCACAACATCGCCATCCTTCAGGAAGACGGGAGGGTTGCGAAAGACACCGACTCCGGCCGGGGTCCCTGTGTAGATGATGTCCCCTGATTCGAGCGTGATGGCCTGCGAAATGTAGGATACAAGGGAGTAGCAGTTGAAGATCAGCTCACGGGTATTGGAAGACTGCCTGACCTCACCGTTGACCCGAAGCTCGATCGCGAGGTTGTGTGGGTCGCCGACCTCGTCTTCAGTAACAAGAGCCGGCCCACAGGGCGCAAACGTATCACACGATTTCCCGCGCACCCACTGCTTGTCGGCGTATTGCAGATCGCGAGCGCTGACGTCGATCCCGACCGTGTAACCTGCAATCGCTCCCCGGGCGCTCGCCTCCGAAAAGCCTCGGCCCGTTTCCCCAATAACGATGCACAACTCAGCCTCCGGATCCACCTTGGAGCTGATTCTGGGAAGTCTGATGGCCTCTTCAGGACCTATCAGAGCCGTGGGGAACTTAGCGAAGATCAAAGGATTCTCGGGGAGGTTCGCTTTCTGTTCGGCCGCGTGGTCTTTGTAGTTCAAACCGATCGCAATGATCTTACCCGGCTTCGTGATGGGCGGAAGAAGCGACACCCCCGCCACGTCCACGGTGCTCGGTATCACTTGGTTCTCCCGGATAGCGGAGAGCAAGCCCTGGGAGTGACGCAGCGAGACGCTGCCTTTCGACAGCCACGCCTTCAGATCAGCCGCGATTCTCAGCTCACCGGGCAAAGTATCCAGGTAGAGCGCATTTCGGGAATCGGCCAGGGTTGCCGGAAGGTCGACCAGTACGCCTGCGTGGAGCTCAAACCCGTAGCTGGACTTCTCGGGAGTCAGCCGGAAACTGAAGAATTTCAATGTTTGGCCGCCTGTTGGACCGTGAGATGCTGGCCGGGATAGATCTTCTGTCCCTTCCGCAGGCTATTCCAGCGCAGCAGGTCTTCGATCTTGACCCCGTACAGTTTCGCGATATCGGCTGGGCATTCTCCCCTGCGCACGACATGGCGGAACGCTTTGACTGCCGGCGATTCGTCGGCCGGCGGGACTGCCTGCTTGTAGCCACGAGACGGAATGATCAGCTCCTGGTTGAGCGAGAGTCGATTAGAACTGCGGAGGCTGTTGAGCCGGACAATGGCCTCGACGGTGGTCGAAAACTTACGGGCGATCGCGCCCAGGGTATCGCCGCGTCCGACCCGGTGATGTCCGAATTTCAGCCGTTCCTTCGCTGGGAGCTCCGCCAGGCGTGCGTGCAGGCTCTCTCCCCGGCCCGCCGGTACCTTAAGGGCGTAACCGGAAATGTCGCCCGGGGTAATCCCGTAGCGCAATTCCGGATTCAGTTCCTGCAGCTCCCGGGTCGACACCCCGGCTTGCTCGGCAACAACTCGAAGATCGATCTGGGAGTTGATTGGCACGAGGTCAATTTCGAGGCTCGGGTCGGGTACGCAGTCGAAGCCGTAGCGGGCAGGGTTTCTGAAAATGATCAGGCTGGCAAGGATGGAAGGTACGTAATTGGTCGTCTCCTTCGGAAGCAACCCTCTTTCAACCATTGTCCAGTAGTCGAGCGGCCCGTTCTTCTGGCGGATCTTCTCAATCCGACCCGGGCCCACATTGTAGGCCGCAAGAGTCAGATGCCAGTCCTTGAATGCGGCCTGCATCTCTTTAAGGTACCGGGCGGCGGCAGTTGTGGACCGGACGTAGTCGTAGCGCTCGTCGATCCACCCGTTCTGTCGCAATCCATACAACTGGCCGGTCCCTTTCATGAACTGCCACATCCCGACCGCCTTCGCCCGGGATCGGGCCCGCGGATTGAACAGGCTCTCCACATGAGGAAGATAGATCAGGTCAAGCGGCAGGCCTTCCTTCTGAAACGAGCTGCGGAAGAAAGCGAGGTACTTGCCGGACCTTCGCAGTCCTTCCTCCATGATCCTCCGGCCCCGGCCCTGGTAGAAGTTCAAGAAGCGGAGAACCGAATCGTTCAGCACCACCGGAATATCGAACTTGGTCTTGAGCAGGTCTTCACCGACCAACTCCGCCAGGTGAGGGTCGACCTCGATTGAATACAGGTTGATGTCGGAGAGTTCGTCCAGCGGTGTACCGCCTTCTTCAAACTCCGGGGGTAGAACCTGCGAGGGATCGAGAATCGCCTGGATCTCCTCCTCCTGAATGTCGTCAAGAATGATGTAGTAATTCTGTTCCAGGCGGGGATTGAGATAGAAATCGAGTCCCGAGTCTCGCAACTTTCGGAGAGCCGACTGGAAGAGAGGCCGGGCGTCTTCGATTCGACCCTGCCGTGCCAGACGCTTGCCGTTGTCGACGAGCTCGCGGGCTTCGACGATCAGGGTGTCGATTCTTTGGTCAACGGTAGGCTGAGCTATGATCGGGGGGGTAAAAACGCTTTGGGACTGAAGGCCGGGGGTTCGAGCCGGAACCTCTATAGGCGGGGGTTCCGGCCTTAGTACTACACGGGTAGCCGACTTTTTCGTCGACGTACAACTGATCAGGAGAGCCAGCCCGACAAAAATAATCAGACTGCTCTTCCGGCCCCTTCGTTCCATCTTCCCCCAATCATAAAACCGGGGCTATTCTAGGTTGCTTCAACGTCTCCTGGCAATACTATTCTGAGCAAGCGTCTGGGCCTGAGGCAGGAGCTCAATTGCCTTCTGGACCTGCTGATCAAGAGCCAGCGCGATACGGTAGCCTTCCCTGTCTCCAAGGATCGTCGTATACAGATCCTGCTTGAGCCGGTTACGGATGATGTCCTTGCTTGATTCAAATTCCTCATCACCGAAAACCAGCTTCTTTTCCCGCATGTAGTCCTTGAAGAGCAAGAGCGTCTGATCGCTGATCTCGAGCTCATCGCGTAGCTTTGCTTTTTCCTCAGGCGTCAGGTCACGGGCGGAGTACTGATAATTGGTGTCCGACTTGATCTCGCCGGTATTGAGTTTATTGACAAACTCGTTGAACAGATTCTTTCGGTCGATCAAGCGTCCGAGCTTGGTGTTCCTTTGGAGGGACACTTCATGGTCGGGCGCGATGCCGCCGCCGCCGTAAACCGTACGACCGCTGTCGGTCTGGCGTTCTTCGCGGTTCTTCGACTCCAGCTTCGCCCTGCTGTAGAAGTAGTCGTAGAAGCCGTTGGAGTAGTCCCGCTGGATCAGTCGCTCGGCGGGGGTGTAGTACTTGCCGGTTGTGAGGGCCAAGCCACGATTCCCGTCAAGCGGATAGATTGTCTGCACAAGCGCCTTGCCGAAACTGGTTTCCCCGACAATCAGCGCGCGGTCATGATCCTGAAGCGCTCCGGCAACGATTTCGCTCGCACTCGCGCTGTTCTGGTTGATGAGGACGACCATCGGGTAAAGGTACTTGCGGCCCCGCGGCGCGCGATACTCGTGTGGTTCCCGACCCTGTCGGCCCTTGGTGCTCACGATGATCTGGTTCTTCTCAAGGAAGCGGTCGGAAACTTCGATTGCCTGGCTCAGCGCCCCGCCCGGATTGTCCCGCAGATCGAGGATGAGTCCCTTGAGAGTGGCCTGGTCCAGTTTCTTGAGCGCCTCGTCGAGCTCACGGCTGGTCGTCTCCGAGAACTTGTCGATGCGGATGTAGCCGATACCAGGCTTCAGGTAGAAGGCGTATTTGATGGTGAACAGCGGGATCTCGTCGCGCTCAACCGCCAGCTCGAGCGCCTGCAGCTCGCCCGGCCGTTCCACCGTGATGTTGACCTTGGTACCCTTCGGGCCCTTCAGGTTCGGGATGACGTCGTCGTTCAGGTCCCAGTCGTCGATCGGCTGGCCTTCGATCTTGGAGATGATGTCACCCGCCTTCATCCCTACTTTATAGGCGGGTGTGCCGGGAGCCGGCGGCTCAACCACGAGCACCCGACCGCTGCCCGGGGACTCGGCGCGAATAGTGATCCCCAGACCGTAGTACTTTCCCTGCTGCTCTTCCTGCAATCGGCTGTAATCTGTCGTGGCGAAGAAAGAGCTGTGAGGGTCCAAAGTTCGCAGAAGCCCGCGAACCGAGCTTTCCACAAGCTCATCGGATTTGACGGGTCGGACGTATCGAGCCTGAACAATGGCCAGAACTTCCGTGAAATTCTTGAGTAGAACTTCTGTGTTCTTCTCAAGAGGGGGGCCGGCATTGACTCTGTCCCCCAGAAAGCCGCCAACCAAGGCGGCGGTCAAGATCATGATGCTAACGAGAATCCCCAGTCTATTACGCATGTGTACCTCGAAAAGTCCTCCCGCCGGGTCGCAAGTGCTTTCCGGCTTTGGCAGAATTACAGTATAGCATTTCAATCCCCCTTGCGAGGCCTCTCTCGCCCGCCGTTTGGTTGACTTGGCGGAAGCCAGTGACATACACTGAGGTCCGAGGTAGCCAGGCATTCGATGTGGAACATTGGTTTTCCTGAATTGGTCGTCATTTTTGTCGTCGCTTTGCTCGTGTTCGGGCCGAGAAAACTGCCCGAACTCGGGAAAAGCCTTGGCAAGGGCTTGGCCGAATTTAAGCGGGCATCGAACGAATTGAAGCGGACCTGGGAAGAAGAGGTCAGGGCGGAAGAGGAAGATCTCCGAAAAATCCAGCGCGACATCAACACAAACGACTGAATCCCGGACGCTCAGCGTCTCCCGGTCACTGTTTCCGCCCGCGCTGATCGCCACCTGCTTACCGGGAACCGTCGCATAAAGCCACCCCTATTCAAGCAATGAAGGACACACCGAACCAGGACGATCCTGTAGATACTACTGTCCAACCTGAACCTGGCGATAGCCACCCGGTAAGTCCTTACGCCCCAGAAGACCAACCGGATTCCACACCGGAGACAAATCAAGACCCGGCAGAGCCCTCCGTCCCGGAGGTTCTCGAGGACCAGTCGCCAGAGCGCGCGGTCGATCCGGACGAGCAACTCGCGTCCGGAGCGCCGCCCGATTCCGAAGAGTGGGTCGGCTCTTTCCCGCCGGCGGAACCTGCCGGAGCTTCACAGCCGCCTGCTATCGTGCCGCCGGGAACCCCTCCGACTGCACCGAAATCTCCCAGTGAACCCGAGGATGACGAGTTTGAGCAGGACCGCGAGCTGGGTGCCAGGATGACGTTTCTGGAACACCTGGACGAGCTCCGCAAGCGGCTCCTGTACAGCATCCTGGCGATTGGCGTAGCCTTCGGTGGGGCGTGGGGTTTTCGAGAGTATATTTTCAACTTCATCCGCTACCCGATCGATCAGGTGGTCGACGAACTCATCATCACCAGCGCCACCGACCCGTTCACGATCTACATGAAGCTCGCGTTCGTCGTCGGCATCTTTATCGCCTCGCCGGTCATCCTGTTTCAGGTCTGGCTCTTCATCGCGCCCGGGTTGTACCGCAAGGAAAGGCGCTACGTCCTGCCGTTTGTCTTCAGCTCGACGTTTCTGTTTCTGTCGGGCGGGGCCTTCGCGTACTGGGTTCTCTTGCCGCCCGCTCTGCACTTCTTGATTCTCGACTTGGGAAAGCAGTTCAAGCCGTTTATGACGGCAATGGACTATTTCGACCTCGTGATCGTTTTCATCCTGGGAATGGGGGCGCTGTTCCAGCTGCCGGTTCTGATCGCATTCCTGTCGATGTTCGGCCTGATCAGTCCCAGATTCCTGTGGCGCAACTTCCGGTACGCTTTCCTCCTGATCGTCATCGCAGCGGCCATCATTTCGCCGACCACGGACCCGTTCAGCCTGATGCTGTGGAGCGCTCCGCTCGTCGTTCTTTATCTGATCGGGATTGTCGTATCGTGGGTTTTCAAAAGGCGGCGAATGAAGCGGGAACGTCTGGAGTCAGAATCCTAGCTCGATTGTGGATTGAAGTAGGGAAGATCGCACCGACGAGGGGCTGTTCATTTCGCGAACCCGACCGCGTGGAGTGCGTGACCGAGTCGTACAGAACCGCACCCATTCGAAGCGGAGCGTCTTCCAGCGAGAGCGCGCGGATTCTCAGCGGAAGCACCCAGCTCGCAGCCAGGCGCCTCGCTTCGGGGCCAAGTTCCGCTTACGGGGACAATCCGCGCACTTCGCTGAAAAACGCTCCGTTTGCGGTTCTGTTCTGCTCGAGGACCCGGTCGCTTGTGCTCCGGTGCGCGTAACGTGTTTTCTTCGCGCTTTGCGGTCTCTGATTCCGCAGTCCGCATTCCGCAATCAGATCAGGCCTGTCAAATCGTACTCAGTCTTGTACTTGTCGGCGATGTAGATGTAACTCTGAGCGCGGAGGTCGTCCAGAAACTCTTTCATTTCCGGCTCGGCCTTCTTGTAGATCAGCATCCGCTGAATCGCCGGCCGGACTTCGGCCAGCGGCTTCGCCTGGTTCTCTTTCTTACTGATAATTTTGATGATCTGAAGTCCGTATTCGGTCTCGATAATTGAGCTGATTTCGCCCTGTTTCAGGGCAAACGCAGCTTCTTCCACGGCCGGGGACATCGAGCCCTTCTTGAAGTTGCCGATGGCGCCGCCTCGGGCGGCGGTTGGTCCCTCGGAGTGCTTCTTCGCCTCTTCCTCGAAGGATGCCCCGTTTTTCAGTCGGCCAAGGACTTCTTCCGCGGTTTTCCGAACCTGTGCCTTGTCCTTACCCTCGGTCAGAAACAGGATCTCCGCCAGGTCGACTTCGGCAGGTTCACTGAACTGCGCGGCGTTTTCCTTGTAGTAGGCCTCGATCTCCGGCGTAAGGACTGTCAGCTTCGAATAGACGAACTGTTGGACGAGAGAATCAATGATCATCTCGCGTTTGATCCACTCGCGTCTTTCGGCCAGCGATGTTCCGTTTTGCCGAAGTACCTGGTCGAAAACGTCCATGCTCGGAATGCCGGCCTGCTTCCTGGTCTCCTCGAGGTTTGCAGTCACTTCCGCATCAATATTGGAGGTGATACCGAGCTCTTCTGCCTTCTGGATCATCATCTTGGTGTCGATCAGGGTTCGGAGAAGGGGCTTCTTCCGCTTCTCGAACTCCTTTTCGGCCGCCGCCTGATCCTTGATTTCCTGCCCGATCTGCAATCGAAGCAGTTTCAGCTCCTTTTGGAGATCCGTCAGCGTGATCACTTCGTTGTTCACCTTTGCGACGATTTCGTCGAGGATCACAACGTTCTGACCGAGCACTGCTGACGCTGTCCAGACGAACGAACCCATGAAGAACAGGGCCAGTCGTCTGTGTTTAATTGCCGCTAACATTGTTGTCCCTCCAATCCACTTTCAAATTCGGGTCGAGCACCTCGATCGACGCCTGTTTCTTGAGTTGCGCCAGGTATCGATCGGTTGCCTCCCTTTCCCGCTCGCCCAGGAGGTTCTCGAAGATCTGCTCCTGAACCTCATGAAACTCCTGCGGGTGGCGAGGAATGAATTCCTCAAGCATAAAAATATGATAGCCGTGCTGGCTGCGGAACACCTGGCTGATACCACCGGGCTTCAAGGCGAAGATGGCTCGCTCGAATTCCTCAGGCAACTGCCCCCGCTCGAAGGTACCGAGGTCCCCTCCGTCTCGCGCACTCAACCCTGCCGAGTGTTGACGCGCGAGTTGGCGGAAGCTCCCGAAGTCGCGCGGCCTGAGCCTGGCCCTGATCTCCCGCGCGATCTTCTCATCATCGACCAGTATCTCCAGAACGTGAGCCTGGTCATCGACCACGAAATCCACCTTGTGGTCAGCGTAGTAACGCTCCATTTCTTCTTTCTTGACCTGCACCTGCTGGGAAATCTTCTGCCGGATCAGCTTCTGCGCTCTCAGGTAATCGCGCAGCCGCGGGGGCTCGGATTCGGAAATCTCACCGCTCTTGCGCCATTCCTGCTCATACAGACGCAACTCCTCATCGCTCAGTTCAATCCTTTCCCGGACCGCAGCCTGGACCAGCAATTGCTCGATGACGAATTCCTCAAAAATCGCGCTTCTCGAATCGGGATCGCGCGCTTCAGGTGCGAGCTCGTGCAGCTGCAGGTAATCGTCAAACGATGACTCGGCGATTTCCAGACCGTTAATAATCGCGATCAGCTGCTCCTTCTTCGGTTCGGCCCCTTCGGCCGTCTGCTTGTGCTGCCCGCACCCTGCAGTAAAAACCACCGCGAGCAGCATCAACATCAGACCTGCGCCGGTCAAGCGAACGCGCGTTGCTTCAGTCAAAAAGGACACGGAGGTACGACCTTTTCCCACAGCTCTACTTTCCCATTGGCGGAAGCGCTTTATTTTAACATAGCGAGCTCGTGGAAAACGTCGTTCAGGACAGCGAAGATGTCGGCCGGGCGAACGGAGGCGATGTCGACGGACAGGACGCCGTCCGGAGTCATGGACAGCCGGGGTTCCCGATGAATGAAGCCGACGAGTTGGTGGGGAGGCAGTGGAGTGTCTTCCCGAAACCTGATCAGAATCCGGCTACTCCGGCGATCAAGCGATACGATCCTCAGGTCCTGGCATTTGCCACGCAGGGCGGCATACTCCAGCAAATTGCTGACGGATCGGGGATACTTCCCGAAACGATCGGTGATCTCTTCTCTCAGGGATACCAGCCGGCGCTCGTCCCTGATCGCCGACACCTTCTTGTAAAGCCAAAGCCGGAGGTTTGAGTCCGGGATGTAGTGTTCCGGGATCTGGATATCGAAGCCGAGATCGATGGTCGTCTGAACATCCTCGAGAATCGGCTCACCCTTGAGCTCTCTGATCGTCTGATCCAGAAGCTTCATGTAAAGATCAAAGCCAATCGCGTTGATGTGGCCATGCTGCTCGCCCCCCAGCAGGTTACCGGCCCCCCGGATCTCGAGGTCGAGTGCAGCAATACGGAACCCGGCCCCCAGGTCGCTGAATTCCTTGATCGCCGAGAGCCGCTTGCGCGCATCGGTTGTGAGGATTTCTTCGGACGGGACGAGGAGGTAGGCATAGGCGCGCCGGTTGGAACGGCCAACCCGGCCGCGAAGCTGATACAGCTGTGCCAGACCGAAGCGGTCCGCCTGGTTGACAATCAGGGTGTTGGCTCTCGGGATGTCCAGTCCGTTCTCGATGATCGTCGTGCATACCAAAACGTCGTATTTGTAGTTCACGAAGTCGAGCATCGCTTCCTCGAGCTGGTGCTCGCGCATTTGACCGTGTGCGACTCCCACGCGGGCTTCGGGGATGATCTCCTGGACCAGGGTCGCGATCGAGTAAATCGTCTCGATGGTATTGTGGAGAAAGAGAACCTGGCCCTGCCTCTTCAGCTCGAGGTCGATCGCGCTGCGAATGATGTTTCGGCTGAACTTCACCACGACCGTCTGGATGGAGAGCCGATCCTTCGGTGGCGTCTCAATGATCGAAAGATCGCGCAGCCCGATCAGCGACATATTCAGGGTTCTGGGTATCGGGGTCGCGGACAAGGCGAGCACGTCCACTTTTGTCTTGAGCTGTTTGAGCCTTTCCTTCTGGGCCACGCCGAAGCGTTGCTCCTCGTCGATTACGACCAGCCCGAGGTCGCGGAATGTCACGTCCTTGGACAGGAGCCGGTGAGTTCCGATCAGGATATCGACCATCCCGAGTCCCGTGTTTTGAAGGACTTCGGCGATTTCCTGCTTGCTCCGGAACCGGCTGATCATCTCGACTCGAACTGGAAAACCCTGGAATCGACGTCGAAATGTGTTGAAGTGCTGAAAGGACAGGACCGTGGTCGGCGCCAGCACGGCAACTTGTTTGCTGTCACTGATCGCCTTGAAGGCTGCCCGCATGGCCACTTCCGTTTTGCCGTAGCCCACATCCCCGCAGACCAAGCGGTCCATGGGACGCGGGCTCTGCATATCCCGCTTCACGTCCACGATCGCGGCCGCCTGGTCAGGCGTTTCTTCGAATTCGAAGGCCTGGTCAAACTCCTTGACGAGCGGATCATCCGGGGAGAACGCGTACCCTTCCGCCATTTCCCGCCGTGCGTAGAGCTTCAAGAGGTCCTCGGCCAGGACCCTCATCGATTTTCGGACCCGGCCTTTTGTCTTCTCCCAGGAAGTGCCGCCCAGGCGTTCGAGTGCCGGCGCCGCCTCACCGCTGGCCCCCGTGAACTTTTGGATAAGGTCCAGCCGGTCCACGGGCACGTACAACTTGGCCTCCTCGCGGTAGACAAGTTCCACGAACTCGGATTGGCTCTCTCCGACGCCGATGCGTTTCAGGCCTCTGAACTTCCCGATTCCGTGGTCAACGTGGACGACGTAGTCGCCCGGCTTCAGATCGCGGAAATCGGACAGGAAGGTGGCTCCCGCTTCTCGCTGCACATGGCGGCGCGGCGCCGGTCTGAGCTCGCTCTCTTCGAAAACGTTGTCCTGTGTGAGGAGGTGAAGCCCCATGTCATCGGAATAGAATCCCTCCGACACCTTGCCCTGGATGACGGAGACGGAGTGGGCCAGGGCCTCGTCCAGCCCGCGGGCGCCGAAATGGGCCGGGAACTCGTACTCCCGGAAGATATCGACAAGACGCTCGGCGAGTCCCTTGGAGGACATCACAAAGACTGTCTTCTGGCCTCGACCCAGCCAGCCGGCCAAGTCCGCAAACAGATCCTGCATCCGGCCGTGGTAGCTCCGTTCAAGGTGGAAGTCGAACTGCCAGGACGCGCCGCCGTTCTCGAGAAACCGGTTCAAATAGAAAACCTGGTTGTCGCCCAGCTCCTGGTTCAGTCGGTCCGGCGTGAGGAAGAGCCTATCGGGCGGGAGGACAATCTCGCCCAGCATATCCCGTTCCTGCCACGCCTGGCGGAGACTGCCCAGGTGGTCGTTCCACTTCCGCACTGACTCGTCGGGGTCGGCAAGAACCACGGTGATCGCCCGCTGCGCCTCGCCCGCGATGTAGTCCAGAAGGCTGGCCGGGGTCTCCATCACCAGAGGAAACAGGTATTCGAAGCCGTTGAAGAGCTCGAAGTTTTCGCTGAATTGCAGCTTCTCCTGCAGCGCTTCGGCAAACCGGACTTCGTTCCAGTGCTCGGGAGCACGCTCGTGCCAAGCCGAGATGTCGCGCTCGGAGACGACCATTTCCCTCATCGGGACGACGTCGAAGAAAGGGATCAGGCCCGTGGAGCGTTGGGTACCCGGGTCAAAGGCTCTTATCGATTCGATTTCGTCGCCAAAGAACTCGATTCGGACGGGGTGCGGCAAGGACGGAGAAAAGATATCCACTATTCCACCGCGCCACGAGCACTCACCGATCTCGGTCACGGGGTCTTCCCGAACATAGCCGAGGAGGCGAAGCTGATCGGTGACGTGGTTCATCGGGATGAAGGCGCCCACCTCCAGTCGGATGCAGTGCGACTGGAACTCCGACGGCGCCGTCATTCGGGAGTGCAACGCCGGCACGGTCGTGACCACGAACAGGCGTTCCCCCTGCAGAATGCGCCAAAGCGAGGCCGCTCTCTCTTCGGAGACTTCCGGATGCGGAGAAAGCCCTCGGTAGGGATCCGTCTCGGACCCGGGGACAATGACCACCGCCCCGGTCAGCTCCGGCCGAAGGAAAAAGCGCAGGTCTCCCGCTACTCGCTCGGCTTCGCGGTTGTTCGCGCAAACCCAGAGCCAAGGCGATTCGCTCTCGGAGAACAGAGTCGCGAGGACAAACGCCGAATCAGCTTCATGAAGACCCGTGAGGTTGCGCCCCGAGGCTTCGATTCCGGGGCTAGACTGAAGCAGCTTCCGACGAATCGGTTCGTTCGTTCCGTTGACTGATCCGGGTGATGATGTTGGTCGTAGAGAATCCCTGCTCAAACGCGATTGAAACCACCTTTCCGCCGTGCTGCTCGACTGTCTCGCGACCGACTATTCTATCAAGGGGCCAGTCTCCTCCCTTAACCAGCACGTTGGGGAGCAACTCCTCTATGATCTCGAACGGTGTCTCTTCCGAGAACAGAGTGACGTAGGCCACACATTCGAGGGCAGCCATCACTTCACACCGCTGATCCTCCAGGAGTATCGGACGGCCGGGGCCCTTGATCCGTCGGACCGAACTGTCGCTGTTGAGGGCAACCACCAGCACGTCCCCCTCGGCGCGGGCCTTTTCGAGATACCTGATATGCCCGGGGTGCAGAAGATCGAAACACCCGTTCGTGAACACGATCTTCTTGCCCTCAGCACGAAGATGCCCGAGTATCCTCTTTAGTTGCTCGCGGCTCTTGATTTTCCGTTTTGAGAATTCGAATGCCATGGGGTTTCATCCCCCGAGTTCTTCGCGAAAGCGGCTCGCGATCATCTGTGCGTACCGGGTAATCTCCGCCTGGTCCTCGCCTTCGAGCATAATGCGCACCAACGGTTCGGTGCCCGAATAACGAATCAGCACTCTCCCCCGATCCTTCATCTTTGCTTCCACCGACTCGATTTCGCTCCGGATCGCCGCCACCTTGGTGAAATCCTTCTTCTCCTGCACCCGCAGGTTCAAGAGTACCTGAGGGTATTTCTTCAGGTCTTCGCTTAACCGGCTCAATGGAACCCCTTCCTCGAGCAGGATCTGAGCGGTCTTCAGAGCGGTCAGGATACCATCCCCGGCAACCGTGTGCTCTCGAATGATGATGTGACCCGACTGCTCACCGCCGAGCGCGTGATTGCCGCGCAGCATCTCATCCAAGACCCACCGATCTCCGACGGCAGTTCGAACCATGCCCAGGCCGGATTCACGGAGTGAAACCTCCAGTCCCAGGTTCGCCATCACCGTCGTGACCACGCAGCCTGTCGGCATCTGTCCACGCTTCCTCAGGTATCTTGCGAGGATCAGGAGGATGTGGTCTCCGTCAACCACGTTCCCTTTTTCGTCGGACAGAATCGCGCGATCGGAATCCCCGTCAAAGGCGACGCCGAAGGAAGCGCCCTCCGCGACAGTGCGGGAAGCCATGCCGGCCGGGATGAAGCGCACCGCACTCTTCGTTGATGTTGTGCCCGTCCGGTTCGGCGTTCAAGGCGGCGGTGACCGCCCCCAGCTCCCGGAAAACGAGCGGCGCAATGGAGAACGAGGCACCGTTTGCACAGTCGAGAACCACTTTCAGTCCGTCCAGCCGACGACCTGGAATCGAGCAGAGAAAGGCGACATAGCTATGGATCAGAACCGGGTCAAAGTACCTCAGCTCGTCCTGCCAGTTGTCCCAGGTCGACCTTTCCATTGTGTAGGTGTCGCCATCAGACGCGATGGCGCGTTCAATCCGGGATTCTTCTTCGTCCGACAGCTTCACGCCCGTGCTTGCGAAGACCTTGATGCCGTTGTCCTGGTAGGGATTGTGAGAAGCGGAGATGACCACGCCGGCATCATACCCGGAGGTTCTGCACAAGTACGAAACGCCCGGGGTCGTGATCACGCCGGCATTCGTCACAACGCCGCCCGCGGATGCAATCGCGCGCTCCAGTACCCGTTCGATCCAGACGCCGCTCGCACGGGTATCCCGCCCGATCACGACCTTCCGCTTGCCCAATTGGACGATGGCCCTCCCGATCTTAAATACGGTTGATGCATCCAGGGGATATTCCCCGGCAACCGCGCGAATCCCGTCCGTCCCAAACAGTTTTGCCATAAGCTTATTCTTGCTTCACCCCGCCGGATCCGAGCTCGCATGGGGTCCCTTACGGGTCCGCCGCAGCTTTGTCCTGACGGACGTTGCCCCAAGGCGTCCCCTCGAGACCATATGTTGAAAGCGCTCACGATTCTCCGGGCTTTTTCTCCTCGTTGTCGCCGACCTTTTCGATCACCACCTCGATCCGCACCAGCGCCCGGTTCTGGACCCGGAGACTGGCATCCGGTATATCCAGGTAAGCGTCGACTGTAGTCGTCGCGCTTAGTCCCTGCACATTCACCGGCTCGGTGGAGATTGACGCCAAACCGCGCAGTCGCGACTCGGGGCCGGTTACTGTTATCTCCGAGGGCACCACGTGCAAAGCCGAAATCTGAAAGCCGGACTCCGGTTGGCCGGCGATCTGCGGCTTCACCGGCAAGGTCTTCTCGCCGGTCTTTTCCAGTCGAACCCGGACGTTCGAGGCGAGCAGGTTGACGATCTCAACTCCATACGGTTTCTGTTCGATATTGCGGGTCGAGATCGGGATCAGCTGCTCGCCGGGGCGGGCGGCAGTCATGTCGATCACCGCGGCAAACCCATCTTCGGCAAAGTTCGTTCCGGGCCGGTCCGCCCGGACGATCAGGCTCACTTCCTGATCGGAATCCCCCATGATTTCCAGATTGCGTGGCATATTGTGGAACTCCAGGGGGACGGAAACGACTCGCTGAACGGTCTTCTCGGCCCCAACCTGCAGCCAGAGCAGAACGCCGAGCAAAAGCGACAGGAGTTTCAGGCCGATGTTCTCCAGGAACAGCCGCCGCATCACGTTCATCGGACCTCCGGGCGGGGCTCGGCGGCGGGGTCGCGGCTGACCCCTCGGAGGAAGCCGCGATTTTGCCTGTCAGTCGTGCTCTTTAGATAGTCGAGAAGCTGCTCACCGGTCAGGTGTCGACTCATCTGACCTTCAAAACCCGCCGAGATCAGCCCTGTTTCTTCGGAGATGACAATGGCGATTGCGTCGGTCTCCTCCGTGATTCCGATCGCGGCACGGTGACGCGTTCCAAGCTCCTTGCTCAGCATGGGATCGAGTGTCAGCGGCAGGAAGCACGCTGCTGCCGCAATCCGCTCCCCTTCGACGATGACGGCACCATCGTGCAAAGGGGTACCGGGTGTGAATATCGTCACCAGCAGATCGTAGGTGAGCGAGGCATCGACCTGGATGCCATTCTCGATGTAATTCTTTAGCCCGATCGCACCTTCCAATACGATCAGACCGCCGATCTTTCGTTTGGCCAGGGTAGTGGCCGCAACCACAATTTCCTCGAAATCCTCGCGCCTCCTTCGTTCTCGGAAACGCCCAAACAAGCGCCCTTTTCCCAATTCGGCCAGGCCACGACGGATCTCCGACTGGAAGATGACAATCAACGCAAAAATGACATAGGCGAAGAAATTGGCGAGGACCCACTCCACGGTTCTCAGGTGAAGAAGCTGCGTGATGTAGTAGAAGACGACGAGCGACACGACGCCGACCGTCATGTGCCAGGCGCGTGTGCCGCGAATGAGCGTCAATCCAGCATAAATCAGGAGGGAAATGACGAGGATATCGAGAACATCTCGGATTTCGATTTGGGACAGACTGGCGGCAACACGGCTCAACATTGAATGAATGTTTCCCCCCGAATCGCATCCGTCAAATCAACTGCCTCCCGAACTTCCCTGACATCGTGCACCCGCAACACGTGGGCGCCGCGCAAGCAGGCGATGGCTGAAACCACCGCACTCGCGGCTGTCCGGTCCTCGGGCCCGGCCCCGGTGATCTTCCCTATGAAGCTCTTCCGCGATGGGCCTGCGAGGATGGGAAACCCGAGCTCTTGTAGAAACGTCAGGCGATTCAGAATCAACAGGTTATCCCCAGCAGTCTTCCCAAACCCAATGCCAGGGTCCAACAGAATCCGGTCGCGGCTCGATTCCGGCTGCAATTGCTTTCGCAACGGCCGCTTCGAGATCTCTCTTCACCTCTGCGAGTATACCCGGACTCGGGGGTAATGACTGCATCGTGGCCGGTGTACCGCGCATGTGCATCAGGACGACGCCTGCCGAATAGCGGGCAACGACCTCCGGCATGCGGGGATCGAGACGAAAGGCACTAATATCGTTGACCATGTCGGCGCCGAGAATGAGGGCCTGCTCGGCGACCGCAGCCTTATAGGTGTCGACGGAGAGGATTGCGTTTGAGCGGCATCGTAGCTCTTTGATGACAGGGCCGATCCGGGCGATTTCTTCTTCTGCTGAAATCGGCTGGGCGCCCGGACGACTCGACTCCCCCCCGATGTCCAGGATCTCGGCCCCCTGGGCCGCCATCGCCAGACCGTGGGCCACTGCGCAATCCGTGTCGAGAAAGCGTCCCCCGTCGGAAAAAGAGTCGGGAGTAACGTTGAGGATGCCCATGATTCGGGTGACTCGGCCGAGGTCGAGCACCTTATCACGTGCACGAAACAGGTAGTGCTGCTGAGAGGAGTCCATTCCCATCCACTTCTTCCAAGAAAAAAGAAGACGCACGGATCCCGGCGTCCGGAACCCCGTGCGTCAGTTGGCTGAAGCTGCGGGCGTGGTCACAAAAGGCAAGTTATGCGGGGGCTGGCCTCTCCTTCGGCTTTACCAGAGAGGGGAGCCGTTTCTTCTCTTCCTTTTGTGGCTCCGGCTCCGGCTTGCCAGGAGTCTCGGTATCGATCTCGTCCGACCCGTACTTTTCGCCCTTGATGATCTTCTCAATGGCAGTCAGATCAAGGCTTTCGTACTCGAGAAGAGCCTCGGCGAGCCGGGTCAGCGCTTCGCGGTTGTTCTCCAGGATGTCCTTGGCCCGCTGGTACCCGTTGACGACGACCTTCTTGACTTCCTTGTCGATCCTTACGGCGGTCTCTTCGCTGTAGTCCTGGTGCTGTGCGATTTCCCGGCCCAGGAAGATCTGTTCTTCCTTCTTCCCGTAGGTCAGTGGGCCCAGCTCATCGCTCATACCCCATTCGCAGACCATCTTTCGGGCTCGTTCGGTAGCTCGCTCGAGATCGTTGGAAGCGCCGGTCGTGCAGCTGCCGAGGAAGATCTCCTCGGCCGCGCGGCCCGCCAGCAGGATGCGCGATCGATGCTTCCATGTACTCCTTGGTGTAGTTGTACTTGTCCTCCTCGGGCAGCTGCATGGTGACGCCCAGTGCCCGACCGCGCGGGATGATCGTCACCTTGTGCAAGGGGATCGGCCTCCGGGATCAGGTAGGCGACGAGCGCGTGTCCCGCCTCGTGGTACGCGGTATTGCGCTTCTCCTTCTCGTTCATGACCATGGATTTCCTCTCCTTGCCCATCAGGACCTTGTCCTTGGCTTCTTCGAAGTCCATCATGGTCACCGCTTTTCGATTAAAGCGGGCTGCGTTCAGAGCGGCTTCGTTGACGAGATTGGCAAGCTGCGCACCCGAGAAACCGGGAGTTCCACGTGCCAGAACGGTCACGTCGACGTCCTCGGCCATCGGGATGCGGCGCATGTGCACCTTCAGGATTCCTTCGCGACCCTTGATGTCCGGAAGAGTCACAATAACCTGCCGGTCAAACCGGCCAGGGCGAAGCAGCGCGGGATCAAGAACGTCCGGACGGTTCGTGGCGGCGATCAGGATGACGCCTTCATTCGATTCGAACCCATCCATTTCGACCAGCAACTGGTTCAAGGTCTGCTCGCGCTCGTCGTGACCTCCACCGAGGCCCGCGCCGCGATGCCGGCCGACTGCGTCGATTTCGTCAATGAAGATGATGCAGGGGGCGTTCTTCTTCCCCTGCTCGAAAAGATCGCGCACGCGGCTGGCGCCGACGCCGACGAACATCTCAACGAAATCCGAACCGCTGATACTGAAGAATGGGACGTTCGCTTCTCCGGCGATGGCCCGGGCCAACAGGGTCTTCCCGGTACCGGGAGGGCCCATCAGGAGGACGCCCTTCGGAATGCGCCCGCCCAGCTTCTGAAACTTCTGCGGCTCGCGGAGGAACTCGACAATTTCCTGCAGCTCCTCCTTTGCTTCTTCCACACCGGCGACATCCTTGAAGGTGACCTTCTTCTGCTGGTTGGTCGACAGCTTGGCTCGGCTCTTGCCGAAGGAGAGGGCCTTGTTGCCGCCGGCCTGCATCTGCCGCATCAGGAAAATCCAGAAGGCGACGAACAGAATGATCGGAAAACCGGAGCTGAGGATCATGTAGATCCAGGAACCCTGGTCGTCGTCCGCGATCTTCACCCGGACGCCTTTGCCGTTGAGGATGTTGGCGATCGTTTCTTCGGATCCCTCGGGGATCAGAACACGAAAGTTGTTCTCGTTCGGAGCGCCGGCAGGCAGGTACTTGCCCTCGACCTTGTTTCCAGTCATCGTGACCGGCGCCGTGGTACTGCGGATGCGCCCTTCGTCCACGAAACTGGTAAACTCCGAATACGTCAACTCCTGGACGTTGCCGTTCTTTACTGTGCTTAAGAAGTTCCAGAGAACGACAACCGCAACTATGATGACGATCCAGAGAAAGACATTTTTTGCAGTTGTATTCAAGACATTAACCTCCAAACCTTAACAGGAGGGTAGATGGCGCCTCCCGAGGTTTCCTCGGGAGAAGCTCGGCCTCTTCTATTATAAAGGAAGGTCCGAGTATTTGACCACAAACTTGAAGGCCTTGATAAGCAAGAGGTCCAAGGCTTTGAGCAGTCGCATGACGAGTGGCCTCCGAACCGCATTTCAAGCCCGGATTCTAAGCACCCTCTATCGCTTAGAAGCCGCTAGCCGGAGAAAGTTTCACCCTCGACCCTGATTTCAAAAGTTTCTTCTTCAGAATCGCCTGCGTCGGTGCTCGGGACTGACGCCCAAGCCTTCCACCCAGAGCACCTTTTGACCTTTAGCGAGTATCAACAGCCTGTCGCGTGATGATCTCGGAATCTTCCTTTCGATCAGAATCTCCTTCAATTTCCGCTCCGGCTGGCCGGCCTTAAGCTGGAACCGGTCTCCGGGAACACGATTCCTCACCTCCAGGCCACCCCCGGGATTCCTCATCAGATCATGGCCGGCTCTTCCCTCGCTCGGTTCCACCCGCTGTTCCAAGCGGCGGATTTCAAAGCACTTGCCGGCTTCCGGCACCTCGACCCCTCCAGGCGCCTCAACCGGGTGGGAGAACCGTGGTGTGTGAACGGGCCGACCGATGATCAAATTGTCAAACTCGCGCCTGATCCTGATCCCGCCCGGGAGATGGAGCTGGCCGCCGCTCTGCGCCTGTGCCAGCGCCAGGATTCCATCGATGTGCCGACGATGGACATCCTTCAGGTCTCCCTTTATTTCACGAATTCCCAAGCGAATAGTTTCCTTCACCAGGACCGGATGATTTTCCAGCAGGCAATCGATATCGAACAATATCTCGCCGCGGCCCGAGCGGCGACAGCGTCTAAAGACCCGTTCGGCCTGGCCTTCAACCAGGAGATTCACTTCGCCGAGCGAGTCGGCGGTTGACGCCAAAACCCGAATGATCGCCGGGTTGAACTTCTCGCCGAGCAGCGGGAGCAATTCATACCGCAGCCAATTCCGGTCAAATGCAACGTCGCGGTTGCTGGAATCCGAACGGAACTGCTGCTTAAGACTCGAGAGGTAGTCAAGGATCTGCGGGCGCGAAACACCGAGCAGCGGCCTGACAACGTAACAAACCCCTCCGGAAGCAAGGACGTTGCGACGCCGCGAGTGGATTCCCGCCAAACCCGAAATTCCCGCTCCTCGAAAGAGCTTGAGCAGAAGAGTCTCGGCCTGATCGTTCATATTATGCCCGGTTGCCACGAGAGCATCGCGGGGAGCCGCCATTTCGTAAAGGAACTCGTAACGCAGATGTCGGGCATACTCCTCGAGATTCCGGCGTGAAAGGGCTGCTGCTTCCTTCGTTTCCGCACGGCGCCGATGGAGAGGCACGTCGAGACCCGCGCACAAGTCGCAGACGAACTGCTCATCCTCGTCCGACTCAGACCCGCGCAGGCAGTGGTTGAAGTGAGCCGCCTCCACCTGGAGAGCCAGCGTCGACCTCAGATCCAGAAGGACCCGCAGCAGGGCTACCGAATCAGGACCGCCCGACAATGCCACCAGGACCCGATTCCCCTGTCCCAGAAGGCGTTCCTTTCGGATAGCAGCCAGGATTCGGCGCGGGAAGGTATGGATGGGCATAGCAACTTGACACTGTAGGGGGCCGAACGTATTATTGCACACTTGTCCGTAGCAGCGGGGCTGCAGTTCTTCTGCGGTACACGTCCTTCTCACAAGGATCAGGACAACTTACCTTCAGAGTTCTTCTCCTAGGGCTTCGCTGCAGGGAGGCGAACGCACGCATGACTCCATCCTCAGTCGTTGTAAGGAAGTACGGCGGCACCTCGGTTGGTTCCGTGGAGCGGATCCGGAAGGTGGCCAGAGACCTCGTGACCGATCACGAGCGAGGTTTGCAGCAGGTGGTTGTGGTTTCCGCCATGGCGAAGGCCACCGATCAGCTGCTCAACATGGCACTGCAGATCACCGAGAAACCGCGACCGCGCGAGCTTGACATGCTGCTGACGACCGGCGAGCAGGTCTCGATCGCGCTCCTGACGATGGCGGTCCACCACCTCGGCTGCAAGGCAATCGCGTTGACCGGCGCCCAGTGCGGCATTCTGACCGACGACAACTACTCGCGAGCGAAAATCCAGAACATCGCAACGGAAAAGCTGCAACAGGAGCTTTGCGCCGGGAACATCGTCATCGTCGCCGGATTCCAGGGAATCACCTCAACCCAGGAGATTACGACACTGGGCCGTGGAGGCTCGGATACAACGGCAACGGCTCTCGCCGCCGCTTTGCAGGTTCCGTGCGAGATCTACACGGATGTAAACGGAGTCTACACGGCCGACCCGTCGATTGTCCCCGATGCCAGGCTTCTGCAGGTGATCAGTTACGAGGAAATGCTCGAATTCGCGGCCTCGGGCTCGAAAGTGCTTCATCCGCGCTGCGTCGAGATCGCCAACAAGTACAACGTCCCTCTCCAGGTGCGCTCGAGCTTCAACGATGTACCGGGCACCCTGATCGTGAAGGAGGAGAAATTGGAAAAGGTAGCCATTACGGGTGTCACGGGAGATGCCAAAATAGCCCGAGTCGCCCTGACCCGAGTGCGTGACGTGCCGGGGATTGCCGCCCGCATCTCGCGCAGCCTCGCCGACGCCGGCATCTGCATCCGCCTGATCATCCAGGGGATCCGACACGAAGACAACAGCAACGATGTTTCGCTGATCCTTTCCCAGCAGGACGCAGAGCGGGCTCGCGAGATTCTCCAGGAAGTGGCCCGCGAGGTGGGCGCGGACGACGTTCTGGTCGACACCCAAGCCGCCAAGGTGTCGGTGATCGGGTCCGGCGTGGCCAGCACACCCGGCGTCGCGGGGAGAATGTTCCAGGCACTGGCCAATGAAGGCATCAACATCGAACTGATCAGCACGTCCGAGGTGCGCATCGCGTGCATCATCCGGCGTGACCAACTGGATGCTGCCGTTCGTGCCATCCACCGCGAATTCGACCTCAACAACCTCGAAAGGAAGGAAATCCATGCCGGCTAAGGCCCAGCTTCCTGAAATCCGCATCGCACTGGCGGGCATCGGAACCGTCGGTTCGGCTGTGGCTCGCCTTCTGATGGAACAGCGGGCGAGATACGAGCAGGAGATCGGCGCTCGTCTGCACCTTGCGATTGTTCTCGACAAGAAGTATCGCGAGAAGAACTTGAACTGGCTGGGCCCCGAAACGCGATTGACTGACCAGGTCCAGGAGTTCCTGGATACTCCTTCGGACATCGTGGTGGAGCTGCTCGGTGGGACCGATCCGGCGCATCAGATCATTTCTTCGGCGCTCAAGAGCCGAAAAGGGGTAGTCACGGCCAACAAGCTGCTGCTGGCCCGATCGGGCGTCGAGTACCTGAACCTGGCCGTGAAGCACGAGTCCTACCTCGGTTTCGAGGCATCGGTTGCCGGCGGCATCCCGATCATCAGGGCTTTGCGGCGATCCCTTTTTGCCGACCAGATCAGCAGGGTTCGCGGCATTCTGAACGGCACCTGCAACTTCATCCTGAGCGAGATGGTCGAAAGCGGCCGGGACTTTCAGGAAGTTCTGGCCCAGGCGCAGGCCCTCGGTTACGCCGAAGCCGATCCATCCCTGGATGTCTCCGGCCGGGACACGGCGGATAAACTGGCGATTCTCGCCGGGCTCGCCTACGGGTGCTGGATCCCGCCTTCGGAAATTCCAACCCGTGGGATCTCCGATATCTGGCCCATCGACGTGACTTACGCCCGTAAACTGAATGCGCGGATCCGGTTGCTCGGTATTGCGCGAGCGGAAGGAAACAGGCCTGGTCCTGCGGGTGAGCCCTTTCCTCGTTGACCAGCGACTGCCGCTAGCCACGGTTTCCGGCGTCCTGAACGCGGTCGAGGTTGTTGGTTCCCGTGTCGGCTCGACGGTCTATATCGGGCGGGGTGCCGGCGGCGACCCCACCTCGGTCTCAGTCGTGGCCGATATCCTGAATTCAGCGCTCTGGAAGCAGGGGCGCGCCTTATTCCACCGTAATGTGATTCTGGATAAGGCGGCCGCCGGGCACTGCGGATCCGAGATGGAGAGCTACCGCTTCTACATCAGGTTTTTCGTCAAGGACCAGCCGGGAATCATCTACGCCTTGTCTTCGGTCCTTGCCAAGCGCCGCATCAACATCGATGCGGTGATCCAGGAAACGTGGCCGGATCCTGCGAACCTGCCGTTCATCCTGACTGTCGAGCCGACGCCTTTCTCGGTGATGCAGGAGGCGGTTGCGGAGATGGGCCAGCTGGAATTCAACAAGGTGCCGCCGCTAGCGCTGCCAAGACTCTTCGAATAGCAGGCAATTTCGGGGCGCGATTTCCGCACCTGGTACTTATTTCCCGCTCCCTTTCTCTCAGGTGTCCGTGACCAGGGGAATCAAGCGCCCTGTCACCGAACGAGCCCGATCAGACCCGGCAGTTGATCAGTCAGGGGGCTTGGTTTATCCTGTAAGGCAGGTAGGTAAGGAAACACAGGGTGATGAAAGGAGAGCCGATAAATGGTCGCCACTCTCACGGTAAAGGGGCAGGTTACCATCCCCGCTGAGGTAAGGGAGCGGCTCAAGCTGCGGGCGGGTGACCGGCTGGAATTTATCGTCACAGATGACAACCGCATCGAGGTCATTCCTGTGGGAGGTTCCGTCAGGCAGCTTCGGGGCATGGTCCCCAAACCCAAGCGCGCCCTTACACTCCAGGAAATGGACCAGGTGATTCGGGGGGAACAGGCAGAATGATCGGCTTGGATACCAATGTCCTCGTCCGCTATATCGTCCAGGATGACCCGGACCAGGCAGCGCTTGCCAGCAGTTTCATCGAACGGGAGTGCACGGAGGAATCGCCGGGATTCGTCAACCTGATCGTCTTGTGCGAACTGGTTTGGGTTCTCAACCGAGGTTACCGGTACGGCAGGAAAGTGATTGTGGACGTGCTCCGGCGGCTGCTGTCCTCGGCGGAACTGAAAATTGAGTACTCCGAGCTGGCCTGGAAAGCCACCCGGGAATTCGAGAAAGGCAAAGCCGACTTCTCGGACTACCTGATCGGCTACCTGAACTCGAACCACGATGCGGGAGTGACCTGGACCTTTGATCGCCAGTCAGCAAACGCACCCGGCTTTCGCCTCCTCCAGTGAGCACCACCGAAAAAGTCAACGCGGGTCAGGCGGAACCGATCGACTTAGCCGGCAAGTCGATCGGATTCTGCTCCAGATCGAATTCAGGCTACCCAGCCCGGCGCAGTGAAGCTCAGGTCAATTCATTCCCCCGGTCGGCCGACCCACCGACGCGACCTCTTCGGTTTCGCCCACGGTGAACCAGTCGATCTTCCGGGTGAGGTACATGACGACAGACAGCAGGACGAACAGGCCCAGACTGCCGACCAGAAGGGCGTAGTCCTCCAACTGCATAAGCACAAACAGGAACACGTACTGGACAAGCAGAAGGCCTCCAAGGGCACTGCTGACCCGGGCTCTTTGGGTCAGCCCGTACAGGTAGATGACGACCAGGGCCAGAACCGCAATAGCAGCCAGCAGGTACGCCCCGTTGAAGCCAATCTGCTCGGACAAGGATAGCAGGAGCACGTAAAACAGAATCAAAGCCAAGGTGACCAGGGCGTAGTGAATCGGGTGGAAGGTCACGCGGGCGAGCACATCCGTCATTCCGAAGGCCAGAAACATCAACGCGATAAAGAGGATGGCGTATTTGGCAGCCCGCGAGTTCTTCTGGTACTCATCGATTGGCACTATCAAGCGGACCCCAAAGGCCGAACCACGAAGATCTTCGCGGGCGCCGATCCAGTTCTGCGGGAAATTCCGGTTCAGATGAAGGACTCGCCAGTCCGCCGTGAAGTCCGTCTTCGTCACATTTCGACGCGATGGGAGGAAACTACCGACAAAACTCGGGTCCGCCCAGTGGGAGGCGACGCTTAGATCCGTAACCTTGCCGACCGGCACGACCTGGATCTGCTCGCTCCCGTTCAGGTCGACTGTCATCCGGAACTCGGCCGAACCGGTTCCTGTCCAGGGGCCCCGGGGACATAGTGATACCGGTACGAACGACGTCACTGCTCCTGACTCCCGGGTCCGGCGCCATGGCTTGACCGTTCCAGCTCGCTTCAGCAATGTCCTTGATTCCCTTCAAGTCACTGACCCCAAGAGTGAGGAAGGCCTGGTCCCAGAGCACTTCCCGATCGCGGGTCACGTACGCCCCAAGCTGCGACGGAACGAAGTTGGCACGGATGCTCAGCCGCGATGAATACAGGATTACCTTGTAAATTCCGCGATACCGAACACTCGGCGCGAGTGACGCCGGAGACGGTGAGTCGAATCGGGGAGACAGTGAAGGTAACCCGATTCGTAGATGTTTTTGCCGCTTTCAGTCCCAACAACCCACCTGACCGGCACCGACAGTACTGGGCCGACCACGGTTTGGCTGTCTCCCCACTTTCCCGTGACTTCCCGAATCGCCTCGTTACGTCTGAGCTGGCGCTCTTCGATCAACCCTTGAACCAGGGCAAGGGGGATAAGCAGGATCAGGCAGAGAAAACCTGCGAGTAACAGCCGCAAGGTGACCCACTTCTTCAGAACACTCTGACTCATGATCGATTTCCTCCTGGGCATTCACGAACTGTTATTCAAACAATCGATCCCTTTTACCATCAGATTCCAACGGGGAGGCATCAGCTGACTCCCGAATGAGGAGGTTGCGGAGGAGAATTGTGGCGGAAATGTGGCGAACGGGTCAAGCCGGCATCCAAGTGTGTGCAGCCTAAGGATTTGTTCCCTGGAACTCGATTCGCCTGGCTGGCCACGATAGATCGTGAAATCCGCACGCGACTTGGATAAAGTACAGGCATGGCAACCGGTGGACGGCTGATTGCGATGGTCGACGACGAGGAGAACATCCTGGAGACGGTTGCGTACGCGCTTCGAAGAGAGGGTTACGAGGTCCAGACTTTTGCCGACGGACAAAAGGCCTGGGACGCATTTCAGTTACGTGTCCCCGATCTGGCTATTCTCGACATTATCCTTCCGCGCATGGACGGGCTGCAGCTGTGCCGAGGGCTCCGACAGCTCTCGGAGACGGTTCCGATTATCTTCCTCACGTCGAAGATCGACGAATTTGACCGGGTGCTGGGACTCGAGCTGGGCGCTGACGATTACCTGTGCAAGCCCTTCTCCTGTCGGGAGCTGGTGGCCAGAGTCAAGGTTCTGTTTCGACGGAGCATACTTCGGCAGGCGGGCACCGAAGAGACACGCCAGATCCTCGAGACCGGTCACCTGGAACTTGACCTGAACCGGTTTGAAGCCCGCTGGAAATCCGTACTCGTTCCACTGACCGTCACGGAGTTTCGACTCCTCCAGTCGCTGGCACGGTTCCCGGGTCACGTGAAAACACGGGAACAGCTGATGGTCGCCGCTTATCCGGATGACACCTTCGTCTCTGATCGCACCATCGACAGCCACATCAAGCGGTTGAGACGGAAATTCGCGGAGCTTGATCCCGAATTCAACGCCATCGAGACGGTTCACGGCCTTGGGTACCGCCTGGGACCGGGAGTGCGACAAACGTGATCGACCGACGACGCCTCGCCCTCGCACTCCGGCCCTTCTCCCGGCTTTCGTTCCGCTTGCTTGCGTTCAACATCCTGCTGGTCTTCCTTCCCGTTGCAGGGCTTCTTCTACTTCGGCGTATTCGAACGTGAGCTTCTGGACGCCCAGGAAAAATCGATGGTCCAACAGGCGCGGCTTCTTGCGGCTTTCCTCGAGAATAGAGGGGAGCTGACCGCCGAGGAAGCCAAGTCTGTCTTCGATCGCCTCGGTTTAAGAACGACGGCGCGGCTTCGCGTGCTGGATCGCGAGGGAAGGCTGCTGGCTGACTCCAGTCGACCGGCAGGGCTCGACCTGGCCCAACCGGGCAAACCTCGGATGGAGCTCACCGAAACCCGGAAAAGCCTTACCTATCGAGTCGGGATACCTGCTGTTCCGAGTCTACAATCGTCTCGTCGCCGGTTCGAACCCCTCGGAGATCGAGTCTCGATCCGATGTCTATCCCTCGAGTCAGTCGGGCCTGGATCCCGAAGTCCGGCAGGCACTCCAGGGAAAGTACGGGGCGGCCTGGCGCTTGAGTCCTGGTCAGCGATCGATCACGCTTTACAGCGCCGTTCCCTTGAGGAGCGAGGGTCGGGTGGTCGGAGCGGTCCTGGTCTCGCAAACAACTCTTGGGGTGCTGCAAGGGCTTTACAGGGTCCGCGTTTCGGTCTTTCGGGTCGTCCTCGTTTCTCTCGCGGTCGCCGTGGTGCTCAGTCTTCTTGTCTCGACCACCATCGCCCGCCCGCTGCACAATCTCGGTCGACAGGCCTCAGTTCTTCTTGATTCACGCGGACAGATCCAGCCCAGCTTCCGAGTACTGAATCGGCGAGACGAGATCGGTGATCTCAGTCGCTCTCTGGACCAACTGGCGGGACGGCTGCGCGAGCGAATTCGCTTCGCTGATTCTTTCGCTGCAGATGTCGCACACGAATTCCGCAATCCGCTCGCCTCTATTCGCAGTGCCAATGAAATGCTGGCCGAGGCGGAAGACCCGGCCGTGCGCACTCGCTTTCACGCGGTCGTAGCCTCAGAGGTGGCTCGGATGGAGCGCCTTCTGACCGATCTGAGGGAAATCGCGACGATCGATTCGGGGGCGCCGGAAGAAGCGGGGCCTGTGGAGATCAACGAACTGATCAGCCACATCGTTCAAGCCTTTAGCCTGCGACGACCGGATGGCCCGCCGGTGGATTTTGCCGCCGCGGCGCATCCCGTATATGTCCGCGGAGACCCCGATCGGATCGCTCGTTGCCTGGAAAACATCATCGACAACGCTCTCGGCTTCAGCCCACCGCACGGCCGCGTAGCCATTCGCCTGAATCAGGAGTCGGACAGGGCAATCATCGGAGTACGCGACGAAGGACCCGGGATTCCCGAAGAACACCTGGGGCAAGTCTTCAATCGCTTCTTCACATACAGACCCGGTTCGCCGGCTGCGAAGGCCCACAGCGGCCTCGGATTGGCCATTGCGAAAGCGATCGTCGAGTACTACGGGGGCACGATTCGCGTTCAAAACCGCGCAGCGGGCGGGGCGTTGGTGCAGATCGTATTGCCGGCCGTGGATCAATAGTCTTTAGCGATCTCGGGGGAGTTTCGGGGACCGAAACTCCATTCATTTTTCAGCGCAGGTACTTGCGCGACATTTCGAAGCTCAGGAGCGAGACGATCAGTGAGGAAATGACCAGGAGGGAAGCCTCGTTGAAGTGGCCTCGGGACAGGCGCATCAGGGCAACGCCCATGAATCCGAAGCCGTGGCACATCCTGATACCCCATGTCCTGATGGTGGAACCATGCGGGTAGCGAAGCATGAAAAGTACAAAGCCGGCGGAAGCCATCGAAAAGAAAAACAGCGAGGCAAGGCCCAACAACTCTTGCACCATTTTGCCTTTCATGAGGGCCGGAGCTGAACGTCGGCCCGGCCTGCTAGGCTGCGTTCCCCGACCGCTATCTGCTTGGAGCTATTCGACTTTGAATTGACGACAAAGCACTCCCGCCTCCCGAAGCAATTGGAACGACATCTCGTTCAGCGGATACTCTACATTGTAGACCACTTCCCTGATCCCTGCATTGATGATCATCTTCGTGCACATGAGACACGGGGCGAACGTGGTATAGAGTGTCCCGTCTTTCACGCTGACTCCGTGGTAGGCGGCCTGCACAATCGCGTTCTCCTCCCCGTGCGAACACAAACATTCGTCTAACTTAGTACCGCTATCGGCTAAATTGTTGCAGCGAGGGCATCCTCCTTCGTAACAATTTCGAGTTCCACGCGGCGTGCCGTTGTAGCCGGTCGAGATGACCCGCCGGTCACGCACGATGATCGCTGCCACCTTGCGCTTGACGCAGTTGCTGCGGAGCGAAGCGACCTTGGCCAGGCTCATGAAGTACTCATCCCAGCACGGCCGGTCCAGTTTCGCCGAAACCCGTTGCAGCAGCTCCCGGACCTTGTCGTTAAGCTGCTCGATGGTCGAATTGTTCTCCAGGCGGAAATCGGCCAGCGCTTCGGTGGCCTCCAGTTGCTGGCGTTCGGATTGCGGATTGGCGGCCTCACGGGCCTCGAGAGCGACGAATTGTTCGTAGGTTGTCGGGTCGTTCTCACGCTGCCGGGCCTTGATCCGTTCGAATCTGACCGCCGGATCAGCGATAACGGCGATGAAGAAGAAGCGCGGTGACGTCCGGAAGACGGCCACCTCGGCGGGATGCCGAAAAGAGTCGACCACGTAGTTCTTGTCCCGTTGCAGTTGGCCGAGGATCTTTTCCGCCAGGTACCCGGTTCCTCCCCGGGCTCGAAGCTCGGTCCCCACTTCCAGCAGGACTTGCCTGCTAACCTCCTGACCCCGTGACCGAATCTCCTCGCGAATCACATCAGAGAGAGATCGATAATAGAATCCCTTTGCCTTGAGGTATTCGGCGACAACCCCTTTCCCCGCGCCATTTTTGCCTGTCAAGCCTATGATCATCGCTACTTTATAGCACAGGCGATAGGAGGATAGGACGAATAGGACCTATAGGAAATATAGGCTCAGGGATTCCCCAAGGCTATTGGCCCTATAGGTTCCTATACGTCCTATCCCTCCTATCCCGTGTGCTATATTCCTTAGATGGCTAACTTCCAACCCTTGGATTTTCTGCAGCTTGACGATCTCCTGTCAGATGAGGAGTTGCTGGTTCGCGACAGCGTCCGAGCGTTTGTCGAGGAGAACGTGCTGCCGATTATCGAAGACTGTTACCAGGCCGCCGAGTTCCCCAAACAGTTGATCAAGCCCATGGGAGACCTGGGCTACTTCGGAGCCAACTTGGAAGGTTACGGCTGCGCCGGTTTGAACAACGTTGCTTACGGACTGATCATGCAGGAGCTGGAACGGGGCGACAGCGGACTAAGGAGCTTTGTGTCGGTCCAGGGAGCTCTGGTCATGTATCCAATTCACGCCTTCGGCAGCGAGGAACAGAAACAACACTGGCTGCCCAGGCTGCAGACAGGCGAGGCGATCGGCTGCTTCGGCCTCACTGAGCCCGATTTCGGGTCGAACCCTTCGGGTATGAGGACGCGCGCCCGCCGCGACGGCAACGAGTACGTGCTGACCGGCGCGAAAGCCTGGATCACCAACGGAGGACTGGCGGACGTCGCAGTTGTCTGGGCAAGGTGCGAGGACGGTATCGTTCGCGGTTTCCTGGTCGAAAGAGGGGCCCCCGGCTTTGAGACCAAGGACTACCACAACAAGCACTCGCTGCGCGCCTCGGTCACGTCCGAGCTATTCTTCGACGATTGCCGGATCCCGGCCGATTGCCTTCTGCCGGGGACAACCGGGCTCAAAAACGCGCTCATGTGCCTCAGCCAGGCGCGCTACGGGATCGCCTGGGGTGCGATCGGCAGTGCGATGGCGTGTTTCGATGCCGCCCGCCGATGGTCAATGGAGCGCAAACAGTTCGGGGATAAACCGATCGCATCCCACCAGCTGGTCCAGAAGAAGCTTGCCGACCTGCTCACCGAGATCACCAAGGCACAGCTCCTCGCGCTGCGAGTGGGACAGCTCAAGGATCAGCATAAGGTCAAGCCGGTGCAGATCTCGATGGCGAAGCGGAACAACGTCTGGATGGCGCTCGAGACGGCCCGCACCGCTCGGGACATCCTCGGAGCAAATGGCATTCTCAGCGATTACCCGGTTTTCCGCCATATGGCAAACCTCGAGTCGGTCTTCACTTACGAGGGAACGCACGACATCCACACCCTGATCCTCGGTCAGCACATCACCGGGATCTCGGCGTTCGAGTAGGGTTTCGGGGGAGTTTCGGGGACATAATACTTAATTCCCATTCCGGTCGCGCCATCACCGCACGGCACAGGAATTAAGTTTTGTGTCCCCGAAACTCCCCCGAAACCCTATTCCCGGTCTTCGTACTGCAGCTTGATCGACTGCAGAACCGTCGGATCGGCCAGCGTGCTCGTGTCGCCCGGCACTCGGCCTTCAGCGATATCCCTGAGCAGACGGCGCATGATCTTCGCACTTCGGGTTTTTGGAAGCTCCGCGGTTATGTAGATCCGCTCCGGTCGTGCGATTGCGCCGATCCTGTCGGTTACGTGCTGCTTGAGCTCCTCGACGAGGTCCTGCGCCGGCCGGCGTTCGTCGGCCCTCAGTGTGACGAACGCCGCGATCGCCTGCCCCTTGATGTCGTGATGCACGCCGATGACGGCTGCCTCCGCGACAGACGGATGGCTGACCAGGGCGCTTTCCACTTCCATCGTCCCGATTCGGTGGCCCGCGACATTCAGGACGTCGTCCACCCGACCGAGAATCCAGTAGTAGCCATCCCGGTCCCGTTTGGCCCCGTCACCCGTGAAGTAGCTTCCAGGGAAACGAGCTCCAGTACTGTCGTTTCCAGCGGTCGGGGTCCCCCCAGATGGACCGGGCCATCGCCGGCCACGGTTTCCGCAGAACCAGGTATCCGCCGCCGCCCAAGGGCACAGTCTGACCCGTTTCGTCGACGATGTCGGCCTCGATTCCGGGCAGCGGGAGCGTTGCCGATCCCGGTTTCAACTCGGTGATGCCGGGCAGGGGAGCAATCATCATCATTCCGGTTTCGGTCTGCCACCAGGTGTCGACGATCGGGACGCGGTCTCCTCCGATGTTCTTCCGATACCAGATCCAAGCCTCGGGGTTGATCGGTTCACCCACCGTGCCGAGAAGACGCAGGGAGGAAAGGTCGTGACGGTTCGGGTACTCGGCGCCCCAGCGCATGAACGCGCGGATGGCGGTCGGGGCCGTGTAGAGGATGTTCACGGCGTATTTCTCGACGATCGACCAGAACCTGTCTTTGTCCGGGTAATCAGGCGCGCCTTCATACATCAGGACCGTCGCGCCGACCGACAGTGGTCCATACACGATGTAGCTGTGACCGGTCACCCAACCGATATCCGCGGTGCACCAGAAGGTGTCGGTGTCCTTGACGTCGAGCACGGTGGCCGTCGTCATATGCGTTCCCGACCAGGTAGCCGCCGGTCGTATGCAGCAGACCCTTGGGTTTGCCAGTTGTTCCCGACGTATAGAGGATGTAGAGCGGGTGCTCGCTATCCAGGGGTTCCGCCTCGACGCGAGTCGCGCCGCTGTGGTCCATCTCACGATGCCACCAATGATCGCGGCCTTCGGTCATCGGCACGCGAGTGGCGTTCATCACCCGGTTCACAACCAGGGTCTTCCGGATGGAGGGACACTCGGCGATCGCCTTGTCGACGTTTTCCTTAAGGGGGACAAGGTTCCCCCTCCTCCACGCACCGTCGGCCGTGATCAGGAGCGTGGCCTCCGAGTCGTTGATGCGATCACGGAGCGAATCCGGGCTGAACCCCCCAAAGACCACCGTATGGGGAGCGCCAATGCGCGCGCAGGCCAGCATGGAGATGGCCAGCTCTGGGATCATGCCCATGTAGAGCGCAACGCGATCTCCTGTTCGGATTCCCATCCGAAGCAAGGCGGCCGCGCACTTGTTCACTTCCCGGTAGAGGTCCTGATAGGTCAGGGTTCGCTCGTCCCCGGGTTCGCCCTCCCAGATAATCGCCGCTTTGTTCTTGCGCCAGGTGCTCACGTGCCGGTCAACACAGTTGTGGCAAACGTTCAATTGACCACCCACAAACCATTTGGCAGTCGGAACGTCCCACTCCAGCACCTGCTTCCACGGCTGAAACCACTCGATTTCCTGTGCCATTTCGGCCCAGAAAGACTCGGGATTGGTCCTTGCCTGGTCGTATATCGATTTGTCGTTCCAGCGTGCCCCACGGACGAATTCGGCAGCCGGTCCGTAGCGTCGATCCTCGGTGAGCAACGTTTCGATGCTCCCTGAGAGGTTCTCCTCCATTGCACCCTCCAGTCGATTCAAAAGTTCTGTTTAACCAGATTATTAGATGGTCCCGGGGAGTACAAATGGAGGGGAGTTGTGGCTGCGAGGAGCTGCGAGGGGGAGAGTGACTCACTCTCCCCGAACGGCGGTTAGGCGTGCTGTTGCATGGCAGCCTGTGCGCGGCGATAGATCTCGTCCTCGGACAGATCTTCCTTGTGCGTTGCAATCCACCAGTGGTTGCCGAACGGATCCAGAACACTTCCGGCCCGATCGCCCCAGAACTGGTCTCGCATCTGCTCTTTCGAAGTGGCTCCTGCTTTCACCGCCCTTTGATAGAGCGCGTCCGCATCCTCGGTATAGATGAACAGCATGCAGGGCATTGGGCGAAACTCGCCCATCGCAGGCCCTAGCATTAGCACGGAATTGCCAATCTGCACTTCGGCATGCATCACCTTCCCGTCCGGCATGCGCATGGCAAATCTTTCCTTGGCTCCAAAGGCGGACTTCAGGAAGTTCATGACGTTGTCGACATTCTCAGCCAGCAAATGCGGGGTCACCGTGTGGTAGCCCTCGGGTATGGGTCTGACAGGCATGTGGCCTCCTAATCGAATGGGGTTTACATCTGAAGGGAAACTGCTATTAAAGTAGACGAAGAGGCGGAGGAGTTCAAGGGTGACCTCCGGCCCTAGTGCCGAGCGGGTTGGGAACCTGCGTCGCCGGCCAGGCCCAGTTGGTCGGCAATCTGGGTCATCGCGGTAATAACGAACTGGATATGCTCGTCCAAATCAACGCCCAGTTCCTGCGCACCCTTGTAGATCTCCTCCCGGTTCACCGATCGCGCGAAGGCCTTGTCTTTCAGTTTTTTCTTGACCGAGCTGACCGGCAGCTCGCTGATTTTCTTTCCTGGACGCACCAGCGTGGCGGCAGTTATGAAGCCGCACAGTTCATCGACCGCAAAAAGCACCTTATCCATTCGGCTGACGCGCGGCACGCCCGGTATGTTCCCCGTGCGCGAGGACCGCGTGCACGATATCGTCCGGGTAACCAGCTTGGGTGAGGATGGCAGCGCCCACCCGAGGGTGGTCGGCCGCGTCCGGATAACGTTCGTAGTCGAAATCGTGGATCAGACCCACGACGCCCCATTTGTCGGGATCTTCGCCGAAGTGTCTGGCGTAGGACCGCATCGCCGCTTCCACTGCCAGGGCATGTTTCAACAGGCTTTCACCACGGTGTATTGGTTCAGAAGGATCCAAGCAGCTTCGCGATCCGGCGTTATACTCATTGCTCCTTCTCCTTAGTCGGGTTCTCTGGCTCGTCAATGGTCCCAATGTAACCCAACTGGCGGTACCTGCCCTCGAAATCCAACCCGTAACCTACCACGAACCGGTCGGGAACCTCGAAACCCAGGTAGTGGATCGGCACTTCTATCTTACGACGATCGGGTTTCGACAAAAGCGCGCAAACCCGCAGGGAGGCGGGGTTCCTGCTCTGCAGATTTCCGAGCAGGTAATTCAGTGTCAGTCCGGTGTCGACGATGTCCTCAACCAGAATGACGTCCTCCCCTTCGATGCTCATCTCGAGATCCTTGACCAGCTGGACCTGACCCGAGGAAACGGTCGCGGTTCCGTAGCTCGAGAGGGATATGAAATCGATCTGGAGGGGAAGATCGATCGTGCGGATCAAGTCGGAAAGAAACACGGCGGCGCCTCGGAGTACGCCGACCAGCAGCGGTCGCCTACCCCGGTAGTCGCGCGTGATTTCCCGCCCCAGCGCTAAAACCCGCCGGCGAAGCGCTCTAGAGTCGTACAGAACCTGCCGCACTTCACTAATCTTCGGGTACATGGGACAATAAATTTCTGATCTGCCCGGGGGGCCTTCCCTCAAAATCTTACGGCGCAAGGATATTACCTTCAGGCAGAAGTCTTCAAGATGCTACAATAACGCGCGTTGTAGAAGAGGAGGGCAAGGGTGACAGTTGAATATGTCGAGAAGGTTTACAATCGCTACTCCAGTTTTTACGATTTAGTTTTTGGCAAGATCTTCCAGGACGGCCGGGAACTGGCTCCGGATCTCCTGGAATTATTCCCCGGTGCTCAGTTGCTCGAGGTTGGTGTCGGCACCGGTTTATCATTCCCGCTTCTTCCCCGCAATGTTCAGATCACAGCAATCGATCTCTCGCAGAAGATGCTCGACAAGGCCAAAGAACGGGCCAAGAGTCTGGCGTTGAAAAACGTCGAACTGATCAAGATGGATGCGACCCGCTTGGATTTCCCGGACAACAGCTTTGACCGGGTGCTGGCCGCGTATTTCATCTCGACGGTGCCCGATCCCGTGGCGGTGGTCAAAGAGATGCGTCGGGTGTGCAGGCCGGGAGGCTACCTGGTCTTCATGAACCACTTCCGGAGTGAGAACCCGATCGTCGGCTCTGTTGAGAAGGTCATCTCGCCGCTGTGCTACCGGATCGGCTTTCGAACCGACCTGAATCTGAACCGCCTGGCCGAGACCTGTAACCTGAACATCGACGTCCGCGAGAAGGTTGGATTCATGGGGAACTGGCAGGCCGTCCGCTGCATCAACGACTGATTTCGAAGGTGGGAAGCGGGCTGTTCCGCTCCATGCTGCAAACAGAAAACCCGGGGCCGTCCCCGGGTTTTCGTTCTTTCGGCAGGATTCCTAGGTGGTGGAAGGAACCTGTCTGGCTCTCTTCCGGCTGCGTTTTCTGGCCAGCGCCTGCTTAAGCCGCTTCTTCTCGCCCGGCTTCAGGTAGTAGGAGTGCTTTTTGACATCCTTGATGATGTCTTCCTGCTGCACCTTCCTCTTGAACCTGCGCAATGCGCTTTCCAGAGACTCGCCGTCCTGCACGATGACTTCGGCCAAACTTAACACCCCCTCTACTTGTGGTCTAGACGAAAAAGTAGTTTATACAGGGGTCGGTCAATCTGTCAAGGATTCGAGCAGACGATCAAGATCCGCATCGGCCTGAGGCGTGAGTCCCGTCGTGGCGTCGCGGTTTAGATAAAGGACCCGCAGAATGGTCAACATCGCCGCACGGGTCTCTTTGTTTACGTTCTCACGATCACCTGCTGCCGTAATCAGGAGGGCCGACACTCGCTTGTCCCGAGCTTTGGCGCTCGGCCTTCGACTTCAGTATCTTCAGCCTGTCGAACGCCGCCGCAAAGTCGGGATCCGTCAACAGCTGATCAAGGACCTGATGCTGGCGATATTCGTCCACGATCCGATAGAAGGCCGGGTGACTCTCTCGATACAGCTCAAGACCTCTTGAGTTCGACTGTCCAGCAGCCTGCCCAGGCCTCCTTGCGTGACTGGCTTCCTACTAACGCGGGACTTGCGACTCCTGATCAGCAGGATGACGACGACCAGCAGCAGGACGACGGCGCCGACCACGATCGCCTGGTTTATTGGTGAACTGCGCAACCACTCAAGCACGTCCCCGAATTTCACCGGCCATTCCATAGTTTTGGTTCACCGTAACGGTTTTTGTCTTTCAGCCGTCTCAGCAGATCCTGCTTCAGGGGCTCCGGGTAGCTGCCTGGCTCAAACCCCTGCACCGCCGTAATGGCCCCCGGGATCTCGTCCATGTATTCGAGACTTTCGATCAACCCCAGACGGGCCTGGACTCGGCATTCCGCGCATCCGCGTCTCGTTCAGGACCTGTTGAAAGTACCCGACTGCTTCCTTGTGATCCCGCTTGATTTGAAGAATCGCGCCGATTCTCATCATCGCCTGTTCGGACAGATGGTCCCTGGTCTCATCGCCCGTCAACTGGCGGAACTGCTCCCGGGCTTCGTCGAACCTGCCCATCTTCAGGTAAGCGCTCGCAATCTTGAAAGTCACTTCCCGACGCAAACGAACGGAGGAATCGGTCAGCAGGGCCTGCTTCCAATGCTTGATCGCCTCGGGGAGGTCCTTGAGCGATGCCTCATTGATTTCGGCGAGTTTCAGGTGACTCTCCTTGGCGAGAGCCGTTCCCGGGTAGTGAGCGGTAATTCGGTGGAAGCAGGAGATCGCCCGGTTGAGGTCGTCGAAGTTGAAGTAGGAGATTCGCCCCACCTCCCAGATCGCATCGTCAGCGTACCGGCTGTCCGGGTAACGGGTGGGGATCGACTCGTAAAGCGTGACAGCCTCCTCAAAGGATCCTGTCCGCCATTTCTCGGCGGCCCGGTTCATCTGAACCCGGACCTCGTTGTCGGTCTGGAAATACAACCAGATTCCGACTCCGAACACTAGAAATGGCAGGAGCAGGACCCACCTAGAGCTGTCCTTCATCCACTTCGTCCTCGTCCTCTTCTTCGGGGATCGGCGTTACATCCGCGACTTTATCGTCGGCTTCGAGATCGATCAGCTTGACGCCCTGTGCACTCCTCGAAATGGTCTGACGGATCCGGGCCGCCTCAAGCCTGATGATCTTCCCCTTCTCCGTGATGATGATGATCTCCGAGTCATCCTGGACCGGTAAGGCAGCGATCACGAGGCCGTTTCGCTCATTGGTACGAATGCTGATGACTCCCTGGCCGGCGCGACCCTGACGGTGGTACTCGGCGGCCGGCGTCCGCTTGCCGAACCCGTTTTCGGTGACGGCAAGGATATCCGAGGACTCGTCGCGCAGGATGGCCATACTGACCACCTGGTCTCCCTTGCGAAGCGCGATGCCGCGGACACCGCGGGCGCCGCGGCCCATGTTCCGGATCTCCTCTTCTGAAAAACGGATCGCCTTGCCCATTTTCGAGAAGAGCAGGATGTCGTTTGTTCCCGACGTCTGGGCGACGGAGAACATCTCGTCATCATCCGGAACCGTGCACGCAATAATGCCGGCTGACCGGGGGTTGGAGAATGCCAGAAGGTCGGTCTTCTTGATGTACCCGCGCTTGGAAACCATGACGACGGAGCCTGGTACAGTGAAGTCCTGAACCGCGATCATGTCCGCGATTTTCTCGCCGCGCTCCAACTTCACCAGGTTGATCAATGGCTTTCCTTTGCCCGCCGCGCCGACATCCGGGATCTCGTAGACCTTCAGCCAGTAAATTCTCCCTCGATCGGTGAAGATGAGTATATAGCTGTGGGTAGAGGCGACGAATAGGTAATCGATCACATCTTCTTCGATTCTTGTCGACATTCCGATGCGACCTTTACCCCCTCGCCGCTGGCTCTTGTAGATGTGAAGGGCCGTGCGTTTGATGTACCCGGTGTGAGTGGCAGTGATCACAACCGGCTCGTCCGCGATCAGGTCTTCGACGGTGATGTCCACCTCTTCGTCCACGATGACCGTTCGACGGCGGTTCTGATACTTGGTCTGGATCTCGAGAAGCTCCTCGCGAATCACGCGCTTCAAGGCCTGCTCGCTCGAGAGGATTTCGCGCAACTCGGCGATCCGCTTGATCACCTCGGCATACTCCTCGATGATCTTGTCTCGCTCGAGACCGGTCAACCTCTGGAGGCGCATCTCCAAGATTGCCTGGGACTGAAGCGCACTCAACTCGAACTCGGTCATCAGGCCGGTCTTGGCGTCCCCTGGCGATCGGGAACTCCGAATCAGGGTGATAATTGCATCAAGGTGGTCGAGCGCTTTCTTAAGCCCCTCGAGGATGTGCGCCCGCTCTTCAGCCTTCTGCAGATCGTACCGGGTCCGCCGGGTCACAACCTCCTTGCGGTGCTCCAGGAAGTAATTCAGGATCTCGCGCAAGGCCAGCACCCGCGGCTGCCCGTCAACGAGTGCCAGCAAGATGATCCCAAAAGAGGTCTGCATGGTAGTGAGCTTGTAGAGCTGATTGAGCACAATCTGAGCTTCACTTCCGCGCTTCACCTCGATCACGATGCGCATGCCCTCGCGGTCGGACTCATCCCGCAGGTCGCTGATGCCGTCAATCTTCTTTTGATGGACCAGCTGCGCCATCTTTTCGACGAGCTTGGCCTTATTGACCTGGTAGGGGATCTCCGTCACCACGATCGCTTCCCGGTCTTTACCGATCCGCTCAACCGATGCAACGGCGCGCAACTGCAGGATGCCGCGGCCCGTTTCGTACGCCTGTCGAATCCCGCTCCGCCCATAGATGAACGCGCCGGTCGGGAAGTCGGGCCCCTGGATAAACTGCATCAACTCGGGAAGCGCCGCATCCGGACGGTCGAGCAACAGAAGGAGCGCATCGATGACTTCGCCGAGGTTGTGTGGGGGAATGTTCGTCGCCATCCCGACCGCGATGCCCGAGCCGCCGTTGACGATCAGGTTGGGCAGCCTGGCGGGCAGGACGACAGGCTCGGTCAGGGATTCATCGTAGTTAGGCTGGAAATCGACGGTGTCTTTGTCGATGTCCGCAAGCAATTCCTCCGCGACCGGCGACATGCGGACCTCGGTGTACCGCATGGCCGCAGCCGCGTCACCGTCTACGGAGCCGAAGTTCCCCTGTCCATCCACCAGGACTTCACGCATGGAAAAGTCCTGGGCCATTCGCACGATGGTGTCGTACACGGCCACGTCGCCATGAGGATGGTACTTGCCAATCACTTCCCCAACGACGCGAGCCGACTTCTTGTGCGCCCGGTTCGAAGTGTTGCCGAGCTCCGACATCGCGTGGAGAATCCGGCGATGGACGGGTTTCAGTCCATCCCGAACATCTGGAAGCGCCCGGCCGATGATGACCGACATGGCGTAGTCCAGATAGGACGTCTTCATTTCCTCTTCTATGTTGACTGCGATCTCCTGACCGCGGTATTCCTGCATCTCGACACTCCAGAACCGGCTTCTTTCACGAGCCGGTGATCGGTTGAATTCCGTGGGTCACCGGCACTCCGGCAGCCCACACTCCTTGTCCCCGGACGCTTCTAGACATCCAGGTTCTTGACATTGAGCGCGTTATCTTCGATGAACTTGCGACGCGGCTCGACCTGGTCCCCCATCAGGATCGTGAAAATCTCATCGGTCTCGATCGCATCGTCGATCGTCACCTGCAAGATTGTGCGGGTGTCCGGATTCATCGTAGTTTCCCAGAGCTGCTGGGGATTCATCTCTCCCAACCCCTTGTAGCGCTGAATCGTCAGGTTCTTTTTCCCGGCCGCGACGATATGGTCGATCAGATCAGTCTCGCTTTCGAGCTTGGTTTCCTTCTGGCCCTCCCTCAGTACGATCGGACCAGCGCGGAACTCCGAGATTTTTCTGAACAGCGCCAGCAACTGCTTCCACTCGGCTGAAGACAATGTATCGTAATCCAGCTGAACCGAACCCGAAGCGCCGTTGCGCAAAGTGAGGCTGAACAGGCTGTGCTCCTCGTCGAACCTGATATCCGATTCATACCCGGTGTCGGTCAGCCCGGCCGCCAGCTTCTCCAGGTTCTCCTGCGAGCCGAGGAATTGCTGCCAGTTGGGCTCTGCGGTTATCAACTCGGCAAGCGTGATCATAAGTGGATCCAAGAGTTTCGCGCTTCCGAGCCTGCGATTCAGCTTCCCGTAGACCCTTCGGAACTCCATCAACTCGTGAATCTTCTCGATCAACCGGGCCCCCTCATACGTTGTGGCGCCATCTGCGAGCTCGACCGTAAGATCCTCGGTGGCCGTCGACATCAATTCGTCGGTCAGCTCTTTCTCATGGTGCAGGTACTTCTCCTGCTTCCCTTTTTTGAGGCGATAGAGCGGGGGCTGAGCGATAAACACATGGCCGGCCTTAATAAGGTCGGTCATCTGACGATAGAAGAATGTGAGAAGCAGGGTCCGAATGTGGCTCCCGTCCACGTCCGCGTCGGTCATGATAATGATCCGGTGATAGCGCAGGCGGGACAGGTCAAAATCGGAGAGACCGACGCCAGTTCCAAAGGCGGCGATCATCGTCGCGATTTCCTCATTGCCGATCATCTTGTCGAAACGGGCCTTTTCAACATTGAGGATTTTTCCCTTGATCGGCAGAATCGCCTGAAACTTGCGATCGCGCCCCTGTTTGGCCGACCCTCCTGCCGAATCCCCTTCGACCAGGAAGATCTCGGAAAATTGAGGGTCCCGCTCCTGGCAGTCCGCCAGCTTGCCAGGCAATGAACTGTTTTCCAAGGCAGTTTTGCGACGGGTAAGATCGCGCGCCTTGCGGGCCGCTTCCCGCGCGCGCAGTGCCTCTATGGACTTTTCCACGATCCTTCTTGCCACGGGCGGGTTGTGCTCGAGAAAGACCGAAAGCTTGTCGTTGCAGATCGCCTCCACCAGGCCCTTGACCTCGCTGTTCCCCAGTTTCCCCTTCGTCTGACCCTCAAACTGCGGATTGGGGAGCTTCACGCTGACGATGGCAGTCAGACCTTCGCGAACATCATCGCCGCTCAGGTTCTGCTTCACGTCCTTCATCAGATTGTTCTCGGCCGCGTACGCATTGAGTGTCCGCGTCAGCGCCGATTTAAATCCGATGAGATGGGTTCCGCCTTCCACCGTGTTGATGGTGTTGGCGAAAGAGAACAGCGTCTCGGTGTAGCCGTCGTTGTACTGAAGAGCGACGTCGACTTCCACGTTGTCCCGTTCGTCGTGAATATGGATTGGCTTCGGGTGGAGCACGTTCTTGTTTTTGTTCAGGTGCTCGACGAAGTTGAGGATTCCTCCCTTGTACTGGAACACCTGCTTCTTTTCCGTGCGCATGTCCTCAACGGAAATCGTGAGCCCCTGATTCAGATAGGCCAGCTCTCGCATGCGCTGTGACAGGGTGTCGAAATTGAAATCGAGAACTTCGAAGATGGTTACGTCGGGACGGAACGTGATCTTCGTCCCGCGGCGGTTGGTGACTCCCGTCTCACGGAACAAAGTGACCGGCACGCCTCTTTCATAACTCTGCTGGTAGACATGCCCGTCTCGCCAGATTTCAAGGTCCACGCGCTCGGAGAGGGCATTGACGACGGATACGCCGACTCCATGCAAGCCACCCGAAACCTTGTAGGTCTCGTTGTCGAACTTTCCCCCGGCGTGGAGCACGGTCATGACAACCTCTGCCGCCGAGACACCTTTGACCGGATGGATGTCGACCGGGATCCCACGGCCGTTGTCTATGACAGTTACGGAGTTGTCAACGTGGATAGTCAACTCGATCCTGTTGCAATACCCGGCCAGGGATTCGTCGACGGAATTGTCGATGACTTCGTAGACCAGATGGTGCAGACCACCCAGACTCGTCGATCCGATATACATTGCGGGCCGCTTGCGGACCGCTTCCATACCTTCCAGAATTTTGATATTGTCAGCCGTATAGTCGGATGCTAAATCGGCGTTCGGCACTGCCTCGGGATTAAGTTCGTTCGGATAATCGGCCATAAAAACCTCAATCTATTAAGCACTTAACGGGTCACTTATTATACCACAAAGGGTCCTCTTTTGGACTACCTCAGACCCAAATAGGATGGGGCCGACAACCTGACGCGACACCACTAATAGTGGTAAAGGGAAAGAAGGCCGAGATCCCGTCGGAGAGCGAACCGTCTAATCCTCAGATCCGCATCGGCATAATCACGTACTGGTACCTGTAATCGGTTTCCGCCTTTGGCTTGAGCATCCCCTGCGTGTCCTGATCCCGAAGCTCCAAAACTACCTGTTCGCTCTCGAGACCCGCCAGGAAGTCGAGGAGGTACTGCGCGTTAAAGCCGATATCGAGACCTTCCCCCTGAAAATCGACAGCCAAAGTCTCGCGCGCCTCACCGAGATCGGTGCTGGCCGCAACAATATCCAGCTGCCCTTCCTTGAACGAGAAACGCACACCGTGGGACTGCTCGTCCGCCATGATCGAAGTGCGCTTGAGAGCATCGGTCAGGTCAAGGGTATTAAGCACCGCCTGGCGATGGTTGTCGCGAGGGATGACCATTTCGTAGTTGGGAAACTGCCCGGTTAAAACGCGGGAAACCAGGAGTCGCTCACCGACCTTGAAGAAGAGGTGGTTCTCGGTGTGGCCAAAGTCGACGGTGAGCACGTCTTCGGCCGTCAGTTTACTCAACTCGATCATGGTCTTCTTCGGGACGACGATGCGAGTTTCGCCTGGGCCGACGCCCGCGATTTCCAGGTTGCTCGAGATGAGCACCAGCCGGTGACCATCAGTCGTGACAAAGGAGAGGCCGTCCGGCTTGATCATCATCAGGGCGCCATTGAGGGCGTAACGGGACTCCTCCTGGGTGATCGCGAAAGCGCAGCGCAGGATCATGTGGCGAAGCGCGGCGCTGGGCAGCTGGATCGTCTTTGCGTCGACGGACGGAACATCCGGGAAGTTTTCTTTGGAGAGTGTCGCGATCTTGAAGCGCGACCGTTCGCAGGTAATGTTCATCCAGTCGGCGCCGCCGGCCTTGAAGTGGATGTCCGAATCAGGCAGCAATCGGACGATATCAAACAGCTTCCGGGCGGACACCGTCACGGCCCCACTGACTCGAATTGCGGCCGAACACCCGCACCGGATCGTCACATCCAGATCGGTGGCAGTCACGGCCAGCGAAGTCCCGGTCGTCTCCAGCAGGAAGTTCGAGAGAATGGGTACGGTGGTTTTGCGCTCGACCACCCCCTGGACGTATTGCAGTTCCTTCAGAAGGTCAGCCTTTTTGACTACCAGATCCATGGTGTTTCTACTCCTGCTTTACTGAAAGACTGTATTTTATTTCCAGTCGTAGTAGTAGGGCTTGTGAATTCTGTTGATAAATCGGGGACCCGTTGGTTCCCGGGCAGTTCCAGCCCTGATTTCTGTGAAATTGTTCTGGAGTAACCAGTCGGTCCTTCTGTTGATGGCTGGTTGTCGGCTCTCATCCAACTCCGTTCCACAGGGCGCTCCTGTGAAAAATCGGCTGAAGGGCTAGCGAAGTGAATCGGTTAGCCTGTTCAAAGTGCTGTTGATCTTTGGATCCGTCCCACGCAGTTGCTCGATCTTCCGGACCGAATGCAGGACGGTCGTGTGGTGTTTGTTTCCGAAGGCTCTGCCGATGTCGGGAAGCGATGCCTTCAGGATGTCGCGACAGAGGTACATCGCCACTTGGCGCGGCAACGCGACCCGTTTAGAATTATCCCGGCTCTTCAGGTCGATGACCTTCAGCGAGTAGTATTCGCCGACGACTCTCTGAATCTCCTCGATCGTCAGTATCCGGGTGTTCTTGTCGATGATGTTCTTGAGCGCGCGATGTGCCAGGTTCAGGTTGATGTCCTGCCCGGTGAGACTGCCATAGGCAATCAGCCGAACCAGCGAACCCTCCAGCTCCCGAACGCTGGATTTGACGTTGCCGGCGATAAAGAGGCAGACGTCGTCGGGAAGGCAGACACCTTCCAGTTCTGCCTTCTTTCGCAGAATTGCCATCTTGGTCTCGAGGTCCGGCGGCTGGATGTCCGCAATCAGTCCCCATTCGAAGCGGCTGTGGAGTCGCTCTTCGAGGGTTGGAATTTCGCGTGGTTGCGAATCGCTCGAGATCACGATCTGCTTCTGGGCGTCATACAGCGCGTTGAAGGTGTGGAAGAACTCCTCCTGGGTGCGCTCCTTCCCGGCAAGTGACTGAATATCGTCCATCAGGAGAACATCGATCGTCCGATATCGTTCCCGGAACTCGAAAGTTCTCTCATAGCGAATGGCATTGATCAGCTCATTCATGAACCGTTCGGCGGAGATGTAGGTAAGCTTCAGGTGAGGTTTTGCCTCCCGGATCTTGTGCCCGATCGCATGCATGAGGTGGGTTTTGCCGAGTCCGACCCCACCGTAGACGAACAGCGGGTTATAGGCCTTCGAGGGCTGTTCGGCAACGGCCAGGGAGGCGGCGTGAGCGAACTGATTGCAGAAACCGACGACGAAGCTCTCAAACGTGTACTTCGGGTTGAAATGCGTTTCGGGGTGCCCATTGCCGTTTCGGCTCGAATTGGAGTCCGCCTCCTTGGCCGGGCGGGTCGCCGACAGAAAGTAAACGTGGTAATCGCTCAGACCCAGGTCCTCGAGACTCTGATCGAGCACCTCACGGTAGTTTTCGCTCAGCCATTCCTGAAATTGGCTGTTCGGGACTCGCACGTAGATCTCCCGGTGCTGGGAATCGTGCTCTTCAAAAGAAGTAGGTTTAAACCAGACGTCGTAAACCTGAGGAGAGGTCCTCTTTTCAACACAAGATAGAATCTCGTCCCAAACGTTCATAGTGCGCAGTATCCCGCCATTAGGTGGTAGAACCGGGAACACAACGAGCGAACGACTGCTCCGTTATTCACAGTCTTTTCCACAGTTGTGGAAAACTCCCCTTTTGTCGCGTTGAACTTTCCTTAAGGTAAGCAATTAGTAACCTAGCACGAGCCCAAAAGTGCGGCAATGCCTTTTCAATGGCGCGCTGCCAACTTTGCCGAAAAAGGCTATGGCAGAGACGTGTTAGCAGTGAGCAGCTCAAACTGCGGTTTAGGTCTCGTTATGCTGTCTCTGTATTTCGTTTGGGCAAGCAGTTTTCTTGAGGGCATATAACGGTTCAGCGCATCCCTCAGGGCCGACTGGGTAGTCGATTTTGCTGTTTTAGCCGATTTGAATGATTACGAACCGCTCGCGGCGCGTCAGGAAGGCGGGTCTCAGTTTTTGGAATGTGGTCTCCAAATCTTCAGGCAGGACGCGGGTTTCGCCGAGAATCGAGACAAAATTCGCGTCGCCCTGCCAGCGTGGGACCACATGCAGATGGAGGTGACCTGCAATTCCTGCCCCGGCGCTTTTTCCGATATTGAAGCCGATATTGAAGCCGTCGGGACGGTAAACCTCAGTCAGGCAGCTTTGTGCCAGGCGGGCGGTGAGGATGATTTCGGTTAACTCGTCATCGTGGGCGTCGGTCGGGGAGGGAATGTGCCGGCCGGCCACGATCATCAGGTGGCCAGCCGTGTAGGGAAAACGATTGAGGATGACAAAACAGCGTGACCGGCGGATCAGGACCAGGTGCTTTTCATCCTGCTTCTCGTCCTGTATCCCGCAAAAAACGCAGGCTTTTGTTTCTCCGCCGGACGCGATGTATTGGAACCGCCAAGGCGTCCAGAGGTAATCCATCAGGAGTTGATGAGTTCCTTGAGTTCCTTGCCCGGTTTGAAGTAGGGCACGCGCTTGGCCGGCACCTGGACCTTCTCACCAGTTTTTGGATTTCTGCCGTGTCGGGAGGCTCGGTCACGAAGCCGGAAACTCCCGAAACCCCGCAACTCGACTTTGTCTCCCGTCTTCAAAGAGTCGACGATGCTGTCGAGCACGATCTGGACGATCACTTCCGCATCTTTCTTGCTCAGGTCGGCACTTCTGGATACTTCATCAACCAAATCAGCTTTAGTCACTTTCGCCTCCTCTTGCTCGTTGTGCTTTCTTCCTGAATTCGCCCAGCTGATCGCCGGCCAATTCACCGATGGAAGCGGTTCCGACTTCGGGCGTATAGGACCACGTGTCTCTCTCGGACTCTTCCTTGAGGGCACGGACCGAAAGGCCGATTTTTCGTTCCAGCAGATTCATTTTGATGATCTTGAGATCCAGCTCCTGGCCCACTTCGAACTGGGTTTCGGGGTTCTCGATGCGCCTCTCATCCAGTTCTGAAACATGGCAGAGGCCCTCGATCCCTTCGGTCAGTTCGACAAAGGCGCCAAAGCTGGTCAATCGCACGATGCGACCGTGCACGACATCACCGATCTGATGCTCGGAGAAGAACTGTTCCCACTTGTCGGGTTCCAGTTGCTTGATTCCGAGAGACAGTCGCTGATTTTCGGCGTCCACGTTGAGCACGACCGCCCGGACATCCTGTCCCTTCTTCAGGACTTCAGAAGGATGTTTGATCTTCTTGGTCCAGCTGAGATCGGAAACGTGCACCAGGCCGTCAACACCCTCTTCAACCTCGATGAAGGCGCCGAAATCGGTCAGATTGCGCACTTTACCGGTGACGATCGAGTTAATCGCGTACTTCTCTTCGATCAGATCCCAGGGATTCGGCTCGGTTTGTTTCATTCCGAGGGAAATCCGGCGGTTTTCCGGATCGAGCTCCAGAACGGCAGCCTCGACTTCGGATCCAACCGTCAGGATTTTGGACGGGTGCTTGATCCGCTTGTTCCAGGTCATTTCGGAAATGTGGATCAGGCCTTCGATGCCTTCCTCCAGCTCAACGAAAGCCCCGTAGTCCGTCAGGCTGACAACCTTGGCTTTGACCCGGGCGTTTTTGGGATAACGCTGTGCAGCGGTAAGCCAGGGATCATCGGTGTTCTGTTTGTAGCCGAGGGAAACCTTCTCCTCGAGCCGGTCAAACTTCAGGATCTTGACCTGGATCTTGTCGCCGACTTCAAAAAGGTCCGACGGATGATTGACGCGGCCCCAGGACATGTCGGTGATGTGGAGGAGTCCGTCGATGCCGCCCAGATCCACGAAGGCTCCGTAGTCGGTGATGTTCTTGACAACGCCGTCTACGACCTTGCCTTCCTCGAGGTTCTTCAGAGTAACTTCCTTCTGCTTGTAATACTCTTCTTCGAGGACGGCCTTGCGCGACAGGACGATGTTGCCCCGCCGCTTGTTGACCTTGATAACACGCATGCGCAGCTCTTCACCGCGCAGGCTGTCAAGGTTGCGCACCGGGTGCAGGTCCACCTGTGAGCCTGGCAGGAAGGCGCGGACGCCGATGTCCACCGCCAAGCCGCCCTTAATGCGCTCGATGACCTTACCGGTAATGACTGTCTGTTCCTGGTATGCCCGTTCGATCAGGTCCCAGATTTTCATTCTTTCGGCTTTTTCCCGGGACAGGATCATGTAGCCATTCCGGTCCTCGGTGTTTTCCAAAAGAACGTCGACTTTGTCGCCTGGTTGGACGGCGACCGCACCTTTCTCGTCACGGAACTCCTCGATCGGGATCAGTCCTTCGGACTTGAACCCTACATCGATAATGACGTTCGATTCGGTGACTTTGATGATGGTGCCAGTTGATGACCTCGCCCTCCTCCAGGTTCTTGAAACTGTAGTTGTAGGCCTGGAGAAGAGAGTCCTGATCGATTTCCGAAGCATCCTCGATAATCGGAGCAGGTCCGCCTGACTGGCCGGGCATGCCGGATTTTCGGCCTCTGCCCTGCAATTTGCTTTGATCCGCAGCTAAAGACATTCTGATTGAAACCTCCCAGTCCTTTCGATACTAACGAGTACTATAATTACAGGAGAGCGTCGCAGCCGGATGCGTTGCCCGGTGGTGCTGACGCCCGCCGCATAATTCTCAGGCGCAATTATTGATGAGTGATTGAGTCCAAAGTGGGGAACGAGCCAGCTCGTCGAAGCACTTTCGGTGCACCTGTGACAATTCCAGAAATTCCCTTTGCTCTGAGTCTTGAAGCACCCTTTATACAGTGTCCTTCAAGCTCTTGTCAAGGAGTGGGAGGATTGATGGGATTGATGCTATTCGACTTCGGCTCGCGGTTTTTGGTAAACTGTCCTGCCGGACACCTCTGGGTGTCCCTGTTTTTTAGTGACACTCTTAATGAAGAAAGGCCGATGAGAGGAAATGAAAGAGGCAATTCATCCAAAATACGAAGTTGTTAAGGTTCACTGCGCCTGCGGTACCGAGTGGGAAACCCGCTCGACCAAGGGTGGCGAGCTTCGCCTCGAGATCTGCTCCAGCTGCCATCCGTTTTTTACCGGAAAGCTGAGGCTGATCGACACTGCCGGTCGAGTCGAGCGTTTTCAAGAAGAAGTACGCTCAGACGCCAAAGGCAAGAAGTAAGGCAGTGACGGTCAACGCTTTTCATGTTTGAGAAACTGCAGGCCCTCGAAGAAAAGTACGAACAACTGTCCAATCAGCTGGGGGATACGTCTGTCATTTCGGTGCCCGAAAGGTACCACAAGACTGCCAAGGCACACTCCGAGCTCCAGGACGTGGTCGAGAAGTTTCGCGAGTACAAGTCCCTGTCCGTTCAGGCGCAGCAGACCAGGGGGCTGCTCGAACAGGAGAGCGATCCCGAGATGCTGGAGATGGCTCGCGAGGAGCTGCGCAGTCTCGAGCAGGCCCTGGCGGCCGCCGAGGCGCAGCTGAAAACTGCTGCTGATCCCGAAGGATCCGAACGACAAGAAGAACGTCATTCTCGAAATTCGCGCCGGTACCGGAGGGGATGAGGCGAGCCTCTTCGCCCAGGAGATCTTCCGCATGTATTCCCGCTATGCGGAATCTCGCCGGTGGAAGATCGAGGTCCTGTCCGCCTCGTACAGCTCGGTCGGCGGGTCTGAAAGAAGTCATCGCGCTGGTTGATGGTCCGGACGTTTACAGCCGGCTCAAGTATGAAAGCGGGGTTCACCGTGTCCAGCGAGTCCCGGCGACGGAGGCTCAGGGCCGTATTCACACGTCGACGATCACAGTTGCGGTTTTGCCCGAGGCGGACGAGGTCGACATCGTGATCGATCCCAAGGACATCAGGATCGACACCTTCTGCTCCTCGGGACCCGGCGGCCAGTCGGTGAACACGACCTACTCCGCCGTTCGCATCACGCACATTCCGTCAGGCGAAGTTGTCAGCTGCCAGGATGAGAAATCGCAGATCAAGAACAAGGCGAAGGCAATGAAGGTCCTCCGGTCGCGCCTTTACGAGAAGGCGCTCGAGGAGCAACAGAACGAGATCGCCGAGAACCGTCGATCGATGGTCAAAACAGGTGAGCGCAGCGAGAAGATCCGGACCTACAATTTTCCCCAGAACCGCGTCACCGATCATCGCATCGGCCTTAGCCTGCACCGTCTGGACACGATCGTAGAGGGAGACCTCGACGAGATGATCGAGGCATTGATCACGAAGAATCAGGTAGTCTAACAGCCCGTCCGCCAATCGGATAAATCCGTGACCATCAGAGAAGCACTGAGAGCCGGGTCCCGCATTCTGGCGGAAGCTCAGATCCGGACCGGGGAACAGGACGCTCGGCTGCTTCTCCAGTCGGCGACGGGCTTGCCACTTGCCCGGATTCTCGCGCACCCCGAGATTGTTCTGCGCCCCGAACAGGAAGAGCGTTTTGCTGAATTCATCCGGCGCCGCTCGCAGTTCTATCCGATTCAGTATCTCTCGGGCGAACAGGAGTTCTTCGGGCGGAACTTTAAGGTGACCCCAGCCGTGCTGATACCGCGTCCCGAAACCGAGGTGCTGGTCGAGCAGGCGATCATGCTGATGACAGCGGCTCGAGCAGGACGAAATCCCGGTGGTGGACGTCGGCGCGGGTTCAGGCTGCGTGTCCGTCTCTCTGGCTCTCGAGGAGAGCCGTCCCGGGTGACGGCAATCGACATCTCCGAAGCCGCTCTGGACGTAGCCCGAGCCAATGCGGCGCGCCTCGGCTGCCTGGACAGGATCGAGTTCCTCGTGGGTGATACTCTGTTCCCGTACAGGCTCGGACGGGACACTATTCGTTAATTGTGTCCAATCCCCCGTACGTTTCCCTCGGCTCGGACCAGGTCGATATTTCGGTCGCGCTGCACGAGCCGGCCGAGGCCGTTTTCGCTGGTCCGAGCGGGTTGGAGATATACTTTAAGATCTTCGAACAGGGCCGGGCAGTTCTGACACCCGGCGGTTTTCTCGTTCTGGAGCTGGGCTACGGAGTTCTGCCGGGAGTTCGTGCCGCCGGCGAAGAGCGCGGCTGGCAATTGCAGTCGGTGGTCCAAGACCTGGCGGGAATTGACAGGTGCGCCATTTTCTCGGTCGTGAGGAGTTGAGGTTGGAGAATTGTATCTTCTGCAAAATTGCTCGACACCAACAGCCGGCTCGAATCGTCAAAGAAGATGACCGGGCGGTTGCGTTTAGGGATACGAATCCTCAGGCGAGGACTCACATTCTGGTTATACCCAGGGAACACGTTCCTTCTCTGGAGTCCGCATCATCTGAACATGCGGAGCTTCTGGGACACCTGCTGCTCGTCGCCCAGGCCGTCGCTCGCGACGAGGGAATCGTCGGGGGGTATCGAATCGTCATCAATAACGGACCGGGCGCGGGACAGACGGTTCATCATCTGCACGTTCATGTGTTGGGCGGGCGTGCCCTCGGCTGGCCTCCTGGATAGGGTCGGACAGGGGATCTGAGCAATCAAGTGGGAAACTTGGAGAATATGGAAGATCTGGTGCGCGGGATCCTGGAGCAACTCGGTGAAGACCCAAGCCGGGAGGGACTGGTGGAGACGCCCCGTCGGGTGGGGGAGGCCCTCAGCTTTCTAACCCGCGGCTACGGGGAGAAATTAGAGACGATCCTGAACGGGGCGCTCTTCACTGTCGATTACGACGAGATGGTGATCATCAAGGACATAGAAGTGTACAGTCTCTGCGAGCACCACCTGCTGCCGTTTTTCGGTCACTGCCACGTCGGGTACCTCCCCTCGGATAAAGTGATCGGACTGAGCAAAATCCCGAGGATCGTCGATATGTTTGCGCGACGGCTCCAGGTGCAGGAGAGACTGACGCAGCAGATTGCCGAGACAATCAGCGACTTGATCAAACCGAAGGGCGTCGGGGTGGTCATCGAGGCTCAGCACCTGTGCATGATGATGCGCGGTGTCTGCAAGCAAAACACCAAGATGATCACTTCCGCGATGCTTGGGCGTTTTCGCTCCGACCAGCGCTCCCGCATGGAGTTTCTCGATCTGGTCAGGAAGAGTGAGCAATGAAGGACGGTTTAACCGCCCGGATGGTTCGCAGCGCAACGTTCCTCTTGTTCCTGCTCGGAGCCGGGCCGGGAGTCCGCCTCATCGCGCAGGAGGTTCCGCCTTCCTCCTCCCGCCTCCCCCTGCTCAATCCGGCCAGAGGATCGGGGTGGACGTGAACCTCGTGACGGTGCGCTTCACGGTCAGGAACGACCAGGGGCAGTTGCTCAACCAGATCCCCAAGGAGGACTTCCGCGTCTTCGAGAACGGAAAGCAGAAGGACATCGCGTTCTTCGAGGGCCCACGCAATCCCACGGGAGAGGCGTCGCCGATCCTCTTGGCATTCCTTCTCGATGTCAGCGGCAGCACCTTTGCCACACGGTCGGAGGAGATCATTGCCGCCCAGACGTTCTTTGACAACATCCTCCGGGTGACGCAGGTCGGCATTTTCGGTTTCACGGACAAGTTGATCGTCTTTCAGGATTTCACCACCGACCGGGGGCTGGCGCTGAAGGCCTTTGGGGAAGCGCGCCAGCACCTCGGCAGGACGGCGATCTATGATTCGCTTGACAGCCTGATCGACCGACTCAACAAGCGGGCCAAGCCGACCGACCGCAAGGTCGTGATCCTGGTCTCGGACGCGGTCGACGAGAACTATCGCAAATCCGCCAGTGTTCTCAAAAAGGCGAACGAAAATCGGGTGAACGTCTACACGGTTCTCGTCCCCTCGGCGGCGCAGCTTTACATCGGGTCGGCGGACAGCCCTCCCGAAGGGCAGCGGCCAGGAGAACCAGAGGGCGGCGCGCGAGGAAGCCTTTGCCCGGCTGGTACCTCGGGGACGGGAGCGAAGCACTTCTCGGGGTTCGAGACTATTTTGGATTTTGACCAGACGCTCGCTCAAATCAGCGACGATGTCTATGGCAACCTTTACTCGATCGGATACTACACGGAAGATCCCTATCTGACGAAAGCCGAACGCGAGATAAATGTCCAGGTAAGGCGACTGGAAGCGCACGTCTCGGCGCTTTTCAAAAACATCCCGGAGAGGCTTACCGAAAAGAAGAAGTTCATTGCCGCCCTTTTCGACGCTCAGGCGCTGACCCGTTTGTCGGAATCATCGCTGGCTCGCTTCGAAGAGATCGGCGCGGAGCTCGACCTGCTGCCTTCGACCAGCGAAGGTGGGCAGATCGGTCTCCCCTTCCGCGTCAAGATCAGTCCGTTTACCCTGGCCGGGCTTTCCAAGTCGGGAGTCAAGAGTCAGTTTGGCGTGATTGGAATCCTGCTCGACGAAAGAGGCCGGGAGGTGGTGCGTTTGCGCGAGTTCTTCCGCGTTTCCCTGACCACCCGGGAACTGCGCGAGGGGCGGGGAATAATGTACTCGAATAAGCTGATCGCTCCGCCCGGGCGTTATGAATTCAAGCTGGCGCTGCTCGAGTTGAGCAGCTGGAAAGTGAGCTCGTTCGATAACGACGTCACGATCGCAAACCCTCAGTAGCCCAGTGGCGTTCCGAGTCATCCCGCAGGCGATCCATCTCCGCCTGCAGGCGAGAGAGCCATTCCTCCTCGAGTCCGTCCGGGGGAACGATGAACGGTTTCCCGATTTTCAGCACTACCGGTGAGAACGGTTTCGGAATTCGCAGGCTGTCCCAGCTGCGCAGCTTCCAGGCGCGAAGCGGCTCGAAATGAAACGGGAAAATCGGGACCCCGGTCTTCCGCGAGAGCCAGACGGGACCCGGTTTGACCCGATAAACGGGACCCTTCGGCCCGTCCACCGTAAAGGCGACGTCCAAGCCCCTGCTGAGGTGCTTGCTCAACTCCAGAACCGCCCTGATTCCTCCTCTGGTGCTCGATCCCCGGGCCGCCCCGTACCCGAATCGCTGGATGATGCGGGCGATGTATTCCCCGTCGAAATGGGCGCTGGTCATCACAACGATGTTGCGTTTGCGCCAGAAAAACATGCCGGCGAAGATCTGGTTATGCCAGAAGGAATAAATCAGGCGTCCGTGCTCCTGTTTCGCGGCCGCGAACTCTTCCCAGTTCTCGACCCGATAACGGAGTGTCGGACCGATGAGCCAGATCACAAGCCAGCCGAGGTTGCTGATCAGGGCCAGTTTGATCCGCTGCGAATAAGAAAAGTCCATCTAGCCCTTGCCCGCACCCTTGTCGCCGAGATGTCGGTGCAGTTGGATCATCTCATTGATGAACCGCTCCCGGGACTCCTCGGCAAAGGGATTCTCTGTCTGGAGGTCAAGGAAGAGCTGATCGGTATCGTGCTGGACGGTGGTGATGAGGCTGAAGAAGGTTTCGGGTCCCGGGGTCGTGATCGTCTCTGTTCCCCAGCGCAGTCGCTTCAGCGTCTGGGCAATCAGGTGAAAAACGGCCTGTGTCTGAGCAATCTGCCGGTCGTGCTCCTCGGGAGTTGTTTCGATCACCTGGAGACGGAGCGAGCGCAGGAAATTGAGGATCCGGGCATAGCTGTCTTTCTCGACCCTGACCGGGCAAACCGCAATCTTCATCCCCGCGATGCCGTCTTTTCCGCTGTCGGGACCGAAGAGCGGGTGAGTTCCGAGGATCTGGGTGTGCGCAGGCAGGCGTTCGAGCATCCACTGCACAGGCTTTGTCTTGACGCTGCAAGTGTCCACCACCATCTGCCCGGGTCTCAGGTGTTCCGCCATTCGTTCGCACACTCCGGGAATCGCCGAAATGGGCACTGCGAGCAGGATCACGTCCGACTGGACGGTTTCCTCAAAAGAAGCGGCTTCAGGTATCCCCTCGAGCCGGACAGGGTCGGTATCGGTCACCCGCAGCCGTCCGGTCCGCAAATATCGATACGCCATGCTGCCGAACCGTCCAAGACCGACCAGCCCGGTCGTTTTGATTTCCACGGCCAGTCATTATAATTTAAGCAAATGCCCGAGAACACACTGTTCAGTTACCGCGTGGACGCCTCGGACAAGAAGCTTTTCGTCACGGATCATCCCATTTGGGACAGGGCCGAAATCGCGGACATCGAGCGTTACTGGAACGGCAAGTCGCCGATCAAGGAAAAGGGATCCGGAGTGGAAGAACCTGACCCAGGTCCAGTCGGCATGGAACGAGGAAGCCGTTTTCTTCTACTATCGCTGCTGGTTCGATGAATTGAATGTCAATCCCGAGTGGAGCCAGAAGGAGTCCGTACAGGGTCTTTGGGAAAAGGACGTCGTCGAGGTCTTCATCCGGCCGGATTCCTGTGACGAGTACTTCGAGATCGAAGTGAGTCCTCTCGGGCAGTACCTGGATGCGCATATCCGTAAACCGAGGGTCGACGTGAATTGGCGTTGGAGCTCGCAGCTGCGACGATCAGTCAGCATCGACCAGGAGACGCGCATCTGGGACGCGTTCCTGGCCTTGCCTTTTGATCCCATTCTTTCCCCTTGCGGATGCAAAAGGTATCCTTTGGTCGGGGATGCGTGGCGGATCAATCTTTTTCGCAGCCGCCGGCGAGGGCGAGAAGCGGGAGTATCTTGCTTGGAGTCCGACCTTTACGCGCCAGCCGGATTTCCACGTTCCCTCGGCTTTCGGCAACCTGATTTTCCTGGACGACTGATGATTTTTGACCCGTCTCTTTTGTCTGTTGCACAACTTCGGGAGCGGTTCCTGGTCAGGAACCGGAAACTGACTCGTGAAACGCTGCGAATGCTTGTCGCCGATCCCGCGTCAAGGTGTCAAGGATATCGCGGAAGTCGCTGAGCCGAAAGCTCGAGGCCGAACGCGCTCGAAAGAAGGCGCCTTTCCCGAATGCTGAGGACGGAACGGGAGCTCTGGGGCACGGGTGTTTCATTGATCGCCGGAGTCGACGAGGCGGGTATCGGTCCGCTGGCTGGCCCGGTCGTCGCCGCTGCGGTCGTCTTTGAGCCCGGCACTCGAATCCTCAAGATCGACGACTCCAAACGCCTTCTGCCTTCAGAACGGACCGATCTGGCGTGTGAAATCCAGAAGAGGGCGCTCGGGATCGGCGATAGGAATCGCGGATGTCGAGGAGATCGACCGAATCAACATCTACCACGCGGGTCTGGCCGCCATGCGGCGTGCGGTCGAAGCTCTCGGTCTCGAACCGCACCACGTGCTGGTTGATGCCCGCCGGATTCCCGGAATCCCGTTTCCCCAGACCGGAATCATCCACGGAGATGCCATCTGTTTCTCGATAGCCGCCGCCTCGATCATTGCTAAAGTTCACCGCGACCGCCTTATGGAAGGGGAGGACGCTCGCTTTCCGGGATATGACTTCTGCAGCCACAAAGGCTACTCGACCCCGGGGCACCAGAAGGCAATCCGCGAGAATGGACCGTGCCAGCTGCACCGGCGCTCCTTCCTTTACGTAGGCGAGGTGCACGGCGATTGCTCTCCTCTGTTTTACTCCATGCTGGCTCAGTTGTACGCAGCGCCGGACCTGCCCGCCCTCGGAGAGGTCGAGGAGGGCTGGAACGCCTTTCGCTCGGAGTTGAGCGAGTACGAGCAGAAGAAGTTCCGGGACCGACTGATACGGCGCCGGAAACGTCTGGCGGCGGCGGTTCCCTAGCCCGGAGTTCTGACATGAGCGATCCGTACAGTCCCGAGCGAGAGCGCATGGTGGCGCACCAACTGGAGAGCCGGGGAATACGGGATCCGCGAGTCCTCGAGGCGTTCCGGCGGGTTCCCCGTCATGAGTTCGTGCCCCCCGATCTCGTCCCCAAAGCCTATACAGACAACCCTCTGCCGATCGGGGACCGTCAGACGATCAGCCAGCCCTTCATGGTGGCGGTGATGACCCAGCTGGCCGAAATCGAACCCGGGCAGAAGGTTCTCGAGCTCGGAACCGGAAGCGGGTATCAGACGGCAATCATCGCCGAGCTCGGTGCCACCATTTATTCGGTTGAAAGAATCCCCGAATTGCAGCGTTCGGCGGCTGAACGGCTGGCCCGCCTCGGTTACACCGATGTGCACCTGCTGGCCGCGAACGGGACGCTGGGCTGGCCGGAGCATGCTCCTTACGATGCGATCATCGTTACCGCCGGGGCACCTGCCGTACCTCATCCCCTGCTCGAACAGCTGGCGGTGGGCGGGCGACTGGTAATCCCCGTCGAGGAAGACCTTGCCCAGGTGCTGCTTGTTGTCCGGCGGACCCCGGAAGGTTTCGAGTATCACCGGGGTGAGCGCTGCACCTTCGTGCCGCTGATCGGCGAACACGGCTGGAAGAACAGCTAGCGCGGGCAAAAGGGGTCAAGCCAAAGCAGAATCCGGGAGCGAGTGTTGGTCGGTGCTGACAACCTGCTCGGCCGCGGCGGTGGAAAGCGAACAATGGCAGTCATTAACCAAAATAGGCAATAATCCGAAGAAGGAATCCATGGACATCCTGACTGATTTGCTTGCCTGCCTCGGGAGGTGGATTACGTTCGCGCTTCTATTTTCTTCGGTGCTGACGGTCCTCGCCTCAGCCCAGGACTTGGATATTCTGATCAAGGACGGCCATGTGATCGATCCGAAGAACGGCCTGGACGCCGTGTCGGATGTCGCGATCGCGGGGGGCAAGATTGTCCGGGTGGCGCCCGGGCTCCCTACCAGTGCCGCGAAGCGGGTGATTTCGGCGAAAGGGCTTTACGTAGTCCCCGGCCTGATTGACATGCACGTCCATGTCTTCTACGGGACTGATCCGGACTCCGCATACAGCAATGGTCCAAACGCTCTTGCACCGGACGGGTTCACTTTTCGGAGCGGCGTCACCACGGTCGTTGATACGGGTGGAGCCGGCTGGCGCAATTTCCCCCAGTTCAAACGGCAGGTGATAGACACCAGTCGGACGCGCGTGCTCGCCCTCCTGAACATCGTCGGATCCGGGATGAGAGGGGATCCGTTCGAGCAGGACCTGAGCGACATGAACGCGCGGCTGACGGCGGCGCGGGTCAAGGAGAATCCAGGAATCCTGGTTGGCGTCAAGGTCGCGCACTACGCTGGACCGGAGTGGGATCCGGTCGATCGGGCGGTCGAGGCCGGCCGTTTGGCTGAGGTTCCGGTGATGGTGGATTTCGGAGGGCATCAGCCGGAACTGCCGCTCGAGCAGCTGCTTCTTAACCGTCTGCGGCCGGGAGATATTTTGACCCATATGTACGCGGCGGTGACGGGCCGAATTCCGATCGTGGATGAGCAGGGGCAGTTGCGGTCGTACGTCCGGCAAGCCCGGGACCGTGGAATCATCTTCGATGTCGGACACGGGGGAGGGAGTTTCGTGTATTCCCAGGCGCTCCCCGCTACCCAAAAGGCATTCTTTCCCGACACAATCAGCACCGATCTGCACCGAAGCAGCATGAACGCGGGAATGAAGGACATGACCAATGTGATGTCCAAACTGCTCAATCTGGGAATGCCGCTTGCGCAGGTGATCGCCGCCTCGACGTGGAAACCGGCGCAAGTCGTGAAGCGGCCGGATCTTGGGAACCTGAGTCCAGGGGCGGCGGCTGACGTCGCGATCCTGCGGCTGCGCGAGGGGGATTTCGGATTTGTAGACGTCAAAAACCGGCGTGCGGCCGGAAAGCTTAAGCTGGAAGACGAGCTCACACTCCGTGAGGGCGTCGTCGTTTGGGATCTGAACGGGCTGGCGGGCGACGAGTGATGAAGATAGCGCGAAGAAGGGGCGTGGTGTTTAGGGGCTTGGCGGGTAGGCCGGTGGGACTGAGGGGGGAGTTTCGGGGACACAAAACTTAATTCCTTCGCTGACCGTTAGATCGCCGATGACGGGTTGGGAATTTAAGTATTATGTCCCCGAAACTGTCCCGAAACTTGAGAGGAGGAGAGATGCAGGACAAGAAACAGACGCGGCGTGGAGTGGTCAAGGCTGTTGTGGCCGGGGCGGCAGTCGCAGCTGGTGCGATGACGGGGCCTGCGAAGGCCCAGGGGGCGGCTCCGACCAAGAAAGTTCATTACCGGGGGGCCAAGCCGGAGGGCACGCCGCTGTTCTCGGGAGCGGTCTCCTTCGGGAATCTCGTGTTCGTGGCCGGCAAGGGCGCCCATTTCGAGGGTGACATCAAGGCGCATACGAAGCACGTCCTTGATGAAATCGAGGCGGAGTTGAAGAACGCCGGATCTTCCATGGAGAAGGTGCTGAAGGTAAACGTTTATCTGAACGACTTGAAAGACTATGACGGCATGAACGAGGTTTACCGGGGACGCTTTGGAGCGGAGCCGCCCGTCCGGACAACAGTTGCCCCAGCCGGCGGGATTCCGGGCAAATCACTCGTGGAGATCGACTGCATTGCCTACATCTGATCTCGGGAGGGTATATGCCGGGGACTAAACAAGACCGCCGGAAGGATGGAATGGGACGTCGAGAACTGCTGAAATCAGGAGGATTCCTCGCGGCCGGCGCGTTTCTGGACGATACCGGTGCCGTTGCGCAGACCGCCGGAGGAGCAGCGCCGTCCGGTCAGAACGTGTACGAGGCCCTTGGTGTCCGTCCGCTCATCAACTGTAAAGGAACCTTCACGATCATCACCGGCTCCCTGACGCTTCCCGAAGTGAAACAGGCGATGGACCAAGCCTCCAGGAACTTCGTCAATCTCGATGAGCTCATGGAGGCTGTCGGGAAACGACTGGCTGGGCTGACCGGTGCAGAGTGGGGGATCGTCACTGCCGGCTGCGCGGCGGCCATCACGGCGGCCACGTGCGCCTGTATTGCCGGGGGCAGTCCCGAGAAAATGCAGAGGCTGCCGCAGCTCCAAGGTTTAAAGGATGAGGTGATCGTTCCGAAATGGTCCCGAAACGTGTACGACCACGCCGTTCGGATGCTCGGCGTCCGGATCGTGACTGTCGACAACCTCGCGAGCCTGGAGGAGGCTTTTGGTCCAAGGACAGCTATGGTCTACATCCTGGCCGGTCCTGATGATACCGGCCCCTTTGGCTTGGAGCCGATTACGAAAGTGGCGGCACAACACGGTGTTCCGGTGTTTGTCGACGCCGCTGCCGAGAACCTGACCCCGGACGTCCATTTCAAACGGGGCGCAGATCTGGTCGGTTACAGCGGTGGCAAGGCGCTGCGCGGTCCTCAATGCGCGGGGCTGCTCCTCGGACGAAAGGATTTGTGCCGGGCGGCGTGGATCAACAGCGCCCCTCACCATGCTTTCGGCCGTTCACTAAAGGTTGGGAAGGAAGAAATCGTCGGCATGCTGACGGCGGTGGAAATGTGGTACCGGCGCGATCACAAGGCCGAGTGGCAGACGTGGGAAAGCTGGCTCGGCGAGGTGGCCACGGCTGTCGAGCATGTCCAAGGTGTCACGACTGAAATCGTGAAACCGGACAGCCTCTCGAACTCGACGCCGTCACTGAGAGTCAAGTGGGACGGGACACGTCTCGGGAAAAGCGGCGAAGAAGTGTTCCGAGCGTTGCTCGACGGAAATCCGAGAATTCAACTCCATTCGTCAACCGGAAGCCGGAGAGCGGGGATCGAGAAGAGCTCTGTCCTGGTCGTTGCCTGGATGATGCAACCCGGTGAGGCGGCCATCGTCGCAGCCAAACTGCGGGAAGCCCTTGCGTCTCCGCGTTCCGCGCCTGCAGCACCGCCCCGCCCGGGCCACGCGCCTGCCGATGTCTCCGGCCGCTGGAATGCGGAGATTCACTATGTCCGGGGGACCGAAGCGCATGCCGTCTTTCTTGAACAGAAGGAAGGCCGCCTGAGCGGCACGCATTACGGCGAAACGCTGACGGGACCGGTCACCGGCTGGGTGGAGGGCAATGAGGTTGAGTTTCGAAGTACTCAGCCCTACGAGGGTACAACTCTCGAGTTCGTCTTCCACGGGAAGGCCTCCGGCAACACCATGGAGGGCGTTATCGATCTGGGCGAATACGGGTCGGCGGCGTGGAAGGCAACGAGGGGTCAGCCTGGCCTAGATGCCTGATGGTGGGCTTGCTCAAGCTGCATCCCCATTTACCATGAAGAGAGCAACCAGCAAAAGGCCGAGCCGATAGAGAAGCGGGGATCCGTGGAGGGTGAAACTCCAGCCGTCACCGTCCAAACTTGGCTGCCATCTTGACATCCTTCTCGATGCCCCCGTATATTGGGAAACTATGGAAACGGTAAAAGTTTCCGCCGTGGTTGGAGAGAGGGGTGGATGTGGACAAGGCGGAAGAACTCGAGGAACGAATAATCATCGCGGCTAGCCGCCGGTTCTTCACCGAGGGTTTGACTGCGGTGAGGATGGATGACATGGCTCGCGAGCTGGGCATGAGCAAGAAGACGCTGTACCGGCTGTTCGCCAGCAAGGACGAGCTCCTGCGCGCCGTCTTGCAGAAGTTCATCGGGGAGGTGGAAGCGGCCACCGACCGCATCCTCGAAAATCCGGAGACGAACTGCCTCTCGAAGCTTAGCGGCCTGTTGAGATTCATTGCGATGCAGGTGCTCCGGATCCGCCCCCCGTTCCTGCTTGACCTCCAAAGGAGTGCCCACCCGATCTGGGCCGAATTTGAGGAGTGGCGACACCGGCGGGTCATCTCCAAGTTCGCCGTGCTGATCGAGCAGGGGATTTCGGAGGGCGTCTTCCGCAACGACCTGAACAAAGAGCTCGTTGTCCGCATGTACACAGTTCTGATCCGGGGGGTTATGAACCCCGAGGTCCTGTCGCAACTTCCGCTGACAGCGAACCAGGCCTTCGAGCACGTCGCGAAGGTGTTCTTCGAAGGGGTTTTGACGGACCGTGCCCGGACCGAGCAGGCGTTGAATTTATCGGCCAAGGAACCGGGTGAAGACAACTCTTCGCTTTGGAGGTTTTCATGACAGCCACTAGCCGGCTCTTTGTGATGCTCTTGATCGTTGGGGCGCTCCTGTCGAGCGGTTCTGCCCAACCTGGCTCGCCGGAGACCAGGAGCGAAGCTCAGCCCGGCCCGGTATTGACTCTGAAGGACGCGCTGCGGGCGGCCCGAGAGCAGGGAGGGAGCGCCCGGCTCGAGCTTGCGGAGCTCCAGGTTCTACAGGCGGAAAGCCGGACAGCGCAGGCCAGGGCCTCTCTCCTGCCGAACTTCGACGCTGTGGTCACGAGCCTGAATCAGACACGCAACCTGGCCGCCTTCGGCATACGTTTGAACATACCGGTCCCGGGCTTTCAGTTCCCGGAAGTGGTAGGCCCATTCAGCAGTGTGGACTTACGCGCCAGCATCAGCCAATCGATCTTCGATTTGAGCGCGATTAGAAGATTTCAGGCATCCAAAACCGGGGCGGCTGCGGCTTCCGAAGAGAAGGACAACGCGCAGGACCTCCTTACCGGCGAGGTTGCCCGGGCGTATCTGGCTGCCTTGATGGCCCAGTCGCGAAGGGACGTGGCGAAGGCAAACGTCGACCTCTCGCAGGCCATCCTGCAACTCGCCGAAGACCAGAAAGCGGCCGGGGTTGCGACCGGCATCGACGTGACCCGCGCCCGCGTGCAACTGGCCAACGACCGGCAGCGGGTGCTCGTCGCGGAAAGCGAAAGAAAGGCTCTGCAGCTGCGGCTCCTGCGCATCGTCGGTCTCGATCTGGGGCAGGATCGGCGTCTGGATCTCGATTTGGGCTTTTTGGAGGCCGAGGCGGCCACTCTGGACCAGTCCGTGAGAAGCGCTCAGGAGTCGCGCTCGGATCTGAAGGCGCAGATGCAGAAAGAGGAGGCAGCGCGGCTCGCTTACTCGGCCGTCAAGTGGGAACGGCTGCCGAGCGTGGTCGGGTTTGGTGACTATGGTTCGATCGGGTCGGCGACTACCGACATGTTTCCCACCCGGACTTACGGCGTTGCCGTCCGGTTGCCGATCTTCGATGGCGGCAGGAGGGATGCCCGGAGGGTGGAGAGCCGTCTCCAGCTCCGGCAGGAGGAAGTTCGAACCGCGGACCTCAAACGGCAGATCGAACTGGAGGTTCGCATAGCTCGCGACACTCTGCAATCGGCCGAAGAGCAGCTGAACGTCGCGTCGGAAGGGCTGGAGCTGGCCGAGGCGGAACTAGCCCAGGCGCGTCGCCGATTCAGCGCCGGGGTGAGCGGCAGCATCGAATTGACCGACGCCCAAACCCGCTTGGTTCGGGCACAGGAGAACGAGCTGAACGCGCGGTTCGGCGTCCAGCTTGCGCGGATCGATTTGGCCCAGGCGACCGGAACCGTTGAGAAGCTGATTCAGTAGCCGCCGGACCGCGGAACCCGCTTACTCCGCTGAAAAGCGCTCCGCGCGCGGCTCTGACCGGAGTCGCTTTGGTTGTTTCTGGTTGGGAACGTCAAGAGAAATTGAGTCATGAACAGAAAGCTCAAAATAGCAATTCCAGTGCTTCTTCTTGCCCTGGTCGTCGCGGCGATCGCGATGGGTTTTGGCTGGCTCGGGAAGGAAGACGAATCGGTTCTCGGTTTTTCAGGGAACATCGAGATGACCGAGGTCAGCATCAGCTTCAAGAGCCCCGGCCGGGTGGCCGAACTCAAGCTGCGGGAGGGGGATCGAGTCGCCAAGGGGGACGTGATTGCCCGACTGGATACCGAGACACTCGAGCGGCAGCGGGAGCGGATCCTCGCCACGCTGGAGGGCTCCAAATCCCGACTGCTCCAAACCGGGACTTCGCTCGATGTCCAAACCCAGACGGCCGAGGGCCAGCTTGACCAGCGCAGAGCCGAGCTCCGGGGCGCCCAGGCCGCACTTGCTGAATTGCAGGCGGGCACCCGGTCGCAGGACATCGAGCAGGCAAGCGCCGGGCTCGACCGGGCGCGCGCCGAGCATGCGACGGCCGAGCGCGAGTGGCAACGTGCCGAGACGCTCTTTGCCAAGGAAGACATATCGGCCTCCGCTCACGACCAGGCTAAGGTCCGGCTCGACAGCGCCGCGGCCGGTCTCAGGCAGGCCGAGGAACGACTCGCCTTGTTGAAGGAAGGGCCGCGGGCCGAGACAATCGAGGCCGCCCGGGCCCAGGTCGAGCGGGCGCAGGCGGGCGTGAAGCTGGCAGGTGCCGCGAAATTGGACGTCAAACGGGTCCAGCAGGAGATCGAGGTCCGTCACGCCGAGATTGCCCAAATCCAGGCCGAGCTGCGCGTGATCGACTCGCAGCTGAACGACGCGGTGCTCCGAGCGCCGATTGACGGGGTTGTGATGGTCCGATCGGTCGAAGAGGGCGAGGTGGTCGCGGCTGGGACGACAGTCTTGAGCCTTGCGGACGTCGGACACCCGTGGGTCAGGGGCTATATTCCCGAGGCGGACCTCGGACGCGTCAAACTCGGGAGCGCCGTCGGGGTTTCTACCGATTCGTTCCCCGGAAAGACCTACCAAGGGCGGATTTCCTTCATTGCTTCCGAGGCCGAGTTCACTCCCAAACAAATCCAGACAAGAGAGGAACGGGTCAAACTGGTTTATCGGATCAAGGTCGAGGTCGACAATCGTGACGGCGAACTGAAACTGAACATGCCAGTCGACGCCCAGATTGTGCTGAACGGGAAGTAATGATTTTCGCGGAGTTTCGGGGACATAAGTTTCGGGGACATAATACTTAATTCCCATCCCGTTGCTGCATGACATGGCACGGCAAAGGAATTAAGTTTTGTGTCCCCGAAACTCGCCGAAACTCGCGGCTGAGGGGCGATGATGATTTACAGGCTTATCACACGGGCCAGGGAACAAACGGCGGTCTCCGGCCTCACTTGGCGGAGTTTGCGGGGACACGAAACTTAATTCCTATGCTATGCCGAGAACGCGGTAACGGTTTGGGAATTAAGCATCATGTCCCCGAAACTCGCCGAAACTCGCGGCTGAGGGGCGATGATGATTTACAGGCTGTATCAGACGGGCCAGGGAACAAACGGCGGTCTCCGGCCTCGCTTGGCAGGAGTTTGCGGGGACACGAAACTTAATTCCTATACTATGCCGAGAACGCGGTAACGGTTTGGGAATTAAGCATCATGTCCCCGAAACTCGGCGAAACTCGCCGTAGCAGGTAAACATGATTTCTGCGGTAAACCTCACAAGGAATTTCGGGAAGCTGACGGCCGTTTCAGGCCTCAACCTCGAGATTCGAAAAGGTGAGATCTTCGGGCTTATCGGCCCGGACGGGGCCGGCAAGACCACGACGCTGCGAATGCTGGCCGGGCTGATCGCCGCAACCAGTGGCGAGGCTCACGTCGCCGGCTTCGATGTTGCCCGCCACCCCGACGAGGTGAAGGACCGGATTGGGTACATGGCCCAGAAATTCGGCTTGTACGTTGGGCTGACCGTCCAGGAAAACATGGATTTTTACGCCGATTTGTTTGGAGTCAGCCGGGCTGATCGAACTGCGCTTCTCCCCAGCCTGCTCCGGATGACACGCATGGAGCCGTTTCGTGACCGCCTCGCCGGCAACCTCTCCGGCGGGATGAAGCAGAAGCTAGCCCTCATGTGCACCCTCATTCACCGGCCGGAAGTGCTTTTGTTGGATGAGCCGACCAATGGGGTGGACCCGGTTTCCCGCCGGGACTTCTGGGCCATCCTTTACCAGCTGATCAGGGACGGGATGACGGTCTTGACGACCACCGCCTACCTGGACGAGGCGGAACGGTGCAATCGGGTCGGCTTGATGCACAACGGCCGGCTCATCAGTTGCGATACCCCCGAGGCGCTGAAAAAGCAGCTTGGCCAGGAGTGCTACGAAGTCCGGACGGGGAACAACCGGCGGGCGCGGACGATGCTGGCGGAAGTGCCCGAGGTTACGGCTGCGGAACCGGCCGGGGACACGCTCCACGTATTCGCCTCGGGTGAGAGAGCCGCGGAGGCGATCCGGGAACAGCTGAGCCGGGAGAATCTCGGCGAAGTGGAAATCGAGAAGATCGTGCCGTCAATGGAAGACGTTTTCATCGCGACCGTGCGCCGGGGGGAACCAGATGCAGCTCGCGGTTGAAACCGAAAACCTGGTCAAGCGGTTCGGGGACTTCGTCGCCGTCGATCACGTCTCTCTCTCGGTCGAAAAGGGCGAAATCTTCGGGTTCCTGGGACCGAACGGGGCAGGCAAATCGACAACTATTCGAATCCTCTGCGGGCTTCTCACCCCCACCGAGGGCCGGGCAAGAGTCGTCGGTCTGGATGTTGGCACGCAGGCGGAGGCGATCCGGCAGAGGATCGGCTACATGTCTCAGAAGTTCTCCCTGTATGACGACCTGACGGTTGGGGAGAACCTCGGTTTCTTCAGCGGAGTCTACGGGATTCCTTCCGGTATGCGGAGCCGCCGGCAGGCGGAAGTTCTGAAGATGGCGGGACTGGAGGGAAAGCAGGATCTTCCTACGCATCTGCTCGCGGGCGGCTGGAAGCAGCGGCTGGCGCTCGGGTCGGCCATCCTGCACGAGCCGCCTGTTCTCTTTCTCGACGAGCCGACCTCCGGGGTTGACCCAATCGCACGCCGCGCTTTCTGGGACCTGATCTACGATCTGTCGGGGGCAGGCCACACTGTTTTCGTCAGCACTCACTACATGGATGAGGCCGAGTACTGTCACCGGGTGGCCCTCATGTACCGGGGCCGCGTCATTGCGCTCGGGACTCCAACCGAGTTGAAGGCGAACCTGGCCGGCTACTACCCGCTGGTTCTGCAGACCTCTGACCTTCTCGGCACGCTGCACGCGCTGGAAGGGTTTCCGGGTGTGGTTGATGTGGCGGTTTTCGGGCCCGGGCTTCGGATCATCGTGGAAGACCGGGAATCAACCTCGAACCGCATCCGCGCCGAGCTCGGGCGGCGGCAAATCGAAATCCACCGGGTCGAGGAAGTTCATCGCACGATGGAGGACGTTTTCGTGGCCATGATTGAGCAGGAGGAGAGTCGATCGTCATGAATCTCAGGAGAACGCGCGCGATCGCTCGAAAGGAGTTCCTGCACATTCTCCGCGATCCCCGGAGTCTGCTCATGGCGCTCGCCTTGCCGGTGGTCATGCTGATGCTCTTCGGCTATGCCCTCACCCTGGATGTGGATAACATCCCGATCGTGATCTACGATGCGGACGGCAGTCCCGACAGCCGCGAAGTGGCGGCGCTGTTCGAAGGATCCCGGTACTTCAACGTCGTGGAGCGCGCCGGGTACTCGAGGATTATTGACGGGATTGACCACAACCGGATCCTGCTTGGCGTGGTTGTTCCGGAGAGTTATTCCGAAGACCTGGCGGCTGGACGCCAGGCGTCCATCCAGTTGCTCGTCGATGGCAGCGACTCCAACACCGCCTCGATCGCTCTCGGGTATGCGCAGGCGCTGCTCGAGGTGCACGCCCTGGATCTGCGTTCCCGGTGGCTGGATCGAACGGGAGGCGCTGAGATGAAGCCGCCGGTCGAGCCCCGCCTTCGAATCTGGTACAACAGCGAATTGAAGTCGAAGAACTATATCGTCCCCGGGCTCATCGCGGTCATCCTCATGATCATCGCCGCCCTGCTCACTTCGCTCACGATCGCCCGGGAGTGGGAGATGGGCACGATGGAGCAGCTGCTTTCGACTCCTTTGCGGCCGACCGAACTGGTTCTGGGCAAGCTCGTGGCGTTTTTCGCCGTCGGGTTCACCGACACGGTTGTCTCGGTGGCGGTCGGCGTCCTGGTTTTTGATGTCCCGTTTCGCGGAAGCTGGGTCTTCCTGTTCCTCAGTGTGTGCGTGTTCCTTTTCGGCGCGCTCTGTTGGGGAATCATGCTGTCGGCTCTGGCGCGGTCTCAACTTCTGGCTTACCAGGCAGGCATGCTGACCTCGTTTCTGCCGGCGTTCCTTTTGTCCGGATTCATCTACGACATCAGCACCATGCCCGCGATTGTCCGCCTGGTGACGTACATTTTTCCGGCTCGTTACCTGATCGCTTTGCTGAAAGGCGTTTTCCTGAAAGGGATTGGTCCGGAAATCCTGGCCCTGGAAGTCGTCTTCCTGGTGGTCTACGCAAGCGTGGTTTTCGGGCTGACGGTCCGGACTCTCCGGCGCAAGGTGGTGTGACGATGAGATGGGGACGAATAGTCGAGATCATCAAGAAGGAGTTCCGCCAGGCCCTGCGTGAGCCGCGCATGCGGGTGCTTCTGGTCGGTCCCCCGATTCTGCAGTTGATCATCTTCGGCTTCGCCGTGAACCTCGATGTCGAAAACAGTCCGATCGGCTGGCTGGATGCCGACAGGACGCCGGCCAGCCGCAACCTGCGCGAGGCCTTCGATGGCTCTCGCTACTTCGCGGTCACCGCTTATCCCGCGACGGATGCCGAGGTTCAGGATTTGCTGGACCGAGGCGAGGTGAGGGCCGTCATCCGGATCCTTCCGGGGTTCGGGCGAGACCTGGCGCGAGGTCGGCAAACGGCGGTCCAGATCCTGGTCGACGGGACGAACTCCAACACGGCCGCTATCGTTTCGAACTATATCAGCCGGGTTGTCGGTCAGTACTCGCGCGATACCATGCAACAACAGCAGCGTGACCTTCTGGCTCGTCGCTCGGCGTACGATCCCGCCCCGGTTCGCCTGGCGGTTCCCAGCCTGGACGTCCAGCCCAGGGTGTGGTTTAACCCGCACCTGTACAGCCGTTTCTACTTTGTCCCGGGCGTGATTGTGAACATCGTGGGCCTGGTCACGATCATGCTGACAGCGATGAGTATCGTCCGCGAGAAGGAACTGGGGACGATGGAGCAGCTCATGGTCACGCCGATCCGGCCAATGGAACTGATGGTCGGGAAGCTTCTTCCCTTTGCGCTCGTGGGGATCGTGGAGGTGGTCCTGGTTACCTCGGCCGCCTTGCTGGTGTTCCAGGTGCCGTTCCGAGGAACTGCTGCGATGCTGCTCGTCTCGGCGAGTCTATTTCTGATGACGACACTGGGAATCGGCCTCTTCCTGTCCACGATCTCGAGCACGCAGCAGCAGGCGATGATGGCGTCTTTCTTCTTCTTTCTCCCGGCGTTCATGCTCAGCGGGTTCGCCTTCCCGATTCGGAACATGCCGGTGGTCGTCCAGTGGCTCACGTACTTGAACCCGGTTCGCTATTTTATCGAGATCGTGCGCGGGGTGTTCCTGAAGGGGACCGGCGTGGCGATCCTGTGGCCGCAGATGCTCGCCCTGCTTGCCTACGGTGTGCTGATCCTGGTGTCGAGCGCGCTGCGATTCCACAAGCGGCTAGACTGATTGCGGACGAGGATTGCGGACGGGGATTGAAAAGACTGGAGTCGGGACTTTCGGCCCGTATGACTGTCTGCGTTCACTTATTGCGTCCGCAAAAGTCTTCAATCCTCGGTCCTAATCCGCAATCCGCAATCGGATTACCCCTTGACCAGCTCCTTGGCTTTCGGGCGGAGCTTGGTGAAGTCGCCGCCGGAAATCACGTAGTACCAGTCAGCGAACCGGTTCGTCAGTTCCCGGGCGAGTCGTTGTCCCCGATCGCCGATCTTCGAAGCATCCCCGTCGTTATACAGTCGCGCTTTTTCCTCATCGTAGCGGACGGTAATGAACAGGTATCGTCGCTCCTGGGTTCGGACCGCATCGCTTTCGCCTGCCTTGGGCCCCGCCTGGACGGCTCCTGCCTCACCAGGAGCGATTTCACCGAACCGAAGAGTGTAGACGAGCCCCTTGTCTGTTTCGACGACCACCTCTCCCTCGTTAGAGAGGAGCTGACCGTTCGGCGTGACAAAGAAGCCCTTCTGGCGCAGCGACAGCACGCTGTCCATCGACATCGTGATGCCGTCGACGGTCTTCAGATCCTGGGTCAGCGCCGCGGGCTTCTGGGCAACGTTGACGATGCGCAGATTGTCGAGGGCGGAGAGCAGGCCATCAACCGCCGCCTGTCGCACGCCTGCCCCGTTTGCTCTCCATTTGTCCTTCTCCTTGGAGAGAATCGTCCTCTCCATATTGTCGAGGGTGCCCATCTGTTCGTTGATCGAGTAATTGTTCACGGTCACCTTGCGGACCTCGGATGCCGACAGCTTGAGGAGGTCCGTCTCGATCCAGTCCTCAAAATTCGCCGAGGGTTCGGCGTCGGTCTTCACGGCGTACGTCCGCTTTTCGCCCGGAATCCGGATGTACCGGTACCCCGCCTTGCCGTCGACTGTCTTGCCCAGGATGAAGTCAGCCAGCACCTTGCCCTCACCGTCCCTGAAAGTGACACGTTTGCCGCGGCCGGCCAGACTGCTGACCTTGGTGTCAAGCGGATCGACGACGCCGAGCTCGGCATGATCTGCGGCCGAGTCGGAACGGACCATGTCCTTTCGGAGGTCCATCAAGGCGGCCGCCGTCTTACTCAGTCGGTCCTGAGCGTCGGCCGGGTAGTTGAGGTGGGACGGGAGGCTCCAGCGTTTGCCTCGAAACTCGACCTTAAAGGGTTTGGCCGTGGCCGTAGTTTCGTCGTAAGCGATGACTTCAAGGGCTTTGCAGGACAGGGCGTCTTTAAAGCCGGGGAAGAAGGGCTGTCCCTGGTCTGAAAGCACCGTGGGAACAGTCGAGTCGGGCTCGACCCAGAGGGCAAGGCCGGCCACACCGGCGGCCAGCACTATTAAAAGAGCGGTGATGGTGAGCTCACGCATAGCATCTGATTCCTTGAGGATTCGTCTATAGGAAATTCGGGAACCGAAACTTAATTCCTCTGCGGTTGGCGAGGTCCGTGGTAACCGGTTGGAAATTAAGTATCATGTCCCCTTTTATCAAACCCTTTCCGCAAGCAGCCGTGCTTCTCCCACTGTCGATCTCTCGCGGCGCAGCCGCCGGACCGAAAATAGCAGGAAGAGGATAAAGGCCGGGATCGGCGGCAGAACAACAGCCAGGACTTTGATCATGTTCTGAATACCCCGGATAGAGGTTTCCATCGTGGACCGGCTGTTTTCGATTTGCCGCTGCTTCTCGTCTTCGATATTTGTCCGGGCGACCGTCAGCCGTCGGTTCTCGACCGACTGCAGGTTGTTCACCATGATCTCGCGGGTCTGCTCATCCAGGTCGGTCCTGGACCGAAGCTGGGCAACGGCGCGGTCCAGGCGCTGCTGGGCCTCGTCAAGGCGGCGGGTCGCGGTCGCTTCGGCCTCCCTGGTATCGCGCACCCGTTGTTCCTCGTAGGTCCTGGTTTTCGCTTCGACCGCTTCCAGGGTGCGGTGGCGCGGCCGGCGTTTCCTCAATTCGATAAATGAGGTGTCGCCTGCAAGCTGATCCACAGCATTGAGAAGGAACGTGACGTTATCGAAGTTCAGGTTCTCGATTCCTCTTTTTCGGAGCTCAAAGAACTGTTCCCCCATCATGTCCGAGTCGGCGACGAGGACGACATTGGCCGGGGCGCCTGCATCTCCAAGAACCCGGGCCGCCAGGATCTGCGCTCCCGGGGAAGGCTCATGCGCGACTGCGTTATTAAGGCCGAAACCGAAGAACGACTGCTGAACGAGCTTGCTCCACGGCAGCGTGCCGGATGCACCCCCGGTTTGGAGCAGAGGCAGGAAGCGCGACTTGGTCCCGGACTTCGCCTTAAGGGAGCCGGGGTAAATCAGGACGATTTCCTGTAGTCCCGCGACGCTCGCCTCCTTGCTGTTGAAGGCTGAAGCGGAGCCGTTTCCAGGCCCCACGAAAACCACTTCAGGCGGCAGGTTCTTCAGCTGAGGATGCGGGTTGTACTTGTCCCAGGCGATGAGGTCGGAGGACCACTGGACCCCCAGGTAGTCCATCAGCGGTTGCACGCTTGTGCGCGTTTTGGGTGGAGCTTGCTGGAATGGGCTGGACGGGGTGTCCTGGGGTGCGAGGTCCGGGTTAAAAGCGGGCAGCGGGTCGAGGGCGAGCAAGGTCGGTTTCCCTTTCTTCACCCAGCCGGTCAGCCTGTCCAGTTGTGCCGGGTTCAGAGTATAGGGAAGCGCCGCCACCAAGGCATCGAGGTCAGCTGGATAGTCGCTGTCGGGCGTGACCTCGACAACCTCATACTGCTTGCGCAGCTCGGAGATGATGCCCCATTCCTGGTCCTGGCGGCTTGACCGGAAGTCGAATCCGCCAAACATCTTCACGCCGGTGGTCAGCACTCCGACCTTTCGCCGTTTGGCGTGGGAGACCACCCGGATCGAGCGCATCAGCTCGTATTCGACAGGAAGGCCCCTCTCGAAGAAGGGGATCACGAACTCTTCCGATCCACAGGAAAAAGCGAGCCCCAGGAAGATCTCCCGGGGTGCGCCCACCGTCTCTTCAGTGACCGGCACGGCCTGCGCCCGAATGTTGAATCGCTCCTGCGCCTCGCGTGCCTGGGGGGAGTACTTTTCGGTGTCAATGATCTTGCGGTGGACCGCCTCTCCGCCGATCGAATCGAATTCGCGGAGCATCCGAACAAGGTTGTTTCGGGTCTGAATAAAGGATCTGGGAACCTGGGGACTCAGGTAGGCTTCGATGAAAACGGGGCGGTTCGCGCTCAGTCCCCGCAGCAGTTTCACCGTGTCGGGTGAAAGGCTGTGAACCTTCTCGGACGTCACGTCCAGCCTCGTGTTCAGGTGGGCGGCAAGGGAGGTCAGGCCGGTCACGATAACGACGAGCGCCACTGCCCGCACGGCGAAATGCCAGCCGAGGTGTGCCGTTTTGCGGCCCGTAGGCCAGTGCCGCTTCCCCAGCAGGGCCACATTGATGTAAACCATGAGGCCGGCAAAGCTCAGGAAGTACACCAGGCAGGCCGGAGTCAGGATCCCCGCGGCCAGGTCCTGAAACTGCTCGACGAAGGACAGTCTCTCGATCAGACGCTGCGTTTGCCCGGTGAAGAGCACGCCGGCATGGTGAAGGAAGACCGGCACGGCGCAGAAGACCGATCCAAGAATGAATCCGACCGTCAGGTTGTCCGTCAGAAGGGAGGCAACCATCCCCAGGGCGAGCAACGCCAGCCCCATGAGCCAGTAGCCGAAATAGGTGGCGGCCAGCATCCCAAGGTCCGGGCTTCCCAACCAGAACAAGACGAAAACGTGACTGAGGGAAAAAACCAGGGCGATCGAAAAGATCCCCACCGCCGCCAGGTATTTTCCAAGCACGATCTGAAGATCAGAGGCGGGAAGCGTCAGAAGCAACTCATCCGTCCCATTGCGCTTCTCATCGGCCCACAAGCCCATCGTGATGGCGGGGATGAGAAAGACAAGCAGGTAGGGGAAAAAGCGATTGAGCTGATCGAGATCGGCCAGGTTGGCGGCGAAGAACTCTTCCTGCCAGAAGGCCGCTACGGCGCTCAGGAACACGAAAATGGTAATGAAGACATAGCCGGTCGGGCTGCTGAAGTAGCCGGTCAGTTCTCTCTTGAGTATCGCAAAGACTGCACGTCCGTTCATTGCACCTCCTCCGCGCCGGCCGGTCCAACGCCAACAGGCTCTGCAGGCGCAGGCGGTGGTTCGTCATCGCGGCTGGTCAGCCGGTAGAAAGCGTCCTCGAGGCTAGCGTGGCCGGCCAGCATCCCGTCGAGCGTACCGTCAAAGACGATGTTCCCTTCGTGGATCAAGAGGATGTGCTCCGCAACCGCTTCGACCTCCTGGAGAATGTGGGTGGAGAGCAGGATCGTTTTGTCTCGTCCCAGCAGTCGGATAAGGCGGCGAACCTCGCGAATCTGGTTGGGATCGAGTCCGCTTGTCGGCTCGTCGAGGATCAGAATGTCGGGCTCATGCAGGAGCGCCTGCGCCATGCCTACCCTCTGCCGGTATCCACGGGACAGCTTGTAAATGCTCTTGTGGAGCACCGGTTCGAGCGCGCACTGGGCGATCACCGAATCGATCCGCGTTTGGAGCAGCGGATTGCGCAATCCTCGCGCTTCGCCGAAAAACTTGAGCAGGGAAAGCGGCGTCATTTCCGGGTAAAGCGGCCCGTTTTCGGGAAGGTAGCCAACCCGGGAGACCACTTCCACCCGGTTCGCGAAAACGTCCAGGCCTCCCAGCCTCGCCACGCCCCGGCTTGGTGCGAGGAACCCGGTGAGGATCTTCATGGTCGTCGTCTTCCCGGCGCCGTTGGGTCCAAGGAAAGCCGCCACCTCGCCCCGTCGCACGCTGAAACTGACGTCGCGAATCGCAACAAAGGAACCGTAGAACTTGGAGAGGCCCTCGGCCTCGATCATCAGTTCCCGGTTGACTGCCTCGGTCATCGTGATTTCCTCCGCGTCACTCAGTAAGCTGCCGTCCCGATTAAAGAATCAGGCGGACGACAAGCAGAAGATTGTACCAGAGGTGTGCAAGAGGCGGGAGCCGAAACGAGGGACCCCTCCGGGAAAGGACCTCAAGGACGACGAGGGACCTCAACGACAACAGCGTCCCAGTCCTTGCTGTCGTTGAAGTCCTTGTTGTCCTTGTCGTCCTATTCCACCGTGACTGACTTGGCCAGGTTGCGCGGTTGGTCGATCTCGCAGCCGTTCTCCAGAGCAATGTAGTAAGCAAGCAGTTGCAGCGGGACGATCGTCAGCAGCGGGGCGAACAACTCCGGGCAGGCGGGGACCGGGATAAAGTCGTCGCACAGCCGGGACAGGTGCGAATCGCCTTCGGTCCCGATCGCAACGACGCGGCCGCTGCGCGCCTTGATTTCCTGGATGTTGCTGATCATCTTCTCGTAGGTGCTGTCCTTCGAGGCGATGCATACGGAAGGGAAATCCGGATTGATCAGCGCGATCGGCCCGTGTTTCATTTCGCCGGCCGCGTACGCTTCGGCGTGCAGGTAAGAAATCTCCTTGAGCTTGAGCGCGCCTTCGAGCGCTATCGGGTAGTTGAACTTGCGGCCGATGTACATGAAATTGCGAAAACCGGCGTACTTTCTGGCAATCTCGTGGATGGCTGGAGCCTGCTCGAGGATCCGTTCGATTTTTCCCGGGATACTCTCGAGCTCAGCGATGAATCCCTGCCCGTCGGTCACGGACATCGTCTGTTGCCGGCCCAGGTACAGCGTCAGCAGGTACAGGATGCCAAGCTGGGAAACGAACGCCTTGGTGGACGCTACCCCGATTTCCGGCCCCGCATGATTGTAGATCCCGGCGTCAGTTTCCCGGGCGATGTTACTTCCTACGACATTGACGACGCCCAGGACCAGGACTCCTTTGCGCTTGGCCTCCTGGACGGCGGCAAGGGTGTCGGCCGTCTCGCCTGACTGGCTAATGGCGAGAATGACGGTGCCTTCCCTCAGATTAAGTCGTCGGTACCGGAACTCGGACGCCATGTCGACTTCGACGCTGATGTTCGTACAGCTCTCGAGGATGTAACGGCCAAGCAGGGCTGCGTAGTAGGAGGTTCCGCACGAGACCATGATCAGATGCCGCATCGCGACAAGCCGATCCTGAATCGAGGAGAGTCCGCCCAGTTTCGCTGTTCCCTCAGCCGGTATGAGGCGGCCGCGCATGGCGTTGCGGAGGGCCTCGGGCTCCTCGTGGATCTCCTTCAGCATGAAATGCGGGAACCCCTGCTTTTCGGCAGCGGCAACGTCCCAGTCGACCTTCTGCGTTTCGCGGTTAATTTCGGGATTGTGAAGGTTGGTGATCCGGTAGCCGTTTGGAGTCAAAACAGCGACGTCGTCATCGTGAAGGTAGACGACGTCCTTGGTGTGGCTGACGAGGGCAGAGACATCCGAAGCGGCGAACATTTCATCCTCGCCGATTCCGAGGATCATGGGGCTGCTGCGCCGGGCGGTCACGATGGTGCCGGGCTCCCGGGAGGACATGACTGCGATTCCGAACGTCCCATCGACCTTTCGCAGGGCGCGTGTCACAGCTTCCTCGAGCGAATCTGACCGGGTGAAACTGTCCTCGACAAGGTGGGCGAGGATTTCTGTGTCGGTTTCAGAGCGGAATACGTGCCCCCGGCAGGCCAGCTCGGTCTTGAGTGCCTGGTAGTTCTCGATGATTCCGTTGTGGACGAGGAGAATCTCGCCTTTGCAGTCGGCGTGGGGATGTGCGTTTTCCAGCGACGGCCTGCCGTGCGTCGCCCAACGGGTGTGACCCAGCCCCGCCTGTGCCGGACTGGCGAGGTTCGAAAGCTCGGCTTCCAGGTCGGCGATCTTTCCAACGGCACGCCTGCAGGTAATGCCTCCGTCTTCGAAAAGACCTATTCCGCTCGAATCGTAGCCCCGGTACTCAAGCCTTTTCAGGCCCTCGAGGAGAATCGGGAGGGCTTTCCGGCGCCCGAGGTAGCAGATAATTCCACACATGAAGTGATTGTACCGGCTGGGTGGGGCGGCGGCAAAGCGGGAGGCCGAGACGAGCCATGTTGGGGGCGAGCGCGAAAGGGTCGTCGAGCGGAGCAGAACCGCAAGCGAAGCGCTTTTTGCGCAGCGCGCGGATTGTAGCGGTAGGCGAGGCGAGGCGTGAACTCGGTGCTGGTAGCTGACGGCAAAAATCCGCGCACTTCGCTGAAAACGCTCCGTTTGCGGTTCTGTCCTGCTCGACCGCCCTTCGGGGTAGCTCAGGGGACACTAGCCTAAAAAAACCCGAGCTGGAGCTTGGCGGCTTCGGACATCCGCTCCATGCTCCATGGCGGATCCCAGACTATTTCGAGGCTCACCTCGGTGACGCCAGGAGTTGCGCCGACCTTCGTCTCGACCTCCGGAGGAAGTGTTCCTGCAACGGGGCACATGGGTGAGGTCAGTGTCATCTTGATGTCGACTTTGCCATTCTCCTGGATGTCGAGCCCGTAGATGAGGCCCAGCTCGTAGATGTCTACCGGGATCTCGGGGTCAAAGATGGTGCTCAGCGTGTCGACGACCCGCTGGCGCAACTCGTCGACCGTCAGCTTGTCGGTATTGGTCAGATCCATTACCTTACAACTCCCTTCTTCACACCGGCTGCTCTGAAACTCTCGCCACACCCAATCACTCCGTGGAGACAGTGTCCGCCTTTTCCTGAAGCGCGGCTTGAAACGTATGCCACGCGAGGGTCGCACACTTGACCCGCACCGGGTACTCGCTGACTCCCTGGAAAACAGCGAGCTTGCCGAGATCCGCGGTGTCTGCTGATTTCCCGGTCACGACGCTGCGGAAGCGTTCGAAAACCGCGGCCGCCTCGGCGACCGTCTTGCCCTTGAGCGTCTCGGTCATCAAGGAAGCGGAGGCGGTCGATATGGCACATCCGACGCCTTTGAACCGGATCTCTTCCACGACGTCGCCGTTGAGTTTCAAATAGACCGTTACCCGGTCGCCGCACAACGGGTTGTACCCGTCCGCGTGCCGGTTGGCTTCCTGGAGCTCCCCGAAATTCCGGGGTCGCTTGTTGTGGTCGAGGATCACCTGCTGATAGAGCTCATTTAAATAGGACATTTAGCCGAACACCTCGCTGACCTTGCCTAAAGCCTCCACAAGGATATCGATTTCCTGCCGGGTATTGTAGATGCCCAGAGAAGCGCGGGCGGTAGCCGGCACCCGGTAACGGTCCATGAGCGGCTGTGCGCAGTGGTGTCCGGTGCGGATGGCCACACCAAACTGATCGACGATGGTACCAATGTCGTGCGGATGGATGCCCTTCATCACGAATGACTGCACGCTGGCCTTGTTCCTCGCTGTCCCGACCAGTCGGACCCCGGGAACCTGCGCGAGACTCTCGGCCGCATAACGGAGCACGTCGGCTTCATGCGCGATGGCGTTATCGAAGCCGATCGTTTCCAGGTACTCCACGGCCGCGCCGAGACCGACCGCTCCGGCGATGTCCGGGGTCCCGGCCTCGAACTTATAAGGAAGAATATTGTACTTGGTCTTTTCGAACGTCACTGTGCTGATCATGTCTCCGCCGCCCTGGTAGGGGGGCATGCTATCCAGCAGGTCAGTCTTCCCGTACAGGATCCCGATTCCGGTCGGGCCATACAGCTTGTGCCCTGAAAACGCATAGAAATCGCAGTCGAGGTGCTGAACGTCGACGCGAGCATGTGCAATACCCTGCGCCCCGTCCACGAACACGGGGATTCCGCGGCCGTGGGCTGCCTGGATCATCTCGCGCACCGGGTTGATCGTCCCGAGCACGTTCGACATGTGAACAATCGTCACGAGGCGGGTCCGGGGGCCGAGGCACTTCTCATATTCGTCCCAGACCAGCTCGCCTTCATCGGTGATCGGAATGATCCGAAGCTGGGCGCCCTTCTCCTCGCAAAGCATCTGCCACGGCACGATGTTCGAGTGGTGCTCCATGGCGGAGAGGACGATTTCGTCGCCGGGCCCTACAATCCGGTTTCCCAGGCAGCGGGCGACCAGGTTGATCGCTTCCGTCGTGCTTCGGACAAAAACCGTTTCATGAGCGTGTCTGGCGTTGATGAAGGTCTGGATGCGGGCGCGCGCGGTTTCGTACGCCTCGGTGGCCCGCTGGCTGAGTAGGTGAACGCCACGGTGGATGTTCGCGTTGTCGTTACAGTAGAAATAGGTGATCGCGTCGATCACGTGCTGAGGCTTCTGGCTGGTCGCTGCATTGTCCAGATAGACGAGCGGCCTGCCCCGGATCTGCTGCTTCAGAATGGGGAAATCCTGGCGAATGCGTTCGACGTCAAAGGACGTGTCCGGGGATCGGGGTGCAGATACATTGGCTGCCGCTCGCATGGTCTAGCGCTGCTCCTTGATAACTTGAACGTGAGAAAGCCAATCGAAAAGCTGCGCGTCAAGCTTCGCTCTTAGGGTTTCGGACTTGATCCGGCCGACGAGCTCGCTTGCGAACGCATAGATGAGCAGGTTGGCCGCGTCGTTGCGGCCGATTCCTCGTGTCCGCAGATAAAAGAGGGCGTCGGGATCCAGGCGGCCGATGGTTGCGCCGTGCGTGCACTTCACATCGTCGGCGTAGATCTCGAGCTGCGGTTTTGTATTGACCAAGGCGTCGTTGGAGAGCAGAAGGTTGTTGTTGGTCTGCTTGGAATCGGTCTTCTGCGCCCCTTTGCTCACGACGATCCGGCCGTGGAAAACGGCGCGGGAGCTGTCGGTCAGAATCCCCTTGTAGAGCTCGCGGCTCGAGCCGTGGGGCTTGGCGTGTTCAATCCGCGTGAAATTGTCGATGTGCTGATGGCCGCCCGCAAGGTAGAGCCCACTGAGCAACGAGTCGCAGCCCTCGCCGTCGAGCCTCAGGGTCAGATTGTTGCGTACGAGAGAGCCGCCGATGTCGATCGTGTGAAGCCCGGTGGTACTGCTGCGTCCCTGGTTGGTCTGCAGTGTTCCGATATGGTAGGCATCGGTACTCTCGAGCTGGATCCGGTGGTGATCCACGGTGCTGTTCTCGCCGACCACGAGCTCGGTCAGGGGGTTATTGAAATAGACCGCCCCCGGTTCGCCGATGAAGGTCTCCACCAGGCTGAGCTGGCAGTTCGATCCCACGACAAACAGGCTGCGCGGGTGCGTCGAAAAGGGTTCCGCCTCCCGAGTGGAAACGTACGTAACGAAGATAGGGTTCGTCTCCACGGTCCCGGCCGGGGCGAACAGAACGACTCCGTCCTGTATGAACGCCGTATTCAGAGCGTTGAGCGTGTGATCCTTGAAGTTCGAGTACCTGCCAAGATGCGGTTCGAGCAGCTCGGGCGTCGCCTTCAAGGTGTCAGCCAGGGAAGTGATCCGGACGCCTTTCGGCACGCCGGTCAGATCCGAGAGATCGGACCGGAACAATCCATTGACGAAGATCAAACGGGGCGCGGGTGAGCTCCAGAACCGGTTCTGGGTAATCGCCGCGGGTAACTCGCCCGCATGGCCTGTCGAGAGTCTGAAGGGAATTCGGCTCAGCGGGGCGAGGCTCGTGTACTTCCATTCCTCGGCTCGCGTTGTCGGCAGCCCGAACTCCTCCAGTTGCATGATCGCCGCCTTGCGCATCTGCCGAAGCCAGTCAGGCTCCCGGTTGCCGATCTGGGCTTGCAGTTGCGCGAAGTTGGCCAGAAATGTGTCTTTGTCCTTTCGAACCGCCTCGATCATGTATAACCTTCCTCAGCTTGATGCTTGTTGAGTCAGGGTTCGCGGTTCAGGTTTACGCGGTTCAGGGTTAAAGCAGGAATCAGAACCTTCTATTTAAACCGAGAACTCAGAACTCAGAACCCTAACCGCCTAACCGTGAACCGCCTAACCCTGAACCGTCAACCGTGAACCGCCTAACCGTGAACCGCCTAACGGTGAACCTACGCGCTCGGTTGATCCCCGGGCTCGATCTCAAGCCAGGAGTAACCCTTTTCCTCGAGCTCCAGCGCCAGTGACTTGTCCCCGGAGGTGACGATTCTGCCGTCGGACAACACGTGCACGAAGTCCGGGACGATGTAGTCCAGGAGCCTTGATAGTGGGTGATCACGAGGAACGAACGCTCCGTGTCCCGCATGGCGTTGACGCCATTGGCGACGATCTTTAAGGCATCAATGTCCAGGCCGGAATCGGTCTCGTCGAGAATCGCGAGTTTCGGTTCCAGCACGGCCATCTGGAAAATCTCGTTACGTTTCTTTTCGCCGCCGGAGAACCCCTCATTGACCGCCCGGTTGATCAGGGTGTCGTCCATTTTCAGGAGCTTCATCTTCTCCCTGACCATGGTCAGGAAGTCCATGGCGTCCACTTCCTCGTCACCCCGATGTTTCCGGATGGCGTTCAGCGCCGTCCGGAGGAAGTACATGTTGCTGACTCCCCGAATCTCCACCGGATACTGGAAGGCCATGAAGATTCCTTCACGGGCCCGATCCTCGGGCGCCATTTCCAACAGGTCCTTACCGTCGAAAACGATCTGTCCGTCCGTCACTTCATAGGAATCGCGCCCGGAGAGCACCTGGGCGAGGGTGCTCTTCCCGGAGCCGTTCGGTCCCATGATCGAGTGCACCTCGCCTGGGCGGATGGTCAAATTGATCCCGCGCAATATCGGCTTGTTCCCGGCCGAAACGTGTAGATTTCTGATCTCGAGCATTCTGGTTCTCCGTTATGTTGCTTTGGGGCTATTCGGCGTATTTCGGGGACACAAAACTTAATTCCTTTGCCGTGCTGTGATCCCGCAGGCGCACTGGAAATTAAGTATTATGTCCCCGAAATACCCCCACTCCCGTTGTCTGGTCCTGTTAGCCGACACTGCCTTCGAGGCTGATGCTGAGCAGCTTCTGCGCTTCAACCGCGAACTCCATCGGAAGCTCCTTGAAGACTTCCTTGCAGAAACCGCTGACGATCATCGATACCGCGTCCTCGGCAGAAATGCCCCTCTGCTGGCAGTAGAAAATCTGGTCTTCGCCGATCTTCGATGTTGAGGCTTCGTGCTCCATTTGAGCGGTCGAGTTCTTGATTTCGATGTACGGGAAGGTATGCGCCCCGCACTTGTCTCCGATCAGCATCGAATCGCACTGGGTGTAATTACGGGCGTTCTCCGCGCCGCCGAGTATCTTGATGAGGCCCCGGTAAGTATTCTGTCCGAAGCCGGCGGAAATGCCTTTGGAGACGACCGTGCTCCGGGTGTTCTTGCCGATGTGGATCATCTTCGTCCCGGTGTCGGCCTGCTGGCGCTTGCGCGTCAGGGCGACCGAGTAGAACTCGCCGATGGAATTGTCACCGAGCAGGATGCAGCTCGGGTACTTCCAGGTGATCGCCGACCCGGTCTCGACCTGGGTCCAGGAGATCTTGGAGTTAACCCCTGCGCACTTGCCCCGCTTGGTCACGAAGTTGTAGATACCGCCGCGGCCTTCGTCATCCCCCGGATACCAGTTCTGAATCGTCGAGTACTTGATCTGGGCGTTGTCGTGCGCGATCAGCTCGACCACCGCGGCGTGCAGCTGGTTCTCGTCGCGCATCGGGGCCGTGCAACCTTCCAGGTAGCTCACATAAGCGCCTTCGTCGGCGATGATCAGCGTCCGTTCGAACTGGCCGGTCTTGGCGGCGTTGATCCTGAAGTATGTCGAGAGCTCCATCGGGCAGCGGACCCCCTTCGGCACATAGCAGAAGGAGCCATCCGTGAAGACCGCGGAATTCAGACAGGCGTAGAAGTTGTCCGAGACGGGGACAACCGAGCCCAGGTACTTCTTCACGAGGTCCGGGTGCTTCAGTACCGCTTCAGAGAATGGGCAGAAGATGATTCCCAGGTCCGCCAGCTTTTCCTGGAATGTCGTTGCCACGGAAACGCTGTCAAAGACCGCATCGACCGCCACCCCGGCCAACAGTTCCTGCTCCTGAAGCGGAATGCCGAGCTTCCGGTAGGCGTCCAAAATCTGCGGATCGACTTCGTCCAGGCTCCTGACTTTCGACTGGCTCTTAGGCGCCGAGTAGTACACGATGGACTGATAGTCAATGGGAGGAAACGTGACGTTGGCCCAGCGGGGTTCCTCAAGGGTGAGCCAGTGCCGATAGGCTTTCAGCCGCCATTCGAGCATGAATTCCGGCTCATTCTTTTTGGTTGAAATCAGGCGGATCACGTCCTCGCTCAGTCCGGCGGGAACCTCATCCGCCTCGACATCCGTATAAAAGCCGTACTTGTATTCCTGGTTGGCTAACTCATTAATCTGTTCGGTCTCGGTAGCCATGCTATCTCCTTACTGCTGTCCGTATTTTGGCTGCCATCAGCCAAGCGTGACCGAGGACGTCTTGCCTGCCCGCTCGAGCCGGATCAGGGGTACCGTCAAGGGTCGAGTCATGTCCCAGAGAGTGATGTTGTCCAGCGCCTTCCGTACCGTCTGGTTGATCAGGTGCCAGTTGGTTCGGACCGGACACGAGGACTCCTGGCGGCAGTCGCCGGGCGCGTCCACGCACTCGGTCATCGCAAACGGCCCGTCAAGCGCGCTGATTACATCGGTCACGGTAATCCGGTCGGGCCGCCGGGCCAGCGTGTAGCCCCCGCGAGCACCACGAACAGAGACAAGCAACCCGCCCCGGGTCAGTACCTTCAGGATCTTGCTCACCATGGGCAGTGGAAGGCTCGCCCTGTCCGCCAACTCCCGGGCGCTCAGGGTTAGGCCCTCCGGGTCGGCTGCAAACTGCGTCAGCAACAGGACCCCGTAATCCGTCTGTTTGCTCATCCGAATCATCGACGTTCCCACTCACTCTTAAAGCATGAATCAGTACCATAATGGTACTGTTTAGGAAGCATAGCAATGCGGAGGTTCGATTGTCAACTGTTGATCCTGAGGTGGAGAATGCCTAAGAGATGGATGTGAAACGACTAAGAAGGGTTGCGGACGAAGGCCTGCCACACGTCGGGTTTGCCAAGGGGGGCAGGGCGAAGTGCGAGCGGAATGGATTCTCTCTGCGGCCCTGCCTGCCCTGGCCCGCTGGGATCGCCGCCTGCTCCTGCGCAGACGGTGAAAAAGTCCTGTCCTAGGAGTACCGATCGTGGCCCTGCAGCTTGACCATCTTGTTGTACAACCCCAGGATCAGCAGCGTCGGTGCCCATTGGCCCACGAAATTCGACGCTGATTCACGGCCGAAGGCGCGCAAAGCCCAGGATGCGGCCATGGAGCCGACGGCTGCCCACAGAAAAGTGTCGGACGGCAGCTTGGCCGTCTGTTCTTCTATGGCCCGTGCGACGGGTCCCTCACTCTTGCCGGGCTGAACGAACGTACCTTCAGTACCCATGTTTTACCTCCTTTGAAGACGGATCGGATTTGGTCGGGAGAATTGAAGAGAACTCTTAACTCCATTGTGGGCCGAAGGAGGGGGTCAGTCAAGGGAACGAGCGCCCGGCCTGAGCTCGCTGCGTGGGTGTTGCATGGGTACGACTTCGTAGGGAAGAGGCAGGAATCTCTTTTGGACTGCAGCACGCGAAAATAGCGGCTGTTGAACAATGAGCGACAAGGCTGCTCGGCGCCTTCCGATGTCGCCGGCGGGGCTGGGTCGTCTGGTGTCGGGGTTTCGTGCCCCTACTTCGTCCCGCCCTGGGCCGCATAGTACCCGGGTCTGGTACTGGCCACGATCCCCGGATCGGCCGACTGGATCTCGATATTCCGCCACCGGCCGTCTCGGGCCGCGTTGGCTGGGATATAGGACATGTAGTATTGGTTCTTCAGCTCGTCCGCGACCGTCTTGTAGACATCCACCAGTGTCGCGAAGGCCCGGGCATCGAGCACTTTGCCTCCCGTCTGGGTGGAGAGCCGCTCGAGATAACGCTTATTGGACAGGATGTAGTCGTCGCTGTATTCCCGGACCATGGCGTAACGGGGGTCCTGTCGGGCAGCTATCGCACCCGCCCAGTACTCATCGACTTTCGAGACGGTGTAGACCATCGCCTCGGACTTGATTGCCATTTCGACAACCTCGGTCGGGTCGACCGAGCTGCCGGTATCCGCTCCGTCGGTCAGGAGGATGACCGCCTTCTTGCCTTCGACGCCCTTGAGGAGGTCGTCGAATGTCACGTACAGTGCGTCGTGCAGGACCGTGGTCCCTTTGGGATAGATACTCAAGAGCGCGTTCTCGATGCGGTCGCGGTCGTTCGTCCAGTTGCAGATGAGGCGCGGCTGGTAGTTGAAAACGATGATCGCAACCTGATCCTCGGGCCCCAGATTCTTCACGAGCTCAAGGGCCGCGCGGCGGATCTCGGCCTGTTCGGAGACCGTACTTCCGCTGATATCGACGAGAAGAACGGCGTGGACGGGAACGGCTTCGCTGTAGAAGTTCACGATCTGTTGCGGAACGCCGTCCTCAAAGACGCGAAAGCTGTCCTTGGTCAGGTTGCGGACAAAGCCGCCTCCAACAGACCTCGCATTGACCGAGAGGAAAACCTGGTTGACCGCCACGCCAATCCGGAAACCGGGGCGCTGTTGCTGCTGAGTGGTGTCCTGCTGCTGAGTCGTCCCCGGTTGCTGGGCCGGGGGATTCTGCGCCGCCGGCGGGTTGGGATCCTGGTTTGGGGTTCCGCCTGCCTGCGCAAGCGCGACTGACAAAGACATGAGAAGCACAAAGGCCTTTAACACGAGGAAGATTATACCATCGGCCTGTTTGGGTCTGCGGTGGACCCCCGCCGCCGCCCGGCCGTGATTCCTGTAAGCTCTAGCGTTGACGTATGATATCTGCATAATGGGGAAACGTTCCGGCTTCATTAAGATCACTCTAAGGGATCCGATTGTTGAAGAGCGATCGGACATTTCCTTCTTTGCGCGCAGCGCCCCAATGGACCTCTGGAGCGTCCTGAAGCTGATCGACGCGGGTGCGAAGAGCAAACGGGTGAAAGGTCTGTTGCTGATCATCAAGGCGCTCAAAGCCGGTTGGGCCCAGACCGAGGAGTTCGACCAGGCGATTACCCGGTTTCGGAAAGCGGGGAAGAAGGTCCTGACGTATCTGGAAGAGGCTGACAACCGCAGTTACTACCTCGCATCAAATGCCGACCGGTTGTACCTGCCGCCCTCGGCGACGCTCGATTTCGTGGGGCTGCGGGCGGAGGTGCTCTTTTTCAAGAATCTTCTCGACTCGCTCGGCGTTGAGCCTCAACTCTTCGGGTTGGGCGAATACAAGTCAGCCGGCGAGGTCTTCACCCGCACGGAAATGTCGGAGGCGAATCGTCGAATGACCGACTCGCTTCTGACCGACATCCAGGAACGGCTGAAGAACAGCGTCGCGCTCCATCGGGGCGTCGATGTGAACACTGTTCAAACCTGGATCGACGGCGGTCCGTATACCGCCAGGCAGGCCCTCGAGCTGAGCTTGTAGACGATCTCGCTTACGAGGATGAGGTCGAGGCGAACCTTGAGAAGGAACTGCCCGGTTGCGAAGAGATCGCCGCGCACCGGCTGGGAGCGGAGGGACGGGTTTTTCAAGCGGCGGCTGACTTTTTATCGGCCTCAAATCGCCATCCTGTTCATCGAGGGAATTATCCTTGGCGGAGAATCCCACCGGGGCCGCGGAGGGACGAAGACGGCCGGCGCCGACGACATCGTAGCCTTTCTGAAAAGCGCGAGAAAAAACAAGCGAATCAAGGCGATCGTGTTGCGGATCAACAGCCCCGGTGGGTCCGCCCTCGCTTCTGACCTGATCTGGCGTGAAGTCAAGCTGACCAACGCAGAGAAGCCGGTAGTCGTCTCCTTCGGAAATGTGGCGGCAAGTGGCGGCTACTACATCGCCGCTGCCGGGAGGAAGATCCTGTCGTCGCCCAGCACTCTCACGGGTTCCATTGGAGTGCTGGGAGGCAAGTTCAGTATCGGCCGGTTGCTGGCCCGATGGGGCATCACGGTCGATGTCGTCGAGAAGGGCGCGCATTCCGGCTACGCGTCAATGAGCAGGGGGTTCTCGGAGTCGGAGGAAGAAGTTGTCCGCGGTCAGCTTCGGGAATTCTACGAGGAGCTTTTCCTGCGGAAAGTGGCGGAGGGGCGCTCCCTGGCAGTCGAAGCGGTCCGTCCGATGGCGGAAGGACGGGTTTGGACCGGTTCGCAGGGAGTCGAGCGGGGGCTGGTTGATGAAGTCGGGGGACTGGTGGAGGCGGTCGAGCGGGCCCGGGAAATTGCCGGGTTGCGTGCGGGCCAGCGCTTTCGAGTCGTTCGGTACGCGAGACGGCGGCGTCTGTTGGATCTTCTCCCGTCACCCTGGTTCTCGGTGCTGGGACGCCTGCCGCTAACGGTGTTCCGGGGTGAGCGCCTGGCCTTGATGGCCGACCAGTTCGAGATCCTCTGAGTTCCGAGTTCGGAGTTCTTGGCTGTAGGTGAGGCCAAGCGAGCCGCGCCGGAACATTCGTTCGAAGTAGGGGAAATCTGAGTCTGGGGCGTTCTTCCTATCCCTCCTTCGACATTCGTGATTCCTTGTTCGATATTCGATATTCCGTTCCGGTCTTCCGTTCAGGTCTTCCTCCCCTGAACTCCGAACTCCTGCGCCCCTTTGCCCTTTCCATTCCCTCTGTGCTGCGGTATGCTCTCGAGCGGCCGGTTCGCATCTCATCTGCGCGTTTTGACCCTTTCTCTTTTCCAATGTGCGCGAGTCCGGCGGTCTGGAATGGGAAAAAATGCTGTCCGGAGGAAACTTTCGGCCTTGCTAATCCGTAGTTTAATTCGATTATGAGCATGAGCAAGAAGAAGAAGATTGGGATTGTTATAGCCGCGGTGATTGTCCTTGCCGGGATCATCGGGTTTAGTCTGAACGCCCGGCGAAAAGACGAAACGCTGGTTCAGCTCGAGAAGGTGGATCTTCGCGACAAGCTGATTGCGAAGGTCTCGGCCACCGGGGAGATAAAGCCGAAGGAGTATGTCGAGCTGCAGTCTGAGATCGCCGGCGTCATCACTCAGGTCTACGTCAAAGAAGGGGATGTGGTCGAAAAAGGGGACATCCTTTTGCGCATTGATCCCATCCAGACCGAAACCGAGAGTCGTGCGCAGGCCTCAGTCCTCGAGATTTCCCGCAGCGACGCGTTGAACCAGAGAGCCGGGATCGAGCTGCAGCAGACCAACCTTGACCGGGACCGGGCAGCCGTCCGCGTGTCCGAGGCTGAGCTCAACCGGGCGCAGAAGAACCTGGAGATCGCCCAGTCGACTTTCACCCGCAAGCAGGACCTGTACGAAGACAACCTGATTTCGAAGGATGTCTACGATGTTGCCAAAGCCGACCTGATCACGGCGCAAACCTCGCTGATTTCGGCTGAGGCGCATGTGGAACAGGCGAAGGCGCAGCTGGCCCTGAGCGAAGTCACTTTGCGGCAGGCGAAGAACTCATTCCAGGCGGCCGAGCACCGGGTCAGCCAGAACTCGGCATTGTTTGCGCGGACTCAGGACCTGTTGGCCAAGACCGTAATCCGATCGCCGCTCAGCGGTGTCATTACAAAGCTGAACGTTGAAACGGGCGAGCGGGCGGTTCCCGGAAACTTGAATAACCCGTCGGCGACCCTTATGGAGATCGCCGATTTGTCCGTCATCGAGGCGGAAGTGGAAGTCGATGAGACGGACATCGTTAATGTGGCGCTCGGCCAGATTGCTGAAGTGAAGGTCGATGCGCTGCCGGATACGCCGCTCAAGGGACGGGTAACGGAAGTCGGCAATTCTGCGATTGCACAGACGACAGGCCAGCAGGAAGCGAAGGACTTCAAAGTCGTGGTCCAGCTGGACTCTCCGCCCAGGAGCCTGCGTCCCGGCCTGAGCTGTACTGCGGAAGTGACGACGGCGACCCGTCAGAAGGTGATCGCGATCCCGTTGCAGGCCTTGACGGTCCGCGAGTTCGAGATCGACGACAAAGGCGGGATGATCAAGCCGCCGCCTCCGTCGACCGGAAAAGATAAAAAGGATAAGAAGAAGGTCGAAGCGTCCACCGCAAAGGTGCAGAAACGCGATAAAAAGGAATTTCAGGGTGTTTTCGTGGTTAAGAGTGGAAAGGCCGAGTTCGTGCAGGTGACGACCGGGGTGACGGGTGATACGGACATCGAAATCCTGTCGGGGCTCAAGCCCGGGACTGAAATCGTGACCGGTAGTTTCAAGACGCTGCGGACTCTCAAAGACGGGGAGGCCGTGAAGCCCGAGCCGAAAGAGAAGAAAGGGTAACGCCATGTCCGAGCCTATCATACGCACCGTTGATCTATGGAAAACCTACCAGATGGGTTCCGAGGAGATTCACGCTCTCCAGGGTGTGAGTTTTGACATTCAGCGCAACGAGTACGTTGCGATCATGGGTCCTTCCGGCTCCGGGAAGTCGACTCTGATGAACCTGATTGGGTGCCTGGATACCCCGAGCAAGGGACAGTACATCCTGAACGGGAAAATGGTCAGCGAGATGAACGACGATGAGCTGGCGCACATCCGAAACCAGGAAATCGGCTTTGTCTTTCAGACCTTCAACCTGCTGGCACGCGCCACGGCTCTCCACAATGTCGAGCTGCCTTTGATCTATGCGGGGGTATCAGCCGGGGAGCGGAGGGCGAAGGCCATGCATGCGCTGGAATCGGTCGACCTCGGGAAGCGCGTCACGCATCGTCCGAACGAGCTGTCGGGCGGTCAGCGGCAGCGGGTCGCAGTCGCCCGGGCGCTGGTCAACAATCCCTCCATTATCCTGGCGGACGAGCCGACTGGGAACCTCGACACCAAGACCGGCAACGAGATCATGGCGTTGTTTGAACGGCTGCACGCTGAGGGCAATACGATCATCCTGGTCACGCACGAGGCGGATATTGCACTGCACGCTCACCGGGTCGTGCATCTGCGCGACGGAAAGATCGAGAGCGACGAGGTAGTGAGCAGACCGATCCGGCCCGCCGTGGGGGTGGCTTGATCGATTGCCAGGCACGAATCGGTAACAACCAGGAATCTCTGGAGCAATTGATCTCGGAGATGAACAAGGCGCGGGTTTCCCGCGCCGTTTTGTTTGCGGCAGACTCGAATGTCACGGCGAGTGTCCTTGCCGAAATGCGAGACCGCTATCCGGACCGTTTTGCAGTCGTCGGCCGGTTGAACCCGAGGTCCGTTACGGCGGTCGCGGAGTGCGAGGAACTGTGCGTTCGCTGGGGCATGGATGGAATCGAGATGTGCCCGGAAGGGGATCCCGGCGCTCGCTGGGTGAATCTGCCTGCCGTGATGGCGGTCTGGGAACGCCTGGAGCGTCTGTCGGTCCCGGTCAGTCTCTGCATGGCTTCCCAGGAGTACAACCAGTTTTCGGATGTTGTGACGTCGTTTCCCGGACTCACGGTCGTACTCGACGACCTGGGGAAGGGGCGCGGAACCGAGCTTTCCCAGTTTGTGCCGGTCATGCTCGAGTATGCACGTTATCCGCAGGTGATCGTCAATGTCTCCCGCGTGTTCCAGCTGTCAAAGGGACCGCATCCCCATCAGGAGCTCTGGCCGGTGATCTCTGAAATCCGGGAGGTGTTTGGCCGGGATCGCCTGGTATGGGGGTCCGGGTACCCCGATGTCATGTCCGCCTGCGGCTACGCGGCGGAAGCCGATCTTTTGTGGCAACTTCCTTTTCTCAATCCCGTCGATATAGAGACGATCGGTGAGCGCACGCCGGCTCGGCTGTGGTTCCAGGGTCGGTCCTGAAAACCCTTCTTCCTGGAGATCGAGATCGAGTCGGACCCCGTTCTGACCGGCTGTCGACGGCAATCCCGGTAGTGACTATAGGTCAATAAGATACAGGCAGAAGCGCACGCTCGCGAGCGTGTCTTGGGCTGGCCTTTTGGCTTTACTTGGCGGGTTAGTCTGATATGATGGGTTTCGAAGTCGAAGCGCCCGAAACGGGCGACCGCGAGTGTTGGATGCGAGTCGCAGAACCGTCGAAGGAAGGTGAGTTGAAAAATGTTGGACGAGCAGTTAAAAGAATACCGGAAGAAGGTGGAAGCGGCGATCAACCGGGCGCTGACTGACTCTCCGGAGATAAATGCGGCCATTGACAAGATCCGCGATGGCGGGTACGACGTGTTTCTGATCGTAGAGGCAACGATTGGCTTCAACAAAAAGGAAGGCGCGGAAACCAAAATCCGGAACGTGAAGCTTGACCTGACCAGTCAGGACGAGAAGTTCCTGCGAATGTTGAAGATAAGTCCCGAATAACCTACCGCCGTCGATTCTTTTTCCCGGCTTTCAAACAACGTGAATGAGGGTTGCCCCCCGGGGCTCCACGCGGCCGATCCGTGCCGCCGACACGCCCTTTGCGGCGAGTGCGGAGAGGAGCCCGTCTGTTTGCGTCTCGGGCAGGCTGATCAGGAGGCCGCCGGAGGTCTGCGGGTCGAGAAGGAGCTTCTGAAGGAGAAGGGTGGTGTCGGACCACTCGACCTGGTCGCCGACGTAGCGACGATTGGCGTCGACTGCTCCCGGGAAGACGTTGCGCTGGGCAAGGTCCAGGGCGCCGTCCATCAAAGGAACGTCTGAGGCGCGAATGGTGAGAGTGACGCCGGAGGCGGCGGCTACCTCGAATGCATGGCCTATGAGACCATAGCCGGTGATGTCGGTCACGGCGCTCACGTCATAAGCTGAGAGCTCGCGGCTGGCTCGGTCGTTGAGTGCGAGCATCCAGGCGATGGCAGCTTCGGCGACCGCTGGGCTGGTGAGGCCCCGTTTGATCCCGGTAGTAATGGTTCCAGTGCCGAGCGGCTTGGTCAGAATAAGAGCGTCGCCGGGCCGGGCGGCGCGGTTGGTGTAGATCTTGGACGGGTGGGCAGTTCCTGTGACCGCGTAGCCGAGCTTGAGCTCAGGATCCTGAACCGAATGACCACCAAGGATTGCGACTTGAGCCTCGATCATTTTCTGGGCGCCGCCGGCAAGCATCTGCTGGAGGACGCTCTCGGGAAGGTTCCGGACAGGGAAGCCGACAACGGAGAGCGCAAATAGAGGAGTGGCCCCCATCGCATAAATGTCGCTCAAAGCATTGGCTGCGGCGATTTGTCCGAAGATGAAGGGATCATCGACAATCGGGGTAAAGAAATCGACGGTCTGGACAAGGGCAAGGTCCGGGTTGAGCAGGTAGACTCCGGCGTCGTCGGCCGTTTCAAAGCCAACCAGCACGTTCGGGTTGTGGTACAGCTCGATGCCGCTAAGCGCTCGCGCCAGAACCTCCGGCGCCAGTTTGGACGCTCAACCGGCGCAGGCGGCGATTTCCGTGAGCCGCTTCCGTTCCTGCTCAGTCATGCCGCCGATTATAGCAGGAGCCGGGGAGAGACAGGGAGACAAGGAGACAGGGAGGGGAGACCGGAAGACGAACACCCGGGACGCCAAAGACGGCGAGGAGTGCAAGCTTCCGCTTGTCTCGCCGTCTCGTCTCGTCTCCTTGTCTCCTTGTCTCCTTGTCTGTCGTCCGGCTGGTATAATTCCCTGAATGAACGACGGGTTCGATGTCATCGTGATCGGGGGCGGGCACGCGGGGTGCGAGGCTGCGGCCGCCGCGGCGGGCATGGGTGCGAGGACCGCGCTCGTCACGATGAGCCTGTCGATGATTGCCCAGATGTCGTGTAATCCGTCGGTGGGCGGAATTGCCAAGGGTCACCTTGTGCGCGAGATCGACGCGCTCGGGGGCGTCATGGCGAAGGTGGCCGACCGGACCGGAATCCAGTTTCGGCTGTTAAACAGGAGCCGGGGCCCGGCGGTGCGGGCGCCGCGCTGCCAAAGCGATAAGCAACTGTACCGACTCGAGATGCAGCGCGTCCTGCGGGAGATCCCGGGATTGGAGCTGGTCGAAGGAGAGGCGGCGGGCCTTGTTGTGGCGGGAAACGCCGTCGAGGCCGTGGAGCTATCGAGCGGGCGTCGACTGGGGTGCGGAAGCGCGGTGCTGACGACCGGGACATTCCTGGACGGTTTGTGCCACGTCGGGGAGCACAAGTTCCGGGCCGGGCGGTCAGGCGAGGCGGCATCGATGCGTATGGCGGAGTCCATTCGGGCGTTGGGATTTCGAAGGGGTCGGCTGAAGACGGGAACGCCGGCGCGGCTGGCCCGGGCGACGATCGACTTCTCGCAGTTCATACCGCATGGGGGCGATCCTGACCCGGTGTTCTTCTCCCTGGAGACGCGGAGTGTCAGCCTTCCCCAGCTGGATTGCTGGATTGGGTGTACCAACGGCCTGGTCCACGACACGATTCGTGCGAATCTTGGACGCAGCCCGCTTTACGGCGGTCAGATCGTGGGAATCGGCCCGCGGTACTGTCCGTCCATCGAAGACAAGGTGGTGAAGTTCCCCGATCGCCAATCGCACCAGATTTTCCTGGAGCCCGAAGGACTGGAGAGCGAGGTCATTTACGTAAACGGGATGTCGACGAGCATGCCCCTGGACGTGCAGCGGGCGATGCTCGATGCGATTCCCGGATTGAAAGGGGCGGTGATGCTGCGGCCCGGGTACGCGGTCGAGTACGATTACGTCGATCCGTCGGAGCTGGCCCCGACCCTCGAGACGCGAAGAGTGCGGGGGCTGTTTCATGCCGGGCAGATCAACGGGACGACTGGATACGAGGAGGCGGCAGCCCAGGGACTGATGGCGGGGATCAACGCGGCCCTGCGGTCCTCGGGGGCGGACGGCGTGGTGGTGGGAAGGACCGAGGGCTACATCGGCATACTCGTCGACGACCTTGTCTCGAAGGGGGTGGACGAGCCCTACCGAATGTTCACGTCCCGCGCGGAGTTTCGGCTCTTGCTGCGCATCGACAATGCTGACCGCCGTCTGGCGCCGCTGGGCCGGCGGCTTGGCCTGGTGTCGGAGACAGCGTGGCGGGCATCTGAAGCGAAGTGGGAGAAGATCGACCGGACGCTCGATTTCCTGCGTGAGACGCGGGTGCGGCGTGAGTGGACCGGTGGAGGGTTGGAGGGTTGGCAGGTGCAGGCACCCGTCGGGACGCCGCTCGAGCAGATAGTCAAGGTACCGGAGCAGGGGATCGTGGACGTTCTGCCCGCTGTGCGGGGTGGCGGCATCGAGCTGTCGGCGGAGGAAGCGATGGCGGTGGAGGCGGAGGTCAAGTACGCCGGCTACATCGGGCATCAGAGGCGCGAAGTGGTGCGAATGCGGTCTGGGGAAGAGAAGCGGATTCCGGAGGACTTGGACTACAAGATGATTCCCGGCCTGTCTCACGAGGTGGTGCAACGGTTGGGTCGGGTGCGTCCGGTGAGCCTGGGACAGGCGGCCCGGATCCCCGGGGTCACTCCGGCGGCGATTTCGATTCTGCAAGTCTTTTTGCGGGGGAACTCCCGGAAGGAGGGCGGTGGACGCGAGCCGGCTGTCTGAGCTTGAAGGCATATTCGGGGTCGAGCTGAACGCCGAGCAGCGCCACCAGGTCCGGGTGTACCTGGAGACGTTGACGCGATGGAACCGGAGGATCAACCTGACCTCGATTGATCGTGTGGAGGAACAGCTCCGGCTGAGTTTCTTCGAGGCGTTCTGGGCGGCCCGGTTGTTTGTCCCCGAAGTCTCGAGGATGGCGGACATTGGCAGCGGGGCCGGTTTCCCCGGGGTGCCGGTCAAGATCTTCCGACCCGGGGTGGAGATGACCCTGATCGAGCCCAGCGGCAAAAAGGCGGTGTTCCTGGAGGAAGGCTGCCGCTCCGCCGGAATCCAGGTGACGGTGTTCGGGGGTCGGGCCGAGGATTTCGGGGGGTGGGACGGCGTCAGGCTCGCTACGGTGCGCGCCTTGAAGCTCTCGCCTCTGCTTGAGCGGCGCCTGCAGGCAAGCGGTGTGCACCTGCTCGTGTTTCATGGAAGTGCGTCGGAGGTGAACGAGGAGAGATTCGTTCTGGCTCGCCAGGAAGCCGTCCCCGGCACCAAGAATCGTTTTGTGTCCCTTTTCGCTCCCCGCGGGCAGTGATGTTCCACGTGAAACGCAGGGGAAACTGCGCACTGGGCGCTGCGGACTGCGCACAACAGGGTGAGACCTAGACAAGCCTTCCCCCGGTCGCGAGCGACGTGGCCCGTCCGCAGTGCGGAGTGGGTAGTGCGCAGTGCGCAGCGGTCTTTACGTTTCACGTGGAACCTTTCCCCCCGGTCTTCGTTTCCGCATTCGGGCCATTGTGTGTTATTCTCCTCGCCTGCCATGGCACGGGTAATAGCAATCGCGAACCAAAAAGGTGGAGTCGGAAAGACAACTACGGCTATCAATTTGGCCGCCTGTCTGGCGAGTGCAGACCTCCGGGTTCTGCTGATCGATCTAGACCCGCAGGCCAACAGCACTTCCGGGTTGGGAATCGACAAGAATGCGGTTGCCAGCTCGGTCTACGACGTGCTGAGCGGCGCGGTTCCGCTGGTCACCGCGGTGGTCCACACCGAGCTCGATTCGCTCGATCTTCTCCCGGCCAACCGCGACCTTATCGGGGCCACCGTGGAGCTGCTCGAGGCGCCCGGTCGGGAAGGCCTGCTGCGGACCCGGCTGGGTGAGGTTCAGGGCGTCTATGATTTCATCCTGATCGACTGTCCGCCGTCGCTTGGGATCCTGACCGTCAATGCGCTGGCCGCCGCAAACTCGATCCTGATTCCGGTCCAGTGCGAGTACTTCGCCCTGGAGGGGCTCTCGGAGCTCTTCGGCACCCTGGACCGTGTCCGCCAGGCGCTCAACCCGGGCCTCGAGGTCGAGGGCGTCGTCATCACCATGTACGACGACCGGCTCAACCTCTCCGCCCAGATCCAGGACAACGTGCGTGCGCACCTTGGGAAGCAGGTGCTTCGCACCGTCATTCCCCGGAATGTCCGCCTGGCCGAGTCCCCGAGCTTCGGCAAACCGATACTCCTGTACGACGGACGCTGCAAGGGGGCGGACAGTTACATTCAGCTCGCGCGCGAAATCCTGGCAAGCAGCCCGCGCCACAATCAACGGAGGCCCTCGGAGTTGCATCCATGAAACGACAGGCTCTCGGTAAAGGTCTTGATGCCCTTCTTCCCAAGTCAAAATCCGGTCCGGCGCTGCTCGAGCTTGAGCTCGAGGAGATCCGTCCCAACGCGTTCCAACCGCGGGTGCAGTTCGACTCCGCCAGCCTGGATGAGCTTGCCGACTCGATTCGCGAGCACGGCGTCCTTCAGCCGATCGTCGTGCGCCGGGCGGAAAACGGCTACGAGCTGGTTGCCGGAGAGCGTCGGTGGCGGGCTGCTCAGAAGGCGGGCCTTGCCCGAATCCCTGCCTTGGTTCAGGACGTTTCGGACGAAAAGATGCTCGAGCGCGCACTCGTCGAGAATATCCAGCGCGCCGATCTGAATGCGATCGAAGAGGCGAACGCCTATCAGCTCCTTGTCGACGAATTTCACCTGACCCAGGAAGAGGTGGCCACGCGAGTCGGAAAGAGCAGGACGGCGGTTACCAACACGCTGCGCCTGCTGAAGCTGCCGACGGCCGTGCAGCAGGCGGTTCTGAACGCGGAGATCTCCATGGGGCATGCCCGGGCCCTCCTGTCGCTCCCCAAGCAGCTCCAGCTTTCACTCCTGAAGGACATCGCCAGGAAAGGTTTGTCGGTTCGACAGGTCGAGCAGGTTGCTCAGCGCGCTGCCAATCCCGCGCCGGCCCGGCCAAAGGTTGTCGACCCGAATACGACCGCCGCGGCGCATAAGCTCGAGGAGCAGTGGAAGACTCGCGTCGAGATCGTCCGCAGTGGAAAAGCAGGCCGGATCGTCTTTCACTTCTACTCCGAAGAAGAGCTCGAACGGCTCTATTCCGGCTTTCTGCCGGAGTGAGTTATCCGGGAAGGGGTTCGGGGTTCTGGGTTCTCTGTTCTGGGTTCTCAAGTTACACGTTTCAGGTGCCATTCCAGGCGTTCCGATTACTCTCGAGATTCGGGTATCACCATTCGATCTATTAACAATTGCTACTCGCAACCAGAACTGAGAACCCAGAACCCAGAACTCGACCGAACCCTCCGCGCGCTGATTTTCGATTTCGACGGCACCCTCGTGGACGCCTCGGAGGCCATCTGCTACTCCTTTAATGCCGTTTTCCGGAAGCTCGGCCATCCAGAGGTGCAGTGCAGCGACATTCGCCGTCTGATCGGCCGACCGCTCCGAGCCATGTTCCGTGGCTACTTCCCCGGCGCCGGCCCGGCCGAAATCGAGACCTATGTGGACGAGTACCGGGCAGTCTTCCGGCCGGTCTCGCTCGGTCTGTCGCGGCCGATGCCGGGCGCCTGCGAGATCATCCCTCTGCTGGCCGGCAAGTTTTCATTGGCCATCGTCACCTCCCGGGCCGGTGCCGGGACTCGCGGAATCCTCGACTCCCTGGGACTGCTTGCGTGGTTCCCCGTCATCGTCGGTATCGAGGACGTCCTTCACTCCAAGCCCGATCCTGAGCCGGTACTGAAGGCGCTCGCCGGCCTGGCCCTCTCAGCTGGCGACGCGGCAATGGTCGGCGACACGCCTGACGATATTGTTGCGGCCCGACGGGCAGGCGTCCTCGCCATAGGCGTCGCATCGGGCGCATTCAGCCGCGAGGAGCTTGCAGCCGCGGGTGCCGACGAGGTGGTGGCGTCACTGAAGGAACTGGCGCAGCTTCTCCACATCTCACACCCCACTGGCTAAGCGCCTTCAAGATTGATACCATCTGTCAGTCATGCCATTTGATCCGACTGAGCACCCGCACCGCCGATACAACCAGTTGACCGGTGACTGGATCCTGGTTTCGCCGCATCGGACGATGAGGCCGTGGCGCGGCCAGGTGGAAAAACCGGTCGTCGCTCGAGCGTCCGGCCTACGAACCCGGGTGCTATCTCTGCCCGGGGAACGAGCGGGCGGGTGGTCTTCGCAACCCGAACTACACGAGCACCTTTGTCTTTGATAACGATTTCGCGGCCCTGCTCCCGAACGTTCCGGATGCGCGGTCGCCGCACCCGCTCCTTCGCGCCGAAGCCGAGGCAGGCACCTGTCGGGTGATTTGCTTTTCCCCCAGGCACGACCTGACCCTTCCCGAAATGGACTTGGAGGCGATTGAGAATGTCATCCGGGTCTGGGCCGAACAGACCGCCGACCTGGGGAAGACCTATCGCTGGGTCCAGGTCTTCGAGAACAAGGGCGAAATCATGGGGTGCTCCAATCCTCACCCGCACGGCCAGATCTGGGCCGGCACCGCGCTGCCGAACGAGGCGGCCAAGGAAGAAGCCAGGCAGCGCGAACATTACGAAAGCAGGGAATCGAGTTCTCCTCCTCGATTACGTGGAGCTGGAAACGACCCTCGGCGAACGGGTGGTCGTCGCAAACGAGGACTGGGTCGCCCTGGTGCCTTACTGGGCGCTCTGGCCCTTCGAGATCCTGCTCCTTCCGCGCCGTCGCCAGATCCTGCGTCTTCCCGATGTCCAACCCGCGGGAGCGGAGGGCATTGGCCCAGATCCTGAAACGAGCTCCTGATCCGCTACGACAATCTCTTCGAGACCTCGTTCCCTTACTCGATGGGATGGCACGGCGCGCCGACCGACAGCGGACAGTATCCTCACTGGCAGTTGCACGCCCACTTCTACCCGCCATTGCTCCGCTCGGCCAGCATCCGAAAATTCATGGTGGGCTACGAAATGCTCGGCGAACCTCAGCGCGACCTCACGGCTGAGCAGGCAGCCAAACGCCTCCAGGAACTTCCCGAAGTTCATTACCGCAGCCGGACAACCGGATGGACTGACCGACTGACCACCTGACGAGCTGACCGGCGGACAACTGACAACGAGCCCGAAAAGACCTGATTCGGGAGTTGCGGTGTGCATTTCATGGCCAAATTGACGCGTTTGGATAGTCGTGGCCGGTTTGGACGGTTATGCGGGCTAGTCGTGCATAGACACCGCGCCTGAGAGCCTAGTGCTGCAAGGGTCACAGCGCCAGCCGCGTAAAACGGCCGCTATTCGCTTTTCTCCGCCTGATCCGACCCGGAGTATGCATTTGGGACCCGGATTCAAGAACCGTGCGGGTTTCAGCACGCACTGTTTCGGCCACGGCCCGAAAAAGCGAAATCGGTGGCCAAAAACGCTCGGACGTCGTTCATCCGAAGGGGAGTTGGCAGTCCTCCATCGTCGATAGGAGGGTTCAGTGGTCAGTCGTCAGTGGATTCACTTCCCGATGCAGAATGTGGAGAAGATGGATTCGAGGATGTCTTCGACAGTCGTCTCGCCGGTGATCTCGCCCATCGCCTGAAGCGCCTGCCGGAGGTCGTAGATTGCCGAACTCCTCGCTCAGCCCGGCTTCACACGCTTCCTTCCCACGCCGGACGTGATCGAGAGTCCGGAGAAGGCAGTCGCGATGACGGGTGCTCGTTACGATCGGCAATTCGGCCTCCGGCGGAGTCGCGGGTCCGACCAGTGCGTCGAGGATCAGTTGGCAAAGCGACTCGATCTGCGAGCCGGTGCAGGGCCGAGACCGCAAGCTCTCCGGCCGACCCCTCCCTGATCTCAGCCGGGATTTCGAGAGCGCCCGGCAAATCGGACTTGTTCAGAACCAGCAGGTGGCCGGTTCTCTTGATGCTCTCCCAAACTTGCCGGTCGGCAGCAGCGAACGCCGATGAGCGATCGAGGACAAACAGAACCAGCTGCGACCGACCGACGTAGGTCATCGACTTCTCAATCCCGAGCGCTTCCAGTCGGTCCGCCGAAATGCGAATTCCCGCAGTGTCGACCAGCTGAACCGGAATGCCGGCAAGATCGATCGTTTCGGTCAAAGCGTCGCGTGTGGTGCCGGGGATTTCGGTGACGATCGCCCGGTCGCTGCGAAGCAGGGCATTAAAGAGACTTGATTTTCCAGCGTTCGGCTTCCCCACGATGGCTACGACCGCGCCCTCATGCACCGAGATGGCCGTATTCGAAAGTCCGGAGGAAATCGCCGAGGGCCCGTTGCCCAAAGCTTCCAGAGACGCGACCAGCTGCGTGCGGCCTCGGGAGTAACCTCGTCCTCGACGAACTCCAGCGCCGTCTCCATGTGGGAAATGATCCGCACCAGCTCATCGCGAATCGGCCGCAGGGCGAGCGAAAGGCGTCCCTCCATCTGTTCGGTCGCCACCTTCGCCTGGAATGCAGTCTGGCTTTCGATCAGGTCGCGGACTGCCTCAGCCTGGGCCAGATCCATCTTGCCATGCAGAAAAGCCCGTTCTGTGAATTCGCCGGGTCTGGCCATGCGGCATCCCGCGGATAGAAGAGTTGCCAGGACGCCGCGGATGACCGGCAAGCTGCCATGGCAGGAGATCTCGACCAGATCCTCTCCGGTGTAGGAATCGGGGGTTGGAAAGAAGGTGACCAGAACGCGATCGATGGAGAAGCCGGACTGGTCCCGAAACGTGCGCAGAAGCGGCTTGCGGTCGGGGACGGCGAGTAGAGAGCCGGAAAGACAGGTGCCGACGAGCTGGAGCGCCGCGGGCCTGTCATCCGGAGAACTGCGAGAGCGGAACGTCCGGGAGGAGTCGCAAGCGCTACGATGGTGTCGAAGTGATTGTGCACCGACGGTTTAGCCGGCGGCAGGCAGAATGATCACATGCCGATTGGTCCCCAAGCCGGAGCTTTCCGTGCGTACGCCGCGCTCTTCGGCGAGGGTCACGTGGATCACGCGCCGCTCGAAGGCCGGCATCGGCTGCAGGGAGAAGGGGGCATGGGTCGTTTTCACTCGTTCCGCCGCTTTGCGCGCCATGAGCTGCAGCTCCAAGACCCGCGTCTGCCGGTAATCGTTGCAGTCGATCATGACCCGCGACTCTCCCTGGCCGCGCCGGTACATCACCTGATTCACGATATGCTCGATCGCGTACAGGAGGTTGCGTTGTTCTCGAGGACGAGCTCGCCGTCTGATCCGGAGATCTCCACCTTGAGGAACTCCTCCTCCCGCGTGTAGCGGGCTCGAAGATCAAAGTCCGCGGCGGCGATTAGCCGTTCGATGAATTCCTTAGCCTGATTGTCCAACTGCTCTGCCCGTTCGCTCATAGCTTTTCTCAAATCCTATTTTGCAGACGCGGTCTTCGCTTTACTCAAATCGGGGCTCCACCGCTGGAGCAAAAACTGAAACATCATACCAAACAGGTTGCTGAACAGGAAATAGACCGCCAGACCGCTCGACACGTTCAGGAAGAAAAACGTCATGACCAGGGGCAACATCATCATCATCCGCCGCTGGGAAGGATCACCGGTTGCCGGTGTCATCTTCTGCTGGATAACCATCGTAACGCCCATGACAATCGGCGTTATGTAGTAGGGGTCATGCTGGGAAAGGTCCTGAATCCACAGCATGAAGGGGGCGCCGCGCAGCTCGAAGGAGGAAGCAAGCATCCGGTAGAAGGCAAACAGAAAAGGCATCTGGATCACGAGGGGCAGGCATCCGCCGAGCGGATTGACGCCGTGCTCCTTGTACAGGGCCATGATCTCGACGTTCATCTGCTGCTTGCGGGGATCGTCCCGTCTTCATCCGCTTGTAGCGGTCCTGAATGGATCGCATTTTCGGCTGAAGCTCGGACATCTTCTTCATCGAAACCATCTGCTTCCACCGGACGGGGAAGAGCGCCAGGTTGATGATGAAGGTCAGAATAATGATGGCCCAGCCGTAGTTGCCCACGTAACCGTAGACGATTTTGAGGCTCACCAGGAGCGGCTTGACGATGATTCCGAACCAGCCGTAATCAACCAGCGGGCTCAGCTGAGGATCGATGCGCCCGAGAGGCTCGTTGTCCTTCGGCGCGACGAAAACCCTGAAACGGGAATCGCGGCTCATCCCCACCTGTGCGGTCAGAAGGGGAACGATGTACTCCTTCTTGTTCTTCGGGTCGGTGCGCTTCCAGCCGCTCTCCTTGATCCGGAAAGAACGAATGTCTTTGTCATCGAGGATCCCGTACGCAAAGTACTGGCTGTCCATGGCGACCCAGCGGGCCGGGATTTCCAGGTTCGCGGCCCCTTCGCTCACATCCTTGGCGCGGTATCGCGTCACCGAGCCGTCCTGCCAATAGGCGACGGCCGGGTTTGCAAAATCCCCGAGAGTGGAACTGCCCTCAGGGCCGATGCCGGGTCCCAGGAACAGGTAGAAGGGGAGCGACCGGTTTCCCTGCCGGACATAGATCTCCATGTCGATGGCGAACCCGCTGGCCGGCACCCGGATACGGCGGAGGATCTCGATATCCGGAGTGCGAAGCCGGAGAGTGAGATCGGCCGGCGCTTTTATGTTGTCGCTATCGGTGCCTACCACCTCGTAGACCGCTCGGGTCACGGATTTATCCAAATCCTCGTCCTCGAGGCGGAGCTGAAATGGACGAGGCAGAGTCTCAGGAATATCCTTCGGAATGGTCTCGAGGGATCGCCCGCCCTTGGCCATGTTCTTGAGCAAGGCGCTTTCGAGGATCCCACCCGCGGTGTTCCACCTCAGGAGGAGGTTGTCGTTCTCGATCGAAATACTCCGGGCTTTTGCCTGGGTATACCCGGCTGCCGGGGCGGCAGGAAGGGGCAGGGGAGGAGCCGGAGCGTCCGCCGGCGCTTCTGCGGGGCTCCGCAGGTTTTCGGACCTGTTCCTGCACGGGTGCCGGGGTTGCCGGCTTCGGTGGGGCCGGGAACAACCGCTGGTAGATGTAAGGCGCGAGCATCAGGATCGCCATCGACAGGGCGATAGCCAGCAACATCCTCTTCTCGACGTCCATGGATGACCGTTCGTGCTCACTCATCGATTGTGTCCTTGCTACTACGGTACGGGGTCGAATCCGCCGGGGTTCCAGGGATGGCAACGAAGCAGGCGCTTCAGCCCCAGGGGCGACTCCTCTCCTGGCGCCATGCTTACGGACGGCCTGCAACATGTAATTGGAGCAGGACGGTTCAAAACGACACGCTTGGGGAAGCAGGGGCGATAGTGTCTTCTGATAAATCCGGATCAGGAAAATAATCAGAGAACTCACGGCAGCCCTCTTGACCGCTTCCAGTTCTCCACGCCTGCCAGGAAACCCTTCGAGCAGGTCCTGAAAACTCGCACCCGCCGCCGATCTCCGGGCATTGATCACTACATCGCAGGACGCGGGAATGATTGCCTTATGTGTTCGGAAAATCTCCCGAAGACGCCGCTTGGCGCGATTGCGAACAGTTCGCCTTGCCTACCTTGCGGGAAACAGTAATACCAAGCCGGTGGTTTGGCCGATCCTGTTGCAGGATATAAAGAACGAAATGGGGCGTGTGAATCTTGTCGCCCCTTTCATAAACTTCCAGAAACTCACGGCGCTTATGGATCCGTTCTTGCGCAAGGAAAGTGTGCTCATCCACTCACCGTCAACCTCTTGCGCCCTTTCGCCCGCCGTCTCTTCAGCACGAGCCGGCCCGAGCGGCTGCTCATCCGCTCCCGGAAACCGTGAGTCTTTTTGCGATGCCGGTTATTCGGCTGGTATGTCCTCTTCATCGGTCTGATCCTCTTTTCCGAAAAAGTTGATAGTATCAATTTTACGCTGCAGGATCAACCAGTTCGCGTGCGAGCTTGGTGAGTAACCCGTTCCTGAGAGAGCCTATCCCCGGTAGCCGATCTTCCGCTTGGCCGATTCGATCGTCTCCTGGTTGTCCCGGTAGGTCCGATCATTCTGTCCGCGGTACTCCCCGGCGGGATACCCCGGACAGCGGTAGAGCGGGTGCGCCTCAGTCCGAAGATGCGCGAGCATCTGATGAGCCAGCCGCGTCGAGCGCTCATAGCGGAGCATCTCTATGTCGACGGGGGCTACCACCACCTTTTCGCCGCCACCCGGACTGGCCTGCGCCACGATGCGGCCGTCGTAGTCGACAACCATGCTCCCTCCCGGCCACGAAAACGGAGGATAGTTCCGAAGCGAAGCGGCCTGGTTCGCGGCAACCACGTACGCCAGATTCTCGAGCGCCCGGCAGCGGTTGACGACCGTCCACCAGTCCATTGGGGCCGTGGCACCGAAGGGATCCATGTACGCCGAAACACGGAGAAGCAGCTCGGCGCCGTTTGCGGTAAGCTGGCGAAGCGTTTCCGGGAAAAGCCAGTCGTAGCAAATCGCGGCACCGATCCGCCCGATCGGGGTCTCAGCGACCGGGAACAAAGGCTCCTCGTAGCCCTCGATGTCATGTGGGCTGGTGTGGACTTCCCAGGGTATCCACGGGTAGACCTTCCGGTACTTGTACAGAATGCCGTCAGGGCCGATCAGACAGGTCGAGTTGAAAACCGCGCCAGGGTACTTGGAGTCTGTTTCCAGCATCGAACCGGTCTGGATGTAGAGCCCATACTCCCGGCACTTTTCGAGAATCGCGTCGGTGTGTTCATTGGGGATCTCGATCGCCAGCTTCTCACGGAGTTCCGCCAGCGTGTCATAAACCGGCGCGGCATGCGCGAATTCCGGGAAGACGACGAGTCTGACGGGAAGAAACGGCGAGTAGCCGATAATGGTCTGGTCGATCAAGGCCCGGATCCGGGCGGTGTTTTTCTTCATCTCCCGCCGGTTCTTCGGATTCGGCATATCCGTCTGAATGGCTGCAACGTAGTACTTGAGCTGTTCGTTCATGGTGTTCTAATGGGGTTGGGCTCAGAGTTCGGGACGAGTTTCGGGGACACAAAACTTAATTCCTCCGCCTACGGGAAATGCGCGGTTGCGGTGAGGGAATTAAGCATTATGTCCCCGAAATCGTCCTGAGACTCCCCAGAGTCCGGGCACCTGGTACCCGCACTGCGGGCACTTGCCGTCCTTCTCGAGCAGATTACGATAGATCTGATAACCGGTTCGCTCGACCAGCGTAGCGCTGCAACCCGGGCACTGGGTATCCTCGTAACGGGCGACCCGTCCGGGGAGATTCCCCGCATAAACAAATCTCAGTCCGGCACTCTTCCCGATCTCCACAGCCCGGAGCAGCCGATCGGCGCCCGTCCCGTCGCGGTCGGTCATCTTGTAGTCCGGATGAAAAGCGGTAACGTGCCAGGGGATGTCGGGTGAGACGGATGCGATAAACTCGGCCGCTTCGGTCAGTTCCTCCTGAGAATCGTTAAACTCCGGGATAACCAAGGTCACGATCTCGACCCAGATGCCCCGCTCGTGGAGCGACCGGATGGTATCGAGGACCACCGAAAGCCGTCCCCCTAGCTTTCTGTAGTTGAGATCGCGCATCGACTTCAAATCGACCTTGTAGCAATCGAGCAGCGGCTGAAGGTAATCGAGCACCTCGGCCGTTGCGTTGCCGTTCGATATGAATGCGGTAACCAGACCGCGCTCCCGGGCCTTCGCAAAAATCGCCGCCGACCACTCGGCGGTGATCAGGGGTTCGTTATAGGAACTGGCGATGACGGATGCCTCGGCGGAGGCGGCCAGGGCGAGCAGCCGGTCAGGCGTGACCTCGCTGAAAGCTCCCTGTGCTTCACTGTCTCGCAATGCTTGCGAGGTATTCCAGTTTTGGCAATACGAGCAGTGATAGTCGCATCCGAGCATGCCGAACGTAAGGGCACGGGCACCGGGACTGACGTGAAAGAACGGTTTTTTCTCGATCGGGTCGCACTGGAGAGCCGCGACGTATCCGTGGGGGACCTTCAGAACGCCGCCGTCGTTGAATCGAACCTTGCAGACCCCACGCCGGCCCTCGGAAATCTTGCATCGATGCCCGCACGCGTAGCACAGGACCCGCTGATCGGGCAGTGAGTGCCACAGGAGCCCCTCCCGGGTGTGCTCGTCCAGGAGATTCTCGTAAAGTGTCGCCATGACGGACATTTTACCTCAGCGCGCGTATCGGGCGTCGAATGGGAGTTTCGGGGACATAATACTATAATTCCCATTCCGTCATCACTTGCATGGCATTGCTAAGGAATTAAGTTTTGTGTCCCCGAAACTCCAGCGTAACTCCCCTCCTGCGCGTCAGGATGGTCTGCAGGACGAAGACCATGACGAATCCCGAGGCGGCGACGAGAAGACCCACCTTGGTCCCCCGTGCTTCGACCAGCTCGCCTGAAACCCATGGGATCACCATGCCTCCGACAAGCGCCATGCTCATCACGATGCCAAAAACCGTGGCCGAAAATCCCGGAAAGCTGGAAGCGGCAATACCGAGCACGCAGGGGAAAATCGCCGCCATGCAAAAGCCGATCAGCACAGCCAGAAGCGCCGACAGCAGGATGTGGGGATAGAGCGCGAACAGAAGGACGGCAACAGCCGAGGCAAGCGCGCTTGCCTGGATCAGCGTGCGCTCGCTCATGTATCGAAGTATCCGCGGAGAAACTGCTCGCCCGACCATGACCGCTCCCCAGAAGCCGGCGAGATACAGGGGGCCCTGGGCGGCAGAAAGCGGTAGGTTGTTAACCAGGTGCGTTGCCAGCCACGCGTTCACAGTCATCTCGTTCCCGGACTGAAAGAAGAGAAGGATCCCGATGAGAAGGACGACCGGGTGCAGAAGAAGACGGCGAGCCTCGCGGAGCGGGAACCCGCCGGTGGCGTGCTTTCCGGGGGGAAAGCGGAGGACCAGGTAGAGGATGCCGGGAGAAGCGGCGATTACAGCCGTCATGACCAGGATGGTCGACAGAGGCACGAAGTTCAGAAGGGACCCGATGAACAGTGGAATGAACACGGCGCCGACGCCGAAGAAGGCTCCGAGCCGGTTGAGGGCTGCGGCCTGATTCTCGGGATGCAGGTCCGCAATAAAGGCGTTACTACCTGAATTGAGACCCCCGCCGCCTAGTCCCAGGAGGAAACTGCAGAGCACGAGAGTGCTGTAGCTGTCTGCGTAGGCGATCCCGACAAGGCATCCCGCGCTCATTGCAGCTGAGACAGTCAGCAGGATCCGGTAGCCGATGGTGTCGAAAACCGGGCCGCTCGCAAGCGCGACGATAAGTCCCCCGCCGTTCAAGAAGATGAACAGACTGCCGGCTTGGGAGGGATCCAGGTCAATTCGCTGGAAGAGGGATGGCAGCAAGGCTCCGAGCACGGCGAGGTCAATGCCGAAGACGAACATGGCCAGGTGACAGGCGTGGGTCAGAGCAGACTTCGATACGCCGGCGGTTAGCACCGATCCGCCTGGAATAGCCGCCTTCATTCAGCCGACTCCGTCTTCGCGCATCGAGCTCGGAACTTGGAGAACACCTCCTGGTTGTGACCCGGCTTCACCCCGGGGACGTTGGGGGAGACGAAGGTGTCCAGGTGGAAGCCCTTCCCGCGCAGCGCCTTTCCGGTCTCCGTTACCAGGGCCATGCTGATCAGGATCACAGCCAGGGTCGATCCGGCCCCCAGGCGTTCGGTTTGCCCGACATCAATGAGCGCATCCTCGGGTGGCACACAATTGTCGATTACCACGTCCGCGACATCGGCCAGCTTCTTGCCAGAGGAGTGGGAAGCGGCGGACGCGCGGTGGTTGGAAAGCGAGGTGACCGCGATGACCTTGGAGCCGCGCTCCCGGGCGAAGAGCCCGGCTTCGATCGCCGCCGCATTCAGGCCACCGTGAGAATAAGCAACCAGAGTATCCCGATCGGTAAAGGAATAGCTTTGGAGAAAGTTCTGGACGTACCCTTCCTGTCTCTCCAGCCAGAGGAGCTCCGGCGCCCCGCCCGGCCCAACAACGTTGAACCACATCAGCCGCGGGTCCATCAGCGGTCGAAAGCCGACGAAGCTTCCGTAGCGCGGGTAGACGTCAAGCACCGGGATAACCGAGTGCCCGCTGCCAAACAGGTAGACCCAGCCGTCGTTGGCGATGCTCTCCGCCATGATTGCGGATGCTTTCCCGATGGTCTCGGCCTGGGTGGAACGGATCCTCCCCAAAAGGTCTTGCGCGGCGTCGAAATAGCTCTCGTTCATCTGTTCGTTGACCCCATATGCCGGCCCAATTTGAAGGCTTGAGCGGCGGAAAGTGATTCAATGCGCGATTTAAGTGCCGTGAGAAAGGGCCTGTCTTGCGGCAGCGGCGGCCCCCAGGATCCCGGCGTCCTCGCCCAGCCCGCTGACGACAATTTCCACCTGCCGCACGGCGATCGGCTGGCTCCAAAGGTTCATCGTTTCAAGCGCGGAAGGGGCCAACACATCCCAGGCATGCGAGACTCCTCCGCCGAGAACGATCATCTCGGGATTGAAGGTGCTGACCAGGGTGGAGAGGACCTGGCCGATAGCTGTGCCTGCAACGGAAAAGAGGTGCTGAACCCGCTCGTGTCCGCCCCGCGCGAGCTCCAGAAGCTCGGGCAGCTTGCAGCCCTCCAGATGGAAGAGCTCGTGCGCCTCCCGCTCGATCGCCGGTCCCGCGGCTACATCCTCGAAGTGCCGTTTCTCGTCTTCGGTCCAGACCGGAATCCAGCCCACCGCGCCGCCAACGTCGCGTGCACCTCTCAGAATTCGGCCGCCGACGAGGATGCCGGCGCCGATTCCCGTGCCGATGATCAGAAAGACAACATCGGTCTTTCCGACCGCGGCGCCATAAAGAGCCTCACCGAGCACCGCAGCGTTCCGGTCGCTTTCGATCACGACGGGCGCCGGGGTGCAGCCGGCGAGCAATTCTGCCAGGGGAATATGGTCCCACCCCTTGATGTTCGGAGCCCAGACGGTCTTGCTTCTCGAATCGGCGATTCCCGGTACGCAGACCCCGATTGCCTCCGGCTCCTTGAATGAGTCGATGACCCGACGGAGTTGCTCGACGACGCTCCGGTTATGCGTCTGATCCACCGGCTCTCGACGTTTCTCGAGGACCCGCCCCGCGTCATCGACGAGCGCGGCCGCCAGCTTGGTGCCTCCCACGTCGATCCCCAGCAGCATTGCTTCACATCCCCTTTTGCACGATCATCGCGGCGGGATAGCAACCGAGCACCTCAATGAACTCCGTGATCTCCTCGAGGTGGCTCAGTGCATTACGAACCCGGGTCTCCTGGACGTTCCCGACAAAATCGATATAGAACTGGTACTCCCAAGGCCGTCCGTGGATCGGCCTGGATTCGATTTTCGTGAGATCGATGTCACGGAGCGCGAAGACACTCAGACACTTGAACAGGGCGCCGGGAGTGTTCTTGAAACTGAACACGATGGAGGTCTTGTTGGCCGCCGGGGAGACATCAAGCTCGCGCGCGAGAAGGAAGAATCGGGTGAAGTTTTCCTCGTTATCCTCGATGCCGGTCATGATGATCTGACCGCCATAGTAAGAGGCGGCCCCCCGACTGGCGATGGCCGCACTTTCGCGGAGGTTCTCCTCCAGGATTTTCTTGACGCTTCCCGATGTGTCGTAGGCGCTTTGCCGTTCGAGGTGCGGGTACCGGGCGAAAAATCGTTCGCACTGATCGAGCGCCACCGGGTGCGAAAGGACGGTTCTGATCTCCTCAAATGTGATGCCGGGAACACCGATGAGGTTATGTTGAATCAGGAGATTGGTCTCGCGGACGATTCGAAGCCGGTAGCGGGACAGGAGGTCGTAGTTCTTATAGATCGAGCCGGCCAGTGAATTCTCAATCGGGATCAGGCAGTATGTAACGTCGCCTCGTTCAGTTCCCCGAAACACCTCCTCAAAGTTGCGGCAGCAGTGGAAGTGGGTGTCCCGGCCGAGGAGGCCGATCGCCGCTTCTTCGCTATAGGAGCCGCGCTCGCCCTGGATCGCCACTGACTGGGGTGTCTCGTTCTGGGACTTATCGCCGTCATTCATCAAAATTCGGCCCTGTTTTTGGCGGAGGCACATGGGAATCGAACCCACCAGCCACGACTCTCGCCGCGGCCCGACTGGTTTTGAAGACCAGGCCCGTCACCAGACGAGAAGTACCTCCGACAGGCGTTGATTATACTACCGCTTGTCAGCGTTCGCGTCTTTGCCTCCGGATGCGCGGCCGTGATAGCTTTCTTTTGTCGTCTTCTCATTCGGCAAGACTAACGGACGCGACTCTCGATGCGGGAATGGGCGGCTCTTCACCAAAGCGTGACCGAGGAACTTCGCAGGGAAGCGGCCGCGTTGCGCGACGCCGGCAAAGGCCGCACCATCAGCTTTTCCTCAAAGGTCTTCATTCCGCTAACTCGCTTGTGCTCAAACAAGTGCGGGTACTGCGGTTATCGAGTGGAACCCGGCGATCTGGCCGAGGACCTCTACCTCCCGCCCGAGGAGGTGCTTGCGATTGCCCGTGCCGGTGAGGAGGCCGGGGCGACCGAAGCCCTCCTCGTGACCGGCGAACGGCCCGAGAGCCGGTACCCTGCCGCTGCTCGCCGGCTGCGCGACTTTGCCTGCTCAAGCACCCCGGAGTACGCTGCAAAAGTTTGCCGGCTCATTCTGGAAGAAACCCATCTGCTCCCGCACAGCAACTGCGGGCTGCTGGAGGCGGAGGAGCTGAAGGCGCTGGCCGAGGTCAATGCCTCCCTGGGCCTCATGCTCGAGTCCTCGAGCCGGGGATTGTGCTCGTCAGGGCAGCCCCACGGGCAGTCGCCAGCGAAGCTGCCGGCAAAACGCCTGGCCGTCATCGAGGAGGCCGGTCGCTTGCGTATTCCATTCACCACCGGGATCCTCATTGGCATAGGGGAGTCCGATGAGGACCGGATCGAGAGCCTTGTGCAGCTGAGCCGGCTGCAGGCGCGATTCGGGCACATCCAGGAGGTGATTATCCAGAATTTCCGGGCGCAGAACGGCACAGGCATGGCCGGGATTCCGGGGCCGAGTCTGGACGAGCTGTTGTGGACGATCGCAGTGGCCAGGATAATCCTCGGTCCGACAATGAATATCCAGGCACCGCCGAACCTCGCACTGGAGCTCGGGGGGCCCGAAGCTCTGGGAGCGGTGCTCGGGGCCGGGATCAATGACTGGGGCGGCATCTCCGCCGTTACCGACGACGTCGTCAACATGGGGGCAAAGTGGCCCTCCCTGACGGCGCTCCGCGAAGAAACGCGGGCGGCGGGCTTCGCGTTGCGTCAGCGCTTCCCTCTTTACCCCGAAATCGTGCTTGGCCACGGCCTGAATGTCTCGGCTCTCGTCCGAGGCCGAGTGGAAGCGCTCGCGGACAGGGAGGGTTTTGTCAGACAAGCCGAGGACGGGGAGCCTGTTTTGGGTTGCGCGGCGCGTGTCCCGACCGGCGGCGGTGGAGTCCGGAGGGCTGCGGTCCCGGCCACACTGTCCCGCGTGGTCGCGGGTATGGACCTCAACGAGGAGGAGATCATCGAGCTCTTTTCGGCAGAGGGCCCGGAAGTCCGCGACCTGCTCGCTGTCGCTGACGAATTGCGATCGCAGACCGTTGGGAATTTGGGCACCTATGTCGTGAACCGGAACATCAACTTCACCAATATCTGCTTCAAGAGATGCCGCTTCTGTGGATTCAGCAGGAATGCACGGGACGAGGAAGCCTTTCAGCTATCGTTGGACGAGGTGCTCGAACAGGTTCGCCAGGCGGATCGCCTGGGCGCCACGGAGGTCTGCATCCAGGCGGGGCTCTCCGCGGAACTACCGCCGGCCTTCTACCTCCAGTTGTTTGCCGCGATCAAGCGGGAGACGCCCGCCATGCACATCCACGGGGTTTCCCCCGAGGAAGTGGATTACAGTTCCCGCCTCATGAGGCTCGGGATCCAGGAGTACCTGGGGCAGTTGCAGGAAGCGGGTCTGGGAAGCATGCCGGGGACCTCGGCCGAGATTCTGGACGATGGGATCCGACGGGCGATTTCGCCCCGGCGGATCTCCACCGCGCGGTGGCTCGAGATCATTCAGACAGCCCATCGACTTGGCATTCAGACGAGCGCCACGATGATGTATGGGCACGTCGAGACGTTCGGCCATCGCGCCCGGCACCTCCTCCTGCTGCGAAGTCTTCAGGAGAAGACCGGGGGGTTCACCGAGTTCGTGCCGCTCCGGTTTGTGGGTCAGTTGCGGGGGAGGGGACGTCAGGCCTTGCCCCAGGCGGAGGAAGAGATCCTGAAGACGCATGCGATTGCCCGGATCGTGCTCGGCCGGTCGATGCGAAACATCCAGGTTTCGTGGGTCAAGGAGGGGGTTGGGGTTGCCCGCCGCTGCCTGCGCGGAGGTGCCAATGATCTGGGCGGTACTCTTATGAACGAGAGCATCTCGTCGTCGGCGGGAGCGCGGAATGGCGAACTCCTTCGGCCTCGGGAGCTGCAGGCGGCCATCCGGCAGGCCGGGATGGTGCCGGCTGAGCGGTCGACTCTGTACAAAATCAGGGAGGTCTTCGAGGAGGACGCCCTGTGTCCGCCTCATCCGCTGGATCTCGTCGACGAGACGGAGTTGCGAACCAGGTGATTCTCTAAACCGATAGGGCGCTGCTCGCTTTTTGCATTTGTTTCCTCGGCGGCCGGAAGCTATTGTTTTTAGATGGGCGTTCGCACCGAGAAGAGCCGTCGGCGTGTCCTGGCTTGGGCTCTTTACGACTGGGCCAACTCGGCGTTCATGACGTCGGTGAGCGCGGGCTTCTTTCCGATCCTGAACAAGGACTTTTGGAGCCCGGTCGGCACCGCGGAAACCGAAAGCACCTTTCGTCTCGGCATCTCGAATTCGCTTGCGGGTTTTTTCATCGCGCTCTGTGCCCCGGTGCTCGGCGCCATCGCTGATCGGGGCGCGTTCAAGAAACGTTTCCTTCTGCTTTTCGTCGGTCTCGGTGTTACGAGCACGGCGCTCCTTACCTTCGTCGGGCGCGGCCAATGGGATACCGCTCTCCTGCTCTACGGGATTGCGTACGTCGGTTTCCTCGGAGCGAACATCTTTTACGATTCGCTCCTTGTCGAGGTGGCGGAAGAGCGCAAGCTGGATACCGTGTCTGCGCTCGGTTACGCGTTGGGCTATCTGGGTGGCGGTCTCCTGTTTGCGGTGAACGTGACGATGGTTCTGCGGCCCGCCTGGTTCGGCTTGGATGCCACCGAGGCGGCGCGCCTGGCCTTCTTCTTCGTCGCAGTCTGGTGGGCGGTGTTTTCGATCCCGCTTTTCCTGTTTGTCCCCGAAAGTCAACCCGCCCGGCGAGCCCCGGCGCTTGCAAGCGTCCGAGAAGGTATCGGCCAGTTGCGGAGCACTTTGAGGGAAGTTCGAAAGATCCGAGTGGTTTTTCTTTTCCTGGCCGGATACTGGCTATACATCGACGGGGTGGACACGATCATCCTGATGGCGGTCAACTATGGGAAGGATCTGCACTTCAGCTCGAGTAGCCTGATAACAGCCCTCCTCATCACTCAGTTCGTGGGCTTCCCGGCGGCAATCGGTTTCGGAAAGATCGGCGAGCGGATGGGGGCGAAGACCGGAATTCTGATCGGTCTGGTAGCGTATATCGGCGTCACCGTGTCGGCCTTCTTCATGACCCGGGTCGAGGAGTTTTACGGTCTTGCCATCGTCATCGGGCTGGTGCAAGGCGGGGTTCAGTCATTGAGCAGATCGTTTTACGCGCGCCTCATCCCCAAGGACAAGGCCGGAGAGTTCTTCGGGTTCTACAACATGCTCGGGAAGTTCGCCGCGATTATCGGCCCGGCGCTCATGGGCACGGTCGGACAATTGACCGGGAATCCGCGGTATTCAATTCTGGCCCTGGTGGTGCTGTTCTTGTCCGGCGGGTTCTTGCTTTACCTGGTGAAGGTGCCGGGGGAAGTTGGCGAGCAGAATCAGTAGTCGTCCCCTGCCGGGGCTATTTCGTACGCATGCCAGACACCTTAGAGTTTGCAGTTTGCTTTCGATTCGAACCCGCTTGCTTCGCTGGAAAGCGCTCGCGCGTGGCTCTGACACACGGCTCGGTGTCGCCTGGTATGACTCGTATTCCGAAAGATCCCGAGCTGGTGCGCGGCGTTCGCCGAGTCCCATCAGAGCCGCGCGCGAGCGCTTTCCAGCGAAGCAAGCGGGTTCGAATCGAAAGCAGGTAGCATGGCCCACCGGAATCCCAAGATCCGTATAAAGAGCAGCTTTCGCTCCCTACCTCCGCTCCCGGAGTCTCCGCTACCCCCTTAGGCTCCACAGCAGCCCGGAGTAGCGTTTCTGCACCCGGTCGTTGCGGACGGCGATCGCTAGCGCCTTCTTCTGCCCTACCAGGACCACTAGTTTGCGGCCGCGGGTCACGCCGGTGTAGATGAGATTCCGCTGCAGCAGCACGTATTGCTCGGTCGCAAGCGGAATAATGACCGCAGGGAATTCCGAGCCCTGCGACTTGTGAATGGTGATGGCGTAAGCGAGCGCAAGCTCGTCCAACTCGTCGAAATCGTACTCCGCCAGCCGATCCTCGAAACGGACCACGACCAGGTGATCGACCGGCTGAATGCGCTCGATCCGACCGATGTCGCCGTTGAACACATCCTTGTCGTAGTCGTTCTCGGTCTGGATAACCTTATCGCGCGGGCGGAACTGGTAGCCGAATCGTTCGATCGCCGACTCCCCGTGGCGTGGCGGGTTGAGAAGGGCCTGAAGATACTTGTTCAATTCCCTGACGCCCAGCGAGCCGCGATTCATCGGGCAAAGCACCTGGACGTCACGGGCCGGCTCCAAGCCAAAACGGGCTGGGATACGGCGGGTGAGCAGCTCCTTAATCGTCGCCAGGATCTGCTCGCTCGCTTCCCGGTCGATAAAGTGGAAATCCGAGTCGGTCTGCTCTTGCGCGCTGTCCGGCAGTTGGCCGCGGAGCATCCGGTGAGCGGTCTGCACAATGCGGCTGCCGGTCGCCTGCCTGTAGACTTCCCGCAACCGGACGGTCGGGATGACTTCGCTGTCGATCAGGTCCCGCAGAACCATCCCGGGACCCACCGAAGGCAGCTGATCCGCATCTCCGACGAGGATGAGCGAGGCGTTTGGCGGGCAGGCGCGCAACAGAGACTGCATGAGCTGAACATCGACCATGGAGACCTCGTCGACCACGAGCAAGTCGCATTCGAGGGGCCGGGACTCATTGCGGGCAAAGCCTCCGATGTCCGGGCGCACCTCCAGCAGCCGATGAATGGTCTTGGCCTCCAGACCGGTGGTTTCCGCCAGGCGCTTGGCCGCGCGCCCGGTGGGAGCGCACAGCAGACAACTCACCTTCTTGGCCGTCAGAATCGCGAGAATCACGCGCAAGATCGTCGTTTTCCCGACGCCCGGTCCCCCGGTGATGATGATGACCCGGCTGGTGAGCGCGGACTTGACCGCCACCAGCTGGCTCTCGGACAGCTCGACGCCGATCCGCTGCTGGCACCAGCTGAGCGCCAGCTCTAGTTGGATTGCCGGAAACGCCGGGCGCGAGGCGGCCAGTCGTCGCAGCCGGAAGGCAATGTCCCGCTCCGCCTGACGGAGGTGCGGGAGGAAGACCAGGCGCTCCCCCTCGATGTTTTCGGCTACAAGAGTCTGGTTCGCGAGCAGAGTTCCCAGGGCCTGTTCGATCGTCGGGGTCTCTATTTCGAGCAGCTTCTGGCTGGCTTCGATCAGCTGATCGGCCGGGAGCGCGCAGTGACCTTCGCCGGTTGCCTCGAAAAGCACGTGGCTGATCCCGGCACAGGCTCTCATGATCGAGTCTTTCGGGATCCCAACCTGCTCGGCGATCGCATCCGCGCTCTTGAAGCCGATCCCGTGGATGTCACGGGCCAGAACGTACGGATTCTCCCGGATGACCTCCACGGCGCGGGCGCCGTAAGTGCGATGGATCCTGACGGCCCGACTTGTGCTCACCCCGTGGGAGTGGAGAAACACCATGATCTCGCGCACCTGCTTGGCGTCTTCCCACGCCTTCTTGATTCGCTCGCGCTTGGTCGGACCGATCCCCTCGATCTGCTCGAGTGCCTTGGACGCTTCCTCGATGATCGTGAAGATCCGGGCGCCGAAGTGACCGACCATCCTTTCCGCCAGCACGGGGCCGATTCCCTTGATGAGGCCGCTCCCGAGGTAGCGCTTGATGCCCTCCACGGTAGTCGGCGGCACGCTCCGCATAAGAGTTGCGCTGAATTGCAGCCCGTGTTCGCGGTCCTGGACCCAGCGCCCCTCCGCTGACAGCCATTCGCCCGCACTCACGGCAGGAATATTGCCGACCACAGCGACGAGGCCGCGGCGTCCCGTGACTTTCACCTTGAGGACGGAGAAGCCATTTTCCTCATTGAAGAAGGTCACCCGCTCGATCAAGCCGGTCAGTCGCTCGAGACCTTGGATTGCCTCAATTCCCTGTTTGGAAGACGTGGATCGGGAGCCGTTCACGGCCTCATAATAAGGCAAATTGAAGGGGGCCATGCGGGCAAACGCGCAAAAAGACCAGGAGGAATCCCCGGCCTCCCCAACGGCATGCGACAATAACTTAGGTTCACAATGTTTATGGAAAAACGTGCGAGCGGGCTTCTTCTACATCCGACATCTTTACCAGGCCGCTGGGGAATCGGTGATCTCGGCGAGGAGGCGTATCGTTTTGTCGATTTTCTTCACGACGCAGGCCAGAGTTACTGGCAGATTCTCCCGCTCGGGCCAACCGGTCTCGGGAATTCGCCTTACCAGTGTCTTTCTTCCTTTGCCGGCAATCCGCTGCTGGTCAGTCCCGAGCAGCTTGTAGCCAGTGGTTTGCTGGGGCGGGAGGCGCTGGAGCCGCCTGACGACGTTTCTCCTGACCCGAACCATGTCGACTATGATTCAGTCAATCAGGGTGAAAAGCCGGCTTCTCCGCGAATCCTTCCGCTATTTCGAGTCCGAGGCGAGGAGACCATCAACAAAGAAGCCTTTCGGCGATTCTGCGAGGCCGAGCGGGACTGGCTGGACGATTATGCACTCTTCGTTGCCCTGAAGAATCATCACGAGCGGCAAGTCGTGGGGTGAATGGGAGGAGGATATCGTCCTCCGGCGCCCGGAGGCCATGGTCAAATGGCACACGAGGCTTTCGGAAGCGGTGAGAATGCAGCAGTACTTGCAGTATCTCTTCTTCAGCCAATGGTCGCGCCTGAAGCTTTACGCTAACGAACGAGGCATCGAGATCATCGGGGACATGCCGGTGTTCGTGGCTTATGACGGCGCCGACGTCTGGTCGCATCCCGACTTATTCTTCCTCGATGAACACGGCCATCCGACCGTCGTCGCCGGCGTTCCGCCCGACTATTTCAGTCCGACCGGCCAGTTGTGGGGCAATCCTCTTTACCGTTGGGATCGAATCGCGGACCAAGGATACCGCTGGTGGATCGATCGCGTGAAAGGGACACTCGCTTTGGTCGATGTTGTCCGCCTGGACCATTTTCGGGGCTTCGAAGCGTATTGGGAAATCCCGGCCAGCGAACCAACCGCGGTCAATGGCCGGTGGGTCAAGGGTCCAGGGGAGAACCTGTTCCGCGCCGTGGAGCGCGCTGTTGGCAAGCTGCCGTTCATCGCCGAGGACCTCGGGTTGATCACCCCCGAAGTCGAGGCACTTCGCGATCTGCTGGAACAGCCGGGGATGAAAGTTCTACATTTTGCTTTCGGGGACACTTCCCGGAATCCTTATCTTCCGCACAATTACGTCCGGAATTGCGTCGTTTACACCGGTACCCATGACAACGACACCACGCTCGGATGGTACGAGTCGCTTGAGGATACCGAACGGTCAGTCGTGCAGGCCTATTTCGGACATGAGGTAAACGACGTCAGCTGGTCCTTCGTCCGGCTGGCCTGGAAATCGGTCGCGAACACCGCGATTGCGCCCGTGCAGGATCTGCTTCGGCTGGGAAGCGAGTCGCGGATGAACACCCCCGGAGTCGGTGAAGGGAACTGGAAGTGGCGGCTGCTCCCCGGGCAGCTTACCCGCGAACTCTCTAAGGAGCTTCAGTTTTTGACCGGTTTCTATGGCAGAATGAGCCCCGACACCCGCTACCTCAAGGAACGGGTGCAGCAGCGGGGGGCGTTAGTCCATGAACAGCATTGAAGAAAAGACCATCAGGTCCGTCGGAGATTTTCTGGATTACGTGACACCCGCAGAGGTCGACCCTTCAAGCGGACGGCTTCGGGACTATGCGGTCTATCGGGGAGAGACGGATGACGGCCATCCGCTTCTGACCAGCTTGGACAAGTTGGGCGGCGTCAACCCGGCGCACACAAAAGCCCACCTTGAAGAGCACATCCTGCGCAACTTCATCCGCTACTCCCGGCCTTATCTCCAACAGCCGTTTGTGAATGACTGGGAGTTGCTGGTCATTGCCCAGCATCACGGTCTTCCCACCCGATTGCTGGACTGGACCTACTCGCCACTGGTCGCCGCGCACTTCGCGACCTTGCGCGGGGGCCCGGCCGGCAATCCTCGCGTGATCTGGAAGCTGAACTGGAGGCAATTACACGAACGGTTCAAGCTTCGGCCGGTAGCGTTTCTCGTGCAGGACCTCGACCGCATGCTCAACGAGCAAGGCATCAAGTCGCTCTGGGACCTGTTTCACGCCGACCACAGGACCGGGGAAAAGGCGTTCGCCTGCATGCTCGAGCCTCCCGCGCTGGACGCCCGCATCGTCGCCCAGGCGGCCACCTTTACCTTGTGTTCGGACAAGACCCGATCCTTCGACCAGGTCCTGTCCGATCTCGGACTCCGGCACGCCCTCAAGCGGTATGTCATTCCAGCGGACCGGGTGAACTACATTCGTGATCAGCTGGATTTGTGCGGTGTAGACGAACGACGGCTCTTTCCCGATTTGGACGGGGTCGCCGCCGAAATGAAAAGGTATTACTCCGCCTCGGCCCAAGACGCCGCGCTCTTGTGAGACAGGAGAAATGCTCATGCTCGAGAAAGAACAGTTGCAGATGCTCGGCCGAACGGCCCGTTGGACGGCTGCGGTGCGGTCGGTGGAAAGCTCCCGCGAGGACAGGCTGTTCAAAGACCCTTGGGCAACCGCCCTGGCGGGCAGGGAAGGCATGGACTGGGTGGCAGATCGCACGATCGACAGTCTCGCTCCCATCATCCTGCGCACCCGCTATTTCGACGATCGTTTGAGTTGCCTTGCCGCGCAGAAGCGTATCCGACAGATCGTCCTGCTCGCCGCGGGTCTGGATACGCGGGCATTCCGCCTTAACTGGGCTTCGGGGACCCTGGTCTTTGAAGTGGACCAGGCAGCCGTTCTGGAGGCCAAGGAACAGACTCTCGCCTCCATCCCAGCCAACCCGACCTGTGAGCGCCGCATCGTGAAGGCAGATCTCACCGGCCCGTGGACCCAGGCTCTCATGGAAGCGGGTTACGATCCTCGCCAACCCTCGGCTTGGCTACTCGAAGGTTTCCTCTTCTACCTTCCGACCGCGGCAGGTGTCCGAATTCTGGACGAAGTCGGGAATATGGCCGCACCCGGCAGCTGGCTCGGGTTTGACGTGATGAACAGCGTCATGCTCACTTCGCCGCTCTCCAAGAAGTGGGTCGAGATGCAGGTAGCCAGCGGCGCTCCCTGGATTGGAACGATGGACGATCCGGAAACGTTCATGGCAACCAGGGGCTGGGAAGTAACGATCACCCAGGCGGGCGAAAACGACGCGAACTACGGCCGTTGGCCCTATCCGGTCATCCCCGTCAAAATGCCGAATATTCCGCACAACTGGCTGGTTACAGCAATCAAGAAATAGAGTGGTATCCGTTTGTCGGTCCGCTCAGTTGATTGGTGGTGCCGGGGCGGTTTTGAGCCGGCCCGCGACCCGGCGGGGCAGGTGTCGCAGGAACCGGTGAGAGAAGCGAAGCCAGAAAACAATCCAGAAGGCGAGCCACTCCGGGATTAAGGCTAGCGTATCCGTGAGAGTCGGCTCGTAGGTGTTCTTGTGGTGTCTGAAGTAGAGGACGCGTTGGCCGTCCCAGCCGACGGAGACCTCAGGCTGATAGACCAGAGTCGTCAGTCGCGGGAAGCGAAGCCCGAGAGGTGAAAACTGCGGTTCCAGGAGGCATTGTCTCGCACCGCTCCTGAACGCGACCCAGGCGTGCCCGCTGCCATACCGGCCGGCGTGGCCAACAACGAAGCGCGCTTCGTACCCCAGTTCAAGAAGCTGGCGCCAAGTCCATAGGGCGAAGTCCTCGCAATCCCCCTGTTTCCGGACGCTCGAACTCCTCCGGAGGCTGCCAGAAATCCTTTCTACGGAACTGAACCTCGTCAGTCAGGTAACGACACGATGCCAGGAAAAGCCTGATTTCCTGGAGGCTACGGCAGTGGGTCGAAAGGGGCGCGGAGAGGAAACGGCCCATCGGGGGGTAAGTCGGATGGAAGCAACGGTGCGCCTTGCGCTTGGGGATTAGAGTCGGTTGCCCTTCGAAGTCGTAGGCACCGGACATGATCTCCGCAATCACGGTGCTGGATTATCGTGCACAAGGCGGAATCAGACAAGGCTTTGCCGAAAGGATAGGGGAGTAGGGCCTCGCCCCCGATTTCCCATCGCGGCCTGGGAAAGGTTGTAGTCTTCGGCTTCAGCCCCGGCCAAACGCGTCGGCGTTCGCCATGCTTCGTGATCTTGCTTGCGGTACCGTCCGCTCAATAGAAGCGGGGACCACAAACCTCTCCCGCCCGTCCGAGGAGCGAGTAGGGGACGCTGACTCGCTGGCGGGCACTCGTTGCCGTGGCGAGTAGGGGACACTGATCTCTTCGCTTTGCTGGGAGCGAGTAGGGGACGAGTAGGGGACACTGTTCTCCTGGGTGTTCTCTTGGACAAACCCTTTGACGCCATCCAAGCTCGCTCGCTGGGCACAAATTCCAGGAGAGGGAGCAAGGCTTGGAGCCCTCCGGGAACCGCCTCACTTGCGTCGGAAGACGATCTCTTCTTGCGCGGGTCTGCTCGCCGCGTTGCCGATCAATGCCCCTGTCAACGCACCGATTCCCCCGCAGGTCAGGGCCATCAAGTCGCCGCGTGCGAAAAAGGTCTCGTCGAATTGAGAGCTGATGGCCAATCCCGTCGCCACACCAGCGCCAGCACCAATGGCGGCCCCGAGCGCAGCCCCGCCTTTGGCCGGCCGCACAAGCGAAATCTGCGCTACGGTTCCCTTCGCGATCGCTTGCCTGTTCCCCTCCTGCGTCGCAATAGTCAGCTCTTCGGGGGTTGAGGCAATGAACTCGCACTCTATCCTGTCACCGGCCAACAGCTCTAGGATCAGCGGGCTTCCCGCCTGCAGTTGATCCACTTTTTCCCATCGGCCGGGAATGACGTCAGCGAAACCCAGGTAAGTTGCGAACAGCGAGACGACGGACAACGCCAGTAATTGAATCCTCATTCTTGCCTCCGTCCATCAACCGGGCACTCTTCATTCCAAACCACGTTTGAGTCGCCTTATCCGTTATCGCGCCTCTTCCTAAAGAGATCTGCGCTTTGCCGTCCTGTTCGGAACCTCCTCGACTGCCATGCAAAACAGCGCCAGGATGCAAGTAAAACGCGCACCTGTGTTACCGCATCTCCACGAATATCGTGTTGTTCTCGGGGTGTCTGTCGATGAGTTTCAGATTCGGGTCGATCCCGGCTCTCAAGGGCTTGGAACCGACGGTGATCGCGAACTGCATTCTCTCCCGATTCACTAGACGCTCGAGATGCACCCATGCGCCCTTTTCATCCTCGATCCCGATTTCGACCCAATCGTTCAGTGGCGACTTGATTTCCTCTCCGTTCGCTTCCACGTGCATCTTCCCACTCTCGACGTCGAACATCACCTGGTATTTCCCACCGGGCTGCTGTCGGGCGGTGGCCCGTAGCGCCCTGTTGTCGTAAAGGGTTACGGATTCAAAGAAGTCCGAGATAAAGTAACGGTACTCCGGAGAAGCAGCCGCCCGCAACAGTTCCACGAGCTCTTTGGCGCGCGGATAGGGTGGGCCTGCATAACGGTTTGCAGCCAGGTACTGCCGGAGCGCTTTGTTGACCTGTTCTTCGCCGATGTAATCCTGTAGCGCGTACATGGCGAGGCGCCCCTTCTGGTACGCCACGTACCAGTGGTCGGAGGCCTCCACCAGAGGAACTTCACGGTCGGTCTCGGTTGTGCGCCCCCAGAGGTAGGTCCCCAGTTCGTCTTCAAGCATCTTGTGGACTACCGCGTCGGGGAACTGCCTCTTGACGACCATGGTCGCCGAGTAATTGGCGAGAGTCTCGGTAAGCATCTGCTCCCCGGGACCGCTCGCTCCCCGGACCTGCTGGCCCCACCATTCATGGGCCAGCTCGTGTGCCGTGACGGCGAAAGGCACATCGACATCCTGTTTGCCCGGTTTGACCCAGGCGATGAAGCCGGCGGACTCCGAAAAAGGCACAAGTCCCGGGAAGTACTGGGCGAACCGCGCGAACCGCGGGAACTCAGCGATGCGTACGGTGTTGTGAGGGTACGGGCCGAATGCGCTCGTGTAGTAATCGAGACTCTTCTGCACGGCGAGGATCATCCGGCCGACGTTGTAGTCGTGCAGAGGGTGATGGTAAACCTCGATTGCGACCCCGCCCCAGCTCGCCTTTCGCACGGCATACCGGGCCGATAGGAAGGCGCAGAGCTTCTGGACCGGGCGTCGCGTTCTGTAATGAAAGAAGCGGCGCCCGCCTGACCGCCACTCGCGCTGCAGCTCGCCGGGGGCGAGGGCGATCTGGTCCGGTTCCGTGCTGACCACTGCTTCGAAGTCGAGCCAGTCGGAATCGGTCAGGAACGTTTCACCCGCGCCACCCGTTGTCCGCTCCCCCGGAAGGCCGTGGGCGATGCGGTCGGCTCTGCCCTCCAGCTCCCGGAAGGCCGAATAGCCGATGTGAGGGAAGAGGTGGAGGCTGTTGATGAAGCAGCCGTTGTACATGACCGACATGTCTCCCATTTCATTTTGGAAGCCTCGCGGGCGCGACTCGAGCTCGAACGCCAACCCGAGGTCCCGTCCGGGTTCAAGGGGCTGCTGCAACCGGAATTCGTAAATACCCTGCTCGCGGTCAGTTCTTTGAAGGAAGTGATCGGACAGCGGGGCAAGCCTGAGTATTTCCATCCGCGGGTTTGCGAGCGTGACATGGAAGGTCCGGATCGGAAGGGAGGTCTTATTCCTGAGGACCATCTCGCCGACTGCGTGCAAGCCCCTCGTTGATGGATACAGATCGAGCTGGAGCCGCAATCCCGTGACCTTCGGTTGCGGCTGCGTCCGGAGGCTTCCGTAGCTTTTTTCGTAGCCGGCCGCCCGATCCGCCTGGTCCCACGAGGCCTCGTATCGATTCAGGACATTCGTGTTGTAGTAGATCCACCCGCCCAGGCAAAGGAAGACCACCATGATTCCCAAGCCCAGGCGTAACACTCCGGGCGTGAGGCGGGCGGTCGCCAGCTTGGCGCGCGCCCGCAAGGAGGTGTCGCAGCCGCGAACCCAAAACAGGCAGGCGACAATCCCCAAGAGCGCGACGAACGCTCCCCAGTAGAGCCGGAACCACAGCAGCCCGGCGATGAAATGGCCGTAGCCGTTCATGTCCGAGTAGACGTAGCCGGGGTCTGAGGCGAACCGCAGCAGGTTGTGGTGAATTCCCAGGCTGGCCAGGTTCGATTGGACCACGTAGAACAATGCCAGGGCGAAGTGGGCCAGGTACTTGTGATTGATGACGACGTGGACGAATACGGCCAAAAGACAGTACAGCCAGTAGTCGCTCACCTTGATGACGAAGAGCTCCTTGGCGTAGAGACCGATCTCGAACCGGTAATAACCCTGCACGGCCTGTGTAACCATGCCGCAGATCATCATGCAGCCGGCGACGACCACCTGGATCCCCATGAGTGCAGCGATCTTCGAGAGCAGCGGGACCCAGTCGGGAACCGGTAGCGCATCGTACACTTCGTGGCTTCGGTTCTCCCGTTCCCGCCACACCAGCTCACCCGCATAGATCGTCACGATCATAAGGATGAAAAGCGGAAACCCGTTGTCCAGCAGTTCTAGGACGGTGTACGTCACCGGGTAGCTTCCCGTCCCCCATCGCACCGTCTGGACGATTGTCAGTGCAATCAGGGAGAGACCGATACCTGCAAGAATCAGGTGAAAATAGATGCCCCGCAGGATCGACCAGAAGTCAAAGACCGCGGCTTTCAGGAAAAGCATCACGGCCGCCTTTGTCGAAAAGTCGCGCCGCGCTTTGGGCTGGGACTTTCCGTCGATCTCCGGTGTAGATTGCATTTTCCAGTGAGATTCCTGGCCGATTGCGGAGTCGCTCCTCTGTCGAGCCGAACCCTCCGTGAAACGAAACCGGGCGAAAGCCAGGACAAGAAGAATCAGGCCGAGAGCCACCCACAGAAGACGGTTGATCAGATAGACATCATCAAGCGGGATCTGCAGGGTATTGCGCTCGTGCGACGTCCAATTCCCGGTGACCGCAGAATAGGCGACGAAGCCGAGGGGGTCCATCAGTGAGAGAATCTTCGTCAGTGGTGATCAGATAATTCACTGTGAAAGGGGAGTTCAGGTAGAGCTTTCCGCTCCAGTCGCCAAGGTAAATCTGAGTACCGGGGATCACGCCACTGCTGGCAACGACCGCGTAACCGGAGAAGACAAAAAGCATTGCGAAATAGAGATGAGTCGAGACGAGCTTCATCCGATACTTCAGTTCGAATTTCAGGAGCTCGGTAAACATGGTTGCCCTCCAAATTTCGTGGGTCCAAGGGTCCCGTGAGACGCCGGGTGCGACTGGGAAAGTAAGATCGCGGCGTTTCGGGGACACGAAACTTTGTCCTTTGCTAAGCCATGAGAGCGGAGACGGGTCGGGTATGAAGTATCTTGTCCCCGAAACTCTCGCCCGAAACTGTCATGAAGTAGACATCGTCGAGCGTGGGGATAGCGGCCGAAAAAGCAGGGCCCGGGCTACCGTCGCTGTACACCCGGACCCGGTTGGTTCCTCCCAGGAGACGCGTTGAGATGACCCGACAGCTGGCCCTCGTCTCGGCCAGTTCGGCGCGCGGCACGTCCTTTTCCCAGATCTTGCCGGTAAGGCGCCGGGTGGCAGCTTGGGGACTGTCCTTGAGCCGTACCGTCCCCTCGTGCAGGATCGCCATGTCGGTGCAGAGCTGACTGACGTCATCAACTATATGCGTGGAGAGGATCACGACGATGGTCTGGCCGATATCGGCCAACAGGTTGAGGAAACGCGAGCGCTCGGCCGGGTCGAGGCCGGCTGTCGGTTCATCGACGATCAACAGGTGCGGGTCTCCCGCCAGCGCTTGCGCGATCCCGAATCTCTGCTTCATACCGTTCGAGAAGGTCCCGAGGCGCTTGTTTCGCGAGTCCCAGAGATTCGTTTGACGAAGGAGCGCTTCCACCGAACCCCGCCGGGCTGTCCGGCTTCCGATTCCTTTGAGCGCCGCGAAGTGATCGAGCATATCGGCTGCCGTGACCTTCGGGTCCAGGCCGAATTCCTGGGGGAGATAGCCGAGCAGGCGCCTCACGGACGGCCTGTCGCCCAGGACATCCACACCATTGAAGTCCACCGAGCCGCTGTCAGCCTCCTGCAGAGTTGCGAGCGTGCGCATCAGCGTCGATTTGCCGGCGCCGTTCGGTCCGAGCAGACCGAACATCCCGGAAGAAACCGTTAATGAAACGTCGCTCAGAGCTCGGGTCCCATTAGGGTAAGTCTTGGATAAGTCGTTTATTGTCAGCTGCATATAGCCTCCTTCCGGTTCGGACGCAGGCAGGCACACTGCAAGCGTCAGTCGAGAACAGTGAAACCGCAGAGTTTCGGGACATGAACTTAATCCCCCGCCTTTAGCGGAACCGTAACAGGAAGCAAGGACTTAAGTATCGTGTCCCCGAAACTCCCGAGCATGCCCAACCAGCCACCGGGCGGGTGGCATTTCCGAGGAATTAGTTCTATGTCTCCAACAGTTCCCCGCTAGCTGATCTCCTTCCGTTTGAAGACGGAGTGCGCTGTCCCGTAGATCAAGAAAGCAGCGGTCAACATGAGGCCCAGCGGAACCGCCTCCAAACGAGCGTAATCGTCGATGGACGGACTCGCCGCGCTGCTCGGGTGAGTGAAGCTGAAGAACATCCACTGGTAGATTCGGAAATAGAGAAGGTAGAGGAGAACAGCGACCGTGATCGTCCCGGCTGCCATTCCTGCCCACCACTTCTCGAAGAAAACCGCAAAAAGAAACGAGCAGGTAAAGGCGACCAACCCGAGCGCACCCAGCCAAACCATGCCTCGCAGGCCGGCCGTGGCGACATCGGCCAGATCGCCGCCCGGGATTGCCAGGAGCGGACTTCCGTCCATCCTGTACGCCAGGTAGACGATGAGCTGACTCGTAAGAAGCGACACCGAGATGCAGACGAGCGCTTCCAGCCCATAGACGGCCGATTTGACCGCCAGAAAGGCGGCGCGGGGAACCGGGCGCTCCAGGATAAAGAAGAGTCGGTTGCCCTCATACTCTCCCGCGAAAGCGCTGGCGGCAAAGAAGCCGAGCAGAAAAAGCCCGACTGTAAGGTTGAAGGCTGACTGATAGAACAAGGTCGCGTAGAGGATCTTGTGACCCATCTGTTCGATCGCCAGAAGATCATGGGCGGGTCTTTTCAACAACGTAGCAAACCTTAGGAACCCCACGAGCGGGAGATGAAAGGCCAGAAAGAGTGCCAGGAACTTCAGACGGCTTTCACGCCATTCCTTCCAGAGCAGTGCCTTGGTGATCGACCGGGTCATATCTTTTCCTCCCTGTCGGGGTCGGGGCAGGGCGTACGGAGCAGCTCTACGAAGATTTCCTCGAGCGTCAAGGGGACGATTCTCACTTCGCCGACGGCTGCAAGGGCAGCGCAAGCGCGCTCCGGCTCAAAGCCACGAATCGCGAGCTGGGACTCGGATCCCAGACGGCGAACCGACAGCAGGCCTGGAATCGAGGAAATCGCGGCTGGGTCGAGAGTTCCGCGCAGCCGGACGCCGACAACCGTCCGCTTCAGGTCCTCGACAGATCCATCGACCACAATCCGGCCGGACTGCATGATGACGACCTGATCCGCGAGCCTCTCAACCTCCTCGACCGAATGCGAAGAGAAAAGAACCGTGCGTCCTTCCCGGCCGATTTCCTCGATCACATTCTCCAGAACCTCGCGCCTGACCAGCGGATCGAGCCCGGCGGTCAGCTCATCCAGAACGATCAGTTCGGGGTTATAAGCCAATGCCAGCGTCATACAGAGCCTTGCCCGGTGGCCCCGCGAGAGCTGCGAGATCTTCTGATCGAGAGGCAGGGAGAATCGGTTGACCAGAACGCGCTCCTTTTCTGCGTCCCAGTCCTCGTGAAAGGCCCGGGTGAAGCCGAGGATCTCGCCAACCGTCATCCAGTCGTACAGGTACCGGGCGTCCGAGACGTAGCCGAGGCGGCGCCTAATTCCGAGAGGATCCGAGCCGTGCGTCCGCCCGAGGATGGACGCCTCCCCTGCAGTCGGCCGGAGATGTCCGACGAGCAGCCGGATCAGGGTCGTTTTACCCGACCCGTTCGGACCGAGGAGCCCGCAAACCGTCCCCCGCCGCACCTGCAGCGAGACATCGCACAGCGCCTCCCGGCGGCCGAAGTGCCGCGATAAGTGGGCCGCGTCGATTGCATTGTCGGTGCAGGCGGGTTGGAGTACCGATCTGCTTGGCGTAGGTTTTTCTTCCATGATCCAGTCCCTGGTTCCTACCCTTTAGGCTCGTTCCTCGAGCTCTGAGAAATGCCGGAAAGCAAATCGTCAAAGACCGCCTCCATGTCGGGCCTCCTCAAATCAAGGTGAAGGCCTTCAACGACCGCTTTCTCGAGCAATTCACGGAAGATCCTGATCCTGTCACTCTTAGACATTTCAACCGCCCGGTTCGACACGTAGGTTCCCTGACCGGCTCGCTTGTAAATGATCCCCTGGTGCTCGAGGTCGAGGTAAGCGCGCGCAATGGTATTCGGGTTGACCATCAAGTCCACGGCCAGTTGGCGCACGGACGGCAGGGCGTCCTCCGGCTGCAGGTGTCCCATGGCGACGTGAGTCCTGACCTGGTTAACGATCTGGAGGTAAATCGGCACGCCGCTGCCGGGATCTGTCTTGATTAACATACGACCGCCTCACTGTACTAATGCACCGATACGGGTGTCAAGGGGATTTGGTTTTTAGGCCCGACTTTTCCCAGTGGGACTCCCTTGGACCGAATACGCCAGCCAGACAGGGAACGCATTCGACTGAGAAGTCGGACCCACTCCTAATTTCAGTACGTGAGAGACCTTGTCTTCTTATGCGAAACATCGGATACTCGCTCCGAAACTTCGGGGAGGAAAACAATGAGGTCGAGGACGCTAAGAATTCGAGTTTTCATCATCATCGCTGTTTCCGCACTGATCCTGTGTTCAAATGCGATTCCGCGAGTTGCTGCACAGACGCCGCCGGCCAAGCAGTCGGACGTCACGACTCCCTTGCATACCCTGCAACCGAATTACCCCGTCCCCTATGGGAAACCGTCGAAGGAGCAAGTCACCGAAGTCCTGAACCGCGTGTTCACTTATCTGGACGGCACGAGCCCTGCGCGGATGGTGAACCGCCAGACGCGCGAGGAGATCACGGATCTCGCGAAGCTCGACGAGAACGCCGTCTTCGACCAGGGCGACTTCCGGATTATCAGCTATGAATGGGGAGTCGCGTACGCCGGGATGCTCCTGGCGGGCGAGGCGACCGGCGACAAGAGGTTCACCGACTATACCTTCAAGCGGATGCAGTTCATAGCGAGCCTGGCGCCTTACTACCGCGCGCAGTTTCAAAAGAATCCGCAGGTCCGCTCGCCGCTTCGCTCGGTCGTGGATCCCCGCGCCCTCGACGATGCCGGTTCCATGTGCGCCGCGATGATCAAGGCGCACAGGGCCGGGGTGCAGGCCGACCTTCGACCGCTGATCGAGAATTACATCCAGTACATCAGCAACAAGGAATTTCGTTTTCCGGACGGAACTCTGGCCCGGAATCGCCCTCAGCCCAACACGATCTGGCTGGACGATCTCTTCATGAGTGTCCCCGCCCTGGCGCAGATGGGAAAACTGACGGGTGATCGCCGTTACTATGACGACGCGGTCAAACAAGTCATCCAATTCTCCGATCGCATGTTCAACAAGGACAAGGGCCTCTACATGCACGGCTGGGTCGCCGGAATGAAGGTACACCCGGAGTTCCACTGGGCGCGCGCCAACGGCTGGGCACTGATGACGACCGTCGAATTGCTCGAAGTGTTGCCCGAGGACCACCCCGGCCGTCCGGCCATCCTGGAGCTCCTGCGAGCTCACATCCGCGGCCTGGCCGCCTGTCAGTCGGGCGCCGGCTTCTGGCATCAGCTTCTGGATCGCAGCGACTCGTATCTTGAAACGTCGGCTACCGCGATTTTCGTCTACAGCATCGCTCGCGCGATCAACCGCGGCTGGGTGGAGCCGCTGGTCTACGGGCCAATGACGCTGCTCGGCTGGAACGCGGTTTCGACGAAGGTCAATGCCCAGGGTCAGGTCGAGGGGACTTGCGTGGGAACGGGCATGGCGTTTGACCCGGCCTTCTACTATCACCGCCCGGTCAACGTGTTCGCGGCTCACGGCTACGGCCCCGTTTTGCTCGCCGGCGCCGAGACGATCAACCTGCTGAAGGATCATCCGGTTGAAATCAACGACAGCTCGGTGCAGTTCCTGAAGTAGCTAAAAGCCAAAGACATTCACGCAAGAGACGCAAAAGGCGCGAAAGAAACGCAAGGGAATTCAGCACGATTGGGTTTCCCTTGCGTTTCTTTCGCGCCTTTTGCGTCTCTTGCGTGAATGTCTTTGGCTTTTACGTGGTCGCCACCACGTCGGCCCGCGCGGCTTCAGCCTCTTTGCGTTCCTTGAGGTCCTTTTCCATCCTCTGCAGCATCTTTTCGTTGATCGGGTAGAAGATCAGGACGAGTCCGCAGATCAATGCAAAAGTACCCGGCACTATGCTGAAGAGAAGCTTGATGCCTGTGATTGCTTCCGGGGTTTGCACCTGGTTCGGCACGTAGTTGAAGACATCGAGCAGCTTCAGTGTCAGGAAGCCTCCGACGGCGATCCCCATCTTGATGGCGAACATGATTCCGGCGATGACCAGCCCTGTCGCGCGCCGCCCGGACTTCCATTCGTAGTAATCGGCGACATCCGAGTACATCGCGAAGAGGTAGACGGGCATGGCCCCCGCGAGGACCGAGAAGATGAAGTTAACCGAGGCAAGCAGGACGAAATTGTCCGACGGCAGTACGTAAAAAGACATCCCTACGACTGCGCTGGCTATCGTGATTACGATGATCAACGGCTTCTTGCCGAACAGTTTTGCCAGCGGGCTGGTGATCAGCACGCCGGCGATCATGCCCAGTGTTCCGATCGTCATGAAAGTCGTCGACAGGCTGAAATCGAGGGTCAACGGACCGATCGAGAAGCTGGCCAGAACGTCGTTCCCCTTCCCGTTGACGTAGTCGAAATAGTAGAGGACGGCCGCATTACGAATTGCGTTGTGGATGAGGAAGAAGATCGCCGAAATGAAGAGGACGATCCACGGCCCGTTTTTGGAAAGGTCTTTCAGGTCCTGCCTGAATGAGCTGTGTTGCCCTTCGGGCGGTTCCACTCTCTCGCGGGTCGTCGCGAAAGTGATAAACAACAGGATGATGGCAACGAATCCGAAGACGGCCATCGTCGTCTGGTACCCGAGCGATTGGCTGTACCCGAGGTGCTGGCTATATCCCGGATGGGTTGGGTCGGCGCCGAAGAACTTGGCAAGCGGCAACGTCAGGGTCGTGATCAGCAGCATCCCGACGAAGGCAAACAGAAACCGGTACTGCGAGAGGGAGGTCCTCTCCTTGGAGCTCGGCGTCATCACGGCCATCATCGAGGAGTATGGAATGTTGACGGCGGTGTAGACCATCGTGGCGAGTATATACGTGACGTAGGCGTAGACAATCTTGGCGCTTGTTCCCCAGTTGGGGGTGATAAACATGATGTAGGCCAGGAACCCGTAAGGAATCGCCATGAAGAGCAGGTAGGGCCGAAAGCGTCCCCACCGCGTTTTGGTCCGATCGGCGATCATGCCCATCATCGGGTCGAACACCATGTCCCAGACCCGGGTAATCAGGAATAAGTAACTCGCGATCCCTGGGGGCAGTCCGAAAATGTCCGTGTAGAACTTGGCCAGAAAGAAGCTCCAGGCCTGGTAGAGGATATTGGACGCCGTATCCCCAAGCCCGAATCCGATCTTTTCCCTGATCGAAAGCCGTCCATCCGCGGTGATGTTGTCAGGTTTCATCGATGGGTCCTGTTCCATGTGCTGCTTTGTCGATCCGTGGTGTCTCAGACCTCGATCACTTTTGAGCCGTACTGGTCGAGACTGACGTGTATGCTGCGGCCGTCGGCCAGGATGACGTCCGTCTCCTCGCTTTGAATCCCATTGTTCACGACCGCCAGTTTCCGTTTGGAGGGGTAGTAAGCGCACTCCGTTCGGACGTTCTTGCAGGAGTAGGCGCCAAAGCAATCCTCCGCGTGTGCGGCGAAGAAAATCGCCCGGTGGAGCAGGCGGACATTCTCCGGCGCATACTTGTGGCCCGAGAGATAGATGGTGCGGCCTTTGCCAAAAGTTTTGAGCGTGATCATCGGGCTTTTGCCCCTGGCTTTCAGGACCTCTGTTTTTTCATCGAGGACGTAGATACCGCCCACGTCCGCCGGCCCGAAATCCGGTTCTCCCACGAGATCTTCGAGTATGAAGTGCGACCGGTCACCCAGCTCAAACTCGAAGCGAGTGAACGCGCGGGTCAAGCCTACCTCCCGGTCGACGCCGAGAAGCTGACAGAGCTGGAAGTACTGGCTGCTGTGCCGGAGAGAAGACGGTTCCCCAACGCCGATGAACCCGCCGCCGCGGTGCACGAACTCGGAGACCGCCTCGATGATCCGTTCGTTGGCCCAATACTCGCCGCCCGACCATGCGTCGTTTAGCGCGCCCGCGTTGATGATGACCTGGATGTCGCCGGGGATCCCTTCCGTGAGGATATCTTCGAAACTGATGAACCGGACATGAAGCGGCAGGCCGGAAACCGACTCCATGACTTCGTTATAGAAATTGCCTCGATTGTAGTGGCCGCAACAGCCCCAGGCCCGCGTTTGTCCCCAGGCGGTCAGAATCGCGACTCTCAGGTTTGCGGCCCACGGAGCGTCGTTCTCATGAAGACTGCGGAGCAGCCTGAACTCCTTGCCCATCTGTTCGATGTACTCGATGAAATCCGGGTGGTTCTTGACGAGATGCAGGTAACCGCCGAACCCGATGCGATCCACCGGTTCGCGCAGAAGCGCACGGCGGATGTCGATCCAGTAAGTCTTGCATTCGAGCGTCGGATTCCCGCCCGGCAGGAAAGAGGGCGCTCCGTTGACTCCGGTCGGGAAGAGGTAGGGGTGCATTCTCAGCTCACGAACCTGGACGTGGGGCGTGCCTGCCACCTTCCGGGTTTCGAAGCCGCTGAAAATGCCGTCGATAATTCCGTCAAAGCCGATATCTTTGAAGCGTTTCCCCCACGGCTCAATCCCAATCCAGTGGTCGTTGTAGAAGACGAAGGCCTTCTTGCCGTGGGCGTGAATGCGGTCCACGCATGTCCGGCCGAAATCGACCACAAACTCGTTGATAAAGTCCATCCAGTCACGATACTTGCGCGAAGGCACCTTGTAGGAGTTGTTATAGAGGCCGGCATTTACGAAGTCCTCGGACGACGGCCGATACCCGAATTTCTCAACGAACTTCCGAATCGCGATCGGACTGACCGTGAACTCGTAAGAACCCCAGTCGTTCACGATGAAGCGGCGCTTCTTTTCGGAACCCCAGAACCACCAGAAGTTGTAAAACATCGAGGTCAGACGCACGACGCTTGTGTTCGGATGGTCCTCCAGCCACTTCTCCAGGTAGTCCAGGATGTGCGCCTGCGCCTCCGGGTGCATCGGCTCGATCGGCATGAGATGCTCTCGATCGCCCCAATCATTGGTAACGTGGTTGTACATGGAGATCTCTTCCCAGATGCGGTAGGAAAAGAAATTCACCGTGTAAGTGTGCCAGCGGATTGCGTGCTTGACCGTCACCGAGCCGGCCGCCGGGTCAAAGTTCCAGTTCGCGACCGGCACCTCCTGCCCGGTGGTTCGATCGAAGACCTGCCACCATTGCTTCGGGTCGTCGTCGTCGTTAATCCGGAATTGTTGCGTGAAGTAACCTCTCAGGAGGTCGATCGTAAGGTCGGGTCCTTCGGCGGTGACCGGCTGGCTCATGATGCAGCACTGTTGGAGCTTGTCCGGGTTCGCCTTAGCCCACGCATTGTCCGCACGCACGAGGCACAGGGTCGAGTAAATCTCGTAGCCTGAGTTTGTGATCCTGTCTGAAAGCCGCGTCCCATCGCTGTCCCGAATGACGTCTGCGCCCCATCGTTGTGCGAGTTCCAAGGTTAGATCTTCGTAACCGGCCTCACCGGGCAGGGTGAAGCCGCCGGTGGTAAGTGATCGATTGTCCATAATGGCCCCCGGGGTGGTTTTCTGCCGCACAGAGACTACAATCGCTTCCGCTGGAAGACAAGGGGGAAACCGCCGGGCCGTCGCGGGCAACGTGGATGCCCACACCGTGAATCGCGTCCGGCACGCGACCACCCATCCGAGTCGGCAAAACTTGCAGAACCGCAAACGGAGCGTTTTGGAGCGCAGTGCGCGGATTGTGACAGTGAGCGATCACCGTCCCCGGGCGCAGTACGCGGATTTTCACCGTGAGCGATGCGCGGCTCTGAAAAGGCTCGCGCCGTGCGCTATAATCCGGCACGAACCAACAACGAGGACATGAAGATGACCCCCAGACTACCCCGCTCAATCCAAGCGTTCGCTCTGCTTGCCTTCCTAACCGCTTTCCCCGTTGAGGCCCAGCCGCACGCGGCTCAAACCTCTGCCGGCAATCCGGCCGTGAAACTGGAGACTCTCCGGACCGAGTACAAGGAGAGTCCTGTCGGCATCGATGCCCGGACGCCCCGCCTCAGTTGGCAAATGAAGGGGCCGGGCCACGGTTTGAAACAGTCCGCCTGCCAGATTCGGGTCGCGTCGGACGAAAACTCCCTGCAGAAGGCAAGCGCTCTTATCTGGGATTCCAAGCGGATCGAATCAGACCAATCCACCCAGGTTTCGTACCAGGGGCCAAGCCTGCAGTCGGGAAAACGGTACTACTGGCAAGTTCGCGTTTGGGACGGGAACGGGAAGGCATCGGACTGGAGCGCACCGGCCTACTGGGAGATGGGGTTGCTCCAGCCGGCCGACTGGCAGGCGAACTGGATCGAGCCGGACTTACAGGACGACGTGTCAAAACCGGGGCCTGTCCCCATGATGCGCAAGACGTTCAAGCTCGGCGGTGCAGTGGCGCAGGCTCGCGCTTACGTGACGGCCCGCGGCCTCTACGAAATGCACCTGAACGGTCGCCGGGTTGGCGACCAGGTCTTCGCGCCGGGGTGGACGAGCTACAAGAAGCGACTGCAGTACCAGACGTACGACATCACCGATCTGCTCCAAAGCGGCGACAACGCGGTCGGGGTGCTTCTCGGCAACGGATGGTACAAGGGAGAGATCGGGTTTTCCAAGCAGCGCAATTACTACGGAGACCGGGTCGCCCTCCTGCTGCAAATCAGCGTCAGATACAAGGACGGCCGTGAGGAAACTGTCCTGAGCGATCAGAACTGGAAAGCGGCCACCGGCCCGATCCTGATGTCCGAGATCTATCACGGTGAAAAGTACGACTCGCGCCTCGAGAAAGCGGGCTGGACAATGCCCGGTTTCGATGACAGCCGGTGGGCGGGCGTGAAGATCGCCAGCCACCCGAAGGATGACCTGATCGCTCCGGCCGGTCCGCCGGTCCGCAAGATCCAGGAGCTCCAACCAGTCAAGATAATCAAGACGCCGGGCGGTGACACGGTCGTGGACATGGGCCAAAACATGGTCGGTTGGGTTCGCCTGAAGGTCCAGGGTCCGGCCGGCACAACGGTCACACTCCGCCATGCCGAAGTGCTCGACAAGCAGGGGAACTTCTATACGGAGAACCTGCGCGCTGCGAAGCAGACGGTCGAGTACACGCTCAAGGGCGACGGGGTTGAAGTCTTCGAGCCCCATTTCACCTTTCAGGGTTTCCGCTATGTTGATGTTGACGGGTACCCCGGACAGCTGACCCCCGAGAGTCTGACCGGCATCGTGATTCATTCGGACATGGCTCGCACCGGGGAGCTTGAAACGTCCAAGCCCCTCGTCAACCAGCTCCAGAAGAACATCGTCTGGGGACAGAAAGGCAACTTTCTGGACGTTCCGACCGACTGCCCGCAGCGCGACGAGCGACTCGGCTGGATGGGCGACGCACAGGTCTTCGCGCCCACGGCTGCGTTCAACATGGATGCGGCCGGCTTCTTCACAAAGTGGCTCGGGGACGTGGCTGCGGATCAGCTCGAGAACGGTGCAGTTCCCCATGTGATCCCCAATGTGCTTGGAAACCGTTCGGCCGGGTCTGCCGCGTGGGCCGATGCCGCAGTCATCGTGCCCTGGACGATGTATCTCAGCTACGGGGACAAACAGATCCTCGCCAGACAGTACGACAGCATGACGCGGTGGGTCGAGTACATGCGAGCTCGTGCCGGCGACGATTACATCTGGACCGGCGACTTTCACTTCGGCGATTGGCTGGCCTTTGCCACTACCCGTTCCGATTACCCCGGGGCGACGACCGGCAAAGAGCTGATCGCAACCGCCTTCTTTGCTCATTCGACGGATTTGCTCGCACGCACCGCCCGGGTTTTGGGAAAACAGGAGGACGCCGCCCGATACGAGGAACTGTTCGGCAAGATCAAGGCGGCATTCCGTCGCGAGTTCGTCACTGAATCGGGACGTGTCGGGGAAAACACCCAGACGGCTTACGCCGTGGCTCTGCAATTCAATTTGCTTCCCGAAGAGTTGCGCGCTGTGGCGGCCAAGAGGCTGGTCGGAGATGTGCGCGAGCGCAAGCACCTGACAACGGGTTTCGTCGGTACGCCGTACCTCTGTCACGTCCTCAGCCGGTTCGGCTATCTGGACGACGCCTACCTTCTGCTGAATCGCGAGGATTACCCCTCCTGGCTCTATCCGGTCAAGCAGGGCGCAACCACGATCTGGGAGCGGTGGGATGGCCAAAAACCTGACGGATCCTTCCAGGATAAGGGGATGAACTCCTTCAATCACTACGCCTATGGGGCCATCGGCGAATGGATGTACCGCGTGATGGCCGGAATCGAGATTGACGAGTTAGCCCCCGGTTACAAGCACATTCTCCTTCAGCCGCAGCCCGGCGGTGGCTTTTCGAGCGCCAAAGCCGCCCATGAGACTCCCTACGGTCGAGTGAGCTCTGCCTGGACGGTCAAGGATGGGGTGTTCGAGCTCGCCGTGGAAATCCCGGCCAATACGAACGCCACCGTGACTCTGCCGAAAGCGCAGTTGACCAGGGTGATGGAAAGCGGCAAAGCCGTCGCCGGGGCAGATGGCGTCAGTGGAAGTCGACAGGAGGGGACAACCGCCGTTGTCGAAATCGGATCAGGGCAGTACCGGTTCAGCTATCCCATGGAAACGGGGAAATAGGAGATCAACCATGCGCCGCATCAATCATCTCGTCACAGTGATTCTGACCCTCGTCTTTCTCGCTCTTCCCTGTGCCGCTCAGGGTGTTGCTCAGGTGTCCGAGGCGATTCAACTGCCCCAGCCGGTGACCACGGGCGGGCGTCCCCTGATGGAAGTCCTAAAGGAGCGCAAGTCGACTCGCGAATTCAAGCCGGATGCGCTTCCCATGCAGGTGCTCTCGAACCTGCTCTGGGCGGCTTTTGGCGTTAACCGCGCCGACGGCCGCAGAACGGCTCCTTCCGCGGTCAATTGGCAGGAGATCGATATCTACGTGGCACTCGAGACCGGAGCCTATCGTTACGACGCGAAGCTGAATAAGCTCGAGCCGGTCGTCGCGAAGGACGTGCGCTCGAGCACCGGCGGTCAGCCGTTTGTCGCGACGGCCCCGCTGAACCTCGTCTATGTCGCAGACTATTCCAAGGTAAAGATTCAGGACGACGAGGCGAGGGCGCGCTTTACCAACGCAGACGTTGGCTTTATCGCGGAGAATGTGTACCTGTTCTGCGCCTCTGAAGGGCTGGGAACAGTGGTCAGGGGTCTTGTCGACCAGGGAGGGCTGTCCCAGGCGCTCAATCTTCGCGCCGACCAGAAGGTGCTTTTGGCCCAGACCGTCGGCTATCCGAAGTAAGAAGGGGGGAGTTTCGGGGACATAATACTTAATTCCCAATCCGCCCACTGCGATTACGCGTGAGCAAAGGAATTAAGTTTTGTGTCCCCGAAACTCCCCCAGAGTGCGGTTCCCCCAGAGTGCGGTTCAGTATCGCTGGCTCAGGACCACCCACTCGGGACCCCGACGGATCTCTTGTTTCCACTGCCCAAGCCGAACCTGTACGGTCTCGCCGCAGACGAGGGGCGCACTTCGGCGAATCGACATGGTCTCTTCCTTCCGAAACCCCCCGGTGCGAAACTGTTCTCTCTTTTGTCTGCCACCGCAAGTAGCTTAAATTCCGAAGTTTCGGGGACACAAAACTCAATTCCTTTGCTTTCGCGTGACCCCGCCGCATGAGCGGGAATTGAGTATTATGTCCCCGAAACTTTTACCGGCCTGATTTAGCCGGGGTCCAGACAGACGCTTTTTTCGCCCAGGTCGTGTCGGTGTATCGGGACCTGAACGCCTCTCCGGTCTGCTCGAGCGCGGTGCCGTCGTTTGTGTCCTTGTAACGCGAGACGCCGGCCCAGTAAAGGGCCTCCGGCGCGGCGTCGGCCTCTGGAAATTGATCGACCACTTGCTGAAATCGTTTTTCGGCTTCCTTGAAATCCTGGTGAGAGAAGGACAGCTTGGCCAACCCTAACTGCAGCTGTGCAAGGAAGTCGTCCACCGGAAGAAACCCCTCGAATCGGTGCTGCTCGCGTCCTTCAGAATCGAGAATGATTCCGGTGGGCGTCCACTGGGCGCCGAATCGCTCGAAAGACTGGGGTTGTTCCTTGACGTGGATTTTGACGGGGACAAAGTTGCGGCTGATGAAGTCAGCGACGCGCTGATCGGGGTAAACCTCGGCTTCCAGCCGAGCGCAACCCGCTCACATCGGGGCGGCGCTGAAATCGAGAAAAGCCGGCTGTTTGCGCTGGCGGGAATCCGCGAGCGCGGAGTCAACATCTCGAATCCAGTTGATAGACATGAAAATAGTATCCGACAAGGACGGCGAGCAGTACAATCATGCCCTCCCCCGCAGCTTCAAGGGGGCGCCGGGCCTCCGTTCAGACCCTTTTCGTTTAGCCTTTGCGCCGTAAAATCCGATATACTCCAGCGTTTGCATGAAAGTCATTGCTAATCCGAAGGCTGGACGAGGCAGGACTTGCGAGTATATAAAAAAGCTTAACGCGGTCATGAAAGCCCGCGGGGCGCAATGCGATGTTTGGCTGACGGAAGGCCCCGCTCACGCCACCGAGCTGGCGGCCCGTGCGGTCCGGGAGGGCGAGCAGAGGCTCATAGCGATCGGCGGCGACGGTACGGTTTCGGAGATTGCCGGAGCGATCGCGGGCACGGCTACCGAACTCGCGGTGATACCGGGCGGAAGGGGCAACGACGTTGCCCGGGGCTTGGGACTGCCTCAGCGCAATCTGGAACAGAGCATCGATATCGCGCTGAACGGAACAGCGCGGCTGATTGACGTTGGTAGAGAGGAGAACCGGGTTTTCGTAGCATCGATGGGCGTCGGGTTGCCGGCACGCGTGATTGAGCAGACCAGCCGGATTCGCTGGTTGCCGGGCGCGGCGGCCTACCTGGTAGGCGTCCTGCGATCGCTTGCTGAAATGCGTCCTCTCCCCTACAGGCTGCAGTTTGACGATCAGGTCACGGAGATTGTCTGCAGCGCGATCATGGTGCATAACATGCCGGTGACCGGAGGTGGGCTGCGTCTCGCCCCCAATGCGGTTTTTGACGACGGTCTGTTGGATGTCGCCGTTATCGGGGCGATCGGGAAGCTCGACTTGATTTGGAATCTGCCGGGTGTCTACAAGGGCACGCACTTGAATCATCCCAAGTTCATGGTGAAGCGATGCCGCCGGATTCGCATCGAGCCGCCCCATCGAATGTCCAAGATGTTCGACGGAGACGTATTCGGAGAATCTCCAGTCGATGCAATGATTATGCCGAGCAGTCTTAATGTTGTGGTCCCGGCGAGTACTCTTGACCAAAGCTCCATGGGCCAGTCGACCCGGGTTGGATCATGAATAGAATTGCGACTCTTTTAGAAAACAAAACGGTTTTTATCACGGGCGCGACCGGGTTTCTCGGTCAGCCTGTCGTAGAGAAGATCCTCTGGCTCAATCCGGATGTCAGACGGATCTACGTCCTGATTCGGCCCAAACGCTCCGGTTCCCGGTCTCTATCGGCCGAGCAGCGGCTGGACAAGGAACTTTATCAATCCAGCGTATTCGAACGTCTTCGCGCGATTCACGGCGACCGACTGCCCGCGCTCCTGCGCGAGAAGCTGCTCGCCGTTCCCGGCGACATTTCAAGCGACCGGCTCGGGATCCCGGACGAGCTGCTGGCGCAGTTGCAGGACGAAGTCGATATCGTGATCAACAGCGCCGCGGTTGTCTCCTTCGATGCCCCGATAGACCAGGCGCTGGCGCTCAACGTTCTGGGCGCATCGCGCGTGGCGGAATTTGCGAACTCATGCAAGAAGGCGGTCCTGATCCACGTCTCCACCGCCTACGTCAACGGCACGCGCACCGATTCGATCCCCGAGACTCTGTATCATTCGGCCGAGGACAGCGACGCGGCCGGGCCCTTTCCGGTCCGCGCCTTCCGCGATCCTCAATCAGATATCGAGTACATCCAGAAACTGATTGAACGCGTCAACGAGGAGTCGCGCAGTCCCGAGGTCGAGCGTCAACTGAAGCAGGCGCTCATCAAACGCCGGCAGAGCTCGAAAACCGGCCGGAATCCCCGAAGACGCGAACAGATTGAAGGGTTTTCGGAAGAGATGGCTCGAAGAGCGTCTGGTCCAGGAAGGAATGAAGTGGTCCCGGACCCGAGGCTGGAACGATACCTACACCTATACGAAGGCGATGGGGGAGCAGATGGTGGCCCGGTTGCGCAAAGGCCGCGCCACTGTGATCATCCGGCCCTCGATCATCGAGAGCAGCCTCTCGGAACCGACCCAGGGCTGGCTTGACGGCTTGCGAATGGCCGATCCGCTCATCGCGGCGATCGGCAAGGGACGACTGAAAGCTCTGCCCCTCGATCCCGATGTCGTGCTCGACCTCGTGCCGGTCGACATGGTCGTCAACGTGCTGCTGGCTTCTCTTCTGGAGGTGGACGCCGCTTCTCCCCTGCGGATATACCAGATGGCCACGGGGGCGTTCAACCCGATCACCCTCGGGGAGCTCAACGAACTGATCTTTCGTTACTTCCAGCGCAATCCGATGATGGACCGGACCGGCCGGCCGATCATCGTCAAACGGCTGCGCTTCCCCAGGCCATCGACCTTCCGCCTGCAGCATCGCCTGAAATCCGTTCCCCTCGACACCATGGAGCGGACCCTGGACACGCTGTCCAGGTTTGGCATCAGCTTCAAGTATCGGAGGAGGATTTCAGCCACCCGCGCCGCCCACGAGAAGCTCTACTACTACGGTGAAATCTACGAGCCGTATCTGAACCTGAACTGTCGATTTCAGATCACAAACTCGCTCCGCCTGTTCGCCTCCCTGAAGCCGGCCGAGCGGGAAACGCTGAATTTCGACGTGACCCGCCTGAATTGGCGCCACTACATTCAGAATACCCATATCCCGGGCGTGAAGAAGTACATCCTGAAGATGGAAGGAACGGAACCCGGGATCGAGGACCAGACCGGCCCCGAGTGTCCCGATTCCTGCAGTGTGTACGAGCTGATCAGGCGCAGTGCCGAGCTCTATTCGGGCAAGGTGGCGCTGCAGATCAAACGCGACGGGCAGTGGCAGCGCTTCACCTACGCGGAGGTCAAGGAGCGGGCCGACGAGGTAGCGAACCTGCTGTTTTCGCTCGGATTCCAGAAGGGCGACCGCATCATCCTTTACTCCGAGAACCAGCCGGAGTGGGGATTCAGCTATCTGGGCGCGGCCGCGATGGGCCTGGTGGTCGTCCCTCTCGATTCTCAGACCTGGGTGCGCGAGGTCTGGTCGATCGCGCGGTTCGTCGAAGCCCGGGGCATCATGGCGTCGGAAGCCTGTTTCAAGGGCTTCTCGCCGGAGGTGTTGAGCCAGGAGCTAACGAAAACGGGCCCCGTCCACCTTCTGAACGTGAACAACCGTTGCCGTCCCTTCTCAGATGTGGAGTGTCCCGATGGCTCTACCGCGGAACAGCTGCCCCTGCGCGGAACAGAGACAGCGGGCCCTGATTCCGCGTCCCGCAATCCGCAATCCGCAATCGCGAACGTCGGGCCGGACGATCCCGCCTCGATCATTTTCACGATGGGAACCCCGGTCGATCCGCGGGGTGCGGTCCACACTCACCGCAATTTTCTCGCAAACCTCTCGGCCGTCCGGCGGTTCCTCCCGCTTTCCGAGGACGACCGAATGCTTTCGGTTCTCCCTCTGTACCATGCCCTGGAATTCACCTGCGGCTTCCTGTCCCCATTGGCTGTCGGCGCCAACGTGACGTACATGAAATCGCTCAAGCCGAAGGTCATCCTGGACACGATGCGCGAGACGCGCACCTCGGTCCTGCTGGGCGTCCCGACGCTTTATTCTCTCATCCGGGAAGACATCGAGCGCCGCGTCCTGGGAACGTCGAAATCGGCGGTCAAATCCAACTGGATGTCGACGACCAAGCAGGTGAGCCACTCGGTGGAGAAAACGCTGGGACGTAATGTCGGTCGGCATCTCTTCGCCAGGGTGCACGAGGAATTCGGCGGGAATGTGCGCTTTTTCGTCAGCGGCGGATCGGCTCTCGGACCCGGGCTTTACGATGACTTTAAGGCGCTTGGACTGCCGATCTATGAAGGTTACGGACTGACTGAAACGGCTCCCGTCCTGACCGTGAATCCGCTTAACCAGAGTCGCAGAGGGTCTGCGGGCCGGGCGCTGCCCGGGGTGGAATTGCGCATTCATCGCCCGGATCGCGACGGGATTGGCGAGATTATCGTGAAGACGCCAAGTCTCATGAAGGGCTATTTCAGGAACCGTGAAGCCAGCGCCGAAGTCATGCGCGAGGGGTGGTTCCACACCGGCGATCTCGGCTGGGTCGATGAAGAAGGCTATCTTTACATCACCGGACGGATCAAGGACGTCATCGTTACCGGTGCCGGCAAGAACGTCTATCCCTGGGATCTGGAGGAAATCTACCGCTCCTCCATCCCGATGATTGGGGAGATCTGCGTCCTGGGCATTCGGAACCATCTGACCGAGGACGTCCACGCTGTCATCCGTCCGAACGCCGAGGCGGTCCAGGCGGTCACTGGCGATCTCAAGAAGGCCATTCAGAAGGAAATTCAGAAGCTGGCAAAAGAGCTGCCCAGCTACCATCGCTTCCAGCATGTGCACATCTGGTCCGCGCCTCTTCCCAGGCTGGACGGCGGCAAGATCGACCGGGCACAGGTGCGCAAGGATCTGGAAAGGTATCTACAGAAGATGGCCGCGGGAGAGACAGGGGAGGCGGTGGGCCTGGTCCAGTCCGGCGACGAGGAGGCTGCACTTCTCAACGAGCTCGCCCGCCTCTGCAATCGTCCCGTGTCCGAGATCAACGGCGAGAGCAACCTCTACACCGAGCTGGGTCTTGACTCCCTGATGGCAATCGAGCTCCTGCTGTTGATCGAGAACCGGTTCGGGGTGATTATCTCCGATGAACGGGCCGCCGCTTTTCAGACCGTCAACGATGTGCTCCGAGAGATCCAGGGAAGCAAGGCCCATGGGGGAACGACGGCGGTGGCAGTCGCCCCGGGACGGATGCGTTCGGCCCTTCCCTATTCGGAAAGATCGGCCCTCAACCGATTCCTGCTCGGCATGTCATTCGTGAGCATGAAGATGCTCTACCAGAACTACTTCGACCTGCAGTTGGGAAATCCCGAGCTGCTTCCGCGGAACTCCTCGTACATCATTGCCGCCAACCATGCCAGTCACCTGGACACCGGCGCCATCATTTCGGCGCTTGGGGCCGCCCTGGGGCTGCGCGAAGCTCAGAAGCTGCATGTGCTCGGCGCCCGCGACTATTTCTTCGACACGGCGTGGAAGAGCTGGTTCTTCAGCACGTTCCTGAATGTCGTCCCGATCGAACGCGAGGAGACATCGCTGGCCGGCTTGAGAATCGTCAAGGCGATCCTCAAGGAAAGAGAACCGATCCTGATCTTTCCCGAAGGCACCCGGACGCGTACCGGCCGGCTGCAGGGGTTCAAGCCGGGGCTCGGCCTGCTCGCGTGGGAGCTCCACGTTCCTATCGTTCCTGCGTACATTGGCGGGACCGGCCAGGCGATGCCTGTCGGAACCCTGCTGCCCCGCCGCAACCGGGTGGTCGTAACTTTCGGCCAGCCGATTCTGATGGAGCGGTACGCGGCCAATGGTGCAGCGGGCGCCGGTCCGAGCTCGGACGAGCTGTACCGGACTATTGTCAGTGACGTAAAGACGGAAATCGAGCGACTGGCCGGAGGTTCCGGCAGGCAGTAAGACGAGCATTTCCAGTGGGAAGGTAGCCGATATGGGTGATCGCTCAGTCCAGTATGCGCGAGCGGGCGAGTGCCTTCCCTTCCATTACGGCGAGCGTGTGCTGTGGGAGAAGATCCCCGACACCACCCGGGTGCTGCGTGCCCCCGCGCCGAAGGCCGGGATCGACAACCTCCCCAAGGCTCTGGAACGAGCGGTTGAGCGCCCCGTTGGCTGTTACCCCTTGTCGGCCCAGCTGAAGGCGGGGATGCGGGTGACAGTCTGCTTCCCCGATCTCGCCACCCCGCTCCCGGTCAGTTGTTTGCCCGACGTCCGCCAACCCTTGCTCGAGGCTGTCGTCGAACGGCTGACTGCGGCCCGGATCACCGATTTCCACCTGATCGCCGCCACTGGTCTGAACCGACGTCTGACCGCTGCGGAGTTGCGCAGGATCGTCGGCCCCAAGGTTTTTGACGCTTTCTACCCGGACCGGCTCTACTGTCACGATGCCGAGGATCCGGATTCTGTTTACCTCGGCAAAACGGACGAAGGCGAGATTGTCGAGCTGAACCATCGGGCCGCCACTTCGGACCTGCTTCTGCACATCGGCCTGAATCAAGCGGGATTCGGACGCGGCTACCGGCCGATCCTCACCGGGCTTGCGACCTATCGAAGCGCTCGCTTCCATCACAATCCCGAATGCCTGCTTCGCTCCGATCCCCATCCCCGGGTGCCGGGATCCGTGGTGGGGCAGATCCTTCGCCGGATGGGTCGCCTCGCGAGCAACAACGTGAACATCTTCAAGATCGAGGTCAGCCTCGGCACCCCGAGGATTGACGCCTGGCTGGACCTGTCCCGGCGATCAGCCGGCATGTCCCTGCCCGATCGCCTTCGGTTTCACGCCTCGCGCAAGATCCTGGACCTTTTGCCCCGTTCCGCAGCTCGCAGGATTCAGTCGGGAGTCTGCGGCAAGTACCCGGTGAGTCACATCCGGGCCGGGAAGGCCGAAGCGCTGCTGGATGCCGAGATCGATCCGGAGGCGCAGGATGAAGTGGTCGCTGTCGAGGGTCAGGCAGACGTGCTTCTGATCGGTCTGCCGTCGATCGGCCCATTCAATGTCAACTCCTGCATGAATCCGGTCCTCGCCTACAATATGGCCGCCGGCTACCTGTTCAACCAGCACACCGGCAAGCCGCTGGTTCGACGGGGCGGGGTGATGATCGTAACTCACCCGCTCGAAAAGCGGTTTGACCCAATCCAGCATCCTTGTTACGCGGGCTTTTACGACCGGGTGCTCGCGGACACTCGAGACCCGTTTGTCATGCACCGGTGGCACGAAGAGGAGTTTGCCGAGGACGAAGCCTACCTGGAGGCGTACCGGGAAGGCCACGCGTATCACCCGGCTCACCCGTTTATCGCCTGGTACTGGGGCGTGTTCGCGACACAGTATCTGGCCCGGATCATCGTGGTGAGGCCCTTGGACCGGGCAGTCGCGGACCGGCTTGACTGGTATCCGGCCGGCTCGGTCGCGGAGGCTTTCGCGGCGGCCAAGTCGATGCTCAACCGGAGCAATCTCTCGACGATCTACCTCCGCTGCCCGCCCCTGTTCCTGGCCGACGTCCGGGGGTAATTTCGGGTAATTTCGGGGACATAATACTTAATTCCCATCCCGTGTCCGGGCTCACGCGTAAGCAAAGGAATTAAGTTTTGTGTCCCCGAAATTACCCGAAATTCCCCCGCACGTCAGCCAGGAACAGGGGCGGGCAGCGCTGCTTTTTTCACTGGGAGTACAGAGCGTGTAGGATGCCGTTAGGTGCCATCGCGCAGGCGACTTCATGCTCCGAGGAAGGTTGGTAGTCCCGCCTTCTTCCCCTCCTGCCCCTACCCCACGATCTCGCACAGCAGCTCGGGGCTGATGTTCCCTCCGCTCAGGACGAGCACGGTTTGGTCGGCGGGAACCTTCCCTTCCATGACTGCCGCGAGCGTCACCGCTCCGGAAGGCTCAACGACGAGCTTCTCCTCCAGGATCAGGTGTCTGACCGCCCGCCGGATCGATTCCTCAGCGACCTCCACAACGTCCTCGACCAGGGCCAGAACGATCGGGAACGTCAGTTTGCCGGGGGTCGTCGCCAGCAGCCCGTCTGCGATCGAGCGGCTGCTCTGGAGGCTTACTGGCTCGCGTTTCCGGAAAGAGAGCACGGTGGCGTTAGACCCTGCCGATTGGACTCCCCAAACCTTGATCTCGGGGCGATTGAGTTTGATCGCCGCCGCGATTCCGCTGATCATGCCACCGCCGCTGACGGGCACGACGACGTTGCGGACGTCGGGGAATTGTTCCAGGATCTCCAAGCCCAGGGTGCCGTTGCCGGCGATCGCATGGATGTGGTCATAGGGGAAAATAGGAGTCCGTCCCTCCTCGGACCGGATCCTTTCCGCGCCTTGCGCCCGGGCCTCGAAGTGGTCTTCGCACAGAATCACTTCGCCGCCGAAGCGTTTCGTCCGTTCCTGCTTGAGCGGGCTTGAAGATTTGGTCATCACAATCTTGGCGGATGCGCCCGCCTGGGTCGCCGCATACGCGGCCGCCTGCGCGAAGTTCCCCGAGCTCGACGTCACCAGTCCACTTGCTTTTTGCTCCGGGGTCAGACACAGTACTTGATTAAGCGCAGGCCTGATCTTGAAGGAACCCGTGAGCTGTAAATTCTCCGCCTTCAGGAGAACGGCGGGGTGATAGTTGGAGGAGAGGGCTGGAGTTCGGCGGATTTGTCCCGCGAGCCGTGCCTCGGCGGCCCGGATCTCGTCTGCCAACAACTGAAACTTTAGATCCCTGCTGTCCATCATAATGGTGGGCATTGTACCGAATCAGAGCAAGTTTTACCTGCTCGGGAGTCTTAGATATGAAATTTACGAAACTGCTACTCGCAACGTCTTTGCTGATTCCGTTCGCAGCCTGCGGCTCCGACGAAAAGGCAGCTCAGGAGAAGGAGCAGGCGGCCGCGCAACAGCAGGCGCCCGCTCAGCAACCTCCGGCGCAACAGCCGCCGCAGCAGAACACGCAGCCGCAGACGCAAGGCTATTCGCAGCAACCGTCTGCCCCGGCCGAGTACCCGGCCGAACCCGCAGTGAAGGCCCCGGCGCAGTCCAAGCCGCGCCCGGCGCCGGCAAAGTCGCGCACTCGGACGCCGCAGAGGACGCAGGAACCGAGCTACGAGCCGCAGCCGGCCCCCGCTGGCGATGTGGCCGAGAACCGGTCCGGACAGGACGACACCGTCGTGATGCCCTCGCCGCGTCGGCGGGTCGATGACGGCAGCGGGATGGACACGGCTCCGCGGGCTCCGGCCGCACCGCTACCGCCTCCGGCGCCGACTACCGCGGTCCTGAAGGAAGGATCGGTGCTCGATATCCGGCTGCTCGATGAGATCAGCACGGCACGCGATAAACAAGGTGACACCTTCTCGGCCGTCCTTGACCGCGACCTGGAGGTTGATGGAAAGCTTGTCGCGCCGAAGGGGTCGAAGGTGACCGGCAAGCTGACCGAAGTTGTTTCGGCGGGTAAGGTCAAGGGTTTGGCTCGTCTGTCCATGGTTCTGAGTTCCATGGTGGTGGAAAGCGAGCGCTACAGCCTGGAGACCAATCCGATCAGCATCGAGGCGGAGAACACCAAGGCGCGTGACGCGAAAACCGTAGGCGCCGGAGCGGGTATAGGGGCGGTGATCGGCGCGATTGCCGGGGGTAAGAAAGGCGCGGCCATTGGCGCTGCGGTCGGCGGCGGCGCAGGCGGTGCCGGCGTGCTGCTGACCAAGGGCAAGGAAATCGAGTTCCAGCCCGAGCATAAGTTCAGCTTCCGTCTCGAGAAGGATCTCGAGATGAAGATCCAGTAAAGCCGGCCAGGAACGGGAACGGCCTTCCGGAGCGCCCGCGCCTTCCCGCCACAGCGCGGCGTCGGCCCTCCGGAGCGCGGACGTCTCGTCCGCACTGGGTTCGTTTTGAACGACGTCCCGTCCGCTCGGCGGGCATCCTGCCCGCCGTTTAAGGTTGGTAAGGACTACGGACTTCGCCGCTTCAGTCAGCGAAGTCCGTAGCATCTATAGTCCTCGGCGTGTTTGATTAGCTGCGTCTTTTCCACTACAATACGAGCTTCTTGCCGGGCCACTGTCCCTACACGGAGAGGTGCTGGAGTGGTCGAACAGGGCTGCCTGCTAAGCAGTTGTGCGAGCTTAAACTCGCACCGGGGGTTCGAATCCCCCCCTCTCCGCCAGACTTATTAACCATTGCAAATAAACGAGTTGCTAGGTCGATTTTATAACCTCTACCAGATTTCAACCAGAAACGTGACTTATTAGCCCCGCCTAAATTTAATTCGAAGGCTTATTGACTTTAGAGGTTCCTTTTTCAAGGCTCTCCAAGACCTCAGATGTGTCTTCTTTTCGACTGGGTCTCTCCCCCTCCCGTGGATTGGGCTTGCCACCTGCCAAAAACTAGTTCACTTCATTCTGATGTTCACATTTTATGAACACTGTGGAATAATGAACACCAGCCCGCCTTGACGATGGGCTGTCAGAAAGTGACGCATCCCATTTGGGAGGGCTGCATGAAAACTGAACAATTGGAATCCGGCACCGGCGACGATCTCCTTCAGCGTGCCGTCCGGGCTCTGGCCGAATCAACCGGTTTCGTCTTCGAAGCCGAAACTCGCGGTGTTACCGCTCAACCCGGTCCGGACGGATACATCCGCGTTCCCGGCACCGAAAGTGCAAACGAGCTTTGGCCGGTCGAGATCAACAGGCATATCAACAAGGCGACGCTCGCCTTACTGGCCCACCAGCCAGACCGTCCAAACCAGGTACTCGTCACAGAGTATGTCAGTCCCCCGATGGCTGACCGCCTCAAAGAGCTGAGGCTGCCTTTCATTGACACAGCCGGGAATGCTTATTTGGAGTTCCATCCATTTCACATCTTCGTGAAGGGAATGAAGCCAAAAGAGCGGCCGTCGAAGGGGGGACCGGCGAGGTTGTTTCAGACGACAGGCCTCAAGATGATCTTCGCGCTTCTCTGCAAGCCGGACACAGTCAACCAGTCGTACCGTGAGATTGCCGCTCTCTCGGGAGTCGCCTTGGGGACGGTCGCTATCGTTATGGATGAGCTCCAGCGCTTTGGGTTCCTGCAATCCGTTGCCGGAAGACGGCGGCTCGTCCGTAAGCGGGAACTGGTGCCTCGATGGGTCTCGGCCTACTCCGAGCGGCTGCGTCCGAAACTCGTCATTGGGACGTTCGAGACCGACAACCTGACAGCATGGAAGACGACAGAACTGAGCCATGCCTACTGGGGAGGGGAAGTCGCAGCGGCCAAAATCACCAAGTACCTGCAGCCGGAGATCATGACGATCTATGTTCGGGACAAGCATCAAGAGGCGAACCTCCAGCTCAAGCTGAAACTACGACGCAGCAGCGATGCGAACGTCGAGCTTCTGAGAGCGTTCTGGACCCCCCAACTGGATCCCCCAGAACCGGGTCTGACACCAATCCTGCTTACCTATGCCGATCTCCTCGGGACGGCCGAAGCTAGAAACATTGAGACCGCGAAGATTCTCTATGAGCAGCAAATCGATCGACTTGTCCGAGAAGATTGACGCCGTCACCTCGGAGATACTCACGCATGCCCATGACGCCGCCAACTCACTCGGAATCGAGTTCTTCGTTGTTGGCGCCACTGCTCGGGACTTCATCCTCCATCACGTCCACCACATTAGGCCGAGACGTGCGACTCTCGATATAGACCTCGGGATTCAAGTCGGAGGATGGAGCCAGTACCTCCGACTTCGTCAAGCACTCCTCGACACCGGTCGCTTCACGGAGTCTGCAGAGGCCCAACGCATAGTCCATTCGAGTTCCGTGCCTCTGGATATTGTCCCCTTTGGTGAAATCGCAACTGAAGAAAGCCTAATTGGATGGCCGCCCGACTCCGCAATAGTGATGAACGTGCTTGGCTTTCCTGAAGCCTTCGAAAACGCGCGGACTGTACGCCTCAGTTCATCTCCGCCCGTTGAAATTGCCGTTGCTACTCCCGTCGGCCTCGCGGTCCTGAAACTGATCGCCTGGTCCGACGCCCCCTTCAACCTGCGCGATAAGCACGCAACCGATCTGACCTACATTTTGAGATACTATCTGGATCTCGGGAACGACGACCGAGTGCGCGACCATGAAGACTTGATGCTGGACTTTGACTATGAGCTTACCGGCGCTCGTCTCCTTGGTCGGGATCTCGCCGCAATCGCCCTCCCTCGAACGTTTGATAGGATGATCAGGATTTTGGAGGCAGAGACTTCGAGCCGGGGAACTCTGCCAAGTGCGATGTCTCCAGCATCGATCTCGCTTGCCCCAGAGCGGTGCCTCCTACTTCTTGAGGCTTTGAAACGTGGCCTCGAAGAGGGCCGTGCGGAGTAGTAGTCCGCCTACCCTCCCGTCTTCATCGCCTCCCTGTGCAGGTCGTCGATCGTCACGTGGACATACTGCATCGTTGTCTGGAGATCCTTATGCCCGACCCATTTTTGCACGACTGAAGGATGGCGTCCCCAGCGGTTGAGGGCATGGCTGATATGCGAATGGCGGAAAGTGTGAGCGGAAATATCCTTCTTGCCGGTCAGCCGCTAGATCACACGACTCAGATGGTCGGTCACCTGGTTCCCGCGTTCTGAAAGGAAGAACAAGCCGTAGATATTGTCGGTCCTTTTCTCCTTGAATTCCCTCAGGATCGGCTCGAGTCTCGCCTCAATCGGCACAACGCGCTTTTCGTACGATTTCGGCGACCAGTGTACCTCCCTGACCTCGTTCACTTTCGCCGCAGCGTTCCAGACCGGGACACGAATCTTCTTCTCCCTGATCAGAATCTCCCGCTTCCCCAAGTCGACGTCCTTGACAGTCAAATGTCCGAGTTCCGCAATGCGTAGCCCGGTGTAGTACAAGGTGGCGAACTGGTAATATTGCTGCCAATACTCGCCCTCCTGCGCGGTCAATAGGCCAGTTCTTCATCGGTGAACGTCCGCTTCTCCTTGTCCTCCCGAACTTCCTTGACCAGCCGCTCGACGTGCTGATTGTCGGCGACGTTCTCATGGGCCCAATTGCGGCGCCTGCACCAGTTTAGGAAGGCCCGCATGACGTCGATCTCATAATCGACCCAAGATCGATGTGCTCGATGCGACCGGTGCGTTTACCGTTGCTAGGATTGTAGCGATCACGGACAACTCCACTATCCAGCTGGTGCTCGAGGCCGCACCGGCCCACGAGAGAGCGTTTTGCAGTCTACCGCCTCGGTTTTGACCTTCGCCTCATCGACTTCAGACCTTTCGACGGCTATCGAGAATTTCACCAGAGGCTCGAACGCGAACGCCTGCTGGACCATCCACTTACACAGACCGAAATCGATTCGTGGCAGGTTGTCAGGTCTTTTAAGACGCCCCGGACGGCAATAGCCCCGAGTCAACAAGCTGTGGCCTACTCCCCGATGATACTTCCCAAGCTCTGTCAAGCGCGGCGGACAAAAGCGACGGGAATTCGAAGGAACGCGGCCTGAGGCGTTGCGTCGGAAGACGTGAATTTGGCTCCCTCTCGAATGGTTTGCTGGAACTGAGAAACTCGACCGACTGCCGTTCGTCTTGAGTCGACGTGGGCTCTCGCGCATCATCGCCCGCCGAGCAAAGAGACTGAGCGCCAGCGAGTTCAATTCCCTTTGAGTCATCACTCCTTGGCCAGCTGCCGGGATCCCGTCGACCGTTATGTCAAATACGACGTACGGTCGCCTGGAAGTCCCTACCAGTTCGATGCGTCCAAGTTCGATGTGTCTGTTGAAGGAGAAACTGCCAGATCTCTCCGGCCCGTGTCGCAATCGGTTCGAAACGTTCGTTACGGATCTTCTCGGAGGCCGATTTGAGCCACTTCTGTCCTGCATGAGGGGATGGTCGCTTGAACCCCGTTCCGCTTGCTGCTTTGCCGCGGTGGCTTCGTCCGCTTCATGTGAAGGACGGATTCGGGGACCGCGAGCTAACTAAGCGGCTCAGATCCTAAAGGTCGAGAATGTGCGGGAGAATAAGGTTAAGGTCATCCTGTTTGATGACGACATCGGCAAGTGCAACCACGGTCTGGGAGTGCGGGTTGTACGCAATCCTCAATCCGAGATCCGTGGAGCCAATGATGTCCTCGTCATTAAGACTGTCACCTACGAACACCGTCTGGCGGATGCTTGCCCCGCGGTCGAGGCATACGCGTTCTAGCACGCTTTTCTTGCCTTCGAAATCTCCTTCGGTCGGTTCAATTCGATCGAGGACCCCGGCTGCGTCAAACACCAATCGGTTAATAGAGATGTAGTCGAATACGTCCTCCGCATCGGGGATTAGCTCGTAAAGCAGTGTGTCCACGCCGCCTGAGATCAATGCGAGGGTGCAGCCAGCTTCCCGAAGTGCCCGAGTGGCGGGATAGAAGTTCTGAGTCAGACGGACCCGAGAGGCGACCGCCTTCAGGTGCTGGGGTGAAAGCCCCTTTTCTCTGAACATCTGACAGCACCAAGCACACCATTGAGCATACGTCAGGCCGTCCGCGCGTGACTTCCGTTGTAGATAGCGTCGCATCCCCTCGCGGCGTGTTTCGTCATCATAGCCCAAGCACTCCCAAATTAGTTTCCAGGAATACTCCATCCCGAGTATCAGTGTTCCGTCCAGGTCGAATGCAACGATTCGCAGCGTCTCGGGGCGATCGGGGAAAGGCTGCCGCTCGGTGGCCGAACTGGATACCGACGGATCGAGCACGAGCTCGGCATATGGTATATCGAGAGCTTGGGCAATGCTCTGAGCGTTGAGGAGCAGAACTGGTCGATAGTGCTCGGCGCTTTCGATCGTTCGCTTTGAGACTCCCACAACGTCAGCCAGCTTCTGCTGGTTCCAACCCTTCGCCTTTCGACGGCGGTAAAGCAATTGACCGTCAAGCCTGACCGATCTTTTTGTCTCTTCCATGGATCGTCTCAGCGGGCCATTGGCACTAACTGGCGATGTGCGAAGGTGAGATATTGTACGCCGGTTGACATCTCCTCTAAAGGTAGAATAGCCAAAAACCACAGTTTCGCAATATGGCAAGCGAGCGGCTCCATCAACTTGCGACCTAGTTGCGACATCTCCCACTGCGAGTTGATGCATCATGTCCTCAACGGGCGTTGCCCGAATACTGATGAAAGGAGGAATGGCCCCATGAGCGACGGTTTCGAGCTGGATCTGACTGAGCTGGGAGCGCCGGGCTTCTCGTTGAACGAGCGTATCGACCTGAGCGGGCACCAGAGCGGTAAAGTCGACCCTCACATCAACACCGAGATCATTCGTCACAACGGGAACGTGCTCCGCGGAACCGGTCGTCTCGGAGATGACTTCCGGGACCTGACCCACATTCAGCTGCCAGGATTCAACGGCATGCAGAATGAGTAGGAAACTGCCAAATGAGGAGGTCTCGCCTCCAAAGCCAGAGGCCTCCTCGCTTCCCACAGTCCGGTAAAGGAGAAACAAAGAAATGTTGCTCGAGGGTCTGATTTGCTTTGCGCTGTACCCCGTAGTGAAGTCCATCTGCGAAAACGATTCGGACGACTCCCCGTCTGGGGAGGAACCCAGGTCACATTTGAGCGTGGAATGCGACGGCTACTACTCCGAGCGAGAGGAATCGAGTAGTGGAGAACGCCAGACGACTTTGATCGAGTACGGATTTGGCGAGTAGTGTTAACCGCAAAGAAGGACCACAGAGCCCTATTGCCGATCCTTCTTTGCGCCCATTTGGTCAGCTGATCACCTTCGGACCCGTTCCGCAAACATTGCGTCGAAGATCCGTGCCCCCACCAACTGCAAGCATGATCCAAGTGGATATGAACCGGGGCAGGAATGACTGCTCAGACATCCCGCTCGCCCCGATGGTGAGAGGGCGGGTCGTGCCTGACGCCTCTCCTTTACCAACAAGCCGATGGTTGCGTAGACTGAGCACTCGAGAATGCTGGTGCAGCGAACTTCTACGTTTCTTTGGAGCTCGAGCCGGTAGGGGAGGAGCCTCGTCATGAGGAAACATCAGAGTCCGTCGGGAAGTGTGATCCTGCTGGCAGTCGTTCTGTTGTTTGTTGCTGGCGCGGTGAAAGCGGGCGGGTGGAACAGGGGACAGTGTTTTTCAGCGCCCCATCTAAACAGTCTTCTTTCCGCACCCGGCTCTCGGCAGCCAAAAAAACACTGTCCCCTCTTCGCCCCTGATAAAAGTTCGCGCGGGTTCCGACAAGGGACAGATTCAGCCGGGCCAGAAGGTCTTGGTTAACGGCGCGTCGGGCGGCGTGGGTACATTCGCCGTGCAGATCGCCAAGTCCTTCGGTGCTGGCGTTACGGGCGTATGCAGTACCAGGAATTTGGAGATGGTGCGATCGATAGGCGCAGGCAGGTCATTGATTACACCCAGGACGATTTCACCAGACGGGGGCAATGCTACGACTTGATTTTCGACTGCATGGGGAACCATTCAGTAGCAGCGCGCAGGCGCGTCTTAAATCCAAAGGGCATCTGCGTCATGGCCGGAGGACCGAAACCGGACCGGTGGGTCATTCCGCTGGCCCGCTTGATTAGTTCGCTTCTGGTCTCCCGGTTCGTGAGCCAGAAGCTGGTCACGTTCATGGCGAAATCGAGCAAAGAGGACCTGAGTATCGTCGCCGAGCTGATGGCCACCGGAAAAGTCACGCCGGTCATCGACAGGCTTTACAACTTGAGAGGTTCCCGAGGCTGTCCGGTACCTGGGACAAGGCCATGCTCGAGGAAAAGTAGTAATCACTTTGCCGGATAGCAGCAAAACCTGACATAAGATGGCAGCGGAAAGCTGATCCACGAGCGAAACGAACTCAACAGAAGCGGGAAGCGAGGATTCTTTCAATGAAGCTGGTCTGTAGTCTGGTAGTGCTGGTCTCGGCAGGGCTCAGTCTGGTTCTCCAGGCGGGAGACGACTTATCAACGGTGCAGCGTCGGAACATCCGGGTCCACACCCGGTTTCTGTCCGATGATATCGCCGAAGGCCGTGCGCCCGGCGGTCGAGGCGCGGAAGTCGCAGCCAAGTATATCGCCACTCAATTCGAGCTGGCCGGTCTGACCCCGGTCTCCGGAGACTCGTTCTTCCAGATGGTGCCGATGATCGGAAGCAAGGCGAGCGGGCAGCCCAAGCTGGAACTGACAGCTGCCGGTGGCTCGCCGGTTCAGTTCCAGTACCCTGGGGATTTTATCGGCTGGCCGACCTCCAACCGCAAGGAGGCCCGGTTAGCCGGCAAAGAGCTGATTTTCGTCGGCTACGGGATCAGGGCGCCCGAAATGGGTTGGGACGACTACAAGGGCCAGAACCTGAAGGACAAAGTGCTCCTGATGCTGGTAAACGATCCTCCGTCGTCCGACCCCGCATTTTTTGGCGGCCCGGCGCTGACCTACTACGGGCGTTGGACTTACAAGTTCGAGGAGGCGGCCCGGCAGGGGGCCTCCGGGGTCCTCGTGATCCACAATACCGAGATGGCCGGGTACCCGTGGCAGGTCGTGGACTCGTCCTGGACCGGCGAAAGATTCGAGCTGCCCGCTCCATCGGCACAGAGCACGCTCTTCGAGGGATGGATTCAACAGGCGAAGGCCGACGAGCTGTTCAAACGGAAGGGACTGGATTTCGAGCGCGCGGTACAGATGGCGGGCAAACGCGACTTTGCTCCTGTTGCCCTTGGCATGACGGTTGCCGCCGAGTTCCACTCCGACACGCGACGGATTGATTCACCCAATGTCCTCGGGTTGCTTAAGGGCAGTGACCCGGCGCTTTCCAAGGAAGCAATCGTAATCACGACTCATTACGACCATCTCGGCGTCGGTAAGGAGGTCGACGGCGACAAGATCTACAACGGGGCTCTGGACAACGCCTCGGGAACAGCCGGGTTGATCGAGCTCGCCCGGGCTTTGGCCGCTTCCAGCCAGCATCCCCGCCGTTCGGTTATTTTCGCCGCGGTCACAGGGGAGGAGCAGGGCCTGCTCGGATCGGCTTACTATGCGTCACATCCGGCCTGGCCTCTGGCCGATACCGTCGCCAATATCAACGTTGATGCGATCAACGTCTGGGGACGCACCCGCGACCTTGTAGCCATGGGCGCCGAGCGGTCGAGCCTCCAAACGAACGTCAAAGAGGTGGCCGGCCGTCTGGGTTTAGGTCTATCCCCGGACCCGGAGCCGGAGAAGGGAAGTTTCTTCCGTTCCGATCACTTCAGCCTGGTCAAGGTCGGGATCCCCGCTGTCTACGTCGACTACGGATTGAACTTCGAAGGAAAGGATGCGAACTGGGGAAAGGAGCTGGCCGACGATTACCTGGCGCGCCGATATCATCAGCCAAGCGACGAGTTTGACCCGAGTTGGAGCTTCGAAGGAGCTGAACAGATGATGGAATTCGTTCGAATGCTCACGCTCTCTATCGGGAATGCTGTGGAACGCCCGGAGTGGAAGCCCGGCGACCCGTTCGGGAAGGCTCGGACCAGCACGCGTTGACCCGCCTTTACGCGGGAACGCTGCTGATATCAGTCGGGGACCGGAGGGCCGCCCGCGGTACCTTCACGGTCCGTCTCGGCAGATCAGGATCCGGAGACTGTCCGGCTGGTGCTCCACCGCGCGGGACCTGCAACTTGAAGAAGCGCCAGGAACCGGACATAATCAGTGCATTAACCATCCGCAGACGGAAGGGGTGTTGTCGCGTGCAGTCTGGCGTCTCCTGGCCCACGCGGATTGAAGCGGTTTCCAGGAGAGTGGTCGTGTCAGTCCGAGCAACCGAAGACGGCAAGCCAACTTTCGCTGCGCGGACAGCTGTCGCCGCCAATTACACTTGCCCAGTTCAGAACCATCCGTCCCGAACTCAACTTCAACCGTCGAGCGCGAGCGATCACGTACTGGGCGGAGCCATGGCAATGAGCGTGCTGCCAGCCCCGCTCATCGGCAATATCCGGGTGCTTCTCGTCGACCAACAGGCGATCATTCGCGCTGGTCTTCGCCTCCTGATAGGCAGCCGATCAGGCTTTGAGGTGTCGGCCGAGGTCGCGACACTTCAGGCGGCCGTGAAAGAAATCGAAGCCACTCGGCCCGATGTTGTCTTGCTTCACCTCGATCTCGACACGGCATGGACGGACCCGGCCCTGACTGCGGTCCTTTCTCTGGCGCGGACGATCGTCCTGACAGCCGACTCTGACCCGGGCGCCCATCGGCGAGCTATCGAAATGGGAGCGATGGGTGTAGTACGCAAGGAGCAGGCGCCGGAGATGCTGCTCAAGGCGATCGAGAGAGTCCACCGGGGTGAGCTGTGGATCGAGCGAAGCCTCATCCCCAGTCTCATGGCCGCCAGGAGACAGCCGGCTCCGAAAGACCCCGAGGCGGCCAAAATAGCGCTTCTGACGGAACGTGAACGTGAGGTCGTTGCGGTGGTGGCCGAGGGATTGCGAAACCGGGAAGTCGGGAAACGGTTGTTTATCTCCGCCATCACTGTCCGGCATCATCTCTCTTCGGTTTTCTCCAAACTGGAGGTCAGAGACCGTTTCGAGCTGATCATTTATGCCTACCGAAACGGGCTCGTTATCCCCCCCTCGCAGCACCAACCCAGATAATCAAAAAGACCGCGAGCGCAATCCTCTGTTGATGCCATCCGGCGGTTGATTTCTTCCCTATCGTACAGATGTACGATCCGCGATCGTACATACGGGCGATCCCGTGCCCTTGGAGAATCGGACAACCGCGCCACCAAAAATGGTCCGGAGAACCGATGCGTCGCCCGGGCAGTGACGGTGAGAATGAACATCCAAACGCCCACGCACCGACGGATCCTCCGTCGGACCGGGCGGCTCCCCGAAGATCGAGAAAAAGGAAGGGCACCATGAGAAGGGCAACCCCGAGGTTGATCTGTGCACTCACGATCATGTTCACCACATTCTGCTGCCAAGGCAGCCTTTTCGGTGGTCAGAAGCGAACTTATTCTCCTGATCAAATCGCAGTAGCAGGAGTCGCTCACATGATGCAGGCCCGCTTCGGACACAGCGCAACGGTGTTGCGCGACGGACGGGTTCTGATCGTCGGCGGCGAAAACGAATACGGCCCGGTGGACGCCGCTGAAATCTACGACCCGGTTGAACGGGCGTTCAAGCCCTCGAGCAATCTACGGGGTCGGTCGGGTCATGCGGCCGTCCTCCTGAGTGATGGGCGGGTACTGATCACGGGTGGGCGCGACTTCTCCGGGCCGGTCCAATCCACGCACTTCTTTGACCCGCTCTCGGAGCAGTTCACGGCTGGGCCGGCAATGTGCCAGGCGCGGGCGGCTCACACGGTGACCGACATCGGAGGCGGCCGTCTCTTGGTGGTCGGCGGGGACCAGGAAGGGACTCTGGAGGTGTTTGACCCTGCGCTCGGGTCATTCGTCATGCTGGGCCAAAGGCTGGACGATGCCAGGAACAGCCATTCGGCTACCCTGCTCCATGACGGAACGGTCCTCATCGCCGGAGGTCTCTCCGCTTCCGGTGAGGCGCTCAATACAGGAGCAATCTTGAATCCATGGACCGGTGAACTCGCAGTCATCAGCTCTCCGATGAGAGCAGCTCGAGTGAGCCCGGTTCTGCGGGTCCTTTCTGACGGGAAGGTCCAAGTGATCGGCGGGGACGAGGCGGGGACGATGGAGATGTTCAACCCCGTAACCGCCCGTTTCACGGCTCTTGCGCGCCTTGACGGAGACCCGCGGTCATTTGCTCGCGTTCTCCGTTCAGCGGGTCGCGCTGCGCTCATCCATCGGAGTGATGTTCAGAGGATGGAGACTCTCGTTTCGCCCCTTTATGAGCGTACGTTATCGCCGGTCCTCGAGGTCCTGCTGCGGACAGGGCATGCGCTCTCGGAGCTTCCCCGGACGGGTGACGTGCTCGTCACCGGAGGCCGGATCGGTTCAGGTGCTCTTGCCACCGCCGCAATCGTTGAGGGGTCTGCGGCCGAAGTAACGACGAACCAGACCGATTACTATCCTGGAGAGACGGTCGTTATCTCCGGGACCGGTTTCCAGCCCGGTGAGATGGTGACCCTCGTCCTGGAGGTTCAAAAAGACGGCATCAGGCTCCAGGAGGACATTGTCCTTCTGTCTGAAGCCGACGACAACGGCAACTTCCAGAACTCCGAACTGGTAGTGGACGAGGCGCACCTGGGCGCCACTTTTCTTCTGACCGCAACTGGCCAGACGTCCGGCATCACGGCTCAGACGACCTTTACCGATTCCCCGAAAGTGGGCTCCGTCGTCGTCTCCGGGCAGGCGGGAACGCTCACAAGCGGTATCGCCGGCACAGCGACTTACACCATTACTGTGGCCAGGGGCACGGGTGGTGGTTCCTCGGGAACCATCTCGGCTGACCTGTTCGTGACGACCGCACTGCCCCTCGGCGTCACCGCCTCGTTTAGCCCTAACCCGGTGGAGTTCGCCCCCGGAGATGCCCAGAAGACCGCAACACTGACACTGCAAACGACGACCGCGTCGCCTCCCGGCTCGACTTCTTTCACGGTGAGGGCGGCGAAGGGCGCCAGCGATTTCGCAGACGGCGGTGGGAGCCTGATAATTGGGGCTCCGGCGCTGACCGTTACCGCCGACCCTGAATCGAAAACGTATGGAGACAGCGACCCGAGCCTGACCTACAAGACAAGCGGGTCACTGGTCAGCGGGGACAGCCTGAGCGGCGCCCTTACGCGAGCAGTGGGCGAGAACGTCGGCTCCTACGCTATAAACCGGGGAACCCTGAAGATTCTTCGGGCTGGAGTTGACGTGACCGCGAGCTACAACTTTTCGTTTGTCGGCGCCAGCCTCGAGATCACGCCCCGGGCGGTCGGGGTGACCGCCGACGCGAAGACGAAGATTTACGGGGATGCGGATCCGGAGCTGACCTACCAGGTGACGAGCGGGTCGCTGGTGGCCGGGGACAGCTTCAGCGGGGCGCTTGAGCGGGCCGCCGGTGAGGACGTGGGGAACTACGCGATCACGCAGGGGACGCTGGCGCTCAATTCGAACTACACGCTGTCGTTCACCGGGGCGAATTTCGAGATCACGCCCCGGGCGGTCGGGGTGACCGCCGACCCGAAGACGAAGATTTACGGGGATGCGGATCCGGAGCTGACCTACCAGGTGACGAGCGGATCGCTGGTGGCGGGGGACAGCTTCAGCGGGTCGCTTGAGCGGGCTGCCGGTGAGGACGTGGGGAACTACGCGATCACGCAGGGGACGCTGGCGCTCAGTTCGAACTACACGCTGTCCTTTAGCGGGGCGAATTTCGAGATCACGCCCCGGGCGGTCGGGGTGACCGCCGACGCGAAGACGAAAACATACGGGGATGCGGATCCGGAGCTGACCTACCAGGTGACGAGCGGGTCGCTGGTGGCGGGGGACAGCTTCAGCGGGTCGCTTGAGCGGGCTGCCGGTGAGGACGTGGGGAACTACGCGATCACGCAGGGGACGCTGGCGCTCAGTTCGAACTACACGCTGTCCTTTAACGGGGCGAATTTCGAGATCACGCCCCGGGCGGTCGGGGTGACCGCCGACCCGAAGACGAAAATATACGGGGATGCGGATCCGGAGCTGACCTACCAGGTGACGAGCGGGTCGCTGGTGGCGGGGGACAGCTTCAGCGGGTCGCTTGAGCGGGCCGCCGGGGAGGACGTGGGGAACTACGCGATCACGCAGGGGACGCTGGCGCTCAGTTCGAACTACACGCTGTCGTTTAGCGGGGCGAATTTCGAGATCACGCCCCGGGCGGTCGGGGTGACCGCCGACGCGAAGACGAAAATATACGGGGATGCGGATCCGGAGCTGACCTACCAGGTGACGAGCGGGTCGCTGGTGGCGGGGGACAGCTTCAGCGGGGCGCTTGCGCGGGCTGCCGGTGAGGACGTGGGGAACTACGCGATCACGCAGGGGACGCTGGCGCTCAGTTCGAACTACACGCTGTCGTTTAGCGGGGCGAATTTCGAGATCACGCCCCGGGCAGTCGGGGTGACCGCCGACGCGAAGACGAAGGTTTACGGGGATGCGGATCCGGAGCTGACCTACCAGGTGACGAGCGGGTCGCTGGTGGCGGGGGACAGCTTCAGCGGGGCGCTTGAGCGGGCTGCCGGTGAGGACGTGGGGAACTACGCGATCACGCAGGGGACGCTGGCGCTCAGTTCGAACTACACGCTGTCGTTTAACGGCGCGAATTTCGAGATCACGCCCCGGGCGGTCGGGGTGACCGCCGATGCGAAGACGAAGGTTCTCGGCGCCGAGGATCCGGTCCTCACTTATCAGGTGACGAGCGGGTCGCTGGTGGCGGGAGACAGCTTCTCGGGCGAGCTCACCCGGGTCCCGGGTGAGTCTATCGGCTCGTATGCGATCCTCCAAGGCACACTGAAGCTCAGCGCCAACTATCAGTTAGATTACTTCGGTGCCCAGTTGAACATACAATATGCGGGACCTAACGTGGCTTGCAATGGGCAGCCTTGCCACACCATCTTGCAGCCGATTAATCCCGAAGGATCGAGTGTGTTCAAGAAGGGGAGCACCGTGCCGGCCAAGTTCCGGGTGTGCGATGTGTATGGTCATTCGATTGGAACGCCGGGAGTGGTTGCAGGTTTCCAACTTGTCGGGAAGGAGGCGGCCGGCAACGTCGCCGTAAATGAGCCGGTGGATTCAACCACGCCGGACACGACGTTCCGCTGGAGCCCCTCGGACCAGCTCTGGATCTTCAATATCAACACGAAAAACTTGAGTGCCGGAGCGAAATACATTTACGAGATTGCATTGAATGACGGTTCGAAAATCACGTTCTGTTTTGGTCTGAAGTAAAGCCGATTCCGACTGCCCGGGTCTGACCCGGGCGGGGAGATTTCGGGCAAATGAACCCGCGACTGCAGCTGGGGTTCCGGCCGAAGTCGTAGCCTCCGACTGGCCACGTATGTATCAGAAGTACTCGAACCGGTTCCCTGCTAATGGCGCCGACCGTCGAGCGGCACCCCGTATCGACGTCCGCTTTCCGGTCACCATTCGGGGAGCGGACGCGGCTGGTGTTGCTTTTGAGGCACTAACCGCGTCGGATGACATCAGCACGTCAGGGGTTCGTGTCGCAACAAGTCCAATCGTGACTCTCGGGATGGCAGTTACCGTGGTCGTGCATTTTTGCCAAAGCGGAACGCGAATCGAGGAGTCGGACGGGGTGATGGCCCAGGGAGAAGTCGTTCGGGCAGAACGTCGTCCAGGGGGCCGGTATCACGCAGCCATCCGCTTCTGGAGCTACTTCAATCTCGATCCGGACTAAGAAAGCGGCCTAAGCCGGTTGCTGCCTATCGAGTGGTTCCACATTGCAGATGACCGGGCAGTGTAGTTCCACGGCGCGGGGATAGAAATCCCGCCGACCCGACTGTCGGGGTTGGCGGCCAGCCGGTGTCGGTTCCGGACGCGGAATCCCAATCCCGGGACACTCCCTGTGTCCTGTTCGAGCCGGAGTGGCTCGGGAGTCTCAGGTACGCAATAGTCAATTCCTATCCCGATTCCACCCGCGGCGGCCTGCAATTGAATCAAGTATTGTGTCCCCGAAACTTCCCGAAACCCCCTGGAATTTCTATGGCATTCGCCGTGCTTTAGGGTCTAAAAGGGGAGGCAAGAAATGCGAAACCTGATTGGAGACCTTCGCTTCAGCGTCCGGAATATTTTCAAGAACCTCGGGTTTTCCCTTGCTGTGGCTCTCATTCTGGCCCTTGCCATGGGACCGAACACGGTCATCTTCTCGCTGCTCGATGCAATTATCTTCCATCCCGGTCCTTACAAGGACGCGGAGAGTCTCCTGGTCCTCAATGAGGTGGACAACCAAGCCAAGTCTTTGCTGCCGGTGAGTTACCCGAATTTCGAGGATTGGCGCAGAATGAGCCGCTCCTTCTCCCACATGGCAGCTTATCGGACCGAGTTCTTCAACTTGAAGGAGGCCGAGAGCGTCGAGCGGGTGATGACAACTTCCGTCAGTCTTGACTTCTTTCCGGCCCTGGGTGTTTCGCCGATTCACGGGCGTACCTTGGCACCGCACGACTTTCAACCCGGTTCTCCGAAGGCTGTCGTGATCAGTCATGGCTACTGGGAGCGCAGATTTGCGGCGCGTCCGGACATCTGCGGGACCGAGGTACTGGTCGACGGTCAGGCGGGTCTCATCGTCGGCGTCATGCCCCGGAACTTTCGGTCGTTCTCCCTTCAGGGACGCGGTGCCGGGATGTGGGCGGCAATTAACGGGAGCGACGAACTGAAGGACAGGTCGAAGGCTTTGGTTGAGGTGGTCGCACGCCCCCGGGACGGCGTGTCGGCCGAAGCGGCGCGGGGGGAAATGGAAGTCATTGCGTCGCGGCTCGCCTCTCAGTATCCGGAATCAAATTCGGGCAGGGGCATCAGGGTGCAGACGATCCGGCAACTCTGGTTAAGCACGGTTGGACCCGCGCCTCGTGTCCTCTCCCTGCTGGTTTTGGCAGTGCTTCTTGTCGCCTGCGCCAACGTGGCTAACCTGCTGCTCGCCAACGGCGTGGGCCGCAAGAAGGAAATCGCGTTGCGGCGCGTGCTCGGCGCGACTCGTCTCAGGTTGGTCGACCAGCTCCTGACAGAGAGTCTCGTGCTCGGAATATTAGGCGCGGGAGCGGCTCTGATTTTTGCTTATTGGGCACTCGAGTTGGTCAACCGGTTCAGTGGAGATATCTTCCTTGGCCTCGGCATTGAACGATTCGAGCTCGATTGGACGTCGGTGAAATTCGCTCTCGTCCTCGGTGTTGTCACCGGGATGGTGTTCGGAGTGATCCCCGCATTCAGGAACTCGAAAGTCAACCTGAACATTGCGCTCAAGGAAGGAGGGGCATCGAGCCGGACCGGCACGAGAAAGAGCCGCCTTGCCAGGATCCTGGTAGTTTCCGAGCTGACGGTCGCCTGCATACTGCTTTTCACGGTGTGTGTGTACATCCGCACCTACGCGGGCATGATGAGGCTGGTTGAGGACCCCGGGTTCCGAATCGAGCGGGTGCTGACTGGCAATCTCAGTGTCGCCGAACAGAGATTCCAAACGTCCGTTTCCCGGGCTCAGTTCTTCAGCCGCGTGCTCGGCAACCTGCAAGGTCTGGCAGGCGTGGAATCCGCGGGACTGACAAGCACAGTCCCCGGCGTTTACTCGCCCGCGCGAGCCAAGATGACACTGGGCAAAGTGGACAGTTCGCTGCCCCCCGAGAAGCTCCCAGGCAACTGGGTCGATTACCGGGTCGTCAGCCCAGGGTACTTTCAGGCGCTTCAAATCCCACTCGTGACCGGCAGGACGTTCAACGATTTTGATGACGACCGGGCACCGAGCGTAGCCATGGTCAATCAGCGGGCTGCCTCTGAATACTGGAAAGGCAAGAGCCCGGTCGGCGAAGTGATCAGCATTAACGGAAAAGCCCATACTGTCATCGGAGTGATGGGAGACGTGGCGACAGCCATGCGATCGTCCAACCGTCAACCGACGGAGGTGGCCGTCTCATACCGCCAGGATTGCCCTGTTACCATGCACTGTCTGATCTACGGGCAACGATCTCCGGAATCACTGATACCCGACGCTCGAGCCGCGGTGCACGCGATCGGACCGGATGAGGCGGCCTCGAACTTCCAAAGCATGGGCCAGTTTATTGACGATGCGATGATCGGGAATCGGTTTGTGACGGGGCTGATGGCCAGTTTTGCCTTGCTGGGAGTCCTGATCGCCGCCGCCGGTGTCTACGGAATCATGTCCCATTTTGCGTCGCTGAAGACTGCGGAGATCGGGATCCGGATGGCTCTCGGGGCTCGACAGACAGACGTTCTCCGCCAGATCATGCGGGAAGGCACGACCCTCGTACTCTTTGGACTGGGCATAGGGCTGGTGTTCTCAGTACTGCTGAGCCGCGTTCTGCCGACGGTGATGTTTGGGACGGTGACGGTCAGTCCGGCAGTGTACGGATTTGTGGTCCTTGTGCTGGCCACCGTGGCAATTGCCGCCTGTTACCTTCCTGCCCGCCGTGCAAGCAGGGTCGACCCGATGGTCGCGCTCCGGTCCGAATAGCCGCAGGACGGGGGGCTGCGGGGGGGTGCCTGTGGTCAATGAGGTCCCACTCGGACCGTGGGCCCCCACCCCCCGTTTGCCTGCTTCCCGACTTGGTACTATCATCGAAGTAACTCTTTTCTTAACCGTACAGTCGCAATCTCCGACAAATCATCAAAGGAGGCCCCATGTCGATTGCAAAAGTCGAGGAACTCAGCGCCACGTCCACGGTCGGCTTCGAAGATGCGATCAAGCAAGGTCTGGCACGAGCCAACAAGACCCTGCGCAACGTTCGCAGCGCCTGGGTCAAAGAGCAGCAAGTGCGCGTCGAGGCGGGAAAGGTCGTAGAATTTCAGGTCAATCTTCAGATCACCTTTGTGCTCGACGACTAGCCTCGCCGCCCGATTCCCCAGTCATCCCCAAGCAACGGGTCTCACCGCAAAGGACGCAGAGTCAGGCGGAGCAGGCAGAGAAGCCGCTGCGGGCCTGCGCGTCCTCGCGGTGAACTTCCAGGCTTGCACTGTGCGGCGGTTTTAATGTAAATCGCTAGCCTATGATTTGCGCACGGCCGGTCAGGTTACCTGGTCGCTTGAACCTTCTCGTACTGTCCATCTGGGTCGCATTTTCCCTGCAGCCCGCCTTCGCTCAGGAGGATTTCTATCATCCTCCGTTTGACGCATCTCAACTCCCACTGGTCAAAGGCAGCAAAGCAAAAAACGTCATCCTGCTCATCGGTGACGGCATGAGCCTTTCAACCATAGCGGCGGCAAGAATTCGAGCGACGGGAACGACGGGCAAGCTGCATATGGACCGGATGCCTATCGCCGGTTTTGTGCGGACCAATTCGGCCGATGGCCTGGTGACCGACTCAGCGGCCGCCAGCACCGCCATGGCGACGGGCAGCAAGACCAACAACGGAATGCTTTCGCTCTCGCCCGACGGTCGCAGGCTCACTACTGTCTTGGAACTATGCCGGGAGCGGAAGCTGGCGACCGGTCTGGTGGCCACTTCCTCCGTCACCCATGCCACTCCGGCCGGGTTTGCTTCGCATGTTGCCCGCAGGGCTGACGAACCGGCAGTCGCCGACCAGTTGCTCCGGAACCGGGTAAATGTGTTGCTGGGCGGCGGGCTGGCTTTCTTCATCCCCTCAGACCGCCCCGGCAGCAAGCGCAAGGACGGCCTGGATCTTGTCCAGCAGGCCAAGGCAGCCGGGTATTTCTTCGTGGACAACCAGTCGGATCTGTTGAAAGCCAACCAGCCGTTTCTCCTTGGACTTTTCAGTCCCGAAGGCATGCTGGGCGCGGCGCCCGAGCCCTCGCTTGCCGAAATGGCCGGGCAGGCGATAGAAATTCTGGCCCGAGACCGGGATGGGTTCTTCGTCATGATCGAGGGAAGTCAGATTGACTGGGCAAATCACGAGAACGACCTGGAAAGATCGATTCGTCAGACTCTCTGGTTTGACCTGGCAATCCAAAAGGCTCTGGATTTTGCCGTTCAAGACAAGAAGACCTTGGTGATCGTGACAGCCGACCACGAAACCGGCGGAATGGTGATCGCCGGAGGGAAACTTGACGGCAGCGGCCTGACCGTTAAGTGGGCCGGCAAGGAACACAACGGTGGAACCGTTCCGCTGTTCGCGTATGGTCCGGGCGCGGAAAAACTCTCCGGGTTCCACGAAAATACGGACATTGCCCGCGTTATCGCCCGGGTGCTCGGGCTGCCGGAGCTCTCTGGCACCGCGAGCCGAGCCGGATCGAGCAGCGAGCCGAGCCTCAAGTAGGACGCTCGTCCCGGCTGTCTACGAGATGCTCACCGCTCCGGCGCCGAATACGCCCATCCGGCCACTCTCCCCTTGGAATCGTAGTCCACCTCCCCCTTCATGCTCGAACCTCCATGCGAAGCGGAGTACAGGGGGTTGAGGTCGCCGGTGGGCCTGAAATTCCGCGGGTCACCGAACTTTTGCGCTCGACTATTCGTACCTGAGCATGTAACCGAACTTCCTACAGGGGTGCTCGATGAAAGCCAAACGATCCAAAAAGTGGGTCCTCGTTCTTGTCGTCGTGGTGGTCATGATTGTCTCGGCGGTCGCTTACACGCAGATGAAGAGCGGACCGCCGACTCTTGCTTCGAACAACCTGGCCGACGTGACCAGGTCCAACCTCGCCCGCTCAGTCGTGGCAACCGGGGTTGTGGAGCCAATCTCGAACCGGATCGAAATCCGAAGCAAGGCGAGCGGAATCGTCCGCAGCGTGCATGTGGATGTCGGAGACCGAGTCGAGCCGGGCCAGGTGCTTGTCGAGCTCGATCGGGATCAGTTGGTTGCTCAGTTGCGCGAGGCTGAGGCGAATCTACAGGCGGCTAAGGCGGACCTGACGGCAGCAAGGGCGGAGCTCGAACGGCACCGCATCCTCTCCGAGGGCTACGATGTCGAGCTGGCTAAGTCCAATCACGCGAGAAGCACCGAGCTCCTCAAACAGAAACTGATCTCCCAGGCCGACTTCGACACGACCAAGGGGAAGCTGGAGGAGGCTCAGAACCGCCAGCGGGCCGCTTCTGCCTATATCGGCATCGCAGCCGCTTCGATTCAGCAGAAAGAGGCGGGCGTTTCTCAGATCCAGGCGGTCATTGAGCGGCTCCAGGACGAGCTGAGCTACACGACGATCCGGTCGCCAATGAAGGGGATCGTCCTGTCCCGCGAGGTTGAGGTCGGGAGCGCGGTCTCCTCTATTCTGACGATGGGCGCAGGCGCAAGCCCAGTCATGACCCTCGGCGACATGAAAGATGTGTACGTGAAGGGCGAAGTAAGCGAAACGGATATCGGGAAGATCCGGGTCGGCCTCCCTGCCCGTATCACCGTGGAAACCTACAAGGACAAGGTTTTCAACGGCAAGGTTTACAAGATCGCCCCACTGGGTAAGGAAAAAGACAACGTGACGTCCTTCGAAGTTCGCGTCTCGGTGGACAACCCCGAGGGCCTCCTGCTGGCCAACATGTCCGCCAACGCCGAAGTCATCCTCGAAGAGCACAAGAACGTGCTCACGATCCCTGAAGGCGCAATTCTTTACGACGACAAGAAGAACCCGTCAGTTGAGGTTCCCGACCCGACCGCCGAAACCGGCCGCAAACGCGTCGCCATCGCGCTCGACATCTCCACCGGCACCAAGGCCGAAGTGGTAAAGGGGCTGAAAGAAGGGGACAAGGTCATCCTCCAGTAGGCAGCGGGCAGACAGTGCGCAGCGGGTAGTGCGCAGTGGTCAGCAGTCAGTTGTCAGTGGTCTCAGTGGTCAGGTTGTCGGAGGCAGAGCATGCTTACCCCGCAGTAGATTGTCGGAGCTGGTTCGGTCAGGCATTCGCCGAACTGATGAGGCACAAGCTGAGGAGCCTCCTCACGATGTTCGGCATCGGCTGGGGTGTCTGCGCCCTCGCCTTGATCTCGGCCTCCGGCGACGGTTTTGAACAGGGACAGCGGGAGAACTGGAAGCAGATCGGCGACCGCATCGTGATGGTCTTCCCGGGCCGGACCGAGTTGCAGGTCGGAGGCCGTCGCGCCGGTCGCAACATTCGACTGTACCAGTCTGACGTGGAGGCGATCCGCGAGCAGTGCCCCGCCGTCCAACTGGCGGCATCCGAGGTGAAACGGTGGGGAGTGCCCGCCTCCAGCGCATTCAACTCCGGTAGTTTCCTGGCCCTTGGCGTTGATCCTGACTACCTGAAGCTCCGGACACTTCCGACCGGAACCGGGAGAGACATCAGTTGGTCAGACGTCAAGAACCGGTCGAGGGTCTGCGTTCTCGGGTGAGTCGGTTCGCAAGCAGCTCTTCGGAGATCGGAAAGACATCCTCGGCTCGCAGATCAAGGTCAACGGGTACAGAGTACACCGTTGTCGGGCTGATGCCCGAGAAGAACCAGACGAGCTCCTACGACGGGTGGGATAACGACAAACTGCTCGTCCCGGTCCCGATGATGCTGACCGACTGTCCGCCGCGCAAGGAAACGCACGACCGAAGGCCGGGTCGAGACGATCGTTTACCAACCGCGGTCAATCGAAGAGTGGGAGCTGGCCCAGCAACAGGTGCGGCAGGTCCTCGGCCGCATCCATGCCTTCGATCCTCGCGATAAAGCCGCCGTACCGATGTGGGACACGATCCAGACAGCGGCGCTGTTTGACGATACCTTCAGCGCCCTGGGCTATTTCCTCGGCTCGGTTGCGATCATCACCTTGACGCTCGGCGGGGTGGGCGTGATGAACACCATGATGACCTCGGTGACGGAACGCACCGCGGAGATCGGGCTGCGAAAGGCATTGGGCGCCACGCGAAAACGCATCCTCGGAGAGATCATGCTGGAAGGCCTGGTCCTGGCACTCCTGAGCGGTCTGTGCGGCCTCGTTCTGGTTATGGGCCTGGCGGCGATCGTCAATTCCTTCCCCATGCCTGCGTTCTTCTCCGGTCTGCCGATCGAGCCCGACACAGTCTGGCAAGTCACTTTGATACTGGGAACCGTGGCAGTCGGCTCCGCGCTTCCTCCAGCCTGGAGGGCCGCACGGATGACGCCGGTCGAAGCCCTTCGATACGAGAAATAACCGATGATCTGGAAAGCGGTCTTCGAAAACGCACTTGCAGCGCTTGCGTTCTACAAGCGCCGCACAATCGTCACGATCATCAGCCTCGCCTGGGCCGTGGCCTCCTTCCTCATCCTGATGAGCTACGGACAGGGATTCGAGCAAGCGTTGCGGCTCGCTTTCGCCGCCGTCGGCCAGGATCTGGTTTTCATGGCCAACGGACAGACCAGCCTGCAGGCGGGCGGCATGCGGGCCGGACGGTTCGTCAGGATCGAATACAGCGACATCGAAGAGATCCGGGAGGGCGTGCCCCTGATCGGCGCTATCTCTCCGGAGATGATGTACAACACCTCGATCGTCCGGGGTAGTCGCGAAAAGAACTACATGGTACGGGCCGTAAAGCCCGAGTACGAACGCGTCCGGAACATGAAGCTGGACGTGGGTCGATGGTTGAGCGCCGAGGATGACAAATTCCAGCGCCGGGTCGCAGTCATCGGAGCTGAGGTGGCGAAGGAGCTGTTCGCCCAGCGGCCTTTCCTGGGGGAGGAAATCGTCGTCAATGGCCTCCGCTTCACCGTGATCGGCCGCGTGGCCACTAAAGTCCAGATCGCCAATTACAACCGCCCCGACAACCAGTGCGTTTTCGTTCCGTACGAGACGATGTCCAATTTCCGCAATCTCCGCTACCCGGATTGCGTTGTCTGGACACCGGTGACCCCGTTCATGCGGGAAAAGGCCGTCAAGCAGGTACGCGCCGTTCTGGCCGGCATCCACCGCTTCTCGCCTTCCGATGACAAGGCCATTTTCATGCTCGAGTTCAGCAAATTCACGAGCATCGTCGATGGGATGGCGATCGCCCTGAAGATACTGCTCGCCTTTATCGGTACGGTCACGCTCGCGATCGGAGGCGTCGGCCTCGCCAATATCATGTTCACCGCGGTTCTGGAACGCACGCGTGAAATCGGAGTCCTGAAGGCTCTCGGAGCCCGGCGCCGCACGGTTCTCTTTCAGTTTCTCGCCGAAGCACTGGTTATCGTCTTCATCGGCGCCCTGCTGGGCGTGACTCTGGGGGTCGGCATCGCCAAGGCGGTGGGATCCTTGCCGTTCCTCGGTTCCCTGATGGGTGAGGAGATTGCCCGGGATCATGGGCGCATCTATTTCGAGATCAGTCAGACCTCTCTCCTCATTTCGGTCGGTGTCCTGCTGCTCGTCGGTCTGATCGCCGGTATGCTGCCGGCTATGCGCGCCGCTCGCCTGGACCCGATCGAAGCGCTGCGGTACGAGTAAGGCGAGTACGACTACTTAGCCGCTTTTCAGACCCGCGCACGCAGCTGGGAAAGCGCTGCCAGCGTGTTTAAAAATGTTCACTTGTGTCTCATATCCCCCCGGGATTCCCGAAATGACCCCAACCGGGTCACGTAGCAGCGGGCCCCCACGGGGTTGCCCGTCACGCTGGGCGGTAGCGCTTTTTTCCGGTCAGAGCCGCGCGCGAGCGCCTTCCAGCGAAGCAAGCGGGTTGTAACAGTCAGCTGACCGCACGTCTCTCGCACTGACCCTGCAAAAGGGCATGCGATCTGCCTACTGTTCCAACCCGCTTGCTTCGCTGGAAGGCGCTCGCGCGCGGCTCCGACAAGAGTCGGTTCCGGTCGACTCTTGCCGGTTCACATGCAACTCATCAACACCCTCGCTGCGTGCGCGGCTCCGAAAGCCCTGCCTCGCCCCCGTCAGATCAAGACAGCCAGCGAGAGATAAGGTAAAATTGCCCGCTTATGAAGTCCTACGCTCCCGGATTTTTCCTGTTTTTGCTGGTTTGTTCCTCCCTTTCGGCACAAGAAGCAACACTGAAACTGAACGAGCTCGAGTATTTCGAGATGCCCGGACTTAACGTCATGGTCTTTCAGGATATCTATCCCGAGGGCCATCAGGGCGGTATCGGCATCATCCAAAACGGAACCCGCGTGGCAAGCAACGGCGATCTCCGGCTGGAGCCTACACCCGGGCAATGGCAGCCTATCCCGAAGCAGGTCAAGCGGGTGGTGGAGCGGGAGCTCAACCAGGTCACCGTCACTTTGGCGTACCCTGATCCGGCGAGGGACCGCAAGGGGTTCAACCCGATGGAGTATCCTGATCTGAAGCTGTCCTACCAGGTTCGGGTAAAGGCAGAAGGCAACCACTTCCTGGTCTTCGTCGACCTTGATCAGCCCCTTCCCGAAGCAATGGGTCGGGAGGGTCGGGTTCAACCTGGAGCTGTACCCGGACGCTTTAGCGGGCAAAACCTGGTACCTCGGATCTCAGTCCGGAATGTTCTCTCCGCAGCCAAATGGCCCGGTGGCCAAGGACCGGTCAGGCGAGCTCCAGTCAGCGGTTCTGGGCGCCGGCGAGCGGTTGACGGTCGCTCCCGAATCGGACACCCAGCGGATGATGGTTGAGAGCAAGACGAACGAAATCCTTCTCCTGGACGGGCGCAACAATCACAACAACGGCTGGTTCGTGGTGCGCTCGCTCGTTGCGGCTGGAGCGAGCCGCGAGGCCATTCAGTGGAAGGTGTCACCCAACGCGATTCCCGGGTGGCGTTACGCGCCGGTTGTGCATCTGTCCCAGGTCGGCTATCACCCGAAACAGAGCAAGGTCGCGGTTGTCGAGCAGGATGCAGCGGACGATCAAACCTCGACTCTCCAGGTGAAACGGGTTTCCGAGGATGGCGCCCTCGAATCCGTTCTCTCCGGAAAACCGACGGCCTGGGGCAAATTCCTCCGCTATAAGTACTCGCAGTTCGATTTCAGCTCGGTCACCGGGCCGGGCGTCTACATCATCGAGTACGGCTCCTTCCGGAGTAATCCGTTCAGGATTGACTCCGACGTTTTCAAGAAGGACGTGTGGCAGCCGACGGTCGCGTACTTCCTCCCGGCCCAGATGTGTCATATGCGGGTCAACGAGAAGTATCGCGTGTGGCATGGGCTGTGCCATATGGATGACGCGTTGATGGCCCCGCTCGATCACAACCATTTCGACGGTTACCTCCAGGGTCCTTCGACCTTGACCAAATACCAGCCGTGGGAAGCCGTGCCGGGGCTCAACGCCGGGGGTTGGCACGACGCGGGTGATGACGATCTTCGGATCGAATCGCAGGCCGACGAGGTTTTCATCCTCGCCGCCGCAGTGGAGGCGTTCGGGGTTTCATACGACCAGACCTCGATCGATCAGCAGAACCACGTCGTGGAGATTCACCAGTCGGACGGGAAAAACGACATGCTCCAGCAGGTCGAGCACGGCATTCTGACGATCCTGGGCAGCTACAAAGGTCTCGGACGCCTCTATCGGGGCATGATCGTCCCCACGCTTCCGCAGTACGTTCTACTCGGAGATACAGCCAATGTCACCGACAACCTGGTCTTCGACCCGAAGTTGAAGGAAACCGAAAAAACCGCCACCCACTCGGGCAAGCGGGATGATCGCCTGGTCTTTACGGAGCAGAATGCCGGGCACGAATACAAAGGAATCACCGCGCTCGCGATTGCCGGCCGGGTGCTTCGAGACTACAACCGTGCGCTGGCCGACGAGTGCGTTCAGGCCGCTGAGGCGCTGTGGAACCAGGAGCGCGACTCGTCCAACCGTGCCTTCAGGGACAAGGTTGCGGCCGGGGTGGAACTGTTGCTGACTACGAAGAAGCCCGTGTATCGGGATTTCCTGCTTCAGAACCGCACCCAGATCGTCGCCGCGATAGGCGGGGTTGGCTGGGCCATCGGGCGAGCGCTCCCGGTCATCGAAGACGCGAGTTTCAGAGACGAAATCAAGGCTGCGGTGACGACGAATTTTGCAAACGTCCAGAAGCAGCAGAAGGAAAACCCCTTCGGCGTTCCCTATCGTCCTCGCATCTGGGGCGCTGGGTGGGATATCCAGCGTTTTGGCGTGGAGCAGTACTTCCTTCACGCATCGTTCCCGGACGTCGTCTCAACTGAATACATGCTCAACGCTCTGAATTTTGTCCTTGGTTGCCATCCCGGCGAAAACACCGCCTCGTTTGCGTCCGGCGTCGGATCCCGATCGATGACAATCGCGTACGGGTTCAACCGGGCAGATCGGTCCTACATCCCGGGAGGCGTGGTTTCCGGTACCGCACTGATCCGGCCGGATTTTGCGGAGCTCAAAGACTTCCCTTATCTGTGGCAGCAGACCGAGTACGTGCTGGGCGGAGGCGCAACCAATTTTATGTTTCTCGTGCTCGCCGCCGACCAGGTGTTGAGTCGATAGACTGCCAGGGATCTGCGGGCTCCGGCAACCGTACAGGAAACGAGATCGAAACCCCCGGAGGGAAACAATGGCAAGGCTCATCCCATGCTCTTTCGTGCTCTTGTTAGCCGTCAGTTTCGCAAGCGCGGACACCCACACCGTGAATTCCCCCGATGGGAAGACGGTCGTCAAGGTCGACGTGGGCGCCAAAATCGAGTACAGCGTGACTCGTAACGGCGTGGTCGTGCTCGCCCCTTCCGCCGTCTCCTTGACGCTTGAAACCGGGGTGCTCGGCCAGGCTCCGAAGCTGAAAGGCGCCAGGACGGTCCGCATCGACCAGAAGATCACCCCTCCGGTTTTTGAAAAGCGGACAGTGATCGTGGACCAGGGAAACGAGCTGACGCTTGAATTCGAGGGGAACTGGTCCCTGGTCTTCCGGGCGTACAACGACGGCACCGCGTACCGGTTCAAGACCGCCCTGCCCGGTCAGATCAAGGTGATGAAGGAAGAGGCCACGTTTTCCTTCGCCGGCGACCTGCCCGGATTCATGCCGATCACCGACACCATGATCATGTCCTTCGAGAAGCCCTACATCTACAAGCCGATCAGCCAGATGAAGGACACCGAGATGGTTTACCTCCCGCTCGTGCTGGAGGCTCAGCAGGGCATCCGGATCGGGATCTCGGAGTCGGGGCTCGAGGATTACCCGGGAATGTTCCTGAAGAAATCTGCCGGCCGTCCGAACGCCCTGGACGGCGTCTTTGCCGCCTACCCGGCCAAGGAAAACCAGACGAACGATCGTCATGTTGACGTGACGGATAGGACCGACTACCTGGCTGTTACCAAGGGAACACGCTCTTTCCCCTGGCGTCTCATGATCCTCTCTGACACCGACGGCGGGCTGATCGAAAGCGATCTCATCTACCGGCTGGCCGATCCTCCACGGATCTCCGAAACGAGCTGGATCAAGCCCGGAAAGGTCGCTTGGGACTGGTGGAATGACAACAATATGTATGGCGTCGACTTCGTCGCCGGGGTAAACACCGAAACCTACAAGCATTACATCGATTTCGCGGCCGAGTATGGTCTCGAGTACGTCATCCTCGACGAAGGTTGGTCGGAGCCGGCCGATCTGCTGAAGATGAGGCCGGCCGTCAACATGGATCAGATCCTCGCCCACGCTCGGCAGAAGAACGTTCGCGTCATCCTGTGGGTCGTGTGGGTGACGCTGGACAAACAGCTTCAGCCGGCCATGGAGATGTTCCAGAAATGGGGGGTCGCGGGAATTAAGGTCGATTTCATGGACCGCGACGACCAGAAGATCGTGAACTACTACTGGAAGATCGCCGAAGAAGCCGCCAAACGCAAGCTGCTGGTCGACTTTCACGGCGCCTACAAGCCGGCCGGGCTGCAGAGGACCTACCCGAACGTGATCACCCGCGAAGGCGTTATCGGGCTCGAGTACAACAAATGGAGCAATCAAACGACTCCTGAACACGACGTCACCATCCCTTACACCCGCATGCTCGCCGGCGGGATGGACTTCACGCCGGGCGCAATGGTCAACGCTCAGAAGGCTGACTTTCGCTCCGTTCACACAAGGCCGATGAGCCAGGGCACCCGTTGCCATCAACTCGCCATGTACGTGGTTTACGAGAGCGCCGTGCAGATGCTGGCGGATTCGCCGTCCAACTACCGGCGGGAGCCGCAGGCCATGGATCTTCTGTCGAAAGTCCCGACGGTATGGGACGAGACCCGGGTCCTCGACGGCAAGATCGGCGATTTCATCGTCGTTGCGAGACGCAAGGGACAGGACTGGTATGTGGGCGCGATGACGGACTGGACACCTCGCACCCTGACGGTGGATTTCGGTTTCCTGGGTGCCGGCTCATTCACTGCTGATATCTGGGAAGATGGAGTCAACGCGAACCGGTGGGCCAGCGATTTCAAGAAGTCCAGCCGGGCCGTGAGCGGGAAGACCGAGATCAAGCTCGCCCCGGGAGGCGGCTGGGTAGCGCGGATTCGCAAAGCCGCGCGGTAGGTCAGTGGGGTCCGACTTCCCAGTCGGACCAGGTCCCACTGGGAAGTGAGCCCCACTTGATCTACCGCCCGACGCCCAGCGCGTCGGCGACTTTGTTGATGTAGTTGAACCAGGCGGCGATCAACGTGATCTGCAGAATCGCGCGGTCGTCAAATCCGGCCGCGTGCAGTCCGCCGTGGTCCTCGCGGCTCACCTGGGTCGCGTCTTTCGTCAGCTTCACCACGTAATCGAGCATCACACGCTCGGAATCCGTGATCGGCGCCCTCCGGTAGTCCTCTTCCAACTGCCGAACAAACTCGCTGTCCAGTGTTACCTGACGCAGAAACTCTGCGTGCGAGTCCATTCAATACTTGCACCTGTTCGTGACCGAGACCACGGTAGCGATCATCTCGTGCTGGCGCCGCGCGAGCGGCAGGTCAGGCGACATGAGGACCCCGAAGGTCGCGAAGGCGTGGTGGAGCGCGTCCGGGATGAGCGAGTGCGAGGCGACGACGCTCTCCGATTGCCCATCCGCGCCGCCCGGCGTTCCATACTCTCGCGGGTACAGCGAGCGTAGCGCGTCGAGCGCCTGTTTCAGGTGGTCGTCCGCTTCAGCCGGGGGAACAGTACGAATCCAGGTCATGATAAGTCCCTATCCTTTCATCAGGTGCGAGTTTCGGGGACACAAAACTTAATTCCCTCGCCGTGCCGCGCACGCTGGAAGCGGTATGGGAATTGAGTATTATGTCCCCGAAACTCTACCGTCATTGATGGCCGTCAGAACCGGCCGATCCCTGCGGATCACTGCCCGGTACACCGGCCACCCGAGCAATACCACCAGGATGCCGGCGAGGGATCGAACCGGGTTACTCATGAACAACAGGATCAACATCCCGCCCACCATTGCAAGAAAAACGAGCGGCGTAAGCGGGTAGCCCGGTGTCCGGTATCCCGCGGGCAATCCGTGTTTTCTCCGCAAAACGAAGAGTGAGCCGGCAGTCAGTCCGATAAACGCCACCGCCACAAAGATGAAGTAGCCGATGATGTCGGCAAAGCCGGACCAGGCAACCATGACGCAGGCCAGGGCGGTCTGGATCAGGATAGGGCCTATCGGCGTCCCGGTCCTTCTGTTGAAGGAGGAGAGCCGGCGCAGGAAGAGCCCGTCCGCAGCCATCGCAGCATAGACGCGCGGCGCGGCAAACATGAGGCCGGCGAGGCTGGAGGCCACGGAAACAGTTACGATCAACGCGAAGACACTGCCCCCTAGAGCGCCGAACAGCCGTTCTCCAACCAGCGCGGCAAAAGCCGAATCCGAGGACGTTTCCCGGAGCGGCACCAGGTAGAGAAAAGTCATACTGATGGCAATATAGACCACAGTTACAGTCGTAACACCGAGTACCAGCGCCCGCGGGAGGTTCCGATCCGGGTCTTTCGCCTCCCCGGCCAGCTTGCTCGTGTCCCACCAGCCGCCGAACGAGAAGAACCCGGCGACAAGAGCGCCGGCCAGTGCGGCGGCAAACGGTGGGGAAGGTTCCCGACGGGCGACGAACGGCGAGAAGTTGGACCAGTCGCCCAATCCGAGGGACAGTCCCCATACGACGATGAACAGTATCAGTCCCAGTTTGACGGTTGTGAGGCTTTGCGCCAGCAGGGAACTGATCCGCGAGTGAAGAGCGTTCGCGGCACCCGTGATCAGAACCACCGAAACGGCGAGGATGCGGTGTTTTTCGGGAGGCAGCTCGAGCAGATAGCCCGCATAGCTCGCCATTCCGAGAGCCAGTGCGGCGGTTATTCCCGGGTCCAGGACCAGCAGGGACATCCAGCCGTAGAGGAAGCCGACCGCCGGGCCGAACGCTTCACGCAGGTAAATGTACAGCCCTCCGGTGTGCGGGAAACGAGCCGCCAGCTCGCCGAACGTCAGCGCGCCGCAGACCGCCATGGCGCCCATGATGCACCAGACCAGGATCAGCCAGAACGGGGAGGCGAGGGTCGCCGCCATACCGGCCGGGGTCAGAAAGATCCCGACCGCGATCACTTCGCCGACGACCACCGCCGTCAAAGGCAGCAAGCCGAGCCGCCTGCGTGCAAGCTCCGTCTGTGGATCAGTCAAGAATTCTCACCGTCCATCAATCAGCCAGCATCAGAATTTCGCCCGGATCGCGAACTGAAAAGCGCGTGGACCGCCCGATCCGAAAACCCCGCCGGCGGTTGTCACCGGACGTCCAAACTGCGACGAGGTGAGGAATCCCGGGTTCTGAGGGTCAGCCGAATCGCGAACCAGAACGTTCGAGTAGCCCGAATAGTTCTGGTTCGAGACCCCAAGAATGTTCGTGATATTGAAGACGTTGAACACCTCGACGAGTGGCTCCACGATCACCCGCTCGTTTACTTTGAAGCTCTTGGAAAAGCGGAGGTCGAGCGAGTTGAAACTGTCGCTGAAGCGGGCGTCGTCGGAAACGAGCGGCAGCAGGTTCCCGTCGATTCCGCCCTGCCCGTTGACCTGCCGGATGAAGGTGTTCAGGTCAGCCCCAGTCTTGAAGATCCGTCCTCCGGCGTTTCGCTGCAGGGTCGGGATCCGCGAGCGACCGTCGGGCATCAGGATGTCCATCGGAACGCCTGACGCGGCCGTATAAATCAGCGAGAGATCCGTGCCGCCGGGCAACGGGGTCCCGAGCGCAAGTGCGAGCCGGTGGCGCTGGTCATTGGGCGTCGGTCCGTATTCGAGCTGCAGGTTGTTGGGATCAACCGGGCCGTTGGCAAACGGAATCTGATCGTCGTTCGCGTAGTTGAACGCTTTCGAGAGCGTGTAGGCCGCCCGGACGTGATAACGCTCCGCCACGATTTGCTCGGCGGTGATCAGCAGAGCGTCGTACTTCGTCTTGACGCTCGACTCCAGATTGACGACGGAGTCGGGACCGCCAACCACCGGGTTGAAAACCGTCGCCGATCGTCCGGCCGATGATGAAGTGCGTGCCGAAATTGTGGACGTAATCGGCGCGGACGGTCATGTCGCCACGAAACAGATTCAGCCGTTGCGCCAGCCCAAGGTTGAACTGCTGGACCATGGGGTTCTGCATGTTGTCATCAATGATGTTGATCCCACCGGCTCCGGCGCCGGGGAGCAGAAACCCGGTGAACGGATTCGCCGAGGGTCGGGCGCGACCGGAGGCAGGGTTCCGCTGCTCCGGGTCGAGAAAGAAGAAGTTCCCCGCCCTGACCTCGACGGGCAACGCCCGGCCATCCAGACCCCGCTCCAGGGATTGTATCTCGAGCACGATCCGATCGTAATAGATCCCGTAACCGGCGTGCAGGCTGGTGCGCCCGTTCTCCGTCGCCCAGTTCAGTCCGACCCGTGGGCCCCAGTTGTTGGTGTCTCTGCCTCTGCTCCCGGACAGGAAAGGCTGGACAAGCGGGTTGATCTCATCGTATCGGCTGACGTTCTTCACGTCGCTGTCGAGCTCGTAGCGAAGGCCGAAGTTCAGGCTCAGACGGTCGGTTACCCGGAAATCATCCTGGATGAAAAACGCGATGTGGGTGTTGTCAGCGTCGGGCAAGTCGAGCGAGCGGTCCGGAAAAGCGCTGCGAAGCGTCACAGCAAACAACAAATCATTGTCGTCCGTGCTACCGTCCCCATTTCGATCAAACGGGGCGAAGTCTTCGACGAACTCGATTCTTCCCTCGCGGAAGACATCCAACAGGAAGCTCGCGTCGATTTTCTGGACCTCACCGCCAAACTTGAGCCGATGCGATCCCCTGATCCAATCCACCGAATCGGAGAACTGCAGCCGGTTTTGCCGGGTCTGCTGGGGCACTCTGAACGAGGCGCCGTCCTGCAGGCTTGGAAACGTGAACTGAGGTCCCGGGGTGACGGGATCGGTGACGTTGCTGAAGTTCGATTCTCCAAAGCTCAGGTTGTTCACGAGAGTCGGGGAGAAGACTCTATTCCAACTGGCACCAACTGACTTGTATTGATTCTCGCTCTGTTGCCTCTGGCTGGGCGACCCGAGCGCCCGGATCAGCGTGGAGGCGGCTGTGTCGTCTGATCGCTGTCCTGAGAACCGGAAATTGAGAGTGTCGGCCTCTCCGGGGTTCCAATCCACCCGGCCGGTTCCGATGAGATCATCCAGGGGCGCGGCGGCGAATTCCCGACGAATGGCCCGGGCGGCCGGATCCCGCACGCCAACGAGAAGCGCGCCGTCCTGGTTCCGGTTCTCGACAGATGCGAACCACCATGCTTTGTTGGGCTTCAGCGGACCTCCAACCGAACCAGCGTATTGCTGCCTGTCGAACGGGAAATCCGATCCAACACTCCGGTCCAGCGTTGCGGGCAGGCCCTGCACCCGGCTGTCCCTCACGAACACCGAGGCCGAGCCATGGTATTCGTTTGTACCGCTCTTCGTGACGACGTTGATCGCGGTGGATCCGGTACGTCCAAGAGCCGCGGAGAACCTGTTGGTGGCGATCTGGAACTCCTGGACCGCTTCTTGCGAAATGTTCTGGAGCGGGCCTCCCACCACGTCGTCGTTATTATCGACGCCATCGATGGTCACGTTGCCGCCGCGGCCCAGTTGTCCGGCGGACGATACAATCACGGAATTGGTTTTCGTGGGATCGAAGTTCGGGGCGGGGGAATTCCCGGGCACCAGGAAGGATAGCTCCAGGTAGTTTCGCCCGTTGAGAGGAAGATCATCGAGCTCTTCGGTCCGGATCACGCTGTCGACTCCCGTGACCTGGTTCAGGGACCTCTCCAGGAATCTGTCGTCTGTTGTGATGACCGTCTCGGACGGGGCGGCCACCCGCATGCTCACATCCAGCACGCGGCCTTGGCCGACGTGGAGCTCGACGGGGGACGTCCAGTCGGCGAATCCCTGCACCGTGACCTTCAGTTGGTAAGTCCCCGGTTGGAGGCTCGTCAAGGCGTAGTTGCCTTCGGCGTCCGATCTGTACACCCTTTCGGAGCCCGTCGCGGAATCGACTAGTTTTACGGAAGCGCCGGGCAGGCGATAACCAGTCTGGTCGGTGATCCTGCCCGTAATTGAAGCAGTCGCGGAGGCCTGTGCGCCAAGAGACTGGCACAACAGGACGAGTAGAGACAGCAAACCAGCAATGCGCATAATTCTCCCCAAGGAAGGAAGTTAGCCGTTTCAGATTGATTCGTTGTTGTTTCGGCCTGGGATGCCAATTGCTCTGTTGCGTCGCTGGAAAAAGGGCAAAAAAAAAGGAGAGGCGAGCGGGAGATCCGAATGGTCTTTCGGGTCCGGTGAAGTTGGTCCCGGTTTATCTTCACCTGACCTGTTATTAAACCGTTCGGAGGGGAGGTCTTTGATCACTTCGGATCACCCGCACCCTCGTTCCTTGCCCTTAACTAAAGCAATCGCCGTGCCCATTTTTGCGAAAAGCCGGCGATTTGCCGGTTCTTGTTGATAAATGGACATTCTGGGACATGACGCCGTCAACGCCGTGGACCTGGGAGCGGCCCCGACGCCATAATTTTTATGGACCAACTCAGCGATTTCTATGAACAAACCGGCCACGAAGCAGGGGGGTCGCCGAGGCCACGGCTCGTTGACCCTTGGCTTCGACTCGCGAGCTCCGAGTCCGATAACCCTGTCTCCTTGTCTGCCTTTTCCGGTTGTATCGCCGGAAGTCCGCGATTATCCTCAAAAAGATGGAGTTATCTCGCTAAGAAGGAGTCCCATGGAAAAACGAACGGGTTTCCCGCCTGTTTTCTGGATTGCAAACACGATCGAGGTTCTGGAGCGCTTCTCCTACTACGGTATCTACTTCGGATTCGGCATCTACATGCAGCACCTCGGCTACTCGCGGGCCCAGCTCGGAGTCGTCCAGAGCATCTTCCTGCTCTTGTCCTATACGATTCCCGTGATTTCCGGGACTTTCGCCGACAGGTACGGCTTCAAGAAGGTGCTGATCATCTCCTACCTCGCCTACCTGCCCTCGATCCTCCTGCTGCTCCTGACCCGATCGTTTTCCGGGATCGCGCTCACGATGCTCACCATCGGGCTGGCTGCGGGAATATTCAAACCACTCATCTCCGGGACGGTCCGGGCGGTCACCGATCGGACGAACAAGACCCTCGGGTTCGGGATCTTCTACGCGATGGTCAATGTGGGAGGCACCTTCGGCCCCATCGTCGCCGGCAAACTGCGTGCAATCTCCTGGAATTACGCCTTCCTGGCCGCAGCCATCGCGATCGTGGTCATGCTTGCTCATCACGATCTTGTTCTACAAGGAGCCGCAAGCGCGAGATCGAGGGAGCGACCCTGGGCCAGAAGTTCGGCCGACATCTGGGTGGCACTTTCCGACGGGAAATTCGCGCTTTTCCTGGTCTTGCTCGGACTCGTCTTCTGGTTGCCTTTCTGGGCCTTTTTCAATCTCTCCGCTCTCTATGTTGATACGAACATCGACACGGCCCGCCTTTACCAGGGAATCGCCGCAGTTTTCGGAACCGGCTTTGCCAACTTTTTTTCGCAGGTGGACGAGTCCGGAACCCGCCGGGTGCTGGGTGAAACGATTTCGACCACCGGCTACATCATCATGATCTTCCAGGTCCCGGTTTCCCGTCTGGTAGAGAAGTTCAGCGCCATTCCGGCTTTCCTGTTCGGTCTTTTCATGGCCGCAATCGGGTTTGTGGTTCTCGGCTATGCGGCCATCTCGGTCCCTGTCCTGATCTTCCTGGGTATCTTCCTGTTCGCCATCGGCGAAATGGTTTCCTCTCCCCGAATCCAGGAATACATCACCTGGATCGCGCCGAAGGAGAAGGCCGGCCTCTACATGGGATCGAACTTCCTGGCGGTCGGGATCGGCGGCGGCACCAGCGGAGTTATTTACACTTCGCTTTATGGCTATTTCCAGCGCATGGGGCACCCCGAGTATGTCTGGTACACTCTCGCGGCTCACATGATCGTCGGGATCGGGGTGTTGTACGTCTTCACCAAAACCCTGGGCGAGTTCAAGGAGCGGGAGGCCTAGGAGCCAGCGGGCAGCGGGCAACGGGGAGAAGGCGGGCAGGAGCCAGCGGGCAAGGGTAAAGGGGAGAGGGAACAATTAATGTTCAAACGACACAGCTCATTCCGAATCGCTTTCATTATCTTTCTTGCGCTGTTTTCCTGCAGCCAGGTCCTTTGGGCGGCGCAGGCAAAGCGACTGAAAGTGTCCGATAACCGGCATTTTCTGGTTTACGAGGACGGTAAGCCTTTCTTCTATCTCGGTGACACCGCCTGGGAACTGTTTCACCGGCTGAACCGCGAGGAGGCGGACCGTTACCTGAAAGACCGGGCTGCCAAGAAGTATACGGTGATCCAGGCGGTCGTGCTGGCCGAGCTCGACGGCCTGAACGTCCCGAATCCGTATGGGCAAAAGCCGCTTCAGGACAATGACCCGACCAGGCCGAACGAGGAGTACTTCAAGCATGTCGATTGGATAGTCGGCAAAGCCGAAGAGCTCGGTTTGTTCATCGGAATGCTGCCGACCTGGGGGGACAAGTGGAACAAGAAATGGGGTGTGGGACCCGAGATCTTCACTCCGCAGAACGCGGAGTCCTACGGCGAATGGTTGGGCCGCCGTTACAAGGACCGAGCAATCATCTGGATCCTGGGCGGCGACCGCCCGATCGAAAATGACGCCCAAAAGGCGATCATTGTCGCTATGGCGCGTGGCCTGCGGAAAGGGGACGGAGGCAACCACCTGATGACTCTCCACCCGACCGGCGGCCAAGGTTCGTCGCAGTGGTTTCACAACGAAGAGTGGCTCGACTTCAACATGCGGCAGAACGGGCACGAGGCGAGCTTCAATCCCCGCTATGCGGAGACGAAGGTCGACTATGACCGGACGCCGGTCAAGCCGGTGGTCGACGGCGAACCAATCTATGAGGACCATCCGATCTCGTTCAAGGCCAACGAGAACGGCCACTCGATTGCCGCGGACGTCCGGCGGCCGCTCTACTGGGATCTGTTCACGGGTGCATGCGGGCACACCTACGGACACCACTCCGTGTGGCAGATGTGGGCACCGGGAAGGGAGCCCATCAACAATCCGCTGATGCCGTGGTCGGAAGCGATCGACCAACCTGGAGCCGGGCAGATGCAGTACGGGAGGCTGCTCATCGAATCAAGGCCGTTCCTGACCCGGGAACCGGATGACTCGGTCATCGTGCCCGGCTCGGTTCCGACGGCAATCCCCGGCCGGGGATTGAAACGTCTCGTCGCCACCCGCGATTCGAACGGGAGTTATGCCATGGTCTATTCGCCCGCCGGCCGGCCCTTCAAGGTTCGGATGGACCGAATCAGCGGTCCGGTCAAAGCGTGGTGGTACAACCCCAGAAACGGAGAGGCGAAACCGATCGGAGCGTTCCCGAACACCGGTGAGCGCGAGTTTGTTCCCCCGGATAAAGGCGAGCAACTGGACTGGGTGCTGGTCCTGGATCAGGCATCCAAGAACTATCCGCCGCCCGGGAAGACGAAGTAGAGGCGCGAGAGGGAGCTAAAGGCGCAGAGGTCTCACGCAAGAGACGCTAAAGACGCAAGAGAAACGCTAAAGGAAAAGTCCCCTTGCGTTTCTCTTGCGTCTCTTGCGCCTCTTGCGTGAAACCTCTGCGTCTCTCGCTCCCCCTCGCGACTATAATATCGGCCATGTTCCAGACGGATCAGGTCGAAGAGACCCCGGAGTCCAAGGTTCGTAAGCGGGTGAGGAAAGGGCGGATGTTCCTGGCAGGATTCTCCGCCGACTCGCCGAGCGCGCTCAAGCGCCGTGTCCGCCTGCTTTACGACGTCACCGAGTACCTTTTCGGGCGCGAGGCGACGATCATGATTTCGACAATTTCGGTCAGCCTCGTCCTTTCCGTCTTCCCTTTCATTGTTCTGCTGCTGACCTTCGCGAACTATTTCCACTGGTCGGGGCTGAGGGAGACGATTTTCCAGGCCTTCTACGCTTTCTTCCCGATCTCGCAGGAATTCATCATTCGCAACTTGCGGATCTATACCCAGAAGATCGGCGGACTGACGATCGTCTCGGGGCTGCTTCTCGCCTTTTCCGGATCCAATTTCTTCTTTGCCTTTGAAGCCGGTCTCGATTCGGCCTACCGGGTTGTGAAGTATCGCGGCTTCATGACGAGCCAGGTGTTGGGCACGGTCATGACGGTATTCTTCGGGGCTCTGGCCATGGTCGTCATCGCTGCCCTCCAGCTTGCCAATCGGTGGGGAACGAGGGCCGAGGTGTTTCGGGGGATCGTCTCCCTGAATCTGTCCTTCGCGGCCACCTTTCTCCTGCTGTTCTTCCTCTATTACTACATGCCGAATCGAAAGCAGGACGTCGGACGCGTTGCCCGGGAAGCGTTTTTTGCGACGCTGGCCTGGATGGCCGGCAACCTCATCTTCCGGCTGCTCGCGCCGAGTTGGGCTCTACAGAGCATCTACGGTCCTTTCTACGTATCGGTGACGCTCCTGCTCTGGGGTTACCTGGCCGGCTACATCATTCTCGGCGTCGCCCGCCTGTCGACCGACGGGTTCTTTGACCGGAGATCCCCATAAAGGCGGTCGCGATGGACCAGATCCTCGCCGGCATTTTCTGTCTCGCACTCCTCGCCCCGTCGATCTTCGCTTCATCGGTGAAGGGAATCGTTCTGGAGGCGGAGAGCCGGGCTCCGCTCGAGAAGGTGCAGGTGTACCTGAGTGGGACCTCCTTCGAGGCCACAACCGGGATCGACGGGCGCTTCTCGATCGAGTCGGTTCCATCCGGCCAGTATCTGCTGGTTGCGACGGCGGTCGGGTTCGGCTTGGTCAAGCAAAGGCTTGTGCTGGAGGAGGAAGAAGTGACCGAGCTCGAAATCCTCCTGAACGCCGGCACCCAGATCCGGAACGAGATAACGGTTGCGGCGGACCCGGGAACCGCTTCTCCGCGGCTCAGCGGGTCGGAGATCTTCGAGCTCAAGTCGGTCTTCGTCGACGATCCTTTCCGGGCGATCCAGCAACTGCCCGGTGTGGTCTCCAGCGACGATTTCATGAGCTCGTTCGCGGTGCAGGGGTCCGGCTTTGACCGGGTGGGAATGCTTTTCGACGGCATTCCCGTCTACGCCTTCCTGCATACGATCGAAGGACACAAGGATACCGGGTCGACATCGGTGCTCAGTGCCGAGCTGATCCAGGAAGTCGACCTTGTCACGCCGGCCAGCTCGGCGGAGGCCGGGGGCGCGTCGGCTGGATTCCTCAGGATGGACAGTCGCAGCGGAAACGAGGACCGCTGGCGCGGCCTGTTCTCCGTTTCCGGGAGCGCGGTCATGGGCCTGTCCGAGGGTCCGGTCGGAAATGGAAGCTGGATCGCGTCGGCCAGGAAGAGCTACATCGATTGGATCGTCAAGAGGATCGACGAGCGGGCCGAGTTGAATTTCGGCTTCCACGACTTCTTCGCCAAGCTGGTGCAGAAGAAGGGCGACAAGCACGTGTTCGCCTTTTCGGCCTTTTACGGCAACACCGGGCAGGAGAACGTGCAGGAGAACATCGGCCTGAACACCGTCGACCACGGTCGCTTTACCTCGTCCCTCCTCCATGCAAACTGGAGCTATACACCCTCGACCCGCGCCACGATTTCCACCCACGGTTACTGGCAAGGCGCCGACAGCCTGAACCGAAACCGGGAGGGCCGGCTGATCTGGGAGAATGACCTGAGTGTCATCGGTGTCAGAACCGTCGCCGACGTCCGCCCGGTCGAACGTCTGGTCCTGTCGGCAGGGTTGACCGCGGAAAGCATGGATGGGGCAAAACAACAGGTCGTCTACGATTATTCCCTGCGGAACTGGCAGACGATCTCGGATTTCGCACGAGAAACGTCCCGCGTGGAGCTCTTTGCCCAGGCCGCGGTCTCGCTCGCCTCCTCGGTGTCGGTTTCCGCCGGGGCGAATTGGAACCGTTTGGCGGTGACCGAGGACGCAACCACCTCCCCGTTTGTCTCGCTTCAATGGAAGCCGGGCCCGCACCTGTTCTCGCTCTCAGCAGGTGAGAGTCACCAGTTTCCCTTTCTGGCCCAGTTGTACGGCCAATACGCGAATCCGGGGCTGCGCGCGGAAACGGCGCGCGGGATCGAGGCGGCCTGGCTCTGGAATCTGCCCCGCAATTCGCATGTCAGGCTCTCAGGCTTCCGTCGCACCCGCCACGACGTGCCCTGGAAGGTCTACGGCTGGTGGAGACTGGTCGACGGTGTCATTACCGCGCCTTCCCCCGATCCCTTTACGAACTCGCTCGAGGACCGGACGTCGGGTGCCGAAATCCAGTTGGGGAGGCGGGCCGCGAACGGCCTGAGCGGCTGGCTCGGATATGCCTGGGCGCAGAGCCGGTGGAGCGAGGTCCCTGGGCGGTGGTTCCCGGGGAATTACGACCAGAAGCACGGCATCAGCGTCTTCGCCAAATACCGCTGGTCATCGCAATTCGACCTTTCCGCAAAATGGAAGTTCGGGACCGGTCTCCCCGTCCCGGCCTACGTGCGCCGGTCAGAAGGCCATTACTTCGTCGCCGCCGATCGCAATCTGGAGCGACTCCCCAATTACAGCCGCGTGGACCTTCGCTTTGCCAAATCCTTCAACAAGGACCGGTACCGGATCACGTTGTTCTTCGAGACCCTGAACCTGCTCAACCGGGATAACGTCCGCTTCTCGGGCATCGGCTATGATTTCGTGAACCGGCAAACCGGCCGCGTCTCCGAGCTTGATCACACCCAGATCCCGATCCTGCCGACCGCCGGTCTGGTAGTGGAGTTCTAGGCGCCGAGTTTTGGGGGAGTTTCGGGGACATGATACTTAATTCCCACTCCGCCGGCTGGCTCGCCCGTTAGCAAAGGAATTAAGTTTCGTGTCCCCGAAACTCCCCCTGCAACCCCCCGAACTCCGAACCCCGAACTCAGAACTCCGAACTCAGAACTCTCGACTCTTCGTGTCCTTCGTGGATAGACTTCTTTGGATTCTCGCGACCCCCTCTAACTGATTGAACTATCGAACTCCCGATTGCGTACATCTCCCAAAAGGGGGCAGGAACATGGAGAAGCACTATACGATCCTCGGGAGCCTGTTCTTGGGACTCGGGATCCTGCATCTGATTGGAATGTTCGTTGTCATGGTGATCTTCGGGTTTGGCAGTGCGGTGCTCTTCACCCTCGGCGTCCAGGACCCGAATATTCCGGAGCCAGTCAAGTGGATTCCCGCCGGTGTCGGGCTCTTCATCTGTGCTCTGATCGCCATCACGGCGCGTTCCGGATCTGATCGCCGGATACGGGCTGCTCAAACGGCGGCCCTGGGCGGAGGTCGTCGCCCTGATCGTTGGTATCCTGAGCCTGCCGGGCGTTCCCTTCGGCACGGCTGTCGGGGTCTATGCGATCTGGCTATACTCGTCCTTCCGGCAACAACAGACCCGGCCGGTAGTGATCTGAAAGCTCTCACAGGTTCAAAGTACCGCATTAGCAGAAGCTTGCGTCCGGGCTCTGGAGTTCTGTATCCAGTTGTCTGTTGTAAGATCCTCTGCAGTCTGTCTGAAAATCCCCCTCTGACCTGCCGTTACTGAACCCAAAACCCGCTGCTGCGATCTGAATAGGCAACGAGGAGGTCACCATGCTTGTTCTGCTCCGGAGGTTCGGCCCTCTTTTCACCATTCTCTTTTGCCTTATCCCGGCAGCATTCGCCCAGGCGGGCAATCAGGATCAGGACTTTTTCTTCGAAGCGCCGAGAGGAAGCGCCGGTGTCAGGATTGGAGCGAACTTCCCGCGAGCTAACGGCGGGATCTTCGACTTCATGACCGACCAGCTGACGCTCGAGAAAGAGGATTTTCGAGCGGCGAGCATCGGGGGCGAAGTCGCTTTTGCTGTCCTTCCCCGCCTGGACATTGTCGTGGGGGTCGACTATATGCGCCGCACCTTAACTTCGGAAGTGCGGGACTTCACCGATGAAAGCGACAATCCGATTCTGCAGGACACTCGCCTGACTCAGGTACCCCTGACCGCCTCCGCACGGTTTTACCTGATTCCGAAAGGGGAAGCTTTGGGCAGCCACGCATGGGTTCCGTCACGAATGTCCCCTTACGTCGGAGCTGGCGGAGGAGCAACCTGGTACCGGCTGATGCAGACCGGCGAGTTCGTGGACGAGCAGACCCTCGCGATCTTTGAAGACGATTTCGTTTCCTCCGGATGGGGACCGGTCTTTCTCGCCTACGGTGGCGTGGAGGTGAACATCTCGCGGTGGATGTTTGCGGACTTCCAGGTGCGCTACTCGTGGGCGGATGCGAAACTCGGAAGGGACTTCCGGGGATTCGACCCTATTGACCTGAACGGTCTGCGGGCGACGGGTGGCTTTCATGTAAGATACTGATGGAGGCGTATATGTTTGGCCGGCTGATTGGTAGTTCGAATCGATCCAGACTTACTCTCTCTATTTGGCTTTCTACCGGAATCTGTCTTGCTCTCGTCTCCTGCGCCGGAGCGATGGCGCAGCCGACGGGCGGGCAAAACAGCGATCCGCGCTGGCTTCCATGGGTCGGGTGCTGGACTTTCGATTCGCCCGGCCCCAACAACTCGGGCCGGCTGTGCACGACCCTGATTCCCGCAGGCTTGCGGATCGAAGGGGAGACGTCCGGTCAAAAGCCCTCCGCAGCCGAGGAACTGCTCCTCGCCGACGGTCGGCGGCACGAGTTCCAGAACGCGGGCTGCAAGGGCTGGCGCGAGATCGAGTTCTCCGAGGACGGTCACCGGTACTTCACGCGGTCCAGCTTGAGCTGCGAGGATGGAACCGAGCGTGTAGTTCAGGGGATCAACTTCTTCTCGGGAAGCGGTCAGTGGGTCGAGGTCCAGCTGCTGCAACTGGGGCAGGACCGGAAGATCTGGGTCCGCCGATACAGCTCGGCCCCTGACGAACGGGACAGTGCGAGCGCCGGCTCGACTTCGCCCACAGCGCCCGCCCAATCCGCGCGCATCTCCGCCGGAGCTCCCATGACCGCTCGCGCCATCGTCGAAGCGGTCAAGAAGAGCGACATTGAGCTGATCGAGGCGATGCTGGTCGAATCCCGGACGCAGATCCCGGTGGGGTCCAAGTTCCTGAAAGAGCTGGCCAAAAACGGCGTGCCGGGGCGGATCGTGGACCTTCTGGTCGCCCTCGCCAATCCGGACCGTTTCACCGTCCGCCGCAACGACTATGCCTCGGCCTCGGTCGTCCCGCGCGGGAGTTCCGCGTCCGGCGACTCCGGCGGCTATCTGGGTTCCTACTACTCCCCGGTTCTTGGCTACCCGATCATCTACGGTTGGTACCCGTATGGATTGTACGGATACGGGTCCTATCAGCCCTGGTATTACGGTCAGTCCTACTGGTACTACGACCCGTGGTACTGGCACCCGTCGGGAGGAGGATCCGGGTCGGGAGGCGGTGTTACCCGCCGTGGAGGATACGTCGACGCGGACCGCGGTTACGTCCAGGTCCAGGAAAGACAAAATGTGAGATATGCGAGTCCGCGATATCGGGGAGGCTATTCGGGCGGCGGCGCGGACCGTGACTCCTCGAGCAACTCCGGCGGGTCTTCGAGCTCGAGCAGCAGCGGGAGCAGCAGCTCCGGCAGCGGCGGAAGCGGGCGGCGGCTCGGTTTCGCCCGGCGGTTACAGCTCGGGCGGCTCGTCAGGTGGTGGAACAGCCAAGCCTCATTAACAAGCCCCATTAAGAATCAAATGCGAAGAACTTTGATTGCGGTCGTTTTTGTCCTACTGTCCGCCGCTTTCTCGATGACGACGTTTGCCGGCGTGGCAGCCGTCTGGGCAACTCACGACGGCAGTAAGCTGGAGAAGGACGACCAGAGTCCTCCGGTTACTGGCGCCACATGGGATGGCCGGACCGTCAAGCTCATCGGCGCGCGCAACGAGATTCTCTCCTTCCAGCTCATCGTGAGGGCGGATAAGAACGGCATCAAGGCGCTCAAGGCCGGCCTCCCGGAGCTTGGTTCACGCCAACGGCCAGTCGAGGATCCTCTACGCGCCGCCGGATCCGGATCCGACCCGGTACGTGGGGCGCGACATCCAGGTCTTCGCCGTCCACTACATGAACGTCACGCGGCCGACCCAGGCCAGCTGGATTTACCGTCTGAACACGCCGTCGGCGCCTGCCGACCCCCAAGGATGGAAACCGGTGCAGCTGGTGCCGGAGAACGCCCGGCCGGGCAAGGGAGGCTTTCCGCTCGAGGTCCAGCCCTCCGAGCTTCAGGCGATCTGGTTCGACATCTATCTTGCGCGGGACCTGGCGCCCGGCGTCTACAAAGGGACGATCCGGATAGAAGCGGACGGGCAAGTCGCAGACGCTGCCGGTCGAGCTGAAGGTCTGGGACTTCGCCCTGCCCGATGAAAACGGGATGCACGCGATGGTTTTCTACGAACGGTCGCAGTTCGACCTGTACCACGGTCGCGACCTGGATCCGCAGTACCATCGCTTCGCCCACCGGCAAAGGAGTCGAGCTGGTGCAGGCGTACGACGAAAAGACGGTCAACCAGCTGTGGGGACGGTTTTCAGGCGGCGACTTCACCGCGGCGAAGGGTTACCGGGGACCGGGCGAAGGGGTCGGCAACCGGATCGTTCCCGCGACTTTCTACGGGCCCGGGCGGGATTTTGACGAGCGCCCGAGCGCCTGGAAAAGAGCCGATGCCTGGATGACCTTCCTCGGTCAGAAGCTGGCCCAGGGCGATCACCTTCGTTTACATGCCGGACGAGCCGAACCCGGCCCAGTTCCCGAGGATCAGGAAGCTCGCCGAGAACATCCACTCCAACCCGGGGCCCGGCAAGCGGTTGCCGGTGTTCGTGACCACGAGTTCACGCCCGAGCTCGACGGTGCCATCGATATCTGGTGCTCCGGTCCGCAGGGCTACTTCATTCAGAAGGCCTTGGAGGTGCGGGCGAAGGGCGGAGACTACTGGGTCTACAACGGAGGCCGGCCGTATGGAGGCGCGATCGTCATCGACGCTCCGGCAACCGACGCGCGGGCGACCATCTGGGCCTGCTTCAAACACGACATCAAGGTCTACTTCTACTGGCACGGCAACCACTGGCGCCACAATACCCAGAAGACGGGCAATCGGAACCAGAACGTCTGGGCCGAGCCGGTCACCTTCGACAACCGCGGACAGCCCAACAAGCCAATCGAGGACCAGAGCTTCGCCAACGGCGACGGCGTTCTGATGTATCCCGGCGAAGAGAAACTGCACCCCGCCGAAGACCGTGGGATTCCGGGGCCCTGCTCAACCGTCCAACTGGCCAACTTCCGGCGCGGGCTGCAGGATCACCTGTACCTCACGATGGCGCGCCAGCTGGGCCTTTCGGACCTGGTCGGGGAAGCGGTGCAGGCGGTCGTGCCCAGAGTCTTCTCGGATGCCGGGGAACGGGTCGGGTTCTCGGAGAACGGGGACGACTACGAGAAGATGCGTCTGCGCCTGGGCGAGGCGATCGAGGGCGCCAGCAAACGGGCCCGATGACGCAGGTTTCCTGTGGGTCCGATTTCCCCGGGGGTCCGCGGGGACATAATACTTAATTCCCGTGAACCCGCGCGAGCGGGTGAGCGTTTTGGGAATTAAGTTTTGTGTCCCCGAAACTGAACTCGTGGGTCCGACTTCCCAGTCGGACCTCCTGATAAAAGCAGAGACACAGTTGCCCGGGCTGGCTCACGGGCCAAGAAAGGTATGTAGTCCCGCCTTTCAGGCGGCGTCCCCGCCAGCAACCCCATGCCCGAGTTGGCGCTCACACAATCGATCTTGCTTACGGTTCGACCGGCTCAAGCCGGGACTACGTACCTCTCGTACCTCCTGTCCTGTCGCTTGGCTGGTCATAAAACCTAAATTGAGCCCCCTACCTCGGGTCTCCTTTCGCGAGCCAGGCGCGCAAGCGCTTGACCGCGGCCTCGATCTCGTCTTCGCGACCGAAGCGGTCGCTGATTTGGACCAGGCAATCGACCGCCTGGACGGCCGCCTGACGGCCATCGGGGTGTGGCCGGCCTGAGCCACGATGTCGTCGAAAAGCTTGAACGCCCGCCACCGTTCCTCCTGCTCGTCAAGGAGGCGGCCGCTCGTCGGCCCGACGCTTCTCATACTGAGAACCGGAGAATGGAGGGATATCTCGGGGATCTTCTCGACGGGTTAAAAGGGCCTCGCGCTGGAAGCCGTGCCAGAAGAGATCGTTGAAGAAGACCTGGGTGCCATGGGCCGCCAGGTACGAAGCGTACGTGAGCTGAGCCTGGAGCTTGCGCTCCTTGCCGCGTGCGCTTTTCCAGTCCGCATGGAGCTTCGCCAGCTCGCGCATACGGCTCGCGCGCCGAGCGGCCGAAACTGCCTGGAACTCCCTGGCCGCCGCTTCATAGTTCTCCTGGCGCGAGTACCGGACGCCCAGGCTGTAGCGAACGACCTCGACCGTGGAGCGAGTTCGCAGCGGGTGCCAATTGCGTCGTGATCCTTCCCGAAACCGGTTTTGGATAACGGCGGAGGTACTCGCGCAACTGATCAACCGAGAGGCCGACATCCAGGAGAAACGGAAGGTCGAGGGAATCGCCCTTCGTCGGCAACCGCCAGCCAAACATTTCTTCCACGGTTTCGTCTTCTTCCTCCAACTCGTAAAGCAGGGCGCAATGGAGCTGATCCACCGGTCTGCCGAGTTGCTCGTAGACTCCGACCAGGCCTGCCGCGGCCGTCGCCCTGTCTCCCGCCTTGGCCCTCGGCGAACGAAAGAGCTTCCAGAGCGAGTCCTCGGCGTCACGGTAGCGATGAAGCAGGAAGTTCGCGCTCGCGCGCATCCAGAAATAGTCGGTCTCGTGGGACTCCGGCGGAGTCGTCTATCCGACCGGCAAACTCAAGGACGGCCGGGGGATCTCCGGCCACGAGCGCGCAACGCATCAGGGTCAGAGCCAGTTGGTCGGATTCTTCGCCTTCCCGGAAGAGCTGTTTCCGTTCCTGGAGCGCCCGAATCAGCCGTCTGGAGATTCTTGCGGTTCTGCTGACGTCTCGTGCGTCCCTGGGCGTCGATCGATCGAAATCGGCGAGCAGGTTGACCACGATGAGGGCATGGCGCGGCGTATCGAAATACTCCTCCAACTGGCTCTCGAAGTGGCCTTTGTGCTGGAGGACGAGCTTCAACGAGTTGATCAGGGTCTCTCGGGAAAGGTTGCTCTCGGGGCGATGCAGCTCGTCGATGTAGATTTTGGCCGCCGCCGGGTACTCCCTCAGCACATAGTGCACGTGAGCCATGAATGCGCCTGCGCAAGGAGCGCGCGATGGCGAGAATGCCGCGAGGAATCGAATTGGACCGAGAGGGGCAGTACCACCTGCGCGGGCAGTCGGCTGGCCGCAAGGGCCACTACCCGCTTGCCCAGAAGGAAAACGCCCGCAAACTGGTGGAGATCATTGGCCACTTCACCGCCCTGTACTTCTGCGCGGTGGCAGGCTTGGAAGTGATGGGCTCCCACTACCACCTGGTCTGCCGGTTCCTGGCTTTCCGGGTGCTTAGCCGTGAGGAACTTCTGAAGCTCGCCCAAGCCTTCTATCCGGGCCGTACCAGCCCTACCTGGCGTGGGGGCCGGCCGAGTGGGAACGGTTCAACCGGCGCCTGTTCAACGTCTCCGAGTTGATGCGCAACATCCAGCAGGCGTTCACCCGGTGGTACAACGACAAGCACCAGAGCAAGGGCTCTTTCTGGGCGGGCCGATTCCGCTCCACGGAGTCCGACAATCTGGTGGAGACGGTGTACTATGTCGAGCTCAACGCCGTGAGGGCGGGGCTGGTCACCCGTCCCGAAGCCTGGCGCTACTCTTCGGCGTGGATTCGAAAACACGGCGAGGCGGCCGGTCTGATGCCCCTCACTCAACTCCTGGACACCGCCGACGCGGTCGAGGCCGCCCGGCTTTACTGGGCGGGCCTGTACTGGAGGGGGACGCAGCCGAGCAAGGAGAACGACGCCTTAATTCCGATGGAGTTGGCGGAGCGGATGGCCCACGGGAGGTTCGAGCGGGGCTGTTACCTGACCCGCCGGGATCTCCTGACCCGTGGCCGCAGGGTTGGAACCCGGCAAGCGATTGAAGCCGCCCTGAAGGCGCTCCGGGAGCGGGGCATCTACCGGCGCAGATTAAATCCCCTCCCGGTAGGCGTAGGCGGACTTTACGCGCTTCAGGAGATTCGCCGCAGCCACCTGAACGTTTGAACACCCTGGGTCGCCGACGGGTTCCCAAACTGCGACAACGCCGGGGCGCCATCCAACCCGCCTGCCTACGATAACGAGGACACCCGGGAAAACGCCGCCGCCCTTGTACTCAATGGAAATTGAAACTGGCTCCGCTAAGACGCTGGCTGAAACGCTAAATAGCGCGACCAAGACGCACAAACCACGCATTCGTCCGCCTCCCTTGGTCAACTGCGGAAGGGCTTCACAGGCTCCGGGTTGGCCGGCACCGGCGCCGAGAAGATCATCATCCGGTTCCACTGGTCGGCCTGTCGTGATGTGACCCTCTGAACGAGCGCCGCGGTCACGAGCAAACCGGCCACATCGGTCACGTCGGATCCGAAAGTAGTCCAGGCTGAGACTTGAAGCACACCGACCGTCTGCTCAGCGCGGAACATGAGCCGCAGCGAGAACTGCCCGAGAAATGTCGAAATCAGGAAAAGGCCCCACCACCAGGACACGATGCTGGGTGTTTCTTCCCTGGCGGGTTGGGCGAACGGCTGCAACCCGGGTACCGTCATCGATTCCTCCGGTTTGCTCCCACGCCAGACCTCTTTCATGATCTGGAACGGGCGATAGAGGGCCATGATCGGTACAAAGAATCCCCCAATCGCCCAGCCGGAGGAATACTTAACATCTGTGGCCCCGAGCGCGGTCAGGTTCTTGTGAGACCGATAGAACCAGGTCAGAAAAGCGACGGTTGTGGCGAGCAGAGCCAGCAATTGGACGACCGCAATAAGCCCCTGCCTGGTGTCGTTGGCCGCAGTTTCCACATCGGAAAGCTCTTCTCCTGCCGCAACTCGGGACAACAACTGGATTTCAATCAGGTCCGACAACGCAGCCACCAGGCTGACGATCGCGCCCAGGAGCAGCAAGAATCGCAGCGTCCTCGCAATGCCCTCCAAGGGCCGGAAATCGTAGGAGTCATCAGGCATCTGCTCATTCCTCCCCGTCTCAGACCAGGCAGGCGTCGCCCGGCCGGATGCCGGGGATTCTAACCCAGGTAAAGCGCCCCACAGCGCTAATTTTTAGTTTTCGACCCGCGAGGTTAGAAACCAAGGACTAACGCGTTGACCCCTTTAGCTTCGCTTGCGAACCTTGACAGCGGCCGCCGGCTCTGGCATAAAACGCGCGGGGCTCGTTGGGGCAAGTTTTTTCGCCCGGTCTTGTTCGAGATCGATTTCCCAAAAGTAGAAGTGCGCATTTGCGCTGCCGATGCTTTCCGGCGTTTTTCGAAGTGCCGCGATCGGCGTGGTGTGCCGCTGCCGTTTGGGACCGCTACTGATGGAAAGACGCTACCGGCCGCTTCATCCCTTGGAGGACGGGCCCGATACGCGCGTGTATTTGGTTGAGGACCGCCTCCTCCACCGTCGACTCGTTCTGCGGCTTCTCCATCCCTGTTATTCGGACCCGGCGAATCGCCGCGGGACTTTTCGAATCCTGGAGCGCCGCAAGCAGTTGAGCGGTTCGATGGTCCCGATCCTGGATCTCGCCTGGCGCGCTGGTCGGCTGGGGGTGGTAACCGAACGCCTCACCGGCGATCGGCTGGCGGCGGCAGTCGAGGGGTGTCGATCGTTTGAGGATCGTTGCGGGCTCGCACTGCGGCTGATCGAGTGCCTGGTCCTTGCCCACGCAAACCGCCTGTTCTACGGATGCCTGAAGCCCTCCCGGTTCTACGTCGAGAACCAAAAAGCGGTCGCGAATCTCCTCCTGCCTGAACCCCTTCCGTCCGTATTGCCGACCGGTTCGATCCGCTACATGGCGCCCGAAGTCCTGGACGGCGAGGAACCGGACGAGCGCTCCGACGTGTATGCGCTCGGGATGCTCCTCTATTACGTGTTCTCCGGCCGGGAGCCGTTCGTTGACCGCGATACCGAAAGCCTGCTTCGGAAACAGCGCCTGGCGTATCCCATCCCGCCATCGCAGGTCTCTCCGTCCGTCGCCCCCTGGCTCGATGGCATGATCTTCGATTTGATCGACAAGGAGCCGGCCAATCGGCCCGCCTCTGCAATCGCCTTGTCAACCAGGCTCGAGGAACTGATCCGGGCACGCGGGACACGGACGCCCCTGCTGACTCACCGGCTGGTCGGCCGCCAGGAAGACCTGGCCCAATGCTTGAAAATCCTCGAAAAACTCGAGCCTGAGTCCCCCTCACTGGCTTTGGTCTTCGAGGGAAAGAGCGGGTGTGGTAAGAGTGTGCTCCTTGACCTTGCTCGCCTGGCTTGCGGGGTATGGCGGAAACGCTGCTGGGTAGTCTCGTCCAATTCGCCTGCGGACGCCGCCGCGCAGCTCGAGCAGCTTCGCTCGCTTGTGGAGCGCCCCCTTGTCTTGATCGTCGACGATCTTCAGAATCTCGATTTGGCCGCCTGCACCCTGCTGGAGGAAATCACCGCGTCTCACGGTGTAATTCTGTTCGGGGCCTGCAACCCGCGCGTCGTTTCTTCCGGCTGGATGCAGCTCCGCCGGACGCTTTCATCACGCCAGATTCTGGTCGAGGGCCAGCTGGAGCCTCTGGACGCAAGGAATCTCAAACAGTTCCTGGAAACCAGCCTTTCCCAACAGGTCGGGGAGCCGATTGTCGAAAAGATGATGGAGGTGTCGGGCGGTGTACCTTCGCTGGTCGTCGCACATCTCGAATGGCTCCGTGGAACCCGGCGACTCGTGTTCCAGCACGGACGTTGGCAGTGGAGTACGGGCTCCTTCGAACAGTCCGCGCTTCCACCCGCGATCCGGCAGGCCGCACAGGAGGCGATTAGCGGCCTCCAGTGGCGACCTCTCCTCGCCCTCGCTTACCTGGCCCTCCTGGACGGGCCGGCTGGACGCGGCTTGCTCGAATCACTGCTGGAGCTCGACTCCGATACGGTTGCGGGTCTGGTTCGGGATCTCGAGACCGCCGGGTTGGTTGTAATCCCGGGGAGCCTGGCTGAGCCACAAGTGTCCCTGGCCCATCGATGGCTCTCCTCTCTGATCCAGTCACGGATAGGTCACGCGCGCCTGGCCGAGCTGAATTTGAGATTGGCCCGCAGGCTGGAGATCGAGTATCAGTCTGAATGGAATTCCAGCCGGTTGGCGGAAATGGTATGGCATTTTGCCGAGGGAAAGGACCCGGTGAAAGCTGGTCAATACCTGCTCCCCTGTCTCCAGCATCTCGAGGTGCAAGGCGAGTATCGTCGCGCCCGGGATGTAATTGCGAGCGCCAACGGGGCTGGCGTGCTTCCAGCCGAGCGTGGAGAAGTCAATCGGAAGGTGATCGAGCTGCTGCTTCTGTCCGGATCCATGTCAGACTGCCTGACGCTGTGCCGGCAGATGCTCGCCAGGAACAACATGACGTCCGAGGAGAGGGCCTTTGTTCTCTCCTCGCTTGCCCGCGTCTGCCTCTCGCAGGGGCAGATCAATGAAGCGACCCGCCTGTGTGAGGAGGCCTTGTCTCTCTCTCCGTCCTCACAGTCCGGTTTCCTCGCCGATCTCGATGCGGAGCTGCTCTGTTGCCTGGTCCACAAAGGAAACAAACAACCGGCCGACAAGCTGGCGGAACGGCTGATACGACGGGTCAAGCAGCGGGCCCCCGGGTTGGAACAGGCCAGTAACCTGCACCGGGCGCTGTATCTCTACTACTCCCATTTTCACAGCCGGCCCGGTAAGGCGGTCAGCTGGCTCCTGAAGTCGATAGAATCGGCGATCGAGGCGCGAAGGCACGACTCCTACCTGCGCGCTCTCCTCCATCTGCTGGATCACTTCGTTCATACGGGCGATTTCCAGAAAGCCGAGAGGCTGTCACGCGAGGTTATCGATGGAGCTTCGCTGATCGGCAACCAGGGAATCCTCCTCGAGGGCAGGGTCGGCCAGGCGACAGTGCGCCGGAAACTGGGGCTTCACCGGCAGGCTGTCTCTGATCTGCAGCAGGCTCTGTGCGAGCCGGACTGCCAAATCGGGGAAGGTAGAACCGCCATCGAGGTCAATCTGGAGTTGGTTCGGAACCTGAATGCATTGCTCCGTCCGGGGGAGGCGCAGGATTGCCTGGACCGGGCGTGCAGGCAAATTGAGGAGGCCGAGCTCTTCTCATACGCTCTGCGACTGAAGCTCCTTAGAGCCGGGACCTATCTGACCCTGGGGAAACCCGAGGGCGCTCTGAACCTGCTCGGCGATATTCCCCTCCTCGAGGCCAACGGTACGCGATTCCCGCTGCTCTCGCTGCGGGCACGAGCCAACCTCCTCGCCGGCCGGCTGGAAGCCGCGCTGACTGATTGCCTGGACGCGGGAAATTCAATCCCGGTTTACATGATTCATTCACGTTCCCGGAATCGGATCCTGCAGGCTGAGATAAGCCTCGCATCGGGTGATAGCGAGAGGGCCAGGCTGATACTCGACAACCTCCCTCTCGACCCGCTCAGTTGTCCCCCGCTGGTCGCCAAAAGTCACTTGTTGCACGCCCGCCTGCTTGCGGCGGAAGGGAAACCTGGGAAAGCCCGGATCCGGGCGTTGCGCGCGCTTCAGATCCTGAGCCACATAGAGTCCCCGATGCTGGAGCTCGATGCTCACGACCTGCTGGAAGGGATCGGTGCCAGCAAATCGGCGCTTGGTCTCGATTCCAGGTCCCTCGTGGCCGGCACCGGTGCTCGACTGTCGCCCGACTTTCAGGAGCCCGGCATGCGTCGTTGGCCGCATCTCCTGAAGGCGTCTCCGTCACACCTGCCCGCCAACACGGGCACGGAGTTCCTTCTCGAGCTCCGCGAGCTGGCCCGAGCGCTCGATGATGCAGGCGACGCCGGGCAGGCGTTTTCTGTCGTGCTCCGGTTGCTCGAGGGCTCTTTCCACGAGTACGCTCCGCGGATGGTCTTCCAGGGAGGCAAAGCAGGGTCGCCGGAACCGGACAGAGCGTTCGCGCGAGATGCAGGCTCCCTGGACCTTGATCGGTCCCAAACCACCGTCAGGCTTCCCGTCGTGGTGCACGGGCATTTCGTGGCCTTCGTCGCTCTTGAACGGGGCGGACGGCGACTCTCGGAGACCCAGCTGGACTTCCTTACCTGTGTGACTGCAATTCTCGGAAAACACCTCGAGGTCTGCGCGGTTACGGGATCAAAGCCTGAGCCGGACCGAGGCCCCCACCGATTCGGTGAGATCCTGATCGTTGGCCGGCATCCTTCTGTCACCCGAATGATCGAAGAGGTATACCGAGTCGCGCCCACCGATGGAAACGTCCTGCTTGTTGGAGAAAGCGGTACCGGAAAGGAGCTGGTCGCCAAGGCGATCCATCATCTGAGCGGGCGGAGGGGTTCCCCGTTTGTTCCGGTCGATTGTTCGACCCTTCCCGAGGATCTGATCGAGAACGAATTATTCGGGCATACGAAGGGGAGCTTCACCGGGGCGATTGCCTGGAAGAAGGGGCTTGCTGGAAGCGGCCGCGGGCGGCACGCTGTTTCTCGACGAGATCGCGGGGATGCCGCTTCGTGCCCAGGCCCGCCTGCTCAGATTCCTCCAGGACAAGCACTTTCGCAGGCTCGGAGAGACGCGGGAGCGTTTCGCTGATGTGCGGGTGGTTGCCGCCACCAATCGGTCCCCCGAGGACCTCGTTGACGCCAGGCACCTGCGGGAGGATCTCTATCACCGGCTGAACCTCCACCGCATAGAACTGCCGCCACTGCGGGACCGGGGAAGCGACATCGAAGTGCTTGCCAACTACTTCCTTTCCTCGCTCAATCAGGCCAACGCACAGCAGAAATGCCTTTCCCGGGACGCCCTCCGTGCAATGGCAGGCTATCGTTTTCCCGGCAACGTCCGTGAGCTGCGCAACCTCATCGAAAACGCCTACCACCTGACCGAGGGGACCATGATCAGGGGCGAAGCCGTCCTCGGCCGACTGAAACCCGGCGGTTTGCCGTCGACCGCGGCGCGTATCGACCTCATTGTGAGTAACCTGCGCGCCGGCAATGGGGACTTCTGGTCGTCCGTGCGCGAGCCGTTCCTGAAGCGTGATCTGTCGCGCGAAGAGGTCCGGCAAATCGTCGAGGCCGGACTGCGGATGGCGGGCGGCAGCTACCGAAAGCTGGTCGATTACTTCCAGGTTTCCCAGGAGGAGTACAAACGCTTCCTGGCCTTCCTGAGCAACCACGACTGCAAGGTCGACTTCCGGGAGTACCGGCAGAAAGCCGGCCGCAAGTGAGAGGGGTCATCAGTTCTGAGTTCTGAGTTCTGAGTTCATGGGTTCAGGGTTTTCCGGTTCAGGGTTAGAGTTCACCGGTTCACGGTTGACCGGTTCAGTGTAGTAAAACGAGGGCTCGGGCACCTGAACCGCAAATCTCCTAAACCGTGAACCGGAAAACCCTGAACCCTGAACTCAGAACTCGAACTCAGAACCTGCCTTCTACCAGAAGATATCCGTTTCGACGAAGTGGCGGATCAGGTGGGTGGTTTCGTCCGCCCCCAGCAGGAAGGCGTTGTGCCCGTACTTGGAATTGATCTCGCAGTATGTGGCGTCGCCCTTGCGCGCCTTCAGCTCGCGCACGATCTCCAGTGACTGGTAAGGCGGGTAGAGCCAGTCCGAAAGAAAACCGACGACCATGAACCGGCTCGAAATCGCGCGCCCGCCCGCGAACAGCTTCCCGCGCGACAGGTCGAAACGGTCCATCGCCTTGGTGAGGTAGAGGAACGAATTCGGGTCGAATTTCTTGACGAAACTGTCGTTTTTGAAGCGCGTGTAGCTGGCAATGTCAAAATCGTCCGTAAATCGCGGCTTCTCGGTGCGCTCGCCAAGACGGCGCGAGAAATTCGCGTCCATCTCGTTATCGCTCATGTACGTGATGCTGGAGATCATGCGAGCCACGGCCAGGCCCGTCTCGGGCCGCGACTGGCTGTAGTAGAACCCTTTTCGCCAGTCAGGATCGGCCGTGATCGCCTGTCGGGCGATCTCCTGGAAAGCGATCTGCTGGGGAGAATGGCGCAAGGTCGTGGCCATCGGAATTGCGCTGCGCACTCGTTTGGAATGCGACGCAACCCATTGCAGCACCTGCATCCCGCCCATCTGCCCGCCCGATATGCACATGAGCTTCTCGATGCCCAGAAAATCGATGAGATGGAGCTGGGCATTGACGATGTCGGCCATGGAGATGACCGGGAAGTCCATGCCGAAAGGCTTGCCGGTGGCAGGGTTGATGGATGACGGGCCGGTGCTGCCGGAGCACCCCCCCAGCACGTTCGAGCAGACTACGAAATAATGCCGGGTATCGAAAGCTTTTCCCGGCCCGACCATGTTGTCCCACCAGCCGGGCTCCGTGCTCCCTTCGTGAAAGCCGGCCGCGTGAGCATCGGCCGTAGAAGGGTGCAACAGGAGAACCGCGTTGCTTTTATTCTTGTTGAGAAGCCCGTAAGTCTCGTAAGCAAGGGTAATTGGGCCGAGTTTTTCGCCCGACTCCAGCACCATTTCGTTGGGAGGGTGGGCGAACGTAAAATACTCGGTGGTGGTCGATCCGACTCCTGTCTGCTGGATCCTCGTGCTCACACGGCTCCCGTCGCAGGGCCCGGCGTCTGTTTGCCCTTCATTCCTGGAACAGCCAGGTGGAGAGATAACGCTCTCCGGTATCGGGGATCACGACGACGATCGTTTTCCCTCGGCTCTCCGGCCTGGCAGCCACTTCAAGGGCGCTCCACATGGCCGCGCCGCCCGATATTCCTGCCAGAATACCCTCTTCTTTCGCCATCCGTCTAGCGGTAATTCCGGCATCCTCGTGCGAAACCTGAAGGACCTCGTCAATGACCGCCGAATTTAAAATCTGGGGCACAAATCCCGCCCCGATTCCCTGGATCTTGTGCGGGCCGGGCTGTCCCCCTGACAGCACCGGAGAATCCTTCGGCTCCACCGCCATGACTTTAATGTCTGGCCTGCGATTTTTCAAGACTTCCCCGACGCCCGTCACGGTTCCACCGGTTCCCACGCCGGATATGAAAATATCGACCTGGCCGTCCGTGTCGTTCCAAACCTCCTCGGCAGTCGTCCGGCGGTGGATCTCGGGATTCGCCGGGTTGGCAAACTGCTGAGGGATAAGCGCTCCCGGATGCTCGCCGAGCAGCTCTTCGGCCTTCGCGATCGCCCCTTTCATCCCCTTCGCCCCTTCGGTCAGGATCACCTCTGCCCCAAAGGCTTTCAGCAGATGTCGCCGTTCTACGCTCATCGTCTCCGGCATCGTCAGGATCAGCTTGTAACCCTTCGCGGCGCAGACAAAAGCGAGGGCGATCCCGGTGTTTCCACTCGTCGGCTCGATGATTGTCGCCCCAGGCCTCAGGCATCCGTCTCGCTCGGCCGCTTCGATCATTGAAACGCCGATCCGATCCTTGACGCTGGAGCACGGGTTGAAGCTCTCGAGCTTGGCCAGCAGGGTCGAGTCATGACCGTTCATTCGGTTGATTCTGACGAGCGGTGTGCGACCGATTGTCTTCGTAATGTCCTCAAAAATGTGCGCCATGTTGCTACTCTCCTTTCGGCTCGTGCTGTTCGTTTGGTGAATCTAAACTAATTTTATCAAGATAATAGGTTAATGGAGACAGCAATCGGACGTCAAGGCAGCGCGCAGAAGAGCAAAGAGCAACGGCCGAGGATCAACGGCGGAGGAGCAGAGGCCGAATATCGAAAAGGCGCAAGGCGAATATCGAATATCGAACAAGAAATGTCGAATGACGAAGTTAAGACTCGGCAAAGGGGCATCATGGCTGGAAGGGCAAAGGCCTTGTCCTTCCTTCGACATTCGAGTTGCGAAAATAAAGCCGCGCGTCCCGGCTGAATCGTGGCTTTGGCGAGATCGTAAGGAGCCGCGCACGGCAGCGAGCGCCAGCGAGCGAGTAAGCGGACCAACCAACATGCTCTGTAGGCTGGCTCTTGCTACTCGCGACTGCCCCCTGGGGCTGGGTGGCTGGTCCGCTTACTCGCTCGCTGGCGCTCGCTGCCGTGCGCGGCTCCTTACGGTGATTGCTCGCCGTTCGTTCTCGCTGAAATAGGACCAGCCCTCTGCCCAGCCGGTTCTTGCCTTCCTTCGACATTCGACATTCCTGTTGCGAAAATAAAGCCGCGCGTCCCGGCTGAATCGTGGCTTTGGCGAGATCGTAAGGAGCCGCGCACGGCAGCGAGCGCGAGCGAGCGAGTAAGCGGACCAACCAACATGCTCTGTAGGCTGGCTCTTGCTACTCGCGACTGCCCCCTGGGGCTGGGTGGCTGGTCCGCTTACTCGCTCGCAGGCGCTCGCTGCCGTGCGCGGCTCCTTACGGTGATTGCCTCGCCGCTCGTTCTCGCTGAAATAGGACCAGCCCTCTGCCCAGCCGGTTCTTGCCTTCCTTCGACATTCGTCATTCCTGTTGCGAAAATAAAGCCGCGCGTCCCGGCTGAATCGTGGCTTTGGCGAGATCGTAAGGAGCCGCGCACGGCAGCGAGCGCGAGCGAGCGAGTAAGCGGACCAACCAACATGCTCTGTAGGCTGGCTCTTGCTACTCGCGACTGCCCCCTGGGGCTGGGTGGCTGGTCCGCTTACTCGCTCGCAGGCGCTCGCTGCCGTGCGCGGCTCCTTACGGTGATTGCTCGCCGTTCGTTCTCGCTGAAATAGGACCAGCCCTCTGCCCAGCCGGTTCTTGCCTTCCTTCGACATTCGTCATTCCTGTTGCGAAAATAAAGCCGCGCGTCCCGGCTGAATCGTGGCTTTGGCGAGATCGTAAGGAGCCGCGCACGGCAGCGAGCGCGAGCGAGCGAGTAAGCGGACCAACCAACATGCTCTATAGGCTGGCTCTTGCTACTCGCGACTGCCCCCTGGGGCTGGGTGGCTGGTCCGCTTACTCGCTCGCTGGCGCTCGCTGCCGTGCGCGGCTCCTTACGGTGATTGCTCGCGGTTCGTTCTCGCTGAAATAGGACTAGCCCTCTGCCCAGCCGGTTCTTGCCTTCCTTCGAGATTCGACATTCCTTGTTCGATATTCGATATTCCGCAGCGAGGCAAGAGGGCGAATACGAAAAGGAGCAAGGCGAATATCAAGGAATATCGAATAAGAAATGTCGAATGACGAAGTGTCAGGGAATGCCGGCAAGGGGGCCTGGTCCGGGGACACAAAGAGGTGTGTCCCCGGAAGTGCGGCTGCTTAGTCGAGGAATGAGCGGACGGCATCGAGCTGTCCGGCGCTTCCAAGCACCCGGTTCTTGTCGCCGACGTACTTGGCGTATTCGCCCATGAAGACTTTTCCGGGGGGACGCAGGTCAAAGTTCTCGGGGTGATCGCGGAAGTGCTCCCGATGAACGCGGCACCAGACGAGGCGGCCGTCCGTGTCGATGTTGATCTTGGTCACGCCGCCCTTGGCTGCGCGCGCAAATTGGCTGGCATCGACTCCCTTGGCGCCTTTGAGTGTGCCGCCGGCGGCATTGATCCGCGCCACTTCGTCTTGCGGAACGGAACTGGAACCGTGCATGACAAGCGGGAATCCCGGGCAGGTTCTCTGGATCTGTTCAATGACTTCGAAATGCAGGCCCTGGGTACCGGCGAACTTGTAGGCGCCGTGGCTGGTGCCGATCGCGCAGGCCAGGCTGTCGCATCCTGAACGCTCGATGAATTCCTTCGCCTGTGCCGGGTCGGTCAGGTGGGCCTGGTCTTCGGAGACCGACACATGTTCCTCAACTCCACCGAGCTGTCCGAGCTCCGCCTCGACTGCAATGCCCTTGGCGTGGGCGGCTTCGACGACCCGCCGGGTGATTTCGATATTCTTGTCGAAAGTCTCCGCGCTGGCATCGATCATGACCGAACTGTAGAAGCCGCTTTTGATGCAGTCCATGCAGGCTGCCTCATCCCCGTGGTCCAGGTGAACGGCGAAGACCGATTCCGGGAAAATGTCATCAGCCGCCCGGATCATGGCTTCCAGCATTCGCTTATCGGTGTAGGACCGAGCGCCCTTGGAGATCTGGACGATGAATGGGGCCTTGCTTTCAAGGTTGCCCCGGAAAAGACCCATGGTCTGCTCGGCATTGTTGATGTTGTAAGCTCCGATGGCGTACTTCCCGTAGGCGTGCTTGAAGAGTTGAACCGTCGAAACAATCATAAGTATCTCCCTTTGTAGTATCTGTGCTTAAGTGCTGCAGAGTCGGCGGGGCTTTCGGGCATGCGCACGGCCGCAAATCCGCTTCTCTCTTAAACCCGCGAAATATATGACATTCCGGGAGGCGAGTCAATGCCTGCAGTCCGCTACTTCAACTTCCCGACGATGGCCCCGAGCGCGTCCTTGATGTCTCCCTTCATGTGAAGGCGAAGGACCCGGCGACCGCGGTCGCGAATGGCCCGCAACTCACCGAGTGCCTGAGCCTCGTGGAGGACGGCAAATCCATAGTCCTGCCCGGGGATCGGAAGGTCCCTGTCACCTTCGGTCGTCAGCATCAGGATCGAACCGGTGTCCGGTCCGCATTTGTAGAGGGGGGCGGTCGTGTGGAGAAAACGGGGCCCGTAGGCCAGCGTGGTTGCAACTCGGAACTTCTCGCCAAGCGCGGCGCGAAACTGGGCCACAGCTCGGTCGCGGGCGGCCGTGCGCCGGAAAAAGGCAAGAATACCAATGTACCCATTCCTGCCGACCTCCTTCAGGAAGTCGAGAACGGCGGCCTCCGCGGATCCCGGTGTTCGCACGGCGGCTCCGAAAACGCGAAGCTTTCCACTTTCGGCCGTCGGTTTTTCCTTTGGAAAGCGGCGGTCTGTGGTCCACTGGCGCAGGTACTCCTCGGTATTCGCTCGTCCTTCCCCCTCGGAGGGGTCCAGGAAGGGGTTCACACCCAAGAGGGCTCCGGCAGTGACGGAAGCCAGTTGCCAGCGGAAGAATTCCTCGGCGAGGCCCATCCGGTCGGGCAGGGCTATGCGAATAACGGGGTGCCCTGCCTTCTCCAGCGCTGCAACCCTCTTCATCTCTCCCTTCTTGACCGACCCACGATGCGTCATGTGGAGGAAAATGCGGTCGTTGCCGTACAGGCGAGGCGGGCCGAGACGCTCCCCGATCACCGGGATGATTCCCTTGCCGTCTTTCGCGGTCGCCTGGACCAGCACGTGTTCCGCCCATGAGGCAAAGGACGCGATGTTTGGGCTGGGAAGGAATGTGAGCTTGTCACGTCCTCCCTTCGCGAGCAGCGCCAGGGTTGCGCCCAATTGCAGAGCCGGATTGTGAGGCTCGGGTATTCCCGGTCCCGCGGCGATGGCAAAAGAACGTGCCCGATCAAGAATGGTGCTGATATCCAGGCCAAGCAACGCCATCGGAACCAGTCCCAGGTAGGAGAACGCGGCGAAGGGGGAGCTTACCGTGGCGGGGTTCAAGTAGCATCGGCGGAACTTCTTCGCAATTGCTTCGCGGGCCAGCCAGGATTGCGAGTCGGTGATCGCGGCAAAGCGGTCGCCCAGGTGCGATACTCCCGCTGCCAGGAGGCGATCATAGAAGTAGCGATAGAAGCTGAGGGTCTCGCGATTCGTGCCCGACTTCCCGACGACCAGGAAAAAGGTCTTGGTGAGATCGAGCTGAGTTTCAAGGGCCAGAACGGCCGCCGGATCGGTGTTATCAAGGATCAGGAGTTCCGGCCACCCCCGCCCGTTTCCAAAAGTCGCCGCACTGACTTCTGCCGGAGCAACGTTGGCACCCGTGCCGAGGATGACGACCTGCCTGAAGTCATCGCGTTGGACGCTTTCCGCAAGCTTCCTGATCTCGTCGATTCGTTCACGGAACAGGTCGAGGCTCTCGACCCATCCGAGCTGCGTTTCCACCTTTTTTGCGGCCTCGAGGTCATCGGCCCACAATGTGCCATCCCGAGCGTAGAGGCGTTCAGAGAACCTTCGGGCGCCGAGCGCGGCGAGCGCCGGAGCGACAAGGCTGCTCGCTCCCACATCCTGCTGGTTGGTTCGCTTCCCGAGGAACAGCGTGCGCTTCTCACTCAGGCTGACCATCAGTTGCTCAAACGGCTCAATGAACTTGCCGATCCCCTCCCTTTGGAGATCATCGGAGACGGCCTCCAGGTTGATGCCGAGTTCCTTCAATTCCGCCACCGTTTTTTCGGCGTCGGTCAGCCGGGCGTCGTCCAGACCAATCTGCGCGCGGCCGCCCGTGGCGAACGCGTCGAGGGTTCTCTCCGTCGCCGTGATGATGGTTTCGGGGCCAAGAAGAGAGTGGACATAAAGCAATGGAGACAGCAGTGGATTCTTCTGGCTCGTGCTTGCCCAGACGAGTCGTTGCGGGCGGGCTCCCCTCTTTTCGAGGCTATGCCACCGGGTGCTTGCCCGGGCGCACACATATTCGCGATAGGCAAGATGGGCGTTGGCCACGCCCGATTTCCCAAAAAGCCGGGCCAGCCGGATGCGATAGCCAGGTTCGCCGGAGTGCATCCATCGCTCGCCGAGTAACCGATCCACATGGGTATCGACACGACTGACGAAGAAACTGGCCACCGATGCGACGTTTCGCACGGCCAGCCCCTCGGATAACCTCTTCTCGAGGCCGGTCATGTAGCCTTCAAGGAAGGTGCGGAAGACAGCCGCGGAGAAAAGCAGGGTGACGTTGGTGTTAATCCCCAGGTGAACGGCATTTTCCAGGACCGGCAGGGCGGCGGCGGTGCCGGGAATCTTGATCATGACGTTCGGGCGATCGACCAGGAACCAGAGGCGTTTGACTTCGGACAGGGTATCGGCGCCCGCGTGAGCCAGCCGAGGAGAGACTTCGAGGCTGACGAAGCCATCACCCCCGTCCGATTCCTGGAAGACAGGCCGGAGCAGATCGCACGCCTTCTGAACGTCGCTGATGACCAGCGACTCATAGATCTGGGGAACGGTGCGGCCCTCGTGGATCAGTTTCCGGATGTCTTCGTCGTACTCGTCGCTGAAGCTGATCGCCTGGTGGAAAATCGCGGGGTTGCTGGTGACGCCGGTGATCGCCTGCTCACTGATACGGCGTTTGAGGTCGCCGTCTTGAACCAGTTTGCGGGTAAGGTTGTCCAGCCAGAAGCTCTGCCCAAAACGCCTGGCCTGCCTGATCGGGTTCATCTTTGTCAGTCGTCTCAATGAATTCCGGGGACACAACACCGGACACAATACCTAATTCTTTTGGCGGCCTCACGTTCACGGTCGAGCGCTCGGAATTAAGTATTATGTCCCCGGGGTTCATTGTTCTCCAATATTTCGTCACCGACAATGGGGTCGTGAGAAAAACGGTGTCCCGTCTCGTGGACAAAAACATCCTCCAGAGTCGGGCGCGAAACCGTAATCGCTTCTACACTCCCCGGGAAAGCCTCGATCAGGCGGGCGACGAATTCATGACCCCGCTGGGTTTCCAGGCGCACCGTTCCATCAACCACCATCGCCCGGCAGCCGAACCTTTGCTGCAGTTGGGCACCGAACTCGCTCGGATCGGCGGTCTTGATCGTGATGACGTCGCCTCCGATTCGGTCCTTGAGGCAGTCCGGGGTTCCCGAGGAGACGAGCCGGCCGCGGTCCAGGATCGCGAGCGTGTCGCAACGATCCGCTTCATCCATCAGGTGGGTGGTAATGAGAATCGTAATATCCTTTTCTGCGCGGATGGAAGCCACGAGATTCCAGAGGTCGTAACGGGCGTTCGGATCCAGTCCCGCCGAAGGTTCATCGAGAAGCAGAACCCGGGGAGAATGGAGGAGGCTCTTGGCGATCTCAACCCGTCGCTGGAGCCCGCCCGAGAGCTTCTTCGCCAGCTCGCCGAGGCGATCACGCAGCCGGAACTGGTCGCTCAACCGGTCGATTCTGTCCTGAAGCACCGCACCGCCCAACCCGTAGAGCCGGCCCTGATTCCTCAGGTTTTCGGAAACGGTCAATTCCCCATCGATACTGTTCGTCTGGAAGACCACTCCGATCTCCTGCCTGGCCCGATACGCTTCGCGGACCACGTCCCAGCCGCGGATCGTCGCGCTTCCTGACGTGGGCATAGCCAGAGTGCAGAGAATGCGGAACAGGGTCGTTTTTCCCCCACCGTTGGGGCCAAGGAGGCCGAAGAGCCGGTTTTCTTCGACAGCAAACGACACGCCGTCAAGAGCGCGGCGGCCTGGATAGTGAAAGCTGAGGTTATTGGCAACGATGTCGGGCATGGGCGGCGCGTCAGGCCTTGTCCAGAATCATCAGGATCAGCAATATCGGGAGGTACACGATGGTCGCGAATGAGAGTCCCCGAGCTGATTTCCGGGTCCGCTCGACCACGGCTCTGATCCCAAAGACCAGCAGATACAAGGCGAGAATCGCGGCTCCCGCCAGATACACCGGTCCTGTCAGGTTCATCACTGGTTGGGACGAAGCTGATGGCGATGAGGGCCACCGTGTAGGCGGCAATCCTGATCGCCGTCCGGCGGCCGGTCGGATCGGCACCGGACAGCATGCTGAAACCGCCCTCCTGGTAATCCGTCTTGTAGGCCCACGATATCGCAAGAAAGTGCGGGAACTGCCAGAAGAGCAGAATCAGGAACAACACCAGCGCCTCGGTCGACAGCACCCCCTGGGCCCCCGTCCAACCCATTAGAGGAGGCATAGCGCCGGGGATCGCACCCACTGTCGTGCACAACGCTGTCCGGGTCTTCAAGGGGGTGTATACCAGCAGGTAAAGGAAGGCCGTGATCAAACCGAGCAGCGCCGTCAGGCCATTAACGATTAGCGCCAGGCTCGCCGTCCCCACGCTGATCAGGGCGAGACCGAAGAGCAGGGCCGATACCGGAGCGAGACGACCCGAGGGCAAAGGTCTTCGGGAAGTCCGCGGCATTCGGGCGTCCAGTTCCCGCTCCATGTATTGGTTCAGGGCGGCGCTGCCGCCTGCAACCAGGCCGGTTCCAACCACGGTCGCCAGAAACAGCGGGAAGTGGAACGGATGCCCGGATCCCATGTAGTAGCCGGCTGCAGCCGTGAGGACGACCAGGAAATTCACTCTCGGTTTGGTCAGCTCCAGGAAGGCAGACAGCTTCTGGAGGACCGGGGACACCGCGTCTTGGGGCTGACCGAAGCCGGCGACCTCGGGAGCGGAAACGACAGATCTCATGAATGTTCACCAGCCGTCTGCAATTGACTGATCCTCTGTCCAGCCGGACTCACCTCCCGGCTTTCACGCAGTGCCGCGATCAGGGACAAAGCCAAAAGGAGCGCGCCGACCGCCAGATGGGTCGACGAGAGGACGACACCGATAAGAACCGGGTGGTTTCCGGCTGCGGCGTCCAGCCGGGCGAGATATGATCCGAGCCCGAGCAGCAATTGCAGGACGAGCAGGGAGAGGATCGTGTAGGCCTGGCCCGCCATTGGCATCGCTCGCTTCGGAGCCGTAAGGTGCAACGCGAGCCAGACCAGCATGATGGCGGTCAATCCGGCGCCAGCCAGGTGAGCGATGAAGGCCGGAAGGACGAAATCCGCCCCTTTGTCTCCGTTGATCGTACCCGCGTGCCGGAGAATGGCGCCGAGAATGAGCTGGATGAAGACCATGGCCGTCGTCGCGACCGGTAACCAATAGGCGCCCATCGGTCGCCTCTTCTCAGTCCAGCCCGGTGCCGTGACGGCTGCGATGCCGATGACCAGGCAAAAGAACGTTTGTGCCAGGCAGGCATGGGCCACCGAAACGACGGGAGGAAGCGACAGCAGGACGGTCATCCCGCCGAGCAGCCCCTGAACAATGACCGCGAAGAGCGCAATCAGGCCGAGACGTCGCACCCACGCCCGGGATTCCAGCCGCCACAAAAGAATGTTCAGGACGATGGTGAGTATGCCGACAAAAGTGGCGATAACCCGGTGGGTGTGCTCGTAAACGATTCCACCGACCATCGGGGGCGTCAGACTCCCGTACGACAGAGGCCAGTCCGGAACCGAAAGGCCGGCGTCGTTACTGGTGACGAGCGCTCCCATGACGAGCAGAACAAATGTCGAACAGGCTGTAACAACTGCGAATAGATGAAGTGCTTTGCTGTGGCTCATGATGTCCCTCGGCCTGTCAGTGGTCTGAGCGCGAGTGCCTTCCGGCGTGAGAAACAGTCGTCGCGCACGAGCTTTGACTCCGAAATTTGACCCGGATCCTGCTGATTCTGCATCTATCGTAGCACAGCCCGATGAGGCTTCCGGCGGCTGCCGGGCGCTTGGCTCCAAAGCCAAGGATGAGCCGGGATGTACAATAGTTTCGTGAAGATGAGCGGATCTATCAGCATCAAGCTGGGCGATCGGTACTACTCGCTTGTTTTCCCGACAAACGGCTGGTTGGCTGCGGAGCTGGTTCAGTATCTGGGCGATGTAATCGAGTCGCCGGAACCGGAGGTCGGCGTCCTGAAGCTGCTCGGATATACGATGGAAATCCAGGTCTCGAGGCCGGAGCGGAGAGTCGATGAGTGGGTGGAGGTCGATCTGGAGAAACGGGAGCTGATCACGAATTCGGACCTTATCCGCAAGGCGGTCGACCAGGAGGAGCCGACCGTCGAGGAGCAATGGAGCGGCCCGGCCCTTCATCGCATTCACTTCTTACTCGACAAGTACGATTTTACGGTCCGCATCCGAAAGTGAGAAATGCCGCGTATTCTGTCCCCGCAGGTCCGCCAAAGACAATCCCACTTCCGCCCTGGACTGTGCCTGGGTCTGCTTCTTGGCTTCCTCCTGTTCCGCTCGCAAGCACTCTTCAGCGGACAGGAGCAGGAGCCCGAGGTGAAGCAGAGCCAGAAGCAGCCGACCTTCAAAGCTGCGACCTATGCCGGGTTGCTCGAAATTCGCGTGCAGCGCCCGGACGGCTCTCTCGTCTGGGACCTCAAGCGCGAGGATTTCCAGGTGAAGGATGCCGGGCGCGCCCGCCGCATCGTATTGTTCGAGCCGCCTCGCGAAGTCCCTATCAGCTCCGCCTTTCTGTTCGATGTGGGGATGGCGGTCAATGAGAAGACCGTTTCCGACGGCCGGGAATTGGTTTTTCGACTGATCCATCTGCTTGAGCCATCGGACGAAATTCTGCTCGGGATGTTCACCGACGGGGTCGGGAAACAGAAGACCGTCGAAGGTGCCAACGGGGAGCCGGTCCCCGGCACCCCTAAACCCAAACAGGAAGTCGAGTTCCTGACCGGTCTGACCAGCGACCGTGCCGAGCTCTCCGAAATGCTTTGGAATATCTCTCCTGCCGGTCGCCCGTCGAAATGGAGCCAGCTCGGGCAGATTGCGGCGGGCGGGTTTCAGCTGGGAAATGAAAGCCGGATGGGGCAGGCGGTCGACGAGGCGCTATTGAAGCTTAAGGGCGCAAAGCACACCAACAAAGTCATTCTCGTTTTTTCTTCAAGCTTCGGGAACATTGGGCCGGGGACACTGGATCACCTCGAGCTTGCCGGCATCCGGCTGTTCGTCGTGCTGACCGGGGGCGGAGGCTTTGCCGATACTCTGAATCTTGGCGGGAACCGGAAGTCGGGACTGGACGTTGTCGAATCGACCGGGGGCCTGACTTTCGCAGCCGAGAAGGTGAAAAGCCGGATGGAGGAACTGCGGGACGCGCTCAAGAAATACTATCTGCTCGCTTACGAGACCTCCGCGGATACCAAGGGTGACGCGGAAATCACGATCAAGGGACACCCCGAATACAGCGTCCATCACGCCCCGCGGACATCGTCGACCAACAGCTTCTACTAGCTGTTTGCACCCGCTTACTTCGCTGGAAAGCGCTGCGTGCGCGGCTCTTCCATGAGAAGGCGTGCCGCGGCGCCCTCATCCCGTGTCCGGGACCACCCGGTGAAAACAATGGACAAAGCCGGCCTGATCGCGCCGAGTCCGGTCAGAGCCGCGCACGCAGCGCTTTGCAGCGAAGTAAGCGGGTTCGAACAGTGGGCAAAACCGTGACTTGGCTGCGCAAGCCAGCCGGATGTCGAAAAGGGGCACGCCGGAGGTGTGTACCGGGGAGTAGCCGGGGGTGGACCTTCTCTTGGCTACACCCCGGAATGATGGGCGCTAATCGGACGGATCGGACTGATTCCACCAATCCGTCCGATTAGCAGACGTGGACCGTTTAAAACACGACTCGCAGGCCGACCTGCGCCTGGCGCGCCGAGAAGGTGGAGTCAATCTCGCCGAACTGCGCACTGTTGATATTGTGACGATTCGGGACACCCAGGCTGTCATTCCCCCGGGCTCCCTCCGGTTGCGTGTTCACGTTGAAGTTCGACCGATTGAACAGGTTGAAGAAGTCGAAACGAACCTGGATACGAGACTCCTCGTTAATGGGCAGCCGGAAATCCTTCCGGACCCCGAGATCGAAGGTCGCGTACCAGGGACCGCTGACGGGCGACAGGGCCAGGGTTCCGGCCTCAAGCAGTCCGGGGTTGGCAAAGAATTCCGGATTGCCCCGGCCGTCCGGGCCGATCAGGCTCGGATCGAACAGCAGGACCCGGTCGCCGGAGAAGAAGACCCCGGTTCGTTCCTGCAGCTCGGGAATCGTCAGGCCCGTCAGGTTCACCGTGTTCGTGGTCGCGCGGGTCCCGCCGCGGTTGATGGTCCCGCGTTCCGAGACGATGTTGACCACCTCTCCGGCGCGCACCCGCAGGATACCGTTGGTATTCCAGCCGCCGACAATGGCGTCCAGGATGCCGCTGGTTGAGAGTGCTCGTCCCGCACCAACCGGAATCTGCCACAGGAAGTTACCGTTGAATGTGTGGGTGATGTCGTAATCCGGCCGCATGATCTCCAGGTTCTGCTGCCGATTGTCAAAGTACCCGCGGAAGTTGCTCTGCGATCCCGAGAAATTGGTCAGGACCTTTCCATAGGTGTAATTGAACTGGCCCGCGAACCCTTTGCTGAACCGACGCCTGATTTCCGCCTGAAAGGAGTTGTACTTGGAGAAGGCGTTGTTGTCCACCTCGTCCGCCACGAAAGTGCTCGGATTCGGCAGGAAATAACCGGCCGGAAGCGACGCACCGAACTCCTCCCCGCCGTCACCGGCAAAGAAGAACTCCCGGTTTAGCGCCAGGAGGTTGCCCACGTACTGACCGATCTGTCCGGTCCGAATCCAGCTCTGAACTCCCGGGTCATCCAGGAATCCCTGCAATCCGAGCTGCGGGAAGATCGTCAGGGCCTCACCAAGGTACGGGTCGCCGCTAGCGGCGAGGTTGCGTTGTGCGCGGCGGAAGTCCTCGACGAATTCCTGGGGCAGAAGCACCTGGTTCAAGTCGACGGCCCGTGTGAGCTTGATGCCCCGGTTTCCGACGTAGCGAACCTCGACCGCGGTATCCGGGAAGATCTCGCGTTGAATTCCGATATTCCATTGCTGGACATAGGGGACCACGAGGTTCGGGTTGATGGCGAACAAGGCAGCCGTCGGATCGGCGGCGAGCCCCGCCCGGGCGCTGCGCGGAATCTGAAACTCCGGTGGAGTAATCGTCACAGCGCCGCCGGCGGACAACGGGCCAGTTCCGGCGAGTCGGACTTCCTGGTTCAAGCCGGCATTTTGGGCAATCGCGTTTTCGACCGTCGTCATGTTGTTGTCAATGACGTAGTTGATCGAGTAACCGCCGCGCAGCACGGTACGATCGTCGCCGAACATCCGCCACGCGAATCCGATATTCGGGGCGAAGTTGTTCCAGTCCTGCTCAAAGAAATCGCGGCCAGTTCCTTCCCCGGCAAAATCAACCGTCGCTTCGGGATCGAGAACCGACCCAACCGGCAACAGGGCAAGCCCGTTTTCCTCGGTCGGCACCCCGTGCACTTCCCAGCGAAGGCCGAAGTTCAGAGTCAGGTCAGGCCGGATTCTCCAGGTGTCGGCGCCGAACAGCGAGAAGAAGTTCTGCTTGAGCGTGCGCTCCTCGCGAGCACCCGGAACGTACCCTGAGGTCTGGCTGGTGACGTTGAACGTCTCGGTTGCCGTCCGGACATTGCCGGAAAGGATTCCGAGCAGTTGTTCCGCGTTAGCAAAATCGTCGTCGGAAATGCCACCGGGGAACTGGCTCGGCGCGATCGGCGTCTCACCGGCGCCAAAGCCAAGGATGTACTGCGGCAAGATGCCGGCCTCGTTGAAACTCTCGACACGAACCCGACGGTAGTTGCCGCCAAGACGGAAAGTGTGGTTGCCGGCGACCCAGTTGGCGCTGTCGGCGAAGTCGTAGACCGGGGCGTTACGGCCCTGGGCCATGAAGGTCTGCATCGGGTTGGTGAACAAGTCGCTTTCCCCAAGGGTCGGGTCGGACAGAAGAACCTGGTAGCCCAGCGGGAAAGTCTCGTTCGTGACGAAATCGACCGGAGCCCACTGCACGCCGAAACGCGCTTCATTGGTCAACGTCGTGGTCAGGTTCGACCGCCACGCGAGCGAGCCGAGCCGGCGGGTTGAATTCTGTCCGGCTCCTCCCAAGCCCGGGAAGGGAGCATCAATGCCGTTGGTCGGATCGTTCGGCAGGTCCAGGCGGAACTGGTGAAACGTCCCGGTGATCGAGTGGGCGTCACTGAGCTCATAGTCGAGTCTCAGGTTGAACCAGTCCTGGTCCGACTTGTTTGGACTGTTGAATCGAAAGCCTGCGATGTTGGTTCCGTCACCGGTGCTCAAGTCGTTCGGCTCGGGGACATTAGCAAGCAGACCCGTAATGGCCGGGTCAGGAGTCAGCCCGGTGAGCTGGAAGAGATTCACGGTCCGCTGCTGGCCGGCGGTATCGGTGTAGGTGTAGATCCCCTGGCGCGCCGTTCCGGTAAGGACATCGCGAGTGACCGAGGCGGTAGCTGGATCCCGCTCTTTCTCGTAGTTGACGAAGAAGAACAACTTGTCTGGAATGATGGTCCCGCCCAGGTTGCCGCCGAACTGGTGGTTGCGGACGCGTTCCTTCTCCACGCCGTTCTTGTTGTTGAAGAACGTGTTCGCGTTCAGGGCGTCGTTGCGATGGTAGTAAAAGACCTCGCCGTGATACGCGTTGCTGCCCGAACGGGTGACAAGAAGAGTCTGTGATGAGCCCATGCCGCTGTCGACGTCCGAGTTCTGGGTTGTCAGGTTGAACTCCTGCACGAAACTGTCGCGCAGTGGGATCACCCCGAAAAAGGCATCGGTACGGATGAAGTTGTCCTGGTTGTTCACTCCATCGAGGGTCAGGTTGTTGAAGGTTCCCCGCATGCCGTTGATCGAGGTTTCACGTGATGACTCGCTTCCGCCCGTAACCCCCGGCTGGATCATGGCAAGGTCCAGGACGTTTCTCCCATTAAGCGGCAGGTCTTGGATTTGTTCCCGGTTGACGATCGTGTTCAACTCCGCGTTGACCGTGTTGAGCACCGCCTGTCCCTGCGTGGCGCTCACCACCACCTGCTCGCTAACCCCGCCTACCTCGAGATTGAAGTCCACGGTGGCTGGGATCGACACCTCGACTCGAATCCCCTGGACGGTGGCCACCTTGAAACCGGATATTTCCGCCGAGACGTTATAAACGCCCGCCACGACCTGTGGGAAGACGTAAAGCCCCGCCTCATTGGTGACACTGTCCCGGGCGACATTCGTTTCGGCGTTGGTCAGCCGCACCGTCACCCCGGGGATGACTCCCCCACTCGGATCTTTGACCGTTCCCTCCACCCGCGAAGTCAGCGTCTGCGCCTGAAGGGTACCGATCACGGTCAGGATGATAACCAGGCATAACGCTTGAAATACCTGTTTTCTGGTCATTTCGCTTGTTTCCTCCGAGACGGTCTGCGGACAGGCCCTGCCTGCCGTGCCGTTCTCACTAATCGATACTGTCTGGATTTTTGGCCTTGTCAGTGTTGATACATGAGTGTCAACGAATCGCGCTGTTGCAATAAATAGCAATACAGCGTTCCAGACTGGCGCGCTTCGCTGCCTCTCGAGCTAATAAAGTGCACTGCAACGACATAGAGACACCGAGCCACGCCTCAGCAGGACCCGGCCCCGGTTCGGTTGCCCAAATTATTGGATCATGGTCCAATCCTCTGGAGATGGACAGGCGAATATCGAATATGGGGTATCTCCTTCACTCCAGTAACCACTACCTATTGTTGTCGAGGAACTTGAGGCGCCGGGCACGTCCTGGACCAAGTTCGGTACACGCCTGGAGCTTCCCGGCCATCCGCTGGCTACGGCGAGATCGTAAGGAGCCGCGCACGGCAGCGAGCCCAGCGAGCGAGTAAGCGGACCAACCAACATGCTCTTTAGGCTGGCTTTGCTACTCGCGACTGCCCCCTGGGGCTGGGTGGTTGGTCCGCTTACTCGCTCGCTGGCGCTCGCTGCCGTGCGCGGCTCCTTACGATCTCGCCTAAGCCACGATTCAGCCGCGACCCGCGGCTTTATTTTCGAACAGGAATATCGAATGATCGCAGCGCAAGCCTCCCCTGCTCCTTCAGCCTCCCTGCGGGCGAGAAGCCCGAGCCCGTTGCTTTTCCGCGTAAGGTTTCGCCGAGCCCGTGTTATCTTCGGGGGCGAGGAGTCAGTCGATGAAACTGCGCGTGATCCTGCTGCTTGCTTTTTTCCTGACCGGGCCCCTGGCGGCCCAGACCCCGAAGCCCGGCCCACGTCCGGAGCTTCTCCCCGGCGTTCGTCCCGACGGGTCGGTGCTCCTGCCCAACCAGTGGTCGCTTCGACCGGTGGGCAAACAGATCCCGGTCGGTGATTTTCCGGTTCAGATTGTGGTTCATCCTGGAGGTCGGTACGCAGCCGTCCTGCACGCCGGTTATGGCCAGCATGAGGTGGTGGTTCTCGATATCCAGGCTGCCGCGATCGTTTCCCGGGTCTCGGTACAGGAAGTCCTTCTATGGGATCGCCTTTAGCCCGGACGGTTCAGGCCTGTTCTGCAGCGGGGCCGGCGACGAAGTCGTGCACAGTTTCTCCTTCTCGGAAGGCTATCTCGCCAATCACCGGCAAATCCGGGTTCGGGCTGACACCGAGCGTGGTGTCCCATCAGGACTTGCAGTTGCCCCGGACGGGCGGACTCTCTGGCTGGCGAACCTCTGGGGCAACCGTCTGAGTCGCGTCGAGCTCGAGGGGGAGTCCCGGGTCACGGAATATCCGGAGTTCCGGCCTCGCGCCGGCCGCCCGGCGCCGACTACCGGACCTGATCCCGACAACGCCTTTCCGTACGCCTGCCTGCTCGATTCCGCGCGAGGCCGTTTGTTCACCAGCCTCTGGGCAGAAGCGAAGGTAGCGGTGCAGTCGCTGGACGGCCAGATCCTGGCGAGCTGGCCGACCGAAGAGCATCCGAACGAGATGGTCCTGTCGCCCGACGGTACGGTTCTGTACGTCGCCAATGCTAACCGGAATACGGTCACGGTCTTCGAGGTTGAGACCGGACGGGTCCTTGAAACCCTTTCGGCGGCGCTGTACCCGCTCTCCCCGCCCGGATCGACGCCGAACAGCCTGGCGCTCACGCCTGACGGCGAGATTCTGTTTGTCGCCAACGCCTGCAACAACAATGTCGCAGTATTCGACGTGGAGAACCGGGGGAAAAGCCGTTCGCTGGGCTTCATTCCGGTGGGCTGGTACCCGACCTCCGTTCGCGTGAGCTCGGACGGGAAGACGCTCCTGGTCGCGAACGGCAAAGGGGTAACGTCGAAGCCTAACCGGGGCGGTCCGCAGCCGCGAAGGACGCAGTACCCGTCGCCGGTCCGAGAATACATCGCGGGCCTGTTTCAAGGCACGGTGAGCGTCGTCGCACTGCCGGAACGCGACAAACTGGCTGACGTGATGCGAGCTTGGACAGCCCAGGCGTACAGCTGCAGCCCGCTCCTCGAGAATAACCGCGTGACGGAGGCGAGGCCGCGAAACAACCCGGTGCCCGAGAAAGTGGGCGAACCCAGCCCGATCAAATACTGCATCTATGTGATCAAGGAGAACCGGACGTACGATCAGGTTTTCGGCGATCTCCCGAGCGGGAATGGGGATCCGACACTCTGCCTGTTCCCCGAAAGCATCAGCCCGAACCACCACCGTCTGGCGCGCCAGTTCGTGTTGCTGGACAACTTCTACGTCGAAAGCGAGGTCAGTGCGGACGGTCACGAGTGGTCGATGGGTGCTTACGCTTCGGACTTCGTCGAGAAGACGTGGCCGATGAGCTATGGGCACAACACTTCCCGGAAATTCCCCTACCCGTCAGAAGGAGCGCTCCCGGTGGCTTTCCCGGCGGCTGGTTACATCTGGGACCGTGCGCGTGAGGCCGGGATCGACTACCGAAGCTACGGCGAGTTCGTGGATAACGGCGAAAATCCGGGCGATCCTGCCTTCACCCGGCTCCCTGCGCTTGAGGGGCATTTCGACCCGGGATTCAGGGGATGGGACCTGAGCTACCCGGACGTCAAACGGGCCGAGCGCTTCATTTCCGAGCTCAAGCGTTTCGAGAAGTCGGGCAGCATGCCACGGCTGCAGATCCTGCGCCTGCCAAACGATCACACTGAGGGCACCGCGGCTGGCCGGCTGACTCCTACCGCGATGATGGCGGACAACGATCTGGCCCTGGGAATGGTCATCGAAGCGATCAGCCAAAGCAAGTTCTGGAAGGAAACCGCGGTTTTCGTCGTGGAGGACGACGCGCAGAACGGGCCGGATCACGTCGACGCTCACCGTACGGTGGCGCTGGTGATCAGTCCCTACTCGCAGAACGCGACTGTCGACTCCAGCATGTACTCGACGGCGAGCATGTTGCGCACAATGGAACTGATCCTCGGGCTGCAACCCATGTCGCAGTTTGACGCGGCCGCCAGACCCATGTACGCCAGCTTCGAGCCGAAGATGAACGCCCGAAAATACAAGGCGGTCGTCCCGGCGGTGAATCGCGAAGAGCGGAACAGTGAGACTGCCTGGGGAGCGAAGCTCTCGGCGGAGATGGACTTCTCGAAAGAGGATGCGGCCGACGATCTCCTCCTGAACGAGGTGGTCTGGCGATCGGTCAGGGGCGCTGGGAACCCGATGCCAGCGCCGCGCCGCGCCGGTTTCGTGCTGGCTGAAGAGGAAGAAGAAGAGGAAGAGGGGGAGGGATCGAAGCGGTAAGTTGTTCACGGTCCCGAATGACGCGAGGAATTCGGGGACACAAAACTTAATTCCTGTGCCGTTCTTTAGATCCCGCGACCGGACTGGGAATTATAGTCGTTATGTCCCCGAATTCCTCAAAACCGGAAACCGGTGCTGAAGTGGACCCGCACCGAATCGTTCAGATCGTGCGCCACGTCTACCTTGAAGCCGAACCCGGCGACCAGGAAGAAGACGCCTACGCCCGCCCCGTGTTTCCAGTCCGCACTGCGAAACGACTGCCCGTGGTCATAGACTATCCCGGAGTCGAGGAAGACATCCACACCCGCGTGGTAGATCTTGAGCGGTGAAGAAAGCGGAAGCCGTAACTCCACGGAACTCGTTGCCAGATTGTCGCCGATGAATTCTCCGGGTTCATGGCCGCGCAACGTGGATGCTCCACCCAGGAAGGGGCGCTGATAGCCGGGCAGCGAGCTGTCGGCCTTCTGGAAAAGGAACTGCCCGGCGAGGATGGCCTGTCCCCAGAGACCCTTGTAACCGCGCAGGTCAGTCGTGTAGAGGTTGAACCCCGGCTTATCCTGATTGAGCCGATACTTCTTCCATCCGATCCCCGCATAGACCGCATTGCGAGGGAGGTTCATATCCTGGCGGGTATCCAGGGCCAGGTCGCCGCCATAACTGACAAACTGGTCGCGGATCGTCCCGAAGTCCACGTCCGTGAAGCCGGCGCCTGCCGACGCCTGGAACTTTCCGAATCGATGGCGCACGCCTCCCCAGGTCTCCTTTCGGAAGTCGCCGATCTCGAAGTGGGGGTTCTCCCTGCGGGAGAGAGACCCGTCGACGAGCAGCGAGGTACCCGCCGGAAGACCGCGGTTCCACTCGATCTCCGCCGCGGCCCGGCGGTTTCCTCCCCATGTCAGGGGAAAGCTCACGCGGGTTTGGGGCCCCAGCAGGTTGATACCGGAAATTCGAACGCCGTAGCTCAACCCATATTCGTCGCTCCCGCTCAGGATGGGCATCAGCATGAACTTGCTCTTGACGGGAGTTTTCTCCTTGACCGTGATCACGAGCACCACGTCGTCGTTGGACTCGAGCGACCGGTGCCGCTTTGCGACGCGAACGGCGTCGAACTTGCCGCTCTGGAGCAGCCGGTCTTCGACGACCTGTTCGGTTGTTTCGGATAAGTCCGCGCCCACCCGGACACCGGCGATCTGGATAACCTGTTCATCCGGGGTGCGGAAGTTGCCCTGGAGTCGGACTTCCCGCAGGGTTTCGGCGAAACAGCCGGCCCAGCCGAGGACGGTGAGAACGAGGACCATGTTCAGTCTCTTCAGCAGCATGGGATGCACCCTCACTTCTTCAGAGTTTCGGAGGTGGACGGCTTCTCGTACCAGAACTTCACCTTCACTTCCGTTTTCCGGTAGTCGAAGAACTCGCGGGAATAGCGGAGGGTAAGATCTCCATTGGCAGTACTGACAGCCCCCCACGCCGATATTGTCTTCGGAAGCCAGACATCCCCGATCGGTTTGTCCATGGTCAACGACGCCTTGATGTCCGAGACTCTGACCAGCCAGCGGGCTGGAAGGAAATCCAGTCCTACGTTGTCGAATGTCATCTGCACGATCTGGTATTCGGCGGGATCGATCAACATTGTCACCACAAAAGCCTTCTCGAACATCCGCTCGTAGTACTCATCGGATTCCGGGTCATTGCGCTTCTTCTTGCTCTTTTCTTGGGGCTTCGGCTCGCCCTCGTCTCTGAAATCCGGGTAGTACTCGACGACGGTCAACTCGCGGTTGTCGACGTCTTTCTTGCCCGCGTACAGGTAGCGCCCCGGCTGGAACTTGAATCCGAAAAAGGACTCTCTTTCGAGCGCTTTACCCTTCTTGCGCTTCTGTTGCTCGATCCACTCGTTTTCAGCTTTGGTCTGTTCTTCTTTGGAAACGGATACGCCATTGGCCTTGATCGGAGTGCGCACGATGTAACCGTCCCGAACCCGCCACAGGTATTCCTTGCGGATGTTCTCGAGGGCTGGCAGGAAGCTCGCTTTAAACTCGACTGTCTCGCGCTCGCTGAAAACATAGTTCCGCAGGCGCTCCCAGTCGATGTCGCGCCTCTCCAAGACCTTTGTCATGAATGCGTCCAGGTCATTTCCGGGCGGCTGCGTCTTCCCGGCGGGGCCTGGCTGGCCACCGCCTGGAGGGCTCTGGGCAAAAGCGGGAACGGCGGCGAGCAGGCATACCACCATGACGCTCGCCATCCAGATCCAGATCGTGTGCGGTCCGGGAGACAGGCAGGAGATCTTCATTTGCTTGGTTCTCATTCCTTCAAATTAGAGGACGATTCGCTGGATCAGGTTCAAGAGTAGGGCAAAAGCGAAACTCGTCCCTGCAAAACGCATCGTAACAAAGGGGTATACGGACACTCTTCATCATTTGTTGCTCTAACCGAAAAAGAACCAAGGGAGGACTTGGCAGACTATGAGGTGGTCATGGAGAATCGGGAGAATTGCGGGCATTCCTATCTACATGCACGCGACGTTTCTTCTGATTGTGGGATGGGTCGCGCTCAGTCACCTGATCAGGGGACAGTCGCTGGAGGCGACTCTGGCCGGGGTGGCATTCGTCCTTTCGCTCTTCGTTTGTGTGGTCTTGCATGAGCTCGGTCACGCTCTCACCGCCCGCAGATACAACATCCAGACCCGGGATATCACACTTCTGCCAATCGGAGGCGTTGCACGCCTGGAGAGGATGCCTGATCAACCGCGCCAGGAGCTTTGGGTCGCGATCGCGGGTCCCGCCGTCAACGTTGTCATTGCGGCAGGCCTCTTTGTCTGGCTCTACGGCACAGGCACATTGCAGCCGCTCGAGAATCTAGGAGTGGCGGAAGGGTCCTTTATCGAGCGCCTGATGGTTGTGAACCTCTTCCTGGTTGGCTTCAACCTCCTCCCCGCCTTTCCGATGGACGGTGGCCGGATCCTGCGTGCCCTCCTGGCGACTCGCCTGGATTACACGCGGGCCACGCAGATGGCGGCGACACTCGGGCAGGCCATGGCGCTGGTATTCGGCTTCGTTGGGTTCTTCTCGAACCCGTTTCTGATTTTCATCGCCTTTTTCGTCTGGATAGGCGCTGCCCAGGAAGCGAGCATGGTCCAGATGCGGTCGTCGCTGGCGGGTATTCCGGTCGATCGCGCGATGTTGACGCACTTCCGGACCTTGTCCTCCGCGGATACGCTCGCCCGAGCCGTCGAGATGGTGCTGTCGGGATCGCAGCAGGATTTTCCGGTCTACGAGAGCGACCGTCTGGTCGGCGTGCTGGCGCGCGGTGACCTCGTGAAAGCCCTGGCCCAGTTGCCCCAAACCACTCCGGTCGCCGAAGTCATGCGCACCGACTTCCAGGTGGTTGATTCCTTCGAAATGCTTGAAACCGCGTTCGCCCGGCTCAAAGACTGCGCCTGCAATACGCTGCCGGTCATGCGTCAGGGCCGCCTGATCGGACTGCTGACCACGGAGAACTTCGGCGAATTCATGATGATTCAGGCGGCGCTCAACGCGGCCGGTCACCAACGCCGGCGGGTAGCGTGAGGGCGGAGGACGAAGTCCCGGAGCAGAAGTGATCGGCTTGCCGCGCGGAACAGAACCGCACCGAAACGGGCGCTTTCTGCGAAGTGCGCGGATTGTCACCCTGGAAAGCCCCTGGAAGCCAACCGGCGAGCCGAGCATTGTCGGAGCCGCGCACGCAGCGCTTTTCAGCGAAGTAAGCGGGTTGTGACGCGCTGCAATAGTGAAGGGCACGGGGTGTGCCGGCTGCCAGAACCCGCTTACTCCGCTGAAAAGCGCTGCGTGCGGCTCTGACAAGGCTGTTCGGTCCGGCGACTGAGAAGGAGAGAAGACTCCCGCCCCTAGATCTGTCCCTTTTCCGCCTGGCCGTCGGGCACTGCTTCCATCACATCGATCAGCGGGTTGCCGGTGCTCAGTTCGTGGAGCTTGGCGAACAGTGTCTTCACATGCCCTCGTTGCAGGTGTTCCTCCAGGTCTCCCCTTGATCGCCATCGTTCCAGGAAACAGTAGGCACCCGGGTCATCGAGGGACCGATGCAGGGCGTAGCGGATACACCCGGCCTCCATGTGGGTTGGATCGATGGCCGCCCGGAGCGCATTCTCCAAAGCCGACTCTTTCCCGGGTTTCGCCTTGAACCGTGCAATCACGACCACTTCTGACATACCTGCCTCCTCTCTCCTCTTGAACCGTGAATCAGTTTGCCTTAACCAGAGGATCGGACGAAAGCAGAAAACGCGCGGCAAACGGCACGCAATCGGCCTTCGGTCTTTCAACCGTTATACTGATTGGATAGCCATCGGAGAAGCACCAGGTGTCCCAGCTGACTCCCGAACAGCTCATGATGCTGGCCATTTTGGCCATTTCGTTCTTTCGATATTGACCCGGTGTCTTTCTCCGACCCAGGCATACCGCGCCATTGATAGCCGGATCTACGTCTTCATTGCTGGTGCAATCCCGCTCGGGCAGGCGATGGAGAAGAGCGGGACGTCTAGATTGGCGGCCCAGTGGATTCAGTCGGGCGTTCAGGGATGGGAGCCGTTCTGGGTCTTGCTCGTCCTGTTCTCAATCGTCGCAATCCTCACCCAGTTCATGTCGGATTCCGCCACCTGTGCCCTGTTTGCCCCGGTAGCCGTCTCGCTGGCCCGCGCTCTCGGGCACTCTCCGGAGGCCTACGTCGTCACGGTGGCCATGGCATCCGTTGCCTCCTTCCTGACCCCGATCGGCCATCACGGGAACCTGCTGGTTTATGGGCCCGGCCGATATTCGTTTATTGACTTCGTGAAGGCGGGGACACCCCTGACCGTGCTCGCCGGGCTGGTCGTCTGCGTGATGGCACCGAGGCTTTGGCCATCTTAACCGGGCGGCCCGGGCCAGTGGGCCGCCCGCTCTCTACTCCCGGCGCGAGCCGGGAGTCTGAGGGTTCGTTTGTTTGGACTTCCCAGGTCGCAGATTAGTTGGGTGGGTTTCCTGCTTTCCACGTTCCGGTCCCGCACACGGCCGTCCCACAACCGAACAGCTGAGCGCAGTGCGCGGCGCACTACCCGCTGCGCACTGCGCACTGCACACTGCGCACTACATACTCTTACTGAGGACCGAGGCGGGCAGGTGTTCACTCTTTAGTGGCTCAGCTGTCTGTCGGCAGTGCGCAGTAAGTGGTGCGCAGTGGGCTCTGGAGCGCGAATTGCTGCAAGGAGAGCCGGAGGGTTCGCATGGCAGGCTTGTTTCAGGATTTCCGGTACGGCTTCAGATCGTTGCTCTCGAATCCCGGTTTCTGCGTGGCTGCGGTACTCGTGCTGGCACTAGGGATCTCGGCGAACACGACGATATTCAGCTGGATCAACGCGACGTTGCTTGACCCGATACCGGGAGTCTCAAGCACCGGCGACGTGGTTTCCGTCATGAAGGGAAACTGGACAGCATCCCCGTTCCCGCCGTTTTCCTACGAAGACTACAAAGATCTGGCCAGCCGCACCGGGAGTTTCGCCGGACTGCTCGGCTATCACGACATGGCGATGTCCGTGACCGGCGGTGTCAGGCCCGAACGAGTCCTCGGAACTCTCGCCTCCGGTAATTACTTCCAGGTTCTCGGCGTCCGTCCGGTCCTCGGCCGGGCATTTCTGCCGGAGGAAGCTCAGAAACCGGGAACCGCCGCGGTGGCGGTGATCGGGTACGGTTTCTGGCAGAGTCATTTTGGCGGCCAGCGCTCGATTCTTGGCAGGCAAATACAAATCAACAAACGTCCCTATACCGTGATTGGCGTGGCGCCTTCAGGTTTTCAGGGGTGCAAGACCGGGCTAAAGTCGGACATTTGGATTCCCTTCACGATGGACCAAGCGGTCACCGGGTGGCGACGGATATTCGTGCGCGACGTCTGCTGGCTGCAGCTGCTCGGGCGCCTGAAACCCGGTGTGGACCGGCGTCAGGCCCAGGAGGAGCTGAATTTGCGGATGCAGGAGATCGTCCGGCAGCATCCTGATTCACACCAGGGGCCGAACCAGATCACGCTCGATCCTTTGTGGCGCTCTCCTTTCGGCCTCAGCTATGGACTCTATACCGGCCTCTCAATGTTCTCGGGCCTGGCGGCTGTGCTCTTGCTGCTCTCATGCGCGAATGTGGCGAATCTTATCCTGGTGCGCGGGGTGGGTCGGCGGCGCGAGCTTGCGATACGGCTCTCGCTCGGCGCCAGCCGCATCCAACTCACCAGGCAGTTCCTCATCGAAAGCCTGCTTTTGAGCCTGGCGGCCGGCGCCGCCGCTTTACTGGCGACTGGATGGACAGCCGGTTCCTTGTCCACGTTAATGCCAAAGACGCCGGTTCCCGTGATGATCGGCACCCGCCTCGACTGGAAGGTGCTTCTGCTGACACTCCTGATTTCTCTAACGAGCAGCGTGATCGTTGGCTTACTCCCGGCTCTCAGGTCCTGCCGGCTGGCACCTGCAGCAGTGCTGAAAGAGGAGGCAGGAAGCGTGTCGACGGGGCTGCACAAGTCACGGTTGGCACGGGGCCTGGTGGTCGCGCAAATCGCGCTTTCGTTTCTCTTGCTCATCTGCGCGGGACTGTTCATCCGGAGTTACCAGCAGGCGCAACGGACCGACCCGGGTTTCGAGCGCGCGCACATGCTTCTCGCTTCCTTCGACCTGCAGTCGGTGGGCTATTCGGCCGACAAGGGGCGGGAATTCGACCGTGCACTGATATCCAGGCTCGAGGGCCTTCCAGGCGTGCAATCCGTTACCCTGGCAAACTCCTTGCCGCTCGCGGCCGCAGGACGGCACTCACAGGATATTGTTGCGGAAGGGTATGTGCCGCGGCGCAATGAATCGATGGAAGTCGGTCGGGTCAATGTGGGGCCAAACTACTTCCGGACGATAGGCATTGCGTTGATGGCAGGCCGTGACATTGGCCCACAAGACAACGAGAAGTCACAACGCGTGGCCGTGATTAACCAGGCGCTTGCAGATCGCTATTGGCGGGGGCAGGACCCGATCGGCAAACGGATCAAGGCCTACGGCGACTGGTACACCGTGGTCGGAGTCGCGAGAAACGCGAAGTACCGGGCTCTGAAGGAAGAGTACAACCCCATGATTTTTCTGCCGCTCTTCCAGAGGTATTACCAGGACCCGACGCTTCATCTGCGAGTCGCTGGCGACCCCTACGCGTACACCGACGCCGTGAAGCGAATCGTCGGGCAATTGAATGGAGACCTCTCGCTGTTTGACGTGACCTCGCTGGAGGAGGTGGCGGAGAGGGGAAGCGCGGTGGAACGCCTGGGCGGGACTCTTGTGGGGCTGGTCGGACTCCTCGCCCTGGTGCTTGCCGCCGTCGGAATCTACGGGGTCATCGCGTACGCGACCCGTCAACGGAAACACGAAATCGGGATCCGGATGGCCCTGGGCGCACCCCCGTCACGGGTTCGCGCGCTTGTCCTCTCCCAGGGACTCCGGCTGACCCTGGTCGGTCTGGGCATCGGGCTGGTCACCGCCCTCGCGGTCACACGGTCCCTCGCGAGGATGCTGTTCGGTGTTACCCCGACCGATGTGACGACCTACGCGAGTGTTGCGCTGATCCTCTTGCTGGTTGCTCTCGCGGCCTGCTACTTTCCGGCGCGCAGGGCCTCCCGCGTCTCGCCGCTGATGGCGTTGAGGGAGGAGTAAACCGATCGGATTTCGGATTGTGGATTGCGGATTGCGGATTTCAGAATAGAAAGCCGCTTGCGGAGTGGGATGGCTGGGTGTTTCTCAGGCGGGCCGGCAACCGGGACATCCCTTTAAGCTGCCTTTCCAAATCCGCAATCCGCAATCCGCAATCCTAGTACTCGATCCGGTTGCTTCCTGGCGAGAGCGGCTTCCGCGCGCCCTTCCATTCAAATTCGCCGGTGATGCCCTCGGGCAGGATGACCTCCGCCTTCGGCTTTCCTCCCGTCAGATCCAGGCTCACCGAGATCTCCCCCTTCGGGTGCGGGATCGAACCGGAAACACGGGTGAGCGAACCGAGGAACGGCCGGATCTGGACCCGTTTGAAACCGGGCGCCGTCGAATCGATCCCGAGCACCGTGCGAAACAGTTCGAAATTCGGGTGTGCGCTCCAGGCATGGCAGTCGGAGCGGGGAGGATTGCTGGCCCCGACGGGCCTTTCAGCCCAAGTCGTCAGGCCCGAGGCGAGCATGTCGTCCCACTCACCGAGAAGATCCAGGTAAGTGTCCCCTTCTCCCACGAGATTGACGGCCGCATTCAGGTAGTACTTCGAGTAGTAGGTGCAGGGGACAATGGAACGATCGGCGATAACGCGGTTAACCAGGGCGCGGGCCTCCTCGCCTTTGCTGATTCCCGCCAGAACGGCCAGCGCATTGGTCAACTGCGAAAAGTGCTGGCCTGACGGCGTATCCGCGAATATCTGCCTGGCCGGAACCCAGTAGAGCCGTCGGATCGAGGCCCCGAGCAAATTCGCGGCAGCCGAGCACTCGCGCGCGCGATCCTGGGAACCTAGCGCGTGTTCCATCTCCGCGGCCCATTGCAGCGCCAGGTGGAGCTGCAGATCGAGGGGCGCCGAGGAGCCGTCCGGCTCCACGGGTGGTACACCGCCTGACCAGGCGCCCGCCCAGTCGACGTAGTTCCAGAACGGCATTCGTCGAAGCGATCCGTCCGGTTTCTGAAATCCCTGGTAGAACGAAAGCACCGTCCGGACGCCGGGGAGGGTCTGGCGGACAAATTCCGGATCGTCCGCGTACATCCAGTAGTCGTGAAGCATGCCGATCCACCAGAGCGAGAACGGCGGGATGTACTGCTGTTGCCGGGTTGGCGCGCGGCTCAGCGTGAGGCCTTCCGGGGTCCGTGAATCGTCCAACTGAGCGATGGCGTTGCGGAGCAGCCGTGCATCACCGGAGTTGTAGAGCGAGACCAGGCCCTGGATGCGGGTGTCGCCTGCATACTGAAGTTGCTCATAATAGGGGCAGTCCATGTACGTCTCGTGCGCACAAAGCCGGGCGGTTCGCCAGCCAACCTCCATAAGCTTGTCGACACGCTCCGACCCGGTCTCGAGCCTGGCCTTGAACTGGAACGGGTACCCGACGTACACCCCGCGCAGATCCTCAATAATCAGGGGTTCCGACCCTGTCCGGATTTTGAGATCCAAATAACGGTAGGTTCGCCACCAAAGGGGACGAAAGAGCCGGTTCGCTCCCCCGTCGGCCACGAATTGGTCGTAGAAACCGACAAACTCCTTCCCCTCGACCTCGTTCCGATTTCCCTTGTCGCCGCGCCGTCCGCCCGAGATTGAAGAGCGACTCGGCGTACCCGAGAGCGATCTCGGCATCTTTGCCGCGGGACACGACGAGCTCCGGGTAAGCGGTCGTGAGATGAGACCGATCGAGGATGAGACGGACTTCGGTGTTCGCGGGGATCTCGATTCTTGCCTGGCGCCCGGGGAATCCCGGCGGAACCCGCACTCCGCTCGCAAGGCGAACGGCGGCCAGCCTGTCGGGCTTCTCCTCCATCATCGGAATCGAGCGGGGAACCAGCATCCAGCGATTGCCGGCATCTCTGACTCCCCAAGGGCTTCCCACGCCTCTCGAGTCCAGGCGGGCCGAAGGCCAGGACGAGTCGTTGAAATCAACCGATTCCCAGCCCCAGGGATAGAGCGTGCCATCGACCCGGTCGCCCGGCCCGACTACGAAGTAACCGCGCATCTGGGCGTGGGTGTATTGCAGCGGGGTGTAAGCCGGATCCCGCAGGCATTTCCACTTATCGTTTGTCTCGGCGATTCGTTCTGCCTCGGTGTTCCCCTGGAGAAGAAACCCCGTCTGGTTGGTGACTTGGGCTTCGGGTGCGTACTGGGCGAAGTTCCAGACGACGGAAGCGATCGTGTTCTTCCCGGCCCGGAGGTACGGTGCGAGCTCAACCGATTCATAACGCCAGTGATACAGGTCGCCTCGGGCCGGTCCCCAAGCAACCCGCCGCCCGTTCACAAAAAGCTCGTATCGATTGTCGGCGGTAACGTGAACGATAAACGAGGGAGGCACCGACTTCAGATCAAAACTCCGGCGGAAGTGGTAGACGCCGTACTCGTAAGGAGGAGCGTCGGGAACCGCAATCCATCCGGCCGTCCAGCGCTCGGTGAGGAGTTTTGGGTTGATCAGCTGACGGTCAAGCGGCTGGTACCTGGGATCCCACGGGGATTCAGCCAGGACGCTGGATATCGCGAGGGCCAGAACCGGAACGAGGATGAGAGCGCGTCGCATCATGCAAGAGGGAGTACCACGAGCCGCGGTCGGTAAGCAAGAGCGGGAGGCGAGATTCGGGCTTTCCGGAGCGCGGACGAGACGAGCGTGCTCCAAGGGCCGATTGCACTCCGGTAGATTGAGGTTGCGATCAGGCGTCGAGCATCCAACCTGCTGTAGCGCTTCTGCCTCGATATCAGTAGTCCGTAGATTCCGCCTATAATGGGGAAAGAGCCCATTTTACGGCAACCATTTCCATGACCAGCCGGGCGCCTCCCCTTTCCACCCGCACTTCCCCGGCACAAAGGCGTCTTGACACAAAATGCGAAGACATCTGTGGCTGAAGATCATTCTCAGTACTTTGGGAGTGTTGGTGCTTGCCCTGGTACTGGGTTTTGCCTTCCTGCACACCGACCGTGTCAAGGAATACGCGCTCAGCAGGCTCCGCGACTACCTCTTCGAAACACAGGGAATCAGGTTGCAGGCGGGTGAGATCGACTACAACCTCCTGACCCTGTCGGCTTCGCTCCAAAACGTTCGGGCACAATCGGAGCTCGCGCCAGACATGCCTCCCTTCCTTGTGGCACGCCGCCTGGACGTCGACTTGGGTACCTTGAGCCTCATCCGGGGTTTCCTCCACGTCGAAAGCGCCCGGGTGGAAGGAGCGCAGGTCCATGTTGTCATCGGGAAGGACGGCCGGACCAACCTGCCGACACCGGTCAAGGAGCAGGTCCAGGAGGAATCCGGGGGCCTGCCGGATTTCCTGATCGAGAAGCTCTCGGTGCCCAGTGCCTCCGTCAAATTCGAGGATCTCCAACAAGGGATCGACCTGGAGCTCCCCGCCGCCTCGATTCAGGTCACGGGCCGTGAAACCACACTCGATCACCTCATCGGCATCAAGCAGGAACGGCGAGGCAGCATCTCTTTGGATGGCAGGACTCTCCCGATCGATGTCTTCGACGCTCGTGCACGGGTGCCCGCTGATCTCGAGAACGCCTCTCTTGAAGCATCCAGACTTGTCACAGGGAACTCCGAGATCAACACGCGCGGCACGGTGAACAACCTCAAAGACCCGGTGCTTGACGTGACCGTTTCAGCAAACGTCGATGCGGCCCCTTTGGCTCATTTCGCCGGGCTGGGGGAACCCGTGTCCGGTCGGGTCACCGGGGAAGTGAAGATCCATGAACATCCGGAGAACCTGCGAGCCGAGGCTGACATCTCAGGCCGCAGATTCAGCTATCGAGATTTCAGCGATGTCGACTTCGAGGCGCGGAGTCGATGGATCAGGGGGGAGGATCGGATCGTCGTCGATTCGCTGGACGTTAAGTCCCCGGATGGCTCCCTCCGGGCCACCGCGGACGTCCGACTGGTGCCGGACGGGCGCAGTCACGCGCGTGTCGAGGTGAGGAACGCCAACCTGGCGGCTCTCGGACGAAAGGCCGGCAGCGATGTGGGGCTGGCGAGCCGGGCAGACGGCAACCTCGAAGCTTCGTGGACGGGGACGAATCCCGAGACGGCCGAAGGTCGGGCGAATTTTCAACTGCGGGCGACTCAAGGCCGGGCCGGCCGCAATCTGGTGCCGGTGTCCGGTTCTGTGCGCGTCGAGCGCCAGGGCCAGACGGCCAAGGTCAGAATTGACCGCGTTCACGCTCTCAACACCTCCATCGAGGGAGAGGTGACAGTCAGCCGACTGGCCGATCTCTCCAGTAATCCGAAAGGGAATATCATCGGCAATCTGCGCGCGAGCAGCCAGGACATTGCCGGCCTGCTTTCGGGTCTTACCGGCTTTCTAGGGCGTAAAGAGCCGCTCGTCGGAACTCGTCTGGCGGGCCCTCTGAACGTGGAAGCCCGACTCGGAGGCACGCTCTCCAGTCCAGTCATCGACTCGAGAGCAGAGCTGCCGGACACCGAAGTCGGAAGCCTCCGTCACGTTTCCGTGGTCGCCGACACCGTGTATCGGGGCGACACGCTGGGTCTGGAGGATGTGCAGGCGAACTGGAGCGGCGAAGTCCTCCGTGCGGCGGGCGAGATCGTCGGGTTGACCGGTCGGGACCCGAGGTTGGACTTGCGAGCGGACGTCGACGAGGCATCCGTCGAGACGATCACGAAGGCGGTCGGTCGGGAACTCCCGGTCACCGGGCAGCTCAGCGTGCATGCGACTGCCGCCGGTTCGATGGCGAATCCCGTCATCGAGGCGAACGTCCGTGGCGAGAATCTGGTTGCCTCCAGAGAGCCTCTGGGGACTTTGAACATCCTGGCCAGAGTACGAGATCGCCTTCTGCGCCTCGAGGAGCTCAAGCTTACGAAGCCGAACGAGGCGGGCGGAGGCGAACTGAGCGCGTCGGGCACTTACAATCTGGATACGCGCCAGTATCAGGCTGAAGCCCACACACGGGACTTGCGGCTGGTCGGATTGACGATCGGGGAAGGCGTTCCAATACGAGGACAACTGGACCTGAATGCGAGCGGCAACGGCACGATTGACAACCCGTCGGCGGATTTGCAGTTGCGCTCGCAGGATCTGACGATCCAGGATCGCCCGGTCGGCTCAATGGTGCTCAATGCCCGGGCCGAAAACCAGAAAGTCGCCTTGGATCTGAGAGCCGATCGGTACCGAATGGCTGCGAGCGGCGAGGTTCAAGTGCCGGCTCCCCACCAGGCCAGGTTCCGCCTTTCCGCCCAGAACACCGACCTGTCGCTTCTCCCGACGCCGCTGGCCGAATCCGGCAAACTCCGTGGCAACTTCACGGCGGAGGTCAACGGGGAAGGGACTATCGCCAACTGGAAGGAAGGGACGATCAGCGCGAACATCGGCCAGATGGCAGTAATCGTGAATGGACAACAGATCGCTGCGAAGACCCCGATGGAGGTGACCTACAGGAACGGTCTCCTCGAGGTTCCGTCGGCTGAGATCACTGCCTCGGATTCACGTTTGACTCTCGGCGGATCTCTCCCTTTGCGACCGGACGTCAACAGTCCGGGCCTCGAGGTTCGAGGTCGAATCAACCTGGCCACCGTAAAGGACTTCTTCCCTGCGCCCGAAGGGCTGGCCGCGTCCGGCATCCTCGAGCTCGACGCGCGCCTCCACGGGAGCCTGGAGCAGCTTAACCCGGAAGTTCGCTTGTCACTGGCGAACGGCAGCGTGCAGTCCCCGGCACTCCGCGATCCCGTCACCGACCTGACTTTGCAGGCGGAGTTGCAGGCGGGCAACCTGCTCTTGAAGACGCTGTCGGCCCGTATCGGTGCCGGCAGGATCAATGTCCAGGGGAAGGTGCCGCTTGGCCTGCTTCCGCAGAAGCTTCCTCTGGGGATTCCCCAGGCCGCGGGCGACGGCAACCTGGTCGCGGATCTGACCGACTTTCGTTTTGAATCTCTCGCTGGGATGCCGGAAGAGGCGGTCGGTCAGGCATCGGCTCACGCCGAGTTCCGAGCCGACGCTGCCCGTCTCGACGCTCTGACCGGTTCCGTCCGATTCGATCAGCTTCAGCTCCGTCTTAAGGGGTACGACGTGGCCCAGCAGGCACCGACTCGGATCACGCTGCAGAGCGGAGTGGCGCGGGTGGACGCCTTTCGTCTCGCCGGAACGGGCACCGAGTTGAATATCGATGGATCGGTCCAATTGCGTGATCGGACAGTCGACGCCAAAGCGACCGGACAGGCCGACCTCGGCCTTATCGAGATCGCGTCGGAGGACATCGACGCTGCTGGGTCGGCACGGTTCGAGGTCCAGGCCCGGGGCCCGCTCAGTGTGCCGGAGGTCAACGGCTTCCTTGAAGTGACCAACGGTCAGATCAGCGCCGACGAGCCAAAGGTCCAGTTGACTGATCTGAACACCCGGGTCGGCATGCGCGGCCGCACGCTCACGATCGAGCAATTCCAGGGAACGGCCAACGGTGGGAACATGACCGGGAAAGGGCAGATGGTGTACGCGACGGACCGCCCCATGCAAGTCACGGCCGACCTGAATATTAAGGGTTTCTACCTCGAATTTCCCGAGAATCTCCGCACCGCCTCGGATGTGCAGATCAACCTTCGTAACCGTGAAGGAGGGGGAATTGTTCTGGGCGGGCAGGTACGCATCCTCGAGGGCTCCTACACTGAATCGATCGGTGTTGGCGAAGAAGTTCTCGACCTGCTGCAGACGAGCAGTGGTGTCGAGTTGACCCAGGAGCAGAACCCGCTCCTTGCCCGGTTGCGGTTCAACCTGGACGTCGATACCCAGAACCCGATCGCTGTGGACAACAACCTGGCCGAAGTGCTTGCCACCGCCGATCTCCGACTTACGGGCAACTACTACCGTCCCGGACTCACTGGCCGTCTTAGCATCGAGGAAGGCGGAGAGCTTCATCTGCGCGAAAGGAACTACGTCGTAGAGCGGGGAATCGTCACCTTTCTCAATGAAACCCGCATAGAACCGAGTCTCGATGTGTCGGCAAACACTGAGGTCGACAACTACGACATCACGCTCGAGGTCAGCGGGACGCCGGATGACCTCGAAACCACCCTGACATCCGATCCGCCGCTGCCCGAGCCCGACATCATCTCCATGCTGGTAACCGGGAGGCGACTCGAGAACTTGAGGGGCGAGGAGCTGGAGGTAGCCAAGGAACAGACACTCTCGCTTCTCACCGGCGGCGCAGCCCGGCGGCTCAGTTCGGGCCTCGAGCAGGCCACCGGACTGAGCCAGGTTCGGATCGAACCGAGCCTGATTGCGTCCGAATCCGAGCCGAGCGCTCGTTTGACGGTGGCGCAAGAACTGAGGAACGACCTGGAGCTGATCTACTCGATGAACCTCACCGACAGCAGCGACCAGATCTATATCGCGGAATATGATGTGACCGATCACTTCACCGGCCGGGTTCTGCACCATACCGGATCGGAGACCCCCAGCGATACGGACCCGGACCAGAACAGCTACCGGCTCGAGTTCACGCATGAGCTCCTCTTCGGAGGCGCCGGCGAAACCGGGAGGCACGAGAAGAGCGACCGGAAGAAACGCGAAATCCGGACTGTATCCTTCTCGGGTACCCCTGTCTTCCCGGTCTCAGTCCTGGAGGACGAGTTCGATATCGAGATTGGCCAGGACTTCGACTTCTTCGAAGTCCGCAAAGGACTCGACCGGTTGCGCGAATACTACCTCGAAAAAGCGCGGCTCGAGGCGCGGATGAGGCTGCACAGACGGGAAACCGACGCGCAGTCTGTTGACCTCCAGGTTGAAGTGGTTGCCGGTCCGGAAGTGAGTTTTTCGTTCCAGGGCGCCCCGGTGCCCGAGGACACCCAGAAACAGGTGCGTGAAGCCTGGGCCGAAGGTTTCTTCGACGGCCAGCGGATCGAGGACTCCCAAGAGGCGATCCGCGCCTACTTCCTCAAGAACAACTACCTGCAGGCTCAGGTGAAACCTTCCGTGAGCGCCAACGGCGACCGCAAGCTCGTCGCTTTCGACGTCACACCGGGTGTTTTTTACTCGCAGGTGGACATCGCCTTCCAAGGTGCGAACGGGATCGAGGCCGAGAAGCTGGAAGAGCAGGTCAAGAAGGCGGACTTGGAGGAGGCGCTGCGCGCCGATCCGGGCGAGGTCCGGAAGTTCCTGGAGCGCTTCTACTACAATCAAGGCTATCTCGACGCGGAAGTGGAAGACATCAAGGTCGAGTACCAACCGGAGGCGCGCCGGGCCCGCATCGTCGTACAAATTCTCGAGGGCCAGCTCGCTCGGGTTCATGTCGCGGGAATCAGAGGGAACTCGGTCTACTCGGAAAGCGAGCTGACGAATGTCCTGCGAGTGAAGGAGGGCGACACCTATAACCCTCAGGCTGTTCAGGATTCGCTCCAGGTAATCGAGGAGGCGTATTGGAGGAAGGGATTTAACGATGTCGCCGCAACCTTCGTTTCCGCGCGGGGAAAGGATCGATTTGTCGATCTCACCTTCAACATCGAAGAGAACAAGCAACATATCGTGCGTGAGGTGGTCGTCAAGGGCCGCAACGAAACCAGCGAGAATTTTGTACGCCATCAGTTGGAACTGAAACCGGGCGATATTCTGGACCGGGACAAAGTCGCGCGCTCCCGGCGGAATCTGTACGACACTCAAGCTTTTGCGCTGGTTGACATCCGCGCTGAAGAAATCGCGACGCCGCTCGCCACGGAACGCGAGCAGCCGATGCGATTGGAGGTGAGTGTCCGGGAAGTGCGGCCGTTCGAGCTGCAATACGGGGGCTCCTACGATACCGAGCGAGGGGTGGGCCTCCTGACCAGCATCGAGAATCGCAATTCTCTCGGCAAGGCGCGCGTCCTCGGTGCGCTGGCGCGTTACGACGGCGAGACCCGGGAGGGGCGGCTCTATTTCAGCCAGCCCTTGCTGAGAAGTATCCCCATCCAGACATCGGTTGTCGGGTTCGCCCGCCGGGAGATCGACAATCAGGCAGGCTTCACCACCCAGAGGTTTGGCGTTTCACTGCAGCAGGAGCTCCGGCTGAAGGATTTCTACGTCCTGTCCTATGGCTATCGTTTTGAGAGGACCAGAACCATCGACCACGATCCGACGGGATTCGATCTCGACGTCACTCTTGCCCCTTTGTCGACGACCTTGACCCGGGACACCCGAGATGACCTGCTCGATGCCTCGCGCGGCTCTTTCAACGCGCACGCCTTCGAGTACGCGCCCGCGCTTTTGGGTTCGAAGCTGAGATACATCAAGTATTACGGGCAGTACTTCAAATACATTCCGCTGCGCAGGCCGGCTGAAATCCCGTGGAGCGGGGGTCAGGAAAAATCGAGGCTTGTCTATGCGGGAGCAATCCGCATCGGGCTCGCCCAAGGCCTCGGCGATCAGGAGTTGATTCCCGGAGAACGCTTCTTCGCCGGTGGGGAATCGACGGTCCGAGGTTTTCGTGAAGACGCGCTTGGCCCGATCAACGCAGCCGGATTTGCCAAAGGAGGCGAGGCGGTCTTCATCTTCAACAACGAAATCCGCTTCCCGCTCATCAGCATTTTTGACGGCGTCGGTTTTGTGGATCTGGGCAACGTCTACGAGAATGTCTCGGACTTCAACCCATTTAAACTCCGAGCAGCAGTGGGCGTCGGGCTGCGGGTCAGGACGCCATACTTCCTGCTGAGGGGTGACTACGGAATGAAGTTGGACAGGCGGGACGGGGAAAGCGCCGGGGCGTTCTTCTTCAGCATTGGCCAGGCTTTCTGAAGCGCCCGGCGTTGCTCTCGGGGACAATCCGCGCACTGCGCAAAAGGCGCTCCGTTTGCGGTCCTGTGCGGGCCGGCAGCGGCTTGGTTTGCGTTGGCGAGGTTTCAGAACCGCAAACGGAGCGCTTTCCAGCGCAGTGCGCGGATTCTCACCGGGAGCAACCGTGCCTGCCCCATGCCACCCACCCATCACCAGGCGGCAAGAACCACTTCGTATTTTTTGCCGGTCGAGCGTTATAGCAGGCATGACATACGATGAATTCTGCCCTTATCCGCTCGCTTACCTGATCACCTGGCGCGGCTATGGAACCCTCCTTCCCGGCGACCCGGACTGGGTGACGGACTCCATGAATGTTTTTGGCGACCCGTTACCGCCTGAGAGCAAAGAGCTGGCTGTCTACGCTCAGGGACTCCTCCGGTACCCGGTGTACCGAATGGACAAGGTGCGTCGTCAAATCGTACTCCGGGCAACGATTGATGTCTGTCTGGACCGGGGATGGGACCCTCTTGCCGCGCACATTCGGAGGACTCACGGTCACATCGTCGTCCGAGCCTCATGCCATCCGGACATTGTTCAGGTTGCCATCAAGGCACGCGCGTCCAGGCGGTTGAATGAAGAAGGTGTTGACGGGGATAGGTCTGGCAAAAGGTGGGCCAAGCAGGCGAGCAAGAAGTACCTGTGGACCGAGGAAAGAGTGCAGGCGGCCATCGACTACGTGCTGAACGGACAGGGAGAAAGAATGGAGTGGTACAGCCGTGAGGAAGACGTGACGGCCAAGACGCGGTTTTAGAAGAAGCATGGCCGATCGCCCGGGTGGCGGTGGCCGCCTCGGGGACGATCCGCGCACTGCGCAAAAGGCGCTCCGTTTGCGGTCCTGTGCGGGCCGGTCACGCGAGAAGTGGATTTCGGCGGTACTGGCGAGGGTTTCAGAACCGCAAACGGAGCGCTTTCCAGCGCAGTGCGCGGATTGGAACTATAAGCAATCCCGTGCTCCTCTTTACTGTGCGTTTACTGTGCGTTTACTGTGCGTCTGCTACGCTAAAACTCCACCTCCGAGCGGGTCACTGCGCCGGCGAAGCGGAACTCCCCGGGTATCAGACCTTTCCACTCGGCCAGCCGGTAGGAAGCGAGCTGGACCGGGACAATTTCGAGGACCGGGGCCAACAGCCCTGATACGACCGGTATCGGCCAGTCGATTTCGGCCGTTGATCCAGACAGCCCCGAAGCTATGACCTGGACCTGTCCTCCGAAGCTCCGAAGCTTGCGCGCGAGTGCCATTTCGAGCTCCCGCGTTTCCCTCTGGGTCGCAAAAACGAAAGCCGAGAACGCCTCGTCGACGACCTCGACAGGACCATGCCGGAAATTCCCGGCCCCCATTCCGATGGCCGGTGTCTTGGCCACCTCGTTGAAGAGCAGGCTGCCTTCCATCGCCGACGCGGTCGAGGGCCCGCGGCCCAACAGGTGCAATCCGTGCCCGGTCTTCAGGAAACCCCGCAGTTCCTCGCTTCGATGCTCGCAGTCCAGTACCAGCGTCTCTAAGGGCTCCAGAAGCTCCCTCCAGCTCTGCCCTCCAGGAATCGTCGAATTCGCCGAAGGCCGCTCTTCCGAGCCCCAGCAGGACAGGCAACGTGGCCGAGTATGTCTGGATAGCCACGAGCTGATCGGCCCGGCTCGCCAGGAGCACCGGGCAACCTGCCTGCCGAATCAGCGGGGAATCCGGAACATTACTCACCCCGATGATTTTTCCTTTCCCGCGTGTCTTCTCGAGCAGGCCCAGGATCTCGATCGTCTCTCCGGAGCGCGAAATGAAGACCTTGGGGAGGTCCGACTCAAGAATTCTGTGCCCGAAATGCAGGAGCTCCCCGGCGTCGAAGACCAGGGGGTGCACCCCTCGGGAAGCGAGATAGCAAGCCAGTGGCTGGCAGGCATGAAGGGAGCTGCCCATGCCGGTCAGCACGACGGTGTCGCTGTCGGCAAGCAGCTTTCCCGCCTTCTCCAGATCCGTTCTCCCCGGTCCGAACTGGTGGCGGATGCTCTCGGCAAGGGATTCGTGCTGGTTCTGAATGTCATGCAGCAGTCTCGTCATGTCATCACCCCCGGTTGTTTAACCACAGATCAATAGGCCGTTTGACGCCGGAGGGGCTAAACGGCAGCTGGACTTTGCACCCGTTCCCCGCGGAGCTATAACCGGCGAGAAGGACCTCCATGACCAGCCGGCCATCCTCGCCAGTCGCCTGTGGGCTCTCTTTGCCTCGCACGCACCTTGCGAAATGGCGCATCTCCTGTGGAAAGCCGTAGTTCCAGAGTTCCTCGAAGACCGGGTAGGTCCACCCCCTGGTCCCTGGGGCCTTCTCTACCGCATATCCGAAACCGACGTCGCTGAAGGTCGGGAGGGCATTGCCCATATGGAGGTCGGCATAAGTTACCCCCGCTTCCCCGTAGACCTCGATGCAGTCGTCCATTCCTCCACGCCGCGCCCAACTGTCTTCGACCAGCCCCACAGCGCCGCCCTCGAACTCCAGGATACAGATGGAGTTGTCTTCGCCCCTGGTCTTGTCGGCGTGGACGTACGTACCCATCTGGCACAGCACGCTCTTGATTGGCGGCCGTCCGAGGAACCAGTGGCAGAAGGCGATCCCGTGACATCCCATGTCCATAAAAACGCCGCCGCCCGATCTGTCAACGTCCCAAAACCAGGGGGCATGCGGCCCAAAATGCTTCTCGCTCTGCTTGACCAGGTAAACCTTGCCGAATGCGCCCTGGTCGGCCATCTCCTTGGCTTTCACATACTTCGGTGTGAAGAACAGCTCCTCGGCGTACATGAGCAAGACCCCGGCCTTTCGGGTCGCCTCGAGCATCCTGTCCGCTTCTTCGAGGGTCATGCAGAGCGGTTTCTCGCAGACGATGTGTTTGCCTGCCTGCGCCGCGGCCTCAGTCATCGCTGCGTGGAGATAATTGGGAGCGGCGATAGTCACCATCTCGATATCTTCTTCCCGGAGCATTTCCCGGTAGTCCTGAAACACCCGGGGAATGCCGTAGCGCCCTGCGAGGGCTGCGGCGTGCCCGGGAGCCGGCGATGTTACTGCCACTACTTCAGCCTCCTCGGGCATGATTTGAAAGGAAGCGGCATGGATATCCGCCTCGAACCCGGAACCAATGATGCCAACCCTCACTTTGCCTTGATGTGTCATGATTGCCTGTGCCTCGGTCGGTTGTCGTGAGTCCCTTGACCGCCTTGGAGTTTTTGCTTGTGGAAACTCCTATCCAAAATGGCTATACTGAGGCAAAATTAACTTATGTGTCTTGGATCTCCAAGTCCGAGTCAGAAAATAATGGTTGGCTTATTCCTCTCACGGATAGAAGATCGAACGAATTTGTGAGAGAGAGCATGTTTTGCCGCGTCATTCCCGATCGAAACTCCATCCGCCATCAATGTCATTCATTAGCGTGATTGCTCCGGGTTCGTTGCCCGGACAAAACCCAACCCTGCGTCGGAGGATAATCGCCTCGACGCATAGACGAAAAGTGAGGTGTCGGTGCCAGTGCGTCTTTTTGTAGGGAACCTGCCGTACGATACGACCGAGGCGGAATTGCGTGATCATCTGTCCGCCGTCGGTCTTCTCTCGTCGGTCTACCTGCCAATGAACAAGGAAACCGGAAAGCCAAGAGGGTTCGCCTTTGTCGAGTTCGGCGAGGACTCGCAGGCGCAGGAGGCGATCCGTCGGTTCAACAACCAACCGTTCAAGGGGCGGACTCTTTCGATCAGCGAAGCTCGTGCACGAGAGGCGCGTCCAATGGGCGACATGCGACCCAGGGGCGAAGGCCGGCCACCGATGGGGCGACCTCCGATGGGAGCCGGCGGACCCAGTGGCCCGCGTCCCTTCACCCCGCGGTTCGAACGCCCGGCGCCTGCCGAACCGTTCACACCAGGCGGCGGGGCCAGAAAGCCCGAACGACCCGAGGCGCCACGCCGCAAAGCCAGGAAACCCGGTGGAGAAGCGGGTTTCAGGGGAGAGCGAGGACCCAAGCGCCCGATTCGGGAGAAACCCGGCGGACGACTGTACGAAGGTTTCGAAGGCGATAACAGCGTGGAAGAAGATCTTCTGGACGACGATTTCGCCAGGAGCGCCGACGAGGAAGAAATTCTCGACGTCGGTGAAGAAGAATCCTAGCTTCCTCGAGGGGATCGGTGCGGGTTGCTCCAATCCCCTTCCCATCTAGTTTGCCTACCCTCCGCAAAGGGCGTCGTCTACTCCGATAGCGTTCCCGAGGAACTGGAACCGCGCTTGCACCATTTCAAGCGCAACATCAAACCATTTCCGAAAGACTATCGACGAGGGAGACGAACATGCAAACCAGCCGAGAAGCTCGTAAACTTCTCATTTGTCTATCTTTTCTACCCCTGTTGCTGTTCGGTTCCGTGGCGCTCAGCGCTCAGGGAATCGAGTCTGGGGTCTCATCTCATACCCCCGATGCGAAAGACGCCCGCGTTGTTCAACTGCAGCTGGACGATAACCAAAGAAACTACAACTTTTCCAGAGACACTCTGCAGGGCGCTCCTTCCGTCCGTGCGGAAGTTGATGTGGACCTCGCCCAGGCGCGCACCGCACTGCGGTTGGCCGAGCGAGCAGGCGCGGCGACGTTTGCAGCCCCCGAGCTCGGGCTTCCCGCATCCGACCCTTCGCAGGTCCGACGTCTCAGTCGGGCCTGCACTCTCCGCTCGAATCGCGACCTGCAAATGTTAGGATTCGGCTGCTATCCGAACGCTTTGGCGACCAGTCGACCGGGCAGGGTGAGGATGATCCAGACGAGGTCGAGCGCCCCGATGACCACAATTCCGAGAAGTCGAAATGGGAGCAGCACGAGCCAGACCAGGGGATAGAGGATCAAGGCCACAAGCGCCAAGGGCCAGCAGAGCACAAGCAGGATCAGCCAGAGCAGGAATTTGACCATAAGTTTTGGAGAACATGATACTCGGGAGTTTCGGGGACACAGTACTTAAATCTTCTGACCCCGGCCGGAGGTTTTCGGAGTTCCCACGTGAACTTTCCCAAACTCACAGCGCGTTGCGGAGTCAGATTTCGAAGCCAGTGTTTCAGGAAATCTCGATCTGACGCGGGCGGATCTCCTCGCGTTTTGGAATACGGAGCGTGAGGACGCCATCCTTGTAATTGGCGTTGATCTTTTCCTGGTCCACAGTGCGCGGCAAGCTGAAGCTGCGGCTGAATGTCCCATACTGGCACTCCATCCGGTAGCAGCTCTCATTCTTAAGCTCTTCCTGCAGTTTCCGTTCCCCGCGAATGCTCAAGACTCCGTTCTCCAGCCGGATGTCAATGTCTTCCCGGTTGACCTCGGGCAGTTGAGCTTTGACGATGAGAGCGTCCTTCGTCTCGTAGATGTCGACCGGCGGCATCCAGTTCCCGGACGCCATTTCGTCCTCGCCCCCCCGTGTGCGCACCGCATCTTCGAACAAGCGGTTCATCCGATCCTGCATGGAAACCAGCTCCCGAAACGGATCCCAGCGAATAATGGCCATGGTAATTTGCTCCTTGGTTTCGAAGTCGGTCTCGAAAGTTTGCAGCCGCGACGCAGCCTAAGCACGTCCGGCGGTCTCTAAGTTCTTTTCTCAGAGCCTTCTGTAAGATGCGACTCTAGTCTTGTCAAGGCAGAGGGCAAGTACTATCTCAGCGAGAACGGCGGCGAGCAATCACCGTACGATCTCGCCTAAGCCACGATTCAGCCTGAACGCGCGGCTTTATGTTCATAACAGGAATAACGAATGTCGAAGGGAAAGGCCTCTGAGAAGAAGTTTCAGGACACTTCGGAGTGCGATATTTCTTGTTCGATATTCGACATTTTGTCCTGGCAGCCAGACCTCTCGCTTAGGTTTGCCCCCCTTTGCCTCTCTGCCCCTCTGACCCTTTGTCCCTGATCTTGGCCCAGGTGTCGCGGAGTGTCACGGTCCGGTTGAAGACCGGACGCCCGGGTTTCGAATCGATGACATCGACGCAGAAGTAGCCCATCCGCTCGAACTGGAACCGGGCTCCGGGGAGGGCGTTGGCCAGGCTTGGTTCGACCAGGCATGAAGTGACGACCTGGAGCGAATCCGGGTTCAGGCTTGCCTTGAAGTCCGCGCCCCCTTCGTTCGGGTTGGCCTTGGTGAACAACCGGTCGTAGAGCCGCGCTTGCGCGGGAATTGCCTGCTCAGCCGAAACCCAGTGAAGCGTCGTCTTCGGCTTGCGTCCGTCAGGAGCATCTCCTCCGCGGGTAGTCGGGTCATACGTGCAGCGCAGTTCCACGACCTCCCCTAGATCGTTCTTGATGACTCCCACGCATTTGATGAAGTACGCGTAACGCAGCCGGACTTCACGTCCGGGGGAAAGTCGATAGAACTTTGGGGGCGGATCCTCTTTGAAGTCATCCTTCTCGATGTAGATGACTTTCGAGAACGGCACCTTCCGGCTTCCCATGGCCGGGTCTTCGGGGTTGTTGACGGCGTCGAGCTCCTCCGTCTGCCCGTCCGGGTAATTCTCGATAACGACCCGAAGGGGATTAAGGACGGCCATGACGCGTGGGGCCCGCCGGTTCAAATCCTCGCGGATCGCGTATTCCAGGAGGCTCACGTCTACAATGTTGTCGCGCTTGGCCACACCGATCGTGTCGCAAAAGCTGCGAATGGCTTCCGGAGTGTACCCACGCCGGCGCAAACCGGAAATCGTGGGCATCCGCGGATCGTTCCATCCCTCCACATGGCCTTCCTCCACCAGTTGCAGGAGCTTTCGTTTACTGAGCACGGTGTAGCTGAGGTTCAGGCGAGCGAATTCAATCTGCTGAGAGTGATAGACGTTCAGCACATCCAGGAACCAATCGTAAAGCGGGCGATGGTCCTCGAACTCCAGCGTACAGATCGAGTGCGTGATGCCTTCGATCGAGTCGCACAGACCGTGCGCGAAATCGTACATCGGATAAATGCACCAGGCGTCTGCCGTCCGGTGGTGTGCCGCCTTCTTGATCCGATAGAGAATAGGATCGCGCAGGTTAAGGTTGGGGGAAGCCATGTCGATCTTCGCCCTGAGCACATGGGTACCGTCGGGGTACTTTCCGGCGCGCATGCCTTCGAGAAGCTCCAGGTTCTCTTCCACGGACCGCGTGCGGTACGGGCTGTCCTTTCCCGGTTCGGTGAGTGTCCCGCGGTGCTCCCGAATCTGGTCGGCTGTCAGGCTGTCGACGTATGCGCGATCGAGCTTGACCAGCTGAACTGCGTACTGATACAGCCGCTCGAAGTAGTCGGAGGCATAGTAGATCCGGTCGTCCCAATCGAAGCCGAGCCAGCGCACGTCCTCCTCGATCGACTCGACGTACTCAACGTCCTCGGTCGCCGGGTTTGTGTCATCGAACCGCAGGTTGCACAAACCACCGAATTCGGCGGCGAGGCCGAAATTCAGGCAGATGGATTTTGCGTGTCCGATATGGAGATATCCGTTCGGTTCCGGCGGAAACCGGGTGTGGACCCGGCCGTTGAACTTGTTCGTGTCCAAATCCTGGCGGATGATCGCGCGTATGAAATCGATAGAAACGGGAGGGGCAGATGCACTCATTATGATCGCTTCCTCCTGTTGTCCTGTTGTCTCGATGCTGATGGCATAGAAGTTCCTTGATACCTGGGTGTTTAGAAAACCCAACCGTAGATTGTGCCACACTCGGGGGAGGAAAATCACCTTGCGGGGTACGTGCGGACAGTGGACGGTATGGACAAAGTGGACAATGTGGACAGAATGGACAATTCACCGTGTCCACCACACATTGTCCACCACGCTCGACTTACATCTTCGCCATGATGGAGGGTGCGATGCGCTTGAGGATCTCGACGGGCAGCGCGCTTGTGAACCGGTAAACACCCGCCTTGTTCCCAATCACGGAGGCTGTCACCACCCCGAAATAGCGATCGCCGATATAGAAGGCGAACGTTGCGGTGCGGTTCACGGCTTTGGAGCCGATGAGCCCTCCCCCACGGCTGAAGGATTTAAGACGGTTATCGCCCGATCCAGTCTTTCCGCCGACCGTGAGCGGAGTTCCGTCGGGGTGTTTGAAGATACCAGCGACCCGCCGGGCCGTTCCGTTGTTCACAACGTCGGCCAGCACCAGTCTCAAAGTTCGCGCAATCTCCGGTGCCATGACTTGCTCAGGGACCGGGGACCCGGGACGCAGGACCGTGTGGTACGGTGTCTTGTATCCGAATTTCAATTCGTCGAATCGAACCGACGGTTTGCGAATCCCGTTGTTGAGAATGATCCCCATCAGGTCTGCCAGGGCCACCGGACGGTCCGAGGAATTCCCGATTGCGGTGGCATAGGACGGGACGAGCCGATCGAAGGGGAAACCGAGTCGTTTCCAGTAAGGGGTCATGCGGACGAAGGCGTCCTGCTCGATACGAATCCTGAGGCGGATATCCTGGGCTCGCCGGTTGCGCGGTTTGAACAACCACTCGGACGAAACCTCCCGTGCCAGACTGCTGTCCTCCCAGATGTCAGACCAGCTCACTGACGGATTGGCCCGGATCTGACCCGCGCACCACAGATCGAGCGGGTGCCGGTTCAAAAGATATGCGTAGTCCGCCAATGTGAGGCGGGGATTGCCGTAGGCCTTGATCATGTTCCGAACCAGCTTCTCATCCGCCGCAATCCCGTTTTTGCGCAGCCAGGGCCCGAGAAGCTCGCCGGCCTTGTCGGAATCCTGCTTGTTCCAGGCGTAGAACAGGATGGCCAGATGCCGGGCGTTCGCGGCGTTTCGCCCGAGAAGTCGTGGTGCGACTTTGTCCGGCTCGATCTCCCTGTAGGTTCGGAAGGCATGGAGCAGCATGATCTTGGATTCGGCGTCCGAGGCCTCCCGCAGCAGCGTCTGGCGGGCCGGGTTCAGGGGATTGGCCAGGACGTCAGCGCTGTCGTAAGGCAGCCGTGCCTGGTGGTATCGGACCAGGTCCCTCATCAGCCGGATGAAAACCAGGTTCGTCGAGCGTCTCGTCGCCTCCCGGACCGGCATGCGTCGGACGTTGTCGTCTTTATCGAAGTTGCCGAACGTGTGGACGCCCCCGCCCGTGAAGAATGACTCGTATGGGCTGGCGGAGTAAACGCGGTCCATTGCCTGTTCCAGTACCTGACTGAGACTCGCCCTCGGCTGCGCGCTCTTTGTCTCGCGCATCCAGGTGCTCAGCGGATCACCATAACGGGGGCTCAGTTCGTCCGCGTTCGAGTACAAGAGCGCGACGACTTCCAGGTAGTGCGCCAGGGTCCGGAGCTTGGCGGTGCTGCCCAGCTCCATCTTGATCCCGGTATTCACGTCGAGTGGACGGGCCAGGCTGTCTGCCTGCACCCGAAGCAAGTTCCCGGACGGTGTGCTTTCAAACAGAATCAGGCTGTAAATGACGGAGTTCGGGTTTCCGACCAGGAGCAGCCGGTCCTGTTTGAAGCCGTTTTGCTCCAGATACTGCTCGTCTTTCAGCTTTGCGAACATCTGCTGAATGGCTTCCTGCATTCCGACGTCGACAGTTGTTCCGGCGTGCAGGTCAAAGCGATTGAGAGTATAGAGATCGGCCACTCCGAGCATTTCCGAAAGGTCCGTTCGAAGGATAGATGACAGCTTGGCTTCCGGAGACAATTGGCCGGCCAGGTCGCTCTGCAAAATACTGAACTGAAGATCGAGATCCTGGATCTGCCTGGCTACGTCCTCGTCGAGTTGTCCGGCAGAGGCGAGCACCCGGGTGTAGAAGTTGACGCGAGCTTCCAGGGCTTGGCGGTCCTGCAGCAGGTAATGGGCGGGCGCGCGAACGGCAGCGAGCAGGGTTAGCACCTGCTTGAGGGCTCGGCTCTTCTCGGCTGAGGCCCCGGGCTCTGCCAGCAATCTGCGGGTTTCCTGCAGGTCGGCGCCGAACCAGGCGCGCAGCCCCTGTCCCAGTCCGTTCACTTCCCCGAAGCCGGGTACGGCCGCGAGCGGCATGGAATTGAGGTAATCGACCACGATTTCGCGGCGCTCCTCGCTGGTATCTGAACCGTTCCGGTAGGCTTTCAGACTGGCGGCAACCAATTGACGAAGTTTCTCGCGGGCCGAATCAGTCCGGCCAAACGGCGAGTGCCTGTACTTTTCGAGCTGGGTGGCGAGGGTACTGCCACCTTCCAGTGAAACCGGCAGGCCGAGCTTTGTCCCCCCATAAGTGAGAGCGGCCTTCGCCAGGCGATCCCATTCGACAACGGGATTCCTGCGCGGATCGAAAGGCTCGACGCCCAATTGCCGGTTTTCGATCTGGAGAAGCGCGTTGATGATGACCGGCGGGATTTCCTCGTAGTTCTGGAAGAGGAGCGAACCGGTTCCGTCGTGAATCACCTCGCCGTCGGAACTGCGGATTACAAGCCCCGGTACGTCCGCGTCCCGATAGGGCGGAGTAATGCCCCAGAGGGCGAGCCGGTACATCCACGGCGAAAAATTGGCCTGTTCGTTGACTTCGAATCCACGCTGCTCGAGCTGGTACTGGAACTGGGCCAGTCGGGAATATCCGTAGCGGACGTCAAACGGTCCTTCTGCCGGGAATACGATGCTCGAGCTCGGTCCTCGCTGGACCGAGTAAGTCATTTTCCCCCCGAAGTAAGAGAAGACTCGCGACTGCAACGCGGAGGTCTTGACCTCGTAGAGCAGCGCGAGGGAGAGAAACGCGATCACCAACGCCCAGACCAACCACGTTGGGGGTCGGCGAATGGTCAGCCTGAATTGACGGCTGGCGCCGCTGATGTCGCCGACCGTGACTGAGCCTAGAATTCCCTTCAACTGGAGCATCAACCTCTGATTGGGCGCCATACCCACACGTTGTCCTGGTTCTCGATAGTGCTTGTTGACGAATTGCGCCAAGCCGAAGGGCGAGCTGAGAGAACCGAAACGAAGCTCGCTCGGCCCTGAAACCACATAAGCAGCAATCAGAGCCTGGGGGCTAGATATGATGCAAGTAGTTGAAAATAATGTAGAAATGAATCAGACAGAGATTAACTTTGGACGGTTTGGTACGTGAGTCTCTCATACAATGAACGCCATCTAACTTGGGTCTGCTGTACCTCGGTGCTACATCCTGCGGGTGGGTACTGCTTCCAGAGTAAGGATGTAGAACCGGGCGAAAAGTTACACGCGAAGTCGACCACTTCCGCGTCTATGCTTCAATTCTAGCGAAATAGAAGCGGAAGGTTAAACCGGGCGCGAGAAGTCGCCCTTTCCCTTCCGACTCCTGCGCTATAAGATTGAGGCGATCAGGGGGTACACCGAATGGAAACCAGGATCTTCGAGACGGGCGAGCAACTGGCCGAGTTCGCTGCGGCACAGGCTGGCACAAGCATACGGCAGCTGCTTGCCGAGAAACCGGAAGTCACAATCGTGGCGTGCCACGGGCAACTCACAACTGCCGTTTCTTCAGAAACTCACCCCAATGTCCGGAATCGACTGGGGACGCGTGGTCTTCTTCCACCTGGACGAATACGTCGGGCTCTCCGAGAAACATCCCGCCAGCTTCCGGCGCTATCTTCGGGAGCGGATCGAAAGCCAGGTGCACCCGAAGGAGTTCCACTTCATCGAGGCCGATCGCCCGGACCCGCAGGCGGAATGCCAAAGGCTCGCGGGCCTGATCGGAGGCCGGACAATCGATCTTGCCTTCGTCGGCGTCGGTGAGAACGGCCATCTGGCCTTCAACGACCCACCCGCCGATTTCGACACGACCAGTCCCTACCTGGTGGTGGATCTCGACGAGGCGTGCCGGCGGCAGCAGGTCAATGAGGGCTGGTTCCCCGGGATGGACTCGGTGCCGAGGCAGGCGATCTCGATGTCGGTGCCTCAGATTATGAAGGCAAAGACGATCCTCTGCATCGTCCCCGAGAAGCGAAAAGCCAAGGCGGTTCTCGAGTGCTTCGGAGGACCGGTCAGCAACATGCATCCGGCGTCCATCCTGCAGGAACACCCGAACGCGCTTGTCCTGCTCGACAGGGAATCCGGCTCACTGCTCCGGGACTGACCAGATGCGAGGCTTCGTCGACCTGCAGGTCAATGGATATCTGGGTGTCGATTTCTCGGCACCCGGCCTTACCGTGGAGAAGGTGCGCCAGGTTGTTTTGGCGCTCTTTGCCCGCGGGACGGCTGGGTTTTGCCCCACCGTGATCACCGCGGCTACGTCGATCTACGAGGAAAACCTCCCAATCCTCGCTCAATGCTTCGCGGAGCCGGATATCGCTCCTCACCTTCTGGGTCTCCACCTGGAGGGCCCTTTCATTTCTCCCGAGGACGGCGCAAGAGGCGCCCACCCGCTGGATGCCGTCAGGGAGCCCTCGCTGGTGTTCTTCGACCGGCTCTGCGACTTGGCGCGGGGGAGAGTCAAGATCCTGACAGTCGCCCCGGAACTCCCGGGCGCGATGGAACTGATTCGACATGCGTCAAGTCGCGGGGTGCGCGTGGCGCTCGGGCACCATTTGGCCGACCGCCAGACGATCTCAAATGCCTGCGATGCCGGGGCGTGTTTTTCCACCCACCTGGGCAATGGAATACCGAACCTGGTGCGCCGGCATCCGAACCCGCTTTGGGATCAACTGGCCGAGAGCCGTCTTGCGGCCACACTGATCACGGACGGCCATCATCTCGATTCCTCTTTCGTGCGGGTGGCTGCCCGCGTAAAGGCTGCGGAAAAGGTCATCGTCATCAGTGACGCCTCCCCGATCGCCGGGTACCCTCCCGGCGAATACTTCACGCTGGGTCAGAGAGTGGTGCTGGAGAACTCGGGCAAGCTCTGGAACCCCGTCGGGAACCACCTGGTTGGTTCGAGCTCCTCGATGCTGGAGTGCATGAATTATCTCGCTTCGCTGCGGGTAGTCAGCGAATCAGAGCTGCTTCAGGTCGGTTGCGAGAACGCTCTGCGCCTGGTCGACTCCTCGGCCGTGTCCCTCCCGGACGCCCGCGTCGACTGGACGGGAGAGCGATTCGAGGTGGCGAAACGGTCCGGGAGTTTAGCAAATTTCCTGCCCGCTGCCTGCCGCAGAATATCGAATGCTGGGTATCTCCTTCACTCCAGTAACCACTACCTATTGTTGTCGAGGACCTTGAGGCGCCGGGCACGTCCTGGACCAAGTTCGGTACACGACTGGAGCCTCCTGGCCATCCGCTGGCTACGGCGAGATCGTAAGGAGCCGCGCACGGCAGCGAGCCCAGCGAGCGAGTAAGCGGACCAACCAACATGCTCTTTAGGCTGGCTTTGCTACTCGCGACTGCCCCCTGGGGCTGGGTGGCTGGTCCGCTTACTCGCTCGCTTTGCTCGCTGCCGTGCGCGTCGAAAAAGTCGGGGACGAACGGAGTATAGGTAGGTCTTTGGAGCCCCGGGAGGGGCGAAAGCCGCGTAGCCCCGGGTGACCGAAACCCCGTTTCGGGTGAGGGAGCCCGGGGTAGAGAGTCATGTGGTAGGGAGCCCCGGAGCGGGCGAAAGAACGCTACGCGGCCTTTCGCCCCGTCCGGGGCTCCGTTCGTTTCGCTTGTTTGACCCGGGTTCCCTCACCCCGAAACGGGGTTTCGGTCACCCGGGGCTACGCAGCTTTCGCCCCGTCCGGGGCTCCCGAAAGCAGCCGCTTCGCGCAGTCCCCGACTTTTTCGACACCCTCTGCCGTGCGCGGCTCCTGGGGAGGTTCGTAGTCCCGGCTTTAGCCGGTCAAACCGTATGCAGGCAGTCGGGCGGGGAGGTCAGGGGCGAGGTTGTGGAGTGGAGAGTGCGGGTTTCGGGGACATAGATTTCGGGGACACAAAACTTAATTCCTTTGCTATGCCGTGTGACAGGTAGCTGATTGGGAATTAAGTATTATGTCCCCGAAATCTATGTCCCCGAAACCTCCCCGAAACCTCGCCGAAACTCCTGTCCTTCTTACTTGGCCGCCTGCCTCTTCTCCACTCGCGTGGCGGCGGCCGGCACCGTCTTGTTCGGATAGGGCGGCCGTATCGGCTGCTTCGGAGGGTTCTTCTTCAGCTCCTCGAGCACGACCTGGATCGCCTTCTCGAGCTGGGGATCGCGCCCGGCGATGACATCGGCAGGGGTCTGCTCGACGTCGACATCGGGTGGGACGCCCTCGTTTTCAACGACCCAGCCGTCTTCGGTCCAGATTGCCAGGTTGGGCGCTGTGACGAAGCCTCCGTCCATCAGAACGGGGAATCCGAGGATGCCGACGAGGCCTCCCCAGGTCCGTTTTCCGACGAGCTTGCCCAACTGGAACTTCCGGAACATCCAGGGCAACAGGTCCCCGCCCGATCCCGCAGTCTCGTCGATGAGCATGACTTTGGGCCCCTGGATGGAAGCGCTCGGCGTCTTGAGGTCGGCGCCGTATCGCATGGCCCAGTAGCTGATCAGCGGCCGCCGGAGCAGGTCGATGTAGTAATCCGCGACCTGGCCCCCGCCGTTGAAACGCTCGTCGACGATGATGGCTTCCTTATGGCTTTGCGGGTAGAAGTAGCGTTTGAAGTAAGTGAATCCGAGATTTGCGGTGTTGGGGACGTAAACGTAGGCGACGCGTCCGCCGGTTGCTGCATCGACTTTTCGAAGATTCCCCTCGACCCAATCCCGATTCCTGAGAGCGGATTCGTTATCGATCGGGACGACGGGGACAGTCCGCGATCCGCTGCCGTCCGGCTTGGGCCCAACGGTGATCTCGATCAGCTTGCCGGCCGTATTCTCGAACAGACTGTACAGATTGGTGGGTGCTTTAAGGTCCACTCCCTGGACGGCGAGCAGGTATTCGCCCGCCTTGACGTTGACGCCCGGTGCGGTCAACGGTGACTGCAGATCGGGGTTCCAGTTCAGTCCGCCGTAGACCTTCTTGAAGCGGTAGCGGCCGTCGGCAATCTCGTAGTCCGCCCCGAGCAGGCCGCCGGGCACGTTCTTCGGTTGATAGATCCCGTCGCCTCCTCCGACCCGGTGATGTCCGACCGCGAGCTCGCTGCACATCCAGGTCAGGACCCGGTTCAGATCTTCGCGGGTGGCCAGGTCGGGGAGAAACGCCGCGTACTTCTCCCGCATGGATTTCCAATCGACGCCGTGCATGTGCGGGTCGTAGAAGTAATCGCGGTTGATGCGCCACACTTCATCGAAAATCTGCTTCCATTCCGCCGTGGGATCGATTTTCACCTCGACGGCCTCCAGGTTGACCTTTCCCTTGCCTCCCTCGACCTTCTCGGCAAGTCCCGTGATGAAGAGGGATTCTCCCGAGAAATACGCCACTTTCTTGTTATCGCGAGACAAGACGTATGCGCCCAGGCGACTGATCGGAGTCTCGTCCTTCCGCTTGTTCAGGTCGTAGTGGTGCAGGGCGAAGCGACCGGCACCTGGTCCACCCTGTCCGGGCCCTCCCTGTCCCTGCACGGGAGGTAACGATTCCAGGTAGTAGATTTGCCCGGCGGCGCCCGCCCGCAGCTCGCTGTACTCTCCAGCGGGGAGGGGGAGGGCCACGATGCGGAAGTTGATGCCGTCGAAGTCGATCTTGACGGCCGGCGGCGGGGCTTTCCCCTTTCTTCTCCGTGTCTTTGTCCTTGGAAGTCTTGTCCTTCTTATCCGCGTCGGCGCCACTCGCCTTTTCGTCCTTCAGTTGCCCCTTCTCCTCGTCACTCTCCTTGGCGAGCGGTGACGGCAGATCGCCCGGGCAGGACGGCCAGGTAGATCGAGCTGGTCACGCGGGCGTCGGCGTTCGACATGTCGAACCAGTGCTTTCGAGGCCCGGCATCGGTGGAAGCGAGAAAGTAGAGGTATTTCCCGCTTGCGTCGAACACGGGTTCGGCTGACTTCACTCAGCCCATCGGTGATCGCATAAGACTTGTCCTTTTCGGTCGAGTAGGCATACACGGTCTGGATGTACGACTTGCTGTTCAGCGTGTAGGCAACCCACTTTGAGTCCGGCGACCAGACGTAGTGCATGTTGCGGGAACCAGCCGGGGTATAGAGGTATTCGGAACCGATCTTTTTTGCCGTTCCCGATTCGATATCCAGGCAGTACAGAGTGCGGGAGTTGTCGGCGTAGCAGATCTTCCGGCCATCCGGAGACCATTCGGGGCTTTCATAGAACCCGGCTCCGCTCAGCTTGAATTTCTTGACGTCCCCCTTTCCGTCCTGGTTTTTCAGATGCAGTTCGTACTCACCCGATTCATCGGAAAAGTAGGCGACCGTCTTGCCGTCTGGCGACCAGGCCGGGTAACGCTCGTGCACCGCGACGGTGTTCGTCAGATTACGCGGGTCCCCTTTTTCGGCTGGAACGGTGAAAATCTCTCCCCGGATTTCGAGCGCCGCCCGGGCCCCGGAGGGGGACAGGTCGACGTTGCGGAGGTAACGTGCCCCTTTGACAAACCGAGGGCGAAGCTCCATCAGGTCGGCAGCCACCCCAATCGCAATTCGCTGCGCCTTGGCTTTCCCCGGTTCCAGCGAATGGAGGTATCCCGCCTGCTCATAGACGATCCTCCCGCCGCCCACCGAGAAACCTACGACCGGGAAATCGGCATGGCTGGTCACCTGTTTGATCGCTTTCGTTTTCGTGTCGTAGGAGAAGAGGTTGAACTCGCCGTTCCGATCCGAGCGGAAATACACCAAATCGCCCGACCAGATGGGCTGGACGTCGTTGCAGCGGCCCTCCGGCTGGGGAATCTTTTCCACGGTGTTGTCGGCGATCTTGAAGATCGAGATGTTGGAAACCCTGCCGCCCCGGTAGTGCTTCCATTGGGTGAAGGCGTCCGACAGGGGATTGTAGGCGATTCGGGTTCCGTCAGGCGAATAGGAGGCCCGCGATGCGTAGGGTATCTTCAGCGGCTCGGCAGAACCGCCTGAAACGGCAACCTGAAAGAGCTGGGTGTGGCGATTGTTGGAAGCCGCGCGCGCGGAGGAAAAGAGGATCGACCGCCCGTCCGGGCTCCATCCCTGCACGGTATCTGCCCCCGGGTGCCAGGTGAGACGGGTAGGCACGCCGCCGTCAACCGGGATGACGTACACATCCGTGTTCCCATCATAGTCGGCATTGAAGGCAATCAGCCGTCCGTCGGGAGAGAAGACCGGGTTGGACTCCGGTCCCGGGTGGGACGTCAGTCTGCGAGCGCTGCCCCCTTCCGGTCCGGCCGTCCAGAGATCGCCGCCGTATATGAAAGCTATCCTCTCCTTGCTTGCGGCCGGCTGGCTGAGCAGGCGCGTATCCACGGTGTCGATACCAAGGAGGGCTGGGGAGTAAACCAGGCAAAGGGTCAAAACGAAAAGCAATGCAGCATCTTTTTTCATACTTATCCTGTCAATTCGCACAACTACCAGCGGCGTTCTTCAGCCGGCGGTTCCTCTTCCGGGACGACGATAACGGGCCGGTCGGCTTGGCGCAGAACCAGCAGGGTGATGTCATCGGGTGTCGAAAACCCGCTGGAAGAATGGGGCCCATGTCCTCCGAGAATGATGACGTCGTGCTCGCCTTCGCGGGCCTCGGTCAGGATTCCCTGGGCCGGTGATTCGGCCTTTCGAACGCTGATCGTCGGCTTCAGGTCGAAACTGCTCAGGGTGCTTGCCGCCCGTTCGACGTGTTTTTCGGCGATAGACCGGGCACTCTCCGATTCACCCGCGACGTGGAGCAAGGTAACGGTTGCGCCGAGGCGCCGCGCCAGTCTTCCTCCAAACCTGACGTCGTTCTTGCCCGGTTCGCCCGCCGCGGTGCAGATCAGGAGGCGGCGGATCGGTCGGAAGACCCCCGGGACAAACAGAAGAGGCGTCTCGGACTCCTCGAGTACTTTGATCAGGGCTTTGCCGAACGGCGGTGGAGACGGCTCGGGCTTGTTGCGAGGACGGGGACCGACAATGACCAGGTCGTACAGATTCTCGCTCTGCTCCCGAACGATCTGGTCGGCATTGCGGCCATAGCGTACGAGGATTTCGGCATTCTTCAGCCCGCCCTCGATCCCCCGGTCCTCCAGCAGCTTGCGGATTTGAACCCGGGAATTCTGCTCTTTCCCCACGGTGAAGAGGGTCGTGCTGCCACCGAGTCGCTGCGCGAGCCATTCAGCCGCTTCTATGTGAGCCAACGACCGGCCGTTGTTGTCAAAGACGAGGTATCGCGGCGAAGGGCGTCGCAGCAGTTTCCATCCGGAGAGGCTTACCCAGTACTCCGTATTCTCGGCGACGCGGTCAGAGGGAACGACACAGTCGAGCATCCAATCCACTTCGCCGAAGGGGAGTGGCGGCGAAATCTGCCTGGTTCCCGGCAAACGCGGAACACGCAGGCGAAGCCGTTTCAGCGGCCCGAGGAAAGTGGTTTCAACGACATTTCCACGACCGAGCAGCAAGCGCGATTTGTCAGGCAGTTCCTTGCTGATTTCCACTTGTTCGGGCCGGAAAAAGAGCTGGATGCGCTCACCCTCCTCGTAGCGAAGGCCCGCGGGAATTGAAACCGAGAGCGAGCCGAAATGAGCCTCGCCATTGGAGGCGCGACCGGATAGCAGGGTCCCGGTGCCGACGAAAGAAGCTACCATGATCGAGTTCGGAGCGTTGTAAAGTCTCTCGGCAGTCTCGACCTGAAGCAACCGTCCGCGGGCCAGGATACCGATCCGGTCGGCGAGCTCGAAGGCCTCCTCCTGGTCGTGAGTCACGAGAATCGTGGTAATGCCCAGCTTGTCATGGATCTCCTTCAGACTCCGCCGCAGCTGCGATCGCGTCTTGACGTCGAGGGCGCCGAAGGGTTCGTCCAGGAGCAGCACCTGCGGCTCGTAAGCCAGCGCTCGCGCGAGGGCGACTCGTTGTTGCTGGCCGCCCGAGAGCTGGGAAGGAAGCCGCAAGCCGAGACCCGCCATTCCGACGAGCTCCAGGAGGTCTTCGCGGCGATGCACCCGTTCTTCCGCCGGGATCTTCCGGATTTTCAGACCGAACTCGATGTTCTCGGCTACCGTCATTCGGGGAAAGATCGAGTAGTTCTGAAAAACGAACCCAATACCCCTGGACTGGGGCGGCGCGCCCGTCACGTTCACGTCCCCAAACCAGATCTCTCCCTGATTGAGCGGGGTTAGCCCGGCGATGATACGCAGGATCGTGCTCTTGCCGCTTCCGCTCGCGCCGAGCAGGACGAAGAACTCGCCATCGGGTATCTCCGCCGTCAGACGGTCGACGATAACCTGATGGCCGTAGCTCTTGGTGACGTTCTTCAGCAAGATCGACATCGCGCTTTCCTGCTCTTGCGTCCTCACTTCAGAGTGGGACGGCTCCGATTGGGAAGTCGAGACCTACGGCGGAGTAATCTATCCCCTCCCCGGAATTCGGGACTGCGGCTCTTCCAGAACTCCACGAACAGCATCAGGGTAAACGAAAGGAGTGCCAAAACCAAAGCCATGCCGTAGGCTCCAATTACGTTCCTATCATCAAGCATCCGAAAGATAAACAGCGTTGAAGTCTCGGTCAATCCGACAATGCCGCCGCTGACCACGAGGACGGCACCGAACTCGCCAAGGGAACGCGCCGTGGTCAGCACGATTCCGTAGACCAGGCCCCAGCGAATCGAGGGCAGGGTGACTTTCCAAAACGCCTGCCATTTCCCGGCGCCCATCGTATAGGCAGCCTCCTCGTATACCGTCCCCACGTGTTGAAGGATCGGCATCACCTCCCGGATCACGAAGGGTAGCGAAACAAAGCAGGTGGCCAGGAGCATCCCCGGGACTGCGAAGACAATCTTGATTCCGGCAGCATTCAGTACAGGCTCGAGCCAGCCGCCCCGACCGAAAAGGAGGATCAGCATCAGGCCGGCGATCACCGGAGAGACGGCGAAAGGGTAGATCCACGAGCCCATTCAGAAACCGGCGGCCCGGGAAACGGTCCCTGACGAGCACGTAGGCGATGCACAAACCAAAGACGGTGTTGATCACTGTCGCCCCAAGGCCAAGAAACAGCGTCAGTTCCAGCGCCCGGATTGCCTGCTCGGACGAGAGCTCGTTGACCAGGCGGCCGGCACCCTCGGAAAAAGCCCCCCACACCACCGCAACAAGAGGGCCGAGGATCAGAATCGCCGCGTAAGAAACGACGACCAGAATCAGGATGGTGCTGCCCGGTGCGTCTTTCCCGCGACTCGTCTCGGTTTGGTGGCCGGTTTCTTTTCGCCGGTGCCGTCATCTGGTTGCAAGGGTAGATCCTTTTCGTTTCTGCAGAAGATCAACCGCGAGAATCAGGCTGAACGAAAGGCCTAGCAGGAGTACCGACATGGAGCTGGCGGCCAGCCTGTTCTCGGATTCAATTTGCGCGTAAACGTGAACCGGAGCCGTGAGAGTCCGGCCGGCGATGTTCCCTGCCACGACCACAACCGATCCGAATTCCCCCAGCGCGCGAGCAAAAGTCAGAAGTGCCCCGGTTGCGATCGCCGGAAGGATTTCCGGGAGGACCACGGAAAAAAATGTCCTCACGCGAGAGGCGCCCATTGTCCAGGCCGCCTCTTCATGATCTCGGCGCAAGCCGCCGAGGACGGGTTGGACTGCGCGTATCACAAACGGATAAGTCACCATCAGGAGAGCCAGCAGGATTCCGGGTTTGGCGAAAACGACCGTGATCCCACGGTTCTCCAGCCACTCGCCAAGCAGTCCCTGCGGGCCGTACAGCACAACCAGCATGACGCCGGTAACCAGCGTCGGGAATAGCAAAAGGGAGATCGACGAAGGCATTGACGAGCCGCCGGCCGGGAAAGTGAAATCGCACGAGGACGTATGCTGTCATCGTCCCCATCACGGAATTGACCAGAGTCGTGACCAGGGCGAAAACCAGCGTGAGACGCAGTGCGCTCAGCGCGATCGGCTCGGTGATGCTGTCTCCAGAATGCCCCTGGGCCCTGCCTGAAACCCTCGAAGAGCACGGCGGAAAGGGGGAGGAGGATCATGAGGAACAGGTAGGCGATAGCGGAGTATCTGATTCCCCAGAAGCCCCAATTCAGGCGCGCTCGCCTCCTTGTTGTCCCGGTCCTCTGTCTCTTGGTGAGGACAGTCATCGAGTGGAATGTAAACTGTTTATGACCGAGCTGTAAACGCCGTTCTGGCCGAAAATGTCCCGGGTGACGACTTTCCAGCCTCCCAGGTACTCGATGTTCCAGAGATCCTGGACTGGCGGGAAACGCGAGGCGAGCTCAGCCGCCACATCGGGATGCACGGGGCGAAGTCCATGATCCGCATAGGCCTTCTGCGCCTCGACGGTGGAAAGAAACTCCACGAATGCCTCGGCAGCTTTCCTGACGCCGTGTTTATCGGCGTACCGGTCGATGACCGCAGCCGGGTTCTCGATCAGGATAGTGGACGGCGGAATGACGTAATCATAGCGCTGGCCGGCCTTACGCCCGACGAGCACCTCGTTTTCATAGGTGACCGCCGCGTCTCCGATGCCCTTCTCAAAATTCGTGATCGACTCACGGGCGCCCTTGTCCATCACTGAGACATTGCGCAGAACTGCCTGAAGGAAGTTGGCCGCCGCCTTACGATCATTTCGCGGCCCTCCGGTCTTTCCCCGCAATGCGGCGCCATACATGGCGCAGATATTCCACATGGCCCCGCCCGAGGTGCGCGCGTCCGGGGTCAGAACGTTGATTCCGGGACGCGTCAAGTCCGGCCAGTCTCGGATCTTACGAGGATTGCCCGGCCGGACGGCGATCACGACGACCGAAGTGGAAACGATGCCTCGACTGCGCTCCGGCTTTCCAGTCGTGTGTGATCAACCCCGCCTCGGCGATCTTGTCGACGTCTTCGGAAAGGGACAGCGCGGCGATATCCGCTTCAAACCCGCTGATAATGGCCCGGCTTTGGGCGCCGCTCCCCTGGTACGAGGTCTGGAACTCGACTTCCTGGCCGGTCTTTTCCCTCCAGTAACGCTGGAAAGCCGGAATGATCGCCTTGCCGTAGGCCTCCCGGGGAGTCGTGTAAGCGCCGAGAGTGAGCGCGATTCGGCCGCCTGAGGAACCGCCTCCGGTGGATTCGCGGCTGCAGGTTACGAGGCAGGCCAGGATGGGTAAAACAAGGAGGCTTAGATAGGATGATTTCAAGCGAGCTCCTGACGTCACAATCTGATTCTACCTGTTAACGCTCTCCGCGTAAAAGTCACTCGCGGTTCAGGGTTAGGCGGTTCAGGGTCTCGGTTTCCGAGCCGCGCTGGGCAAGCGGGACCGCGGGGATTCTGCTTTTGTCTGTCTGCTTGGTGGTGGTCGCCGGGTCATCTAGAATGGAACTTAGTTCTTTCCCTCAATTGGGAACCCTCACAATTCCCGACATTCTTACCTTATGGACATTTTAGTTTCAGAAGGCCACGCGCCTTTATTAAGAAGCCCCCTGACGCTTGACGTCCCGACGCTATCTTACCTGTTCCGAAAGCAGGGTCCTTCGCTCGGGCTTTGGCGAGCAGCGGAGATCGCCGTGCTGCGCAGCCAGGGTTACCCCCCGCCTGTTCTCGATCTTGGCTGCGGCGACGGTCTGGTCAGCTCGCCAGATTCTCAAGAGGATCGAATATGGTGTGGACCCTGACCAAAAGGCGCTCGCGCTAGCCAGCCGAACCGGCATCTATCGAACGTCGAAGCGTGCAGCTTCAATGAATGTTCCGTGCCGGACGGAACTGTGGGCACCATCCTGAGCAATTCGGTTCTCGAGCATCTGCCGGACCTTTCCAGCGTACTGATCAAGGGTCGCCGACTGCTGCGACCGAATGGCAAGTTGGTCTTTACGGTGCCAACCGAAGCCTTTCCGCAGCACCTGTTCTGCCCGTTCACAGGTACCGGAGAGTGGCGTGTCCGTTGCTTGACGCATTTGAACATGCTAACCGAAGAGCAGTGGCGACACAGACTCGAGGCCGCTGGATTCGAAACTGAAGCTGTCGTCCCGTACATGCGTGGCGGACTCGTCACGACCTGGGATCTGATGGAACTGGTACAGCTCGTCAAGGTACACAGTCGACGGCCGTTTGGAATGGCCTGGCGACGTCTGCCCGGCATCGTCTACGCCGCGCTCGCCAGAGCGGCATCGCGCATCGACTTCTCGTCGCCAGAACCCGGAGGCGGCCGCCTCATCGTCGCGCGAAGGAGTCTTTAAGGGGGTTCAGGGTTGGACGGTTAGACGGTTCCCGGTTTGACGGTTAGACGGTTCAGGGTTAGAGGGGTTCGAGGTTGTTTCCGTAAACCGTGTAACCGCATAACAGTATAACCCTGAACCGTGTAACCGTGAACCGTGAACCGTGTAACCCTGAACAGTCTGACGTTTGAGGCTGATGGGCTTTCCCGGTTAACATGATCTGACGGGAGGGAACCATGGCGGAAGACCTTCGAGGTCGCAACGCCCTCATAACCGGGGGTGCCAAGCGTATCGGCCGGGCGATCGGACTGGCTCTCGCCGGCAGGGGCGTGAACATCGTTTTCAACTACCGCAAGAGCGGCCCGGAGGCCGACGAAACCAGAAAAGCTGATCGAGGCACTCGGCGTCCGGGCGTTGGCTGTCCAGGCGGACTTGACGGAAATGGACGCCTGCGACCGGCTGATGGAGGAAGCACTGGCCAGCCTTCGGGAAAGTGGACATCCTGGTGAACAATGCATCCGATTTCCCGAAAACTCCGCTGGTCGAGCTCGCCTCGGACCGCGCAGCGTTTCTCCACCTGTTTTCACAGCAGGTGGCCATCCACATGCGGGCGCCCCTCTACCTCGGTATTCAGCTCGGGCTCAGAATGAAGGAAAACGGATGGGGCAGGATCGTCAACATGACTGACCGCGTGACGGTCCGGTCCCAAGCCTATTCCAACTGGATACTCTATCTCGTCACCAAGTACGGTTTGTTTGGAATCAGCCAGACGCTGGCCGAGGAGCTGCGCCCTGAAGTCACCGTGAACAGTATTGCTCCCGGCCTGGTTGTCCCTCCGCCCGAGTTCAGTGAGGACGCGGTCGCTCGGTTGCGGGACAAAGTGCCGCTCAAGCGACAGGTGACTCCGGAGGAGATCGCATCCGACGTTGTTCACCTCGTTACTTCCGAGGCGAAAACCGGCTCCGTGATCCTGACAGACGGCGGCGCGGGGACCCATACCTACTGAAGAGGCTGGCATGCACAAGATCGTCAAACGTCTCCATTTCTGCTACGGCCATCGGCTGATGGACTATGAAGGGAAATGCCGTCACCCGCACGGTCACAACGGCGTTCTGGAAATCGAGCTGGCCGCCGGCGGCCTCGACCCACGCGGCATGGTGATCGACTTCGGGGAGGTGAAGAACCGGCTCGTTTCCTTCATTGATTGCGAGCTCGATCATCGCATGATCCTGCGCCGCGACGATCCCCTGGTGCACGCGTTGCAAAGTCTCGGAGAGCAGCCCTATGTCATGGCCGAGAACCCGACGGCCGAAAACATTGCCCGGCTGGTCTACATGGAGGCCCGGGCGCGAGATCTTCCAATTGTTGCCGTCCGCCTCTGGGAAACCCACGATGCATTCGCCGAATACCGGGAGCAGGAATGACCCCGCCGACCGCTGAGGTAAACGGGCCGGTTGCAGCTCTCATGAGCGGAGGCTTGGACAGTGCTGTAATGCTGTGCGAGCTCGCGCGCATCCACCGCGAAGTCTTCCCGATTTACGTGCGTTGCGGATTGCCGTGGGAAGACGAGGAGCAGAGATGTGTCCGGCAATTTATCGATCGTGTCGCCAACTCGAGGATCCAGCCGGTTCTCGTCTTGGATTACCCGATGCGGGATGTCTACGGGCACGCCTGGTATGCAACGGGCCAAGGTGTCCCGGGTTACGCCGAACCGGACGAGCTCTGGGAGATTCCGGGGCGCAACCTGATTCTGCTGTCCAAGGCCGGAGTTTGGGCGGCGCTTCACGGCGTCAGACTGCTCGCGCTCGGGATTTTGGCCAGCAACCCCTTTTCAGATGCCACCCCGCATTTCTTCACCTCGCTTGAAGCCACGTTAAGTGCGGCCCTCCGGACGTGCATCACAGTACTCAGGCCGCTCGCCGGGATGCACAAGTCCGACGTCGTCCGTCTCGGCGCCGGGCTCCCGCTCGAGCTTACGCTCAGTTGTGCCCGGCCGGTTGAAGGCCGTCACTGCGGGACGTGCGGAAAATGTCGGGAGAGAATCGAGGCTTTCGCCGCGGCTGGTGTGAAAGACCCGACAGAGTATCAGGCCATGGGGTAGCACAGGACGACAAGGACGACAAGGACGACAAGGACGAAAGCGGCTGTTGTCCTTGATGTCCTTGTCGTCCTTGTTGTCTTTGTTGTCTATCTGACTACCAGGCCCCTTAAGTACTCGCGGCGCATCCGCGCAATGACCCGGATGGAGATGTTCTTGGGGCAGACCGCCTCGCATTCCCCGTGGTTGGAGCAGTTGCCGAAGCCTTCGGCATCCATCTGCGCGACCATATTCAGCGCGCGTTCGCGTCGTTCGACCTGTCCCTGAGGCAGGTCGCCGAGGTGGGTGATCTTGGCCGCCGTGAAGAGCGCGGCTGATCCGTTGGGACAGGCTGCAACGCAGGCGCCGCAGCCAATACACGCCGCGGCATCCATGGCGGAATCGACCGAGATCTTGGAGATCGGGACGGCATTGGCATCCGGCGCGCCGCCGGTATCGACCGAGACGTATCCGCCGGCAGCGATGATGCGGTCGAACGCGCCACGATCCACGACCAGGTCTCTGAGAATCGGGAAGGCTCGCGAGCGCCACGGTTCTATGGTGATCGTGTCCCCGTCCTGGAAATGACGCATGTGAAGCTGGCAGACGGTCGTTCCGTCGAGGGGGCCATGAGCCATCCCGTTGACAACCATGCCCGCAGGTTCCACAGATGCCCTCCCGGCAGTCGCTGTCGAACTCCACGGGCCGCTCGCCTTTACGGATAAGGTCTTCGTTCAGCACGTCGAGCATCTCGAGGAAGGACATGTGTTTCGAGACGTCGTTGACCGTGTATTCGACCAGCTTGCCCGGGGTCTTGGCGTCCATTTGTCGCCAGATTCTCAACCGGAGATTCATCCTGTCGCTGCTCATGGTTCTCCTGTTCCCTCTATTTGTAGCTGCGCTGTGTCAGATGCACATGCTCGAAAGTCAAAGGTTCCTTGTGGAGCGTCGGCAACGCCTTCTCGCCCGCGAACTCCCACGCTGCGACGTAGCTGAAGTTTGCGTCGTCTCGCATGGCTTCGCCCTCGGGCGTCTGCGACTCTTCGCGAAAATGACCGCCACACGATTCCTTCCGATGGAGCGCGTCAAGGGCCAGGAGCTCCCCCAGCTCCGCATAGTCGGCGACCCGCCCGGCAAATTCGAGGTTCTTGTTCAGAGTCCTCGTCCGCCGGGACCAGGAGGTCCTGCCAGAATTCACCGCGGATCCGGCGCAGCTCTTCGATTGCGTGTTTTAGGCTGTTCTCGTTTCGCGACATCCCTACGTCGTCCCACATGACCCGGCCAATCTCGCGGTGAAAATCACGCGGGGTCCGTTTGCCGCGGATCGAGAGCAATTTCTGAACTCGGTCTTTGACTCCAGCCAGGGCCCGAGTGAATTCGGCCGAATCGCTCGCGGTCGGCTGTGCGCGGCGTTTGTCGCCAGGTAGTTGCCGATAGTGTACGGGAATGATGAAATACCCGTCGGCCAGTCCCTGCATGAGGGCGCTTGCGCCCGAGCCGGTTGGCGCCGTGATCGGAAAAATTCGCCTCCCCGAGGACGAAGAGGCCGGGGATCGTCGACATGAGGTCATAGTCGACCCAGAGACCGCCCATCGCGTAGTGAATGGCCGGATAGATTCGCATGGGCGTGACATAACCGTTCTCGCCCGGTAATCCGCTCGTACATGTCGAACAGGTTGCCGTACTTGTCCTTCACGGACTCGACGCCATCGCGCTCGATTGTATCGGCGAAATCCAGGTAAACAGCCAGGCCGGTCTCTCCCACACCCCGGCCCGCGTCGCAGACCTCCTTGGCATTCCGGGAGGCGATGTCGCGCGGCACCAGGTTCCCGAAGCTCGGGTATTTGCGCTCGAGATAGTAGTCGCGCTCCGCTTCCGGAATCTCCGACGGAGGACGCTTGTCACCCTTGTTTTTCGGCACCCACACGCGGCCGTCGTTGCGCAGGCTCTCGCTCATGAGCGTCAGCTTGGACTGGTAGGACCCGGAGACCGGGATACAGGTCGGGTGGATCTGGGTGAAGCAGGGATTGGCGAATGCAGCGCCCCTCCTGTAGCAGCGCCAGATCGCGGTCGCGTTGGAATTGATGGCGTTGGTCGACAGGTAGTAAAGGTTCCCGTACCCGCCGGTTGCAAGGACTACCGCATGTCCGGCGTAGGTCTCTAGCTCGCCCGGTAATCAGGTTGCGGACGATGATGCCCCTGGCCTGCCCGTCCACCATCACAAGGTCAAGCATCTCGCGTCGCGGGTGAACCCTGACCTTCCCTTTGTCCACCTGTCGCATGAGTGCCTGGTAGGCGCCGAGCAGCAGCTGCTGGCCGGTCTGTCCTCTCGCGTAAAAGGTCCGCGATACCTGGGTGCCGCCGAATGAGCGGGTTTCCAGAAGCCCGCCGTACTCGCGCGCGAACGGAACTCCCTGGGCGACGCATTGGTCGATGATATTGACGCTCACCTGGGCCAGCCGGTGCACGTTGGCTTCGCGCGCCCGGAAGTCGCCTCCCTTGACCGTGTCGTAGAAGAGCCGCCAGACGCTGTCCCCGTCGTTGGCGTAATTCTTGGCGGCGTTAATGCCGCCCTGGGCGGCAATGCTGTGCGCGCGCCGAGGTGAGTCCTGAATACAGAAGACGGTTACGTCGTATCCCAGCTCGCCCAGGCTGGCCGCCGCGGAGGCGCCCGCCAGTCCGGTGCCGACCACGATGATGTGATATTTCCGCTTGTTGGCCGGACTGATCAGTTTCATGTTGAACCGGTGAGAGTCCCACTTCTGGTCAATCGGTCCGGTTGGAATCTTTGCGTCCAGTTTCATAGTGGAGCCCCAGTGGCGAAGACCCAGATCGGGATGAAGATGAATCCCAAGGCGAGAAGAACCGCGAAGACCGCGCCAAGGACGAACAGCAGGCGAAGTCAGGCGCGGGCTGTAAATCCCGAGCGATTGAAACGCGCTCCAGAAGCCATGGCGCAGGTGAAAGCCGAGGAAAGCCATCGCCGCGACGTACCAGATCGTGTACCACTTGCTGCTGAACGTCTCGATGACCAGCCGGCGAAGGTCCCGAACCTGCTCTCCATCCAGGGTCGTCACGTAGCCCTGTTCGACTCCCGGACCGTACTTGAAGGTGTAAACGTGGAGCGGGATGAAGATGGCGAGGATGATCCCCGTATAGATCATGCTGCTGGAGGAAATCGTCTTCCTGCTCGGGTTCCCGCGACTCGCGTACACCTCGTACCGTGTCTGACGGCCATGCCAGTTGTCGAAGGTGACTGACAGCGCGCTGATGATGTGGATCAGGAGGCCGACCAGCAGTACGATTTCCGCCGCGATCAGCGGGAAGCCGAGTCCCACCAGAGTATGGGAGTAACGGTTGAAAGCGTCGGGATTGCTGGAAAGGAGCAAGAGGTTCCCGATCAAGTGAGCGACCACAAACAGAAACCAGCCCAGGCCCGTGAGGGCCATGAAATACTTCATCCCCACGCTGGAACCGAGTGGTGTTTTTCGGAAGGACATGAAGTGATCCTCTCCCAGTTCAATCGGTCGTGCCCGGGTTCCCTCCCGAGCCGAACAGTACACCGTCTGCCACAGCCTCTTCCAGTGCCGGGACCGGCTGGCAGGCGTTCGACCAAAGATAGACCTAGGCAGGCTTTTGAGTCAATTAACTGCGCGCTGCGGACTGCGCACTACGGACTGCGCACTGCGAACTGCGCACTGCGGACTGCGGACTACAGACTGCGAACTGCGAACTGCGCGCTGCGCACTGCGGACACGGGAGGTCAGTTCCTTCTGAGAGCCCCGGAGGGGCGACAGCGGCGTAGCCCCGGGTGACCGAAGCCCCGTTTCGGGGTGAGGGAACCCGGGGTGAAGACCTTGCGGCGAGGAGCCCCGGAGTTTGCGAAAGAATGGGAAGGCGACTTTCGCCCCGTTCGGGGCTCCTTTCGCTTTCGGTTGTCTGACCCCGGGTTCCGACCCCCATGCGTGACGCACCACCAGCCCGAATCGATGGTCAACTTCGATTGGAATCAGTGGTAATGGCCCGGAATACGCAGGAGTGCGGCCTTCCGTCCTCGTACGACGCTTCTCGCATCGAGCTGGAGGCGGTTCTCGTCCCGCCGCCACACGGCCCCTCAAGGGATGAGCTTGCGCGCTCCGCTTCGACCAAGCAGCAGGCGTGTCTCACGCTGAGGACACTCGCTGCTATTGTCGTCGGAGGACAATTGTTTACATATCTAAAACTGATTGGCAGAACTCCTCTAGTCCTGTATTAAGTCGGTTGAATGTTATTGGAGGAAATTGATGAGAAATGCTCAGCTCGCAGTTATTACATTTAGCGTTGTTTTATTGGTCTGGTTAAACTTGTATCCGCAGATCCCGCCGCCAGCCGTCGTTCAACTGGCAGGCCAGCCTTCCCGCCCAGATCACCAACCGGGCGAGGTCATAGTGAAGTTCCGCAGTACTGTTCAGGAGAGCAGGATTAGCGAATTACTGGAAGGCTTTCAAGCAGACCGAGGCGTCGAGTTTCCCCATTCGCCTCGCCTATACCACCTTAAGCTCCGCACGGGCAATTACGAGCAGGTAATCGAGTTGTTAAAAACCTTCCCTGAAGTAGAGTACGCTCAGAAGAATTACCTCTACTACATTCAAGCGGACCCCTATTTCAATCTACAATGGGGATTGCACAATATCTACGATGCCACCAACGACACCGATATTGACGCGATCGATGCTTGGTATAATCAATCGGGCGATCCGCTCATGATTGTAGCGGTTATCGATACTGGCGCATGGTCGGCTCATCCGGAACTCTCTTCCGTTGTTCTACCGTACAGTCCAAACAACTCAGTCCCGGGGTCGAAGAACTTCATGGATTCGAGGCATCCCGAAGATTTTTTAGACAAGACCTGCCATTCCCATGGTACTCATGTAACCGGCATTTTGGCTGCGAGGAGAGACAACGCAGAAGGCATAAGCGGAGTTGCGAACGCTCGGATCATGATGCTTAAGGCGTGCAACGATTGGCCTGGTGCCTGTGCCAGTGCTGAGGTCAAGGCTGCAATCGATTACGCGACCTTCCATGACGTGAAGATCGTTAACTGCAGTTTTGGCGGTACTGACCCGAATGGATTTGATGTCACCGTACAGCAAGCAATCTCGAACAACCCGGACACTCTTTTCGTCTTCGCATCAGCCAACTATGGATCGAATGCACCCACTTTCCCGTGCAGCTGGCCCTATGACAATATCCTCTGCGTTATGGCCACCGACCCGGAGGGTGCCAAGTGGGGGCAGACGAGCTATCATCGCGTTTCGGTGGACTTGGGCGCTCCCGGGGTTAACATTCTCAGCACCACGCGGAGGTGGGGTAACTACTATGCGGGGAATTGTACAAATGTACTAACCCAATACCCTCCTCCAGTGCCCCCTGATATTGCAAACCCCAACGCGATGTACGGGTATATAAGTGGAAGCTCGATGGCTGCTCCTCATGTGACTGGGACGGCAGCGCTGGTTGCAGCCCAAAGGACCGCACAAAATCCGAGTTGGGTATTCAGCCCGAGGGAAGTGAAGGAAGCTATCTTACTGTCTGCACAACCCACGAAGACTCTCAGTAACGTTTCACAGTTGGATGGCACATGCCACACGGAAGGGCTCCTCAATGCCGACTTGGCTGTGAACGCATACGGTGATAGTTTCGACGACGCAATGAACGGCCAAGCTTTCTTCTCGGGGTCCTCCACTGGCCAGCGCTGGGGAGTGGCGCGAAACCACCCGAACATATTGTGTAACAACCTAATCGGAACAGTACCGGACAGTGCCGACCGGGCTGTCGAGGCCCAATTTAGGGGAGCTCCTGGCTCCACCGGATCATTCTGGACGTCGGCAATCTTCCGACCTAACTTTCCGCCCGCTGGAACGCCACAAATAATTGTTCTTCGAGTATCCGCCCCTGATGGCAGTTACTTGACCGGGAAAAAGGGGCGTCTAAACGCTGGGCTTCTGGGCAGAGTCAGTGAGAGTTCCAGTAGCTGCGGGGGGGCAACCGATGTTACTTATTCTGGTGCAATCATGGCTGGTGTCGAAATGGATACAGGCATTCCCTTTATCTATGTGGACTGGCCATATGCCGAGTACACTTATCCGCAAGAGGCAATCAGCTTCGATGGAGTGAAGAAAATTTCGTTAGCGATTCAGCTTCAATCGGATGGTAAGCTGGCAATGAGCATCACAAACGGAAGCACGGGTGAACCCTTGTTCGTGAAAACCGGGATTCAGATGCCCGCTTACAATTTTCAGGGGTCCCACACTCCCGCTTTCGCTTACTATGGCAGGAGTAACTACAGCTCGAGCGACGAAGGTACGCTGTATTTCCGCTCGATCGCTTCTTTCCGCTGAGATGGTTTGGGAGGAAACATGAAGCACCCTAAGTTTTTGATTGCCGCAGCATTGTTAAGTATTCCGTTTTTCGCCGGCCTCAATGCGCAGGTCGCCTCGGCCGTGATCGTCCCCACTTGGGTAAGGGGGGAAACAGGGACGGGTGGTGAGTATTTTAGCTTCTCAGCCAAACTTCTCAACCTTGGAAGCTCAGCGGAGTCGGTTACGGTCCGCGTCTACTCGGATTCGGGGCAACTGATTCTTGATACCGGCAACATACCGTACACTGTCGCTCCGGGTTCGGAACTGGTTCTAAGTCCTGCAGGCGGACATCCGTTGGAGACCGGGTGGATGCTGATCAGTTCAAGCCCGAACTCGCGCGTACTCGTAGAAGGGACCGTTGAACTTCTACGTCGAACGGGTAGTGCCGAGGACTACGGGCTTAGTTCTAAGGAGCAAGTTTCCAATGTCCAGGTTCCCGGCGTAGTTCCTCGGACCAAGTTTTCGACCCCGGTCATTATCGCGTCCCTTAGGCAGGAGGTCTTTCGTGTTTCGTGTATCGCCCTTGTGAATCCATCGCCTGCACAGACGGCGAAGGTCCAGGTAACTTTGACCGGCTGGCATCCGATACAACAGCTTGAGGGCAGCAGAGACTGGCCCCCGGTTGTTGTCTCTGTTCCTCCACTCGGACGTAAGTCATTAACTCTGGCCGACTTGTATCCGGGCGTTCTCCCAGCTCCTGGGCCTTACATAGGGACACCGGCTCCCTACATGGTCTCGGGTGTTCTCACCCTGAATAGCGATGAGCCTATCGCGGCGAACGTGATCGACCTCGTCTTACCCGAAGGGAGGTTTCAGGCTCGGACGCTCTTTGGAGAATAGCGAAGCAGACGGCTGGCCGGCGAACCGGGCGGCCTTCGAAATGCGCGGCCGGGCGAGCAGTTGCTCCGGAGTGGAGGCCAACGACCGGCCGCTTCCTTGTTTGCGGGGAACGGCCGTGCGCGGCTCCAAACGGTCTGGCGAAGGTTTCCGTCTCCCCTCGGCCCCAGGAGGAGGACCAACCGGGTCCTGTTGGCACCCGGTCAGTCGTCAATCGTCAGTTGTGAGTGGCTAGTGTGCAGCGCGCAGTTCGCAGTGCGCGTTCTGCCGCGCCACTCGAAGTTGGCCTCCTCCTACAGAAAACTCAGTGTTTCGCTGATTTTCCAGGTACCGAAAGGGGGTTAGGATAGGCTCAACTGAGGAAGACCGTCTTCCAGGCGTTAACGCGAAATGAAAAGAGAGGGGCTGGCCGAGGCAGCCCCTCTTGTTTTTTCCTTCCGAATTCCTAAGCCATTGAGTGGCTTTCAACCAGGCTCTTCATCCGCTGAAGATCCTGATCCAACTGCGTCTTCGGATCAGAAGCGAACAAGCTGGCAATCATGTGGCCAAGCGTGCCCGCGATCGGGTTGTACGAAAGGCGGATATCGACCTTGGACCCGTCCCGCTGCTCATGGAACTGAACAACGCCTGAGTGCTGGATCATGGAGCCTGGGACGGTCTTCCAGGCCAACTCTCGATTCGGTATCCGCTTGGTGACCACCGCGTCCCACTCAACGCTCTTGCCGGCCGGTCCTTTCACAACCCAGTGAGAACGACCGCTTCCCAGGTCGCGTACTTCCTCGACGTTGCTCATGAAACGCGGGAAGTTCTGGTAGTTGTCCCACATTTCCCACACGGTCTGGACCGGTGTGTTGAACTCCATGGTTTTGTGGACAGTGACGGCGCCTCGGCCTGCCCCGAATCCGGCCAGTCGTTTGACCTGTTTGTTGGTGATGCCCCGCAGTGCGAACGCCAGGCCAGCCAAGCCGGCGGCGAGCGCCAAAGGGTTAGTGCGGCGCGTGGCGGCAACTGCGGCGAGAGTCGCACCCGTCGTCCCGGCGATCACCCGGTGGGTTGGGCTCCAGTTGGTTCGGCTGAAGCCCCAAGTCGTCCCGGGTCTCTTGCCCGGGCCTTGCAGGCCGGGCACATTTTCGGGCTGGCTGTGTACCTGAAGTTCATTATCGACCTGGCTCACCCCGCGCACTGTCCACGCCGCTCGAACAACGTCGTCGACTTCATCCTGAAGGATTGGGCCCCGAAGCGTGACCCGGCCTGCATTGGCTGTAACTTCTACAGAAGATGGGTGCGAGGAGTACCGGCCGAGCTTTGACCGGACTCGCTCAACCAGGACGTCATCCGAGGTTGCCTCTTCCCGTCGGACCCTGGACTTTGCGCCGGCGAAAATGCCTTGCGCACGGTTACCGATGTCGGTGCCGAATGAGGCAATCGCGTCCTCGGTTTTATGCCAGGCGCCTGCGGTTTTGTCGCGGGCAAGCGCGCGTCGGCGATTCCCCATTTGAGGGTCGAGAATATACATGAGTCCGGCGCCGATTCCGACACCCACAAGCACGTTCGATATCTTGTTCATTTCAGCCTCCTTTTTCTGCACGGATTTGTTAAACGATAAAGCGGCTCAACTGCGGCTGATCGTGCGGCTGACCGCCAGAAGTGCGGGGCCCCCCGCTCCTGCCGCCGAATTGAGAAGCAAAGAACCCGCTCGGCAAAGGACCGCCCGGTCGTTAGGAAGTGGGAGCGCGCGCGATCGACTTGCGTTTACGCGGCCGGAACAGAGTCAGACGGCGGACAGGCGTCCCGCGGACAACCCGGACGGCAACGGTCCAAGCCGAAACGGAGGTCTTTTGAGAACTGATTCTAACTGGATTATCTCACTCGGGACGGGAGGTCACAAGAAAGGCAAACGTGATCCGGGAGGGCCGGACCGGGCTGCTCGTCAGCTGATGGAAATGGTGCCGACAAAGACCGCTGAAAACAGAATGGCATCAACCGTAGGGTGAAGGAAATGGCGAGCAGACTGGCTGACCGATGGCCTCACCAGGGAGCCAAAAGTCAATAGAAACCGAAAAGGGCCAGCCTGAAAATCATCATCAGAGCCTCCGATGCGTCGCTGGTTCTCTGGCTGCGTCACTGCCGCAGCAGGGCCGACACGGTCCACAGGACCGGCGCCTGGCCGTGCAGGTCACCGGTTCGCCGAGGACGCGTCAGGTAGTACTCCAGATCGTTCTTCTTGTCCGTTCCAACGCACACATCACTGACGTTGCCTTCCTGGTCGATGTGTTTCACCAGGCCCAGCCAGGCTCGGCGCGCCGCGTCGCCATACAGCTCGGGATCAAGCCAGCCATATTTGACGCCGGTGACCATGGCAAAAGTGAACATGCCGGTTCCCGAGGTTTCCGACCAGGCCTCCGGGTGATCGATCAGCTGGTGCCAGAGACCGTCCTCGCCCTGGTATTTGAGCAGGGCGGCCATCATCTTGCGATACCCCTCCAGAATGCGCGCGCGTTTCGGGTGGCCGGGAGGAAGCGACCGGAGAAGCTCCGTCATGCCGGCCGCAACCCATCCATTCCCACGCCCCCAGAAGAAAGGACTGTCGAGAGAATGATGGAAGAGCCCGTTCGGCTGCTGCAGCTTGTCGAGATAGGCAGCCATCGTAAGCCCCGCTCGGTCCAGGTACTTCCGGTCGCCGGTTGCCCTGAAGGCCTGCACCTGGATCGCGGAGATCATGTACATGTCGTCAATCCAGTACCGTGCCTCGCCGGTCACTCCGTCGGCAGATGGCTTGTCCCACTGCTTGTCCGCCAGTCCTGCGCCGAGATCCAGGTAGCGCTTATCCTTCGTGAGCAGGAAGATCTGCAGGGGAACCGAGCCGAAGACCCGGTAATCGACGTGGGCATTCGGAGAGATCCGTGACGAATCGGTAGACAGCAAAGGGTCGAACTTTCTGATGAGCCGCGTTTGGAGGTCGGCGTCCCGCGTGAGCTCGGCGACCGTCAGCGAGCCGTACCAGGTGCAGACTTCAGGGTAAATGACGTACTGTCTGCGCGGGTTGGTCTGGTAGTCGAATTTACGCACGACCCAATTCTCGGCCACACGCTTGCCGATTTGTGCAGGTGAGGCATCTGTCGGCCAAGCGGTGAACAGTTTGTCCGGCCGCTTTGCGGCAGTGCAGGCGACGGCCAGAAGTGCGGAAGCAGCCAGAAGGAGTGAAAGAAGCGCCGTTCGGGTTCTCATGTTCGTCTCTTCTCCGTGTCTCGGCCAGATCATGCCTGAGACGGCAAAGCTCGGCAACCGGAAAAGCAGACGACCGGAAGCGGGACGCAGCAGGCAGCGGGCAGAAGGCAGCGAGCAGTGGGCAGCTGGCAGTGGGCGTTGTCTCGCAGCGCAGGCAACGGCCTTCCGGAGCGCGGACGTCCCGTCCGCACTGGGTTCGCGGGCATCTTGCCCGCGCTGCCGGGCATCCTGCCCGGCGTTAAAGGGCTTGCTGTTGCGACAGAAACCGGAACGGCGGGCAGGATGCCCGCCGCGCGGACGGGACGTCCGCGAACCCAGTGCGGACAAGATGTCCGCGCTCCGAGGGCGCCGATGTCCGCGCTTCGGGGGGCCGATGTCCGCGCTCCGAGGGGCCGCTGCCGGCTGCCTGTTGCCCGCTGTCAGTTCAGAACCGGCCGACCAACCCGAAGGCTATTCGGTTCTCCCTCTGCGAGTCGTCGTTCGCTTTTGTCAGCAAATCCCACTGGACGGCACGTACGGCAACTCGCGACGAGATACGAACATCGGCGCCTCCGCCAAATCCATACGCAGTGTGCCAGAGCGCCGGTGCGACTCCGGGACCCCCGGAATGCTGCCTCCCTACCAAGGCACGGGCAAAGGCGTCTATCCTGCCGGTGCGGGCGGTGAACTGCGGACCGAAGAGCATGAGAAAAACGTCCCCTGTGCCGACGTCGACTCCCAGGAAACGATGGGTTTCGTACGACCTCCTGGAACTCAGGTCGGCCACCAGGCCGAGCCAGCTGTTCAGATTCCCGGCTACCGCGCCATTCCACCCCATACGGTTTGGACCGGATTCAGGCCAGCTGTACGTTACACCGCCGAAGATCTCGGCTCGCGGAGCCGACTCCTCCTCAAACTCCGAATAGGCAATGCGGGGCGCAGGCAGTGGCGAGGCGGACCCCGCCCTCCAGGTGGGATTGGGTGGTACTGAAGCAGGTTCCGCAATCACTTCTGGAGGCGCTTCGACCTTCGGCGGGGCAGCCGAAGGGTGGGCCGCCACCGATGCAGTCGAGGTCCGGGGAGGTGCACTGGCCGGGGCTGAAGCTCCCATGCCCGGACGGCTGACGGCTGGTGTCCGGGCTGACTCGGTTCTCGAAGCCTGCGACGTCGGAACGGGGGTCGGCTGTGCCGGCGTGGCTGATTTGGCAGCCGGCTGGGAGATGCCGGCGGGGGAGCTCCGGGGAGCCGACGGCGAAGGAGCTGTGCCGGCCCCGGTTGGCGGCTTGGTCCCGGCCGTTTGCGGCCTGGTCTGCGACGCCTCCAGAATCGCCGCTATCACTCTTTTCGACACACCTCCGCCCTTCAGCTGCTCGAGGCCGCTGGCCGAGGTGTCAAAATGCGGCGGATTCAACTCGATCAGGGTGATGATCGTCTCCTCAGGGATCCTTTCACGGACCATCTTCAGGACGACTTGGTTGTTGAGCTCGTCAAAGGCCACGAGCCCCTCCGGCGCTTGAGCATGCAGACCGGGTACGAGAAGACAGGCTTCCAGAACCAGGAAGATTCGGTACATACAGGCACCTCTCCAAATATCGTGGGGCTCGGGCCCCGTGTCAGCTCCTTGCGGCGGGAATGTGCGGACCGATGTACCAGGAGGTTCAACCCGCTCGGCAAATCGGCATGGTTCCTGATTCCATCTTATCAGCAGCCGCGGGAGGAGGCGAGGAGAGAGACCAGGAGACCAGGGAGACGGGGAGACAGGGAGACCGGGAGACAAGGAGACGGGAAAAGAGGTGGAGTATCATAGACGGATGGGTCGTTTGGCTTCCGGAATCGCCCTGATTCTGTTCGGCATATTGGCCGGCCCGCTCTTTGGACAACCCTCCACCCGCGAAGCGCGCGAGATCATTGATCGAGTGGACCGGATGCTGCGAGGCGACTCATCGGTCGGCCGCGTGGAGATGACCGTGGCGACTCGCCAGTGGAAGCGGACGACCGAGCTTAGAATCTGGTCCGAAGGCACCGAGAAAGTGCTCGTCCGGATCGAAGCGCCCAAGAAGGACCAGGGGACCGCGACCCTTCGCGTGGGCGACAACATCTGGAACTACCTTCCGAAGATCGACCGGGTCATCCGGATCCCCACATCCATGATGATGGCCTCCTGGATGGGCTCTCACTTCACCAACGACGACCTCGTGAAGGACAGCCGGTTGATCCGGGACTACGACATCACGATCGAATTCGAAGGCCCGAGGGAGGGAGTACCAGTCTACGAGTTTTTGTTGATACCCCGGCCCGACGCCCCGGTCGTCTGGGGAAAGATCGTGTACCAGATTCGCAAGTCGGATCTGCAGCCGATCTGGGCCCGATTCTACGGCGAGGACGGGCAGCTCAAACGCCTTGCCACCTTTTCAGACTGGGAGACCATGGATGGGCGCCTGGTGCCGACCCGGATGCGGATGTCCCCGTCGGACAAACCGGGCGAATACACCGAAATGAAGTATAAAGAGCTGGACTTTGACCTGAAGATCGCCGAAAGCGTTTTTTCCTTAAAATCCCTGCGAGGATCATGATCGTCATCCGTCTGGGGTGGAGAAACCTCTGGAGAAACCCGCGGCGCAGCCTGATCACGATCGCCGGCATAGGGTTTGCCTTTGCTTTCCTGATCACCATGATCGGCCTCGCAAACGGCCTGGTCGCTCAACTGCTCCGAAATGGAACCGAGTTGATCGTGGGGCATGTCCAGATTCATGACCGGCAGTATCTGCCCGACCGGGACATGTACGAGACCATCGGCGACGTGAACGGCGTCGACTGGCGTTCTTTGATCGGGCGCCTCCAACGAGACGATCGAATCGCAGCCGCCTCGCCGCGGGTCTTCGGCTTCGGGCTCCTCTCGACCGGAGAACGCTCGGCCGGCGTCCAAATCGTCGGAATCGACCCGCGCGCCGAGGCGAAGCTGAGTCGAATCATCGACCCGGCTTCGCTTGCGCGGCTGGCCCCCGGGTCGTTGCTGCTCGGCGAATTGCTGGCGCTCGAGCTCGGAGCCCGCGAAGGCGACGAAATAGCGGCCGTGACACAAGCAGCGGATGGGACGCTCGGGAACGAGCTCTTCAAGGTGGGAAAAATCGTCCGCACGGGCCTCGCTTACATGGATCGCACCATCGCTTTTGCCCGAATCGAAGACCTTCAGCGCCTCATGGCCCTCGAACCCGCCCGGATCCACGAGATAGCCATGCGCGTCAAGGACCCGCTGGCCGCTCCTGAGATCAGCCGGGAGATCAGCCGGATGGACGGCCTCCCGCCCGATGTCTCGGTCCAGAGCTGGAGGGAGCTGTTGCCGCAACTGAGCGATTATCTCAATGTGGCCGGTGGCGCCAACGCGTTTATCATCGGGCTGGTCGTCATCTTCGCGGCCTTCGGCGTTCTCAACACCATGATGATGGTGACGTTCGAGCGAATCCGGGAGATCGGAATGCTGACTGCATTCGGCATGCGCTCGTCCCTGATCCTGATGACGATTCTGCTCGAGGCACTTTTTCTCGCCATTCTGGGCCTTGCTGCCGGGTTTGTGCTAGGGGCGCGCGATGATGCGCTATCTCTCGGTCAATGGGCTTGATCTCAGTCGCTGGACAGGTGAGTTATCCATGATGCAGGCACGCGCCGACCCGGTTCTAAAGGCTGCCTGGAACTGGGACGCGGTCTTGGAGCCGCAGTGAGTCTGTGTGTCGCGACGGTCTTGGCGGCCTATTGGCCTGCCCGGAAAGCGGTCCGCGTGGACCCGGTGGAGGCGCTTCACGCCCCGGTGTTGCAGTAGGAGGGCCTCAGGAGGGGCGCCCTCAGAAGGGGACAGTGATTTCTAGTCCTTCAGAGGGGACAGTGATTTCTAGTCCGTGCCCTTCGTCCGTGTCCGACAGTGTTTGTCGGTGTTCGTCCGTGTCAGTCCGTGTCAGTCCTGTGTGCGGTTTACCAGCATGCGAATTCTCATCATCATCGCCTGGAGAAACCTTTGGAGAAACCCCCGGCGGACTTTGCTCACCGCCGGCACCGTGGCTCTCGGACTGGGCCTTTTGCTGTTGTTTCTCGGCATTGGCGACGGGAGTCATCTGGCGATGATTCAGAACGCCGTTCGCCTGGGGGGCGCCCACGTGGCCGTGCAGGCGCAAGGTTACCAGGAGCGTGGGGGAATCGACCGCGCCTTGAGTCCTCAGGATTTCAGAAACATTTCCTCCTGGATCAGTTCCCAAGGCTCCGAGGTCGGCGTCGCAAAACGTGCTTCCCCGAGTTTTCGCCTCCGGGCTGGCGTCCTCGGCTGACGGCGCCACCGGCGTCCGCGTCATTGGACTGGAACCCGCCCGGGAAGTGGACGGCTCATTCTTCGATGACAAGGTGACAAGAGGTGCTTTTCTCTCTGCGTCGGACGAAAATACCGCAGTGATAGGCGACGGCGTGGCTCGCAAGCTCCGCCTCGAACCGGGCGAGAAGTTCGTCCTCATGGCGCAGGCAGCGAACTCCGCCGAGATCGAATCGCTGCTTCTGAGGGTCTCGGGCATCATGCGAACGGGACTCGAGGACTTTGATCAGGCGACGGTTCTGGTCCCTCTCTTGACAGCCCAACGACTCCTGAAGCTCGACGGCCGTGTTCACCAGGTCGCCATCATGCTCGACCGGCTGGATCGCTCGGACGAGGTCGCCAGGCGTCTTCGGACCAGCCTGCCTTCGGGCGTCGAGGTGCTCGATTGGCCTGCGCTGATGCCCGAGCTTCGCGACTTCATCAAGATCGACGACGGGGGGAGCTACGTCTTCAACGGCCTCTTCTTCCTGATTATCGCCTTCATGGTGGCCAACACGCTGCTGATGTCCGTCCTCGAAAGACGTCGCGAGTTTGCCCTGCTCGACGCGCTTGGCTTTTCGCCTCGGCGTCGTTTCCTGCTGGTTATTCTGGAGGCTTCCTGGATCGCGGCCCTTTCGGTATTCGTGGGGACGATCCTCGGTTACCTGGGCCATCTCTATTTCCACCACAAGGGCTTGCCACTCGACTGGTTCTACTCGTCGCAGGTCTCCGCCGGCGGGACAACGATCGACCCGATCATCTACTCGCAGCTGACGTGGTCACGTATCTTCGGCGCTGCCGGCATGGTTTTTGTCCTGACGTTTCTCCTGTCACTGCTGCCCGCCTGGCGGGGAGCGAAAGCCGAAGACGTGCACCTGCTGGGGCAGCTATGACCAACGACCATTCCGATAGCCTCCTTCTGAGACTCGATAATGTCTCCAGGGTCTATACACAGGGCGAGCAGACGGTCCAGGCGCTCAGAAACGTCTCGTTCACCGCGGGAAGAGGCGAATTCATCGCGATCGCCGGTCCTTCCGGTTCCGGGAAGACGACCCTGCTGAACGTCTGCGCGGGATTGGACCGCCCCACCGACGGGACCGTCTGGTTGGGCAACCGGGACCTGTCCGGCTTGAGCCGCCAGCAACTGGCGAAGCTGCGACTCGAGGAGATCGGCTTTATCTTTCAGGCATTCAACCTGATCCCGGTCCTGTCCGCGGAAGAGAACGCCGAGTTCATCCTTCTGCTGCGCGGCGTTCCAGATCGCGAGCGTCGAAGGAAGGTGAGAGAGCTTCTTAAGGAAGTCGGCCTGGAAGGCCTGGAGCGACGCCGGCCGGGACAGCTGTCAGGGGGGCAACAGCAGCGAGTCGCCGTCGCGCGGGCAATTGCCGCGGAACCGAAGCTCGTCCTGGCAGACGAGCCGACCGCCAACCTGGATACGGAGACGGCGCTGTCGCTCTTGAAGCTCATGGAAAGGCTGAACCAGGAGCACGGCACGACTTTCCTCTTTTCGACGCATGACCCGCGTGTGATGGACCGCGCGCACCGCATCATCCGCCTTGTTGACGGTCGAATCGAGAGCGATCGGCCGGTACCGGAACAAGACCCCAAGGATCCCCGGTATGCAGGCTAGGCTCCTCCTCTCCGCCGTCGGTCTCTTGCTCCTGGGCGGCGTCCTTCAGGCGCAGGACTTCAAACTCGGCGCATCGGTTCGCGGCTTTGGCTTCTACACGGTCGAGGGGAACCCGTTCCAGTCTCGTCGCGACACCGAGTTCCTCATCCTTCGCATCGTTCCGGAAGTTACGTTCGGCCGGCATTTCAAAGCCGAAGCGCACCTGGTGACCGACTTGACCTCCCCGCCGCGGTCTGCGGTCACCGCGATTGCGACCGGCCGCAGCCGCACCTACCTCGATCTCCAGGAGAACCTCGTCAGGAACGAAGATGTAATTGTGAACGCGGCACTGGATCGTCTGAATATTCAGATCGAAACCGATGCCTTTCAACTCGTCCTGGGCCGTCAGGCGATAACCTGGGGCGTCAACTACTTCTGGCCGGCGCTGGATCTGTTTGCCCCCTTCGCTCCCAACCGCATCGACCGGGACTACAAGCCGGGGGTCGATGCCGCCCGCCTGATTGTCCCGCTTGGATCGTACTCGGAGATTCAGGCTGTAGCCGGCGTTCTCGGCCCATCGACTTCCAGCGACCTGGCCGCGGCCGCGCTGATGCGTTGGACGGTCGGAACCGTGGATTTCGGAGTGATGGCCGGCAGCTTTCATGAAGACAAAGTCGCCGGGACCTTTGTAAGTGCCAACGTCGGCGGAACCGGGTTGCGTGGCGAGCTTTCATGGACGCAGTCAGGGGACCCGCGTGACAGCGTGATCAGTCGCGGGGTGTTCTGGCGTGGCTCGGCCGGAATTGATCGCCAACTGACGCCGACGATCACAATGATTCTCGAGACGGCGTGGAACCAGTACGGGGCCGGGAATCCCGACGATTACCTCGTGCTGCTCAGTTCCGATCGCGTGCTTCGCGGGGAGATCAACTCGCTCGGGCGATACCACTCGGGGCTGTCTCTGGGGTGGCGTTTTCACCCGCTGTGGACTTTTAACAATAGCTTGCTCGTCGGCTGGGATGACGGATCCGCCTTGTGGGTTCCCTCGCTCGTGTGGTCGACCGGCAACAACTCGGAAGTGCTGTTTGGCGGCCAGCTCGGTTTCGGTAAGGAGCTGACCCCCGCGGGAGTACCGGGAAGCGAGTTCGGAGCCGTCCCGCATACGATCTTCGCCGCTTTCAAGATTTACCTGTAAGAAAACCAGTTCTTCCTGGGGCTTTTTGGTGACTTGGTGGTGGTTCTGTCTTTAAAGCCTCAGATGAGGCTCATGACACGGATGGCGGGACCGGGTCTGGCGGGGCAGCGGTGCTCGCAGCGCCCGCATCCCACGCAACGCTCTCGATCCACATGCGGTTCCAAAATCGTCCGGCCGTCCTGGTCGGCGAGTGGCTGGAGCGAAATCGCCTTCTGGTGTTCCTGGCGTCCAGCGCACCCATCGTAGCAGACCGTGCAGGAGTGCTCGGCAAGGTAGGCGCGACAGGAGTCGCGATGAATGACCGCCAAGCCGATTTTGGGCAGCTTGGACCTGTCCCGGCGCCGATAATGGCGCAGGAGCTCTTGAGGACAATCCGAGCAGCCGGCACAGAAGGCGCAGTAGCCGATCTGCATCTTCATCACCGGAGTGAAAATGCCTTCGGGTCCCGCCTCCAGCCCGGCCGGTTGAATCACGCCGGTCGGACAATTCCAGGTGCACAGACCGCAACGAAGGCACTCCCTCAGGAATCTCTCCTCATCGACCGCCCCCGGTGGACGGAGAACCTGGCCGGAATCCCGACGCCGGGTCGGTAAGCCCGCTATACCGATCGCCCCGCCTGCGAAAGCCGCGATTCCGGTCAGCAGCAGCTGTCGCCGAGGGACGCTGAATTCCGGTCGCGGAAAGGCTCCGCAGAGAGTCTTCAAGCGGCGGAAAAACTGAGTCGGAGTCAATTTGTCCGCTCCCTGCGACTGTTTCGAAAGTCGATCGCGTGCACCGGGCAGAGCTGTTGACAGGACCGGCAGGAAAAGCACTCGGACGCTCTCCACCGGGCATGGCTTTCCGGACCCGCCCCGCTCTGGCACGCCCGGCTGCAGGCATGGCACGATCGACACCGGTCGACATCCAATTCAAGTTGCTTCACGCAGCGGGATGCGGCTAGTCCGAGCAGGGCGCCGAGCGGGCAAACATAAAGACACCAGAAACGAGGCCGCACGAAGTTGCCCGCAGTTGCGGACAGGAACAGTCCAAGGGCGAGGAGCGATCCCCAGAGGGCATTCCCGGGTCCGCCTGGCAAGACACCTGCAGGGGCGGCGGATACGCTCGGGTTTAACCACTGGGAAAGGGAAACCGGGATATCGGTGGCCAGTTTCTGGTAAACCTCGAGCCCTTGCCCCACGCCCAATCCCCGGTAGAACACGCAGAGAGGGTCGAGCCAGCCGATCAGGTCCGTGCCGGTAAATGACGCGGTAACCAGGAGCGCCAGCAGATAGTATTTCAGGTTCTGGGCGGACGAATACATCCTCGGAAGAGAACCCGCCCGCCCCCTTCTTACGACTTTGGCCACTACCCCGTGGTAGGTGCCGAAGGGGCACACCCACCCGCAGAACCAGCGGCCCCAGACGACTGTAGTGAGAAGGAGGAGCACGCTCCAGACTGACAAGACGACCAGGGGGTCGAAACGCAGCAGGAGCCCGCCGGGCGAAGCGAGGAACAGGACGAAGCCTGAGATGCGAAGCATGCGCCTCGCCCCGATCCGCCGCGCCAGTCGCTTGATCTTCATCCGCATCCTCAGCCTCGCGCGGCCATTCCCGACGACGGTGACCGTCCGTTCCTGATCGCGCTATAGCTAAAGACGTGCGAGGGAGAGCTTTATTAACAGGGGAGGAAGAAGAATGAGGGGTGTAGAAGTGTCGCTCGAATCCTGACCAGATCAATGGCCATTCTTGCACTCTTCCACGATTCTCTTACTCAAGCACCCGGGGAAGCAGCGGAAGCGTAGTCAGCCTGTACGCATATTCAGGAAGACCGGGCAACGGGACTTGATGCTGTCTCAGGATTGTGGCAAAGACGAACTGGTTCGTGCTGATCGAGACGACTCCTCGCTTGATGCCCTTCTCTCCTATTTCCGGAAACAGCTCGGTCGCGAACTGTGCGAGTTTCTGGAGCGGCACCCACTGGGTCTGCCTGTTCGCCACCATGGTCCCCGATTCGTCAAAAAGTGCGAGAGTCACATTGGTCACCCTTCCGGGTGGTGCAACGACGGCGAAGCCTGTATCAAGCCTCGGGTCCGAGGCATCGAAGAAAAAAGAGAACTCCCGAAGCTCCGAAGGATGGATAGCCGCCTCTGTGCTCGAGACTGCATTCGCCTGCGTCACAAGCGTTATCGCATGGATGTCTCCCCGTGGATGCAACTGCAACCATCCTGTCTGGAATACGCCGTGGCCCGTCGTTTTAAGCACAACGACCTGTCCTCGTGCCAGGTCGATGCTGAATTCCGATACCCGGCCATATCCTTCCAACTCCAATTCCATGGGGAGCCCATGGATGTTTCGGAAGACTCCGTTCACGGTTCCTTCGATACTCGCGTTGAGGAGAACTACCTCGGTTTTCAGGAACTCGCCTGCGACCTCCCCGTTCACAATGTGGGCGAAGTCGATTGGCGGCTCTCCGGTGGGCAACAAATCCTGGTCAGCCCGATTGGGTATCACCGGGAAGGTGCTCACCCGCACGTCAGCGCCCTCGGTTCTTTGGTGAAGCGTCATTGCGGCCAGGTCCTGGTCGCTTTCGACAGTAATGACTGCCCTCGTCAATCCGCGATCCCGGATCTCGGGAAAAATCTCCTTGGCATAGCGAGACACCTGCGATCCCGGCCGGAACTGCTGACCGATCACTTGCGAAAGGGGACGGGAAGAAATCAGCCCGAAATTCTCGTCATAGAGCTTGAGAGCGACTGTCGCGTCTCCGCTCCCTGCATTCGTCAGGGCGAGCCCGACGTCGGAGGCCTCGCTCTCCGCGTCGACGAAAAGGGTGAAGTTCCGATTGAGCCCTCGTACAGCGGGCACCCCGGTTTCGTAGAGATTCCTTCCGTCCCTCGAGCAACTGAAGACCAGGCTGCCCGTCACGCCGGGAGGCGCGGTTACGACCGCGTAGCCGACAGCCAATGCACTTGATGAGGTTGTTCGTTCCGAGAAGATTTGCCCGGTTTTCAGGGTGAGATCCAAGGCGCTACCGGGGACCCGGTCGCCAAAGGAAAGGGCGAGCGGTGTTCCCTGAGGATCGAAGAATTCCAGCGTCACCTGGGTCTCCGGTCCCATGTTGACCAGCGTGATTTCCGTCTGCAGTTCCCAGCCGGCAGCCTTACCTGATCCGAGGTGTGGAAAGTAGAACCGGTCCTGCCTGCGCAGGGTGATTTGTTGCACACCCCAGGCGGCCGCGTACAACCGGTCGAGATCCTGCCCTCCAAAAGCAAGGCTCCGAGCCGGGTAAGCGAGGGGAGGATCGAACGGATCCCAGCTTTCGGCTCCGTTCAAGCTCACGTAGATTCGTCCGTAATCCGGACCGAGGAGGCTTCCGGTCGAGACATACAGCCGTTCGGGGTCCGCCGGGTCGATCGCCAGGGACGCGATGTCGTCGGATTGCAGTCCGCGGGTCGCCTCTTGCCACGTTCTCCCGCCGTCGGTGCTCTTTTGAATCCCCGGAATCGGGAATCCGGCCGTCGCCGGGTAGTTTTGCGTCAGGTAGACGACGTCCCAGTTGCGGGGATCGGCGGTGAGGGATACGGATACAAGGCCAACGCTCATGATCGCCGGGGCGGAGAGCCTGGTCCATGTATCACCGTGGTCGGAACTGCCGTAGATTCCGTTTGTCGTGGCAAGATAAAGTTTTTTCGGTTCAAGACTGTTGATCGCAATTGCTGCGATGTCGGTGGGGCTGAGAGACGAGCTGGCGAGATCCAGCCCGTTGCTGGCGTCTTTCCAGGATTGGCCGCCATCCGCGCTTTTCCACAGGCGGCCGGAGACGCGTGTCGGGCTCCAGCTGTCGCCCTCAAAGCGCCCCCTGGTTCCCAAGTAAAGAACCCGGGGGTCCGCGCGATCGACAACGAGGACCAGTGGCTCCGGCGCCCTGGTCTCGCCCGGCAGATCGAACTCCATTGGACCCCACGTTTGCCCGCCGTCTGTTGTTTTACAGAGCCCTCCCCAGTAAAGCCCGAGGTACGCTTGTCCAGGTGTGTGCGGGTCTGGGGCGATGACCGAGACGGCGCCCCCGCGATCTGCGATGGCCGCTTTGACCCAGGTGAGACCGCTGTCCGTGCTGGTAAAGACAGTGGCAGGCGCGGCTCCCGCGTAAATTCTGCTCGGCTGAGCGGGATCGACGGCCAGAGCAGATATTTGCTCCGGGCCGGGCAACGTAGAAAGCCACTCCGGCGAGCTCGCATATGCATCTCCAGCGAGGCAAGCCCCGATGATCAGCAAACCGGTGATCTGACGGTGGAATTGACGGACGGATTGCAGCATGGTCCCCCTTCTTCTGTGCCCCCTCGTCAGAATAGATGCAGGCGTGTGTCGGAAAGCCGAAGGAAGTGATGAGAGGAAGCTTATCGGAGCGGGGGAATCGCGCTGCGGAAAACGGAAACGTCGCTTGGGCGGGAATCGCGAAGCGGAGAGAACGGCAACTGAGCGTGCCGACTGAAGCTGCTGGTCCGCAAGCGCTTGGTGGCGGAGGAGGTAGCCATCGAATTGAGCGACAAACGCTTTTGGGGACGAGGAATTACGTTCTGACAGGATTCAGAATACCCCCGTTTGTACCCCCATTTTTGAAAGTGATCCTCTGACCTTCTCGAGCGATACCGCCGGCAATGGGTGGATAAAGAAAGCGACGGTGTTGCCCGGTTGCTCACACGAGCAGAACCTGCGAGAGAGATTGAGAAGCTCGAGGCAACCCATCACCGAGGGCGTCGAGGACCTGCTTCAGCTTGCCGAGAAGTACCTCACTGGCTGGCGTCCCGGGGAGTTCGACGAGGAGTAGCACGGAGTGATATCGAGCAATCAGGGGCTATCCCCGTCCCCAAACTGGAGCATCATCCAATACAGGTAGCCTGTTCGGTTCGAAGGCCGTAATGGCGTACTCGAATTCTGTCGCGGACTTGCTCGGGCAGGTTCGGCTTGTCCACGGGAACCCAGCGCCGTATAATCCGCATGGGCCGCTTTGAAGTACAAGGTAAGACAAAGGTTACGTTCTGGTCAGCCGTATTACACGTCAAAAGTGACGCAATCAATTACGTCACTTTTGCCTTCTAATACATAGTTAGGCGGCTCCGAGTGTGCAGAGTCGGTGTCCAAGTGATTATGAGGCGGAAGATTCTCCTAGGCTCTTCCATTGTAGCTATTCTTGCTACCGTTGCCTTTGTGGTCCTCGTGCCAGCCGCCCGCGCTGAACGGTGCTGGGACTGCCCTTTGAGCTTCGAACAAGCGTCGATGATACTGGCAGCGATCTTCATATTCTTGATGTTAGGCACTTGGCTTAGAGGGAGCAGCAAGTGGCAATTTCACGCGCTTGGCAACATTCTGCTCGGCGTCGCAGCTCTCTATATTTGGGTTATCCATCATGCGGGCCGGGAGTGGGGAATCAGTAGATTCAATAACCCCCACGAGGGGTATGATCCCAACACAGTCTCGGTGTTTGCCCTGGCATTGCTCATCGTGTGTGCAGGATTCGTCAGGCTTTTTGGCAGGCGATCGTCTTCGCTCGGCGCGGAAGGGGCCAACAGCAGAACAGCCGCCTAACCCGGTAGGTACAGCGGAGCGGCCCCGGCTTCCCTCCGGCGGGAAGTAAGTGGTAGAAAGACGGCTGGTGGCTCGGGGCAACTACTCGGCTGGGGCCGCCCGCTGAACTTTTTCCGTTAGGCGGCGCTTAAGCCTCCGGGCGGGGTGGAAAGGCCTTGCGGGAAAGCCAAGCCCGCCAACCGGACTCGGGAAAACCGACCGTCCGGGATAACAACGGGGGCCTGGGGAAACGTGACCCACGGTGGGGGCGAAAAGGAACCCACGCCGCAATCGAAAGAGCGGCGCTGGAAACTCCCGACCTAAAGGCGCGCGCGCCTCAGATCTGTCCAAACCGTGCCCGAACGGACTTGCAGGTTTCGATGGTCAAAATGAGAAGCAACCTTACGAAGTACATCAACGCTCAGAAGCTCGGGAAGTCATTCCTCATCTCCGGGCACCTTTGGATTGAGCACCTACTGGTCAGAAGCCTTGTTGCCAAGCTGCCCAATCCTGATGCGATCTTCCGAGACCGTGCACCGAGCTTTCACATGCTCGTGGCACTCTGCGAGGGTCACGCGATCATCGAGCGAGAGCTCGCTGACGCGATTCGTCTCATAAACAGCATGCGCAACAAGTCGGCCCATCATCTTCACTACGAACCAACTGATTCTGAGTTCAGAGCGGTGCGGGCTGCCCTCGAGAAAATCGGCGAGACTTTGCCGCCGGTCGCCCCAGACGAATGGGGCGAACCGATCGAGATCGCAGCCGCGATGCTTGAACGCCGTGCGCGTGGTGCGGGCGCCACCGACATAGAGGCCCCCATACCCGAAGACGGTGACGGTCAAGTCTAGTTTCACGCCCTTGGCGCTTGCCTCACGGGAGCAGGTGACGCCTGGTTACGAAGTGGCGACGCAACGTGGTTGCCTCGGGCACGACCCGTGCAACTCGGTCGTTACCAGGGCCGCCTCCTAACCCCGCGGAGCGGCCCCGGCTCCCCTCCGGCGAGAAGTAAGTGGTGAAAACGCGGTTGGTGGCACGGGGGCAACCAAGTGGCTGGGCCGCCCGCTGAACTTATTGCCGTTAGGCGGCTTGACGGCCAAGATACACGAGTCGGCCAATAGGGTTGGTTGAATCGAGGAACGTATGAAACAGACTCCACAAACCTCGTGCGTTCTAGGCCAGGCGGATCGGCGTCTTGCCGACGGCCTCAATCTTCTCGTTGAAACCAAACGGCAGTACTTTGCGCCTGATGCCTTTCGACTAAGCCTAAACAACACCGTCCAGACTCTGCGGAACGTAACATTCGTCCTCCAGAACGCCAAGTCGGCCCTTCGCGGCTTTGATGAGTGGTATGGCGGTTGGCAGGAAACGATGAGGGCAGATCGCTTGCTGAGATGGTTGATTGAGGCCAGAAACACCATTGTCAAGAAGGGCGATCTCGAGACAAACAGCGTAGCCCGAATTTCGATTGTTGAATCTTGGTTTGACCCGCCGCATTTTGAGATTGTTGTGCCCCCGTTCACACCCACGGAGGAATTCACCCGCTATATTGCTACCGGTCTGCCTGCAGGCGTTTCCTTGGACGTGGGCCTTCTTCGGGTCGAGCGTCGCTGGGTTCATAACGAACTCCCTGAAGAGGAAATCGTGGAATCTCTGGCGCACGCGTTCGATGTTTTGTCTCGGTTGCTCTACGATGCGCACGAGGTCCTGCTCGAGGGACCCAGTAGAGAGGCGTGCGATTGGCATGCAGTCCTGAAGGGTGCCGGTGGAAGGCTTCCCCCGTGCATGGTTGCGCAAGACTGGGACCGGACCGTCTGGCTAAATCTGCATGACGGGTCGGTATTGACGCCGGTTGAAATCCCGATGGAACCATCGCCGGAGGATTTCCAAAAGGCTCTTGAGCGGTATCCCTGGCTCAGGAACCTCAAGGGAAAGCTTTCTCCCTCTTCTCCTCTTCAGGAAGAGGCAGTTGCGTGGTTTGAGCATGCAAAGAACGTCCTGAAGGCCGATGGATATCACCTTCCAATAGCGCTCATCGGATATCCCGATAGGACAAAGGGAATTTCTCAGATCCTGATGGAAGACAAAACGGCAAAGCATCTAATGTTTCGGAAACTGGCAGCCGAGATTGAGAAAACAGGGGCTACTTCGATCATACTAATTAACGAGGCCTGGCTGTTCAGAGACTCCAAATCTCTGGAAGATAGTCCGAGACGAGAAGAAGCGCTTCAGCTGATAGCGGCAGATGCGACCGGAGCACTCTTTGTCCATAACGCGATCTTTGTCCGGGACTCCGATGGGAAGATTACCTTCACAGAGGAAGAGACTAAGACGACGACTGTTGTGAACTTGCTGCAACCTATCCGAGACGTCTGGAAGCGAAGAAAAAAATGAGGCCGCTAGCTAGAGGCAAAAGTATGTTCGAGATCAATCAGGCTACAATCGACAATGCAGTCCAGTACCTCGTGGAGGGGGATGAGCCGGATGCAGCAACTCTCCTGAGTGCATGCCAAGTGAAGAACTGGGAAAGTGTGGACTCCTGGATGGACGGCAATCGTGTGCTTGATGGATTGCTCTTGGAAGTCGTTTGCCCGAGATCCACTTACGAGATCCTCCAGAAGGAGAATGATCCGCGCACACGGAGTATCAGAAAGGCGATAGAGGCTGTCCTTCCGCGCGGCACGTACTTGAAGGGTGTGCGGGCACGAGCAGTGCCATCGAAGGATATAGCGGGGAGAATGCCAATTCGACTAACCGAGCACGAGATACAGGAACTCATTGAACAGATCGAAGCTCAGAAGGCTGCGATGATTTCGGTAGCGACGGGCGGCCCAAGAATCAACGATGTCAACCCTGAGTATCAAGCTCGGCGGCTGAAGATCAAGGAAACCCTCGGAAAGATCCTTGTAGGTGACCCGAACCCCTATACCGATCTTTGGAAGTGGTACGCAAAGTGGAGTGATGGGAGTCTTCCAAGCTATCGGTCACGTCGGCAGTACGTCGGTAGCCTTTACCAGCCAGTCTTGGACGCGCTCGCTACCAGTAGGACACGCGTTGTCGAGCCGGCGGAGCCCACCGGGTGGTCACGTGTTGACAGGAATATGGAGAAGATCGGCAGCGCCTTGGAAACCGCTAAGAATGAAGAGGACTTTCAGTCTGTTGCCCTTCTCTGCAGGGAGGCGATTATTTCTCTAGCGCAGGCCGTCTACGATCCGCAGAAGCACCAGCAGCAACTGGACGGGGTTGTACCGAGTCCCACTGACGCGAAGAGAATGTTCGAGAGTTACTTCCTAGCAGAACTTGGTGGTCAGTGCCATGAGTATCACAGGAAATTTGCCCGAGCCGTGTTCGATCTGGCGGTCAACCTTCAGCACAAGAGAACCGCGTGTTTTAGGGATGCCGCAATGTGTGTCGAGGCCACTCGCGGGATAGTGAACACTCTCGCTATTCTGTCGGGTCAAAGGGATCCAACAGAATGACAGCTTGCACTGCCCCCACTGCGTGTGACGCGCGGAGTTAGGCCGCCTAACCCGGCGTTGCAGCGGAGCGGCCCCGGCTTGCGCTCACGTGTGAATATAGAGGTGAAAACGAGGCTGGTGGCTCGGGGCAACTGCTCGGCTGGGGCCGCCCGCTGAACTTATTGCCGTTAGGCGGCGCCGGGCGTTGAGTTCCTGTGGCTTGAGGGCAGAAAGACAGCAGCCACAGCCGGAAGGGTTGCCAATTCGAACTCGGTCGGGGCAAGATCGAGCCGGGCCGTCCGGGTGTTCCGGGTCGCGGGTGCAGGCTGATTGCCCCCGTGTCCGGTGGTCATCAGACGAATCGGTTTGACTCAGCCAGGGCGCAGCCTAACAAGTCGTTGCAGCGGAGCGGCTGGGAGCTAAGCTCCGGTGGGAACGGTCAGGTGACAATATCGTGGGTGGCTCGGTGCAACGACTCGGCTCCAGCCGCCCGCTGAACTTGGGTCGTTAGGCGGCGCCAGGCGTCGAGTTCGTTGGGGCTTCAGAGCCGAAAGACAGCAGCCAAGATCGTGAGGGTGCTAATTCGAACTCGGTCGAGAGCAAGATCGAGCCGGGCGGTCCGGGTGTTCCGGGTCGCGAGTGCAGGCTGATTGCCCCCGTGTCCGGTGGTCGTCAGACGAATCGGTTTGACTGAGCCAGGGCGCAGCCTAACAGGTCGTTGCAGCGGAGCGGCTGGGAGCTAAGCTCCGGTGGGAACGATCAGGTGACAATATCGTGAGCGGCTCGGTGCAACGACTCGACTCCAGCCGCCCGCTGAACTCGGGCCGTTAGGCGGCGCAGAAGTGCCGGTTGCTTTCACCTGTGGGCGGGGGACGCCGGCCGCACTCTCCGCCCCTTTTCGTTCCAGCAGGCTCTTGGGACTACGGTAATGAACATCAAACGACTCTTGAAACTCGCCGGTGCGGTCTTATCGCTATCGCTGATTGGCGGTACATTGGCTCAAAAACCCCAGCCTCCCTTCGTCCGCATGGCCGAACTCGAGATCGACCCGGTTCAACTGGAAAAGTACTTGGCCGCAGTCAAGGAAGAGATGGACACCTCTGTCCGCGTGGAGCCGGGAGTTGGCGATATACGCTGTAGCGGAAAAAAACAAGCCCACAAAGCTAAGGTTCTTTGAAATGTATACCGATGAAGCCGCATACAAGGCACACATCGAGTCGGCACATTTCAAGAAGTACGTAAATACCACCAAAGACATGATCATTTCCCGCACGCTAATCGACACAGTGCCGATTCAGCTAAGCGCGAAGGAGAAGTGAGGCGCGTCCGACCGGGGGCCGATCAAAGCCGCCTAACCCGGCGTGCAGCGGAGCCGCCCCGGCGCTGCGATCACTGTTAATTATGTGGTAAAAACATGTCTGGCGCTCCGGGCCAAATACTCGGCCGGGGCGGCCCGCTGAACTTGTTGCCGTTAGGCGGCTCGGACCAGACAGGAGGAACCTCATGAGCATGTCCATGACTCCCGACATCTTCTTTGATGGTTTCGTTCTTGGAAATTATGGCGACTTTGCTGAGCACCCGGACTCGGTGAGGCATGGTTTTAATGCAGCGATGTCGGCCTCTCACATGGCAGATCACTATTACGAATACGCCAAGCGTCACAAACTACCTGAAGCTGTTCCGTATCGGACACTGGGAGAATTCTTGAAACACCTCTCCGACGCGACCGGCGGTACTTTTGGCGACATACGTTCGATAGCGAACGCGTACAAGCATCTCTACCCAGACAGCGACCATTCGACGGTTTCGTCGGCGGGAACCATCGAGACTGTCCGGCTCCGGAGGACGGATGTTCTAGACGTTTTCGAGAGCTATCAAACCGCGGGTGCGACCGTTTGCTACACCACCAAGGACCGAGGTCAGTTCGAACTGCTCCCAGTTCTTGAGAGGGTGGTGGATTTCTGGGCAACTTTTCTTCGAGAGTCGGTCAACGAGGCGTAATCCGCCGCCTCCTAAGGAACTTCAAGCGGGACGCGGGTTCCAGAGGCGCCAAAATTGAAGTTTCTTTCAGCAGAAATGCGACCCTAAAGGGGCGTTTGAAGGGCTAACCCGGCGTTCCAGCGGAGCGGCTCCGGCTTCCCTACGGTGGGAAGTCAGTAGTGAAAACGCGGCTGGTGGCTCGGGGCGACTACTCGGCTGGGGCCGCCCGCTGAACTTGTTGCCGTTAGGTGGCGCGGAAATCAGGGCGGTAGGGCAGAAAGACAGCAGCCACAATCGGAAGGGTTGCTGATTCGAACTCAGTCGGGGCAAGATCCAGCCGGGTTCGTTCGGGTGTCCGGGTCGCGAGCGCAGGGTGATTGCCCCCGTGTCTGTTGGTTACCAGATAACCGGTTTGACTCAGCCACGGCGCAGCCTAACATATCGTTCCAGCGGAGCGGCTGGGAGTCGAGCTTCGGTGGGAACGGTCAGCTGACAATAGTGTGGGTGGCTCGGCGCAACTGCTCGGCTCCAGCCGCCCGCTGAACTTGTTGCCGTTAGGCGGCGAAGTGGCGCACTTTCGACCCAAGGACTACAATGGACTCTAGATGACAGACCGAAAAAACATCGTTGAGACAAAGAATGATGTGCTCGGTGGCACCCCGGTTTTCCGGGGTACCCGTGTGCCGATTCAGACCCTCTTCGACTATTTGCGGGCGGGCGACGGAATTGACGATTTTCTGCAGGATTTTCCGAGCGTCGACAGGAACAAGGTTTTCCAGTTGCTTGAGTTCTCAAAAGAAGCCCTTGTAGGCAAATCCTGTGAAGATCCTTCTCGATGAATCTCTCCCTCGAAGGTTAAAGAAAGACCTGCCCAGCCATGAAGTGAGCACCGTCCCAGAAGCGGGTTGGGCTGGAAAGAGCAATGGGGAACTGCTACGGTTGGCAGGACAAGAGTTCCAGGTGTTCCTGACCGCTGATCAGAACCTGGAATACCAGCAACGTCTCTCCGCTTCCAATTTAGTTGTCGTTGTTTTGGCTGCGCGCTCCAACCGTTACGAAGATCTGAAGCCGTTGATGCCTCGGGTGCTCGAGACTCTTTCGCCTTTCCCACCAGTGGGCACCGTGATCCGAATAGCCGCCTAACCCGGCGTTGCAGCGGAGCGGCCCTCGCGCTTCTTGCATCGTTCGTCTGGTGCTAAGGCCCGGGCGGGCCGCTGAACTTCGGCCGTTAGGCCTGCGTCTTCAACGTCGGCCGGATTTTTCCCGGCATCGAGCAGCTTGCGGTAGGCGTTTCTTCTCTCTCGCGCCTCTTTCAGCGACGTGGTCGGGTACTCGCCAAGAGCAAGGTCATTCTGGCGGCCGCCAAAACGATAGCGGAAGCGCCAGAGCTTCGAGCCATTGGGGACGATAGATGAGACGCTAGCTAGGAAACCTGATGAAACGGTGTGAAAAAGGAAGGTCTGGCGGAGGAGGTAGGATTCGAACCCACGGTACCCTTCCGGGTACAGCGGTTTTCAAGACCGCCGCCTTAAACCACTCGGCCACTCCTCCGCGATCTGTAGAAATTTCCGGACATTCCCAAATGCTGACTCAATATACAATCACACGAGTACGCTAAGGAAAGCGGTATGGACTCAAAGGAGAGCGGCATGGGGCGTCTGGAGGAGTTCGAGCAGTTCAGGATGGCGATGAACGAGAAGATCCGCGCCGAGGGGAACCTGGAGACAAACCGGTTCTGGAACCTCGACAGCCGCGTCTACGATAAAGGGAAACTCGACAGCCGGACCAAGGAAATGATCGGGCATGGTGGCCTCGCTCGTCCTTCGCTGCGATGACTGCGTCAGTTACCACGTGATCCAATGCTACGACCAGGGCGTCGATCGCGACGATGTTCTACGAGTTGTTCAACATTGCGATGGTCGTCGGCGGGTCGATCACCATCCCCCATGTCCGTCGCGCCGTCGCGTTGCTCGATGAACTGGAGGCGAAGCGGGGGAAGGGGGAATAGCCGATAGCCCTCTGGCTTGGCATCTTGGCCTCGGGCGGTTGTCGGCCACGTCTGGCGCTCACTGTGAAAATCCGCGCACTCCGCTGAAAAACGCTCCGTTTGCGGTTCTGTTCAACTCGGTAATGGCAGGACCGGGTCGGCTATTTCAGCAGGCTCTCGACCGCTTCGCGCAGCCGGTCGTTAAACGCTTCCACCGTCTCCCCAACCCCAGGCTCGATCGGAGCCCCAAACTCAATCGAGACGGGGTGAAGGTGAATACGGGCGCGGCCGCGAGGCCACACCTCGAAAGTGCCACGGATGCCGACAGGCACAACCCGCACCCCAAGCTCGGTTGCCAGGATGGAAGGCCCCTTCCTGAAGGTCTTGGTGCTTCCGTCAATCGAACGCTCGCCTTCCGGAAAGACGACCAGAACCGACTCTCTCCGCAACCCTTCGGCGCTCAGCCGAAGCGCCTGCCTCAGACCCCGGTCCGGATCGACCGGGACAACCTTGATCCGGCGGCCGATGAAGCCGAGCAGCCCGGATTCGAAGTAATTCGTGTAACCGAGGAAGAACTGGCGCCGAACCACCCTGTACGGCAGGGCCATCACCAGGAAGCAGACATCCAGGTAACTCAGGTGGTTCGGACAGATGAGAAACGGATAGCCCTCGGGAAGGTTCTCGATTCCCTCAACCCGCAATCGGAACAGCACCCTGGAAACGAACGCCAACAGGCGCGCCACCAGGAAGAGCAGAATCTCCATGACCGGTCGCCGGGTCAGGATGGCGTGCATTTTCCGCTCGTCATCCGCTCCGAGCGGCCTGCGCAGGATTTCCGCCCATGAAATCGCGGCATCCGGCTCTCCGGCGGCTTCCCCGTGGTCCTCCACCAGTTCGATCAAGTCGTCAACCGTCAGAACCCTGGACATCCGTTCATCGGACAGCTGAACTCGAAAGCTCTCCTGCAGGCTCGAGAGAAGCTCGATCCGCTCGAGCGAATCGAAGCCCAGGTCGAGCTCCAGGTTCATCTCCCGACGGAGAATCTCCGGTCGCTTCATCCCCCTGATGATCGCAAAAACCGCCCTCTCGGTCGCCGTCTCAGGTTTGCGCTCTGCCTGCTCAGGATCAAGGATGTCCGACTTGGAGGCCGGACCTGCGGCCATTCCCCGCTCCTGGATCTCCCTGGCCAGCTCGAACCGGCGGACCTTCCGGGTGGTGGTGCGCGGCAGCGGCTCCCGCCTGACCTCGTAGCTATGGACCCGCTTATAAGCGGGAAGCTCCTGAGAAACATTTTCGATGACGAACCGGATCATGTCGGCCGAGTTCACCACCTGGCGGCTGCGGAGATAATCGAAATCCGGGACAAGAACCGCGTGCAGTTTCTCCCCGCCCTCTCGGGACCGGTCTGGAACCCCGAGCACGCAGATTTCCTTTATCTCCCGGCATCTTTCCAAGTAGTGGTGCTCGATTTCCTCCGGGTAGACGTTCTTCCCCGAGCTGAGCACGATGACGTCCTTCGTGCGACCCGTCAGGTGCAGGAAGCCGCGGGGGGACATGTATCCCGAATCCCCGGTATGGAGCCAGCCGCCCTCCAGGGCGCTCGCCGTCGCTTCCGGATTGTTCCAGTACCCTTGCATGATGTTGTCCCCGCGGGCCAGGACTTCGCCGACCCCTTCGGCATTCGGCTGGCCAATCGCCACCTGGACGTGCGGAAGAGGGCGGCCGACCGATCCAAGCTCGTTCCCCTCCAGGCGCGTAATCGTGATCAGGGCGGCCGTTTCGGTCATTCCATATGCCTGCACAAACCTGAAGCCGAGATCTTCGAGAGTCGCCTGAATCGCGGGGTCGAAGCGTGCGCCACCCACGCCGAAAAGCCGCAGCCGGGGCCCGAATGACTTGTGGACGGATCTGAAGAAGAGCCTCCGGCCGGGGTTCAGGCCTGTCGTGTTTCTGAGCAGGTGCGAGACGGCAAGCAGCCGGCGAAATAGAAACCGAACCGGCCAGCTTCCCTGTTCCACCTCATGAAGAATTCTTCGGTGCAGAAGGTAGAAGAACTGCGGAACGCAGACAAAAATCGTGATCCCCTCGTCCCGAAAGGCCTTTACGATTCGTTGAGGTTCGAGAACATTCAGGAAGGTGACCGTACAACCCGCGTACAGCGGGATCACAAGGTTAATGACGAGGGCGAGGGTGTGGTAGAGCGGCAGCACCGAAAGCAGGTGATCGGTCCGGTACACCTGGATGATTTTCAACGTCTCGTCGACGTTTCGCAGGATGTTGCGGCCGGTGAGGACAACCCCCTTCGGGTCGCCGGTCGTGCCGCTCGTGTACAGGATGGCAAACGGATCGTCGGGCGCGCGTTCCCTGACCGGGTTCTGAGGCAGCTCCGGGTTCAATTGGGAGTCCGGCCCGACTGGGAAGTCGGACCCACACCGGATCGACCAGACAGCGTCGGAGTCGGAGTCAATGCCCGCGCCGGGGCGAATCAGGAGCGAGGGGAGCCGCTTGGAAAGGCTCGCCTGAACCTGCTCCAGCTTGACTCTCATTGCCGGTGAGACGAGCAGTTGGCAGCAGCCGGCGTGTTCGATCAGGCGGGCGAGAGTCCCGGGTGTGTGCTGGGTGTCGAAAGGTACGGCCAGGCAACCGGCGCTCAGGATGCCGAGGAAAGAAAGGGCCCAGACCGGCCCATCTTCCATGACGATTCCGATCCGGGCGCCCGGTTCCATGCCCTGCTCGACCAGGTGCGAGCCGAGTCGCGCGGTCTCGTCCCAAACCGCCTTGAATGTGTAGACTTCTTTCTCTTCGGGCCCGAGGAACTGGAGGGCCGGATGATCAGGTCTGGCGGCGACATGTGTCTGGAGCCGGGCGAATAAGTCGAGAGTCATGGGAAATCAAGGAGCAAGCGCCTACTTCTGCTTGAGCACCCGGTCAAAGAAGTTGAACGCCTTGTCGTTCACCGTCACATCGAAGCCGTGTCCCGCGCCCTTGATGATCTCGAACTCAACCGGGACTCCGGCCTTTTTCAGTGCATCCGCGAGCAGGGTGCTTTGAGACGGGATAACTGTCTTATCCTCGTCGCCATGGAGGATCAGAAACGGCGGATCGTCCGGGGTAATGTAGGTGATCGGATTGGCTCGGGCCACCTTCTCCGGATTCTCCTTTATAGGCCCGCCGATCAGGGCCGATTCGGGAGAGTCGGCTGCATTGTGCTCCATGCTGCCCGGCGTGTCGTCCATCCGCAGGAAATCGGTCGGGCCAAAGAAGTCGCAGACGGCTTGGACCCGACTGGAAGACTGAAGGTTCTCGGGTCCTCCTTCGAGTTCCTTGACGTCCCCCGATGTGCCGAGAAGCGCGGCCAGGTGCCCCCCGGCTGAAGATCCCCAGACGCCGATCCGGTCCGGGTCGATGCCTATGGCCTTTGCTTTGGACCGGAGAAAGCGAATGGCCGCTTTGCAGTCTTCGATTTGCGCCGGGAAGATCGCTTCCTGGCTCAAACGGTAGTTCAGGCTGACGACTGCGAAGCCTCGGTTGACCAGCGGCAGGGCAGGACTCTTCTCCTTGTCCCCGGTTTTCCAGGCGCCGCCATGGATCCAGACCACAACGGGAACGGGACCCGCGGTCTGCTGCGGCATGAAGATGTCCATCTTCAGCTTGGTGTCCCCGACTGACCGATAGATCAAATCCTTGGCCACCCTGCCTTGAACCTGTGTGAGTTGAGCATGGCACTCCACGAGGCTAACCCAAAGAAAGACAAGGCTGAAGACAAGCGGAGAGGATACCCGGAACGAGCGAAGCGACAAAAATCGACGTTTATTCATGCGTGTTGAATGATACCCGCAAACGCGGTCGAATGAGATGGCCGGGGTTCGGGGTTCTGAGTTCGGAGTTCTGAGTTCTGAGTTCACGTTCGTCGTTCAATTGTGGGTTGCGGGTTGTGACCCACGCCTTGCGGGTTACGAGTTGAATCGTTTGGTTAGGATCGCAAACCGTGAACTCGTGAACCTGAACTCAGAACTCCGAACTCAGAACTCAGAACCCAGAACCGATAACCCTGAACCCCTTTGTGTGTTCCCTGCAAATTCCTCCATGGTAAACTTCCCTGTTCTTGCATCAGAAAAGGAAAGGACTGCTGATTATGAGAATCGCGGTTATTGGCGGGGACGGGACCGGGCCGGAAGTCGTCGCAGAGGGCCTGAAGGTTCTGAGAGCAGTGTCGGAGAAAGTGGGCTTCACCTACGAGACAAAGGAATTCAACCTGAGCGGGGACCGTTACCTGGCAGCCGGCGGCGACCCGAACGTTCAGTCGATTCCGGTCATCCACGAGGATGAGATCAATGAGCTGAAGAGTTACGATGCGATTTACCTCGGCGCAATCGGGCATCCGAAGATCGCGCCCGGAATCCTCGAAAAAGGGCTGCTGCTCCGACTCCGCTTCGACCTCGATCAATACATCAACCTGCGGCCGGTGAAGCTCTATCCCGGCGTCTGGACGCCGCTTAAGGACAAGGGCCCGGACGAAATCGACTTCGTAGTCGTCCGCGAGAACACCGAGGGGCTGTACAGCGGCATGGGCGGCGTTCAATTCAAGGGAACCGCGCACGAAGTCGCGACCCAGGTCCTCGTCGATACCCGCATGGGAGTCGAGAGGGCCATCCGTTACGCCTTCGACGTTTGCCGGCAGCGCAATAAGAAACGCCGTCTCACACTGGTCGGCAAGACCAACGTCCTCACCTTCGCCCACGGTCTCTGGTACCGGGCCTTCATGGAGATCGGCAAGGAGTACCCCGAGATCGAGAAGGACTATAACCACGTGGATGCCTGCTGCATGTGGTTCGTCAAGAATCCCGAGTACTACGACACGATCGTCACCGACAACATGTTCGGCGACATCATCACCGATCTCGGCGCCATGATCCAGGGCGGGATGGGCGTGGCCTCCGGGGGGAACATCAACCCGAAGTCGGTCAGCATGTTCGAACCGATCGGCGGATCGGCCCCGAAATACACCGGCCAGAACGTCATCAACCCGATTGCCGCAATCGGAGCGCTGGGGATGCTCCTGCGAGAAACCGGGCCGGAACAAGGGGATCAGCCAACTTATCGACGCCGGCGAGAAGGTCGAACAGGCGATCATGATGGTGACTCCGAAGATGAAGAGCCAGGCGGCCGGAAAGATGGGATTTTCGACCACCCAGGTGGGCGATCTCGTGGCCGAAGCGGTGCGCTGCTAGAAAACCAGCGGGCAGCAGGCAGAGGGCAGCGGGCAGAGGTTAAGCGGGCAGGCGGCGGGGTAGGTCCCCGTAGGTCCCACTTCCCAGTGGGACTCTTCGTCACCGAGGGCGACAACCTGCAAGCGCGTGCCGATGTCCGACTGGGAAGTCGGACCTACGCCGGAGTCGCCCGGTTCCAGACGGCAGCTAAGTTGTCTTAACGCCGCTTTTTTCCCGCTTGCCCCTTTTCCCCGTTGCCGTTTGCCCGCTGTCTTTCAGGTACACATCGTGTTTCGAGTAGGGAATCTCGATGCCGTTTGCCCCAAAGGCGTTATAGATTCCGGTGACCAGGCTATCCAAGGCCAGTCCTCGATTGATCGGCACCTCGATCCAGCACAGCAGCTCGACGTTCACCCCTGAGTCCCCGAACGAACGGAAACGCACCCGCGGGCTTGGTTCCTTTGCGATGTAGGAGCTGTCAGCGGCTGCCCCTTCCATGACCTTGCGCACCTGCTCGAGGTTACTGCCGTATGCGACACTCACAGGGACTCGCACCCGGTGTTTGGTTGATGGACCCCCGCTCTCGTTGATGATCTTGGAATTTGCGATCGTGGAGTTGGGGACAGTGATCTCGATGTCATCCCGGGTGAGGATTCGGGTGCTTCTGAGCCCGATCTTGGTCACCTGCCCCCGGTCGGTGTCCAGAATGATGAAGTCACCGACTTTGTACGGTGCATCCGCCAGGATCGAAATCCCCGCAAAGAAGTTCGCCAGGGTGTCTTTGGCGGCCAGGCCAAGGACAATTCCGATGATGCCGGCTGACGTCAGCCAGGCGGTCGGGTCCAGGCGCCACGTCTTGAGCACCAGGTAAACAGCCAGTCCGAACAGCAGTATTTTGGCCGCCAGGTCGAATGCAGGCAACGAAGCGGGCTGGACGAATTGAAACCGGACCGGGTGGGCTGCCGACCAGTTGAGCACCAGGGTTGCAAGCCGACCGGCGAAGACAAGCCAGACAAGAACAACGAGGGTCTTGACGGCCGCAGTTGCGGCGAAATCAAATGGTTCTCTCGGCCGGTCCAGTTTAAGTGCGATTCCGACGCCGCTGAACAGGATGGTAAGAAAGACCGGGTTCCGCAGAAGATCGAGAATACGGTCGTCGATCTCGTAGCGAGTGCGTCTGAGGATCGGGCCAACCGCTCGGGCCAGGAGAAAATCCACGATCAAGGCCAGTAAAAGGGCGATGACGACGGAGATCAGTGCCTGCAGAAGCGGGTTGTCGGATACCGTTGATGCCAGTTGTTCGATTCGTATCACAGATGGTCCTTCTGATCGTCCCATTCTTTACCACAATGAGGTGGGGAATGCCCACGACGATCCCGAGAAGAAGCTGACCGGCTGACCAGCTGACCAGGCTGACCAGCTGACTAGGCGCGCCTCCTGCCTCCGGCCTTTTGCCCGCTGCCCGCCGCCTTTTGCCTGCTGCCCGCTGCTGCGGCCCGGGACCAGTCCTTCAGGAACGCCAGGAGCTCCTCCGGCGGCCGCAGCCAGATGTCGGCCGCGGTTGGTCGGAGCTCCGGCCTGACCAGAACGCCGAGGTCCCCTTGCGCAAGCGCCCGAAACCCGTCCTCGTCCGTTAGGTCGTCGCCCAGGTAGGCGATGACGCTCCCTTCACCCGTCTCGGATCGGACGGTTCTGACTGCTTCTCCTTTGTTACCGGCCGGCACGCGAAGCTCGATCCCGCCGTCATAGTTATGGAGGGTCAAACCGGAGCATTCGGCGATTCCGCCAAACTTGGCAACGGCTCGAGGCCGCACCTGTTGAGCGACGCCGGGCTCGACTCCCCGGAAGTTCAGCGCCAGGCACCCCGGTTTCAGTTCGCTCTTGTGACTTAGGCCCTCTTGCTCGACCCAGGCCTGTGCCTGGCCGAGCGCCCGAGTGGCTGACTCACTGATGTTCGCAAGCTCGTAGGAGTCGTCCGGATGCAGTCTCTCCAAACCGTGCGATCCCCAGATTTCGGGCCGCTTTCGGAGATGAAGGAGAGGAAGGATCGAGTCGATGGAACGGCCGGTCACCAGGACGAGCCGTGTCCGGCTTCCGATGAGCAACTCGTCCAGGAGATCCGGGACGCCTTCGTACGGCACCACCGCAGCCGGGTCGGGCTGAAAAGGAGCGAGCGTGCCGTCAAAATCGAGAAGAAGCACCGGGGCGGGCGCCCTTCGCACCTCCTCAAAGAAATCCGGCAGATCGTGTTTCCCGGTCAGGTTGCGCATCGTATTATTTCCAGATATACCGTGGGCATTGCGCATTGTCGATTGGAGGGGGATATGGACACTCGAATCTCGTTGCTCCTGGCGATCATTGACGAGGCTTACGAGAAGCAGGCGTGGCACGGGCCTAATCTGCGCGGAGCGCTCCGTGGGGTCACCGCCCGGGAAGCGGCCTGGAAGCCGGAGTCGGGAAAACACAACATCTGGGAGCTGACCGTTCACGCCGCCTACTGGAAGTACGCGGTGCGCCGCCGGCTGCTCGGGGAAAAACGGGGATCGTTCCCGCTTGCCGGAAGCAACTGGTTCGGCTTCCCGGTGAGGAAGTTGCCGAGCCGGTCTGGAAGGGTCATCTGGCGCTGCTCAAAAGCGAGCACGTCAAGTTGCGGGAGGCGATTGCCGGTTTCGATCCGGGCCAGCTGGAAGAGCGGACGCCGGGCAGCAAGATCACGAACGTCCGCACGATCTACGGGATTGCGGCCCATGATCTTTATCACGCGGGCCAGATCCAGCTGCTAAACGCCTGCCAGGGCCGGCAAGGAATTTGAATCTTCGCTTACTTAGCGCTTCACCACTCTCGTCCCGGCGATCAGGTCGTGCAGCGCCTGTTTTTGCGGCATGAACGCGGCGACCAGGAAGCCGAGAAGGCACGGTAGCGCCGAAATCGGCTTGAGGAGGTTGCGTCCCAGCGCCCGCAGTATCCCGATTCGGCTGCCTGTCTGATCTGCCACCCGGCAGCCGGTCATCAGCTTTCCGATCGTCCCCCCGCGGCTGGATCGCTCGAACATCACGAAATAGAACAGTCCGATCGCATATTTGACGGTCTGCTCGAGCAGGACAAAGAGCGTCGTCATTCTGTCGAACGTATGGCCGCCCGGGTCGAGAACCGTCCGTGAAAGCGCCACGTCAAAAAGCCAGCGTGCCAGAAAATGGACCGGGAGCAGGATGAGGAGCAGGACGATGGAATCAAACAGCAGGGCAAAAGCCCTTCGCCAGAAACCGGCCCATGCCGGCCGCAGGGGATCCGACTTCCCAGTCGGATCTGTTCCCACGGGGAAATGGGACTGCTCTCAGCCGGACCCACCGGAGGTGGAAAAGCTGTGCCACAAGCCGCGCAGAATCGCGCTTGCGGTGCGCGGGCCGTCCCACAGCGGGGACAGAGGGCGCCAGGAGTTGTCACCACTTGAACCAACTGAACCACCCTCCCTTCTCCTCGTCTTTTGCTTTGTCGCGTCTGAGCACAGCAGGGGGGAGCGCCAAGCCAGAGCTTTTCACCGGGCAGGGCGCGCAGATACAGGGTCATCAGTGCGGGAGTCTCCGTGTTTCCCTCCTTGACCCAGGGAGTGATCTCCCAGGCGTCTTCCTTTGGGTTCCAGGTGCCGTCCACGCGGAAGGTATCCGTTCCCCAGCCGCAGGTCCCGGTCAGCTTGTCGCCCGACTGACTCAGGTTCGCCGTGAGCGAAATCCGCGCAATCCAGACCTTGCCGCTCCAGTTCCCACTGATGTCGTACCGGGATCCGGGCAACTGAAAGCCTTCGACCGGAACTTCGAAGATCTGGCTCTCCGGGCCGTCGATGTCCTTTGACTCAAGCGAAATCGCGTTGAGCGGAGCAAGCTCGGGCACGATTTCGCGGTAGCTCATCTGCAGCTTCGGGCCGCCGCCTTTGCCTTGCCGCGTCATCACGTAATGCGACACTTCTGCCATGTCCAGGATCTCCATGGGCGTGAAATCGCCGACGGATATCGGGAGGAAGCTGAAGCGTCGGCGGCTCGGCTTCGGCGATTTGTCGCCAGGCGATCTCGACATCGCTCCGGCCCTCGGTTGTGAACGTCAGCGGCCTGCCGTTCCCCAGCCGGTAGAGCGTCAGACGGTAATCCTTGACCTGGCCTGCTTTGCGGAGGACCGACGGAGGTATCTCTACCCGGACTATCTGCCGTTCGTTGTCGAACTGGATCTTCGGCATTTCCCTGGGCGGCGCCAGAAGGAGGATTTCCGTTTGAGCCATCTCGGGAAGCATTGGGTTTGAAGCAGCTATGTGGGTAGTGGGGGGACTGGTGTAGGTCTCGATTCGCTGGAGCCTCACCCCCGTCTGTGAAGCCTGGGAGCCCATGTCAGCCCTGCTCAGGAGGAGGCTTGACCCCGTTATGCTGCGAAAATCGCCGCTCGGTTCCTGCCGGCGCAACTGGCCTAGTTCCTTGATGCTGTTGGCCCGGACGAGCACCTTGCACTGCTGCAGATCCGGGCCGCCCAAACCGCGAATTCGGGCAATCAGGCAGGGCGAGGAAATCGGGCCGACAAGCGGCCAGCGGATCAGGGGCTCCGCTGGGTTCAGGCTTTCTTCGCGCGTGGACGGCGGATACTGGTCAAAGATGTTCGTGGCCTGCTCGGCGCAGAAGACCAGGTAATCCGCTCCGAAAACCGTGTTACTCCCACTGGTCGCCTTGATCAGAGCATCGATCGGGCCGCTGCGGAAAGTCCCGAAAGCGTCGAGCACAGCCGGGAGAAAGGCATCCGCATTGCGGGAGTAGTAACGTCGCCGGAGGTCAAGCAGAAACTGCGAAACCGCGTAACCTCGATGTCCCGACTCGGTTTCGTTGCCCCCGGAGTCCATCGGCACTTTGAAATACGCTTGAAGTTGCTTGCGGCTGGCGCCCGGGCTGGCGGTCTGGGAGACATAGAGGTTGTCGGCGGTCAAGGGAAAGCTCGCGTTCCAGTTCTTGCCCAGGTAGTAGTCTTTCGCCTCTTCCTCGAAAACCAGCGCGGTGGCCTCCATGAACCAGTGGTTGACGCCGCCGCTCCAGATCTGGCCCGGATTCGCGTACTTCGTCCAGTTGTAATACTCCTTCTGGCAGACATGGAAGAGCTCATGCGCTGCAGTTACCCTGAGATTGTCCAGGGCCGTCTGGTCCGCGCCCGTATCGGTGGCCGGTACCTTGTCCAGATTGATGTGGATGTACGGATAGGTGAAATGTCCGTCCTTCGAATAGCCATAAACCTCCGGATTCCCGTCCCACGGGGTGAGGCAGTGGACCTCGATTCTCTCGCCCCGTTTTCGGAATCCCCTGACTTCGAAAATGTAGTTCCCGGCTTTCTGGAGGGCGTCGACGACGTGGGCGACCTGGACAGGCAGATAGTTCTTTTTCTTCCATTCGATGTCGCGGAAAGTCGCGTACGCCTTCTGCACCTCGGGGTCGGACATGTAAAGTTTGAATTGCCGGCTCACGACCCCCGAGTCGTCCTTCTGCGCCTCGGGTGGCTTGTAGCGATCCCACAGCTGTTTGAATTTCTCGTCGAGAGCCCGGCGCTCGGCCGTCTCGCGCAGGGGCAGGGACTTCGGCCACTCCACCCGGAAATAGGGATCAAGATCGCACCCGAGCGTGTTGTCGAGAGCGCCCTTTACGACCTGGTCTGTAAGGTAGAGCGACTTCAGACCAAGGATCATGATCAACAGGAGATAAGGGTTGTTGTGCCGGATCTGGCAGGAAACCGCACTCCCGTCGCGGTTTGTCACCATGTGCTGCAAAGTGCCGTCGGGTGCCAGGCGGGCCACGGAGACCGATCCCCACAGCTCCTTCGGGATGTTGAGTGTCTGGAGGTCAAAAGCCAGCTTCACTTGTCCGTTGAAGAGGTCGCTCTCCGACATCCCGCCGTCGATGTCGTAGCCCGCTACAGGGGCAATAATCGAATCGGGCGCGACCTGGACCAGATTCGTCAGCTGATCCTCGGTGAAGGGGGTTGCGCGAAACTGGCGGGGCCGATCGAGGGCGCCCGCCGGCGCAGTCAGACGAATCCCTGGGGCCGGGCTCGAATCCAGGGCGGGAGTCTGAGCCTGGGGGGATTCCACGACGGGCTGCAGACGGCCCGACCAGCCATTCTCCCAGATCGAGGCCACCATTGAGGGCAGGAGGTCCCAGCGGCCTGACTCCCAGGGGAGATAGAGGCAAATCCCGCCTGCAGAAAGAACCAGAACCAAGAGCAGGGCGGCGGCTCCAAGCAGCACCAGCCGGGGGAAGGCACGCCTCCGGGTTGGATTCGCCGGCGCAGGTGGCTGGGCATAGGGCGGCGGGATTGAGGGGAGAACCGCCGGGGGCTGATCGACACGCACCCGGCCGACGTCCGGCGCCAGCCGGGTGCCGCAGGACCGGCAGAACGCCGAGTGCACACTGACCGGGTTGCCGCACCCGGGACACGCTGTTGGCACAGAAGACCTCTCTTCCAAGAGCTCGAGCAATGAGGACCTGGAGGCCACAGGTCCCCACCCGCCTGCCACACCTTGGGATCGGTTAGTTGCTCTTGATCCGGCTGATTGCTACATGCAGTCCGCCGAACTCTCTCATCATCGCGAAGAAGCGATTCGGAACCGGAGCAAGCAGCACCGTCCCAGTACCGGTAAAACTGCTCACTACTCCTTCGCCGGACATCATCGACCCAAAGAACGACTTGGTGGCGCGTTCCAGGGCGTACCCGACGCTCGCCGTGCGGGCAACCGCGAACGAGCCATCGACCCGCAGGATCTCGTTCCGCAGATCGATTCGCTCGATTGGTCCTTGCGACACGTACATCACCTTGCCATGGCCGCAGACCTTTGTCTGGAAGAAGCCTTCGCCGCCGAAAAGCCCGGTCCACGCTTTGTTGGTGAACATATCGACCACGATGGTTCGGTCAGCCGCCAGGAAAGCGCCCCGGTCCAGGATCCACTCTTCCCCATTCAGCTCGAGGATGTTCACGTCGGCGAATGTTGGCTCAAGGAAAATCTGGCCGGTTCCCCGGTAACGGGGTCTGACCGCTTTCTCTTTAGTCAAAGCCGATTTCAGAAACCCGCCGACAGAGGGGAGTTGAGCTTCGATCTGTATCTGGCCGATCAGGTAATGCAGAGCCCCGGCTTCGAGGACCACCTCTTCGTTTTGGATCGTGATCTTCGGCATCCGGTAGTACTCGTTCTTGAGGACTTCGAAGGTGGTCGATCCGGGCGCGGCCGCCATTCCCATCGCCTGTTGCGGCATGGGGGCCGGAGCAGGCTGGGCAGGGACGGGCGCCTGGGGCAACGGCGCCGCGGCGGGGGCTTGCATGAACAGGGCCGGGAACACCTGCCCGAGGGGGGTCCACTGGGGCAATCCCTCGTACCAGCAAGGCGTGGCAGTTGTGACTGCCCTCGTCTGGATCATCTCGCGCAGTTGTGCTTCTGCGAGTGGGCCCTGTTGTTGGTTGTCGCGGTATACGAAGATCTGGTCAGGCATTGAGCTCCTCCTCCGGACGCTTCGGAATCGGGGGCCTGGCTCGATCCTGCTGGAAGAGCCACGAAACGCCGGCGCCGGTCAGTACTGTATTCGATCGCTGTGAACGCGGGGAGATGTTAGCAACGGATGCGGGGGGAAACAATAGATAAAGCTCACGCTTCTCAAACCCGGCTCGAAGTGTTAGGGTATGCCTGTTCTGATCCACTGGCCGTAACTCGGCCGCGAGGCGAGCTTTCTGCTCGACTCGGAGGGAGGGTTGTCATGATCTGCCGACAGTGCGGCAGGGAAATCAGTCCGCCAGCCGGCGCTTGCCCGTTTTGCCAGACATCGGTTGACCCCATACCAAACACGCCGTCTTTGAGCCAGGAGCGGCGGACAATACCGAACTGTCCTTCTTGCGGCGAGCCGACTTCCGCTGACCGCCTTCAGTGCGTGATCTGCGGTTTTGACCGGGCGATCGAGCCGATCATGCCCTGTGAAGCTGCTCGCGGATACTCGCCGGCTCGGCGCGCTTCTGTTGGAGTTGCGGGGCCCCGGTAGCCGCGCCAGAGCTTCCCGTGGCTGCGCACCGCACCCCAGCCGCCCACTCCGCCTCAGGTGCCGACTCCGCCGAAGGCCCCCGCTCCGCCGAAACCACCCGAGCCGCCCCAGGCGGCGGACAAAGTGGACAGAGTGGACAAGCCGGAAGTGGATAGCGCCCCCCGTACGCCGCCGGCCCGCTCCGCCTGCGCCGCCACCAGTGCCGGCGAAGCCGGTTCCACCCGCCCCGCCGATGCCTGTCGCGCCTGCACCGCCCGCGCCTCCGCCGGTTGGCATGAAGGCTCCGATGCCGCAGGCTTCCCCCGGCCCCCCGGCTGCGCCGCCTCGACCCCCGGCTGGGCCGCCACCAATGGCTGCAGCTTCGAGGCCGTCGCCGATTGCTGCGCCACCCGCGAACACGGTTCCCCCGGCCCCTCGCCCGTCGAAGAGCCACCTGTTGCCGATTCTCATAGGAGTCGGCCTGGTCCTGATCCTCTTCGTTGGCGGAGGCGCCTTCGCATTCTGGAAATTCTACTGGGTGCCGCGATCCCAGCAGATGGAAAGCACCCTTCCTTCGAGTCCGACGCAAGTCGCGGTGCAGAGCGGCCAGCAGGCCTCGGAGACTGCCTCGCAGACGAGCAGTCCTGACGAGGGGGTGGGCACACCGAGTGGAGCAGACCGGCCGGCCGAGACGGCGTCGTCGGAGACGAGCCAGGAAACGTCTGCGACGGGTCTCGAGACCCGGTCCGGATCGGGCGCGAGAACGTCGGATTCCCCGGCTGGGTGGAACAACAGTGGCAGAAAACGGGTTCCGAACGATCAGCAGATCTCGTCGCCAGTGATCGCCGCCCAGGACGACCCGGTCTCCAGCTCTTCGCCTTCCGTCCCCGTCGACAATGAGCAGTCCGACCGACCGGAATCATCATCGGTGGCGGATGATTCTCGGGTACCTTCCGCCGAGGAGTCTCGAGAGCCGGTCCGCCCGATCGAGCCGCCGCCCGGGACAGATCCGGTTCGACCCGCAGCCGCCCCGATACGAGGGCCCTAGCCGCGGAACCCTGACGTGGACTGGAGACGTTGTCAAAGGCGATCAGGTCATTATCGAAAACGAGTCCGCCAACCGAGGGACGGTCCGCGGGGCATTGCCCGGAGTGCCGTGCACAATCAGCCTCAGCAGCCAGAACGTCGCAGTCTTCGAAGCGCCCGGACCTCGGAACCGCTACCGCCGGGTAGGCCTCCGATTCAACCAGAACGGCCGCCTGACGGTCGTTGTCACGTGGGAAGTGATCAAATAGGAGTCGAGTTATGAGGTTTCTCTTGCTGTCCATCGCTCTCTGTTTCGCCGAGTTGATCGCATCACCGCCCGAGCAGGCAGGCCAGCCGGCCGCAGGATCAGCCACTATCAAGGACCAGGACATTCAAGGTCAAAACCATGTCTCCGCTCAGCGCGTCCCTCAACAAAAAAGGGGACCGTTTCACAGTGCTGGTTGTGGAACCCGAGAGCTACAAAAACGCCGAGATCGAGGGCGAGGTGATTAAGGCGAAAGCCTCGGGCAAGGTTTCGGGGAAATCTGAGCTGCTGTTCGGTTTCGACAAGCTGATCCTTTCGGACGGCTCAGAAATGCCGATCAACGCCGACCTGGCCGGCATCTCGAATTCCAAGGGTGTCTCCGGAGTCGACGAAGAAGGACGGGTCATCGGCGCCTCGTCCAAGAAGAAAGACATCGCCCGAACCGCGGCTCTCACGGGGGTTGGAGCGCTGATCGGGGGGCTGGCCGGCGGAGGCAAAGGGGCCGTTGCCGGGGCGGCTATTGGTGCCGGAATCGGCCTGACCATCGCTTTCAATACCAAGGGCCCGGATATCCGCTTCGAACCCGGTTCGGTCTTCAATCTCAAAGTCAATCAGAAGGGGGACCCGGTCAAGCCGGAGCAGAAGAAGTGAAGTCCTAAGGAGGAAGTTTCGGGGACATAATACTTAATTTCCAACCCGTTACCACGTGGCGTGGCAGGGCGCAGGAATTAAGTTTTGTGTCCCCGAAACTCCCGGGAACGAAGCGGGGACCGAGTCCAGACTTGGAAGTCGGGCCGACGGGAGGCCGGTCAGCTGGTCAGCCGGTTAGCTGGTCAGCTGGTCAGCCGCTCTAGATTCCAGCGGGTTTTCCGGTATCCATGAGGCCGAGAAACTGGCGGTTGTCTTTGGTCTCGTCCACCTTCTTGATCAATGCCTGCATGGCCCGATCGGGGCTTAACTGACTGAGGGTCCGCCGTAGGGTGTTGACTCTCTTCTGCACTTCCGGAGTCCGCAGTTTTTCCTCCTTGCGGGTTCCGGATGCCGCAATATCGATGGCCGGCCAGATACGGCGCTCAGCAAGCTCCCGGTCGAGAACCAGTTCCATGTTCCCGGTACCTTTGAATTCCTCGAAGATCACCTGGTCCATCCGGCTGCCGGTGTCGACCAGCGCCGTTGCGATGATCGTCAGGCTGCCCCCTTCCTCGGCCTTGCGCGCAGCCCCGAAGAACTCCCGGGGCTTCGCCATGCTCCCGGCTCCCAGACCGCCCGACATGGTGCGCCCTGTGCCGCGGTGCTCGACGTTGTAGGCCCGCGCCATCCGGGTGATGCTATCCAGGAGAACGACGACGTCCTGGCCGCTTTCGACGAGCCGTCTGGCTCTCTCGAGGACGATCTCGGCGACCTTCACGTGGTTCTTCGCCAATGTGTCGCTTGAGGAGAAGATCACTTCGCCTCGAACCGTGCGCCTCATCTCCGTCACTTCTTCAGGCCGTTCATCGATCAGGACGACCATCAGGTGCACCTCCGGGTGCAACTCGGCGATCGCGTGAGCCAGTTTCTGGAGGAGCATGGTTTTCCCGGTTCGGGGAGACGCGACAATCAAACCACGCTGCCCCTTCCCGATCGGCGCCAGCAGGTCGAGTATTCGCATGCTGGTGTCCCCCGTTTCATCGATTCGAAAACGCTCGTAGGGATCCAGGCTCGTAAGCTTGGTGAAGGAGCGGCGCGACTTGTAGTCATCGGGGCTCATGCCGTCGACGGTTCCGACCGACTCGAGCCGTGCCGACTTGTTCTTCCGAGCCTCGAGGACGGCCGTGCCCACGACGAAGGAGCCTTCAGAGAGGCCGAATCGCTTGATTACCTGCCGAGGGACGTGGGGATCCGAGGCACTTGGCATGTAGCAGTTCTCGGGACTGCGCAGGAAACCATACCCATCAGCGAGGATCTCCAGAACGCCGGCAACTTCCTGTTCGTTGTTCACACTATGAGGGTAGCTAAGGCACGTGCCACAACGCAAGACCGGTGATGCAGACCGGTGATGCAGCATCAAAAAGGGTTTCGCAATTCAGGTCCGCTCACTGCTCCCACCAGAGCGTTTCCGGAGCGGGGCGGGCGCCGAGTATCTTGGCCTGCAACTCCTCGAGTGCCGGGCGCGTGGTCACCTCCGCCTGTTCCACGTCGATATCCATCCTGATGCCGCCGCACGCCGGGATTTTCCACTTGGCGATCTTGATCCCGAAGGCGAGCTTCGGTTTCGCGATATCGATCATCCGGGGTACGCCGGCTGGAGAGGCGGGCGCCGGTTGCGTCGCGACCGGGTAAGAGTTCAGCAAGTAGGAGATGCTTCGCTCGATGCCCTTGTATCGGAAGATCCGAGCCAGCGCCACGAAACGGTAAAGGGCGGCAAGCCGGGCAAACTCCGGCCGCGTCTTGACGAATTGCGGAAACTGGCTGGAGAAATGGTCCGCAAACTTGCGCACCGGCGGATGGATACGACCCGTGCAGGCAAGCTTTCCCTCCATCACAATGCATTCCTCATCGCTCATCACGACCGGGCAGGAGTCCAGCCACGTCGTGCTCCCGGCCTCCGCATAGGAGTTTGCTCCCGGAACCAGCCAGACGTGCAGAAGTGGCATCATCATGGCCCGCCCGCCGGTCTTCTCTACCAGTTCCGCCTGCTCCTTGATGAAATAGAGCAGGCTGCGGAAGGAGGGATCGGGCGAATCCATCCCAAGCGCGAGGCGCTTGAGGGCCAGGTCCGCCTCGAACAGCACCCGGGCGAAGTGTGAGTCGACCGGGACGTCGCTGATCGAGACTGTCATCGGCTTCTCGCACAGGCGGTTCCAGCGATCGACGTCTCCCGGCATCGGATCGTGCATGGCGATCCGGGAGGCAGCTTGCATCAGCACTTGAAATGTCCCCGGGTCGTGGTCGATCGAGCATCCGAGGAAGCCCAGGCTGAGGCTCTCTGGCGTTTCAAGCTTGTCACTCCAGGCGTTTCGCAAGGCGACGACGAAATCCTCAGTGAGCAGCGGAGGGGCGGCCTCCGATGCTGAGACGCCGATGAGGAGGACGTCTTTGCCCGCGCGGTCGATGATGACACCGTCAACGCGGCCGAGGGTGCCGAGGTTCCTGACTTCATCCGTCAGGTCCTTTCCCTCGGTCTCCTGGCACATCTTCTGGAGCACCCGAAGCGAGACGGCGCGAACCTTACCGTCCGGCCGTTCCTGTCCCCGGACTGCGAGGACCAGGGAGAACGCGACAACGAGGAAAACCGCGGCTGCACTGTGCTGAGTTCTGCTCATGATCTCCCCCCCGATTTTGGTGCTTCTAGCCTCCCAGAAAAGCCAGGTTGCTTCAAGGCCCTTAAGCAGGTGGGGACGTGGCCACTGCGCCGAGATAGCCTGAATTTGAATCCGGAGCACAATCCGACCGACCTGCCAAGTGGAACAGAACCGCAAACGGAGCGGTTTTTGCGGAGTGCGCGGATCGTTTGCGCCAGCAACCAGTCCCAGCCAGGCGTCGCTTACGGAACAATCCGCGCACTTCGCGAAAGACGCTCCGTTTGCGGTTCTGTTCCACTCGCCGACCCGATCGGTTCCCGCCTGGCCCGCGTTGACTTTTTCGACACCCTCGAGACGTCCGCGCTCCGAGGGCCTCAAAAGGCGAGCTGCCCTTGGTACTGCATTTTTTTCAACTTCCACACGGCGTAGATCTTGTCGCCTGTGACGGGGACACGTAAATCAAACGCCAGGTCCGAGTCCCCAGGCTTCACGACGGGCTTGCCATCCACCTGCCGGGGGAAAACGAATCTGTGCTGAAGGCCGTTCGATTTGGCGGGAACATAGTCAAGAAGCTCCACTTTGCCCAGTTGCTTGCTAATCAGGTAGCAGCTCTGGCGCAGAGTGCTCAAACTCGGCTGGCGGAACTGTCGCTCGAGCTCGAGCCCGGTTTCCCGGTCATTGGTTGCCAAGTCGAGGAGGACCACGATCGTGTCCGGATCCCAGGCGATTCCGTTCCGGTTCGCCTTGAAGCTCGCTTTGTCCTCGGGAGACATCTGGTCATGTCCCTTTTCGATCTCATCCAGGCGGTTGTACGCATCGCGAACCGGCGCGGCGAGCAGTCGAAGGGTGTAGCGGTAGTACACCTCGTTCTCCCTGCTGCTGTTGTCGGAACCAGCGGCACTGTTGGCCCGAACGGCGGGCTGGCCGCCGATCATTGCCCCTTGCAGCTGTCTTCGGTTCCCATTGACGTACTCATTGTTAGACACGCGTGTGAAGACCTGGCGGAGCGTCCACGGCGATTCGTCGAGCACCTGAAGCGCTTCTGTTTTGCTCCAGCTTTCTGGTGCTTTTTCCCAGCTCTGGGCGGCGAGACAGAAAAGCGTGCAGGCAAAAAGCAGAGGTAGGACGAGTTTCTTGGTCATTTTTCCCCTGAGGAGTCGAGTATATATCTCGCGATCCGGCGGGCACAAAAGTATAGATGCCGTCCGCTGTCCAAGGGATCAGAATCCTGGCCGCCGAAGGGTTCCAGCGGAGAAAGTCGACCCGGGTCCTAGCGGGTCAGGCGCGAAGAAGCGCCGACTCCGCTGGTCGTTTGACGCCCGTCGAAACTTCGACGTTCGCGAGCCCGAGTTTCAGGAACTCGGTCCCGGACTGCTCTTCGAAGATCGGTCGGTTCTGAAGCAGGAATGACTTTCGGCGGTTGAACAGCGCCGCCAGCAACAAGACACCCAGCGCCACGGTGAGCACGTACCCCCGAGGTCTGGTCGAAAGAGCCAGCAGGAACTTTCCGCTGATGAGAACATACCCGGCGGAAGAGTACGACGTACACCGACCAACGGCACTTCAAATCGGCCTTTCCCGGAAGATAGGAGCAGGTGAAGGGGAGCTTCGGGAAGCGCAGGAACAACCATTCGGCGAGGACCACGGCGCAAAGCGTTTGCAGGAGACTGAAACGGAGCGCGGTCGACCAGCCCCAGCAGTAAGTGAAGAAAGCGAGGGTCACCAGGAAGATCGGACCGAGGATGATTGTCCAGACAGCGGCCCGAGTGCCCCTCCAGAAGACATCCTGTCTGAGCGCCGGCATCCTGAAGACCCAGTTCGCTCCCAGCTCCGAGGGCAAGGTGAAGGCGAAACGGACGCCACCAAGGAGGAACAGGCTGAGGATCGCCGGGATCCCGAGCAGAGTCACGCTCAGCCGGTGAAGACTCGCCTCTCCTCCACGGGTAATCATGATAAAGAGCGCGGACAGGCAGAACGCGAGCGCGACCCCGAGGCAACTCCCGAGTACGAGGCGGTGACGAGGGCTGCGCGCCAGGGTGGCGGTGACGAAGTCGAAAGCGGCGGCGGATTCCGGCTCCCGGGTGAAGGCTCGCCGCACCGCCCCAAGCAGCCCGGCCGCGATCCCCGCTCGGCTGTCCCTCTTTTCGGACGGCTGGCTGAAGAAGCCGAGATGCCGGCGGTAAGCCAAAGCGTAAAAGACCGTGGCCAGCAGGAGGGCGACGACGAGGGCAATCACCGAGAAGTGCCACGTTAAAGAGCTGGCGTGAAGCGGCTTGATTCCCAGCAAGCGATCGTACAGGGCCGTGAACCAGGCAGGGATGAACAGCACCTGGTACAGGCGCACCTGGGTTCCCCTGACGGCGACAATCAAATCCGACATGACAAACAGAGACGAAAGCACCAGAACAAGGAGGGAGGACTGAACGGCGACCGAGATTCTCTGAAACAGCCGCCGGCTAAGCAAAGCCATGCATGCGCCCTGCAAGGCGACGAGAAAGAGGAACATGAATACGCTTGCCGCGAAGACGCTCACGAAGTGCGCGCCAAGGAAGCGAAAGCTGTCGGCCGCTGTCGCGTAGCTGACGGTGGCGGCCAGCGGGAAGAGGATGCCCGAAACGCTGTTGGTCACCACGGAAAACAGGGTCATGAACAGGATCAGGCTGGTGACCTTGGCGAGGAAAAGGGTCCGGAGTCTGATCGGGAGCACGGCAAGGTTCGTGAAATCCTTCCGGTCGGGAAACAGAGTGTCCCAGTTCAGCAGGGTCGCCAGGCCCATCACGATCATCGCGAAGGAGACGAAGAAACAACGGTCACTCCATGAATCGACCGCCGCCCAGGACTTCACATGGGCGATCTTGAACGTGTACTTCATGCAGAGGTAGTAAAGCGAAAGGATGGTACCCGGGAGCGGAAGAATCGCCATGATCTGCGAAATCGACATCGCCGCGTCGCCGCCGGGAGACAGGACCTCGTTATCGAAGAGGCGACCGAAGAAGTGTCTCGTGAGCAAGGCAAACGGCCCATGCTCGCTTCTCTCCTTGCCGTTGGTGTTCACCATGTCTTCCTCCCGGATCGGAGAGTTTCGGGGACACGAAACTTCATTCCTTTGCCGGCGCCACAATGCGTTAAATAGAACTGGGAATTGAGTATCATGTCGCCGAAACTGCCCCCTTACTTGATAACCTCGACCACTTCGCGGGCGATCTTGTCCGTGTCCTCCGCCACCACCAGCTCCGTGAAAATCTTCTCCAGTGAAGGAAGGCTCATCAGGTTGCGCAGGTTGCTGACCGAATCGTCGGCCACGATGCGTCCCTGATCCAGGATGACGACCCTCGAACACAGTTTCTCGACCACCTCCAGAACGTGTGAGCAGTACAGGATCGCTTTCCCTTCGCGGGCGAGCGCCTGAACCAGGCTCTTGAAGACCAGCGCCGAAGTGACGTCGAGGCCCGACAACGGTTCGTCGAAAATCAAAAGGTCGGGGTTATGCAACAGGGCTGCGGCAATCAGGATTTTCTGACGCATGCCCTTGGAATAGGAGCCAATCGCCGAACGGCGTTGCGGGTACAGAGAGAACAGGCGCAGAAGCTCCTGGATCTTCGTCTGCAGCTGGGGACCGGGGAGGCCGCGCAGTCGTCCGACGAGCTCGAGGTACTCCATCCCGGTCAAGTAGCCGTAAACATCCTGCGATTCGGGGAGATATCCGATTCGCCTTTTGTACTCGATCAGGTTGCGCCGGATATCGACCCCCTCGCACAGGATCTCGCCCTGGGTCGGGTCCAGCAGGCCCGTGAGCATCTTGACGGTTGTCGATTTCCCGGCGCCGTTCGGGCCAAGATAACCGAGAACCTCTCCGGCGTTTACCCGAAAGCTGACGCCGGAGACCACTTGCCGGATTGAAAAGATCTTTGTAAGGTTCCGCACTTCAAGCATGCTTGCTTCCTTTCGCGGCTCCCGAGATGTCGGTCTGCCCGCGCGTTCCGAAGTCAGGCCTCGAGGTCTTTCAGATAGCTTTGGAGCTCATGGCGGATTTCCCGGGAACGCGACCGCGATCTGCCCCGGCGCCAGGCTACCGCCAGGAAAGCGGTGAAAATCGCCATCCTGAAAACGTCGTCCCTGAACGTCGTGGGCCTGGGCCCGAAGATCTGAAGCAGCAGGGCGACGGCGGCAAGCACCAGCATCAAACCATGCGTGTAATACTCGATCCGGAGTCGATTTTCGAGCTGGCGGTATTCCCTCGAGATGAACTGCACGAGGGTATCCGTTGCCGGCTGACGGAGGCGGCGAATCACCAGGACGATGCCCGCGATCCCGTCAGTGACCAGCGCTGCGGCGAACAGCCAGGCGATGATCCGGCCGGCACCCGGCGGCATGACCTCCAGGGAGGCCCCGATCGCGACCAGGGCGAACAGGAAGGAAAATATCAGCCGCGACAGCTCCTCGGATCGCTGCAGGTCCCGAGCGGCGCTGGTATGGAGAAACTGAAGCGAGCGCGAGGTGCGGGCCGCCAAACCGAGCTTTTGCCCCTCGATTTTTCGTTTCTGCCATGCCGATTTGAATCCTTCGAGCTCCATGGTCACCCTCCGCAGTATCGCTGCACGAAACTTCTTTTCAGGCGGCTGATTCGCACGCCAACGTGGCTCTCTGTCAAGCCGGTCACTTCCGAAATGTCGCGATAGCTGAGATCCTCGAGGTACAGCAGAAAGACCGCGCGATCGATCTTTCCGAGCGAGGCGAGGAAATCTTCCAGGATCAGGACCTCCTGGCTCGGATCCGAGGGCGCCACCGGTTCGGCGACCGCCTCGAGATCCAGATCGCCCGCCGGCTCCATCCGGTTCCTGCTCCGCCTCCGAAACGTGATAGCCGTGTTCAGGGCTACCCGATAAACCCAGGTTGAGGGAGCACAGCGACCCTGGAATCCGTCCAGCCCCTTCCACATCTGAAGAAGGATTTCCTGGCACAGATCCTGACGGTCGTTGGGAGGAGCGTAACTGCGGGCAATTGCCACAATCCGGCGCTCGTTTGCGGCCACGACCTCCTCGAACAACCTGGCCTTCGGATCACCGCTGTTCAAGGCGATCTCTCCTGTCACTCTCTATTAGTCACCGGACAGGGCCAAAAAATTACATGATTTGTTGAAATTTATACAGACAGGCGGGATTCATTCGGCCGGCGCCGGCGCACCGGGTTGACAGCCAGCGGGTCGCCGGGCGTTACAGAACCGCAAACGAAGCGTCTTTCGCGAAGTGCGCGGATTGTCACCGAAAAAAAGACCCAGCTCCGGGACTCGATTGGCGCTCGCAGTTGGAATCCGCGCACTTCGCAGAAGACGCTCCGTTTGCGGTTCTGCGCCGGCTCGGCAAACGACGATTCCGCCTTGGGCTGGCGGAGGCCCCGTCCTAGAACCCTTCGGAGGAGCGGAACTTGGCCAGAAGTTGCTGTTCGCCCTGCGCGATCTCGGAGAGATCCTGTGCCATCTGATTGGCTTTTTCCAGGTGGCTGAGCATTTCCTCCGTCGATGCCGAGACTTCCTCCACGGATGCGGCGTTTTCTTCGCTGATCGCCGCCACGCTCTCCATCGAATCGCCGACGGCACGGGAGAATGTCTGCATCTGATCGATCGAAGCCACGATGGTTTCCAGCCGCTGCTGGTTAGTCGCAATCGACGTCCGGATCTGCTCGAGCACGGCGGTGGCTTCACCGGCAACTTTCGCGCTGTGGCTCACTTTCTCCAATCCGGTTGCCATTGCCTTTTCAACTTCGACCACACACGACTGAACGGTGCCGACGAGTTCCGTGATTTCCCTGGTTGCCTTGGCGGTTCGATCCGCCAGTGAGCGGATTTCGGCAGCCACGACCAGAAAACCGGCGCCGTAACTGCCCGCGTGTGCCGCCTCGATCGCTGCGTTAAGCCCGAGCAATTTGATCTGCGACGCTATTCCGCTGATGATCTTGATGATCACGTCGATCCGCTTGGAATGCTCGCCGAGGCGTTCGACGGTGCGGGCGGTGTCGCCGACAGAATCACGGATGGCTTTGGTGCTGTGCAGAGTCATCTCGAGCGCCTGCGCGCCGGCTCGAATCGAGACGCCTGCCGCCTCGCCCTCGGAAGCGCCCTTCCGAGCTTCGCTGCTCACCTCGTCGATGTGCCTGAGGAGGGCCGCGAGTGCCTCGTGGGTGCGGCTCACATGGTCATTCTGAGCGACCGTCCCTTGGGAAACCTGGCCCATGGCTACGTTGATCTGAACCGTGGCGGAACGGACGTGATTCATCGCCTGCGCCATCTGCTGGCTCAGGTCCAGAAGCTTGTTTGCCTGTTCTATATTGGAGTAGATCAAAGTCCGAAGGCCGCCAGGTTCGGAATTGTAGGTGATAACCGGGACGCCCGACTGGAATGTCTGATTGATCGCGGGGATAAGCTTGGAATCGAAGATTCCCACGATGAGGCCGTCATAGCGCTTGGCTGCCGCCGTCTCAACATAGGGCAGGTAGGCTGCCGCGGAAATATCGCCGTCGCGTCTGTTCTGCTCCGGGATCACGAGTTCCACAACCGCGTTAAGCGAGCGCAATTCTTCGGCAGCCGCCTGAACCCCGCCGCTCACAGCGTCGAAGAAAGGATTGTCCGCCCGGCCGAGGAACAGGAATCGCAACGTACGGGGCGAGGGCCTGTCGATCGGCCTGGCGTACCGGTCGTTGCTCAGGAGTTTCAGCCCGATCCCTGGTTCCCAGTATTCGCGGTAGTTGGCTTGAGTGACAACCTCCAGGCGGGTCAGCAGGCGGGGGGAAGGAGGCTGCCAACCGACCGCCACATGGTTAAACATGTGGATGACGGGATCGTGTCCCTGGGCAAAGGGATCCTGGTTGAGCGTTGCCGTGATAACGCCTTGCGCCAGGTAGTGCATCGTCGATTCCACGAGGTCGTGGGCGACGATCCTGATTCGACCGGTCGCTCCGGCCTGCTCGACCGCCCGGGCGCAGTAGGAAGGAATGCCGCCCTTCGTGACGTAGAGACCCGACAACGATCCGTGGGTCCGGATCACGCGGTCGGTCTCCATCGTCACATGCTCGCCGATTGCGCTCGCAGAACCGCCGACATGCACCGGTTTGAGTAGTATGACTCCCGGATACTTCTCTCGAAGCCGGGTTTCAAAGCCTTTTCGCCGCAGCTCGAGGGAGACCACACCCGGGCTGGTAACCACCGCTACCTCCCCGCGCCCATCGAGCGCCCGCCCCATCGCTTCGCCGCACATCTCCCCTTCGAGGAACGAGTCAGCGCCTATGTAGCAGAGCCGGCGGCAGGGCGTCTCGGTCATGGTGTTGAACTCGGAGGCGGTACTCGACAGAGTCACGCTGATCGAGTTCATGAGATCGACCCATTGCCTGGCCTCCGGAAAGCCTTCAGGGTCGAGGACGCGGGGCTCGATCCTGAGGCCGGACGGTATGTTTCCGCAAGCCAGGTCGGCGACCGCCTGTCTTAGGGCCATGCAGTCGACGTCCGCTATCCGGCGGCCTGTGTCAAGGACCCGGCTATCGATTGCCTCTGCTCGATTCCCGCGACTCCGAAAGTGACGAATGACAGCCATGAGTGCACCAAGTTAAGAAAATGAAGTGAAGTTCTCCGAGGAGGAATCTGCCTCCTCCGAACTTGGAAGAGAAGAGCGAGCTAAGCCGGCTGTGACCATTGCGGCTGTTCCTCAACCAACGCCTAGTGCGGTTTCCGAGCGCCGTATATATCAACGGAGAGAGTAGCAAAAGGCGGGATTTGCCACAAGCTGCTTCCGCGTGAAAACCCGCGTCTACCGGTCGCTTATCGCTGCTCAGGTTATGATTATTGAAAAGGCTCTGTTTGTTTGCTGACTCTGGGGCAACCCGATTCGGCTGTCCAGGTCCTGGGCTGGAATGTCATCCAAAACGGCAACCCAGAGAACTTCGAAGCAAAGTGTTGGAGGATTCATGCGAAGTGTAAGCGGACTGCATCACGTGACCGCAATTTCGGGCCCGGCGCAGGAGAATTTGGATTTCTACGTGGGGGTGCTGGGACTCCGACTCGTTAAAAGGAGTGTCAATCAGGATGATCCGGGAACCTATCACCTGTTTTACGCGGATGCGGAAGGGCATCCCGGGACCGATCTGACATTCTTTCCATGGCCCAAGATGCCGCCCGCCCGGCCAGGCAGCGGCCTCAGCAGGGAAGTGTCTTTTACCGTCCCGCCGGACAGTCTCGACTTCTGGGCCAACCGCCTGGAACGGTTTGGCACCACGGTAACGGGCAGGGGGAAGCGCTTCGGGCAGCACACGCTTGAACTGGTCGATCCGCACGGTCTGCTGGTGGGCCTCGTTGAGAGCGAGGAAGCGCTTCGGCGGACCTTCACGCCGTGGGAAAGCAGTCCTGTTCCTGCTGAGCGGCAGATCCGGGGTTTGGAGGGGGTCCGGTTGTGGGAACGCGAACTTGCCGGCACCGTCACATTTCTCACCACGGTTCTCGGTTTTCACCACTTCGGGTCGGAAGACGGCTGGCACCGATACGGACTTGACCGTGGCAGCTCAGGCAAGGTCGTCGACCTCCGTGAAATGCCCAGTGAAAGGCGCGGCTCGTGGGGTGTGGGAGGGATCCATCACGTGGCTTGGCGAGTGAACGATGAAGAGCATCAGCGGGAGATCCGGGACCGAATCGAGGCGGCCGGCCGGCGCCCGACTACAGTCATTGACCGGTTCTGGTTCAAGTCAGTCTACTTCCTGGAACCCGGCGGCGTGCTCTTCGAGCTGGCCACCGACGGCCCCGGTTTCGCGGTCGACGAAGATCGGGATCACCTCGGGGAGACCCTGGTGCTGCCCCCATGGCTCGAGCCGGAACGCCGCGCGATCGAAGCGGCCTTGCCTCCGCTGGAGCTTCGCACCCTGACCGCCAGGCGCTGATTGGGAGCGTTTTTTGGTGAACCTTCTTCCCGGCATCCACCTCTAAGTCTCGAAACGGAGGTGGTTTGCTGTTCTGTCTGCCTCCCTCAAGGAGGAAGGTTCATATGAGGCATCTTTTATCAGGCATCGTCTTTCTGCTCTTCTGCTCGGCGGCCCTTGCCGCGCAAGGGGCTGCACCAACCGATCTTAAACAGTTGGTTGAACGGGCTGATATTCTACTCGCCCGTCGAGCGTACCAGGAAGCGGTCACGCAGTACCTGGAGGCCGCCAAGGTTAGTCCGACGGACTCGCTGCTTCAGAACAAAGTGGGAGTGTGCTACCAAAGGATGGGGCAGTTGTCGTCCGCTGAGCAGGCCTATGCAAAGGCTCGTAAGCTCGACCCCAAGAACCCGAACGTCTGGAACAACCTCGGAACGGTGCAATTCAGCCGAGGCAACTACAAACAGGCAGTTAAGAGTTACAGGAAGGCGGTTCAGCTGAAACCGGACCTGGCCGTGGCGCACCAGAACCTCGGCTGCGCCTACCTGGCCATCGACAAGCCGGATCAGGCGATGGAGGCTTATCAGCACGCTGTCCGCCTGGATCCGGGTATTCTCGATCGAACGGCCAGTGACGCCATCTTTGTACAGGGCGCAGGGACCGCACCCGGTCTGCAGAGCTTCTATTTCGCCAAGATCGCGGCGATCCAGGGACAGTTGGACAATGCCGTCGGGTTTTTGGAGAAGGCCGTCAAACAGGGGTTCAAGGACAAGGACAAAGTGGTCAAAGATCCTGCCTTCAAAGATCTCGTCAAGGATCCCCGGTTCATGGAGCTCAGCCGGACGCTGAGCTAGGGGGGACAAGTCAGGTCAGATTCGGCGGGCAGCGGCTGTCTTTCCCGCACGCCGACCCGTCATTTCAGAGCCACACACGCAGCGCATTTCAGCGGAGTAAGCGGGCTCCCCGCGCGACAATTGGGATCTTCCAGAACCCGCTTACTTCGCTGAAAAGCGCTGCGAGGGTGTTGAAAATGTTCACCTGTTTGTCATATCCCCGGAGGGGATTGCCGAATGACCCCAACGGGGTCACGTAGCAGAGCCCGGGGTTGCCCGCGCTTTGGCGGGCTACCCCGGGTCGGAGGCTTGTATGGGGTTCAACCCTGAAAGGGTTGCGTACTGCGCACGATACGCAACCCTTTCAGGGTTAACGACTTACGGCTCTGGATCCCAGGGTAGGCTGCAAAAAACGCAGCCAACCCTGGGCTTTGCTACGCAACGCCTTTGGCGTTGGAAACCGTCAATATCCTCTCAGCCAAATACGCTAACTGGCCTTTTTCAACAGCCTCGCTGCGTGCGAGGCTCTGAAACCGCAACCCTGCGATTCCCATTTGCAAAGCCTGGCCGCCCGCGTTTGCTTTTTGCCTCGGAACCCCAAAATAGAGTAGAGTCGAGGGGCGTTTCGGTTGATCGCCGGCGTAGTCGAAACCATCGGAGGTGTGATGGCGGGGCCAGGTACGATCAGATCCCGATTTTATCTGCCAGCAGTACTGCTCTATTGTCTTCTTCGCCCTCTTCTCGCCGGCGCTTCGCCCGGAATACCCCTTCAATTCAAGCATCTGACGGCCGAAGACGGTCTGTCTCACTCCTGGGTCAGGGCGATCCTGCAGGACCACCGAGGTTTCATGTGGATAGGCACGAACGCCGGCCTGAACCGCTACGATGGATATGATTTCCGAATCTATGAGCCGGTAAAGGGCGACCCGACGAGCCTCGTCGCCTCCACAGTGAACTGTCTTCTGGACGACGGAGCCGAACGTTTATGGGTAGGGCACGCCCAGGGACTGAGCCTGTACCGTACCGACACCGACGACTTCGTGAACTACGCAGGCCTCGGCCTGAACCGAGACGGAGTCATAGAGGTCGCGGGTCTGGGCACCTCAATCCGCTCCATAATTGAGGATCGAAAGGGTCGGCGTCTCTGGCTGGCGTCTGACGCCGGGCTTGTCCTGTTTGACCCACAAACGAGAAGGGCCGAGAGGTACGCCCATGATCCGCACGACGAGCACAGCCTCAGCAGCAACGACGTCCGCTCCATTGTCCGGGACCGGTCCGGAACCATCTGGGTGGCTGTGTCCAATGGCCTCAATCGCTTCGATCCCGAGACGAAAAAGTTCAAGCGCTACCTTCCCGGCACTCTCCCGTTTGACGACTTGACCCAGCTGGCCATTGATCGTTTCAACGCCCTCTGGATCGGAAGTGCCTCGGGTGTCTACCGGCTTGATCTCAACATCGCGGAACAGGGGAAGTTCGAGTCCTTCCGGCACGTGCCCAACAACCCGCGCAGTCTCGGAGGCGATTACGCCCGGGTAGTATATTGCGACCGGGAAGGCCGAATCTGGATCGGGACGGAAAACGGGGGCCTGGACAAGTTCGACTATGTTTCCAGGTCATTTCTTCACTGCCGAAACGATCCGAATAACCCTGCGAGTTTGAACAATGATTCGGTCTACTGCCTGTTCGAGGATCGAACCGGCGCGATCTGGGTCGGGACCTTTGCCGGCGGCGTGAACCTCAGCCGGCCAAACGGCGATGCCATCCTGCATTTCACGAGCCTTCCCGGAAATCCGAACAGTCTCAGCTACAATTCCATCACTGACTTCTTCGAAGATAAGGACGGGTACGTATGGATCTGCACCGACGGCGGGGGACTGAATCGCTTCGATCCTCGGACCCGCTCTTTCAGGCATTGGACGACAAAAAACAGCGGACTGACCCGGGATGCGGTGCTCGAGGTGTATCAGGACGGAACTGAGCTGCTGATCGGGACCTGGCACGGCGGCCTGAACAGACTCGACCCTTCCTCCAGCACGGTTAGCCCCGTCAGGGCCCTTAACAGCAAGTTGCCCGACGCGATCTACGCCATCAGGAGGGACGATCGAGGTCGGCTTCTCCTCGGCACGTACCAACGCGGACTGGTCGTTTATGACCCGTCGACCGGCCGGACGAAATCTTACGTTCCGGAGGGCAGCCCACTCGGCAACGCCGACGGTTTGCTCCTCTTCAAGGATGCGGACGGCCATTTCTTCGTGGGTACCGAGTCGGGACTGATGGTGTTTAACCCCAAGGACGACTCTGTCCTCACATTCCGTCACGATGAAAGGGATCCGGGAAGCATCGCAGGTGATCGGATCTACGCCATCCTCGAACTGGGTGAGGGTACTTACCTCATTGGAACCGACCAGGGGGTCGACCGGTTTGACAAGCTATCGCGCCGGTTCATTCATATAGGCGCCAGCTTCCCTGGCCGCGAGATTCGCAGCATGGCGCGGGACAGGCAGGGCCAGGTCTGGATAGGGACCAACAGAGGGTTGTGCCGATACGACCTGCGCACCGGAAAGATCAAGTACTACACCAAGGGAGACGGGACGCTCGGCAGTGATTACAACCGGTGTGCGTACCTGACCGCCCGGGACGGGACCATCTACCTGGGAGGGCTCAACAACGGTTTCAACATCATTTACCCGGACCGGATCAAGGAGAACACGATAGCCCCGCCGGTTGTCCTGTCCGATTTCAAAATCGCGAACCGCAGCATCCGGCCTGGTCCTGACTCTCCTCTGACGCAACCTGTCTGGGCTAGTCGCGAAATCGATCTTGCTCACGATCAGTCCTCCTTTTCCTTTGAACTGGCCGCCCTGGACTTCTCCAACCCGGAACGGAATCGTTATGCCTTCCGCCTCGAAGGCTTGGACGACGAGTGGAATGACGTCGGATCACAACGGTCGGCGGCGTACACGAACATCAGCCCGGGCAGGTACGTGTTCCGCGCCCGCGCTTCCAACGGGGACGGCTATTGGAACGAGGCGGGGACTTCGATAATCATCAATATCCGGTCCCCGTTCTGGGGCACACTCTGGTTTCGGCTTCTGGCCCTCGCCGCGGCTGCTCTGACGGTGGTGTCGGTAATCGTGACGGCTCGCCGGCGTCGCCACATCCTCGAGAAGATGAACCTCCAGCTGCAGGACGAGATCGTGCATGCTCGCCGTGCTGAAGAGGCGTTGCGCGAAGCACGCGATCACCTCGAGCAGAAGGTCCATGACCGGACGGCCGAACTGACAGAACGGGCCAATCAGCTGCGAATCCTGGCCGGTGAATTGACCTTGACTGAGCAGCGTGAACGACGACGGCTGGCCGCGCTCCTGCACGATCATCTGCAACAATTGCTGGTGGGCGCCAAGTTCCGGATCACGGTGCTCGGTCGAAGCATCGCTCCCAACATGAGGCAGGCGGCTGACGAAATCGAACAGCTTCTGAACGAGTCTATCGAGGCGTCCCGCTCTCTCACCGCTGAACTGAGTCCGCCGATACTGCACGAGGGCGGCCTCTCGCCCGGGCTGCAGTGGCTGGCGCGTTGGATGCAGGAAAAGCACGGTTTGGCGGTCACTCTCAGCAGCGACGAGAGCATTGCCCCGGCCGAAGATGTTTCCGTTCTCCTGTTTGAGGCGGTTCGGGAATTGCTTTTCAACGTGGTGAAGCACGCAGGCGTTCAATCGGCGATGGTGACGTTAAGACGGATCCGCGGCAACTTTCTCGAAATCGCGGTCAGCGATCGCGGCGCAGGTTTCGATCCCGAGTCGCTGAAAATTGCGCGCAGGCTGGGCGGCTTCGGCCTTTTCAGTATCCGGGAGCGACTGGGCCTTATTGGAGGCGGACTGGAGATCGAGAGCCGTCCGGGCGCCGGGGCCCGATTGGCGCTCATCGCCCCAATCGAACCTGAAACCCCTGTTCTTGTACATGATGGAGCTCCGAACCTTGAGCATGCCGAACTCCAGTCGATGGTGGCGGTGCCGGGCGACCTGCCTGTTCGGGATCCCGAGCGCGACAATTCGGGCAAGAGCACTATTCGCGTGTTGCTGGCCGATGACCATGCCGTTGTCCGCCACGGGCTTGCTCAGCTGCTTGGCCAGGAGAGCGACATCGAGATCGTCGGGGAGGCGCCGGACGGCCGGATGGCGGTCGAAATGGCCCGCAGGCTCCGGCCGGATGTCGTGTTAATGGATCAAAGCATGCCGAACCTCAGCGGCGTCGAGGCCACGCTGGCAATCCACAGGGAGATACCCGGAATCCGAATCGTCGGGCTCTCGATGTTCAACGAGAGCGAGAAAGCCGAGGCGATGTTCGAGGCCGGCGCGGTTGCCTACCTCAGCAAAAGTTGTGCAGCCGCAACCGTGCTGTCCACCGTCAGGGACTGTATGCGCATCGAAACGCCGCGCAGCCAGCTGTAGGGTCTGGGAGTAGCTCCGGCGTGGGTCCGACTTCCCAGTCGGACATCGGCACGCGCTGGCAGGCTCCCGCCCTCTGCAAGGAAGAGTCCCACTGGTCTCTGTCTCGGGGCGTGCAAATGTCGTCAGTCGTCAGTTGTCAGTCGTCAGTCGTCAGTCGCTTCCCAAATCCGACAGCCAGGCGGATACCAGCGGAATCTCATCGCCCGGGAACAACCCCTTCGCTACCAACGCTTCATAGCAGCGTAGCAGGTTCGATCCAACCTTGTCGGCGCCTGACATCAAGGGAAGGTCGGCGAGCAGGGCGCAGAGTCCGGGATTTTGCAGGTATCCCGGGACCTCGTCCTGGAAGTCGCGGAGCAGGTTATGGGGGTTTCGTTCCTGAACGGCTTCCGGTGAATGGAAAACCACGCCCACCCCGAGCTCCCAGAGGCACCGCTGCGCGACGAAGCTCCGCCAGATATCGGTCATGCGGAACGTACAGAAACTGGGCAGGTACAACAGTGGGTAGGCGGCAGGCCACCACCAGGTCCACTGGCTGTTGAAGGGGCACCATGTGCCCGGTGCCAGATGCACCGATTGGCGCTGGCGGAAGCTGACCGGCCGGTCCAGAACCAGCCGCCAGATAGCATCCACGTCGGGCGATTCGTCAACCAGCCCCTGCTGGATCGGCGCATCGACCGTTTCGACAAGCTCGGCCGGTTCCGTGGCCGTTTCCTTGTGAATCTCCGCCAACGGGAAGCCACGAGGCCATATCAGCTCGTCTGAGAACAGACGGTAAACATTGAACCACCCGGGTTCTCTGACCGTTTGCGCTTCTGTCTTGAGTCGCCTCGGGCTCCAGTTGGCCACCGGGGCGTTATCGTCATCCGTCTCGAAGATCGCCGGAGCGCCTTCGGTCATTGCCTGAAGATAGCCGAGATTCTTTCGCGCGTAGTGCCCGACGCCGAGCAGCCGGGCGAGACGGAAAGGCATTTCCGACTGGGCGGAAAGGGAAAAAAGCCGGGAGCCGGGCAGCTGGAAGTCGACCGGGCCCTTCTTGTCCCCGATTACCAGGAGCCTGCCGGACGTGCGCGACACCGCCGCGGCGACCGCGCGCATGGAAGAGCCGGGAGAATTCACCGTGGTCACGACACAGTAGAAGTCGGGCTTCATCGGCTCTCTCCGCGATCCGTCTTCCGCTGGCGACGCAGTGCGAACAGGATACGTATGGACTCGAGCAGCTGCGCCCGCCCGACTGCGCTACTCGGCGCTGCATAATCTATCGGCACTTCCACCCACTTCCACCTGTGCATCATGCTGCGGATCTCCGTCTGGAAGAAGTGCGCACGGCTGCTGACTCCTGTGTCGAGCACGAAACGGAGGGCATCCAGGGTAAAGCATTCGAATCCACTGGTCATATCGTGCATCCGGGTTCCCAGAAGAAGATTCGTGAGGAACGTTCCCCCGCGGCTCACCGCATACCGGTACCAGCTGCCCGAATGGGAGCCGCCGGGCATGAATCGGCTTCCTCCGGCATAGTCGGCGCCCGATTCCATGGCCGCGATGAAGCGGGGAATCTGCTCTGGCGAATGGCTCAAACCCGCGTCCATCTCGAGGATCCAGGTGCAGCCGGCAGCCACCGCTTCACGATAGCCCCTGAAGTAGGCGTCAACCACCGAGCGGTTTTCGGGCGCCCAGACGAGTGTTAAGCGGTTGTCCTGTTCGCTGATCCGCTCCACCAGCTGCCTGGTCCGGTCGCGGCAGGCGTTATCGAGCACGCAGAACACCCGGTCAGTCGGCAGCAGTTGCGCAAGCACCCGGGAGGCAAACTCCTCGACCGTCGATTCCTCATTGGCCATGGGTACGACCACGCCCAGGCGGGGTGAGCTCCCACCGCTGCTTCTGATTTCCTCAGTCATCTTTTTAGGTTCCGCAAAGAGGACATGATATCCAATCCTGGATGATCCCGGATACAATTCCCCACTCAGGAGCTCTCGCTTATGTTCAAGGTCTCATTTTTTCTGGTTCTGCTCTGCCTGGTTCCCGCATCTTTTCTGCTTTCGAGTCCGCAATCCACAATCGGCAATCCCGACTCGGAGCGCCAGGCCCCGCTGCCTCCTGAAATTCCCTGGTCGGGAGCCAGCGAAGAACTCATTGTACAGAGTGGTGATCCCTGGGTCACCCCGGCCGAAAAGAGCGGGTTCAAAATCAGTCCGTCCTATGCCGAGACACTTGACTGGCTCAGGCGACTCGATCAGGCGAGCCCGGAGATTCGCATCACGATAATCGGTAAAAGCGAGGAGGGACGGGAAATCCCGATGGTGATCGCTTCCCGCAACCGGTCCCTGACTGCCGGGCAAGCCCGGCAGTTCCGCCCGACCCCGCCTGCTGGTTCAGGCTGGTATTCATTCCGGCGAGATCGACGGCAAGGATGCAGGCATGATGCTCCTGCGTGACCTCACAGTGGCGGGCCGCAGGAAGGATCTCCTCGAAAAGGTGGACCTTCTGTTCATCCCCCTGGTCAACCCCGATGGACACGAGAGGAGCTCGGCGTACAACCGGATCAACCAGCGCGGCCCGGAAATCATGGGATGGAGGACAAACGGTCGAAATCTGAACCTGAACCGCGACTACGGCAAGCTGGACAGCGCGGAAATCCGGGCGATCGTGAGAGTAATCGAGGAGTGGCAGCCGGACTTGTACGTCGACGTCCATGTGACCGACGGCGCCGACTACCAATACGACGTCACGTACGGTTTCAACAATCGAAATGCTCAATCCCCGTCCATCGCCGCGTGGCTGTCGAATGTCCTCACGCCTCGGGTTAACCGGGCCCTGGAGGAAAAAGGCCACCTCCCCGGTCCGCTGATTTTCACCGTGTCGGACGACATCAAGCAGGGACTGTTGGGCGGGAATGCTGGACTCCGTTTCTCGAACGGGTACGGTGATGCCCGACATCTCCCGACTATTCTGGTCGAGAACCACTCGCTCAAGCCTTTTCGTCAGCGAGTTCTCGGCACCTATGTCCTGCTCGAATCTATGATGCAGTTGCTGGGCGAGCAGGGGATCGAGCTCCGAAGGGAAGCCGGCAAAGACCAAGTTCTTCGCCGCGAAGCAGTTCCATTGACCTGGAAACGCGGCGAAGCGGGACGACTCGCGATTTTGCGGGAATCGGATACCGTACGGTGAAGTCGCCCGTCTCCGGCGCAGATGTCGTCCAATGGACCGGGGAGAAGGTCCGGATGCACGTTCCGCTGTCTGAGATCACCGTCCCCGATCTGCTGACAAAGCGCCCGCGGGCCTATTGGATCCCGCCCGCCTGGGGAGACGTGGTGGATCGGCTCAAGCTGCACGGCGTCCGAACCGAACGCCTGCAGGAGGATCGGGAAGTTGAGCTCGTGAGCTACCGGATCGAGGATTACAAATTGGAGACGAGGGCTTCCGAAGGGCATGTCCCGGTCACCGCCACGTTCTCCGAAGAGAAACGACGCATGAAAGCGACAGCCGGCTGGGTGCGGGTTCCGACCGACCAGCCGCTTGGGGACTTGGCGATCCTGCTGCTGGAGCCCGCCAGTCCCGAGTCGTTCTTCCAGTGGGGGTTTTTTAACGCCATCCTGAGGGAGCCGGAGTATTTCGAAGGCTACATCCTGGAGCCGCTGGCCAGGCAGATGTTGGCCGCGGATCCTGCGCTGAAGGTGGAGTTCGAGAAAAAACTCGCCGAGGATCAGAATTTTGCGTCAAGCCCGGAGCAGCGGCTGCGCTGGTTCTATGTTCGCTCCCCTTACTTTGAGAACCAGGTCCGTTATTATCCGGTCGCCCGCGAATAAGAGGTTATCGACGAAGAGGATAGAGGATACGAATGAAGGAGGATCACGTCGGATCCGCCGCCTCTAATCGTGTCCTTCGCGCTCTTCTGGATAACTCTTTTGGACAGAAAATGCGGAGAAATTAGCGAATGTGACTACGGTGGTTGACTTCTCGGTGAGCTGGTTATAGAAAGGAACCCTAATTATTAAAAAGGGGAGAAGTGACATGTGGAAAAAAAATGATATCAGCTATCCGCAGCCTGAGCCTGCTGCAACGCCCCAACAGCACAACAGTCCCGTCGAACAGCTCAGGGAAAGAGCCATCATCGGATCCTCAATAGTCGTAAAAGGAGAAATCTCCGGGGACGAAGACCTGATGATTCAAGGGCAGGTCGAGGGTCGGGTGGAACTCAGGCAACACAATGTGACTGTCGGAAAGAACGGCCGGGTGAAGGCCGATATTTTCGGCAAAATCATCAGCATTGAAGGAGAGGTCCGAGGCAACGTTTTCGGGGAAGAGAAGATTGTCATCCGCTCCACCGGAGTATTGCACGGCAACATCACCGCTCCGCGAGTGACCCTGGAGGATGGCTCGAAGTTCAAGGGTGCCATCGACATGGATGCCAAGGAGCCGGAGAAACCCGCCAAACCGATCGAGTCGAAATCGATCGAGGCAAAACCGGCGGCCGCCGACGTGCTTAAACCGGCGGTAATGCTCGCCGACCGCTCGACCGAGGATGGAAAGAAGCTCAAGTTCGACACCGCGGCACCCAGGGCGTGATGAGATGGTTTGGTTCGCGACCAGCGAAAGACACCGAAACCAAAACGGAGAACGAATCCTCGATCCAGCCGACACTGGCTCTTGCGGTCTTGTTCCGCCAGCTCCGGGAAGACCGCAAGTACCAGATCCTGGACTTCGGATCGGCATCGGGAGCGAACGTTGAGTTCCTCTCCCGGTATCCCTGTCGGCTGACAGTCGAGGACTTGCACCAGACGCTCGCCTCGTTCGACTTTTTCGCCGGTCGCGAGTCGCCATGCGACTATCAGACGGTTTTTCAGTACCTTCTTCCGTATCCGGACACGACGCGTTTCGATATCGTCCTCGCCTGGGATGTGTTCAACTACCTGGAGCGGGAGGTACTCCGCTACCTCATGCAACACCTCATGCGCTTCTGCCATACCGGCACAGTGCTCCACGCAACGTTTCGACCGCCCGGCACATACCGGATAAGCCAGGCCAGTACCGGATACTGGACGAAGCGAACCTTCTTTGTATGAATGACAGCTCGGTGCTCCGCCCGGCCCCCCGCTACACCGAGATCGATCTGAAGCAACTGATGCCTGGTTTTCGCGTCTACAGCTCCTATCTGCTGAGGAACGGCATGAAGGAGTACCTGTTCGTCTGCGAGTAGGATTTTTCCGCATGCGAGATTTCTGTAACCGGGCAGCGGAATCGGCATTAAAAATGCCCGAACTGCAGTCGCCTTTTGGAGCGCGAAGGTCTCGAGGTCTGAAGAAGTCAACGCGGGGACTGGCAGAATCTCGTGCCGAGCGGAACGACCGTGCGGCATCTTGCCGGACGTTGCCCAAATCGTCAGTGAGCTGTGTCTTTGACTCCATCTGAATGATCAACGAAATCAAAACACTGTTTATTGACATCGGTCAGGTGCTCGTCACCCTCGACTACCCGGCCGCTTTGCGAAAAGTAGCCGAGTACACTCACCTTGCACCCGGGGAAATCGATGTGCGGCTGCGGGGGCACGAGGACATTGCCCGATATGAATCCGGCCAGATCACGACACAGGACTTCTACAGCAGCACCTGCCGCCTTCTGGAGATGGAGTCGGTGGATCTTCTGACCTTCGAGGCCGCCTGGCACACGATCTTTTCCTGTCAGCCTTCACCCGACGCGTGCATCTCCTCAGAGCTTTTCTCGAGGCTGAAGACGGAATTCCAGGTCATCGCGCTCTCCAACACCAATGAGATGCACTTCGAGTACCTGTACCAGGCGAGCCCGATTGTGCGGGAATTCGACGACTATGTTCTCTCTTACCGGGTGGGGGCCATGAAGCCGCAGGTCGAGATCTACCAGACGGCGCTGGCCCGGACCCGACGCCGGCCCGAAGAAACGTTTTTCGTGGATGATCTGGCAGTAAACATCGCGGCGGCTGCGGGACTCGGGATCCGCGGGGTGGTCTTTGAAGGCGAGGCGGCCCTGAAGAAGGACCTGTGTCATTTGGGACTGCTTCCCGCCGAGCTCGAATTCGGCAAAGCGCCCTGCTGATCCCTTGCCCCCGGGCAACTCCGGCGTAGGTCCGACTTCCCAGTCGGACTCGGCGCTGATTTCCCAGCGACCTGAGTCCCACTGGGAAGAAGTGCATTCCAGCATCAAGTGCAGGTGTTTCCTCGAATCCGCCTCGTGCTATACTTTTGCCCTTCACCACCCTGCAGGCCGGAGTGGCGGAACTGGCAGACGCACCAGACTCAAAATCTGGCGAGGCTTACACCTCGTGGGGGTTCGACTCCCCCCTCCGGCACCAATTTCTGCAATGACTAACGGGCAGGCAGCGTCCGGTACACGGCCTTGCACAGCCTTTACACGATGGCTTCCGTTTTGACAACGATCAGGATATCCAAAGTCCCAGTTGTCCCGCCGGCGCCAGGCGGAGCCGAAGAGCATATTGACGAGCGCGTCCCGATTACTACCTGCCGAGGGGGGCCGAGAGGGTTACGAGGACGCCCCGCCCAGGCGCAGTTTCGATCTGCATCGAGCCACCCAGATGGGTGAGCCGTTGTTGAATACTGAAGAGGCCAAAGGTGTCTGTCTTTTTGCTGCGGGCGTTGAGCAGGGATGGGTCAAACCCTTCACCGTCGTCAGCCACGGTGATCTTGATTCTCTTGTCTCTGCGTGTGTGCAACGGTCACGGCGGCCTGAGACTGGCCGGAATGCTTGATGGTGTTGAGCAGCAATTCCCGCACGCACTCAAACAGCAGCAAGCGGACCTCCTCGGCGGCTGGTTCGGGACCTTTGTCGGATTCCACCTCGACTCGGAAGTGGCTCTGCTTCAGCAGACGGTCAGCAAGCCATTCGAGGCCGGCAACCAGACCCGCCTCGGTGAAGCACCGGCGGGCTCAATTCGACTGCCAGTGAACGGGAGACTTCAATTGCTTCTGCGAGGATCGACTTGATCGCCTGCGCAAGGGGAACCGCGCCGTTTGCAGCCCCCACTTCAGAGCCTCCACATGCAATCGGGCGGCCACTAGCAACTGCTGGATATGATCGTGAAGGACCTGCGCAATCCGTTTCCGCTCCTGCTGTTCGGCACGGCTGAGATCGGCTGGCCAAGGCGCGCAACTGTTCGGCTTGACTCTGCACCTCCGCGGTTCGCTCAGTCACCCGGCGCTCCAAGGTCTCATTCAAGGCGCGAAGCTGGTTTTCGCGGTCACGGAGAGCCTCTTCGGCTTGCTTGCGGTCCGCAATCTCAGTTGTCAAGGCGGGCGTTTCGGGCTTCGATCTCCCGCGTTCGTTGCCTGACGAGTTCCTCAAGGTGCTCCCGGTGGCGGCTGGAGCTCCGCTTCAGCTCGCTCGCGTTCGGTGATATCGACAGCCATGACGAGGATGAGGTGGCGCCATCGGAGTCGGTGAAGGGGAAGTGGAAGAAATGGTAGTTGCGGCCGTCTGCGCTCCGATGTCTTCTCGCTCCAAGGGCCTCGGAGGTATTCTGGACCCGACGCGTTTCGCACTCATCGCACGGCGTGTCACGTTTGAACAGGGATTCAAAACAGCGCTTTTCGGTGCATTCTCCGAAGCGCTCCCGAAAGAAGCGGTTGGCAAATAGCACAGTGTAATCCGGCGTCACCAGCATGACGCCGGCGGGCAACAACTCCAACACATCGTGGAATCGCCGGCGTTCGGCTTTCAGACGCCTCCTCGCCGCGCTGGCGTTCGGCGTTCCGATCACGCCGAACTTGCGCCTCGCGCAGTTCGCGCTCGCACCGCCGGGACGAGCCGTTTGGGGTGGTCCTTCATGACGTAGTCATGGGCGCCGGCCTTCATGGCTTCGACGGCAGCATCTTCTCCAACGCGTCCCGACACGATAATAAACGGCAGGTCGGGGCCCTTTTTCCCGAAGAATCTCCAAAGCTGCCAAGCCGCTGAAGCGCGGCATGAAATAGTCGGCCAGCACTATGTCCCACGGGCCCTGTTCGAGAGCGGCGCGCATCTCCTCCGGAGTGTCCACCCGCCGATGGGTGATCTCGTAGCCGGCCCGCCGCAGAGTCTGGACCATGAGCACGGCATCGTCGGCCGAATCCTCAACGAGAAGGAGGCGGAGCGGGCCAGTGGCAGTGCGGTGCTGATCAGGCTGTTTCATTGAGCACCATCCAATAGAGGCCCAATTGCAGTACGGCCTCGACGAACTGGTGGAAGTCAACCGGCTTGCGAACATAACTGTTCGTGCCGAGCCGGTAGCTTTCAACCCGGTCCCTGTCTTCGAGCGAGGAGGTGAGAACGACCACCGGCAACAATTTGGTCCTCTCGTCGGAGCGGATGCGCCTCAGGACCTCCAGCCCGTCCATCCTCGGCATCTTCAGGTCGAGGAGGACCACCTCCGGCATGATGCTCAGGTCCCGACCGGCGTGTCTCCCGGTGCCGAACAGGAAATCGATCGCCTCAACGCCGTCCCAGGCGACCTCCACCTGGTTGGCAAGCCGGCTGCGCTCAAATGCCTTCAAGGTCAGCTTCACGTCATCGGGATTGTCTTCAACGAGCAGAATCAACTTGGATTTCATTTCTCCTCCTCGGTCGACCGGGGTACGGCAAAGTGCGCCGTCGTTCCGTGATCCATCTCTCCTTCAATCCAGACCCGCCCGCCGTGGCGTTCGATGATCCGTTTGACAGTGGCAAGTCCGATGCCCGTCCCAGGAAATTCGTTCAGCTTGTGCAGGCGCTGAAAAGGCTGGAACAGTTTGCTCGCATAGGTCATGTCAAAGCCGGCGCCGTTATCTTTGACAAAACAGGCGATCTCCTCGCCGCCAGGTTCGGCTCCGAATTCGATTCTGGCCGCCTCCCGGTTCTGCGTGAATTTCCAGGCATTGTCCAGGAGGTTTTCGAGCACAACCGTCAGCAGGCGCTCGTCGCCAAAGACGATGACGCCCGGGGCCACTATGGTCTCCACCGTCCTTTCAGAGCTGGGCGAGGCGGAGCCGTTCGAGAGATCTTTTCGGCAATCGCGGTCAGGTTCACCCGGTCGCGTTCCATGGCGGCGCGCGACAACCGGGAGAGTTTGAGCAGGTCATCGATCAGCCCGCCCATGCGTTCGGCCGCTGCTGCAATCCGCCTGAGGTAATCCTGCCCCTCCTCATCGAGCTTGTCGGCATAGTCCGCAAGCAGCAGCTGGCTGAAACCGGCGACGCCGCGCAGCGGCGTGCGCAGGTCATGGGACACGGAGTAGCTGAAAGCCTCGATCTCGCGATTGGCAGCCTCGGTCGCCTCGTTAGCCAGCCGGAGAGACTCGAACGAAGCGCGTAGTTCGCGGTTGGCTGCCTCCGCCTTTGACCGTTCGACGTCGAAGTCCTCGAGCAGGTTCAGCATCGCCCGTTGGGTTGCCTCGGCCATCGCTTTTTCCTCCGCAGAATCCTCGAGGATGTTGAGGAGGGCGCGATGGCGTCTCTTCCAGTCGCTCCTTTTCCCGGGCTGAATCGTCGATGAGTCGGTGACAGGCGCCGTCGGGGTCTGCTCGAGCCGCGCCGTCTCTTCGGCGAACTCCTCGGGGTCGGCTCCAGGCAATGCCGACGAGATCAGCGGCTTGGAAGAGGCACTCACAGATCGTCCTTCCCTTCCGGCGATTGGGCCCTCGGAGAAGATCGAACTCGAGCCTTCAGTTCCGCGATTTCCTTCTTCAGCTCGATCATCTTGAGCTCGCGCCCTACGGTCAGTCTCTGGAAGCGTTCCAGTTCCGCCAGTCGCTCGAGCTCACGGGCACGTTGTTCTTCGCGCGCCCTCTGCTCGGCGACTTTCGCCTCGGCTTCCTTTTGCGCGGTCACGTCGCGGGCCGCGGCGAAGACACCGAGGACATTGCCGCGCGCGTCCCGATAGACCGAGGCGTTGTAGAGCACGTACGTGAGCCGCCCCTCTTTATGGCGGATAGTCAGCGGATAGTCGGTCACGAAACCCTTCGAGAAGACCTGTTCATAGCCTCCGCGGGCATTTTCCGGCTCTGTGAAGTAGTCGGAGAAGTCGGTGCCGATGAGGAGCTCACGCGGCATGCCCGTCACTTTGATCGTCGCTTCATTGACGTCGGTGATCTTTCCTTCCGGGCTGATCGTGACCAGCGGGTCGAGACTGGCCTCGATCAGACTGCGGGCATACTGCGCCGCTTGCCGCTGCGCGGTGACATCGCGCGCCGCGGCGAATACGCCCAGGACATTGCCGCCGCAGATCCCGGTATACCGAGGCGTTATAGAGAACGTCCAGGAGCCGGCCGTCCTTGTCCCGGATCGTCAGGGGATAGTCGGTCACGAACCCCTTCTCAAAAACCTGTTGGTAACCCTCCCTGGCTTTCTCCGGCTCGGTGAAGTAGTTCGAAAAGTCCGTGCCGATGAGTTGATCGCGGGACATGCCCGTAACCTTGATCGTGGCCTCGTTGACGTCGGTGATCTTCCCTTCGGCGGAGATGGTGACCAAAGGGTCAAGGCTGGCCTCGATCAGGCTCCGGGCATACTGGGAGGCGTTACGCAGTTTTTCCTCGGCCAGTTTCTTCTCGGTGATGTCGGTGCTCATCAGCAGATAGCCGATCGGGCGTCCCGAGGCGTCGTTGCGACGCGTGACCACTACGCTGGCCACGAAGCGGGATCCGTCTTTGCGGACCCGCTGGAATTCGCCCTCCGCCAGCCCCTTCTCGTGGGCATCGGCCAGCAATCGGTCGACCGCCCCGGACCTGATGTCTTCGGGCGAGTGGAGAATGCTCGAGTCCTTGCCGATGATCTCTTCCTGGGTATACCCGTAATTCAGCCGTGCGCCCTGGTTCCAGGAGAGGATGCGATGGTTCAGGTCTTTGCCGATGATCGAGTACTTGGTGGAGCTCTCCAGGATGTTGTCGAGAAAGTTCTTCGTCTCCGCGAATTCGCGCATCACGCGTTTGGATTCGGTCACATCGCGCGCCGCAGCGAATACGCCCTGGACATTTCCGCGCGGATCCCGGTAGACCGAGGCGTTGTACAGAACGTCGACCAACTGGCCGTCTTTGTGCCGGATCGTCAGGGGGTAGTCGGTGACGAACCCCTTCTCGAAAACCTGCCGGTAACCCTCTCCGGCCTTGTCCGGCTCCGTGAAGTAGTCCGAGAAGTCGGCACCGATAAGCTGCTCGCGGGTCATGCCCGTAACCTTGATCGTCGCCTCATTGACGTCAGTGATCTTGCCTTCCGGGCTGATCGTCACCAGTGGGTCCAGACTGGCTTCAATCAGGCTGCGGGCGTACTGAGAAGCCTGCCGTTGCTGGGTCACGTCCCGCGCCGCGGCGAACACGCCCAGCACCTTGCCGTTGACGTCCCGGTAGACCGATGCGTTGTAGAGGACGTCCGTGAGCCTGCCGTCGTGGTGCCGGATCGTCAGGGGATAGTCGGTGACAGCCCCTTGCGAGAAGACTCTCCGGTACCCGGCGCGGGCCTTTTCGGGTTCGGTGAAGTAGTCGGAGAAGTCGGTGCCGATCAGTTGCTCGCGCGGCATGCCGGTGACCTTGACGGTCGCTTCGTTGACATCCGTGATCTTTCCCTCCGGGCTTATCGTCACCAGCGGGTCAAGACTCGCCTCGATCAGGCTGCGAGCATACTGGGAGGTGGCGAGCAAGCGTTGCTCGATCTGCTTGCGCTCCGAGATGTCTCTGGCAATCGTGGAAGCCCCGATGAGCCGGCCTGCCGCGTCGCGGATGGGGGAAACGGTGACGGAAACATGGACCGATGGTGCCGTCTTTGCGCCTGCGCAGGGTCTCGTAGTGGTCGACGCGCTCGCCGCTGCGGATCCGCTCGAAGGATCTCGTCGGTCTCTCCGGCCCGCTCCGGCGCTGAAAGCAGCGCCACGCTCTGGCCAATCATTTCGTCTGCGGTATATCCGTACAGCAGTTCTGCCGCGCGATTCCAACTGGTAACAACGCCATCCATCGTCTTCCCGATGATTGCGTCATCCGACGATTCCACGATGGATGCCAGCAGGGATGCACGCTCCGAATCCGTCACTGCAGGAAGGTGATTCCGGTCCGGCGCTGTGTCTGCGCCTTGATGTCCCCATTGACAGTGCCCCTCAGGCTAAGGCAGTTGGCACAGCCGAATCCGAGAGGAGGATGAGATGAGCGAACTACGACTAACGCCTCAAGCCTGTTTGCTTAATGCGGCGCAAGTCTACCATGATGGGGAGCATGGGTAGGGAAATAATTCCCGGACACTGACCACGGGGCGTTGTTGCGCGCAGGGTGGTATTCCAACAACCACGGCAGGCAGCTATCCCTGGTACTCTCTGGCGGTGGCTTTTTCACCCCCATGCACCCGCATGCTGCACAGGCCATTCATCCCGGCCGGACGCCAAGCAGCTGCAAAGGTCGCCGATCTCAGCCGTACCGCTTCGGATTGCTTTGGATATCCCGGACTAACCGCACAGGACAGGGCGGACGGCACGGTCCCGGAGCCAGCCAGATCACTTCGCAGTTTGTCGGAACAAAATCGGAACACCACTCGGCGAAAAAGCCAAAATCCGGGGGAAATCTACCGGAAATCGGGGGATTTCCTCCCCGCCTGTAAGTGCTTGTGAATGCGTGAGAAATCGGGGGCGTTGGTAGATATTGGTGGGATATTGGCAGATATTGGCTTCAGGTTCCAAAGACTCAAAATCTGGCGAGGCTTAACCACCTCGTGGGGGTTCGACTCCCCCCTCCGGCACCAATGGAATCAATGAGTTAGCGGGTAAGCCACTATCGTCTCGCCACTCGGTCTGCCGGCGCACTTTGTTGCGCGACCCTTGTCGCCCGCTTTTCGCCCGCCAGGCAAGGCTTCATTCTTCGCCGCTTCTGAAATTCGCAGTCGGGCCCCTGTCCAGCTTCTTCAATCCGACCAAGCTGCCGAATGGCGTCACTGGCGCCGCCAGGTGAGTGAGCGTCATTTCCGAGTACATGCGCGAGAGGACGATGCCTGGAGCGCCCGCCCGGAAGGCGGCCAGGACCGCGTCGCGAACACCTTCGCGCGATCTGGGCGGGTCACCCTCGCCAGGCGAAACGTCTATATCGATCCCAGGCCAGACTTGCAGCGACGTTCCGCGAGCTCCATCCACCCACGTTTTTGTCTCGCGATAGACGAACTCGGGCGAGAGGCCTGCGGCTTGGATCGCGTCGTAGCTCCCCTCGGAATAACCCATGATCTCGTACTCGAATGCGAGCACCTCGTCGCGGGGCAGGTCCTGGAGCCAAGTGCTGTGCAGGCCGTCCACGTACTTGGCGCAGCGAGGGCCTCCATCGGTGTGGTAGACGATGATCTTCAAAAAATCGCTGAATTCGGCCAGTTCCCGAACGTCCATCGCCGCCCGGTAAAACGGATTGAATGAAATCGTTGCCGGAAGCGCCCAGCCTACTGGAAGGCCGGGTTTGATCGCCTTCGCCTTGGCGTAAACCGTCTTGTAGACTTCTCGCAGCCCGTCGTACCAAAACGTGTCCCAGGCAAGGATTTCAGGGTAGCGTAGAAGGAGCCGCCAGAATGTGACGTAATAGCCGTCCGGAGGGCGCTGTCCCGCGCGGGCGGCGGCGGCGAAGGTTTCGAGGGCGCGGTAGCCCTCGGTCACCCTTTCGACGTCGATCCCCTGCTCCTTTCCCTTTTTCAGGCAGTGGGGGCAAAAACACGCCGTCTCGGTGTTCTTCACGGGCCCGCTGCCCCGGCTCAGCGAGAGCGCGTTGCTGAGCGGTCCCCATCGTTCCGAGCGCCAAAGGAGGCCGTCAATCTCATAGGAGCGCACGCAATCCTCGACCATCGCCTCCACATAAGCGCGGAAGAGAGGATTGTTGAAACAGACCTGGGGAAGCTTCTGGCCTCTCAGATCCCTCTCGGCCATCTGCGCGAATTCGGTGACTTCCTCGTGGATCTGGTCGGCCAGGAAAGGGATAGTCCTGATACCGCGTTTGCGCGCAGCGGGGATGACTGAGCCGAGCAGGTCGAAGTCGCCCGCATCCGGGGCGCGAACAGTCGCTGATGCTGTCTCTGAAGAGAGTCTCGCGATAATACTCCGGGTGGAGCGCGGCATAGTAGCCGCCGTGGAATTTCGGGCCGGCTCCTGCCGGCCGTGGTCCACCGGAGGCCAGGCCCGGCCGGACAGACCTTCCTTGTAAGAGTAGGTCATTGCAAACAGGGTGTTCACGCAGGCGCGCTCCTGGAGGGTGTCAAGACACGCCTCGACCCCTTCGTCGACGAAGGAGGGCGCGCCGATTTGGATCGCGACGACTTTCCCATCGTTCATGGCGCAACTCCGCGGTCCAGGAGCTCCACGACTTTTTCCAGTTCTGTGCTCCCGGGTTTCGAAATGGACACTCCCCGCTCGCCAATCTTGATGACGCGCCAGTTGTCCGTGTCGAGGGCAAACGCGCCGGTTTCCACCTGCGTGACCTTATGCCCCGCGGGCAGCGGAATATCCTCGACGATGTTGTCGTGGTTGTGACCCACGAAGGCTGCTACCACCGAAGGATGCTCGTTCAGAATCTTGAAGATCCCCTTTTGGTGAGAGTCCGGGAAAGGCCAGCCTTCTGGAGGTTTCTTGAAGTGGATTCCGTCGCCGTTGGTATCGTCGACGGGCAGGGGGATGTGGAAGAACAGGATCGCCTTGCGCTCAGGCGACTTGTCGAGCTCGTTTTCCAGCCAGTACAGTTGCGCTAGATCCCAGAGGTTCCCCAGGGGGTCGTCCTCCAGGTAATACCCATCATTCAGGAAGTAGAGGCGCCACGGCGTCTCGCCGACTCGAATATCCCTGTAGTAGTAAGCGCCGTCGCGAAAGCACTGCATCCCCCGAACCCACGCCGAGCGCGCCGCCTCCGCGTGCGGCTGAAGCGTGCTCGGGTTCCCTTTTCTCGATTCTATCCGCTGGCTGACGGCATGCGTTCGAATGTCGTGGTTGCCGAGCGTCAGCCACAACGGGACCCGAACCGGCGACGCCGCAGACGCGAAGCGCTCGACCTGGTTGGTGAGGAGGTTCCCTTCCGGCGACTCGATTTCCCAGGAATCGACCATGTCACCGGTGATCACGACCGCATCGGCCCCGACTCTTTTCGGCAGCACTTTCAGCGCCCGACGCAACGACTCAAAGCTCTTGTCGTAGCGCTGGCGCTTCTGGGCCAGTTGAGGATGCGCCCCTGCCAGCTGGCACACATGCGTGTCTGAAAGGTGCAGGATGGCGAACGACGCCTTCTCGGCGGTCAGCTCCGCCGTCGAACAGGCCGCTGTCAGGAACAGAGCGAGCGCGAGAGCTCGAGACTTCCGAAAAACCGCTGCTGGAGACTGCTTCTGCATCCGCTGCTCCTTTAAATACAAAACCGCAAGAGCTTAGATTATCTTCCTCGCCCCCTTCAGGAGCTCCGGGGCGGCTGTCATGCCGAGTCCCGGGGCCGTCGGCACGGTCAGGGCGCCGTTTTTAAGTTTGATGGGAGGATCGAACCAACCGCCGGTCTTCTCGATGTCACCCTTGTATTCCTGAAACGGGGCCGGGTTCGGCAACCAGGAGGCGAAGTGAAGCATCGTGGCGTAGCCGATACCGCCGGACAAATGGAGACTGACCGTCAAACCGGCCGCCGCGGCCATGCGGGCGACGCGAGCCGATCGAACCAAACCGCCGTAGTAGTGCAGATCGGGCTGAACGACCTGGACAGCCCCGTTAGCGATCATCCAGCGAAACCGACGGTCGCTGGATTCCTGTTCTCCACCGGCGACGTTCACCTTAAGCGCATCGGCAACCGCCTTCGTCTCCTCCAGGTGATCGAACGGACACGGTTCCTCGAACCAGAGTGCATTGATATCCTCGAGCATGCCGGCCGACCTCGATGGCTTTGGGCGCATCGTAAGAGCCGTTCGCGTCCGCCACGAGCGTCGTCTTCGCGCCCAATACTTTGCGCATCATGGGGATGAGTGCCTCCGTGCGACCGGGGGCTGCATCTGCGTTATTGCTCATTCGTCCCCCGATTCTGAATTTAACAGCACGAAAGCCGCCGGCTTCCGCTCTGCGAGCGAGCGTGTCGGCTTCCTGCTTCGCGGGCAACTCGCGACCACCGGCAATGTAGACGGGCACCTCGGGGTGAAGTACCCCACCAAGCAGGGCCCCCATTGGCTTGGCCATCATTTTGCCGAGCAAATCGAGCAGCGCAAACTCGACCCACGCGACGGGGCACCACAAGGCCAGGCTCTGAAATTTGTAATTGTCCTTGTAGCGGTAAACGTCCCAGAGAAGCGTTTCCAGTTGCCGTACGTCCGGGCCGATGAAGCACGGAATCACCCGGTTCTTGAGAATGGCCGAGAGATCTGGCGTCTTGCTGTTGGGCAGCGAGTAGCCCTCGACACCATCGGTCGACCGCGCTCGAAGCACGTAGTAATCGTCGTCCCCCGCGTCGAATTCAAGCAACTCAATGGACTCGATCTTCACCGGGGAGGTCAGGCCGTCAAGCTTCAGCACCGGATCGGAAGCCGCGGCGTTTAGTTGATCAAGGGTCACGGATCCGGGTCGAGACCCAGGCTCGCGACCGAAGCCCAGTTTCGGGCCGCCCGCCAAGCCGGCGCCCAGGCTCATCTTCAGGAAGTTTCTACGACTAGCGGACATAATGGGTACCCCCAGGCTATGAAATTCGCGCGGACCGCGTCCCCGATTCCACTGAGGTTGTCCAGCTTCATCTCAGAGTATTTGCGCGAAATGACAATGCCATCGGCCCCCGCCCTCAGGGCGTCCCTGGTCGCATCGCGGACCCGCTCCCGGGTGGTTTTTGCGGCCTTCGCCATCTGCGCGCCCTCGACGATGTCGAGATCCGACAGCGGGATATCGACGTCGATTCCGGCCAGAATGTTGGCGCCGCGTTCACCCCGCCCCTCCCGCGCCCGTTTGACCTCCCGATAGACGTAGTCCGGGCTCAGACCCGCCTCGGAAACCTGCGGGTAGGGAGCTTCGTTCGGGTAGTTGAGGACCCGGTAATGGAATTGCGCCGCTTCTTCGCGCGAAAGGTCACCGTAAACCGTGTCCCCGATACTTTGGATATAGCTCGCCATGCGCGGGCCACCGCAGTTGTTGTAGAGGGCGAGCTTGAGGAAGTCGGCGCACTTGGAGAGCTCGGCGAAATCCTGTTCGGCACGGTAGATCGGATTCATGGACGTGTTGGTCCAGATGTGGAGGCCGAACACGAGGTTCTTGTTGACCGCCTTCACGTGCTGGTACATGAGTTGGTAGACCTCCCGGTAGCTCTCGTGGTACAGGTGCTCCCAGTGGAGCAGTTCCGGATTCCGGAGCAGCAATCGCCAGAAAGAGACGTAGAACCCGTCCACCGGTCGCTGATGTTTACGGCCGGCAGCGACGAATTTTTCCGCCTCCTCAAAAGCGGACTTCAGACGTTCGACGCGGATCCCCTGGGCCTTTGCTTTGTCGATGCAATACTGGCAGAAGCAGGTTCGAGAACCGGGCACACCGCGCTCGCGCCCACGGAACCGGGCGCCGATCATGTCGGTGAATGCCCCCTGGGTCTCGTTCACGTACATCAGCCCGTCGATGTCGTAGGAATTGACGAAGTCGTCGACCAGTCCCGTCATGAATCGGCGGTGGTACGGATTGTTGAAGCACAGGGCGTCGGACCGCTCACCATTGAAGTCGTTGCCGAGCATCTTTTCGGCGCCGGGCAATTTCTCGTTAAAAGAGTTCTGGAACAGGCCGATCACCTTCATGCCTCGCTTGCGGGTGTGGGGAATCAAGTCCCGAAGAACGTCGAAACCCGGATGATCGGTGGCCTGCGTCCCCAAGGGGTCTATCGAGATGCCCTTGTAGAAGGAGGGGTGGACGGTCGCGTAATTCCCTCCTTTGATGCTCATGTCTTCCACATTTTTGCCGTGCCCGGGATACGGCTTGTGGCGGCCTGCGGTGCCCCGGGAATTGGAATAGACTGCGGGCATAACGGTGTTGACCGCGCCGCGTTCCTGGAGGATGTCGAGGCACGCCTCGATCCCCTCATCGACAAACGAAACAGCGCCGATCTGGATGGCGATCATTTTCGATGACGCGCGAGTAGCTGCCGCCTGCGACGCCAGGATATCGGCCGCGAAAGGAAGCCCGGCGGTGGCTACACTTCCGGCTTTCAAGAACTGCCTGCGATTTAGGGGATTCATACTGACACTCTCCTGTCTGATACTTTCGAATCCTGTCCATCCTGCTAATCCTGTCAGGAAACTCTTTAGACAGGATAAACAGGATGGACAGGATTTGGAGCGCCTCCGGCCCTAGAACGTGAGGCGAAGTCCGAGCTGCACTTCGCGCATGTTTCTTGCCGAGTTGATTTCCCCGAATCTGTCGGAGTCAATCGACGTCTCAGGATCGCTCAAGTTCACGATGTTGAACGCGTTGGTCGCCTCAGCCCGGAACTGCAGCTTGATGCCTTCGCGGATCGAGAAGCTGCGGAAGAGGCCAAGATTGACGGTCTTCGATCCCGGTCCGTCGAAGATGTTCCGCCCCGCGGTGCCCTCCGTGCCATCTTCCGGCACCTCGAAGGCGGCCGTGTTGAACCAGGCCGCCAGGACCTGGTCGCGGGGTCGGTTAGGATCCAGCTTCGGATCGCCGATCCGATTGGCGCGGTCGCCGTCGTCATTGTCCATGTTGATGTCGTCACCCGCCCCAACCGTCAGAGGTTCGCCGCTCAATAACGAGGAGACAGCGGAAATCGTCCAGCCGTTCAGGACGGTTCTGAGCACCGGGTTGGCGCCACGCAGGTAATCGATCTCCCAGATGGCCGAGAGGACGAAGCGGTGGGTCCGGTCGATGTCCATCCGGCCGCGATCGTTCTTGGGGTAAAGCGAGCTCTGCGGGACTCCGCGTGTGCCCTCCGTCATGTCGTACTGGTCGATCCCTTTCCCGAAGATATAGTGCCCGTTGAAGGAGAAATTGTGCGACATGCGCTTGACCGCACCCAACTCCAGGCCGTGATAGTGCGAGTTGGCGCCCGACATGAGCATGTCGATATCCTGGAAATCTTTATAGGGACGGCGTGCGTCGATGTTGCTGGTGCTGGCGCCCGGTCCGTACACGGGGTAATTAAGATCCAGGTTCATCGGCATCTGCCGCGACATCGAACCGACATAAGCGGCAGTCAGGCTCAGGTCGGAGATCAGCTCCCGCTGCAGGGAGAAATTAAACTGGTAGGTGTAGGGCCACACAAAAGCGGGCGACTGGGCCTTCATGGCTACCGGGAGTGGGAACCTGGGGTTTTCGGGAGTGAAGTAGTAGGGAAACGGAGAGACGCCGCCAGGCATGTTACCGTACGGGTCGGTGAGGGACTTGATGTTCCTGAATTGCTGCCGGATGGTGAACGGCGGCCGGTCGGCGGTGCCGTTTGCCATATTGCCTCCCATGCTGCCGTAGTAAACGCCCGCGCCGGCTCGAACCGCGGTCTTGCCGTCGCCGAAGGGATCCCACACCACGCCGATGCGAGGCGCGAAGTTGTTCTTGTCTATCGGGACGATCGAGCGGTTCAGCTCAGCATCGAGCGGGAACAACATTCCGACAGGTGCAGTCGGCACCACGGTCGACTGGGCCCCGGGTCTGAAGGTGTTCTTGCGGTTAAGCGGGTCGGTCAGAGGGAACTGGATCTCGTGCCGCAGGCCCAGTGTCAACAGGAGGCGAGGGTGGACGCGAAACTCGTCCTGGATGAAAAACCCGGTGAACCAGCCGCTGTCTGTCTTGTACACCGGAGCGTCCTGATTCATGGTTCGGGGCAGGCCAAGCAGAAAATCGCCGAGCTCGTTTTTCGTGTTGTCCGGGCGGAAGTCGAAAGTCCCGTAGTTGTTCAAATTGGTCAGCTGGTAAGTCTTGTCGAGAGATCCCTCGAATCCGAACCGCAGCGAGTGGCGCCCCCGGATGGTGCTGAAGGTGTCGCGGAGCTGGTAGTAGTCGTTTCCGGCTCGCGGCCCGTCAATCGCCGTCCCCAACTCGAAGTAGTTGCGAACATTGATACTGGGCAGCGCCGGCTCGCCCTGGATCTGGTACTTGGACCCGAAGTCGGCCAGCGACTTCGCGGGCGTGTTCAGCCGTCCGCCTATATGCCGCACATACGTGAGGTGGAGCAGGTTCATTGAAACAGGGCTCATCGTCCAGGTTTCATTGATGTTGAAGTTTTGCTGCTTCCAGGTCATGAATCGCTCGGTCCACGGCAGAGTGCCGTCCAGAACATCCGCCCGTTCTCCCTTGTTGAGGAAATAGCTCCCGAAGAGTTGGTGTTTATCCGAGAACGAGTAGTCGATCCTCCCGGTCAGGTCGTCGTTCCTCGGACGGATCGGTACCTGGGCTTCGTAGTAATTACCGGGCAGGTTGGGCAGCGGAACCCAGTCTTTGATGATGTTTTGCGCTGTCGGGTCGAGCCGGTTAGCGGGAATTATGTTGCCGGGGAACTGCTTCTTCGTCAACGGATCGATCAACTGCTTGCTCATCTGCGAGAAGTCTCCGGTGCGTTCCAGCGCGGTGGGCACGCGTGCGTCGTTCGAGTACGCGACTTCGCGCTCGCGCAGGCCCGAGTAGCTGAGGAAGAAGAACAGCTTGTCACTCTTGATCGGGCCGCCGATGCTGCCGCCAAACTGGTTGCGCCGCTGCACGGGCTTTTCCAGCGAGTTCCATTCCTGGGCATTCAAGGCATCATTGCGGTGATAGTGGAAGAGCGAACCATGGAAAGCGTTGGTGCCCGCCTTTGTGAGCACGTTGACCACCCCGCCGCCGTACCGCCCGTACTCGGCGTCAAACATGTGGGTGGTGATCCGCAGTTCTTGAACGGCGTCCGGGTTCGGCGCGGGATTCCCCGTGTTGCGCAGGCTCATGATGCTCGTCCCGCCATCCAGCGTGTAGTTCACTCCACCGGTTCCGGCGTTCGGCGAGCCATAGACCGACACCTCGAATCCTGGAGGCCCGAAAGCGTTCGACGACGCGCTATTCTGCACGCCGGCGGTGATGCTCAGCAGATCGTACACGTTGCGGTTGACCAGCGGCAGGTTGAGAATCTCGTCGTTGCTTACAGTCTGGCCCAACACCGTTTTAGCGGTATCGACCAGCGGCGCGTCCGAGGTTACCTCCACGCTCTGGCTCACCTCGCCGACTTCGAGGACGGGATCGATCCTGGCGTTGCGGTCGATTCCGACGACGATGCCGGTCTGCACGAATCTCTTAAAACCGGCCAGCTCAACTTCCAGTCGATAGGTGCCTACCGGCAAATACTGGATGACAAAGTGACCGGTCGCGTCGGAGGTAGCCTCGCGAGAGAAGCCGGTGTCGATGTTCGTTGCAACTACGGCGACTCCCGGGATCGCGCCGCCGGATGTGTCTTTCACATTGCCCAAAATGGCCCCGGTTGTCGCCTGCCCCCAAGCGGTGGTGCAGGCTAGAATCAAACAGACGCCGATGAGAACGGCACTAAAGAACTGCTGCCTTTTCATGTGATGCTCCTTTTCCTTGGACTAGATTTTATGAACCGTGTTCCCGTCCGGCGTCAGCGGTTTCTAGGCGGATTTCTGCCCGGTCTGAGGTTACCTCTTGAGATTTCTTGTGCACATGTGCGCAAGTCGGGGAAGGTCAACCGTTGCTGTCGGCGCCGGCCCAATGGTCGTCACATAAAACCTCCTTGTTCGTCCTTGGGATGCCATTGCCGCCTGGTGGGGGGCTTATCTTATATTCAGCCAAAATGGGTGTCACTCTCTTTCTTCCCATCCGTATGATGCGCACGACCGCCCGTCCGGGGAAGTCCAGAACGGTTTTTCACGGTTCGAACCTAGGGTTAACGGGGGCTTTCCACCGAAAAATCAACGTGGACTGCGGCACCAGAGAGCCGCGCCTTGAACGCATTTCGTACCCGAATGGGTCAAGGAGGTTATGTCGGGGATCAAAGTTGTCGCCATACGCCCACCGAGCGCAACATGCCCGATGTTGCCGACAACTATCTAAGGCGTGCTGTCCAACCCTTCAGCCCACGGATAGCTGCCAGCTCCGCGATACCTCGGCTACCCACCGCAATGGCAATGCTCGATCCGGGCCGAACCAGCAGCCGCTGCTGCTCGAGCTGCTCGAAAAGAGACCGGTCGAGATCGCGCACAGCGGGGCGAGGAAGCGAACGGCGAACGCCATACAGCGGAGGAAAACACTTCTGTGTCGGTTTCATTGGTGCTGCGGAGGCGGGTCGGGGAGTCCCAGTAAAGCAGCCGGGTTTACTTTTGACATCCGCTCGATCTCCGCGCTCGAAAATCCAGCCTTCCGTAACTCGGCGAAGAGTACGGCCAGTCCGTCGAAATGGAGCGGATTGTGAGGTTGCCCCAGGTCACTTGCCAGGACGCAGTGCTCGACGCCCACCTCTCGGATGGCTGCGATACACTCTGCGAGGGGAACCAATGAGCGGGGCCCAATAACGTCATTGTAGACAAATTCTATAAGGGCGCCGTCTTTTGCCGCTAACTTCATATCTGCCGAGCTCATCTTTATCGGCGGCATGATCGCGTGAGTGACAAGAATGCGTTTAACCCCCAGTCTCTTGGCTTCCTTAATGAGCAGCAGAACCTCAGCCGGCGACGAGTGGCCCGTGGCCAGGACCAGATCGTGCCTGGCGATGAGACCGAGCACTTCGAGGACTTCCGGCAACAGCGCGCCGCTCCGGGCGACCGACACGTAGGGGCGTTTTTCCCCCGACAATCGGACCTGGTTTTCGGAATCGAAGGTCGGCATCCAGACGACGCGTCCCAGGCCTCCTTTAACCCGGACCATGCGTTCGACGGCAGCCGGGTTGACTCCGCCAACGGTGAGGTTGAGGGCGATCCCGCCGAAAACCAGAAGGCCCGGATTTTGCTTTGCAGCCACCCAGGCGAGGGAGGCTGTGGGTTCGAAGTGGTTCTTGAGGACGACCGCTCGTAGTCCGCGCTGACGTGCCGTTTTGCAGACTTCAAGAGCGTCAGTGGAACGAGGCATGCTGTCGGGGTCGCAATGGATGTGCAGATCGATCACGCCGTCCAGATCCTGAGCTTGCGCCGTCGAGAACAGAAAGACAAAGAAGGCCAGTTTCTTGACCATAAGCTTCAAACCGAAACCGTAGGCGATACGGCGCGGAAAACGCGCCACTCGGCTGGCGCCCCGAAGGAGAGTGGAGTCAACGCCGGACATGGTCAGCATCCTGAACGACCTCATCAAGAGCTCGTTGCCTCTCGGCCGGAATTCCGCCAGCTAGTTTCAAGCTCCTTAACCGCATCACCCACGCCGCTCAGCGTGTCAAGGCGCATTTCCGAGTACTTCCGTGAGATGACTATGCCGTCCACGCCCGCCCGGAACGCCTCCCGGACCGCCGCACGCACACTCTCCCGTGTCGACCGTGAGCCGGTGTCGGCCGACTCCGCCTGGAGGTCGTCACCTTCCACGGGGATGTCGACATCGATGCCGGCGTAGAACGGTGCTGAGCCCGGCTGTTTTACCCACCGCCTGGACTCGCGATACACGTAGTCGGCGCTTAAGCCGGTCTGCCTGACACCCGGATGTGGCGCACCGGCGTAGTCGAGTACCCTGTAGTGAAATTCGAGAAGCTGCGCCGGGTTGAAATCCCCATAGATCGTCTCTCCGACGCTCTCGACGTAGCTGGCCAGGCGCGCCCCTCCGCAGTTGTGGTAGATCGCGAGTTTCAGGAAGTCGCTGACTTTCGAAAGCTGTTCCCGGTCTTGCTCGGCCCGGTAAATCGGGCTCATGGTTGCGTTATGCCAAACATGGATTCCGAACGTAGCCCCAGGCCTGGCCGCCTTGAGCCGCTCGCGCATCATACCGTATACCTCGCGAACTCCCTCATGGAAAAGATGTTCCCAGGCGAGGAGCTCAGGGTATTGGAGGACCATGCGCCACAGATTCACGTAATAACCGTCCGGGAGAGTGGTTCGAGCCCGGCCCGCCGCCACGAATTTCTCCAGTTCGAAAAACGCCCGCTGAACCCGGTCGAAACGGATTCCCTGCTGCTCCCCCTTTTCGCGGCAAAAGGGGCAGAAGCAGGTCCTCGAGCCCGGCTTACCCCGGTGCCTGCCCCGGAGGCGTGAACCGAGGGTATCGCTCAGAGCCCCCTGGTGTTCACAGACAACCATAATGCCGTCGATATCGTAGGAGCGTGCGAGGTCTTCGACCAGGCCGGCCAGGAAGTTGCGGTAATAGGGACTGTACTTGCACAGAGTCTGCGCCAGCTGGCCGTTGAAGTCGTGCTCCTGGAGTTTTTCGATACCGGGGAAGCTCGTCGGAAAGTGATCCTGGACAAGGCAATAAACACCCATTCCTCGCTTGCGAGCTTTCGGAATCACCTCGGCCAGCAGATCGAACTCGGGGTGGTCCGGCGCCTGGGTCGCAGCCGGGTCGATGCCCGTGTCGCGATAGTACTGGCTGTGGACTCTGGCGAAATTTCCGCCCCTCAGGTTGGTGTCATACGCATGTTTGCCGTGACCCGGCAATGGCTGTCCGATCAGCTGCCGGCCGGCGGTTCCGTTGGAAAACGTAAAAGTCGCCAGAAAAACGGCATTGGCCGAGGCTCGCTGCTGGACGATGTCCAGAACCTGGTCAACTCCCTCGTCTATGAAGGAAACCGCGCCGATCTGTATCCCGATCATTTTGCCGGGCTGTCTTTCGTCCGTTCCCGTTTCCGTTGACGGGAGTGTGCAGGCGGCGCTCACGGTGCCTGGTAACGAAGTACGTCTATTCATCTGTTCCTGACTCCTGCTGAAACCTGGTCAGTTTGACGCTTGCCTGAGAGCGCGCAAGGTCATTTTCAGAAGCGCTTCACATTCGTGACTGCCCGCCTCGGGGCTCGCGTATAATAAGGGCGTTTAAGGGAAAACGGCCAAGTCCCGAACGGTTTTTCACGGTTCGGACCCCGAGGATCGACGATGACCAAGGATGCCGCTCCCTCAGTCGACGAAGTGCGCGCCGAATTGAGGAAAGTGCTGGAAAGCGAAGCGTTCAGCCGCGCCGAACGCAGCCAGAAGTTCCTCGAGTACGTGTGCGAGCTCACGCTCAACGGCGAATCTTCTCGGATCAACCAGTACCTGATCGGGTTCGAGGTTTTTGGCCGCGGTCAGGACTACTCAACCCAAGAAGACTCCCTGGTTCGTCGCCAGGCGCATGTGCTGCGACAGAGACTGGATACGTATTATGCCACCGAGGGGCGGAGCGATCCCGTGCGTATCATGCTCCCGCTCGGTCACTACGTGCCCCAGTTCGAACGTCACGTCGTTGCCTCTCCAGCGGTCCCGCCGGTCTCGCAGAAAAGGCTTTCGCCCCTTTTTCTCAGGATCGCCTTGGTACTACTCGTGGCCCTGCCTTGCGGGGTAACGGGTTGGATGATTGGGCGATACACGGCTGACTCCCCCCCGCCCCCGGCCCCAACCGAGGACAGTCCTGTCATTCGCGAGCTCTGGGCTGACTGGCTGAATGACCCGGCGGGCGCTACCGTCTGCTTCAGCAACTCAATGGCCGCTGTGGTCAATCCCCAGGCAAAACCTCTTACGTCGCCGGACCTTCCGCGTTGGCTGGCTGACGCGGAGGCCGAGCGATGCCTTCGTCAAATCTTCAGGTTTCCCTCGCTGAAGTATATCTATCTCACCCCTAACGAGGTGAACACCAAAATGGGTGAAGCGATAGGCGCAGTGCGCCTCGCCAGTCTCTTCTCTCGCTCCGTCAACGCGACCGAAAGCCGCCTTCTGACCTGGCAGGACTTTCGGGAGCAGAACCTGATCCTGCTCGGTCACAATGAACACAACCGCTGGATTGATCCGCTCTTGACCCAGTATCCCTTGCGTCTCGGGCGAAGGGGCGAACGTGCTCAACGGTTTATCGTGAACCGGTCACCGGAGAAAGGCGAGCCGGCGGAGTACCAGGTGCACTATCCCGAGGGAAGCGGTCGCCTCAGCACCGAGGCGACCCTGGAATACGCGCTCATATCTATGATTCCCAGCCTTGTCCCGAACCGGAAGTTGCTGCTGATTAACGGTCTGGATACCCAGGCGACCCAGATGGCCGTCGGCTTTCTGGTCGACCCTGCGTCGGCACAGACTCTCCTTGATCGGTTGAGGGCCGCTGCTCCTGAACACCGGGGGCCTTGGTACTTTCAAGCGGTAGTCGAGACCGACGTGCGGGATAAGGTCCCACTTGCTGCGCGAGTGGTAGCCGTCAGATCGTCGGACAACTGGCCAAGACCCAGAGAAACGGACATCTCGCCTCAAGTCGCGAAGTAATATTCACTATCTAGCGGCATCTAGCGGCGATTTGGCTACTCGCGGGTCTTCGATTTCCTCTCCGTCCCGGGACCGGACCTGGAAACCGTCGTCCGTTTGTCGCCCGCTCCGAAGGTAAATCAATCGTAATGAATCACCGCTTCGGTTGGCCAAAAATCCGGAACAGTGATTTAGTTTCTTAGCTTTTCGTCACGTTTCGCCCGATTTGCCAAAGACTCAAAATCTGGCGAGCCTTACAGCTCGTGGGGGTTCGACTCCCCCCTCCGGCACCAATGAGAATCAAACACTTAGCGAATTTGTCTGGCCCTACTGCCTCGACGCATTTTTCCCGTGTCTAGTGGAGTCAGTTGCACAAGTCGTGTTTGAGGCTCCTCTTGCTCGACTCGTCGGCGCACTTGTGGGCTTATCTCCAAGCGTTTAGAAAGGGCGGGGGGTTAATTGCCAGATGCAGCTTCCAGCGTGTAATCGTAGTTCCAACGCAATCGGGTAAACTACCTTGATGGCCGACAAGCAAGCCGTTGTCGACAATCATTCGCCTCCCGAAGCGAAGATTCGGCTGTTCCGATCACTGTTTCGCGGGCGAGAGGATGTCTACCCACGCCGGTTCCAGAGTCGAAAGACTGGGAAGGCCGGGTATTCCCCAGCGTGCGGGAACGAATGGGTCCGAGGCGTCTGCGAAAAGCCGAAGATCAAGTGCGCGCAGTGTCCAAATCAGCGCTTCCTCCTTGTGACTGATGATGTGATCCGACACCATCTTGCGGGTCACGATGAGCTTGGCCGCGAGTTCGTTATCGGTATTTATCCCAATGCTCCAGGACGAGACCTGCTTCTTCCTCGCGGCTGATTTCGACAAAGCCGGCTGGAAGGAAGACGCTCAGGCTTTCCTCGAAACCTGTCGGCTGAAGGGATGTTCCGGCCGCTCTCGAACGTTCTCGCTCCGGGGAGGGTGCGCATATTTGGCTCTTCTTCAAAGAAGCAATCCCTGCCGGTCTCGCCCGGAAGCTCGGTTCTCATCTCCTAACAGAAAGCATGGAACGCAGACCGGACATCGGCCTGGACTCCTACGATCGGTTTTTTCCCAACCAGGACACACTGCCGCAAGGCGGATTCGGGAATCTGATTGCCCTGCCTCTCCAGAAAGGGCCACGGGAACAGGGGAACACCGTCTTCCTTGATGATCACTTGGCTCCTTATGCTGACCAGTGGGCCTTTCTATCGCAGATCCGAAAGCTGCATCGAACCGAGATCGAGGAGATAGTCGAGGCAGCCGAAGCTGCGGGCCGAATCGTTGGCGTGCGTATGGCGCCGGACGATGAAGAGGCCACTCCCTGGAAAACCTCGCCTTCTCGTCGATCCCTGGAACCGCCGATCACCGGTTCTATACCTGATAAACTCGAAATCGTCTTATCGCAACGAAATCTACATCCCTAAGGAAGGCCTGCCTCCCGCCTTGCGTAATCGGCTCATCCGGCTGGCGGCCTTTCAGAACCCGGAATTCTATAAGGCGCAGGCGATGCGCCTGCCGACCTATGAAAAGCCGCGTATTATAGCCTGCGCTCGGGACTACCAATTCCACATCGGGCTGCCCCGAGGCTGTCTCGGAGGATGTTCGCCAACTCCTCGCAGATCTGAAGATCAAACTCTCCGTTTCCGACGAAAGGCAGGCAGGCCGGATGTTGGATGTGGAATTCCGCGGCGAATTGCGACCCGAGCAGAAACTCGCCGCCAATGCCTTGTTGGCTTTCGACAACGGGGTCTTGTCTGCGACAACGGCATTCGGCAAGACGGTTGTCGCGGCTTGGCTCATTGCTCAGCGCCGTGTCAACACTTTGATCGTCGTTCATCGCGCGCAGTTGCTCGAGCAATGGGTCGAACGTCTGAAGTCGTTTCTTGAGCTGCCCGAAGCGGCAATGGGAACAATCGGCGGCGGCAGAAAAAAGCCAACTGGACTCCTCGACGTGGCAGTCATGCAGAGCCTGGTCCGCAAAGGCGTGGTCGATGATCTTGTCGGCGAATACGGCCAACTGATCGTTGACGAATGCCATCATATTCCAGCCTACAGTTTCGAGCAGGTGGCCCGCCGCGCCAAAGCGAAGTTCGTCGCTCGGTCTCTCGGCTACACTCGTCCGCAAGGACGGACATCATCCGATCATCTTCATGCAGTGCGGGCCGCCCCGGTACACCGTCGACCCAAGGAGACAAGCTGCTCAACGACCCTTTGAGCACAGTGTTCTTGTCCGTCCGACTGAGTTCCAGACGCTCCGACTCGCTGACCCGGATGTCCGGCTTCAGTTTCATGAACTCTACGACGACTTAATCTCGGACCAGAGAAGAAACGAGCTCATTTGCGATGAGGTCGTCCGGGCGGTTAAAGACGGCCGTTCACCAGTCGTACTGACCGAACGCAAGGAACACCTCGACACTCTGGCCGAAAGTCTCTGCCCCAAAGTCCGCCACCTGATAGTCCTCCACGGCGGAATGGGCCGGAAACGTTGCGCGAGGTCCGAGCAGCGTTGTCGGCCTTGCCGGAGAACGAAGAACGCGTGATTCTCGCCACGGGAGGCTGCATCGGCGAGGGGTTTGATGACCGCGCCTTGACACCCTTTTCCTGACACTGCCCATCTCGTGGCGCGGCACGGTCGCGCAATATGTCGGCCGATTACACCGAATGCACGAACGGAAGCGCGAGGTTCAGGTTTACGACTACGCCGACCTGAATGTGCCCGATGCTCGCACGGATGTTTGATCGTCGTTGCCGTGGCTATGAAGCAGCCGGCTATCGGATTCTGCTGCCGGCGAGCGCGGTTCCGGGCTGGCCGGCCGACGTGCCGCTTCCGGTAGACCCCGAATGGAAGAAGAGACTACGCGGCCAGCGTGCGGAGACTTATCCGTGACGGAGTGGATAAGCCGTTGGCAAACCTGTTCGTCAAAGCAGCCATGACTCTGCCTGCAGGTACGAGTGGAGCCAGCCGAGCCCGAAGCGCGAGCGAGGCATTCCTGTATCGTCGCCTGGAGACTCTGGCGGCCACGCCGAGGACGATTTCGGTTGAATGAGTGAATTGCCCATCCCGTTCGCTGGCCGAAATGCTATGGAGGTCGACTTCTTGTGCCCGGAAGCGGCGATCGTATTGGAACTGGATGGGGCGCAACATCTGGCGAATGTTGAGGCATATCGAAGCGACCGACGAAAGGACTATCTGCTGCAGGAGAACGGCTACCTAGTGCTCCGTTTTCTCGCCGAAGACTTGGCGAAGCAGCTGGACGAAGTTCTGGACACCATCCTAAGAGCTCTCGCTCATCGACTGAACAGAGAATAGTCTATGATGCCAGTCTCATCGGCGATCACGAAGCGAAATGGCGGAAAATCACCAACCCGCTCATCGCGCACGTGGTTGTCACAGATCCTGCGTTGATTTGTCGGAACCCTTCTAGACTTGTAGTTTTCCTCTTGGAACAATTTCGGAATAAAATCGTTCCCGCGGTTATCCGAGTCGGAAATGGCACGAATATGAGCGCAAAAATCGAAGCAGTTTACCGGACGAGTCAGCCGAATCGTTCTTACACCGAACTCGACCCTAGTTCGTATAGCAACTGCCGAGGGGATGGAACCTTGTCGCCCGAGCAGGAGGCAGTATGAAGATAGAGAAGCTCAAAGTCGAAGGCTTTCGCTCACTGATGAGCGTGAGTTGGGAGCCGTCCGATCTGAATGTCTTGATTGGCCCCAATGCTTCCGGCAAGTCGAATCTGCTCCGTTTACTGGAGCTCGCGGCCCTTTCAGCGCAGGGGCGATTGGGAAAACACATTCAAGCATCAGGGGGGATAGAACCCCTTCTCTGGGACGGAGAGGCTACCTCTCTCGGACTGCAAATCGACGTACGTTCTTCCGAGGACCCTCTCGCACCCGAACGGTACGAGTTAGAGCTCGCTCGCCTTGGAAAAGGCACTTCCTACCGAGTTCGGTATGAAATGCTAACCAACTGGCTGCGGGTTAGGCAGGGTCGGAAGCAGGATCCATTCAAGTTCTTGGAAAGGACTGAACGTCACGCTTGGGTGTTCGATGAACACGAACATAAATTTGTGACTCCGGTCGAGTCACTCTCGGAAGAAGAGACTCTCCTGTCGCTAGCTACCGGTCCTTTTTCATATCACAAAGCTATACCGGTTTTCCGGACGGAGCTGGCTTCGATCGCGGTCTATCATGACCTCCACGTCAACCGTGATGCGAGCATACGTCAGCCGACCGTCGCCAGGGTTGAGAAACGCGTAGACCCGGACGGCCAAAATCTCATTTCCGTGCTCCACACTCTCTATACTGGAGATCGGGAGTTCAAGCGTGAGGTTGATTCGGCCATGAAGGTGGCTTTTGGAGAGGATTATGAAGAGCTCGTCTTTCCGCCGGCGGCCGACCAAACGATACAACTTAGGCTTCGTTGGCGTTCCCTCAAGCGCGAGCAGTCGGCGGCGGATCTTTCCGACGGGACTCTGCGCTTTCTTTTTCTTCTAACGGTTCTGGCTAGCCCCTCGCCGGCCCCAGTAATAGCCATAGATGAACCCGAGACCGGCCTCCATCCTTCGATGTTGCCGATTGTGGCAGAGTACGCCGTTGAAGCGGCAAGGCGTTGCCAGGTGATACTGACAACGCATTCTCCGCAGGTGTTGGACGCGTTCCATGAGAAGCCTGCCACAACCGTCGTGAAGCGGTATGAAGGGAAAACCAACCTTCAGCAACTATCCGGGCCAGATCTAGAGTACTGGCTAAAGGAGTACTCGCTGGGAGCTCTTTTCAAGTCCGGAGAACTGGAGGCGATGCCATGAGGTTTGTCCTCTTCGTCGAAGGATACACGGAGAAGCTAGGGGTTCCGGCGTTTCTCAGAAAATGGCTCGACGCTCATCTTACTCAACGGGTGGGAGTTCAACCCGTTCGCTTCGAAGGCTGGAGGGACCTCTACCAGGACGTCGATCGCCGAACCCGGATGTATCTGAATGGACCCCAAGCAAGCGAGATATTGGGAGTCGTTTCGCTCTTGGATCTCTACGGCCCGGACTTTTATCCAGCTGCTGCCTCAACCGCAGCTGAGCGGTATACCTGGGCTCGGGAGCACATTGAGCGCAAAGTCAGCGACTGTCGTTTCCGGCAGTTCTTTGCAGTTCACGAAAGCGAAGCTTGGCTCCTAAGCCAACCCGCCAACTTTCCTGTGGATGTGAGGCACAGCTTGTCCGGCCGGTCGTCCAGGCCTGAAGAGGTAAACTTCCACGAGCCGCCAGCGAAGCTTCTCAACAGGCTTTACAAGGAAAAACTGAATCGCACATACAAGAAGGTCACCAACGGAGTCGACCTGTTTGGCCGGCTCGATCCCGATGTGGCTTATGAGAAATGCTCCCGACTAAAGGAAATGCTGGATTCGATGGTAGAAATGGCCCAGTCTGCTGGCATCCAAAGGAGAAGTTGAAGCAAATCTTAACCTGTCTGGAGTCGTTAACAGAGCCCCGCTTTCATCTGTCCGACCCTGTTCTGTCGGAACAAAATCGGAACATATCCCGGCGAAAAAGGCAAAATCCGGGGAAGCTCTACCGAAAATCGGGTAATTCGACGCGGCGCTAGGTGCTTGTGAATGCGTGAGGAATCGGGGGTGTTGTCAGAAATCGTGGGATATTGAGCAGATATTGGCTTCGAGTTCCAAAGACTCAAAATCTGGCGAGGTTAACCACCTCGTGGGGGTTCGACTCCCCCCTCCGGCACCAAGAGAATCAATAACTTAGCCCGCGCCTTTGTCCACGGGCGATGATGTGACGGTCTAGATGGTCCGGGGAAGTCCAGAACGGTTTTTCACGGTTCGAGCCTGAGGTTAAACCTCTCGGACTCGCGGACCGGTTACGCACTCTTGAGCGTGCAGTTCAGAAGTTCAGGCCACGGATAGCTGCCGGGTTTCAGGTTGACCACTGGCGAAGAGGCGCCTTCGGGGACGAGTTGAACAACCTTTCCGTCTAGGTTTCCACACACGAGCAGTCGGTCCCAGCCGAGCGCGTTGACCAGGCTGAAGGCTGTCGCTCCGCCTTCGATCCAGAGCTGCGAGATCCGGACCGAGCCGAGCACTAATATGGTTAAACCGCCGAGGCGGCCGGTCAGCAGATCACCGCGGTGAGGATCTATGTTGGCCGGGCGGCCGATGGTGACCACGACCAGGGGAAACCGATCAAGGGCAAAGATCGTCTCGCGGGCCCAGGAATCCAGTGAGTCGGAACGCAAAACGTCGGAGTCGAAAATGTCGTCCGGCATCGGCAGCACTGGCACACCGCGAGTCTGAAGGTCCAGGATCTGCGCGTGGCTGGCAGCGGAGGCGCTGCCCGAAACCAGAAGTTGGCGGCCGGGCGGCGCCAGGCGTTCGGTTTTGCGCTCTACAAATCCGGCCTCATTCAGAATTGCTTCGAAAAAAGCCGCTCCGCCGGCGGGGAGAGTGTCCTCGTCGAGCCGCCGAGCCCATTCGCGAAGGTCTTCCGCGGTTTTCGCTTCGCCCACGACAATCCCTCGTTCGGGCAGTTTTTCATCTAAGGTTACAACGTGGACCGGAGGCAGGTCTGGCCGGTGAAGGATTTCGACGACAGCCGAACTTTGGATCGGATGATGGGGATCGTTGCGGAAGTCGGTCTCGTGGAGAGGAACGCCATGTATCCGGTAGATCCCCCGTTCTATGCCGCGACCCAGGGCAGGATTGATGGGGACCAGGAGAGCGCGCCGCCTGGCCGTTATGTCGAGCAGCCCGGTCAGTTCCAGCAGGATGTGACCGCGAAGCACGGAATCAACCTTCTTGTAAAGCCGGCCGTCTGCGACGCCGGAGGGACTGAACCCGTGTTCCAGGACACGAGTGACCTCTCGCTCTCGGAGCGAGCGGGTGTTCAAGTCCCGGACAACTACTTGTTCCTTGCCCCGCTGCGCGGCCCCGCTGCAGACTGCGGCACTCAGTCCATGGCGGAGGCCGACTCCTCCGATCTCGGCGGCTCCGGACAAATCATCGGCAATGACTGTGTACATTGGGGTCATCAGTTGCTCTGCCTCAGGCGGCGCAGACGAGCGGGCCACTGCAGTGCCTGCAGCATGCTGCCTGGATCCGCCGTTGAACGACACTGAGACACAACTCAGGGCCAATTCCGGCGGGATCTCCCATCGTCAACGCTATAACCGGTCTTGAGCTGGTTCTCACGCGGTTCACCTCTGAAACGGCGTCAACTCGCCAGGATGCAATGCTCGACGCCAACGTGGATTCCAGACGTGGATCCCGGCCTGGCTGTCTTGAGCCGTTCACGCATCATAGCGTATACCTCGCGCACTTCCTCATGGAATTGGTGTTCCCAGGAGTTCCGGGTGGCGCAGGAGCAGGCGCCAGAGACTCACGTAATAACCGTCCGGTAGGTTGGTTCGAGCCCGGCCCGCCGCGACGAATTTCTCCAGCTCGGAAAAAGCCTGCTGAACCCGGTCGAAGGGGATCCGGCGTTGTTTTCCCTTCTCGCGGCAAAACGGGCAGAAACAGGTCCTCGAGCCGTGCTGCTCGGGGCCTTGCTTTGCGGTGCGGCGGGTTGGATTATTGGAAGATCTACGGTGGACTCCGCTCGGCCCCCGGCTGGCCAAGACAGAGCCACCGACATCTCCGCTCCAGTCGCGAGATAAAAGCCGGCGCGATCCTATCTGGGATACCCGGTCGCGGTTTTCACCTCAATCATCTGAGCGACGTGACGCTCAGCGTGTCCGGCCATCATAAGGAGATATTGGTAACCGTCGACGCGCGTCAGCTTTCGATCGGGAGTGGAATGCGCTCGCAGGTCGTCCTGCGTAGTTCGGGCGTACTCGATCGTCTGGGCTCTCTTCTCGGCGAAAGCCTGCAGTGCCTCATCCACGGACTTGTATATGCCCGCCGGACACGTAGCTTCGACGGCCTGGCCCTTCTGCGAGCGGTCGGTGGCCTGAGCGAGCACCTTGGCGTCAGCTTCCTTGTACTGGTCGGCCGTCAGTTCTGCGAAATCAGGAGGCGTGGGAATCTTCACGACCTGCCCGGTCACAAAGCCGCGCAGCAGATCCTCCATTTTCGTGATGTGCTCGGCTATCTCAGCGAGGGACCAGCGGTCGGGCCCCGGCTTGAAGGACCACTGCTCAAGCGTGACTCCCGACAGCGTCTGCTCAAACAATTTCCGGGTTCTCTCCAGGTGAGCGACCACGGTGTCCCGTTCATCGCCGGTCATCGGCCTTCTCTTTTGTGTCGCGGGCAGATCGAACGAGCCTCGTTCGAAGACCAATGGAGAGGATTGACCAGCCTGGGACAAGGTGCCTTCGATCTTGGAGCCGTCCTCCGAGAATGTGCCTTGGTAGCTCACCCCGAACTTGGGTAGCTCGAACTTGAAACTCTTATCGGAGACGACGATTTTCTCGATGGGGATCCCGCTGGCCCCCTGGTCTATGCTGTCCAGGGTAGCTGTGTAGGCGCCGTTGCTGCTCCCCTTCGCGATATGGAGCTGGGCGCGCAGTTTAGCCATGCCCACGTCCAGTGTTCCTCGCCAGTCGCCGACAGGGTCCTGAGCGAAACAGACCCCTGTGGCGGAGGCCAGGACGAGAACGGCGATTAAACAAGCAGTGAGACGTAGCAGAATGAAAGTGGCGTTGCGTGACATAGCGGGTTTCTCTCCTGTCGGATGTTGAAGAATTGTCTCGCTCAGAATAGTGAGGAGACCGCGCCGGGCCAGAGTTTTGTCACGGCCAACGGAATGCTGTAATGAACCGCCTCCACGGTGATGTGGAGGCCGGAGAGAGCCATCCACGAACGGACACAAACAACTCGCCTAGAGCCGTTGATTGAGGCGCTCTTCGAGCCTCGACCGGTACATCCGGCTGACCTTCAGCGGCGCTGCATCCTTCAGTATCACCGCGTAGTCACCGTGGGCGTCTTGAACCAGCTCTTGGATGAAGTCGAAGTTGACGATGTGAGAACGGTGAATGCGGACGAACCGGCGCGGATCGAGCTGGGCTTCCAAGCGGCCGAGGATTTCGCGGTGGAGATACTTGTCTCGCGCGGTATGGATGGTTACGTAGACTCCCGCCGCGTCGATCCATCGAATATCGCTCACCTTGATCAGCCGCACTCTACCGCGGTCCTTGAGCGCGAGCCGGTCGAGGTAGGTACGCGCGGGCGGATCGGCGCCGGGTCCGGCCGGTGGCCTCGCCAAATCTCCCAGCAATGCTTGCATCTGTTCCAAAAGCGAATCTGATGCGCCGCTTCGGACGATCCGGATAGCGCGGGCCAGGGCAACCTCGAAGCGCTCGTCGCTGTAGGGTTTGAGCAGATAATCGATCGCCTGCGCGTCAAACGCGCGCACGGCGTATTCATCATAGGCCGTGACAAACACGACCACCGGCATTGGACTGATTGGCAGGGCGTAAAGCGCCTCCAGCATGGCGAAGCCGTCCATCTGGGGCATCTGAATATCGAGGAAGATGATGTCGACAGGCGGGGCCCCCCCGACCGTGCGGCGGCAGACACGGCCTCCAGCGCCGCTTCGCCGCTAGAGCAACTGGCGGCGACCTGAACCTCCGGGTTCCGCTCGACGAGCGCCGTCAGCCGTGCGCGCGCGGGCTTCTCATCATCAATAATCAGCACCCGAATCTGCCGGTTCATGCCACTTCAACGGTTTCGGAGCGAGACGGGGCGACTTGCCGCGCAGTTACCGCCTGCGCTTCTCGACGAAAAGGCAGGGTGATTTCAACGCGGACGCCACCCTCGGCGCGACCGCGCACCTTGAAGCTATGCTCCGGTCCGTACAACTGCTCGAGACGACGCATGATATTGGACAGGCCGACGCCAGCGTGATCCTCCAAGCGCCAACCGTCGGGCAAGCCGACCCCATCGTCTTCAACGTTTATCGTGAGCACGTCGCCTGTCCGGCCGGCGCAGACATGCACGTGGCCATCCCGGAGCACAGCGCCCGTCCCATGGCGGATGGCGTTCTCGACGAGCGGCTGCAGGACGAAGCTCGGTACGAGCGCGTCCCCCACGCCGTCCTCGATCCGGACATCGACCGTCAGCCGGTCCTCGAATCGCAGCCGCTCGATCGCGAGATAGTCTTCGAGGAATCGCAGCTCCTCGGCCAATGTGACCTCCTGCCGTCCTGCATGGTCAAGCGAGAAGCGAAGCAAGGCGCCGAGCCGAGCCATCATGCGTCGCGCGGTCTTCGGATCAGTCTCAGTAAAAGCACTGATCGTGTTGAACGTGTTGAAGAGGAAGTGGGGGTTGAGCTGTGACTGGAGTGTGCGAAGCCTCGCTTCAGCGAGATGAGTCTCGAGTTGCGCGGAGTGAATAGCAAGCTCGGATGCTTCCTGCTCGCGCCGTCGGGCTTCTCCGGCATAGCTTGTTGCCAGGCTCGCGCCCGCAATGGCGGCATACACCAGGGCGTATCCGAGGGAAGCCTGGAGGAAGAAGCGCGCCAGAGATTCCGGGAGCCACTCGACCTGCAGTACTTTCAGAACCGCGTAATCCACCGCCCCAGCAACGAATATGCACAGCATGCCGAGTGGGACATTCGCGAGGATTCGCCGCGATAGCGGCAGCCGTCCAAACAGCCGGCGATCCGCGGTAAAGATGAGTGGCGCGAGGAGACCCCAGATGTACCATCGCGGCATCATCATCTTCATTGCGCCGATCAGGCTGACTCTGTTCGGCATGAGGAGGTACCCCTGTATCATGAAGAGGAGGCCGACACCCGTCCAGAAAACCAGCGCAAGGGCAGCTTTCACCCACCAACTGCGGGGCGTTGTGCGTGTTTGACCTGTTGTTGCGGGAAGGCTCTGTTGATCGGGCGTTTTCACCACTCCCTCCTGCTCCTGGCAACTGCTCCCGAAGCGCCCAGGACCGGCTTAACCGGCATCTTTGGCCGGCTCGGTTGTCCGTCGGGCAAGGCGGTTGTCCGGCCGCCCAGCTGAGCCGGTCGCGGCGCAGATCGCGGCCGCCGGGAAATCAACAATACTAGAACTCACGGTCAACCGCGAGTCAAGACCAACAGCTCCACCCTCCGGGGCAAGATGCTCCTTTTTGGAGCGCGGCGGCAAAGGAATCCGCCGCTTTATCAGGATTCCTGGCGACGCCGCTTTGGCCTGTGCTGAATCCCCGTGGGTCCCACTTCCCAGTGGGACCGGTCCGACTGGGAAGTCGGACCCACTTGGCTACTCGGTGAGGCGAGGCAGAGCCGCGCACGCAGCGCTTTCCAGCGGAGTAAGCGGACCAGAACTCTCGCCCCACAGTCGCGTCTTTGAACGGCAACGCCGTGAAGCGCTAGGCTTTTGGTCCGCTTACTCGCTCGCCTGGCTCGCTGCCGTGCGCGGCTCCTTGCGATCTCGCCGGCGTTTCGGCTGCCGACCGGGGAATGAGTTCCGACTAAAAACCGATGAAGGAAATCATGAGCTCAGTGACTCCTTTACTCAACTGTTTACGACTACCTGGGTCCTGTCACTCGTCCGTTCAACGAGCAATCGGCCAAGTACGATCAACAGATTTCTGGATCTGTGCCCTGGTCTGCGTCAGAAGCTGGAGCCGCTCGGCGGCATTGACGGCTTGCTGTCGCCCCAACCTGCACGTAGGCCCCCCATACCGCCGATGATCTCCGAATGGCGGTCGGGAACTGTCTCCGAGGCGAGTCTCGCGCAGTTGGAGGAGGGCGACCCCGATCCCCAGCTCTTCATGGAGTTGTTGGGTGCGGCTCGCTCTTTATGCGTGCGTGACCCGGGCCGCGCAGCGGAGCTCTTGGACCGGGCAGGCGAAATCCTCGTGAAAAAGGGTGATCTTCAGGCAGGGGAGCACTTCCAGTACTTAGTAGGCACCTGCCTGGAATGCCGGGGCGCGGTCAGTCCGAGGATCATCGAACTGGGAAACCAACTGTTGGAACGCTTTCGACGAGAACAAGGCCCGGACGCCGTACCTCCATCCGGCGTTCAGGGAAATCCCGCCGACCCTCGCATTCTGAAAGAGCGGGCAGACCGATTGGAAGCTAAGCTGATTTCGGTACAGGCGGTTGAGGACTTTGGCCGGGCCATGGATTTGGCCGCTGCGGTGTCAGATCCGGCAGTCCGTTATCAGGCCTACCTGCAGATGGTCGAGCAGATCGTCCGCTGATACTTGGGAAACGAATCGAATTCCGCGCGCGGCAGGGAGAAGGGACGGCAGGTAGAAGGGGCAGGTAGAGACCGCCGTCGGAACACACCCCTCCCCCCGCTTGAGCGGGCGAGATAATAGTCGACGCAGCGCTGCGGGTACTTCCTGTGGCGAAGTTCGCGGATGAAGACGGTAAAAGGGTAAGGCTCGTCCCTGAACTCGAACGTTCCGAGGCAGGTGTCGTAGAGCAAGTACTGAATCCGATCCGTGGCTGTTCGATTCTGGCCAACACTCCCGCAACCGACAATTTCATGTCCGTCTCTCCGGATACTGAACTGCCGATGCGTATGCCCGATGATGTAATCATCGAAAACGCGGATATCGGTGTCCGGGTATACCTTCCGGTTGTCGATGGTATGCGTGCACAGGAAACGGTCGAGCCGGTAGGACCCGGGGAGGTCCTGGATCAAGTCGCGGCGAGTGAAACCCCGGACCGAGTGACCATAGAAGTCCTGGACGATTGGGAGTTCCTGCTCAATTGCATCGGGTCGGAGGAACAGTTGCTCGTGGTTCCCCTCGAGAACAATCACGTTCGGCAGAGAGCTCACGATTTCGAGGCACTCGTCGTTCCAAGGACCGTAATTGACCGTATCGCCGAGGCAGACGTAGCCCTCCGCCTTTCCTCTGACATTCTTCAGGAAAGCTTCGAGAGCGGGCAAATTCGCGTGGATGTCACTGAGAATCGCTACGACCATTGAAAGGATTAATAGCCTGCCTGCATAGAAGAAGCCCCTCCTTTAAAGGGAGCGGACTGTAGCCCCACGTTTCGCCCGCTTTCTCATTCGACAGAGGGGAGAAACCGCACGGCGCCACGCCTTCGGTGGGTTCCACCACGATTTCGACCTCGCGGTCATCGAAGACCTCCCTGACTGTGCAAGCGAGCTCCAGTACCGAAGTCGCGGTTCCCGCCCCGACGTTGTATACCCCAGGATTTCCGGTTTCGAGAGCAGCAAGGGTCACTCCGACCACATCCGAAACGTGAACGAAGTCATAGGTCGGTACTCCACCATCGAGAACTCGAATCGGTAAGCCGTTGGACGCGTTTTCGAGGAAGCGAGAGACCACCGATGTTCGAGGCATGCCGGGACCGTAACAAGAGCCGACCCTGAGAATCAATGCGGGCAGTCTGCGCGCGCGACGGTGATGTTCAACATAAATCTCTCCAGTCAATTTACTGGCGAGGTAATAGGTGGCGCGATCGACCGGGTACAAGCAAGCGCTTTCCGCGACCGGGGTGCGTGAGAAGGAGTAGGCGGCGCCTGCCGAGAAATAGATGAAACGGCGAGGAGAGCCTTTGCAGGCCGTTTCCGCAAGTTGAAGTGTCAGCAGGGCATTCACCCGCAGACACTCGGCGGCTTCGGAGGGTTCGTTCCAGTCGCGAGGGATGTGCGCTGCAAGGTGGCAGACGATCTCCGAGTCTTCAATTGCCTTCTCCACCCGCTCGGAGCTCTCTGCCGGGATGATTTCCAGATTCCCGGAGCGGAGATGCGAAGGAAAGTTCTGCCGATGAATAATGGCTTTGACAGAGTGGCCGGCTGCCAGGAGCCCGGCAACGAGATGTCGGCCGACGAATCCGGCAGCGCCCGTCACACACACGGTCCGAGTCACAGGCACGTCCCGTCCCCGTCGATTTCCAGGTCGCGGGTGAGCCTGTCTACCCTCGAGTTCTCGACGGCGATTTCCTTCCAGTACCGGATTATGGTCAGCTCCCGGATCTCACACACGGGGTCTCGCCCGCGCAAGAGATAATCGGCAATCATCTGGGGTTCATTGAAGCCGGCGAGCGTTCGGCTGTAGGTTGTGCCCGAGCAGCGGGCGTTGATTTCAAAAATGAAGGGCTTGCGGTCTTTGATCCTGAATTGGAAATTGCAGGCGCCAAATGGTCGCAAGGCGGTCGCCACGTCCATCACATAGCGAGCGAGGAACGGATCCTTGTACACGAACGCTTTGTGAGTGTCGCCATCCCGCAATATTCGACGCATGACGATACTTCCCATGCAGCGCCCTTCAAAACTCACGGTGCCTGCCGTGTATTCGTCTCCTTCCAAGTACTGCTGAACAACGTAACTGTCCCAGGACAGGGTTTCCAGGAGGATGCCGAGGTCTCGGGGATCTCTTACCACGTGGACTCCCTGGGATCGTTGCCCCAACTTCCTGGGCTTGATGACTAGCGGGAGGCCAATGGCACGCGCCGCGGATTCAGAGAGCACATCGGTTTCCGGCGCTGCAAAACCGTGGGCCTTCAGAAACCGGGAGGTCAAGAGCTTGTCGTCGGCAATGCCGACCACCTCCGCAGAGCTGACCACCGGTGTCACTCCGATCGCCCGGAAAGAATCGACCGCGGGCGCCAGAGCTAAAAGCTCAGCATCGAGCCCCGGAAAAAGCAGCGAGCACTGTTCGCGCCTGCACACTTCAAGCAAACGGTCGATGTACGAGCTCTCGCGAGCGTAAGGAACGAGGTAACCTCGCTGGACCGCATAGAGTCCGGTTCCCAAGGGTTCGGAGTCGGCTCCGACCACCCTATATGAGGTATGTTGCAGGCTTTTCAGAATGCTCTGTCCGACACCGCCCCCAACCGCTGTCACCAGGATCGATTCCATTTCATTCTGCCCCGAGAACAGATTGACGGCGGAGCACACGGACGCGGCGGGCGGATGACTTGCGTTGCGCTGGGCTTGCCAGCCGCTTCCTTTCATGTCGTGCTACGTTCTTCCGCTCGCCCTCCGCCTTCGACCAGCATCGGAGCACGAGCTGTCTGCCGATTCGGGAGAGAACAGCGGCCACGGCTCGAAAGGGAAGTCTGCAGAGTGCGGACCAGCTTCTCAGGATCGGGTAGGTGTAGACATAGCGCGAGAAGTGACGAGGCGAGCTCCACGCGCTCCGCAGCCGTCCGGAGTCGAGCCAGAACGAGGCATCGGTCGTGTAAAAACGCGGTACTCCGGTTGGCAGGCGAGACATGTTCGCATGAGCGGAAGCGCCGGAGAAGGCCACCGTTTTGCCGTTTAGGAGCTTCCGGTAGTGGTGGTTTGGGTGGAAGACAACAGCGTCCAGGGTTGCATCGATGACCGGGATTTTGTGCTTGCGGCAGAGATAAATGGTGATGTTATCCCATCCCGCGGCGCCGGCATAAAGCGGAGGCAATGGCGGGAGCGAGCCCCGCCGAAAGGCGAAGTAATCGATGCCCGCTGGCCTGTGGAGATCTCCGCCCCGGGTGAGCGCTGCTCGGGTCTTTTCCCGCTCCGTCGCCGGAGAGAAACGGAGCCGGCAACCGATGTCGAGGTCGGTCCGTTGCCCCACCATCAAGAATCGCGGAAGCGGGATTGAAGCCAGAGCCGCGACAAAATCGTCAAACAGGATAACGTCGCCGTTCACGTAGACGATCAGTTCATGCCGGGCATGCGCTGACGCGTGGGTGAGAATGGCATCGATGCGGGGCAATCCCTCGTTGGAAAAAGGCACCTCTATCTGCCTGATTCCGAACGATTCGATGTGCTCCTGCAGCCCCGGCGATTCCCCGAAGGCGATAATTTCGACGTCGCGACCCAGGGCGCGCCAACTGCTCAAAGCATTGAGCTGATTGGTCTCGTCTTGATCCTTAAAAGCCTTGAAAGTCGTAACGATCGTAATCATCGATACCACCATCTTACCGCAAGCAACAAACTTACCCGGCCTTTCGGCTAAGGAGAGACTCGTAGAGCGCAATGTACTCTTTTGCCTGCTTTTCGATCGGATTCCTGTCCAGGGCCGTTTGCCTGCACTGCTGGCGCAACTGAGTGAGGCACGCTTCCTGGCTGAACACAGACGCGACCGCGGACGCAAGAGCCGTGACATCGCCCGGCGCGACCAGAACGCCGTTGTGCCCCGACTCGATCAGCTCGCAGATTCCCCCGACGGCGAAGGCGATGCTCGGAGTCCCGCACGCCATCGCCTCGGTCACGGTATTCGGCGAATTGTCCTCCAAAGAAGGGACGGCGAGGATATCCGCAGCGCTGTACACGGCGGACAGCAGCCGGTCGTCGCTCGTGTGATTAAGCTGAAGATGCGGGACGGAGCGACTTGAGGTTGAGCGTTCCGTGGCCGATGGCGAGCAGGAAAAGGTCGGGCCGGTTCAAGCGCGCGAAAGCTTCATCGAGCAGGTGCAAACCTTTGCGTGTGGTCCCGAGGTAATTCGACACAAAGAGAACCACGCGGGCGCCGGCGGGTATGCCGATCGCCTGTCTAGCCGCCTCCTGGGGTCGCGGCGCGAAGTCGTTCAAATCCAGCCCATAGCGAATTGTCGAGACCGGCCAATCGCGGAGCAGGCTGCTCTTCCGGGCATGGGAAGCCATCCATTCACACGGCGCCACCGCATGCATGACGGGCCCGACCCGTGACAGCGTTTGCCGTTTACGATTCCACACCCGGTTGGACAGGTCCCGCGGGTCACGTGAACCAAGTTGGGGACACTGGCCACAACTGCTCTCAAACCGATTGCACGACCCCGCAAAATGACAGCCTCCCGTAAAAAGGTTCATGTCGTGGAGAGTCCAAACGATTCGGGCATCGGGATTCGTCGAAACTCCCACACCGGGTAGATCCACCAGACCCGTGGTCCAGTGCAGATGCAGAATGTCGTGTTCAGGCATCTGGGCGAGCAGTTCGGGGAACCGGTACTCGCAGCGATCGGAACTGAACCGTTCCTGTCCGGGCGGACGGGTTCGTTTGTAGGCGGAAAGGCTCCGATTGACCAACTCTCGTCTTAAGGTCCTCACCAGTTTCGACTTCAGCCCCATCGACGGTCGGAAACTCATGACATCGGGCCGTTTTGTCGCTGCCTTCAGCACCATCATCCTGGAATCGACTCCCAGGCGGCAGAGCCCGTCGTGAAGGCGAAAGGCGGAGCGTGAGGCGCCGCCCGCGATGTCAAAACTGCTCAGGTGTACGATCTTCATGCCGTTCACGTCGTTAGCGCCCCGGAGCCCCGGATCCAAGCAGGACCACGCTTTTCGGCGATCTGGTCCACGCGAATTGCCGGGCCAGGAGGCGTTCGAATGCCTCACCGTCTTGATCACCAACGTACACTCGAGGTAACTGGTAAACCAGGGAGCCCATCTCCACCGTGCCGCGCACCCCCGAACATGCCGACCTGAAGCCTGCAAGCTCGGCGGCCCGAATAGACGCCTCGTCGACGTCCGCAGCCTTTCCAAAGGGGTAAGCGAAATCGAGTATCTGCTGCGCCGTCAACTGTTCCAGGCGTGCGCGGCTCTCCCTCATTTCGCTCAACTGCTCCTCGGGCGACAACGCCGAAAGCACGGGGTGAGTAAAAGTATGAGCGCCGATTGAAATGAGGTTCCCGGAATTCAGTCGGCAGATCTCAGATTCCGTGCAAGGCCGACCGGGGTGCGGAACTTCCGCGGTTTCCGGGAAAAAGGAAGTCAACTGTTCGAGCAGTTCTTCCTTCTCGTCCAAATCGCAGCGCTTCACGTAATCATAGACGCTGTCGAAGCAGACCCGGTTGAGAGGTTCTGAAGCTTCTTTGTCGGTATTCGTCTGTCGTACGGGTTTTTCGCCGCTGTCAGAACGCCATTCCCAGATCCCCTTCCTCCCTGCGAGCCGAATCCGAGACGGAAGGGCCGGCGGGCCGAGAACAATCTGGGCCAGTCGATCCCACCAGAACCAAGGCCTTCCGATGTAGCCTGCGGTTACAAAAACTGCGGCGGGAATCCCGCGCCTTTCCAACGAAGGTTTCGCATTGACCAGATTGTCGACGTAACCGTCGTCAAAGGTGACGACCACAGACCGGCGGGGCAGACTGCCCTGTGACAGGTGCTTGAGCAGTTCGGCAAGCGGAAGGACCGGCGCCGTGCGATTGAGCACGTCCAGATGCTCGCTGAAATGCCCGGTCGTGACCTTCAAGCCGAAGGGGTCCGGCTCGGAGCTGTCCGAAACGCGATGGTAGTGAAGGATCAACGCCCTCGATACGAGCGCATTGCGAGCTCGGATTCCGAGCTTCTCGATTCGCGTGGGACTCATATTACTGTTTCCGAAGGCCGTCCAAAAAACGCACGGCCTTTCTCAGCAGCCGTCTTGGTTTTCGATGCAGTTCCAAAAGCCGGGGATGCCTGCATTTCCAGAGCTGTCGCCGCAGCTCCCGGTCCACCTCAGGGGCACGGAAGCCCCGGCCGTGCAAATGTTCGAGCGCAAATTCCAGATAGTGCTGCCTGGCCAGGTGCTTTTTCCCGCTGCTGCGGGCCTGTGAGTAGCAGGAATCCGGGTGACGCCGGTAAAGATCCAGCTGCCGGTCGAGAACGAAGACCGGCCACTGCAGGCAGAGCTTGAAGAAGAACGCCTGATCTTCGTAGACCTGATAAAAGCCGGTCATCTCTCTGGCGAACCCGCCGACCTGCTCAACCGCCGCCTTGCGCAGCAGCACCGCGGATGGGCAGGGTGTCGGGGCCCTTCCGGAAAGAAACTCGAGCAGCAATTCGGGCGGTTCGATGAGCCTGTTCGGCTCGACTCCGAGGCGCTGGGTGAAGTCCTGCCGGGCCGCCTGCGTGTTCCAGCTGTGCCAGTACCGGCTCGGTCCGTAGACCATCCCCACGCGGTCCTGCGAATCGAAAACGCTGACATGCGCAGCCAACCGGTCAGGCAGCCAGACATCGTCGGCGTCGAGAAGAGCGATGAGGTCGCCACGGGAGTGCGCGAGGCCGAGGTCCCGGGACGCGGGCATGCCCCGGTTCTGCCGGGCCTCGTGCTCGAGCACGGCAATCCGACCGGGGTAAGCGCGCGCGTAGTCTCTGGCGAGCCGGGCGCTCTGGTCGGTCGACCCGTCGTCGACCAGCAGCAGTTCCCAGTCGGTGAAGGACTGCGCGAGAACGCTGGCGATCGCTTCCTCCAGGTAACTACCCGCGTTAAGGAAGATGGTTATGATTGAAACACGGGGACTGCCGTCTTTCATCGGTCCGCCTTTGTCGCCCTCACGGCGATAATCATGGGATAGTCAGGATCCCGGTAAAGGAAATCCGAAGGGCGAAGATCGGGGGCAGCCAAACCGTAAAGAAACGCCGCTGCGGTCAGCACATTGCCAAAAGTCTCGATCTCGACACGCTCGCCGAAGAACTCGCTGAAGAGCTTCCGAACGGAGCCGCATGCAAAACTCCAGCACCACTGTTCCGCCGCCCGCGTCACATCCTGGTGCGCCACCGAGGTTATCCCTGGGACCGAGGCGAGCAGAACACCGCCCGGTTTGAGGACCCGGTGGAGGTGACATACGGCCGACCGCAGATCGTAGATCAGTTGAAGTGTCTGGGTCAGGATGATGCAGTCGAACACATTCGAGGGAATGGAGTCGGCAGCCGCGAGGTCCGTTACTATCGTAACCCCGGGCCCGGGCTCGATCGAGACAACCTCGCTTCTGTGCACCCGGTTTGCGCCAAACCGCTTCGTATAGCCGGAATTGGCAACCTCCAGAACGGTCCCCCGGATCTCGTCTTGATGTCGCTCCAGAAATTGTTCGATGTAGACGCGATCGATCGGGAGTCCCCGTTCAAATCCCCAGCGCCGGCTGAAGGGCTGCAGACGCCGCAAATCCCCGAACCGCACCCGGCCGGCCGGCGGCGTGAAAGCTCTGCCCCGCAGCGCCAGGCGCAGGCGCGCGATTGTTCGGGAGCGCCCAAGCGAGCCGGCAAAGGATTTACTGGTGCCCGACCCCTTCAGGCCGTTGATCAGCCGCCGCTGCCAGCCGGCCAGGCGGGGATGGCGCGCCCGAAAGAGCTCCGAGCGAATCAGCGCCCTGAGTTGTTGCGGGCAGTCGCCCGGGCCAGTCTCCAGGTAACCGTCAAGCCAGGCGAGATAACGGGCTCGCGCCTTCCGATACTCTGCGTGCGCGACCGCCTGAAGGCAGCACGAGTCCTCATGCTTGCGATAGCGGTACCAGCAGCCTGATGACGCCAAGACCGGGGCTCTGAGAGCGACTTTGGCCAGGAAAACCTGGTCTTCGTACATGCCTCGGAATTCTTCTTCGTATCCACCGACTTTTTCGGCAAGCTCGCGACGGACTAGCCCGCCGCACGGTTTACAGGCCTCGTTCCTGACCATTTTCTCGAGCAGAAACGGCGGCTGTATGACCGTATCGGCAGGAAAGCCGAGTCCCTTCACGAAGTCGCTGTCACGGTCCTCGGGACGGCCGGACCAGGAGTACCACCAGAGAGCGGCCGCGTAGACCATGCCGATATCGGCGTTCCTCTCCAGGATTCGGACCTGCTGCTCGAGGGCGTCAGGGGCCAGTGCGTCATCGGCGTCAAGCATCAGGAGGTATTTGCCCGTAGCATTGCGGATTCCCAGGTTGCGCGAGGCGCTCATTCCCCTGTTTACCCTGCCTTCATGGGTGAGATAGACGATCTTTTCGGGCAAACGCTTCTGGTAAGCGTGGGCTATCTCCTCGCCGCCATCCGTCGATCCGTCGTCCACCAGGATCAACTCCCAGTCGGTCCACGACTGCGAAACGACGCTCTCCATCGCCTCGGCGAGGTACCGCCGGGCGTTGAAAAAGATCATGATGACGGACACAACAGGTGTCATAGGATCACGATGCGCAAAAAAGCCGGGGCCGGAAGACCCGGTTGTTTTTTCAACCTCTCACCGTTGGCAAATAATAAGCGACGACGGTTCGTTCCAGACCACCTGAACCTTCGGGAAAAAGGGGCGAAGAGCGTCACCGAGGCTTTCAATCGCCCCGCCGGCTCCCTCGCCCTGGTCGTCAAACTCGATCAGCAAACGATGCTCCGCAAAAGCGGAAAGCCCGGTTGCGAGCTGGTCAAGACGAAGCCGACCCTCTCTGAGTAAGCCCACAGACAACGCCCGGGCCACCACCAGATCCGAACGAAAACGACGCTCGGCCGAAATCGACTGGTTCTCGCCCAGCCCGCGGCTGGCAGTCGGACAGCGGAAGTCGACCACGAGGGGCAGGACCGGGAGAGATCCCGCTTTACTTTCGCCGTAAAGAGCCGCGGCCACTTGCGGGTCGGCGGAAAACGCGACAACCTTGATCCCTGCCTTAGCAACGCTGGTCGGGAAATCGGTCGAGACGCAGTTGATGTCGAGGACTTCCCGGGGCGCGGCTGCCTCCACGAACTTGACCAACGGCTCCGTCTCATGGCTCTCCCGCCGCCGTTTTGGACCGGGCCCGTTCCTGCCTCGTTCGGGCGAACCGCCCCTATTGCCGGTGTCGCTTTGTGAGGGCCCGGCACTCTCGGGTAATCGAATCCTCTCGATCCTTCTCTTCAGCCGTCGCAGGACAATAGTTGTAGAATCTTCCGCCGCTGGAGTCCCGGCCATCCGACACAGAAAAGCGCGCAGCGTCCGCTCCCATGATCTCAAGGGGTAAGTTGGTTGACTGCCGACGAGGCGGGCAAGAGCTCGACCATCCACGCCTCCATCTTCCTGCATGAGGAGCCTTGCCAGCCGGTCGTGGCCTTCCGACATCAGGAGCAGCGGGTGGTAACAGAAACGAGAGAAGTTTCGAAAGCCGGGCCAGATCGTGCCTTCCGGCCTGGGAATAATCGACGTCAGGTCGACATAGACCGGCGAGGTGCCGTCGAAGAGCACATTCCAGGGATGCGGGTCCTTGAGGAGCAGCCCCCGGCGGGCGAGTTCCAATCCAAAGTCCAGCTCATGCAGGATCGCGTCCCTGAACATGGGCGCCGGCCATTCGGGAGGAAACGAAACGGGCTCGACTCTTGTGTGCTTGAGGATTAGCCGGAATCCGGGGAGAGTCAATTCTGTGATTTCGGTCGGCGGAATGAAGCCGCGGCGACTCCACTCCGAAATCAGGCCCTGGCTAAACCACGCCTCGAAGAGTTCGGATGCTTCGGGTCGCAGGGCTCGGAAAAGTTGGCCCTTCCAGGTGAAAAGCTGGCCGCTGGCGTCAGCCGCCGAAAAAGGATGGAGCTGAACCTCGTCAGGCGGGATGCCCCCGCGCAGCTGTGCTGTCAGGTTGGAGCCGCGGACCGCTGATGTCATCTCGTTTCGGACCTTTGCAGCCCGGCAGAGGATTTTGGCGGACGACCGGGCCTCGCATAAATGCCCGGGGCGAAAGACCGAAGCCAGACGCCCAGAGCCGGTCGCAAAAGATGAGGATTCAGGCGTAGGGCCTGTATCGCCGAACTTCGCGCCAAGTTGCGCCGCTGCTCTTTCTCCGCCGCTCGTGCGAGCTTCAGGAAGGTTCCCGCTGAGTGTCTGCGGATGGAACCTGCCCATTCGGCCGGGAGGAGCCGCCGGGCAGCTCGATAGAACTCCAGCTGACTCTGCAGTCTTTGCGTCCGGCTGCCGCCCGACCATGCCCCGCCTTTGTGCCGTCTCCAAACGGCCATCTCCTCGGGTAAGTATCCGAGCTTGCCGAAGCGGGCGTGAGACAGGAGCACCAGCCAGTCGACGTAGGCCGCCTGGAAGATAAAATCAGGCAGAGCAGATTGCAGCCGCCGCCGGTACATAACCGAGGCGGTTCCCACGTAATTGCATCGGAGAAGGTCGGGAATGGAGGTCGCCTGCGGCTGGTCGGGTGGATTTAAGAGGCTGCCCGGACCTGGAACTCCTTCCTCGATTTCCCGGGTGTTGTGGAAACAGACGGAGAAATCCGAATTCCGGTCAAGGAACTCAACCTGTCTTTGCAGTTTGTGCGGAGAGGTCCAATAGTCATCCCCGTCCAGAAGGGCGACGTACTCGCCCGTGCAGGCGTTGACGGTAGACGCGAAGTTGCGAGGGCCGCCTATATTCGCGCTGTGAAGGACAGGTCTTACAATCTCCGGATGCCGGCTTGCGTAACCGGCCACGATGGAACGGGTCCCGTCCGTCGAGCAGTCGTCACCGACGACGATCTCGAAGTCAAAGTCCGCCTTCTGCATCAGTGCGCTTTCGATCGCCTGCGCGATAAAAGGGCCGTGATTGTAGGTGACCATTGAAACGCTGACTTTCATTCGATCCGGCTCTTCTTCGTTTGTCTCGTCTGTTTCGTGTCCTCTGTGGTTGAGGATCTGCTGCCCAGGCGCTTCATCCTTCATCCTTCATTTTCATTCTTTTTTTCTGTTCCGCCTTCATCTGGGCGTGCATACCGCGCCGAATCCGCCCGTTATAAGCCTGCAGGGCCCGTTTCACTTTGGTCGGCTGGCTCACCGAGAGGCGGATAATACCGGCAATCTGCCGAACGTCGTGTTCCCCTATCGCCGTGCCGGTCGGCAGGCAGAGGACCCTGTCAGCCATCCTTTCGGTGTGCGGAAGACGCGCGCCAGCCTCCGGAAAATAAGTCTTGTAAGGCTCCATCCGATGGCAGCCTGGGTAGAAATAACGACGGACGATCACGTTCTCCGACCAGAGGATCTCCTGAAGGCAATCGCGGGTCAGTCGCGTCCCATCCGGGTCAATTTCCAGAACGACATACTGGTAGTTTGCATGCCCCCGCTCGTCGAAAGGCAGGACACGAACGCCAGGAATTCCATTGAGCTCGGCCTGATAGAGGTGGTAGTTGCGACGGTTCACCTCGATGAACTCAGAAAGACTTTCGAGCGACGTCAAACCCATTGCTGCCGACGCTTCGCTCATCTTGCCGTTCGTCCCGATGTAACTGACCTGATCGAAAGTCTCGAAACCAAAGTTCTGCATGAGCTCCAGACGGTCCGCCAATTTCTCATCGTTGGTTACGATGGCGCCCCCCTCGAAAGAGTTGATGATCTTGGTTGCGTGGAAGCTGAAGACTTCTGCCTTTCCGAAACCCCCAATCATTTTCCCGTAGGCGGAGCAGCCAATTGCGTGGGCGGCATCGAAAATCAGATGGAGTCCGTGGCGTGAGGCAATGTCTTCGAGCTCAGGGATGGCGCATGGTCTTCCCCACAGGTGGACGCCAATGATTCCCGTCGTTCGGGCGGTGATCAACCGCTCGACCTCTGCCGGGTTCAGGCTGCAGGTGTCCGGGGCAATGTCGCAGAAGACCGGCGTAATCTCCTGCCATTGCAGCGCATGGGCGGTGGCGACAAACGTAAACGAGGGCACAATCACTTCGCCCCTCATACCCAGGGCCCTGACGAGCAGTTCGAGGGCCACCGTGGCGTTGCAGGTCGCGACGCAACGTTTAACCCCAGCCAGTTCCGCTATGCGACGCTGAAACTCCTGGACGTATGGTCCGAAATTGGTTAGCCACCGGCGGTCAAGGATATCGTTCATGCGGGCAAGCAGACGCGCGCGGTCCCCAATGTTCGGCCTCCCCACATGGAGCTTTTCGCAAAAGGCGGGCGCGCCGCCCAGAATCGAGAGTTCCTCCACGCGGGTCTTCAGGCCGGCTTCCATGTCCCTGATCGAGCCTGGTCGGTCTGCAGCCACGGGCGAAACGCACGTGCCCGGGGAAGCGTCAGACGTGGGCGGAGGTCGTGTACTCATAGAGGCGTACTCCTCAATTCTGCGCCGCTCCCTTGTTAAGTTGGCGCCCCACGAGGTCGTCATTCCGCTTGCCGGACGACGCGCCCAGGAACTCGGTTGACCAGTCGAGCTTGGGCCGCACCGCGCCCGGAATTTTCCCGTACCAGGCCCCGCCGCGGGTCTCGATGGAATCCATGACATCGAAGGCGAGGATATCGTCGTGCTGGTAGATCACCTTTCCCTGGTCCCGAACTACGAGGAGCTGCACCCTGTGTGTCCCGTCATTAAGCAGATCACCCGGGATGTAACAGGTGTCACGAAACAAGCCGGCCGGAAACGGTTTCCCCTGCCAGTGCGGCTCGTCCACCGGGACGGCGTTAAAGACGAGGACACCGTGTTGGTTGAAAAGATGAAGACTCAGGTTGAGGTGAGCGCCGGGCCGCAAATTCCAGTACTCAAACTCGATCTGGAGGGGACAGCGCACGTTCAGGGGATCGGAAGCGGCTTTCCCCAGGCGGCGCACGCATGCCCTTCGGAGCCGAACCTCGTCATTGCCGGGCGCGTTGGCCGGTTCTTCCCACTCCTGTTCGGTCAAAGATGAGAAGGATGTGTGCAGGTACCTGGAAACGACCTCTTGAGGATCTCCGTTTGCTATGAGACGGCCGTCTTTCATCCAGATGACACGAGTGCACAGCGATTGCACGGCGGCCATGTTGTGGCTGACAAAGAGGACCGTGCGGCCGTGGCGTGAAACCTGGTCGACCTTGCCTATGCACTTCTTCTGGAAGGCGGCGTCGCCGACGGCGAGGACTTCGTCGACAAGCAGGATCTCCGGTTCCAGGTGCGCGGCGACCGAGAAGGCCAGGCGCATGTGCATCCCGGTTGAATACCGTTTGACCGGTGTATCGATAAAGCGTTCTACTTCGGCGAAGGCGACGATCTCGTCGAACTTCCGCTCGATCTCGGACCGGCGCATTCCGAGAATCGCGCCGTTCAGGTAAACGTTTTCGCGTCCGGTAAGCTCAGGATGAAACCCGGTGCCGACTTCGAGCAGGGAGCCAACCCGGCCGAACACCTCACCACTCCCCTCCGTAGGCCGGGTGATACGGGACAGAATCTTGAGCAGCGTGCTCTTTCCGGCGCCGTTCTGGCCGATCACTCCAAGCACTTCCCCTGCCTGCACTTCGAAGGAGACATCCCGCACCGCCCACAAAAAGTCAGAGAGGCGGCCCGGCTGACGGTTGCGGGCACGCTTCAGCACCGATCCGAACGACTGCGAAAGCAGATCTCGCAGGCTGCCGTAGCGCACCCGCTCTCCAATGCGGTAACGTTTCCCGATCCCGTCAACCCGAATCGCAACAGTCATAAGCGGCCTAGATGATGTCAGCAAACGCCTGCTCACTCTGCTTGAAATAGATGAGACCGGTCAGGACCGAAACGACGACGATCGCGGTTCCGAGGAGAACGGCGCCAAGATCCAAAGAACGGTTTCCGAGAATCGACCACCGAAAACCCTCAACCACCGCTACCATTGGGTTCAAGCTGTACAGAAGTCTCCACTTTTCGGGCACGAGACTCAGCGGATAGGCGACCGGGGTGAGGAACATCCAGGCCTGAGTAAGAAAGCGAATGCTTTGTCCGATGTCCCGGTACTTCACGTGGAGGGGCGCCAGCCAGAGTGATGTCCCTACCGAGGCAAGCACGGCCAGCAGAATGAACAGGGGGAGAGCGACGATGGCCTTTCCCGGCCGTACCCCGTACGCGAGCATCAGGGGGATTAGAACCAGGAGCGAGAAGAAAAAGTCCAAAACCGGAATTCCGATCGAGGAAAGAACGATCATCAGCCGGGGAAGAAAGACCTTGGAGACCAGGCTTGCACTGACCACCAGGCTGACAGCTCCGCGGCTGATCGCCTGGGAGAACAGAGTCCATGGCAGCAGGGCGGCATATGCGAAGACGGGGTAGGGAATACCATCGGAGGGCATCTTTGCGAACCCGCCGAAGACAACGGCGAAAACCGCCATGGTGAACAGCGGCTGCACAATAGCCCAAGCGGCGCCTATGGCCGTCTGCTTGTAACGCGCCTTGGCGTCGCGCCACGTCAGGAAGTACAGCAGCTCGCGCTGGCGCCACAATTCAGCCAGTTCCAGTTCCAGCAAGCCTCTTCGCGGAGCGATCAAAAAGCGCCGAGGTTCGGGAAGAACCCCGTTTGTCTCAGACGTCGCTCGGTCGATTGAACCACTCGGCATGATTAAACTTGCCTCTGCCTCTGCCCTCGTCATTGTGTGCCGGAGACCAAAAGCATGCAGGGGCCCCTTCGAGGACCGCAAAGGCGCCGGTGATTGTCGATTCCCCACAGCAAGGATGAGTAACCGGCTGTTTTGGTTTCCTGTAACCGCGAGCAGAATAAGGGTTGTCGAGAACCAGCTTATGATGCTCGCCTCTGGCCTCGGTCTGCCTCTTTTGGACGAGATCAGCTCCGCAACCCCGCCTCTGGACGTGCCTACATGTATTGTCTAATTTTTCGGTGAGGACCTAAAGCTGACCGAGGAGAGGGTTCGTTTTTCGCCCCACCGCGGGTTCTTCTTCCAGTGAGCTGTTTTGACCGAACCGGTGAGCCTTACCGAACTGACACCCCAGAATTGCACGCGTACCATCAGAAGAACAAAGAAGGAGATCCAATATGATCTACACGCTCATCGTGGTGTTGCTGGTGTTATGGTTGGCGGGATTCTCAATGTCGGTCGGGGGGAATCTGATTCACGCCCTGCTGCTCATCGCCGTCGTTGTGTTTCTCTACAACATGCTCAGCGGTCGTCGCCGGTTGATCTAGCAAGTGAAAACTGTGTCTTCCGAAGGCAGGCCCTGATCTGCCTGCCTTCAACGAATCAGTAATTGATGAACGGAGGGTGGCAGGATGTCAGAATATCGAATCAAGGTTGCGCCCAATACAGTGGCATACGCGGACGTGGAGACCCATAAGCTGGTCGTAGAGTTCGCCATCCCGGGAGCGCCAACAGAAACGGTCGATGTGAAGATCCTCGAAGACAGCATCCATCTGACGGCGCCGGCAAGGGACGTCGAGTATGTTGCGGCACTGGCTTTAGGGTGGCCCGTGAAACCTGGCAAAGCTGAAGCGACCTACGAACACGGCCTGCTCCGGATTGAAGTGCCTTTCAAAGATCCTATGGAAGACGCTGTGAAAGTTGCCATCAAAGCAAGTGGCACGGACACTCAGGTTAAGCCTGTTTGAGCCTCGGCAGGCCCTCGTGCCGGGGTTTTTTCCTTTCCGTAAGAGCGCCGAAACGATAGAATAACGGGAACTTGGTGACACCCGCGTATGCAGTTCATCGCTGGGGCTCACTCGGAAGGAGATGCCTTTGAAGGATTTTTCCGCCTCCCCGAGGTTGAACAAGCACTATCCCTATGTAGCCGGTATCGGCGCCTCGGCAGGCGGGCTGGCCGCGCTTAAACTGATGCTCGAGCACCTCCCCGCAAAGACGGGAGTGGGTTTCGTGCTGATTCAGCACCTGGCCGCCGATCATCGCAGTGCGCTCGTGGAGCTGCTGCGTCCCGCTGCCAGCATCCCGGTCTCAGAAGCGTCTGACGGAACGGTGTTGCAGCCCGACCACTTTTACATCTGCCCCGCCAAGGCAAATATCGCGTTGGAAGACGGCGTGATCCGGCTGGTCCCCTTGACCGATGCCCAAAAAGGGCACATGTCCATCGACGCGTTTTTTTACTCGCTGGCCCGGGAATATCGGCAAAGAGCGGTGGCTGTTGTCCTTTCGGGCACCGGTTCGGATGGCGGCGCCGGGTTGCGGGCGGTCAAGGCGGCCGGCGGTCTCACCTTCGCTCAGGATCCGGAGACGGCCCAGTACGACGGTATGCCTCGGAATGCGATCGAGACCGGTTGCGTTGACTTCGTGCTGTCCATTCCCGAGATCGCCTGCGCTCTGTCACGGATCACGGCCGTTCCCGCCGAAGCCGACGAGGATTCCGAAGAGAAAGCCGCAGAATCGACGGACGATCATCAGGAAGACACCCAGCGCATCCTGCATCTTCTTAAGTCCTCGACGGATATCGATTTCAGCCACTACAAACCGGCTACGATCGGCCGGCGGGTCCGGCGGCGCATGGCGGTGTACGGGCTGGACGGCGCCGACGCTTATGCCGATCATTTAGGGACGCGGCCGGCCGAAATGGAGGCGCTTACCAATGATCTGCTGATCGGTGTCACCGAGTTCTTTCGGGACCCCAGCGCTTTCGAGGCCCTGGCCGCCTCCGTCTACCCCGCTTTCGAGCCGCGCTCGTCGGGGGACGATCCCGTGCGGGTGTGGGTCGCCGGCTGCTCGAGCGGCGAGGAAGCCTATTCGGTCGCGATGTCTTTGCTCGAATTCTACAAAGATGGCCCGGTCCCTGAGATCCAAATTTTTGCCACCGACCTGAGCGCAAAGGCAATCGCCAAGGCCCGGTCAGGGATTTACAGCCTCGAACAGCTGCATCGCGGTTTGAGCGAAGAGCGGATCGACCGGTTCTTCACGCGAATCGAAAACGGCTACCGGATCAATAAACGCGTCCGCGACATGTGTGTATTCGCTCGGCAGAACCTGATCAAGGATCCCCCTTTTTCGCGACTGGACCTGGTCAGCTGCCGTAATCTTTTGATTTACCTGAAGCCGGTCGTCCAGGCGCGGCTGCTCTCACTCTTTCATTTCGCCTTGAAACCCGGCGGCCATCTTCTGCTCGGCAAATCGGAATCGATTGCGAGCGCGCATGGTTTCTTTGCGCCGTTGGATAAACCAAACCGGATTTATATGAAGACGAAAACCCAATCCATGTACTCGTCGGCCGAGATCCGTACTGACGGACCGCAGCGCGAGCGACCGGGGCGACCGACTGAACCGGCGTTCGACGAAACAAGAGCCGACCTCCAGATGGAGGCCGATCGCATCCTTCTGACTCGGTATGCGCCGGGCGGTGTGGTCGTGAACGACAAGCTCGAGGTGGTTCTCTATCGGGGATACACAGGCAAGTACCTCGAGGCTTCGCCCGGGAAGCCGGACTTGGACCTTCGTACGATGATCGGTCCGGGGATTCTGAGCGAACTGGAGCAGGCTTTTGAACAGGCCAGGAAGGAACAGCTGCCGGCCAGAATCGAATCGCTCCAGGTGCGGGGAGACAGAGAACCGGTAATGATCAACCTGGAGGTGATTCCCCTGGGGCCGCCCGGTCAGATAGCGACTCATTTCCTGGTGGTATTTGAAGATCGGCCCGCCCGCGGCACTCAGGCGCGAGACGTCAGCCCGTCTTCGGCCGCCGAGGGCGGCGAGGACGGGAAGGATGTCGAGATTGCGAGGCTCAGACGCGAGCTTTCTCACACCCAGGCGTATCTCCAGTCGAACATGCAGAAACACGCGGCCCATGGCGAGGAATTGACGGCGCTCAACGAAGAGATCCTGTCCAGCAACGAAGAGCTTCAGAGCATGAACGAGGAACTGGAGGCCGCCAAGGAGGAGTTGCAGGCGAGCCAGGAGGAGCTCGTTACGCTCAATGAGGAGTTGCGAAGCCGCAACGCGGAACTCTCCAGGCTCAATGACGAGATCAGGAATGCGCTACAGCGGGCCGAGGAAGCGGGCGCCTACGCCGGAGCCGTAGTGGAAACGGTCAGCCAGCCCTTGCTGGTGCTCGACCGCGAGTTGCGCGTGCAAGGAGCCAATCGCGCGTACTACGGGGGTTTCGGGACCACGCCGGAACAGACGGCAGGCAAGCGGATCAGCGAACTGGACGGATGGTGGGAGGTACCCGAGTTGCAGATGATGCTGGAGCAGGCCGTGGCAGGGGGCGAGCCGAAGGAATACGATCTGGAGGACAAGTGGGGAGGGGGACGGTCACTGCTTTTCCACGTCCGGCCGATCCAGATCAGTGGAAAGCCCGGGCCCCTGATTCTCCTCGCTCTCGATGATATCACCGATCAGAAGCGTGCCCTGGAGGCTTCGGGTCTGCGGGGCCTCTCGGCCCGCTTGCAGCAGAAACTCGAGGCGGAAAGGACGCGAATTGCGCGACAAGTCCACGATGATCTCGGGCAAACACTGACGGCTTTGCAGTTCGAGCTCAGCCCGCTGAAGGGCGCCCCGGAACCCTGGGGGGCGAAAGTGCCGAAGCTGATTGCGGCAGTGCAGGGAGCGATCCAGACCGCGCGCGACATCGCCAGGGACCTGAGGCCGCCGCTCCTCGATGAGTTCGGACTGAAGGCGGCAATCGAGTGGCAACTGGAAGCCTTTGGCAAAAGGACCGGCACAGAGACCATGCTGGCTTATGACCTGAAGGATTTGCCTCCGAATCCCGACCTTCTCACCACCCTCGTCCGGGTTCTCCAGGAGGCGATCACCAATGTTGTCCGCCATGCCCAGGCTTCACGGGTCACGGTAACGCTGTATGGCTGCGAAGATTATCTGGTCATGGAGATAGCAGATAACGGCGTCGGGATCGACTTGACGAAACTCTCTGATCCCCGATCGCTTGGAGTTCTCGGGATGAGAGAACGCTGCGCGGCTCATGGCGGCCAGCTCGCCTTCGCCAATCGGGGTGACGGAACGACACTCACGGTCAGGATTCCGCTACCGCGGGCAAAAGCCGCTTCTTAGCGGCACCAGGATCCGTTTGGATCCAATCCCTTGTCTAGTTCCATGTTGTCCGCCTTTGCGAAGTGCACGGATTGTCTCCGTGATCAACGCCTGGCTGGGACTGGCTGCTCGCGCAAACAATCCGCGCACTTCCCAAAAACGCTTCGTTTGCGGTGCTGTTCCGATCGGCAGGTCATCCGGTTCTGCTCTGGATCCAAATTCACGCTACCAGGCAGGCGTCGGATTGCCGGATCCGGCCCCTACGGGACCCGGTGCGCGCGGACAATGAATCTCTTGGGTGCGGGGCCGACCAAGTCAAATGGGTAGCAGGTCACCAGGGTTAGAATTGCCTCATCGGAATGGGCCAGTACCTCCGTGTGCTCCGGCGCGATCACTTGGGCAAAGTCCACTCGATAGAGAAACGATCCATGCAGCGTCGTCAAGGTGATTTCGTCATTTTTACGGATCTTGCGCAGCGGTCTGAAGAAGGTGTCCCGGTGTCCGGCGATTGCGACGTTTCCTTGCTGACCCGGCATTGAGGTCCCTGGAATATGACCGACTGCCCGTCGCAAGACCCCATTGGTGGTTCCTTCGAGGATCATCACTTCAAGACCGATCGTGCTTATCTCGAGCAGCCCCAACGGAGAGCCGACTCCGGCCGCCATGCCGGGACTCTCGGACCGCCTCTGGTTCGCTTCCGCCAGGCTTGGAGGAAGGGGCGGTTGGCGAAGTGCTCCAGGGCTGCCGACCGATGGCACGAGCGCTTTCAATGCTCGGTGAAAGCGCCAGGTTTCATAGATTTGGTAGAGCTTCGCGTCGAGCAGCGCGAAGCCGACGTAACTCAGCGCGAGGATCCCGATGACCAGGAAGAGGCGGCAGCTCCATCCGAGAAAAGAGTTGGTTGCGGGTTGAAGAAGTGACTTCCATCTATTCTTGAATGTCACGGTCGGTTGCTCCGGCTGCCGGCGACGGTTGCGGATTCAAAGCTCCATAGTAACCGGCACGCGTGCGGACCAGCAGACGTCCATGATCCTTGGCTCCGGCGTTCACTTGAATGACCCGATAGGTCCCGTCCGGCTTTTTGTTCGTGGGGACGTACACGATGGTGTACTGGTTACGAATGTCACGGGCGATTCCTTGACAAATAGGGATGACCTCCCTGATTGAGCTGGGCAGGAACGCCTCACCACCCGTAGCCTTCGCAAGCTGCTTGAGCACACGCGGGTTTCGATCGGGATCCTGCGGATCAAAGAGACCGATGGTGTAGATGATTGCGTCGGGTTGTCCGGCCAACGTCATGACCTCGGCCAGGCTATGACGGCTGGCGTTGTCGCCTCCATCGCTGATTACGAGCAGCACTTTCTTCTCGCTGTTCCCCTTCTTCAGGTGCTCGAGCCCGGCGGCCAATCCGTCGTAGAGCGCCGTCATGCCGTCTGCGGCAATTCGGGACAGGGCGGCTTCCAATTGAACTGCTTTGTCGGTGAACGGCTGGCCTCGCGGAAGGCCAAACGAAACCCTCTCGTTGAAAGTTACCACGAACATCTGGTCCTCCGGGTTGCTGGAGCGGGCAAAAGCCAGGGCAGCGGCGATTACTTCGGGCCGCTTCGGCCTCATACTCCCACTATTGTCGACAACCAGGCCGACCGTGACCGGGATATCTTCGTGGCTGAAATACTTGATTTGTTGGGGGACTCCGTCCTCGTAAACCTGGAAGTTGTCTTTCTCGAGCCCCGAAACGAGAATGCCCTTGCGGTTGCGTACGCTCGCGTGCAGCACCACCATGTCAACATTGACTCTGACCGTGAAGGGGTCACTCTCGCGATTCTGGGAGGGCGGATTTTCTTGAGGCCTGGCCGTACCCAGTAGAACCATCAGGAGAATAAACGCGGCAAGACATTGGTTTGTGAAGGCATGCTTACCCAAGGTGCGTACTCCCGTAGCGAAACACTGTGCGGCCCTCACAACTCACCTCCCGCCAAAAGGACACTCACTCGGAACAACGACGGTGATTTTGATTTCCCGGTCTTATGGAACCTGCGTGGAAGGATGCCCGAGGTGGACGCCAGCCTACCGCTTTTGAGGGCAGGTCACACTTCACACCTGCCCTCACTGCTGGATCCCCGGTCGATTCAGCGGGTGAAGAAAAGCTAACTCCTAAAGCTCCTCACTCGTCTTCCCGACGTGGTGGTCCAGCAAGCTCGAATTCCGTGGCTCAAGCCGATCGCTTCCGAAGACCCCAGAGAGCGGTCCCGACACCCAGCGACAGCAGTCCAATCAATCCCAACATGGGCAATGGGCTGGCCGTTTTGGGCATTAGAGCGGCTCTCTGAACAGGTGGGCTCTCAACCACCTCTGCGACATCGACCTCTTCTCCGGTCGGTTTGACGGCCGTGACAGGCGCTTCTTTCAGAGCCACCACAGGCGCCTCGTCGGCCGACTGTACTGGCGTTGTGATGTACGAGGCCAGTTCGGCGGGCATCGCCAGAACGGGCTCATTTGTTATCTTCGCCAACTCGATGGCTCGTTTCTTCGGATAGACGAATTCCTGCCCCCAATTATTCCCAGGGTAAAACCACGCCCGGAGGGCTTCGGGCGAACCGACCGTCCTTTCCCGAAACGTCATGACCGTTTTGTCGGTAGATTTCAAACGGAAATTCGGAATCGCCAGGATCGTCGCGAAGACGTGTGTCTGGTCCTGGTTGAAAATCTGCACGATGTTACGGTTGGATTGCGAATCCAACAGCTTGAAGACATACGTGCCCGCCGGCAGGACCTGGGCACCCACACCCGGAATTTCCACCGGTTCGCTGAACGACACGGTAGTCAGCTTGTTCCACTCATCCGCCTTCGCTACGGACGGAATCGCCATCACCACGAGGGTGAGGCAAACGATGAACGCCACCAGTTTCCATTGACTCATTCTTGACCTCATTGTTTTACAGACTGTTGAACTACCTAATAACTCGGTTACACGACTTTTAGGCGCGCTCGAAAGTCGACGCGCTTTTCCTGTTCAACCCTCCCGTCTCTCGGGCGAACCTCTTGCTTTCTCCTCCCCTGGCATTTCCTACTTAGATCTGGATCATCTCCCTACGTGGATCGCGGAGAGACCGCTGAAGAGCCCGAATATGTTCAGGAGCCACAAAACCACGCCGATGACCACCACCGCATTCATGATCGACTTGATGGAGCTTGCCATCGGAATGAAGCGGTTAACGAGCCAGAGCAGAACACCGACCACGATCAGGACCATTACCAGTTGGATTAGAGGCATGTGACAACTCCTTACTTTCGAGAGCAGACGCCTGCAGGTCCGCTCCCTTTTGCAGTCTTGGATAGAGTCGATTGGCCAGGCACAGGGCCTGTGACTCAGAGACTGCGAGTCTTTTTCGTTCGCAGGTTACGGTTTCTTCTCCCGATCCCCACGGTCGCTGTCGGTACTGACAGCTTTTTTGACTCCGCTGCCCACATTCTGCCCGGCGCGCCCGAGCGCTTTACCCATTTCCTTGCCGGCTGCGAGCGGTTTGCCTTTCTTCATCTCGTGGCCAACTTCCATGCCGCCCTTCCCGACCTCTCGGCCGGCATTTCCAAAACTGCCGCCTACCGATTCCTCCGGGACCCCGAATTTGGTTGCAGTCTCCGCGTCAAGGCGTCCGGTGACAGCGAGATTCTCGGATTTCTGATATTTGCGAATCCCCTCCCGGGTTTGGGAGCCTATCAGGCCGTCGATCTCTCCCGCGTAGTAGCCCTTGTCGCGCAGAGTCTCTTGGATTTTCTTGATGTCCTGTTGATGCAGAACTGCCGCCTTCTCGTCGCTGGAGCTGACCGCGACGGCCGACGCCGTCTGGCCCAGTCCCACCACTCCAGCCGCCAGGACGGTGAAGACAATTCCCGCCCACACCCTTCTGTTTGTTCGAAACATTTCTTCCTCCGATCTTGATCTGCTGGCCGTCAGCGCCGAGAAGTTCGACCTGGAGCCAATTTGTCAGCAGGCTTGTGAGTAATGACCCAAGGATAGCGGTGGGGAATTCACCCGTCAGTCCCGTACTGCTCACCCGGTTGGTCAAAACTGCTCAGCATCGGCGAGATTTTGCAGAACCAATGGGGTCGCCGAGCGGCGGAAGAACCGCAAACGGAGCGTTTTCCAGCGAAGTGCGCGGATTGAAACAGCAACCTGTTTGCTGGTTGCTCACGGCCACGATCCGCGCACTTCGCACAAAGCGCTCCGTTTGCGGTTCTGTTGATCTTGCCGACCCCATCGCTGGTAAGAGCGGCCTGGAGCGAGACCTCTGAAGCCAGAGCCCCTGGAGTGACAACCAATGGGGTCGCCGAGCGGCACAGGAAGAACCGCAAACGGAGCGTTTTCCAGCGAAGTGCGCGGATTGAAACAGCAAGCGATGCCTGGGTGAGCAATGTTGACCTCCGGCGTGAGCAGTACGGGACTGACATGACACGCGATCTCCCCTAACGTGTAAGCACCCGCAGTTCTAAGTGATGTTGTTTACGAAAATGTTGTCTAACCAAAGGGATGTGAGAAAGATGAGAAAGCTAAGCATGTTTTTGGCTTTATGCGGTTTGTCCTGCGGTTTGCTGTCCGCGCAGGCGCCGCAAGCCACCAATCCGATGCAGCAGTGGGTTCAAACTGAACCGGGTACTTCGATGCCTATCTATCGCGTCACCGTGACAGAGCGGACCATGAAGGCAATCAACTACCAACACCGCAACGGCGCCACAACGATTGATTTCCGCGGCACCGATCTCCTGCCGATGGCGCACGGCGAGGCCAAGGTGGAGAGCAAAAAGGGCTACATGGAGATCGAAGTGGAATTCGATAAACTGCAGCCGGCCACCAAGTTCGGTGCTGAATACCTCACCTATGTGCTCTGGGCGATCACCCCGGAGGGCCGAACCTCCAACCTCGGCGAGATTCTCCTGAACGGAACGAGCGCCAAGCTGAACGTGACCACCGAGTTGCAGGTCTTCGGAATGGCCGTTACGGCGGAGCCTTACTTCGCGGTGAGCATGCCGAGCAACCTGGTCGTTATGGAAAACGCCGTGCGCGGCGACACGAAGGGCGAGATCAAGGAGATGGATGCCAAGTACGAATTGCTGGAGACAGGCCAGTATGCGCGTTTGGCGAATCCCCTGGCCCTGAAAAGCGATCCGAAGGTGCCGCTGGAGCTTTACGAGGCGCGCAACGCTGTTCAGATCGCTCGTGCCACTGGCGCGGACCGGTTCGCCTCCGACACCTTCTCCAAGGCCGAAAACAGCTTGACGCAGGCCGAGGCGTACCATGCTCGCAAAGCGGGGCGCAAATCCGTGGCGATGACTTCGCGGGTGGCCGTGCAGACCGCGGAAGACTCCAGGGCAATTGCGGTGAAGCGTCAGGAAGAAGATCGCCTTGCGGCCGAACGCCAGGCGGGCGCGGACCGCGAAGCGCTAGCTAAAGCAGAGACCGAGAACGAGGCACGCCTGAGGGCGCAAGCAGAAAGCGACCAGAAGATAGAGGCCGACCGAAGAGTGCGTGCCGAGTCTGACCGGAATATCGCCCAGTCTCAAGCCGCGACTGTCCAACTCGAGGCAGACGCAGCACGAATCGCCGCTCAGACAGAGGCTGATCGCGTTAAACGCGCGACCGATGCCGAGGCTGATCGTGTCAAACGCGAGACTGATACTGCGCGAGCCGCCGCTCAGGCCACGGCCGACCAGGCAGCCCGAAACGCAACGCAAGCCGAGGCCGACAGGACCCTGCTGGCGACCCAGGAAGCCGACCGCCTGCGACTGAAGGCGGAGGCTGAAAAGGCGGAACTGCGCGCTCAATTGTTGGGCCAGTTCAACTTGATTCTCGAAACTCGCGATACGGCCCGGGGCCTGATCGTGAACATGTCCGATGTCATTTTCGACACGGCCAAATACACCCTGCTGCCCGGAGCACGTGAGCGGCTGGCCAAAGTGGCCGGTATTCTCCTCGGACACCCGGGGTTGAAGCTGGAGGTCGAAGGCCATACCGACAGTGTGGGCGGTGACTTGTACAACCAGCACCTCTCCGAACAACGAGCGGGATCCGTGCGTGACTACCTGATCCTGCAGGGGATTTCGGGGACCAACTTGTCTCCGGCCATAGGGTTCGGCAAGACACAGCCTGTCGCCACGAACGACACAGCCACAGGCCGGCAGCGCAATCGGCGTGTGGAGCTCATTGTCTCCGGCGAAGTGATCGGTACGCAGATTGCTTTGTCACATCCGTCAGAGTAGGAAACTGTGACCAAGTGGGGCACGGCGTTCCGTGCCCCGGCTTCCCACTTGATAGCAACTTCCAGAAGACCCAAATCATGCTCCGCCTCCTTAGAACCCATGCCCCACTGCAGGCGGCTCATGCCAGGAAGATACTTTTCGGAGCAGTGGCTCGGTTGGCCTCGCGGCTTACTCGTGCCCAGGCCTTCGTGGCCGGGTGCCTGCGATCAGCAAGGGCGCACCGCATGGCGTTCCTGGTGGTCGCCTCCCTGCGATCCGTGTGGGTGCGCCGAATCGTCCTCTTCGTGGCCGTTCCCCTGGAGCTGTTTCTGCTTCTCCTCTCGGCGGGGTTCATCCACCATGTCTACTTCGATCGGAGCGGGCTCCCGGACATCGAGAGGTTCATCCGTTTCGAGCTTCCCACGACAGGCAAGGTCTACGATACCCAGGGCAAGGTGCTGATCGAAGTGGCACGGGAGTACCGCCGGGTGGTCTCCTACGATGACGTGCCCGCCATCGTGCGTCAGGCGATCCTGGCGGCTGAGGATAAGAACTTCTTCTCCCACTCCGGTGTGGAATACCGGGCGCTGCCGCGAGTGGTCCAGAAAACGGTGGTGCGCTCCGTGGGCGCGTGGTGCAATGGCGGCAAGTTGCGGCTGCTGCTTCCCCAGGGCGGCTCGACGCTCACGCAGCAACTCGTCCGCGGCTACTTCCTGCAGGACCGGATGAGTGTCGAGACCGGGGACAAACTCTTTCGAAAAGATCTGATCCCGAGGTTCCTTTCGGCGGCGTTAGGGACACGGGCCACGAACAAGCTCCTCCGGAAGTTGGAGGAGGTGCGCCTCGCGCTCTGGCTCGAAGAGGAGATGAGCCGGCGCTACGGATCGAAGGAGCAAGCCAAGCGCCAGATATTCGCCCGCTCCGCCAGCTTTAACTACCTGGGCAACGGCCGCTACGGCTTTGCGGCCGCGTCGGAGTACTACTTCGGCAAGGCCCTGTCCAGCTATACGCCGGAGGACGCGGGGGAGGCGGCGCTGCTTGCGGGGATTGCCAAGTCGCCCGGCGTCTACGCCCCGGTCAGTGACGACCTGCGGCCCCGGCGCCGCCGCAATCAAATTTTGGCCCTCATGGCGCGCAACGGATACATTCCCAAAAGCCTCGCCGAGCGCTGCCAAGCCAAGCCGGTCCGGGTGGCTGCCTGGAGCCCGGTCAAGACCTATGCCCCTGCCGCGATCGAGAGCGTCTTCGACGAGCTGAAGCAGCACGGCGTGGAGCGATTCGGGATCGAAGACCTCGTCCAGGGGCGGATCTCGGTCCGTTCTACCCTCGACGAGCGGGTTCAGACCATCGTGAACGAAGCCTTGGAAAACGGTCTCGCTCGCTACGAGAAGCGACATCCCGGGACGAAGGGGTCGATTCAAGGTTCCGTGGTGGTGTTGCTCAACGCGAACGCTGCGATCCTGGCAGAGGCAGGCGGGCGTCCCGTCTTCAATGACCGCCAGGCGCGCTACTCCGACTATAACCGGGTCACCGGCTCACTCCGGCAGCCGGGCTCGGCCTGGAAGCCACTGGTCTACCTGGCCGCCTTCCGCCAGGGCCTGGATCTCGAGACCAGCGTGCCAGACGAGCCCATCGAGGTGTCCATGGGCGCGGATCAGGATGTGAAGTGGATCTCAAACTACGATAATCAGTTCAAAGGGCCGATCCCGCTCCGCCAGGCACTGGCTGAATCCCGCAACACGGTAGCTGTCTGGATCACCCGCGAGATCGGTCTGAGGAATGTGATCCAGGTCGCCCGGGAGTTGGGGATCCGCACCCCGCTGCAGCCGTACATTTCAATGGCGCTCGGGGCCTCGGAGGTACGGCTGCTGGAGCTGGCGGGTGTCTATCGTGCGATGGCCTCCGGGGTCTTGGCTGAGCCACACGTCATCGATCGCGTTACGGATGCCTCCGGCGCGGTGCTCTACGAGGCCCCCCTGCCGGTCCGGAAAATCCGCTTCCCTGAGTTGACCCTGATCCAGGAGGGGCTGCGAGGCGTAATCCGCCTGCCGGACGGCACCGCCCACAGCCTTGACGGTGGCGATTTCCCGATCCCGGTGATGGGCAAGACGGGAACGACAAACGACTTTCGTGACGCGCTTTTCGTGGGATCCACCTACGGGACGCAGGGGATCACGGTGGCGGTCCGGATCGGCTTCGATGACAACCGCACACTGGGAGAGAGGGAGACCGGGGGGCGCGCGGCGCTGCCCATCTTTCGCGAAATCATGCTGCGCATCTACCAGGACAAACTGGCTGGGCCGGCACCGTCGTTCCCCCGCGGAATGGAGGAGAGGATCGACGGATACCTGGCAGCGCAGGCCTTGCAGGAACTCGAGCCCGACACACCGCCGCCGGCGTCCATGACGCTTTCATCGCCCCGCCAGTGAAGAAAGTGGACCGGGGATCCGAGCCTGGGAGTCCCCAGGGGAGGCAGCACCGGCATCATCCCCAGTTTCCTCTCGCTCGACTGTGTGAGCAATATTGACCATACGTGTGAGCAGTACTGACCTGACACGCGCACCGCTCGAGGGTATAAGAAGTGAAAGGAGATGTTGTCATGCCAACGAAGAAGAGCGCACCTGTCGATTGGGAAGCCCTGCTCGCGGGACTCTCCCGTGGAAAAACCAGTGCTGAATACGGTTCCGATCGCTGCATCTTCCGGCAAGGAGACCCCGCTGATTCCGTATTCTATCTTCGACAAGGGAAGGCGAAGCTGTCGGTTATATCGGCCCAGGGCAAGGAAGCGATTGTCGCCACTCTGAGCGGCGGCGATTTCCTGGGCGAGGGATGCCTCGCCGGTCAGCCGTTGCGCATGGCGACGGCTACAACGGTGACAGAATGCAATTTCTTCCGGATCGAGAAGTCGCTGATGCTGCGCATGCTTCATGAGAAGCACGACATCTCAGAATTGTTCGTCACGCATTTGCTTTCACGCAATATCCGATACGAAGCGGATCTCGTGGACCAGCTTTTCAACTCGAGCGAAAAGCGTCTGGCCCGGATCCTCCTGCTGCTCGCTCATTTTGGCAAGGAAAGCAGAGCCGAGCTCGTTCTTCCCCAGATCAGCCAGGATAGCCTTGCACAAATGGTCGGCACAACCCGGTCGCGAGTCAGTCATTTCATGAATAAGTTCAGGAAGCTGGGATTTATCCACTATGGCGATAACGACGGGCTGACGGTCCACAGCGGCCTGCTCAGCGTGGTTTTGCACGACTAAGGGGGTAATTCCGCAAACTGGGTATCCCCTTGACTCCAGTAACCACTACCTATTGTTGTCGAGGAACTTGAGGTGCCGGGCACGTCCTGGACCAAGTTCGGTACACGACTGGAGCCTCCCGGCCATCCGCTGGTTACGGCGAGATCGTAAGGAGCCGCGCACGGCAGCGAGCAAAGCGAGCGAGTAAGCGGACCAGCCAACATGCTCTTTAGTCTCTTGCTACTCGCGACTGCCCCCCTGGGCCTGGGTGGCTGGTCCGCTTACTCGCTCGCTTTGCTCGCTGCCGTGCGCGGCTCCTTACGGTGATTGCTCGCCGCTCGCTCCCGCTGAGATCCATGCCTCTGTGGAATGCTCCTCCTGCCCGGCACAGAACGAATAGTGACACGGAACTCTCCACGGAGGGAGATGTCCATGAGCACTATTGACCAGATCTGCGAGCAGTACCGAACAGACACGCCACTTAACCCCAGCGTATAAATAAACATCAAGGAACAATCTGACGCGGGCCACTGAAGCGAATCCCAGTGAATTTCAGCCGGGAAAGCACAACGGAAGCCGTGATGACACGGCTTGCTCGGTTGGTCCCTGCTTAGAAGCGGGTGCTTTTCTGAATTGTTCGTCGCGTTTGGAGGAATGCAATGAAAAAACTATTGGGACTCTTCGCCTTGGCAACGCTGACTTTTGCCCAGGCGGGAACGATCAACACCGGCACCAGCATAACGGTCCGGACCAGCGAAAAAATCAATGTGAAGAAGAGCGACGGCCGAATATTCGCAGGCGTCGTGGATCAGGATGTGAGGGATGCGAACAACGGCGTTGCCATTCCAAAAGGCTCGCAGGTGGAGCTGACTGTGAAGCAAGTTGCCAAGAACGACCTGGTGCTCGATTTGGAATCGGTCACTGTAAGCGGGCAGCGGTATGCGCTGACAGCCGAAGATGCCGCCATGAGTACCGAACAGAAGGACGGCATAGGTAAGAACAAGCGGACCGCTACGTATATCGGCGGTGGCGCGGTGCTGGGTACGATCATCGGCGCGATTGCCGGCGGCAAGAAGGGCGCCGCCATCGGCGCGGCAGCGGGAGCGGGGGCGGGCGCCGGCGCGCAGGTCCTCACCCGGGGCAAGAAAGTGAATGTCCCCGCCGAGTCCTTGTTGACGTTCCGTCTGGAGAAATCGGTCCGTATGGCAGTGGCGGATAACGGAATCATCCGCAACGGCCGCCGTTATCGCTCGGCCAATCGGTAGTGGTTAAACAGGATGGAGGCAGAAATGTTCACACACGAAGCAGACTTTTCCCGTGCTGGTCGTGCCAGGCCACTCGCTCCGCGTATGGGGCGCCCAGTCATGGTGGCAGCGTTCGTTGCGCTGATGTTGAGTCAGCTGGCTTGGGCGCAGCGCACGCCGCTCAAGCCGGGCTGGAATATGTTTTCGCCACAGCAGGATGTCGAAATGGGTCAGCAAGTTTCCCGCGATGCTGAGCAGCAAGTCCCCATGCTCAACGACGCGCGGGTGGATAAATACCTGAACAATCTGGGACGGACGCTCGCCGCAAAGGCGCCCGGCGAGGAATATCCTTATCAGTATAAGTGTGTCAATGACCGGGCCATTAATGCTTTCGCGCTGCCCGGGGGATTTGTCTACATCAACCGGGGCGTGATCGAGAGCGCCGATAATGAAGCTCAGCTTGCGGGCGTAATGGCGCATGAGACAGCGCACGTAGCCTTGCGCCACGGAACCAACCAGGCCACCAAGGCCTACATTGCTCAGGTGCCTTTGGCCATCCTGGGCGGCGCGCTGGGTAACAAGAACTCGGTAGCCGCTGTGCTGACGCAAATAGGCGCAGGATTCGCGACCAACTCCTTATTGCTCAAGTATTCGCGAACAGCCGAGAGCCAGGCGGACGAGATGGGCACGCAAATCCTCTACGATTCGGGTTACGACCCGCACGCCATGGCCGAATTCTTTGAGAAAATCCAGGCGCAAGAAGGGAGCGGGCGCCAGGTGGAATTCTTCAGCAACCACCCGAACCCTGACAACCGTATTGAGCGTGTCGACCAGGAAATCGACCAACTCGGCGCCGCGAAGCGCGGAACGAAGACGGATTCGCGGGAATTCCAAGACATCAAGCGCTACGTCCAATCATTGCCGACGCCCCGGGGCGGCACGCAGAACCTGGCGGGGAACACCGGCAACAGCCGCAACACGTATGGACTGGAGATACTGTCCGCCCGATATGGTACCGAAGATAGGTTCGCGGACGTCCGGGAGCTCTTACAGTCCCGCGTGCAGAACGACCGGTTGAGCTTCAAGGTGACCAATGCGGCGATGGGCGGCGACCCCGTCAGAGGTAATAAGTCGCTGCGCCTCAGCTACGGATGGGCCGGCAGGACCTACCAGATGACGGCAAAAGAAAATCAGCAGGTTTCCATTCCTACCGCAGCACAACAGCAGACGCAAACCGGGACGCCGGGCGGAACACAACCCGAGTGGCCGTCAAATCGTTCGACACCTTTTGAGAACGCTGTCTTGCGTATGGATCACCCCGACAATTGGCAGGCCTACGGGCAGGGAGATGCGACCTTCACGATGGCGCCCGACAAAGGTCTAGTGGACGATGGCCGGGGCAATCAGGCGATGGCATATGGCCTCATCGTGAACATCTATGAGCCCCGCTTTACCCGCGATAACCGGCAGCAGTTGCAGCCGCGAGGTTACGGGCAATCGTCAGAAATGTCCCTGGAAGAAGCCACGGATCGGTTGATTGAAGATCTCCGCATCTCCAATCAAGGGATGCGAATCATTCGCTCCCCCGAGAACATCCGGGTCAATGGGCAGCAGGCTCTGTCCACAGACCTCTCCAACGAGTCGCCGCTGGGAGGTCGCGAGACGAATTGGCTGGTCACCGTGCCGCGCCCGGAAGGCTTGCTGTTCTTTGTTTTCGTCGCGCCCGACCGGGACTTTCAGAGTTACAACCACGCCTTCCGGATCATGCTTGATTCGGTCCGCTTCCGCCAGTAAATGCCGGGCCCGCGCCAGGCACATCGCTGGGCGAGGACGATCCCTCGCCCAGCTTTCCAATGAACACTGGCGGGCGAGATGAGGAACGCCCTCACCCGCCGGCCTGTTCAACCGCCGGCCGGCGGTTCATGGCCAGCGTCTTCCGGCCCTCCCGAAAGAGAACCTCCATGCTGTCTCCGCTGATCGTTTCGACAAACCCGCGGCCGAATTGCGGGTGGGCGATGACGTCTGCTTTCTCGTAGCGTTCTGTCAGTTTGTAATCCCGGACAACCGCGTCCGGCGCAGCGGCGGCGTTGCGCCGCTCCCAGAGCCGCATATCCGCCGGCCGGACCGACCCTGGCACTCCGGGGGTCACCCGTGGGCTCCGACGTTCCGGCGCGGTGGCTCGTTGCTTTTCCGGCTTTGCCCCGCGGTAACGGTGCTCAGACCCGCAGGTGGTGCACCTCACACCCCGGACGGTCCCTTTTACTTCGTAGAGGACGATGTGAGCCAGGGTGAGCCCGCAGCGCGTGCACAAATCGTCGATGTTTTTTCCGACCATGGACACGGTTATAGATCTCCTTTGCGATATCGAGGTCCTGCCTCTATTATGACCGGCTTCTTTTCCAAAGGCGCTTGGTCTGGGGAAGACCACCCCGCGGACCCGGGCGGCGGGTCTTGGGTCCGCGATCTCGGCTGACGCTCCTCCGGTAAAGGCCGGGTACACTGCAGGGTAAAGCATGCATGTTTGAATGATACGACATTTTCGTGGAGGAGAACCTGCGAGCACCCCGCGACGTGCCGCGCTGGGTCTCCGTATCCGAGCTCACCACGGCCGCGTTCTTGCCGAAGGGGTGTGGGCGGAACAGGATTCGACGGAAGGGTGGGCAGGGATCAGGTGTCCACACCCATCTCAACGTAAGGGAACTGTAGGAGTCTGGCAATGCCCAACCGAGAAGTCATCAATCGGGTCACAGCTTCGCTGGTTCTGGAGTCGCGAAGCTGGGAGCGAGCCTTGATATCGACCTGATCCTTTACGCCAACGAGGAGTAGGCTGGGCTTAAGCACGCCCTCGGCTTCACGGACGAAAGTTGGCCTTGTTCGCTGGCCGGGCCTTGTCCTGGGCAAGGCGGTCTTCCTCGTCCAGCCTTTTCTGCCGTTGAATCTCTCGTTCGGGCGCCTCCCGCTCGTCCAGCCGGATCGCCTCGATGATTGCCTTCTGGGCAAGAGCGTCCAGACGTTTGGAGAAGGCAGCCACTCCAAATCCAGAACTGTACGATGAGTGGAAAAGGTTGAACGAGTACTGCTGGTCCTCCCATCGGGCCAGCACTTTTTCCGCGTTGTTGTAAACGTGCGACGAAGAAAACAGCACGATCTGGGCAGTGGGACTGCTCGCCGTTCCATAAGTTGCGGAGATAGCCTCGACCATGTCCCGAACGGTCAGTCCTTGGGTCTTGTCTTGATCATACGAGATCAGGACTCTGAAAAGCTCGCCGTTGTAAAAACTGAAGAGAACCTGCTTGACCGGGTCCGTTTCCTTGGACGAATCGAAGGTTCGCTGAGGCCGCCATTCCAGTTCTTCGATCCGTGCCGGGCGCTGGTGGATGACCCTCGCTTCGGACGGCTTCACATCGGCCTGCTTTGCGACCGAAGGCAAGTCCATTCCAAATTGAAAGTTTCGGTACATCGAAAGATCCTGGGCGTGGATGAGCGGCACCAAAAGGAGAGCCCAAGCGATTGATGTCATGACTTTACGAATACTGACCATTAGGTCCTCCTTCAGGACTTGAATGCGCTATTTCTCAGGATCTTGAGCCGACTGGCTCGCGAGCCGCCGGTCCGGAGACGGTGCGAGCCCGAACCGTTCGCTCTAGGCCTCCGCTGGATCTGGCTTGGGCGGGGGCGCCTGGGGGGTTTCCTGTTTCGTTGCGGTTCCCGGCGAGCTGCGTAATTCGCGAGCGTGTTCTCGCTGCAGATTCTTCTTCTTGCGTTCCCGGTGGAACCTGGCTTTATCTCCGTTTTTTTCCGACACAATGGTCTCCTTGCTGAAAATGCTGCGTGCTCCGCTCCGTGCTCGGACGACGGTCGCACGACCCTGAGCATATGCCGAGGCGGCTGGTCCGTCAGTTCAGTACAGCTCACCCCCTTGGTCAAAATTGCTCACTTCTGGTGAATGCGGGCGACCACCAGGGTCATGTCGTCTTGCGTCGGCGCCTCTTGGGCAACGCGCTTTGGGCACGAGGCGACATCGACCTCACTGACCCGATATTTCACATCCCGCGAAACCAGCGTGTGGGGGCCGAGTATCCGGACGGAGGCGGTGGCCTCCAGCTCCGTTTGCAGCCACATGCCGCCGACGTCGCCATAGAGAAGCGTGATGCGCACGCCGCGCAGCCACCATGACGGGGACTTGGCAGGCTCGCCCCGGATTCGGTGAACCAGGTAGGTGGTGGCATCGATCCAGATGTTCCCACGGAGAAGACTCTTGTCCTTTCGCCGCGGAAGCAGCTCGAGCACGTAGCAGCGCCGGCCGCTTACATTTTCCTCGCCCGTGAAACGGAAATCATAGTTGTCCGCCGAGAAGTCCGTTGAGGCATGATTCTTAGCGATATCGACTTCGCTTGCCAGCGTCCGGCGCACGATGGTTTTTCCCAGGCCGGTCCCGCTGGTCTGCTGGATGGCGTACTTCTTGGCATTCGGGGGGACGAAGGTTACGTCTGCCTGGACCTGGGATTTGATTTCCTCTCTGTTCTTGCCAAATAGCTTGTAATCGCGCGTGACGACGTAAGGACGAAAACAGGCTCGGTTCTCAGCCCGGGCCTGCGCCATTCGAGCGATGATGGTGTCCACGGTTGGGAGTGTGCCCCCGGTTTGAGCAGAGGCCTGGCATGTCACTAGAAGGACCAGGCAGGGAAAAAGCTTGCATAAGGTTCCTTGCATACAACACTCCCGTCGCTGTTAGCTGGCAGAGTCTGACCCTCAGGGTGTTATACCTTGGGAGAATGCTCGCGTCAGTTCAGTAAGGCTCACCCCCCTGGTCAAAGTTGCTCACCCCAGCTGATTGACGGATGGATCCGGGACGCAGGGACGGGGCGATCACCGAGCGAGCGAGTAAGCGGACAACGATAGGCGGGACGGGCGCTTCAGGTCTCTCTAATCGTGAAGGACCACGCTCAGCAGGCCGCTATTAACCGTCAACCCGCCTTCTTCACCATAGTCGATGAAGCCGAGCTTCCTGAACTTATTCATGAAATGACTGACTCTGGAACGGGTGGTGCCGACCATTTCGGCCAGGTTCTCCTGACTGACTCGGGGAAGCACGGGTTCGGCTCTGCTCTCCTTGCCGAAATGGGACAGCAGCAGCAGGATCCGGGCGAGACGCTTCTCGCTGGAGTTGAACAGCTGGTCGACGAGATCCGCTTCGTACCGGATGTTGCGCGACAGCAGATGCGTGACGAACATTTCCGAAATTTCGTGCTGCTCGTGGAGAAGGCGCACCATCAACCGCTTCTCCAGCCGGGTGAGACTGCAATCCGTGATGGCCGTCGCCGTCGCCATGCGTAAGGGTTGACCTGCCAGGCAACCTTCGCCGAAGAAATCACCTCGGTCCAGAATGGCGACAATCGCTTCCTTGCCATGCTTCGAGGTGACTCCGAGCTTCACCTTGCCTTGCCGCAAAAAGAACACGGAATCCGCCGGGTCTCCTTCCCAGAAAATGCTGCGGTTCGCCCCGTATTCGATGGCGTTCCCCTCGGATACTCCAGAAAGGAACATTTCCCAGTCGGGCTGAGTTTTGTCAATCGCCATAACAGTTTCCACCCTTGGGTCGTGGGCTTCACTCGGTGAGCCGCTGGATAATGTCTTGTTTCGGCAGGTTTCCGCGGGTCAGCCTCGCTAGGTGTATTGGTAACAATATTATATGCCACAACCAGGGCTGGGAGAAATTGCCTCATCCCGCGCCTTAGGAAAGCGCTATTCTGTTAAGTAACTGAACTCGCAAAATCTACCCGGTTCTTTTGCCATCGCGGAAGACCGCATCCAGTAGCAAGCGTGGCATCCTGGAGGAGGAACTATGGACTTAGGACTCAAGGGTCGCAACTGTATCGTGATCGGAGCAAGCCGAGGCATCGGCCGCGCGATTGCCCAGGGGTTGGTGGCGGAGGGCGCCAATCTGGCAATTTGCGCGCGTGGAGAGGCAGGATTACAGCAGACGGCCGACAACCTTCGGGCAAACGGCCTGCGGCTCCACGCGGAAGTCTGCGACGCAGCGAATCCTGAAGCGCTGCGCACCTTCCTTGAAGGGTCAGCGAAGGCGCTGGGGAGGGTGGACGCGCTAATCCATAACGCATCCGGGCTCGACCTCGGATCCGGCCTTGAATCATGGGCGGCCAACCTGAAGGTCGATGTGATGGGCGCCGTCCATGCCTGTGAGCAAGTGATCCCGCGGATGACGGAGGCTGGGGGCGGCAGCATTCTCTTTATTTCCTCGATTGCCGCGCTCCAGGCCTTTCCGTCACAGGACTACGGGTATGCCGCCGCCAAGGCAGCCCAGTTGGCATACATGAAGAAGCTCGCTGCCGATTGCGCGCCTCGGGGAATTCGGGTCAATGCCCTGGCCCCCGGGTCGATAGAGTTTCCGGGCGGACTATGGGCGGCCGTGAAAGAGGGCCAGCCAGAGCTGTACGCCAATGTTAAGGGATCTATTCCGTGGGGGCGACTGGGTACGCCCGACGAGGTTGCCGATGTCGCCGTCTTCCTGGTCTCCCAACGCGCCCGTTGGATCACAGGCGAATGCGTAGTCGTTGACGGCGGACAGTACCGCGGTATCAGGTAATTCCGCTGTCGCCGTTGAAAAAAGGAAGGGAAAACTGAGCAGACCAGTCCCAGCCATTGGGTAAGCAGCAGGGGCGGAAACCGACGTCAAAGCGTGGCACAAACTGCTCCGGTCTGGTGTCGAAGGCAAGGTGACTCCATATTTTGTGCTTCTCTTCATCGCCGCGAGCAGCGTGTTCGCCGGGAAATCCGCGCAGCCCCTGCATGTCCTTCCGTTTGAGATGTACCGAAACGCAGTCTGGCTGCCGGTCGGTGCCAACGGCAGCGAGCCACTGTCATTCATCTTGGATTCAGCTGCGGGAGACTGTGTGATCTCCCGGGAAGCAGCAACGCGCCTTGGCCTGAACGTGGTCGAGTTGGGAGAACCGAGGACCGCCGGTCCAGCGGAGAACAAGGTGCGAATGGGTGCCTCTCCGAATGTGGTCTTTGCTGTCGGTGGATCTACGGTAACCGCTCACGGAATTGTCCTCCCATTTGAATTGCCGAGCGAAACCTGGGGAAAGCGCTTCGATGGCGCGCTTGGGTATCCGTGGCTGGTCAAATATGTGACCGAAATCGACTACGACTCACGGCGCATCCTGCTTTATGACCCGGACACATACGAGCATGATGGAGTGGGAACCGTCCTGCCGCTGCGCCCGGGCTCTAAGTTCCCTGTGGTCCGGGTGAAGGTGGGACTGCCCAACGGCACGACGATCGAGGGAGACTTCGGAATGGATACAGGCGGGACCACCTCGGTCATCTTCAATGCCCCTTTTGTGCGACAGCATGACCTGATCTCCGCCGGGCGCGAGTACGTTCCCCGACTGATCGACAGCCCGCATGTGGGAGTCGGCGGGACAGGACGGCGTTTGCTCGGCCGGGTTCCCTTTGTGGAACTGGGCTCCCACAGGATCGCCTCCCCGGTTGCCGGGTTTATCCAAGCCGAGAGCGGATCTCTCTCGCAGGACGACGTCTCGGGCTTCCTCGGGTCCAACCTGCTGCACCGCTTCAACATCGTGTTCGATTACAGGCGTAACCGGGTAATTCTGCGTCCCAACTCCCACTTTAATGACCCGGATGACTACGACATGAGCGGTATGGGAATCCGGGCGCGAGGTTCCGATCTGGGCGAGTTTTTTGTTCACAGAGTCGTCCCGGATTCGCCGGCGGAAGCCGCGGGCGTCCAAGCCGGGGATCTCGTAGTCGCAATTGACGGCCGGCCAACGACCGGGCTTCGACTCGACGATGTGACGCGCCTGTTGACCCAGGCCGGTGCAGAGCGCGAAGTGACCTTGTCGCGCAACGGCCAGCCGCGAAAGGTCAGACTAATCCTGAAGAAGCTCTTGTGATCGGGCGCCGGATACGCACGGGGAAGCAGCGCAGCGCGGAATGCTGACCACTTGCTGCCTGCCACCCCTTTTTTGTCTGTGGGCTTGGTTACTGCTTGACGATTTCCACTCGGCGATTCTTCGCCCGGCCATCTTCAGCGTCGTTCGACGCCAAAGGCGCGAAGGCTCCGCAGCCGTAAGCCCTGAGGCGGGTAGCGGCGATGCCGTGCTTCTGCACGAGCGCCTGGACTACGGCCGCCGCCCGATCCTGCGAGAGCTTGAGGTTGCTTTCCACGGCGCCGACGTTGTCCGTGTGGCCGACCACATGGACCTTCAGCGCTGGGTCGCTGGTCAGCAACTTCGCAACCTCGCCGATGGCCTGACCCGACTCGGCCGTGATCGTCGCCTTGCCGGTGTCAAAAAGTATTCCGTAAACCGCAACATGCCCCGTGGTCCTGATGTCGTTCCCGAAGGAGGCCGCGTCCGCGACGATGCTCTGCTCCATCGCCTTCTTCTCGACGATGCGCAGCCAGATCGTGCCGTTGCCCTTCTCGGCCTGGACCCACACCTCATTGCCGTCCTTCACGATCTTCGCGTTCACCCACCAAGTCGGCACGCTCTCGAGGATGGTCCCACCCACCTTCCGGATGGCGTTCTCGTAGTTGCGCACGACGGCGAGACCGCTCGGCTCGGTCCCTCGCGCGCCGGTGAAGCGGTATGTGATGAAGGTGAATTTGCCCTCGACTGGCACCTTCACCCTCGCGTTCTTCGTCCAGAACTCGAACACCCCGTAGTCCTCGACCTTGCACGCCCCAATGCTGTACTCAGGCATGCGTGTCGGGAACAGCGGATGATCCGCGCAACCAGCCCGATCCGGCTGTGCCGCCAGGACGCCCGCGGCCAGAAAGAACGATCCCAGAGCTAGAACAACGCTTCTCCCAATCTTCATGCTCATCTCCCTTTACCTCCCGGCGTCACGCCACGATCAATTCCGTGGAAGACTCCTTTTGGCGGCCGAAGATTATTAGGGGACCATTGGGGTTGTCAAGGTCACACGAACGAAACGAGAGACCCGCCCGGATGCGCCCGGCTGCGCCGGGATTCCAGTGGCGCATGCGAGCTGCTTTCGGTTCGAACCCGCTTGCTTCGCGGAAAGACGCTCGCGCGCGGCTCTGATCGGACTCGGCAAACGCCGCGCAACAGCTCGGGCTCTATCGGAATACGAGTCATAGCAAGCGCCACCGAGTCGTGTCAGAGCCGCGCGCGAGCGCTTTCCAGCGGAGCAAGCGGGTTCGAACCGAAAGCAGCTCGCATGCCCTAAGGTGTCTAACATGCGTATAAGAGCAGCCTGGCCCGAGGCCTCACGCGCCCTGCGGTTCGGGGCGTTCGTGGAGAATCATCCAGGAGGTGCCGAACTTGTGCCTGAGCATCGCAAAGCGGAAGGCGAAAAAGGTCTCCTGCATCGGCATGAATATGTCACCCCCGTCGGACAGCACACCGTAAATACGCTCGGCCTCCTCTGTGCTGTCGACGAGTAGGGAAAGATAGGCGCTGCGCATCGGCTGAAAACGTCCCGGAGGCATGTCGGCGGTCATGAGCTCCGTCTCTCCAACACTCCCGCGCTGTGTCAACCTTGCGAAGCTTCCACACCTCAAAAGAGGTCCGACTACGTTCTACCCTTCTCACCTTCCATAGCGCGTTTCTTATCCGATTTCTACCCACTCCAAACCCGGAAGATCTTATTATTGAAGCCCGAACCATTACTGATCCGCAAAATGCAAACGAGAACGAGGCAGCTGTGGAGCTATCAACCAAGCAGTCAGTCAGGGGTTACTTAATGTGACTCCCGGCCGAAAAACAAAGAGGGTGAGTGCATGGCGTACCCCAGCCCGGCGGTGGAAATCTCGAGGCGGCTGTTCCTGATTGGTGGGATCATGGCGGCAGCGTGGCTCGGGTGGCTGACCGACCTGCGGCCTTATGTCGATGTGTCGCGCGCGGAACATCAACCGACTGCGGTCGCTTCGGGCTCCAGCTCTGGTGAGGAGGAGCCTGACGCGCTCGTCGCGGAATCGCGTGAGCCGGAACAGAAGCCGCTGCTGACGGTGAGCGGACCGGCGTGGGACGCGTTCTTCTTCCGTGTCGATCAGAGCTTCTCCAGGAACCTTCCTGTCAGCGGCTGGGAGCAGCGCATCACGTCGGCTGATCTTAAAGAGGCCCGGAAAGAGAACGCCAGACGTGCCGCGATGACAGAGTATCAGCGGCAGGAGGAACGCGAGTCGGTCCAGCGCGTCAAGGAGAAGTACGGTATCGACACGACCTTCACCGGGAACTTCCGTCGACTTTACTTCCAGCGCGACGAGCCACCCTTCGACTCCCTGCGCGCCGACAATGGTACCTACATCCTGGCGTTCGATGGCAAGCCCGACCGGCAGCTTCAGGTCACGCTGCTCGCGGCCCATGAATTGATCCCCTTCTTCGATGTGAATCCACTGCCGACGTCGTTCACCTATCCGTTTCGGAAATGGAGCCTCTGGGCGTTCGGGATCGGTCTCGGGCTGTTTCTCCTCTTGCCCTATCCACGCCGCCCGGCCAACGTCATCGCGTACCAGCGTTGGCGCATCATGCTTGGCGATGTCGTGTCGACGCTGCTGTTCGGAATGTTCTTTGTGCTCCCCATGCCAATCGTTGGGGGGTCGGTGGAGGCGGTCACCACCCTCGCGCTGCTGATCCCGTTCTGGTTTATGGCGTGCCTTCGGACTGTTTGCCTTTTACTGGGCGGCCCATGCGGCGGTGTACTGCCTCGTGATGCGCGACGGCGGGTTCGACATCCGGACGTTGCGTGGCCACGAAGCGTTCGACTACGCGGATATCGAGGAGATACAGGGTGCGCTCCTGAGGCCGCCGAAGTGGCTCATCGTTTTAAGCTTCGTCGCGGCACTGCTGGGCAAGTCGGGCGCCGCCAGGATGGGACAGACCGGACGTGCGCTGATGCTCGCCGGATCCGCCGCCAACGGCATGCGGGTCACGCGCAAGGACGGGCGCTCGCGATTCGTCTGGGTGTCGGATCAGATGGGCGGCAAAGCAATGGAACACCTCGACGCTTTCGTCGGGGGCCTCGAGAAGGCGGGCGTGCCAATCAAAGATACCGTCTTCCCGGTGCGCGCGCTATTTCCGCCATCCTGACAGTGCGAGCGTGTGGGCGCATCAGAACGGCAATCACCTGGGCCGGAAGGTGAAATGCCGGCCTCGGCCGACGGGGTTACCAAGGAGAACCAGATGAAGGGAACCTGCAAATTCTCGCTCGGCTTATCAATCCTCGTCTTGACGCTTTTCGCCATGGCGGACCTGCAGGCGAAGCCCCTTGCTCCGGTCCGACTGGCCGTCAACGACCGCATCGACCCGATCGGGATCGGAGGCCGGGCCCCGCTATTTTCCTGGCTCCCTCAGGATTCGGCGCCTGGGGAGGCGCAGACGGCCTACGAAATTCGGGTGGCTTCCTCAGCGAATGGACTGAAGGCGCCGCAGCCCGACCGCTGGAGCTCGGGCAAGGTTACGAGCCAGTCCATCACCGCCGTCCTGTACCAGGGGAAGCCTCTCGTTTCCCGCGAACTTTGTTACTGGCAGGTGCGCACCTGGAACAGCCGCGACCAGGTCAGCCCCTGGTCGGCCGTGGCGCGTTTCGAGACCGGGCTCCTTACCAACCGGGATTGGGCCGGTGCGTTCTGGATATGGCCCAACAATACGGAGGAATCCGAAGACTACGTATATTTCCGGAAAGCCGTGACTCTGCCGAACAAGAAAATTTCAAGGGCGCGGGTGTATCTGAGCGCCTCGCATCGCCACGCGCTGTATCTGGGCGGCAAACTCGTCGGAAAAGGGCCCAATTTCGCGTATCCCGAGTACCAGTACTACCAGACCTTCGATCTTCAACCCTTCCTCCAGGCAGGCGGGGAAAACGTCTTCGGCTTGCTCTGCCACTGGTACGGATCCGGGCAGGGCCGTCCCTACAGCAAATGGGGCCTGCTGCTGAAGGCGGTGGTCGACTTTGCCGATGGCTCATCGATTGTCCTGAACACGGATGGATCCTGGAAGACGTTGCCCGGCGAGTGGCAGGTCCCGGAAGGGAAAGTCTCGGGGAAGAACTTTCGCAACGGCGAAGGTATTCCGGCTGAGTCGATCGACGGACGGCGGCATCCGATAGGCTGGACCTCGAGCGGCTTCAACGACAGCGCCTGGCAACCGGCTCTGGAAATCGGCCCGCACCCTACCGCGCCCTGGACCGGTGAGCTCGTGGCTCAGGAAACCTCGCTCGATGAGTACGAGATCGCTCCGGTGGACGTAGCCAAGCTCGGGTCGGGCCATTTCGTGGCTGACTTCGGTAAGGTGTACGCCGGCATGCCGCACATAACCTTTCGCAACGGCGCCGCCGGTCAAGTCGTGAAAATCAAGGTCGACTACCGTTCCCGCCCGGACGGCTCGCTGGCAAGCTTCGCCCAGTCGACGCGGATGGATTATCAATACACTTTGCGCGGCGGCGCGGAAGAGTTCCGCCCTTACTGGTACCTGGGATTCCGATACATCGAGGTTGAGAACGCCCCGGCGGACTTCGACGGTAGCACCATCCGGATGATCGTACGTCACAACCGGGTCGATCGGGAGGCCTCCTCCTTCGAGTGCTCGAACCCTACCCTGAACGCCACCTGGGATCTCGTCAAACGCTCACTCATGCTCGGCTCGCACGAGCAGTTCGTCGACACGCCTACTCGCGAGCAAGGGCAGTTCACCTACGACGCCTACCAGATCTCGATCGGCGCCATGAAATGCTTCGAGGAGAGACTGCTGTCCCGCCAGGGCCTCCGCGAATTTGCGCAGTCACAGGTCAAATTCCACCAGGACACCGGCAAAGTAAACGCTGTCTATCCTAACGGGGACGGCAAGCGCGACATCCCGGATTGGACGCAGAGTTTCGTCTTCTGGGCGTGGGAGTACTATTTGGAGACGGGCGACCGGCAACTGATGGGCGAGATCTTCGACCAGGTCGTTAGAGTCGGCGATTACGTAAAAAAGACGGAGAACCTGGCCACCGGGCTGGTCGATCTCGGCAATAACCCACGCTACGAGGGGGGCATTGTCGACTGGCCCGAGCGCTACGGCTACGACATGATGACCAGCCAGCGCACCATCATGAGTATCAACGCCTACCTGGTCTACCTGGACATCGCTCGCCTCGGCAAGGAGCTGGGCGCGCCTGCCGACTTGATCGCGCGATTCGAGAAGCATGCGGCCGACGTCCTGGCGTCCATCCAGGCGCGACTTTGGGACGAGCAGCGGAGGGCTTACATAGACGGGCTGAATGCGGATGGGACCAGGAGCAAACACGCGTCCCAGCAGGCAAACGCCTTCATGCTGGCCCTGGGGCTCGTTCCTGAGGCCCGAAAGGCGGGCGCGATGGCCGCCGTGAAGGCGGGAGGCCAGAGTACCGGCCCAATCCTGGCCCGCTACCTGATTCAAGCCTACGGCGATAACGATGAAGACGAGGCGCTGATGGACTGGATGCTTAATCCCAAAGGCCGCAACTTCGCCTATACGCTGGCCGATGGCGGCACCTTCACGTACGAGCACTGGCTGGGACGCAACGGACGCGACGCGAGCACAGGCGCGAGCGAATCGCACGCCTATGGCGCCAACGCCGGCGTGGTCGCGCTCCAGGAGTACATCCTCGGTGTCAAAATCGTCGCTCCCCGGGCCGCCCGCCTCCAGATCCGCCCGCATCTGGCCGGACTCGAATTCGCCCGCGGCGACATCCCGACCCAATCCGGAAAAGTCTCCGTCTCCTGGCAAGCCAAAGACCGGATCGAGATGACGGTTGCCATTCCCTGCAGTGTCCGGGCTGATATTTACGTTCCGAAGGGAAAAGCCGAAGGGGTCTCGCTGAAGGTGGACGGGAAGACGAAACAGGCAGAGGCGGTGGGACAGTACCTCCTCGTCCGCGACGTCGGATCGGGGAAACACACGTTCGTGCGGTGACGCCAGCAGAGCCAACGAGATCGGCTCGGGCACCCGCGATCAATGAAAAGCGGGGAAACAGCCGAGTAGCCTTGTCGGAGCCGCGCACGCAGCGCTTTCCAGCGGAGTAAGCGGGTTTTCGAGTAGGGTATAGGGCGTCGCATCGAGGCAAAGAGAACCCGCTGACTCCGCTGGAAAGCGCTTGCGAGGGTGTTGAAAAAGGCCAGTTAGCGCATTTAGCTGAGAGGATATCGACGGTTTTCAACGCCAAAGGCGTTGCGTAGCAAAGCCCAGGGTTGGCTGCGTTTTTTGCAGCCTACCCTGGGATCCAGAGCCGTAAGTCATCAACCCTGAAGGGTTGCGTGTCGTGCGCAGTACGCAACCCTTTCAGGGTTGAACCCCATACAAGCCTCCGACCCGGGGTAGCCCGCCAAAGCGCGGGCAACCCCGGGCTCTGCTACGTGACCCCGTTGGGGTCATTCGGCAATCCCTCCGGGGATATGACAAACAGGTGAACATTTTCAACACCCTCGTTTGCGTGCGCGGCTCTGAAAACCTCGCTCCCGGCTCCTCAGTGTTCAAGGGCCAACTATCGGGAGCATTCCTCTGCCGCCGCACCGCAAAAGACTCGCCGTCGGCAAACTCCGCGCTGGCTGGGTTAGTATCTTTGCCAGCCTCTGTACGCTTCCCGGTAACCCTCTTCGAATCCGTCGCGATAGCCGTAACGATACTCGGCTTTGGGCCCGTACCGACTCTTGTATCCGTGATCGGCATCGCGATATCTCCCATGGCGACGCAGCTCCGGGCGACGGTCCTTGCGGTAATCCTCCTCGCCTTTTTGCAGGCCGTCCTGATATCCCTGGCGGTATCCCAGATGGCCCGCCGAATCATAGTATTCCCTGGATCCGCGAGGATACCGGCCACCGCGGTTCCATTCATAACGGTCGCTTCTCCAGACGTCACCGCGGTCGCGACGCTTTTGTATCTCACGCCGGTCATCTCTTCGATCTCCCCAGTCCCGGCTCCAATTCTGCGCGTATAAAACAGGCGCGTGGAGAAAAGCCAGGGCCAGGATGACAATTGCCACTCTTCGCATGGAGCGAGTACGCATCGAACCGCCTCCTCGACTCACGATCCCTTGTCAGTTGGACGGTGGCAACGAAGGAATCTTTCAAGGCCGACCCTGATGGTCGCACTCGGACCCCGGGGCGCCGCCACTACTCGCCGGCACTTCCCGCTCCCCAATCAAGGCACCGACCTTGGCGGCTTGAAGCGAGGTCAGCCGGGATGTAGCATGGAGAGAAAGCAAGCTCACTTTTTGTTTCACTTCCCCATTCCCGGTGAACAGGCTCAAAACCCAAAAGGTCGTAGCTTCTTTTAATCAAATCTCACAACTCTTCAGTCGGGTGACACACGAGGAGGTGTTATGCCGCAATTTGAATTGGCAGGCCTATCCGGCGATCGGGTGGCCGTCTCGGACATCCAGGTGAACCAACTGGCCAGCAATCTGCGCGGGCAACTGCTTCGCGAGGGAGACACTGGTTACGATGAAGCGCGCACGATATGGAACGCGATGATTGACAGGCGGCCGGCTCTTATCGCTCGTTGCGCCGGGGCCGGCGACGTGAAGCATGCAGTCAACTTTGCCCGGCAAAACGGATTGGTCCTGTCCGTGCGCGGAGGAGGACACAACATCGCCGGCAGCGCGGTTTGCGATCAGGGACTGATGATTGACCTTTCGCTCATGAAATCCGTACAGGTGGACCCCAAAAAACGCACAGCACAAGTGGAGCCGGGTGTCACTCTCGGTGAATTTGACCAACAGGCGCAGTTACACGGCCTGGCGACGCCTCTGGGGATTAATTCCACGACCGGGGTGGCCGGACTCACGCTGGGCGGTGGTTTCGGCTGGCTGACACGCAAGTACGGCCTGACAGTCGACAACCTGCTTTCCGCTGATGTGATCACAGCGGACGGGGATTTGCGTCGCGCCAGTGCCAGCGAGAACGCGGACCTTTTCTGGGGAATCCGCGGTGGCGGCGGGAACTTTGGAGTCGTGACCAGGTTTGAGTATCAGCTCCATCCGGTCGGCCCGGAGGTATTCGCCGGCCTTCTCGTCTATCCTCACGACCAGGCCAAGTCCGTCCTCAGGGGCTATCGGAAGTTTACTAAACAGGCGCCGCATGATCTCACCGTGTGGGTAGTCCTGAGAAAAGCGCCACCGCTCCCGTTCCTGCCCGAGAATATTCATGGGAAGGAAGTCCTGGTCCTCCCGGTCTTCTTCTTGGGGGATGCCGAGGCCGGAGAGAAGGCCATCCGGCCGCTTGAAGAGCTCGCTCCCCTGGTCGGCAAGCATGTGGGTTCAATGCCCTACACCGTCTTTCAGCAAGCGTTCGATCCCCTCCTGACGCCCGGAGCCCGCAACTATTGGAAGTCCCATGACTTCGATGAATTGAACGACGAGGCTATCGACAAGACGGTTGAATACTCGGGGAAGTTGCCTTCGCCACACACCGAGATCTTCATCGGTCAGATCGGCGGAAAAATGAACACTGTCCCCAAGGACGCCACAGCCTATCCTCACAGAAATGTGAATTATGTGATGAACGTCCATGGGCGCTGGGAGGACCCGGCCGACGATCAACGCTGCATCAGTTGGGCGCGAGAGTTCTTTCAGGCTGTTGCGCCGCACTCTCTGGGAAGCGTGTACGTGAATTTCATGACGGCGGACGAGCAAGATCGAGTCGAAGCTGCATACGGGAAGAACTATGACAGGCTCGTAGGACTGAAACAAAAGTACGACCCGAGCAATCTGTTCTGCCGAAACCAGAACATCAAGCCGGGCATTCTCAGAGCCCGATGATCGAGAGGCTCAAGCGGAGAGTCTAATTCTGACTCTGTTTCGCGAAGGAGCAGGGCCGGGCCTTGGATTTGATTGGGGCGCGGCCCTCGTTCCTCATTAACCGCGGAACACCGCCGGCGATCACGCCCCACCCTCGTTCCCGAGGAGTTTTCACCGGACGGGCGAGCCGTCGTACTTCGTGGCCCTGGCGGAGACAAGAGACATGAAACCGATTACTTTGATTGGAATTGCGCTGGTCGTTCTGGGCGCCTTGGCCCTTGCCTATCAAGGCATCAGCTACACCCGGCAAGAGAAGGTGCTTGATGTCGGACCGATTGAAGCGACGGCCGAGAAGCATGAACGGATCCCCCTTCCTCCCATACTCGGAGGACTGGTCCTGGTTGGAGGGGTTGCCTTGTTGGTCATCGGCGCGAAGCGAAACGCATAGGAAGGTTGGAGGCGTCGGCGGCTTGGAAACGTTCGATGCGAGGCTGCGGCCATGGTAGAGATAATCACCTCGGGAGTCGACATGCCGAAGGACTCCCCCAAATCCGGCGGGAAGAACCGTCCTGCCGCCGACCCCATGACCGCTGTTCTCTCTGCGTACCGCGCTCCCGAAGCCACAGACTTCCACAATGCCTGGGTTGGCATCGAGCCCACGTTCAGCAACGCGAAGGCCGTCCGAAAGTGGGCGAAGATGAGCGCGACGACGGAGGGGGAGGACCTCTACTTCAAAGACCGCTGGATGCTCAAGACCGAGAAGAAGATCGGGAAGAAGATTGCCAAGCGCTATGCCGCATGGCGGGCCGAGGGCCGAGCCTGTGCCATGTTCGACCGAGTGGAGCGCGATACCGACCAGGACCCGTGGGGTACGAAGCGCCAGAACCTCCACTTCCGCTGGCGTGACAAAAGCCTCGAGGACTTCGAGGTGAAGCTTTCCATCGATCCGGAGATCTTCGAGTACAGCGTGAAGCCAATCCCCATCGCGTGGTTCTATGACGACCGATTCGTAGACTTACTGCAGGCGTTCCTCTGGGATGTGCCCTACGCCCTCGGGCTCACACCGACGATCGCACAGGGTGGCGGCCAGTTCTCCCTGTCGGCCAAGAGCTTCCTCACCGGCAGCCTGCTCGCCGACGACATCGCCGCGCGCCTGAACCACCCGGAACTCGCGACCTGGGTGATGGACTGGCCCAACTGCGACGACCGGTCCTTCCGGGCGACCCGCGCGCGAACGGCCGCCTTCCGGAAGATCCTGGACGAGTACTGGGCCGGCGCCTACCACCCGAAGGCCGCCGGCGTCCCGACCGCGCTCGATGCCTTTCTCGACCGCGGCTTCCAGCCGGCCGCCAAACCGCCCGCCGGCCTTATGGATCCCGTGACCGGGCCCGTGGGGAACCGCGCCACCATGTTCCAGACCAATTTCGCTTTCGGCCGCGCCGTGCGCTGGCGCGCGCAAAACGTCGACCCCGGCTACTGGCAAAACGCCCACCCTGAGGAGGAGGGGTACCGGCCGGATCAGATCATGCGCTACGGCGAAGCCAACCTGAACCGCCTCCAGATCAAGGGGGAGTGGCACGTGAAGAACGGCGAGCCGCTCGAGGTGGAGCAGGCGGCCGAGGCCGAGACGCCCCTCGACTTCCCGCTGCTTGCCACCGAAGCTTCCTGGGAGGACCGTGCCCAGATGAGCCGCACCAGCGCCCGGGACTTCGCCGAGGCGGTGCTCCTGGACGTCCACGCTGCCATGTGGCACCAGAAGAACCCGCACGTCAAGGTCGTCGCATCGCTCCAGCAGGACCAGCTCCTCGGTGACGCCGAAGAGACGCTCAGGCGCCTGCGGAAGGGGCGCCTGCTGGGGCGCCTTCACGACGAGGCGCGAAAGGCGAACCTGGAAGCCTCGCGCGGGCGGCTGAAGAGCGACTGGATCGAGCCGGAGACACTGTTCTGGGTGGTTTGGAACAACCTGCCGGCCGGTGAGCAGGCGGAGATCGCCAAGGAGGCGATTTCCGGCTTTGTGGAGCGCGTCGAGCAGGCAGCGTCCATGGATCCGCGGGGCGTCCGCGGCGACCCGATGGAGGTCCACCGCCACCGCATCCACCCCCTCCTGTGGGCGGCCCTGGACAAGCAGAACGACGAGGTTGCCGCCGGGAGCGTCGTGGCCCGCGAGCGGGACGCCTGGCGCGCGCGTCCGGAGGAGTACCTCGCCCGCCGCCCCGCCTGGTCCCAGGGCGACGACGACCCACCCTGGGCGGAGTGAACACGTCCCCGGGATCAATCGTGTGGGAAAGCCGCAAGTATCGGAAGTTCGTTGTCAGATAACAGCGAGAGAGCCGCCAGGATGATTCTCTGCTGCAATCCCGGGTTGTCGGGTTCTCCGAGCGGGTAGCCCAAGGGCCGATCCACGAATAGTGCTCGCGGCGGAGCGGTCTGGCGAGTGATTTCCTCGAGCAGAGTGATCGAAACCGTGGAGATGCCCTGCTTTTCAATGAGACTTTGAATCAGTGCGACCGACTGATGACACATCGGTCAGACAGGGGTAAGAAAAACAGCGTCCACTTGATCTTGGGCGAGAATGCGCACCGCCGCGGGTCCTGTTTCGCGAATAAGGCGTCCGGGAGCTGTGATGGACCCCATGAAACTGAGATGGCGTTCGCTCAGTCGGCCGATCGTTCCTACTTGCTCAAGCTCCTTGAAACGTCCCAGAGGAAAGGCGAGGTTCTTGTCCTGCTTCAACCCGGACGAATCAAAGGCCTCGCTCTGTTGACCGACCAGCAGCGTGTCCAAGTCCGTTTCGAAGGGCAGAACGCGGAAACTGCAGTCTCCGCCCCGTATTGAGGCGTCGAAGGGCGCCTGTTCCGGCCGGTACAAACCAGCAGTCGTGACCAAGGCGAATCGGGCATCGGACAGAGGCTTCGCCAGCCGAGAGCCGGGTCTCCAGTCCACCTTCCAGTAGCGATATGTCCGCATGAAGAAGCGGTATTTCAAGCTCAAGTCGGAAAGGGACGCCATTATTTACATCATAAGGCAGATGATCAATCCAGGATCCAGTGCACGGCAAATTGCCCAGCCCGGCGGTGCGCTTGTACGGCCGCTCTCGTGGGTGTTACCATTCCTCCAAGCACAGGATCCCGGGCAGCAATTAAGGAAGGTTTGATTGCCGCCTTCGGTCTCCACTCGATATCAATCATCTTCTGCTTCAAGGATTCTGAAGACACTGCTCGGAGGGAGCTATGCCAATGCGGGAGTCTTCTCGAATGAACGCTGTTCTCTTACTGATTGTGTCCTGTAACGGAATACCGGCAGGTTGGGCCACTACCGACACACAGTTCTCGGAGTTTTCGCGAAAAACATTGAAAGCCGTCGTCTTCATTCAGGCTTTCGAGGGCCAGTCAGGCCAACAGGCAGACAAGTCATCGAAATCAAAGATTTTGCCGCCGCCCCAATCCCCGGCCCAACCGCCGGGCAGCGAGACTGCTTCTCGGCCTACCTCTCCGACGACGGTACCCCGAATGTCTCAGGAATTAAAAAAGCAGCCTGGACCGTACCTGCGGTCCAAGCTGCGTGTCTGGACTCTTGTCGAGGCGCAGAAGGAATTTGGAGAACCGATCAGGCACAGGGTCACGCATGACGATCGCGGGAATCCCCTGGCGGACGTTTGGGCCTACAAGCACCCCGGTTACGTCCAAGTGGAGCTTGCCTTTGATCGTGGACGCCAGAAGCTTACAGATGTCTACTTCTATCCGGTGAAATTAACCTGGGCAGACGCGGAAAAGATGTATGGGAGCAACTACACGACAATCAGGAACAAGGACGGCAGCACGTTTCGCTCCTACCGTGAAGCGAAAACCAACCTGTTGGTGAGCCAGTCCGACAGGGTTATCAGTATCGGCATTTACTAGCAGGCGGGATGACCTGGTTCAGCAGGCTGAACTCCAGGTAGTCGAAGTTCATGTTTCCCTGATCGACCACGTGCAGCGTCAAGACGTGGACTCCTTGCGGCAGATAGACGGTGGCCAGCCCCTTCGTCTTGTTCCAGTGATGCCATTGTCTCCAGGCAAGGGGATCTGCCGAATTGTTGGTGGATGGTATGGGAAGCGGATCAGTCAACTTCTTTCCATCCAATTCGAAGCTAATGCTTCCGCCGTGGACGTAAACATGAGATCGAGCCGTATGTACCGGCCGCAGTGACTTGCACCGTCAGGTTGAACCACTCGCCCGGTTCGGTCCACCCAACATAGAGCTGCTTCTCCTAAGGTTCGACCACATTTAAGGGCTGTTATCTATCTGGTCCCAGAACTGGTATAGGACGTGTCGACGCCTTCCTTCAGACGAAACTCGTTTAGATAGGCTCCATTCGCGGGATTCAGATTCCACCTGCCGTTGTTCTTCGCATCGGAATCGTGATAAGCATCCCTCCCCGCACGATCGAAATACTCACACTCGACACGTCCGGAACAACCTGGGGGCCACCTGAGTAGACGCTGTCGCCGAAAGGCACGCTGGCATGTCGTGCATGCCTGGGAAGAAATCTGCTTGACGATCGCCTTCATGCCCGGTGGGCGATTTCCTCCAGCAACGTGCAGGGCAAATGATCGTGCGTATCCCCAAAAGCCGGCTCATAGTACATCAACCCTGCCGGGCGGATCTGAGGGCAGTTTGTCGCTAAGTCGGTAAACCAAAAGAAACAATCGATGAGATGGGGCGCACGCCATTATCTAATCGGACAACCGGCCGTAATACATTTGCGTTTTGTAGAGGAAGAGCACCCGCCCCGCTACTGCGTGGTCTTCGAAGATCGCCTCGAGTTTGGCAAGCATCGGTTCGTACTGCGGATGTCCGGGTTCCGGGGTGTATGAAGAAGACAGCAGGCGGCCTCTCGCAGCCTGAAAATCAAGTTCCTGCGTGTTGGGGAAAGAGCGTGATTTGAAGTCGGAACGGTAGAAGTCGCGGAGCACTTGGTCGGTAATCCGGCGTGTGTGGGCCACGCCCTGGTAGTCGGTGCCGAATCTCAAGAGAAGGGCTTCATAGGCCCTGAGAAAAGGCGTCGCCGCTGTATCTCGCTGGTTCCAGATCAGGACGACCCAGCCGCCCGGTCGCAGAATGCGGCGAAACTCGCTTCTGGCCGCGTCCAGGTCAAACCAGTGGAACGCCTGCCCGGCAGTCACGAACTCAACGCTCCGGGCAGCCAGTCCGGTCGCTTCGGCCCGGCCGGTGACGCTGAAAAAGTTGGAGTAGCCGTCCAGAAGACTCTCGCCTGCCGCTCTCATCTCCGGGTTCGGCTCCACGGCGAAAACGGGGTTGCCGTTTTCAACGAAGAGCTTCGTCAGAATGCCCGTGCCCGATCCGATATCGGCCACGGGAGAGGTCGGTCCGAGTTGGCAGTCTTCGATCAGGCTCTGCAAGACCTCCTTAGGGTAACCCGGGCGGTATTTTACGTAGGTGTCGACTCGCGTGGAGAATCGTCTTGTCGAATCCCTTGAATCGTCCATAGAGGTGCGAGCGATGAATCGACGACCCGACTGGATGTCGGGAGAACCCGTCCCCCGTTCGCACGAACACCGACGCGTTGCTCCGCTTCCTCGCTTCCGGGCGGCGAGGGATCAGGACTCCTCGCCGCCGCGAAACACCTGCGGTTATGGCCAGGCTCGGCATCCCTCCCCGATCCGAGGTCAAAATCATGACAGGTCAACGGCGCAACCGGCGATGTCTCGGCGCGCCGGGCGCCGGGTGCAAATATATAAGCGCCTCACTGTTTGTCAAGGGATATCCTGCTCGGCTGCCCGTAGAACGCGGCTTTCCGCGAAAAATGCGTGTTTCAAATACGCCCTGAGTTAGTATTGGTAGGCGTCTGGAAGCGATGCTGATTAGCAGGAAGGGCGAAGGTTTACAGCAGAGCGAAGCGAATGCCGCGTACCAAAACCACAATCAAGCCTGGATAAACAAAGATGCGAGCTCATTACCTGCAACATGTTCCCTTTGAGGGACTGGGGAGCATCGAACCGTGGCTCACAGCCGCCCGTGCCGAGATAGGGAAGACCCTGCTCTTCGAGTCGGCGAGGTTGCCGAAACCGAAAGACCTCGATCTGCTCCTTGTGCTCGGGGGGCCGATGAGCGTGAACGACGAAGCCGAGTTCCCCTGGCTGGTACAAGAGAAGGAGCTCATCCGCCTCTGTGTCCAGGCGGGGAAATCGGTTCTCGGCATTTGTCTCGGCGCGCAACTCATCGCGAGTGCCATGGGTGCTCCGGTCTATCGCAATCGGGTAAAGGAAATCGGCTGGTTTCCGGTTCACGGAGTGGCGTCGATCGATGGTTCGACCTTCTCCTTTCCGCCGTCGGTGGAGGTCTTTCACTGGCACGGGGAGATATTCGATCTGCCGCCCGGGGCGGTCCGCATCGCGAGGAGCCAGGGATGTGAAAACCAGGCTTTTCAACTCCATCGCCGGGTTATCGGGCTGCAGTTTCATCTGGAAACCACCCGTGAGTCGGTACAGGCCATGGTTTCCCACTGCGGCACCGAGCTGTCGCCGGCGGAATATGTTCAGTCCGGAACGGCGATTCTTGCGGCCGAACCGGCGAAATACCGGACTGTCAACAATATGATGGACGAAGTGCTGTCATATCTCCGGCCCACTCCCGGGCGGTAAACGACGCGGGAATCACTCCCGGACGACGAGATCGGGCCAGACGGCGCGCTCGGGTTTCCGATCGCTCGCATAGTAGCAGCCGCTGCCCTTTTCATCTCGCCCGTCTCCCTGTCTCCTAGTGTCCTGAGTTATAAATACGTTCGTCTCGGCTCACTCCTGGCGGAGGTTGCAGCTCGGGTCCAGACGGGCAGCCCGGCAGGCAGGTAGAAATCCGGCGGCAAACGCCGTGCAAATCAGAACTGCGGCCGCAAGCGCCAGGCTTGGGGGGTCGTCGGGAGTCAGCTGGAAGAGCACCGAAGAGAGAACGCGGTTCGAGAGGACGAATACCGTGAGGCCGACCGCGCATCCGGTGGCTGCCAGCCAGGACACTTCCTTCATGACCAGCCATTGAATCGAGGCCCGGGTCGCTCCTATGGCGATCCGGAGACCGATTTCCTGGCGCCGCCGGGCCACTCCGAAGCTCGTCAGCCCGAATATGCCTATCCCGCACAACAGCTGCCGCCAGTGCCGCAAAGACGAGTGAGAGCGACGCCAGCATCCGGTCCCGATAAAGCAATCGAGAAGCCTGCTCGGTCACCGAAGTCAGTTCACCGACGGCCACCGATGAATCGATGCTCTTGACTGCTGCCCGTACCGCCTCACTGGTGATGTTGCGGACGCTTCCTATAAAAACATGCGATTCCCCGTATCCTCCGACGCCTCTCGGGATAATAATCTCCCGGAAGGGTGGCCCTTGGCTTGGATTGTTGAAGAGGACGCCGTCTTGGGATTAAGGAAGAGACGCCGGGCCGGCCGGAGGAGAGATGTCCGATTGGGGTGCGGAAGCCGAGCTGCTTGATCAGGCCCGCAACGGAAAGGAGACTGCGTTCCTGGCGCTTTATGAGCGCCATCGCGAATGCGTCTTCCGTTTCGCCTATCGCATGCTCGGGTCTGTCCCAATGGCTGAAGACGTCACTCACGACTGCTTTCTTTCGTTGCTAAGCAAGCCCGGGCTCTTTGATCCGTCGCGCAGCTCGCTTCGCACCTATCTGTGCGCGGCTGCCCGCAACCTGGCCTATCGTCGTATGCGGCGAATGGGTCGGGAGGAGATGGTCGACGAGATGCCCGAGGATCGCGCGGCCGAGACGCAGCCGGGTCCTTTGGAACAGGTATTGACGAGGGAGCTTGGTGAAACTGTGAAAAGGGCCGTGGCTTCGCTGCCGCCTCTGCAGCGCGAGGCCGTCATCCTTTTCGAATTCGAGGAATTGAGCCTGGCGGACATCGCCACCGCCGCACAGACCGACGTGGGGACCATTAAGTCCCGGCTTTTCAGGGCGCGCGAGCGGTTGCGCCGCTTGTTGGCGCCATGGGTGAAGTCCGAGCGCCAGGAGCGCCAGGTCGCTATCAGGAGTTAATATCATGACCGACGATTGGCAGGCCAAGGATGTGAGAGACAGCGCCGAGGACCACTGCGATCCGGAGTTGACCTCCGTGTTGCACGAGTGGAAGGCGCCGGATATTCCTGCCTCGCTTGATGCCCGCGTTCTGGACAGCTACCGGCGGCAGATGACCCGAGAGCCGTTGTGGAGGCGTTTCTTCACAACTTCGGTGCGGGTTCCACTTCCTGTCGCGGTTGCCGCGATGACACTGTTGGTGGTCGCGCTCGGTGTGGCCGTGAGCCGTCCGGCGGTCGTCCCGCCGCAGCCGGGGCAATACGTCCAGGCGCCCGCTGACCAGCCGATGGTCGTGCGAACCAGCCTGGCCGGGTTTGAACCGGTCGAAGAGGTCAATGTCAGTGTTGTGACGGAGCAATTACAGTGATCAGACGGACAGCGGTCGGATTATTCCTCGCGCTCCTCCTTGCAGCTTGCGGGCAGGCGCTGTCCCAGGGAATGGCCCCGGCGGGCGGATTCGGCGTCGCGAGGCTGGAGAACGGGGTTTGCGTCGGATTCGGATTGGTGCAATCGCGGCAGCCGGCTGCGGCCAGTGCCATTTCCGAGGTCGTACTCCCCCGCTCAAAGGGCGTCAGCAGGGTCCTCTACGATCCGGCAGGCGCCTCTTACTTCGGATACCGGCTCGACGTAGAGGCCCTGGCCGGCCGCCGGTACCGGATGAGGTTCAGGTCCCTGGGAGACGATGTCGAATCCGAATTGCAGCGTCGCCTGAATTGCCCCGAATGTCCGCGACCGACGTTGCTTCCCCGCGCCCAGCCGCGTTTTCCTGCGCCTTTGACCGTCAATGATGGCGATGTGTGCACGCTTGACCTGCTTCTGAACCCGCAAACCGGTGAGAAGATCGTAGACGTGATCAAGGTCTCCGGACAGGATATCTCCCGCGAAACCATGGGGGCAGCCACCGATCGAATTCGCGAGGCGCTCAAGTTGGTGCTCACAGCCGACACATTAGCCGCCCGCAGGAATTACCCGAGTGCCATAGCCCAGTACGAGAAAGCTCTGGCGATCAATCCAAACGATTCCGGGATCCGCAACAGACTGGGGCTTTGTCTGCAGTGGAGCAGCCGGCTCGAGGAGGCGCAGAGACAGTACGAACAGGCGGTCAAACTGAATCCCGCCTACGCCGAGGCATGGAACAATCTGGGGACCTGCTATCACGCCCGACTCAAGTACGGCCAGGCCATCAGGAATTACCAGAAGGCGGTGCAGATCAGACCCGGCTTTGCCACTGCGTATCGAAACATGGGCACCGCCTTTTTTGCCCAGGACCGGCTGGAAGACGGATACCTGGCCCTGCAGACAGCCTTCCGTCTGGACCCCTCTATCTTGAGTGGCGGCGCGGTGGGGATTCAGACTCAGCACGCCTCCGCCGCCACACAGTATTTCTTCTTTGCCAAGATCAACGCCGCGAACGGACAGGCCGAAGAGGCTGTGCGCTTTCTCAGCATGGCCGTGGAGGTCGGTTTCAAGGACTGCTCTCTGATCCGTCGGGACCCCGATTTCCAGAAGATACGAAAAGACGAGCGCTTCAAACGGCTGCTCGCCGGATTCTGTCAATAATCCCGTCCCGTTCGCTGCACACGGCGTATCTTTTCCCCTCCGTTCGGCAATAACTGTATGAAAGAGGGCGGGTTCGGCGCTTGGGTCGGACGCCGAAGGCGCCGAGGCCCTGCACTTTATACGGATCTTGGGATTCCGGGTGGGGCATGCGACCTGCTTTCGGTTCGAACCCGCTTGCTTCGCTGGAAAGACGCTCGCGCGCGGCTCTGATGGGACTGGCGAACGCCGAGCAACAGCTCGGGCTCTATCGGAATACGAGTCATAGCAGGCGACACCGAGTCGTGTCGGAGCCGCGCGCGAGCGATGCCTTTGTCAGAGCCGCGCGCGAGCGCTTTCCAGCGAAGCAAGCGGGTTCGAACCGAAAGCAAATTGCATACCCTAAGGTGTCTAACATGCCTATAAGTGCAGAGCACGACAGAGAACCCTATTTTTCTCTTTAGGAGGGAAAGACATGTCAAGGTTATTCGCCATATTGATTCTGCTAATCAGCCTCTCGGCCACGGCCCTGGCCGCAATGGATGGGCAGTCTGTTCCGAGTCCACAGGTCGCGCCTGCTCAGCCGCAGCCGAACACCATGACGGTGACCTACGAAAGGCAGATGCAGTTCTACAGGAACAAGCTCAAGCAGGATCCGCGGGACGTGATCTCTCGCAATATGCTGGGAATCTGCTACCAGGGCCTGGGGCACGTCGACGACGCCATCAAGGAGTATAAGCAGTGCGTAAAACTGAACCCCGGCTACGCAGAAGCCTGGAATAACCTGGGCAGCGCTTATCATCTCCAGAAGAAACTCAAAGATGCTGCGAAGAACTACCGGAAGGCGATCGCGTTGAAGCCCGAATTGGGCAGTCTCCACCGCAACCTCGGCACGGTGCTCCTGGCCATGGGGAAAGTCAACGACGGTCTGGCGGCTTACCGGCGCGCCTATGAGCTCAATCCCGCAATCTTCGACCAGAACGCAGGAGCCTTCACCCTCCCCACCGAGATTGACCGGGGCATGCAGTACTTCTGCTTCGCGAAGATCAGCGCCGCGAGCGGTCAGGTCGACTCGGCTTTGGACTTCCTCAGAAAGCGCGCATCGCCGGGTTCCGGGATTTCAAGAAGGTGGAGAAGGATCCGGATTTCGCCAAAGTCGTGGTGGCCGGGCGTTACGAGAGCCTGAAGGAAGGCGAGCTCCGACCCTGACCCTTAGATCCTCCTCGGGAATCGGCGTCACTGCCGGGCCCCGACACGTGGTCCGCTTACTGAAAGCGCTCGCCAGGGAGGCTTGCAACGAGGGTGGCTCCTTTCGATCAATCCCAGTGACCGGTGATGCCTTGACTGCCCCGCTGTAGAGAGCAAGCGGGGGCAACTCGGGCGCCCGGTCCGCCCTTCGAAAGGAGCCACCCACGTTGCGAGCGTTCCTGGCGAGCGCTTTCGGTGAGCGGACCTGTCCCTCTCATCGCCTTCTCTCCGGGTTGACTTCCCCCGAACGCCCAAGCATACTCGCGCAACAAAGCCCGATGTGGAGCGTTGATCGTATTCTTGCTCTCGCGCCGGATCCCTCCTCTGCGAAATCCGGCCGGGAACTGGCCAATGCAAGGAAATGGAGCGGGCTCGGGAGAACCGAGCGTGCCATTTGGGGCGAGTGCCAGGGAAGCGGCGCCAAACCATACCAAACGCAGATCGACACGAGCGAACCGGCTTTCCGCTGCACCTGTCCGAGTCGGAAGTTCCCCTGCAAGCACGCCCTCGCGCTCTTTCTGCTTTCGGCGACCGAGCCAAATCTCCTCGCGGCCTCCGTTCCTCCCCGGTGGGTCGAAGAGTGGCTGGCCAAACGCGACGAGAAGGCGGCCGGACAGGTCCAGACTAAGCAGGCGCGCGAAGTGGCGAGCGATCCCGAGGCGGCGGCCAGGCGCGCCGGCGCCCGGGAAGGCAAGGTCCGAGCCGGGGTCCTCGAGCTCGAGAGCTGGCTGAAGGACGTGGTCCGCCAGGGTCTGGCTAACCTCCAGCAGCAATCGTACGGCTATTTCGACCGCGTCGCTGCCCGGATGGTTGACGCTCAGGCGCCTGGCCTTGCCCGGCAGATCAGGCAGCTTTCGGTACTCGTTTCAGCCTCCGCGGACTGGCCTAAGCAGGCGTGCGAGCGGATCGGCCGGCTCTTCCTGCTCGTCCAGGCGTACAACCGTTTGGATAGCATGCCGCCTGAGCTCAGGAACGATATTCGGGCCCTGATCGGTTGGACTGAGAAGCAGGAGGAGCTTCTCGAGCAGGAAGGTGTCCAGGACGAATGGGACATCATGAGCCTTCGGGTCGACGAGGACGAGCGACTCCGCACTCAGCGAAACTGGCTGCTCGGGCGAGGCACGGGGATGGGCGCGCTCGTCCTCCAGTTCGCTTATGGGAACGCCCCGCTGGACGTCAGCCTGGTTCCCGGCACCCGCATGGCAGCGGAACTGGTTTTTTTCCCCGGTGCATCGCCCAGCCGGGCGCTGATCCGCCAGAAGCAGGGGTTGGCGCCGATGACCGAGCCGGCCGGGTTCGAAAGCATAGCGGCTGCTCTCGAGGCGTACGGCCGGATGCTTGCCCAAAACCCCTGGCTGGTCCGTTTTCCGGTGTTTCTCTCCTCGGTCGTGCCGATCCACGCTGAAGAACGGTGGCTTCTGAGGGATCGTAGCGAAAAGTGTGTCCGAATGTCCGCCGCTTCGGAGGAGGCCAATTGGCGCCTTCTCGCGTTGAGCGGCGGCCGGCCTGTATCGGTCTTTGGCGAATGGGCCGGAGATCGTCTGGAGCCGCTCGGAGTGTGGGCCGAGGGGCGTTACACATCCTTGTGATAGAGCCTATGAATTGGCGCGAGCAACTGCTGAAGATGGCCCTGCTGGGAACGGAGCGAGATTCCTCCCCACTACCGACGCCACCCGACGCCCTGGCTGGACCCTTCGCCCGGCTGGGGAGCCTGGACCGCGAGTCCGCGCTGCTCGGCGCTCTCGGCCTCGCCGCCGTCTACCGCCTCGCCGGACGCCTGCCCGATCCCGATTCGGGGCCGGCGCCAAACCCGTGCCCGGCCGATGAACGTCCGGTTTGCCAGCCGGGAGCGGCCATCTTCTTGTCCCGTATCCTGGCCGGCGAGCACCCACGGCTGCTCGCGGAGTTCCTGACCGCTCTCGACTCGGTCGGAAAGCGGGTGCCGGAAGAGCTTCTCCCCGGTCTTCTCGAGGAAGGGCGAACGGAGCGCGGGATTCGAGATGTCGCCGGCGAGGTGATGGGCGAACGAGGCAAATGGCTTGCGGGGCAGAATCCCGTCTGGGCGTGGGCAGTCGCTGTCGAGGAACCGCTCCAGAATGAAGAACTCTGGGAAACGGGCAGCCGCGAGGAGCGCCTGGCGTTGCTGCGCGCTCTTCGCGCCACTTCCCCGGACCGGGCGGTCAAGCTCCTCCAGTCCACATGGAAGGACGAGAATGCCGAGGACCGGGCTGCGTTTGTTGGGGCGATCGAGACCGGGCTGTCCCCGGCGGACGAGCCCTTCCTCGAGAGCGTGCTCGATGACCGCCGCAAGGAAGTGCGAACCGCCGCGGCACAACTCCTGATGAGGCTCGACTCTTCGTCGCTGGTCGAGCGCATGGAGGCGCGCCTGAAGCTCGGCTGGCAGGAAGGGACGCCCGGTAAGCTCCTCCAGCTCAAGCGCTCGACTCCGGCTCTGGTTCAGGTTGAGCTGCCCGTCGAGTGCGACAAGTCGATGCAACGTGACGGGGTCGAGCCCAAGCCGAGACCCGGCAGGGGCGAGAAAGCCTGGTGGCTCGAGCAAATGCTGGCGGCCGTTCCGCCCGTCCGCTGGTCAACCCGGTGGTCGAAGACACCCGGTGACATCGTCGACGCCGGGCTGGCGAGCGAATGGTTCCGCCCCCTTATAAACGGCTGGCTCCAAGCCACTCTTCGCCATCCGGATCCGGCATGGGCAAAGGCGCTGCTGGCCTATTGGACAACCGAGCGTTCCGACGAGCGTCGAATCGAGCTCTATTCCGCAGGGATCCTCCAGCTACTTACTCAGCTGGACCAGCCAGCGGCGGAGGATTTCGTCGCCCGCCTCACCAAGGGGGACCGCCTGACTCGCTCGCTTTTCTGGCTCTGCCTGCCGTATCTCCAAACCGGGTGGAGTTTCTCCTTTTCGACGCTCGTCCTTGCCCAGTTGCGATCCGCCCTTGTGTCGGCCACTGATGCGCCGCCGGGCCTTGCCGACGCGATACGACACGCCTCCCTGGCGATCGATCCTCGGCTCGCCTCCGATATCGCCGGGACCGATTGGGAGATCCCCGAACAGATGTGGGGAGTCCCCCCGGCCATCAACAACCTGATCACCGTGGTTCAGTTTCGCAGAGACATGTTAAAGGAGTTAGGGCTATGAATTCCGTCCCGGGACCGGAGAACATCCTCAGGCAGCATGCCGAAAACGAGTTCGCCCAGGAGCTCGAGGAGCTCGGCAAGCAAGACACCCGAAACCGCCCGCCCAATTGGCGTCTGTCCCCATGGGCCGTGTCCACCTACATCATGGGCGGGACCCTTGACAACGGGTTCGAGGTCTCGCCCAAGTACGTGGGCAACCGGCGCTTGATCGAAATTGCCGTGGCTACGCTGGCAACCGACCGGGCGCTTCTCCTGCTCGGTGTCCCGGGGACTGCCAAGACCTGGGTATCCGAACACCTGGCGGCCGCAGTCAGCGGGGACTCGACTCTTTTGGTCCAGGGGACTGCCGGCACGCCGGAAGAGGCCATCCGCTACGGGTGGAATTACGCCCGGCTGTTGGCGGACGGTCCCTCCCGCGCTGCCCTTGTCCCGAGCCCCGTCATGGTCGCCATGCAGGACGGCAAGATCGCCCGGGTCGAGGAGATGACCCGCATCCCGTCCGATGTCCAGGACACGCTGATTACGGTTCTATCGGAGAAGGTTCTGCCGATCCCCGAGCTTGGTGAGGAGGTCCAGGCGCGCAAGGGATTCAACATCATCGCCACTGCCAACAACCGCGACCGTGGGATCAACGAGTTGTCGAGCGCGCTCAAGAGGCGCTTCAACACCGTCGTCTTGCCCGTGCCTGACACTGCCGAGGAGGAATCGGAAATCGTCCTCCGGCGGTGCCTCGCTTTGGGCCGGGCCCTCGAGTTGCCGGCCGAGCCGCCGGCCTTGGAAGAAATCCGCCGCATCGTGACGATCTTCCGGGAGCTGCGCGACGGGAAAACCTCGGACGGCAAGACCAAGCTGAAAAGCCCGAGCGGGACGCTGAGCACGGCCGAGGCGATCTCCGTCGTGAACAGCGGAGTGGCGCTCGCAGCGCACTTTGGCGACGGGCGCCTGCGGGCGGCCGATGTCGCGTCCGGCCTGGTCGGCGCCATCGTCAAAGACCCGGTCCAGGATCGAATTGTCTGGCAGGAGTACCTGGAGGCTGTGGTCAAGGAAAGGGATGGCTGGAAAGACCTCTACCGCGCCTGCCGGGAGATTAGTTAAAAACGACAGGATTAACAGGGCTTACAGGATTAGCGGGATTCAGCCAGTCTTGGTAATCCTGTAAATCCTGTTAGTCCTGTCAAGAAACAGAATGACAACCTCGATCTCGGTTTTCGGCATTCGACACCACGGTCCCGGCTCGGCGCGCAGCCTGCTGCGCGCCTTGAACGACCTGCGGCCCGACTGCCTGCTGATCGAGGGCCCGCCCGAAGGGCAGGACCTGCTTCGCTTTGCCGCCGATCCTGCCATGATCCCGCCCGTGGCCATCCTCATCTACGCCGCCGCCGATGCCCGGCAGGCGGTCTCTTACCCGTTTGCCGACTTCTCGCCGGAATGGCAGGCGATCCGGTACGGGCTCGGCCATCAGGTCGTCACGCGGTTCATGGACCTTCCACTCGCGAATCGCCTGGCGCTTGATCGCTTGGCGCTCGATCGAAACTCGGAGGAAGTGGTCGAACGGGACACGCCCCCAGACACTGCTTCGCCAACCGCCCCCTCCCCCACTGCCGCGATCCGGCTCGATCCGCTCGGCTCCCTGGCCGCGGCCGCCGGCTATTCCGACGGCGAACGCTGGTGGGAACAGATGGTGGAGCACCGGCAGCAGGCGGGAGAGATTTTTGCCGCGATTTTGGAAGCCATGACCGCCTTGCGCGAACAGTTGCAGCCGGCCGAAACTGCGGATGAGGCCGACCTCGAGAATTCCCGGCGCGAAGCGGCAATGCGCCAGGCCATCCGAGCCGCCGAAAAAGAGGGTTTCGAGAGGATTGCGGTCGTCTGCGGCGGGTGGCACGCGCCCGCCCTTGTCGCCCGCCCGCCGGCGCGCCACGACGCGGATCTCCTGAAGGGCTTGCCCAAAATCAAAGTAGCGACGACGTGGATTCCCTGGACAAATGCGCGCCTGAGCCAGGAGAGCGGATACGGCGCCGGAATCGTGTCTCCCGGGTGGTACGGCCATATCTGGAATTCCTTGGCAGCCAGCGGGGCAGGGAACGGGCAGTCCGACGCCGAGCCAGCCGGAGCCGAATCCAGTTCGGCCCAACTTCACGACTCCGCCCGCCGCCTGACCGTCGGCTGGATGTCGCTTGTCGCGCGTTGTCTGCGCGAGCGCGATCTCGACGCCTCCCCCGCGAGCGTGATCGAAGCCGTTCGATTGGCGGAGACCCTGGCCTCGCTTCGTGATCAGGCGCTGCCCGGCCTGGAGGAGATGAACGAAGCTTCCCTGACCGTCTTCTGCATGGGCAACACGGCGCCGATGCAGTTGATTCGGGAAAAGCTGATCGTCGGGGAGCGCCTCGGGCACGTGCCGGAGGAAGTCCCGATGGTTCCGCTGGCCGCCGACGTTGCCCGCGAGCAGAAGCGGTTGCGCTTGCCGCCCGATCCCGCGGTCAAGCCCCTGGATCTGGATCTTCGAAAGCCCAACGACCTCGACCGCAGTCGGCTGCTCCATCGCCTGAATCTGCTCGGAGTGGCGTGGGGTGAAACGGAACACAGGACGATCGGCAAGGGGACATTTCGCGAGCAGTGGCGCATCGCCTGGCGTCCCGAGTTTGCCGTCGACCTTATTGAAGCGGGCGCCTGGGGCAACTCCGTTCTCCAGGCCGCCGAAGGCTTCGCGCAGGACCGGGCGGGACGCGCCTCGGATTTGCCGTCCCTGACCAAACTCCTGGACCTTGTTCTTCTGGCCGATCTGCCGGAGGCGGTGGCCAAAGCGGTCGCGCGTATCCAGTCGGAGGCGGCCCTTGCTTCCGATATCGCCCACCTCATGGAGGCGCTCCCCGCCCTTGCGACGATCCTGCGGTATGGAAGCGTCAGGCAGACAGACGCTTCGTCGATCGCGCAGGTCGTCGATGGCCTCCTCGCGCGCATCTCGGTCGGACTGGCCGCCGCCTGTTCGTCGCTGAACGACGAGTCGGCGCAGACTATGGTCGGGAACCTCGGCGCGGTCGACCAGGCCGTCCGGCTGCTCGAGAACCCGGAGCACGAGGTAGATTGGTCGGCGGCCTTAATCCGCCTGGTGGACCAAACGGCCGTTCACGGCCTGGTTGCCGGACGCGTCGCCCGCCTGCTGCTCGACGCCGGCCGGATTGACGCGGACTCGGCCGCGAAGTACATGTCGCTTGCCCTTTCGGCCGCCAACGAGCCCCAGGCTTCGGCCGCCTGGATCGAAGGCTTCCTGGGCGGGAGCGGGGCACTGCTCCTCCACGACGAGCGCGTCTGGACGCTGGTTGACGCCTGGGTCGTGTCGCTCAAAGACGAGAGCTTTGTCGAGGTCCTGCCGCTCATCCGGCGCACCTTTGCGACTTTTTCCCCGGCCGAGCGCCGGCAGATGGGCGAAGCCGTGAAGCGAACCGGGGGCCCGTCCGGTGGGACGCCGAAGAGCCGGACGAGAACATCGACCACGAGAGGGCCGCCCGGGTGGTCCCTCTGCTGGAAACGATCCTCGGTCTTAATCCTGTTAATCCTGTTAATCCTGTCAAAACGGATTTGGAGTCTGGCTCATGACTGAAAACCCCGCTTCCGACGAGAGACTGCGGCGCTGGCGCCTTGTCCTGGGCGGGCAGGAGGCGGACGGTGTCGGTGTACGCCTGGGCGACGTGGATTCCGCCATCGACCGCGCCTTGCAGGCGCTCTACGAGGGCCGGATGTCCGAGGCGAGCGGGCCGAGGGACAGGCGCGGGGGCTTGGGCGGCTCCGCCCCCAGCGTGGCCACGTGGCTGGGCGACATCCGCCGCTACTTCCCGTCCTCGGTCGTTCGGGTGATGCAGCAGGACGCGCTGGAGCGCCTGAACCTTCGCCAGATGCTCCTGGAGCCCGAGCTGCTCGAGGCTGTTGAGCCCGATGTGCATCTTGTCGCCAACCTGCTGGCCTTGAGCGGGGTGATCCCGAACCGGACGAAGGAAACCGCGCGTCTGGTCGTCCGAAAGGTGGTGGACGAGATTACTCGGAAGCTTGCGGAGCCGGTCCGCCAGGCGGTGACGGGCAGCCTGAACCGGGCGTCGCGCAACCGCCGGCCGCGTCACAACGAGATGGATTGGCCGCGGACGATTCGCGCGAATCTGAAGAATTACCAGCCCGAATTCCGCACGGTGATCCCCGAAGTCCGGATCGGCTTCGGGCGGAAGCGCGCGGCGATGCGTGAGATCATCCTGTGCGTGGATCAGAGCGGGTCGATGGCGACGTCCGTCGTGTACAGCGGAATCCTCGGAGCGGTCCTGGCTTCACTACCGTCTGTGTCCACAAAGATGATCGTCTTTGATACAGCCGTCGTTGACCTGACCGAAGACCTGCACGACCCGGTCGAGCTCCTTTTCGGGACGCAGCTGGGAGGCGGGACGGACATCGAGCAGGCGCTTCGTTACGCGCAAGGGCTGGTTCAGCGGCCGCACGACACGATCCTGATCCTCCTCAGCGATTTGTACGAAGGCGGAAACCGGGAGGCGATGATCAAGCGCGTGGGGAGCCTGATCGGCTCGGGGGTGAACTTCATCACGCTTCTGGCGCTCAGCGACGAGGGGGCTCCGTCCTATGACCATGCGAACGCCTCGGCCCTTGCGGGCCTCGGCTCTCCGGCTTTTGCCTGCACGCCGGAGCTCTTCCCCGACCTGATTGCGGCCGCCATCTCCCGCCGCGACCTCGCCACCTGGGCCGCGTCGCACAACATCGTCACCTCGCGGGCGACGGGGTGAAGAGGAGAGGTTTTCCAAGACGAAACACCGCTAATGAGCCGTGCGGTATCTAAAGGGCGTGTTGCCTTGTCGGAGCCGCGCACGTAGCGCTTTTCAGCGGAGTAAGCGGTTTCTAGTGCTACTGAGCTGCTGCTGGTTGGGGGTTCTTGTGTCTGCCCGATTCTTGCTGGGACATTCTCAGGTCAGTGCGTAGGGGTCAGCGACGGGGACACTATCAGGGTCATGTGGGAGGATCGGGCATTCAAGATCCGCCTCGAGGGGATCGACTGCCCGGAAGGTGGCCAGGACTTCTCGAAACGAGCCAAGCAGTTCACGTCCGACCTGGTTTTCGGAAAACTCGTTACGGTTAAGGTGACTGACGTGGACCGGTCCAGGCGCCTGGTCGGTCGAGTGACAGTGGACGGCAAAGACGTCTGCCTGGGACTCGTGAAAGCCGGGTTAGCCTGGCATTTCAAGAAGTACTCGAAGGACCCGGTGTTAGCCGAGGCGGAGATTCAAGCTCGAGCCGCGAAGGTCGGTCTCTGGTCCCATCCGTCGCCCATTCCTCCATGGGACTGGAGGAAGGAGCGTCGAGTCACAAGCACGAGGCGAGGAGACGGGGAAGTAAGGGGCGCGTTTTGAGGAGATGAGTCGTGCCGTATCTAAACTGTTTAGCTCGGCGGCGCGGGGCACTGAGCTAAATAGTTTAGATACGGCACGACTCGATACGAGTATGGCCCCGGTGGTTGTGCCAGGAATCTGCTTTGGGGTTGCCTTTTGTAGCCTAGCTTTTGCCTTGGATTGGTTTGAGGCTCGGGACAATGCCTTGGGAATTCTCGCTGATGCATACGGTCTGCCATTACTCGGACGGTAGGAGCTCAGATGCCCAGCTGCGTGTCACTGACCGGAGAACATCTCCTAAAGTCCGCCTAGTCCATTCCGGAATCCATCAATGTCCGAGCGAAATCCGATAGATTTCATCATCATCAACGCTGGTTACGAGGCGATCTACGGACGGAAAGCCGGGGTCCAGGATGCAATCGACAGGCTCAGAAGCTACACGCTTGCCGAAATCCTCAACGCTCTGACGCGCATCTCGGTTGTGCTAAGCGCGGCGCAGTCGGGGAGCGGGGACAATGCCCTTAGCCGACAGAAGTATCTGTGCGACATTCTTTTCGGTTCCGGCGGACCTGCCGTCTTTGGAGCGGCTCTGGAGTCAATCAGTGCAGAAAAGCGAGCCACGGCAGTCCTGTTCTACGAACTGCAGCTCGCCAACGCCGCGAAACTTGCCCTGTTGGCACTCGAGTCAAATCCGTGTTTTGACGATAGAAAGCCTCTTGCCCGGCTGGCAGAGGCTCTCCTTATCATCTCCGATCTTCTGAGGCCCTCGCTCGAGCCTGTCTCGTCTACTTCGAATGAAGACTGGGTCAGATTCTTCCTGACCAACGGTCTCTTCCACTCGGGAGGCAGTTTTCGTTACGAGAGGATTAGGAGCTACGACCTCTATCTGAGGAACCGGGATCATCTTAAAGATGACCCGGCATACCTGGACCTTCCCGGTGTATGTCGGAGGATAATCGGGCTGCCGCCGATCGGAGTCTGGGGAGCGCTTTTTTCACTCCTCAGTCATTGGACGAAAGCCGACTTGAGTTCGAACCGTGTAAACGGGCATCTTGATTTCGGTCGGTACCTGTCGCAGTTCAGTCTGTCGCCAGAAGATTTCTTCGGCTTTTCCGTGTCGTCAACTGAAGATGTCCAGAAGGAGATCCGCAAGACGTGCAGCCCCGAAGAGTTGCGGCCCTACGAGCTCCTGTTCCTGGCTCGGGCTCCGATACTGAAGCTTGGCGATTGTTATTACTGTCCCTCGGTCAAACTGCTGAAGAAGAAGTTGTGTTCCGGTTTGTACCACATTTTTCTTGATCCCTCTCGAACCGAGAAGACCGAGAGGGACCGATTTCTTCAATTCGTCGGAACTATAGTAGAAGACTACGTGAACAAAGGATATGAACGTTTGTTCACCAGAAAGCAGGAGCGTTGGCTGGATGAGAAACTGTTAAGGACCGTGAAACCTCGAGGGAAGATTGCTGATGGCCTGCTGGTCTGCGGAGCATCAATTGTCGTGGTCGAGACGAAAGCAACGCTCTACTCGCTTCCCGTTAGAACAAGTGGCGACTGGCAAACGTTTGAAGGCAAGGTCAATGACACGTTCGTCGACGCAGGCGAGCAGATCGATGAAACCATCCAATCCATCGAGGCGGGCATTCTCCTTCCGCTCGGACTCAATCCTAAGAAGATCCACAACTACTTCCCGTTAATAGTCACGCTGGAAGACACGGCGATGAGCAGGCTGATTTACGAGAAGGTTGCCGCCGATATCGAGAAGAGAGGGCTTCTCCAAGGCACCAAAATAAGGCCTTTTCAGAATTTGACTGTCTCCGAGTTGGACGAAATTCACGGTTACCTTCGCAACCCCGGCGCTCTTATCGACCTTCTCAGGAAAAAGACCTTCTCCGACGATTGGCGATCTGAGACATTTCGCAATTACTGTTACGGCGTGCTGCCTCGAGCCATTTCGCAGCCGAACTCCTACCTTGAGACGCTTGGCGACGCCGTCTTAGAGGATTGTCTTCGATTCTTCAGGGAGAACCAGAAGGAATTAGCTGTCGATCTCGCGGACAAGGGTTAAGCGCGTGGTCGAAACCAGCTATCACCAAACGAGGAGTTTTCACTTCCGTGTTCCTGAAGGTTGGAGAAGTAGGAACCTTCGGGGGTTGGGTCGGACCGGGTCCGACCGGGTCCGACCCCGGAGTCGCCCCCGAATCCTTCAGGTCCGACCCCGGAGTCGCCTCCGACTATTTGTCGCGGGAGTGGCTTTCCGCCCCTTACGTGGTCGCCTTCACTTCAATGCGTGTCGCCGTCTTTACGCCCATGTCCTCTTTGTATGAAACGGTGACATCGGCGCCTGATTTCCCTGAAAGACCCTCAACGGTGCCCTCGGCTCCGGCGATCGTAGTCTGGTCATTGTAGGTGAACTCCATGTCGTCTCCCGCAGCGGTGGTGATAGTCACCTTTTTCGCGTCAGAGTCCACGCTTTTCAGTTTCCCACTGATTGACTGCACTTGCGTTCCTTCCGTCTGACTCGGCGGAGCCGGAGCGGGGTCCTGAGCGAGAACTGCCGAAGTCAAGGCGACCAAAACGCAAGTGAAACACACTACTACGAACCAACGCGTTACTTTCTGCATCTAAACCTCCATACGAAAGTCAACTTGTTAGAGATCTCAGCATCCCGCGTGCCAAAAGCTGAAGCGAGAGCAATTTTGAGCGCGAAAGTGCCTGGCGCCAAGCGTTCGGGAACAGTATCCGGTCATTTGGGGTCTGTGCCGAACAAGCACCATTTGCCGTTTGTGAGGATAATTTTCCCGTATTGACTAAAAGGGCCTGTGCTATACTGCCACCGCTTCAAGCAGCCGGGCCCTAGAGCGGGGAAGATGGCACGACATGGAGTGCGTACGGGGTTTTAGGGGTCGCTATGGGGAATATGAATTTTCGTCAGTCTGCCAGAGGTGAAGTCAAAGGAAAACGGGGAAAAATTCCGTGTCCGTTCTGTCCTGCGCAAGTCGGTCCGGGTGACGCGGGGTATCTATGGCTGCTGTAATGTGGGTCTGCTGGCTGCTGTTTGGTCATTTCCCACCATGCCAAAACTATCCGGACAGTCAGATTCAGCTGGGGAGAATCAGGCTGATTGTCGACGAGTTCAAAGCGCGGTTGGGAATTGAGGAACGAATCGACATTACGATCATACCTGAAGATAGCAGGCTCGTGTCGGTTTGCCGTTCAAAGGATGAGAAGGGGGTCTTCTTGCTGAGTTTCGATGCAGACTTCCTCTCGACTCTTGACCGAGAAGAGCTTTATGCCGCCGTCGCTCATGAATTTGGGCACATCTGGATTTTTACCCATCGTCCTTACCTTCAGACGGAAGCGCTGGCTAATCGCAAGGCGCTGGTGCTCGTATCGGAAGAGAGCCTTGAGCAGGTTTACCTCAAGGTGTCCGAGTTTGGTGGCGAGAGACAGCCGCAGTCGACCATTCGCGCCGAAGGGAAAGAGCGATCGCATTCCCGCGCGGCTTTGTCCCCGAAGGGCCGGTAGATGCATGTAATGCCGGGGCAAGGGCAGACCGCGTCGAGGAAATAGGGGGCCAGCCACGGTATTTACCTTATCAGTGTGGGGCCGAAATAAGGTGAGTACCGTGGCTGAACTGCACCCACGACTCAGACAAAAGAATTAGGGACAGACTGGATCCGACTGGAGCGGGTCGGCTTGTACGGACAGAGGGGGAATAGAACTCCGTCCCCTATTCCCTCTCCGGCCCGAGACGAACATGGCCGGCCAATACGGGCGGTCAAACACCGGGAGTATGCGCGAACGAAATAGGCAGACGGGCGGTGCGGTGACGGCGCCACAGACGCCGAAAAACGGCATGGTTCAGCGAAGTCAGTCGTGATACAGTTCTGGTCATAGCACTCGCGTTGGCGGGACTCGCGCTATCACGCCCTTGTCTTGTGACCCACCTCTCTGCGCAGGTCAAAGTCAACAAGGGCATCTGGCTCTATTTCTTGTTTGTTGGAAGTAAGGAAAGGAGCGTGCACCATGAAAAAGCACCGTGTTTCACTAGTCATCGCCGCCTTTGGCTTGCTGTCGATTGTGATGTCGGCCTCAGTTGGCCAGGCTCACGCACAGGGTCGCACACCAAAGGACGCCGTTCTCCCTACCGTGTTCCAGGCGGCGGGACCCACCGCGAGTTCAATCCTTTGCTCGGTCGATCAGTTCCGCGCTGCCTTGGGGCAGCCGAACGCGAACGACCCGGGCCCCATCGCCAGCGGTCGTCGGGAGATCAACTGGGACGGTGGCGGCTCTACAGCGACCTCCATAGAGCCCACGCCGTTCACGGGTTTTCTGGTAACTCGCGGCGCGCTTTTCACCACACCCGGAACTGGCTTTGCGCAGGCTCCCCTCTCCGGTCTGGCTGAAACCTTCGACAACCCGACTTACGAGACGATCTTCCAACCGTTCAGCCCCGTTCGACTCTTCACACCCATCGGGAGCAACATTACAGAGGTGGACTTCTTCGTGCCCGGAGGCGGCGACGTGCCGGCGACGACAACCGGGTTCGGCGCGGTCTTCACAGACGTTGACCAGCCGGATGGGAGCGGGCCCGGCCAGAAGCGCGGGAACCGTGGCGCCAGTACGCTCATCGAGTACTTCGGCGCCGACGGCGAACTGCTTTTCAGCAGCTTCGTCCCGGCCTCGCCAGGCGATGGAAGCCTTTCCTTCTTCGGGGTCGTTTTTGCCGACCCGTTGATTGCGCGGGTTCGGATCACGAGCGGTGACCTCGCCCTCGGGCCAGATGATGGGAAACAAGATATCGTCGTGATGGATGATTTTCTTTACGGCGAGCCGCAGCCGCTTCAGTAGCCGGGCGTTACCAGCGGTCAGCGGTCAGCAGTCAGCAGTCAGCCGGCGAACTGATGGTGACAGCTGACCGCTCTTCTTCGAGCGAGGGCTTTAATCCAAAGAGATAGTGGGGAGATAGTGGGGTCGGACCTGACGAAATAGGTTGCGTCGGCTTGATCTTCGGATGGGTCCGGTCCTCCGCGCCACGCCCTGTCACATCCCGACGACCTTGACGAGCGCAGTGGAACCCGCCTGTCTGTCGCCGGCCATCGGCTCGGCGCGTCCACCGAGGCGCCGAGCGAACAGGGCTTCCACACGAGCGAAGAAATCCAGCTGGTTCTCGCGACGGAAAAAGTGACCATCACCCTCATAAACGATCGAGACTGCCTGCCGTCCTCTCTTCCCCGCCTCCGTGACAAAGTCGTCGATGTCTCCCGGCGGAAGTGCCCCGTCCTTGTCTCCTCTCGCAATAAGGACGGGTTTTGACAGCCGATCTATCTGAAAGATGGGGGAGACGCTCTTGAGGAATTGCGCATCCTTCGGGTCTTCAGGGTCCCCGATCGTGGCGCGCACCCAGGCATTGTCCGGTGTCTTCGGAAATCGGCTGACGAACGCCAGGAGATTGGCGGTGGTTGAGGAAGCGGCGCCGCAGGCGAAGAGGTCGGGAGTGAGCGTCAGTGCGGCCAGAGCTACGTAGCCTCCATAGGAATGGCCGATAATGGCTATCCTCGTTCGATCCGCGATCCCGCGTCGGACGACCCACTCGACAGCGTCGATGATGTCGTTCTGCATCGTCCCTCCCCACTGCTTGAAGCTCGCAAGCTTGAATTGACGCCCGAAGCCACGCGAGCCCCGGAAGTTGACCCGCAGGAACGCGTACCCGCGGTTGGCGAACAGCTGCCCGATGCTATCGTACCCCCACGAATCCCGGAGATACGGCCCGCCGTGGACCCAGACAACGAGCGGCAGCCTTCGGGCGGCGACTCCCACAGGCAGCGTAAGGTAGCCGTGAATGCGCAGGCCATCCCGCGCTCTAAACGAGATGGGCTTGACGCGAGCGAGCGGAAGAGCGGCAAGCTGCGGCTGTTCCTCGAAGATCAGCGTCGCCTTGCGATTCAACCGATCCCACAGATAGACGCGGCGCGGGCAGTGATCGTCTGCTACCCCCACGAGCCATCGTGTATCGGCGCGATCCCTGCTCACGATGGCCAGATGATGTCCGGGGTAGAGTAGTGCGAGGCGCTTGAGATCCGGCGCAACCGCTCGGTCAATCGGGTGCCATCGACGAGGATCGCTCAGGATGGACACGGCCTGAACGGCGCCCGTGCGCGGGTGCAGGAGGATGTTCTCCACCTCAAGTTCGTTGGAGGCCGCGATGACACTCTCTTTGCCATCCTTTATCGACCGCGCGATCAGCCTCGCCTTGTCGGCGCCAAGATCGGTGCGCAGGAGCAGCGCCGATCCGTCCTCACTAAATGCGTCGACCAAGAGGAGGTATGTGGAGTCGGCCGTCAGCCAGCTCCGCCACGGCGCGGACGGTCCGTCGCGCACAAGCACTTCTGTCCCACCGTCGGGCGTCGTGCGTCGAGCAGCACGCACGCGGAGCTCGTTGTCTGCATAAAATTGGTTGCCCGGCACTCCTCCCGGATTCTTTGTGTCCAGGACAAGCGCACCAGTCAGTACATTGACCCGGTATACGTCGTCCTCCTGAGTGTTCGGCAGCCTAAGGCTGACCAGCAGTTCATCCGGAGCCGCCGGGCGGGTGACGAGACTCCCGAATGTCGCTCCGTCGATAGCCACAAGCACCCGCTCTGTGCGGGACGCAAGCTCGAGGGCCACCAGGCGTGGCTTGGCGCCGTCCTGATGTTGATAGCAAACCATGCGACTGTTTTCGGCCCATATGTACGAACGGACGCCCGGCGACGGGACTTCTGTTAGCTGGCGAGTGGTCGTGCGGTCGAGGTCCCGGACCCAGACCTGGGATATTTCCGCAGCATCCGGAGCGATATACGAGATCAGCCGGCCGTCCGGCGAGAGTTGTAGAGCCTGCATGGCCGCGGGTTTCGGGAAGAAGACTTCGCGCGGAATCAAAGGCGGAAGTTCGGCGTAAGCGAGCGGGGCGGCAAGCATCGCGAGCGCCGTGAGGCCTGCCACCGCGACCCCTCGTTTGCTTCCCCGAACTGAGCTTGAGCTTTTTTTACCAAGAGCGTAAACCGACCGAGCAATTCGAGAGCGCATGCGAGGTATTTGCCTCCTTGCGCGGCTCATTGTCAATACGATTTCCCACCAGTCCCTTTCTCGCAGTTCATCGATGACGCCTTAGGACAGCAAGCTCGCGCGACCGGTAAAAAGCGGGGCTGCTTACTAATGCGCTGTACAACTGGCGCCTCCCTCAACGCTCTGTGCGATGCTCCGTGTCAGGGCGAGGGGGCTAACAGGGGGGCTAACAGGGGACGGAGTACTGTTTGCCGGCAGGCGTTGTTCCTGCGCGCAAATGACGATCGGTCCTGCAGGTGGGATGGCGCAATCGGTCGGCGGGCTGACTTCTATCGTTCCATCGTTCAGCTTGCCCCGCAAAAAAGCACGAGTCTTCCGCTGAAAACCGTCAAAAGAAGAACTCCGTCCCCTATTCCCTCTCAGAAAACGCCTGTGGCAGTGGGAACGGACGCGTCTGTGAGCCCTCTAAGTGGCCTTAAAACATCCCGACGGCATTGGGTTCGACCGGCGCACCGACCCCGCTGGGGCGCCCTCCCTTTGCCGCTCAGCGCTTCCTGGCTGGGCCGGAGTAGTGGACGTGAACGAGGCGCCAGCTGTCTCCGATCTTGTAGTAGATTTGCGTTTCTCTGCCGGTTGTATTAACCGAAGAGCCATCGCTCGTCTGCTTTGCCACAAAGTCCCAATAGAATTCGGCCCATGCGGTGTCGCCGTTGACGTGCACGGACGCGTCGCGCACGGTCAGCGTTCTGTCTGAAAAAGCCGAACCGAAGAATTTGTAGATCTCTCTAACTTCCTCCCAGCCGTGCGCATGACCCGAAGGGTGGATGAAAGACACGTCGGCCGAAGTCTGCCAAACCTGGGAGGCAACATCGACGTCCGCCTTGTCCAGGGCTGCCGCGTACTTGGAGATCTGTTGCAGAATCGCGTCGGACGCGGCTTTGGCGTCGTTTGAGTTAGCCGAAGGCGCCGACGATAGTGCGAAGACGAGCGTAAAGCAGAGGCCGAGGGCGCCAGTTGTTGCCTTAGTTGCGGTCTTTCGATTTTTCATAATCATTTCGCCAGGCATTGACATTGCCAAATCGCGCGACAATCCGCAAGGGGGAATGCTGGGTATGGGCGGAGCTAGCAGGGGACGGAGTACTGTTTAACCCGCCCGATGCACGGGGTCGTGTACGTTCGCCGTGTGCGGCTGAGTCACCACCGTTCCGCGTTTTCCGCGCCGCTCATAGCCCCGCTGGCCTCTATGGGCTCCGCCGGCACTGCGGACAGCATCGTCTCGCTCCCAAACATCTGCTGTGCGACGATCGGCTGCTCGGATTTCAGCACGACGTACCCGCCGACCAGCCCATCAGACGCTGGTACGAGCTCGGGAAGAGTGCGGGCCAGGCGGTGGCCCGAAGCGAGCGTTACGTTGGCTGTCCCGACCTTTGTACCATCCGCCGCGTGCACCTCGACCGTCACATGCGCCTCGGCGGATCCAGGGTTGAAGAGGGCTAGGCCGGTAAACAATCCCAGGCCGTTTGCCACGTGACCAAAAACCGCCTGGGTAAACACCTTCGACTGGAGTGGCAAAGCGGCGGCGGACTGAAGGGCCGTCGAATCCCCGAAAAGAACATCGCCAATCACTCCTGGACCGTCAACAGTTGCGGTCAGAGAACCGATAAACTCAGCAGCGTCGTCATCCTCGTCCTCATCGTCATCGCTTTCGTCAAAGAGAACATCCGCGTCCTTCTCGACGACACACCCCGGTCCCAGTTCGAGTGTCTGTTCATCGAACAGCAATGCCCCCTGCTCGTCTGTTGCCCGAAGCGTTATGCGGCGGGTCTCGCCGCTCGTGTTTAGGAATTTGAGACTCGTAAACAAGCCCGATGTGCGGGCAAGCTGAGCTGAATGGAGCTTAGTTGACTCCTGAGAGCTGACGGCATTCAAGACGATCAGGGTCTCGGCGTCCAGGACCTCAACGATGCTCGCGCCGATCAGGCTGTCTTCTTCTTGGAACGTTTCGGCAACGATGTAACCACGGCCAGGCTTCGCCGGCACACCGAAAAGACGCGAAATCGGGCCGGCGAAAGAGCCGCGAGCCGGGATGGTCAAGTTGCTCTCCGCCAGGACGGTATCCTGACCGAGTTTGCTTGTCACCTCATGACCGGACTCGTCCAACAACCTGACCCTCACCTCCACAGGCCGGTCACTGACGTTAGCGATGCTGATCAGCGTTCTCGCGGCGTAGCCCCTGAACCTGCCGCCGCCCTCATACACGCGCGTGAAATAGAGTCGGCGCGACGCGGACTTGACCGGCTGAGCGCCATCGAGTGCCGCAGAACGACCCAGCTGCCAGAATGATGCGATCGGGCTGGAGCTCGTCACCTCGGCCCAGCCGTATGATTCGGTAGCGGGCGGAGTCCCGGTGAGCTCGGTTGTCAGGCGGGCCAGTTGCTGCGGCCCTGCCAGGTTGTAACCGACCGGGTTATACGGAACCCCAGCGAGAGCGCCGGTTGACTGGTAGATCTTGAAAGTCACTCCAGTATCTCTCAGGCCCACGTCCGGTTGGCAGACCGCGATGCCATTGAACAGATCCGCGTCAGCCGGACCCAGCCGGGCAAACGGCAAGTAGAACTTGTGCGGTTGCTCGGCGGCGGTTTCAGTAACTCCCACACGCACGGTTTCGCTCTCCACGTTGGCCAGAGCGTTCGTCAGTCGAACCAGATAGGACTGCGGGGCAGTCATCGGAGGAGTGTCATAGGTACCGAAGGTCGCGTCCTCGATCGCTTCCCAGTTGCCTTCCCCGTTCAGCCTGTACCACTGGTACGTGAGCTCGGAACCCGCGCCTGTCACTCGCAGCGGCGCTCGCTGGCCTGCCGTAACGGTAGTCGAGACCGGTTGCGAGACTATGACCGGGGCGTAATACGGAGCGAAGGTCGTGAGGGAAAACTCATCCGACGGCCTTGAGAAGAGATCACCCGAGTACGCGAGCACACGATAGGAATAGACGCTACCCGCGTCGAGTCCCTGTTCCTCGAAGGACAGGGTGGACGCGGGCAGGTCACCGAGGTCGCTCCACTGGTTGTCTCCAGCCTTCTTGCGCTGGACGCGGAAGCCGTCGATGGCGGTTCCTGAATACGACCATGTCAGGCTCACCTCGGAGGAGCTGACGGCAACCGCGGTGACGGTTGCGGCCAGTGATGTCGGCGCAATCGGATAGACGGTAATTGACCCCTCTCGCTGCTGCACTTCCCCGTTGGTGTGGGTGACTCTCAGGGTCCATCGATAGACGCCCGCTTTCTCATACGTGTGGATCGGGCTCTTTTCGGCCCAGCCCGTGATCCCGTCTCCGAAATCCCACTGGTAGCTCTGACCCATGAGGCAGAGACACTGCAAAACCAAGGTCGCGAGAGCTGGCAAAGCTTTACTGAAGATTCTGTAATTCATCTCTGATTCCCGGTGAAGGGTTGACGGCACTCAATTCGCCAGCCGGACAAGGCGAAAACCTATGTTGTAGTAACCGGCAGATGGCTTTCCGAAAAGCCGGTTGGCCGAACGCAGCACTCGCGGTTCGTTGAACCAACCGCCACCGCGGTAAACCCTCTCGGAGCCGGAAGTCGGACCCGTATAGTCTGTCTGGCTCGTGGAGGGGTAGGTCCCATACCAGTCCCAGCACCACTCCCACACGTTTCCATGGACATCCTTTAGCCCCCAGGGGTTCGCGTCCAGCTGTCCGGCCGGCCGGGTGCCGCCGCTCGCCGTGGCACAAAACCAGGCGATCCGCTCCAGCTCGACAAGAACCCCTTGCCCGGGAGAGAACGCCGTCGCCGCATCGTAAAACGGCTCAACCACAGAGAAGGGTCCGGTGGTCTCGGCGCGCGCGAGCCATTCCCACTCGCCTTCAGTGGGAATACGGTACCCGGAGGCAGTCCACTTGCAGTAGATGGAGTCCGTGACATCCGCCCTGGTCAAGATCGGCGTCGTGAACGCCGAGTCCGTGTAGTAACACGGCTCAAGACCCTGTTGGATGGACAGCAGGTTCCCGAAAAGGACCGCACCGTACCAGTCAACCGACTGAACCGGGTCGTCCAGGCTCGAGCTGTGCCAGACATCGGTCGGGTCCGGTCCCAATGCAGGCTGCAGTGATTGGAGGTGACTCCACATCCGGCGGGTCACCTCGGTCGCCATGACGACCAGCGGACGGGTCAGCACCTGGGTGAATGGAGTCTCATCGCTATCTCTGCCGATCTCGGCAGGATCAGCCGGCGAACCCTGCGTATATCCGCTGCTGGCGGTTGCAGGCACCAGCATTAAGGCACCGACGACTGAATCGGCGCCGGCACGCAACGAGACGCCCCCCTGAAACTGCACAGGAGTGCCCGCTTCGGCCGCCTCGATTACTTTTGCGTAGCTCTCCCAGTCCTGGCTTGCGGCACTCCGTGCGCTGGCGATCCCCAGGGCGGCAACCAGGCTCGCCAGCGCGAATAGCCGCCTGCTGTCCGGCATTCGTTTGTTCATAAAGCTGCTTTCCTTACATCGAAGGAGGAGACGGAGGAGCAAATGCCGCGCCCGGTCCCCGCCAACCCATAGGTGGCCCGACCAGTCTCTGGAGCAGCATGAACAGACCCCCGGGTTCGAATTGAGTTGCGAGCTTGTTGACCTGGTCTTCGGTCAGGATAGCCAGTGCCTGGATCATCACCGCTGCCTGGTCCTCCATGCGTTTCTGCATGACCTGGAGCTGGAGCCCGGCCAGCGCGTTTGCCGCCGATTTCGCACCAGCCGGATCACCGGACAGCACCGCCTGCTGGTAGGTCTCGCGTGCGGCCAGCAGTTGTTCATCGCCGCCGACTGGCACTCGGTTCTCGGCGATAGAGGCAATGAGCTGGTTAAGCTGCTCTTCCTGCGCTGATGAAAGAGCCGCGGCACCGGCCTCAGCAAGAGCCTGTTTAAGAACAGTCACAGCGTCTCCCTGACCCGGTCCACCCGGCAGCCGCCCGACCTGCCCTCGCGGACGCTGCGGCGCAGCTGGTGCGATGCTCAGAAGAGAAGCGACTACAACGACGGACAAAACGAACTTCCTTGGTGACATGGTTTGTCTCCTGTCTGTCTTCGCGCCGTTTGCAGGCGCATTTGCTTGTCCAGCTATATAGACAGAGAACGAGCGGGGAGTGCGGTAAAGCGTCTGTAAAATCGCGTTTACCGGGATTTTACGCGGGGGAGCGCCCGGGCAGCGGGCAGCCGGCAACGGGCGGCCGGCAGTGTGCAGTGCGCAGTGTGCAGCTGGTCAGCCGGTTCAAGCCGTCAGGAGCTTGTAACCGAGGCCGCGGACCGTCACCAGGTACTGCGGATTCCTGGCATCGTCTTCCAGCTTCTGACGAAGCGGGGCTAACAGGGGGCTAACAGGGGACGGAGTACTGTTTACCGCGGGGTGATTTCAACAGGCTGTTGTGTGAAGATGAATTCAGGCCCGACGGGCCCACCGGGGGCTCGCGGCCATAGGCGGGGACTGACAAACGCGGTTCAAGACCGCAAGGCAGGATCGTATGTCACGGAAAACGGGGTTAGAGAGGCAGCCGGCGCCACGGGCGACCCGCCCTCACATGCCCGGCTACGGCATCGCAGCCGCCGACGGAGGTCAGGGACTGCTGCCCTGGGATTGGGCCGCCGAGCGCCTGTCCAAGGGACACACTTACTGGCTTTGCACCACGCGACCCGACGGCCGGCCGCACGCCATGCCGATCTGGGGGATCTGGTTGCACGACGCCTTCTTTTTCAGCACAGGGAAGCAGTCGCGTAAGGCTCGCAACCTCGACGCTAATCCATGCTGCGTGGTTGGCGTCGAAGTCGACTCCGATAGTGTTGTCCTCGAAGGCACAGCGGAGGAGGTTGCGGACCAACAGCTGCGTCAGGAGTTCGCCAAGAACTACCAGGCGAAGTACGAATGGGACATGGAAGGCTTCGAAGAGCCGGTCTTTGCGGTCCGACCCTCAGTCGTCTTCGGTCTCACCCTGGATCTTGTCGAAAATGCGACCCGCTGGACCTTCGATCAGACGCCTTGACGCCTCGCCGGGAGGCTTCAAGAATCCAAGTAGTATTGGGAGCTTTCGGCTTTTGGCCCTGGGGCTGGGCGCGATTTTTTGGGTCGCGCCCCTTCATTCCTCTTCTTCCGGGGGTGAGCTAACAGGGGACGGAGTACTGTTTACCGGCACGAATGCGATCGCGCCGGGTACCCGTTCGCTGACCTTCAGCTACTGGGACGATCTCTCGCAAACCACGACGCGCTGGGGGGAGCTAGCAGGGGACGGAGTACTGTTTAACCTCCTTGAGTGGATCCCCAAAGGCTCGCAACCGTCGCGGGGCACGGGAATCTTCAGGTCCGCCGGGTCCGACCCCGGAGTTGGCAAAACCCCCAGTTCCTGGGGCTTTCTCGTGCGTCTCGCCTCCTGTACGATCGGGGCGCGAGTCCTATCTGCCGGTCAAGACCGGTCCTGCCAGCACGCGGAGCTGATAGCGCGAAGTCTGGAGCAGGTTGCCGTCTGCATCGATACAGCTGACTGCCTCTATTCCAGCCGGAAGAGCGAAGGACCGCTTTTCCCCGGTTCGGGTGACGACATGCAGACGGGGTCTGCTAAGCTGCCGAATGTGTACGCCGGGATTCACTGAAGGATGAAGAACAGCCTCAGCAGTGGCGATCAGTAGTTCGCCCTTCGAGAATCCAAGCGCGGTTACTGTCTCGTCAAACGACAGGGTCTGCAGCAACTCGCCTTTCGCCCCAAACCAATGGACCTTGTTTTCATCGGGACGTAACACAGCGGTCTCATTCAGTTGCCCGCCTGCAATTAGCGCCCCTTGTGACCTCTCGCCCATAACAGCGACCATCGTTTGGAAGACGAGGTTGCCTTGCACGTCATATTTCCTGACATAGGGAAACGGCTTCTGAGGCTTCCTTTCAGGAACGCTGAAAAACAGCAGGTTCCCTTCATGGTCTACGGCAAACGTCTCCGGGAAACAGTCCGGGCTTTCCGGTTGGGGCACGATCTTTCGTACTAACTGGCCGGTTGAGCCGTAAACGGCCACCACTGGGCCTTTCGGGCCAGCGTACAAGACGTACCGAGTGTCACCCGGGCCGAAGGCGACCGCAGAAGCGCGCGATTGTGGTGCTGAATATTGGCTGAAAGCAAAACCCTTCCGGATCTCGAGTGCTTCTCCGGTTCCGTGATCAACGAGCATCGCTGTGCCATCGGCCCTCCCCACTACCTGAAACATCGGACCGTCAAAAGACATTACAGAGAAATCCTCGATCCTTTCCAGCTGAAGGAGAGGAAACTCCGCCTGGGCGGAGGCCGAGACGAGACAAGACAAGATGATGATGATGTTCAGCATAGCATCTCCTCTATAGGCAGCAAACACACTCCCGGTTTTCAAAAATCATATAGTGCATAAACCCGCCACAGTGGCAAGGCTCTATGTGGGGGTAACCCGTACAGTACAGGCAACAACTACCTGATGAACATCTTCCGCGCTCTACCCATATGGTGTAGTAGCAACCCCCGCACTGCCCGGAATAGCTGGCACCGGATGCGCCTGCCCCGCATACCGGTTGGGCCTCTATTGTGGAAGTGAGAAGTAAGAGGCAGAAAATTAATACGAAAGCGTGAAGTAATCTCATGACCGTCCTCCGCCCTACCTCGTCCGCTTGAGGAGCAGGGAATCACTCAGTCCGTAATGCGGACATCGGGTCGATAGCCGCTGCCCGACGGGCCGGGAAGTAGCAGGCCACCAGGGCAACCACCGCAAGCACCAATGGGACAGCGCCGAAGGTTGGAGCATCCAGCGGGTGAATGCCGAACAACTGGTCAGCCAGAACCCGGGTTGTGACAAAGGCGCCCGCCAAACCGAGAGCGATGCCGAAGAACGTCAGCCTCAGTCCCTCTCCCAGAATCAGTGCCATCACGCGTCGAGGCGGAGCGCCAAGTGCCTGGCGCACGGCAATCTCGCGCGTCCGACTGCGCACGAGGAAAGCGACCACCGCATAAACGCCGAGCGCGCCGAGCGTGAGCGCCACTAATCCGAAACCCGTAACAAGGCCAGTTTGGAGTTGGGCTGGTCGAGAGCTGTCTTGGACCCGTTCCCGCATGGGTGCAATGTCGAACACCGGGAGGTGAGGGTCTATTTCTCGAATCCGCCGCCGCAGGACTTCAGCCGTCTCGGTCAAGCTTAGACGGGTTCTGACTACCAGATGCAGGTTCGGCCAGGACCCACCCTGAGTCGTAGGGAAATAGGCGATTCGCTGTGGAGGTTCGCTGAGTTGCCGCAGGCGGACATCCCCCACCACTCCTACAACTTCGAACTGGGCGCCGGTGTCGACGCGCAGTGTGCGGCCGATGGGGTTTTCTTCCCGAAACAACCGGCGGGCCATTTCCTCGCTGAGAATCACCTTCAATCCTGACTCGGGTCCATCGGTGGACGAGAAGTGCCGGCCCTTTATGAGCGGAATCGACATTGTCTCGAAGTATTTGGGCTCGACCCAGCGGGAACGCGTATCGTTGAAATCCGCGCCGCTCGACATCGAGGAATCTCCTATCGGTGAGAACGGGATTCCGGTTGCGCCGCTAGCGGACAGGACGCCTGGTGTCGAACGCAAAGCTTCGGCGATCGCTACGGCCGCCTGCCCGAATCTCGGTCCCAGGTACTTGGCCCTGGGAAGGGCGACGCGGGCGGTGACGAGGGTGTCTGCGTCAAAACCGAGAGGAACCTGCTGCAGCCGGGAGAAGCTTTGCAGCAGAAGAGCAGCGCCGATTAAAAGGACGACGGCCAGCGAAATCTGAGCGACTACGAGTCCGCGCCGGAGCAGGCTGTGAGAAGCGGATGACAGACTGCGCCCGGCTTGCTGCAAGGATCCGGCCAGACGACGGCCGAAGACGTACCATGCCGGCGCCATCCCGAAGGCTAAACCGGTCAAAAGAGCGACACCAAGAGCAAAAGCCAGAACGGTCTTGTCCAGAGCAAGCTCTTCGGCTCGCGGCACAAAATCCGCGAGCCAGGAGCGCGACGCTTGCATAATCCACCACGAAGCCGCCACACCCAGGAGTCCCCCTGCCAACGAGAGCAAGGCGCTCTCCGTCAGGAGTTGCCGTGCGAGCCGGACTGCCCCGGCCCCGAGGGCGGTTCGAATAGCGAACTCACTTTCGCGGGCTGCCGCTCTTGCGAGCAGAAGGTTTGCGACGTTCGCGCAACCGATCAGCAACACCAGAAAGGTCGCACCCAACAGCATAACCAACGAGCTTCGCACCCGGCGATCAACCATCCATTCATCCAGCGGGGAAATATGAGTTGTCCAGGTTTTGTTGCTCTTCGGGAATTGCCTTTCGAGATCAAGCGCGATCGCCTCCATTTCCGCCCGTGCCTGCCCGATGCTCACGCCAGGCCGGAGGCGACCGATCACCGTGATGTAATGGTTACCTCGGTCTTCGCCGGGGTCGAGGATCTTCGACGTCCACAGACCGGGCTCGGTCGTGAACCGGAAACCGGGCGGCGCCACTCCCACTATCGTGTACGACGCACCGTTTAAAGTCATGCTGCGACCGAGCGCACTCTGAGCACCGCCGAAACGCGAACGCCAGAAAGCGTCGCTCAAGACAATGACCCGATGGTGTCCCTCCTGTTCCTCGAGCGGGGTGAACCAACGGCCTAGTGTCATCCGCACCCCAAGCAGCGGCGCAAAGCTCGACGTGCAGGCCAGTGCCTCGAGTCGCTCCGGCTCGCCCTCCCCGGTTACCGTGAAGCTCATCCCGCTGTAGGCGGCCAGGTCCAGGCTTCGGACTCGCTCGCGCCAGGAGAGAAAGTTGGGAACCGATGCCGAGAACTGCGGGTATCCCCGTTCCTCGCTACTTTCAAAGATACGGACCAACCGGCCTGGCTCCAGGTACGGCAGCGGCTTCAGGATGACGCCCCGAACCAGGCTGAAGGCAGCCGTAACCGCCCCGATTCCCAGCATCAACGTGAGAAGCGCGAAGGCGGGTAAGGTCGGGGCTCGCTTCCAGGTCCGCAGGGTATAACGTAAATCCTGGGCCAGCAGTCGAGCGTGCTCCCCCGGAGCGTTGAGCAGAGCATCCCGGCCGGCGACTACCCAGGCAGCAAACGGCCTTTCATGGGCGTAATCGCGGAAATCGAGCAGCATCTGGTCTCCATACTCCTCGCGGAAATCACGCGGATACAGGCGGAGCAACAACCGGTAAATGGTCTGGGAAAAACGCATAACGCCTCCCTATGCGCCCTGAGGCCGCAAGCCGAGGGCCTGTGCCTGGGCGACCAGTTCCGACATCCGCACTACTTCTGCAGCTGCCACTTTTCGGCCCAGCGGCGTGATTCGGTAATAGCGGCGGCGTTCGTCGTCCCCCTCCGCCGGCCGGTGGTCTAGTTCGCGGATGAAGCCGTCTTCCAGCATCCGTCTTATCGAGCCATAAAGTGTCCCCGGACTTAGACGGACCTTGCCGCCTGTCCGCGAAGCCACTTCTTGCATGATCGCGTAGCCGTGTCGATCACTGTCGGCCAGCGCAATAAGGACATGGAAGACTGCCGGCTGAAGCGGAAGAAAGGATTCAGGAGGTTTCATGCTCCTTATTATAACGCAGTGCGTTATATCGGAGAAGAGTATAACAGGAAACGTTCGAATGGGTGGCGTAATAGAATAGAAGTGGCAAGGGGTCGCGGGTCTGCGGCATGATTGGGGCAATAGCTCCGACCCGGGATCGCCATCAAGTGCCGCCGCTCATCACACAAGCACACGCAAAGAGTCAGCAGAGACACCGGCCGGGCCAGGGGCAGTGCTGGACACGTCCCCGAAAGCTGGCCATCAGAGTCCGATCTGCAACCGAAACTGCATGATCCGGCCGTCGTTCAGGGTGTTGGTGATTTTCCCGAAGGCCGGGGAGGTCAAATTGCGTTGCGGCTCGTCGAACTGCGGCGTGTTGGTCAGGTTGTACGCTTCCGCGCGCAGCAGAAGCGTCCACTTCCCTCCGTTGCCCGAGTGCCAGTATTTGGTCAGGGCCAGGTTCAGGTTCCGGATTGCCGATTTCCGGAACGTGGCGCGCCCGAGATTCCCCCTCGGCTCGCCGGGTTCTATGTAGGCGAAGCGATCCCTCCTGAGAATTTGCGAGGCCTTGTCGGGATCCCCGACGGTCATCCCCAGGATCGAGGGATCGAGAATATTGGGTCTTTCACTGGGACTTCCGTCAACATTTCCGAAGCCGGGGGCGTCCGAGCCGATATACAGGGTCAGGGGCGTGCCCTTCTTCACGAGCAGCGCGGCGTCGAACTGCCAGTTGTTGAGCACGTGGCGGCTCCAGTGGTTGGCGGCGGCAAGGGCGGGGAGATCGTAGATGGTGTTCAGCGAGAAGGCGTGGGGTGAGTCGAAGTTGCTCAGGCCCTTGAGGTCCCGAAAGGCGTCGTTCTCCGATTGGTTGCGATTGCTCGACACCTCGGAGTTTGCCGCCGTCGAACCGTAGTCGGGTCCAAGGTCGATCGCCTTCGAGAAAGTGTAAGTAGCCCGCCACGACAGCCCCGAGGAATACCGCTTCTCTACCTCAACGCGGGCGGCGTCAAGATAGGCGATTCCTGAGTTCACGATGTGAATGATCTCCGAGTATCTGGGGTCCGCCCGCCTCTCGTTCACATTGTCCGATCTTAGGGGAATTCCGGGCAGAATTTGAGCTCGGTTCAGCGCGAACACGCCGAAAAGCTTGAAGCTGCGGCTCCCGACGTAGCCGAGACGCAGCGCATAGCCGCCAACCGCCCTCTCGAGTGTCAGGCCGTACTGGTGCGAGTAAGGGGTGACCAGATCCGGGCTGACCAGTAGAGGCGAGTACCGGGAGGCGCTGTCCGACGGATCGATTCCGGCCAGAGGATCGAGCAGATCCGGGTGCTGAATCTGGAACTGCCGAACCAGCGGGGGATTGTTGCGCGCCTGCTGGTAGGTGACCGGGTAGATTCTTCCGAAAGAGGTCCCATAGCTCGCCCGCATCACCCAGGCGGACGGGAGTCGCAGCGCCAGGGACAGGCGGGGGGCGAAATTGTTGGCATCGTTGCCGTACGGGAGAGCAGTCAGGCGGTCGAGCTCGACAGGTGTGCTCTCCAGGGAGTAGCGAAGCCCCCAGTAGATGTCGAGATTAGGCGAGACCTGCCACTGGTCGGCGAAGAAGAGGTTTGCTCTCCAGTTCCTGAATCTTCGTGGAATTTGCCCAATCGTTGCTTCGTACTTGGTGGGCGTGCCCAGCAGGAAGTTCTCAATCGCAGTCCGGCCGAAATCGTTCGTGAATTGAAAATAGCCCCGCACGTCGTTCGATTCGAAGCTGCTCAGCTGACCCCGCGACAGATCGCCGCCCACCACGAGTTTGTGGCGGGTCCCGACGGTTCGGCTGAGGATAGCTCCTCCCGTGAGTGCGTTTTCTTTCCTGTCGATCGGAAATCTGCTTTCCGGACCCAGCTCCTCGATCTGGAAGCCGAAGCGGACACGGGGGCCAACGGCATTCGGTTCCGGCTTCAAAACGGCACGGGTCGTCTGGAACCTGACACCCGCCTGGAACAGCGTGACTGCGGAGAAGTCCCGACTCCAGCCCAGGCGGCTGTCGTGACTGTGCAGTTCCGTGTCCGGATTCTGTCCGGCGACAAATTGAAAGGCGTCGATGCGCTGCCTTGCGACGGTATGGAAGAGCGTCAGTCGCCCCGCTTTCGTGAATTGGTGATCCAGGCGCGCCATTCCCTGGATGGAATCCGATCGTTGGGGGGCATTGGTATTCAGGGCGCGGGGATCAAAGTCAGGACGGTTGGGGGGCTGGTCGGGATAGGCGTCCAGAAAGCGGTGGATAACGGCTCGTCGTTCCGGGTCGGAGACCGTGGGCGTCCGCTCCCCCTCGAGCGGAACCAGGACGTTCCCGTTGACCATACCCCGCACTTTCTGCTGGGAAAAGGCGGCGAAAAAATCGCCCAACTTGACGAGGGGTCCGCCAAGGTTTAGGCCGTAGCTGTTTTCGTGCGACGGCTCGACAGGCCCCACCTGGAAGAAGGAGCGGGCGTTGAAGACGCTGCTTTCGTGGACTTCGTAGAGCTCTCCGTGCCACCCCGCTGGCACCGGTATCTTCGGGATTGCAGCCTCACCCCGCGGGGCTTGGCCGAATTCCGAGGCGTAATAACTTCTGTCGACGAGGAGCTCGGAGGGAATGCGCAACGTGATGCCTACTCTTTTGTCCAGATCCTTCTGCGCGTTCGTGTCGATCTGGTAAACCGGGACGTTTTCGTTGCGGCGGGCGGCGCCCTGCATCTGCCCGGCCGGCCGGGCCTGTTCGCCCTTCTTATCCTTTGTGTCGTCGGCCAGGGCGGTCACCGTCAAACTTACAATGAAGGTCAGCAGCCAGCCTGCCAAAAGCATTGATATCCAATTGGCCCGTCCTCCGAAGCCCCAATTCATGCTCCTCAATATAGTGAAGATCGAGGGTGGATAGCCAGCCGCCGGTCCCCTCCGTGAGAGATGCTGGCTAGTGTCCTGAGTCAAGGAGGCTTGCGCCGTTCGGTCTCGGGTGTCAGACTCGCGCAAAAGCATCGTGCGGTCTGAGTCGGTATCCCGAGCTCCCAGCACGAAGCAGGAGGCTCATTCTTATGGTCAGGTCATACGTTTTAGCCGGTGTCGTTCTGTTGCTCAATACTGTCGGTACGGCTCTTGCCCAGTCCCCCGCATTGCCGATACCACCACGATTCGGCGCGCAGCCGTTTCCGGCGTTCGTCGGCACAGCGGCGATCGCCCAGCCCATTTCCGCGCCGTGGATTCCAGACCACCCGTTCATGGCGAAGAATGGTCGGAACAATCTACACAATGACGCGTACATGAGTGACACATATACGTTCGGGGGACCCGAAGGGATCGACCCGCACACGCAGTCGAGCTACCTCGGGGGAGTCTGCGTCTCCGTCGCCTTCGACCGCGCCGGACGAATCCTAACCGTCTGTTTGGGCAGGGGCAGCACCCGGCTTTTTCTGATCGACGCGGATTCGCTCGCACCACTGGCATTCATGGAGCTTCCAGTCGCGGCCAAGGCAGGTCAGGAGGTGCCGTCCGGCGGATACTTCTATCTGGACCGGTTCGATCGCGCTGTAATCCCGACCGCTAACCGGCAGATCTGGGTGGTCCGCGTGCAGGATGGTCCGTGCGGTCCCGGCCTGGACCGACAGCGAGTTTACGACCTCTCGGCGGAAATACCCGAGGACGATTCGATCGTGTCCGCACTGCCGGATTTCCTGGGCCGGCTCTGGTTCGTAACCGCGCAGGGCCTCGTGGGCGTAATCGGTCCGCTGCAAGGCGTCGCAAGAACGGTCTGGCTGCCGGGCGAGCGCATCGCCAATTCGTTTGCGGTGGACGAAACGGGCGGTGTCTTCATCGCCTCGGACCATGCTCTCTATCGTTTCGACTCTAGCTGGACCGGCAGGCCTCAAGTCACATGGCGGGAACCATACGAACGCGGCGTCCGGGTCAAACCCGGGCAGTTCAGCCAGGGTACCGGAACGACACCAACACTGATTGGACGCCACTATGTCGCGATTACCGACAACGACGATCCCTACATGCACGTCTTGGTTTACCGTCGCGACCGCCGAAGCAACAGTGCCCGGCTGGTCTGCAGCCTCCCGGTCTTTGGTGCGAACCAGGGTGCCACGGAAAACTCGCTTATCGCCACTGACCATTCGATTATCGTGGAAAACAATTATGGCTACACCATGCCAGATGCCCTCGAGAGCGGTAAGGATCCCGCCGGGGGAGTGACCCGGATCGATATTGACGAAACCGGTGGTCAGGTCGTCTGGACGAGTGCAGAGCGCGTGCCCAGCGTCGTCTCCAAGCTCTCACTCGCCACAGGCCTGATTTACACCTACACGGTGGAACGGGGAGCTGACGGGACCGATGGATGGTATTTCACGGCGATCGATTTCGAGACCGGCAACACTGTCTTCAAACAATTGACAGGGACCGGACGTCTCTACAACAGTCACTACGCCGGGTTGTATCTCGGGCCCCACGCGGCATATGTCGGAGTGTTTGGTGGTCTGATCTCGGTGCGGGACAAGGACTCTGCCCAGAACTAGCATAGAAGTCGGATGGGCAACCAAGACCCGAAGCTCGTGATTCTGTTTCCAACCTGGAAGTCGGAGAGACGAAATCCGATAAAGGGGGGATAGAGGGGACTTCATGGATAGAGCGGCTTTGGACCGGCGCGCGATGGACCGAAGGCCCGGTCAGGTTCGGAGACGGGCGTTTCCTGCTTTTCAACGACATCCCCAACAACCGCATCCTGCGCTGGACCGAGGCGAGAGCTGCGGGGGAGCTGCAGGGACAGTCCCCTTTTTCCCCTTTTTTCGGTTATTCGGTGTGATGTGAAGGGTGTCAGGGCCGGTCAAGGGCCGGACCTGAAGTCGATAATCCTGTCGATCAGGATCAAGCACTGAAGCTGGGTACTGAATCGTCTCCCGGTTCCTACTTCACCCGCTTCAGAGTCAGCGGACTTGCGACATCTTGAACCGTCAACTCGACTTTCTCACCGACGAGTCGCCCTTGGAATGTTAATGTTCGTCCGTCGAGCGGGCCTGCTGCGAACGAGAAGTTCGTTCCGTCAACCTTGCCCTCAGTGATGTCGGCGAATTGCTCGGCCAGTGTGATCCTGCCTGTCAGCCGTGGCCCGTCGACTCTCACGTCGAGCACGACTTCCCGTCCTGACTCGGTGTTTCCCTGCCACTTTCCGGTCAGCTTGGACTCGGCATGGATCTTCGCGTCGTTGACGCGCTTGAAGACAGCCGCCATAGGGGGTCCCTGCCGATCCAACCAAACCTTGAGCTCTTCTCCGTCCAGCTCCCCCGTGAATCCTTCCGTCTGATCATTCAGGGTCGCCTTGAACGTGAAGGTGTTCTTCGACACCTTGCCATCGACAATTGCGGTGGACTGCCCTTCGCGAGTGAGGGTCCCGGTCAAGTCAGTTTCGGTGACTGTCAGTTCGAGCTTAACTTCAAATCCGTTTCTTGTTTTTCCCTCCCATTTGCCGGCTATCCCGGCTTCCGCGTGAACCAGCGCGCCCGATACGAGCGCAATCACAGGAACCATCAGGATTCTCTTCATGGCAACCTCCTCAGTGCGGCGATGGGGCGAAGTGTGCCGTTACCAATGTAACTCGCTGCCGTCCCTTCGGAACAACCCCGCCCCTTCATTCCTCTCTCAACGCTACAAGTGGATCAACCCGCACGGCACGCCACGCCGGCCCGATCCCGGCGACGAGGGCGACGACGAACAGGCATGCGACAGCGCCACCGAGCACCCAGGGATCCCAAGGCGTTACGCCGTAGAGCAAGCTCGAAAGCAGCCGCGTCAGCGCCATAGCCGCAGGGACGCCAACCACGACCCCGACTGCAACGAGCGTCCATGACTCGCGGACGACGGACCACAGTACCCTGCCGCGTGGGGAGCCCAGAGCCAGGCGAATGCCGATTTCATTCGTCCGCCGCGTCACGGCGTAGCCAAGCACGCCGTAAAGCCCGACGGCGGCAAGCAGGAGCGCCAGGGCGGCGAAGCCACCGAGGATCCTTGTCATCAACCGTTCCTTGACCAGTGAACGATCAATCTGGGCTGATAGAGTCGAGACCTGCCCGACCGGCACGATCCCTGCGACCGCCTGCACTTCCCGAGGAAGCACGGACGCGAACCGACTCGGATCCTCGGATGTTCTGGCGGCCAGGGTGAGACCCCATGCTTCGTCTCGCTGGAGCGCGTGGACGTAAATCGTCGGATGGTCTTCCTCTCGAAGCGAGAGGTACTTCGCATTCGCGACTACACCGACGACTTCCAAACCCTCTTGATTGCCCAGTCTCACACGCCGGCCGATCGGACTGCCGTTCTTGAAATATCGTCGCGCCAATGCGTCGTTAATCACGGCGACCGAGGTTGAGCCTGGACCATCGGCAGGCGCAAAGTCGCGGCCGAGCAACAGTGTCGTTCCCATCGCGGCAAAATACCCATCCGAGACCCGATTCACATAAACGATAGGACCGGACTCGAGTGGCTGTCCCTCGACACCAAGAGGTAGATCGACGCCCCCTCCCGAAATCGGTGTGATAAGCGACAGGCCGGCAGCCCGAATCCCAGGCGTATTTCGCGCACGGTCCAGGACCTGTCGGTAGTAAGCTAGGCAGCGATCGCCTGTGTAGCCTGCCTTGGCTGGATTGAGACCCATCAGGAGAACGTGCTCACGATCAAATCCCGCATCGAATGTGCGGAGATTTCGCAGGCTGGTCACCAGCAGCGAAGCCCCCGCGAGCAGCAACAGGGAAAGTGCGACCTGAGCGGCAATGGACGACCGGCTCCACAAGCTGACGGGCCGGCTGACGTGGAGCGTCCGGGCATCGCTGCGGATATCCGGTGAAACGTTCGTCCGCGACACCCTGACAGCAGGCACGATGCCCGCCAGGAGCGCGGATCCGAGCGAAATGACAGCCGTGAAAAACAATATCCGGCCGTCCGGAGCGATATCAAAGGAAATTGCCGGATCGCCATCCGCCATCAATCTCCCAATTAGCCTGGTACCCCAGGTCGCAAAAGCAAGACCGAGCGCGCCCCCGATCAGTCCTAACGCGGCCGATTCGGTCAGGAGCTGCCGGACCAGTCGCCCGCGGGAAGCGCCAATCGCGAGCCGGAGACCGATTTCGCGGCGGCGCGCCATTCCGCGGGCCAGCAGGAGATTGACGACGTTCGCGCACGCAATGAGCAGAACCAGACTGACCGCTCCCATCAGCAGAAGGACAGGCTTCGAGAATTCCCGGCGCGGCGCCGATAGACCCGCCCTCGCTGATTCAACGGTCAGACGATGCGCAAGAATGCGGCGGCGCTCCTCGATATTGCTGACGCTCGGTGCGAAATCCTCGAGAAAGCGCGCGAAGATGACGTCCAGGTTCCCCTTCGCGGCCTCTCGTGAAGTACCGGGCTTCAGACGTCCGACGATACTCAGCCAGTTGAAATCACGATTGTTCAGCCAGCTCCGGCGACGGATTCTCGGCTCGCTCGCCATCGGAATGAAGAAGCCATCGGGTCTTCCGACAATCAGGCCCTGAAAGGTACGTGGGACCACGCCTACGATCGTGAAGGGGACGCTGCCGATCTTTAGCGTCTTACCGACGACTCCAGGATCTCCCCCGAACTCGCGCTCCCACAGTCCATAGCCGATGACAGTGACCGCCGAACCTTCCGCTCCAGTCCGCGTCGTCCTCGGGAGACAGCAGGCGGCCGACGGCAGGGGTGATACCCAGTAGATCGAAGAAATTCCCCGAGACAAGGCGGCCGATCGGCTGTCCACCGGCTTCGTCGATTGTCGCCTCGACAGTTCCCGAGGACATGGTGAGAACATCGGCAAGAACCGTGTTCTGATCTCGAATACGTTCATAGATCGGGTAGGAGAAGTTACCGCCGGCGCCATACTGCGACAGCCGCCCGATCTCCACCAGTTCGTAAGGATCAGAGACCCGAAGATCGCGCAGCAGCAGGGCGTCGACAAGGCTGAAAATGGTAGTGTTGGCGCCGATCGCAAGCGCGAGCGAGAGCGACGCCACTGCGGTGTACTCCGGGGCTCTGCGCATCGAGCGGAGAGCGTACGCAAGATCCTTCACGAGATCGTCGAGCCAGCCGAGTCGCCGGTGATCGCGGCACTCTTCGGCCAGCAGGGTGGCGTTTCCCAAGGCTCGGCTTGCAGCCTGGCGCGCCTCGCGCTCGGCCATGCCGGCCTCGATGTTCTCCCGCACAAGTTGTTCGTAATGAAAAGCGAGCTCACGGTCGAGCTCCGCCTCCACTCGACCCCGGCGGAACAGTGAACGGACCCGTTGCCTGACTACACGCCAAACTCGCAAGGCTCCTGTCCCTCCTTACGCCCGCTCGAGCAGAAGCTCCACGGCGCCTGACAGCCGCCGCCAGCTCTGTAGCTCGCGGTCGAGCTGCGTCTTGCCTTCCGCCGTGAGGGAGTACACCTTGGCCGGCCGGTTGAACTCGGAATCACGCCACTCCGCCGTGATCCACCCTTGCTGCTCGAGCCGATGCAGGGCCGGATACAACGACCCTTGCCCGACGCTGAGCACCTCATCGGACAGCAGCTGGATCCGCTTCGCCAACCCCCACCCATGCAGAGGCTCCCGCGTGAGCGTCTTGAGGATCAAAAGGTCGAGTGTTCCCTGGAGCAAATCCGAAGGTTTCGGCATAGCGGCCTCTCGTGTCAACGATACTATGACTATCGACAATTATGCCTCGACTATCGACAACCGTCAAGGGGCAAAAAAAAGAGTGGCGCGGTAAGGGCGACCCTTTGAGGCACCCCATTTAGACACCGCACGGGGGCAACGAATTCCCGTCAGAATCCCGGATTCGGGAAGCAAGGCTGGTGCTCGACTCGAAACGCGGTGCTGGGACGGTCCCACTTTTGGAGTATCTCGGTGTCGAAACAATACCACGGGGCCGTATCAAAACCTTTGAGGGGAAGTTTTTACTTGACAAAGGGAAGGGAATGGCCGGTAGTAATCGCTAGCACAATTACATTCGATTATATCTGAAGTGTTTCATAACGATCCGTTATCGGTACTTAGGTGGCGGCTTTCAATTATGAAACGAGTTCAGATAAATCAGAAGGAAGTGGGTGCCGTGAGAAGCAGTCTACTAACCCATTTCATCGGAGACTCTTACTTCGTTCCATCTGCCTCGCCAGATTCTGCATCCCTGCAGTCGTCAGTCGTCAGCCTTTATTTTCAGGGGATTCGCGGGCGGGGCCAAGGATAATTCAGAGGCTTTCTATGGGCCGCGATGGTGGGGAGAAAAGGAGGTGTAGCGGGATCAACAAAAAGTAACAGCAGGTGAAGGTAATTGGAATTATGTGAACTTCAAGAATGCGGTAAGTAAAGGAGAAGTAAAGATGAAAAAGACACATTCAATCGCAACTATGGCGATGGATAGACTCATTCCGGCAGTTGCCCTGCTGGTTGCACTCTCCTCCACCGTGTTGGCCGCGCCGGTGACGCAGTACATCAAAATGGACTTCTTCGGCTATCGCCCCAACGATGTTAAGGTGGCTATCTTCACCGCCGATCCGGGCGCCACGGTGCAAATCCGCAACGCCAGTGACACGGTCGTCTACACTATCCCCACTAATGGCGGCTCCATTACCAGCATGGGCGTCGACGGCCAGCCAACAGGCGACACTGTCTGGCAGGTGGACTTCACTCCCTTTAACGCGTCGGGCATCCTACCGCCTCTACGTCCCCTCCTGGAACCAGCAGTCTTACGATTTCAACATTTCCCAGGACGTCTACAACGAGGTGGGCAAGGTCGCGCTCAAGACCTTCTACTACCAGCGCTGTGGCGTGGCGCATCCTCAGCCTTTCGCCGCTCCCGCCTGGTCCGACCCCTACGTCTGCCACGACTACGAGGCGGCGACCACGGCCGCGACTGGCGAGCCTAACTACGGGACTTTGGACTTGAGCGGGGGCTGGCACGACGCCGGCGACTACAACAAGTACGTGTGGGGCGATCTCGAGCTTGCGATGGTCATGCTGATGCTCGCATACGAGAACAACCCCGGCGTCTTCTATGACGGCCAGCTCACTATCCCGGGCGGCAGTAACGGCGTGCCTGACATCCTGGATGAAGTGAAGGTCGAGATTGACTGGCTGTTGAAGATGCAGATGCCGGGCGGCGAGGTGCTCTCCAGGGTATGGGATGACTATGCGGGCGCCCCGGACTCCTGTCCGCCTTCCAACGCGATTCACCCGCACCACTACTACGGCCCCAACCTCGAGTCAGGCAGCATCTTCACGGGCAGCGTCGCGATGTTCGCCCGCCTCTGCGCGGCTTTAGGCGACCCCTACGGCAACGTGGCGGCACTTAAGCAGGCCGCGACCCGCAGCTGGAACAACTACCTTTTGGCCCAGGGTGACTCCACCATGAAATGCTGGGCCGCCGCGGAGCTGTGGCGCTTGGACCCGAGCATAACCAGCGCCAAGAGCTACGTGGAAGGCTACTATCCCGACTGGGCGAGCGCCTACCAGGAAGGGTATAGCGCTGCCACCCACGCTGCCTATGCCTACATCCAGACGCCCGGCGCGGACGCCACCGTCGTCGGCAAGATGAAGACGGCCATCGGCGCCACGGTGAACGAGTACTTCGACAATCGTGGTCTGTACCGCAACTCGATGAGAGACGTCTACTACCACTGGGGCAGCAACAAGTGCCGCGGCTCTTGGGGCGTCTTGCTGCTCGAGGCCGCGAAGCTGGGAGCGACGGGGTCCCACACCGCCGTCGAGTGCCGGGAGCTGGCGCAGGACTTCCTGCATGCCTTCCACGGCCAGAATCCCATGGCCATGGTCTACCTGACCAACATGGCGGCCTACGGCGGGGAGCACTCCTCTTTTCAGTTCTACCACAGCTGGTTCGGTGCGATCACCGACCCGGAGTCGCGCGCCTGGTACATCGGCATCCCGCCGGGGGTGACGGAGCCTGACTATCCTTACTTCAAGGGCATAGACAACTACGGCGCCAGCGATGACAACCACTCGGCCTACGGTCCCCTCCCGGGCCTGGTGCCGGGCGGCCCGAACAAGGACTACGACGGCCTGGCGACTCCCCCCAGGGGCGCGACTTATTACGAACGCTTTTACCGAGACTGGGTAGACAACTCGCCCCGAGGCTGGTACAGAACCAAAGTCTGGGAGGTGAACGAGAACTCCATCAGCTACCAGGGGCCGTACGTCGCGTTGATCGCCGGTTTCATGTCGGCTGGGACGCCGCCCCCGCCCGACACAACTCCGCCTGCGGCGCCGAGCAATCTGACGGCCACCGCCGTTAAGTCCAGCCAGATAAACCTGGACTGGAGCGACAACACCGAGAGCGACCTGCTCAGCTATAGCGTCTACCGGGGCGCGACTTCCGGCGGACCGTTCAACCCGGTCGCCAGCAACCTGGCCACGAGCGCGTACTCCGACACCGGCCTCGCCGCCTCCACCACTTACTACTATGTGGTGACCGCGATCGATACGACCGGCAACGAGTCCGCCAGATCCAACCAGGCCGGCGCGACGACGCCGAGCAGCGCGAATACGATGCACGTCAGCCAGATCAGCAATGGCGCGCAGAAGGGTAAGAGTCCCGGCCGCTGGGCCGATATCTACATCGTCGACAACGCTGGCGTGGCTGTGGCGGGCGCGACAGTGACCGCGACGTTCACCGGTTGGGACGCCGGGACGCAGACCAACGTGACCGAGACCAAATCGGGCGTCACCGACGCGACCGGCAAGGTCCGTGTTCAATCAGTCGTAGACAGCGGCTCGATGTGCGTGGACAACGTGACGCACTCGACACTGACGTATGACTCCGGGCAGAACGTCGTGACATGCGTGAACTGGTGACGGTATCCGCGAAGGAGGACGCATAGCCGCTTTTCGTAGCCAGGGCCGTGTCAGACACGGCCCTGGCTAGTCAACCGAGCATGGAGCATTCTGTTTACTCGCGCACGACGTCATACTCGAGACTCACGGTTCCCGATTTCTTGTATACGCGCTGCTTTCTCAGCCTGAGCTTGACCTGCGACGCGGGCGCAGGTAGAAACGGAATCCCGCCGCCGAGCAGAACTGGAATGACGGCCGCATCAACACCATCGACGAGACCGGCTGCGAGGAGATTGCGGAACAGAGTGCCGCCGCCGAACAACCAGATGTCTTTGCCCGGCTTCGCCTTCAGCGCCGTCACGAATGGCTCTGCCTCGTTCACGATCGTGACGTCCGGATGATCCGCCGCCTGCATCGTGCGGGAGATCACGACTGTCTCGACACCCGGCATCGTTCCGCCACCTCCACCCATGCTTTTCATCGCGTCAAACGTCTTACGACCGATCAGCAAAGTATCGAACCGGCTGAAGATGGCGCCAAAGTCGATGTCGGGATCGATGACGATCCAGTCGGCCTCGCCGTGTGGTCCTGCAATGTAACCGTCAAGACTCATGGCCACGCCATATCGTACCTGTCGCATCGCTCACCTCCCTGGACTCCCCGCCGGCCCTGCCGCACCATCACTGATGCTGCCCGGAATTTAGCCGGAATAACGCTGCCCTCCTGTAAGCGGTTGGGCGTGCGTGCTCCTTGTCATAACTCGCGGTAACCAAGCAGCCTGCCAAGAGGCGCGAGCGCCGCGAATACTGTCATGAGCACCCGCATCGACAACCCGGTGAAGTAGAAGTCGTGTTTGATTTCGTCCATCAGGACCGCTGCCCGCAGCAGGTGCTTGAGCGCACCCGTTCTATTGGCTGCGAAGTCAGCCGCGATACGGGAGCCGGCCTCGAGCATCAGCTGCATGTGGAGCACGGGCCGGTGTTCCGACACAATGCGGAGATCCTCGCGATCGCTGGGGTTGGACCAGGCGTGCGGCACGCCTGGCGGACCGATCACCCGCTGTCCCACGCCGTAGTCCTCTTCTTGTCCTCCCACACGACCTCTCAGCGTGCCCGAGACGACTTCGTGCCGCTCTTCTTGTTGGGGATGGACATGCTCGGGCATTGAGAACCCTGGCGGAAGCGTGACCTCGACACACAGCAGTTCGCCACTCGTCTCTTCAGCGGTTTGGAGGAAGGTTACCCGCACTCCGAACAACGAATGATAGATAACGTCTCCCGGTTTGACCATGGAGCGCCTCCTTACACCAACCGAATCGCGCCGTCATGGCGTGGTCTTTTCGTGCTCAAGATCCTGCAGCGGAGTCCGGAAACTCCTCCGTCAGGAACTCACGCACAAGTGCGGCAAATCGTTCGGGCCGCTCCTCCATCAGAAGGTGTCCTGTATTGGGAAGCAACTCCAGCCGCACGGCGCCTGGGATCTCTTCGTACAGACGCCTGCCCCACTCTGGTCCGAAGTGTGGATCTGCTTCCCCCCAGACGATCATGGTCGGCTGTTTGAATTCACGCAGCGCCTCCAGTAGACCAATGGTGCAACGGTTGTTCTGCTTTTCCAACTGACCCGCAAGGAAACGACGCGTTTTCGCACGACGGTGTTCATTCCCCAGGTTCGCTGTCACGAAGCCATCGACGAGGTCGCTCGTGAGAGCCCGCTTGTCACTGACGGCCGAGCCGGCGCTCAACGCCAATCTTGCGAGCGCGGGAAACGACCAGAGCCACAAGACCAGGCGTCCAATTGCCGGCAGTTGGGTGGCGATGATGAACGGACGCTCATCATGCGACGGCCAATTGTCGAACGCCTCAGCATCCGCGAGAACCAGTCGCTCGATCCGTTCAGGATGGTGTGCAGCCAACAGCTGGGCGACGGCGGCGCCGTGATCGTGGCCAACGACGTGTACCCGGTCCAGCCCAAGTTGGTCGATGAATTGAAGAACCATGCGCGCCTGAGCGGGGAGCGACCAGTCCGCATCAGAGGCGGTCTCGGTATCGCCCAGCCCGAGCAGATCTGGAGCAAGGCACCGGAACGTCGGGGTCAATATCGAAATGACCGTACGCCAGATGTACGACGAGAAGGGGCATCCGTGCAGGAACAAAATTGCGGGGCCAATTCCCTCGTCGTAGTAGGCGACTTGGGCACCTCGCAAATTCACAACCCGCTTGCTCGCTGCAAACTGCTCGATGTTCATCGCCGAGGACTCCGAGCTGCCTTCTTGGCTTTCGGACGCGCCGTTTTCGGAGCGCCGCTGTCAGATGCGGGCGCCGGTCCGCCTGCGAGACGACCCGTTTCCTCCGCCAGACACCACGCCAGAGCTAAAAGTCCCGGCACGCACGGGTCGATTATTCGGTAAACGATGTGGTTGCCCTGGCGCCGGGCGGACACAACTCGCCGGTCGACCAGGCGACGGAGCTGGTTAGAGACAGCTTGGGGCGTCATAGCAACCGCCTCTGCCAGATCGCCGACGCAGAGCTCCTGAGCACGTGCGAGTGCGTGGAGCATTCGGAGACGACTCTCGTTCGAAAGAACTTTGAAGAGAGCAACCACCTCAGCCGCTTGCACGGCGTCCAGCAGAGGCCGCGAGGCGATAGAAGGTTTACCTGTTAGTGCGCCAATGGGATCAATACACGCGCTCGTTATCATAATTCCACTATTAAACTAGCTCGTGTAGCAGTTCAATAGGAGCGGCGTTCCTGGCGCCCTGCCAGGGGAACAACACTCGAGTTGGCATATTCCGCGGTGCGTTATAATTACCCTAAACCACGCCTCGACCTGCCCGGCGTCTCAATCGCGCCTTTCGGCTGCAAGTCAGGTCAAACAAGGGAGAATCACCGTATGAGCGAACCGCGATTTCAAGGGAAGGTGGCCGTCGTCACCGGCGGCAATAGCGGCATTGGCCTGGGAGTCGCCAAGGCATACGCCCGGGAAGGCGCGCAGGTGGCCATCACCGGGCGAAACCCAAAAACCCTGGAAGTGGCAGCCAAGGAGATTGGCCCGGGGACGCTGGCAATCAGCTCAGACGCCGGGAAAGTGGCGGAGATTGAATCGGCCATGAAGCAGATCAAGGAGCGCTTTGGACGGATTGACGCCCTCTTCGTCAATGCGGGCGTCGGCCAGTTTGTGCCGTTTGAGCAAGTGACTGAAGCGTTCTTCGATCAGACGGTAGCCGTCAACCTGAAAGGCGTCTTCTTCACCGTGCAAAAGGCGCTCCCCTTAATGCCCAGGAACTCCGCCATCGTGCTCAATGCCTCCATCAATGCGCATCTCGGGATGCCGGGCACTACGGTCTATGGCCCGATTAAAGCGGGTGTCGTGAACATGGCCAAGACTCTCTCGGCCGATCTTCTTGAAAAAGGAATCCGAGTGAACGCCATCAGTCCGGGTCCGATCACTTCCGCGCTTCTGACGCGCGATGCCCCGGGGGCCGATCAGCTCAAACAAACACTGGACTGGATTCGAAGCCAGGTCCCGCTGAAACGCTTTGGCACGCCCGAGGAGATTGCCGCCGCCGTCCTCTATCTCACCGCCCCTGAATCGGCTTTTGTGATCGGGGCGGAGCTGATCATCGACGGCGGCATGGCCACGCTGTAGGTTGATCCGGCCGGGACTCTTCCCCGACCCCATCGCCGCCCGCCGTTTCCCGCCGCGAGTTCGAGCACCGTCTGGACAAGGGCCGCGCGCACTCAACCTTTGCATCCACAGGCTATAGACCACGATTCCGTTTCCTCGCGGCCCGTATGTTTCCTCGCGCCCCGTATTGTGCAAGTTGACGCCCGGGAGTATCCTTTCGAACCGTGAGCCCCGCTCTTGGTGACACATCTGTTCGTCTCATCTGTTCGCCGAAAAATCTTCAAAGGAGCACTTATGCAGACCCCGAAAGGCAGTTCTGTCTGTCTGGCGGTATCCATCAGCCTGGTTGTCGTTTTACTCCTGTTGCTCACGCCTGCTTTTGGTCAGGCAATCACCGGCGCCATAACAGGCGTAGTGACGGACCCCAGCGGCGGGGTGATTCCCGGCGCTGAGGTCCGGGTCCGCAACGAAGGCACCAATGCGGAACTGGTGGTTCTTACTGATGAAACCGGCATCTACGCGGCGGAACGACTGGCAGTCGGCAAGTACACAATCAACGTCCAGGTGCCCGGCTTCAAGACGTTCGTCCAAACCAGCCTGGAGCTGCACGTCAACGACCGGTTGCCGGTCAATATCGCCTTGCAGACGGGTGAAGTCAGTCAAACGGTTGAAGTCGTCGGCAATCAGCAGCGGGTTGAGAGCAAATCCTCGGATGTAGGCACCCTGCTTGACGGCAACCAGATCGTGCAGATGCCGCTCAACGGCCGGAACATCGTACAGCTGATCGCCTTTCAACCCGGTGTTGCGTCCCTGCTTCCCAGCACCCTTGGGGTTGGTCTCTCAGGTCTCACATCTGTCTACGTCAATGGCAGCCGAGCCAGTCAGAACAACTGGATGATTGACGGCGCTGACAATAACGACGTAGGTTCCAACCTTGCCCTCATCAACTACGTGAATATCGATTCGGTGGGGGAAGTCAAGATCCTGCGTTCGAACTACAATGCCGAGTTTGGTCGCTCGGGCGGGGCACAGGTGAACGTTGTCACCAAGTCGGGCAACAATCAGTTCCACGGGTCTGTTTACGAGTTCGCCCGCAATGATGTTTTCGACGCTCGCAATTTCTTCTCTTATATCGACAGGGATGGGGACAAGAAAGCAGACGCGGCCGTGCTTCGCTACCACAACTTCGGCTGGACTGTCGGAGGGCCGATCAAGAAGGACAAGCTCTTCTTCTTCTGGGGCGAGGAGTTCAGGCGGATCCGTTCCGTCCGCGGCGGCGGTGTCCAAAACACTCGTGTGGCGACTGAGAAGCAAAGGCAAGGGGACTTTTCCGAGTTTCCGAGCGTCGTTATCAAGGATCCTGCAACCGGGACCGCATTTGCCGGCAATGTGATACCTTCCAACCGAATCGACCCGTTTGCCAAGGCTCTCCTTGACCGCTTCCCCGCGCCAAACGCGGATCCCGCGGTTCTGGGCAGTAACCGCAACTTCAGTGTGGCGACGCCTCAGATGCGGAACTTCCGGGAGGATCTCGTCAGGCTCGACTACCGGCCGGATGAAAAAAACACGTTCTACGGACGGTTCATCAAGGACACGATTCCGTCAGAGGAGCCGTTTGGCGAAATCTTCGGCTCCAACTACGCGGCATTTCCCGGAATTGCGAACACCAAGACCGACAACCCGGGGCGCAGCCTCGTGGGTACCTGGCTATGGGTACCGACTACCACATTGGTCAATGAGCTCTCGTACAATTACAGCCGCGGCGCGATCCTGAGCGAGATCACCGGGAACGGGGAACGAACCGTGGCCGTCCCCAAGGTCTTCACGGGCAATCCTGGGGACGACCTTCTCCCCGGCATCGCTTTCGGCAGCGGCGGTTACGGCGGCTGGAATTTCTTTGGCCCGTACGACAACACCTACGGGTCGCACAGGATCAAGGATACGTTGAGCAAGAACCTCGGGCGCCATGCCCTGAAGGCCGGAGTGCTCTACTCTTACGAGTTCAAGAACGAAAACGCGGCCGGCGGAACCAACGGCGCCTACAACTTCCCGGGCACGTCCACCTCGAGCTTCACGTCCGCGGGCGACGCTTTTGCCGACTTCCTGCTCGGTCGGGCGTCAAGCTACAGCGAAACCAACATCGATATCGCGTCACATCTGCGCTTCCAAATGTGGGAGGCGTTCCTCCAGGATGACTGGACCGTTCGGTCCAACTTCACTCTGAACCTCGGGGTTCGCTGGTCTTATATTCTGCAACCCACCGACACGCAGAATCTGCTGACGAATTTCGATCCGGCTGCCTTCAGCCCGAGCAAGGCCTATCAGATCGGATCCGACAACCTGAGGGTCATCGGCACCGGTGATCCTCTGAACGGGATCATCATCGCCGGTCAGAACTCGCCGTTTGGGGAAAGAGTCGTCGAGAGTCATGCGGACTCGATCGGCCCGCGGCTCGGTTTTGCCTGGGATCCCTTCAAGGATGGCAAGACGGCGATTCGCGGCGGATACGGCGTTTACTTCGACCGTACCCTGGTCGGCATTGCCCTGCAGAACGCATTCGTAAACCCGCCTTTTGCCTTTTCTGCGGTTTTCAATGCCTCCGGGCAGGCGGTACCGACCCTTCAGAATCCTCAACAGGGAACGCAACGCAAGAACGAGGCTCTGGTGCCGAACCTGAACGCGATGAGTCACGACTTTCAGATTCCGACCGTTCAGCAGTGGAGCCTGGGCGTGCAAAGGCAGCTGCCGTCTGACTTCCGGGTGGAAGTGGCTTATGTCGGCTCTTCCGGTCTTCACTTGCTCAAACCGGTGGGTCTCAACCAGACTCTGCCGGGAACCGTCGCTCCCACGAACCGCGCCCGTCCCTACATAGGGTACGGAAACATCACGCTCCGCGATACGTCGGGGGAGTCCCGATACAACTCGCTGCAGGTCGAACTGGGAAGGCGCTGGACCGGGGGATTGCAGATCAACATGAACTACACGTTCTCCAAAGCGATCTCCGATTCATCCTCGGATCGGAATACCGCAGATCTGCCGCAGGATTATCGCAACCAGAGCGTGGAACGAGCGCTCACGACTTTCGATCGTCGCCACATCTTTGGTGTTCATTACATCTGGGAGGTCCCGTTCTTTCACAAGGCTCCACGGATCGTGTACAACATCCTCGGCGGCTGGCAGCTGACCGGATCAACCCGGCTGACTTCCGGAGCGCCTCTGACCATCACCTGCGCAACTAATTCCGCCAACTCCTACGGGGGCGGTTCGCTCAGACCTAACCTGGTCGGAGACCCCGAAGGCCCGAGGACGATTGCCGAGTGGTTCACCAAGGCCGCCTTCCAACAGCCGGCCGCCAACACCTTCGGCAATGCGGGGCGGAGTCTGGTAACCGGGCCTGGATATGCGATCACGGATCTTACGATCGGCAAGAACTTCCAGATCAACGAGCGTTTCCGGCTGCAATACCGGGCAGAATTCTTCAACGCCTTCAACCGGGCCAGCCTTTCCGGCGTCGGTACCTCGCTCGGGAACACCTCGTTCGGCACAGTCACCTCCGCAGGTGAACCGCGCCTGATTCAAATGGGTCTGAAGTTGACCTTCTAGGCGTTCGGGGCCGTGTCTGAAGTCTTTAGTTTTTCGCTTTTCCTGCTCCCCCAAACTAAAGACGACAGACACGGCCCGCTGACTGAGACCGGGACCTTCCCCACGGGCTCCTTAACCTCACCCGCCCGAAGTGACATCATGTGGAACAATGTAACTATCGGAAGAACTGCTGTCTCTATGGGAACACGCATTTTGAGTCGGACACGCTGCAGCTCTTCGGATAGCAAAGGAGACCCCGATGAAGTGGATAACCCGATCCCATGTGCATGTCGACAGGGTCGCCTGCCCCTGGTTGATCACTCGGTTTATTGACTCGGATGCGGAGTTCTTGTTTGTCCCCAAGAGCAAGGTGATGGAGGTTGCTGCAAAAGAGGGAGCTATCCCTTTTGACACACCGGGGGCGGAGTTGCATCACCGAGACAATCAGTGCACCTTCGATGTAATCATCGAGGATTACGAGTTGACGGACAAAGCGTTGCGGCGCATGGCCAGGATCGTCAATGCGGCGGACACCAACCGTTTGGACGCCGATCCGTTGGCGGCAGGTTTGGAAGCGATCGCGGTGGGGTATGGTTTGCGCTATCCGGACGACCTCGAAAGCATCGAGGCGCAATTTGAGGTCTACGACGCCTTGTACGCATGGTGTCGGTTGGAAGTCGCCCGGAGCGAGTCGTAGTCACTCCCGATGGATCTCTCAGTGTCGCGCAACAAGTGCGAGGACGGTGCTGCAGGTTCTCTCACTCGTGTTGTATCGTCGATTTATAGACACAAGACGGCGATCGCCCCCCAGGCCGGGCTCGCAGCATCCGTGATTGATAGCCGATTCCTTGAGTGGGCGGCGTGAGGGCGATTCGAAAGCCTGAGGCGGCGCATTTGGCGAAGGGCCACCAATCGAGGCGGGCTGCTGCCCGGCAGGCTCTTGCCTCGGACTGATACGTCCCGCCTCGGATAATGTGGTTTGGGCCCTTCTGGTTGCACGGGTTCACCCGCCTGGCCTCCGGGTAGAGCGCACCGTTGTCGGTGCACCATTCCCAGGCGTTTCCGGCCATGTCATAAATCCCAAGGCGGTTGGGAGGAAAGCTGCCGACCGGAGTGGTCACTCCTCGATCTATCCCCTTTTCCAGGTACGGATACTGCCCGGCCGACGCGTTGAAGTTGATTTCGCTGGCACGGGCGAGATCCCGGCCGTTTCCAAATCTCACTCCCTTCCCGCGCTCCCGGGCAGCGAACTCCCATTCCGCTTCCGTCGGCAGGCGGAACCCCTTCACTTGTCGGACGTCCGGTGTCGGGTCACCCTTGTCGTCGATGAGCAGCCTGGTCTTCGCATCGTACGCCGGTGGCAGACCCGCCTGTCTGCTCAGCCAGTTGCAGTAGGCAACCGCGTCTTCCCAGGCGATCCAGATGGCCGGGTGATTCTCTTCCTGCTTGAACCAATGCTCCTTCCAGTTCGGAAAAGGCTTGTGACCACTCTTGAGCATCTCTTCGGTCGCCTTCACCTCACCATCCGTTTCGGCGGAGCTCTTGAAGCCGGTTGCGTCCGCAAAAATGCGGAATTCGCCAACCGTTACCTCGTATTTCGAGATGTAGAAGGCATCCAGCTGCACTTCGTGAACGGGTTTCTCGGGCATGGCGTGCGGGGTGTCGCCGAGCAGATTGCCCATTTGAAAGACCCCGCCTTCGACCAGGACGAACCGGCTGCCCGGGTCCCATGCTCGCCGGTCGATGGAGACATCGATTCTCGTCGAGACGGTGTCAGGCGGAGGTGCACGTCTCGCCAACTGATCGGCGAGCACGCCGCAAATCAGTACAGGGCCAAGGACGGCCACCGCGGCTGTCTGACGTCCGTCAATGAGCGACATTCGTTCCCCCCGCGACGAGCAAATTAACAAACTACCAAAGGAGAGCGCAAGATCCTGCAAGGGTGGCCTTTCGGGCAATCGCTGTAGATCCGACTTCCCAGTCGGACTCCGGCGTGCGCCGGCTGGCCTTTGCAGTTTGTCGGCTGGATCGTGGCTGGTGCCAAGAACCCGCTTACTCCGCTGAAAAGCGCTGCGTGCGCGGCTCTGCCGGCGGTTGCCCCGAGCGCGGCGTCAGAAGTACGGGCTAGCCGGAAGACCCGCTCGCCGTCCTCCGTCACGACTCACCAACCGTGCTATAGTCTTCCTCAAAGCCTGCTCGACTGCAGGACCTGCCACAAAAGACTTTCTTCTTGGAGGTGTCCGATGACCAAGAATACAGCTGCGAGTGTTTCGGTTCAGGAAGCGATTCAGGAAACGGTTCGGGATTTCATGGATCTCGTATCAAAGGCTGACGCGGCCGGGGTTGCCCGGCACTATTCCGATGATGCCGTTCTCATGCCCCCCAACCACGACTTCGTCAAAGGGCGAAGCAACATTGACGGGTTCTGGAGAGAGATGTTCACCGCCGGCGCAACGCGTCTCCAGCTCGACACCGAGCAAATTGAAGAACATGGCGACATTGTTTCCGAAATCGGCCGGTACACCGTATATGCCGAAAAGAACCAGGCCGTTGACGATGGGAAGTACCTGGTCCTCTGGCGACAGGAGAACGGGGAATGGAAGGTGTTCCGCGATATCTGGAACAGCAGCCGGCCGGCTGCGACTCCCTAGGGACCGTAGAGGTAACCGAGCCGAGGTAACCGAGCCGAGGTAACCGAGCCGAGGTAACTTGGCCGTGTCTAAAGGGGGGATGCCCAAAGAGCCTGGCGCCGCGTGACAGCTGAGCAGCCTTGTCGGAGCCGCGCACGCAGCGCTTTTCAGCGGAGTAAGCGGGTTCTAATGCTCGGGAGCTGGTAAAATCCAAGTGGCGGACCAAGAACCCGCTTACTCCGCTGAAAAGCGCTGCCGTGCGCGGCTCCGACAAGGCTCCGCTCTCGAGCCCCAATGACTTCGCCTGGCGGAGGCGGGACCGACCTCGTTAGAAGTCGATCTCCACTCCGATTCGCCCGTGCACCCTTCCTCGCCGGTAGTATGGCCCATAGGCCGGTGGCGGGGGAGGAGGGCACGCTTCATAGTAGTCGTAGTAAACCGGCGGCGGGTAAGCAGGATAGACCGGATACGCGCGATAGTATCCATACCTTGGGTATGCCGGAACCCGGTAGGCAAATCGGCGCTCCGATCTCCCTCTCTTAAAGGCCTGTTTCTCCCATCTTTGTGAGCAGTTGTAGCACCTCTCTTTGTGATGACCTCTGCCTCTTCCTCGCCCGTCCGCCAGGACGGAAGACGAAAGCAGTACGGTCAGGAACAGAGACAGAAAAACGTACTTCAGAAAAGCGTACTTCATTAAAACCTCCCTTTCTCCCCTCTCGATGGAAGAGCGGCAAAGGAGGTTCAACTTCAGCGAACTTACTTTTCAGTGTTCAATCCATGTCCCGATTCGATCAGCTCACGCAGGCGGCTGGCGAACCGCGCGGCCGGCGCCCCGTCGACGATTTCGTGGTCGAAGCTCAGGGTCAGGCTCAAATACTCCCGCCTGACGATTCGGTCCCCGTGCATCTCCACACCCGGGCCAATTCCGCCGACGGTTAAGGTCAGTGTGTAGGCCGAGATCGGGATGCCCCAACCGCGTCCCTTCCCGAACATTCCGGCCGCAGTGATGCAGACCGTGCCGGGAATCTTCTTCATCCACCATGGATTGGAAAGGAGCATGCGCCAGAAAAGCCGCCTCAGAAAACCAGGAAAGATGGGATAGAAGCGGGACAGCCGCCAGGGGTCGGCTTCCTCCGCGCCGGCCTCCTGGAACCGCCGGATTTCCGAGTGAATCCCGGGCAGATCTCGGCGATTGGCCGCTCGAATGACGTGGGGCACCGGTAACCGTGTGTCGCCGACCGGTTGCTCAACGATCACGCAGGCGTCGACATCATCGAATATCACCAGCTTCCTCCGGCGCCGATAAGCCTGCACTCGCTTATTCTCATCTACGGCCCGGGCGAGGCACCCGACCAGAAACGCCGTAAAGGAGACGCCCTGCCCGGTCTCTCGCCGGTAGGCGCGCAGTCGAGTACGTGCCTGGGTGACATCGGCCTCCATGAAGAGATGTATGAGCGGCTTGCGCCGTGCGACCCGCAGGTAGTCGACAGTCGGAAACCGATGTGTCGGGTATTCGACCACGGAGTAGTCGGTGGTGTGTTTTTCGATCATCCCTGGCCTCGGCACGATTAGCTGGTTTACTCTTCGCTCTCCGGACTATCATGGGGCAGGTCAGGACAGGAGTCGAGCATGGTCGAACCTATCTTCGTGACAATACTTCCGGTTCTTTTCTTGATCCTTCTTTTTGGCGGAGGCGTGCTGCTGCGCCGCAGAGGCATCGACATGGACGGCGAGCCGCCCATCGACCGTCGCCCCTACTACGTCAGCAAGTACTCTATCCTCATCCTCTGGGCAGCGATGATTATGCAGAGCTGGGGCGTTGATCTTTCATTCGTCGAAATCCCGAAGCTCCTGAAATGGTTCGCTCTGTGCCTTTGGGTTGGAGGATTCGCCCTGCTGCTGGTTGGGCGACTGGGCCTTGGGAGCTCCTTCAGAGTCGGTTCAGCCAGGGAAAGCACGCGCCTCACGGTCGGCGGCTTGTTCAGGCTCAGCCGGAATCCCATGTATCTCGGGATGTACGCCACACTGGTCGCTTCCGCGGTCTATTGCGCGAATCCGATCCTGCTTCTCCTCGCGCTTTTCATAATCGCCGTTCACCACGCAATCGTGAGGGCCGAAGAACGCCACCTGCATGAGGTGTTCGGTCAGGATTACGACGCTTATCGCGCGCGCGTCAGGAGGTACTTGTAAAAGTTCCTAATCGGAACTGATGCCCTGGGATAGGAGTTTTTTGATTCTCTTTTTCGAAGGGGAGATGTAGTCTAACTTATTAACGCCAATGGACCTCATCTCAACTCACGAGAAGCGCGAGGAGTTGCAGCGGATTTTGCAGACCCGGCCCTTCGCCAGAGCGGAGAAAAAGGCGCGCTTCCTGGAATTTGTCACCGATCAAACTCTGCGGGGTAACGCGGATAAGCTCAATGAGTACGTCATTGGGATCGAGATTTACGAACGGGGCAAGGAGTTTGATCCTCAAGTCGACCCCATCGTCCGCGTTCAGGCCCACCAAATCCGCGGACTGCTCCAGAAGTACTATGAGGGGGATGGCAAGGAACACCCGCTGAGGCTGGAATTGCCGGCCGGACATTACATACCGGAATTCCGGAGGATCACTCCGCCCGAGTCCGGTGTTGAACCGGCGGCAGCTTCTCCCGCTCGTCGCTCGGGCTGGACCGATCCACGGAATGTGCTCCTGGTCATACTGGTGATCGCCTGCACGTCACTGGCCACGCTTTGGTACCGTGCCCGAGAACCAGGAAATCTCTCAAGAGCGCCGCTGTCCGCGGCGTTTTCATCGGATCTCCAGTGGTTCTGGCAACCCTTTTTACCCCCTGCACGCTCACCCCTCATCGTCATCCCAGTCCATCCCCTGCTGCGGGCCGCTCATGGTGGCGACAGTGCGAAGACTCTGTCCAACGGCCGCCTCATTCCCAAAGAGTCTCTGCCTGAATTCCTCGACACCATCCACTTTCGAGAGTTGGAGAAGTTCTATTTTGTCCCCTCGACCACGGATTTTACCGCGGTGGGTGAAACGATCGGCCTCGTGCGTCTGCTCGACCTGCTCGGCAAGGTTAACCAAGCTCCGCAAGTCATGCCGTCGCGACTCGTCGATTTTGAGGAGATCAAGAGTCGCAACACCATTCTGCTTGGCGGAAACCAAGCCTGGAGTGGTCGCATATTCGTCGATCCTGAAGGATTTTACTTCTATCGGGGAGTGATCCGGAACAAGAACCCGCGGACCGGAGAGCAGCCGGTATACAAACCGGAGTTTGATCCAATCACCAACAACCTGACGCGCGACTACGCTCTTATCGTGATGCTGCCGAATGAGAAGAAGGACGAACGTATTCTCCTGATATACGGCATTTACACCCAGGGTTCCCAGGCCGCTATTGAATACGTGACCGCAGTCGAGCACCTGGCCGAGCTTCGCCAGGCGCTGATCGCCGAGTCGCCCGACAAGAAGACGATCCCGAGGCTGTTTCAGGCTCTGATCGAGACGACGGTCGAGAATTGGGTGCCCGGGAAATCCAAGCTCATCGGAGTGCGCGCCGTCCCAGACCCAAGTTGATACCGAATGCGGAATGTGGAATGCGAATGCGGAACAAAATCCTCGCTGGTTGGCAGGTTGTCTTCTTATTCCGCAATCCGCAATTGGCTTGGTTAGGGAAGTTACCCGGACTTCCCAGTACGCCGCCCGGTTGTCTGGAGATAACGGTTAACAGAAACGTTATCGCAGTTATCGGAGCCGCCACGAATCCGCGCTAATCCGAGATCCGCCTGGGCAAATTGAGCGGTACCCGCCCTCCGGAGGATCTTCGAAACGACATCACTACACGCGACGCTCACCTCCCCGGTCGCCCGACTTCAATGATTCGGCTCCTTTTCCGACGTTAACGCCCCCGCTAACGGGAATAACCTTCCTGCACCTGCCTCATTCACGCAAGCTGGACCCCGTATCCCAGGCTTGATCAATTCTCGTATTAAGGAGGGAAACCAAAATGTGTTTCACGTTAGAGCCAGGTGTCAAGGTGAGGACAAGCACCACTCTCGGGCTACTATGCCTGCTTCTGTGCATGTCCGTCACCGGACTTGCGCAGGTGACGACGGGCACGATCCTTGGTGTCGTGACCGACCAGAGCGGTGGGGTAGTACCCGGTGCCACGGTCACTGCGACAAAAGTTGAGACGGGGTTCACGCGAACGGCCCTGACCGACGAAGTGGGCAGCTACAGCCTCACGAGCTTGCCTATCGGAATCTACCAGATCAAGGCCGAAATGCCTGGGTTTAGAGTAGCTCAGACTCAGCTCACCTTGATCGTCGATCAGAAACCGCGTGCAGACTTTGTTTTGACAGTCGGAGCTGAAGGCGAAATCGTCGATGTCCAAGCTACTTCACCCCTGCTTCAGACCGCCCAGCCGGATATGAACCAGATTGTCCAGGAGAGGGAAATCAAGGCCCTGCCTCTGAACGGTCGGGACTTCATTTCACTGGTCATGCTGACCAACGGCATCCAGGACACGTCGAACGACGTCGGCGGCGCGACAACGAATGTGACCTTTTCCGTCAACGGGATGAAGCCTGAAGCCAATTCCGTAACGCTCGACGGGATCGAAATGTCGTCAGTCCGGGAGTCGGACGTGGATATGCGCCCGAACCTCGACGCGATCAGTGAGTTCAAGGTCCTCACTTCGGCGTACTCAGCTGAATACGGTCACACGGCTGGCGGAGTGATTTCCATTCAAAGCAAAAGTGGCACCAACGAATTGCACGGCAGTGTCTTCGAGTTTCTGCGCAATGACGCCCTCAATGCCAGCAACTTCTTCAGGAACCCGGTCAATCCCGACAAGGCGCCGCTCAAGCAGCATACTTTCGGAGCGGCAATCGGAGGCCCGATTCGGAAGAATTCCACTTTCTTCCATATCGACTATTCGGGTCACCGACTCTCGAAGATCAACGAAGCGTTTGCGAACATTCCGGAAGCCGACTTCCGCACTGGCGACTTTTCTTCGCTGCTTCCTGGCACCGGAATCTTCGACCCGGCGACTGGCGGAAATGTGCAATTCCGGGATCCGTCACGGGGGACCCCAGCCAATCCGGAGGGTCTGAACATCATCCCCGTCTCCAGGATGCATCCGCTTGGCAAGGCGCTGCTCGAGGCGCTGGCCCTGCCGAATTTGCCCGCCGGTTTTCCGCTCGGGAATTACTTCATCAAGCAGCCTCACCGCATCACCAGTAATGAAGCAGGTGTTCGTCTCGATCAGACGTTCTCCAGCAAGGACAATATGTTCGTCCGCTACCGATGGAATGACAGTTTGTTGAACACCGCTGATCCATTGGCGCGGCAGGATGGTCCCATGCCAGGAATTGGCCTCGAGGTTGGCGATGACAGCCGGGGAATCGTGCAAGGCGGGACCCACCGCGACCGGAACAACAACATGGTTGTCTCGGAGGTCCATGTCTTCAATTCAAATCTGATCAACGAGGCGCGTGCGGGCTTCCACCGTTACAATCTTGAAGTCGTTCAGCATGCGTACGGCCAGAACCTTGCTGAAAAATTCGGGCTGAAGGGCGTGAATACCGCGCCGGAGTTTTCGGGACTGCCGATCATCTATCTGAACGCCTACAATTCGATTGGCGGAGACGACTGGAAGCCTCTCTACTTCAAAGAAACGTTCTTCCAGTTGAACGATAACGTGACCTACATGTTCGGCAAGCATTCCATGAAAGCCGGCGTGGAGTACCGGCAACGTCACGAGAACAACTATTTCGCGATCTTCCCGGCAGGCGCCTTCTACTTTTACCTGCAGAACAGCTCGTATCAGCTTTCGTATGCGCAGGGCCACGAGCTTGCCGATGTCCTGCTCGGGCTTCCGTACGAGGGATACCACGGCAGGCGTTTCGGCGATCCACTGCTGCGTGACAACCAGTACAGCTTCTTCGTGCAAGACGACTGGAAACTGACTGACCGCGTAACCCTGAACTTCGGCCTTCGTTACGAGTACGCTACGCCGTTTTACAGCCCGACGAATGAGATAGCGATGCTCGATCTGGAGTCCAGGAAGATGTTGATCGCCGGGGAAAACGGGGTCTCTCGCTACATCCTGAAACCGGACAAGAACAACTGGATGCCGCGCCTTGGCATGGCCATTCAAGTTGACCCAAAGACCACTGTGAGAACAGGCTACGGAGTGTATTTCGACCCATCGAACAACGGGCGCGACAATGTCAAGTTCAACCCTCCTTTCTATCGTCAATACACCGCGGCCGGCGCCGAATGGAACTTCTGGAGTCCGGCCCCTCCACCGTTCCAAGACCCGGGCGAGTATCCTGCCGGCTACGAGCTTTATAACACCGACCTGAATCTGTTGACGGGGTACTCGGAGCAGTACAACCTGGCCGTCCAGCGCGAGTTGCCAGGCGATGTACTGGTCGAAGCCGCATACGTCGGGACGCAGGCGCACAAGCTCGCCTTTAACTTCGACTTTAACCAGGCGCGCGAGGCCGGCGGAACTGCACCCTTCCCCGATATTGACGAAATCCACTACACCAATAATGTGGGCAACATGGCCTATCACTCAGGCCAGTTCAAGGCTGAGCGGCGCTTTGGCAAGAGCCTGTTCTTCCTCGGCGCATACACCTGGTCGAAATCCATGGACAACGTCAGTGCCTCTGTGCAAGGTTCCGGCGGTGTCCAGAACGTCTTTGATCCGAAGGATAACCGAGCGGTTTCCGATTGGGACATCCCGCAACGATTCGCTTTCGCCTACGTCTATGATCTACCTTTCGGCAAGGACCGCCGATATTTAGCCGGTTCCCCGGCGGCCGTCCAAGCGCTGCTGGGCGGTTGGCAGATGACCGGTATTTTCGTCGCCAATTCCGGCGTTCCGGGAACGGTAATAGTGGGCTCTCCAATTCCAGGGGGAGACGCCCGGCCCAATCTCGTAAGCAATCCGGCTCTCTCGGAATCGGAGCGATCTCCGGACCACTGGTTCAACACAAGCGCCTTTCAGGCGAATCGCGATGCGGACAACACTCTCCTCGCCGGAAATGCCGGCCGGAATATCCTGCGCGGCCCGCCGTACCGGAATCTCGACCTTGGACTAGTGAAGGTTGTGCCGCTTCGCGAGCAGGTGCGCATGCAGTTCCGCGTGGAGGCATTCAACCTCACTAACACTCCTCACTTTGCGCTTCCCACTCTGCGAATGTCTGATACCTCCTTTGGGCGAATCACGCATACCCGAAATCCGTCCAATTACGGATCAAGCGCGACCTCTTTCGCCAGCCGCATGATCCAGTTTGCGGTGAAAGTGGAGTTTTAAAGCCCATCCACGAATAACACGAACGACACGAACAATGCGACTGTTCGTGTCGTTCGTGTCGTTCGTGTTGGTTCGTGGATGGATAGCTTTGGGAGTTATTCATGAAGCCTCACACAGTCTGCGCCGTTTTGACGTTTCTTGCTCTTTCGCTTCAATGCGCTCAGGCCGAGCGCCCGGCGCTCGATGTTCCGCTCTATGGCGTTTCCTACTACCACGAATACATGCCCTACGAGCGCCTGGAGCAGGATGTCGCCTTAATGGAAAAGGCCGGAGTTTCGGTCGTCAGACTGGGGGAATCGACATGGAGCAACTGGGAACCGAGGGAGGGGGTTTTTGAGTTTGCCTGGATGGAGCGGATCATCGACCGGATGCATAAGTCAGGCATCAAGGTGATCCTGGGTACGCCGACCTACTCGATTCCACCCTGGTTGTATCGAAAACACCCGGAGATCCTGGTCACCCGATTGGGAGGGGACACGGCGTTCTACGGGCTTCGCCAGAACATGGACATCACCCACCCCACTTACCTTTTCTACTCGGAGAGGCTCATTCGGCAAGTCGTTTCGCACTTTGCCTCGCATCCGGCCGTGATCGGTTACCAGATCGACAACGAGACAAAATCCTATGGAACCGCGGGCCGAAACGTTCAGCTGGGGTTCGTCGATTATCTCAAGAAGAAGTTCACCAGCCCGGCGGAGTTAAACCGAGTGTGGGGTCTGGCTTACTGGGGTCAGCTTCTGAACGACTGGGACGAGGTCCCCCCGCGGGACGGGATCGTGAACCCCGGGTACAAGCTGGAGTGGGTTCGCTACGAGCACCAGATCGTCACCGACTTCCTCAAGTGGCAGGCGGGTATCGTCAACCAGTACAAGCGACCTGGTCAGATCATCCTCCACAACTTCGACGGCGGGATGCGAACCGATCGCGATGAGTTTGAAATCGCCCGCTTCCTGGATGTGGCAGGCGTGAATCCCTATCACCTCGTCCAGGACAACCTGGACGGTTGGTTTATCGCGCTGAACGGAGATCTCTGCCGCTCGCTGAAACGAGACAACTACTTCATTGTGGAAACCAATGCTCAGAGCACCGGTTGGGCCTCATCGTCCTACCAGTTCCCGCCCTATGACGGACAGCTTCGCCTGAATGTGTACGGTCACCTGGCCTCGGGAGCCAACATGGTTGCGTACTGGCACTGGCACTCGATTCACTATGGCAACGAGATGTTCTGGAAAGGAGTTCTTTCGCACGATCTGGAGCCAAACCGGGTTTACGCCGAGATGTCGCGGGTTGGAAAAGAGCTCCGCGCCATCGGATCGGGACTGGTCGACCTCAAAAAACAGAACAAGGTAGGACTGCTCTACAGCGTCGATTCATACCACGGCCTGGAGTTCATGCCATTCAATAAGAAGAACGGGGTTATGTCCGCTTTTGAGGGATTTGAAGCGGGAGCGGACTACATGACCGTGTTCGAGCAGTTCCATCGCGTGCTTTACGACCTCAACATCGAGACGGACATCCTTTTCCCCCAAAGCACTAACCTTGGCGACTATAAGGTGTTGATCGTCCCTGCGCTCTATATAGCCAGCGACGAGTTGATCCAGCGCCTCGTCACCTTTGTAAAGGACGGCGGCCACCTTCTCCTGACCTTCAAGAGCGGTTTCTGTGACCAGTACGCCAGGGCCAGATGGAATCGGATGCCCGGCGCCTTTCGCCAAGCCGCGGGATTCTCCTACCAGGAGTTCTCTACACTGACAAAGCCGCTGCCGCTCAAGGACGACCCGTATCAGGCCGGCCCCGACAACCAGGTGTCGGTTTGGGCGGAAATGCTCCTACCCGAGGGTGCTTCGGTTCTGGCCCGGTACGGCCATCCCTTCTTCGGGCAGTACCCGGCACTGACCCGTAACAAATTCGGAAAGGGGACACTGACCTACGAAGGGACCCTGCTCTCGGACGAACTCCAGAAGAAAGCTCTCCTGGAACTTCTCGGAATCGCCGGTCTCACCGGCCCCGACCAGGAGCTTCCGAAACCGGTGAAAGCCAGACACGGCTTGAACCGGGACGGGAGAAAGCTGCACTACTACTTCAACTACTCCCGCGAATCCCAAAACTTCAAATACCCCTACCCGGAAGGCGCGGATATCCTGACCAGAAGGACCATCCGGCCTTCAGACATAATCAGCCTCGCCCCCTGGGATCTCGTCATCGTTCAAGAGGGAGGAGAACTCGCAGGCCACACCAACTGAGAGACTCTATTTATAAAATGCCTGGCCTGCGGCTCAGGACAGCGGCAGGCCAAAGACCCGTATCGCGTTCTCACGCAGAATCAGCCTCGCGTACGTGATGGCCTCTTCCTCACTCCAGTAGCCCTCCAGGACTTTGTCGGCCAGCACCTTGCTGACCGTCTCGCGGCATAGGAGGGCGTGCCCGTAGGCCCCTTCGGGAATCTGGTAGTCCCCGCCGAACCCCAGTATCTTGTCGGCCGGCACCGTCTCGACCGCCTCGTCGATCAATCGATAAGCAAACGAGGGCGAGATGACGTAGACCCAGCACAGATCCAGCACGACGTTCGGTAGGTTCTTGGCCATGGCCAGCAGCTCTGCCCCGTACGGATAGCCGCCGTGCATCAGCACGAAACGCGTTTTCGGGTGACGGATGATCAAAGGCGTGAGGAGCGAGGGATTCGACAGTGAGACATCTCGCCAGGTGTCGTAAAAGAGCCCGGTATGGATCTGGAAGGGAAGCTGGTGCTTGGCACAATTCGCCGCAATTCTGCCGAACATGTAGTCCTGGAGCGGAACCGAAACCCGGCGCCACTCGTCCCGTGAGATCGTTCCCCGCCTGGCAACCAGGGTCTTGAAGCAAGCTTCGGCGTCCGCCTGGCTGACGTCTTTGAACTCGAGGGTCCGGTTATAGGCGATCCCCGACTTTATGGCCACAAACCCAGCTGCCTTGGCGCGCGCGAAAGCCTGATCGAGGGCGGCTTCCCAGTCGGCCAGGCTGGTTACCGTGACTTGGTCCCTCTTCTCCACGATCGCTACGGTATCGGCGAGGAGCGTGAATTCATCGAGGCGGATAACGGCCCGGAACATAGCAGGGTCGAGCTTAGCGCCCGCCTGCCCGATATCGCAGATGGAGAGATCGATGCCGGCCCGCTTGCGCAGGACCTCCGCGTACCAGCCGGGATGGTTGGCCGCCTGGATTTTTTCCGAAAGCTGTCGGTAGGACTGCTCAGAAATGTCTTCAACTCCGTAAAGGTCCTTGGCGGCTCGCAACAGGGCCCGGCTGTAAGCCGTGTTGCGGATGTTGGGCCAGTGCCGATTAAACACCTCCCACTTCTTCTCGAGCGGGACGGAGGGATCCGAGAAGGTCTTCTCCGACTCGGACCGGTCCAAGCCGTCTGCCCACATGTCGGAGGTCACATAGTGGAGCAGCTGGAAGACGTTCATCGGCTTCGCGTTTCGCTCCGCCTCCGTCCAAAAATGCTCGTGGGTGTCGATGAGGCGGATGGAACCGACCGCTTCCGACATCCGTTTCCTGACCGCGCCGGGATCCTGACCGAAAACCAGGCAGGACAGGGCGGTGCACAACGCCAAGACGACAGACCAGTAACCTCTTCTCATGCTCCCTCCCTTTGACCTTGATCGCGCACAGCGCGCCCCGCTGCGGACAGGTTGGCCAGTTGCATCTCGGAGTACTTGCGGGAAAGGATGAGCCCGTCAGCTCCGGCCTTTAGGGCGGCAGCGACCGCCGCATAGGTGTCTTCGGGCGAGGCTTTGCGGCTGCTCTTGCCGGTCGGGATCCCGATGTCGATCCCGGGAAGCACCTTGCACTTTCCTTCAACACCCGCCAGAGCGCGCTGGGTCTCGCGGAAGACGTAATTCGGAGAAAGACCGGCAGTGGCCAACTCATCCAAGCCGGCCTCGTCACCGTAGTTCAGCAGATGGTTGTTGAACCGCAGCAACTCGTCCTTCGGCACATCGCGGAACACGGTTGAACCGACGTTGCGGATGAAGTTCGCATAGCGCTCGCCGCCGCAGTTGTTGTAGACGACCACCTTCAGGAAATCGGCCTTCGTCGCCAGCTCAGCGTAGCTCCGCGTGGCGCGGAAGATGGGGTTGAACGAGTTGACGTGCTCAATGTGAAAACCGACCTGGAGTCCGGGCCGCACGCGATTTCACGGCGGCATTGACTTCCGCCAGGACCTGATGCTTGGCGAGATCGAAGAGACGATCCCAGGCGATGATTTCCGGCCACTGGACAAGCAGCCGCCAGAACTCGACGAAGTAGCCGTCGCTTGGCCGCTGGCCTTTGAGCGCTGCCTGGATGAACTGGTCCAACTTCTGATAACCCTGCCGGGCGCGCTCGTAATCGATTCCGCTGCTCCTTCGCCGCACGCTGGTGATGCTCGCAGAAGCATGTGACCCGTGACGAGGCGATACTCTGAGCATGACTGGCTCCGAGCGCGTTCAGCAGCGGTCCGTTGCGCTCGTTGAAAAAGAGGATGCCGTCGATGTCGTAGGACTTACAGAGGTCGGTCGCGAGACCGGTCCAGAAGGCGCGCACGTCGGGATGGCAGAGGCAGAGGGTGCCGGTCTTTCGTCCCTGCAGGTCCAATTCAGCGACTTCCTTCACGCCGGGGATGTCCGAGCGGAAGACGTCTTCGATCGAGCAGAAGACGCGCATCGCGCGCTTCTTCGCCGCCGGGAGCACCTGAGCGACAATATCCAGGTCGCCGTGGTCCGGAGCACGCGTCTGTTTCAGCACGGTATCGCGATAGAACTCCGGGTGAGGCGTGGCGTAATTGCCGCCGTGGAAGGTCTGTCTCGTCGGACATCCTGCGCGCCATGGTCCGGGAACGGTTGCCCCGGAATCTGTCGTCCAGCCAGTCCGCGCCCGTAGGTGAACGTGGTCAAGTAAATCGTATCGACTGCGCCGCGGTCCTGCAGGAGATCGAGTACCTGGTCGGTGCCTTCGTCCACAAAGGAGACGGCACCTACCTGGATGCCGATGGTCTTGCGGGGGGCCGGCGGTTCCGCCGCCTGGGCGGTTGAAGCGACTGGAAGTGGCCCAAGCGCAGCGAGAGCGGCCAGACCCGCGCTGTCTTTAAGAAACTCCCGACGAGGCATGCCGGTGGAGGGCGGTGGTGTTTTCATCGGTCATAAAATACATCAGGTCTTACACCGACTGACCAAAAACAGCAGCCCCTACCGAAGATTAAAGGTAATCTCGATAGTAGCGAGCACGTCCACGGGCTGGCCTTTCACGAGCCCGGCCCGGAACTTCCATTCCCTGGTGAGGCACCGTATTGCTTCAGCGTCAAGACCGTAACCGAGGCCACGGACGACGCTCACGTCCGTGACTATCCCCGTTCGCGTGATAATTCCCTGCAGCAGAACAATGCCCTGCACCTTGGCTCGAATCGCCTCGTCTGTGTAGTGGGGGAGCGTCTGTTTGAGGATGATCGGATCCGTCAAGCCGTCGCTCCCTTTGATGTACGGACCGTCGCTGTCGCCTACTCCGCCTTCACGACCTCCACCAAAGCCGCCGTTACGCCCGGGGCCGAACCCAGTGCCTGATCCGGATCCGACTCCTGGTCCGATCCCGGTTCCAATCCCACCACCACGGCCGAATCCCGAGGATCCGGTCGGAGAGGCAGCCAGGAAGTCGCCGTACTTCATGTTCAGCTTGGCGGGGAAATCGATCGGCGCTTGAATCGTGGATATCGTCAAGGAGGTTTCCGGCAGGTCAGGAACCGGATCCTCGATCTCGGGGATCTCGGGCGGATTGATTTCCGGCGCCGAAACCTGACTCTGGACGGCGGGCGGAACATCTCCCTGGTTCGGTGGCTCCTGTTCTTCTTTCCCGCCGCCTCCGCCTCCGCCACCTTCATCCCCGCCTGCGAGGGGGTAGTTCATGAGATAGGAAGGCATCAAGGCCACGAGTCGGCCATCCGGCCCGGCAGGCAGGGAGTGGTAAAAGACTGTGCATCCGAGAAAGACGATGCACGAATGGATCCCGGCTGACGCCGTCAATCGCCGTCCCAGGCGAGTCCAGGAAAAAGGTTCGTTCAGGCGATGGTAGCTCCTGAACAAGGTGGAAACTTCGGTCGCTGAAGTCAGATCTGTTCCTTCCATAGGTGCACCGCTGTAAACGAGGGCGAGACGAGCAGTAGAAACGGTCCCAACAGAGGGCGCTTCACAGCAGTCTTAGACGGTGAGTCGGGTTGAAAAGGTCAAAGCCGCGCAGGTGACAAGCGGCAACGGACACCGAAACTGCGATTGGCGGGGGGGGCCCCCCCGATTGGCGCGGCCCCGCTATTGAGAGACCAGGTAGCGGCCGCTGGAATCCGGCCGGGAAGGGACGCCGGACAGTCGATCGTCCGTGGCCGCCAGCTTGTTCATGGCTGTCTGGAAGATGAGCATTAAGCGGTTTCGACTGATCCCGTTCACCGTCCAAATGACTCCATCCCGGGCTTGGAAAACCAGGGGGTTACGGGCCACGTCAAGCTCGCCGGAGCGAGTCAACCATGTCCAGGCAGCAGGATCGTCCAGTCGTCCGGCACGGTAGTTTGCGCGCAAAAGGGCGCCTCCCTCGGCGCCGGTGTTCAGACCGAGCCAAAGAAAGCCGCCGCGGTCCTCGAAAGCGCTGTAGAAAGAACAGTCGGGCACGTTTGGGTTAGCGGGCAGGGACACCACGCGCAATTCGGGATCCGCATCCTTCAGGACTTTTCCCGCTGAACCCACCGTGTAAAGGGTCCAGGCATTGCCCTGCAGACACGCCGCGCCCTGATCGAGCACCACCCAGACTGCGCCGTCGGACATCTTCACGATCGCGTTGACACGAAGGGCAACTTGCCCATTCCTGGGAAAGACGCGACTCCACTTGCCGGCTACAAAGGGAGTCGTGTTACTCGACCTGATAACGGTTTGCCCGGGCCGATCCTGTCGTGGCGGGCCCGTTTTTCAAAAAGGCTGGAACGTCTTGGTGCCGCTTAAATCCGCATGAGTTTGTTCAGCTCGGGTGTTGTCACACATCGGTCGACGAAACCGAACTGGCCTGTGTCTTTCATCTCGCCTGCAGCGTCGAGCAAACCCGTCATCGCCGCTCGATAAAGAGAGGTTGCGAGGCTGATGCGCTTGACGCCGGCGGCTTTCAGCTCAGCCACGGAGAATGATTTCCCTTTGATTCCCACCATGAAATTGACCGGCTTCGACACCGCTGCGCACACCGCCCGGACCGCGACGAGGTCAGGCAGGCCGGGGGCGAAAAGGACATCGGCACCGGCTTTTTCAAAGGCCTGAAGGCGGGCGATGGTGTCCTCCAAGCTCGGGGCAGCGTAAAGGAAGTTGTGTGCGCGCGCAGTCAGGATAAAGGGGAAGGGGAGCCCGCGGGCCGCCTCGGCGGCTGCAGCAATTCTTTCAACGGCCAGGCCGAAATCGTAAAGGGGACGGTCGGGGTTACCAGTGGAATCCTCGATCGTACATCCGACCAGGCCAACCTCCGCAGCAAGCTTGATCGTCTCCGCCACGACTTCAGGCGCCTCGCCATATCCCTTCTCCAGATCGGCAGAGACGGGCAAATCCGTCGCATCGACAATCAAGCGCGCGTGCGCCAGCACCTCGGCTCTCGTCATCCCGCCATCTCTTCGACCAAGGACATTGGCGGAGGCAGCGCTGGATGTCGCCAAGGCCTGGAACCCGAGGCCGGCCAGAATGCGAGCAGAGCCGACATCCCACGGATTCGGGATTATGAAGGGGTCAGGGCCGGCATGAAGTGCGCGGAAGCGAGCTGCCTTTTCCTGTTGGGTGACACTCATATCATTTCCCTCGCGATCTGGTCTTTTCCCGGTAGCTTACCACCATCATTGTCTACCCGGCGGCAAGCCCGCAATCTCCATCACAGGCCGGATTTCCACGGCGCCGACGCGGGTCGCTGGAATGCGGCTGGCAATGCTGATCGCATCGTCGAGATTCTTGACGTCGATCAGGAAGTAACCGCCGACGTACTCGCGCGTTTCCACGAACGGACCGTCGGTCAGAACCTGCTTGCCGTTTCGTACACGGACAGTCGTAGCAGTCGAGGGCGGCTGCAATCGGGCGGCGGACAGGTATTGGCCGGTCGCGTTGATCTGGTTTGCGATCTTTACGGATTCCTCCACCATCTGCTGGCGGCCCGTCTCGCTGACGTCTTCCCAGATCTGCTCGTCGACGCAGAGTAGCAACATGTATTTCATCTTTTTACCTCATGAGTGAATCGAACAGGGTGCTCCCGAATCGACACCCTTACTAAAAGTCTACCCCCGGCGTAACGCGAGTTCCGCCGAACCGATCGGTAAAGGGCGCATGGCGGGCGGAGTCGGCCCTTTGGAGTCTGTCATGCCCTTTCGGGCAGCCGCGATCGATGGAAAGCGGGGCGACAGCCGAGTAGCCTTGTCCGAACATCCCCCCGGTCGGCAGCCGAAACGCCGGCGAGATCGCAAGGAGCCGCGCACGGTAGGAGGGTGTTGAATAAGCGGCCTCGGACAGATGCGCGCTCATGACAATACACAAGAAAGTAAAGCGCGTGCGCACGAGGACGTCGATGAGTTGCATGTGAACCGGCAAGAGTCGACCGGAACCGAGTGTTGTCGGAGCCGCGCGCGAGCGCCTTCCAGCGAAGCAAGCGGGTTGTAACAGGAGGCAGATCGCATGCCCTGTTGCAGGGTCAGTGCGAGGGACGTGCGGTCAGCTAACTGTTACCCGCTTGCTTCGCTGAAAGGCGCTCGCGCGCGGCTCCGACAACACTCGGTTCCGGTCGACTCTTGGCCAGGGCCGGGCGTGGGGAAAACGGGTCAGTAAAAGGCTGTTTACAGCAAGTTAACTTTTTCGACACCCTCGGTAGCGAGCGCTAGCGAGCGAGTAAGCGGACCAAAAGCCAAGCGCTTCACGGCGTTGCCGTTCAAAGACGCGACTGTAGGCGAGAATTCTGGTCCGCTTACTCGCTCGCCTGGCTCGCTGCCGTGCGCGGTGTCGAAAAAGTGCGCAACTGCGCCCTGGAAAATCCGGCTCGAAAGCGTCTCGGTGTCCGGCGCCCTGCCAATCGCGAGCCTGGAATGCTAGCCTGTTTCTAGTGAAGAAGGATGGCGCAGCCGAGGTCCTGGCGATCGAGGGACGCGAGGTTCGTGTAACCCACCCGGACAAGCCGTACTTTTCCAGGCAGACGAAGCTCTCGAAACTCGATCTCGTGCGCTACTACCTGTCGGTCGCGCCGGGCGCTCTCGCCGGAATCCGGGATCGTCCGCTGGTTCTCAAGCGCTTCGTCGACGGCGCCGAAGGCGAGGCGTTCTATCAGAAGCGCGCACCCGCCGAGCCGGCCGGCGTGGCTGCGAACCGTCACCCTCTCGTTCCCTTCGGGCCGCACAGCGGAAGAGGTCGTCGTCGACGACGCGGCCGGGCTCGCCTGGATCGTGAACCTCGGCTGCATCGAGCTGCATCCGCATCCCGTGCGCTCCGGCGATCTCGATCACCCGGACGAGTTGCGCGTCGATCTCGATCCGGGTCCTGGCGTCAGCTGGGAGGACGTGCGCCGTGTCGCGCTCGAGGTGAAGGCGCTGCTCGAGGAGATGGGGCTTCGCGGCTGGCCGAAGACCAGCGGTTCGCGCGGGATGCACGTGAATGTGCGGATCGAACAGCGCTGGACCTTCACCGAGGTGCGCCGCGCCGCACTCGCTCTGTCGCGCGCAGTCGAGCGGCGCATGCCCGCCCTGGCCAGCTCCAAGTGGTGGAAGGAGGAGCGTCACGGCGTGTTCCTCGACTACAACCAGAACGCGAAGGACCGCACCACCTGCTCCGCGTATTCCGTGCGCCCGCTTCCCGACGCCCGCGTGTCCACGCCGCTTCACTGGCATGAGGTCCCCGACTGCGACCCGGCCGATTTCACCGTGCTCACCGTTCCCGAAGCGCTTCGCCGAGCTCGGCGATCCGCACGCGGACATGGACGCCGCAGCCAGGTTCGCTCGAGAAGCTGCTCGAGCTCGCGGCAAGAGACGAGGCGGCGGGCTGGGCGACGCGCCCTGGCCTCCGCACTTTCGCAAGATGGAGGGCGAAGCGCCGCGCGTGGCCCCTTCGCGCGCCAGGTCCACGGCGAAGAAGCCGCGGAGGTCGCAACAAAAGGTGCCGCTTCTGGTGGTCGCGAACTCTCCGGACAAGGAAGCGGCGCTGGCCGGTCTGGAAAGGTGGAAGAGCAGACACCCGGAAGTCGCCAAGCTTCTCGCCGTGGACGACGTGCTGGTCGACTCCATGCGAGGCCGGTCATCCACCTGGACCCGCATCCGAGTGAACCTGCGGAATGTGCCGGAAGCGCTGCGCCCACCGCAGGAAACCCCCGACCCGGACGACGATCCCACGCGTGAATGGCGAGACCGGCGCGCTTCGAAACAGGAACAGGGGTAACGACAGTCCAGCAACAGCGCTAGCGAGCGCCCGCGAAAATCGCCGCCAGCTCCTGCGGCGGGACGACTTCGAGCTGGGCGTAGGTGCAGTCGCTCGGCTTCTTGTCCGTGCGCCATCTTCGAAACTGCGCGGTGTGACGGAAGCGGTTGCCCTGCATGTGGTCGTAAGCGACCTCGACCACCAGCTCGGGACGCAGCGGTTCCCAGGACAGGTCTTTGCCCTGGCTCCAGCGGCTCTGGGCGCCGGGCATCCGATGCCCGGCTTCACCGTCCGCGGAGTCCATGCTCGGCCCAGTGTTTCCAAGGGTGAGCGGCGAGCGCGTCCTCGCGGTATGGGGCCAGGAATTCGACGAGCTCGCGGCGCTTCTTGTCCGTGAAGCTCGCGCAGACGCCGACGTGCTGCAGCGCGCCGGAGTCGTCGAAGAGGCCGAGCAGGAGCGAGCCGACGGCCGTGCGCTCGCCCTTCTTGTGCCAGCGAAAGCCGGCCACGACACAATCGCAATCGCGCTCGTGCTTGACCTTGAGCATCACGCGCTTGTCAGGTTCGTAGGTTCCCGAAATCGGCTTGGCCATGACGCCGTCGAGACCCGCGCCTTCGAAGCGACGAAACCAGTCCGCCGCCACGCTCAAATCGCTGGTTGCGGGCGTCAGGTGGATTGGCGGCGCCGCGGATGAAAGCAGCGATTCCAGCTCTCGGCGACGCTCCTGGAACGCCATGCCCCGCAGATCCTGGTCTCCCTCGCAGAGGAGGTCGAAGAACACGATCGATGCCGGGGTTTCGCGGGAAAGAAGGTTCACGCGCGAAGCGGCGGGATGAATGCGAAGCTGCAGCGCGTCGAAGTCGAGCGCCGCCGCCTTTTGCGATGACGATTTCGCCGTCGAGCACGCAGCGAGCGAGGCAACTGCGACGCGAGCGGCTCGATCAGTTCGGGGAAGTAGCGGTTCAGCGGTTTTTCGTCGCGGCTCTGGATCAGGATCTCGTCCCCGTCGCGAAAGACCAGGGCGCGAAACCCGTCCCATTTCGGTTCGAAGATCCATGTTCCGCCTCGCTCGGCAATTCGCCGACCCGCTTGGCGAGCATCGGCAAGATCGGCGGGTTCACAGGAAGATGCATATCTCAATCTTATACTGCGCAGCCCTGCTGACCGGCACCCCATCTCCACCACGCATCGGGAAGCTTCGATGCTGTTGATTTGTTAACGTTAACGGACGTATTATCCGATCGGCCAAAATCCGAAGTTAGGAGCTTCGTGAAAGAGCAGCGATGTCCACAGAGACTTCCCGGGATTCAATATGAACACTTCTGAGACCTGCTTGCGAACAACCGCCATGATCGCCGCCTGGTTCTGCATCCTGGCGTCCGGGTGGACAACCCCCGCCGTCGCCCAAAACCGTTGGGTCATCGACCGGGATGGTGGGATCACCTGGAATGTCGAGCCGCAGAAAGCCCACCGGGACCATATCGAGATGAGCGGCAGAAAGCTCTCCGTCATTGTCAGTTATGGCGTTGATGAAGGGGGACGTCTCGCGATAAGCCGCCAGGTTGTTTTCCCGATGTTGCGGTTTGTCCCGAACAAGACTCGCGACCATTTGGCCCTCGTCTTCGCCGAGGATGCCGCTCCGCGTTATTTCATCGACCAGGCAGCGCCGCGCGGGGAAGTAATCACCCGAGTGCACCACAAGGGGATCATGCGAATCGAGAGCGTCATCGGCCGCAACCGGGAGGTATCGCTGGTCCGGACGATTTTCCCGTCGATCGACAAGCCGTTACTTATCGAAGGGTTCGATACTTACCGTTACTATGAGGGGAACACTGTGCTTCGCGCTTGGATCTGCATCCCGCTGACGACAGGCATCCTCGAGCGCAAGGCCGGCACAATCGCCGCCCTTTTCTCGCCGCGACTGTGGACCGAAGACGGGCTCGCGCGACGCAGGCTGGAGAGAAGACATTCTGGGATCGCTCGACTCTCTACGCGCTTCGGGGAGTGTTCGCGGCGGGCGAGACACGGAAGGCGCTCGACTACCTGCGCTACTACTCGAATCGACGACTTCTGGGCGAACACGTGCCTTACCCCGTTGAAGCCTATCCGGAGGGAAACCAGCGTCACCTGTCTGCCGAAAGTGCGCTCTATTGCCGGATTTACACCGAGGGACTGTTCGGAATCCGCCCGACTGGGCTGACCTCCTTCGATTGCACGCCCCGCCTCCCGGACGGCTGGGACGTGATGAAACTGAGGAACATCGAGGCGTTCGGCGCTACTTTCGACCTCGAGGTATCGCGCGCTGGTGACAAGCTGCAGGTTCAGATTACTCGAGACGGGAAGGCGCTGCCCGCGATTTCTATTTCCCACGGCGAAACCGCATCGATCCGTTTTCAGAGGGGAGTTTCGGGGACACAAAACTTAATTCCTTTGCTCACGCGCGATTAACGTTCACGGGAGGGGAATTAGGTATTATGTCCCCGAAACTCCTCCCGAATGGAGAGGCAAGATGAATCGTCGTCGCACTTTGGCTCTCGTGGCTTTGACCGGCCTCCTCGTTTCTACTGTCGTTGCCGAAGAGCTGCCTCGAGTACCCCGCGAGCAGTGGGGAGGTGCTCTCGTCAACGTTTCGCGTTCGCCCGGAACCTGGTTCATCATGGGCCGGAGGAACCAGGTGAGCCTGGACGAGGCGACTCTAGCGATGACGGTGAAAGCCGGGCCGGCCAGCTGGACGCTTGCGCCGTCCTCGCCGGACGATCTCCTGGTCCGGGCCCAGGGCGAGGATTTCACTCTTGCGCTCTCGGACGCCGGCAAGATCGAGATCATGCCTTATGACACCGGCGCCCTTACGGTGGGAGGATCTGAAAATCTTCAGGCGCAGGATCAATCGGCCCAGCGAACGGCATGGATGCGGCAGGCCAGGTGGGGAGTCATGACCCATTTCCTCGCCGACTGGCAGGCCCGAACGAACAAGATCGAAATGAGCGTCGAGGAATGGAACAGACTCGTAGACGGGTTCGACGTCGAGGGGCTCGCCGAGCAGATCAAGTCAGTGGGCGCCGGTTACCACATCCTGACGATCGGTCAGAATTCGGGCTATTACCTGGCGCCCAACGAAACTTACGACCGGCTCGTCGGAGTGAAGCCGAGCCGCTGCTCCCGGCGCGACCTTGTTTCCGACATGTCGGCCGCGCTGGCCAGGAGGGGGATCAAGCTGATCGTCTACCTGCCCTCCGGCGCGCCGGCCGGAGACCGGGTGGCTCGGGAAGCCCTTCAGTGGCGGGACGGCATGCATCCGAACAAGGAGTTCCAGGCGAAATGGGAAGAGATCATCCGCGACTGGTCGGTGCGCTTCGGGGAGAAGATCGCCGGATGGTGGTTTGACGGCTGCTACTGGCCGAACCTGATGTACCGATCCGCCCAGCCTCCGAACTTCGCCAGTTTTGCAGCGGCCGCGCGGGCAGGCAATGCCAACAGCGCCGTCGCGTTCAACCCCGGGGTGGTGCCTCGCCTGATCTCGATGACGCCTGAAGAAGACTACACGGCGGGTGAGATCAGCAATCCGGAGCGCCTGGAGATCCGGCGGGCGCAAGGCGGACTCCTGGACGGCAGGCAGATTCAAGTTTTGACCTACCTCGGTCGGACGTGGGGGATTGGGGAGCCGCGTTTCACCGAGGACCAGGCGATCGGGTTCAGTCGGCTCGTTTGGCGCGAGGGAGGGGTGGTGACCTGGGATGTCCCGGTGGGGTTGAATGGAGTCATTCCGGAACCATTCATCGCGCAGTTGAAAAGCATCGGCCGGGCTTCTTCCGAGCCCCTGCCGTCAAGATCGTCGGGGCCAGAGCAGGACAAATGGTTTGCACTATCCGTGGACAGGGACCCGGGACCCCATCATAATCTGCCCCTGGGAAGGTAATGAGAGTGCGACCGAATGTTCACGCGCCGAGGATGGCTCGCCGGCTGGCCGTGATCCTGGTGCTCGCGATCGCGATTTTCGCCGAGTTGCGAGCGTGCAGCACATTCGTGCTCCGTCATGGCGATCAGCTGCTGCTCGGGCGCAACTACGACTGGCGGGTCGGATCGGGCCTGGTCCTCGTCAACCAGCGCAACGTCCGAAAACGGCCGCTGTTAACCCCGATCGGCACCCTTCCGTCCTGGGTCTCGAGATTCGGCAGCCTCACTTTCAATCAATACGGTAAGGAATTGCCGACGGACGGGATGAACGAGGCGGGCCTGGTCGTGACCCTGATGTGGCTTGACGGCACGCGCTATCCCGCGGCGGACCAGCGCCCGGCGCTGGGAGACCTCGCCTGGGTGCAGTACCAGCTCGATAATTGTGCGACCGTCGAGGAGGTTATCCGGACGGACCAGGCTGTGCGCATTTCCCCCAACAGTTCGCCCCTGCATTTCCTGGTCTGCGACGCTGGCGGCAACGCGGCAGCAATCGAGTTCCTGGACGGCAGAATGGTCGTCAGCCGGGGTGAAAGCCTACCCTTGCCTGTTCTCACGAACAGCCGGTACGACGAGAGTCTTCAGTACCTGCAGGGGTACGAAGGATTCGGCGGTGAGTCGCCCATTCCGACCTCCTCGAGCTCTTTGGCGCGTTTTGTCCGGCTGGCAGACTGGCTGCGCAGCTACCAGCCCGGGCCTTTCACCACGATCGACTACGCTTTCAGCGCCCTCTCCTCGGTCGCGCAAACCAGTACCCAGTGGACGATCGTTTTCGACCTGGCCAACCGTCAGATCCACTTCAGAACGGCCGAGACCCCCCTGACACGGATCGTGCGTCTGGATGCCTTCGATTACTCGTGCGCGTCCTTCCAGTGGAAGTTCATCGACATGGACTTCGAAGGGGAAGGAGATATCAGCGCGGATTTTCGCGCCTATGGCGACGAGGCCAACCTCGACCTGCTTCGGAGGACCTACCAGGTCATCGATCCGACGATTCCACTCGCGGGCCTTCGACCCCGCGCTGCATTTCCCTCGACCCTGCGATGTGAACCGGGCAAGTCCCCGAGGCGTGGAAATCGGTCAAGACGTGACCCCGGGTTCCGATCGCCGCACTAACACCTTACGAGCTCCACTGCGACTCGCCTTTCGAATCGCACTGCACGTTTAGCGAGCTTGAGCCCTTTGATTCAAAAACACCTGCGGATCATGTGGATTACCTGTTGTCAAAGACGCGTTCGATAGTTGTTAGCCGGTAGGGCGTTGGAACAGCGGACGTTGGAACGGGTAATCGGAACAGACGACGGACGCCCGTTCTTTGGCTACCGGCGCACTCGCCTGCCGAGGGGCCGGCGGAGCGTGGTGATTGTCGTCGCCTGGTTGTTGGAACTGTCAGGATCCGGCTCGTCGGCTGTCGCCTCCGCCTGGTTAGTGAGATGCCGGTAAATCGTGCGAGTCGGTCTGGCGGTGATGGTGATGGTTGCCGAGCCAGCCGCGGGAAGCGAGCCCAGGTTGAAGATCAATTCATTGCCCGACTGTGAATAGGTCCCGAACTGGGTGCTGACCGACAAAGGCGCAAGCTTCGCGGAGCTTCGCTTGCGCACTCCAAGGCTCGGTTCGCTCGCAAAAGCCCCAAGGCGCCCGGGGTCGCCAGGCGACCTTCATTCTACTTTTTGGAGACCCTCGGAACCTTCGCTGTTTTCAACCCGCTCTGTCACACTCCACGCTTTCCCTTCTACCGTGCTCCCGAGATAACCGCATGGTTGCGTGACCGTGCACTAACTAAAACTACTTTGCATTGCAAACTATTTCTGCTAGAGTGTCATCATGCCGGGGACTATGGTGGTCAGTCACGTTCACGAGGCGCTTCGGCAGGTTCGGGCGATTCAGCGACGAGTGCTGGAGGCGGAACGTTTCGTCGGGTACTCGGGTCGGACGCGGGCGCTTGGCGGGACGCTCGCCCTGGTCGCCGCCGCAGTCATGAACAGTGACAGATACCCGCAGACGGTCGATGCCCACTTGAAGGGCTGGCTCGTGGTCCTGGCCATTGCCGTCGTCGGCAACTATTCCGCCCTGCTTTACTGGTTCCTTTTCAACCCGAAGGTCGGGCGTGACATTCGGCGATTGATGCCAACCGTAGACGCTCTCCCTCCCCTGGCAGTCGGCGGCGTACTGAGCCTGGTCTTCATCCGAGCGGGTCTTTTCGACCAGCTCTTTGGCGTGTGGATGTGCCTTTACGGCCTTGCCAACTTCTCTTCCAGGCGAGTGCTGCCCCCCGCAGTCTGGGGACTCGGGAGCTACTACGTGGGACTCGGAGTTCTGTTCCTGTTTCACCCGTCTGTCCGCTTTTTGAGTCCCCTCCCGATGGGACTTGTGTTCTTCATTGGCGAATGGGTGGGCGGTTTCATTTTCCATTACTGCCGAAAACCGGACGCCCCGCTCTCGAGTTTTTTCACTCTCGCGCGCGAGGCCGAGTGGCGGCCGCAAGAACCCGGGGTCGACGATGCCGGTAAGGACGCGGCGGACCCAAGCGATTGAAAGAGAGCTATTGATATGGAAGGAAAAGAGAATCCTTATGCCGGGCTGGAACGCATCTTTCACGAACCGGTTCGGACGGCCATCATGTCCTCGCTTCTCGGCGCGCCGGACGGTATGACTTTCAACGATCTCCGAGTGATCGTGGGAACAACGGACGGAAACCTGAGCCGGCACCTCAAGGCGCTGGAGGATTTCGGGGCGATTCACATTCGCAAGACCTTCGTGGGAAACCGGCCGCGGACGACGGTCCAACTCTCTCGGCACGGTCGAGCGCGATTTCTGGCCTACCTCCAGGCGCTGGAAGGCGTTCTGAAGGAGGCGGCTGAGCGCATCGCCTCCGTCGACAAAACCAATTCGGAGCAGGCAAGCCTCGGGGACGGACTACCGGAGACCGCTGGCTAGAAAGCCCGGACCACCGACTGACAGACTGACGAACTGACCACTGACAACTGCCACTATTCACTGAGGGCTTTTTGTGCGATTCGTACTTTGTAATACAAACTACTTGGCAATAGCACAATAGATCGGAGCATCTATGAAAGTCAAAATGATCCTTCCCGCCTTGACCGAGGCAAAGAGCCGGTACTTCCGGCCGATCAAGTACTCCCTGTTTCCGCCGCTTGGACTCGCCAGCCTGGCCGGACATCTTTCGGCCGAGGACGAAGTGGAGATCGTGGATGAACACGTCGAGTCCCTGCACTGTGACGACCGGCCCGACCTCGTCGTCATCCAGGTCTACATCACCTCGGCCAGGCGGTCCTACGAGATCGCCGACCACTACCGGAGTCGCGGTGTCCATGTGTGCCTGGGAGGCTTGCATGTCACCTCGATGCCCGAAGAAGCCGAGCCCCACGCGGACACCATTTTCCTGGGTCCTGGAGACGACACCTGGCCGCTCTTCCTGCGTGACTTTCGTAAAGGCCTGCCCGCCCGCCGTTACCAGTCCGCGGTTCGACGGCTTGACGGGATTCCGCCGGTTCGCCGGGACCTGATCAAGCGCGCACGCTATTTCGTTCCCAACTCACTGGTTGTTTCCCGGGGCTGCCCCCATCATTGCGATTTCTGCTACAAGGATTCCTTCTTCGCCGGCGGGAAATCGTACTACACGGAGACAGTGGAGAGGGCCCTTCAGGAGATCGAGCGGCTTCCCGGTCGCCACCTCTACTTCCTGGATGATCACCTGTTCGGCAACAGAAAGTTCGCCTCCGCTCTGTTTGAATCGATGAAGGGGCTCGGGCGCGTCTGGCAGGCGGCGGCTACCGTGCAGTCGCTTTTTGATGATGAGCTCCTGGCGAAGGCGGTTGAGAGCGGGCTTCGGAGCCTGTTCGTGGGTTTTGAGACCCTGAACGGAGATAACCTGGCCGAACAGAACAAATGGCAAAACCGGAACCAGAACTACCGCGAGGCGATTCGGAGGCTCCATGACCGTGGTGTGATGATCAATGCCAGTTTTGTGTTCGGGATGGACGCGGACGATCAGGACGTGTTCATGCGGACGGTCGACTGGGCTGTCGCACGAGGAATCGAAACAGCAACCTTCCACATCCTGACTCCCTATCCGGGAACAGCCCTGTGGCGAAGAATGAACGAGCAGGGTCGCATCACCACGACTGACTGGGACCTGTACGACACCCGCCACTGCGTCTATCAGCCCTTCAACATGACTGCAGCGCAACTGGAAGCGGGTTACTGGAAGGCCTACGAGCAATTCTACAGTTGGTCCAACATCTGGAATTCGGCGGACACCGAGGCCCGGTGGACGGGGAAATTAAGGCATTTGGCGTACACCGGGGGCTGGAAGAAGTTCGAGTGGTGCTGGGGTCTGCTGATCCACAGTGGGCTGCTCGGGGCGGCCCGCCCTGTCCTCGAGACCGTTCTCGACGGTGTGCGCTGCAAACCATCCGTCACTGCGCAGGGGATGGCGCGTATGGTAGCGATCCCTGAAGAGCGGTTGTGAACTGGGGGTCGAGCAGGCAGTCCTCAGGACCTTGCCGTTCCCTTGATGACCGGTTTTCCAAAGACGTATCGATCCTCCGGACCTCAGAAACGTCGCAGACGAAGGTCAGCCTATTTCCGCAACAAGTCACTAGAAGCAGTAGATGGGGCTAATGCGAACGGAGACAATTTCCTCCTTGACGGTGTCGACGGTCGTCACCACGCTGAAGCACGCCGTACTAGTATGGATCTCCACTTTTCCCGGGTTATCCGCGACCGCGACAATCTGCTGCCGGACCGCCTCCCCAAGCTTCGACATAAAGGACCCGACCAGTGGCACTGAAAATCACCGGGATCTCATCTAGTCCGTAGATCACCGCCAGGCCCAGTTGCTCCGCGACCGTGATCCCGACGTGCCCGGAACGTGCGAGACCCCCGTTGGCCGGATGGACGGCCGGTTCTCCCGCTCCGTCTTGCAAGACAAACCCGAAGCGAGTCAGCGTGATCGAACGGCTACCGAGTTGCCCCGTCGCGAGGATATTTTCCGGCCAGTCCAAACGTTCCTGATCAGGCAGGCGCATCCGATTGCCTGGCGCGAAATAGAGCCAGGGCTCTGTCGCGGGCTGCAGCGGGGCCAGATCCAGGTCGACCCGCATCCTGACCGCGACGCCGAGTAACGCGAAGGGGACCCCGTTGATCGACCGCGCGGTAATCGTTCCGGATCTCACTGGACCAGCAGGGCCGAAATCAGGCCAGACATCCTCCACCGATAACGCTTGCTTGCTTCGCGGCGTCAGGTTCACTGTCTTCTTCTGCCCACCTAAGTCCAGTTCGATTTCCGCCGGTAGTTCACCTGGGTTGACGAGCGAAATCCCGTCAGTGCGAATCGCCCACCCGATTTGTGTCCCGCCCTCGAACAGCGGGTCAGCGGAATAGACCATGGATTTGAAGTTTCCCACCGACAATTCGGCCTGCTTCGCGGCGCAAATCGCCGCCGTCAGATCGGCCCTGCTGGTGACTCCCCGCTCGTCAGTTACCCGGATTTCCTGCAAGGCGGACAACGTGAGGTTCGAGCGCAATTTAGCCCAAGCTGAGAATTCCCTGCCGACCAGCGGGTTGTATTCACCGGGAAACGAGAAGCGGCGAACCGAGTGAGCACCTAACTTGAAATAGAAAAGGCCGTCTTCCTGGGAACGGCCCAGACCCTGATCTGAACGCCATGAAGTCCCTGACGGCCTGGCCTCGCCCCTGTCCAACACGAGATCGAGAAAATTCTGCGCCGATTCCCCCGAGTCGAAGAAGAACTCGAGCTCCACCTGCGCGTCTCGATCTTCGGAATTTACCAGAACTAATTGGCTTTCGTACCGGAGATCCGCCAGAACACCTGAGACGATGTGCGGGAAGACAGCTTCGAATTTGACGGCTCCAGGAAGGCCTCGTTCCTGCACCGACTCTGCGGCAAGATTGACGACGAACAAAGAAGCGAACACCAGCGGGAACAGCCGCGTGCCTCTTCCCATGTCCTCACCTCCGGCCTTATCGTACCCCCTCTGCGAAAAAATACGCAATTGCTTTTTCGCGGCCGCCCAACAGGGACCTCAAGGACAACAAGGACCCCAAGGACTATGGAACGAGGGAACGAGAAGGGGAACGAGAAGGGGACACTGTTCTTCTGATGGGCGAACGGGGCGGCGAGAAGGGGGCGAGAAGGGGACAGTGCTCTTTTTTCTGTTCGCTCTCATCGCAACCGCGTGAACGACGTCGGGCCTCGCGCCGCCTCTCTTCGGAGCGCTCACCTCTTGACCAGTTTCACCTGGGCGTTCTTCGAGTTGGAATTGGCCTCGAGTACCTTACGCAGCTCCAAGTAAGTCGCCGGATCGAACTGTCTGGTATCGATCGAAAGCTTTTTCGTGAACGTTAGTTGACCTCCGGTCGCTTCGCCGGCCGGGCAGGCGGAACTGTACTGGATGTTGAGCGCCACGTCTTTCGTCTCAATCGCAGTCGCTTCCGGAGTGGACTCGACCGAATAGCCGGCGGGCAGGAGCAATGCCTCTTCCTGGGCAACGGAGACCGTTGTCGTCAGGATAAAGGGATGCTTGCGCTCCGGCTTCCTGGCCCTCGCGACGATATCCGTCAGGACCCGCTCAAAACAGTCGGCGGCAAGGGGGACCCTGATCGACAGGGTATCGATCCCGGGCGTCAGGTAACCGGGCGCCTCGTATCTGATGGTCAGGGCAAACGGGGTATCAAGATCGCCGGGGTCCGAAGTCGAAACGTCGGTGATTTTCGCGGCCGGGTTCACTTGGGCCACGAGGTCCGACCAGCGCTTCCGAAAGTCCTCGGCCTTGGTTCTCTTCGCCCAGTTGCGGAGATCCTCATCATAGGCGCCCCGACCAGTGATGGTGACAGTGCTCGACAGAACGCCGTCGGCGGCAATCCGGCTCTTCGCCTGAATCGTGCCCAGGTTTTCGCTTGCCGGAATATGGGGGATTCTCGAAAGATTTTCGCCCTCGGGCCGGAAGACCAGCAGGGGGGCCTCGCCTGCATATCCAGGCAGCCGGTCCGTGCTGCACAATACCGCGGTCGGGTCGTACAAGCGGTAACCTCGTTGTCCGTCCGGGACCGCTACAATCATGTGCTGGAAGATGTCGTGCGGCACCTCGGAGTCGAACACGCGGCCGTAGCCGGTTGCCGCGGGATAGCTTTCAATGCCGGCAACGCGGAGCATTGAGCACAGGAGTACTGCCACATCGCGGCAAACGCCGAAACGTTCCCGCAGAGTTTGGGTGGCCGGTTTACCCTGATACGCGGACACGCTGGTCAGCCCTTTGTAGCCTATGTTCTTTCGCAAGAAGCGGACAATGCTCGCCGTTTTCTCCTCGTCGGTTTTGAGCCCGCGGGTCGCCTCGGCCACTGCGGCCCGGAGGTCGTCATCCTCATCCATGGATGCCTTGTTGACCCTGTAACCGGTTCGACTTACCTCGGACCACGAGGCTATCGTGGAAGCGAGCAGCCTGGCGGCGAAGTGCTGGCGGGTATTCCAGCCGGGTTCCGACACGAAGGCGGGTATGTCCCGTGCCTCCCAAACGTATGAAGTCCGGGCGTCCTTCTTCTCGGAAGTGAATTTTACTGCGAGGTTTTCCTCGCACTTGAGCGTGTGATTCAAAGGCTTCCGGCTCGGGCCGTTGATTTCGATCCGGGTGTAGACGACCGGTTCATCTTCCTGAAGATATTTGCCCTCTTTGAGCTCGAAATCGGCAGTGACCGGTTTCACGCACTTCTCCTCCACCAGAAACTCCACCGCATCGCCGACCTGGAGATTCTTGAAAGTCACCGTCTGCAGCCGCATTGTCTCGTCATTGACGTTCTGACGACGGTACATCGGGTTGGCAATGTCGGCGATCATATCGGCCGGCACGTCAATGACCGTACCATCCGGCTTGATCACGCGCGCGAACTGTACTTTTGCTTCGCTCCGGTAACTGTAGTATTCCCAAACCGGCAGGGTTGCGAAGTATTGGACGGCGGGTGCGGTCAGGATCTTTATCAGGCAATGGGTCCGATCAAGATAGGTGCCGTCCTCCTCGTACCTGATGTCGCGGCGTTTTTCTACGAAGACGATGTTGGCCTGCGGGAACTTCTCAGCGGCGCCCGACAGCTTCTGCATGAGCTCGGCATCAGCAGTCGATGCCTGGACGGAAACGCCGGTGGTGAATGATGAAATCAAAGCGGCAAAAAGGACGAAGGGAGTGAATTTCAGCCGGTTCATAAGTGCGCTCCTTCTAGCGGCCGGGCCTAGCTCAGCAAGTCAACCGCGTCTGGCTCACGCGTCTTGCTCCCTGACGCGCTCCGCGGCCGCCTTCCCCCTGCAAAACGGAGTTTGACCGACAGAAGTTCCAGACTTGTGGTCTCCGGGATTCCCAAGAGTTGACAAACGCGGGGTTTGACGATGAAGTGAATATCAGTTTCCGGGGCCTCGAACGACCTCGACGAGAAGAGAGAGTAACAATGAAAAAGACCACTGCCATGCACTTATTGACTGCCGCCTTCCTGGCCATCGTCTTTTGGTCGCCAATGGCTTTCGCGCACTGTGACGGACTGGACGGCCCCGTGGTTGCCGCCGCGCGAAAGGCACTTGAGACCGGGAACGTGAACCTGGTCCTTGCCTGGGTGCAGAAGGCCGATGAACCCGAAATCAAGGCCGCCTTCGAAAAGACGCTGGCCGTCCGAAAGCTGAACAGGCAGGCCCAGGATTTCGCCGACATGTATTTTTTTGAAACCCTGGTCCGGGTGCATCGGGCTGGCGAGGGGGCGCCCTATACCGGTCTTAAGCCGGCGGGTCGAAACCTCGGGCCGGCCATTCCCGCTGGCGACAAAGCGATCGAAACCCGCTCGGCTGAGCCGCTACTGCAGCTTCTGACGAGCGAGGTGCGCGAGGGTCTCCATACCCGTTTCCATCAAGCGCTCGAGAAGAGCAATTACTCGAAGGACGACGTTGAAGCCGGCCGTGCATACGTCAAGGCGTATGTCGAGTACATCCACTATGTCGAACAGCTTTATGAGGCGGCGAAGGGGCCGGCGGGCGGCCACGGGCACGAAGCCGAAACGATGTCCTCGGTCGAGCACCAGCACGAGTAAGGCGGGCGCCTATCCGGGTGCCGTACCCGGTCGGAGCGGTTTTCACACGACCGGGTTTCCGCAGATCAGTCGCAAGGCGTTTTCTTCATTGGGAAGTCGACCCCCTTGAACTGTCCCTTGGAAACACCCTCGACATCCTCAGCTGATCCAAGCGCCTATTCCGCTCCAGGCTCGCTCGACGAGCCGCGCCGCTCCGGGATTCTCGCGGCCCAACAGCGTGTGGGCGGCAAGCATCAGATCGACTCCGCCGGCACTCTCTAACTCGTACCCGATCAGTCTCATTTGCTCCGTGGGCCCCGGGTTGCCGGAGCCTGCGTGGTGCAACTCGAGAAGCTTCTGGACTGCCGCCCGCGCTGGCTCGGCCGCTTCCTTTGACATCAGGGTCGCTGAAACCTTGGCGGTCAGGCGGTAGCTGAGCTGAACGACCGCGGGATGGAAGACCTGCGCTCGATATCGGTTGGGTTTCTTCCCAATGCCCCAAAAACCGTTGCTCCCCGGTTCTTCCAGCTTAAGCGACTGAATCTTGGTCCCCGTCTCCACTCGCCGTTCCACCTCGAGGCGCGCCGCTGCTTCATCCACCGCTTCCAGGCTTATGCTTTCGGAGACCGGCTGGCGCAGCTCCTTCTCATCGGTCGTGGCCGCACCTTTCGGGAGTTTGTGACGAGCCTGGCCGAAGGCTCGGTCAAGGGTTGCGGCCGAGCAGGTTATCGTATCCGCCTTGGCTATTGACACCACTTCGGTCTGCAGGATTTCGTAACCTTCCGGCACCTGGGATTGGATCCTGCTAATGGCGTCGTCGACCGACTCTGCTTCCAATACGACTCTCCGAAACAATGTTTTGTCCCTTTCGTTACACCGGATTCACTGTTGGGCTCGGACAACCACCGCGGTGCCGTAGCAAAGAACTTCGGACGGGTACTCTCTGCCACACCGTTCGCATCTCATAACGGATCTCCTTTTTCACCTATGTTGATATAGCATCAATTCAAGACCCGCGCCTCGGAAAACTCATCCAGAATGAACAGCAACTCCGAGGTGAACCTCAAGGCCCGCTCGCCTACCGGTAAGCCACGAAAAACAAACGTCGGAAGGGAAAAAGCAGTTTACCGTCGTTCTGCAAAGGATAACCGGTACGCGCCTCGCGCAAGACGGACGCTTCGAACGCTTTGCGTTGCTCGTCATCGGCCAGTGCCTGAAGGAAGGGCCGCATGCCGGTCCCCCGGTACCAGGTCATCAGATCCTGGTGCGTTTGCATGACGTGCAGGTACTCCGTGGTCCACGTCTCGTATCGACGGGCGGCCGGGGCCAGGAGATCATAGTAGAAGCCTGCCGGATGATACGTGAAGAGTCGGGTCGGCGCCTCCAACTGCTTGCGGAAAGGCTCGCTCGCGGCCACCGCCTGAAGCGCGCGATGCAGCGGCGACTCCTGATTAGCGGGCACCTGAACGGCCAGCGCCCCGCCGTCTCCGACCGCGTCCCACAGCCTCAAGAGCAGCTCGCGATGATTTGGTATCCACTGCAGGGTGGCATTCGAGTACACCAAGTCGTAGGCCGGCTCGCCTTGGAAGGCCGCCGCGTCCGCACAGATCCACTCCTGATCGGGCGCATCACGGCGGGCGCGCTCGATCATCTCGGCCGAGCTGTCCAACCCGGTGACCTGAGCGGACGGCCAGCGACGACGCTAGCACTGAGGTACTGTTCCCTGGCCCACAGCCGATATCGATGATGCGCCGCGGCGCCTCGAGCGCCACCCGGGCAGCCAGATCGATCGCCGGCTGCGTGCGTTCATCTGCAAAGCGCAAGTACAGGCTCGGATCCCACTGTGCCACGGTTCCTCCTTGGATTCGCGAATCACGGCATCATACTCTCCCGCCGTCTCATTTCGCACTGGAGGTTCGGAGCGTGTTTCGGATTTAGAAGCGAATGGCTAACCCCACTCCGCCCTGGACGTTCCAGGAGGGCACGGGGGCAGTCACGGTCCGGTCTGTCGACACGTATCGATCGCCCAGAGGGATAAACGTTCTTCCGAGATCGAATCGAATGACCAGGCGAGAGGAGGGGTAAAGCTCCAGGGTTCCGCCCAGATCAAGGGCTCCACGGACTTTGTCGGAACTGGTTAACCAGCGGGTCTGGTGATCGGTCAGGAGAATGATCCCAGGCCGTGCCTTTGCGAAGAGTCCGACACCTCCAAAGCGGAATCCGGCTCGCAGGCCGGCGAGCGCCTCAGTCTCGCCGTGCGGCCAGGTGATCCCGGACGAATTGCGGGAAGCGCGGAGGAGAAGGCTCCTCCTCGTCGGGTGTAATCCGGAAAGTAGTCAACTTCGGCGTCCAGCGCCAGGTAATCATTGAGGCTGTACAGGCACCGGCCGCCGAACCCTCCCGGCACCTCCCCGAGACCTTCAAAATCGGCGATAACCAGTTGCGCTCCCAGGTCCCAGCGCCTGTCTGGCTCCGCTTGACCGAGGCAGCACAGCCCGGCGACCACAATGCAAAGAACCACCCAATTGCTTCCAACGATCCACCTGGTATTTAGCATGAATTGCTCCTCCGCGGGTTGGAATAGCAAGAAGGGAACCAGAAGGGGCGAGCCTAGGGGCACAAGCGCGCGGGGCAAAGTAACCACTTCACGGTGCAGTGTCTAGTGCCTCAGACTGCAACAACTTCTGGCAGTGGGCGGGAGCCTACGTGGAGACCCTGGAGCCGGGCAAGTACGGCTTCTGGAAGCGTGGACGCAATGCCAAGGTCTACGCGGTCGACATCCGCGAGAAGGTGATTGATGTCAGCGGACAGGAGATCATGACCGCCGACAAGGTGACGCTGCGGCTCAATGCGGTGGCAACCTACCGCGTGACGGACCCGGTTCGAGCGGTGACGGCGGAGCTCCTGACCGCCGTTCGGCGCAGGGCGGTCGAATTCGGGGTCGAAGTGGTGACCTTGGGTATCCGGGACATCATCCTCCCGGGTGAGATGAAGGACCTGATGAACAAGGTCACCGAGGCCAAGAAGGCCGCCGAGGCGAACTTGATCACCCGGCGCGAGGAGACTGCGGCGATGCGCTCCCAGGCGAACACCGCTAAGCTCCTGGAGAACAACCCGGCCTTGATGCGTCTGCGGGAGCTCGAGTCCCTTGAGAAGATCGCGGGCAACTCCAAGTTGAACGTGATCCTGGGGGACAAGGGCCTCACGGATCGGGTTGTGAACCTCCTGTAACAGTCCCGCACATCAGGCACGGTGTTGCTGGGGCGCTCATTCGAGTGCCCTGACGCGACCCGTGCCTGAACCATATTCCCATCAGGGGCAACCAGCGCACGTTCCGGGCGTCACAGCCTTTGCGAGCAAAAGCTCCAAAGTGCGCGGGATCGTCGGGTCCCCGGGAAACCTCCATGGGGTTCGAAACCTCTTGCTTAAGGGTCGCATTGAACCGGCGGCCCGGCGTTCTCGTATGGAGAGGTGTAAGCATCTGCTGCGAGGAAATTTATGCCCTGTCTGCTGACTCTGCTGGCCTTCTTCACGCCGAGATTAGTCATTGCCCTGCTTTGGTTTTTCAGCAACTGGTTCCACGGGCTTTTCAACTCGGTTCTCTGGCCGATTCTCGGGTTCTTCTTCCTGCCCACCACGCTACTCTGGTACTCGGTCGTTCAACATTGGTTTGGCGGGCAATGGACCCTGTGGCCGGTTGTCGGGATTGTGATCGCGCTGATCATCGATGTCTCTCCGGCAAGCCACAAACGTCGTGCCAAGGAAGCAGTCTAGGTCTCGGTCTGGCTTACTGAGATGTCGGCTGTTATCGGGGGCAGCTTACCGGGCACCCGCTATTTCATCAGCTTTTTAATGTCCTTCCAGCCGACCAGGGTCACGCCGTTGTCCTTGATCGCCCTGGCGAACGCGGCACTGGTGAGCACGTCGAAGTCGCGTTGCCGCCAGGCGGCGGCGAAGGGCGCCTCCTCGGTCATGACCGCCTGGAGCTCGGCGTCGTTGTATCCCAAGTGCACGATCAGGTAGGTCAGCCCGGGTTTCAGGTTCCGGAGCACATCCTCGTAAAAGGCGGGCCAGGCTTCGGGCTTGACGTTCGCGTTGACCATCGCCATCGCGTCCATCAAAGGGTCATCTTGTTTAAGGAGATCGGCCGCGAACGGCTGTGTTGCGGCGGCGCGCGGGCAGAAGAAGGGGACGCGGTATTCGCGCGCCAATTTCACGTAGATGGGAAACATGGGAGGGGTGAAGACGGTTCCCATGTGGCTGTCGAAGTGACTGATGGGAATCCCCGACTTGAGCGCCATCTCGACCTGGGCGCGCATCTCTTTCTCGACTTCCTCCGGTCTTGCCTTGGCCACGGGACCCGCCTGCAGCCATAGGTATCCGCTGGGATCGAGCAGGCTGGCGACCTGATCCCGGGGAGCAAGCGGTCCCCACCGGTAGCTGGTCCATTCGGCAGTCAGGGTGAAGTGGATTCCGAGATCCGCTTCCGGGTTTTCCCTGGCCCAGCTGACGACTTCAGGGAACCAGGGGCAGGGCACCATGACGCTGCCCGACGTCGCCGCAACGCGTTTCAAGGCGTCAAAGCTGGCGCGGTCGGCCGAATGCGAGACACCGATGTCGTCCGCGTGGATGATCAACAGCTTGGCATCTGTGGGATAGCCCAGGCGTTGCGCCAGGTTGCCCGGGGCCGGAGCGATGCTACTCTGCTGCGCGGCGCCGACAAATGCCAGAACGAGGATCCCGGTCAACACGACCAGCAATACTGCGCGTCTTCCCATGCTTCCCTCCATTGGGCCGAATCGAAGGTGGAACGCCGATCAGGATACCACCGTTGCCCGGGAATTTGAGTAGGAGTGGCCCATAGGGCGTGAACGAAACGTGAGCGATCAGCGCAAGGAGCCGCGCACGGCAGCGAGCCAGGCGAGCGAGTAAGCGGACCAGAACTCTCGCCCCACAGTCGCGTGTTTGAAGGCAACGTCGTGAAGCGCTTGGCTTTTGGTCCGCTTACTCGCTCGCCTGGCTCGCTACCGTGCGCGGCTCCTTGCGATCTCGCCGGCGTTTCGGTTGCCGACCGGGGGATTTTCCGACTAAAAACCGATGAAGGAAGTCGTGAACTCAGTGACTCCTTTACTCAACTGTTTACTGGTACCTGGCTATTCCTGGGGCCAAGTAGAGTATTATGTGCCCGAAATTCCCACGGAATTCGAAGGAGCGACCAAATGTTCCGCAGAATGCTGACCCGACTCGTTCCCGCGTTGCTGTTCGTCCTTTGCCTGTCTGGCATTTTCTTCCTGGCCGCCTCGTCGGCCGCACCCAAACAACCACCACTCGGAGCGCGAAAGGCGTCCAGGCTCACGGTGGATGGTTTGGATTTCAAAGACGCGAACAAGAACGGCAAGCTCGACAAATATGAGGACTGGCGGCTGCCGGTCGAACAGAGGGTGGGCGACCTCGTTTCGCAGATGACGATTGAGGAGAAAGCCGGGCTCATGATTCATTCGTCGCTAATGGGCTTCACTGGCCCGGGCGGCGTTGTACTCGACGCTCCCCCGCCACCGCGCGCGGGTAGCCCCGCGGGTTTCACCCCGCCCCGGCGTGAGGGCATCGAGCCCCTCGATCGGCCTACACCGGCTGAGCTCATCGTGAAGCGAAACGTGCGCTGGATTCTGCTTCGTCCGAACCGCCGGGAGCCGCCTGCGGACTCGGCGCGATTTGCGAACGGGCTGCAGGAGATCGCGGAGGCCTCGCGGCTGGGCATTCCGATCGTACTGAGCTCGGATCCGCGCCATTCAGTTTCCCGGCCCGGCGCTGGTCCGCTCCAACAGCCGGGCGAAAGGCTCGCGCCCAACATCTCGCAGTGGCCCGAGCAGATCGGTTTTGCGGCCGCCGGTGAGCCGGCCCTGGTTCGCGATTTCGGCCGCATTGCGGCCCGGGAGTTTCGTGCCCTCGGCCTCCATGTGGTCCTTGGGCCGATGGCCGACGTTACCACCGAGCCTCGTTGGAACCGGATCGCGGGGACCTTCGGCGAGGACGCGAAGCTCAATGCCCGGTTGGTCAAGGCTTACGTCGAAGGCTTCCAAGGCCCGCGTCTCGGACCTGATAGCGTTCTTTGCGTTACCAAGCATTTCCCCGGCGATGGACCGGTCAAGGAGGGCCTCGACCCGCACAACGATTACGGCAAGTGGCAGATCTACCCGGGGAGAAACTTCGAACATCACTTGATCCCGTTTCGCGAGGCTTTTGAAGCCGGCACCGGCGGCATCATGCCTGGTTACGCCATTCCCGAAGGGATGGATACGGTGGGCATGAATTTTTCCAAGGTCATCGTCACCGATCTCCTCCGGAACAAGTTCGGTTTCCAGGGGCTGGTCGTCACAGACTGGTTGAGAAACATGCCTTGGGGAGTCGAGAATCTCTCCGAAAAAGAGCGGCAGCAGCGGATGGTCCAGGCGGGAGTGGATCAGATCGGGGGGGACAATGACCCGCGCCATATCATTCAGCTCGTCCGCGACGGCGCCATCTCGGAATCGCGCTTGGACCAGTCCGCTCGCCGGGTCCTCAAGCCCATGTTCGAGCTCGGGCTATTCGAAAACCCGTACGTGGATGCGGAGCGGGCTGCGGCGGTTGTGGCGAGTAAAGCGTTCATGGAGGCGGGCGATGCCGCGCAGAGGAAATCGATCGTTCTCTTGAAGAATGCCGGCCGGCTTCTGCCAATTGCTTCAGGCAAGAAGGTTTACGTCGAGAACATCAGCAAGGAGGAGGCGGCGCGCTACGGCACGGTCGTCGACGACCCGAAGCAAGCGGACGTCGCGATTATCGCCGTCAATGCTCCGTACGCGGTCCACCAGGGCGGGGCGAGCTTCTTTCGGGGAGCGCACGAGGGTACGCTGGCTTACGCAGGCGCTGAGAACGCGGCCGAGCTCGAAGCCATCCGGCGCCTGGCCTCCTCGGGAGCTCCGACAGTCGTCTGCATGTACATGGATCGGCCGCCGGTGCTGACCGAATTCATCGACCAGGTGGGAGCCGTTTTCGCTCACTTCAACTCGAGCGATGGAGCGCTGCTCGATCTGATCTTCGGGCGCTCGGGTCCAACCGGCAAGCTACCGTTCGATCTGCCTCGTGACATGGAGTCGGTGAACAGGCAAAAGGAGGACGTGCCGCACGATTTCGAGAATCCGCTCTTCCGGACAGGTTTCGGGCTTTGCTACTGACTCTCGGCGGACCCAGGCACGCCGCTGTGTCGCATGCGTCAGAGTTGCGCGGCAGCCGTGGTCCAGTTGCTGGTGAACAGTCATGGCGTAGCAGCCGCCCGCCTCACCGCGCACGGAAACGGTCCGTTCGCTCCCGTAGCGTTGCAATGACGGCGACTCGGTCAGGGGAGATCCTGCACGGGCGAAAGCGGCGTCGCCGGGGCGTCCGCAAATTGCGCGTCCGTCCTCTGCCCTGCTCCTTATACGCATTTCGGCGACGGCCTTCTGGAGCGCGGACGAGATGAGGGTGTCGAGAAAGTAGCGGCTGCGCCAAGCACTTGCCTTGAAGAGCCCCGGAGTTTGCGAAAGAAGGCGCCAGACCGGTCTTTCGAACTCCGGGGCTCTATTCGCTTTGCGATGTGACCCCGGGCTCCCTCACCCCGAAACGGGGTTCGGTCACCCGGGGCTACGCAGCTTTCGCCCCTCCGGGGCTCCCAGGAGTAGATGGGCTGCTGCACCTCCGACTTTTTCGACACCCTCGAGACGTCCGCGCTCCGAGGGCCGATTCCGTCCCGCACTTTTTGCCAGATCGGGACGGCCGAAATACGTATAAGGAGCAGCCTCTGCCCCTCTGCCGCCGCATTCCAAAAAGGAGCGTGCTCGGCAGGGCGGTTGAACAAGACCGCCCAGGCCTCAAGACGGAGCCGGGTCGGCTTGAATTTACGATCAATGTAGGTAACAGTCGTAAGAGTAGCCTTGCCACCACAAGACTCTCCCCAAAACCCGAAGAAAGGGGTGCCACGATGACAAGAAGAGACAGCAGTGCTGACCGCGACCCGGAAGCGAGAGCCCAGGTATCTGGCAGAAAGCCTCTCACGGTCCGCCGCGAGGCTCTCCGGTTCTTCGCGGTCGCCGGACTGGCCGCGGCCGTTCCTCTATCCCCTGCCCTGGCCCAGGACAGGGCGCGTGAAGGAAGCGAAGAGGAGGTTTCGCCGGCGGAAGATCTGATGCGCGAGCACGGCGTGCTGAACCGAATCCTCTTGATCTACGACGAATCGATCTCTCGATTGGAGCAGAACCGGGATGTGGACTTTGCCACCCTCTCGGGAGCCGCCGGAATCATCCGCACATTCATTGAGGATTACCACGAAAAACTCGAAGAAAACCATCTCTTCCCACGGTTTGAAAAAGCAAAGAAGTTGACTGAGCTCGTAACGGTTCTCAGACGCCAGCACCAGGCCGGGCGGGTGCTGACTGATTCAACTCGTTATCTCACCCGGGCCTTGGCGCAGAGGGACGCCGGCGAGAAGGCGAACCTCATTCGCGATCTGAAGGCTTTTGTGCGGATGTACAGGCCGCATGAGGCCAGGGAGGACACGGTCCTGTTCCCGGCGCTTAAGGAGATCGTGAGCAAGAACGAGTACGACGCCCTCGGTGAAGAGTTCGAGAAGAAAGAGCACGAACTGTTCGGCGAGGACGGATTCGAGAGCATGGTGGATAAAGTCACTAAACTTGAGAAACACCTGGGAATTTACGATCTGGCTCAGTTCACACCCGGTTCGAAGTGAGCGACCGGGTGTGAAGACGAGGCGTGGTGGACGGCTCCCGGTTTCTGGAGCCCTCCCGGAGGTGGAGCGTGAACGACGAGCGAAACCTGTTGTCGCGAATTGTAAGGACCGATACCCCGGCCTCAGTGGTGTTGATCCGCCTCATGGTAGGGGGCGTCTTCTTCTCGGAGGGCGTCCAGAAATTTCTGTACCCGGACCAGGTTGGAACCGCACGGTTTGTGAAGATCGGCATCCCGTCTCCAGGGCTCATGGCGCCTTTTGTCGGAGTCGTGGAAATCGTATTCGGCCTGCTGCTCCTGGCCGGTTTTCTGACCAGGCTGGCGGCTGTGCCGCTGATCATCGACATCCTGGTCGCGATCGTGTCCACGAAGGTTCCGATTTTGCTTGGCCATGGTTTCTGGGGCTTCAGTCTCGCGCATACGGCTTACGGCGGGTTGTGGGGGATGGCCCATGAAGCGCGGACGGATTTCTGCATGCTGCTGGGCGCGCTGTTTCTCCTGATCGCTGGGGGAGGGTCCTGGTCCGTTGACGCCCGGTTACAGCGCGGCCGATGAGGCAAGGGGTCATGCCTTTTACCATCGGCTTTAGTTCCCGGCTGTCTGGCCCCGGTCGCTCTCTCTTGACGCTTCTCGATGCCTTGCACTACGCTCTCTGGACAGGCAGATTCAGTGAGAACGAGGGCCGGCTCTGATGGGTGACGCCAAGACCAGGGTATACCGCAAGGGGGTTCTGGAGGCTGAGGGCTTCCCCGTCGCCGACGTCTCGGAATACCTGGAAGAACCCGGCACGGTCGTCTGGGTGGACTTCCACAGCCCTTCGAAAGAAGACCTGCACGAGCTTGCGAGCGAGCTTGCACTGCACGAGCTGGCTGTCGAAGACGCGCTTGGACGCCACCAGCGCCCGAAGCTCGACCGCTATGCCACCCACCTGTTTCTATCCTGCCATGCGGTGCGGGTGGACGCCGAAGCCGGTAGCCTCCAGGAGACCGAAGTCGATGCGTTCATCAACGAGCGCTGGCTGATAACGGTTCGCAAGGACGACGGGTTCTCGATGGATCAGGTGCTGGAGCGCTGGGACCGCTCGCCCGACCTGGCGGTTCACGGCGTGAGCTTCCTCCTCTACGGGCTACTGGATGTGATCGTTGACAGCTACTTCGAGGCCATCCAGTCATTCGACGAGTATTACGAGGAGGTTAGCGACGGGATATTTTCGGAGCGCCCCCTGAACCCCAATCAGCAACGGCACTGGTTCGACATGCGTCGAGCGATGGTTCGATTCCATCGCCTGGTCGTTCCGATGCGCGAGGCGATCAGCAGCCTCATGCGGCGCGAGCACTCGGTGGTCTGTGAGCAGCTCTACCCTTACTTTCAAGATGTCTACGATCATATTCTGCGTGTTGGTGAATCCTCCGACTCGCTCCGCGACCTGGTCAGCACGATCGTTGAAACGAATATCAGCCTGAGGGATTACCACCAGAACCAGATCGTCAAGAAAGTCAGCAGCTGGGCGGCGATCGTGGCGATACCTGCGCTTGTCACCGGCTACTACGGCATGAATCTCCCTTACCCGGGAGCAGGGCAGCATTGGGGTGTGGTGGCCTCCGCTGTCCTGATCGTCGGCAGTTGCGTCGCCCTTTACTGCCTGTTTCGCCGGATCGATTGGTTGTGAGTTTCTGGTGGGCCTGCCAGGGTTCCGGCGGAGTTCGGGAAGGGCAACCGGCGGCGAAGGGTGCAGGCGGCTATCCGGGAATGCCAAGATGCCGTTCGATTCCTTCCACAAAACCACGGATCTCGTCCCTGATTCTTCGATAGTGAGCGAGCGCTTCCTCCTCGCTTCTCGCCCCCCGCGCTAGTTTCGGCGGATCCTCGAAGCCGGCGTGGATAACCCGGGTCTTGGCGGGAAAAATCGGACACCGCTCTGAGGCCGCGTCGCACACCGTCACGACGTAGTCGAACTCGCCTTCAAGATCAGTGACTTCTTTCGAGTAATGACTGGCGATGTCCACTCCCGCCTCGCCCATGACCCGGGCGGCTCGAGGATCGACCGCGCTCTTTTCAATACCCGCCGAAGATACTTCGAGCTGGTCGCCTTTCAGGTACCGGCACCAGCCCTCGGCCATCTGGCTGCGGCATGAATTCTTCGTGCACAGAAAGAGGATTCTTGGTTTTGAGCTCCCTTTCACGGAATGCCTTCCTCCGGATGTCCGGATTTGCGGAGTCTCAGGGACAGTCTCGTACCGTTTCGGGGACACAAGACTTAAGTCCTTTCCTGACGGCAAGATCCCGATAACGGGACGGGAATTAGGTATTATGTCCCGGAAACCCTCCCTCGGACAACTCCTCCCCGCAGTCCGTGAGGTCTTTGATTGCGTGAAGCGCGGCCATACACTGGTAGTAGAGCTTTATCTTCTTGGAGGTGAACAATGGTGGAGCGCTCCGGCGATTCTGTGGAAACATACAAGGATCAGGAAATGGGGGTGGCGCCTTTGAGCGCGCTCAAGGGCAAGGCGATCCTGACAATCAACGAAGGTGAGAAACTCGGCCAGGTAGACGACATCCTGATCGATCGTAACACGATGCAGGTCGCAGCGATCGTGATGTCACAGGGTGTGCTGCTGAACAAGGAACGCAAGTATCTCCCGGCTGCTGAAGTGGCCACATGGGGGAGGGATGCGGTCCTGGTGAAGACCAGATCTGCTTTCCGGCCCGAGACCGACCTGCCCGAGCGGGAGTCGTGGATTTCCGCTGGCCAAAAGCTGAAAGGGCTGGCGATCGTCAGCACCAGCGGTAACCGGGTGGGTCAGATCGACGACCTCCTGGTGAATCCGGAGGGGCGCATCGTCGCCTATCGAATCTCCGAGGGCATTTTCGGAGGCCGGGGCCGCGAACTGAGCGCCGACACGACGAAGTCGATTGGCGCGGACGCTGTCATCGTCGACATGGAGACGGTGAATCCTGATGTCGCGGATATCGAGTCAACTGAGCGCTGACGGGGGCCGAGCCTCGCGCCAGAAGGAACCTGCGCAGCCGCTTCATTCCGACCCGCAGACCAAGTAATATTGACGCATCACAGTGGAATCTCAGCGGAGAGGTTCGCTCACAGCCGTCGCAGGGGTCTTTCTGAAGCTCGGCATCATCGGCTTCGGTGGCCCGGCAGCCCACATCGCCATGATGGACGACGAGGTCGTGCGTCGCCGATCCTGGCTGTCCCGCGAGGAATTCCTGGATCTGCTCGGTGCCACCAACCTGATTCCCGGCCCGAATTCCACCGAAATGGCGATCCACGTGGGGCACAGACAGGCCGGGTGGGCCGGGTTGCTTGTAGGCGGGATCTGCTTCATCCTGCCGGCATCGTTGATCGTGACGGCCTTCGCCTGGGCCTACGTTACCTACGGGTCTCTGCCGGAGGTCGCCGCCGTCCTCTACGGTATCAAGCCGGTGATCATTGCCATTGTTCTTCAGGCGCTCTTGAATCTGGGCCACACGGCGCTGAAGACGACGTTTCTCCTCGCCCTGGGCGCGGCGGCGGTCGTGCTCGCATTTGTCGGCGTGAACGAGCTCCTGCTCCTGCTGCTCGGCGGCGCCGCAGGCTTAGCCGCAGGTTGGCTGAGACGGCACCGCGGGAGGACGCTGGTCTCACTCCTGGTCGCTTGGCCGTTGGCGCTCCTTGGGAAAGGCGGCGCGGTCGGAACTTCAGCGACCACATTCGGCCTGTGGCCGCTTTTCTGGTTCTTCTTGAAGGTCGGATCGATCCTGTACGGAAGCGGTTATGTGCTGCTCGCGTTCATCCGGGCCGACCTTGTCCAAAGGTGGGGCTGGCTGACCGAAACTCAGCTTCTGGATGCGGTGGCGGTCGGACAGGTCACGCCCGGACCGGTCTTCACCACCGCGACGTTCATCGGCTATTTGCTCGGAGGTCCGGTCGGGGCCGCGATCGCGACGGTCGGCATCTTTCTGCCGGCGTTTTTCTTCGTCGCCGTCAGCGGTCCGCTGATTCCGCGAATCCGGAGCTCCCCTCTGGCCGGAGCCTTTCTGGACGGCGTGAACGCCGCCTCCCTCGCGCTCATGTTCGTCGTGACTTTCCAGTTAGGGCGGGCCGCGCTGGTCGATATTCCAACCGTTTTCCTCGCGATTGTTACCGCAGTGCTCCTTTTCAGGTTTACCGTGAGCTCCGCCTGGCTCGTCCTGGGGGGTGGCATTCTCGGTTTGCTGCTTTACGGCCGGTTCTGAGCCCGTTGACCACCGCCGGACGCCGTGGTATAGAGTCTCCTCCTCCCTCAGGTCGCACCGTCGACTTCTTTCCTGCTACTATTGAAAAGGTTCTCGAAGCGGATGCCACTCACCTGACCCGCTCGAATCACGGCCCTATTGAAACGGAATGAAACTTCACATACTGCGGGCATGGAGCCGAATCCTGCAAGGGTACCAGCCGGTTCTCTCCATCGAGATCACCAACCGTTGTCCCCTCTCGTGTCCGGGCTGCTATGCATATCAGCCCAATCACGTCGGCGGCACTGCCCTTGAACAAATCGGCGAGTACAACGGGGAGGACCTCGTCGGCGGAATTCTTGCTCTCGTGGACAGGCACCGGCCACTGCTCGTTTTTCTGGTGGGAGGCGAACCTCTGGTCCGGTATCGGGAACTGGCGATTCTCCTTCCTGAACTCTCTTCCAGGGGGGTGCACGTCGAAGTAGTCACGAGTGCCGTCCGCCCGATCCCGGCCGAATGGGACCGGATTCAGAATCTGAAGACCGTTGTTTCGGTTGACGGGTTGCAGCCGGAGCACGACGCTCGTCGAAAGCCGGCCACCTACGCCCGAATACTCTCGCACATCGAGGGTCGACGAATCATAGTCCATTGCACGGTCACCGGTCAGATGACCCGCAAACCGGGTTACCTGGAGGAGTTCGTAGACTTCTGGAGCGGGCGCCCGGAAGTCGCGAGCATCAGGATCAGCCTGTTCACTCCACAGTTAGGAGAGGTGCGAGATGAAGTGCTGAGCCCCGATGACCGCCGGCGAGTTGTCGCAGAGCTCAGCCGGCTGAGAACCCGCCACTCGAAGCTTCGACTGACAGACAAAATGTTGAACGCTTACCTGAGCCCACCGCGCAGCCCGGACCACTGCATCTTCTCGAAAGTAACAAAGTGCGTCTCATCCGACTTGAAAAGCCTGGTCTTGCCCTGCCAGTTCGGCGGGACGCCTGATTGTTCTCAGTGCGGTTGCGCGGCGACGGCCGGGCTGGAGGCAGTCGGAAGGGCGACTGTCGGGGGTGTCAGGCTGGGGGCGATTTTCGGCGTCTCCCGCAGAGTCGGTCTGCTTGTGAACCGGATGCGTAGCGCGCTGCCGTGGAATACTCCCGGGCTGGAAAATCTCCAGGGTGCGGAGACAGATCCGGAGACGGATGGTCCTGCTCAGTGACGGTTCGAGGGATTCAGCTTCTCTTTCTTGAGGTATTGGCCCGGCCGGCGAGGTGTGCCAGCATTTCCTTGTCGGTCAGCACTCGAGTCCACACCATCGATCCATTCAGCGCCGGTTCCTGCAACTCGGCCTGAAGGAGGCGAAGGCAGAGCCCCGGGCCTTCCTGGATACCGACCCCATGTTTCCGGAACAAGGCCAGGTCGACTGTAACGATCGCCTCCTGGTTCTCCTCACCGGTACGCCATGCGTGAAACTTGAAAGTCCGCATGTTGCGCGTTTGCTCGAAGCCCTCATAGCGCACTTCTCGTGGTCGGCTCTCCACTTCCGTCGCAGACTCACCTGGCTCTTTCGGAGAGACGCTGACCGCCATCTCGGAATTGCCTCTTTCGACCTGAAAAGTGACAAGAGCGCCGCAGGTCAGTCCGTTTTGGCCCGCGGGATAGCGGTAGGCATAGTGGTATATATCGGTACCGCTGTTTGTGGTGATACGACCTTCTCTGTCTGGGCTTGCCAGAACCTCGATCCTTCCAGTCATTCCGTCCTCCTTGGGTGGGGAAACCGCTCCCCGGGCTACACCCGCCGTGGCAAGGTGGTTCCTTCCCCTCATTTGACGGCGGTCTTGCCCATCGGAAGATGTTGACTCGAAGGAATTGGGCGCGTCAGTCAAACGTGTTTGGAGTATATCATCCATTCAGGACTTCGCGGATTTTCTCGAGGAGGGCTTGCTGCGAGAACGGCTTGGCAAGGAAGGCTATACCCGGAAGTAAAATGCCGCGATGCGCGATGACATCTTCGGTGTAGCCGGAGACGTAGAGGATCTTGATGTCGGGTCGCTGCAAACCCACTCTCTCGGCTAATTCGCGCCCCGACATTCCGGGCAGGACGACGTCGGTCACCATCAAGTCGAGTACGGCGGGCCACCGCTCGCTGATCGAAAGCGCCTCTTCGGCGGTGGTCGCCTCAACCACCCGATAGCCGTGGTATCCGAGCCACTCGGAGGCGAGTCTTCGAACCTCGGTGTGGTCCTCGACGATCAGTATCGTTTCTGCCCCCGAGTGATCGGTGTTCAGTTTTTCCCCCGGATCCGGAGTCGGGCTTGGCGCTTCAACACGCGGCAGGTGGATCTTGAAAGTCGTCCCCTGACCGGGCTCGCTGCACACCATGATCCACCCTCCGTTCTGTTCGACGATGCCATGGACGGTGGAAAGGCCTAATCCCGTGCCCATGCCCTTACCTTTGGTTGTGTAGAAGGGCTCGAAGATATGAGCCTTGGTCTCTTCATCCATACCTGCACCGGTGTCGCTCACGGTCAGAAGGACGTAGGGACCGGGTTTGATACGGGTGTCGTCTTCGGTCGGATCCGAACCGAGCTCCACATTGGATAGCTGGAAGAGGAGTTTGCCTCCGCCAGGCATGGCATCCCGCGCATTCGCGGCGAGATTCAGGACAACCTGGTGCACTTGGCCGACCTCCGCCAGCACGGTGCACGGCTCCTCGCCGTACACGGTCTGCATCTCGATGTCTTCTCCGAGGAGGCGCCTGACCATCCCTTCTGCTTCGGCCAATGCCGACCTCAGATCAACGGGTTTCGGCTCGATCATCTGCCGGCGGCCGAACGCCAGCAGTTGCTGCGTCAGCGACGCTGCGCTGGTGGCGGCCTTTTGAATCTTCCCGGCGTATTCCCGAAATGGGCTGCCTTCTTCCGACTTGTTCAACAGAAACTGACTGTACCCGGTGATGACGGTCAACAGGTTGTTAAAGTCATGCGCCACGCCCCCGGCGAGCCTTCCGATTGCCTCCATCTTCTGGGACTGGCGCAGTTGCTGCTCGAGGACTCGCTGATGGGTGATGTCGGCCATGGCGCCGACCATCCGCAGCGGCTTTTTCCCTTCGGCATATACGATACATCCGCGATCCATTACCGACGCGTATCTGCCGTTTTTTCGACGAAACCGGTACTCTGCGGACCAGGTTGTGCGCGCTTCCGCCAGGGCGACGCTAATGCTGTGAACCACGGAGTCCCTGTCATCCGGGTGGATCCGGACCTCGCGCCAGGCCATATTCTCGCCCACCTCGGCGCTCGAATACCCGAAGAGCTCCTGCATCAACTCGCTCCACCTCACCTGTCCCGTCGTGGGATTCCAGTCCCAGATGGCGTCATTGGTGGCGTGAGAAGCGAGCGTATAACGGATGACGGATTCGCCCTTCTCGGCATCGGCCCTCGCGACCGCCTGCTTGGCACGATACAGCGACAAGCACAGGACAAGCGTAAGCAGCAGGCCCACACTGAGACCGGCAACACTCCAATGAAGGAGGCGCTGACGATCCTGAAGCTGCATCAGGCTGTATGTCGCGGTGATGTCTCCAACGTCGAAAATGGAATACCGCGCCAGGGTTGACAGGAGGAAACCCTCCCGGGCGAGGACGTGGATCTGGGCCAGGATGCGGTCGGCAGCCCTTTGGCCCCGGGTGTTCGCGCCGATTCCGAAGTCGACACGCAGACCCGAGATCGGGTACGCCTGGAGATCCTGGCCCGCGCACGCCGGAAGTTGCATCTCCAGGGCGGCTTTCGATTCCCCCGCCTCGAAGATGCCCGCCGCCACGTGCCCGGTGCAAACGGCGTCCACCAGCCCGCGCAGGTCAGAGAGGCGGACTGGGGTCGAAGAAGGGAAGGTCCTTTTGAGCAGCCGGGCTCTCACCGAGCCTGTGCTGTAACCAATCGTGCCGTTGAAGGCACGGGGCAGTTGTCGGCCGCTCTTGCGGGCCAGGATGAAATAATCCGTGCCCATCCACGGATCCGAGATATAGAAGTACCGTCGACGGTCGGGGAAATCGCCGATGATCGGCCACAAATCGACCTTGTGGTTGCGCAGGGCCGCCTCCGACTCTTCGGGACAGTACACCCATTTCAATTCGACTTGCGCCCGTTTCGCCGCCTCCGCCACCACCTCGTAAGCTGCGCCCGATGGACGGCCGTCCGCCTTCGGGAAGTGGTACGGTGGGCTGTTAGCGAAGCCGATGACCAAAGGCCCGCTGGGAGGGGGGTCTCGGACGAGCCACATGGCAAGGAGCAGACCGGCAGCAATCAAGGAGAGAATCCAGTAACGTGCTCCACGGCTGTCTCTGATGCTGCTCAGGATCTTCACGATGATCTTGGGCCGAATGGGAGGCAACTGCAATGGCAGTTTTCGTTCCAGCCCGATCAAACAGATCGCTTATACCCCCAAGAGTCCCGATGAGCAAGGAGATTCCGGAAACGCCCGCAAAGGAGTCATTGAGCCAGGACCGATGCTATACTCCAGTCATCTATTCGTTCTGTGGCAAAGAGTTGGTATCGGCGAATCTACGGAAACGAGGTAATAACCATGACCGACATGCAGCAATTCATTTCGATGGCAGCCGGCAAACTCGGCGTTCCCGAGTCGGGCACCCGGTCGGCGACGGCCGGCATACTGAGTTTCGTGCAACAGCGGGCGGACGGGGACGACTTCAACCAGTTGCTCGGCAAGATTTCCGGGGCAGGTGAACTGCTGAAGGAAGCACCGGCACCGAAAGCGGAAACGGGGGGCGGAGGTCTGCTCGGGGGATTGATGGGAAAAGCGGCGTCTTCTTTCGGCGGCGGGTCGGCGCTGGATCTCCTCGCACTCTTTCAAAAGTCGGGCCTGAGTACCAACAAGGCCGGGCCCCTGGCCTCCATGCTGCTCGATTTCGTCAGATCCAAGGCCGGCAACGACCTGACGAATAAGGTCCTCGCGAAGGTCCCTGAGGTGAAGCAGTTCCTGGGCTGAAGAGCCCAACATCGGGGCCCCCGTCCGGGGGCCAAATGCCAACTGAGCGCCCGGGGTTTAGAATGCGCTCGGAATCTTTCGCCCCGGGGGCAGCGGCCGCGTGCTCTGCGACCCAGACTCTACAGACACGGTCCGAGCTGCGGCCGGGGACCCACGATGCAGAAAAACGCTCTGTTTTTTCTCTATCTCTCGGGGCTGTTCATCGTTGCCCTGTACCCGTTCGAATTCGCTCCCGGTCCCCTGCTCCCCCGGCTGGCGGAGTTCATCCCACCGGTCCATCGGCCGAATTTCCGGGTTCTGACCGAGGACTTCTTCCTGAACATCCTGTTGTTCGTCCCCCTGGGAGTATTCCTTGAGGGGCTGCTGCGCTCAAGGCATCGTCTCCGGCTGAATCGCGTTCTCCTGGTGACTCTCGCTGGATTGCTGGTCAGCCTGCTCGTCGAGGCCTCGCAGCTTTTCTTTCATAACAGGTTCTCGTCCGCGATCGATCTCGCCACGAATACCACCGGAGCCCTACTCGGGGCGACCGCACTAGCCCTGCTGTATAAGGGACCGCCCCTGGCCGCTCCGGTTCTGCGTCTCTGGGATTGGATGTGGCCCCTGATCGGCCTTGCCTGCGCGGCCCTCGCCCTCATTCCACTTGCGCTGCCGATCGTGTATCCGCGGTGGTACTCGATCGACGGCTGGGATGACAGAGCCCGGCTTCACCTGGGAAACCAGACACGCTTCGAACGCCCCTGGTACGGGAGGTTCTACCGTGTTGCGATCTATGATCATGCGTTCGGTCAGCGGGCGGCGCAGGAACACTTCCTGGAAATGAAGCGGGCGGGGGCGAGGCCGCCTCGGACGGAGGACGGCAAACCGCTGGTGTTGTATGAGCTGAGCACAGCCGGCCCGGGGGCCCTGAAGGACCAAAGCGGCAACGGTGCGAATCTCAGTGTCGAGGGGCGCGGGCACCCGCGCTGGAACCCGAGCAAGCCGGGCCTGCGGCTGCGCCATCCCGTGCGGCTCTCCACGACGCTCGAGGCCGGCCGCAACATCACCGAGGCGTTGAAAAGGGCCGGAGAAATGACGATTGAGGCTTGGATCGCCCCGAACAATGTCGCGCAGCGCGGGCCTAATCCTATCGTTGCCTTCGGTGCCGGACCCCGAAACGCGAACTTTGTGCTCGGGCAGGACTGCGCGAACCTGGTTTTCTGGGTGCGAACTCCGGCAACCGGCCGCAAATCCAGCACCTTGGTCGCCCGGACTCGATCCGGTCCACTGACGACCAGCCTGACTCATGTGGTGGCCTGCTTTCAGGATGGACGCGAGGAGCTCTACGTGAATGGCGCTTTGGCGGGACGACTGGACATCCGGGAAGAAGCGATGCTCGGCCTGTTCGCCTTCAGGTCAAATACAGCACGCCTCGCGCATGTCATCCTTTTCTTCGTTCCGTTGGCGGTTGTCTGGTCAGCTGACCGTCTGCGTCGCCGCCGCAAGCCCGTCGTTGTACCGGTCTGGTCGGTGACTGTCGGACTGCTGGTGATTTCGGAACTTGTCCAGGCGTGGACGGGGGAGCGGGCGATCGATTTTCGGCTCATGCTGACCGGCGTCATTGTCCTCGCAGCGGTTCCATATCTTCTTCAGGTCTGGCCTCCTTTCCAACATCGGAATGCGTCCGCCCCGGTAACTGCCAAGTAGATCCTCTCGTTCGTTCAGGGCTTGCGGACTGGGTAGTTCCTGGTCCACGTCCTCTGGAAAACAGGAATCCGGCTGCGGTTTGCAGTACGATGGCGGACAACAAGCATCGTCATTTGTGCACAGCAGTCGATGCAGGAGGTGAGTCAATGAGCAACGACAGAAGAGTCTCCAGGCGGGAATTCATCACGACGACCAGTGCGGCGGGGACGGTCGCCGGATTCCAGATCGTTAATGCCCGATCCGTGCGTGGCACTGCGGCCAATGATGCGGTCACGCTCGTGTGGGTGGGCGCCGGGGGCCGCGGCACTGCGGACGCCAAGGGGCTGGTGGGGGCCGGAGGCAAGATCGTCGCGGTCGCCGATGTCTTCCAGGACAAGATAGATGCCGCGCAGAAGGCCTTCGAGCTTGAGCCGTCCGCCTGCTACCTGGGCTTCGATGCCTACAAGAAGGTTCTCGATCTGAAGGCTGATGCGGTGATCCTGACGACTCCGCCTGGATTTCGCCCGCTGGAATTCAACGCAGCGGTTGCGGCGGGCAAGCACGTCTTCATGGAGAAGCCGATCGCCGTTGACACCTGGGGATGCCACAGCGTCCTTGAAGACTCGAAGAAGGCCGGCAAGGCGAACCTGAGCGTGGTGGTGGGGCTGCAGCGCCGTTACAGCAAGGCGTACCAGGAGGCACAGCAACGAATCGCTTCCGGGGCACTGGGGACGATTGTCTCGGGGCGCGGCTTCTACCTGACCGGGGACGTGTGGAAGGGGCGGACGTGGGCGCGCGCCGATTTCCCGAGCGAGCTCCACTGGATGACCAAGAACTGGTACTACTTCCGGTGGCTGTCCGGCGACCTGATCACCGAGCAGAACATTCACAACCTGGACGCCTGCAACTGGGTCCTCGGCGGACGTCCCGAGCGGGCGAACGGTTACGGCGGACGGAAGTGGCGCAAGTACATCGGCGATATCTTCGACCATTTCAACGTGACGTACGAATACCCGGGCGGGGTTCACTTGACCTTCATGTCCGGCCAGTTTTGCGCCCTTCATGATAGTTCCGAGCAGATCCTGGGGAATGACGGCACGTTTACCAACGGCCGGGGCGGCACCAAAATCGAGGGGAAAACGCCCTGGGAATGGACCGAGAAGGAAGACGCCAGCCGCAACGAGTACGAAGCTTTCATTGCGAGCGTCAGGGAAGGGAAACCGCGCGCCGACGGCCAGCACGCCGTGGACGGCACATTCACGACCATTCTCGGCCGCGAAGCCGCCTACCGGCGAAAAGAGGTTGAATGGGACGCGCTCTGGAAGGAGAAGCAGAAACTGGACCGGAAGCCGTACGGGGTCTCGTAACGCAACCTTTCCAGGCAGAGAAACCTCAGGAGATACCTATGGATAGCCTCACCCGAAGGAATTTTCTCGCACGATCCTCCGCCGTTCTAGCGGCGGCACCGAGCCTCTCCCGGATACTCTCGCCGGACCTTTCTGCGGCTCCGGCGCAAAAAGTCCTGCGCAAAGCCGCATGCATCGGCGTTTTTCCGAAAGAATTGAGCGTTCTCGAACGCTTCGAGATGGCCCGACGATCCGGGTACGAGGGGATCGAGCCGAACACGCTCTACACTCCGGCCGAAGTCCAGGAATACAAGATCGCCTCGGAGAAGACGGGAATCAAGATTCACTCGATCATGAACGCGGACCACTGGAAATATCCCCTGAGTGACCCGGATCCCGAAGTCGTCGGGAAGTGCATGGAAGGCATCCGGACCTCGATGAAGAATGCTCGCGACCTGGGCGCCGATGTGGTCCTCCTCGTTCCTGGGATCGTGACCCCGGACGTTCGATATGTCGAGGTGTACCAGCGGTCCCAGGCGCGGATCAAGGAGTTGCTGCCCCTGGCCGGGCAGTTGAAGGTGACGCTTGCGGTCGAGAACGTCGGAAACAGATTCCTGCTCAGTCCGCTCGAGTTTGTCCGCTACATCGACGAAATTAACAGTCCGTACGTCAAAGGCTATTTCGATATCGGGAATATCGTTTCGACCGGGTTCCCGCAGGACTGGATACGGACGATCGGGAAGAGACTCGTTCGTGTGCACATCAAGCGTTTCGAGCCCGGAACCGATTACCCGAAATTCGACCCGGCCGATAGGCGGACCCAGGGAATCGACTGGACTGCGGTCCGCCAGGCGTTAGAGGAGGTTGGCTACGCGGGGTGGGTCTCAGCCGAGGTCAAAGCCGGGGACGAGACATATGTCACGGAGGTGAGCCGCCGCATGGACCGCTTCTTCGCAGGGGAAAACCCTGCCTAGTTGCGCTCGTGGACCCGACTTCCCAGTGGGACCGCGGTCCGAATGGGAAGTCGGACCCCACTTGCAGTCGGACACACTTTGCTTTGCTACAGCCAATCTGCTCGATAGTAGGCGCATTCTTGGAGGCTGAGGCCTGCCTGTTCGGGATTCCTCTCGATGTAGGCTCTTGTTCTGTCGAGCGCTTCTCGATCGCGCACAATGTGATCGAAGCTTTCCTTTTGCCAAAGTGTCCCTCCTTGGGGCAACCAGCAGCCGACCCGTGCGTCCAGGGGTCCCACTTCCCAGTGGGACCCCTGGAGTTTTTACATTTTCAGCCGGCTGCGATCGCCTTCGGCCTGAAAGGCCGAGACATAGTAGCCCGGGGCGGAGCGTTTTTTGCGTAGCCCCGGGCTAAGTCAGCAACGAGCTTCAAGCCCTGAAAGGGCGGGAGAGAAAGCACTCCGCTCCAAGGGCCTCAATCCCACACGTAGCGTTCATCGTACGCGACTTGGTACTTTTGCAGGAATCGTCGGTATTCGTCTTGGAAAGTTCTCCTCCGGTGGTGTTCCTCGACCGCTTTGCACAAAGCAAGATTCTTGGACAGGGCGAATAATGAATGGACGTGGTCAGTGGCGCTGCCGATCTTCAACGAATGCGAGTCGATCTCGTCAAATATTCCGGCAAGGTAGTCATGAAGCCTTTCGGAAATCTCGGGATGAAGCACCGGGGCTCGGTCCTTGGTACTGAAAACCAGATGAACATACAGTTGTGACAATGACTGTGACATGGTCCTCTCGCTCCTCTGTGCAGGCATCTGACGCCCTTTCAGGGCTCTGCTCTACGACCCGTCTAAAACCTGGGGCTACGCAAAAGGCGCTCCGCCCCAGGCTATTATGTCTCGGCCTTTCAGGCCGAAGAATCTAAGAACTCAAGGGGTCCCACTTCCCAGTGGGACTCTTCCTGACCGATCGCAACGGCCTGCCTGCGCCGGCCGAGTTGTCGTGGGTCCCACTTCCCAGTGGGACCATGGTCCGACTGGGAAGTCGGACCCACCAACCGCGCCCCTGGGGCAACCAGCAGCCGACTGCAAGGCGGACCCACTATGTTTCCCGCTTTTCATGCTTGACTCTCCCCTTGGGGGAGGCTTCAGACTCACTCATGGAGGGCGATATGACCAGGAAACGAAGAATCTGGCGAATACTGCTGTGGGTGGGTGCGGGGCTGATCGTGCTTGTCGCCGCTGGCGCCGGTGTTCTTTGGTACGTCATGAACCAGCCGCTTTACCGGCCCGGTATGGCCAGGCAAGTAGCGGGGGCGGAGGGGCCTATCCGGAGCCTGGGCAGTGCTTCCGACCCGAGCCGCTGGCGAGTCGGCAGGGACATCGAGCTCTTTCACTTCGAGCAGGGGACCGGAGAGCCGATCCTCGTTGTCCACGGTGGGCCGGGCTACCCATTTGCGAAGCCTCTCTCGGCGTTCGAGCCTCTGTCGGATCGGTATCGATTCGTTTACTACGATCAGCGAGGTTGCGGGCGGTCGAGCCGACCAATCAATCGCTTCACCGAACAGAACTACTTCCGCAACATGACGAAGCTGGACAGCACACTCGGTTTAAAGGCACAGATCGGGGACATTGAGAGGATCCGCCGGATTCTAGGAGAGGATCGGCTGAATCTGATCGGGTTTTCATTTGGAGGCTTCCTCGCGGCGCTCTATGCCGCCGAGTTTCCGGAACATGTCCGCTCCATGGTTCTGCTGGCGCCTGCGGACCTGCTGGTAATGCCCCCGACGGACGACCGCAGAGCGTTCTTCGACCAGATTCGCCGGCGTTTGCCCGCATCGATGGCTAGCGACTACGACGCCTGGCAGGCGCGCTACCTCGACTTCTCGACCGTCTTCACTCGATCGGAAGACGAATTGGCGAGCATCAACGCGGACTTCAGCCGATTCTACCAGGCTGCCACTCAGAAGGCGCCTCCGGGCGCGGGCGAGGCGGTTGCCCCGAAAAACGGAGGCTGGATGGTACAGGCCATGTATTTTTCCATGGGACGGCGTCATGACTATCGAGAGGCGTTGCGGGGCGTCAAAGCCCCGGCGCTCGTTGTTCATGGCGACCAGGACCTCCAGCCGGTCGACGCCAGCCGCAGCTATGTCGACTCTTTGCCAAATGCCCGTCTGGAGATAATCCGGGGCTCAGGCCATTTCCTCTTCGAGGACAAGCCGGACGAACTGCGGACGGCTGTCGAGTCATTCCTCGCTTCGCGACGCTAGCGAACGTGCTCTCCGGAAGAGGAATTTCGGGGACACAAAACTTAATTCCTCTGCCTGCGCCCATCGGTTCCGAGGCGGATTGGGAATTAAGTCTTATGTCCCCGAAATTCCGAGGATCAGCGCGCCAAGCAGCACGGTCAGCAGAGTGAGCGGAAGCCCGACCTTCAGGTACTCCCAGAAGGAGATTCGAGCATCGTCCCTGGCCGCCTCGATTACGATGAGGTTGGCGACGGAACCGATGATGGTGAGATTCCCGGCCAGTGTCGACGCCATCGCAAGAACCAGCCAAAGGTCCGCGGGCGACCCCTGGTGCTGTATGACCGGAGTGTAGAGCATTACCGCCGGAACGTTACTGACCAGGTTCGAGACGACGACAATGCCCCCGCTGAAGGCGAGGGAAGCCGCCAACCCGCCCTCGAGCGAGAATCTCAGCTTCTCCAGGAGAAGGGTGACCAGACCCGCCTCCTCGACCCCCCGCATCACCACGAACAGCCCGGCAAAAAGGAACAGGAGTGTCCAATCGACTCGCTGGAGCGCTCGGCGCGGGTGCCGGCTGCCCGCAATGACAACCAGGGATGCCAGGGTCATTGCCACTGCCGGCGGGTGGTAATTAAGCGTCAGGAGGACCACCATGACGGCGCCGGCCGTCAGCGATACGGCGAGTAACCAGCGGTGCACCTGAACCGGCTCGCGTCGCGGAGGAACGACTAGCCTGCCCCCGTGAATCTCCTTCCTATATACAATCGCAAGGAGCAGAAAGGCGAGGAGCAGGCCCAGAGCGGCGACCGGCCAGAGACGCGCGGCGAAGTTGACGAACGGAATGCCCGACCGGAGCCCGATCAAGGCATTCTGAGGATTCCCGATGATGGTGGCGACGCTTCCGATGTTCGCGGAGGTTGCGAGGGCGATCAGGTAAGGCACCGGATTGAGCTGCAACCGCTTCGTGACCCGGACGACTACAGGCGTGTAGAGCAGGCAGATCGTGTCGTTCATGAACAGGGCGGAAAGCAAACCGGAGCTGACGACGATCAGGAGCAGAAGCATTCGGGTGCTGCGGGCCAGCCCGATGATCCAGCGCTCTATCACTTCGAAAAAGCCGGATAGCTCCAGGTAGGCGATCAGGACCATCATCCCCAGCAGGAAGGATAAGGTGTCCAGATCAACGGCTGCATACGCCTGCTCGAGGGTGAGGACTCCGAAGGCCACCATTCCGACGGCGCCCAGCAGCGCACCTGACGGCCGATCGATATGGATTCGCGGAATGCTCTGAACCCCGAGGATCACGTAGGTGACGACAAAGACTACAAGCGCCGCTAGCATCATTCAGTTTTGGGCAGTTTCGGGGACATAATACTTAATTCCCTCTCCGTTATTGATATCGTGCGTAAGCATAGGAATTAAGTTTTGTGTCCCCGAAACTCCTCCCCCGAAACTCGTCCCCGTTTCCGCCAATCGCTCCGCTGGCAGAGGAACTAAAACCTGTATCTCGAAACTCTCCTCCCCAGAAATTCCCTCGAAAACTTCCGCGCTACTCCTCGCCTGCTTTTCCCCCGAAAAGCGGGTAAAACAAAAGCCCGGAAAGGATGATCAGCAAGCCGAAACCGGACTGCAGAGGCCGCTCCCGCAGGACGTTCGCCAGCAGGAGCAGGGAGCAGACGACGAAAATCGCAGGGACCCAGGGGTATCCCCAGGTGCGGTAGGGGCGGGGCAAATCCGGTTCCCTTCGTCTCAAGAGAAAAACTCCGGTTGTTACGAGCCCATAGAAGATCCATTCGGAGAAAATCACGTAGGTGATGATCTCGCTGAAGGTGCCGGAGAAAACCAAGAGGACGGCCAGAACCGCCTGGACCAGGATCGAAATGTGAGGAGTCAACCACCTCCGGTGCACCCGGGCCAGCGGCCGGAACAACAGGCCGTCTCGCGCCGCGGCGTAAGGCACCCGGGAACCAGTGAGAATCGACCCGTTCAGGCTGGCGAACGTGGAGATGGCGGCGACCAGGGCGATGAAGGCGCCTCCAGTCGGTCCCACCAGCTCCTGGGCCACCGCCGAGGCGACCCGCGTGGATGTGGCGATGCGCTCCGGTGCCAGGACGTAGACGTAAGCCACGTTCACGACCACGTACAACGAACCAACCAGGACCATCCCCAGGATGAGGGCTCGGGGGATGTTTCGTTGGGGTTCCTGGACTTCGCCAGCCACCATCGGCAGGTTGTTCCAGCCGTCGTACGCCCAAAGCGCCTGAATCAGGGCAAGCCCGAAGAGGGCGAGAGCGCCGGCCTGGAGGTCGCCGACCGCGTTTTGGCCAAAGTGCGACCAGTCGCCCCTGCCCATGCCCAGGCCAAGAGCGATCAGAAGAAGAATCCCTCCCACTTTGCACGCGGTGAAGACCGTTTGTATCCCGCCGCCCACTCTCACACCGCGGGCGTTTGCGGCGGAGAGGAGAAGAATCATCGTCACCGCTATGGCTTGGATTCCACCCACCCGGACGACAAACTCGCTCCCCAAAAGGTGAAAGGCGGACTGGTGCCAGCTGACGTCGAGCGCGGGAAACAGCACTGTGAGGAAGAGGGCGAACCCGGTCGCCTGGGCCGCAATGGAGCCGGGCTTGGAGACCGAGAAAAGCGTCCACCCGTACAGGTAGGCGGGGAGTTTTCCGTAGGCGCGCCGGAGGAACACGAATTCGCCGCCCGCCTGGGGCAGCATCGCTCCCAATTCTGCGTACGTCAGCGCTCCGAACAGAGACAGGACAGCCCCTACGATCCAGACGAGAACCAGGACCCACGGGGATTTCACGGCCGCCAGCATCGAAGATGTGACGAGGAAGATTCCGGTGCCGATCACGGTCCCGACGACAATGCTCACGGCGGCCGACAACCCGAGCCCCCGAACCAACTGCGGCTGTTTTTCAGTCATTTTTGACAAGTCATACGGTGAACCGAGCCAGGTCAGAACTTCCCGTCGGTGACTTCAAAGTGGGTCGGTTTGTCCAACAGAGGCTGGCCATGTCCCACCCAGCCGGCCACCCATTCCATGAGCGTCCTGAGCGGAATCTCCGGGTAACCGAATAGAGCATGGCACTGGGATGCGTTGCTGAGCAAAGCTGCGGCCGATTCCTCGCCTTGGAAATTCGCGGTCACGCCGAAGCGGGCGCCAAAGAACATCGCCGCACTTCGCAACGACACGGTTTCCGGGCCGGTGACGTTCAGGATTCGAGGGGGCGAGGCGCACAGCTCCAGGCACCGGAGGGCAATCGAATTCGCATCGCCTTGCCAGATAACATTGAAGCTCCCGACGGTTAGATCGAGCGGTTCCCCGTCACGAACCTTACGGGCGACGTCGACGAGCACGCCGTACCGAAGATCAACCGCGTAGTTGAGCCGGAACAGCAGCGCCGGCGTACCGTTTTCGCGCGAGAAGTACTCGATCACGCGTTCCCTGGCGACGCACGACTGCGCGTAGTCGCCGACCGGGCCGACCTGATCGGTTTCGAGCGAACCTCCGGACGAGGGGTGCACGAAGGGATAGACGTTTCCTGAGGAAAAAACGACCATGCGCGAAGACCGAAAACGCTCGCATGTATATGCGGGGACCAGGGCGTTCATCGCCCAGGTGAGATCGGGACGATCCGAGGAGCCGAACTTTCGCCCTGCCAGATACAGGATGTTCTGGACATCCGGCAAACGTTCGTACGCCGAGCGATCAAGCAGGTTCGCTTCGATGATGTCGACCCCCGCCCTGGTCAGATGCTTGGCAACTTCGGGAGAACTGAAACGCGAGACGGCGAAGACCCGCCTCGTCCGGCCCCCTTCCTCAGAGGCCCTTTTCACCCGGGCGGCCAGCGACGGGCCCATCTTGCCCCCCGCGCCCAGGATCATGACGTCTCCCTCCAGGCGAGACAGCGCCTCGCAGTCTCCCGCATTTGGGGCGGCGAGCAGTTTTTCCAGTTGGGCTTCGTTTTCGAGGTTCGGCATTGCGATTCCCATTGCGACCCGTCTCCCTTCCTTCCGAGGAGGCTCGCGTTTCAGCATCCCTGCTGCCCCGCTGCTGCTGCCTGCTCCAGCTTATCCGAATTCCGGCCCGACGATTGCGTACTGGTGGACTGGCAATCCGGGAAAGCCGAGCGAGCCCTTATACATCCGGATGAAGGGTCTTTGCTCGGTGAATCCGAACGATCCCAGCCGCTCGAGCCAGCCGGCCGCAGACCTCGGGACATCGAGGATTACACTCTTACCCATCAACTCCGCAAGAGCGGCCGACAGCAGGGGCTCCGCGACTTCGACGCGGCGAGCCACCAACGGTCCGAGATGCTCATAGTTGAAGCCGTGCCGGCCGAAAAGATAACCCGTGACTTCCGATCCCTCAAAAGAAACCCACGCATACTGGGGAGCCCCTTCAAGCAGCCACTCGAGCAGGAACCGCCTGTCCGCTCCAAAAACCTCGCGGTCGAGCCGCGCTATTTGGTCGAGGTCGCCGGCGACAGCAGGCCTTACTGGAGGGCCGACATCCGGGATTGGGACTGTGGCGGGTGTGACGGCTGTAACGTTGGCTTGCATTCGTGACAGCCAGTATTCCTCTCGGAAGTCGAAGTTGCGGTAGATTCGCTCGCCGGCCGGCGTGGCATCGAGCCGGACCGACTCATCATTCACGAGGACGTCCATAGCCTCGAGCAGAAGCCTGGTCCCCGTGCCGCGGCCTCGCTCGGCCGGATCCACAAGGACCATTCCGATCCAGCTGAAATGGTCGTCATATCGAATGGTCGCCGAAGTTCCGACGACTTGTCCGTCTGAGCAAGCGACGCGGCAGCCTTCAGGGCTGCGCTTAAGGAACATCTCCCAGTCCCGGCGCAGCTGATTCCACCGCACCGCCCGGCACAGACGAAGTCCGGCGTCAATGTCCGCGGTGGTCATCGTGCGATAGGTTATTTCAGCCATGCGTTCACCTTTCCTCGCCCAACTGTGGGTCCCACTTCCCAGTGGGACCATGGTCCCGACAGGGAAGTCGGACCCACCAACCGCGCCCCTGGGGCAACCAGCACAGCCGGGGAGTTTCGGGGACACAAAACTTAATTCCTTTGCCTTCGCACGATAGCGTCGGCTGAAAGGGAATTAAGTATCATGTCCCCGAAACTCCCCGAAACTGCCTTTCGATCCGTCGCAATTCGTCAGTGATGTCTCCAGGGAGACAGCCCCCTTCCTCGCGGGCGATCAGTTCCCGTGCCCGCTCGCGCGCGACCTGGTGAAGCGGCTTGGACTCGAAGCTCCTCGAAGCCCGGTTAAGCAGCCCCGGGTCGTACACGTGCTTTCGGAAATTGGCGAAAGTATGCTCGGTCTCGAGATAGCTGCCTCCGATGCCGACTTCTTCGACAACCGGCAGCGCGAGCATTTCATCAGAGACCAGGTATCCTCGGCCGTGATGACGGGCGAAATCGATCATCTCGTTGTCGATCACGAGTTGAGCGAGCGAGACGGTCATTTCGGATTCGAGTTGTCCCATCCCCCAGATCACCCCGACTCCTGAGGACATGTGCGCCTGGAAGCCGAACATCTTCTCCAGCGCGGCCTGTTCATCCTCGAACAATGCCTCTGTCGAAACCCATGACGAGGACGGAAGCCCGTAGAACCGGCCAAGCTCAGCCGAAGCGGATGCAAACAGCGCGTTCTCTGGCCCTCCGGTAACAACAGTCGCGTGCCTCATATCGAAGGCGTGGGCGAGGCCGAGGTTGTAGATCAGCGGACGTCCTGGTTCCAGGACCTGGTTGACGACGATCCCGGCGAGGATCTCGGCATTCCCGACCGCCAGTGTGCCCGCGACAGTAACCGGGGCCGTCACCCCAGCCATCGGTTCTCCATTGATGGTCGTGGGAATGCCGCGCCCGGCCGATTTGAGAAAGACGTCGAGCGCCAGGTGAGTCCAGCGGAGCGGGCCGTGGGCGGTGAAACCGATGCTCAGCCAGGGACCCGGGATCACACGATTCATCGCCGCCAGCGCCTCCATGCCACGGCCGGAGAAACAGAGTGCGCGGACATGTTTTCGGGAATTCTCGGCCATGATACGCACGCCCACGAAGTCGCGGCAATCAGGAGGGATATCGTCCAGCGCAACGCCCATCACGCCTTGCGCGTTCGGGAGTTGATTGCACAGCCGCGCGATATCGGCCAGGTCATCGGTTCGAACCGGCCGCCTCTCATCCCCTGTCCAAAGATGCAGGACCGGGCAGGTCCAGAAGACCGGCTCCGAAGCGGATGAAAGTGCGAAAACCGAGCCGTCGAGGGAACCGAGCGTAACCTCGCGAGGGGCGGCTGCCAGGCAATCGGCAACCAGCGCCGACGGGATCCGGACGTCGTTAGAACCCGAACCCGGGCGGGCGCCTGCATCCAGTACCCTCCGAAGCACTTCGTCATGCTCCAGCCGAACCCCCACCGTTTCTAGAATCTTCAGGCTGGCCTTGTGTATCTGCTCAATATCGGCTGAAGTCGAACGCGGCATCATTCCGTCCTCTCGACTTCGCCCGATCGATCAGAATTGGGCATTGCGGGCCGGCGCACAAAGGCGATCGAGAGCGCACCCAGGCTGGCCATGGCAATCAGCAGGGCGAAGCCCAGGTCATAACTGCGGGTCAAGTCGTATATCCGGCCCACGACAACCGGCGCGAATGCCTGTCCTACCGAGTCGGTCGTGATGAGGATACCCATGATCCGGCCCAGCGAGCGCAACCCATAGCACTCGGCAGTGATCAACGGGATCATCATGTAGTCCGCCCCCATCCCGAATCCGAAAATCGCGGCAAAGACATATGCGGCGCGGCTTAGGTCGGACGTGTAAAGCAGCGGAATCGCGCAGGCAACGGAGAGGCAGGCGGCCAACATCACGTACTTCTTGGGGAATCGATCGGCAAGCCAGCCCATGACGATCCTGCCCGCGAGGCTTGAAACGAGCAGGATGCTCAGGACCCGGGCTCCGGCGCTGGGATTGAATCCGTTGTCCCTGAGAAAGAGGACCAGGTGCTGGATGACCCCGCCGATCGCTCCAATGCTCATGAAACTACCGAGAGCGATGAGCCAGAAGGCCCGCGTTCTCAGGACGTCTCGTAGAGAGGCGAAGCCCTCGATCTTCGACTGGTTGGCCGGTTCGGAGGGAACAGAGGACTGCGCTGCGGGGCCACCGTCCGGGAGCAGGCCCATTTCGGATGGCCGGTTTCGCACCAGCTTAAGGGTCAGCGGGACCAGGATCAGGAGGAGTGCCGCCGCGATGGCCCGCATCGCCCATCGCCAGCCGAATCTCTCGATGAGATAGTCTGCCCCAATGGGGGCAACCGCCCCTCCGATCCCGGCGCCCAGGTATGCGATGCTCATCGCTCGCCCGCGGAACTTATTGAACCAGTTCGAGATCAGTACCTGGTTGGGAATCGGACCGGCGACCACGTAACCGGCGGTCTGCAGGCCATAAAACATGTAATAGACCCACAGGGCGTGCATCCAGCCGTACCCGATAAAGGCGATTCCGGCAAGAATCATGCCGACCAGGAGCATTCGTTTCGGACCCTGGCGGTCGATCAGGAATCCCGTGCTGATGCCAAACAGCGGGCCGATGAATATGATGCTGATGGCAAATCCGGCCGTGACTTGGGCGCGGGTCCAACCGAACTCCTCGATCAGGGGCGCGTAGAACACTGGGAAACTGTAGTAGACGATTCCGATGATGAAGAAGAGGATCGCAAAGGATGCCGCTGCCACCCGCCAGCCGTAAAACATAGTCAAGAGTGTACCGTCTTCTCCTGCTCCTGTCTGCGGGATCTTGCTTCCTCTTCACCCTCCGTTTTGGAGTGCGGACGCAGAAGACCTCTGCCCCGTACTCTCTTATACGCATTTCGGTCACGGCCTTCCGGAGCGCGGACGTCCCGTCCGCACTGGGTTCGCGGGCATCCTGCCCGCGCGCCGGGCATCTTGCCCGGCGTTAACGGGGCTTGCTGTTGCGAGGACCGGAACGGCGGGCATGATGCCCGCCGCGCGGACGGGACGTCCGCGAACCCAGTGCGGACAAGATGTCCGCGCTCCGAAGGCCAACTCCGCCCAAACGGAGCGATTTTGCGGAGTGCGCGGATTGTCACCGGAAGCAATCACCTCGGTTTTGTGATAAGTAAGCGCAATGAGAATGCGAGACCTTGGGATCGACCTGGTTCAGCGGACGAAGAAAGGGATGGTGATCCCCGCGCACCCCCTGGCGCTGGATCAGGACCGGCGCCTCGACGAAAGGCATCAGTGCGCCTTGACCCGCTATTACCTCGACGCCGGTGCCGGAGGCCTGGCAGTCGGAGTCCACACCACCCAGTTTGAAATTCGCGATCCCAACGTGGGCCTGTTCGAGCCGGTCTTGAAGCTTGCATCACGAACCATCGACGAACATGTCGCCGGCACTGGAAGGCGGATCCTGAAGATCGCGGGAGTCTGCGGGAGAACCGAGCAGGCGCGTCGGGAAGCTGGGGTTGCGCTGGATAACGGCTATCATGCCTGCCTGTTGAGCCTGGCGGCCCTTTCCGGCGAGGGTGTTCCGGCGCTGATTAGCCACTGCCGCGAGATCGCCTCCATCATGCCGATCATCGGTTTCTATCTGCAGCCCAGCGTGGGCGGCCGTATTCTCCCCTATAGTTTCTGGCGTGCGTTTGCCGATATCGACAACGTGATGGCCGTGAAGATCGCGCCCTTCAACCGTTACCAGACCCTCGACGTCGTGCGGGCGATCGTCGAGGCGAACCGCCAGGGAGAGATCGCACTTTATACAGGCAACGACGACAACATCGTGATTGACCTCCTGACCGAGTACCGTATCCCGATCTCAGGAGGCGAGCGCCGCGCGCGGATCGTCGGCGGCTTGCTTGGCCACTGGGCAGTCTGGACCCGCCGCGCAGTCGAGCTGCTCGAGGAGATACACTCGGTGGTTGCCGAAGGAGAAGCCATCCCGTCCAGTCTCTTAACCCTGGCTGCGCAGGTGACGGATTCGAACGCCGCGTTTTTTGACCCTGCCAACAGCTTCGCCGGCTGCATTCCGGGCATCCACGAGGTGCTTCGCCGCCAGGGTCTGCTCGCTGGAACCTGGTGCCTCGATCGGGGGGAATCCCTCTCGCCCGGACAGCAGGAAGAAATCGACCGGGTGTACGCCGCCTATCCGCACCTGAATGACGATGATTTTGTCCGACGAAACCTCGCCCGGTGGCTCGCTTGATCCCGGGCGAGCGGCTGACCACCGGCTGACCGGCCGGATCGGTTGAGCAGTCGGCCGGTTAGTGCCCTGAAAGCACCTGCGTCCGGACGGTCCGCGCCAAACGAAACCCGGAGGCGCTGCAACGGGAACGTGCCCCCCAGTCGATGCGCGCCGAAACCCGGCATCCCTTGGCATCCGTGTCGTAAGTCCCGCCCCGGAGGATGTGGCCTTGACCATTCTGGGCGCATGGATTCGACTGCTTCTCGGGGGTGTACGAAGTGCCTCCGGTATCGGAGCACCACTCCCAGGCGTTGCCGCTCATGTCGTAAAGCCCGAGCGCGTTGGGCGGGAAACTCCCGACCGGGGTCGTTTTGCCGACCGTGGACCCAGGCTCGTTGTATGGGTGGCGATTGTCGGCCGGTAGCCGGAGGGAAGGGACGGCAGCGCCTGTTCCCGCCGCGTCGAAGTTGACCTCCTCGGCTTTCGCGATGTCCCGGCCATTGCCGAAACGGACTTTCCTGCCTCGTTCGCGGGCCGCGAACTCCCACTCGGCCTCGGTGGGAAGACGGAACCCGGCGACCTCCAGAATGTTCGCCGTGGGCAGTCCCTTCCGGTCCAGCAGTTGGCCGGTCTTTTCGTCGTAAGCGGGCGGCAAGCCATGCTCGCGACTCAACCAGTTGCAGTAAACGACCGCATCTTCCCAGGCGATCAAAATGACGGGATGGTCGTCGCCTTGCTCGAACCAGTGCTTGCGCCAGCAAGCGCGAACAGTCTTGCCGTCTTCAGAGGGCAATAGGGCAGGGTGTTCGTTGTCCGTCTCGGCCACTGTCGCGTAGCCGGTGGCGGTCACAAAGCGCCGGAACTCGGCGACAGTCACCTCCCGCCGCGCTAGAAGGAAGTCGCTCAACTCGACGGGGTGAACCGGAACTTCGTTCATGGCGAAGTTCCCGTCGCCCCAGACGTCCCCCATCTGGAAGCCGCCTCCCTTGATCAGGACGAATTGGTCGCCTTCTGCTGGAGGCAGAGTTGCCTGTGGAACGCCGTGGTAAGCGGTGCCAAGGGCCTGGATGCTGTGGGTAAGGAGTCGCGCATCCTGCTCTTGGGCCGGTGAAGCGACCATGATCACGAAGATGACTTTAGCGACAAGTGGTCCGAACACGGCTGTCGTTCCTCCTTAATGTAAGTGTCTTAGATGCATACCGATAGAGAAACGGTCATCGGTCGTCGCATCGCCTGTCTGACCCCGGGTTCTTGCCGCTGCGGCGGTGACCCTTTTCGGGGATGCAATAGTCTTATATTTCGCAGTCCAGGTGTTTCAGCGGGAGACGATTCTGACGCGGTGGAAGTGAGCCCGATAGTCGTTGCATTCTCGGAGTGGCTCGCATACGATTTGGTCGACTTCGCTATGTTGGTTGAATTATGTCCACGAATGACATCGGACGCCCGCGAGAGGAATCCGGTGCCGCTACGACGACACCTGCTCCGATCCCTGCGCACCTGATCCAGCAGCAACTCGATCGGATGTTGGCCAGTCCGACCTTCTCGCAGTCCCAACGCCTGGTCAGGTTTCTGCGTTTCGTGGTGGAGCAATACCTCAAGAACGAGGCGGACCAGCTCAAAGAATATCGCCTGGGTGTCAGTGTCTTTGACCGCGACGACGCCTATGACCCGCGCACCGACCCGATCGTTCGAGTCGAGGCGAGCCGGCTGCGGACCAAGCTGCGGGAGTATTACGATTCGGAAGGCAAAGACGACCCGATCCTCATTGAGATGCCGAAGGGGAGTTACGCCCCTACAGTTGTGATGCGTATTGCTGCCCCACCCGAGCTCCCTCCAACCCCGGTGCCGCCCCCGGGACGCCCATTTCAGCGCACGCTTCTGATTTTCCTGTCTCTCCTGACCGTTCTGGCTCTTGGGTTGGCCGGCTACTTCTTTGTGCAGTATCGCCAAGCACGCCAGCAACTGCAGAGCAGGAACGTGGTCGAGTCGCTTGACCCGGAACTGCGCCAGGTTTGGGGGCGGTTCCTGACTCCGGGTGTCGAAACGCACGTGGTCTTCGGCAGCCCCATCTTCCTTGCCTCACCCGATCACAGTCTTTTCCTCCGCCCCTACGGAATCAAGGAAGCGCAGGGCCTGGAAAGCAATCCGGCTTTTCAGGATCTTCAAAGCCGCTTCGGCGTCCTGACCGGTCCCCGCTATGACTACGCCTTGCTCGGCGAGGTCCTGGCGGTTCACAGGCTGACCGATTTCCTGGTCCGACGGGGAGGCAGTTTGATCGCCTTGCCGTCCTACAAGACGACCTGGGACGCGGTACAGAACGGCAACATCATTCTGCTCGGGGCCCCCCGCATGAATCACCTTCTCCGGCATTTCCCCCGCTCGCTGGAGTTCGAGTGGGATTCCGAGGAGAACATCCGAAACCGAAACCCGCGGCCGGGAGAGGAAAAGGTGTACACCGCGAGGTTTCACGAGGGCTTCTTCGACAGGCAAAACAACCCGGAAGTGACGCTCAATGCCCAGACATACGCAATCGTTGCCTTTCTGCCGGGACTGCGTCCCAATCGCGAGATCCTCGTGGTGTCGGTCCACGGCGGCCCCGGGCTCTGGGAGTCGGTTGATTACCTCACCACGCCCGAAACCCTGCGCCCTCTCCTGCAGCAGCTGCGGCTTTCGAAGTCAGGCGTGAATGAGCATTTTCAGATGCTGTTGCGGATATACGTCGACCGCGGGATACCAATCCGAACCGAGTACGTCACCCACCACTTGACGGACAATCCTAAGTAGTTCTGAGTTCTGAGTTCGGAGTTCTGAGTTCTGAGTTCGGGGTTGGGTTGCGGGCTCTGTCGCTCAGGCGAACGACGTTGCGAAGCCGAAACTCGAACCCCGCCGTAGACCGTCTAACTCAGAACTTAGAACTCAGAACTCCGAACTCCGTTACCGTTACCTTACCGCAACGTTTCTGATACTCACTCCCTCGGCAGCCGTGCTGTCTGCAACGATTGGCATCGTTCGGACAATGTTGTTCAAAGGAGAGTTATGAACCGACGTTTGCTGCCCGTTGCCGCCTTTCTTGCCTGCTTGGCTTTGAGTCATTCGATCAGTGCGCAGGCCGAGCGACAGTTTCCCGAGATACCCCCCTCGGTGTTGCCGCCTGCACTTCAACAGACCGGTAACGTCGATGACCCGATGGCATCGCGACTGTTCCGAACCACTTCGCTTCGCCCGCAGATTCAACTGGGCGGGTTCTGGGACTTCGCCACGGATCCGGCGGGCGTTGGAGAATCCCAGGGGTTCTTTCGGACTTTCCCCGATCCCGAGACAAGGATGTGGATCCCGGGAACCTGGAACAGCTATGCCCGATACTGGCACTATGAAGGGCCTGCCTGGCTGCGACGGCAGTTTCAGACTGAAGCGGCCGGACACCTGCGAATACGTTTCGGCGGGGTGTTCTACCGCGCGAAGGTTTGGCTCGACGGGAAGCTCCTCGGCTCCCACGAGGGGGGCTACCTTCCTTTCGCCTTCGTGGCACGCGATCTTTCAAAGGGTCAACACACGCTTGTTGTACTCGCCGATAATCGACTCGACGAACAGAGCCTCCCGAAGGCCGGCGTCGATTGGTTCCCCTACGGAGGAATTTACCGTTCCGTCTACGCCGAATTCGTCCCCCCGACCTTCATTGAGAATTTCCAGGTCGTTTCGTCGGAGGTCGCACCCCATCGGGCACTGCTTTCGGTCAAGGCTTTTCTAAGCAACGTCGACCAGGGAACCAGGCAAACATCGATCAGTTTCGAGTTGAACGGAAAGGCCGTGCATTCGCAAGCTTGCACGATAAGCGGCGAGTCCGGCGAGGTGTCCTTCACCGTCCCTGTCGACGGGCCGGAACTCTGGTCGCCTGATTCCCCGTTCCTCTACACGGCCAGGTTGGTGCTAGCCGGGACCGCGGATGACCTTTATGCTCGGTTCGGAATCCGGTCATTCAGTACTGACAAAAACCGAATTCTGCTCAACGGGCAGCCGTTCAAGGTGATGGGCGCCAATCACCATGACGATCACCCCGACTGGGGTTCGGCTCTTCCTCCCCACATTATTCGACAGGATATCGAGATCATAAAGCGGATGGGGGCCAACGCCGTCCGCAGTCATTACCCGCCGGACGAAATGTTCATGGATTACTGCGATGAGAACGGGCTGGTGTTTCTCAATGAAGTGCCCGCGTGGCAGTACTCCGCCGCCCAGCTCGCGCTTGGCTCGGTGCAGGAGAAGATCAAGTCCCAGTTCCGTGAGATGGTCTACAGGGACATGAACCATCCGAGTGTTTTGTCGTGGAGTCTCGGCAATGAGTGGCCCGAGTTCGAGAAGTCGTCCGCGGTGATCAAGTCTCTGTTGGAATACGCGAGGGGCGTGGACAGCACGCATTTCATCACCTTCGTCACCGGAGGCGCGCAGATCGGCGAGTGCTCGGGTCTGATCGACATAATCTGCACGAATTGGGCCCAGTACCAGTGGTACGACCCGTTCACCACGCTGGATGTCAAGGAAGGTCGGGACAGCATCCTGGCACTGAACAGAATTCACGAGAGGTTTCCGGACAAACCGGTGATCTTGACCGAGTTCGGTGGCGCCGAAGCGCAGGCAGGTTGGCACAACTGGGGAAACGTCAAGTGGAGCGAGGAGTACCAGGCGCGAAACGTCCTCGATTCAGGCTTTTACGGACTGGACCAGGATTGGATATCGGGCGGATGTGTGTGGCAGTTCTGCGACACGCGCAGCGCCCCATCCCGCTTCCTCGCGGGGCGCCTGCGAGGATGGAATGGCAAGGGCATTGTCGACGCTCATCGCGCTCCCAAATTGGCCTTTTACAAACTCCAGGATCTCTACAACGAATATCGAGATGGCGGCAAGGCGATTAGCCCGACCTTCCGCAGCCGGACAGAGCCGGCGCCGACAGGGATCAAGGCCGATGCAGAGCCGCAGCCCGGGCCTGTTTCGGAGCGCGGTCGCCCCTGATGCCGCGCATCGCACAGGTCTCCGGGAAGGCAAAAGTCTGCGAGGGGCAAGAAACAATGCACCGAGCGCCCGTTCCAACCGAATTCGTGTTCAATCCGAACTGGTGGTTCCGGAACTACGGCATCACGTTCGACCGGTCCTTCTATATGGATCGGCGGCGCCGCATCGCCGATGACGTCATGATGCGCCGTGCCCTGTTCGAGCGCTTTGGCCTGGGTGATGGCTCCGCTTCCCCGCGACCGATCCTCGGCTCGATGCATGTCGCCGGCGGGTTCGTGATTCCAGCGCTGTTTGGATCGGAGGTTCGGTTTTTCGAGGATCAGGCGCCGGTTCCCGTGTCACTGGAGATGAGCCGGGAGGCGGTCATGGCCTTAAAGGTCCCGGACATATGGGCGCATTGGCCGACCCGCGAACTGCTCGCGGGCGGCGAAGGGCTCCTGAAGGACTTCGGCTATGTCCTGGGCGACGTCAACACCGACGGCGTCCTGAACACTGCGCTGTGCCTGCGCGGCCAGGCTCTCTTCACTGATTTCTACGACGATCCGGAGCTCGTCGAGCAACTCTTCGGCGTCATTGCCGACACGATCGTTCAGGTCGCCTCTGCCATTCGACGACTCTCTGGAACCAGCTCGGTATCGGTCAATCGCTCGATTCTGAACGTCGATCCCCGGATCTTCCTGCACGCCAATTGCTCGCTCCAGATGATCTCGCCGGAACTGTACCGCCGGTTTCTGCTTCCGTGCGAGGTCTACCTGAGCGAGCGGCTGGAACCGTTTGGCATCCATCATTGCGGGAGCAATTTCCAGGTTTTCGGCGAATCGTATCGGAAACTCGATGCGGCATTCTTCGACGTCGGCTGGGGATCGGACATCCAGGCTTCGAGGTCTTTGTTCCCCGATACCTTTCTGAATCTAAGGCTGAGCCCGGTCAGGATGCAGGCGGAAGCACCGGGCGTCATCCAGGCAGACGTGGAAGCCCTGCTTGGCGCCGGCCCCCACCCGGCCACAAAGGTGGGGATCTGTTGCATCAATATGGACCACGGCACGCCGGATGAAAACATTCTCGCCGTGCTCGAACGCACAGGGTGGTCCGGCAGCTGTGCAGTCGGCTCAGGTAACCGTAACGCGGCCGTAACATTGCCGCAAGATACTTTATAACTGTTTCCTTTCGGTTCAAGCTTCGACATCGATACAAACGCCATCCCAGGCGACAAGGAGGCCGGGTATGAAAGGGTTCGACAAGAAGGGAATTTTGCTTTTCTTGCTTTTTGCTTTTGTCTGTTCGGTGCCGATCTTGGCGCAGACGACAGCTTCAATCTACGGGACAGTGATGGATGCGCAGCAGGGAGTTCTGCCGGGCGCCACTGTGACCGTGACCAATGTGCTCACGAATGAGAGCCGATCGGCGGACACCAACGAGGTCGGCAACTACAACTTCCTGAACCTGTCGATCGGAATGTACAAAGTGCAGGCCGCTTTGCCGGGGTTCAAAACGACCGTCCAGGAAGGAATTGAGCTTTCTCTTAACCGTAACGCCAAGGTAGACATCAAGCTCGAGATCGGCGAGTTGGCCGAAACCGTCTCGGTGCATGGTGACGCTCCGTTGGTCGAGGCGACCACCAATGAAATGGGCGCCCTGGTCGACCAGCGGCGGGTCGCCCAGCTTCCCTTGAATGGGCGAAACACTCTGAGCCTGATCAGCCTGATCCCCGGGGCGCAGCGCGTTGAGTCGCGCACCGAACAGGGATTCAACATCAACCCGGTCTCCGTCAACGGCGCCCGTCCTGAGCTCTCCAATATGCTGCTGGACGGCGGCGACAACACTTCCAGCCTGCGCAACTACGGAAGCCCAGTCCCGAACCCGGATGCGATCCAGGAATTCCGGGTCGTCACCAACAACTACAGTGCCGAATCGGGCCGGTCGGTCGGGGCGATCGTCAACGTGGTGACCAAGTCGGGCACCAACGACGTTCCACGGCAGCGCGTTCGAGTATCTCCGCAACGATGCGCTTGAACGGGGACAACTTCTTTCTGGGGGCGCCGGACAAGCTCAATCAGCACACGTTCGGAGGCACCGCTCGGCGGGCGGATCATCAAGGACAAGACGTTCTTCTTCGCCTCCTTCCAGGGCTACCGGCGTTCAACGGGAGCAGTTCAGCAATAGCGCGCTCGTTCCGACGGAGCTCGAGCGCCGGGGTGATTTCACCCAGTCGGTCTTCAAGAATGCGCCGGTCGTCGTTTACGATCCCGTGACCCACGCGCCATTTCCCGGCAACGTCATACCGGCGTCCCGGATCAGCCCGATCGCCGACCAAGTTCCTCGAGCAGGTCGTCCCGCTGCCGAACAACCCCGAGCGCGGACCGAACGGGTACACGATCACGCATTCCTCTTTCGGATCCCGCCAACGAAGTCCTGGGCAAGATCGACCATGCTCTCAGCGCCAATCACAAGCTCTCGGGCTCCTACTTCCTGAATGATTCCATTATCGAAGAGGCGACCAGCGCGATCCCGTACCAGTATCGTGACAACACGAACCGGCAGCACAACCTGAACATTCACGAGTACTGGACGATCCGCCCGACTCTGCTCAACCACCTGCGGGCCAGTTACAGTCGCAGCGCCGGTTCCCGCGCCCTGCGAGCGGAGCCGCAGATCTGACCGCCAACGACCTCGGGATCAACTACGGCAACCTCCCTTCGGGACCTCCGGTCGCGCCTGGCCTCTCCCCGAGCGGTTACTTCACGACGCCGGCCCAGGCGGGTGGTCCCAAGACTTCGAACAACTACACGGTCGCCGAAGGGCTCGACTGGATGAAGGGACGCCACAGCCTGAAGTTCGGATGCGAGGTCTGGCTGCGCCGGTTCTTTGACATCACGCAGGATGCGCGGAACGGCGGCGAGTTCCGATTCAACGGCAAATCTACCGGAAATGCGATCGCCGACCTGCTCCTCGGCCAGGTCAGCGACCGGTTCCGCTACCGCGACACCAGCTACAAGAGCAACAACCAGTGGGCCTTCTACTGGTTCGCGCAGGACAACTTGCGCCTGTCCAACCGCCTGACTTTGACCCTGGGCCTGCGCCATGAGATCGACATGTACCCGGTCCACCCCGGGGACCTGATCGTCGGCTTATGTTCCCGGGCATGCAGTCCACTTGCGTTCCCCAGGCGCCTACCGGGATCGTCTTCCCCTGCGATCCCGGCATTCCGCGCGCGGGGTTGAACAACGACTACAACAACTTCGCGCCGCGAATCGGCGTGGCCTACGACTTGAGGGGCGACGGGAAGACGGTCTGCGGGGCGGGTACGGCGTGACCTACGCCTTCCAGATTTTCAACACCCTGCAGGGGGGCCAGATCAACACTCCGTGGGCCCTCATCGAGGAGACGACGAACGGAGCGCCCAAGAATTACCCGTCCCAGATTCAGCTCGCCGACCCGTGGGCTTACGGTCGGCGGCAATCCGCTGCCGATCGAAGGTGGACCCGGCGAATCTGAAGTTCCCTGCCGGCAGCATCCTACAGCGCGAATCCCCTGGACCTTCCCGTCGGCCTCGTGCACCAGTACAACTTCTCGATCCAGCAACAGTTGGGCGCGTCCACGGTTGTCGAGCTCTCGTATGTCGGTAACCAGGGCCGCGGGTTGATCGGGGAGTTCAACATCAACCAGGCGGTTCTCAGTCCAACCGGCACCACGGGGACAGCAAGTCTGAATTCCCGCCGGCCGATGGGCGGTATCCGCCGTTCAAGGATTTCACGATCTTCAAGAGTGCTGATCCCGTCCTGGTACGATTCGATCCAGGCGCGGGCTGAGAAACGTTTCGGCAGGGGATACAGCGTGCTCGGTTCCTACACCTTCGGGAAAGCGATCGATTGGGCTTCGTGGCATGCGTCGGGCAGTTCCTGGTCGGATCCGCGGCACCCGGAAATCAACAAGGCGCTGGCCGATTTCGATCGACGGCAGTACTGTGTCGGTCTCCTTCCTCTGGGATCTGCCGTTCTTCAACCAGTCGGGTCGGGTTGGCTCGGTCACTGCTCGGCGGCTGGCAGCTGTCCGGTATCGCCTCCTACTACTCGGGCCTTCCTGTCGATATCACGGTCGAGAAGGACAACGAATGCCGACGGAGTTTCCGGGAACGAACGTCCTAATCGTGATCGGAAACTGGAAAATCGACCCCCCGTCGGCGAGTGAGCTGAAAGCCGGCGCAACGTGGTTTGATGTTGCCGCCTTTGAAGAGAATCGGCGTCGGCGAGATGGGGAGCTTCGGTCGAAATGGTTTAGCCCGGTCCGTCGTTCCGAAACGTCGATCTGTCGCTCGCAAAGCGATTCAGGATCAGTGAGGAACATGCGTTCAGTTTCAGGTTGGAAACCTACAACCTGTTCGACACCGTTAATCTGAATGCCCCGGTCGGGGACTTCAGATAGGGCGAATTCGGTAAGATCACCAGTTCCGCACCGGCCCGGATTTTTCAGATCGGCCTTCGGTATGATTTCTAAGTGACCGATTGCAGACGGCAGCGGGCAGTGCGCAGCGCGAAGTGCGCAGTGCGCAGCATGAGTTGAAAGGCGACCGGCAACCTCCTCGACTGGTCGCCTTTCGCCGCGGGCGCGCGGCACAAAGCGGCGGATTCCGAACGGCGAAAGCCCCCGAGCCACCTTGCATGGCGGGTGGTGAGGTTGGCCGATTTGCCTTTCGGAATCCGCCGTTTCCCTGTTAGAGTCCAGGCAATTACCATGAAACAACTCTTCTTCCTTCTTCTGCTCTTCGTTCCCCTTCAGGCCCAGGATCAGCGTCGACCGGATGCCGAGCCGCAGTCTCTTCTTGCCACACTGCCCCAGGAGATCCGTGCGCAGGCACAGGTCGTGCTCGAAGGCGAATCGGAAGAAAAGCGGGCGTCGGCCGCTGGTACCATGGCCCGCACTTCACCCGAGCCTGCGGTCGATTTCCTGCTGTCCGTTCTGCGTCACGATCGTTCGGTTGCGGTTCGGCGGGCGATTCTCCATCACTTGGGGCGGTATCCTGACCCCCGAGTAGTAAGCGCTCTGAAGGAATCGGCCTTATCCGAAAAGGAGACCGATCTCGCCGCTCTCGCACTGCAGCGCCTGGGCGGATTGGCGAGCCTCGAATTGCAGAAGCTCGCAGAGAAGCGGATGGCCTCGATGCCGGCCAGCGATCAGGAAACGCTCAAACTGGCTGAGGAGCAGGAACGATATTGGTGTCTGGCTCGAAACGTTATCCTGCCCGCCTGGCTGCGAACTCCGCCTCCTGTCTTCAGGGTCTCGGCGAAATCCGCGATTCGAATCATGGCCTTTGGGGATTACGGGGACGGGGGAGCAGATCAACGGCGGGTGGCGAAGGCGATGTTGAAATATCAGCGCCAGAACCCGGTGGACTTCGGGATAACGCTGGGAGACAACTTTCAGGATCAGGGAGCGGACAGTCCCGAGGATGCGCGCTGGATCCCGCGCTGGCGCGATCTTTACCCGGCGCTGAAAATCCGCTTTTATCCCACGCTCGGCAACCATGATTGGGCCGCCCCGTCCGGTCCGGCGGCCGCCGTGCTCTATTCGCAGAAGGACCCTTACTGGACGATGCCGGCCACCTACTACACCTTCGAGGCTGGGCCCGTACAGTTCTTCGCCCTCGATACCAATGCACTCTCCGAAGCCCAGTTGCGATGGCTGGACACGGCACTGACGAAGAGCCGCGCTCGCTGGAAGGTCGTTTACGGCCACCATCCGATCTTCTCGTCGGGCTCACACGCCGATACTCCTGCCCTGATTGAGAGACTTTTGCCCCTGCTGAAGGGCAGGGCATCCGCCTATCTGTGCGGCCACGATCACCATATGGAGCACCTGAAGTCGGACGGGATGGATTTCTTCATCTGCGGCACCGGAGGACACTCGCTGCGGCCGGCCACCGGAGGAGGTGATCGGTCGGTATTTGCGCAATCGACCTATGGTTTCCTGATCATCTCGGCCAAGACGGACAGCCTGATGCTCGAGTTCCTGGACGAATCCCTGCGGACGGTTTACAGCTATGCCCTGGAGTAGGCGGGTGATTGCTGCCGGGAAGAATCGGATGTAGCGGTGCCTTGGCAGACCCGCGGCGCAGTGGTGTCTTGTGAGAGCCGCGCACGCAGCGCTTCGGAGCGGAGTAAGCGGGTTGTGACGCGCTGCGATCGTCAAGGCACGGGGTATGCCGGCTGCGAGACCCCGCTTTTCGTTGGGGCCCGCGGATAATCGCGGATAATCGCGGATGAAGGCAGCCAGGCATGTTGGAATTAATGCGCTGCTCGTTTTGGCTGCCTTCATCCGCGATTATCCGCGATTATCCGCGTAGATCCGCGGGCTCCCGAATGCGAAGTGCCCCGATCGCGAAGTGCCCGAATTTCCGTCCGTACAAAAAGAAAGGAAACGATAACGATCGACATGCGAATTCCAGAAACGATACTATAAGACAGACGACGAGGCTGACACTGCTATGAACAAGGGCCGGATCCAGGGCGGTTCGCAGAGCTCCGAGAATCTGCGCGCGCTTCTTCGCTCCAATCTTGATGGCGTTGCGGTTGGCGTTTACTCCGTGTGCTCCGCCCACCCGCTGGTTTTGCGCGCGGCTCTCCGCCAGGCGCTCGAGGACGGGTCGATCCTTCTGGTCGAGTCAACCTCCAACCAGGTCAACCAGTTCGGTGGATACACGGGGATGACGGCTGAGTCTTTCGCCCAATTCGTTCGGGAGATTGCACTCGACGTCGGGTTTCCCTTCGATCGTCTCGTGCTTGGCGGGGACCATCTGGGTCCTCACTCCTGGCGCAGCGAGTCTGCCGACTCGGCGATGGCCAAGGCGGCCGACCTGGTGCGCAGCTACGTGTTGGCCGGGTTCCGGAAGATTCACCTGGACACGAGCATGAAGTGCGGAGACGACCCCGGCGGGCGGCAAACGGACCTCTCGGACGAAACGAAAACCGAAAGGGCGGCCCGCCTCTGCGAGGTCGCCGAAGAGGCTTGGCGCGCGCTCCCCGCCGGCTCTCCACCGCCTGTCTATGTGATCGGGACGGAAGTGCCGACTCCCGGCGGCGAACGGGCTGACTCCGCCGCCCCTGAAGTGACGCGGGTCGAAGACGCCGAGAAGAGCCTCCTGCTCTGTCGGACCGCCTTCGGCGACACGGCCTGACAGACGCCTGGGAGCGTGTCATTGGCCTGGTTGTTCAGCCCGGAGTCGAATTTGGAGACGGCGTCGTCTTTCCCTACGTGCCCGAGAAGGACGGAGTGCTTGTCTCGCTTCATCCCGACCCGGGGAAGTTGCGTCTTCGAGGCCCATTCGACCGACTATCAGGCACCGGAAGCGCTTCGCCGGATGGTCGAGGATCACTTTGCCATATTGAAGGTCGGCCCGTGGCTCACCTTCGCCCTTCGGGAGGCGATCTTCGCCCTTAGCCTTCATCGAGCAGGAATGGCTGGCGGGAAGGGCCGGCCTGCAGTTGTCGCGCCTGTCGGAGGTCCTTGACGAGACGATGATCTCGGAGCCCGCGGACTGGAAGGGGTACTATCAGGGCGACGAGCAATACCTTCGGTACGCGCGCAAGTTCAGCTACAGCGACCGGTGTCGGTACTACTGGGGCAGGCCTGCCGTGGAAGCTTCCCTTGGCTTCTGCTGCGCAATCTCGGTGGCCGGCCGATACCGTTGCCCCTTCTGAGCCAGTTCCTGCCGCCCGAGTACGAGGCCGTCAGAAACGGCAAAATCGAGCCCGACCCGCTCCAATTGATCGATCACAGGGTTCGCTCTGTGCTTCAAATCTACTCCGCCGCCTGCGGGCTTCGGCGGGTGTAGCCATCTCCGCCGTGCAAGTGCTTTCGTTTCCTTACGAAACCCGCGTTTTGTTTGCTTTTCGATGGTTCTGTACGCTATCATGGACGGCTGAGGAACAGCGCTACAGGGGCGCGATCCCTTTTGGTGTCCGGGGATCGACCGGATTGGCGGATCGGTCGAATTGGTTATTCTCGCTCGATTGTTCAAAGTTGCAGGAGGATTGCATGCTCAGCTGCCTGATCGGCTTGGTTTTCGGTTTATTTGCGCTTCGGCGGGTCGGGCGGGGGACAGCTGGCCCCTTCAACGGTGCGCAGCTATGAAGTGTGGAAAACGCCGGGGCCGATCCAGGTCGACGGTCGACTGGATGAGCCGGTCTGGGCGTCTGCGCGGTCGGTCGGCCCTTTCGTGAATAACGTTGATGGTTCACGCTCCGAGATTCGGACGGACGCCTGGATCGTTTGTGACGATAAGATGCTCTACTTCGCTTTCCGCTGTCCGGACGAAAACATCTGGTCCACCGGGACCAACGCGATCAGCACTTGTGGGAAGAGGAAGTGGTCGAGGTGTTTCTAAAGGGTGATCCGTCGCAACCCAGCTATATCGAGCTGGAGGTCAATCCCCTGGGCACGATGCTGGATATCTTCCTGATCGACGTCCGTAAACCGATCCCATACGAGTCCTGGAACAGCAGCGGGCTGAAGTGGGCGGTCCAGGTTGATGGCACCGTTGACGGCAATCCGGGCGACCGGCAGTGGACCTGCGAAATCGCCCTGCCGTTTGCGGACGTTGTGACTGCCAGGCGGAATCCGCCGGGAGCCGGAGATCGCTGGAGCATGAACCTGTATCGCGTCGAGGCAAAGCCGATGAAGGCGGGACTGGCCTGGACGCCGACAATCAAACCTGATTTTCACGTTCCCGCCCGGTTCGGACAGTTGATTTTCACCGGGCGGGTTTTGCCGGCTGCGCGGGCGAACGCCAAAGGGGGAGAACCCTCCAGCCTCGAAGAATACCGGAGGGAATCATGTCAGAATTGAGTCGACGGGAATGGTTGACTGCTGCTGCTGCAGCTACCGCAGGAGGTGGTATGGTCAGCGCTAAACCGGCGCATGCACAGGGTGCGGATCGTGGCGGGGCGTTGCGACTGGCCGAGTTCGAACCGCGCAGCATGCTGCAGGTCCCGCAAAGCCCCGTCCAGAAGGCCCGCTTTCCGGTCATCGACTTTCCACACTCATCTGTCCTGGAGTCCATCCTTCACGGACCAGACGCCCGGCGGCGGCAAGTCGACCCCAACCGCCCCGGTCGAGGAAGTGTTGCCCGTCATGGAAAGGCAGAACCTCCGCCTGTTGGTTAATGTGACCGGGGGATCATGGAACTTGCCTGGACGAGTCCCTTCAGTACTTCGGCGGGAAGCACAAAGACCGTTTCGTGGTGTTTACCGAGCCGTGGTGGTCGAAACTGAAGGAGCCGGGCTACCCGCAGTTCCAGGCTGACGAGATCGAAAAGGCGCACCGCAAGGGTGCAAAAGGGCTAAAGGTCCTGAAGGTTCTCGGCCTCTTTTTGAGGGAGAACATCGCAAGCGGTCCGCTGGTGAAAATCGACGACAAGCGGTACGACCCGATGTGGGAGGCGGCCGGGGGACACAAGATGCCGGTGCTGATCCACGTATCCGACCCGGAAGCCTTCTTCTTGCCGATCGACAAGTACAACGAGCGCTACGAGGAATTGCAGGCGCATCCCGACTGGTCCTTTCACGGTGACTTCCCAAGCAATCGAGAACTTCACGAAGCCCGAAACCGCGTGCTCGCCAGGCACCCGAAGACTCAATTTGTCCTCGCCCACGTCGGGGACTCCGAGAATCTGGCTTGGGTTGGCGAATGGCTGGATTCCTTCCCGAACATGCACGTCGAATTCGGTGCCCGGATCGGTGAACTGGGCGACAGCCGCGAACCGCCCGCAAGTTCTTCGAGAAGTACCAGGACCGGATCCTGTTCGGGACGGATGCTGTTCCGCGTGGGGACGACTACCCGCAGCAGGTCTACGGCGACGCGCTCTATCAGATCTACTACCGGTTCCTGCAAACCGAAGACGAGTATTTCGACTATTCTCCGGCCCGGGTCCCGCCGCAAGGGCGTTGGCGGATTTACGGGCTGGGCCTGCCGGATGGGATCCTGCGAAAGGTGTACTACGAAAACGCGGCGCGGTTGCTGGGATTGTGAGTAAGACCGGCCCGCGGATCTACACGGATAAACGCGGATAATCGCGGATAAAGGGCAGCCCTTATCCGCGATTATCCGCGTTTATCCGTGTAGATCCGCGGGCCGCTTCATTGCAGCAACTCACGCCACGTAGATTTTGAAGTGGCACTGCTCGCCGCCCCGACGGATCGACTCGACGATCTCCACTTTGTACGGCCGGCCCATGGCGGCCTGAAAGATCGACTCGTGCGTGGCTTTGTGGCAGTGACAGTGGAGAGCATTCAGCTTGGACGGCTTGTCCCTTAAAACCGGGCAGAAGCAGCCGTGCTGGCGGGAATTGAACTGGATGTGGACCACGTTCCCGTCCTTCTCCACATTGCCGAACACCTTGCGGTATGCGGCCATGAGGTTTTCCAGATTTCCCTCGCCGGCCTTTGCGATATCCTTTTTGAACTGATGTCGCCGGTAACAGCCGCGCCCGCAGCCTTCTATCAGTGCGATCGCCGTCTTCTCGTCCAACTTGTCGTCCATCGTGTTCAGCAGGTCGGTCAGCCAGTTTTCGATGAACTCCTTCTGGCCCTTCAACTGCGCGACTTCCTCCTCGGGGGTTGCCGCCTCGAGCGCCGCTCCCCCGCGATTCAGGACCACGAGGGCGCCCGAACCCAGTCCCACCCCTAGAGACTTTCGCAAAAACTCCTTCCGGTTCATCTCGATCTCCTCCTTGGTTCTTGAGCGAGCCCCGGCAAGCAGATGGGGCCTTAAGTCGCTTAGACGCGTGGCTCGCCCGGATCTTTCAATCGGAAACGGTCTTTTTGCAGCCGGGCCCCGCAGCCATCCTCCCCTGCACGTCACTTAGTGGTGTCGGTCTTAAAGACAGGGCCGATCGGAGCGCCTGCGCCGGGGTTGAAGTCCCGGTAATCGAGCCCCAACAGGCGAAGCACGGTGGCGGCCGTCTGGTTCTGGTAATAAGCGCCGGAAGTCAGTTCCCCGAGGGCGGGCGTATCCGGGCCGAGGGCTGCCAGCCAGACATTCTCAGCCTCCTTCACTTTCTCACCATGATCTTTCCATGACGTTCGGGTCGTGCCTCGCCCGTGATCGGTCGTCACGATGAGGGTTGTCTTGCCCCGGTACTCGGGGAGGCTCTGTAGCGTGTTCCAGAGAGTCTCCAGGCAACGGTCCAGGTGCTGTATCGACTGCAGCGCCCGGTCATACCGGCCGTCATGCGACCAGTCATCAGGCTGTCCGAGGGCGATGTAGAGAAATCGCGGCTTGTGGAGCTTTCAGGTACTCGTGTGCCAGCTGAAAGGTGATGGCGTCGTCGCGAACCGAGTCCCAGGGCGTGAGGATGTCGAACTGGAGCCGGCTCCAGGGCTCGAGTGATCCGTTGGCCAGATCGGCCGGGAGTTGCTGGTATCCGGAATTCGCGACCACTGCCCGCTCGGTCTTTGCCGCGGCGTGGTACAGGATGTCCCAGGAACCAAACAGGGCGACGCCGGTGGGAGGCAAGGAGAACTGCCGCGCAACATATTCGAGCACCGTCTCGCGGGGAATTCGGACCGGATCATTGCTCGAGATCGCCTCCAGGTACTGGCCGGTGAGGATTTCCGCGTATCCGGGGTACGAGAACCGGTGAGGGTTCTTCAGTCGGAAGCGTGCTTCCCTTTGCACGGTTTCCGATGATCACCCCGTTGGTCCCAAACTCGCGCCAGAAAAAGGGAAGGAGCTTCTGCCGCCGTTGCTCCGCGGTAGCCAGTTGATACTTCGCTATTAATGGCGAATCTGGCTTTTCCACAATCGTCTGGTCAAAACCCGCGAAGAGTTCTTCGCACCGCAGACCGTCGGCCGAAACCAGCACGACGTTCTTCGTCTCCCCGGCTTGGAGCAGAAGGAAGAAATGCGACAGAAGGAAAGCAATGACGACGAGGGTTCGCGGGTGGTTCATGGTCCGGATTCCTCCAGATGGCCGAAGTATGACATCTTCGGCCGCGCTTCGCGAGCGGAGGTTGAACGAGTCGGGGCGGCAGAGGTGAGGGGTTTCGCCCCGGTCAGATCCTCAGCTGTTTATACTATTAGTTTCGCACATTTACAACACGCAACCACACTTGAAATAAAAGCGGCCAGACCGCTTGTCGGCGCCGGAATGTCCGGGTAGAATCCGTCGCGGAGTCAGAACACCCATTCTTAAGGAGGCCCTATGCGCCTGCGACTCTGGTTGATCGGCGTGTTGATCGTCCTCGCGCCCTGCTCTCTCTGGGCCGTCATCGGAACGCCTGACGTAACCCCGGCCGCCACCCTTCTTTTCCCTTACTTTGCGGTGGACCTGGACCGGGTCAACGGCCAAACAACCCTCATAACGATTCAGGCGGCGACGGCAACAGGCGGCCTCGGGCACGTGACCCTGTGGACGGATCTCGGCATCCCAACCTACGCGTTCGACATCTACCTGACCGGTTACGACATGCAGGCGATAAACGTGCGGGACATCTTCGCCGGGATTTACCCCTCACTGCGGATGACGGTGCGGACCCGCAGGACACCTCCAGCCGTAACGACGGGATCAGCAACCAGGGCATTTTTTCGCAGGACATCAACTACCCCGGTTCTGTCGGGCCTTGTGCGAGCCCGCTTTGGGACCCCACCATACCCGCCGGAAACTGGCCGACCTCCGCGCGGCCCATACCGGCGCACAGCTCCCAAGCACCGGACGATACGCCGGTGCGAGCCACGGTGACAATATCGCCCGGGGCTACATCACTGTGGACATCGTCACCCAGTGTCTCCGAGTATTCTGCCCAACCAGGTCGGCTACTTCGTCCCCGGGGGCGCGGAATCGCTTACAACGGTAACTGGCTGCTGGGTGAATACATCCTGATCAATCTGGAGAATAACTTTCTCCAAGCCGAGAAGGCGGTGCACATCGAGGCGTCGCCTGATCTGGCGGGCTCCCGACGTTCTACGGTCGGCTGGCCAGCGCGGCGGGCGGGATCGACAACCGGGAACCGCTGCCCTCCACCTGGGCCTTCGGGGCGGTGACAGACCCGTTCGTCGCCGGTGAAACCAACCTCATCACCTGGCGGGATCCGGGCATCGAGATCCAGCCGTTCCTCAGCCAGCCTCCTCCGCGCCTTTTCCGATGCCCCTTGTTGAAGCGCGAGCTTTCGACGACGAGTCGCGGCCGACCGCCTTCGCCTTGACGTTTGCGCCTTACGCCGCCGGAATGACGCGGGTCATGGATGGAATCACTTCCAAGCTCGGTTGGGGCCGCCTCAATTTCAACGTCGGACCCGGAGCCGGGGACGTGAGGCAATCATGGGTGACAGCGGTTCGCGAGTGGGAAGGGCGCTTCTCCACGGCGGCGAACGGGGTGGTGCTTGATCCGGACGCCCCGCGGCTTGAATTGGCTGAGCTCACTTGCCCCGAAGCGATCTCGATAGGTCCCGGGTGGGAGGTGGGCTGGACAGTAATCGGGTCGCACCAGGATCGACGCCCACTCTGCACATCAATTATCGTCTGCGGCTATACGACAGCGGGAGTCGCACTCTGTGCGGGACATTATTAGAGGCGGGTGGAACAATCGGTGGGCTGCGGATCCGCTCGAATCCGAGAAGTGTGCGGTTGTCTCGCCAGGAGTGATCAACACGAACGATTTGTGGATTTCGCATGACGTCACGACAGACGGGGGAATATTCCGGGTCCGTTTCCGAATAGAAGGTGGGACTTATAAGCAGGTCTTCACGAAAACTGTCTTTGTCCAGGGCTGGTAACAGAGACGCTGATGGAACCGCGAATTGCTCCCCAAAAGACGAGGATCAGATATGAAAGCAGAACTTGATAAAGCCTCGGTAAAGCGGCTGGCGGGGATCGCCCTGCTTGCCTGCCTTGTGGTGACACCCGTCTATGCCGCGATCGGGGCCTTGGATAACGTTCCCGCGGCAACCCTTCTCCTGCCCTACTTCGAAGTGGACGTGGCCGGGGATCAAGTCGGAACCGTGATGTTCACGGTTCACAACGTCTCCCCAAACCCGCACATCGCGCACGTCACACTGTGGACCGATGCTGGTATTCCGACCTACGCGTTCGACATGTACCTCGCCGGGAATGATGTCATCGATGTGGACCTTCGGGCGGTTTTTGCCGGCATCGTCCCCCACACTTCCAGGACTCTCTCAAACGTTGGCGCGGATTCGGGGCCGAACATCTCCTTCACCGGTTGCGATGCGATGCTCCCAGCCGCCCGGTTGACCGAGCAGCAGGTGCTGAGCTTACGGCAAGCTCATCAGGGGCTTGCATCCGGACTCTTCAGTGGGAACTGCGCCGCCTGTTCTCTCGGCGACGGCATGGCCCGGGGTTACGTGACGGTCGACGTCGTGAACCGCTGCTCGAGCAACTTTCCGGGCGACCCGGGTTACTTCGTGAGCGGCGGGACGGGAATCGCCTCGAACGAGAACGTGTTGTGGGGGGAGTACCGGATTGTCGAGTCCACCCAAAACCAGGCTTCCGGGGATCTCCTTGTCCCGATCGAAGCCACCAATCTCATAACCAGCGGTTACACATTCTATGGCCGGCGTGTGAACGGCAACGCCAGCGACAACCGGGAACGGCTTCCTGGCGCCTGGGACGCCCGCTACATCGCGGGCGGACCTTTTCAACAGGTGAATCTGCAGATCTGGCGCGATGCGGGAGCAACTACCGCATGGCCCTGTGGGGGCGCGATTCCGGCGATTACTCATCGTCAGATCTGGGCCTTCGATGAGCAGGAAAACGCCTCTTGTCTCTCAGACGGTGTCACCCAGGTCGTGACCGCGGCTGCGTCCAAAATCAGGGTGGGTTCGGAGGGAGGCCTTACGCCGCCCTCTAGTTTCGGCTTCGTGATGCTCGACCTGCGTCTTGGGACCGGCGCGGCTGATCCCCTGTTTCACGGCGTTAACCAGTCCCATGTGTCTACCATGCATAGCGCGGAGGGCCGCTTTGGCGGCTTGACGACCGCGTGGCCGATCAATGTCAGCGATATTCCTTACGTGGAGCCCCCGGTCCCGAGACTCGATTTCAACGGCGCAATGTGTATCGAAGGGTCGGTTGAGCTCGTTACTCCTCCCTCGGGAACGCCCATTCTCCGGGTACACGCGCCGGCGGGCGCCCTTCGTCTCAGCTACAATTTGGGCCTGACCGATAATAACTCGCGAGAGGTAACCGGGCAGATCATTGGGGAGCCCGGGAACCAGTGGGCCGGCCCGCCACCCGCCACAACCAAGACTGTAATCATTCAACCGTTTGCTGGCCTGAACACACGTTGGGTCTGGGGCTACCACGAGGTGGTGGCGCCTTTTGCCGATTTTGAGATCCTGTTTTATGTTCCGGGCGCATCGCCCGCTCTGTCCCTGCGATTCGTCGTGAATTACGCAGGCGCATTGTGATGCACAGGGGAGAGAACGCAATGATTCGAACTATCTTGTACTTGATGGTCGCGTTTCTGGTCCCTGCTTCTAATCTCGTTTGGGCGCAGACCTGGCAGGTCCGCCCGTGCTCCGCTTACGGGGCCAACTGCCGGGACGTGATTCCCGACAAGCATGGGACTTCCGCCGGTGCGATGACTTCCACGATCACGATTCCGGCTGCGCAAGGAACGGCTGTCGCACCCCAGGTCATTGCCGGGGTGCGTGCCCGCATCAAACTGATCCACACCAGGCTGCAGGATGTTTCGATGTCGCTGACCGGCCCGGACGGGGCGACTTTCAACCTGCAATCGGGTGCGGGAACGCGGCAGGATATCGACGCAGTGTACGGCGGGCTCGTCAGTAATCCGGTCTCTCAGTTCGACCGCACGCCCGGGGTCGCCGGCGAATACCGGATACTGACCTTCGTTTCTTACCATGACCGTCCGGCCGTGACGGGGGACTGGACGCTGACCGTCAACGACAACGCACATCTGAATTACGGCGCGCTGGACGGCTGGAGTCTGGAGTTCTACACGAGCGAAAAGTTCGTCACCATCAGCGCGACAATCCCGGACGCAACCGAGGGCCCGCTCGTCCCCGGCCAATTCATGGTCACGAGAGCGGTGGTGACGACCAACCTTTGACGGTGAATTTGAGCTTCGGCGGCACCGCCCGCAATGGCGAGGACTACCAGCCGTTGCTCTACACCGTCATCATTCCCGCTTACGAAGCCAGCCAGACGATATGGGTGACGCCGATCCTCCACCAGGCGCTCCTGGGAACGCGTACGGTGATAGCATCGGTACTCCCGGGCGCGGGCTACGTGGCAGGCGGGGGCGGCGGTTCGACGACAGCGACAGTGATCATTACCGACGGCCCGGTGAAAGTTTCGGCTTCGGCCCAGGGAATTCCCCTGCTCGGCCCGCTGGAAATGGTTTTGCTGGCTCTGCTGCTCGGGGCGACGGGAGTTGTGGCCGTCAATCTTCGCCGGCGTAATCCGTTTGGCCCGGGAGGCTCGGCCCAGTAGGCCGACATGATTGGAATTGTGAAGGTGTTGGAGGTTTGAGCAGGTCCATGCATCGACGGTTCTCGCTTCTCGCCCTGCTGATAGTGCTCGCACTCTCGGCAGGGCTTCCCTCGCTTGGTTCCGACCCTCAAGAATCGCCTGCCTCCCCGCTCTTTGGCAGCCTGGAACCCTATGGAACCGGACTTCCCCAGAGGGGCCAGTGGCGGAATGGCTTTGCCGTGGCTGATATGAACGGCGACAGGGTTCCCGATATCGTGCACGGACCGCCCCGCAAAGGGCGCGGATGGCCGGTCATCTTCATCGGCGACGGAAAAGGCGGGTTCACTCGCTGGGCCGCCAGTTTTCCACGGCTTCCTTTCGACTACGGGGTCGTGGCAGTGGCGGATTTCGACCGCGATGGGCGGGCCGATGACATCGCGATCGGTTCCCACCTCCGCGGGATGGCGGTGCTGACAGGCGACGGCAAGGGTGAATTCAAGCAGTGGGGACAGGGGCTCGAATTGCGTGCACCCGCCCCCGGCCGCGACATTCCCTTCTGCCCCGGGGCGCTCGTCGCCGTCGATTGGAACAAGGATGGCCGGACCGACCTCGCAGGACTGTCCGAAGGCCCCGCCCGATTGGCTTTGCGCGACCGCATGACCGGGGGCCAAGGGGGCGGTATCCGGGTCTTCCTGAACGAGGCAAGACAATGGCGGGCCGTCGTGCCGGAAGAGGGTGACGAATCCCTGATCGGAAGATCATTAGCCGCAGGGGATGTCGATGGCGACCACCGTCCGGACCTCCTGGCCGGCTCGGCAACTCTCGGCTTCACACGTTTGCTCAAGCGGAACAACACGGGTCGGAAGCCGCGGAATTGGGTGCCTCTGCCGGTGGCGGCACAGGCATTCGTGACAGCGGTTGCCTTGGCCGACTTCGACCGCAATGGCCGGGCCGACCCCGTCATCGCCTCCTCGGTTCCCGAAGGCGCTTCCTGGCGGAACCGCGTTCAGGTGCACCTTTCGTTCGTCGGCCGCTTCCAGACGGTTGAAATTACGCCTGAGGGCGTCAAGTCCCCTTTCCGGGCAATAGCGACCGGTGACATGGACGGCGACCGCAAACTGGATCTCGCCGGTGTCACCGAAGACGGAACGCTGATCCTTTTCAAAGGTGTAGAGAAGGGGAGTTTCAAGCAGGTGCATACGGAGCCGGCTCCTGCCTGGCGGGCTGGATGTTCCGGGTACGACGTGCACCTGGCCGACCTGGACAGGGACGGGCGGGACGAAATTGTCGCGTCCTTTGCAGGAGAGGCTTCGGGGACAGATGGAGCCAACCGTTCATTCCGGCGGCGGGATTCAAGCGTGGAAGGTGAAGAAGTTCGTGAGTTCTGAGTTCGGAGTTCTGAGTTCGGAGTTCTGAGTTCAAGTTACCTCGCGGATCTTTGGGTAAGTTAAACGGGCAACTCCGAACCTGAAAACTGGAAGCTGGAACCCTGAACCCTGAACCCTGAACCCCTGAACTCAGAACTCAGAACTCCGAACTCAGAACTCGTAGAACTCGTACCTGATCTTCCAGCTCGTCTCTTCCCCAGGCGCCACACGGATGTCGATGTACGGCTCCGGGCAGACCGTCGTGCGGATCGACCAGAAGACGACCTTTGAGAGCGGACGATCACCGATAATGCGCACCCCCGCGCCCGCCTTGCGGTTTTCGATCTTGAAATCATAATCGGCGGCAGTCGTCCCGAAGCCTTCGATTTCCGTGAAAACGCTCTCTCCCCCTTCTCGGAGCTCCCTCAGATAAGTCAGCTGTTTCCCGGCCACTTGAGCCTTCCCACCGAGGTCACGGGTGGCGCGCGCCTCGAATGGAAAGGTCACGACCGAATCCGGTCCCGTCGGTTGGCCGTCGATCACGAAGAAGTTGTGGTTGTATTGGGAGGTCTCGATTGGCAGTGTCCCGGTATTCTTCAGCCGGTGCTCGATGATCATCTCCGGGCGCCCGGCCTGGAGCCGCACGGTCTTCGTGTAGGTATAGCCGTAGCCGGCCGGGTGAGTCAGTTGGTGGGTGAACACGACGCGGTCTGAACCTGGGTCGACGGTCCACTTTCCGGGATCCACGATCTCGTAGGTCCCGAAGACCCGATACGCCTGTTCCTCGGGCTTGCGCAGCGTGCCTACGCCAATTCGGACGAAAGTCTCACCTGCCTTGGCTTGTTCGTATCCGACGCTTGCCTCGCCGGTTCGAAACTCCTCGACCGGGCCGGTGATGGCGTCGTGGAGCTTGGGATCATAGCGGGGGAACCAGACTCCGAAATACTCATGGCCTTTGTACTGGAGGCTTTCGATAATCCCGGACCACTCGAAACGGGTGCCTCGGTAATAGCCCTTCTCAGGGTCCGGCAGGTGGAATCTGGCCCGGATCTGGCCGTTTGAAATTTGCGCCTGGGGAGAGTCGGCGGCATAGAGCATGGAAAGGAGCGGGAAAAGGAAAGCGACCAGCGCTAGGTATCTCATCGAACCTCCGGATAAAGGGTCACTGCTTAGCCTCGGCCGTCTGCTGGCACGGCGGCATGGCGCCGTGGGCCGAAACGACAGGGCCGGTGCGGGCGGTGGAGTCGTCGAGGGTGAGCTCCACCCGAAGCCACCAGCGGGGTTTATCGATAATCTTGAGCGGAATGCCTCGCATGCGGCCGGTCATCGGGAACCAGATGGAGAACTTATGGTCCCCGCCCCTTGTCAGATTCGTGGTTGTTATCTCCGCTTCGGCGACATCGGGGAAATTGGTGGACGTTTTGCCGTCTGCGTCAGGAAGCGCGAACTGCTTGTGAAGGGTTAGCCCCGTGAGGGCGAGACGATACGATTTCCCGTTGTAGAAGTAGGGGATCTGCGTCCGGTAGCGTGCCCAGGGCTTTTTGGGATCCTGATACTGGTCGGCAACTTCACGGGTCAAAAGACGCATGCCGGTCAGGAATCCATACGCGTCGCGCGCCCCCTTCGCAGTCCCCTGCAGCTTGCGCGACCGGTCGGGCGGGCCGCTTCCCAGCCTCTGCTGGTACCCGCACTCGACGCCCGCCGGTTGGCTGTAGTCGAAATCCCGCTGTTGCGAAAAGAAGTGCATGGTGGACGACGCTTCCGTCTCGCTGACCTCGCTCCTGATTGCGTCGTACCAGAACTCCCCGTCCTTCTCCCCGGCCTTGGACCTGACTTCGGAGAGCGATTCTTCACTGGAATGGCGCATATAGCCGATAAACCGGGTCGAGGCGAGCTGCCATCCTTTCCCCTCACGGTTTTCCCAAGAGGCCCATTCCCGGCCATAGCCCCAGCGGTTGACCTTGCCCGGGACACGCCCCGGGTTCGAGCCGAAGAGGATTTCGACCGCCTCGGTGGCTTGCACGCCGGTCGCGTCTCGTTTCAGAAGCGCGATGCTACCCCCGCCGACATTGTCCCTTCCGACCCAGAAGAGCAGGAGCTTTACCTTCCCTGCCATTCGGTACCGGTACACGTCCCACTGGGCGTCCGACGAGGGTTGAGCGAGGGCCAGAAGGGTGGAAGAGAGCCAGAGGACCACTACCGCGAGAGACAGGCGCCGGGGCATCGAGGAACGGGAGTTGTGTTTCATGCGGATCGGGTGGGGGCGGCCGAGCAAATTCCCGCCAGCGCACCGAAAGTCATCATATCCGCTGGCGGCCGATTTGAACAGAGCCACCCTTCCCGGCTGACGCGGCTCTGAAGAATTCTGAGCGTCGCTCGGAGCCGGCTACAGCTGGCGTTCTTAGCTCCTCAGTCCCCGCCACATTTCGTAGCGATACCGCTTGTTCAGCGCGAAACTCTCCTCGGGGTCATAAAAGACCAGGAAACTCATCTCCTGCCAGGGGACCAGGATCCTTGAGTCCGAAATCGGAGATGGAACCAGGTTTATCGTCTGCCTCCACGCCCCGCTGTTGAAGTAAATCCGGGGTCGGCCGGCGTCGGTTGACAGGGGAACGTGGCGCGCGTGGTGTGTGTGCCCGTGAACGACGAAGTCAACGATTCCAGGTTGTCGGCCGATTTCCTGTTCCGCAGATCGGACGTGCGCATCATCGCTTTCCGCGAGCATCCTCTGCACGTTACGGTCCTCGAGGAGCGAAGGTCCTGCCTGGCCGAGCTGCGTGAGCAGCCACATGACCTGTGGGTCGGGTGAAAGGCCCAATCGCTCGAAGTCCAAGCTGAGGAATTCGTTGAGGGCCTTGCTCCAGGCCAGTGCGAGTGCCTGTTTTACACGGTTGTCCTTTACCCCGCTGATCAAGTCCTGCAGCCACACCACGGTTGCCCACTTCGGGCGCACAAAGTCCACCTCTTCGACCGCGTGCAGAACCCATTCGTCCGCTTCAAGCTTCATATCCTTCAAAAGCTCGCGGAAATAGAGAAAGAAGTTGTTCATCACGAAGATGACAAAGGCATCTCCGAAGCAAGAGTGGTTGTTCGGCCCTTCGCAGTTGAAGGGATCCATCCGGTCTCCGTGCTCGACGAAGAGGTTGTACCGGGGAAAGAGGGTGCACAGTTCGAACGGGAAGGCGGGATCGTGATCGAGCTTGAGGCGGCGGACCAACTTCTCCCGGGTTCGGGGGAATTTATTGAGAGCCCGATCGTGATTGCCGGGCAGGTAACGCAGCGATACTTCTCTGCCGAGTTGGCTTCCCATGTCGCTCATGAGACTGATCGCGTCCGCATTCTTCTCGAACACACCTTCCAATATGCTGTCGACCCTGGTTTCAAGCGGCTTCTCGAGCGGGGACCATGGCATCGGGTCAGAGGGACTGGCCGAGGTCCACTTCTCACTGCGCAGCAGGTCAAAGACGTCGCCGAGCAGGACAATCTCGATGTCCTTGACGCGGCTGACCGGACGTTCCAGGATGGCCTTCAAGTGGTCGACAACGATGCGAAAGGCGTAAGCGGGGACGTTGAAAGGATCAAGGGTACCGTCGCTGAAGTGGATGTCACTGAAAATCACCAGCATTGAAAAACTCCCGAGTTAAGGACGGCCGATTCAGTGAAGTGTTAGGTTCCCGGCGGCTGGACTGGCCGGGAGCCGGTGCGTCCGGTTCTACTGTCCGAAGAGTTGCTCTGTGAACGTGTTCAAGAACTTCCCGTTCGGGTCCTGAAGTTTGCACACTTTCTTGAATTGGCTGAACCGCTCCCCGTAGATCGTCTGAAGGTCTTGTTCCTTCAAGTACGTCTTTTTCCCGAGGTGCGGCTGCCCGCCGTGCTTCACGAAGATCTGTTCGGCGCGGCTGAAGACCAGGTCGCGATCGAGCGACATCGTCGGAGCAAGCTCGATGTAACAGGTGCGGCGCCCGACTCCCGGCCCTAGAAGCGCGCGCGAGCGGTCCGGAGTGAAGCGCACTTCCACCACGCTCAGGTACTGTTGCGACTCGAGCAGCTCGCGTATTTCCTGGATGCAGGCACGCCAGTTCTCGTAGGGGACGCCGAACTCGATCTCGTCGTGCGAAAAGAAGAGCTTCCGGGGAAAGCTGCGATGCCACTCCGTCACAAAGCCCCCGCTCTTGTAGGCGATCGGCACGAGGCGCGCGGCCAGCTTGTGTGCGCTCTCCTGCATGCGGATCGAGCGCGCGAAGCCGAAGATGTAACCGGAGTACAGCATGTCGCCCAATTCAGTGGAAAGCTTGTTCAGGGTTGCCGATCGGGAGCACGGTTCGGACGTCCTGTTCCAGCAATTCATGCGGACGGAATCGGCCTTCACGGAACCGACATAGTAAAAACTGACGTGGTCGTTCTCAGCAATCAGTTGATCCGTGCAGTTTTCGGCCGTTTCGCGGCTGATGATCTTGACCGTCTTGCAGAGATGGAAGGCTTCAACACACTGCAGCTCGACTTCCGTTATGACACCGGCACAGCCGATGCCACCGAAGGCAGCCCTGAAGACCAGGGAGTCGTTGTCGAATGTCTGGGCCTTTCCGGAAGCGTCGACGATTCGCAGGGAACGAACCTGTTCTGAAAGGAAACCATGATCTCGTCCGGTACCGTGAAGGTCGGTCGATACCAGTCCTGCGATGCTTTGCGCGTTTGTGGAACCGAGGCAGGGAAGTCCGAGCCCCAAGGGCGTCAGTTTTTCGCCGAGGTCCCGAAGCCGAATGCCGGCCTGCACTCTGACTACCTTTCGATCCTTGTCCACACTCAAAATCTGGTTGTATTTGTCGAGCGAGAGCAGCGTTTCCTCGGAAAGCGGGGAAGAGTTGAAAGAATGTCCACCTCCAACTACGCGCAAACGTTTGGCCTTCGCCACAACCTCACAGATCTCCTGTTCCGTTGTCGGTTGTGCGAACTCTTCCGGGCAACAGGCGTACTCACGGTTCCAGTTCACCCACTTCTTCCTGGTTCCGTTGTATCGGCCCTCGTGAAGTGTCTTTTTTGAGGCTGAAAGGAGGAACAGCAGGGCATTCGCCGTGTTGAAGTAGAAGGTATGCGCCACGCGGCCTGGTCTACCTGTGTTGGGCATGTCGAACCTCTCAAAAACTAGAGGCGGAGTTCTTCTAAGGTTGGGGTGAGACGCCTGACCACTTTCCGGCCACCGAGAGGATGTGAGCTCCGGACTTAGGGGCCGGCAGGTCGTCGGTGAAGTGGGGCCCGGACGCGCGGGCGCCGCCGACGCCCTTCCTCAGGAAGTAACTCAGAATCCTCTTCCATGCGCAGGCCCGCACTCACCACCTCGCTTCTATTAGTAATAGTTAGCCACAGATTCGAGGCGACGTCACTGGGAAAATTTACATATTCGACAATATCGTATCGGTATTGACTTCGCGGGTCTAGAATCGCATGATTGGTTCCATCGGCCGTATTCGAGGCCTTCACTTCGCGGTCACCCGAACAATCAAACTAGGGGGGCGGGATGGAAAACGACGCCGGCAGCCCTGGAAAGTTGATCCTGTCACAGTCGGGAAAACCCGACGAAGAATTTTTTCTGCGTCCCGGCCAGCTCATCGTCGGACGCGCCGCACTCAACGACATCGTCATTCCGGACGGCACGATCTCCCGTTCCCACGCTCGCCTCGACTGCAACGGGAATGGCTGCGTTCTCACCGATCTTAATTCGGCCAACGGGTCGTGGGTCAACGGCCGCCGGGTTACCGAAGCCCAACTGAATCACGGAGACCTGGTCCGACTGGGTGACAGAAATCTGCGGTTTGAGGCGGTCGTGGAGGATCAGACCCCGGAAATGAGCCTGACGGTAGTCGGTTCGAGCCCCGAGGATGTTCCGGAAACCGAGGGCGATGCACTGCCGATTGAAGTCAGTGACACGCGGGAATCGCGCCTGGTTGTTCATACGCCGAATGGCACGAGCGAAGTGAGCCTCGAGGAGGGCACGACTCGGATCGGGAGGGACCCGAAAAATGAGGTGGTCCTGAACACTGTCGGGTCGTCCCGCCGGCACGCCGTGATCGAGCGTCGCGGTGATTCCTTCGTGCTTCGGGACCTGAACAGCACAAACGGCACCTGGTTCCGGGGGGAGAAGATTACCGAGCATGTCCTGGAGGACGGCAACACGTTCCGAATCGGTGGCGTCCGGATGCTCTTCAAGAAGGGTTTCGAGCCACAGGACCTCACCGTCATGGGCGGCTTTGGCGAGTTGCCCTCTCCCTCCGACCTTGCCAGTCACAACCCGGTGTTGATCATCCCGGGAATCATGGGTTCGGAGCTGTGGGCGGGGAGCGAGAAAATCTGGCCAAATCCGCGGCACTTGCTGACGCATCCGGAAATGGCCACCTTGTCGGATGACTGTCGGCTTGAGGCAAGGCAGCTGGTGAGTGAGGTAGTGGTCGTCCCCAACTTCATCAAGCTCGCCCAGTACAACCGGCTGAGCGAACACCTGGAGGAGACGCTGGGATACGAGCGAGGCAAGAATCTGCTCGAGTTCCCGTACGACTGGAGGCGAGACAACAGGCTTTCGGCCCGGAAGCTTGGCCAGGCGATCGACGCCTGGCAGGAGCGTTGCCCGGAAGCCCGGGGCCCGATCACGATCATTGCGCACAGTCTTGGTTCCCTGGTCAGTCGCTACTATGTCGATTGTCTGGGGGGAAAAGCCAAGGTCAAGCGGATCCTTTTCTTAGGAGGGCCGCACTATGGGGTGCCGAAGGCCGTCAGCTTGCTGATGTTCGGCCCCGACATCCTTCCTTTCGGCTTCATGACTGAACGCTTGCGTGGCGTGATTTCCACGTTCCCATCGGCCTATCAGATCCTGCCCACGTACCCGTGCGTGGTGGACCGCAAGGGGCAGAAGGTGAATGTTCTCACCGAGGACGGTTGGCTATCCCCGGGGCAACGGGCACTGCTGAAGGATGCCGATCTTTTCCGCCGCGAGCTTGGCCTGACCTGCTCGGTCCCTTCCGTTTCAATCTTCGGCTATGGATTGAAGACCCTCACTGGAATCACCATTCGCGGGGAACAGGACGGTCTGTGGAAGAAAGCGGACCTCCTCTTTGAGCCGAAGGGCGACTCCACCCTTCCCGAAAGCTGCGCGGTGCTGGAAGGATCCGATATCCACCCGGTCAGGCAACACCATGGGTCGCTCTACGTGGATAACGACGTGAAGATGCGCCTGAAACTGGAGCTCCTTCGTGCATAGGAAAAGAGTGCAACCACAAAAGAACGCGCTGAACACGCGAAACCAGCGACTCTCGGTCCATATATTTTGTGCATTTCGGCCTGCTCTCGTCATCCTCTGGCTTCTGACTGCGGCTTCCGGCGGCTACCTGCATGGTCAGGAAACAGCGCCCGAGTTGCGACTGTCGGAGGCCTTGCGGCAGGCCGCCGAAGGGAACCCGTCGATCGTCCGAATCCGTCTGGAGGGTGCCAAGCTGAGCGAAAGACTGGCGGGCGCCAAGACCCGGCGGCTTCCCTTGTTCGAGGTTAGCGTCCTCGGCTCTCAGCAGCTCAGAGGTATCGACTTCCTTTTCCGGCAGGGATTGTTCGGTCTGTATCCGGGAATTGGCCCGGTTCCCGCAGTCGACACGAGGGTCACCTCGGGGCAGAGACCGACCGCGCTCATCTACGCCCAGGTCGCCCAGCCGCTTACCCAACAGCACCTGATCGGGTTGAATCTCGCGCAGCTCGATCTCCAGAGGCAGATCAACGAGCAGAAGTTGCGCGCCGAGAGGCAGAAGGTTCTGTCGGACGTGAAGAAGGCTTACTACGCGATTCTTCTGACGCAGAGCGGGCTGGGAGCGACTCGACAGGGGATCGAGCTGTATCGCGAGCTGGACAGGGTCACCCGGGAGTATGTCGCACAAAAAGTGGCGCTCCGATCCGACGGTTTGGAGGTGGAAACGAGGCTGGCCAAAGCCGAGTATGACGCCTTGCTGCTGGAGGACCAGCTCGCAACCCAGAAGCAACAGCTCAACATGCTCATGGGGCGCGCGATCAATACCCCGTTCTCGGTCACGTTGAGCGAGCAGGCGGTTGGTGTGCCGGAGATCGAATTGGCAAGCTTGCGGGAGAGGGCGCTCGAGGAAAGGCCCGAGATTCGCGAGGCCCATCTGAAGGCAAAGCAGGCAGAACTGGACCGTCGTGCCAAAAAAGCCGAGTACATTCCCGAGGTAAGCCTGGCTCTCAGTTACTTCTCTCCTCTGAACTTCAGCGAAATGCTCCCGACCCACATAACCAGTCTTGGGATCCTTTTTAAATGGGAGGTATTTGACTGGGGGCGACGAGCAAGAGAGTTGGCCGAAAAGCGCCTGACGATCGAGCAGGCGCAGAGCGGTCTGGAGGAAGCGCGCAGCCTGGTCGCCATCGACGTGGAGGCAAAATACCGGAAAGTGCAGCAGACCAGGCAGCTGGTGCGCATCGCGCAACTGGTCCAGGAACAGTCCGGGGAGAACGTGCGGGTGGCATCGAACAAATATCGGGAGCAGTCTTCGCTTCTGAAAGACGTGCTCCAGGCTCAGACCGAGCTGGAGCGTTCAAGGTTTGAACGTGAACAGGCTCTATTGTCTTTTTGGATCGCCCAGGCGGATCTGGAAAAGGCCGTTGGAGAGGACAAATGAAAAAGTCAGGAATACGGGTGCCTGTTGTAGTGCACTCTACTCCGCCAGCAAGAGCAACAAAGACCGATCGGCCGCCGGGGCGCTGGAATCGAGGTCGAAGCGGCGGCCTGGTTCTGATCGGGCTGCTGCCCGTTCTGGCCTCCGCCGGATGCCAGCAGAAGGCTGGGGCGAGCTCGGAGAAGCAGCCGGTGCCGGTGAGCGTCCAGGCAGTGGAACTGCAGGCGCCCGCCCAGGGGGCTCGATACACCGCCTCGATTACACCGGCGGCCCAGGTCGAAAGCAGCTTCAGGATTGCCGGCTACGTGACCCGGCTTCACCAGGTCGCCGGAGTAGACGGGCGGCTTCGCCCGCTGCAGGCCGGGGATATCGTGACCCGGGGGACCCGCCTGGCGGAATTGCGCCCTGACGAGTATTCGGTGAAGGTGGCGCAGGCTGAGGCCCAGTTGTCGGAGGGGCAGTCGGGCCAGGCGGCAGCCAACGCCCAACTGCGCGAGGCTCGAGCCGCGCTGGAGCGGGCCCGCCTGGAGCTGTCACGGGCGAAGAACCTTTATGAAGCGGACAGCATCACCAAGCGCGATTATGAAGCGGCCCAGACCCAGCAGGAGGTCAGTGAGGCACGCGTCCAGGCAGTCGAGTCTCAGATAGCCGCGATAGAAGCGAAACTGGGCGGGGCTCGAGCCCTCGTACGTGAAGCACAGCTGGCCAAGGATGATACTCTGCTGGTCGCTCCGATTACCGGAACAGTCCTCAAGCGGCTGGTTGAGGTCGGCAGCTTCGTCGGTCCCGGCAGGCCGGCGTTCTTACTTGCCGACACCGGGTCGCTGCGCGCAGCGTTCGGAGTCCCCGACCTGGATCTCGCCCAGCTGCGGCTTGGCTCCTCAGTCTCCCTGACGGCCGACGCGGTCCCGGGGAGAAGGTTCGAGGGACATGTCATCTCGATATCCCCGGCCGCGGACCCCAAGACCCGGGTGTTTGACGTCGAAGTCGCGTTGCCGAACCAGGGCCGGCTCTTGCGCATTGGCATGATCTGTTCGCTGACCCTCGCCGATCACCAGAGTCCGGATCGTCTTCCTGTGATTCCGATTAACTCCGTGGTCCGCTCCAAAGCCGATTCCACGAGGTACGCGGTTTTTGTGATCTCGGACGGCGCGGCGGGTAAGCACTGCAGGCTGCGTGAAGTCGCTCTTGGTGAGACCTACGGAAACCGCGTGGCGGTGACCCGCGGTCTGAGCGCAGGCGAAAAGGTCGTCACGGCCGGCTCGACGCTGGTTCAAGACGGCGACCCGGTTCAAATCGTCGCCTGGTAAGCGCTGGGCAAACTGACGACTGACGACTGACGACTGAGAACGGACCACTGACCACTGACAAGTGACAACTGACCAGACGTGACCACTGACCACTACGCACTGATCACTGACAACGGACCACTGACAACGGACAACGACGTTGGGGGGCTTTTGCAATGACAGCTCCGAATCGCGACGCCGATATCATCGCCAAAACGCATAACACGTCCCGCTTCTTCGTCGAATCACGACAGATTTCCTGGGTCCTTCTTTTGATGACCTGCCTCTGGGGTGTCTACAGTTATCTGAGCATGCCTCAACGGAAGGATCCCGAAACCCAGGTCCGAACCGCGGTTGCGGTTACCCCCTGGCCCGGCGCTCAGGCGGAGAAGATCGAGCAGTTGGTCACCAGCAAGATCGAAGCACAGGTTGCTTCCAACTCCAAGGTCACCAAAATCGAGTCGATCTCCCGGGGCAGTCTCTCGATAGTCTATGTCGAGTTAGACGAGCAGATTAAGGAGACCGGCAAGGAGTTCGACGACATCCGACTGAGGCTCGATTCCATTCGGGATCTTCCCCAGGGAGCGGGCCCGATCACTTTTATCAAGGACTTCGGAGATACCGCGGCCCTGATGCTCACCGTGGCCAGCCCCGGAGCGAATGACGTCGACATTGCGCTTAGAGCCTCCTCGATTCGTTCGGCAATTCAGCGCGAGCGCGAGGCGGCCGGGCAGGGTCACCCGACTGATCGCCTGACGGTTGTCCAATGCTTCCCGATTGGCCTTTCGTCGAGGCTGCTCCATGAACGAGTGGCCATGATCGCCACAGATCTGAAAGACGTGGGGTGGGCGAGCGACGTGCGGCTGATCGAAGGTTCCGGGTTCGTCGGGCGTGGACTTCCAGTCAGCCTTGGATGAGCGGACCCTGGAGAGTCGGCTGCAGGGCTTCATTTCCGACCGGTTCCTTCAAACCGACCAGATCCCCGACATTTGGAAGCCCATCGTCGTCCAAGAGCCGGCGGACATCGAATCCAGGCTGAAGCTGGCGGCTGGCGAGAAGTACAGTTACCGCGAGATGGATCAGTTCACGGACCTGATCGCCCGCACCTTGAAAACCCTGCCGCAGGTTTCCAAGATTTCACGGTCCGGCGTTCTCGATGAGAAGATCTTTCTGGTGTACTCCCAGGAACGTCTCGCCTCCTATGGCTTGACCCCTGCGGTTCTGCCCCAGGTGCTCGGAGCGCGCAACATCACCCTGGCTGGCGGACTGCTGGATGTCGAAGGGAAGAACGTCTCGATTCAGCCCTCAGGTGAATTCACCTCGGAGCGCGAAATCGGAGATGTGATTCTGGCTGCCTCGCCGACGGGTTCTCCCGTGTACCTACGTGACATCGCCGACATCTTCCGCAGCTACAATGCCCCGCCGCGCTACTTGAACTTCTACAATTGGCGGGACGCGCGAGGCGAGTGGCATCGCACCCGCGCCGTCACCCTGTCGATCCAGATGCGTTCTGGAGAAATGATCGAGGAGTTCGGTCAGGCGGTGGACCGGTCTTTGGCGGAATTGGGGACGCGGCTTCCGCCGGATCTCATCCTCGCTCGCACCTCGGATCAGCCGCTCCAGGTTCGAGAGAATATCGGCCTCTTCATGAAGAGCCTGTACGAGGCGATCTTCCTGGTTATCATCGTCTCTCTGATCGGGTTCTGGGAATGGAGGTCCGCTCTCTTGATGGCGCTTTCCATCCCGATCACGCTGGCCCTGACCTTCGGGATGATGCATGTGCTGGGGATCGATCTTCAGCAAGTGTCCATCGCCACGCTGATTATCGCGCTCGGGTTGCTGGTCGATGACCCGGTTGTGGCCGGTGACGCCATCAAACGGGGACTCGCGCGCGGACAACCCCGAGAGGTGGCTGCCTGGCTCGGGCCCACGAAGCTGGCCACGGCGATCATGTTTGCCACCGTCACGAACATTGTCGCGTATCTTCCGTTTCTCCTTCTGAAGGGGTCGTCGGGCGAGTTCCTTTACAGCCTCCCGATCGTTCTGACCTGTTCGCTGGTGGCTTCGAGGATCGTCTCCATGACGTTCATCCCGTTTCTGGGCTACTACATCTTGCGACCCCAGAAATCGGGGGGGGTCGAGGACACTCAGATTGTGCGGTCCGGCAAATTCGCCACGCTCTACTATAAGGCGGGAAAGTGGGCGATCGGGCACCGATGGCTGGTCGTCGCGGGGTCGCTGGCGTTTCTGGCGCTCGGGGGCCTGTTCATGTCCCGGCTGAAGATGCAGTTCTTTCCCAAGGACCTGTCTTATTTATCCTTTGTGGATGTCTGGTTGCCGGAGGACGCGCCATTCTCCTCGACCGACCAGGCGGCAACGCGCGCCGAACAGGTGATACGGGAGGTCGCTGCACGCTATGATCGGGAGCACCCCAACGAGTCCGGAAGGCCGCTGCTGAGGTCCCTGACCACGTTCGTCGGCGGCGGCGGACCGCGTTTCTGGTTCTCGGTCAGTCCCGAGCTGCAGCAACTGAACTACGCCCAGATCATCATCCAGGTTGAGGACAAACACGCTACCTCGCACTTGGTCGAGCCACTGCAGCGGGAACTCTCCGCGCGGATTCCGGGCACCCGCGTCGACGTGCGACAGTTGGAATCGGGGAAGGCGATCGGGCTCCCCATCGCGGTCCGGATCTCGGGCACCGACCTCGCCACGCTGCGACAGATGTCAGAGGGAGTGAAGGCCATCCTGCGGTCGACGCCGATGGCCGCCAGGGTTCGCGATGACTGGGGAGATGAAGCGTTCACCGTCGCGCTTCACACTGATCCTGACCGTGCGAATCTGTCCGGCATCAGCAACCTGGACGTGGCGTTGGCTTCCGCCACCGGGATCAGCGGCTTTCCGTTGACCGTTCTCCGGGAAGGTGACAAGCAGATCCCGGTCGCAGCCCGCCTCAAGATTGACGAGCGAGCCGGACTGGATGCCATCAAGAATCTGTACGTGTACTCGTCCCAGGGCTCACAGAAACTCCCGTTGCGGCAGATCTCGGAGTTCTCCTATTCAATGCAGAGCGAGAAGCTCCGGCGCAGAAACCAGTTCAGGACGATCACGGTGTCCTGTATGTCCGGTGAAGGCACTCTGCCTTCGGAGGTGATGGCCGAGGTGCGACCCGCGCTGGAGCGGTTCAAGGAAGGCCTTCCCCCGGGATATCACATGGAAATCGGAGGCGAGGAGGAGGCACGCAAGGAAGGGTTTCTGGATCTTGCACTGGTCTTGCTCATCTCGGTGGTCGCGATTTTCCTGGCGCTCGTTTTCCAGTTCAGGCACGCGATCAAGCCGCTGATCGTGTTCGCGGCGATTCCTTTCGGAATGGTGGGCGCCGTGGGGGCTCTGTGGGTGATGGGCGCTCCGTTCGGTTTCATGGCGTTTCTCGGGATCATCAGCCTGATCGGGGTGATCGTCAGCCACATCATCGTGTTGTTCGATTTCATCGAGGAGAAGCACCAGGAGGGTGCTTCCTTCCAGAGGGCGCTTCTTGACGCCGGAATCATGCGGCTGCGGCCGGTTCTGATCACCGTCGGAGCCACCATCACGGCGCTGATTCCCCTGGCACTGCACGGAGGACCGCTGTGGGAGCCGATGTGTTACGCGCAGATCGGCGGATTGAGTCTCGCCACGGTGGTCACCCTGCTCCTGGTCCCGGTTATCTATGCGATCTTCGTGCTCGACCTGAAGATCGTGAAATGGGAAGGGGAGTGACCGGCGACGCTGAGGCGGGGCTGACCAGCATTTCGGCCACGGCCTTCCGGAGCGCGGACGTCCCGTCCGCACTGGGTTCGCGGGCATCTTGCCCGCGCGCCGGGCATCTGCCCGGCGTTTTCTTTCGGAGATCGCAATAAGTTGAACAAGGCGGAACGGCGGGCATGATGCCCGCCGCGCGGACGGGACGTCCGCGATCCCAGTGCGGACGGGACGTCCGCGCTCCGAGGGCCAACTCCGCCCCCGTACCTTTTGCAGATCGGGACGGCGGAAATGCGTGTAAGGAGTGCAGCTCGTCAGCCGGTCAGCGCCTTCCGCCACCCGTTTCGCGCAGAGGCAGCGGGGCAGGTTCGTAAGGCTGGCCAAGGAGCTCTCCCAGTCGCGCCATGATTTCATCCGCGAGCTGGCGACAGAGACGCGGGTCGTCGGCCGCCCGCGGATCCCGGGTGACGGTCACCGGGTCGCCGACGATGATTTCCGTTCCCGCGAAAAGGCGTGGGAGCTTCCTTTTCACCGGCCACGCCCGGTAGGTGCCTCCAACCGCCACCGGATAAACCGGGGTGCCTGTCAGAAAGGCGAACCTTGCGACCCCGGTCCTGGCTCGCATCAGCCTGCCGTCGGGGCTGCGGGTTCCCTCGGGGCAAATTCCGAGCGCGAACCCTCTGGCCAGAACCCGCAAACCCGCCTGCAGAGCATCCTCGTTTCCCCCGGTTTCGGTGTCCACCGGAATCTGCCCTCCCAGCCGCTTGAGAAAAAGCGAGGCAAACGGATGGTTCACGATCGTGTGCTTCCCCAGGTAGAAAACCGGACGAGGGATCGAAGCGACAACGAGCGGCGCATCCAGATAACTGGGGTGGTTGGAGGCGAGAATCACCGGACCCTTTCCCGGTATCTTCTCGATACCCTGACACCTCGTCAGAAAAGCCAGGCGCAGAGTCCAACCCAATAGCAGCTGAACGGTGCGATAGAGTCGTACGGGGGGCTCCCCGGTGTGCCAGACGGTCTTGGTGATATCGTTCTGGTTCATGTGTCTGCGCGAAGAAAGCTCTAGAGAATAAGGGTGCTCGATAGACCGCAGTCAACCTGAATGACCTGCCCCGTGATCTTCCGGGAAAGATCGCTGCCGAGAAACAGCGCGCAGTTGGCCACGTCTTCCTTGGAGACGAGCTCCGGGAGTGGACAATGCCGGGCAAGAGCGTGTTGGACACGGTTCCAGACCAACCGAGCCCACGTCATCTCGTCGGAGTCTCGGAGACCGGGCTGCTCTCTTGTAACTGATTCAATACTGTCGTACAAGACGCGTCCCTGGTGTTGTTCGAGAGCGGCAGAATCGCGGCTGAAGGCGATGATGATCCCGAGAGCGGCGAGAGTCTCGACGGGCCCGGGGGATATCGCATTGACCCGCACTTTCCGTTCACCGAGCTCGAGAGACAGGTAACGTACCATGCCTTCCAGCGCCGATTTCGTCACGCCCATCATCCCGTAAAGGGGCCAGGCGCGCTGGGCGGCTTGGAAGGACATCGCCACGATGCTCGACCACTCGGCCAGCCGGGTCTTGGCATAGTGCACCACAACCGGCAGCGAATGAGCCGAAATCGCCATCGCCTGGGTGATTCCCTCGGCGGTCACTTCTGACGGCGACTTCGTGAAGATTTCCGGCGGCCCGTAGGCGATCGAATGGACGAGAACATCGATCGGCCGTTCGCCGAGGGATTCAAAGAAATCCAGCAGCTCGGTTTCGTTCAGAACATCACAGCGACGGGCCTCGAGTTGCGGGTGTTTCTGGCACAGGAGGCGAACGCGACTGAAGAACTTCTGCTGGAAACCGATTCGAACCTGCGCGCCGCAGTTCAGAAAAGCCTCCGTGATGCCCCAGGCGATGCTGGTCTCATCTGCCACTCCGAGGACGACGACGTGCTTACCCTGGAGACCCAATTCAACGCCGGGAACCGTCGCAGCGTTCATTCTTCTGCTCTCCTTCCTTGGTTTACGAGAGCCTGATCGCCCGCGAGAGACGGGGTGGCCAACGAGAGAACGTAACCGCCGATCTGGTGAGTATGTATGGTGAACCGGGAGCCGTACATGTCGTGGTTCCCCCGGACGCGGGCCGAGAGACACTTCGCGATCGTCCCGTTCGATCCGGACTGCATGGGCAAGGTAAGCTCAATGTCGTGCAGGGAAATGGCGAGTCCTTTGCCGACCGCCTTGCTGACCGCCTCTTTTGCTGTCCAGAAGCTGTGGACGCATTCCGTGCGTGAGGGACCTGGCACAGATTCGATCGCGTCGATCTCCGCCGGGAGAAAAGCCAGGGAATAAAGAGCCGGCTCGACAGGTTCCACACGTTCCATGTCGAAGCCGATTCTTCCATCATTGCTGTGACAGGCCACCGCCCCGGCAATTTGTCCCGAGTGCGAGATCGACACCTGCAACCTGCTGGGATCCGGGGATCCTGAGGCATAGACGTGCGGTTCACGGGTGGAGCCCGGAAGGATCTCCACCGCCAACGTGGATTCCGGGCACCAGTCGAAAGAACCTGATCCCGCGAGCCTCAAAACCGCTCGTTTTGCGGCCAGCCGTCCTCCAAGCCAATCGCGTCGCCGTTTCTCAAACCGAAGCGCCGCCAAGATGGCGCGTTCGGCCGGCGTCAGCTCCGGATGCTCGGCCAAAACCGGGTCCAAGTCCCGGAGGTCGACAAAAGCAGAGCGGAGCCGGCCGCCCGGAAACAGCTCTTCAAAGACGCCATCTATCGGCTGGTTCTCTGAGTCCATCGACGGTCCTACAGAATGAGCATGCTGGAGAGGCCGCAGTCCACGTGAATTACCTGCCCGGTGATCTTGCTGGAGAGACCGCTGCCGAGGAAAAGGGCGCAGCCCGCAACGTCCTCTTTGCTCACCGTTTCCTGGATCGCGCATTGAGCTGCAACGGCATGCTGAACATTTTTGGCGACAGCCTGCAACCATTCCGCCCCACGCGAGTGAGCCATACCGGTCGTTTGTTCATCGGCCTTTCTAAAAGCTTCCATGGCGCTGCCTCGCTGTCTCTTCAGGGATTCCGGGTCCCCGCTGACCGCCATGATCTCCCCATATGCCGCCAACGTCTCCACTGGACCGGGAGAGATGGCGTTTACACGTATACGGTCCTTCCCCAACTCCAAAGCCAGGTAACGCACGAGGCTCTCCAGGGCAGACTTGGCCACGCCCATCATCCCGTAAGCCGGCACTGCTCGGGTTGATGCCTGGAAGGACATGGTGATGACACTTGACCAGGGAGCAAGGGCCGGCTTGGCGAAACGGATGACTCGAGACAGCGACAAGGCCGAAACAGCCATAGTACGTTCCCTCGCCTCGGCGCTCACCTCGGAAGGCACCTTAGTGAACACTTCCGCCGGAGCATAGGCGACAGAGTGCACGAGGACGTCGATCGGTTCGCTGGAGAAGGGCGCGAAAAACGCAGCCAGTTCGGCCTCATTCGTCACGTCACACCGGCACCCGCGAATCTCCGGGGAGCGTTCGAGGAGCAGCCGGACTCGACTGAAGAACCTCTGTTGATAGCCGATCATGACTCGTGCGCGGTGTGCCGCGAAGGCCGTGGCAATTCCCCAGGCGATACTCGACCCGTCCGCGACTCCCAGCACGACTACGTTCTTACCTTCCAGCGCGAGCGCATCTCGAAGTTGTTCCATGATTACACCCGGGAAATACGCGCCACCGAAACCGCGTAGTACCCTTCCATTCGATCGTAAACGGTTCCGTCCTCAGCAAGGATCTCCAAATCGCACTCAATGGCGTCGTCGCTCACCCTGAAATTCGTGGTTCGGGCGAGCAGTCGGGTGTTTGCGGGAGGAGCTCCAAAATGCCGCAACCGGCGACAACCGTGGGGAAGGCTGAGGATACCCGGTTTCAAGATGGCCCAGAGGCCGGCGACCTGGAAACCAGCCTCCCGGGCCAGGGGCAGCGTCGAGAAACGGTGCCCGTTGAGCGCGGGGCACAGGAGATTCTCGCTGATCGGTGCCACCGAACCGACGGCCGATCCATCCGCCATGGTGCGCATCGTTCGAAGGACCCGGAAGACCGGGCCGTGCGGAAGCAACTTGCCTTCCCCGTAAATATCGACACCTGACAGTTCCTTTCCTGCACCTGAATCCGCGATCGACACCTGTGTTCTGGCGGGCGAGGGCTTCACGCGACTGAGAAGCACGGTTGCTTCGTAATGGCGCCTGGTTTCCCCCAGAGGCCTGCCCTGCGGATCGATGAAGTCGGACTCGATGCGAACGAGGACCACCCGGTCATCCGGCCGCCGGGCGCTGTGAGCCTGGGCGGATATTTGGAGGGTCACGGGGCGGTTCTTCAGGATCTTCACCGCCAGCAGAATCCGCAGGTCATCGACGCCGACGAAGTGGAAGTCGGGAAACAGGAGTCGCGCGGCCTCGACCATCATCTCGACCCCCAGAACACCGGGAACCAGGGGCGTACCCTCGATCACATGGTCTCCCAGCCAAAGATCGGTCTGGGGATGGATGGTGCGGTGGGCGCGAAGCCAGGCGCCTTTCCGGTACTCCCGGATATCGTCGAGCAGCGGGGCGAGCCCCGGCGGCGGCTCAGGCAGCCGGGCGTCGGGAGGTACGGTAATGGCGACGGCATCCGTGAAGCCGGGCAGGCGGCCCGCATACACGGCTTCCGGGCCGTTCCCGTAGCACAGTTCGTCGACGAAGGCCGCCGCCCCCTCGATCGGACGAATCAGATCCATCCCCTGTTCCTTCATCATGTCGGCCAGGCCGGAGCGAGCGGGAAGACCGACCTCCGCCCAAGCCGTCCAATCGATTGCGAAGCAACGGGTTTCGGGCAGGAGGCGGCCCAACTGGCCCATGAACTTGGCCAGGGTTTCGTTCCCCGCCGAGTAATCCGCCTGTCCGCGGTTTCCGAAACGACCGGCGATCGAGGAGAAGGCGGCGATGAACCGCGGCCGCAGGGCTGGATGACCCTTCAGCGCCCGGTAAAGGTTGAAGATCCCGTCGGCCTTGACGTCGAAAACCCGGCTAAACGACTCCTCGCCCTTGTCTTCCAGGAGCTTGTCCTCGATCACCCCCGCGCCGTAGACGATTCCGTCCAGCCGGCCCAAGCGCGCAGACACCTCGTCGAGCAGCCTGGCCATCCTGCCCGGATCTCGGACATCGCACGTCTCATAGTTGACCTCGGTACCATCCCGACGCAGGGACTCGATGGTTCGCTGGATTTCGGCGGCGCGAAGCCGCTTCTGGATCTCGATTTCCGCACGTGCCGGGGTCGCTTTGGGATCCCGCTTCCGCAGGTCTTCCAGAATCCGTTTCCGGTATCGGCCCAGGCCTTCGCCGGTGAGGTCCTGCGCGTCCTCGGCCTGCGGAGGAAGCTCCGTCGTTCCCACCAGCACCAGGCGACACCCGAAACGGCGCGACAACGCCTGTGCCACCTGGCCGGTGACGCCTCGCGCGCCCCCGAAGAGCAGCACGACCGACGATCTGTCGAGCTTGATCTGAGAAGGCCGGGACAGATCCACCGGAGCGTAGGAGAGGACGGGAACCGACCGAATGCCCTGCCGGATTCCGACCTCGACCGCCGGATCACCGGAAAGGATCTCGCCGAGCAGAGGGTCGGCGATGGCCTCCGGTTTCCCGAGTGCTTCGGCCTGGTCGAAATCGATGACTTTTGCCACCCACCCTTCGGCCTCCTTCGAGAAGGCCTTCACAAAACCGGCCACTCCCCCGTGGCTGGGGGGTCCTGATGCGGCCTCCGTCGCCTCCGAACCAATGCCGAAACCGAAGCGGCCGCCCAGTGTGGTCGCGGCCACCAGGAAGCGGCGGCCCTTCTTGGCCGGTTGGCTCGACAGTGCTTTCGCGATCATGAAGAGACTCTTGGTATCCCGTGCCGTTGTTCTCCGCCATTCGGCGAGGTCCATCTGGTCAATCGTGCGAGACCCGGCAAGTGGAAACAGATGGATCAAGCCATCGATGAAACCGTGCCGCTGTTGGATCTCCTTGACGATGTCCGGCAAACGGGTCAGATCTTCGAAGTCCACGGTGAAAGTGCCCGGACCGCCGCCGCGGCCGGCATTGGTCAGAAGAATTGTTTTGACACCGCGCTTGGCAAGCCGTTTCTGCAGCGCCGTAGCCACCCCGCCGCCGTCGTCCGTAACCAGGACGATGCTCCCGCTGCCCGGCTGGAGCGCGCCCTCTCGATCGCTGGTGGCCGGAGTGGGCGGGCAGGTCACGGCCCAGCGGCGGATGTCGCTCCATTCCACGGGCAGCTCGGACAAGTCGTTTGCGCCACCGGTCGCCGCTCCGGCTTTGGAATCCTCACTCGGCTCGGCACCGGACTCCAACCTTCGACTGATGTATCCGATCACATGGCGCAGCGTGGGGAAGTCCTTGAGGCGGACGCCCTCTTCGCGCGCCAGGTTGTAGTGCTCGCGTATCGCACCGAGGATCTGCGCCTGCTTAATGGTATCGATCCCCAGATCGGCCTCCAGATCGAGATCGAGCTCAAGAAACTCTCTCTCGTAGCCGGTCTTTTCCTCCACCATCGAAAGTATCATCTCCTGGACCTCGTGCCACCGGTCAGGCTTTGCGGAGGGGGGTTCAGGCCCCGGCGGTTCAGGCCCGGGCGGTTCAGGCCCGGGAGGTTCAGGCACAGGAGGTTTAGGCGGGGGAGGTTCAGGCGCGGGGGCTTGAGGTGCGCGAAGCGCGGCTGCGGCAGGTTGTAGCCCGGTCGAGTCGACTTCATCCGTGACCCGATCTGGGGTTTCCTCGCCTGGGCTCGCGAAGCGAGGTTTTGTCGGAGCCGCGCACGCAGCGCTTTCCAGCGGAGTAAGCGGGTTCTCGGTGGCGTAATCTGCCGTCGAAGCCAGGGACGAGGGCGCCGGGACCGAGGGCTGCGTAGTTGCGGAATTCGCCACCCGGCCCGAAATGTACCCGACAACGTGACGCAGGGTCGGGAAGTCCTTCAGGCGGATCCCTTCTTCCCGGGGCAAATCGTACCGCTCCCGAATCGAGCCGAGGATCTGTGCCTGCTTGATGGTGTCGATGCCGAGGTCGGCCTCGAGGTCAAGGTCGAGATCCAGGAACTCGCGCTCGTAACCGGTCTTCTCCTCCACAAGCCGAAGCACGGTTTCGAGTACTTGCTCCCCTGACGGAACCGGGGCGGTGACCGCTTCGGTATGGAGGTCCTTCGGGGCCTCGTGGAGCGAAGGCTGGATCTCGGGAACTGCATGGAGTGGCTGCGGCGGCGCGTCAATGACTGGAGCAGCGGGTATCACCGGAGCTTTCAGCGCCGGCTCTTCCGCCGACGGTGACTTGACGGCCGCGGCCGTCGCTGGACTTGCAGCGGTCTCACTCGCGGCGCGGCTGGCGATGTACTCCATCACCCGCCGCAGAGTCGGATAGTCCTTGAGCCGCACCCCCTCTTCCCTGGCCAGTCCGTACTTGTCGCGGATGGCGGCAAAAATCTGGGCTTGTTTGATAGTGTCGATACCCAGGTCCGCCTCGAGATCAAGGTCGAGGTCCAGGAGCTCGCGCTCGTAACCGGTCTTTTCCTCAAATAACCTCAAGACCACTTCCCGGACCTCGGCTTCCGTCGGCCGGGCCGGCGCTTCCGGCGGCCTGGAAGGCGGCGGCACCTGGACAGGCTGGATACCTGGGCCGGTGGCCGCGACGCTCGCGACGGCTGCGCCACCGGGGCTCCGGTCTCCGGGCGCCGGGCTTCCGGCCCTCTGCTCGGATGTCGTTGTCGTGGGCATGTCGAGCCCGGCCTGCGGTATTTCAGTCGCCAGCGCCGCCCCGTCGGCGCTTTCCACCCGCAAGGTCCGCTGGGCGACGAGGATTCGGGGATCGGCCAGCCCGGTGACGTCGGCCAGCCAGCGCCGGTACTGCCCAGGGTCGCTGATTCGGTCACTTCCGCGGCCCATCGCGCGCGCCAGGAACATCGACACATGGGAGCCGAACCCCGCGGCGAAGCCGAGTGCGAAGTCCAGGTCCTGACGTCCTCCCCGACTCAGGTTGATTCCCTCCAGTTCGGGGTCCTGTTCCTCGAAATTCACGATCGGGGGGACTACTCCGAATTGCAGCGCCTTCAGCGCGACGACGTCCTCGATTCCCGCACCCTGGCAGTGACCCGTCATGCCTTTTGTATTGGCGACCACGACTTCTCGCCAGCCGGTGCCGAATGCCGCCTTCAGAGCCTGGACTTCCGCCTGGGCGCTTCCGCCGCGAGCCGGAGTATAGGTCTCGTGAGACATAAACAGGGTTTTGGCGGCCAGTTCCTGTCGCGTGACTCCGTGGACATCGTCCAGGCTGTTCAGGAACTGTTCCATCTCGCCGGCGATGTGATCGGGATCGAGACGCGACAGGTGAAAGGCACTGTTAGAGACGTGGACGCCGAGGAGCTCGGCGATCGGGGTCATTCCGCGCTCCCTGGCTGCGCTTTCCGTCTCAACGACGATTGCCGAGGCGCCCATGCCGAGAACCAGGCCGTGTCGCCGGCGATCGAACGGCAGCGCACAGTCGCAGACCTCCTGGTCGGTCGCCGCCGCCCCCAGAGCCAGGAATCCCGTTCCCATCCATTCGAGCAGCCGGTCCGATGTGATGTCATCGGCCGCCAGAACGATCACTCGCCTGGCCCGACCTGTCCGCAACATGTCTTCAGCCAGTCCGAGTGCCACGGTATGCGAGGCGCAGGCGGAATTCACGTGCAGATTCGGTCCACGCGCTCCGATCACCTGCGCCAACAGGGCGTTGCCCTTACAGGTGAAGCTCCTCATCAGTTCCCGGTTGTACTCATACGGTCCGTTTGCCGCAGGCAGCTCGAGTCGGCGTATCTCCTCGCTGAACCATTGATCGGCCGCCAGCCGTTGCTCGGGGCTCCTGGCCGCCTCGAGCTTTTGATGGTAGACGGCTCGAAGCCCGTCCGCGGCGAGCGGTCCGAGGGTGGCCTTGTAGTACCTCGACACTTCCCCCAGGAGCTTGTCCACCCCGGAATAGATGGACGCGAAAATAACGCCGGTATCGGCCCGCAGTTGCTCGGGTAAGAGCCAGCCAGTCGGGATCGAGCGTCCCGTCGTGGTCTGGCGATACGAGCGCTGAAGTGGGATCCCCGCATCCTTCAGGCCTTCCATCCCGACCGCAACCGCAATCTGGTCGGTGACATCAGCATCCTGGAGCCAATCCTGATCGAGTCCGAAGTCGGCCAGCTGGAATTGACCGCGCCGAGCCGCAAGCTTGATCGATTCTTTCCGGTCGTCGACTTTTTGGAAGTAACTGTCTCCGTTCTCACCCTTGACGACGCGCGTGACGTTCTTCCCGACTATCAGATCCTGTTCTTCCGGGTTCAGGGAGTCGATCAGCGAGTGCCCATCCAGCAGCCGAAAAATGCCCTGGTCGGAAAAAACCCGCTGGTTCCGACCGGGAAGACCGACAGAGGCGCCCGTAATGACGATCCGTTCGGCCGTCGTCTCCCCGCCACCGCGTCGCACCCGGGTTGCCGCCGTCTTCCGTCCGGGTTGCTTCCCGTTGTCTCCGCCTGAAATCTTCATATCGTTATCTCCCTGTCTCCCGCTTACTTCGGGCGCGGTCACTTTTTCCCCCGTTGGTGGCGTGATCGGGAAGTGGGTCTCGGAGATGAGATCCGAACTTCCAACCGATTTGGTCAGGCGGACCGGATAGCCAATGGCGAAGAGGTGCGCCAGGAGCCGATGGAGCTGGTTGTTCTCGCCGATCTTGGGGTGATTCGAGAAGAGGCTGCGATGGGGCTTGGAGCCCAGGATGTCGTCCACAAATCCGGACAGGGCCTTCTTGGGGCCGACCTCGAGGTAGGTGCGCACGCCGTCATCCTGGAGCCGGTTCACGAGCCCCAGGAAATCCACCGGGCTGGAGAGTTGAGCGAGAAGGTTCGTAATAGTCTGCTCCCTGATTCCCTCGGCTTGATAGTACCCGCCGGTCACACTCGAGAGCACCGGGATCACGGGCGGCCGGTACTGGAGATCCTCGAGGATTTCCTTCATGGCGGGGACGATTGCCCGGGCAAGGGCCGAATGGAAAGCCCCGCCGATCGGCAGGATTCGGCACTCTATTCCTTGCGCCTCCAAGGTTGCGACGGCGGCGCGAACGGAGGGCGATGCGCCCGAAATTACCGTCTGAATAGCGCAGTTCCGGTTCGCAATGACAACGTAACCCGGTGTCCGACGCAGCACGGGCTCGATCTCCGCCTCTGACGCCGTGATCATCGCCATCAGCCCAGGATCCTGCCGGCGCTCGGACAGTTTTCGGAATTCACGCCCCCGGACGTGCACCGCTCGCAAGGCAGAAGCGAAGTCCATGACCCCGCCCGCCACCAGGGCGGAATACTCACCCAGACTATGCCCGGCGAAGATGTCCGGAGTCACTCCCCGGCCGGCGAGCAGGCGGTACATCGCGATGTTTGCAGTCAAAAGGGCCGGTTGCACGATCTCGCTGTTGAGCAGACGCGCCTCGACCTCCTCCGCGTTGCCACCCGAGGTGAAAATCAGCTGCTCCAGGCGGGCGCCGAGCAGCGGAACGAGTGTCGCGTCCGCTTCATGGAACGTCGTGCTGACTTCGGTGTGCGAGTCGAACAACTGCCGCCACATGTCCGGATACTGCGGCCCCTGGCCGGGAAAAAGAAAGCAAAGCCTACCGTCCGAGCCGACTGGCCGCGGTTGACCCATGTAGATTCCCTGGGCTTCGAGGATCAGGGCGGTCTTTGGCTCCCCGAGACCCCTGCCGGCGAGTGTGATCTTGTGGCTCAGCTCCTGGACGTTTGCCGCGACGATTGCCAGACGAAATGGCAGCTCCGACGTGTCGCCGAACCTGAGTGGAGGCGTGTTCACGAACGCGCCGGCTTCCCGGCCCTTTCCATTCAAATCCAGTTCGGCCTGGACACTTCGCAGCTGCTGTTTGAGCTCGTCCAAAGAGGTTGCTCCAATTGCGAAAATCCCGGTTGTCGGAATCGCCGGTGCGCTCGGCGGTGGTACGTGATCGGGGGTTGGAGCGGTGTCGCCAGGTGCCGGCGGAATACCCTTGGAAACGTCGGGGTGTTCCCAACCGGCGGTCGCAACCAGGTTCTTGTGGTATGCCGGGTCGAACTCCTCCAGGGTCACGTGCCAATTCGTGCCGCCAAAGCCGAATGAGCTCACTCCCGCGCGCCGCGGGAAGTCGGCGGAGGTCCTGATCCACTCGCGAGGTTCGGTCAGAAGATAGAAGGGACCGTCCTCCAGCCGAAGTTCGGGATTGGGGTTCGACACGTTGATGGTCGGAGGGAGGATCTTGTGGTGCAGGGCGAGAACCGCCTTGAGGAGTCCGGTCGCGCCTGCCGCTCCAATCAGGTGTCCGAATTGAGATTTAGCCGATCCGATCCCGACTCGACCCCTTTCGCCATTTCCGAAGACCTGACGGAGTGCCTCGAGCTCGGCGGGGTCGCCTACGGGGGTCGCGGTGGCATGGCATTCGACCAGGTCGACCGTCTCCTGCCCGTAACCGGCGTCAGCGTATGCCCTTTGCAGAGAAAGAGCCTGTCCCTCCGGCCGGGGCGCCATCATGGAGCGGCCCCTCCCGTCGCTCGAGGCTCCCAGTCCGCGAATGACCGCGTAGATCCGGTTTCTATCCCTGATAGCCTCGCTCAGCCGCTTCAACACGAACACGACCGAGCCCTCGCCCGGTACGAAGCCATCGGCAGAGCTGTCGAAGGGTCGACTTGTGTGACGCGAGATGACCCCGGCCAGAGAGAAGGTGACGAGAGTCAGCGGGCTCATACCTTCGGAGGCTCCTCCGACCACCACCATGTCCCACTTGCCGGTCTGCAGACCGCGCACGGCCAGCGCCACCGAAGCCAGCGAAGACCCGCAAGCGGCATCGACGTTGCAGTGAGTCCCCATCAGATCCAGTGCTTTGGCGAAGCGAGCCGCGCCGATCTGCATGCAGATCGCCAGCACACTCTCCTCGGATAAGGGCGGACAACTGAGCAGCGCCTGGTCCACCTGGTCCAGCAACTTTTCCATGGCCTCGCCCTTGAGGCCGAGAGAATTCGCCGCATCGCATCGTTTGAGATGGAAGCGGGCGCGCAGGGCATTGGGGCGGAGCTGGCCGGCCCAGAGAGTGTCGTGACATCCGGGGGACGCGCCGAGAAGAACGGCGGTGCGTTGTCGATCGAAGGGCTGGCCGTCCGCGTAGCCGGCGTCGTCCAAGGCCGCCAACGCAGTCTGCATGAACAGTTTTTGCATGGGGTCCATGCGCTGCGCCGAAGCCGGAGGAATCCGAAAGCGCCTGGAATCGAAGACCGGATGATCGATGTATCCACCCAAAAGCGAAGTGACTTTGGGTCCGTCCCCGCCGCTGTCGCCGGCATAGAAGCGAGATTTGCCGTTCCAGCGATCCTCCGCGATCGGCCGGATCATGTCTCGTCGTTTCAGAATAGTTTCCCAAACGGCATCGACCCCGGAAGACTGCGGTAAGTTCGCTCCCAGGCCGATGACCGCTATCGGTTCCCGTCGGGCCTCTTCAGGCGAACTTCTACCTGAATGGGAGCGGGGGGAGTCGAGCCCGCCGGCTTGCGTTGCGCCGGAGGTTGTGCGTCTGTTTTGTTCTTCGATTAGTCGGGCGTGGAAGGGCGGAAGGTACTCCTCGAAAGCCGCGTGGAAGTTATTTCCCCCAAAGCCGAACGAGGAAACATTTGCGCGGCGCGGAAGCCCAGGAGCATTTTCCGGCCACGGTTCGCATTTCGTCACCACCCGGAAACCGGTCTCTTGCCAGGGGAGTTCCTTTCGCGGGTTGACATGGTTGATGGTGGGTGGCAGGAGCTTATGGTACAGACCCAGCACCGTTTTCAATGTCCCGGCTGCTCCGGCCGCGCCCATCACATGCCCGATCTGCGACTTGACCGCGGTCAGCCAGAGGCCCTGCTCCCCGCTTCGACAGCCGAAGACCTCGCGCGTCGCCTGAAACTCGGAAACGTCCCCGAGCGGTGTCCCGGCGCCGTGAGTCTCGACCAGTTGAACGGTGTCGGGAGCGTAGCCCGCTTGTTCGAAGGCCCGGCGCATCGCCAGGGCTTGACCAGCCGGGTTGGGCGCGCTGATTCCTTTTTCCCGTCCGTCGCTGGAGGAACCGATTCCCCGGAGAACAGCGTAAATCCGGTCGTGATCCCTGACCGCGTCAGCGAGCCGTTTTAGAACAAAGATGCAAGCCCCTTCCCCTCCCACGAATCCGTCCGCGTCGGCGTCAAACGGTTTGACCCTGTCTCGGGAGAGGCCCTTGAACTTGCTGAAACCGGCGAAGAACATCGGCTCGAGCGAGGCGTAAAACGCCCCGGAGAGGGCCAGGTCATATTCCCGTTCGATCAGGCCATCGACTGCGAAATCCAACGCGGCCAAGCCTGACGCGCAGGCGGCGTCGACAACGTAACTCGGACCCTGCAGGTTGAAGTGGCTTGCAACCCTTCCGACGGCGACATTGCGCAGGCAACACGGAAGAGTGTCTTCGTTGACTTCGGGGAGCCCCTCGAGCATGCGCGACCGGAACTCCTTGACGAGTTTCCGGATGCCTTCGGATGGGTACCCGCTCTCGAGCAGTTTTTCCCTGATCGTCTCCTCGAACAGCGGCAGCTGAATTGTCCAACTGGCCGCTGTTTCGTTCTCGGTTCTCCCGCCGGCATTCCCGAGGATCACCGCTGTTCGAGTCTTGTCGAAGGCTTTCTCGTGGTATCCGGAATCTCGCATCGCTTCGAGTGCTGCCGTGAGCACCATCTTCTGCGATCGATCCATTACAGCGAGAGTGCGAGGCGGTATCCGGAATTCGCGGGTGTCGAACGGCAAATCGAGGATGAACCCGCCGTTCTTGCCATAGCTTTTGTCCGTGGCGTCGGGGTCGGGATCGTAGAAGATGGCGGGATCCCATCGATCCTTGGGCACTTCAACGACACTGTCCCTGCCCTCGCGGACATTCTGCCAGAATTCGGGAACGTTGCGAGCGCCCGGGAGCATGGCTCCGAGCCCAATAACGGCGATCAGGTGGGTTGGCTGTTTCCGCGCAGTCCCCCACTCGCGCCGGTCAGGTGCGTGTTCAAACATACGTGGACTCCGACAAAGGTAGATTCAGGAACGCGGTTGATGACTTTCATGATTTGGAGATAGGGAAACCTGTGGAACTCGGTTCACCGCGTTGATGAGCCGATCCGTCCGGAACGCCTCGAATTCGGAATGCGCTGCCGCCGGTGCGACGGTCCCCAGGAAGAGTCCCTTCTAATGATAATAAACACCGGCCGCTAGTAACAGGTAGCGCTATAGCGGGCAGACATTCCAAGCCGGCACCAGGCGCTTCTGGAGGCGGCGACGGCCTTCCGGAGCGCGGACGTCCCGTCCGCACTGGGTCCGCGGGCATCTTGCCCGCGCGCCGGGCATTCTGCCCGGCGTCTCGGAGTTTTTACATTTTCAGGCCGATGCGGCGGGCCGGATTCCCAGTCGGACACTGGAGTTTTTACCTTCTTCGGCCTGAAAGGCCGAGACATAGTAGCCCGGGGCGGAGCGTTTTTTGCGTAGCCCCGGGTTTCAGACGGGTCGTAGAGCAGAGCCCTGAAAGGGCGTAAGATGCCTGCCCAGAGGAGCCACAGAATATTTGACGAGACCGACTCGCATTCGTTGAAGATCGGCAGCGCCACTGACCACGTCCATTCATTATTCGCCCTGTCCAAGAATCTTGCTTTGTGCAAAGCGGTCGAGCATGTCAAACGGGTTCTTCTAAATGGCTGAAGACGCTTGGCCCCCGCTTCCGTGACTTCCACTGGCAAGCCGGTTATGGCGGTTTCTCTGTATCCCAATCTGAAGTGCCCCGGGTAACTGCGTACATCTCCAAGCAGACCGAACACCACCGGAGGAGAACTTTCCAAGACGAATACCGACGATTGCTGCAGAAGTACCAGGTCACGTACGATGAACGCTACGTGTGGGATTAAGACCCCTGGAGCGGAGTGCTTTCTCTCCCGCCCTTTCAGGGCTTGAAGCTCGTTGCTGACTTAGCCCGGGGCTACGCAAAAAGCGCTCCGCCCCGGGCTACTATGTCTCGGCCTTTCAGGCCGAAGGTCGGTCGCAGCCGGCTGAAAATGTAAAAAATCCAGACGGCGGGCAGGATGCCCGCCGTGCGGACGGGACGTCCGCGAACCCAGTGCGGACAAGATGTCCGCGCTCCCGAGGGCCAACTCCGCCCCAGGCCATTCCGTATCACTTATTCGGTGCCGCCATGCCGTTCGTTTTGCGCGCTCCGGGGGGCCGACTCCGCCTCAGGCCGCCGCGCGCCTACACGTACGCCTGGCTCAACATCTCCGCCGTCGTGTGGTCGATCTGCTCCTTGCGGCGGACTTCGTCGAACAGGGCTAGAAGGTCATTGGCTCGGAGCCGGCGTTTCTCTTCCCCCCGGAAGTCGTGGATGACCTTCCCCTTGTTCATCATGATCAGGCGGTCTCCGAGGTTCACGGCCTGCTGCATCGAGTGCGTAACCATCAGGGTGGTGAGGTGGTCCTTCTGGATAATGCGTTCGGTCAGTTCGATGACCTTCGTCGCCGTTTTGGGGTCGAGCGCCGCGGTATGCTCGTCGAGCAGCAGGAGCTTCGGCTTGAGCCAGGAGGCCATCAACAGGGTGAGGGCCTGGCGCTGGCCCCCCGACAGCTTCCCGATCATGTTGCCCAGCCGGTCTTCCAGCCCCATGTCCAACTGGCGAACTCGCGCTTTGAAGTCCCCGAGCATCCGGGAACTGACCGCCCAGCCCAATCCACGCGGCTTCCCTCGCAGGGAAGCAAGCGCGAGGTTCTCGGCGATCGACATATCCGGGGCTGTCCCGCTGAAAGGATTCTGGAACACCCGTCCGATGTAGCGAGCGCGCTGATGTTCGGAGAGCCGGGTGACGTCGTCTCCGTCCAGCAGAATCTGACCCGCATCGACCAGGAAGGCCCCAGCCACCGCATTCAGCAGTGTGGATTTGCCCGAACCATTGGTGCCGAGGACGGCCACGAAGCTCCCCTCTTCGATCGTGAAGCTGACGCCCTGCAGAGCTTTCACTTCATCCGGCGTGTCCGGGTGGAACGTCTTGACGATGTCACGCACTTCAAGCATGGGCCGCCTTCCTTTCCTTGATGCGGAGTTTCGCGAGGAGGCCGGGCAGGATCAGGGCCGCGAGAACGAATACCGCGGTGATCAGCTTCAGGTCGTTCGGATTCATTCCCCAGCGCAAGGCAATCGCCACAAGCAGTCGGAAGAGGACGCAACCCATGATGGTGCCGGTAATCAAGAGTCCGACGCTCTTGACCCCGATCAGGCTCTCGCCGATGATCAGGCTCGCGATGCCCCAGACGAGCATTCCCAGCCCCATCTGAACGTCCGCAAACCCCTGGTACTGGGCCAGCAGCGCGCCGGACAGGGCAATGATGCCATTGGCCAGGGCCAGACCGCATACAACCATCAGGTCGGTGTTCCCGCCGAGTGCGCGAATCATCTGCGGGTTATTGCCGGTCGCCCGCATCGCGGTTCCGATGTTCGTTCTCAAGAAGACGAACAGGATCAGGCCGACGGCAACCGCGGCCAGAAACGAGAACAGGAGCACCGAGAGGTCCGTGCCCGCAACCGACCAGCCTGCGATCTGAACCGACTCGCCGAAGACACGCTTACCCAGATCCTCGGCCTGTGACGCCATCGTTCGCTCCGACAAAAGCGGCAGGTTGCTTCTTCCCATGATGTGGAGGTTCACCGAATAGAGCGCTGTCATGACGAGGATGCCCGAAAGCAATTCGTTTATTCGGAACCTGGTGTGAAGGATCCCGGTGATAGCGCCGGCCAGGAGCCCGGCGAGGGCGGCGACGAGGGTGGCGGTGATGGGATTAACCTGGTGAACCAACAGCGCGGCGGCGACCGCGGCTCCGAGGGTCACCGAACCGTCAGTGGTCATATCCGGATAGTTGAACACCCGGAAACTGACATAGACGCCAAGGGCAAGAAGAGAGAGGATGAATCCGATTGTCAGGGCACCTATAAGAACAGCCATCCGAACACCTCACCTTTCCTCGACGAGCTCGCCGACCGGCCCGATCCAGCAGGTTCCCCGGCCGAATTCGCTCTCTCCAACGCCGATCAGTTCCCGGTCGTCATTCAACAGATGGAGGACACTTTGTATCTGCTCGGCCTCGAACAGGATCTTGACGATTTCGCCCAGCTGTTCGAGTCCTTTCTTAAGCGGGCGATGAGGGAAGACGGCCGCATGGAAATGGCCATGCAGTTCCCCGTGGCGCGAGAATCGGCGGGTAAGCCTGGCAAGAGGCGGCGCAGGCTGCCGGCTGATGATTCCCGCGGCCAGCACAAGACTCCGCGAGAAAGCCCGTTCGGTGGTGAAATTCATACAGTCCCGGACGGCCGGGAAACTGAAAGGAGACGTTCCCGAGCCAAGCGAGAAGGGCGATTTTGCCAAGGCCGCCCCCACCACGCCGGACGCTTCGGCCAGCATGACGACACCGAGAGGATCGGCCGGCGACGCCTGGCTGGCGGCATCCATAAGCTCGCCCAGGGTCAAGCCGGACACCCCGTCCGCGGTTTCGAATTTCATCAGATGCGCGAAGTCGCCTTCCAAAGACACCCCGTACAGCACGCTCAATTCAGGAACCAGGGAGCCGGTTTGCAGCACGTAATCGGGGCGATTGGTGCCATCCGTGGGGAGATAGGCTGCCGCTCCTGCTACCGCAATGAATTCGCCAAATCGATTCCGGCAGTCCGCAAACCCCTCGCCGATCGCCCCTAGACCGATTCCGACGCGGCTGCCCGGGAACCGCTGGACCTTGCAGTCTTCCTCGGAGTAGCCGCTAGAGGCCAGGCGCGTTGGATCACCGAGGAGCGTGGCCTTCAGACACGTCTTCCCGATGCTGCGGTGCGAACAGATGACATTGCCGAAACGCTGTGGCTGCGTCTCGCCCGAGACCGTCGCCTCGGCCTTGGGCGCCGCCGCCAACAATTGAGCGAGCCCGACCATTTCAAGAACGGAGACAACGGTCGGCGACGGCTTTTCGATAGTCAGGCTCCCGTTCAGGGTTCCCAATTCCTTGTAGAACTGCAGGAGCACTCGAACCCCTGCGGAACTGATGAACCGGATAGCCGCCAGATTCAAAGTGATGTGGTACTGCCCCGAGTGGATCTCCTCGGTCAGGATCGTGGTCAGTTGGTTTGACCAGTACGAGTCAATGCGGCCGGACAGGGTCAACACAATGCCGCCCGGTCCCGTCGATCGCTCGATCTCCAGTTTTTCTAACATCCTAATCTCCAGTGACTTTGTCCGCCTGCGCAAGCACAGCCGCGGGGACGGCAATTCCCAGTCGGCGCGCGACGGGCTCGTTAATCAGAATCCGCGTCCTGGTTGGGGGAACGAAGGGGAGGGTCGCCGCGGGTGTTCCGCGCGCCACTTTCAGCCCAATTTCCGCCGTCTGTCGTCCGCAGTCGTAGTAGTCGCGGGCGACGCCGGCAAAGGCATAGCCCTTCTTGACCGGGTCGCTGCTCATTGCGATCACCGGAACCCTCGCCTTTCGCGCGGCCTGACCCAGGCTCGCGAAAGCGCTTCCGATCAAGTTGTCCGAGATCTGGCAGATGACGTCCACACGCTTGGCGCAGAGCGCTTCGGCGGCGTTCAGGACCTCCGAGCTCTGGTACGCGGGAACCGCCTCCAGGACGAGCCCGTTCTCCCTGGCAAGCTTCTCCAGTCTCGCCTTGTAGATCTCCGAATTGACCTCGGACGGGTTGTACAACGTGCCGATCCGCCTGGCGCGCGGGCATGGAGGCTTTGAGCAGCCGCAGCATTCCATCGAAATCGGCCTCAACGGAAACGCCCGCAAAATTGGGCAGGTGGTCCGTGTATGACTTGCCGGCGCCTGCGGCAATCGGGTCCGCCACGCAGCCAAACACCACGTTCCGGTCTCGGACTTTCTTTACGGTCGTTTGCAGGGCGGGCGTGCAAAGCGCGAACAGGACATCGGGTCTTTCGGCAATTGCGGCATCCACGATCGCATTCAGTGTCGCGACGTCCCCCTGAGCGTTGCGGCGAGTCAGGGTGTAGTCTTTCGTGTCGACCAGACCGGCGTCTTTAAAGGCGTCCATGATCCCGCGTTCCGACTCTTCGACGTTGGAGGTGTCCGCGTACGAAACGAGGTAGAAGTTCAGCTTCTTCTGCTCTGCGGGAGTGGCCATCCGGGCGACGTCTTCAGGGAATGAAAGCCCGAGCTTCTTCGCCTGCTCCTGGTTCAGAACGACTTTCTTTTCCGCGTAATTCTCGATCGGGATCTCGCTTGTCTTGCCGCCCAGGAGCACTCGCGCGGCCACCTTGCCGGAGCGCCGCCCGGTCTGGTACCAGCCGATTCCGATCGCCGCCAGGGCGCCCTTCTGGGTGAACTCCGGATCATTGATGAAGAGGGGCAGCTTGTGTTTCCCAGCCACTTTACCGATCGCATCGAACGCCTGCAGGGCGGTGTTGTCCCCGGTCACCCAGAGAGCTTCTACGTTTCGCGACGCGACGACGTCCGCCGCCTGAAACACCTCGTTGGTCCCGGTGACCGTCACCTCCTCGAGCCGGATCCCCTTCTTTTGGAACAACTCCCGGGCAACGCTGATCACCTTGACTGAATTCGCTTCCGAGGAGTTGTAGAGTGTGCCGACCGCCTTCAGACCCGGCTTGACCTTCAACATGACGTCAATGGTCTCTTCCAGGGGAGGGAAGGATCCGACACCGGTGATGTGAGGCAGATGATCCGTGAACGATTTCCCGGCGCCCGCAGCCAGCGGATCGTACACATAAGTGAAGACCACCTGGGTTTGTCGCACCGACTTGCATGCGGCGGCCAGACACGGTGTCGTCAGGGCCACGATCAGATCCATGGAGCCGTCATCCAAGGACTGCAATACCGCGGGAATCATCGGGATTTCGGCGTTGGCATGTTTGAAGGTCACCTGGAGGTTCTGGTCTTTGACAAAACCGGCGGCGGCGAGCTCCTCAAACAAGCCTTTGAACACCATGTCTGCGCCTTCGTCGGGCGCAAAGTAGCCGATGCCGAGCCGGTAGACCCGGCCGGGCTGGGGTTTGGATGAAGACTCGGTGCCGGTCTGCTCGGCTTGCCGACTGCCCCTGTCGCTCCAGAGAAGAACTGCGGCCGTAACCGTGATCAGGCAGAGACCGAGGACGAGCCGGCGGACAATGATCAGAGCGCCCATACAGTGACTCCTCGCATGACGGACTGCCGTCGACGCCCGAGTATAAGCAAGTCGATCGAGGAAGGTAAGCCCGTTGCGAAAGGAATTGTGCTGACCGGGTGACCAGCTGACGAGGCGAGCGAAAGAGAAGCCGACCGAGCAGTTCGCAGTGCGCAGTGTTCAGTTTTCGCAGTTCGCAGTTGCAGCGCGCAGTTCGCAGTGCGCAGTGGGTTCCGTTCAGTTGCTATAATTGAAGCAAGCGCACACCCCTTGTTTCCATGGAGGATGAAATGATCACCGATCAGGCTGCTCGTCCCGAAGAACGTCCGATCGATCAGGAAGCCGATCTGTTCAAGATCAAAGCCATGGATCACGTGGAGTTCTGGGTGGGCAACGCCAGGCAGGCGGTCTACTACTGGAAGTACTGGGGTTTTAAGCCGGTTGCATATTCGGGATTGGAGACCGGGAATCGTCAGCACGCCTCTTACGTGATCGAACAGGGGAAGATACGGTTTGTTCTCAGCACGCCTTACGGCCCGCACAGCGAGATGGCCGCTCATCACATGCTTCACGGCGACGGGGTAAAGGTGATCGCCATGGAGGTGGAGGACGTGGAAAGCGCCTGGCGCGAGACGACCACGCACGGGGCAAAGGGTGTCCTCCCGCCCGCTGAGACGCGCGACGAGCACGGAGTAACCCGGTCGGCGGCGATCCAGGGTTACGGGCAGACGCTCTTCAAATTCGTGGAGCGCAAGGACTATTCCGGCTCATTTCTCCCCGGTTACGTGCCACTGCCCGATGATCCAACTGTCGCTCCCACCGGGTTGGCGGCCATCGACCACATCGTGGGGAACGTGGACCTTGGCAAGATGAACTACTGGGTAAACTGGTTCCACAAGGCAATGGGCTTTCGGCAGATCGTCCACTACGATGACAAAGTCATCCATACCGAATATTCCGCGCTGATGTCCAAGGTGATGGGCAACGGCAACGGGCGGATCAAGTTCCCGATCAACGAACCGGCCGAGGGTAAGAAAAGGAGCCAGATCGAAGAGTTCCTGGATTACTACGTGGGCCCGGGGGTTCAGCACGTCGCACTGATCACGGGGGACATTATCAAGACGGTCGGTGCGTTAAAGGAACGCGGCCTGGAGTTTCTCCGGGTGCCGCAGGCCTACTACGACAGTCTTCCCGGCAGGATCGGGGAGATCAAGGAGCGTTACGAGGACGTGGCACGGCTCGGAATCCTGGCAGACCGGGATGACGAGGGGTACTTGCTCCAGATCTTCAGCCGCCCGATTCAGGACCGCCCCACGATGTTCCTCGAGGTGATTCAACGCCGGGGAGCGCGGGGTTTCGGGGTCGGCAATTTCAAGGCGCTATTTGAGAGCATAGAAATCGAGCAGGCCAAGCGCGGCAATTTGTAAGACTACTGCGCGCTGCGCACTACGCGCTGCGCACTGCGGACTGCAGACTGCGAGGTGCAGACTGACTACTGAATGACTGAATGCTGGTCAGTCTGGCATTCGCGCAGTGCGTAGTGCGGAGTGCGCAGTTTCGACCGTGCGAAGTGCGCAGTTCGCAGTCTCAGTGCGCAGCGCGCAGTTGCCTTTCGCTTCGGAGGACGCATGCCTTTTTACCATACGCTCGGGAGGATTCCGCACAAGCGTCACACCCAGTTCTGCAAACCTGACGGCTCGCTTTACCGCGAGCAGGTCATCGGGACAAAGGGCTTTTCGGGGATCCAGTCAATTCTTTATCACATCCGGCAGCCGACCCAGGTCAAGCATGTCGAGAAGCTGGGAAGCGCAGCTGTCGCATACGTCGACTACGGGCCCTTACGCCATCGGTTGTTTAACACCCGCGGGGTCGAGGAGGCGGGGGATGTGGTGGGTGGGCGACGCGTGCTCCTGGGAAACGCGGACGTCACGCTGGCGGTGGCGCGGCCGGTCGAGTCCATGGCCTACCACTACCGAAACGGTGATGCGCACGAGATGATATTCGTGCACACCGGGGAAGGAACACTGGTCTCGCAGTACGGCCGGCTGGACTTCCGCCCTGGGGACTACCTGAACATCCCGATCAGTACCACCTGGCGCATGGAATTGAAGGGAGGCGGCCACCGGATGCTGATCTTCGAGTCGCCGCGGGAGTTCGAATCGCCCAAGCGGTATCGCAACGAGTATGGCCAGTTGCTCGAAAACTCGCCATATTGCGAACGCGACCTGCGAGTGCCCGCGGAGCTCGAGACGCACGACGAGTCCGGCGACTTCGAAGTCCGGGTTAAGGCCCGGGGAGAGATCCATCGCCACGTTCTGGACCATCACCCGCTGGACGTCATCGGGTGGGATGGTTACCTGTATCCCTACGCCTTCAACATCGCGGATTTCGAACCGATTACGGGGCGCGTCCACCAGCCGCCGCCGGTCCATCAGACCTGGGAAGGTTTGAATTTCGTCATCTGCTCGTTCGTGCCCCGCATGTTCGATTACCATCCCCTTTCGATTCCGGCGCCGTACAACCACGCGAACGTGAATTCAGACGAAGTTATCTACTATGCTGAAGGCAATTTCATGAGTCGCAAAGGGGTCGGGCAGTTCGACGTGAGTCTTCACCCGGGCGGCCTGCCGCACGGGCCGCATCCCGGAACCGTGGAAGCAAGCATCGGCAAGGAGCGAACCGAGGAACTGGCCGTGATGATCGACACCTTCCACCCGCTGCAGGTCACACAATTCGCCGCGGAGCGCGAAGATGACCGCTATGCCTACAGCTGGGTCAGCCATGAGGATCCGCCAACGCCGACGACCACCGGGTGAGACATGTAGGTCCGAGTCGGACACGCGGATTCGTTTTCCGGAATCCGCCACCTTTTCGCCGGTTAGCGATATCGTGATCGTTAGAGTACTTTGAGACTGCAAACATGCAACCATCAATCACCCGTTCCCCTGCCCGCGGCCTCCAGGCCCTGCTTCGGGAAGCTCTTGAGTACGCAGGCATGTTCCCCCCAGCTCGCCTGGAGCTCGAAGAGGCGATCGGAAACTACGCGAAATACAGGGGAGGGCCGGCCGCCTGGTTCCTGTCCCGTTTCATTTGCCCGGCCAATCGGCTGGCCGAACTCGGATCCCACCGGGGGCTATTCGCCGAAGCTGGAGCGCTTCGCGTTTCTGTTCTGGGCCTGCAGGCGGGTTCCCGTGACGACTTTATCCCCCGGTTAAGGGAGTCGTTTGGTCTGGTCTCAGAATTCCAGACAATCTGTGGCCCGACTGCCTGCATTGACGGAATCGAGCTGGCGCTCACCTCCGACCTCGTTAATGGGGGCGATGAAAGTTCGATCGCGGATGTTATCCGCGCGGCGGTCGAGGTCATCGAGGCGTCGGGCACTCGGGGGGTTACCCCGTTTTTTGAGGCGCCAAGCGGCGGACAATGGCGGCCTGCAACTCGCGCCACCATTCGGGCTATCGCCCGCCACAATGCGAGTTGGAACGAGCAGACTTGTCCGCGCGCGGCCTTCAAGCTGCGAACCGGCGGCGTGAGGGCCGATGCCTTCCCAAGCATCGAGCAAATCGTCCTGGTCATCACCGCTTGCCTCGAGCAGCGGGTGCGCTTCAAATGCACCGCGGGTCTGCATCACCCGGTCCGGCGCTATCATGATTCTGTTGGGACAACCATGCACGGATTTCTGAATGTGTTCGCCGCTGCCGTCCTCGCCCATGCCCACTCGGCCGGCGAAGTCGATTTACGCTCGGTCCTGGCCGACGAGAATCCGTTGCATTTCCGGTTTCAGGAGGACGGCTTGACATGGGAGAGGAGCCGGGCGTCGGTTGAGCAGATCGAAAGCGCCCGGCGCGATTTCATCCTCTCCTTCGGCAGCTGCAGCTTCGAGGAACCGTTGGAAGAACTGGCCGAGCTGCAGATGCTGTAGTGACCCGGCTTTTGGGATTCCCGGCGACGGTGAGAGGACGACAAGGACAGCCAAGACGACAAGGACAGCAAGGACACAAGGACAGCAAGGACACCAAGGACCGAGAAAGCCCTGCCATGGACCCGACCAATGACCCCAAGCTCCGGTCGTTCATTCCCGTTGATCCCGATTCACACTTCCCGATCCAGAATCTGCCGTTCGGCGTCTTTCGCCCCAAAGACGGCGGCCCGCCGAGGGTGGGCACCGCGATCGGCAACCTCGTCCTTGACGTCGCCCTGCTCGAAAAGCGGGGTTTCTTCGCCCCGTTCGACGGTGTCTTTAACCGGCCGTTCTTGAACGGACTGATGGCGGAGGGGCCGGGCTGGGACTGGTACCGGACCATGATCAGCAGGTACTTGAGCGGCGCGCATCCCGCCCAGGCCGATAACCCGCGATTGCGGGAAAAAGTGCTGTTCGAGCAGTCGGCGGTCGAGCTTCTGCTGCCTGTCGACATTCTCGACTACACCGATTTTTATTCCTCGCGCGAGCACGCGACCAATGTCGGGACGATGTTCCGCGGTCCAGAGAATGCCTTGATGCCCAACTGGCTCCACCTGCCGGTGGCTTACCACGGGCGGGCCAGCTCGGTGGTGGTCAGCGGGACGGACGTCCGCCGGCCTTGCGGTCAGACACAGAAGGGAGACGCGCCGCCCGCATTCGGGCCGAGTGGCATGCTCGATTTCGAGCTTGAGATGGGGTTTTTCATCCGGGGAGGGAATGCCCTCGGCGAGAGGATCACGATCGATCGGGCGGCGGACAACGTTTTCGGGATGGTCCTCGTCAACGACTGGAGCGCCCGCGATATCCAGCGGTGGGAGTACCAGCCGCTCGGGCCTTTTCTGTCCAAGAGTTTCGCCACCTCCATCTCCCCCTGGGTGGTGTCGTTACACGCACTCGAGCCGTTTCGCACGGCCGGTCCTCCGCAGGACCCGGAGCCGCTCGCCTACCTCCGGAGCGGCGGCGATCGGACCTACGACATCGAGCTGGAGGTCTGGCTCCAGGGCGAGGGGATGACGGCTCCCCACCGGATCTGCCGCACGAACTACAAGCACCTCTACTGGGACATGCGGCAGCAGGTGGCTCATCACACTGTGAACGGCTGCAACCTTCGGAACGGCGACCTCCTGGCGTCCGGGACTATCAGCGGGCCCGATCCTTCGTCCTTTGGCAGCCTGCTCGAGTTGGCCTGGCAGGGAACCAAGCCCATCCAGTTGCCGAATGGCGAGACGCGGACATCGTTGCTGGACGGGGACCGTGTAACCATCACCGGCTGGTGCCAGGGCGAAGGATACCGCGTGGGTTTCGGGGAAGTCACGGGCCGGATCCTGCCCGCGCGGTGAAGGCATGGCGCGATACGCGGATCTGCGCGATAATCGCGGATAAAGGCAGCCGCCAGTTTGTCAGGCAGGGGCGGCTGCCTTATCGCGCAGATCCGCGTAGATCCGCGGGCCATGCCTTTCAGCTCAGACCGCTTTGCGGATTGCCTCCAGGGCGGCAGGGTCTTCCAGGCTGCTCAGGTCGCCGGGGTCCGTCCCTAGAAATCCCGCCCGGACGACCCGTCGCATGACCTTGGCGTTCCGCGTCTTGGGAAGAGCAGCGGTGAAACGAACCTCCTGCGGTCGAAGCGCCTTTCCGAGCGCCTGTGCCACCAGGTCCTTAATTTCTTCGCGCAATTCATCCGAACCGGCCCGAGGATCACGCAGCACGCAGAAGATGGCCACCTCCTGGCCTTTCACGGGGTGCGGGACGCCGATGGCGACGCTGTCCCCGACCAGCGGATGGGCGTTTACGACTGCCTCGACTTCCGCCGGTCCGAGACGTTTTTCGGCCACCTTGATCGTGTCATCGCTGCGCCCGAGGAGGTACCAGAGCCCGTCATCGTCGATGGCGGCAAAGTCGCCGTGAACCCAGACTCCCTCAAACCTTCGCCAGTAAGTGTCGAGGTAGCGTTCCCGATCCTGCCAGAAGCCGCGGGTCATCCCGATCCACGGCTGGCGGATGACCAATTCGCCGACCGCGCCGCGCACCGGCTGCCCGTTTTCGTCCACGACGTCCGCGTCCATGCCGGGAACTGGGCCCGAAAACGCGCACGGCTTGAGCGGGGTGAAAAAGTTGCCGCACAGTATGCCGCCGCTGATCTCGGTGCCGCCGGAGTAATTCAAAATCGGTTTCCTGCCCTCGAGAACATGCTCGAACGTCCACATCCAGGATTGCGGATCCCATGGACTGCCGGTTGAGCAGACGGCGCGCAGGCTGGAAATGTCGTGCCTTCGGACGGGCTCCGGACCGTGCGCCATCAGCGAACGGATCAGGGTCGGGGAGACACCCAGGTGGGTGATCCGGTGGTTTTTCACCAGTTTCCAAACGCGGTCAGGCCCGGGATAGTCCGGCGCACCATCATAAAAAACCATCGTCGCGCCGACGAGCAGGGAGCCGAAGACCAACCACGGCCCCATCATCCAGCCCATGTCGGTCATCCAGTAGAGGGTCTCGCCCGCCTTCAGATCCATCGCCTGGTAGATGTCCTGGGCCGCCTTGACGGGGAAACCGCAATGGGTGTGCACCGCGCCTTTCGGACGTCCGGTCGTGCCGCTCGTGTAGATGAGCATCAGGATGTCTTCAGCCGACGTATCCTCGGCCTCGGGCCGTCGCTGATTGCGGAGTCACCAGCTCGTCCCACCAGTGATCCCTTCCTGCCGTCCAGGCGACATCGTTCCCGGCGCGTCGTGCGACGATCAGGTGGGCAACCGAGGGGGTTTGAGCAACGGCCTGGTCGGCGGTCGCTTTCATGTCCACGATCCGTCCGCGCCGGGAATAGCCATCGGCGATGATCAGGGCTTTTGCGCCCGCGTCACTCAGCCGGGAGGCGACCGCCGCGGCGCCGTAACCGCTGAAAAGCGGCACGACGATGCCTCCGATCTTGATGACAGCCAGGAAGGCGACGGCGAGCTCCGGGATCATCGGCATGTAGAGACCTACCGCGTCCCCTTTCCCGAGGCCGAGCTGGCGCAGCGCATTGGCGCACCGATTCACCTCGCGCAGAAGCTCGCGGTAACTGAGAGTCTGGACGCTCCCCTCCTCGCCTTCCCAACTCAAAGCCGGGCGTGCGGCCGCCCCAGCCTCCACCCACTTGTCCAGGCAGCTTTCGACGATGTTCAGCCGGCCGTCCACACACCAGCGCGCGAACGGTTTGCCTGGTCCAAGGTCAACCACAACGGAATACGGCGTCCGGAAGCGAAGATCGAGGTCTTGGAGCACCGCATCCCAAAACCAGGCGATATCGCGGACCGATCTGTGCTGGAGCTCTTCGTAAGACCCGATACCCCATCGGTCCATGAACCGCTTGAGATTGCTGGCGGCGATGCAGTCGGGATCCGGCTGCCAGACGATCGGTTGGCGAAAAGGGAAAGAATCGCCCGGTGCGGCCGGTTCGGCGGTGCTCATCACGGTGTCTCCCGGGCGGATAGCCCTTCATCCATGATCAGCCAAAGCCGGCGGGATCTTCAACAAACCGGTCAGTTGGGCAGTGCGCAGCGGTCAGTGGGCAGTGCGCAGTTGCATTACGGCAGGTTACTCGGAAAGGACTTCGATCGTGTTGATGCAGGCGAAGTCGGTGACGGGCACGAACTCGAGGAGGATCTTCCATTGCGTCGTCGGCTCGATGTGTCGGAAGACCCTTGTGACGGCCCGATTCGATCCCCCCGCTTCGCGGAAAATGCTGAAGTTCTTCAAGATGCTCTGCCCGTTACAGAAAACGTCGAAAAGGCGTGCTCGCGGAGGGGCTGGCCCATTCTCGGCTGCCTGGAAGCAGGTCTCGGCAAAGCCGAGGACGACGGTGTAGAGGCCCCGTTCAGCAACGGGAATGGCGTAGGTAAATTGTCCGTACCGCTCAGAGCCGAAAAGCGCCGGATCCTGAGTGCCTCCCACGCCGGCGTTCCGAATTGCCAGATGCCCGCCGCGAAAATACCCGTCTGCCTGCCAGGCGATACCATCGGTGGCGGTGTAGGGCGTCGGTCGGCAGGCGATGCGGACCGGCCGGATCTTTCCCGGAATCCCAGGTAAGACCTCGATACCGCTAAGCATGGCCTTGGATAAACGGGAGCTGAACTTCATATGGAGCAGCCCGTCTGAGGCGGGGGACACGTCCGTGAAAACCTTGATGTCCGGAACATTCACACCTCCCGCATCGGAGGCAATGTCGAAGTCCGAAAGCAGCCGCCTGCCGTTGATGAACACGTCGAAGGCCCGATCTTTGCGCTCGACCGGATTCGCCACACGGTTGTCCGCCCGCTCCATGAAATGAAGACGAAGCTCGTAGACGCCAGGGGCGAGCGGGATGTGATAGGTGAAATCGCCCTCCCTCGCGTAAGCAGGCATCACTTGCTCAGGGTCCCCGGAGGTCGCCAGGTTCTGAGGTGGGAAGGTGAGGCGTGAGCCCCCCGTGAAAAAGCGGTCACTCAGCCAGACATTCCCCAAATGGTCAATGCGACGTTCGTCAGGGCTTCCGGCGAGGATGCGCAGTTCGGGGCCTGCAGGCAAAGGCGGGCCGACCGGTTTCGCACTGGCCAGAGGACTGGCAAGGGTGCCCGTCCAGAGACTGCCAATTCGCGATGGGAAGTTTTGAAAAATAGATGTGCCGAGGAGAATCCCCAAAAGGACACCAAGTATAAGAACCGGGGCGGCAAGTCTGAAGGTCAGGCCCGACGAGCGTTCTCTCCAGTGCCGGACGCCGTGCGTCAGCGCGGATAACCGGGTCGGCGCTCCGTCGTTCGGCGCGGCCGGGGAGAACAGGGGGGCGTACTGCCCGGATGGCACGGAGATAACCATCGGGTCGAGTCTTCCTTCTGCCCGGTAGTAATTCCTCAGCTGACGCCGCAGCCGGTTCATGTCCACCCGTATGCTGGCATCATCGCGAGGCTGGAAACCCTCGGACCGGCCGAGGAGCTCGACAGCAATCGTGTACTCCCGCAGTTGTCCGGCCTCCCCCTCGAAATGCTTTCTGCACACAAACTCGAGCAGGCGAGCGAGACGGGGGGAACGGGCAAAAGTCCTCGACCCGAGGACGCGCTGCAGCTCCATCTTCTCGTGTTCCAAAGAGAAAAGGGCAACCGGGCGGTCTGGGGCCTGAGTGACAAAGTCGTTCAGCGGGAAGCGTGATACCTTTTGCATTTTGACTTGCCTGGCCCGGGAAGCACTCGCCCTAAATAGATCGACTCTGGCCCTCGAGGGTTCAAAGAAATTTGCTTTTTCCGGCAAACCTAAAGTTGCGGCAATTGTCATGTGCCCACGGCGCGAAGTTCGTCAGAGCCGCGCGGCTCTGAAAAGGCAGCGGGCCTTTTTGAGCCCTTGACCCCCGTGTAATAATTTCAGCTGTCTCGAGGGAGGGCTCGTGAAATCAAGTGGCCAAAAAAAAGCGGTCGGTCGGTTCGTCTGCGCTGCAATCGTCCTGGGTCTGACAGCTCTGTCCATCTACGCCAAAGACGACGGAAGCCAGATGACTTCGCGGTTCCGCATCAACTATCTCGGTTACTTCTCAGGTGCCGACAAGATCGCGCTTTTTCTGGCCGAAGCCGGTGATTCAGAAGCCTGGGAGCTCGTGGACACAGCCGGAAAGAAGGTGGCGTCCGGAACTTCCCACGAGTACGTGCGGAATGACTTTGCTTCGGGCGACAGCTTCTTCCGGATCAACTTCTCCGGTTTCAAGGGGACGGGCAAGGACCTCCGGCTGAAGGTCGACGGTCAGATGTCGGAGCCGTTCGACGTTACGCCGGGCTGTCCGTATGGCGATCTTGCGACTCAGAGCTTCGACTATTTCCGGGATCACCGAACGCCGGACTACACCTTCAACCAGTTCGTCCATGACTGGGCAGCGGGGAACATCAAGGGCTCCTTCTGGAACGATGCGGGCGACAAGGGGTTTTACACGACGAACACCGCCCTGGCCGGCTGGCTCCTCATGAATCTGTATGAGCGATACCCGGAATCGAATGCGTCGTTCGCAAACAAAGTCAGCCTGTATGACGAGCTTCTCATTGGGACCGACCTCGTCGACAAGTTGATGCTGCCAGGTCAGAAGCTGGCTATCCCGAAGCTGCACACCAACGTTCCGTCATGGGGGCCCTGCCCGCCCTACAAGGGAGGCAGTTCCTGCATCTCTAAACCGGAGACCAAGGCGACGTTCGCCGTTGCTCGAACCTTGGCGCAACTGGCTCGCCTGCACCTGAGGGAGAAACGAGCGGACGCTGCTCGCGCGGCCTTTGCCCAGGCGCAAACCGCGCTGCAGAATGCCCGAACCGAGCCGCCGGTGTGCCGGGACTCGAAGGATTTCGGGGGGGAAGGGGGCATTTACCCGGACAACGACAACTACGGCCTCTGGCGCGAGCCGATGGGGAAACGCAACCCCTGCCATCCGGATCGGGACAACATCCAGGACGACGAGTTTTCGGCTATCGTCGAGGTCTACCTCACAGCCAAAGTCCTGCGTGACCCCGCAGCAGGCTCGCTGGGGAAGGACGTGACCAGCCACGCCCGGTTTGGTGACATCTCTGAATTCTGGTGGGCGGCCGTGGCGCCGATGGGCAATATTTCGCTCCTGACTCTCCGGCCCGAAGGGCTGGATCTCGCCCCTGTCCGGAAGAACCTGTTTGCTTACGCCGATGAGTGCATCAGGCAGATGGGCGTCGGTTACCCGGGCGTGACCAAGGATGTTCGATCCGACCGATGGGACAGCGGAGACAAGGATGACGTCGACAACAACTGGCGTTGGGGGTCCAACCGCCTGATCCTCGACGATGCGGTCGTTCTGGCTGTCGCGGCCGAGGAAAAGCACGCGGCCGGCGACAAGGCCGCCGCTGCCCGCTACGCCCGATACGCGCTTCGGGTGATGGACTACATTTTGGGCACCAACGCGATGGCTCTTTCGATGGTCACGGGGTTTGGGGAGAACGCCGTCGAGCGGCTTCACGATTGTTGCGTCCCGAACACCGAGCCCGGAAAGATGGCGCTCGGACCGAACAACTGGACGAATGCCGGTGACCCGGCCATGCCGCCATTCGGCTCCCTGCCCGGAATGAAGATGATGCCGAAAACCGGAACCGGCTGGGCTGCCCGCGAGCTGTCGATCGACGGCAACGCGCCGCTTGTCTGGATGGCCTGGTGGGCTGAGCACAAGGCGGCCGGGCTCCTGGCGTCGAAGTAGGAGTTTCGGGGACATAATACTCAATTCCCAGCCCGTTACCGTAAACCCGGCCAAAAGCAAAAGAATTGAGTTTTGTGTCCCCGAAACTGCCTCTTGTCGCGCCACCACTCTTTGGTGCGACGTCTTTAGTGCCTGCTTTTTAGTGACTTGGTGGTGAAGCGCCGGCCGCACCCTGATAAAATCGCCTCCATGTCCGAATCCGGTCCAACTCTTCACCGTCGCCTTGGTTTGCTGAATGCCACCACCATCAACATGTCGAACATGGTGGGGATCGGTCCGTTTATTACGATTCCCCTCATATTGGCGACCCTGGTCGGCCCCCAGTCTTACCTCGCATGGCTCGTCGGGATGATCATTGCCCTGGCCGACGGCCTCGTGGTCGCGGAGCTTGGCGCCGCTCTTCCGGCCTCGGGCGGGACCTACGTCTTCCTGCGCGAGGGGTTTGGGCCGAAGAAGCTGGGGCGATTGCTGGCCTTCCTTTTCGTATGGCAAATCCTCTTTGCTGGACCACTGGAAATCGCGAGTGGGAACATCGGTCTCGTGATGTACCTGAAGGTCTTCTGGACTTCCATGACCGATTTCCAGATGAAGCTGGTAGCGGCGGGGATCGGCGTGGTCCTCATCGTGGCCCTGTACAGGAAGATCACGGATATCGCAAAGATCATGCTGGGCTTGTGGATTACGATGATCGTCACGACCGGCTGGGTCATCGTGACCGGGATTTTCGCCTTTGACCCGGCTCTCGCCTTCGACCTGCCGCCGGACGCCTTCACACTGAACACCGGCTTTGTGAAGGGACTCGGGGAAGGGACGGCCAACGTTCTTTACCTGTATCTCGGCTACTATCAGGTTTGCTATCTCGGCTCGGAGATCAAGAATCCCGGCCGTACCATCCCGCGGGCTGTCATTCTCTCGATTCTCGCGGTCACGGTTATCAACGTTTTTATCTCCTTCGGCTTCATCGGCGTGGTTCCGTGGCGGGAGGCGATGCGATCGGAGTTCATCGCCGCCACCTTCATGGAGACCGTCTATGGTCCCTGGGCTGCGTATCTCCTGGCCGGCATGATCGTGGTGACCGCTTTTGCCTCGATCTACGCGCTGCTTCTCGGCTACTCCCGGGTCCCGTACGCGGCGGCCGAGGACGGGGTGTTCTTCAAATCGATCGGGGTTCTGCACCCGACCAAGGAGTTCCCGTATCGCTCTCTTCTGTTGATCGGCTTTGGCGCCATTATCGCCAGTTTCTTCAGCCTGGCTCAGGTCATCATGGCTCTGATGGCGGCACGAATTCTGATCCAGTTCATCGCTCAGTGCGTTGCGGTCCTCCTGATCCGGGCCAGGCGGCCGGACATCGAGAGGCCGTTCAAGATGTGGTTCTTCCCGCTGCCCGCGATCATCTCGATGGCGGGTTACCTCTACGTCTTCTCGTCGCTCGGCTTAAAGATGATCCTGTTCGGCGTGCTGACGCTCATCCTCGGCGCCATGGTCTTCCTGATCATGGCGTGGAAGAAGCGGGAGTGGCCGTTCGGGGAACCGGTCGCCGAGTCGCGAGTGACAGCAGGCTGAGGCAAAAGGGGCAAAGGGGGATAAGCGCAAACCTTGGATCAGTGGCTGAGAACATCGATATTCTGATTTGACCTTTCAAACCAACGACTGTCCTAAGTTAGCGATTATGCCCCCTTACCCCTTTGCCCCTTTTGTTTCATTGCCTCTCCAGAACGCCTCTGCTAGAATCGCTGCCGCTTAGACTTTGCGCGGTCCAGCGTTGTTGTACAAGTGGGACTCTAATCCGGTCGAGGTGAGAATGGGCCCGTCTAAAGAACTGCAGTGTCTTCGCCGGATCAATCGGCGAAGCCTCTTCAAGCTTGCCGGCTGCATAACCGGTTCTTATCTGGCGCTGGCGCCATCCGATCCTAATGGCACGCTTTTCGCCGCCTCATCTTCCCCCTCAACCGCTAAGCTGATTGGGTTGTTTACGCCGGACTCGTCGCTGGTGCCGAATGCCGGCGAGCGATGGCTGCTCGGAGTGCGTGAAGCCCTGGGGCAGGCGGGAATAATGGGCCAGTTGGAAAGCAGGGTTTACGGCAAGACCCCTTCGCTGGCAGCCGAAATGGCAAGCGGTCTCCTGGATGGAGCTTCGGCCGGGGCTGCGATTGCCTTCATGGACCCGCACGGGGCCATTCCCTTGGCGCGGTTCTGTGCCGCTCACAAGCTTCCGCTGGTCGTCACGACCTTGGGAGCGAACGTCACCCGCGAAGGGTTCCGAAATGAGTCATTCGCCATCGAATCGCTCGAACTATGGCGCTCGGCCGCAATGCTCGGTGTGTGGGCAGCGCGGAATGTCGGCAAGCGGGCGGTAGCAGCTTGCTCTTTCTACGACGCCGGATACGATCTCCCGTTTGCGTTCCGTTGCGGGTACGAATTCGCCGGTGGTGAAGTCCTGGGTTCGGTGGTGACGCACCGGCCAACCGAGGGAACAGACCTGACTGCGGCCACCGCGACGATCAAGAAGTTGGCACCGGACGTCATCCTCGCTTCTTATTGCGGACCGGCCGCCGTTGACTTTGTCACTGCATGCGCTCAAGCCGGGCTTGAAAGACGAGTGAGGCTTGTGACTTCGAGCTTCACGGCAACCGAGGAGACGCTTGGCGCTCTCGGTGGACTCGCGCTCGGACTGGTCAGTGCAACGCCCTCCTTGACGGATCCGCTGTCGTCTCTGGGGAGGCGGGCGGTCGGGCGCCTGATCGAAGTCGTCGGCGGGGCGGTACCTCCGCCTGAGAAGAGGGAGTTTTACTTGAGCGAGGTCCAGACCGGGACCAGAGGTCTGCGGAATGTCGTAGTGGAAAAGTCGAGTCCCGACGATCTGATGAGTCGAGCTGTGATTGAGGTGGAATCCCAGTTGAAGACCGCGGTCAAATCGGGGTGGGTTTACGAGTATCTCTGCTGGTAGGGGAAGCGCTCCACGCACGTGGAATAGTGGAATCGAGAAGTTGTCATGGGGATGGGGGGGGAAGCCGCAAGGCCGACTGAATCAGGGTGCGAGTCGATCAGCCTGCGCCCGATCACCGAGGATGACCGCGACTTCCTCTTGCAGGTCTACTCCAGCACCAGGCAGGACGAGCTTGCTCTGGTCGACTGGGACGACTCCCAAAAAGAAGCCTTCCTTCAGATGCAGTTTGCGGCTCAGCACCGCTATTACTCTGAGAACTACCTGGGCGCTACCTTTGAGTTGATCCTGGATGGGCAGCAGCCAATTGGCCGCCTGTACGTTCACAGGCGTGCCGATGAAATTCGCGTGATCGATATCGCGTTGCTTCCGGAGCACCGGAATCGTGGGATCGGGCGGCGTTTGATGCTGGAAGTCCTGTCTGAGGGACAGGCGCGTGGGGTTCCGGTCACGATTCACGTCGAATGTTTCAATCCGGCAAAGCGCTTTTACACGCGCCTGGGTTTCGAGGGAATCGATACCCACGGCGTATATGAATTGATGAAGTGGACGCCCGAGTCCGTGCTTTCCGGCACGGCGGCGGTCCATGCGAGCGGATTTTAACCATGTTACTGAACGAGTTGCGTTCCGAGCATTTTGCGTCTCGACTGCACGAGGCGTTCTCCGTGCGGCTGACCGAGAGCGAGTCGGTGGAGATCGAGTTGATCGAAGTCACCGAGTGGGGACCGGCGGCTGCCAATGGACAGCGGCGGCCCTTTACCCTGGTTTTCCAGGGACCCGAGAGCGACAGGTACCTGCCGCAGCGGACCTATCAGATCGCCAATCCGGCGCTCGGCCTGTTCGACATTTTCATCGTTCCGCTCGGTCTGCGGGACGGCCGCATGCGTTACGAGGCGATTTTTAGCTAACCGGGGAAGGCCCGGGGGAAGAAGGGGGAGAGAGGTGGCTGAGCCATTTCTGAGCGAAATCCGCATCATGAGCTTCGACTTCGCGCCGAAGGGCTGGGCTCTATGCAACGGGCAGCTTCTGCCGATCAACCAGAACCAGGCGCTCTTCTCGCTGTTGGGGACGACATTCGGCGGGGACGGCCGGGTGAATTTTGCGCTGCCTGATCTGCGAGGACGGATTCCCATTCACGTCGGCGGCGCGCACATTCTGGGCGAGCGAGGCGGGGAGCAGGCGCACACCCTTTCCATCGCCGAAGTGCCAACCCACACACACTTTTTGAAGGGTTCTTCGCCCGCCGGAACGCAGCTCATCCCGGCCGGTGCCTACCTGGCGAAAAACCCGACGCAGCTTTATCGGCAGCCCGACAACCTTGCAGCGATGAATGCAGGCAGCGTTGCTAATGCCGGCGGCTCTCAGGCGCACCTCAACATGCAACCCTTCCTGACGCTGAGCTTCTGCATCGCGCTTCAGGGAATTTTCCCGTCACCCACCTAAGGAGATCTGGCAGATGGCACAACCCTATGTTGGTGAAATTCGGATGTTTGCCGGCAATTTCGCCCCTGCCGGATGGATGTTCTGCGAGGGCCAGCTTCTCCCGATTTCGGAAAACGAGACCCTGTTCCAACTGTTCGGGACGACGTACGGGGGAGACGGGCGAGAGCACCTTCCAGCTGCCCGATCTGCGAGGGCGTATTCCCCTTCACCAAGGCAATGGATTTATCCTGGCCGAGACCGGGGGGGTCGAGGAGATCACGCTGACGGTGAGCCAGATCCCGGGCCATGCGCACCCGCTCTTATGCTCCAGCGGCCTGGCTAACGATTCAAATCCCGGTGGACGGGTGCACGGCGAGCAGATCGCGCTGTCGGCGTATCAGACGGCGGGCCCCACTGCACCGATGGGAGCAGCGTCAATTGGGGCGGTGGGCGGATCACTGCCGCATACCAACTTTCAGCCGTACCTGTGCGTCGATTTCATCATTTCCCTTTTTGGGATTTTCCCCAGCCCGACTTAGGAGACAGGAATATGGCCGATCCATTCGTTGCCGAAATCCGGATTTTCCCGTTCAATTTTGCTCCCAGGGGGTGGGCGTGGTGCGATGGGCAACTGATGCCCCTTTCGCAGAATACCGCCCTGTTTGCCCTCCTGGGGACCACCTACGGCGGTAACGGCAAGAGCAACTTTGCTCTGCCCGACCTGCAGGGACGCGCGCCCATGCATCCAGGCCAGGGACCCGGCCTGTCGCTTCATGATCTGGGGGAAACAGGAGGGAGCGAGACGGTGTCTCTGCTCGAGTCAGAGATACCATCTCATTCGCACGCCCTGGTCGCCTCGAATGCGCCCGGAAACCGGACGTTTCCTGCAGGGAACTCGATTGCTCGAACGATCGGGGCAAAGCCATATTCGACCGTCGTCCCTGACGTGAACATGGCGCCCGAAGCGCTGGCGCCGGCCGGGGGCGACCAACCGCACAACAATTTACAGCCTTACTTGACGTTTTATTTCTGCATCGCAATGCAGGGCGTTTTCCCGCCCCGCACTTAAGGGGTTTCTGCATTCCAGGGCCGATGTTTGACCCTGCGGGTTCCTCATTAGGACTGCCGCTTGTACAGGGCTCAACACGGATCGCTGGATTTATGAAAAAAGCTAGCCTCATTGTGCTCCCCTTCCTCCTTGGTCTGGCGTATGCGCAGCCGCTGCTGCGTGTCGAAAGTGTTCGCGCACCAGCCGGTGTCCGCGTGGTTGTCCCAATCGTGATTCAGGGAACCGCGGACGTCAGCAGCTTCCAGTTCCGTCTGAACTTCGATCGGGCGTCCGTTTCCCTGGCGCCCGGTGACCCGGTGCTTCGCGGAGACCGCCTCACGGACCACGTGATCGTCACTCACAAGGGCGAGGACGCGATTGATGTCTTCGTGTTTTCTTCGTCCTTCGCTTCACTGAAGGACGAGCCGGGGACGGTCGCTCAGCTGATCCTCCAGACCGGCGCCTCTGTGCCCGCTCGAACAAAACCTCCTTCTTAACGTGACGCAGGTGCTGGCATTTTCGCCTGAAGGCGCCCCGATTCAGTTGGATGGAGCGCCCGGCTACATTCAGACAGTCGGTTCACTCGACGAGATGAAGCCGCCGGTCGAAGGACAAAACCGGCGCTTTTTCCCCCAGCTTGCCGAAGGGACTTCGACTGCCGGCGACATGCGTTTCGCCTTGATCCTCACCAACCAGACCGAAGCCACGGTCTCCGGAAGGGTGCGGTTCTATCTGCCGGACGGCACTCCTTTTGTGATTGACCTGCAGGATGGACGCACCGGGGCCGAGTTCACTTACCTCCTGGAGCCGCGAGGCTCTACCCGGCTCGCCGGGAAGGCCCAGGGAGCGCTGAAGATCGGCTACGGAATGCTGGAAGCCTCCGGGCCGACCAGTGGAACGCTGGTGCTCTCATCGGTGTCGGGTGGTGTGACTCGCAGTGAACTGGGAGTGACGGCCTCGGGCACGGACAAGCTGTTCTCCTTCTCACCTCAGTACCGGGCCGGAGAAGCGGACACCGGCGTCGCTCTCGTTAACCCCGGCTCATCGTCGGTCAACGGCGTCCTCATCTTGAGGGACACGTCCGGGGAAGAGCGGGAACGAATCTCGCTGACCCTGGCGCCTGGGGAACACCGGGCTTCCTTTGTGACGGAGTTCTTCCCGTCACTGGTTGAGAGTGGCGAGTTCCTGGGGGCGATCGACCTGGTTTTCGATCGGCCAATCGCGGTTCTCGGGCTGCGCCAGAGTTACCAGCAGTTCCTGACGACAATTCCCGTTTTCTAAAAAGCGTTTTGCCTGGTGGAGCCTCTATGTGTCGACGCCTGTTCTCTAGCGCCCTTCTTGTGTGGTTCGCGCTTTCTATCCCCGCCTGGTGCCAGTCCCAAGCGAGTTCCGTCTGCCGCGGAGATTTGACGGGAGATGGGATCCTTGATCTGAACGATCTTAAGGAACTGGTTCTGCTTCTGCGCCATGATGGCGCCAGGGATTCCGGGTTCCCGCCGGCAGCGGATGTCAATCAGGACGGGAAAATAAACGTCGGCGACGTCATCGCCCTGCTCAGGCATTTTAACGGGAAAGCGCCTCTGCCCAGCTGCAACCTGGCTCCTGAGCTGGGGCAAAACGAATTTACGCTGAACGAAAACCCGACGGCAGGCCAGGTGGTCGGCCGGGTGCAGGCTACAGACCCGAACCCCGGGCAAGTGCTGTCTTTCCGGATAGCTGCGGGCGACGATGGGGCCTTCCAGTTGAGCGCTGACGGAGAGCTTCGAGTTCGAGACGCGGCACTAATCGACTTCGAGACAAGCACTACTCACGTTCTCCTCGTTGAAGTACGCGACGACGGCACGCCCTCGCTTTCCGACCAGGGCAACGTGACCATCACGATCACCAACGCCAACGAGAGACCGAACGTCCAGGCCCAGGAATTCACGATCGACGAGAACAGTGCGGCAGGCAGCGCGGTGGGAACCGTCGCGGCCCAGGATCCCGATGCAGGTCAGACTCTGCAGTACGCAATCGAAGGCGGCTCGGCCACCTTCTCGATCAACCCGACAAGCGGCGCGTTGACGGTCCTGGCTAACCAGGCGTTGGACTTTGAAACCAGCCCCACATTGACGTTGACCGTGCGTGTCACCGATAACGGAACACCCGCGGCTTCAAACACCGCCACCATTACGATCCGGCTTCGGGACGTCCAGGAGGTCCCGAATGCTGTGGATGATCAGTTCACAGTTCTCGAGGACAGCCCCGCGGCCGCCCTCGATGTGGTCGCGAATGACACGGATCCGGAGGGAGATCCGAGGACCGTCACCGCGGTCGGAACCGGCAACCAGGGAGGGTCGATCAGCGTGGCTCCCGGCGGAACAAGTGTCCTGTATGCGCCGGCCCACGATTTCTCCGGAACCGAAACATTCACGTACACAATCGGCGACGGACACGGGGGAGCCGATACCGCTTCAGTATCAGTGACTATCACTGACGTCAACGACGCGCCGGCTTTCACGAAGGGCGCCGATCAGACGGTGCTCGAAGACGCCGGTGCGCAAACGGTTACCGGCTGGGCAACTGCGATCTCGGCGGGACCGGCGCCTGAATCCAGCCAGACAGTCACCTTCCTCTTATCGAACAACACAAATCCGACGCTTTTTGCAGCCGCCCCGGCCATTGACGCAACGGGAACCCTGACTTACACGGCCGCGGCGGATGCCAACGGCTCGGCCACGATCACCGTTCAGGCGCAGGACAGCGGCGGGACGGCCAACGCCGGCGTTGATACATCGGCTCCTCAGACCTTCACGATCACCGTCACCGCAGTCAACGACGCTCCGAGTTTCACGAAGGGCGCTGACGTCACGGTGCTCGAGGACAGCGGCGCGCATAGCCAAGTGAACTGGGCGACCGGAATTTCGGTTGGCCCGGCCGACGAGGTGACCCAGACCGTCAGCTTCGCGGTCACCGGCAACACGAATGCGGCGCTCTTTAGCGTGCCGCCCGTGATCGGTTCGACGGGAGCGCTGAGCTTCACGCCCGCGGCAGACGCCAGCGGGACGGCGACGATTACCATCCGGGCGCAGGACAGTGGCGGGACGAGCAACGGCGGCGTGGATACGTCCGCGACCCAGACCTTCGTCATCACGGTGACGGACGTCAACGACGCGCCGGCTTTCACGAAGGGCGCCGATCAGACGGTGCTGGAAGACGCCGGGGCCCAGACGGTTGCCGGATGGGCGACCGGGATTTCCGCGGGACCTGCGGCTGAATCGAGCCAGACGGTCGGATTCGTGGTGACGAACAACACGAACGCTTCGCTTTTCTCCTCGGTCCCAGCGATCGATGCCACCGGTGCGCTCACCTACACGGCGCTGGCCGACGCCAACGGCTCGGCCACGATCACGGTCGAGGCACGGGACGACGGCGGGACCGCCAACGGCGGCGTCGATACATCGGCGGCGCAGACTTTCACGATCACGATCACGGCGGTCAACGACGCCCCCAGCTTCACGAAGGGCGTGGACGTTACCGCGCTGGAAGACAGCGGTGCCTACAGCCAGTCGACTTGGGCAACAGGCATATCGGCCGGCCCGACCGACGAGTCCAGCCAGACGGTCACCATGGCGGTCACCGGAAACACGAATTCCGGGCTCTTTGCGGTGCAGCCGGCGATTAGCTCGACCGGTGCGCTGAGCTTCACGCCCGCGGCAGATGCCAGCGGGACGGCCACCATCACCGTCCAGGCACAGGACGACGGCGGGACAGCTGACGGAGGAGTGAATACTTCGGCCCCGCAGACCTTCACGATTACGGTCACCGAGGTCAACGACGCGCCGAGCTTTACGAAGGGCGCGGACCAGACGGCGTTGGAAGATGCGGGAGCGCAAACCATTTCCGGATGGGCGACAGCCATCTCGGCTGGCCCCGCCGCTGAGTCTTCTCAGACAGTCGGATTTGTAGTAACGAACAATACGAATCCGGGCCTTTTTTCCGCGCTTCCCGCGATTGACGCGACCGGCATATTGACCTACACCCCGGCCGCAGACGCGAGCGGGACGGCGACGATCACCCTCGTCGCACAGGACAGCGGCGGAACGGCCGACGGCGGTTTGGACACGTCCGCCCCTCAGACGTTCACGATTACGATCACAGCGGTCAACGACGCGCCGAGCTTCACCCAGGGTGGGAACATCTCGGTTCTTGAGGACAGTGGCGCCTACAGCCAGGCGACTTGGGCGACTGGGATCTCAGCCGGCCCGGCGAACGAGTCCAGCCAGACGGTGACGCTGGCGATTACCGGGAACACGAATGCTGGGTTGTTTGCCGTGCAGCCGGCCATCGGCTCGACCGGCGCCCTCACCTTCACGCCGGCAGCGGATGCGAGCGGAACCGCGACGATCACTATAGTCGCGCAAGACAACGGCGGAACGGCCAACAGCGGTGTTGACACGTCCGCTCCGCAGACCTTCACGATTACAATTACCGACGTCAACGACGCGCCGGGCTTTACGAAGGGCGCGGACCAGACGGCGCTGGAAGACGCGGGAGCGCAAACCATTTCCGGATGGGCGACAGCCATCTCGGCCGGCCCTGCGTCTGAATCTTCGCAGACGGTCGGATTTGTAGTGACGAACAATACGAATACGGGCCTTTTTTCCGCGCTTCCCGCGATTGACGCGACCGGCACATTGACCTACACCCCGGCCGCAGACGCGAGCGGGACGGCGACGATCACCCTCGTCGCACAGGACAGCGGCGGAACGGCCGATGGCGGTTTGGACACCTCCGCCCCTCAGACGTTTACGATTACGGTCACGGCAGTTAACGATGCGCCGAGCTTCACGCAGGGCGGGAACATCTCGGTTCTTGAGGACAGTGGCGCTTATAGCCAGGCGACTTGGGCGACTGGGATCTCAGCCGGCCCGGCCAACGAGTCGAGCCAGACCGTGACGCTGGCGATCACAGGGAACACGAATGCTGCCTTGTTTACCGTGCAGCCGGCGGTCGGATCAACCGGCGCGCTCAGCTTCACGCCCGCGGCAGATGCCAGCGGGACGGCCACCATCACCGTCCAGGCACAGGACGACGGCGGGACAACTGACGGAGGAGTGAATACGTCCGCTCCGCAGACCTTCACAATCACGATCACCGACGTGAACGATGCTCCGAGCTTCACCAAGGGCGCGAATCAGGCGATCCTCGAGGATGCCGCGGCGCAGTCGATTTCCAACTGGGCAACAGCGATCTCGCAAGGACCAGCGGCGGAATCGAGCCAAACGCTTAGCTTCCTGGTAACCAACGACAACAACGGGCTCTTCTCAACGCAGCCGGCGATCAGTCCGGTCGGAACGCTGACTTACACCGTGGCGGCAAACGCCAACGGATCGGCAACGGTCAGCGTTTTCGTGCAAGACAGCGGCGGGACGGCCAACGGTGGGGTGAACACTTCATCTCTCCAGATCTTCATGATCAGTGTGACGGCGGTTAACGACGCGCCGAGCTTCACAAAGGGCCTGGATGTCTCGGTTCTCGAGGACAGTGGCGGATTCAGCCAGGCGGCCTGGGCGACGGGGATCTCGAAGGGTCCGGCCGACGAGTCGACCCAGACAGTGACCTTGGCGGTCACCGGGAACACGAATCCTGGGTTGTTTGCCGTGCAGCCGGCGCTCGGGACGACAGGCACCCTGACGTTTACGCCCGCCGCTGATACGGGCGGGACGGCGACGATCACGGTCCAGGCACAGGATGACGGCGGGACAGCTGACGGAGGAGCTAATACTTCGGCGCCGCAGACCTTCACGATCACGGTGACCGACGTGAACGACGCGCCGAGCTTCACCAGGGGCGCCGACCAGGCGATCCTCGAGGATGCCCCCGCGCAGTCGATTTCCAACTGGGCAACAGCGATCTCGAAAGGACCGGCGGCGGAATCGAGTCAAACGCTTGGCTTCCTGGTAACCAACGACAACAACGGGCTCTTCTCCGCGCAGCCGGCGATCAGTCCGGTCGGAACGCTGACCTACACCGTGGCGGCAAACGCCAACGGATCGGCCACGGTCAGCATTGTCGTGCAGGACAGCGGCGGGACGGCCAACGGGGGAGCGGACAGCTCCGCTCCTCAGAGCTTCATCATATCTGTGACGGCGGTTAACGACGCGCCGAGCTTCACCAAGGGCCTGGACGTCGCGGTGTTCGAGGACAGTGGCGTGTTCAGCCAGGCGGGCTGGGCGACGGGCGTGTCGGCCGGCCCGGCCGACGAGTCGACCCAGACGGTGACTCTGGAGATCACGGGCAATACCAATGCCGCCCTCTTCCTGGCGGGCCCGGCCATCAATTCCTCCGGTACTTTGTCTTTCACCCTGGCGTCAAACGCGTTCGGTTCCGCCACTATTCAAGTCACTGCCAGTGACACTGGAGGAACCGCCAACGGAGGAGCCGACAGCTCGGCCCCTCAGAGCTTCACGATCGTGGTCACCGGTGTGAATGATCCGCCGAGCTTCACGCCCGGGAGTAATCAGACCTTGGACGAAGACGCTGCGGCCCAGAACATCGCTTCGTTCGTGACCGCCATCTCCCCCGGTCCGAGCGAGAGCGGGCAGACCGTCAGCTTCGCGATCACGGGCAACACGAATTCGGGGCTCTTTTCGGCGGGTCCGGCGATCACCCCGGCGGGAACTCTGACCTTCACCCTGGCCGCCAACAAGAATGGAGTTGCGACGATCACGTACCAGGCCGTCGACAACGGCGGGACGGCTAACGGTGGTGTCGATACATCCGCACCGGCGAGTTTCACGATTACGGTGAACCCGGTGAACGATCCGCCAGTGGTCCCCGATCAGGCGCTGACTGTTCAACCCAACATGAAGATCACCTACTCGGGATTGCTGGCGGGGGTCACAGATCCCGATTCCGGCGACACCGGGTTCACACCCACCTTCAGTCTGACGGCAGTAACCTTTGCCGCCTGCCCGACCTGCGTATCATCCGTCGGAGATTGGTCAGGTGGCTCGTTCGTTTTCGATCCGCCGCCCGGCGGCACCGGTCCTTTTACTCTTACGTACTCGGTGACGGACAACGGGAACCCGGCGCCCGGAGCCGTGGGCGTCGGGACAATCACGATCACCTGCCCCAACAACACGGTCGTCTGGTTCGTCAACCCGTCAGCTGGGGTGAACGGTGATGGTCGTCTGAGCAACCCGTTCAGGTATCTTTCCGGTTATGCCGGGGCGAACAACGACGCGGATGACGTCGATCTGGCCAACCACCGGATCTTCATCTACAGCGGGACCGCTGCCGTCGGCGCAGGGATCGCGCTCAATTCGGGTGAATGGCTGATCGGCCAGGGAGCAGGAACCACTGGGCAGACTTTCGACACCCTGATGGGCTTTACTCCGCCGGCTGGAACGTGGGCACGCCCAACGATTGCCGGCACCCGGCCGACGATCCAGGGGACGGTGACGCTCAACACGACTGCGCGACTGCAGGGTCTGAACATCACGACGGCGAACCTGGCCGGAATCAGTTCTCCTGGCTCCGCGATGAGCAATGTCTCCGTCAGCCAGATGGCGGTCACCTCAACCAACGCGGTGGCTGTCACGGGGACCAACTGCACGACTTGCACCTTTAATCTCGACAGCGTGAACGCAAACGGCGGCGCGGGCGGGGTGGTGCTCGGCGGCTCCGGAAGCTTGACTATAGCGGGCAACGGAGCGGCCGCAACCGGCGGGACGATTCAAAATATGACGGGCCCGGGCATCTCGCTCAGCGGTGCCTGGAACACCAGCCTCTCGTGGATGGACGTCAAAAACAACGGCGATGATGGGTTCTTCGGGCACAGGGCTAACCGGGCTGTCCATCACTTCCTCCACTTTCACAACCAATGGGAATTCCGGGACTGACGAGGGGATCGAGCTGGTCAATGTCTCCGGGGCGATCGCTCTATCAAGCGTCACCGTCGATGGGTCAGGGCACAACAATTTCTATCTGGCCAATTCCACCGGTACGATTTCGTCCCTCAATGTGACCAACAGCAATTTCCGCAATACGGTCGGCAAGCCTTTCGGTGCCAATGGGTTCCTGGTCGACCTCACCGGCAGCGCCACGATAACCACCGCCAATGTGACCGGTTCTAACTTCCACAACAACTACGCGACCGGGCTGCTCGTGAACGCCCAAAACACCTCGCAGATCACGGCGTTCCCCGTCTCGACCAGCACGTTTACGGATAACGACATCGCGGCTCAGTTCACTCAGAGCCACTCGGCAAACCTGACGTTCAGCCTCTTGAACAACGCGACGATCACGGGGAGTGACACGATGGCGATCGTTGCGGGTTCCTCGGGAACCTCGACAGGAGGCTCGATCACGGGAACCATACAGAACAATACGATCGGTAACGCTGGGGCCCCCGGCTCCGGTTGCGAGTGGGGCAATGGAATCCGCGTGATTGTCCAGTCCCGGACCAGTGGCGTCATGCTCATCAACAACAACACGATTCGTCAGACGCCGTGGGGTCGTGGCATCGAGGTGACCGGGATGTCAGCCCCCGGACTCGACGTGACGATTACCAATAATAGCGTGAATACCGACGACACAAGCGGGTTCCCGTTGGCGGCGATCTTCGTAACGTCCGACAACATCGGTCCCGGAGGCTTGTTGCGGGCAGACATCCGCGGCAACACGGTCCCGGCCGGGACGGCTTACGACACGATGTCGACGTTCCTGCTGCTGGATGAGGTGTTAACGTCGACCTGCGAGTTGGTCGACACCCCTCCGGCAAGTGCGAATGCGACGGCGCAGCTGACGAGTACGAACACCGGAAGCGCAAGTGCCAACGCCGGGGTGCAGCTAATCGCCGGGCCGATCTCGACCCCGTAAGCAAAAGACGCAAAGGTCTCACGCAAGAGGCGCAAGAGGCGCAAGAGAAACGCTAAAGGAAATGTCTTCTTAGCGTTTCTCTTGCGCCTCTTGCGCCTCTTGCGTGAGACCTTTGCGTCTCTTGCTCCCTTTTGCGTCCTGGCCAGGCTAGAAAACCTTCAGCAGTGATGTCTTTGAACTCCACCTTCATGGCGGGGCCGCGGTGCAGTTGGAATGCGAGAATCCCTTCGCTTGAGCGCTTCTCGGCATCGTTGTCGGTCAGATCCGCCGTTAAGACGCCGTTGATTTTGTGGATGATGTGATTTCCCCGGCAGATGATCACATACTCGTTCCAGTCTTTGACCTTGATTGCCGCTCTGACTTTCTGCGGGTCGGTCACCTGTTCGGTCGCGGATTTTACACCGGCGGCCCCGAGCGTCAGTTTCTCCCCCACGTTGGCCAGGATGCCGCGCCCCCGTTCCTCGTAGATGATTCCGGTGTATTTGTTCGCCTCGTCCATGTCGGCCTGGTACCCGCCGGCAATCCAGCTTTCCCGTTTGCCGTTCTTCAAGCCCAGGTCCTTGCTTCGATACTGAATCCCGGAGTTCACGTTTTCGAGCCGGAACATCACCCGCAGCTCGAAGTCCCGGAGCACGCCTCCGGTCCAGATCAGGAAGGAGTTCTCGCCCAGAGGAGCGTCCGATGACGTCTGGCCGACGATCGCTCCGTCGCGGACCGACCAGAGCTTCGGGTCGCCATCCCAGCCCGTCAGGTCCTTCCCGTTGAAAAGAGTCTTGGCCTCGGAGGCCTTTCCGTTCTCGGCAGTCGCTTGTCCGAAGACCGGATTCACAAAGATCGCGAAAACTAAGACAACACCTATCCCCGCAACGTTCGATATCCTCATATGTAAGAAGTCTCCCTCGATCGACGATTGTACAGGCGATTCGCATTTTTCGCATGCAGCCGACCGGGCGGTGAGCAATCACCCGGCGATATCTGCCGCGCGCTTGCAGCGGGGCCGATCATCTGGTTCAATCGGAGGCACGGAGGCGAGATGGCAGACGATTCGAGCGGACTGAAAATCGGAATGATCGGCGGAACCGGGCACGAAGGCTCGGGCCTGGCTATGCGATTTGCCCAGGCCGGTTTCAGCGTGGCGATCGGATCGCGCTCGGAGGCGAAGGCCCTCGATCGAGCGCGCGAGTTGGCCGCCGCCCTGAGGACCGCCGGCCGGTCAGCCAACCTGACCGGCATGTCCAATTCCGAATTGCTCGACTTCGCGGACCTCATCTTCCTGACAGTCCCGTTTCAGTCGGCGTCTGAAACCGTGGCCGGTCTCTCTTTCCCTCCCGGCAAAGTGCTCGTCGACACGACCGTCCCGGTGGTCTTCACGGGGGGCCGACCCTCCCTGGTGCCCGTCGAGGAGGGATCATCCAGCGAGCGTATTGCTCGCTTGCTTCCGGAGAACGTCCCGCTGGTTGCCGCCTTCAAGACGATTCCGGCCCGCCTGCTGTCGGACGTCGATTCGCCGCTTGATTGCGATGTTTTTGTCTGCAGCGACGACAACCAGGCAAGATCCGATGTCATGCGCCTGTGTGAAGCCCTGCCCGGACTTCGGGCCGTGGACGCCGGCAGGCTGGCCAACGCCGGCACAATCGAACGGATGTCGGCTCTCGCTGTCGAACTGAATCTAAGATACAAGGTGAAATACAACCGCTGGAGACTCGTGGGACTCACGCCATGACGACGGTCGCGTGTCTGTCGGGGGGAATCGGGGGTGCCAAGCTCGTCCTCGGCCTCTCGAAGATCCTTGCCGCAAGCGAGCTCACGGTCGTCGCCAACACCGGCGACGATCTCGAGTTGCTGGGGCTGAGAATCTGCCCCGATATCGATACCGTGCTCTATACCCTGTCCGGACGGGTCAATCCCCAGACCGGTTGGGGAGTCGCCGGCGATACGTTCCGCTGTCTGAAGCAACTGGCTGACTACGGCTGGGACCCCTGGTTCGGCTTGGGTGATACGGACCTCGCCACTCACCTCTGGCGGTCGGACATGTTGCGTCGGGGAACCTCGCTCAGCGAGGTCACTCGACACCTCGCGGAACGCCTGGGTGTTGTGGGAGCGCAGGTTGTGCCGGCCAGCGAGGATTATGCGCCGACCCTGATCCGAACGGCCGAGGGTCGCACACTTCATCTGCAGGAGTATTTCGTGCGTTTCGGTTGTGAGCCAGTGGTGCGTGAGGTGATTTATGCCGACGCCGAACACGCCCGGCCGGGGCGAGGCGTGCGCGACGCCCTGGCTCGCGCAGACCGCATCCTGATTGCTCCCAGTAACCCGTTCATCAGCATCGAACCGATTCTCGCTATTCCCGGAATTCGAGAAGCCCTCCTCAGCCAAAGGGCGAGATGCATTGCCGTAAGCCCGATTGTCAGCGGGAGGGCGCTCAAAGGGCCGTCTGCAAAAATGATGGCGGAGCTTGGGATGCCGGTCTGCGCGACGACCGTAGCCCGGTTGTACCGGGACTTTGCCGGCTGTTTTGTGGTGGATGAATCGGACCGCGACCTCAGGTCCAAGATCAACGAGCTGGGGACGCGCGCGGTGTCGCTGTCGACCGTCATGACTACTCTTGACGACAAGATCCAACTGGCCAGGGAGTTGTTGGCGCTGCCTTTGCCTGCCGGGGAGCCGAAGTGACGAACAGCATCCCCGTTCTCCTTCTGCCGATCAAGGATCCTTCGAAGGGCAAGCAGAGACTGGCCGCCTTGCTCGAACCCGAGGAACGCACCGCGCTCGTGTGGACGATGCTTCGGGACGTCGCCCATGCGGTCACGGACTGCCGGGCAGCGGAACGCGTGGTGGTCGTCAGTCAGTCGACCGAGGTTTCTCAGTTCGCCGCCCGCCGGGGATGGGCGGTCCTCCATGAAGAAACGCAGCTTTCCGAGAGCCGTTCGGTGGATCGTGCCAGCCAACTGCTGCGGGCGGAGGGCGCGGCCGCCGTTCTTCGGCTGCCCATCGATATCCCGCTGGTTCGAGCTTCGGATATCGAGAGCTTGCTCCGGTTCCCGGTCTCGGTTCCTGGTGCCCTCATCGTGCCTTCCGCGGACGGGAAGGGAACTAACGCAATCCTCAGGAATCCCCCGGACATCTTTCCCTCCCGCTTCGGACCCGACAGCTTCCGGCTGCACCAGGAGGAGGCCCGGAAAGCGGGCGCCGCGGTTTCAATTGTGCACGACCCGCGCATCGCGGTCGATCTGGACACCCCGGCGGACATCCGTGATTTTCTCGACATCGGAGCCGGGACGGAGACATTTGCCTTGCTCGAGGATCTGCGCGTTCAATTCAGGGTCAGAAATGCCATCTTCTGAGATCCGCATTATTCCGGTATCCGGTATCCCCGAAGTCAGGCCGGGCGATCATCTGCCCGATCTGATTCAGGCGGCGATGGTCCGATCGGGGCTCGAGACCGAGGACGGCGACCTCTTGGTTGTCGCTCAAAAAGTCATCTCGAAGTCCGAAGGTCGGCTCGTCCCGCTGGCCGATGTGGAGCCTTCCGCCCGGGCCGTCGAGTGGGCGAATGAACACGGACGTGACGCTCGCCTGATCGAGCTCGTGCTCCGGGAATCGAGACGGGTTATCAGGATGGAACGAGGTCTGATAGTCGCTGAAACCAGCACCGGCTTTGTATGCGCGAACGCCGGGATCGACACCTCGAATGTTCCCGCTGGTTGCGCGCTGCTGTTGCCCGAAGATCCGGATCGCTCGGCGGAGTGTCTTCGCAGTGCCTTGCGGGCGCGGCTTGGAACCGATCTCGGCGTGATCATTTCCGACACTTTCGGTCGGCCGTGGCGCGAGGGTCTCGTCAATGTTGCCCTGGGAGTGGCAGGCTTTTCGCCGCTGACCGACTACCGGGGATCATCGGACGCTTTCGGGAAGCGCCTGAAGATGACCGTAATCGCCACTGCCGATGAACTGGCGTCAGCGGCCGAATTGGTCATGGGCAAGACGAGCCGCGTTCCCGTCGTTCTGATTCGTGGTTTCGAACACAGGGCGGCCGCAGGATCGGGAAAAGAGCTGCTCCGCGACGCCGATCGGGATCTGTTTCGGTAGGGAAAGACGGGACTGACACGGACAAGCAGGACAAGCATTAGCAAAAGTCGGTCCGTGTCCGTCCGTGTAGTCCTTGTCAGTCCCGTCTTTCCTTACCCCCGATAGCTGATTCTATAGATCACCCCCGCCTCGTCATCGGAAACGAGAAGCGCCCCGTCGGGCATCACAAGGATGTCGACCGGCCTTCCCCAGGCGTCGTCGCCTTGCAGCCAGCCTTCGGCGAAGATTTTGTAGTCAACAGCCCGGTTGCCCTCCAGGGTCACGACCATCACCCGGTACCCGATGGGAACCGAGCGGTTCCAGGACCCGTGTTCCGCGATAAAGATCTGTTTCCGGTACGCTTGTGGAAACATGGTGCCGGTATAAAATCGCATGCCGAGAGCAGCAACGTGCGGGCCCAGTTTCTGTGCCGGAGGAGTGAAACCCGAACAGGGATGTCCGGATCCGAACTCAGGATCCGCGATGTCGCCTCCCTGACAGTAGGGGAAGCCGAAATTCATTCCGGGCTTCGGCCCATAGTTGAGCTCGTCCGGCGGGCGGTTGTCGCCCAGCATGTCCCGCCCGTTGTCGGTGAACCATAGTTCCCTGGTGTCCGGGTGCCAGTCGAACCCCACGGTATTTCGCACTCCGCGGGCGTAGACTTCCAACCCGCTTCCGTCAGGCTTGATTCGGGTGATGGAGGCGTAACGCCGGTCCGAACGCTCGCAGACGTTGCAGGGAGCGCCGACCGGAACGTACAGCCATCCGTCGGGACCGAAAGCGATGAACTTCCAGCCATGGTGCTCGTCGGTCGGATAAGAATCGATGACGACTGCCGGCTTGGGAGGTTTCTGAAGCTGTTCCTCGATTTTGTCGAAGCGAAGCACCCGGCTGATTTCGGCGACGTAGAGGGCCCCGTCGCGGAAAGCGACACCGTTCGGGGAATTGAGGCCTTGAGCAATCGTGTGGACGCGGTCGGCTTTTCCGTCCTGGTTCTCGTCTCGCACGGCATAAACGCTCTCATTGCGAGTCCCGACAAAGATCGTGCCGTTGGCCCCCCGGGCAAGCGACCGGGCGTTTGGCACCTGGTCTGTGAACACCTCAATTGAAAAGCCGGGAGGGAGCTTGATCCGTTGCAGCGGAAGTCTGGACGATGAGGAGCCGGCGCCCTGCCGTGCGGCGGAGTCGCCCGAACTGCAGAACACGCTGAACAGAAGGACGAGCGAGATGAGTCCCAGGTGGGTGTATGTGTTGGTTCTCATAGTCGAATACGAGTAAGGTTCGCCCGCCGGGCGAGCGCGGGTGCCCGGCTCTCCGGCTGTGACGACCGAGTGACTGACCGTTCTCAGCGGAAGACACGCCTGGTCGTGGCTGCCCGTGTCCCCCACATCGAATCCAGGGCCCAACGGCCACCGCCTTCGGCCATGATGAACAGGAACACGAACATGTAGATGAGGGCAAGCTCCCCACCGTTTTGAATCGGCCACGTCCCCTCGGGGGCGTGTGCAATCAGGTAGGCCGCCGCCATCTCTACGGCTGCCACCAGGGCCATGTAGCTGGTCAGCAGCCCGAGAGCGATGCAAATGCCTGCCACGAACTCAATGATTCCGGCGACACCCAACTGGCCGGCGAGCGGGACGCGTTTCCCGCCAAACAGGCCGAAAAGCTTCTGGGCGCCGTGAAACCAGAAAAGCACGCCGATGAAGAACCGGAGCAGGGTGTACATAGGGGTGCGCAGAGCAGAAACAGTGTTGACAAGCATGTTTGCGCCTCCTCAACTCGATGACGGGAATGACCTTGGGCCGTTTTTACCAATATGAATGAAAACTGGTCTCGAGCACAACCCGAGTTGGCAGCAGGCAGCAGTCAACTCCGGCGCCAGAGCGATGGTTGCGGGGACCATCCGCGCACTTCGCTGGAAAACGCTCCGTTTGCGGTTCCGTGCGGTTCGCCGACCCCGCCGCCTGGCCTAAACGCAATCGCGATCCTTGCTGAATTCACAGAACCGCAAACGGAGCGTTTTCCAGCGGAGTGCGCGGATCGGAACGGTATGCGGGCAGCGGGCAGTTTTGAAGGGGATCGGGACACCGTCGGCGTCCTTGCTGCCTTCTGCCCGCTGGTTTGAAGTCGAGCCGTGACGGATTTAAGATCTGATCCAAGGAGAACTTATGGCGAATGTGATACCGGAGAAATTCCTCGATCTGTTTCAGAAGAGAGCGTTTGCGAACCTGGCGACTCTGATGCCGGACGGCCAGCCGCAGGTTACGCCGGTGTGGTGCGACTACGACGGGCAACGCGTTATCGTCAATTCGGCGCGCGGCCGCCAGAAAGACCGGAATATGCGGCGGGACAAAAGGGTTTCCCTTTCCATCATGGATCCGGAGAATCCGTACCGTTATCTGGAAATCCGCGGGACTGTGACGGACATAACCGAGGAAGGGGCCTCGGAGCACATCGACAAGATGGCCAAGAAGTACCTCGGCCTGGAGAAATACCCGAACAGCCAGCCGGGCGAGGTGCGGGTGCTGTACAAGATCACCCCGGAACGCACGAGCAAGATGGGGTGAGGAAGGGGGCGGGAACAGCAACGAATGCGGAATGCAGAATTACGCGTTCCGAATGGCGAATCGGGAAGCGGAGCGCTGTCTTTCTATTCCGCACTCCGCATCCCGCAATCCACAGTTGGTTTTAGGAAGTCGGCTTGGTGAACAGTGCGTCGTCGACCTCGACGTTGTTCTTCACTTCCTCGATCTTGATGACAAAGCTCATGCTGGGCATGACCTGCTCCATAAGGAACGGAATCTTAACCCCATCGACGTCCCGGAAGTCCTTCAAGGTCGTCTCGACGTTCATCGTCCCCTGGGGGCTTGAGCGCTCGCCGTCGACTCGTATGAGCAACCCGGTCGCCACTTCGAAGTACATCTTCTCGGGAGCGCCAGTCTCGGGGGTCGCTTCCAGCATGTAAGTCTCCTTGTCGCCGACGGTCTGCTTCCCCTTGACTTCAATCGTTTTGAACTGGTCCTTGAGAACCAGCTCACGGTGAAAAACCGCGTCGCGCTTGGCGGCTTCCAGCGCCGTTCCTGTGGTCTCGTTCAACCCGGACATCGGGTCACTGCTCCAGGCAATGGTGCCGTCGAACCCCTGCTTGACCAGGCCAAAGCCCGGTATATCGATTACCACGGCGGTTTTGTTCGGCGCCTTGGCGTAAAGGACGAGCGTCCCGGTGGATCCCATCGCGGGGATCTCGAAGGAGCCCTTCGTCACGCGACTGGAGATCTTCTCGATCGCAGCCTTGCCGCCGCTGGCCTCGACGTATTTGGCCAGCACCTGATCAACGGTCGGCAGCGCCGCCGCCGGCTCGGCTTTCTGCTCGGCCACCTGGCTAAAGCCGACGGGAACGAAAAACAGCGTCACCAATAAAAGGCCTATAACTCGCTTCATAGACAATGGTCCTTTCTGGAAATAAACCGCCAAGATTATCGTCCGATTGGGCGCCGGCTCCAAGCACTGTTTGCTGCCGATGATGCGTCCTGCGCAAACCGGCCGCCCGCCAAAGAAACAATGCCTACTTGCGCTTCATCCGATCCAACCGTTCCTGCGCTTGTCGCAAGTCGCTCCATCGCTTCCCGGAGATCACGCCGCACCTGCTCCATCTCATCGACGCCAGGCGAGGCAGCGGCCGGCGGAGTGGTTGCGGGCGCGGGTTGGCGGGCAGACGGGGCGGTTGATTCGGCTCCCCTCGGTGATCGGGGAAACGGCCGGTGCTTCGCCCACGACGGCCGCCATCGCGCCTTTGATATCGGGATGCATGACCACGCGATCGGCGTCTGCCAGGATGATCCGCCGGAGCTCGGGGAAGTTCAGGGCCTCCGGTTTCAGGAAGATCGGCTCGGCATAGAGAATTGCGTCGCCGATTGGGATGACAAGCAGTATCCCGCGAGTAACCTCTGAGCCAACCTGCCCCCAAAGCGTAAATTGCTCGGAGATAACGGGGTCATTGTCAATGCGCGCCTCCACTTGTTTTGGACCATCGACATGTCTGCCCGACGGGAATCGAAAAAGGGTCAGCTCGCCGTAATGGGGGGCGTCGCTGCGAGCCGACACCCATGCGACGAGATTGTGCCGGTTGTTGGGTGTCAGCGGCTGCAGCAGAAGGAACTCCTCCTTGGGCTGTCCCGGGAGCCTCGACACAATGTAATACGGCGAAAGCGGCTGCGTCTCTCCGAAAGAGGTCTGCAGCGGCAAGGCCCACTGGTCTTCCTTGTTGTAGAAAACGACCGGGTCCTGCATGTGATACTGCAGGAGCATCTGGGTCTGGATCGAGAAAAAGTCGAGCGGGTACCGCAGATGAGGCCTGAGGTGGGCCGGCATCTGCTCGAGCGGTTTGAAAAGTCCCGGGAAAATTGCCTGGTACGTCCGAATCAACGGGTCCTGTGGGTCCGACACGTAGTAGTCGATCGATCCGTTGTAGGCGTCAACCACCGCCTTTACGCTGTTGCGGATGTAGTTCTGGCCGCCCTTCCAGGGCATCGAATAGGGATAGTAGTTGGTCGACGGTATAGGCGTCCTGGATCCAGAACAGCCGGCCGTCGGCAACGACCAGGTAGGGGTCTTCGTCGGGCACGAGGAACGGAGTAATCGTCGAGAAGCGTTCCTGCGATCGTCCGCCGGTATTGGATGCGGCTGTCTTTGTGGATTTCTCCGGAAATCAGGAGGTTCAAATCCCTGAACTGCCAGGCGTACAGAAACCGTCGCAAGAAGGAGCTGAGGCCGACTCCGCCGGTTCCCTTGTACTGCGTATAGACAGGGCCGTCCGGTCCCGGGATAGTTGAACTCCTCCATGGCACTGGGAGCGACGACAAAGGAAGGCTTTTCAGGCCGTAGTAGATCTCCGGGCGAGACAGCGGGACCTGGCCTTTGGGGGGAACGTCCTTCAGGAAAAACGCCGGCCGGCCGCCGGGGGCCACCTCGGTGACCGGAGTCATGGCCGCGCCATAGCCGTGAGTGAACTGAAGGTACCGGTTGACCCAGCGCTGGGCTTCGGCGGGCAGTTTCTCAGGCGAGAGCTCCCGGCTGGCCAACATAACCTGGCGCAGTTGTCCATCGACCACATAGCGGTCGGTCGTGACCGACGACGAAGTCGTAGTAAAGACGGAAGAACTGGATCTGGTTGTAGCTCTGGAGCAGTGGCGCTTCGTCCCAGAGACGGATGTTCTGGACCGTGCCTTGGTTTTCGGCAATGGTGCGGGCATCGATGTTTCCAAGGGCCGGGTGGCTCCGCGACGGTGACCCGGTCAAGACCGTACGCCTGCCTGGTCATCCTGATGTGTTGAGCGAGGTACTCGCGCTCGAGCCCGAGCTCGTTCGGCTCCACCTTAAAGCGCTGGACCATCGCGGGAGCAATGGCTTGGCCGAGGATCGAGACGCGCGATCCAAAGACCCACCGTCCAGAGAATCAACCTGAATCGACGGCGAAAAGCAGCGGCGACAATGAATCCCGCTGCAACAAGCGCCAGAAAAGCCAGGCCGGTGTGGGCGGGAAGCAGGACCTTGGCTTCGGTGTATCCGATCCCATGGACCGACCCGCGGGTGGAATAAAGAAGCTCATAACGGCTCAGCCAGTGACCTAAACCGATCAGGACAAAAACCGCCGCTGCAAGGACGCGCAAACTGGAGCCGCATGCCGGATGTCAAGATGAAGGGTTCGCTCCGGAGAGCCCGGCTTCCGTAATAGAAGGCCGCCAAAACGGCCGCCAGGCCGACAAGGAGAACCAGGAACCAACTCCGCACGAGCTGGAGGAAGGGCAGGGTGAAGATGTAGAAGGACAGGTCACGGCTGAAAACCGGGTCCTTCTGCCCGAACGGTACTCCATGCAGAAACTTCAGAACCAGGTCCCACTGGGCGGATAGACCCAGAGCCAGAAACAGCGCTCCCAGGGTCACCGCGACTGCGAGGCGCGGCGGTCAGCACCTTGGGAATCAGCGCGAGGACTTGAGGGTCGAGATCCGGCGAACCGAACGAAGGGAGCGAGCGATCGAGCTCTCCGCGCCAGGAATATGTTCGGAATCGCGATCAGAGCCACGATTGCAAGTCCGAGCAGGAAGAGCCAGAACTGGGCGGATACGACCCGGAAAGCACCGACCTGGTATCCGAGTGCTCCGTACCAGAGGTAATCGGTATAAAAAGAACGCCCCCACCCCAGGCTGAACAGGAGAAGGACAATCAGGAAGACCCAGAGCGCGCACCCCATCCGGCGGCGAAGATGCGGAATGTCGATGTTGACCGGCTCGGATGGTCGCCGCGGATCGGAGGAAGGGAATTCCGGAAACGAGTCGGACACGGTGATGTCCCCCAAAGCTCTTGGTTCGGTTGAGCTTGTACGAGGGCTATTTTTGCACACCGACTTCCGGCCTGCAAACCGGGGGTGGAACGGATTCCCGTTAAACAGCGAGAGAAGCCCGGAGCGAGTTGCTGGAGCCGCACGCAGCGAGGGTGTTGAAAATGTTTACGTATTTGTTACTTGTGGCCGGAGATCTGATTTGAGAGGCGTGGCCCAAAGGCGTGAACGAAACGTGAGCGAGATCGTAAGGAGCCGCGCACGGTAGCGAGCCAGGCGAGCGAGTAGCGGACCAAAAGCCAAGTTTCAGGGCGTTGCCGTTCAAAGGCGCGACTGCGGGGCGAGAGTTCTGGTCCGCTTACCACTCGCCTGGCTCGCTACCGTGCGCGGCTCCTTACGATCTCGCTCACTTTCATTCACGCCTTTATGGTGCGGCAAAACCGTGAACAATCACCGGAAGTAGGACCTGCAGAACATCAGCGCTTGCGGTGGATCCACTCGCGACCGGATTGTGTGACCACGAAGAACGCAGGCACCAGAAGAATGGCCAGCACCGTCGCCGCGATCATCCCGCCAAATACCGTGGTCCCCAATGACCGCCGGGCTATGGAACCGGCGCCGGTCGCCCACACGAGCGGAGCCACACCGAGGATGAAGGCCAGCGCGGTCATCATGACGGCGCGAAACCGAAGCCGGGCTGCCTCCACCGCCGCTTCCAGGATCGAGAATCCCTTTTCCTCCCGCAGCACCCGGGCAAACTCGACGATCAGGATCGCGTTCTTGGCCGAAAGGCCGACCAGCAGGACGAGCCCGATCTGGGCGTAAAGGTCCAGACTGAGCTTTGCGATCATCAGGCCGAGCAGTGCGCCCAGGATCGCGACCGGGACGGAAAGCATGACTGCCGCCGGGATGCTCCAGCTCTCGTACTGGGCTACCAGGAACAGGTAGGAAAACAGCAGAGCCAACCCGAACAGGATCGGGCCCTGGGCGCCGCTCTCCTGTTCCTGGTAAGACATTCCGGACCATTCGAACTGCATCCCCTTTGGAAGCACCCGTGCGGCAACCTCCCTGACGGCGTTCATGGCGTCGCCCGAACTGACGCCGGGCGCCGGCTCGCCGTTGATGCGGATGGAGCGGTACATGTTGAAGCGGCTGATCGATTCCGGGCCGACTCTGGATTCCAGCGAGGCCAGTGTGTTGAGCGGGACCATCGCGCCCAGAGGCGCTCTTCACATAGAGCCGGCCGATGTCCTCCCGGTTGCTCCGGTAGGGTGTCTCCGCCTGCACGATTACCCTGAAAACCCGGCCAAATTTGTTGAAGTCGTTGATGTACAGGGAGCCGAGGTGGGTCTGAAGCGTGCGGAAGACGTCGCCGACCGGGACCCCCAGCGCCTGCGCCTGCTTGCGGTCGACCTGGAGCCGCAGCTGAGGGACGTTGACCTGGTAGGTGCTGAACATATTCCGAATGCGCGGGTCCTGGTTGGCGGCCACCACGCAGCGCCCGCATCGCCTCGGCCAGTATTCGCGGGTCTCCGTTGGTCGGGTCCTGGAGCTGCAGTTCGAAGCCCGCCGTCTGGCCCAAACCCCGAATCGGTGGCGTCTGGTAGGCGAACATGACCCCACCGTCTACCTGCGCGACTTTGCGGCGTATCTGCCCGATGATGCTGTTGATGTTCAACTCGGGAGTCAGGCGATTGTCCCAATCGTCGAGCCCTATGATGACCAGGGCCGAGTTGGGACCGCCCGATCCTCCGATCGTGTTGATCAGCGTGACACCAGGGATGCTCTGCACCGCCTGTTCCACCTGTTTGGTCACCAGCGAGGTGCGGGCCAGCGAAGCGCCGTCCGGCAGCAGAACGTTCGAAAAAACCACGCCCTGGTCCTCGGTGGCGAGAAAGGCCTTCGGCATGCCGCCGTAAACGAAGTAGGCGGCCACCGCGACGCTCCCGAAAACGAGGAACATCAGGATCAGGTGGCGGGCCATCCTCCGTACCCCGAACTGGTAGCCGCCCGTTGCCCAGCCGAAGGCGGTGTTGAACCACCGCAGGAAGAAGACCGGCCGGGGCGGCTCCTTGCGAAGCAGGTGCGCGCACAACGCCGGGCTGAGCGTCAGCGCGATGAACGCCGAAATGGCGAAGGATACGGCGATAGTCACCGCGAACTGGCGATAGAGCTCACCGGTGATCCCGGGCGCGAAAGCCACCGGGACGAAGACGGCGGCGAGCACGAGAGCCGAGGCGAGGATCGGCCCGGTGACCTCGCCCATCGCGACCTCTGCGGCCTCCTTCGGGTCCATCCCGTGTTCGATGTGCCGCTGCACGTTCTCAATGACGACGATCGCGTCGTCAACCACCAGGCCGATCGCGAGTACCAGACCGAAGAGTGTCAGCGAGTTGATTGAAAACCCGAACAGGCGGAGGAAGACGAAAGTGCCGATCAGCGAGACTGGGATTGCGGCGGCGGGTATCAGGCTGGCACGCCAGTCCTGCAGGAAGATGAAGACGACGAAAATGACCAGGCCAAGCGCAATGAACAGGGTTTCCACCAGTTCCCAGAGAGACTTCTTGATGAAGAGCGTTTCATCACGGATGACCGTGTACTCCATGTCCTGCGGGAACTTCGCGGCCAGTTGCTTGAGAACCGCGTTCACGCCGTCTGCGACGTCGAGCGCATTCGCTTCCGGGAGCTGGAAAATGCCGAAGATGACGCTCGGTTTGCCGTTGAGCCGGCCGAACGAGTTGTAGCTTTGCGCCCCGAGTTCCACCCTGGCGATATCGCTGATTCGGACGAGCGAGCCGTCCGGATTGCCGCGAACGATGATGTTCTTGAATTCCGATTCCTCGGTCAGACGCCCGGTGGAAAGAATCGCGTACTGAAATTGCTGATCCGGGCTCGACGGGGCGCCGCCGATCTGTCCCGCGGCTGCCTGGATATTCTGGTCACGGATCGCCCGGTTCACCTCGTCGACCCCGATGCCCAGGCTCGTCATCCGGTCCGGGTCCAGCCAGATCCGCATGCCGTAGTCGCGGGCCGTGAAGATGTTGACGTCACCGACACCGGGGACGCGGGCGAGCGCGTCCTTCATGTAGATGCCGGCATAGTTCCCCAGGAAGACGTCGTTGTAGGTCCCGTTCGGCGACGATAGATTGACGACCATCAGCATCGAGGTCGAGCTCTTGCGTACGGAAACGCCGCGCTGGACGACCTCGGAAGGGAGCTGTGAAGTCGCGAGCGCCACGCGGTTCTGCACGTTGACGGCCGCGATATCAGGGTCTGTCCCCACCTTGAAAGTCAATGCCAGGCTGTAGACGCCGCTGTTCGAGCTGGTCGAAGACATGTAGATCATGTCCTCGACGCCATTGACCTGCTGTTCGATCGGGGCAGCGACAGTCGCCTCTACGACTTCGGCGCTGGCGCCCGGGTAAACGGCGGAGATCTGAACCTGCGGCGGCGAGATCTCCGGATACATGGAGACGGGCAGCTGCGTCATGGTGATCAGCCCGGCCAGGACGATGACCAGCGAGATGACGATGGCGAATTTGGGTCGGGAGATGAAAAACTTGCTAAGCACCGGGTTTTCCCTCCTGAGCCGGGGCGGCCTCCGGACTGACCGGATTTACCGGTCCGCCGGGCGTCACCTTCTGAAGGCCGTCGGAGATCACCGGTTCACCCTCTGAAAGTCCCTCGGTGACGATCCAGTCGGTTCCTGCCTCCTCGCCGAGCTTGACTCGCCGAACCTGCGCCTTTTTCTCCGATCAACGGTCAGCACGAAGGCGCCTACCTGGTCGCGCTGCACCGCCGACTGAGGAATGAGCAGCCGGGCGCGGCTGCCCCGCTCGGTTGACACGACGGTAACAAACTGACCGGGCCGCAGCAGCAGGTGCGGGTTCGGAAAGGTTGCGCGGAGCATGATCGTCCCCGTGCTCCGGTCGACGCGGTTGTCCTGGAAGTCGATCCGCCCCGGGTGAGGGAACAGCGAGCCGTCCACCAGCCGGATGGTTGGGATCAGCTGAGGGATCGCCTGCCCGTTCCTTCGTCCGGCCGCGATCTTCTCCTGCAGCTGCAGGTAGTTCCGCTCGGTGATCGGAAAGGAGACCCACATGGGGTCCAGCCTGATGATCGTGGCGAGCACTCCGCTCTCCGGGCCGACGAGGTTGCCGACATGGATGGCTGTTCGGCCGATTCGGCCGCTGATCGGGGCGCGGATTTCGGTGTAGCCGAGGTTGAGCCTCGCCTGGGTCAGGCGCGCCTGCCTTTCCTTGAGCAAACCCCTCGATTCGAGAACCGTTCGTTCGGCGGCCTCCACGGTTCGTTTTGGAAGTTCCGCCGGTGTCCTTGACGGTGTTCAGGCGCTCGAGGTACTTCTCGGCGTTCTGAAGGGTTGCCTCCGTCTGCGCGATGGAAGCCTCTGCGATCTCGACCGCCGCCTGGTAAGGTTCCTGCTCGATCATGTAGAGCAGGTCGCCTTCCTTCACGTCGGCCCCCTCCTCGAAGTTCCGGCGGGTGAGAACCCCGGTGACGCGGGCGCGCAGGTCCACGTAGGAAACTGCTTCGGTGCGGCCGACGTACTCGGTGCTGTCGGAGATCGCCGCTCTCCTGACCGGGGTGACGGTGACCGAGGGGGGAGGCAGAGGGGGCGGACCGGCGGCGTGCTGCGTGGTGGCACAGCCGTCCAAGCAGAAGCGATGCCGCCAAGAGCATGGCCGCTACGAAAGAAAATCGGCCAAAGCCGCGCGAGGACCGGTCGTCCGGAATCATCTGAAATTCGTTTGCGAATCATGGGTTGGAGCCTGTCTTGTTCTGAGGTTGAGGGGCAGCCTGGGGCGCCATCGGCGTCCAGCCGCCTCCCAGAGGCTTTGTAGAGACGGATCAAGTCGGAAGTAACGGCAGCGTCGCTCTGTGCGAGCTGGTCCTGGAAGGACAAGCAGCGAGCGTTGTGTCTCGAGAACCGGGAGGAAATCGACAAGGCCGGCCGCGTAGTTGCTTCGAACCGTCTCGACCGCCCGGGCCGCGGCGTCCGATGCTTCGACCAGCGACCGGCGGCGCACCTGCTCATCGGCATAGGCCACCAACGCGTTCTCCACCTCTTCAAGGGCGAAGAGGATCGAGGACTCGTAATCGGTCAGGGCCTGTTCCTGAAGCGCATTTTGCACCTCGATCCCCTGGCGGATGCGTCCCGCGTCGAAAACCGTGTAGAGGGCGCTCGCCGCGATCGACCCGATCAGGTTTCCGAGCGATAGAGGATTCCCCTTGGTGATGGCCTCGTAGCCGATGCTTCCGGACAGGAAGAACTGGGGATACCGCGCCGCCGTCGCAACACCGACAGCCGCCGTTCGAGCCGCCAAGCACGCGTTCCGCCCGGCGGACATCCGGTCGTCGCCGCAACATGTCGGCCGGCACCCCTACGGCCATCTGCGCCGGGCCGACGGGGATCTTCCCGGCCAAGGCCAGTTCCCCGGAAAGGACTCCCGGGTTGGCGCCCAGAAGGACCGCCAGGCGGTTTTTCGCCTGCTCCATGTTGATGCGAAGCGTGGGGATGCGTGATCTCGAGCCGGCCACCGAATACTCGGCCTGTTCGACGTCCAGCCGGGCGGTCAGGCCCGCATTGTAGCGCTCTCGAGCCAGGCGAAGGGAATCTTCCTGGATCCTGAGATTGTCTTCGGCGATCGTCAGTTGGGTCTGGAACTGGCGTACCTCGACGTAATTGATAGCCACCTCGGCCAGGAGGCTTACCAGCACATCCCGCACGAATTCCTGGCTGGCTTCGAGGTTGGCGTCCGCTACTTCGATGGAACGCCGGACGCGCCCGAAGACGTCAAGCTCCCAGCCCGCGTCGAATCGAGTGCTGAACAGTCCGAGGTCGGCGGCCGTTCCCATCCGATTGGATCCCCGGCTAAACCCGGCCAATGCCGAGGCGGTGACGGTCGGGAACCGCTCGGTGTTCGCGATTCCGCGTCGCGCCCGAGCCTCTCGCACCGCCGCCTCGGCTCGCCTGAGGTCCAGATTGCCCTGAATCGCCCGCTGGATAAGGCTTTCGAGAACCGGGTCATGGAGCGTGGTCCACCACTGTGCGAGAGATTCATCGGCCAGCGGCGCCGGGTTAAGGCCTTCGTTCATTGCCGAATTCCAACTCGGCGGCGTAACAGTCACCGGTTTCTTGTAGTCCGGTCCGACGGCCCTGTGCCGGCACGAAGACGCGATGAGGACCAGCCCGAAAAGCAATGCCCACCAACGCCTGATTTGTCTCTTTTTCAACTTGTCACCAGCAGCTGTCCAAGGGATACGAGTTGGCCGAGCCCATGTTTCATCCGCCGGCTACAACAGTAACCTGGGTACAAAGACGCCTATCATAGCGCGGAAGGGAGTGGGCGTGGAATCGAGAAGAGGCGCCAGTGGGATTGTGGCATGATTCCGCTCCCGGTTACGCCGGCTCAAGCCGGAACTACGAACCTTCCCCGTGGCAAGGGATCGCTCGAGGCACGAGGGTTTGTAGTCCCGGCTTTAGCCGGCGTAGCCGGGAGCGAGCGTGACCTGTCGATCTGGTCCCAGAGAATCACGAATCGCCGATTCTGAGAGTGGCCTTTACTCCACCACGACGCGGATGCCCGCCGAGCGGGTGGCGGTCAGGGGGACCTGGGCGTGGATCACGTGCTCGCCCCGGTGCAGGGGCCAGCGCGCGCTGTAAGGATATTCCGCCAGCTGAAAGGGCTGGCCGTCCACATACCAGAGAACCTGGGGCACGGGAGGATCGGCCACCACGTTCAGCGAAATCGTCTCGAGCTCCGGCGGAGTTTCCGGATCCTGCAGAAGCCGAAGACCTGGAGCCGGAGACGTGACCCGCAAACGAACTTCCGGAGGTGGAGCCGAAGCCGCCGCCGGACTTTCATCAGGCCCGGGAAACAAGAGCGACGCGGACATCTCGAGAGGCGCGGCCGAGAGCCCCTGCGAGGCCATCCACTCGGCATACCGCGGCGGCAGATCGAGCACCGTCCGCACCTCGACCAAGGAGACTGGAGTGGTGCTTGTTGCCGGTCTCCCCGTCCGGGTGTCGATCGCCATCACCACGTGAGCCGAACACTCCTCGATCGGTTCCTCCCCTTCTCGAAACCATTCGAGCGAGACCCGGTCGCATGCCGGAGTCGCCAGTTTCCCCGTGACCGCGCAGAGGCGACTTGAGCGGTAGCCGAGGGGTGCGGGGAGCGACCAGGCGTCCAGCCCGCTGACCTGGTCACCGTGCACATAGCTCAGCACCGCTTTGGTCAGTTCCGCGGCCGAATTGAATCCGGTCAACCGGTTCATTGGCTGGAAGTCCGGGTCGCCAACCCAGGCCCCGACCAGGACCCGGTTCGAGAACGCGACGGCCCAGGCATCGCGGAACCGCGAGGAGGTCCCGGTCTTTACGGCGACAGGGAACGGATATTCGAGCGAGCCCATCCGGGCGAAACTCGGCAGACGCGCCATCGGGTCGGACAGGAACGTGCTGATCTGCCAGGCCGTCTCGGGCGAGAGCAGCCGCCGAGTCGCACCACGGGGCTGATCCCGGTACCACACGAGATCGTCCAGCATTCCCTGCCGCGCGAGTACCGTGTAGGCGTGGACGAGTTGCTCGAGCGTGACGGGCAGGCCGCCGATAGAAAGCCCCAGGCCGTAGCGGCGGGCCGGTTGCCGGCCCTCGTGCAGGCCCAGCTGCCTCAGGAACTCGTACCCTTCTTCGATGCCGATCTGGTCCAGGAGGTTCGCCGCGGGAACGTTGCGCGAATTGGCAAGCGCGGTCCGAGGCAAGAGCGGCCCCAGGAAGCGGTCATCGGCATTTGTTATCCCTCCCGCCCCTCGCTCGAGATCGTCAAGCACGGTGTCGGGCCGGATGATCCCCTCTTCCAGTGCCAGCGCGTAGAAAAATGGTTTCAACGCGCTCCCCGGGGATCGGGGAACCGACGCGTAATCAATGGAACCCGCATGCGGGCCATCGAAGTAGTCGGTCGAGCCGACCCAGCCGAGCACCTCGTTGGTCCGGCGATCAAGGACGATGACCGCGGCGTTTCGCGCTCCCTGGCTCTCCCATTGTCTGAGCGCCTTTGCCATGATCCACGCCACCTCGGACTGAAGGTCGAGGTCGAGCGTGGTGGTTACGAGCGGTTGCGAGACCCGTCCGCCCGCCCCGTCGCCTGTAGATGCTCTTCTACCCGAAAAAGGGCGTGCAGGGACTCGGTCGGACGGTTGACGGGCGGGAGGATGAAGAGCGCCTGAAGCTCGGCTATTGCCGCCTGGTGCTCGATCTTCGACAAACGGCTTTCGTCGTAGAGGCGGTTGAGGATCCAAAGGGCGCGTCTTTTCGCCAACGCCCGGCCTGCCGGCAAGTAAGGGTTCATCCGCGCCGGAGATTGTGGAATGGCCGCGAGGAAGCGAAATTTCCGCCCAGCTCAAATCCTCGACCGGCTTGTCAAAATAGCGGCGGGCGGCGTAGGCGATCCCGTGGATCCGGTTGCCGTAGGGGGCGATCGTCAGGTAGTGCGCGAGCACGGCCTCGCGTCCATAGCTCCGAGTCAGTGCCAGAGCCGTTCCCGCCTCACGGAGCTTGCGAAAACAAGTCCGAGGGCCCGGTTCCTGCATCCTCGCGACCTGCATGGCGATCGTCGAGGCGCCGGACCGCCGGCGTCCGTCCTCGAGATTGTGCCAGGCCGCCCGGGCGATGGCCCGAAGGTCGACTCCCGGGTGTTCGGTGAAGCGCCTGTCCTCGGCCGCCAGAGTTGCAGCCGCGACCCGGTCGGGAAGCCGCTCCAGTTTCCAGTAACCGAGCTCGCCGGTCTCGGGGTTTGTTATTTCGCCGAGGAACCGGCCATTGCGATCACGGAAGAAAAGGCTGGGCTCGGGCGCGACCAACGCGTTTCGCGGACGAACCTCGAGCCACAGCAGAGCAGCCGGCCAGGAGAGACGGCCATCAAGCCCGCCAAAGCCGAGGGTCTTGCCGGCTGTTCGGTCCAGCCAAAGCCGACAGATCGTAAGAGCTGCGCACGGAGCGAGCCTCGCGGCGAGAAGCGGACCAACAACCAAGCGCTTAGGGTCTTGCGTGAAAAAGCGACTTCGGACTCGTCACCACTCTCACGCCTCTTAAGTCTCGCTCACGTTCCTCACGTTGTCTCAGTCGTCAGTTGTCAGTTGTCAGTCGTCAGTTGTTCCCTTCCCCTCAACCACGATCTTCGCCCCGTTCGAGCTCCCGCGGACCGTCCCGTCGTACATCATCTCGGCCTTGGCCGGCGGCTGAATAAACGAACCCTCCGTGTAAGCCCGCGTTCGGAAGTAGAAATCGTAAGTCCCGGCGGGAAGAGTGTTGTAGTAGTACGCGACATGGTCGTCCATGAAGCTCGCGTAAGTTGGGTCCGCAGTCAGTCTTCCCCGCGTTTTGGCCTCCGGCGGAGCCGTCGCCAGGCCTGGGTTTAAGGCTTCCATCCCGGCGGCGAGAGGCACGACGACGGCCACGTAATGGCGATCCTTGGGATTGACCACCTGGACGTGTTCTTCGACGACGTCCCCGACCTTGAAGGTCTGGGCTGTCCCTGGTTGGGACAATGGAACTTGCACGAGGGGCTGGCCATCTCCCCTGACCCGGTTGATGACCCGGGTCACCACGAAACCGTTGGACTGAGACGCAGCCTCGCTCCCGGGTGCCGCCGGCACATACGATGTAGTGACGCTCGCAACCGCCACGGCGCCAGGCGTTTCGAGGCGCACCTGCACGCCTTGCCCGGAGAGCCCGGCCAGCGTGAACCGCCGGGGAGGCGGGACCGATCGCAAGCGCCTGTTCCTTCCCATCGAGGGTCACGATGACCCTGGAAGGCGCGATCTGCAGGGACCCGGGCTCCAGAACCTGGCTCAAGGCCAGCAAAGCCGACGCATTGGCATTGGTGGTTCCCCACCCGTCATCACGCCCGGTCGTGATCAGGGCGTCGACGAGGAGCGGCAGGCGAGGTTGCCTGGGCTGGGCCAATTCCAGTGCCCTCGTCACCTCTCCCAGAGTGCGGGTTTCGCTCGGCAGGATGAGCCCGTTCCGCGCGCCGGCCCTGTCCTGCAAGCCGCCATAGATTTCTTTCCCACCGTAGAGACGGAAGACAATCCCATCAAGGAGCGTCCTGGCCAGCTGATCCCGGACGCCCGACGTCTGTTTTGCCAGGACCAACGACTGGAGGACGAGGGCGACACCTTCGAGGTTGAGATACTGCGCCTTGCGGGACAATTCCGCCGCGTACGAAGCGTTGAACTGGCCCGCCTGGGCCAACGCAACCAGCGCCCACGTTCGCTCGGCGAAATCCTCCCCCTCGATGAAGTTGCTGTAGTCGGACCGCAGGGCCTGATCGAGGGACCGGATCAGACGCGCCAATAACTTGTCATCGATTGCGTAGCCGGCCTGCCGGGCGTCGAGCAGGAACTGAACCGTCCACGCCGTGAGGGAAACGTAGCCGCGTGAGCCGGGCCAGTAAGCGACAAGGCCGTTTGCGTCCACGGAGCTGGGAAGCCACTGCAGAAGCTCTTTGACGGCATCATCGACCTGTTTGTCCGAGGCCGACTGGCGAAGGACCTGCCGGAAGCGCTTCAGTGCCAGGTAAGTCCTCGCCCGGCTCAACTGCTGCTCGGTGCAACCATAGGGGTACTGCAGCAGGAAGTCCAAACCGGCCGCCATCTTGACCAGTGCCGGGTGCCCGGCAACCAGGACCGAGCGCTGCATGGTTCCCCGTCGTGACGGCTCCGGCACCGCGGGCAACGCCAGCGGGGTCCCCGGTTGGAGCTGTTGGATGACCTTCGCGCTCACCTGGTCCCTATCCTCGCGGATTGGCAGCCGGACTTCGAAGGCGTCGGAAGCGCCGTCAGAAGTCCTCTGGACGCCGACCTTGAAAATCACTTCCCGGCTGGCCGGGATTCCCTGGGCTGTGTAGCCCGGAGTGGGGACAGTAACCGGGAACGCCAGCTTCTCAGGTTTCCCTTCCGTCCACGTCAACGGAATCCGGCTCGGCCCTTGGAGCTCCACTCCTTCCGCACGGATCTCGGCGGCACCGGGTCCGCCGGGTCCTTCCACAAGCCTCCCGATTGCGGCCGCGGTAAAGGAGTCGCCGGGCCTCACGAAACGGGGCAGGGCGGGCTGAACGATCACCGGGAGGCGGACTTCCAGGTGGCCGGTACCGAAACCGAAACGCTCGTCCCCGCTGGCAGCCTTCGCACGCAGCTTGAAATTCGTAAGGTCGTCCGAAAGCGTGACTGGCACAACCACCTTGCCGTCGGGCCCCACGAGGATCGCCGGGTTGTAGTACGGCACCGACTTGAAGTTCTTGCGCACGGTTGCCCGGTCAAGCAGGCCGGTGTCTTCCTCTCCGCCGTCGCCTCCGGGATTCTCTGCGAACGGGAGAATTCCAAAGGCCAGGTTGCGTGAATCGTGAGCCGAGAGGCGCGAACGGACGGAAGCGACAAAATCGGGGACCGGATCGAGCCGGCGTTCCTTCCCAAGGGCGAGCACTGCCTGATCGACCAGCCAGAGCGTCACTTCGCCGGGAAGCGGGTGGCCGTCCGGGTCCTTGATGAGGACCGTGACTTCGATCCGCTGCCCAGGAGAAGCGCTCTTTGGATGCTGTAATTCGACCTGGACCTGGCGCGCCCGTGGAGTAACGTCGAGCCAGGCGGTCGCGGCCATGGTGGACGGTTTGCCGAGGTCGATGCCAGTGCCCGGCTGCGGTGCGGTGTCCGGCAGGCGCCCCCGCATCAGGATGAAATGGACCGGAACGCGCGGGACGTAATGCCCTTGAATCGGAAGCTGAAAGACAGCAGATCCGCCGTTGACCTCGACCCACCGGTACTGGTTGCCTTCGGGTGCTTCCACGACTGCGAGAGCGTGCGCCTGCTGGAAGGGGCTCTTGAGGATGATCGACGCGGTTTCGCCCGGGTCGTAGCGGGCCTTGTCCAGCGCCACCGAGAAGACGCGCGAGACGGGCTTCGCCCAGGTCATTGCCTCCGGTCCGCCGGCGTAAAGGTCCACGCGGACGACCTGCGCGCGGTCCAGGCGGTCGTGGGACTCGAGCTCGACGATGTAGACCCCGGCTTTATCGACGGGGAGTGTCAGCTTGGACGGTTCCCGAGTAGACCGGATGATGGTTTCCGAAATCTTGTTGTCCACGACATCAGTCATGTACCGGCCGACGCCGTCGGAAAAGTCACTTGCCCGCAGGTACGAGTGCCATTCCCGACGCAGAAGCCGAACCGTGATTTCTTTGTCGGGGAGGAGTTGGCCGTCCATTCCCACCGCGATGATCTCAGGCGTGATCGCAGTGGCTTTTTCGATAAACCGGGGAGCCTTCACGCCGAGAACGAAAGGCGGGAGCGCGAGAACCGAGCGGGTTGCTGTAACGGTCTGATCGTCAGGGCCGGTCACCGTCGCCTCGATTACGTAAGTTCGCGGCTGGGCGGTGGGCTCGATCGCGGGGTTCAGGACGATTTCCGCGCCTCCACTTTCATTGGTCTTGTCCTCCCGTTCAATGCGTGGAGTGGATTGGAAAGCGCCGGTGCTCGAGTAGCGACTGTCGGAGGAATACTGAAAACCTTCGCGTTTTGCGGGCGTCCAGGCGTAGGGGAACTGAGTGACCCTCCACTGGACGGGTTGCGCGCTGACCCGGCCGCCCGCGTAGTAAGTCGCGGTCAGCGACACCGGAAACTCCTTGTCCAGTGCCGTCTGGTCGGGACAGAGCAGAGTCACCTCAAAGCGGGGGAGGCGGTAGGCTTCGAGTTGGAAGGAAACAGACCCGTAACGGTTCTTCCGGTCCTGGTCTTCGAAGCAGGCCCGGTAACTGCCGGTGGGCCTGTCCTTTTCGAGGAACTTCGCGTAGAAGCTGCCCTGTTCGGAGAGCGTGACGGGATATCTCCAGACGAGGTCGCCAGGTCCCTCGACCACGATCCAGCCTTCCCCACGGAATCGGCCCAGGTGCCCCTTTTCCTGCCGGCGCAGGTAGCCCTTGATGTGCACCTCTTCCTCAGGCCGGTAGACGGGCCGTTCAGTAAAAATGTGAGCGAGGACCTGGGGTTCAGGCACTCTCCCCTCGAGCTCCTGGAATGCCCATTGCAGCCAGGTCGTGCGGTCCTTCGACCACTGGTTGTCGGCATACTTCTCCGGCGGTTTTGCCGTATCCAGAACCAGCACGTCGCTGCCTTTTCGGACGACGATCCGTTTGACGAGGCAGACACGGTCCGGTTTTCGCCCGGGCGCGGACCAGAAGAAACCGCCCTGCGGATCGGTCGAGCCCGATGCCAAAACGGTCCACTGCCAGCGTCCGTCCTGTTTCTGCATCCCTTCTATGTTCACAGCGGCCGCGGGAACCGGCGCGCCGGTGCTTATGGCGCTGACAGTGAATCTGACCCCGGCCGGCTCTTCGAGGGTAGTCAGGGAGAGGTCGGTCACCTGGATTCGCATCCAGTGTCGATTGCCGTCTCCGCTCAGGTTCCTGAGGCCGACCAGGTACGTGCCAGTCTGGTTCTGTCCCGAGATCGTCTGGAGGTGTTTGGCGAGATCAAGGCCGAATATCGCCGCCTTTCCTTCCCGGCGCAACGGCAGGGTAACCAGGGTCGAGACCGGAGGAGATCCGAGGTTCGAGATCTGGACGGCGATCTCCTGCGGTGTGATATCCCGCTCAGGTGAATCGAATGGCTTCGGTTCCTCGCCCGGCCCTGGCGGTCGTTTGGATTCGTCAACTGCGATGGATCGTTCGGGAAACGGCCAGAAAGACCGGTCCAGGGGATTGACGGGGTAGATTCGAAGATCCAGCCGGTCCTGGCCGCGCCCTTCGACCGGGACCATTTGCGGTCCGTAGCGCTCCACGATCCCCTGGCTGGCGCTCCACCTCAGGTAGGCCGCCTTCTTCGGGAAGTAGCAGTACAGGACGCTCTTGTTCTGCATCTCCAGAGCGCGCCCGTTGGTATCCCGCAAGTGCACCGGGGTCAGAGTGACCTGATACAGGGTGTCGCGGCTGAAATCGCCCGAAATCTCGACCGTTTTACCGGCCGGCATGAAGCTGAGATTGGTGACCGCCGGACTGAAATGGACGAGGTTCTTACCTTCCAGAGGACCAAAGACGGCCGGGGTTGAGGAAAACTCGAGGAGGAAGCGGGAATCGTCCATCCCGCAGTCGATGGCCTGTTCGCGAGTGTACTGCGTTCCTTCGGGGGTGACCGGATACCGCCGCTCGCGAGCGCCGGCCGTTACGATTCGAAATGGTTCCGCGGTCGAAAAGGAGAAAGACCAGGCGGATTGTTCCGCCCGATCGTCAAGTGAAAGACGAAAATGGACGATTGCACGGGTGCCCCACGGTATCGCCGACTTCAGCCCAAGGACATACCGGGCCTCCTCGGACGGGGATCGACGTTCAGCCGTCTTGATCTGGAAATCGTCAGCTCCCAGCCGCCTGGATGCATTGTCCAGAAGCCCGGGCAGGGGACGAAGCTCGACTGAGACCATGCGGGCGAGCGCCGCCGGATCAACCGGCTCCGGGAAGACCATGGCGATCTCTTCAACCGGGTCGAGACCTTCGGTCTTGTCCGCCGGAATTGTCGAACGGGGCGGCTCCATCAGGGTCGAAAGGACCGCGTTCAATCCTTGTGCAGTCCACCGGTAACGGGTCAGAGAGGGCCACGGTTCGGCCGGCCGGAACTGAAGCGTGCGTGAATCAAGCCACCGAAAGGCTCCGGGATGGGCCGGGTCGAAAGTGACCCACTTCTCGGGCCGGTCTTCGGGTCCGGGAGAGGAGGGACCGACCGCGGTCGGGAAGAAGATCGTCACCGGGTCCCAGCGCCTGAGAAACTGGTTCGGGACAACGACCGTGGTCGCGCCCGGCGCGGGCGCTGGCTGACCGGCTGACGGGCTGACGGGCTGACTGTTTTGTGCAGCCACGGCAGCGAACCACGCCCCCAGCACCACGCCCACCAATCTCATCGATATGCGATTCATAGGATTCACCTTGTGTGTGGCCAAGCAAAATCCTGTCAATCCTTTTAATCCTGTCAAAGACTTTTTGGACAGGATTAACCGGATTCACAGGATCACGGCTCTTCCGGCTCTTGGGGTTCCTCCGCCGGTGCCTCTTCCTCACTCGTCTCGCCTTCCGAATACTCCGTCTCCCCGGTCTGGAACCTGACGATCGGCTCATCCCCTCGGACGCTGCTGAAGCTCGTCCTCTCCCCCTCCGGCTGCAGGTACTGCCGGATGACATCTTCCGGAGGCCCGGTGTCGGGCAGTCGCAATCCGACGATGACCGGTCGGGCTTTCACCGGTCCGGACCCAGGTGACGCCCGCAAAAGGAGCAGGTGTGGGCCGGGTTCGAGCCGGGGCATCAGCACTGTCCCTTTCTCCACCCGCTTCCCGTCCGCCTGAAACAGCTCCAGTTCGACGGTCTCGCTCTCGGCCTGAACGCCAATTCCGATCGGACCCGGGCGATCGACATCAAACGCGAACAGTCGGCTGTCCCCCGGCGACAGAAGGATAGTCGGGCCCGCGCCTTCCTGGAGCCTGGTTGCCGAGGTCAGGCTGAACTCCGCCAGGCCTGCCAGGGGGTGACCTGCCAAACTCCTGACCAGCAGCTCGGAAGTGCCCTCGGGGAGATAAACTGCCAGGTCGGCGCCTTGTGCATGAAGAGAGGTATCGGTCATCGCCGCCGGGCGCCTGATTGCCGTAAGGAGCGGCCCAGGCGCGCGAAAATGAAGCAGGCCCGGCGATTGTCGCTCGATTCGGAAGGCGCGCGCCGTTTCGCCCTCGAGCGGAACGGTCGCAGGCGGCTCTATCCGGAGTTGTTCGGGATGAATCTGGGCGGGCCACAATCCCGCGTCTGATCCCGCCTGATCGATCCAACAGACCAGCGGCCCGGGTCCGTGAGAGAGCAGAATCTCGCCGGGGTTTGAGTCGAGACGGATGTCTGTGCCTTCGGCCGTCCGGCCGGAGCTGGAAACAAACACCAGGCGGACGTCGGTCCCGCGAACCCGAAGGACGGCACCGTCGAGCCCCCCGGGAACCGCCAGCCGCTCGACTCCGGCACGCACATGTTCGCGTTCGTAAGGGAATCCGGGGCGAAGGTCGGGTAATGCCTGGTCATCTTTCAAGGGCAGGCTGACAAGAACGAACCGGCCAGGGGAGCTGCCGGGGTTCAGGAGCAGGAGGTTCTCCGCGTCGGTGTCCAGCGTCTCGTACAGTGATCCGGCCGATTTCCAGTGGACAGTGGAGATCCTTGTCGCCCTTGACCAGGAGAGCCGCCAGCCCGTCTCCGAGTGTCAGTGAAAGCCGTTTCCATCCACGGGGAAGACGAAACCGGCGAGCCTTGCCCGCATCGATCTGGCCGTCGCCGTTTTCCGGGGTCTCTTCCACCTCGGGCGTCTGGAAATGAGCCTGCTCCACCCGAACCACGAGGATGTCATCCGTCGGCGATGCGGACCAGAGCTCACCCGCTGCCCCCTGGGCGTCCAGCGTGGCGGAGATGGCAGCGTGGTCCGACACCACCCATTTCGCCTCACCCTTCGCCGCATCCCGGGACGGCTGCCGGAGCAGGACCCCTGGTTGGCCGGAGCTGGAACGTGCGGTCAGCAGGACCGGCCCGGGGGCTGATGGCGCAGAGATCGAATTTCAGCCGCTCTCCGTGGCGATACTGAACCTGAAGGGCATTCCCGCCCGAACCGTCCAGAGCGATTCTGTTCGCCCTGGCAACGGGTAGCGGCGCGCCTTTGCCCACTTCACTGGTTACCCAGATGAGACCCTGCCGGGCCGCCAGGATCGGGCTGTCGACCGGGGAACAGCCGGCTCGGGGATCACCGGACCAGCGAAGCCCGGGGCTGCCGTTTCCACACCGAAGAGGCCGTCGCGCTCCACTCGGATGCACGCTACGGCCAGCGAGGAATCCGGTCCGGCACTCAGCGGTAAACCTGCGGCCAGCTCTTTTTCAGACACGGGCGTGCAGGCGATGGATCGGACTTCCAGGTGGGCGATGGTGGGTCGCCTGTCGAGCGACCAGAATTTGATGCGATATTGCGGCTTGCGCCGTTGTTTCCGAGCCGCCCGCAAGCGGCGCCTGCAGCTCCGGTTTGAAGCCGTAGTTGCTTGCGATCGACGTCCAGCCTTCCCCGAAGTTACCTTCGAGCGAGATGCCAAGGCTATCCCTCGCAGAGGCCCGCGCATGGAGGAGGGCGGATTCCGCCGGCGAGGCAACCGTGAAGATCAACGTCGCCCGCCCGAGAGTGATCTCCTGCGTGCCTGGCACAGACAATTCGCCCCTTTTCCAGAGAATCAGGAGTCCGCATCGAAACAGAACAGCTCGCCTCCTGTGGCTCCAACCGGGTCGAGTTTCAGCGTGTACTCGCCCGGGTCCAGCGTCTGGATAATCTGGAAATTCCAATCGTCGGGCCGGTCGTCATTGGCCGCGACGAGGTTGCCCTGGCCGTCGTAGAGTCGGGCGCGGACGTCGCGATCTCCGAGCGATGAAAGCTCGATCCCTCCTCTTTCCCCAATGGAAATCGGTACCCGGGCAGGCGCCGTCGACCTCGCGGCTCATACCCGTCATCAACTGAAGAGGAGAGACGGCAAGGCGATAAGGGGCCCGGTTGTTGATTCGTGTCGAGGTGACCTCCAGGCGATACCGTCCGGCGCCCAGCTTCCCTCTCCAGCCCCTTTCCGGCGGTACGAAGGCCGTGCCTGGCCCGCCCGGTTCATCGGCCCGGCGGAGGGTCGCCTGCATCTCCCCGCTCAACTGGACGCTGACGTCCCCGGGCGCAGGCAGCTCAAATTCCCACTGGTCGGGAACCCGTTGCTGCCCCTCGGCCGGCTCGGTCCAGAGCTGCGTTGACGTTCCGAGCCAGCGGCAGGAGATGAGGGCCGTGGCCGCGGTAGGTTCGCGGACGCCGGAGAGGTTCGATGGTTGTCACGACCCGGGCGTCGGTCATTTCAGGCAAAACCGTGAGGCGGTAGGTGCCGGGTTCAAACACCCGGGTGATGTCGGCCTCGCTGCCCGGTGGAACCAGGGGCCACCCGTCGCCGTCCTCGAGCCGGCAACGGTAGGTTCTGCCCAATCCGAAAGCCCGCAGACGGAACTCGCCCTCCGCAGTGATTTTGAAGAAGTAGGTGACGGCCCGACCCGCCGGGCAGCGAGATCCGTGCTGGTGTGAACGAGGTGAGAAATCCGGCGCTGATCGGCTGGGTTCGTTGGAGCTCGACTCCAAGGTGCCCCTCCGACAAGCCCTGCGCCGCAACCGTCAACTGGAATTCGCCGGCTGTCAGGTACTGCCGAAGCGAGAAATTGCGACCCACCCCGTTTTGCGTCTCCCGGGCATAAACGGGGGTCGTCCTGCTGCGGACGACACCTTCCGTGGCAAGCAGGCCGGTCGACTGGAGGAGGTACAATCCCGGTTTGTCGGCCTTGACTCGGAAGGTCGCGTTCGACGCGCGGTTCAAGTCGAGGAATTGGGGCTGGCCCTCGGTCAGAACGGGAAACTCGGGAAGCCGCGAGAGGGTCTCCGGTGTCATCGACGGAAGAGGGGTCTCGGGATTCAGGCGCCGGGGCTGGAACGAGAGCGAGCAGTAAACCGTCTCCTTTCCGGTCTGACGGATCTTCGCCGTGTGCGTCCCGGAGTCGACCGGCGGGCTGGTTTGCCAGGCTCCTCCATTAACGGAAATCTCTACCCTGTCGCCGCTTTCAGATTCGGCTCGTAAGGTTCCTGACTCTTGGACCCGGAAGGGGACTTCCACTTCGGCCGCCGGGGACAGGGCTACCGTCAGAGGATCGGCCAGGTCAAGGGGGAGCGCCCTGAACACTGTCCCTAGAGGGCTCCTTCTGTTGACGAACAGTGTGTAAGCGGACTGGCGGTTCAGCGAAAGAGGAGAAAAGAGAACGGAGGCGCGGGCGGGCACGGTCGGTATCTCGCGTTTGACGCCAACCGCATTCAGGGCATACTCGCTCCACGTATTGGGCCGGATCGTCAGGTCCAGCACGCCCTTGCTCGCCGGTTGGATGGACAACACGTGCCAGCCGGGATCCAGCGTCCAGGTTCCACCGGAAGCTTGCAGGGCGGGCGGGCGGTAATTCTGCGGGAAACTGACCAGAAAGGGTTCGATTCTGAACCTCGCCGGCGTTCCCTGGCTTGCCACAACATAGGCTCCCGGCTCTTTGACGTGGAGGAACAGTTGCTGTCCTTCGAGGACATTGAACCGGCGCCGCCACGAGGTCGTCATGTCGAGCTCGATCGTCTGACCGACGATCGGCCTGCTTCGCCCGTCTGCGCTGGTTTCGACGAGGATCCCGTTGACGTCGATCGAGTCCCGCGGGTCGCCCGGATCGATTGTCGAGAGCCAGAAAGTCGCGGAGCCGGAAAAGTTGTGTTGGATCTTCTGCTCGAAATGCTGCACCACGTAGGCTTCGCCCGGCTGCGCTTTGACCGTGACAAGGTAATCGTTCGCCTGGCTTCCGGTTTGTATCTCTGCGACCGGGGGGACGCTCTTCTTGGAAATCTCCGCCTGCGAACCGCCCTCGCTAAACGGCGACCCCGGATCAAAGACCCCGACTCGCAGCGAGGCAGGCCGGGCCTCGCCGAGCTCGAGACGGAAGTAATTTGCGGCGCCGGGCACGAGGAAACGGTCAATGCCGAAGGGGCTGGCCAGATGGCGCCGCCGGACAGCGACTCCTTCCCTCGGAATGCCGGACCGGATATAAAGCGGGTGCTCCTGGCTGCCGTCAGACCAGGGTTGAGGGGGACGCCCGTATGCGGTAAGAAGATAGATCCCGGGCTCGAGATCGGCCCAAAGGCGACACACGAAGAGCGGCTGGCCCACCCGCGCATCGATCACGTCGATTTGCGGTTGCGCTCCGACCAGCCATTTCCCTTCCTTCCAGAGCCTCAGGTCTCCCAGGCTGCGCCCGGCCGCTTCAACGATAACCTGACGGCGTTGCTTTACCTCCAGCCAGTAGGACCGCTGCTCGAGATCCTGCAGTGAGGTTTCAATCTCCCGGAGCTCCTCGAGGACCGGGGCCGGCGTTGCGTTCTTCTCGACGAAAGGTTCAACTGAGAGCCGGACCTTTCCGGTTGCTCTCGGGTGACCGCTGGTCACCAGGCGGTAATCGCCTACGTCGAGGAAGAGGTCCAACCGGCCGTCCTCCTGCCCCGGTTTCCCAGACACCGGGCCGGGTCCCGCCATGCGGTCGACCATTTGAAGCGAGACTCCTTCCTCGCTCCTGGCCATAACGGCGTACCGACCGAAGGCAGTGACGGCCAGGCGAACATTCTGGCTGCCTGCGGCCGGGGTCTCGGTCTTCTGCAGGGTGGCCGGCGGCTTTACGGCCGGGGCAGGTTGCGGCTGCCCGGGCGTTGCCTGTTCGGCCTGCAAAGTGACGCAGATGCCCAGACAGATAAGGGCGTGTAACGTCAGAATCAGCCGGCCGTTTGCCTTCTTTCGTGGTTCTCGGATCCCGTGGTACATGCTCTTCCCCCTCGAAGGGTCTCCCTGTTCGGTGGGTATCATACGCATGGGGCGTGCCATCCGCCAGAAGGCAATCAGGGCCCGCCTTGGAGGCTGGTTCCTCCTTGCGCGGTGTGTTGGCGTTCTGACACGTGCGTCAGCGCAGACACGGGTTGAGAGGGTGGTATGACGCGAGTTGGCCCGCGGAGCGCGGACGGGACGAGGGTGTCGGAGAAGTCAACGCGGGCAGGGCGGAACCAATCGGGTCTGCTGAGCGGAACAGAACCGCAAACGGAGCGGTTTTTGCGGAGTGCGCGGATAGCCGTGAGCAGCCAGTCCGCAGCCAGGCAGGTTGCCTCGGGGCCAAACGTCGCTCACGGGGAGAATCCGCGCACTTCGCGAAAAGCGCTTCGTGTGCGGTTCTGTCCCGCTCGCCGACCCGATGGCTTGTGCTCCGGGGAGCCACTCGGCATCAATCCTCTGATCCGGCGCGATCTCTACTTCCTCGCTCCCGCCAGCATCTTGTCGCGGCGTGCCTTGAACTCTGTGCCCGGCTTCCACTCCGGGTACTTCTCGGCTTGGGCGACCCGAAAGCCGATCAGATAGAAGAGCTTCAGGTCCTCCACGCCTCCGCTCAGGTCCCAGCTGGGTTTCACTTTATCCGAGGGTTTGTGATAGTCGTCCTCGACGTACGCTTTCCGCAACGCGAGGCCGTAATCCGCAGGTTTGCCGAGGTAATCGACCCCGGAGTCCGGTTCCAACGCGGGGACGCCCGCTTGTGCGAATGCGAAGTGATCGGCGCGGTAGTACATGCCTTTTTCCGGTTCGGGATCCGGTCGCAAGGCCCGCCTCTGCTCCATTGCCGCCTCCCGGGCGTAATCGTCCAAATCCGATAGTCCGAGTCCGATGATTGTCAGGTCCCTGGTTCTGCCGTGTACGTTGAGTCCTTCGAGATTGATATCGGCCAGGGTTCGATCAAGCGGGAACAGCGGATTAGCCACGTAATAAGTAGCGCCGAGCAGGAGTTGCTCCTCGGCCGTGGTCGCCAGGAAGACGATGGTTCGCTTTGGAGGGACCGGCAGGGCGGCAAAGGCACGAGCGATTTCAATCAGGCCGCCCACGGCGACCGCATTGTCGAGCGCCCCATGGTACACCGTGTCACCGTTGACCGGCGCGCCGAGGCCGAGATGGTCCCAGTGAGAACTGTAGACGACGCACTCGTCTCTTAAGGCGGGATCGCTCCCCTCGACCTTCCCAACCACGTTGCGGGAATCGATCTGCCGCACGCGGTTCTCCAGCGTGAGCGAGGCGTATACTCCGAGCGGAACCGGCCTGAAGTCTCGCCCAACAGCCTGCCGCTTCATTTCATTGAAATCACGCCCGGCCAGAGAGAAAAGCGCTCGGGCCTGCTGCTCTGGAACCCAACCCTCGATTGGGGCCGGGCGCTCTGCTCCCGGTTTCGGCGGGATGGAGAATTGTTCGTTGACCTTGTTCTGGACCACGGCGAACGGATACCCCGCAGGCCCCGTCTCATGAACAATGAGCACCCCGGCCGCGCCAAGCTTCTGCCCCATTTCGTACTTGTAGGTCCACCGCCCGTAGTAAGTCATCCCTGAACCGCCGAACATCTTCGGGTCGAGCTTCTCGGGGTTCGATGGGTCCGGCACCGGCGGGTCCCCGACCAGGACCACCAGCGTCTTCTCCTTAAAATCCATCCCCTTGAAGTCATTCCAGCCGAACTCCGGCGCCTCGATCCCATAGCCGGCGAACACCAATTCGGATCGAGCAATAGAGACAGTGCTGTCGGGTCGTTTGGTCCAGGCGACAAAATCGTCTTTGAACTTGAGCCGGCGCTCGGTGGTCCCCTTGCGAAAAATGAGGGTCGCCTCCGGGTTGGGCGTGATGCCAACGAGCGGGATCTTCTGGATGTAACTTCCACCCGCGTAGCCCGGCTGGAGCCCGACCTTCTTGAATTGCCCGGCGATATAGTTGACGGTCAGTTCCTCGCCTTTCGTGCCCGGCGCTCGCCCCTCGAACTCGTCGGACGCCAGCACCTTCGTGTGTTCAAGGACGGCTGTGCCGTCAATCGAAGGGGGAGACAGCGGCGCCGGACGCTTGGTTTCGCTCATGGTGGAACCGGACCGGCCGCAGGCTGCCAGGACAAGGACAATCGCAAGAGAGAATCGAGTGAGCTGAAAGGTCATGGCCGGATCGTAACAAATTGACCCCGCACAGCCCAATAGGGATCCCGGTTCCGGCACTCATCCGTTGCGCCGAAACCTGTTAGTAAGGCCTTCTCTCATGGCGTCGCCAAGCGGGGAGCTCGGCGTAGGCGGATTCTCGTCCAGGGCCGAAGGCGACCAAGGACGCCAGCAGCAGGGCGCTGTACGCGGCCACGGCCAGGACCGGTTGTTTGGGTACCGAGACTTCGTTCCACAACTGGGACTGGCTCACGCCCAGGGTGTCCTTTTCTTTGTGGTGATTATCCTCGATCTGCCAGCGATCGAAGTAGATCTGGAGAAGGGTATGGGCCGAACGGGTCAAGTCGGTGGTTAAGAGGTAAGCCGGTTGACGGTAGTAGTAGCGACGCTCTCGCGTTTGCGGTAAGGGGTGGGAGCGACGACCAACAAACGAAGGAGGCGGCGGCGGGCCCCGCCTCGCCAGAGGACCTGGCAGACCTCCTTGTAGCGCACCCGACGGCGCTCGCCGCTGTAAAAGAGCCGGGTCGTCTTCCAGGGCCGGGCCGAGTCTCGGCGGACCGCTTCGGGAGTGAATTTGTGCGGGTCATAAAAGCGGCGTGACCCGGCCGCGGCCCGGAAGCAAAGCACGGCGTCTTCGTGGGCGCGAGCGATGAGTTCGACACCCTTCACGATGGCACTGAAGACGGTGCGGTTGCAGAAGCTGCTGTTGACGGCCAGCGCCAGGATTTTGAGCGCGGCCCCGGCCTGGTCCAGAGCCTGACGCAGCTGGCCTATCATTTTGACGAAGTCCTGCGACAGGTTCTGCGCCTCGGCGGTGATGCGGTACTGCTTCCATTGTTCCGGGTCGGCCTTGCGCCCGGGGCGTTTGACCGGAGAACTCTCCTGAAAGCGGATGGGCAGGGCGCGGGCGCCCACGGTAGCGCCCCGGTAGAGTGGCACCAGCAGAGAAACCTGCAGGAAACGCAGGCCCAGCATCAGATTGACGTGGAAGGGGGGAGAGAGGGGATCGCGTTGAAAGAAAGCCTGTTTGATCCGCTTCCCGGTCTTGCGCAGGCGGGTGTCATCCCCAGCCATGCCGACATACCTTCCCCGGCACCAGGGGAGGGCGCCGCGGAGCACGGGCTCGAACAGCTCTTGGGGGTCCCAGGGGCAGCGCGAGTGCAGCAGGTATTCGGGGGCCCACTTGCCGTTCTGGTCGCCGTTGGTCCAGATGATCCGGGTGATGGTTCGCCGGCCCAGGCAGACCAGACCTCCGAAGGCTTGGCGCAAGGCGCGCCGGAACGACCGTTGTTGTGGAAATACCGTGTTCCAGTCTCGAACAATTTGCAGCCAGGCAGCCAACAGTGTCATGGGACCTCGGAGCGCACTCCGAAGGTATTGGGTCGGGTGCGCAGGAAACGATCGCCACGGGCCACCTTCTTGGTCAGCGAGGAAACCAGGCTTTCGCGGTCGACCCGGACGCCAAAGGTGGCTTCAATGCGATCCAGCAGTTCGGAAATGTGCCGCGGTGACTGCGCCTTTCGGAGTATGTCATAAGCCATGTCAACCTGTGACAGACGTGACTTGCGAGGCGCCTTGGCAGGACTTTCTCCCTCTTGGCGCAGCGCTGAACGGCCCGCAACTGGGCGTCGAGAGAGGCTTCAATTGTGGATAAAAGGATGTCTCGAATATCGTCAGGCATGCAGACCTCCGGGACAATCGTCCTTGAGGAAAGCATGCCATTAAGAGGTCGGTCTGTCAATACAAATCATATATGACCGACTTAACTGGTTATCGGAAGACGCGAAAAGAATGGGAAGATGTAAAAACTCCAGACCGCGCACGGCAGCAGTGCGCGGCTGCCTTCGGCCTGAAAGGCCGAGACATAGTAGCCCGGGGCGGAGCGCTTTTTGCGTAGCCCCGGGCTAGCCAGCAACGAGCTTCAAGCCCTGAAAGGGCGGGAGAGAAAGCACTCCGCTTCAGGGGCCTCAATCCCACACGTAGCGTTCATCGTACGCGACCTGGTACTTCTGCAGGAATCGTCGGTATTCGTCTTGGAAAGTTCTCCTCCGGTGGTGTTCGGTCTGCTTGGAGATGTACGCAGTTACCCGGGGCACTTCAGATTGGGATACAGAGAAACCGCCATAACCGGCTTGCCAGTGGAAGTCACGGAAGCGGGGGCCAAGCGTCTTCAGCCATATAGAAGAACCCGTTTTGACATGCTCGACCGCTTTGCACAAAGCAAGATTCTTGGACAGGGCGAATAATGAATGGACGTGGTCAGTGGCGCTGCCGATCTTCAACGAATGCGAGTCGATATCGTCAAATATTTCGGCAAGGTAGTCATGAAGCCTTTCGGAAATCTCGGGATGAAGCACAGGGGCTGGGTCCTTGGTACTGAAAACCAGATGAACATACAGTTGTGACAATGACTGTGACATGGTACTCTCGCTCCTCTGTGCAGGCATCTGACGCTCTTTCAGGGCTCTGCTCTACGACAAGTCTAAAACCTGGGGCTACGCAAAAGAGCTCCGCCCAGGCTATTATGTTGGTTAGCGAGACCGCATGGCTCCATGCGGTCAGGCGGGCTTTGTGCTGGAGGCCGGGCATCAGTTCCGATTACCCCGATATCCCCCGGCAATCGAATCCGCTTCCTCTCGCCGTCATTTCCGTTCCCCGCCCAGGCTTATGATCACCGCCTCGTGCTCCCGCAGGGTGATTGAGGAGCCGACTTGTTGCCCCTCGTCATCAAGCAAGCTCGAGAGCACGATTCGCCCCCAAAGCGTTCCCAGGCTCAATTCCCGACGGGACGCCGTAAAGTTCAAAGCTATCAGGAACATCTTCTCCTCGGCAGTCCTCAGATAGGCGACTACGCCCTCGGGCGCCGGAAAGGGGCGATACATACCCATGTGGAGGGCGGGTTGCGAGCGTCGAAGCTCGAGCAGACGCCGGTACAGGGCCAGTATCGACCGGCCATCCTCCTTCTGAACTGCCACATTGACCCGCCGGTGGTCCGGGTTGACGGGCAGCCATGGTTCGGTCGGGCTGAAGCCGGCGTTTGGCGTCTTGTTCCACTGCATGGGAGTGCGAGCCGGATCGCGACCTCGGCCCGGTTGCCTCCTCCCTCGCATGTCCACCACCCGCTCCTCGGGGATCGGGGTGTCGGACATGCCGATCTCTTCACCGTAGTAAATTGTCGGAGTCCCTCGCAACGTCAGGAGCAGCACGGCCGCAACCCGTGCCTGTTCCGGCCCGACCCGGGAGACGATGCGGGGTCTATCGTGGTTGCCCACCACCCAATTGGGCCAGCCGTGCCTAGGGAGTAATCCCTCGTACTTGTCGATCGCCTGGCCGATTATCCTCGCGTCCCACGGCAGCTGGATCAGCTGGAAGTTGAAGGGAAGGTGGAGTGCTTCCCCATCCGACCCGTAGTAACGCATGGTGCGTTCGATCGGCAGGTAGATCTCCCCGAGGAGCACGCGGTCCTGATACCGGTCAACCAGTTGTCTGATCCGGGTGATGACCTCGACGACCTCCGGTTGATCCGCCGAATGAGTCGTGAGCAGGCTGAGATAGGGGGACTGGTCGGGCGTATAGACGGGATTGGAGGGATTATCGCGGAACAGCGCATCCTTGATCAGGTGCCACACCACGTCGATTCGGAAGCCGTCCGCGCCGCGATCCAGCCAGAAGCGAATCACGTCGAGCATCGCGTCGAGGACCTCCGGGTTCCGCCAGTTCAAATCGGGCTGTTCCTTCAGGAAGGCGTGGTAGTAGTACTGACCGGTTGCCTCGTCCCATTCCCAGGCACTTCCCCCGAAGATGCTCAGCCAGTTGTTCGGCGGCTCGCCCCCCGGCCCCGGGTCTCTCCAGATGTACCAGGACCGCTTGGGATTTCCCCGTGAGGAGCGGGATTGCAGAAACCAGGGATGTCGATCGGAGGTGTGATTCGGGACAAGGTCGAGGAGGATCTTGATGTCCCTTCGGTGCGCTTCCGCGATCAACCGGTCAAAGTCGGCAAGAGTCCCGAAGACCGGGTCGATGTCTGTATAGTCGGCGATGTCGTAACCACAGTCGGCCATGGGGGAGGGGAAGATGGGAGAGAGCCAGAGCGCGTCGACTCCGAGCCACTGGAGGTGATCGAGGCGGCTGGTGATGCCGGGTAGATCTCCCCTCCCATCGCCGTCACTGTCCTGAAAAGACAACGGGTACACCTGGTAGATAACTCCCTTCTGCCACCAGTGCCGGCGGGCATTCGTCTCGGGCATAAGGACCATTCTATCGAACACGTGTACAATGTCGGGATGACCACGCGGTTTGGTGGCCTGATTGAAGAAAACGAACGACGGAATACCGAAGAATACAACCGGAAGCTCACCAATCTCGAGTCGTTCCCGTACCACATCCAGATAGGCGCCGACAACCGGTGCAACATGCGGTGCGGCTTCTGCCTGGCGGCCGCCTACCGTGAAAACGGCCTGCTCCATATCCAGGACAGGAAGATGGACCGCAACCCGGAAGAGATCTTCCTCAGACTCGTCCCTTACATGAAGTACTGGCGCTTCCTGTCGGTTACAGGCCCCGGAGAATCACTGCTCAATCCTCGTATTGCGGAGATCTTGGAGCTCGTTCGCCGGAACTCCGACTGCACCGTGACGATTACCACCAACGGTGTTCTGATCAATGCCCGGCTGGCGGAAATCCTCGTCCGAGAGCGGGTCGATGAAGTTTCGATTTCAATGGATAGCCTCCGCAAGGAGATTTACGAGGAGTTACGGGTCAACGGGAAGTTCGAGAAAGTGATCGGCGCGATCGAGGCAATTAACGCGGCAAAAAGGGCGGCGGGAAGCGAGTTGCCCCGGTTGAACCTGACGCCGAATTTTTCGCGGAAGAACATCGAGGAGCTTCCCGAATTCATCCGGTTTGCCAGCTCCAATGGGATAGCGGTTATTCAAGCGACACCGACCCAGGTTTACCGCAAGAGCTGGGTGAAGGAATCGCTCTTGAGCTTCCCGGGGCTCGCCCGGGCGGCCGCGGAGGAAGCGGAAGTGCTGGCCCGGGAACGGGGTGTGGTTTTCGTCAATGAGCTGCGCATGGTATACCTGAATCGGGGACGGGGTCTGCTCGGCTTGCTCAAGAAAAGGGAACAACAAGACTTTCCGACTGACCCATCCACTTGTCGTAAACCGTGGTCCAGCGTCTATATTGAGCCGGACGGGGAAGTGCGACCATGCTGTTACCTCAGCCCGGTCCTCGGTAACCTTTATGACACGGTCTTTCCGGAAGTGTGGAATTCGCCATCCGCGCAAGAGCTGCGCTCCGGCATGATCCGAAAAGACCTGCCCGAGACGTGCCGTTCCTGCTATGAGTTTAACCGTCACGATCCGTCAATTATGGTCAACCTGAAAATTCCGGGAATTTCGGGGGAATAGCGCGCACCTATAGTTGATTCCCGTCCAGTTACAGCGGAACTTGCCATGGCCAAAGGAACTATGAGCCCAGGGGTTTTGAGCACGCGTGAGTTGAACAGGGCCACACTAGCCCGCCAGATGCTCCTCCATCGAGAAAATCAGTCGGTCCCAGCGGCAATCGAGCGGCTGGTCGGTCTGCAGGCCCAGTTGCCGCTGCCCCCCTACATCGGCTTGTGGAGCCGGTTACGGGATTTCAGCCGGAAGGATCTCGCCAGTCTGATCGAGAACCGGACGGTCGTGAAAGGGACCTTGATGCGGGCAACGTTGCATTTGGTTACAGCCGACGATTTCGTTCGGTTTCGGACGACGCTGCAGTCCATGCTGACCTCCGCCGCCGGTACGATCGCCAAGCGACGGGGCAGCGCGGCCGACTTGCGCACCGTGCTGGAGGCCGCAAAGGGCTACATCGCCGAAAAACCTCGCACCTTCGCCGATATCAGCAAGATGCTCTCGGAGTTCAGGCCCGGAGAGGATGTCGGGGCGATGCGCTACGCGGTACGGACACAGGTGCCGCTGGTGCAGGTTCCGATTGCCGACGGGTGGAGCTATCCGGGCAATCCGTCTTTCACCCTCGCCGAGTCGTGGATCGGTCGCCCCGTTTCCGGGGAAGACAACGTCAAGGATCTGGTCCTCCGATACCTGGCCGGGTTTGGCCCTGCTTCCCCTAACGATTTCCAGACCTGGTCGGGTCTAAAGGCAAAAGAAGTGTTTGACGAGCTCAAGCCGGGCCTGCAGGTGTACCGTGACGAAAAGCGCAAGGAGCTTTTCGATCTGCCGGACGTGCCTTTGCCTTCGGGCGACACTCCAGCCCCGGTTCGGTTTCTCCCCGAGTTTGACAATCTGCTTCTTTCCCATGCCAACCGGGCTCGCGTCCTCGCCGATGAACATCGGGCCAAGGTCTTCCTGCCGGGCCTCCGAGTGCGAGGCACCGTTCTCGTTGACGGCTTTGTCGCCGGAGCCTGGAGAATCGAGAAGGCCAAGGACGCAGTCACCCTGCTGATCGAGCCCTTTGGCACTCTTAGCCCCCAGGATCGTGACGCGCTCGTCGAAGAAGGCGAGGCGCTCGTGCGCTTTGTTGAAGCCAAGGCAACGTCGGTGGAAGTCCGGTTCGACTCGGCGTAGACCGCGAACGGATCACGATTGCCGCAGGTGACCGGGTCGGCCAGCGGTACAGAACCAAACGGAGCGCTTTTCGCGAAGTGCGCGGATTGTCCCCGTGACCGAGGTCAGGCCAGGAAGGCGCTCAGCGAATCCCAGCATAGCCACTGTCCCGGATCACGTCGGAGCGCCTGTTCGAAAAAGCCCACAGCCCCAGCCAGGTCGGTGCACACATCACCCGTGATTTGAAGTGGTTCCCCGACCGACAGCGTCTGTCGTTCCGGGGCGGCCGGATCCCGTCGGCAGAAAAACGGAAGCACGGGGGCCCCGGACGAGTGTGCCAGACTGATCAGCCCGGTCGGGAACCGGCATGCACGGCCTAGAAAAGTCACCGGAGCGGCCGCCTGCACCAAGGCCGGCGGTACGTCTATTGCCATTGACACAATCTGGTTGGTGCGAAGCAGTTGGTAGGCGCGCAGCGACGCGGCCGCCGAGGAGGCGGACGAGTAAACACCGCGGTTGGACTCGATCAGCAGGAACTGCCCCGACATGCGCCGGGTCATCCATCCAATCTTCAGTCGGGCGTATTTCCGGTAGGCGGGTATGAAATTTTCCTCGCCGCGGGAATCCCTGGAGAGCTGGTTCAGACTATAGCCGGCGAGACTCAGTGCGACGACCGGCGCGCACACCGACCCGAAGTGAGCCGTGTAAAGAAGAACTCCGCGCTTTCCGGCGAGCGCCCGGTCCAGGTGCTCGAGCCCCTGGAAGTCGAAGTAGTCGCGGATGTTTCCGGAATTCCAGAAGGGGAAGTAGTAAGTGTCGAGGTCCTCGTACGCAAGAGTTTCAAATACCTGAAGTGCGATCTGCTCTTCCCGCCCGGGAGCAATTCCAACCGCTTGGGCCGTTCCCCGCAACATCCTTACTGCTTCGTCGAGATGGGCCGGGTTTGAGCGCGATACCCGATTGCCCTGTGCGCGAGCCAGCCGGTATCCGGCATGCCGCGGCAGCGCCGCCAAAACTGGCATCACGCCGAAGTAGTAGGCCCAGTCGGGGACGTAACGGTAACGCTTTTCCACCGTCGAGATTATAGCGGATTTGTTTGTATAGAGGACGCTGTGGTAAAAAGGTGGGGAAGGTTTGTCATAGGTGGGGGCCTCATAAATATGTCGTCCGGATGAAAGCCCAACGTTCCAGACACCAACTTACGACGTACTATGTGACCGGCATCACAGCGCTGGGTCTGGGACTAGCTTCTGTAACCGTTTTGAGGGCCATTTCATCGTCGTCTGACGTTGCCTGGGTCTATTTTCTTCCGGTAGCCGTCCTCGGTGCGCTGATGCCGATCCCCTTGCCGCATTCCAGCAAGGAAGAACCATGGCTGCTGGTGACGCTCAACGACATTTTCATTTTCGCCGCCCTGCTCCTGTTCTCCTCGACTGCAGCCGTGGTGCTCGCCGCGATTGACGGCCTGGTGAGCGGCCTGGTGGTGCATCCCCTGCGTTTGTGGAAGCGGGCCCTTTTTACCTGCGCCGTTGCTTCCCTTGCCGTTTTTACAGGCGGTTCGGCCTTCTATGCCCTCCAGTCGAGCGAGCCCGCTGTCCCGATCGGTTACGTGAGCAACCTGTCGATTCTGGTGGATCTGCTTTTCTGTGCCCTTCTGGTCTTCTCCATCCGGTCAGGACTGGCCGCGGTCGCTATCCTGCTCTCGTCCAGGGTCCGCTTTCGCGAGTGGAATCACAACCTCGCGATTGCGGGTATGCCGACGGTGCTCGGTGCTCTTACCGCCTCGGGCATCGTTCTCGCTTTCGGCCGTGCCGACATTTACCTGTTCGTTGTCGCCTTGCCGACCATCGCGCTGACGTACGCGGTCTATAAGTTGACGCGCTACCGAAACCGGCAACTCCGCGAGATCGCCGATCACGCTTCCGGCCTCTATCATTCGACCGTTTCCGCTCTCGCAATGGCGATCGACGCGAAAGACCAGGCAAGCTATGGCCATGTGTACCGGGTGCAGGCCCTCGCCGTTCAGCTGGCGGAATATCTGGGTGGGCTGGACGAAAATGAGCTGGAGGCTTTGAAGGCGGCGGCCGTCCTGCACGACATCGGAAAACTGGCGGTTCCAGAGTACATATTAAACAAGCCGGCTCCCCTGACCGAGGCGGAGATGCTCAAAATGAAGAGCCACCCTTCTCTCGGAGCGGCCATCCTCCAGGGAGTGCCGTACAAATACCCGGTCGTCCCCTTCGTTCGGCACCACCACGAGAAATGGAACGGGGCCGGTTATCCGGACGGTCTTTCCGGCGAGACCATTCCGCTCGGGGCGCGCATCCTCGCGGTCGCCGATTCCTACGACGCGTTGACCTCTGATCGACCTTATCGCCTGGCTCTCACCCGCGAACTGGCCAGGGATTACATGAAAGCCGAACGGGGGAGAAGTTACGATCCTCAGATTGTGGACCTGCTTCTGGAGCACGTAGACGAGCTGGAGGAGGCCATGCGCGGGGCCGATGTGAACGTCCCATTGGCCGTCGTGCGCCAATTGCAGAGCAAATTCGAGGAGAAGGATGATCGGCGCGATCAGAGGACTGTTTTCGATGACATCGCCTCGACCTACCGCGAGATGCAGAGAGTCTACGAACTTTCCGAAATCGTCGGGAAATCATTGAGCCTGATCGAGATCCTCGAGATCGTCGACCAGAAGGTCGAGCAACTGGTTCCAACCGATGCCCGGGGTATCTTCCTGACGGCGCCGGATGGTGTGCGGCTGCTTTGCGAACAAGCGTCCGGCCTGCATGCCGAGGAAATCTCGCAGGTGGCCACGAAAGTCGGGGAGGGAACGAGCGGCTGGGTCGCGCTCCACGGCCAGGTCCTGATGAACGTATCCCCGGCCCCCGATTTTGTCGACGCCTCCTCGGGGCAGCTTGCCGCCTTCAGGTCGTGTTTGGCGGTTCCCGTAACTTTCGAAGACCGGGTGCTGGGCGTGATCACCTGTTATTCCACCCAAGTGGAAACATTTGATCAGGAAGATGTTCGGCTTCTTGAGACCGCCGCCCACTATGCAGCCATCGCGATCAATAACGCGATGATGTTCGAGGAAACCCAGGAAGACGCCTATACCGACCTGATCACCGGCCTGCCCAACCTTCGGTATTTTAACCACTTTGCGGAACAGGAGTTGAAACGCGCCGCCCGGATTGACTACCCTGTGACCCTCCTGATGATGGACCTCGAGCGCTTTAAGGAAGTCAACGACCGCTTTGGGCACAAGGTCGGCGATTTGCTGCTGGCGGGGGTTGCGTCTGTTCTCCGTAGCCAGATGCGCAAATCAGACAGCTGCATTCGCTACGCCGGCGATGAGTTCGTTGCTGTTCTTCCCGGAACCGGCAAAGAGCAGGCGCGACAGACGATTGAGCGCATTCAGAACGCGGTCGACAGCTTTCGCATGCCTTTGCGGGAAAGCCAGTTCGTTCACGTCGGAATCAGTATCGGGGCTGCCAGCTTTCCAGAAGACGCACACGAGTTGGATCAGTTGCTCTCGATCGCCGACACCGCCATGTACGCAAACAAGGCGGCGCGCAACCAGCGCACAGGGCAAAAGGGCGACGTGCTGCCTTTCGAGAGACCTTGATCAAAGACCCGGTCAGCATCATCGTTCCCACATTTGATCGCGCCCCGGTTCTCGGCCGGGCGATCCAGTCGGTGCTGTCCCAGACGTACGCGAACTGGGAACTGCATGTCGTCGACGACGGATCGAATGATACGACGGGCACAGAGGTGACCGGGCTGGATGACCCCCGCGTTCATTACATGCGGATCGAGCATTCGGGAGTCAGTGCAGCCCGAAACGCGGGAATCCGCTGCGCCCGCCATCCATGGGTCGCTTTTCTCGATTCGGACGATTACTGGCAGCCGAGAAAACTGGAAAGAGAACTGGAAGAATTGGACCGGAACCCTTCCTACCCGGTTGTCTACACCAACGAGATCTGGATCAGGCGAGGCGTACGTGTCAATCAGAAGAACCGTCACCGCAAGTACTCCGGATGGGTCTTCACCAGGTGCCTCCCGCTGTGCATCATCAGCCCCAGCTCGGTTCTCCTCGATCGGGAGATTCTTGTCCAATGCGGCTTGTTCGACGAGACGCTGCCGGTTTGCGAGGACTACGATCTCTGGTTGCGCGTCGCCGCCCGGTTCCCGGTGCTCTTCGTGGACGAGCCATTGATCGTCAAAACGGGGGGCCATGACGACCAACTCTCCAAATCCCTGTGGGGAATGGACCGCTACCGGCTGCAGGCGCTCATGAATGTCTACCAGTCCCCTTGGCTCACGCCGGATCAACGCCGGGCCACGGCGCGGGAGATCATGGAAAAGGCACGAATCCTCGAAACCGGTTTCGCGAAACGGGGAAAGCCGGAAGAGGCCGCGCTGTACCGCCGGATCGGGCGCGATTGGAGGGCGCTGGCCGGGGAATAGCAGCTGTCGAACGCCAAGGACATCAAGGACATCAAAGACCACAACGACAACAAGGACACGGAAAAGCAAGCTACCTGACTGTCGTCCTTGTCGTCGTTGTGGTCCTTGGTGTCCTTGATGTCCTTGGCGTTCGCTAGCGCTTGTCTACTCCGGGGCCCGGTCAGTCCCCTCCGGCCGGGCGAAATAGCCTTTGCGGTGGCGAAGACGAACATCAGGCCTGTTCACCTCGACCCGGACCTCTCGGAACCGACCGTCCCGGCGTTTGTTCGTGGGGACGTAAGCGATGTTGTACTGGCTGCGCAGTTCCTCGTTGATCGTCTCGAAAGCCTTGGCCAAATCGCGGGTCGAGAACGGGAAGTAGGCCTGTCCGCCGGTATTCTCCACCAGCTGCTTCAACGCATTGTCCCCTTCGTGGTCAACGTCGGCGCCGAAGCGCGTGGTGCTGATGGCGTAGACGGTCGTCTCGGATCGAAACGCCAAATCCAGCGCCTCGGCGAAGCTGTGCTTGCTGGTGACATCCGCCCCGTCCGACATGATCACCAGAACCTTGCGTCCCTCCTCGTCCAGCATCTTCTGCTCGGAAACCAGGTAGATTGCGTCGTACAAAGAGGTTCCGCCACCGGCTTTGAGCGAGTTGATTTCGCGGGCCAGGTCGTTCGGGTTCGAAGTGAAATCGTGAAGCAGCGTGACTCCGCTGTCGAATTCGAGCAGCAATGCGCGGTCGCTGGGCCGCATCACCGCGAACAGGAAGTCGAGCGCGGCCTCCTTCTCGAATTCCAATTTCAGCTTGACGCTTGCGCTGGTGTCCACAGCCAGTGCAATCGCCAGGGGAAGATCCGTTTCCTGTGTGAAGTTGGTAATCTGCTGAAGGACTCCGTCTTCGATGATTCTGAAAAGCGACTTGTCGAGGTCCTTGACGAATTTTCCCGACTGCGAATCGTGAACGGTGACCTGGAGATTGACCGCCTCCACTTCGACTCGGAACGGTTCTCTCTGTTGCGTGTCCTGCGTTTGGGCAAAACCCAAGTGAACGGCCACGAGCGCCGCCGGGAGGGCAACGATTCCAACTATGAGTGACCTGGGTACAGCTCGGGACGAAATCAACTTCATCATGACAATCGACGAGACATTATTCCAAACGGTTCATCAGCTGTGCAAGCTCCAAGGGAAGGGGAGAGTCGAAAGCGAGCCGCCGACCATCTGGATGAGTAAAGGCGAGGTGCGTCGCATGGAGGAAGTGACGACCCAGCCGATCGATGATGCTTGCCAGTTGGGCATCCTTCACCAGGGCCCGGGCCGCTGCAGGCCCGTACGTACCATCCCCTACCACCGGGTGTTTGAGGTACTGGAAATGGACGCGGATCTGATGGGTCCGCCCGGTATGGAGAATGACGCGGACGTATGTGAAGGCGGTAAACCGGCGGAGGACCTGGTACTCGGTGCGGGCCGCCCGTGGCTTTCGGGTGCGAACCGAGATCCGCGTCCGGACCCGGAAATCGCGCCCGAGCGGCACTTCAATCATCCCTGCCTCCTGATCCAGCCGGCCGTAGACCAGCGCAAGATAGTACTTATCAACCTCGCGTCGCTGGAACTGCCTGGCAAGGTAGTCGTGGACCTGCTCGTTTCTGGCGACGACAAGCAGACCCGAGGTGTCCTTGTCGAGCCGATGGACAATGCCCGGTCGCTCGGTGCCCGACTGGCTCACCTCGCTGAAGTGGTACAGCAGGGCATTGGCGAGAGTGCCGCGTCTGACGCCGGCACCGGGGTGCACAACCATCCCGGCCGGTTTGTCGACCACGGCCAGGCTCTCGTCCTCGTAAACAATTTGAAGAGGGATCTGTTCGGCGATGAGCGAGGTCGGCTCAGCCTCCGGCTGAATTGTCTGGACCAGGTCCCCGGCTTTGGTTTCGTAGCGCGGTTTGGCGATCTTCCCATTGACCAGGACGGCCCCGGCGCGAATCCACTCCTGGACCGCGGTGCGGCTGACTCCGCCCAGGCTGTGGGCAAGGAAGAGGTCGAGCCTGTTTCCGGCCTGCTCGGGTTTGACTTCCAGAATCGTCTTCTCGGGCACGTGGGTCCTCTCGGGACTGATGCATCCGCGCACTTCGCTACCCGTCTTCCCAAGGCAAACGGGTCGTCGGGTTTTACAGAACCGCAAACGAAGCGCTTTCCGCGAAGTGCGCGGATTGTGCGCCTCAGCAACGCCTCGCTCCGGGCTTGGTTGCTTCCGGTGACAATCCGCGCACTGCGCTGAAAGACGCTGCGTTTGCGGTTCTGTGACTCATGCTGTTAGAGAACCGCAAACGGAGCGTTTTTAGCGAAGTGCGCGGATTGTAACCGGAAGCAAGCGCTAACCACCTAACCACATCCAGCTTACGCCCGTCTTCTTTGCTTGGGGTTCCTGCCACGCAAGTAGAAGTACAAGCCGATCGCCACAGGGAACAGGATGACGCTGATGAACTGGGAGGTGGACAGCCAGCCGAAGACGAATCCGCGATCCACATCACCCCTGAAAAACTCCAGGAAGAAGCGGGCGACACTGTAGAAGATCAGGTAGAGACAGAAAACCTGCCCGTCAAAGCTCTTGCGGTAAAACCAGAACAGCAGTGCGGCGAAGATGACGAGCGTGGTTGCCGATTCGTAGAGCTGCGCCGGGTGCAGCGGCGTGTTGAGAGGCACCCCGGACAGCTGGTTGGCGTACGGGTTTGTGAAAGTGACCGCCCAGGGCAGGTCGCTCGGTTTCCCGTAATCGCAGCCTGCCGCGAAACAGCCGATTCGGCCAATAGACTGGCCCAGTGCAATTGCGGGTGCCGCCGCATCCGAGATCTTCCAGAACGGCATCTGCGGCCGGCGCCAGATATAGACGGCGCTGGCTGCCGTGGCGGCCAGCAAACCACCGTAGTAGACGCCTCCGGCCCTGAGAAACTCGAGGGAGACCAGCATCGAGGGCTGCTCGATGTAGCTCCTCCAATCCCCGAGCACCATCAGGAGCTTTGCACCGATGACCGAGGAAAGGACGATGACAAAGCCGAGATCCCAGGCATAGGTTCTGGGCAGTTGTTGTTTTTCGGCAAGAAAAGCTGCCAGTGCTATCGCCGAAAGGACGGCCGTCACAAGCAGCAGACCGTAGCTGTGAAGAACTATCGGGCCGATCTCGAGGAGTTTCGGTAGCATCGCGTTCCAGTTCTGGGTTCTGAGTTCTGCGGTTCTGAGTTTCGTTACCCTTCCGAGCCGCTCGCCAAGCCTGAACCGGAAACTGAGCCGACTGAGAACTGAGGACTGAGAACTCTAGAACTCCGAACTCGAACTCAGAACTCAGAACTCCCACCCCTAGGCTTCCTCTTTCTCCTTTTTCGCCTCCGCGATGACCTTTTCCGCGATGTGAGCGGGGACGATGTCGTAGTGGGACTGCTCCATCTTGTAGCTCCCCCGGCCGCCCGTCATCGACGTAAGAACCGGCGCGTAACTGAGCATTTCGGCCAGCGGCACTTGCGCCTTCACAACCTGGGTGTGTCCCTTGACATCCATGCCCATGATCCGGCCTCGGCGGCCGTTCAGGTCGCCCATGATATCGCCCGCGTTCTCCTCCGGGGCATACACCTCGACGTTCATGATCGGCTCGAGCAGAACCGGTTTGGCTTGTTCCATGCCTTTCTTGAACGCAAGCGACCCGGCGATCTTGAAGGACATTTCGGAGGAATCGACTTCGTGGTAGCTCCCGTCAAAGAGTTCGACCTTGAAATCCACGACCGGAAAACCAGCCAGGTATCCTCGCTCGGCCGATTCGATGATCCCCTTCTCAACGGCCGGAACAAACTGCCTCGGGATCGAACCGCCGAAAATATCGTTGACGAACTCGAATCCCTGGCCGCGTTCGAGCGGGATCATCCGAATCCAGCAGTCGCCGAACTGGCCGTGACCGCCGGTCTGCTTCTTGTGCCGACCCTGGACCTCGGCTTTCCCGGTGATCGTCTCCCGATAGGGAACCTTAGGCTGCTTCAGCAGAACATCCACGCCGAACTTCTTCTTCATCTTGGCGACCACAACTTCGATGTGAAGCTGGCCGCTTCCGGCTAACAGGAACTCCTTGGTCTGCGGGTCCCGCTTGAAGCGAATGGACGGGTCTTCCTCGATGATGCGGGCGATCGAGGTTCCGATCTTGTCTTCGTCGCCGCGGGACTTCGGTTCGATGGCAAAACTGATGGCCGGTTCCGGGAAGTCGACTTTCTTGATCAGCGTCGCAAATCCCTTGTCTCCCAAGGTGTCCCCGGTCGTCGTCTCCCTGAGCTTCAGCACGGCGCAGATGTCTCCCGTGCGAGCCTCGGGAACGGTCTCGTTCGACTTTCCTTGAGGAATCTGGATGGGGCCGAGTCTCTCATCGGTATCGCGGGTCAGATTGCGAACCGAAGTGTCGCCCTTCAGCGTGCCGCTCACCACCTTGATCATGCTGATCCGGCCGGCAAAAGGATCGGCCAGGGTCTTGAAGATATAGGCCGCCAGGGGGCCGCCCTTCTTGATCGGGAGGTCTTTCGGCTGTCGGCTGATGGTATCGGTTGCCGGAATCGGCTCACGCTCGAGCGGGGTCGGGAACAAGTCAACAATCCACTGCATCAGTTGTTTGACGCCGATGTTGAGAGTCGCGGACGTGCAAAAGACCGGGGAGATGGTGCGGGCCAGAAACGACTTGCGAAGGCCGTTGAGCAGTTCCTCCTGGCTGAGCGTTCCATTTTCGAAGAACTTCTCCATCAACGCATCGTCGCTCTCTGCGATCATCTCCACGAGTTGCGACCGGAGCTCTTCAGCCGTTTCCTGCAGGTCGTCGGGAATCGGCTGCTCTTTGAAGTTGCCGCTTCCATCGGGCTCATAGACGTACGCTTTGTTGCTGACCAGGTCGACGATGCCGATGAACGACTTCTCCTCGCCTATGGGGATGGCGACCGGGATGACCACGCGGCCGAAAGTTTCGTTCAGGGACTCGAGGGCGCGAGAGAAACTGGCTCGATCGCGGTCCAGCTTGTTGATCACCACCGCCTTCGGGAGCTTGAACTCGTCGGCGAAGGACCACACTTCCTCGGTCTGCACTTCAACACCGGAGACGGCATCCACGATCACCAGGGCTGTTTCGGCAGCGATGGCTGACGCCTTGGCATCCAGGATAAACGCGCGGTATCCGGGTGTGTCGAGCAGATTCAACTTGGTGTTGTTCCATTCGCAGTGGGCCAGCGAGGTGTTGATGGTGATACGCCGTTCGATCTCGTCTTCGTCGTAGTCTGTGACGGTGTTTCCTTCCTCAACGCGTCCCAGCCGGTTGACAGCTCCTGCGGAATAGAGAAGAGCGCTGACCAATGATGTTTTCCCAGCGTCTCCGTGCCCGACTACCGCTATGTTCCGGATGTTTTCGCTGTCGAATACCTTCATAATGAATCCTTTCTGCGGTATATTGAAAACTCGCAATGTAACACAGCCCTGCCGAGTTTGCAATTTGGCCCGCTCAGCAGGTTTCGAAAGATCCATGAGATCACGGCTGGCGACCCATCCGCTGCGACTTCGGTGTCTGCTTCTCTCTCTCCTGTTGACTACGACCTGCACGGGGAGCTCGGCTGACGTGTCACCGATCGACCAACAGGCAATTCGCGGGCACCTGGAGAAAATCGTCTCCTTCGGTCCCCATCCTCCCGGTTCTCCCGCCCAGGCAAGCGTCGGAGACTATCTGATCGCGGAACTGAAGAGCTTCGGCCTGCAGGTGGAGATTGACGAATTCGAACCGGTCACCCCGATGGGCCGGCTGAAGATGAGGAATATCTGGGGAGTCGTTCCGGGAAAGACCAACCGGATCATCATTCTGGCCAGCCATTACGACAGCAAGTACTTCAAGGACTTCAAGTTCGTCGGAGCGAACGACGGGGGCTCCAGCAGCGCGCTGGTGCTCGAACTGGCCCGGATTCTCGCCAAGCAACAACCCGACCGATTTCACGATCTGGTGCACATTTTTCGACGGCGAAGAAGCGATCGACGAATGGACCGCGCTCGACAGTCTCTACGGCAGCCGCCAATTCGTCAAGATGCTCACCCGACGCCAGCAGCTCGAACGCCTGGGGGCCATCTTCCTGTTTGACCTCATAGGGGACAAGAACCTGACGCTCCGCCGGGAAGGGAACTCCACGCCGGCGCTGAATGACATCATCTGGACCACCGGGCAGGAGAGCGGTTTCGGCTCGATCTTCATGGAAGGGGGCACGACTGTCGTGGACGATCATATCCCCTTCACGCGCGCCGGAATCCCGGCCGTCGACCTGATCGACCTTGACTACCCCGAGTGGCACACCGCCGGCGACACCGTCGACAAGGTGTCCATCGAAAACGTCGCAGCCGTGGGGACCGTTTTTCTCAGGCCCTCCCGCGGCTGGCGCGAGGAGCTCAAGCGCTCGTCCGGGGAGGGGCCAGGGCCCGTCCGCTGAAACGGATATGAGCAAGGTCAAGCTCGCCATTGTTCTCGCGGTCCTCATCCACGTCCTCGCCTTTGTCCTGATGCTCAGGAAAGTCTCGCCGGTTTACGAAAACTTCTACTCTTTCGCTTGGTGGACATACATCGTGGCGATCGCGGGAGTCAATCACCTCCGCGCCCGGAATTCCTTGATCTTCGATCGGCCCCGCGAGGCGCTTTGGGTATTTCTGCTGTCCACGCCGGTCTGGCTGTTCTTCGAGATCTACAACTTTCGACTGGATAACTGGAATTACCTCGGGGTACCGTCCAACATCTACGTGCGATGGCCGGCCTATTTCATCGCGTTCGGGACGGTTCTTCCCTGGGATTTTCGAAACCGAGACGCTCGTCCGGAACCTGGGCCTTCGTCAGGTGTCGGGGAAGCGGATGAAGATTTCGAAGGCTCTGCTGGTCCGCTTTGTGGCTCTCGGAGTCCTGATGATGGTGGGCGCCGCCCTGCGCCCTGACTGGCTTTTCCCTTTTGTCTGGCTGGGGCTTATCTTTCTGCTTGATCCCCTGCTGTACTGGTCGTCGGCCAAGGAGGAATCCTTCACAGCCCAGGCCGAAAAGGGAGATTACTCCCTGCTGGTCCGGCTCCTGGTCGTCGGGATGGTCTGCGGTCTGGCTCTGGGAATTCTGGAACTTCTGGGCTGGCTCCAAATGGGTCTATTCGGTCCCCAAGCTCGCTTTTCTGAAGATCTTCGAGATGCCGCTGCTGGGATTCTTCGGTTTCCCGCCGTTCGCCCTCGAGTGCTATCTCATCTATCGGCTGTTCCTGCTTTTCCGTCGTCGGTACCTGGCCGGGCGGCTGGTCGCGCTGACTCTGTTTGCCGTCGTTCTGGCCGCCTATTGCGTTCTGGTGTTCCGGGGCCTCGACCGCTACAACGTGCTGCTCTGGCGGATGTGAGGCGCGAAGCCTTGAGGAACGGGAAACGAGGCGCGATTGCTTGCATCCGATGACAATCCGCGCACTTCGCAAAAAAGCGCTCCGTTTGCGGTTCTGCAAAGCTTGCCATTGTCTGGCTGGGCCCTCCGGGCGGTTACCGTCGGCGACCGGCTCCCAGAGAACCGCAAACGGAGCGCTGTTCAGCGAAGTGCGCGGATCCTCGCCGGATGCAATTCTTCGCTTCTGAGCGGTTTTGGATGCTTGATGCGGTCTCTGGCAACCTCCCTCCCCATTCCCTTCTAATTCGCCTCCCTGTCCGGTAAGATAGATACAAGAAAGTCAAGTCCCCGATCAAGATACACAACTCTGCGCTGCTCAGATACCTAGGCGCCGTCTGAAGGGATGGTGATGCATTACCTTCAGGGACTCTCTTGCCGTCAACCGAGCACTTCGGGGCTGCGCATCACCCGGCATCGAAGTCAACCAAAGGAGTGAATATGGCAGATTTCAACACAGAAAACCGCGGAACCTTTGACCCGACGACGTCTACGGCCGCTGACACAGCTCGAGACAAGGCTGCCAAGGCCGCATCGAAGGCCCGGGAGGGCGTGAACGAGGCGATGGAAACTGGTAAGCGCCGAGCCGACGAGGCCCGTCAGTCGACGGCCAGCGGCTTGGAACGGGCCGCTTCCTGGACCCATGAGAGTGCCTCCCGCCTGCCGGGCGGTGAGACGACTCAGCGTGCCGCCCATGCCGTTGCCGATGGCATGAATCGCAGCGCCAGTTACCTTCGCGAGCACAGTTTCGGCGACATGGCGTCGGACGTCGAGGGTTATGTGCGGAAGCATCCGGGTCCCTCGCTTGCGGTCGCCGCTGCCATAGGTTTCCTGGTGGGTCAAAGCCTCAGGAGATCGAGGTAGAAGAAAGTAAGGAGTCCAGCTTTATGAGAGACTCAAGAATCACTGGTCCGAATGACAGGCAGACACCGGCCACGGATCGCCGGACGGTGATCGAGACCGAGGACCGACCAATCAGTCAGATCCTGCAGGACATTATGAGCAATGTGCAGGAAATCGTCCGTTCGGAGGTCCGACTGGCAAGAACCGAGATCGGCGAAGAGATCACCAAAGCCACGCGGGCTGGCGTTTTCATGGTAACCGGGGGAATCCTGGCCGCCTACGCGCTCGGTTTCCTCCTCTGGAGTGCGGCTTATGCATTGCGACAAGTCGGTCCCGTCTGGCTGGCGCCGCTTCTGGTCGGATTAGTCGTCGCGATCTTCGCAGCGGTTTTTATAGTCGTTGGACGAAATCGGATGAAGTTGGTCAACACCAAACCTGAAAAAACGATCGCCAGCGTAAAGGAGGATGTCCAGTGGGTCAAAGATCAGACGAGATAAAGAAACATATCGACACACAGCGTAGTGAGCTGAGCGAGAACCTGGAACAGCTCGAACAGCGGGTGAAGAGCACGACCGACTGGCGCGCCCAGTTCGACAAGCGGCCGATGGTCATGCTCGGCGTCGCCTTCGGGGCGGGTCTCCTCGCATCGACTCTCATCCCCATGGGAGGCCGGTCCCGCAAGAGCCGGTCTTCGTCCTACGGAACCTACGGGGCCACCTCGAGCACCGGCGCATACACCGGGTCATCGTCTCTTTCCCAGGGCCACACCGGGTCGCAGGGCTATTCCGGCTCCAGCGAAGGAGGGACGTGGACCGGGTCCACCCGGCAGCCGTCCGCCACCCGCAAAGAGATGCGGAAGACCTGGGGCATGCTGGATGATATCCGCGCGTCCCTGATCGCGCTCGGTTCCAGCCGGCTGCGCGAATACCTCGGAAATGCGATCCCGGGTTTTCACGAGCACTACAAGCAGACGGCCGAGAGTCGTCGCAATGTGTACGGTGAAAGTGGCTCGACCCCGAGCTACTCGGAGCCGAGCCAGGGAGAACGAACGCAGCCCGGTTACGGTGGAACCTACTCCGGTGAGGGCTATTCGCAGGGATCGTCCGCTCAAGCAGGCGAGCCGGTCCAGGAAGCTTTTTCGACCGGAAGCCGCACTTCTCGCGGGACCGAGCGCACCGAGTCCACGACGGAGCCCAAGTCGCCGCAACAGCCGAGCAAGCCGAGGCAGTCACGGCCATAAACGTTGGTTGATGAGCGGTCCGACCGGTCGAATCGGTCGGACCGGTCCGCTTCCCGATTGCCTCGTTGTTGGAATTTGTCTGATTCGGGAGATTGACTCTACAGACGAATGTCAGGCGAGGGAGCAAAAAAATAGGGCGCGTGGAGCATTCCCCGTTCTCCACCGCGCCCCAGCCTCTAGGTCGACCCTACTAAATTAAGCTCATCATAGATCCCTCCCTTCCGCTAGAATATCGGTCAAACACTGTTTATTGCGTAGATGGGAGTCCTACAAAATGGCGGAGCCGGGCAACGGCAGCAGCAGGTGGAAATGGGTCGTCCTGTCCCTGCTCTTAGTAGTCGCCGCTTTGGCTCTCGGCACCTGGCTCAACGTCAGCAGTCTTGCCCGAAAAGTCACGAGCCGGTCCGTTCCCGGGCTCGATTTCCAGTCGCTCCATGTCGGTTGGAATTCCCTCGACTTGAAGGGGGGACGCTACCAGCTCCCTGGTTCAACCACCGTTTCAGTCTCGTCTCGTTCTCTGCATGCCGCACCTTCGTTCTTTTCGTTTCTGACCGACCGGGTAACCGTCGCAGACGTGGAGGTCGAGGAGCCCGGCATCCGTTTCGAACGCGCCGCTTCAGCCCCTGTTTCTCCGCGGGTAGCGACCGAAAGCGCGGCTTCCCAGAGCCCTGGGCACGAAACGCCCCGGTCCCTGCATGTCGGAGAGTTGACCGTAAAAGCAGGCAGTGGAGCATTCGTCGATCACACGGTCGGAAGTCCGCCGGCTCAGGTTCTCTTCCGGAACCTGAATGCCAGCCTCAAAGAACTCGAGTGGCCCGAGAAAGAGGGTGCGAGCGAGGTCGCACTCAGTTGTATCGTGCAGGGGGCTCCGGAGGGCAGTCTGAAACTGAACGGGTGGTTCGATCCCGCGACCCGTTCCGCTGACCTGACTCTAGGGCTCGCCGGTTGCGATCTGAATCTCCTGCACCCTTACCTGCGGGGGCGGATGCATACGGTGCCGGAAACCGCCGGGACAGCGGATCTCGACTTGGCGTTCCTTATGACTGAGGCCGTCTACGAGGCGAAAGGCGAGTTGCGACTCCGGGAAATGAGCCCTCCGGCAAGCTCTGAGAAATTCCTCGGAGTTCCCGTCTTTGTTGCTCCGCGAATACCTGAAACTCGGACACAATCGGCTTTCGATCCCGTTCACTGTGCGGGGAGACCTGAACCGGGAGCGATTCCCGCCCGACATGGGCAGCATTCTCGCCAGCGTCCTGTCGGGCCGGTTGAAGCTCAAGCCGAGCGTGACCCCGGAACAGATGGAGAAGATCGAGAAGGGGCTGAAGAAACTCAAGGACCTGCTGCGGTGAACTTCCTTTCCCGGGGGAACGTACTCACGGTCAGTTGCTCAAACGAATTTGAGCTTGGATGTTAATACTCCTCCTTCTGACACGTTAAGTCTGCAGGAGATGAAATGAGGGTGAAGGCGATGGAATCAGCCATCAAGTTTGAATCGGCCGGGCCGGTCTCAGCGGAAGTCGAGAAGCTGTTTCGCGAGCATCACGCGCGGATTCTGCGCACCGCTTTCCGCATTACCGGTGACCCGATGGAGGCCGAGGATGTTCTTCAAACTCTCTTTCTGCGGCTGCTCCACAAGAAACTGGACTCGCAGTTCCGGGAATCGCCTGGTGCCTACCTGCACCGGGCGGCTGTGAACCTGGCGCTCGATTGCCTGCGAAAGCGAGTGCGACAGGTCGACATCGGCGACATGCCGACGGAGTTGTCCGATTCTCGTCCGACACCTGATCGGGACGCGCGGTCAGCGGAGCTGAAAACCTGGCTTCGGTCAGCCCTGGCCAGGCTCAATCCGAAGGCGGCGGAGATTTTTGTTCTCCACCACGTCGAAGGATTCAGCAACCGCCAGATCGCGAAGATCGTCGGGATGTCCTGGGGATCCGTGGCAGTCACTCTTCATCGAACTCATCTGCGTCTCCGAAAAGAGCTCCAATCGAATCAGGGAGGAAAATCATGAAGTGGAATAAGTCAGACACCAAAGCCCAGCTCGACGACGCCATCCGCGCGATTTGCGAGGACGATCTGTCGGCGGGGCAGATGGAGCAGACGGCGACCAGAGTCCGGGGTTCGCTCGAGAATCGAGTGCCGGCAGTCATTGCCGCCGAGACCGAGAGAATCGAGGGATGCCACAGCTTCCAGGCTTTGATCCCCGGTTATCTCTCCAATCGATTGTCTCCGGCTCGCCGAACGCTGTTTGAGGATCACATGCGAGAGTGCGCCGGCTGTCGCCGGGTTTTCTGGCAGGCGCGTTCCGGAGCCACCGAGACGGCTCTGCCGCCAAAGAACTGGCGGCCGATCGTCGTCTATAAGTGGGGCGTTGCGGCTGCCGTACTGCTGGTTTTCGCCGCAATCAATCTGTTCGTCATTCCGAACGTTTTCTGGCCGGCTCAGGACGTGAGCGCGACCGCCGAGCGTATCGACGGCTCGCTCCATGCTCGTCGCCGACGGAAACATGGTGCCGGTAAAGGCCGGCCAGGTGATCGCCGAGGAGGATCTGGTCAGGACCGCAAGGGGTTCCAGGGCTTTCCTCAAGATGTCGGACGGATCGGTGGTCGAGATGAACGAACGGACCGAGCTTTCGCTTGATTCCCGGCGGGATGGGGCGAGCATCGACCTGCGCCGCGGCGGAATCATCGTTGAGGCTGCCAAGCAGAAAAACGGCCGTCATCTCCAGGTCAGCACGTCCGATGCGACCGTCACCGTCAAGGGAACCGTCTTTTCCGTCACTCGTGGCGCCAAGGGGTCTCGGGTTTCGGTCATTGAAGGCCAGGTCGTCCGTTCAGCAGGGCAAGTCCGCGACACTGCTGAAGCCAGGCCAACAGATCACAACCAACGCCACCCTGGCTACCGTTCCCGTGGCTGACGATTTTGCATGGAGCAAGAACGTCAACAAGCACATTGCCTTAATGCGTGAGATGGCGATAGTTGGCCAGGCGATCAACAATGCGCTGGCCGGATCAGCCGCTGCGGTATACCTCGCGCCTGTTGCCGCTGGTTCCTGGGGACACGATGGTCTACGCGGCTTTCCCCAATTTGAGCCAGACTGTCGGCGAGATCTACACCCTGTTCAGCCAGCGGGTTAAAGAAAACCCCGAACTGCAGGAATGGTGGTCAGAACATCAGGACAAGGAAATCGGGCTGGATGAACTCGTGAGCCGGCTGACCCGCGCGGGCGGTTTCCTGGGGCAGGAGATCGTGGTTGCGGTCGCCGGTGTCAAGGGACGAAGAGGGCCGGCCGGTTGTTCTTGCCGAAGTGAAGGACGCGGCCGGTCTGCGTGCCGAGATTCAGGACGATATCGCCCGGATTGCGGGCGTGAGCGGCAACCAGGCGGAGATCACCATCTTGAGTGATCCGGCCGCGGCGCCTGACGGTGATAAAGCAGCTTCTGCTCTATGTCGGCCCCGATGTTCTCGTCGCGACGACAAATGCCGCCGAGATGAAGGCGATAGGGCAGCGGTTGGGCGGCGCCCAATCGGCATTCGCTTCCAGTCGCTTCTATGAGCGCCTGGTGAAATCGTACTGGGAAGGCGTCGGCTCCCTGTTTGCGGTCGACATGGAAACCCTGGTGGCGTCCAAGGTCGAGGAGAAACGCAAAAGGAACGGGCTTTGGCGACATCCAGCACCTGATGATCGAGAACAAGACGATCGCGGGGGAGAACCAGAGCCGTGCGACCTTGAGCTTCAGCCGCGACCGGCGCGGAATGGCCGCCTGGCTGGCCGAACCGGCTCCGATGGCATCGCTCGAATTCGTCTCCCCGGACGCCTTCGCCATGGCTTGCTTCCTGGTCAAGGACCCGGTGACGATCGTCGACGAGGTGTTCGAGCTGCTTCAGACCGCAGGAAATCCGGAACTTGGTCAGTTCGGAGAGTTCCAGAGCAAGACCGGTCTGAGCCTGCGTGAAGACATCGCGGCTCCGCTCGGCCGGGAGTTCCTGTTCGCAGTGGACGGGCCGATTTTGCCGACCCCTGCCTGGAAGATTGTCGTCGAAGTGGATGACCCGGTGCATTTCCAGCAGACCATTGAGCGGCTGGTTGCCGAGATCAACGCCAGGGCGGCTGCGGAAGGCAAGCCGGGGCTGGCGATGAGCACGGGTACGTCCGGCGGGCTCAATTACCACAAGATCGCGTTGGGTGTGCTGGGGCAGGAAGCGGACTACATCTTCACCGACGGGTACATGGTGATGACCGCCTCTCCGGCGCTTCTCCTGCAGACTCTGCAGTTCCGCGAAAGCCGGTACACACTGGCAGCATCGGCCGCCTTCCGCGCTCTCATGCCGACCGATCGGCGTGACCACGCGTCAGGGCTGCTGTACCAGAACTTCCTGCCGGTCATCGCTTCGCTGGCGAATTACATCCCCAGCAAGACCCCGGGGCTCAGCGAAGACCAGATCAGCGGACTGAGGGAAGCAGCGGCCAACACGCCGCCGACCCTGATCGCGGTCTACGGCGACGCGGACCAGATCACGATCGCCGCCCGCGGTTTGCCGGGAATGAACCTGGTGAACATGGCTGGCTTCTCCGATGTGAGCAAGATGGTGGAGCTCAACGCCAAGGGCGGCACCGCCTTTGCGCTGCCAAGTAAGCAGGCATTCGACAAGTCCAAGCAAGAGACGCCAGGGAGAGGCTCCGAACGCCCTCCCTGGCGTTTTTTTTGTACCCAGTCCCGGTGGCTGTCTGCTCACCATGCCCTGCGGAAGGATGTAGTCCGGCTTCACCGGTGAAACCATTGGCAACAGCGTCGGGTGGTGCGCCGACCCGGTAGACCGGCCAACCGGGCTACAAACCTTCGGGGCGCGAGGTAGACTTCGGTAGTTCTGGGAGCGTGCTCGAGACGTGCAAATAACCTCGGCAGGTCAGACGCTGCGCCCCGCAGAACCGGAGCGCGAAACTTTCCTCAGATCGAACTTTTTGGCACCCGACAGCGTTTTGTCTTTTGAGTTACGATTCGAAAGCACGACATAACAAGGAGCCCCGAGCATGCAGCCGGTCATCGAACTCGACAACCTGTCCATTAAGTTCGGCCAACGGATGATTCTGAAGAACCTGAAGGCTTCCCTGAACGGCAAGGCGATCGGGCTGCTCGGTCCCAACGGGGCCGGCAAGACCACCTTGCTCCACAGCCTGCTCGGTTTTCATCCGCCGGTCTCCGGAACCGCTCGAGTCTTCGGTTTCGACGTTCGCAGCCAGATCAAGCAGGTTCGGCACATGATGGGTTACATGCCGGAGAACGACAGCTTCATCGCGGGCATGACCGGCATCCGTTTCGTTCGGCTCATGGCCGAGCTCTCCGGCCTTCCCGCCGCGCAGGCGCTGGAACGGGCGCATGAGACCCTTTTCTACGTCGGACTGGGCGAAGCGCGCTATCGAAAGCTCGGCACTTACTCGCTGGGAATGAAACAGGCGGCTAAGCTGGCCCAGGCGATCGTGCACGGCCCGGGGCTTCTGATCCTGGATGAGCCGACCAACGGTCTGGATCCACCCGCCCGCCAGCGAATGATCAACCTGATCAAGGACATCCGGTCCCAGGCCAACATGCACCTGATCCTTTCATCGCACCTCTTGCGCGACGTGGAAGAGTGCTGCGAAGAGGTGGTGATCCTGAAGGAAGGCGAACTGGTCGTCTACTGCAACCTCGAGGAGGAACGGAAAGCGAACCGCAAGTTCCTGGAATTGGAAATTCGCGGGGACAGCCGGCCCTTCGTGGAGATGGCCGAGCGGATCGGGTGCGAATGCGCGGTCCAGGGAACTTCGACGGATCAAGATGGTGCTGCCGCAGGAAGTCGAGATCCGCGACCTGTACACCTTGGCCGCCGAACGTGAAATCCAGATCCGAAAGCTCAACTACAAGCGAGACTCGCTGCAGGACATCTTCCTGAAGGCGATGGAGGTGAACCGTGGCAGTGTATAAGCGCAACTACCAGCGGTACGAGGGGCCGCTGACGTCTCCCGGCATTGCGTTTCCTGATCATGCCCCGGTACGCCTACGAGCAGGTGTTCCGATCGAAGATTTTCACGGCGTTCTTTGTCCTCTGCTTCCTTTACCCGGCCGGGGCGGCAGTCTTCATTTACCTGCATCACAATGTGAAGGCCCTCCAGGTGCTGCAGTTGCCGATCAGCGAGCTGATCACCATCGATTCCGCGTTCTTCCTGGTCAGTCTGACGGTTCAGGGCATCCTGGCGTTTATCCTGACGACCTTGATCGGGCCGGGCCTGATTTCGCCCGATCTTTCCAACAACGCGATGCCGCTTTACCTCAGCCGTCCGTTTTCCCGGACCGAGTACATCCTGGGCAAAGTCGTCGGTGCTCATGATTCTGCTGTCAGCAGTCACCTGGGTTCCCTTGCTTCTGTTGTTCCTTCTGCAGGCTCACCTGGAAGGAGGAGGCTGGTTGTGGCAGCACAAACGGATCGCAGTTGCCCTGTTCGCGGGTTCCTGGATCTGGATCCTGATCCTCTCGCTGCTCGTGCTGTCGCTGTCGGCCTGGGTCAAATGGCGTCCGGTTGCCGGGGCTCTTGCTGTTCGGCGTCTTCATGGTCTCTTCGGGATTCGCCGCCGCCATCAACGCGATCATGTACACCAATTGGGGGTATCTGATCGACCTGAATCAGCTCATCAAGATCGCTCTGGACCTGGTTGTTCAAGATCCAAACCGACGAACCCTATCCCGGTCTGGGGGGCGGTGCCGGTCTTGCTGGTATCTGCGCGTTCTGCCTGCTCCTGCTCGCGAAGAAGATCCGAGCGTATGAGGTGGTCCGATGATCGACGATAAAGTCACTCTCGACAACGTCTCCAAGTTTTACGGGGAAGTCCTGGGAGTCAACCGGATCACGTTGAACATGACACCGGGCATCACCAGCCTGGTCGGACCCAACGGCGCCGGCAAGACGACCCTGCTCAATCTTGTCTGCGGGCTGCTTCGCCCCACTCGGGGGAAAATCAGCGTGCTCGGGATCGGTGATGGATCACCCGGAACGGCTGTTCACGAAGATCGGCTACTGCTCGCAGTTCGACTCGTTCCCGAAGGGACTGACCGGTTTTGACCTGATCTACGGGTACCTGCGGGTGCACGGATTTGCGGCACGAGAGGCCGAGTCGATGACGTGGGCTTCGATCGAAAAAGTCAATCTGACCGACGCGGCCAACCGCCGGGTCCACGGATACAGCAAGGGCATGCGCCAGCGGATCAAACTTGCCCAGGCGATCAGTCACAATCCGACGGTCCTCCTGCTCGACGAACCGCTCAACGGACTGGATCCGATGGCGAGGGCCGAGGTGATCGGGCTGTTCCAGGAGATGGCGCGAAACGGCGCTCACGTCGTGATTTCGAGCCACATTCTGCATGAGGTCGACATGATTTCCGACCGGGTGGTTCTGATGAACAACGGCTACGTGGTGGCCGAAGGGAACATCCACGGCGTTCGAGACGAGATGGAAGACCACCCGATGCAGATCATGGTCCGCTGCGACAAACCGTCGGTTCTCGCGGCTCAGGTCTTCAGCCAGAACCGGGCGGTCGAGGTCAAGCTGCACGAGGACGGGCAGGGGCTGATCCTGCGGACGCGAGACGCCGACCAGTTCTACCTTCTGCTCAACCGGGTCGTCCTCGACTGCAAGGTGGGGATTGAAGCGGTCGCTCCCACCGACGATGACGTCCATTCGGTTTACGAGTACTTGATCGGAAATGATGGAGGGAAACTGTGAACGATACTCAAGCACCTCAAGGCAGTAATGGCAGGGACCCGGACCCCCATCATCTCCCAGGACTTGGCGGGACCGCTTCAGCAGCTGAGGAGCCGAGCACCGCCGAAGAGAGCTGGCGGGACTGGCCCTGGGCGCTCTGGTACCGGCAGACCGCCGCGATCCTGCGCCTGGAAATCAAGAGGAATTTCCTGGGACGCCGCCTGATAGCCGTCTACTTTCTGTCCCTGGCCCCGGTTTCCCTGCTGGTTCTGCGCGCGCTGCTGCCGCTGCACGAGTCGGAGATCGGAAACCCCGGCAAGGCCAGTATCGTGTTCGCGGTTTTGTACCAGGCATTCACCCTGCGCCTGGCGATCTTCTTCGGCTGCGTCGCGATTTTCACGAATCTGTTCCGCGGCGAGGTCCTGGAGAAGACGCTTCACTACTATCTGCTGTCACCCGTGCAGCGGGAAGTGCTGGTTCTGGGCAAGTACCTGGCCGGTGCCATCTCTGCGATAACCTTTTTCGGCCTCAGCACGGCCGCCTGCTATCTCCTGCTCTACGCGCCTTACGGCTCGGCGTTTATCCAGCAGCATTTCACTTCGGGTCCGGGCGCCAGGCACTTGCTTGCCTACCTTGCTGTTTCGGTCCTGGCATGCCTGGGGTACGGGGCGGTCTTTCTGGGCATCGGACTGTACGTGCGGAATCCGATCATTCCGGCAGGACTGATCCTGATCTGGGAATCCTTCAATTTTCTGCTGCCGCCCATTCTGCAGAAGATCAGCGTGATTCATTACCTGCAGTCGATTTGTCCGGTGAGCCTGCCGGCTGGGCCGCTGGCCATCATGACGGAACCGACTTCGCCGTGGATCTCGGTGCCGGGCCTGCTTGGTGTGATCATCCTCGTGATCCTGGCCTCCAGCATCCGGGTCAAGAGCCTCGAGATCATGTACGGGACGGACTAGCGGAGCAGGGCCCGCGGAGCTACGCGGATCTACGCGGATAATCGCGGATCAAGGCGGCCGAGGGTGTGTGAACAGGCCCGGCCGCCTTGATCCGCGATTATCCGCGTAGATCCGCGTAGATCCGCGGGCCCTCTCCCGGTCGTTTGACCTCGCCAACCCCAGAACCCTGTCAGTTCGAGCTAGTTAGCCGGTCAGCCGGTCAGCCGTGTCGCCTACAGCCCCAGCAGGCGGATGATTTCCTTTTTGTCCGCCGATACCGGGACCGGTTTGTTGGAGTACGTCGACGTCAGCTTCCCTGATTTCTCGACCAGGACGTTCTGGTAGTTTGCGTGCTCGTAGAGATTGTCCAGGTGGTAGTTGACCGTGTACTCCGGGTCCTTGAGCTGGTGCCCGGTCAGCACAGCCACGACATCCTCATCTGGGTCTATTGTGACGGGGCTTTTCTCCTCGATTCCCATGCCCATGAGTCGCTTGAGTCCGGCCACCGTCGTCGCTGATGCAGGTTCGCAGCCGATTCCGTCCCTTCCCAGAATCGCCTTGGCGTCGGCGATTTCCTGCTCGGAGACGACATCGCACCATCCATCGCTGAAACTCAGCGCGCGCAAGGCCTTTTTCCAACTGATCGGGCGTCCGATCTTGATCGCGCTCGCGAGTGTCCACGCGCCCTTCACGGGAACCAGATCGGCGGAACTGGTGACCAGGGTGCGATACAGCGGGTCGGCACCACTGGCCTGGATGATCGTGATCCGGGGCACCTTGTCGATGAAGCCCAGCTCTTTCAGTTCCATGAGGGCCTTCCCGTAGGACGAGCTGTTGCCCAGGTTTCCCCCGGGAACGACAATCCGGTCGGGAATCTTCCAGTCCAGTTGGTCGAAGAGCTCGAGCATGACGGTCTTCTGGCCTTCAAGGCGGAACGGGTTGATGGAATTCATGAGATAGAGGTCGGTCTCGCCGGCCAGTTCACGGACAAGTCCCATCGCGGCGTCAAAATCGCCGTGAATCTGCACCGTCAAAGCACCGTAATCAAGGCTTTGGGAAAGCTTGCCGTAAGCGATTTGACCTTCGGGAATGAACACGACGGAGCGCAGTCCCACCCTGGCGCAGTAGGCCGCCATGGAGGCCGAGGTATTGCCGGTCGAAGCGCATGCGACCACGCTGCATCCCAGGCGCCGCGCCTGCGAGACGGCGACGGTCATCCCGTAGTCCTTGAAGGAGCCGGTCGGGTTCCATCCGAGGTGCTTGATCCGCAGGCGGTGGAGTCCCACATACTGGGCGCTTATTGGCGCCTCCAGCACCGGATTGTTCCCCTCTCCCATCGTGACCACGTGCCGGAGGTCGTCGCCCCTGAAGGGGAGCAACTCGCGGTAGCGCCAAACCCCACTGATATCCAGGGGATGATTGGTCATGCGGCGCGCCCGGAAATCCTTTCGGAGTTGCGCGACATTCAGCTTCGGGAAGTGATAGCAGACATCGAGCAAATCCGAACACTTCGGGCACTGGTAGAGCTTCTCGCCGATCGGAAATTCGCTCCCGCATGTCGAGTCAATGCAGCGGAAGAAGGGGTCGACTATTCCAGCAGTTTCGCGATCTCCTGGCGGACTTGAGGTGAGTTCCATTGATTGAAACCGACGTGGCGATAGGCCAGTCGGCCTTCATCGTCCACAATAAAAGTTGTCGGAATCGCATTGATCTTGAAGCGGTCCGACAACGTGTTCTGGGGATCGCGGAGAACGGTAAAGGGGTAACGATTCCTGGCCAGGAAAGCCCGCACCGTCTCCGCGTCCTCATCTGTTACAGCTACCATTTGCAGCCCGCGAGGGCCCAGTTCCTTGTAAAGCTCAGCCATCGAGGGCATTTCAAGGCGGCACGGCCCGCACCATGTGGCCCACACGTTGACAAAAAGCGCCTTGCCCTGGAGCTCTTCCAGGGAAACAGGTTTCCCGTCCAGGGTCTCAAAAGAACCGGACAGGTCTATGGCCGGTCGCTCTTCGGCTTTGAGCCACGCACCGGTGGGCAACCGGCCCGACGATGATCTTGACCAGAAGAGTGCGGCGATGATCACCACCAAAAACAGGCTGACGGTGAGGACCGCCTTGGGAGCGGGTCCCTTAGCTCGGAAGACCATCCAGAGAACGAGCAGGAGGATGACCGTTAGAAGCCAAATCACACGGTCATCTTAGCAGAGATCCCCTCAGTCCCCGAAGCAGATCCCGATCGCCTTGGCGGTTCGAACATATTCACCGTCTCGCTCGACCAGCCGCTGATGAGCGATGGCATCCTCGAGCCGAACGGAGACGATGCTTCCCGCCTGGAGAGCCACCATGCTGCCGAATTCGCCCTTAGCCGCAAGTTCTACGGCGGCGACCCCGAAACGGGTGCCTAGCAGTCGATCGAAGGGGGTCGGGCTGCCCGCTCGCTGGAGATGCCCGAGAACCAGGACCCGTGTCTCCATTTGAGTCGCCTCCTCGATTCGCCGGCCCACAATCGCGGCGATTCCCCCGAGGATGGCCCCCGGGTGATCCGCTCTCTGTTCCCGGTAGACCTGGGCGCCGCCCGCCTCGGTAGCGCCTTCGGCGATCACGACGACACTGAAGGTTCTACCCGCTCGGCTGCGCTCCTGGATCTTGTCGAGGACCCGATCGATATGGAACGGTATTTCGGGGATCAGGACGACGTCGGCCCCGCCTGCCACGCCGGCCTCGAGAGCAATCCAGCCTGCGTTTCTGCCCATCACTTCCACGATCATGACCCGATCGTGGCTCTCGGCGGTCGTGTGAACCATGTCGATCGACTCGGTGGCAGTGCGCAGGGCCGTGTCAAAGCCGAAGGTCACCTCGGTCGCCAGCAGGTCCTTGTCGATTGTCTTCGGCACCCCGATCACGGGCAGGCCCGCCTCGAGGAACTTGTGGCCGATCGTAAGCGTGCCGTCTCCCCCGATCAGGATCATCGCCTCGAAGTTCATTTCCCGGAATTTGTCGATGACCAGTTGGGCGTAATCATGGAAAACCACGACGCCGTTTGCGTCGCGTTGCGGGTAACGAAAAGGATTGCCCTTGTTGGTTGTCCCGAGGATCGTTCCCCCTTTCGGGAGGATCCCCCTGACACTGTCTAAGGTCAGTTGCACCATCTTGTTCGGTTTGATGAATCCGTCGAAGCTATCCTCGCTTCCCCAGACCTCCCAGCCATGACAGATGATCGCCGACTTGACGACCGCCCGCAGGACGGCGTTGAGTCCCGGACAGTCCCCGCCGCCGTTCAAAACACATATTCTCTTAGGCATAGCCTTCGATTTTACCTAACCTGTATGATGTTCGATGGTCACAATTCGCTATCCGCTTGGAAATTCTACGAAGGGAAGCAAAGACGATGAGCATGATTCAGAAGATTCAAGGGGAGATGACGGAGGCCATGAAGGCCCGCCAGCCGCTCCGCCTGAGCGTACTCCGGGGCATCAAGACGGCGCTGAAGAACAAGGAGATCGAGAAGGTCCGGTCCTTGACGGAAGCGGAGGAGATCCAGGTGCTCCAGATGCTCGTAAAGCAGAGGAAGGAATCAATCGAGCAGTTTACGAAAGGGGGAAGGGAGGAACTGGCTTCCCAGGAAAAAGCCGAGCTCGAGATTCTGGAAACCTTCCTGCCGGCGGCGGTTAGCCGCGAAGAGATCGAGGCGGCTGTATCAGCCGCGGTGGACGAAGTCCAACCCACCTCAGCAAAAGACATGGGGCGAGTGATGAAAGCGGTCATGAGCCGTTTTGCGGGGAAAGTCGTCGACGGCAAGCTGGTCAACGAACTGGTGAGGGCAAAGCTCGGGGGATAAGGGACACGGACACACGGACTGACACGGCCGACACGGACTGACACGGACGAAGACGGCAACGTTTAAGCATCGGTCCGTGTCAGTCCGTGTCAGTCCGTGTCAGTCCGTGTTCGTCCGTGTTGTCTGTGCTAGCTCAGTGTCCAGCCTTCGCGGTACTTCGGGAACACGAACTCGTTGGCCGCCTCAAAGTTGGTGACCTTCATGTTCGGGCCGTCCCACATGAGCTTCTGTCCCGGGAAGCGGATCGCAAGGTTGCCCATGACAACCGTCTCGGTGAAGGGCCCCGAATAGTCGAAGTTCGAGCTAGCCGGTTCTCCGCCTTTGCAGGCAGCGATCCAGTTGGCCTCGTGGCCCGAAGATCCGCGCGGGATCCTGGGCAAAGTCTTCGCCGGGCGCTTGTACGCCTGCATCGCGGCCTCGGGAATGATACGCGCCGTTTGGGTGTACGTATCCGTCAGGATCTTCCCTTTGTCTCCGTAAAATAGGGTTCCGCTGTCGTACTGTCGCAGAAATTCCGGGCCAATCACAAGCTCCTCGGGGAACTCCGGCTTCAACCCGCCGTCGTACCAGTGGAATTTGACCTCCGGCATGTCGCCGCGAGCCGGGAAGGTATAGTGGACAACGGATGCCGACGGATAGGTCTCCGGTGTTTGGCTGTTTCTTCCACATCTCGACGACGATGTCGGCCGTATACGCCACAACGCTTGTCGGATAGCCGAGTTTCAGGGCGCTGAACGGGGCGTCCATGACGTGGCAAGCCCATGTCGCCCAGGGCGCCCGCACCGAAGTCCTGCCAGGCCCGCCAATTGAAGGGTAAGGTAAGCCGGGTGGTAAGGACGCATCGGCACCGGGCCGATCCACATATTCCAATCAAGGGTCGCTGGGAACGGGCGGGGTGTCTGCGGGGCGAGTGTAAGACTCCCTGCGGCCAGACGGGCCGGTTGGTCCAGGAGTGCACTTCGCGGACAGGGCCGATTGCTCCATCCCAGATCCACTCGCAAACGTTGCGAAGACCTTCATTCGAGTGCCCCTGGTTTCCCATCTGCGTGGCCACCTTGTACTTCTTCGCGGCCTCGGTGAGCCTCCGGGCTTCTGCGACCGTCCGGGTGAGCGGTTTCTGCACATAGACGTGCTTACCCAGCTGCATAGCGGCGAGCGCCACAACCGTGTGGACATGGTCGGGGGTCGCGACAACCACTGCATCGATATCCTTCTGCTTCTCCAGCATCTCCCGGTAATCGCGATATCGCTTGGCGTTGGGGTAGAGGCTGAAGACCTTGCCGGCATAGGCTTCGTCCACATCGCACAGCGCAACGATGTTCTCGGTTGTTGCGCACCGCTCGATGTTTCCTTTGCCCATGCCTCCGATGCCGACGCCCGCGATGCCCAGCTTGTCGCTGGGAGCCTGGAACCCCCGGCCGCCGAGGACATGGCGCGGGACGATAGTGACGCCGGCGGCGGTCACTACACTTCCGACGAAAGCCCGGCGAGAGATCCCTTTGTCAGGGGACTTCGAAAACGATGACCTGTCTTGCACGTTGACGCTCCTTGAAAATGTCTATAATGAAGAATCGTAATCTCCGAACACGATTTTGGTCAAGTAGAGCGAGGTCCCGGACTGAGCCGTCCGTCAGGGAATCGGAGCGACATTTCTCGGGAAACTTTCGATCGCTCGCCACGTATAAACACAGTGAGGTCGTCTTCCTGCCATGAAAGTTCGAACACAACTCGCTCTGGTCTTCCTTTTGTTCACCATCCTGCCGCTCTCGGCCTTGACGCTGTATTCCTATTACAGCTCCTCAGAGGCCTTCCGCAGACTCGTCGAAGAGGAAACGGCCGGTCTGGCTCAGGACATGCGCAGTCGCATGGAGCAGGTAAACGAAGACCTGAATCGTGGCATAGAGCGTTTCGACCACTCTTACGTATCGCGCATGATGGCGGCGAAGACTGAACCACAGGGCGGTCCGGATGCAACCCGGCTCTACTCGTCGCTGGTGTCCGGAATGGGTGCCTCGGCCGGCATGCTCGATTCCATCGAATTCTGCCCGCCTGCGGCTGAACCGGGAAAGCCTTCCGCGCCCACCCGCCCCTCCCGAAATCGGCCTCCGGCTCCCCGGCGACCGAGACCGGGCGGAGTCGGAGTCCCGGACGCAGCCAGGCAGCCCAAGCCAAGAACGAGGCCAGTGTCCGGGCTCGTCGCCCCGACCTCAACTGATGCGCTCGTGATAGTGATGCCCGAGCTCGACCAACTGCAGACCAATATCGAAGCCGCGGTGAGATCCGTCGTCGTGAATAAGGAAAACAACCGGATTGTGGTTCACGGACCGATGGTCGACGTTGAGAAACTCCAAAACCTCGGGAAGGAGCTCGAGGAGGCCGGGAAAGCGGCATGGACTCCCGAGCGAGTGGCGGAGATCGAGCGGGCGGTTGAAAAGGCCAGGCGGAACGCGGAGGCGATCGGCCGCAAGCAGGCAGAGAAGGAGAGACTTCTTGCCCGGGAGCAGGCGAGGCGCACGGAAGAGCGGCGAAAGACCTGGGAGGCGAGGCGGGCGTCTGGACCGGATACCATCGACCTGCATCTCGGCCGGCCCCCCGGGGCCCCCGGCGAGCACCAGCCTCCCCCTCCGGGTCCGGTGATCGCGCACATGAAAGCCAAAGAAATGGTGCGTCGAGTTCTCCGGCGTGATCGGGTTCGTTCCGCCGATCTGCTGTTTGCCCTTGATCAGAAGGGTAGACTGCACACCCCGGATCCCGCAAACCGCCCTCGCCTCGAAAAAGTAGGCATCACCTCAGGCCCGGCGGTCACCCTGAAGAGCCGGGCTTTTCCAGAGGACTGGATCGTTGCCACTGTGGACGAACCGAGCTCCGGTATGACATTCGGGATAGCAAGGCCCATCGGGGAGTCTCTGAAGGAAATCCGAAACACCTCCTTACGGAATCTGGGGTTTGGCGTCGGATTCATTGCCCTCGCCCTGCTCGGAGTTTTTCCCCTGTCGAAGAGGATTACGCGCAATCTCGGGTCTCTGACTGAAGGAGTCGAAAAGCTTTCGGCCGGCGAGCTGGACGTCCGGGTCCCGGTCAGGTCGAAGGATGAGTTCGGCACTCTGGCTTCCGCCTTTAACAAGATGGCGCAGGATCTCAAGGAACACCAGGGTCGTGTGATCGAGCAGGAGCGGCTGCAGAAAGAAATCGAAATGTGCCGTCGCATCCAGGAAGAGATGCTCCCGCGGGAGCCGCTTGACGTCCCATGTGCGGAGGCAAAAGGAGTCTCGCTGCCCGCGCGCCAGGTGGGCGGTGACTTCTTCAACTACTTCGTCCTGCCCGACGGCGAGATTGCTGTCCTGGTCGGGGACGTCTCCGGGAAAGGGGTGCCGGCGGCTCTTCTGATGGCCAACCTTCAGGCGACCCTGCAGGCCCGGCTGCAGTCCGAACGGGATCTGGCGCGGCTCGCGCGCGACCTGGATCTGGACATCAGTCGTCAGACCGAGCCTCAGACCTTCGTAACTCTCTTCATGAGCATCATCAGCCAGGATGGGAAGACGATCCGGTGGGTCAACGCGGGGCACAACCCGCAGTTCCTGCTCCGCCAGGACGGCGACCTCGTAGCGCTTGAATCGACCGGCCGCCCGCTCGGGCTTCTCCCCGGAAGCGAGTTTGAGGAAGGTCGGATCGAATTGCGCGGAGGCGACTTCCTGTTCCTGTACACGGACGGTCTGGTGGAAGCGGAGAACGCGGCCGGCGAAGAGTTCGGAACGGACAGGCTCGCGGCAATCCTCATGAACGAGCGCGCGGGACGGGTGGACAAAGTTATCCAGGACCTGGTGGAAGCGGTCACGACGTATCGCGAGGGCCAGGAAGCCGGGGACGACGCCACCATGCTCGCGCTGAGGATTTCGTAGGGCTACCGCCTCAGTCTTGGCCGGCGGTCGGCCGAGCGGCCGACCAGCGTGGTGAGCGACTGCGGGGCAAGTTCGAGGAGCGCCTCCCCGCCGTGCACCGTTACCACGCCGATTTCCTGCAGGCTCTCGCTTTCCGAGGTCCGAAGAACGAAGAGACGATTGATCCCATCGGGAAGTCCGGTCACCTTCAGAGCCCGCCCGGGCCCGAAGTTCCCGATGTGCAGGGTGGTTGTAAGATTGTTGGCCCCCTGTTTGGCAAAGCCCACCGGAATAAGGTCCGGGCACTCGGTACGGGTTTCGAGGTAGACACTCCCCGCCGGCGTGGCATCGGACAGATGCTTGACCATCCAAAACCTCTTGGTCGGGACTATCTGGCCTCCGGTCGAATATGCCAGTCCGTAGTCGTCGGTGAACTCCCACTGGAGAGCCGACCTCGGGCGCCCGTGCCGCAGGACGTTGAGATAATTGCGCAGGTCATCCATCGCATAGCCGAACTGGCGGAACATCCATGAGAAGTTCCAGGCTGAAGCGTCTGCCCCGACTTCGGTGACCAGAAAGGGTCGGCCCAGATCGGCCGCCAGCTGCGACCAGTCCCGCATGCCGGTGATCCAGCCGGTATAGTCGTCACCCGCCCATGAGTGAACGGACACGGCCGTCACCCGGGAGAGAGCTTCCGGATCCAGGGCGGCCGGTTGTGCGAACGAGGTGGCGGCATTGGGACTCCCCACGTCGCCGAGCAGCAGTTTGGTTTTCAGCCCGGCCGCGACAAAACGATCCCCCAGCAGTTTGATCAAGTCACGGTGCTCCTCCGGGGTCTGCCTCAGGTAAACCCCGATGTCCGGTTCGTTGAAGGAATAGAAGTCTGGTTCCACCCCGTAGTGCTCCTTGCCGTAGACCAGGTAAGAGGTAATGCACTCGGCCAGCTCGTTCCACATGGACCGCGGAAGGACGGTGCCGTCCTGCGGCTGGAGCCAGACGGGCAGGTACCAGGTCGATGCGATGCGGGGGATTCCCAGGTCCTCGATCTGCCGGGCGAACTGGAACTCCCTTTGAAGTTGGACATTGTTTGCGCCGAAGCGGTTCCAGTCCGCCGCCTGGTTCGGGTCGGCGTTGTCATTTGTCGGTTCCCACACGCGCAGTGAGGCCTGGGTCCTTGCCCACGCCACCCGCAGGTTTTGTAGCATGAACTGGGTTTCCGGCCTCTCGATGCCGAACACGAAGTTCCCGCCCCACCCGTCATAGGCAAAGTCCGAGGCCGCTTTTTGGACCTCGAGCAGGGCCGGCGCGCTGTCAGGGACTCCGGTGAGCCTGAAGGTGAAGCTGGCCGATGTGCTCTGGGAGGCCGGGAGTGAGCCGGCATGTATCTGGAAGAAGGTCGCGTAGAAGGGACTGTCCCACTCGCGGTTATCCTGGACGGTCGCCGGCATCACCCGGTTGGCGGCGATCTCGAGCTGCATGTTTTCGGCGGCATCCGCTATGATCGCCCGGTCGCCCGAGCGGGACAGCAGGTGCGGGCTGCCCGGGGTGTTGTTCAGGGGAAGGAGTGCAGCGGTGCCTTGCGCGGGGCCGTTTTGGATGGCGGCCGTGCCGCCTGCGAAATCAGAGACCGCGACGCTGATAAAGAAGAAAACCCCTTCGAGAGCTGTATTGACCTGGGACGTGACCTGAATCGAGAATTCCAGACGGTCGTCCAGCTGACGCCCGGTTTGTTGAAAAGTGAACCACGTCGTGTTCCCCTGCCGGGCTTGGCCCGACCATCGCTGTTCGCCGCCTGATTCGAGAAACGTGGCGTTCGAAACCGACCATCGGGCGCTGCTCGCGGACGTCCCCCATCCTTGTGCCGGCATCCGGATCTCGGTGGTTACCGATAGGAACCGGCCGCCCGCGCTCATGGAACGAAGGTTTCCGGGCCCGTCGTGTCGAGCGACCTCGGCGCCCAACCAGGGCGATGGAACGACCAGAAGCGCACAGAACAGGACATGCCGGAAAGTCATGACGTTCTCCTTGCCTGCGATACGATAGCTCGGGCGTTCCCCAGCTACAACAGGAAGCTATATACTCGGGCTTTGAACCGGATCGACCGGAACCGAAGGAGAGCAGCAATGCCCGCCCAACTGACGATTTACACCCGGTGGACGTGTGAAGACTCGCACGACGCAAGAGCTTACCTGGACGAAAAGGGGGTTCCTTACCGGGAGATCGACATCGACGCGGACCCAAAGGCCAAAGAGTTCGTGAAGAGTGTGAACGAAGGGAAAGAGCGTACGCCGACGTTTGAGATCAACGGTCGGACGTTCCACACCTCTCCGTACAGCAAGGAAAAGCTCGAGCGGGAGCTGGGGAGGAGAACTGACGACTGACAACTGACGACTGACAACTGACAACTGACAACTGACAACTGCACACTGCGCGCTACTCACTGCGCACTGCGCACTGTGCACTACCACACCCACGAGCGCACTGGGCAGTAGGCAGTGCGAAGTGCGCAGTCCGTGTTGTGGAATAATTGGGGCCGTTTTTCGGATCTCGAGTTGATTCTGGAATTAATTCAGCGCTGAGAGGGAACTATGAGAATCTTTCGTCTTGTCACCGTCCTCATGTTTTGTATTGTCCTGTGCGCGCCGCTTGCCGGCCAGGACCAGAAGAAAAAGAAGTTGCTGGCGGTCGGGATGTCGGCCGGCTGGCAGCACGAGTCAGTCTCGGACGCCCTGGCCACGCTCTACAAGCTGGGGAATGAATCCGGGCTCTGGGATACCTATATCCGGACCGACACCGAGCTGATCACGAAGAAGAAGATGACGGCGAACGCCAAGAACCTGGATTTCTTCGACGCCGTTTTCTTCATGACGACCGGCGAGCTTCCGATGGATGATCGAGCAGAAAGCGGACCTGCTGTCCTTTGTGCGGGACGACGGGAAGGGGTTCCTCGGCGCTCACAATGCGACGGATACCTTCTACAAGTGGCCCGAGTACGGTGAGATGATCGGAGGGTATTTCGACGGTCATCCCTGGATGACCTTCCAGGCGACGGTGAAGGTCGTGGACCCGTCTTTCCCCGGCATGTCGCAGTTTCCGGCCAGCTTTCAAATCCGGGACGAGATCTACCAGACCAAGGAATTCGCACCCGAAAAGGTTCGCATTCTGATGACGCTCGACATGACCAAGGTCGACACCAAGGCCAAGGGCGTCAAGTACCAGGAAGTCCCGCATCGGCTGGGTCAAGAACTATGGTAAAGGACGCGTCTACTACTCAGGGCTTGGGCATACGCCCGAGGTCTGGCAGCGGGCCGATATCCAGAAGATGTGGCTGGAGGCGGTGAAGTGGGCCATGGGCCTGACCCCAGCCGACGCCACGCCGAAGAAGTAAGAAAGCGACTGCCGACTGACGACTGCGACTGCACCGGCAGGCTCCCGGTTGCAGAATCGCCATTGTTAGTCGGGAGTCGTCAGTTGTCAGTCGTCAGTTGTCAGTTACTTCGCCTGTGTAAGGCGATTTCTCCTACCGCCTCGACCAGCCGATGAATTTCCTCGACCGTGTTGTAGTGGACCGGTCCGACACGGAGCATACCGCCATTCGGCTGCAGTCCCAGTTTTTCCATGACCGCCAGCGCATAGTAGTTGCCGTCCCAGGTGAAGATCTGTTTTTCGGCCAGCCGTTCGGCAATTTCGCGCGGATGCCGGTTCTCGAGCGTGAACGAGACCGTCGGGACGCGCCAGTCGAAATCGCGCGGGTCGGTGATTCCCCAGATTTTGAGACCCGGGATCGCCTGCAGTTCCTCGAATCAGCATCGTCTGGAGCCCCAACTCGTACTGTCGGATTGCGCTTCATGGTCGCGACCAGCCGATCACGTCTTCGAAGTGGGGGTCGCCCACCGGTTGCTGACGTCGCCAGCCACTCCAGATACTCCGTCACTCCCAGCGTGCCGGCGATCCCTTCGTGGTTCAACGTCCCCGTCTCATACTTCCCGGGAGGCAGGTTGCTCGCCGGTCTCACCTTGTAGGCGGGCAGCTGCTCGAGCAGGGCTTTCTTGCCGTAAAGGACTCCGACGTGCGGCCCGAAGAACTTGTACACCGAGCAGACGAGAAAGTCGCAGTCGAGCGCCCGCACATCGATCGGCCCGTGAGGCGCGAAATGGACGGCGTCAACGAAGCACCAGGCGCCTACAGAGTGAGCCATGGCGACCAGCGAACGGACATCGTTGACCGTGCCAACGGCGTTTGAGGCGTATCCGCAGGCGATAAGACGGGTGCGGGGGGAAAGTTTCGAGGCCGCATCCGCAAGGTCGAGCGTCAGGTCGGCTTCATTCAGTTCGATCCAGCGCACTTTCGCCTTGCGTTCCTCTTCGAGGGCCAGCCAGGGAGAGATGTTTGCGTCGTGGTCCAGCCGAGTGACGAGAATCTCATCCCCGGGCCGAAGCATCCGGCCGATGGTGCGACTGATGCCAAAAGTCAGCGTCGTCATATTGGTCCCGAAGATGACTTCGCTCGGGTCGGCGTTCAGGAAATCGCCCATCGCTGAGTGGGCCTGTTCCAGCATGGCGTCGGATTCCATCGACGTCCTGAACGCCCCGCCGTGGTTGGCGTTCATCCTGGTCAGATAGTCCACCATCCTGTCGATCGACTCACGGACGATCTGAGTGCCGCCCGGGTTGTCCAGGAAGATCTCGCCGCTGGCGAGTGCCGGAAAGTGTTCACGGACCGATTCCACATTTAGTGTCATCAGGGGTTCTCCCGAAGTTGGGTTGAATTATAGAACCGCCAGTCACCGTATGCCACCCGAAGAGCATCGACCGGCCCCGACGGGAAGGAAGATCAGGACTTCAAGGACCGGAAGTATCGAAGGAAGGCTTCCGTCGTCCTTCTTCTCCTTTTCGTCGTTGAGGTCCTTGCCGTCCTTGGGGTCCTCCTCCTGAAAATCCCGAAATGTCCCGCGCTTGTCATATAGAATCAGCCTTAAGACGACTAATCAGGCGAGAAAAGGGATGGACGTGACACCCGGACCGGCCACAGGCGAACGGCGAGCGATGGAAGCCAGGCTCGAGCAGCTCCATGATGCCAGCTTCGCCTGGGCGCTCCAGTGCTGCCGGGGAGACCGATCGGAGGCAGAGGATCTTCTGCAGTCGGTTTACCTGAAAATACTGGAGGGCAGGGCCAGGTTCGAGGGCCGCCGAGCCGGTTTTAAGACGTGGCTCTTCGCGGTCATCCGAAACTCGGCGATGGAGACGAGGCGGCGTGTTTTCAGGAAGCTGCGGGCGCTGAACAGGATGTTCAACGACCGGCCCTCGCCCGAACGGGGTTTCAAGGACGATCTGGAATCGCGCGAGTTGCGGTCAAGGATTGGCACGATGCTGGATCGGCTGTCCGGCAGGCAACGTGAGGTCCTGAGGCTGGTGTTCTATCACGATCTGTCGATCGAAGAAGCCTCGGTCGTTATGGGGCTCACCGTTGGCTCGGCCCGCGTCCATTACGAGCGCGGAAAGGCAAAGCTGAGGAAGGGTCTGGAGGGATTTGAGGTGGATTATGTTCACGGAGAAAGACGAAAGGCGCATCAGAGAGCTGTTTGAGCAGGAGCGCGACGCGGACGCGCGGGCTACGCCCAGCTTCCGAAGCGTGCTGCTGTGGGCCGAGGAAGCCGGTCGCCGACTGGAGGCTGCTGGCCCGTCCGGTCGGTCTGGCGGCGGCGGTCACCGTTCTTCTGATAGTCTCGGGTCTTTTCCTGGCAGAACGGCCCGATCCTCCCATTACGGGGGGAACCGAATCTGCCTCCTATCTTTACTGGGAGTCTCCGACTCAGCTCTACCTGAATGCTCCCGGTCAGGAGAGTGTTCGGGCGGTCCTGGAGTCCACAGCCTCCGGAGACGACACAAGGAGTCAGCAATGAGAGCCACCTCTTCGGCTGTTGCTCTGGTGATTTTCCTCTGCCTTGGCGCTCAGGTTTCCGGGCAGGGGAAGAACTCGCAAGATCTCGATCAGATGAAGGTGCAGAGGACGACGCCGCATCATCTGGATCCAATGAAGCGGACGCTTGTCGAGCCTGTCATGGCCCTCTACTATGCGGAAGAAATCGGACTTACCGAGGAACAAAGAGGTGCCATCGAGAGACAGCTGAAAGAGGCTAAAGCGAAGTTCGGACTTCTGGAGCGGAAGCTGGAAGCGGAGAATCAGCTGCTGTTCAGGTTAGTCGAAAACCCGGCGTCGAGTGAGCAGAAGGTCGTCGCACAGATGGACCGCGTCCTGGCCGTCGAGCGGGATATCAAGGTGACCAACCTGCTTTCTTCATGGCGGGTGCGCCGACTGTTGTCTGTAGCGCAAAGGGAGCGACTCATGAGCATGAGCATCCCGCCGCCCCCCACCGCCGCCGCCGCCACCGCTTCATGTGCCGGCTGCGCCTCTGCCCCACCGGCAAGCGCCTGCGCCGGCTGCGCCTGCACCCCACCGGGAAGCGCCTGCGCCGGGTGCGCCACGTCAGGAATAGAAGAACCGTATCTAAAAAAGGAGAAAACGATGAGAAGAGCTACAGTCTTGTCCACGTGTGCAGTAATGGTCGTTCTGCTCTGTTCGGTGATCATATGGGCCCAGGCTCCGCCGCCTCCGCCACCTCCTCCGCCGCCGGGTTACGCTGTTGGAGCGGGTGGAACAGTTCCTCATTCGGCCAAGGTCGTCGACCTGATCGTCCCGGTTCAGAAGTACCTGGAACTGACGGATGCCCAGGTGCAGCAGTGGAAGGACGTCCAGGCGACCAGGAAGCAGCAGGCTGAGGAACTGGGCCTGAAGGTGCGCCAACTCGAGGACCAACTCGAAGGTGCCCTCTCGGAAGCCAATCCTTCCGCTGCTGCCGTCGGTCAACTCGTCATTCAGCTTCGCAGCGCTCGCCAGGAGCGGGGCGAACATCTGGGAGTCGACCCTCGAGGCAGTGAAACGGAATCCTCACCCCGGCGCAGGCCGAGAAGCTCGAAGTGGCAAAGAAAGCGTCCGATCTGCGGCAAATCGTCGACGTCTTAATCGGAGCCGGGTTTCTCGCTCCTCCGCCTCCGCCTCCACCTCCCCCGCACGCGCCCGAAGCTCCCAAAGCCATGCGCATGCCGCACGCGCCGGGAGCGCCGCAGGCGCCGATGCGTCGTCACGCGCCTGAGATGTAACACGCCGACCCGCGGCCGGTTCCCCCCGAAATGGAGCCGGCCGGGCGGTGGACAACGTAGACAAGGTGGACGAAAACCCCGAAACGTGAAAAGTCCACCTTGTCCACCTCGTCAACTTCGTCCACACTGTCGGCCAAGGCAGAGAACCCTATGGCAAACGACATCTTCGACAAGAGCAAGACACCTGACGAGGCGGTGCTTTCGAACCTGCTGGGTCCCTGCAAGACGCATTGGGACGCCATTCTCGAGCACGTGGAAAAGGCAAACGGACGGCTTGTTCGGGAGTGGAAGTTCTACGGCGCCAAGTATGGCTGGCAGCTGAAGGTCGCAGACAGGAAGCACGCACTCGTTTACCTGATCCCGCACCAGGGTTCCTTCCTGGCTGCGATGGGTTTGAACGAGAAGGCTGTGGCTGCCCTAAAAGCCAGCACGCTTCCCGGCAGCCTTGTCCACGAAGTCGAGAGTGCGAAAGCCTATCCGGAAGGGAGGCCGGCGCGTATCGAAGTGACGGGTCCCGACCAGGCTGAAATAGTCAGGCAGTTGCTGGACATCAAGCTCGCCACCTGGTGAAGCGGACACCAGCCGCTATTCCCCTCCGCCCTTCTTACCGCGGCAGCCACCCGCGAATCAGACGCCCGGCTTTCTCGGCGGTCGGGGGATCGAAGTTGGACAGGACCACGACGGTGTACCTTGGGTCCGTCTCGACCACCGCATTTATGCCCGGCGCCCCTCCGGCGATCCCCAGGCCGTCCGGCTGAAAATCGGGAGTCGTGACTTTCCCCTGCTTCATGGCCTGAACAAATGCGAACAGATCGCGGAGGTTCGAGTAGCCCCCGCCGGCCGAACTGCCCCTGCCCGGCAGCGTTTCGTAGTTTGCGACTCGATCCCCCTTGGCGACCTCGCCGGTCGGGCCTTCCCGCGTGTAGCCGATTGCCGTGTTGGCGGGGAGTTTCGACTTGTCGAACCAGTCGGAATCCTTCATCCCGGCCGACAGGTAGATGTTTCGTTTTACATAGGAGTAATAATCGGTGCCGCTCACTTTTTCGATGATGGCGCCGAGGACGACATATCCGCCATTCGAATACCGCGACCGGGAGCCGGGCTCGAACTCGAGCGGCAGGTCGGCAAAAAGCGGCAGGTAGTCGCTGATCGTTTGGATCTTCTCCTTGGGGGCTTTCTGGAATCGCTCGCCGAAGAAGTCACCGATTCCCGATCTCATCGAGAGCAGGTGCTCGGATCTTCACCTTCGCAGCCGCTTCTTTGTTCGGATAATCGGGCAGGACTTTCGAAATGGGGTCATCCAAAGAGAGCTTCCCCTGTCTGATCAGCTGATGAATGGCGATATTCGTGAAAATCTTGTTGATTGATCCGAGGTTGAACCTGGTGTCCGTCCGGTTCGGGGTCTGGGACTCGCGGTTGGCAAAACCGTAAGCCTCTTCGAACAGAACCTTGTCTCCCCGGGCGATCAGGATCGCGCCCGAAAACTCCCCGTCGGCAGCAGCTTTGCGGAAATGGCTCTCGACGGCCGCAATCAACTCCTGCTCGTTCGCTTTCGGTGGCCCTGTCTGTACGGCCGCCTCGCCTTGACCCAGGTCCTCCACCCGTATCCCCCGCAACTTCGGAGGATCGGTGCCTTCCAGGTCGAAGGTGAACTCGACTAAGCCGCCTCCTGCCGATTGAACATTGGCAACCACCGAGGTCGGAGAAGTGATCGTCATCCTCGCCACTTCCAGTTTTCCCAACCGCTCCTTCATTTGGGCGAAACGGGCCAGGCGAACCTCGACGGGCGTGCGTTCGAGCCCCTGCTTCGTCACATATTTCTCCAAGAAACTGCGCATCTGATCGTCCCCGGCCGCATTGAAGGCCCGGAAATAATCGGTCACGAGACGGGTCTGGGGACTTTCGGGAGGTTGCGCCTCAGTGCCGGGCGGTTGCGCCTGGGCGTAAAAACCAAGAAGCAGCAGCAGCGTAGAGCGAATGGATTCACGGGTGTCTCCTCCGGATTGCCATGGGATTGTGGACACTGGTTATACGACCGGCGATGGGCGCAGGTTCTGTTATTTCACGACCTGACCCGTGGATGACAGGTGAACAACGCGTTGTTGCCTCCTCCGTTTGTTGATGCTAGGATTCTGGCGCTTGTGAGGGGTTCTCTTTGACATCCTAATCAACATTCACCGAAGAGCTGACGCATGAACAACCTATTACTCGCAGCTGCGACCGGCACGTCACACATCACCGGCATCGATTGGGTGGTGATCGCACTCTACTTCAGTATCCTCGCGTCCGTCGCGTGGTGGGTAGTCCGGAAGGGCAAGGATACCGCCGCCGACTACTTTCTGGCGGGTCGGAACCTCGGGTGGTGGATCATCGGGGCTTCGATTTTTGCCTCCAACATCGGCTCGGAGCACGTGGTTGGCTTGGCGGGATCTGGAACGACTGACGGTGTGGCGATGGCTCACTACGAGCTCCACGCCTGGTGTCTCCTGGTCCTGGCCTGGGTATTCGTTCCGTTTTACATGCGCTCGCAGGTCTTCACGATGCCGGAGTTCCTCGAGCGCCGGTTCAGCACGGGGTCGCGATACGTCCTGTCGATCGTCTCTCTGATCACGTTTGTCGTCTCGAAGATCGCGGTAGGAATTTTTGCCGGGGGCGTCGTTTTCGGCACGTTGTTGCCCGAGCTGCCAGCTCGACATCGGCGGTTACACGATTGACAGCTTCTGGATCGGCTCGGTGCTTGTCATCGTCCTCACCGGGCTTTACACGACGCTTGGCGGCATGCGCGCGGTCGCTTACAACGATGCCGTCCAGGTGACCGTCCTGATCGTTGGTTCGGGCCTCCTGACCGTCTACGGGCTGATACAACTCGGCGGCTGGAGCGAGCTTCGCGCGATATGCGGCTCGGAGATGTTCAACCTCTGGAAACCGCTGATTCCTCCCGGGGTCGAGGGGACCTGGGCGCCCGTTCTGGTCAAGGACACGGCGGGCCAAATCGTCAAGCAGGCATGGTACTTCAACGGCAACTACCCCTGGCTGGGAATGCTGTTCTGCGCTCCGATCATCGGGTTGTGGTATTGGTGCACCGACCAGTACATCGTCCAGCGTGCCCTCGCTGCGCCGAACGAAATGACCGCCCGCCGTGGCAGCATCTTTGCCGCTTTCCTGAAATTGTTCCCGGTGTACCTCTTCATCATTCCCGGCCTCATCTGCTTCGCTCTTGCGAAGAGCGGGAAGATCCCTGAGTTGGCGCAGATTCTCGGCCCGGACGGGAAAGCCATTCCCTCGGTTTCGCAGGGCGCCTTCCCGATGTTGGTTCAGTATCTGCTGCCTCCCGGTCTGCGGGGAATCGTGGTGGCCGGCCTGCTCTCGGCGTTGATGGGTTCCCTGGCCGGCGTGTTCAACGCGTGCTCGACCCTTTTCACCGTCGATCTGTACGGGAAATGGAAACCGAAAGCTTCACAGCACCAGCTCGTGCGCACGGGCCGGATCGCCACGGCGGTCATGGTCCTGATTGCACTCGCCTGGATCCCTGTGATCAAGGGCGCCCACGGCTTGTACAATTACCTGCAGGCCGTTCAGGGCTATTTGGCCCCGCCGATCTTCGTCGTCTTTTTCCTCGGTGTTTTCGTCAAGCGGATGAATGCGAAAGGTGCTCTGTGGGCCATGATCGTGGGTTTTGTGATGGGCATTTTCAGGATGCTCGTCGACACTCCGGTCACCCTCGGGACTCTCCGGCTTCGAGCAGGGTTACACGCCGGGTTCCTTTCTCTGGATCTGTAACAACATCTACTTTCAGTACTTCAGCGTCTTGATTACGATTGTTTCCGCAGTTGTGATGGTCGCCGTCAGTTACGCGACCGCGGAGCCGGACTACAAGAGAATCAGGAGTCTGACCTTCGAAACGTCCACCGACCAAGATAAACGTCACACCCGCTCCGGCTGGAATTGGCGCGATGTGACGGGCTCGGCTGCCATTCTCCTGTTCATCCTGGGCGCGTATCTGTACTTTACGGGCTAGGCCTGCGGAGGCGCGTGACCAGGTTGCGGCAAAGCTGTGACCGAGCGGAGGCCGCATTTTGCGGTCCAAAGAGCTGAGTCGAGGAAGCGCCACCTCGAAGCGAAGTGCTGTTGGCCGGCGATTCAGCCGCCTGGCGCTGGTGCCTCGCGCTGTCTCTGCTCGTTTGCCTGGCGGTCATCTGGCTTTTTAGATACCTGCCCCTGACCGACCTGCCGGAGTACTTGCACGCCGCTGACACGCTTGCCGGAACCTGTCGGGTGATGCCCGGCACGCCGAGTTTTTCCAGATTCAGGTTCCCGACTCAGCCCTTTGGGAGCACGTACTTCTGGTTTACCGCCGCCTTCTCCTTCCTGGTGGATGTCCAGGCCGCCACCAGGCTCTATCTTTCCATCGCCCTGGTCGGAACCATCCTGGCGTTTGCCTCGTGGCTGAAGACCGTGGAACCAGGACGAGAGGTGCAGGCGCTTCCCGCCAGCATGCTCGTTTACGGCTTCTTCTTTCAGGTGGGGTTCCTGCCCTACCTCTTTGCGATGCCTTTCTTCTTTCTGGCTTTGAAGGCCGGGGCACTGATCGGATCGGGCGAGCACCAAAACGCATCCGGCTGGTGGTCTGGCTTTCGATTCTGCTTCTGGTCGTTTACTTCTCGCACATCCTCGCATTCGGTTTGCTTGTTCTTCTGCTTTTCGCCCAGGCCTGGCTCTCGCGGTCACAAGCGAATGGAGCTGCTGGCGCTTGCCATGGTGCCGGCATTCCTTCACTTGGGATGGTTTCTCCTGACGGAGACTCCGATTACCCCGATCGTTGATCTTCGAGTGGAACTACACGCTCTTGCTTTTCCATTTCACCTCCCTGGCACTTCCTTTCAATCTCCTTTTGATCCCCCTTCAGGCGAGTGGAAATACCAGGCGGAGACGGTGGCTGCCTGGGTGCTGGTGGGATCGGCCTTTCTGGCTGCTGCATGGCGTGGCGGACGAACATCTCGCCGGCTGGGCTTGCTTTCGCTGCTTCTGCTCGCCGTGTGGTTAGTGACTCCGACCAATCTGGCCAGTTCTTCCGGAACGCTCTGGATCTCGCTTGCATGTCACCTACCCGCTGGCATTTCTCCTGGTGGCCGCTGCCCCGACGGGTTGGAGCCGGAATACCCTCCCGCTGGTTCTGATCATCCTCGCCTGTCTGCTGACGGCCGGTGGGGAGATCTGGCGAATGGCCGGGTTTCAGGCGGAAGGACGCGATCTGCAGACGGTCATCGACTCGATCCCTGAGGGACAGAGGATCCAGCCTGTCATCACCGATCCGGAGAGCCGCTGGTTTCCGAACCGGCCTTTCTTTCACGCGGGCGGTTGGTACAACTTTCAAAAGGGAGGGACGACTCCCTACAGTTTTGCCCACATCAGTCACTTCCCGCTCAGATACCGTGTAACGGTGGGTCACGAAGGTGCCCGGGAGAATGGTACATGAGCCGGTTCAACTATCGGGATCACGGGCGCGGGACAGACTATTTCCTGGTCAGAAGCTCGGATAAGGCGATCCTCGAGGAGCTTTCTCAGAACGTGCCCCTTCGCGCCCGGGCAGGGAGTTGGGTGGTCTTCGGGCCAAACCCAAAGCCCTGACGTGGCCTTGCTGGTCGGAAGAGGCCGGCAATCACGTCGTGGTGCATCTTTTCTGGCGGAACCAATCGGGTCGGCGAGCGGAACAGAACCGCAAACGGAGCGATTTTGGCGCAGTGCGCGGATTCTCACCGTCAGCGATGCCCCGGGGCCCCGAGCTGGTTGCTTCCGGCTACAATCCGCGCACTGCGCAAAATCGCTCCGTTTGCGGTTCTGTTCCGCTCGGCAGCTCGGTGAATTGCCCGGGGCACCCGCCCTTTATCCACGGCCCGGAACTACGCTATCTTTAGCCCATGAAAGTACGGAAGGCACTGATCACGGCCGCCGGGAAGAACCAGCGGAGTTTGCCCCTCCAGACCCTCATCGACAGCGACGGTGTCCAGAAATCGGCCCTTCGAATTATCGTGGAGGAAGCCCTTTGTGCCGGAGTGGAAGCCATCTGCGTGGTGGTTTCACCGGGTGATCAGCCTGCCTACAGGGAGGCCGCCGGAGAGCTCGGAGACTGGCTGCACTTCGTCGAGCAGACCGAACCGCGCGGTTACGGACATGCCGTGCTCGCGGGCCGCGAATTCATCGGGGACGAGCCGTTCCTCCACCTCGTCGGCGATCACCTCTACTGGAGCAAGCAGCAGACGCGTTGCGCGCAGCAACTGGTCGAGGCCGCGTCGCTGGAGTCGTGCTCGATGTCCGCCGTTCAGGCAACCCGCGAAAGCATGCTTCCCTACTACGGGACGATCGGAGGCCGTCGAATCGGTGGGAAGAAGAGCCTGTACCTGGTCGAAACAGTCATCGAGAAGCCGACCCCGACGGAAGCCGAGCAGCGTCTTCTGGTCCCCGGTCTTGCGTTCCGGCCATTATCTCTGCTTCTTCGGCATGCACGTCCTCAGCCCGACGATCATGGACATTCTTGAAGACACTCCCAATTTCTCTTCGGCGCTCGCCTTGCTGGCCCAGAAAGAGCGATACCTGGCCATCGAAATCGAGGGTTTGAGGTACGACATCGGCGTGAAATACGGGCTGCTCACCGCGCAGTTGGCCCTCGCGCTCTCCGGCCGGGATCAGGACGAGGTGCTCGCGTCGCTTGTCGAGCTACTGGCCACCCGAAAACTGAACAGGGCTGACGCCGCCCATTGACGCCGACTGGAGCTGACCGTGCCTGGACGACTGGTGGAGATCATCACCTCCCCTGACCAAGATGTCAGGAACCTATCTCTGGATGCTTTCGCCCGTGAAGCAGATGCCGCCCGGCTCCTGGCCGAGTGCCGGGAGCTCGAGGACTTTCGCAAGGGTTCGGACAACCTGTACCAGCGTGTCCGAGCCCTCTTCTTCTTGTACGCGATCCACCGTTTCATCTCCCCGGGAAACTCGATCCGTCGTCCAGAACGCTTCTGCCCTTTGACGGATACGCCCACCTGCTGAAGCGACGGTTCGAAGAAGCGATCCGGATTTTTCGCGAGGTCGAGCAGGGCTCGGGTCCGAGCGAAGGCCTCTCAAGCGGGCTCGCTGCTGCTTACCACGATCTCGGATTTCAAACGCTCGCGGACCAGGTCCGGCGCAGCGTTCGCTCAGTCCGCGGAAACCAGTGGATGTTCAGAATCGGCCACCCGGCCGATCACCCGCTCCGTATCCGGCGCGAGTTGATCGACGGGCAGGCGATCATCCGCGAGCAGACGCCGGTTCGCATGGATCTCTCCCACAGCGGCTGGAGCGATATCTTCTTTCTGGGCATGGATTTTCCGGAAGGCGCGCGGGTTCTGAACGTCTCCATCGATCTGTGCGTCAAGGGCAGGGACCCCCAGCCGCTTCCCCCTGTTCAGGCTTTCCTACGGGTCATCGACCAACCGGTGCTGCGGCTTGTCAGCGTGGATCTCGGCGCCTCCGCAACCATCTCGGAGCTCTCCGAGGTCTTCGATTTTGCCAAGGACTATCTTGGACTCCTGAAGGCGGCGGTCATCGCTGCCGGGATTGTTCCGCCCGGGATGGAGGGCGCCGGCCAATCTCTTGCCGATCTCCTTGGGCGGGCCGTCGCTCCCGGCCGCGGCCTCGAGCTGGTCAGTAACGTGAACAACATCCCGAAGGGCTCGAGGTTGGCGGTCTCGACGAATTTGCTGGCGTGCTTGATTTCCTGCTGCATGCGCGCGACGGGCCAGGCAGCTTGCCTGGCGGGGCCTCTCTCGGAACAGGAACGACGCCTGGTGGCCGCGCGGGCAATCCTCGGAGAATGGCTTGCCGGGTCGGGCGGCGGCTGGCAGGACTCCGGCGGGCTTTGGCCAGGCATCAAGCTGATCCGCGGCGCTTTGGCGGAAGAGGGAGACCCGGAGTTCGGAATCAGCCGCGGCCGTCTGCTTGCCGGAACATACATCCTCGACGAGACGCGCAAGTATCGCCCGAGGTTCGTGACCGGCTTCAGCAGCAGTCTGGTGCTGGTCCACGGCGGAATGGCGCAGAACGTCGGTCCCATCCTCGAAATGGTTACGGAGAAGTACCTCCTCCGGTCGGAGGCGGAATGGCATGGCAGGCAGGAAGCGATGAGGATTTTTGATGAAATCCTCAGGCTCTGGCCGCCGGCGACGTGCAAGCGGTGGGAAACGCGACCACCCGCAACTTCTTCGGTCCGATCCAGACGATCATCCCGTGGGCCGGGAATTACTATACGGACACCGTTATTCGCGCAGTTCGATCTGAGTTCGGTCGATGACTTCTGGGGGTTCTGGATGCTCGGAGGGATGTCGGGCGGAGGAATGGGTTTCATCTTTGCTCCCGGAACGCAGGCATGAGGCACAGGAACGCCTGCAGGAGATCATGAGCCAGGCGAAACGGCATCTCTCCCACGCCCTCCCCTTTGCGATGGAGCCGGTCGTCTACGACTTTGCGATCAATGAAAAGGGAACATTCGCCGAACTGCTGCAGGGGGAAGCGGCGCTGATGCCGCAAGGCTACTACTCGATGATGCTCCCGGTCCTTATGAGGGCGGATCCGCAAAGTTTGACGCGGTGGCAGCGTGAGGAGCTCGGCCGGCTGGGGGCGCGCTTCAGGCACAGTCCGCAGATGAGCTCGACCATGGCAGCGGTCTTCGATCGCCTCCTTCCCGAGGCCGAATCCCGCACGACCAGCAGGACCTCACTGTCGGTTCTCCTCGACGATTACGGTTTCGACCGCACTCATCACGAACAAATCAGGGCCGATCTGAAGAGCGGGCGGATCGGGCTTGCCCAGAACCGGTTGCCGTCCAACCTCGAGGTTCAGGATGTCCGGGAGGAGGACGTGAGCTGCGCCCGACGACCGCCGCAGCGTGGAATTCCGGGAGGCCGGGGAAGAAGCCGTGGCATCGGGCCGGGTTGCGGTCATCACCCTGGCGGCGGGTGTCGGGAGCCGGTGGACGGCTGGGGCCGGGGTCGTCAAAGCGCTTCATCCTTTTTGCCGGCTGGCCGGCCGGCATCGCAGCTTCCTCGAAGTGCACCTTGCCAAGAGCCGTCGCATCAACCGGCTTTTCGGCAGTCCCTTGCCCCACGTCATCACCACCAGCTATCTCACCCATCGGCCGATCGAGGAGTACCTGGGGAAGGAGCAGAAGTACGGCTACGACGGCCCGCTCGTGCTTTCCCCGGCCTTTCGATCGGTCTTCGCCTGGTCCCGATGGTGCGCGATCTCCGGTTCTTCTGGGAAGAGACACCTCAGCAGTTGCTGGACGAGCAGGCGCAGAAGGTCAGTGAGAGTCTCCACAGCGCGCTCGTGCAATGGGCTTTTGCAGCCGGGGAAGCCTCGGATTACACGGATAATACACCATCTGCAGTGCCTCCACCCGGTTGGTCACTGGTACGAGATCCCCAACATGCTGAAGAACGGGGTTCTCCTGAATTTGCTCGACTCCCGGCCGAATCTCAAATACCTGATGGTTCATAACATCGACACTCTCGGGGCAGATGTGGATCCGGTTCTCCTGGGATTACACATCCTCGAAGGCAATTGCCTGACCTTCGAAGTGGTGCGTCGGCGGATCGAAGATCGAGGCGGAGGTCTGGCGCAGGTTGCCGGCCGGGTCCGACTGGTTGAGGGGCTGGCGCTGCCTCGAGAGGAGGATGAGTTCAAACTCTCTTTCTACAACTCGAACACCTCCTGGATCGATATCGACCAACTGCTGCAGGTTTTCGGACTGACCAAACCGGACTTGGCGGACCCGGGAAGGGTGGCCGCAGCCGTCCGCGCTTTCTCGGTGCGCATGCCCTCCTACGTCACCCTCAAGAACGTCAAGAAGAGATGGGGCCATGGCCAGGAGGACATCTTCCCCGTCACTCAGTTTGAGAAGCTCTGGGGCGATATGACTTCGCTTCCCGAGGTCAAATCAGGCTTCGTGCTCGTCTCGCGGATGCGCGGCCAACAGCTGAAGGACCAGGCGCAGCTGGATGCCTGGGTCAGGGACGGGTCCGTTGCCTACGTGGAAGGCATCGCCGACTTTTAGACGCTGGAGGCGGCAAGAGGCGAAAGGACTCACGCAGAGACGCAAAAGGCGCAAGAGAAACGCTAGGTGCGAGCTCATGCTCTGGCGTCTCTCTTGCGCCTTTTGCGTCTCTTGCGTGAGCCCTTTGCGCCTCTTGCTCCCTCTTGGGTCTCCTCCTCGCCCCATTTGACTCCTTCGTCGGCCCTCGATATCCTTTCTCGAAAGGCGCTATCCTTAAGTAAGGCTGAATTTAGGCGGATCACCGCAGTCGAGGAGAATATGAAGATCGCCGTTCCAAGGGAGAGCTGGCCGGGAGAGAACCGGGTTGCGCTCGTCCCCGAATCATCCAAAAAGCTCATTCAGGCCGGAATCGAAGTCGCCGTCGAAAGCGGAGCCGGCGAGAAGGCGTTCTATCCGGATGTCGCCTACCGGGAGGCAGGCGTCCAGATTGTGCCGGACGTGAAGCAGTTGCTCAGCGAAGCCGACTTCGTCCTTAAGGTCCAGCCGCCCGCGGTGAAACCAGAACAGGGACGCCCGGAGATTGAACTGATGCGACCCGGCGCCATGCTCCTGGCGACCCTTATGTCGACCCGTAACCTCGACGTGGTTCGAGCACTGGCGGCTCGAAAGATCACGGCTTTCGGTACAGAGGCGATCCCGAGGACGACCCGCGCGCAGAGCATGGATACATTGTCCTCGATGGCGAACATCACGGGTTACAAGGGAGTGCTCATCGCGGCTCTCGAGCTCGGGAAGTATTTCCCCATGTTCATGACTGCTGCCGGCACCGTTTTCGCCGCCAAAGTCTTCGTGATCGGCGCGGGCGTTGCCGGACTTCAGGCAATCGCCACGGCGAAACGCCTTGGCGCTTCGGTCACGGCAACCGACGTTCGTCCCGAGGTCAAGGAACAAATCGAGAGCGTTGGTGCCAAGTACGTTGGAATCGAGCTCAAGGAGAGCGCGGCGGGGGGCGGAGGCTATGCCAAGGAGCTCTCGGAAGAGGACAGGCAGCGCCAGAAGGAGCTTCTGGCCGAGCAGGTGGCTCTATCGGATGTGGTTGTGAGCACGGCCCTGATCCGCGGCGTTTTCGCCCCGAAGTTGATCACGCGCGATATGGTGAGCAGAGATGCGGCCGGGCTCCGTGATCATCGATCTTGCCGCCGAGGGGGGCGGCAATTGCGAGCTCAGTCGTCCCGGCGAGACCGTGTCGACCGAAAACTTAGTGAAAGTCATCGCACCGCTAAACCTGCCGTCGACGGTGCCCCTGCACGCGAGCCTGCTTTATTCCCGTAACCTGACGGCGTTCGTGCTGGCCTTTTGGAAGGACAAGACCTTCAACCTCGACTGGAGCGATGAAATCCTGAACCAGGCGGTCATCACCCATGATGGTGAAGTCCGGAACGCTTTCACGCGGGAGGCAATGGAGCGAATTTCGGGGACATAATACTTAATTCCCGGACAGTTAGCGCGGGGTTCGGCGCTGGCATAAGAATTAAGCTTTGTGTCCCCGAAATGCCTCGCTGAAACAAAGAGAATTCAGTTTTGTGTCCCCGAAAGTCGCTTCCCCGAACTTGGAAACCAAGGAGTCAATATGAGTGGATTGTTGGGGCCCTGGCTGGGCCCACTGTTGATGCAGGTGGCCCGCGAAGGTGCTTCAGCCACAAGGGCAGGCGAGGATCCGGGCTTCGACTACATGTCGATGATCTTCGTCTTCATGCTTTCCACCTTCATTGGTTTGGAGGTCATCAGGCGGGTGTCGCGCCTGCTCCACACTCCGTTGATGTCGTTGACCAACGCCATCTCGGCAATCGCCGTCGTCGGGGCCATCATCGTGGCCGGGGGCGACCATCCCACCTACATCAACATCCTGGGTCTGGTTGCCGTCGTGGCTTCCACCACGAACATCGTCAGCGGATTCCTGATCACTGATCGGATGCTCAAGATGTTCAAGAAAAAGGAGACGAACCGGCCATGACCGACACACTGTTGATCCTGGCGGCCACTCCTTTTGGCGCCACCTACTACCTGATCCAGACCGCTTACATCGTTGCCACCGCCCTGTTCATCTTCTCGCTGAAGTGGATGAGCCACCCGGAAACGGCGCGCCGGGGCGTTTTTGCCGGCGTGGCGGGGATGCTGCTCGCGGTCATCGGAACGTTGATTCATCCTGATGTCTTTAACTTCACCTCGATCGCCATTGCCGTGGTGATCGGAACGGTCATCGGTGTGCCTCTGTCCTGGGTCCCGCTAACCGCCGTCCCGCAACGGACCGCGCTGTCCCACGCCTTCGGCGGTCTGGCGGCCGGCCTGGTCGGAACAGCCAAGTATTATCTCTGGCTCCAGGAAGGGCCCCACGAACTGACAGGTTTTCGGATGGCGGCGATCACCGCCGAAATCATCCTCGGTTTCCTGACTTTCACCGGCAGTCTGATGGCCGCCGGGAAACTGCAGGAGATCAAGTGGATTCCGCAAAGGCCGGTGACCTACCGGGGGCAGAACCTCATCAACCTGTCGCTGCTGGCCATCGCAATCGTGTGCGGAGTCCTCCTGGTGATGAATCCGACGTGGTCGATTCTGTTCCCCGTGATGATCGGCCTGTCGCTCATGTTCGGCATCCTGCTGATCATCCCGATCGGCGGTGCGGACATGCCGACGGTCATCTCCCTGCTCAACTCCTACGCCGGCCTCTCCGCCGTTGCCATGGGCTTCGTCCTCGACAACAAGCTTCTGATCACCGCTGGTGCGTTGGACGGCTCTTCGGGTCTGATCCTGTCGATCATCATGTGCCGTGCGATGAATCGCTCTTTCGCGAATGTCCTGTTCGGCGCTTTCGGGCAAGTGCAGGCGGCCGCCGCCCAGGGCGAGAAAAGGACCGTGAAGACGGAGACGATCGAGGGCGCAGCCATGATCATGGAGCAGGCCCAATCAGTCGTCATCGTGCCCGGCTACGGGATGGCGGTCGCCCAGGCGCAACACATGGTTCGGGAACTGTTCGAACAGCTGAACAAGCGGAACATCGACGTCAAATTTGCCATTCACCCGGTGGCCGGACGGATGCCCGGGCACATGAACGTCCTCCTTGCCGAGGCGGAGATTCCCTACGACCGGCTGGTCGAGATGGACTCGATCAACCCGGAAATGAGCCAGGCGGATGTCGTGCTGGTGATCGGTGCGAACGACGTCGTCAACCCGGCCGCCCGACACGACAAGGGCAGTCCGATCTATGGGATGCCGATCATCGACGCGGACAAGGCGCGAACCTGCTTTGCCATCAAGCGGAGCATGAATCCCGGGATTCGCCGGTATCGAGAACGAGCTGTATTACGCGGACAAGACCTACATGCTCTTCGGAGACGCGAAGGCAGTCGTCGGTTCTTTAGCCAAGCAGCTCTCCGGCGCGGGCATGCACTGAGGAGAGACGGGGAGACAGGGAGACGGGGCCCGCGGATCTACGCGGATCTACGCGGATAATCGCGGATCAAGGCGGCCGGCGCGTCTGTGCCCGGGCCCCGGCCCGCCTTGATCCGCGATTATCCGCGTAGATCCGCGTAGATCCGCGGGCCCTGTCTCTATTCATTCTTCCTAGTCTCCTGGTCTCCTTGTCTCCCCCTCTCCTTGTCTCTGTCTTCTGTTGTCTCTGTCTTCTTGGCAGTTCCGCGCGGCTTGTGGTACTCTCCGCCGCGATGTTGCCGACCGGTGTCGGGGCGATCCCCACAAAGGAATCGACGGAGGATTCAGGCGCTCCTTCGACGCCTTCGAATCTCCCCGGTCTCTGGAGGAAGCGGCTCGTCGGCTCGCTGATCTTCTTTTGTCTCATCTGGCCCCTCCTGGCCAACCTCTTCGCCTTTCTCGCCTTGAAAGGTGACCCGCTTTTCCGAGGGGTGCCCCTCTGGGTGGTCGGTCTCGCTCTGGGTGCTGGGACCCTCGAACTGACCGTCCAGATCGTGGTTTGCGGGGTGGTGATGGCGGCCGGCTCGTTTCTTGTCGCCTCGGTGGTCGGACGGCGGCTCGTCTGGTGTGCCTACCCTCGCCGAGTCCGGGTGTTGCTCCTCGTCGAGCCTGCTCTGATCGCCTGGGGCCTGGCCTGCGGGATTGTTTATGAGTACCCGGGCTTGCTCCTCCACCCACTGTTCCTGATGTTTAGATCGAACACTGTCCTTTGGGCCTCGGGACTCGCGCCGTGCGCGGGACTCCTCGCCGGCATTCTTTTCGGGCGATGGAGCCGGGCGCCCGGGCTGGCCTGGCGTTATCCCGCTCTCGTGCTTGTCTCAGTGCTAATTGGATGGGCGGGTGCCCGTCCGATCGAGCTCAGAAAGCTAGAAGCAGGTGCGGGCACGACGGTCATTCTCGGCCTGGATTCAATCTCACAGGTGGAGGACACCGGAATCCTGCGGGATTTTGCCACGAGGAACAAGGGCACCTGGTACGAGCGGCCGGTGACCCCGGGTCTTCTGACCAATCCGGTCTGGACCTCCATACTGACCGGCCGCACGGTCGGCGAGACAGGCATTTTTTTCATCTACCAGGTGCCGGATTGGGATCGGATCCCGGACAATCTCGTCAAACGGGCCCGGTCATCGGGCTATGTCACCTACAGCTACGTTTCCGACCAGTTCACCACGCATTTCGGAAGCATGGCCGGGTTCGAGAACGATCGCAGCGGGCCGATCGGCTGGAAGCAGGAAGCGACTGCATTTCTGAAGAACGGACACATCTTTCTCCCTGTTCTGCTGCCGTACCTGCCCCGTCTGCCCCTGGGGCGCACGCCGGCCAACCAGTCCGGAACGTTTGCTTACAGCATTCGAGGCGAACTGAATGAAGTATTGTGCGTGGGCCGGGGCCAGAGGACGAAGACGCTTATTGCCGCTCACAACGATTACCTCCACCAGCCATGCTATCCCTCTTATTCCGAGTTGAGTGGCGAGGAACGGGGGAAAGTCCTGGCTGCGCGCGCCGGTTCCCTGGTCGACCACAGCCTTGACTGGCAGTACCCGGTCGAGTGGGATGAACCCCTGGGGCTCTATGAATGGAAGCTGCGCCACCTCCAGGAGGTGGTAGCCGATTGCGTCATCGGGACAGGTTTTCTCGCTCCGGCCAGGGGGAACAAGCTCCTCATCTTCTCCGATCACGGCTCCCGAACCGGGGTCCTGGCCGAAAACTTCGGTGAAGAGAAGTACCACAGGGTTATCTTGATTGGTTTCAACACCGAAAAGCGCGATCCGGCCGCACCCATCTCGCTTCTGGACATACCGGCGCTGATTGGGCTCCCTGACGCTTTGCGCCCTGGTCCGGCTGATCCCGTTGTTCAGTACGTCAACGTCGTTCAGGGGGAATGGGCCGAGCTTCTCCAGACCTCCCGCCCAGGTATGGACGGCACGATCTGGCTGGACAAGAAAGTGGTTGTTCCGATGGGGCGCCGGCTGCTCGGCTTCCGCCCCTACACTGCGGAGGGGCGCTATTTCCCGGTGCCCGTCACCGAGCGCCTCGAGCGAACGGGACCCTGACCGATTGCGGATTTCGGAATGCGGATTGCGGAGTAAAGACTGGAATCAATCAAAACCAACTCAAGCGATCGCCCGGTCGTTGCAGTTCATCACGATTTTATTCCGCATTCCGCATTCCCCATTCCGCAATTGATTCCTCTGTTATAATCCCGGCCTATCATGGGGCGCCGTTGGGTTTTGCCGGTATTGTTCCTGCTGCTCGCGCCGGCGTATTTTTTGACCCTCTCTTCCCCGGCAGTTGGCACTTTTCATGACGATGGCATCTACCTTGTGACGGCCAAAGCACTCGCCGAGGAGGGTGAGTACGCTATCAGTAGTCTGCCCGATGCCCTCCCTCAAACCAAGTACCCCGTTCTCTTTCCGCTGATGCTCGCAGGCGTATGGTGGCTGGATCCCAACTTTCCAGCCAACGTGCTGTTTTTGAAACTGATTCCGTTCACCGCCACGATCGTATGGCTCCTGCTCGCAGGCCTGTTGCTGCGACGTCTGGGAAGCAGTCGGATGGAGGCCGGGACAATCGTCCTGTTTGCCTTGGCGTCTCCATGGACCCTGTACTTGAGCACGAGTCTGCTGTCCGACATTCCGTTCGCGATGTTCGTCACAGGCGCGCTGTTCCTTCTCGAAGCCGACCCGGATGTCGGGCGGGTGCCCAATTGGCTGCGCCCTTTTCTGATCGGAGCGGTTTCCGGACTCGCCTACCTGGTCGCTACCCGGGGGATCACCCTGTTGGCGGCAGCCGTGGCTGTTTTTCTGCTTCGCAGAGCCTGGCGATCGATCATCGGGGTATCAGTGGGATTCGCGATCTGTGCTCTGCCGTGGACTCTCTGGCAAGCGGCCAATGCTGCTCCCTCGAATCCGGCCTACTGGTACTACTCGAAACTGAATTACCAGAGCTGGCACATATTCGGCGATTTGTCTCTGTACGAGGCGGCCCGGGTTGTTCTTGAAAACACGATGAACTGCTTCGCTCTTCCACAGGTGCTCTGGGGGCTGTCATCGAGCGCCGTGAATATCGTGGTGATCTATGTGATTACCTGGAGCCTGACCCTTTTCGCCCTTGTAGGGTTTGCAGCGACCGCGAGGCAACGCATCCGGGCGGTTCACCTGTGGACGGTTATCTACCTGGCTCTGATCGTCTCCTGGATCTGGACTCCGAACCGGTTCCTGGTTCCGATTCTGCCGCTGTATCTCTATTTCCTGGTGGCCGGGGTAAGATATGTGCATTCGCGTGTGACGTGGGACGCCCGGGCCGCCAAGGCCCTCGTCTGGACCTTCCTCGTGATCGCCTTCTCGACCTCAGCCTACCGTGTGGCACGGGACGCCTCGATTGCGGTGCGCGAGCATTCGGCCACATTGTTCGGAGAAGAGCCGGACAACTGGCCGGCAACCATGGAACTGATGGCCTGGTTAAGGCAAGAGACTGGAAAAGAGGTGGTTGTGGGTTCGTACCTCGATCCGGTCGTGTATCTGTACTCCGGGCGAAAGGCGATTCGACCTTTCCGGGTCCGCCCCTACCCGCTCTGCTACGAGCAGCCGAGCGAGAATCACGCGTTAGGGGACGTCGAGGAATTCCGATCGCATCTTCTGGTCAACCGGGTCGCCTACATCCACATCAGCCCGATGGCACGTTTTCGCGAGCGTCGCCATCTTCTGACGCTGATCTGGGAAGCGTCCAAGAAGTATCCGGGGCTCTTTCGGATCGCCAAACAGGCTTCTGATTCGCGCTACTTCATACTGAAAGTGGACCTCGCCCGCCTCCACCCGGAGAAACCATGTCAGAACTGAGGATCGCCACCTGGAATGTCAACGGGATTCGCGCTCGGCAGGCTCAGGTCGTCGACTGGATTTCGGTCGAAAAACCGGATGTGGTCTGCCTCCAGGAATTGAAGGCGTCCCCCTCTCAACTGCCTCCCGAACTGTGCGAATTGGAAGGTTACTGGTGCTACTGGCACGGCGAGAAGGGGTACTCAGGTGTGGGGCTGCACCTGCGAAAAGAGAGGTTCCCGGAGAAGCCTGCCTTTACCCACCCTGCCTTCGATTACGAAAACCGCATCGTTTCGGCCGATCTCGGCCCGCTGACCGTGACGTCCGTCTATGTGCCCAACGGGGGCAAGGACTTCGAAGCGAAGATGCGATTTCTGGAGGCGATGGAAGCCTTCGCACGCGAGGCGTCCCAGGCAGGCCGCCGTCTGGTCATCTGCGGCGACCTCAACGTGGCCCGCACCGACATGGATGTCCACCCCAAGGAACGCAAGCCGAGGTCAATCGGACAGCTTCCGGAAGAGCGGGCCCTGCTTGAGCGGGTGATAAGCCAGGGGTTGGCGGATGTGGGGCGCGAATTGGATCCCGACAACGATCAACTCTTTACCTGGTGGGCGCCGTGGAGGAACATGCGCCAGCGCAATATCGGCTGGCGATTGGATTACGTGCTCGCTAGTCGGGCGCTCGCGGCCGGCGCTGTCTCCTGCCCCGTGTTCCGTGAGATCGGGACGAGCGATCACGCCCCCGTACTCGCCACCTTCAGGGTATGAATCATAGAAAGGCTGGCCCGCAGATCTACGCGGATCATCGGGGATAATCGCCGCTAAAGGCGGCTGAGCATCCGTGTGACCGCAATGCCCTCGGCCGCCTTTGATCCGCGATTGTCCGTGTAGATCCGCGGGCTGCGCCACTCTTCTTCACGATTTTCCCCCCGTTTCTTGTCCTTGTTCCGCCTACAAGAGGACCACGACCGCCGATCGCCATGTGCTATTCTTGGACTATAGACGCCAACTGGTTTACATGCGAGTAAAGTTCCGGCCCGGTCTGAAGGGTACCATCTGAGAACTGACTCAGCAGGGCGCGAAGCACACACCGAGGAAGGAAACACTATGAAGTCAGGCACGCTTGGTCAACTCAAGCGGGAAAGTGGCATCCCGGCGAAATTCCGTTCGGTCAAGGACGAGATCCGGCAGAATCTGATCGAAAAACTGAGATGCCGTGAGGCGCTTTTCCCCGCAATTATCGGTTATGAGGAGTCGGTTGTGCCCTCGGTGGTCAACGCACTCCTTTCAAAGCACAACCTGATTTTGCTCGGCCTGCGCGGGCAGGCAAAGAGTCGAATCCTGAGATCGCTCACGACTCTGCTCGACGACGAGATCCCCGTCATTCAGGGTTGCGAGATCAACGACGATCCGTTCTTCCCGATCTGCTCGGTTTGTCGCAAACGGGTCGCGGAGGAGGGCGACGATCTTCCGATCGCCTTCTTGGGGCGTGATGAGCGCTACGTCGAAAAGCTGGCCACTCCGGACGTGACGATCGCGGACATCATCGGTGATCTGGACCCGATCAAGGCGGCATCAAAGGGGCGCGAGTTGTCGGCGCATGAGAACATTCATTTCGGACTCATGCCCAGGGCCCACCGCGGCATCTTCGCGATTAACGAGCTGCCCGGACCTTGCCCCGAAGATCCAGGTCGGTCTGTTCAACATCATGCAGGAGGGGGACGTTCAGATTAAGGGTTTTCCGATCCGGCTTCCCCTGGACCTCCTGCTGGTATTTTCAGCGAACCCCGAGGACTATACCGCCCGGGGCAAGATCATCACTCCTCTGAAGGACCGTATCGGATCCGAAATCAAGACTCACTACCCGATGGATATTCGGGACGGTATCCGCATCACGTCTCAGGAATCGTGGACCAATCGCGACGGGGAAGTGCAGACGGAGGTTCCGGAATTCGTCCAGGAAGCGATTGAATCGATCGCGTTCCTTGGCCGCCAGGATGCTCGCATCGACAAGCGTTCCGGCGTCAGTCAGCGCCTTCCGATCACGTGTCTCGAGAACGCCATCAGCAACGCCGAACGGCGGGCTCTCACAGGTGGTGAGGGTCGGGTGGTCGTGCGGGTGGCCGACGTCTACGCAGCGGTTCCGGCCATTACCGGGAAACTCGAGCTCGAGTATGAGGGTGAGCTGAAGGGATCTGACCATATCGCTCGAGAACTGATTCAGATGGCGGTGCTCAAGTCCTTTGAGAAGCGTTTCCCGAGCAGGGACTTCGAGCAGATCGTCCAGTGGTTCAACCTGGGCGGAGAGGTGAAGGTTTCCGACCAGACTCCGACCTGGCAATACCTGGAGAAAGTGGACCCCATCCAGGGCATCAACGAAACTCTCCAGTATCTCAGGGTATCTAAGGAAAAGAACCCGGAGCTTGCCGTGGCGGCGGTTGAATTCGTGCTGGAAGGACTTTACGCACAGAAAAAGTTGAGCCGAAGCGACGATCGCGGTTACTTCAAGGAAGCCGAGAAGCCGGACGACGATTACTTCAAGGACCTTCCGAATCGCCGGAGATCCTACAACTAGGACCGGTGCTCGAAACGCGGGCGCCTGCGCGTTGCTCCGCAACTGAAACAGATCGGTGACGGACAACGAGAAAGTGGTTTCGGATGTCGAGATTTAAATACTCGAAGTACACGGATAACCCGGCTGGGGATGTCGATCTCGAAGAACTGATGAACCAGCTTAAGGACTTCCTCCTCGACAGTGGTTTCTATTCCAGGAACATGGCCGACGCCTCACAGAGCATGAAGAACCTCAAGAAGGCGCTGGCCGAGATCCTGGCGAAAAACGAAAGTCTGCCCGAAGACTGGCGGGAGTCGCTCAGCGAATATGCTCAGAACTTCCCCGACGGGCAACTTCCGCAGGAAATCGACGAGATGCTGGATGAGGTGATCGAGCGCCTTCTTCAGGAAGGGTATCTGCGCACCTCGGAAGGCGAGTTCGGACAGCCTCCGCCGAAGGGCTCGGGAGCTGAAGGCGATCCCGATCAAAAATGTGCGGTTTGAGCTGACCGACAAGAGCATCGACTTCCTCGGGTACAAAACCTTGCGCGAGCTCATGTCCTCGTTCGGACGCAGCAGTTTCGGTCATCACGATACCCAGGAGCTCGCCACCGGGGTATCGACCGATGCCCCAAGCCGGCCCTATGAATTCGGTGACGTCATGAACCTCGACGTCACCGAAACCCTGTTGAATGCGGTCCGCCGTGAAGGCGTCGGCGGTCCGATCAAACTGCAGTACAGCGATCTGACCGTCTACCAGACTGATTATCAGAGCTCGTGTGCTACCGTGCTGATGCTCGACTGCAGCCATAGCATGATCCTGTACGGCGAGGACCGGTTCACGCCCGCCAAGAAAGTGGCATTGGCTCTCGCGCACCTGATCCGGACTCAGTTCCCCGGTGACTCCCTGGAAGTCGTCCTGTTCCACGATTTCGCCGAGCAGATTCCTCTCTCTCGCCTGGCCGGGGTGAAGGTCGGACCCTATCATACGAACACCTGCGAAGGGCTTCGCCTGGCCCGGAGGATCCTGCTGAACCAGAAGAAAGACATGCGCCAGATCGTGATGATCACCGACGGAAAGCCTTCGGCGATTACCCTCGAGGACAATCGGATCTACAAGAATCCTTTCGGGCTTGATCCGCTGATTCTCAAGGAAACCTATCGCGAGGTGACGAACTGCCGGAAAGCGGGCATCCTCATCAACACCTTCATGCTGGCCCGCGACTACTACCTGGTCGACTTCGTGAAAAAGGTGTCCGAGATCTGCAGAGGAAAGGCGTACTTCACGACCACCTTGAACCTGGCCAGCTACCTGCTCATGGACTTCATGACCAGGAAGTCAAAGACGGTTCACTGACAGCCAGGGACGGCGTGGCTCTCGGGGCAGGTCTGGCGCTCGATGTGACGATCCGCGCACTTCGCTGAAAGGCGCTCCGTTTGCGGTTCTGCACCGCTCGACGACCCCTACGGACAGTACTCCGGGTCGCGGGTAGGCGCAGAGGCCTGGGGACCGTGGTCTCCAGGGAGCGTGACCGAGCCGAACAGAACCGCAAACGGAGCGCTTTTCAGCGAAGTGCGCGGATTGTCACAGCGAGCAATCACCCAGACCCGGTCTTTGCCGTCCTCACGCCCCGCGTGCCACTCGCCACTCGATGGTATTATTTCTAGATGGATCCGGAAGACCCGCAAACCGACGACCTGAATCCCGATGCCGAAATCGATGAAACCGAGGCGGAGCAGGAATTGCTCGAATCGGTTCTGGAGCGGAAAGACGACGAGCCCGCCGTCCAGGATAAGTCACAGCTTGCCCGTCTGGACCCGGTCCGCAAGTACCTCCTCGAGATCAGCCAATTCGAGCCGCTGACACACGAAGAGGAGCACCGGCTGGCCATCCTCTATCGCGAGGAAGGGAACCAGGAGGCGGCCTACAGGCTGGTCACTTCCAACCTGCGGCTTGTCGTTCGCATCGCCTACCTTTACAGCCGGGTCTATCAGAACATCATGGACCTCATCCAGGAGGGGAACATCGGGCTGATGGAGGCGGTCAAACGCTTCGACCCGTACATGGGAACCCGGCTGCCGACTTATGCCACCTGGTGGATCAAGGCTTACATCATCAAGTTCATCCTCGACAATTTCAGGATCGTTCGGGTCGGAACGACCAACGAACGGCGAAAACTCCTTTTCAATCTGAGGAAGGAAAAGGAGAAGCTGCGCCTGCAGGGCATCGAGCCGACTGCGGCGCTGATCGCCGCCCGATTGAACGTGAGCCCGAGGAGGTCCGGGCGGTCGAGGGCACCATAGAGGCACGGATCTGAGCCTGGACAGCTACGTGAACGACGAGGAGGCGACCCGCTACATCGACAGACTGCCCGCGACCGAAGAGCTGATTGACGAGAAACTGGCGCGGGGCGAGCTGCGCGAGCTTTTCCAGCAGCAGATGAAGTCATTCTCCGAGTCCCTCAATGAACGCGAGCGGGCCATCCTCGAGGAGCGCCTGATTGCCGAGGAGCCGAAGACCCTGCAGGAAATGGCGGAGCAGTTCGGCGTGACCCGTGAGGCGATCCGGCTCAATGAAAAGACGCTGATCAACAAGATCAGGGCTCACATGCAGGAAGCGTTCAAGAATGTGACGGATGTCGAGTTCTCGCTGATGTCGTGAAACTTCTCCGCTTCTTCCGCGTCTTATAAGCGAGCCGCAGTTTTTTCTTGACTTCCAGGAACAAGACTGTATTATTTGCATCTTTTGAGCCGTGCCGGCTCTGGGGCACGGCTTTTTGTATCTGTAATCGAGGAGAACACGTCATGGCAGAAAAAATCAGCAAGACCGCTCGTGCCAGCCTCGGCCAGAAGGGGACAGCAGGAGCTTCCAGGCTCTGCCCCAGCTGCGGCCAGAGCTCTGGTTGCGACGAAGGTGATCCGTTCGGCCGGTCAGCCCGGTGGTATGTACTGGGTTTGCCAGAAGGACGACTATCGCGTAAAGACCCGCTAATACCGAAGTCAGAAGCGCGCGAAACACCTTCAAGGTGCTTCTGACTTCACCCCCTCGTATTCTTCCCAGTTTTCCCAAGATCGACCAAGTCGCCCGCGCGGAACAGAACCGCAAACGGAGCGCTTTTCGCGAAGTGCGCGGATTGTCACCGCAAACCCGCTTCGATGGGCCCCTTCCTGCACCCGATCAGAGTATCAGCATCGCGTCACCGTAGCTGTAAAAACGATACCGCTCCCGGATCGCCTCTTCGTATGCTGAACGGATCGGTTCGGTACCCGCAAAAGCGCACACCAGCATCAGCAGCGTCGACTGCGGCAAGTGGAAGTTCGTAATCAGCGCTCCGATCACTCGAAAATCGAAGCCCGGGTAGATGAACAGATCGGTCTGACCGGAATCCGCTTCCAGTCTGCCTCGTGTTCGCGCGACATGCTCGAGCACCCGGGTGGTCGTGGTTCCGACTGCCACGATGCGCCCGCCTGCCGCTTGCTGGGCTCGAAGTGCGGACGCGGCGTCCTCGCTCAGCTCGTAATGTTCGGAGTGCATTTGGTGCAGCCGTGGGTCATCGACCTTGACCGGCATGAACGTTCCGTAGCCGACGTGGAGTGTGATGGCCGTATGCCGAAATCGGGCGAGGACTTCGGGGGTGAAGTGCAGTCCCGCGGTGGGGGCGGCCACCGAGCCTCGAACCCGGGCGAAGACCGTCTGGTAGCGTTCCCGGTCCTCGGCCGACTCCGTCCGCCCTCGACGAATGTAGGGCGGCAACGGCGTGTGTCCCAGTTTCTCGATCCATTCCCAGAAATCGCCGGACGCGTGAAAACGAAGGCGTCGAGTCATTCCAGACTCCCACGGCAGGACTTCGGCCTCGAATCCATCCGCGAACCACAGGCGCATTCCGGCGCGGGCCTTCCTGGCTGGTTTCAAGAGGACCTCCCATTCGTCTCCGGAAACCTCGTTCAAAAGGAGAACCTCCAGTTCTGCCCGGGAGGACTCCGTCCGACCGAAGAGCCTGGCGGGAAACACGCGCGTGTCGTTCAGGACAAGAAGATCGTCCGCTGACAGGAACGCAGGCAAATCGCGAAACGTCGAATGGGTGATCCGGCCGGTTGCGCGTTCCAGGACCAGGAGGCGAGAGTCGGCCCGATCCCGGGTTGGGTGCTGGGCGATCAGTTCCTCGGGTAGATGGTAGTCGAAGTCCGGCTGACTCATCCGGTCATTCTAAAACATTTGCATTGGCGGGGCTCGCAGAGGCTACCATCCGTGGTTCGGTCCGGTGTGCGTTTGGGGACTGCTGTTCGGGTATCTGCGTGTGCCGCGGCCGGACTTTCCATATGAAGTTCAATCGTGATTCTTTTGCCTTGGGCCTCGCCCATTTCTCCGTCGACAACTACTCGTGCATGTACGGGGCGTTTCTGCCATTCCTGCACTCCCGACTGGGTCTTTCGCTTTCCGAGGCCGGCCTTCTCGGCGGCGCGCTGGTTTTCTCGAGCGCCCTCTCCCAGCCGCTTTACGGCATGCTTGCCGATCGTCTTCGGCACAAGGCTTTCTCGGCGATAGGCCCGGCGGTCGCAGGTCTCTTCCTGTCCTCTCTGGGTCTGGCGACCGATTTCTGGACACTCCTCCTGCTCCTCGTGCTCGGAGGCGCAGGGGTTGCGTCTTTTCATCCCCAGGGAGCTGCTCTCACTACGCGCAGCGCGGGAGATAAGCACGCTTACCACATGTCGTTGTTCATCACGATGGGGACCGTGGGATTCGCCCTGGGCCCTTCTTACATTTCCTGGGTCATCGACAGCTTCGGACTGAGCAGGAGCTACCTGGCGGCGATTCCGGGCGTCCTCGTGTCGCTTTACCTCTTCAAATACGGACCTTCTCCCGCCGCCCGCGGGCCTCGACACGAGGAGCAGACATCTATCGGACAGCCTGCGGATTCACTTCCGACCGCTCGCTTTCCTCTACATCCTGGTGGTGCTGCGCTCGACCATTTCGGCGGTGCTTGCCGCTTTTCTGCCGCTGTTCTTCACCGAAGCCGGGTTCAGCCCGGTCCGCGCCAACCACCTGCTGACCTTGTTCTTGCTTGCGGGCGGCTTCGCAGGATTTGCCGGGGGGCATGATCGCCGAGCGGTTCGGAGCGCGGCGAGTCATCGCGTTATCCTTCGGTTTGTCGCTCCCCCTTTTCCTCGGCTTCGTGTGGACGCAAGGCGCGCTTTCGGTTTTTCTGGGAGTTGCGGCAACCGCCTGCCTGCTTTCCACCACCCCCATCAACGTGGTTCTCGCACAGAAGTTGATCCCCCACGGTGCGAGCACGATTTCCGCCCTGATGATGGGTTTTGCCTGGGGCATGGGAGGGCTGTTTGTGCCGGTTTTTGGGCGGATCAGCGAGGCGACCGGTTTTCATTCGGCCCTCGTTTACACCGCCCTCCTCACTGTGCCGGGCCTGGTGTTTTCGCTGTTCCTGCCAAAGGAGATCGAAGCTGACAGCAGCCTTGACCGAGATCCCGGCCTCTCCATTTGAGACGGTGACCGAAAATGATTGATCTCCGGGGAAAATCGGCGGTCGTAACAGGCGGTTCCCGAGGCATCGGTCGCAGCACCGTTCTACGGCTCGCTGGCGCCGGCGCAGACGTCTGCTTTTCCTATCACACTCGCGCGGATGCGGCCCGGGATGTGGTGCGCGAAGTGGAGGAGCTGGGGAGAAAGGCGATCGCGGTGCGGGCGGACGGCGCGGTGCGGGCCGATGTCGAAGGTCTTTTCGTTGCCGCCGAGCAGGCATTCGGCCGGGTCGACCTGGTCGTGGCCAACTCAGGCATCTGGAAAAGGGCGCCGATCGACCAGATGTCCGAAGAGGAATGGGATGAAACGATCAACGCGAACCTGCGCTCGGTTTACCTCGCTTGCCACTTCGCCGCCCGCATCATGAAACGCCAGGGGACCGGAAACATGATCCTGATCTCGTCGACCGCCGGGCAGCGCGGCGAACCGTTTTACTCGCACTATGCGGCCTCAAAAGGGGCGGTCATCGCGCTGACGAAATCTCTGGCAGCGGAGCTTGGACCGGCCGGAATTCGGGTCAACTGCGTGGCGCCCGGTTGGGTGGCGACCGATATGACCGCGCACGTTTTTGCGGATGCCGCGTTCACTGCTTCCGTGGAGAGGGCGACTCCGGTAGGCCGAATCGCGTCCCCTGATCAGATCGCATCGGTGGTGCTGTTTCTCGCTTCCGATCTGGCCTCCCACCTTCAGGGCGAGATCGTCAACGTCAACGGCGGGTCGGTCCTCTGCGGTTGAGAGCCGCGGATAACGCGGATAAACGCTGATCTACGCGGATAGGGGCGGCCGGCATCACTCGAATAGGCCGGCCGCCTTTATCCGCGTTCATCCGCGTTGTCCGCGTTATCCGCGGGTCTACCCCTCCCCAAAAGCCGCACTCAACAAAAAACTGTAGAATCCTACGTATGGCGGTGTCAAAGCTCGAAATCCCGATTTCAGGGATGGATTGCGCCGAATGCACGCGGCATGTCAGGCGCGCGATCGAAGAGCTACCGGGTGTGCAGTCCGTAGAAGTCTTTCTCGGCGCCCAGAAGGCGGCGGTCTCTCTCGATTCCGAGCGGGTCTCGCTGGACGCGATTCGGGGTGCAGTGGCTCGTGCCGGGTACCGGGCGGGGGATGTCGAGGCGGCAACGCGACCGCTCCTGGACCTCGCCTCCAGAACGATGTCCCTGCTCGGAATAGTGGCCGGGGCCGTGCTCGTCGTCGTTCTTCTGGGCGAGTGGTTGGGCCTGCTGGACCGGGTTCTCTCCCTGGTGCCCTGGTGGGCCGCCCTCTGTGTCGTCCTGGTCGGCGGATATCCTGTCTTTTGGCCGGTCTTGAGAGCCTTGATCAGGGGGAAGGTCATCTCTCACACCCTGATGACCGTTGGAGTGGTGGCTGCGATAGCCGTCAATGAATGGGCGACCGCCGCGATCCTGGTGTTCTTCATGAGGATCGGCGCGTACATGGAAGCCTCGACAGCCGACCGGGCCCGCCGGGCGCTGACCGAGCTTTTCAAGCTTGCACCCAGCATTGCACTGGTCCAGCGGGAAGGAGCCGAGGTCGAGATCCCCGCCGATGAGATCCGCCGGGGGGACGTTGTCATCTGCCGACCGGGTTCCAGGATCCCCGTCGATGGGCGCGTCATCAGCGGGCATGCCACGGTTGATCAGTCCGCCATCACCGGGGAAGCGGTTCCGATGGAAGCGGGAATCGGACGACGGGTCTTTGCCGCCTCGCTGGTCCAGTCCGGAAGAGTGAAGATCAGAGCGGAAGACGTGGGCGCGGATACGACCTTCGGGCGTGTCATCAAGATGGTGGAGACCGCCGAAAGTCAGAAGGCACCGATAGAGCGCTTCGCCGATCGCTTCACCGGTTACTTTCTTCCGGTTGTCGGTGGCGCCGCCGCTATCACTTTCTTTCTCAACCCCAATCCGTTGGCCGCGGTCGCCGTCCTGGTCGTGTCCTGCTCCTGCTCGATTGCGCTGGCCACGCCGATCGCCGTGCTGGCGGCGGTCGGAAGCGGGGCCCGGAAGGGGCTGCTCATCAAAGGGGGCCGGTTCCTGGAGGGGCTGGCCCGGACCGACGTGCTGTTCCTCGACAAGACGGGGACCCTGACTCTTGGCCGGCCTTTGGTCACCGATGTTCGCGCATTCCCGCCATGGACTGAGACAGAAGTCGTTCGCCTCGCGGGCAGTGCCGAGCGCTACTCGGAGCATCCCGTAGCCGAAGCCCTCCGGAGGTTCGCGTTTGAACAGGGGATCTCGCTCGAAGATCCGCAGGATTTCGATTCCGTACCCGGTACCGGTGTCTTTGCCCGGGTGGGCGAGCATCGCATATTCGTCGGGCGGCTCGGTGTCGGGACCGAGGTGCTGAGAAGCGACGAGACCCAGTCGATTGGGTCCCCAGATGAACGCGCATCGGGGCGGGTAAAGGCGGATAAGGCCGAGCTGGAAGCCGAGGGTAAGACGACTGTCGTAGTTTTCGTTGACGATAAACCGGCCGGTATCGTCGCCGCCCGGGACGAACTTCGTCCGGAGGTCCCGGTCGCGCTCGATCTGCTGGCGGCTCGCGGCCTCAAGAGGATCGAGCTCCTGACGGGCGACAACGCGGGCGCCGCGTTGCCACTCGCAAACCGTCTGGGTATAGCTTTCCAGCCGAACCTCCTGCCTGAGGACAAATTGCGGATCGTCAAGGAGTGCCAGGCGGCCGGCCATGTCGTAACCATGGTTGGCGACGGCATCAATGACGCGCCCGCCCTTGCGCAGGCGGACGTCGGGATCGCCATGGGAGCGGCCGGGAATCACGTGGCGATCGAGGCAGCGGATGTCGCGGTCATGGCTGACGACTGGCGCCTCGTCCCCGATGCTTTCCGACTGGCGGATCGATCTGCCGCTGTCGTGAAGGGGAACCTGCTGTTTGCCGCCGCTTACAATGTTGCCGGCATTCTTCTAGCTGCCCTGGGCATCCTGCCTCCGGTCGTCGCGGCCGCTGCCCAGTCCATTCCCGACATCGGAATTCTGCTGAATTCGGCACGGCTGCTGAAGAGGACACCACGAAGTCACTAAAAAGCATTCCACCAAAAAGCGTTTCACCAAACCGCGCTCGGCTGATGGTCTTTTAGTGAGATGTCTTTTAGTGCCATGCTTTGTAGTGACTTTGTGGTGTCCCCGAGATGCTGGTAAGCTCTGCAGACGGAGGACGGTATGCGAATGGTGTCGGGTATCTGTTGCCTGCTGATCGCCGTGGTTCTTCTCGCCTTGTCGACGCTCCACGCGCAGAGTGTTCCGGAGCTGAATGTGGCAGTCGTGACCGGCGGCCACGACTACGAGACTTCCTTCTACCGGGTATTCGAGCAGCCGGGCATCCGGTGGGACCATTTCGTTTCAAACGAGGCGGCCTTTGGGAGAGACCTTCGCAAGTACGACGTTGTGGTGTTGTACGACATGTCGAAGGATTTGAGCCCTAAAGGCCGGGAAAATGCGCAGGCATTTGCGGAGTCCGGGAAAGGCCTCGTCGTCATGCATCACGCGATTGTGGACTATGCCACGACGTGGCCCTGGTGGTACCAGGAACTCGTCGGTGGCCGGTACCTGGAACAACCGGAGGGGAACCAGCCGGCGTCAAGCTACAAACACGATGAGGAACTTCAGATCCAACCGGCGATGAGCCATCCGATCGTGGATTCGATAGGTCGCTTTAACATCCACGACGAGACGTACAAAGGGATGTGGATATCGCCCAAGGTGAAGGTGCTGCTCAAGACCGATAACCCGACCAGCGATGGCCCGGTGGCGTGGATCAGCCCCTGGGCAAAAGCGCGAGTCGTATACATCCAGCTGGGGCATGACCGCAAGGCGCACGACAATCCCGCCTTTAAAAAGCTGGTTCGCAACGCCATCGTTTGGACGGCGGGCAAGTAGAGGGTTCGGTGATTGGCAATCACAACCTTCAGCCGATTGTCTTTGAAGCGGATATCTGAAAAGCTGGTTAAGGTGAAACACTACGCGGAAATCCCCGGGATCGGGAACATAGCCGAGGAATATGAGCAGGATTTGATCGACCTCGAGACCGCCGGAGACGGCGCGTGGAGGCTCGGCAGCGACGGGGTGATGCGGATCTTGACTCCCCGCGACCGCAAAGTCGAGTTCCTGGTTTTTGAAGACAAGACACTCGCTTTTGTCAATTCCGCGATCGGTCCACCCGCCATCTACCCGCTTTCCGACGATGTGTTCCAGCCGCCGGCCGAGGCGGTGTTGATGGACCTGGACGGTACCAGTGTTCACAGCGAGCACTTCTGGATGTGGATCATCGAACGCTCGATTGCCCGTCTCAAGGGGGACCCTGGGTTCCGGCTCACGCCCGAAGATGAGCCGATGGTTTCGGGACATTCCGTCTCCGAGCACCTGCAATACTGCATTGACACCTACTGCCCGGACCTAAGTCTCCAGGAAGCGCGCCGGCATTACTTCGACATTACAGCCTACGAGATGAACGAGATCGCGGAGGGCAGAGGCCGCTACGATGCCTTCCATCCGAGCCCGGGGCTCAAGGAGTTTCTCCTGGAGCTCAAGGCTCGCCAGATCAAGATTGGCCTCGTAACCTCGGGCCTCTTCCAAAAAGCCTGGCCCGAGATTCTATCCGCCTTCAAGACACTCGACATGGGGGATCCCCTCCATTTCTATGACGCGATTATCACGGCCGGGCACCGGCTGACGAAAGGACAAACCGGAACTCTGGGCGAGTTGGAACCGAAGCCGCACCCCTGGCTCTATGCGGAAACCGCGTATGTTGGCCTGGGGATCGACAAGGGTCGCCCCGAGCGGGTTATCGGTCTCGAGGATTCCGGTGCGGGCGTCGTTTCTATCCGGCTGGCCGGTTTTGCGGCGATTGGGGTTGCCGGGGGAAATATCGAACGCAGCGGGGTACGGCCGCTCCTGCACGCTTACTGCGCCACTCTGGGCGATGCCCTGCCTCTGATCGTGCGATAGTTGGCTATCGCGATTCCTCCGGTATACTGCACCGGTGAAGATCCGAATCCCTTCCTTCCCGTACTCTTCGTCTAAAAATGGGGGTGATGAAGACAACGGTCAGGGATTCCATCTTCACGTTCACCGCCGGCCGTTGAACTTTCTCGCAGGATGGGGCATCCGTTTGGCAGGCGACTGACGAACTGGGAGGTGACATGGAGAAAAGAAAACTTCTGTTGGTTGGAATCATCCTGGCGGCAGCCGTCGGATGGCTTCTGGCGGCGCAGACCACTTCGGAGCCGGACGCGCGCACGAAATGGCTCAGGGTCATCCAGTCGGAAATGGACCTCGTTCCCCGCCTGACCCGTACCTTTCAACCTCGCCCTCACCAGACCGTAGCGGTCGTTGTCGGGGCGGGGGAATTCGGGATGTCGGCCAACGAGTCCACTCACGCGCTGGGATCGCCCCGAGGCACGATCTCGAGCGTCCGGCTGGACACGTCTGACGCGGACTTCCTCATCGTGGCAACCGGGTATGTCGACAACCTCGGTCAGTGGCGCCACCGCGTGGTCCATTACATCGCCTGGGACAAGATCGTCGACATCAACTTTGAAAACAACCGGGTCTGAAACTCGGCCTCCTCCCTTGCGCCAAGGCGAGACCGACGGTCAGCAACCACCGTTCAGAGCCGCGCACGGGCAGCGAGCGAAGCGAGCGAGTAAGCGGACCAGCCCTCGCGCCCGCGCAGTCGCTCCTTTCACCGACAAGACTCTGAAGAGCATCGTGCCTGGTCCGCTTACTCGCTCGCTTCGCTCGCTGCCGAGGGTGTTGAAAATGTTTAATATCCTGTAAATCGGCATCAAGGGTGACCTGTTTAGGCGAGCAAGACCGACCCCGACCGAGCGGTGTCAGAGCCGCGCGCGAGCGCTTTCCAGCGAAGCAAGCGGGTTCGAGCTGTGAGCTGATCGCATGGTCCCCTGCAGCGCTAGTGCCAACGGACATGCGATCAGCCGGTTGTCCGAACCCGCTTGCTTCGCTGGAAAGCGCTCGCGCGCGGCTCTGACACCGCTCGGTCGGGGTGCGTCCGGCGCCCAAAGAAAGGCTTTACCCCGTTTACATTTTTTGTGTACTTGCCGCAAATTTGGGGGAATTCAAGACCTTATTCAACACCCTCTGCCGTGCGCGGCTCTTTGCGTTGCCTGCGTCGGATCGTGCACTTCAGTCGGGCGTCAGCCTTAGTCCTACGCGCTTCCCGCCCTGCTCTCGCAGGCTCTCTATAATGGTCGTATGCCACGAAGTAAGGCCTTGCCGCTTCCTCCGGCCGATTGGGGTGCTTTGGTCAAAGAGGCCAGGGAGCGTTTTGGGGCCCGGAAGTTCTGGCCCGGCCAGCGGGAACTGATCGAGCTGGCCCTGGCCGGTCGGGACTCGCTCGGTATCATGCCCACCGGAGGCGGGAAGTCACTCTGCTATCAATTGCCCGCCTTGTTTCTCCCCGGTGCGACCGTTGTTGTCTCTCCGCTGATCGCGCTCATGCAGGATCAGCAGGAACATCTGGCCAACGCCAACATCGACGCCGCCAAAATTGATTCAACGCTGACGGTGACCGAGGAACGCGAAGTGGTGGAACGGATCGTGGCTGGGGAGCATCCGGTCATCTACCTGACCCCCGAGAGGTTCGAGAAGCCGGAGTATCTGGAACTGCTCAAAAGAAGGGGTGTTTCACTGTTCGTTGTCGACGAGGCTCACTGCGTCAGCCAGTGGGGGCACGACTTCCGGCCCGCCTTCCTGGGTCTTCGTGATGCGATTAGAACCCTCGGGCGACCAACGGTTTTGGCGCTGACCGCCACGGCCACGACGGAGGTGACCGAGGATATCTTGAAACAGCTCGGGATCGAGGGCGCCACGGTGGTCAACACCGGAATCGAGCGCCCGAACCTCTTTTTCGAAACCCGCCGCACCGTGAACACGCAGGCAAAGCGGGACCACATCCGGCGGATCATGGAAGAGGAGAAAGGCCCCGGCATTATCTACACGGCGACCGTCCGAGAGGCCAACGAATTGTGGCACTGGATGACAGCAAGCGAAATCCCGACCACGATTTACCACGGCAAACTGCGCATGCGGGAACGCGAGGAGAACCAGCAGCGTTTCATGAACGACGAGTTTCGGGCAATCGTGGCGACCAAGGCGTTCGGTCTGGGGATCAACAAGCCGAACATCCGCCAGGTCATCCACTACAACTTCCCGGACTCGGTGGAAAGCTACTACCAGGAGGCGGGAAGGGCCGGGCGGGATGGCAAGCCGGCCAAAGCGATTCTGCTCTATCGGTTGGAGGACCGGCGGGTTCAGGCCTATTTCCTGGGAGGCAAGTACCCGTCACGAAACGAGTCGCTCCTGCTCTACCGTGTCATCCGGCAATTGTCGGTTGCCGCGCCAGGGCGCGAGCACACGATCAAACGCCTGGTAGAGGAGTCAGGTCTGAGTGAGCGCCGGGTGAAGGTCATCCTCTCGCTGCTCACGGGTGCCGGCGTCGTCCATCGTGGCCCGCACGGTTACAGATACAGCCGGGAATTTGAATCCGACGAGGCATTTTCTGCGTTTATGAACGAGTATGAGGAGCGCAGCCACAGCGACCGGGAGAGGCTGAATGCGATCATGAATTACGCCCAGACGACCGGCTGCCGGGTGGCGTACATCCATGATTACTTCGGGCTCGACACTGTCCCCCGGTGCGGGCATTGCGACAACTGCAGAGATCGGGAAGCATTGGCGGAAGTCGCCGAACAGTCCCAGGAGGCAGCGGCCAGGAATCAGGCAGAGGTCATTTCGATTCCGGCAGGCCCGAGATTCCGCCAGGGAGATGTGGTCAGGCACACGGGTTTCGGACGGGGAACCGTGGTATTGGTGGAAGGCGACAGTATTACAGTGGAATTTAAGCGAAACGGGGAAAAGAAGATCCACAGCAGTTACCTCACCGCCGCTTGACCATGGGCGGCGAGGGACATGAGTTATAGGCTTGAGCGGCCTCTTGAGGAAGCAGGGGCCGTGTTTCGGACGTGTTGGTGCGCTATGGGATGGTTTGCATCCCGCCAAAACGCGTGAGTATACTGACAGTGACGATGGAAAGCGGTAACTGGATTACACTCGACTACTTGGAGCTTTACTGCGAGCGAAATCAGCTGGTCGTGGGCTGTGAGCACGAGGAGGACGAGCTTTGGATCTCGTCTCTCGGACCTCATCCATCGAGTCTAACCGCCGACGAAGTTCATCACATCCTGAGCGACAGTCTCCTCTTCGAAATCCGGACGATGACCGAGGAGGAGGATACGCCCGGGTCGGACTCCTTTTTCCTCACGAGGACCGAGCTCGAGCAGCGGATCCGCAAGATGATGAACTGATCTCAGGATTTCTTCAGGGCGCCTGGGTACGATCCAAGTAGATTCCGAAACTCGGCGTCGTTTCGAAACCGGTCGAATACCTGGTCGGCCGACAGTCGTTTGAAATCGACAAACCCGGCGGCGAGTGCCTTGCTCAAGAAACGCAGACAGGAGTCCTTGTCGCCGATCTCCGCGAAGAACCGCGCCATCTGGTAGTGACGCTCGGGATCTTCCTTCTCGTCCCCCGGGAAGCTCAGCTCCACCACGTCCCTTCTGGTTAAGGCATTTTTGTCCAACTCGAGCGCGCGCCGGTACTCCTCTCGAGCGCTGTCGAACTTCTGTCGGTCCATGTACGCCTGGCCAAGGTTTACGTGAAAGCTGGCTACGTCGGGACTCAGGCTGATCGCCCGTTTGAAACCCTCGATGGCCCCTTTCGGGTTTTGCTCGGCAAGACGTATGATGCCTAAAGTGTTGTAGGCAAAAGCGTATTTCGGATTCAGCCCGATCGAGCGCTCGACCGCCCGCCTTGCTTGGGTGTACTGGGCGAGTTTCGAATAGGCGATTCCCACCTTGTTGAAGATCACTTCGTGGTACGGATTGAGGTCGGCCGCCTCGACGTATTTCAGGAGGGCGAGGTGGTCCTTGCCTTCCTCCATCATTTTGTCGGCTTCAGCGGTCAACCGGTAGGAACGAACGACATTTTCGGGAGGTACCGGCTGCTTGGCGATCCGCTTGAAGCCGCCGCAGGCGGAAAACTGCAAGGCCAGCATAAGCAACCACACCGAAAGGTGTCTCATGGCCGATCCTTATTGTAGCAGAAACTTCTTTCTCGATAACCGCCCGACTTGAGGGACCGCCAGAATGCCGCCAAATGGGCCTTTCCGGCGACTGAACAGCAAACGAATGCCGGAGATTAGATTTACTAACCCATGGAAACCCGCTAGAATAAGTTGCTTGTTTACGGGTAATCATGCCAATTAGAAAACAGGATTCACCTCAAAAAACTATCGACGGGATTCTAAGCGCAATTATCGATGAATGGTATGGGAAGGTAGCAGGGTATTACGTCACTCAGGAGCAGCTGCGAGAGGATCCCGAGGATACCCGAGACGAACAGCTCAAGCGCTTTCACGACGAAAAAGGCCACCGAATCAAATTCAACAAGGATGACCTCGATTTCACCTACGGCCTGAAGAGCGCTTGGGAGAATAACCACATCATCATCGAGGTCAGCGTCAACAACAAGGTCGACAACTTCGACTACGATGGGTTCCAGGAGCGCTTGCTCGCCCACTATGACAAGACCGGCGATCAGAAGGTTTCCAAGCCATATGAGCTGAAGAGCCATTCGTACGCCGAGATCCTGCAGTTCGAACCGAACCTGCGGGAGGCGTTCAAAGTGGAGAAACGAGAAGACAAGGCGGACATCATGCGCCTGTCCTTCCACATCAATCGGTCGCTTCTCGAGAAGCTGGTTGGCCACCCACAGGCCAGCAAGTCTCTGATCGAGAGTTACTGCGTGACTCCATTTCGGAGCGTTTACGCCGCCGTCTATCGTCGTTCCCGTTAGTCCTTTTCGCGTTCATCCCGGAGCGCACGCGCACCCGGCGACTGCCATGGAGAATAACCATGTTCCGGTCCGCTCTGGCCTTTCTGATCGCCATCCTTCTGTCACCTCTTGACTTAGCTGCCGGCCGCCGTATTGCCGTCGAAGACCTGATTGCCCTGGATGCCCCCTCCGATCCCCGCATTTCACCCGACGGGAATTCCGTGGTTTTCGTGCTTTCCGACTACTCGCTGGAAACGAATCGCGCCAATACGGATCTTTGGCTTGTCGAGCTGTCCAGCAGGAAAGTCACCCGCTTAACCGAGGAACCGGGAACCGACAATCAGCCGCGTTGGTCGCCTGATGGAAAGCTGATCGCATTCGTTTCTGACCGGAGCGGCAGCCTTCAGATCCATACGGTCGATCCCGCGTCCCGTCAGGTGCACAAGATATCCGAGATCAACGCTTCGCCGGCCAATCTCGCCTGGTCGCCGGATGGCAAATGGTTCCTTTTCTCTTCGGACGTCGACTGGCGACCGGAGACCGCGGAACCGGAACACCTGGCCGGCACCCAGGCGAGGGTCTGGGACGACCTTTTTTATCGTCATTGGAACGAGTGGCGGGAGGGGCGCCGGTCTCACCTGTTCCTCCTACCCGCAAGCGGTGGGCAGCCGAAGGACCTGACGCCGATCGATAACGATGTCCCGACGCTCGCCCTTGGCGGCGCCGTGGATTTGACGTTTACCCCGGACAGCCGGGAGATCCTGTTCGTCATGAACCCGGATCCGTTGAGGGCGGCCAGCACCAACAACGACATTTTCGCCGTTCCGGTCGAGGGTGGGGAACCGAAGAATCTCACGGCTCAAAACCGATCCAACGACAACAGCCCGGTCGTAAGCCCGGACGGCCGCTGGCTCGCGTACCGCGCCCAGATGCGTCCCGGCTTCGAAGCCGACAGGCAGCATCTAATGCTCCTCGATAGAAAGAACGGCGAGCTGCAGGATCTGACGCCCGACTGGCAGCTCAGCGTGGGCGAAATCGTGTGGGCCCCGGACAGCCGGTCAATTTTCGCGCAGGTTGAAGAGCAGGCCCGGGACGGGATCTACAGGATCACCGTTCCCGAGGGTCAGGCGAGGAAGGTCCTAAAGGAGGGGCACAACGGGAGTCCGCGGATCACGCCGGACGGTGCCCGCCTCCTCACCCTGCGCGAGACCTCGAACCGGCCCGATGATCTCTTTGTGACCGATTTGACGACAGGCGGTTCCCAAAGGCTGACCGACATCAACAGGGATCTGCTTGCGCAGCTCGAAATGAACTCCGTCGAAGAGTTCTGGTTCACGGGTGCGCTCAGCCAGAAGGTACATGGGCTCCTCCTGAGGCCGCCCTCATTTGATGCTTCAAGGAAGTACCCGCTCGTCTACCTGATTCATGGCGGACCCCAAAGCGCCATGCAGGACAGCTTTCATCCCCGATGGAATTACCAGATGTTCGCGGCGGCAGGTTACGTCGTGGCTACTGTGAACTTCCATGGCTCAAGCGGCTACGGTCAAAGCTTCACCGATTCGATCTCGGAGCACTGGGGAGACTACCCGTACGAGGACCTCATGAAGGGACTCGATTACCTGTTGGCCACTTACCCGTTCATCGATGGTTCGAGACTGGCCGCCGCCGGCGCATCCTACGGTGGCTACATGATCTTCTGGATGGGGACCCACACCGATCGGTTCAAGTGCCTCGTCGCCCACGACGGCGTCTTCAATGCGGAGAGCATGTACGGATCGACCGAAGAGCTCTGGTTTCCCGAGTGGGACTTTGGCGGGGCGCCCTGGGAGAGTCGCGAGATCTATCGACGCTGGTCGCCACACAATTTCTCCCAGCACTTGAAAACTCCGATGCTCGTGGTGCACGGACAACTTGATTACCGGATCGATGTGTCCCAGGGTCTTGAGGCGTACACGGCTTTGCGGCGGCAGAACGTGCCCGCGCGCTTCCTGTACTTTCCCGACGAGGGACACTGGGTGCTCAAGCCGTGCAACCGGCGAGTGTGGTGGAGCGAAGTCCTCGGCTGGCTCGACAAGTATCTGAAGTAGGCGGAGGGAGTTCTGAGTTCTGAGTTCTGAGTTCGGGGTTCGGGAGTCGGGCCCGGAGTTCTGGACCCGAGCTTGAACCCCGCATCCCGAACGCTAACCCGACCCCGAGCGTGGTGAACTCCGAACTTAGAACTTAGAACTCAGAACTCCGAACTCAGAACTCCTAACTACTGCAGGTCGGATGTCACTGCGTCGGCTTTTTCGCGTGCCGCCAGGAACTCGTTGAGCGCGTCTCTGAAGCGACCGTCTCTGTAGGCAGAGCGGGCTTCCTCGAGCGACACCTCGGCGGCCTTCAGGTCTCCGGTCAGAAGATGGAGGTCTCGCTTCAACCCTCGGCTTCCAGAAGAAGAAAGCGCCTTCCTCGCAGATTCGACGGCGTTCCTGGCTCCTGCTTCGGCCGACTGTGCCTCGGTCCTGGTTTTCTCCTTGTTGCTCGTCGCGGTTGCCGCGGCTCTTTCGGCGTCTTTCTTCGCCTGGTTCAGCAGCTGACGAGCCCGGTCGAAGTCTCTCGAGAATGAGGCTTTCCGTTCCTGAGCGGCGATCTCCGCTTCGGCCTCCTTGAGCCTTGCCGCTGCCGCCCGGTACGCTTCGCCGGAATAAAGGTCCGCCTCGGCGCTTTCGGCCAGGTCGAGGCTCCGTTGGGCTTCGGTCAGCTCCCGCCCGGGTTTTGAGGCGCAGGCTGAAAACAGCAAGAGGACGATGCAGAGACAGATGAAACGACCCCTGCTCATCAGCTGTTCTGTTTGATGGCTTCCTGGATCTTCGGATCGCTCAGGAGTTCATTGCTCGAGATCAGCGGGATGAACTGGTAATTGCTGAGCCGTTCAGCCCCGCCCTGTTCGCGATCGATCAGGCACATGACAGCGACAACCAGGTAGCCGCATTCTTCGGCGCGCTGAATGGCCTTTATGGTGGATTCGCCGGTGGTGCAGACGTCGTCGATGATGACGACTCTTGAGCCCGGCAATCCGAAAAACCCTTCCGTGTATCGCTGTGTCCCGTGTTGTTTCGCGTCCTTGCGGACTATAAACGCGGGAAGGGGACGGTAGCGGCTGCGTTCGGCAAAGCTCACGGCGGCTACCGCCGACACGATCGGGTCGGCCCCCAGTGTCAGACCTCCGATGGCGTCGGCCTTGATCCCCTTCTCTTTCATCTTGTCGAGGATCAGCTTGGCACAAAGGTAGGCCCCTTCGGGATCCAGTGTCGTTCGCTTGCTGTCGAAGTAGTAATTACTGGTCATTCCGGACACCAGAGTGAAACGACCAATCAGCAGAGATTTCTGCCTGAAAAGCTCGAGGAGTCGCTGCCTGATTTCCTGCATAGTCCCTTCCACCGGGCCGCGGCCCGGGCTAGAACGTCCGGTAGTTGGTGAACTGCATATCGATGCCGAAATCCTTCTCTTTCAGCATCGCGATGAGCTTTTGAAGAACGTCGCGATCGCGGCTGGACACCCGCACCACGTCGGCCTGAATCGAAGCCTGAGCCTTCAATTTGGTATCCCGGATGAATTTCGTGATGTCCTTTGCTTTCTCGGTCGGAATGCCCTGCTGAATCGAGACCCGCTGACGCACGGTTCCGGAGAGTGCGCTCTCCACCTTCCCATAGGTCAGCGCCTTCAGGGATACCCCTCGCTTGACGAGTTTCTGCTCCATGATCTCGGTCAGGCTTCGCAGCTTGTATTCGTCATCAGACAGCAGAACAAGGTCATCTTCCTCGATCTTGATTTCGCTCTTGCTGCCTTTGAAGTCAAACCGCTGGATGACCTCTTTCATGGTCATGTTGATAGCGTTTCGTACCTCGTTTAAGTCAGTCTTCGACGCGATGTCAAACGATTGGTCTTTGGCCATGCTGGAGCGCTATCCTTTCCCCCATCTGAAGTGATCGCTATTCTACCACTAAGTTCGGGGAGAATCGCCGCCGGCGTCTCCATTAACCGGACGTAGGGAATTCCGGGAAGCACCGCACCGATCGCGCTCTGCCAGAGGGACTTTGCGCCGCCATGTTATAGTTTCTCCATGCGCTACAGAACATTGGGACGGACCGGATGGGAAGTGTCGGAGATCGGGTTTGGTGCGTGGGGAATCGGGAAGCACATGTGGGTGGGCGCCGACGATGAAGAGTCCCTGCGTGCGTTGCACCGGGCTGCCGATCAGGGCGTCAATTTCATTGATACGGCGCTGGCGTACGGCGACGGATACAGCGAGAAGCTGGTCGGGCGCTTCATCAAGGAACGAAGCGAGCGCATCTACGTCGCGACCAAAGTCCCTCCCAAGAACCAGATATGGCCGGCCAAGGGGACGCTGGACGAGGTCTTCCCGCCGTCCTATGTCATCGAGTGTGCGGAAACCAGCCTCTCGAACCTTGGGGCCGACAGCATAGACCTTTTACAGCTGCACGTCTGGGATGCACGGTGGTTCGCCGACCCGAGGTGGTTCGAACCTCTCGACTCCCTGCGTCGTCAAGGGAAGATCCGCTACTTCGGGATCTCGATCAACGATCACGACCCGGATTCCGCCCTCGAGATCGTCGGCTCGGGAAAGATCGACACCGTGCAGGTGATCTACAACATCTTTGACCAGAAGCCTGAGGATCGCCTGTTCCCTCTCTGCCAACAGAAAAATGTTGGGGTTATCGCCCGGGTTCCCTTCGATGAAGGCGCTTTGACCGGGTCCATTTCGCCCGATACCGTCTTCCCCGCCGGGGACTGGCGCAATTCCTATTTCCGCGGCGACCGAAAGCGGGAGGTTCATGATCGGGTGCAGAAACTGAAGGGGCTCCTGGATACGGAGGCCGGCACGCTTCCCGACCTTGCCCTCAAATTCTGCCTGCATCATCCGGCGGTCAGCAGCGTAATTCCCGGCATGCGCAAGACCTCGCACGTCGATTCAAACATCGCCGTGACGAATGCCCCGCCGCTCTCCGCCCGCCTGGTGGAGAGGCTCAGAGAACACCGTTGGGAGAAGAACTTCTACTCGTAGACATTTCGACGGCAAGCAGGCGAATCTCCGGCCCGGCGAAAGCATCTAAGAATCTGTAGTCCCCGAAATGAAAGGCGCCCTTATGGCTTTTGATAAGAGATTCAACCCGGAGGAGCTCAAGGAGTTCCTGAAGAGCAAGTATGGCACCGGGGTGCACGTCGAAGTTTTTCCGAAGACTGAACAGGAACAGAGCGACCCGGAAGAGCAGGAATCCCAGAAAAGAAACCGGGCCCTGGAGTTCAATTACCGACCGCGCGAAATCAAGGAATACCTGGATCGTTACGTCATTAAGCAGGACGAGGCAAAGAAGGTCCTGGCAACCGCCGTCTGCGACCACTACCACCACATCCAGCGGTGCAGCACCTCCGAGGACTGCCGCGACTACAAGAAGCAGAACATTCTTCTGATCGGACCGACCGGTGTCGGCAAGACCTACCTGATCCAGAACATCGCCCGCCTGATCGGCGTGCCGTTTGTGAAGGCCGATGCCACCAAGTACAGTGAAACGGGTTATGTCGGCGGCGACGTCGAGGATCTGATCCGGGATCTTGTGCACCAGGCGGGAGGCGACATTCAGCTGGCCGAATACGGCATCGTTTATCTGGACGAGATCGACAAGATTGCGAGCGCGACCTCGATCGTCGGACGGGACGTGAGCGGTCATGGCGTCCAGCGAGGGCTGCTGAAGCTGATGGAGGAGACGGAAGTCCCGCTCCGGTCCCCGACCGACGTCGCAAGCCAGATGCAGGCGTTGCTCGAGTTCCAGTCGAAGGGGAAGGTCGAAAAGAAGACCATCAGCACCAAGCACATTCTCTTCGTCGTCAGCGGCGCCTTCACCGGCCTGAGCGAGATCGTCAAGCGAAGGATCGGATCCAAGCAAATCGGATTCATGGGCGAAAAGCCGTCCGCCGAGCAGGAGAACTTCCTCCTCGAAAAAGTCCGTTCGACCGACTTCATTGAATACGGGTTCGAAGCCGAATTCGTCGGTCGCCTCCCGGTCGTGGCGCACTGCGGACCCCTGTCCGTTGACGACCTTTTCAACATCCTGAAGTACTCGGAAGGCTCGCTCCTCAAGCAGTACAAGAAGGACTTCCTGGCCTACGACATCGACAGCTATTTCCGGGATGACGCCATGCGGGCGATCGCCGAAAAGGCCGAAACGGAGAGGACGGGCGCCCGCGGTCTGATGACCGTCTGCGAAAAGATCTTCCGCGACTACAAGTACACACTTCCCGACCGGGATGTCCGCGCCTTCGTGGTAAACCGCGAACTGGTCGAGGATCCCCAGGGGAGCCTGCAACAGCTGGTCAATAATCCTTCCCGTGACCGGAGTGTGATCCTGAAGTTCCGCTTAGCGAAGTTCGAGCAGGATTTCAAGGATCGGTACGGGGTGAAAGTCTCGTTCTCCGATGACGGGGCAGAAGCCCTGGGACAGCAGGCCGAAGCGGCTGGGAAGGATCCCGGCGACTACGCTTCTGATCTGTTCAGCAGTTACGAGCACGGTTTGAATCTTCTCAGTAAGGCGTCGAACGGCAGGGAATTCGTGATCGACCGGGCCGTTGTGCTCGATCCGGCTGGAACGCTGGAGCGGTGGATCAAGGATACGTATCAGTAGAAAGCGGAGTTCGGAGTTCTGGGTTCTGAGTTCGGAGTTCTGAGTTCGGCCCGCTGGCCGAGTTCCGATCGGCGCCAGTGGGACCCCAACCGAGACCCAGAACTCAGAACTCAGAACTCAGAAGTCTGCGCATTCCCCATTCGGCTCAGGCGCTTCGCTTCCGGTACCCGAGGCCAAACATGATCACGCCGAAAATCACCAGGCAGAGACCCCACCACAAGTTTACGTTGATCCCCAGCGATGCCTGATAGATGGCAGGATCGGAAAAGACCCCGTAGACGACGAGGATGATGCCAATGATCCCAAACATGAGGCCGACTGGGATTCGAATGTCGAGACCCATAGATTCTCCTTCTCCTTACCAGAAGATGATGTTCAGAATCGTGACCAGAATGAGAACCAGGATTCCGAACTCCATCGGCCGCTTGTACCACACTACCCGCTCTTCTTCGGGCTTCGCGGTCAGCGAGTAGACCAGGCCCTTCAGGTCGGCATCGGATTTCTGTTTCCGGGTGAGCATCGAAATGATGATGGTCATGCCGAAGCAGACGCTAAACGCCCAGATAGCCGTCCAGAAGTTCTGAGCCATCTCACTCGGGTAAACCTTGACCACTTGCGAGACCATCCAGCCGCCCTTGATACCAGCCACCGCACCGGCGGGAAGAGTGAGTCCGTGGTGGAACATCGCCGACAAGGTTCCGAGCAGCAGGCCCAGAAACGCGCCGTGCCCCGTGGCCCTCTTCCAGAACATTCCGAGCAGGAAGGTCGCAAAGAGCGGGGCGTTGACAAAGGCGAACACCAGCTGGAGAAAGTCCATGATGTTATTGAACTGACTCGCCAGATACGCCGTGATGACACTCAGCAGGATGCCGACCACGGTGGCCGCCCGACCCATCCAAAGGTAATGTGAGTCGGACCCTTTCTTGTTCAGGTAGCTCTGGTAAATGTCGTAGGTCCAAACCGTGTTGAAGGCGGTCACGTTCCCCGCCATTCCGGACATGAAGGAGGCCATCAACGCCGTCAGCCCCAAGCCCAGGAGTCCCGAGGGGAAGTAACTGGCCAGCATCACCGGAATCGCCATGTCGAAGTCCATCGTGCCGTCCGCTTTCATCGGCAGCTTGAGCCGTCCGTCGCTGTAAGTCAGCGCCACGGCGATCATTCCAGGCAGGATGACCAGGAAGGGGAACAGCATCTTCGGAACAGCGGCGATCAAGGGCGTGCGGCGCGCGGCCGACATTGAATTGGCCGCCATTGCCCGCTGAACAACCAGGAAGTCCGTGCACCAGTAGCCGAACGAGAGGACGAAGCCAAGGCCCATCACCATCCCGAACCACTCCACTCCCATCGGGTTCTGGGCGGGAGTGCCGAGGTGGGACCAGGATTCGGTGAAGGCGCCGGGGGCGAACCCGCGCTGTACTGACATCTGGCTCAGGCGTTGCGTCAGGCCTTCCCAGCCGCCGACATCGCGAAGCCCCAGGAACACGAGCGGAATAAAGCCGAGGACTATGAGGAAGAACTGCAGTACTTCGTTGTAGATGGCCGAGGTTAACCCGCCAAGTACGATGTACAGGAGGACGATGATTCCGGACACCCAGATGCTGAAACTGAAGTCCCAGCCGAGGAGCAGCCCGAACAGTTTCGCCAGCGCGTACATCGAAATCCCGGACGAAAAGATCGTCATCCCGGCGAACGAAATGGCGTTCAGGCCTCGGGTTTTCTCGTCAAAACGAAGCTTCAGATACTCGGGGACGGAGCGTGCCTTGGACCCGTAATAAAACGGCATCATGAAGATCCCGACGAACACCATGGCCGGAATCGCCCCAACCCAGTAAAAATGAAAGGTGGAGATACCATACTTCGCGCCTGACGCCGCCATCCCGATTACTTCCTGGGCGCCAAGGTTAGCGGAAAGGAAGGCCAGCCCGGCGATCCATGCCGGGATCGAACGGCCCGACAGGAAGAAATCGCTACTGGTTTTCATGTAGCGTTTGAGCGCCCAACCGATTCCGAGAACGAATGCGAAGTAAACGAGCAGGATGATGTAGTCGACCGCACTCAGCTGAATTCTAATCACGAATGTGTTCCTCCAATCCGGGAGTGCCCGGCCCCGCTGGTTGCAGAGAATACCAGAGCCACCCGATTCCCGGCAACGAGTCATCTGCAGGTTGCGCAGAAAAGGGCTGGGTCACGTTTTCCGGGTGCTTTTAGTGATTGGGTAAGCGCTTTTTCTTACTTCGTCCCCAAGGGATCTCTCGGCTCCTGGAGAGGCTGATCGAAGACCGATCGGTAGCCGCCTCCCATATTTCGGGCCAGCCAGAGACGATAATCCATATCCTCCGTCCTCGAGACGAACTTCGTGGCAATGGGTCGAGTCACCATGACGACTGCAATCGCCCTCCCTCTGCCGTTGGCTACGTCATAAACGAGCTCATCGCGGAAATCGCCGTAAAGGTCGGCGGTCATCAGGAGCTGGGCGTCATCACCTGGCGCCAGGCTCAGCCCGTTAATCGGCACCACGTTCCTTCCGTCGAAATCGCCTACGATCTTGCCCTGATTGCCGAGCAGTTCCCGGGTTGGGTCACCGTCGTATTCGAAGGGGGTGTAACCGAAGGGGAACGGTTCGAGCAGAACCTTGCCCGCTGCGGAAAACATGACCAGGTTGCGATCGTCGTGACCCCGACGGTTAACGACGCACTCCAGACCCGGCGATCCGCCCCAGACATCGGCCGTCCAGCCGATGTGGCCGTGGCTCCAGCGCGGGTCGTCCTCTCGATTGACCTTCCAAATGACCTCCCCCGTTTTCGCGTCGACCATGTAAGCGCCCGCGTGCATGCTCGACTCAATGAGGAAGAAAACCTCCAGCCCGGGTCTCTCCGGGAGATAATCGTGGACCGAGATAATATCCGGATGCTGGCGGAAGATCGACCAGCGGAGCGTCCCGTCGGGGTTCAGGCACATGCTCCCGGCGAAGACCTCCTGCCTCCCGTCCCCGTCCACGTCGGCGGCTTCGATCTTATGCCCCCCGCTACCATTCGTCTCGGCGAAACTCTCGTATTTCCAAAGCTGTTTCAATGATGCGTCGAAGGCAACGAAGATCTCGTTCTCATAGAGCCCGGTCTGGGTCACGACGGCCGGACGCTTCCCGTTCAGATACACGACCGACAGGTGGATCCTCGTGGAGGAGCGCTGGAAATCGCTGACCATATGCGGCCAGGCCGCCTTTGCTTTCAGCCGGCCGGTCATGCCATCCAGGATGGCCAGATAATCGTCCTCGCCCATTTGCAGGCGGGTGATCACCTCGTCCTTGCCATCCCCGTCCATGTCCCAGACGTTGAACGGGACGTTGTTGGCGTTTCCGTAACAGTGGTCGTGAAAAGCGAGGTCTTTTCTCCAGAGGGAGCGCCCGTAGGAAGTGAAAGCCTCGAGCTGGACCGGGAAGCCGGGGTCCTGGGACATCTCCGAATTCCCGTTGTCCAGGCGCACCACGCAGTCCAAGGTTCCGTCCCCGTCCAGATCGCCAAAGATCGGGACCAGGCCTCCCTGTCTGTAAAGAGGCTGAAACAAGGTCAACACAGGGGCAGCTTCGGCCGTGGCTGTCACTCCGGTCCACTCGCAACGGTTCCTCTCAGCGCCGGAGGAATCGAGGGCCGTCACATAGTATTGGTATCGGTTTCCGGAATCAGGCTCAGTGTCGATGAACGAAGTGGATCTCACGATCGGCTGGTCGTTCAGTTTGAATCCGTCGTGGTCTCGGTTGTCGGCCCAGTAGACGTTGAAGCTGACGTCGGGCGGGTCGGAGGCGAGCAGGGCCCAACTCAAGAAAACGTTGCCCTGTCCGATGGACTGCGCCTGCAGTTTTCTGGGCTGAATCCTCCAGTCGCTGCCTGCCGGTGAGCGCACCGGACGAAAGCCGACATCCGGTTGCCGGGTGCCGGCCGAAAGGCTCAGCGATGTAGCCGCACCGGAGGTATTCGGGCCCGCGTGCCCAGGAACCGCCTGTGACCGGACTTTCAGCCATCCGCTGGCTCTCGATTCGGTACTTGAAGCTCTGCGTGGCGGGTTCCGGGTTGGAAACGATCATCTGCCAAACGTTGCCCGCCATGCCATACAAGCCGAAGCCGTTCGCGTCGCCCGCCCGCGCGGGGGCGAGATGATCCTGCCATCGGCGGAAGTCGCGCTTTCCGTCCGCGTCATAGTTCGCCCGACCCGGTGCCGGTTCGTCGCCCCACGGGTACCGCGCGTGCTCCCGTCCGCCCCGGGCGGCGTATTGAAACTCCGCGCCCGTCGGCAGGCGGTACACGCGGCCGTCTTTGTTCGAGATCCAGTCGAGGAACGCATTGACGTCTTCCCGGCTGACGAAGATCACAGGATGGTCCTCTTTTCCGGTAGGTATTCGTCCCCGCGTCCAGTGCAGCGGCGTCCGATAGCCCGTTGCTTGCGTGAAGCGGCTGTACTCGCGGTTCGTGACTGGGTGATCAAGGATCTCGAACGGGTTGAGCCGGACGCGCGGGTTTTCACCTTGGCTGTTGGTTCCGGTTCGGGTAAAAGTCGCCCCCTTGATGAGGACGAATCCCTGGAGAGCCGGGCGCCTCGGCGCCTGTTGAGCGGACACCAGTGCGAAGGGAAGAACAAGGAGAAAGGAAAGAATAATCCGGCTGCGGGAACTGTTCATGGCAGCCGGATTTTAGCCGAAAGTGAATTTCGGGGACATAGATTGGCTTGAAAGTCGGCAAAAGGACAACAAGGACCTCAAAGACGACAATGACAAAGGAGAATCCTGCCTGGCTCTGCTTTGGTCCTTGCAGTCCTTGAGGTCCTTGTTGTCCTTGGGGTCGGCAATCTCCAGGGTGCTGGTTTTGTGTCCCCGAAATTCCCCGAAATTCGCCCGAGACTCCGAAATTGTTTAGTCGAGCGCCCACTTCAGCAAAACGCTGCCCCAGGTGAAGCCGGCACCGAAGCTGGCCAGAACGACGAGGTCGCCTTTTCGCAGCCGGCCGCAATCCTGCGCCTCGGCCAGGCAACTCGGGATCGTCGCGGCGGTCGTATTGGCGTACCGGTCAATGTTGATCGCGACCTGGTCGTCGCGCAACTTGAGCCGGTCCTTGGCGGCACTGATGATCCGCAGATTCGCCTGGTGTGGAACGTACAGTTTCAGGTCCTCGGTCTTGAAACCGTTCCTTGCGAGCACCTCGTGAGAGACTTCGGCCATAAGCTTGACGGCGTACTTGAAGACGTTCTTTCCGTCCTGGTGCACATAGTGCATCCTGTTCTGGACCGTTTCGATGCTTGCCGGTCGCCGGCTGCCGCCCGCGGGCATATAGAGAAACGCCCCACCTGCGCCGTCCGCGGCCAGGATGGAATCCAGTATCCCTATCCCTTCCTCTTCGGTTGGCTCGAGGACGACCGCACCCGCCCCGTCACCGAAAAGTACGCAGGTCGCACGGTCCTCGAAGTCGATGATGCTCGTCATGACATCCGAACCGACCACCAATACCTTCTTGTACGTCCCGGTCTGGATGAACTGCGCGCCGGTTATCAGCGCGTACAGAAAGCCGGAGCATGCGCCCGACAGGTCAAATCCCCAGGCCTTTTTGGCGCCCAGTTTGTCCTGGATGACGCAGGCGGTACATGGAAACATCATGTCCGGGGTGACGGTGGCAAGAATGATCAGGTCCAGCTCTTCGGGCTTTGTGCCTGCTTTGTTGAGCGCGCGCCGAGCCGCCTGGATGGCCAGATCGCTGTTGGCCTCCCCCTCCGAAACGAAATGTCGCTCCCGAATCCCCGTCCTGTCCCTGATCCACTCGTCGGACGTTGCGACCAACTTCTCCAGATCGCGGTTCGTAACTACTTTTTCCGGCACATACATGCCGGCCCCGGTTATCTTTGCGCGTATCTTACTCAAACCTGTCTCTCCCGAAACAACTTGTAACGAAATTGTGACTGATTATAGATGACCGTCTCCCCTTCGAAGAGGAACCGAAGAAGCGTAGACGTCCGGCGCGCGCATGTCAAGCTTCGGGGGGAGCTCAACGGTCAGTGGTGGTGGTCGGTTCTTGCGCGGTCCTCGCGGACGAATGTCACTCCTTGATCACCTCGACGTCGCCAGGGAGCTTGAGTCGGAAAGCCCGGTCCGGGACATCGGCATTCTCGCGGATGTCCGAGAAGATATAGTCGTTGCGGCTCCCGATCGGGTCAAAAACCGTGAGTCGATGGACGAGGGCGCCGGGGGTAACCTCGAGCAGCAAATAGGAGAACTCGCCTTGAGGGTCTTTTGGAGTCAGGCGAACCAGGCTGTTTTCGGAGCCAAGCGGTTTCTCTTTGGTCTCCGGTTCGATCCGGAAGTTCTCCTCGATCCCAGTTTTGCCGAGGAGCAACAGCAGCGGCACCGAAGCGTCGTGCTCCTCGATCTTCGATACAACCGCCTGTTTGTCGTCAGGTACGTAGAAGATGCTCTTCTTCCCGTCGACCAGGAAGTGCTTCAAGGCAGGTTTGCGGTACTCCCAGTACATTCGCCCGGGCTTTTTGATAACCAGGGTCCCCGATTCCTCGAGCCGCTGCTCGCCGTTAAGGTAGATCTGAACGAAGGAGGATGACAGGCTCTTGAGTCCAGCGTACTTCTGTTCGACTGCCTGGATCAGTGCGCCCGGATTGGAGCTCGACCCCGTTCCCGCTTGCACCATCAGAACCAGCATCAGAGAAAGGGGAGCAAGCTCATTCATCGGTCAGCGCGTTTCCCTCCAGCGGCTTCTGGTCGGATGCGGGCGCGTTTTCGCGGCCGAAGAAGCTCTCGTAGAGGATGAGCAGGACTCCCATCGTGATCGCGGCGTCGGCGATGTTGAACGTAGGCCACGCGAAGGCGTCCCGCCAGTGGAGCTGAAGAAAATCGGTCACGTGACGGTTCAACAGACGATCAACGAAGTTTCCGAGGATACCGCCGAAGAGCAAACCCAGCGAAACGAAGACAAGCCTTTCCTGAATCGGCGTCGTCAAAACGTAGTAGATGACGACGATCACCGCTACGATTGCCATTCCGGACAGGATGATGGGTTTCCAGCTCGATTCGACCGAATGAAACAGCCCGAACGCAATTCCTTCGTTCTGCACATAGTTGATGGTGAAATAGCCGTCCAGAACGGGGTAGTAGTGGAGCCAGATCGAAGTAGCGACCAGCCACTTTGTCAGCAGATCGAGTCCCAGGACTGCCATACCCAGAATCATTGACATCAATCGCATTAGATACTGACCTCGTCCAACTCGCTCAGCGTCTGTGCGCACCGGCCGCACACCGTTGGAAACTCGCTCGACGTCCCAACGTCGGACGTGTAATTCCAGCACCGTTCGCATTTGGTTCCCGATGCCCGGCTGACACTCACCTGGACCTCATTTTCAGCCAGCCCGCCATCTTCGATCAGGTCGACTTCCGAAACCAGGAACAGGTAACGCAAACCGTCGAAACCCTGCAGATACGAGGCAGCCCCACGGCCGGCTCGAATCGCGATCCTTGCTTCCAGGGAATTGCCGATCGCCTTGCTCTGTCGACTCTCTTCGAGAGCCTTGCTCACGATTTGCCTGATGTCTTCAAAACGCTCCCAGCGGGCCAAAAGTTCCAAATTCCGATAACGATCGATCTCCTTCGAGAATTCGGTCATATGAACAGATGCGGCAGGCGCGCCTTCCGAGTAAAGATTGGACCAGATCTCCTCGGCCGTAAAAGGGAGCACCGGGGCCATCAGCCGGACCAGGGTGTCGGCAATCGTGAACAGGGCCGTTTGCGCCGAACGCCGCGCTGCGGAGTCGCGACCAGCCGTATAGAGCCGGTCCTTCAGGATATCCAGATAGAAATTCGAGAGGTCGACCACGCAGAAGTTGTACAGAGCGTGGTACACGACGTGGAAATCATAGCGCGAGTAGGCCTCTTGAACCTTTTCGGACACCGACGCCATCCGGGCAAGTGCCCAGCGGTCGATCTCGGTCAGCTCGGCATCGGGGACCGCGTTCCGGGCGGGGTCGAAATCGAACAGGTTGCCCAGCAGATAGCGACTCGTGTTTCTCAGCTTGCGATAGGCTTCCCTCAGGCGGGACAGGATCTCCTCGCTGATCCGGGCATCCTCCGTGTAGTCGATCGAGGCAACCCATAGACGCAGGATTTCCGCCCCGTTGTCTTTGATGACGTCGCCAGGCGCGATGACGTTGCCGACGGACTTGGACATCGCCCGTCCTTGAGCGTCCAGCGTCCACCCGTGGCAGATCACGCTTCGGTAGGGCGCGGCATCACGGATCCCGACGGCGATCAGGAGCGAACTGTGGAACCAGCCGCGGTGCTGATCCGGTCCCTCCATGTAAACGTCGGCCGGCCATCGCATGCTGTCCTGACCGTTGAGAACGACGTGATGACTGGAACCCGCATCGAACCAGACGTCGAGAATGTCATATTCCTTCTCGAACTCGGTGCCGCCGCACGGGCAGGTCGTACCCGGGGGGAGCAGTTCCTGGACGCTACGACGGTACCAGGCGTCGGCCGTCTCGACCTCGAAGATGTCCGCCACGTGAGCAACGACGTCGGCGTCCAGTAGTGGCGTTCGGCACGACTTGCAGTAAAAGACAGTGATGGGGACGCCCCACATGCGCTGGCGGCTGATGCACCAGTCCGGCCGGTTCGCAATCATGTTGGAGATCCGCTCTTCACCCCAGGTCGGCTTCCAGGTGACCTTCTTGATCTCTTCGAGCGCCCGTGTGCGCAGGCTGTTCAGCTCCATGCCGATGAACCACTGGGGAGTGGCGCGGAAGATGACCGGGTTGTGACAGCGCCAGCAGTGCGGGTAACTGTGGGTCAGCTCGCCCTGTGCAACCAACAGTCCCTTCTCGGCTAGGAACTTGTTGATCACCGGATTTGCTTCGAACACCTGCATTCCGGCGAAATGCTCCACTTCCGGGACGAATCTGCCGGAGTTGTCGACCGGGTTGTAGATCTCCAGGCCATACTCCAGGCCCGTCTGGTAATCTTCCTGGCCGTGGCCGGGCGCGGTATGCACGACGCCGGTCCCCTGGTCCAGGGTGACGTGCGTCGCGAAGACGGTCTTCGAATCCCGGTCAATCCACGGGTGCCGAACCTTGAGGTTCTCTAATTCTTCTCCCCGAACTGTGCGTACGACCTCGTAGTCCGCAAAAGAGCAGTCCTTGGCCACCTGCTCCACCAGGTCGGCGGCAACCAGGTAGAGCTGCCCGCCGCTCTTGATGAAGGAGTAGTTGAAGTCCCGGTGGAATGCCACCGCGAGGTTCGCGGGAAGAGTCCACGGGGTGGTCGTCCAAACCAGGACTGAGGCCGGGGTGCCGGCGAGTTGAGGCGCCAGCTCTTCCAGCCCGCCGACAATCGGGAACCGGACGAAGATCGAATAGCTCTTGTGATCCCCGTACTCGACCTCCGCTTCAGCCAATGCGGTTTCGCAGTAAATGCACCAGTGAACCGGCTTGAGCCCCTTGTAGACCCCGCCGCGACGGATGAACTCGCCGAGCAGGCGGGCAATTTCCGCTTCATAGCGAGGACTCATGGTCAGATACGGGTGTTCCCAGTCGCCAAACACGCCCAGCCGGCGAAACTCGTCGCGCTGAATGCCCATGAACTTCGTTGCATATTCGCGGCATTCCTGGCGCACCTTGAGCACATCGAGGTTCGCCTTCTTCTTGCCGACGACCTTGATCTCGATCGGAAGCCCGTGGCAATCCCACCCCGGAACGTACGGGGCATCAAATCCGGCCATGGTTTTCGACTTCACGATCAGGTCCTTGACGATCTTGTTCAGGGCCGTGCCCAGGTGGATGTGTCCGTTGGCATAGGGCGGACCGTCGTGGAGGATGAACACTGGTCGGCCCTTTCGGGTTTCCCGAATCTTCGCGTAAAGGCCGGTGCTCTCCCACTTCTCGAGCATGCGTGGCTCCAAAGTGGGCAGGTTTGCCTTCATCTGGAAATCGGTCTTGGGCAGATTGATAGTGTTTTTGAGGTCCACGATCTCAGCGTCCTTTCTAGTGGGTGCCTGATCGGGCAAGGTGCTCTCCCGGAAGAGAGCGCCCTGCACGGAAATCTGAGGCAGCGGGAAAAAGGATTCTAGCGAAGATTGAACGTCACTTCAATCGTGGCTTGGAGATCGACGGGGCGGCCATTGAGCGTTGCCGGACGGAAACGCCAGTTGGCCACGATCTCCTGAATGGCTTTCTCTTCGAGGCCGTAACCCAGGCCCCGGAGCACGACGGGACTGTCGACCCGTCCGTTCTTGCGAATGATGGCCTGCAGAAGGACGACTCCCTGCACCTTGGCCTTGATCGCATCATCCGTATAGGAAGGAACTGTCTGGACCAGGATTTCCGGGTCGGTTACCCCCGGTGTTCCCATGGGGAGCACGCCCGTGCCGCCTGTACCGACTCCCGCGCCGATCCCCTGCGAGGGGCCTCCGCTACCCCCCTGGCCGCGCAGGTCCAGGCGGAGCATTGATGTCGCCGATGCTCAGATCGGCATTGATCTCACCGACTACCTGTTGGAACTCAGTGACCTCCATCCGGCGGATCGGCTCGGGGTCCATAGGCGTGGGATCGGGGATCGGAACCATGATCGGCTGCGGTTTGGGCAGCGTGGCCACCACCTTCGGGGGAGCGGCTTTCGGCTGGCCGCCCCCTGCCGGAGCCAGATCCTTCAGAATCAGGACCTGCTCGGTCGGCACAAAGACCGTCCGGACGATCGACGGAAACGTGATGAGGAACAACACGACGTGAAATAGTAAAGCGATGGTAACGGCGACCTGCGTAGGCCGGCGGTTGGAAATCCCTCCGTCGAAAAACTCGTACCCGGCGGCGTAACTTAGACGCTCGCCCTCGGTGACCTTGAGGGCTAGAAGCCGTTCAACGGCATCCTTGACCTTCTCAAAAATACTTTTTAAGCGTGACATATCCCGCCAGTCAAAAACTAATCTATACCCCTATTGTAGGAGACACCGGGTCGAAATAACAACGACCGTCATTCAATAGGATGAAAAACCGCCGGATACGTTTCAGTAAAAAAACCAATTGCGCGCTTAAACGCGGGAGATTTTCAAGTTCCAGAAAATGTACGTCTTCCAGCTTTCGGGAGTATTGGTGTGGGCGAGCTGGAACCCCAGCTTGTTCGGGAAGCCGGTCGGCGCTTTCGGAGCCCGCAGCAGTCGTAGCCCCGCTTCCTCCGGGGTCTGGTTCGCCTTGCGCCGGTTGCATTCCCGGCAGCAAGTCACGATGTTCTCCCACGATTTGCGCCCGCCTCGCGCCACCGGCATAACGTGATCATAGGTGAGATCCGGAGGATGGAATCGTTTGCCGCAGTACTGGCACCGGTGCTGGTCCCTGGCGTAGATGTTGGCGCGGTTGAATTTGACCGGGTGGTGGTAGTGCTTAACCTGAACGTAGTGGAGCAACCGGAGAACGGAGGGCAGTCTCATACTGATGAGAGACGCTGCAGATCACCGTCTCGTATTCGGCGACGATCTCGACCTTCTCCTGAAACAGCATGCGCACCGCTCGCCGCCAGGGAACGATCTGGATCGGTTCGTATGTGGCGTTTAAAACCAGGGTACAGTTCATACCCGAAGAAACCCTTCTATCTATAAAAGGTCAGGTCCTTGCTTGTCAAGATGCGCGAACGGGTGAGAAGTCGCTGAGAGGTGCGGAGACAGGGAGATAGGGAGACAAGGAGACAGGGAGACAAGAACGGGAGACGGAGACGGGAGACAGGGAGACAAAGGCGGGTTTCGTGAGTGGACGACGGCCTTTTTGGAGCGCGGACGTCCCGTCCGCACTGGGATCGCGGACGTCTCGTCCGCGCGCCGGGCATCTTGCCCGGCGTTGGTTCTTGCCTCGGGCCATTGGGTACGAACGCTCCCGAAGGCCGACCTCCGGATTCACCAGGCAGCCGACTCTCCTTCTCTCCTTGTCTCCTTGTCTCCTTGTCTCCCTGTCTCCCTGTCTCCCTGTCTTCCTTGGTCTCCCTGTCTCGCTTTTGCGCGCCTCCTTCGTTTTGTTCTACAATGTCGCGCATGCGTCGAGTCGGATTCATCTTGGCGGGTCTGCTGTTGGCAGCCGCCGGACTTTTGCTCCTGGTCGGCGACGATCATGCTTTGCCTGTGCAGGCTGCTCCGTCGCGCACGGTCACCTTGTTCTTTTCAGGATGGGTCCAGGGCAGTTACGGCCCTTGTGGCTGACCGGTCAACCCCACCGGGGGACTGGCTCGGCGAGCCGGCTACACACAGAAGTTCGCAAAAGACCAGGGGAACGCCATTGTCCAGGTCGATCTCGGCAATTACTTCGCTCCGCTTGGCCCGGGCTCCGAGATTGTCAACAAGATGATGATCGACAGCCTTAACGGGCTGCCCTTGAAGGTCATGAACCTCGCGTCTGAGGATCTGCACCTCTGGAAGGAACTCGCAGCGGCCAAGCCGCAGACGAAGATCATTTCGACGAACCTGGTTCCCAAAGATCCGTCCATCCCTCCGCCCGCTCCTTTTGCCATCGTTGAAATCCCGGGGCAAAGCCTGGGGATCAAGCGCAATGTCAAGATCGGTTTCTTCGGCCTCGCAAATCCGGCGAGCATCAAACCGAAGTCGGATTTCACCGCGATTGACCCGGTCGAAGCCATTGATAAGGCGAAGGCCAAGGTGGCCAATCAAGCCGATTTTCTCGTTGTTCTGGGAGACGTTCCCAAGTCAGTGGCCATCCGCGTAGCCAACGCCCATCCAGAGGTTTTGGCGTTTCTCATGACCGAGAAATCTTACATGCGGCACAATCCCGAGCAGGTCAACAACGCCGTACTTCTGTGGAGTATCGAAAAAGGCAGGAACCTGGGACGGCTGGACCTGGAGTTGAACGATTCGGGACAGGTCACGACTTTCAAACCGAGCGAAGTTGTACTGGACGCAACGGTACCGGAGGATGGGGCGCTGCTCAAACGCCAGAAAGAGATCGCGGCTCAAGTTCCGGCGTCCGCGACCCATTAGCTGAGTCTAATGAAAGGTCTGGTCGCTCTTCTTCCCGATTTCATCAGACAGGCGGCTTCCAACGAGGAGGCCGCGCTCGCTTTTCTGCGCGAGTTGTGGCCCAGAATGGTCGGTCTGGACTTGGCGGCCAAGACCGAACCAACCTTCCTGAAGAACAAGTGCCTGACCCTGGACGTCCCCAACGCAACATGGCACAGTCAGCTTCAGGACTTCGCTCCCCTGTTTGTCGAGTCCATCAATCGTTACTGGAACCTCAGGCTTGTTGAGAGAATCCGGTTCCGCGTGCATCTAGAAAAGGCAGCCACAGATTCCCGCGATGCCGCAGAGCGATGACTTTTCGTGCATCCTCGAATCGGTGGGCGCTTTGGTCGTTGTCAGAGAACAAACGCTTTGCTTATAATTGAAAACTTATGTCTTATCGCCTCGTAATCCTCATTGTCATTGGGTTTCTGGTGCAGCTGCCTGCTTCGGCACAGCGCGTTTTTAAAACGGTGAATCCCGCGGCGAGCAACCTGACCCTGGTCTTCGACACCAACAACTACCATGTCGGGCAGGAGGATTTCCGCAACACTCCGACCCAAGCCAACGACGACGACCTCAACTTCTCGCCGAACATACTTTTCACCCCGGATTCCACCAGGGGCTTCGTCAGTTATCCAGGTTCCGACGTCGTTCTGGTTTTCAATCCGAAGACGGGAGAGGTCATTACAACCGTCGCGACCGGCAAGAACCCGTCCACCCTTGTTATGAGTCCGGACGGTAAGAAGCTCGCCGTGCCCTGCCTCTTCCTGAAGGAGAATGCACCCCAGGGTGAGAACTTCCTGGGTGCGCAGATTGGGTCCATCTCCATTATTGACGTCGAGACACTGACGGTTAAGACCCTGAACCTGACGAAAGTACAGTTCTCGTTTGCCAATAACATTGTTTTCTCAGGCGACAGCAAAACGGGCTACATCGCGTCGTTCTCGACTGACGAGATTCTTCGGTTCGACGTCGAGACGGCCACGGAAATCGGTCCCCGCATGGCCATGACCGGCGGGACGCGCCCCGCTTCCTTGACGATGGCGCCAGACTCCAGCTTCTTCACCGTTGTACTCGTCGGTAGTCAGCGGCTGGACCGGCGTGCGGTCCCCGATACCGTGGCCATCATCGACCCGGTCGCGTTCACCAAGAAGTTGCAGGTCGACACGAAAGTCGCAAACGACGTTCTGCCCTACGACTTTTTTCCCGTGAATACCGTCGCCTTGACGGCCGACGGCAAGATCGGTTTTGTGGCCGAGCAGGGTTTCAGCAGCCAGAATCCGACCCCGCTCGTCGAGGATCGACTTCTAATGTTCGATACCGAGACGGGGAAGATACTGAACGGTTTCCCCATCGGCTACCACGCGTCCGGCGTCTATCCGTCTCTCGATAGAACCAAGTTCCTCGTCGTGAGCGAAATCGAGCTGGCGGCAGTCGTAATGGTCGATGGTGACGACGAGGATCAACTCCTGGATGATGTCCAAATCAGTCGGGGCTATCCGTACTCGCTCGCTGAATTCAAATTCACGACGCGGCCCGCATGGTCGCCGGACGGAACCGAACTGTTCATCTCGATGCCGTTGCTGGACGAGATCCTCGTCGTGAGCATGGTCACGGGCGAGACCAAGAGACTTTTCGCCTCGGGCAAGCATGCCATTCCCGACTACGATCCCGAGAAGGACCCGGACAAGAACCTGGCCGCTGCCCCGATGGATATTGCGTTTACACCGGACGGGGAAGTGCTGGCCTCGCTCAACTTCAACAACGCCACGATCGACCTCATTAAGCGCACGGATCTCTACACCATCCCGTTGTTCTATTCCGGAACCCAGTGGTTCACAGGTATCGCGATCACGAACCACGGCGCCGCCGAGACTGAGTTGATGCTCACTGGTCTATCGAAGTTCGGGATCCTGTATCAGGACGACAATGCAACGACCGAGGTGGTGGAGTACAAGAATCCTAAAACGATCAAGCTCGCGGCCGGGCAACAGATGGCGACGACCGCCGGAACCCTGCTCGAAGCAGTTGCGGGAAAGGAAATAGATGGCTGGCTCGATGTCGACAGCAATCTGTTCACGACGACCAGCTTCTTCCTGGTCGGAGATCCTGATGTCAAGCGACTGGATGGCGGGCCGGCGATCATGCAGACAGCCACGACACTGATCGTGCCGGAAGTGCGCGTGATTGACGGCTTCCGGACCCAGCTGCAGGTGATGAACTCGAGTTACACCCTGGGAACTGCCAATCTGAAGCTGTTTCGCGACAGCGGGGAGATGATCTTCCAGACCGGCGCGGCGGATGTTCCCACCCTCGGGATCCTCGATGGTTATGTGCGCGACCCGGATGGCGCCGAGTCGGTCTTCTCTGGCATCTTCCCCGATCAGTACTTCGAGAATTTTACCGACGGTTATCTGATCGTCGAGAGCTCGCAGCCGGTAGCCGGTTTCGTCCGGTACTGGGACGCCCAGCGAATGGCCGTGCTTCCAGCCTTCCCGAAGGGGGCCGGGTTCAACGAGGGCACGAGCTTCATCATGCCGCAGTTTGTGGAATTCGGCGGCTCGGAGTCTTTCTTCACTCTCCTGAATATCACCAAAGACCCGATCGCTATCACTCTTTCGCTGCGCAACGACGCCGGACAGGAGGTCTCCTCGAGAGCCCTTCTCCTGGGAGCAGGACAGCTGGTACGCAGGAGCGTCGCTCAGGTCTTTGGGCTGGTCGACACGGGCCAGATCGTGTCGGGATGGATCAAGGTCGACGCGGAAAAGGGCGGTGTGGTCGGGCAGATCGAGCTCCGAACCTTTTCAGGCAAGGCAATGACGACGGTTCCGCTTCTGGCGCAGATGCCCGGCGTGATGGCGTTCTCTCACGTGGCTCTGGGCCTCGGTTTCGGGACCGGCGTGGCGCTGATCAATCCGAACGATCAACCTGCCACAGCCCAGATTCTGGTCTTCAACAAAGAAGGAGTCCAGGTGGGTTCGAGGGATGTGGTCCTGGATCCCGGCCGGCGCCTGGTCGGTGTCTTGCCCGAGTTGCTCCCCGAGCTTCAGGGAGTCGAACAAATCGGCGGGTATATCCGGGTAACCTCGAGCCTGCCAATCGTCGGTATCGAGATGTTCTTTTCGGACAACCAGGAGGTCCTTTCCGCTGTGCCCGCCCAACGTGTCCGACAATAGAGAAAACGAGGGCCGACGCCGGTCGGCACCCGGCCCTCGCTCTGAAACCTTTGCCCCCCGTTTTCGTCTAAAGATTCGACGGTATCGCCCGTCATCATTTTGGTATGCCATAATGTCCAGTATGAAGACTTTCCTCCTGTCGGTGTCTCTCTGTCTTTTCCTGACGGGGACGGCCACCGCCCAGAACACTGACCTCGCCGAATCGTACTACCACTACGCTCTTGCCCGAATGCACAGCCTGGATAAGCAGTACGCCGACGCCAACGTTCATTATCAGAAAGCCATCGAGCTGAATCCCGAGAATGCCGAATTGCGCGTTCAATACGCGCTCAGCCTGTGGGAGAGCCAGAACATACGGGAAGCGGTGCTGCAGTGCCAGAAGGCGATTGAGCTGGATGCGAACGACCCGGCTCCGCATTACCTGCTGGGCAGGATCTATGTCGCCTACAAAGAGAGCAACCAGCCGAATATGCTCGACAAAGCGCTGGCCGAATTCGAGCGCGTCATCGAGCTCGACAAGAACCATCCTGCGGCCCTTGATGCCCTCGGTCGACTCTACGTCGCCAAGGAGAACTGGGCGAAGGCCGCCGAGGTTTTTGCTCAACTCAACCGGGTGAATCCCGGCTATTCGAACGCCTATTATCTGCGGGGTGTGGCCGAGTTGCGGCGGGGGAACCCGAGCGAAGCCATTAAGGTTCTTGAAGCAGCCGTTCAGGCACAGGCGGCCGAAGTCGAGCATCTGAAACTGCTTGGGAGCCTTTATCTGCAGTTCCGGATGCCGGCCAAGGCGGCCGAAGTGCTGCGCCTTGCGTCCGAGAACGACCCGCGTGATCCCCAGGTCAAACTTGAGCTGGCCAAGGCCTTGCGCCAGACCAGGAAGCTGCCGGAGGCGATGGAGATCCTGGGCGAACTGGTGCGGGATGAAACCGATGCCGAGTTTGATGCGACCGTCGAGATGGCCCAGATCCAGGCCGTGACGGGGCGCCGTCAGGAAGCCATTGAGAGCTTCAAGAAGGCTCTCCAGATGAAGGAAGCCCAGGAGTTCCGACCGGTGATCCTCGGCAATCTCGGGCTGGTCTATCAGGATGCCGGGCAACACGACAAGGCGATCGAGTCGTACCGGCAAGCCGTTGATCTTCAACCGGAGAGCATCGAGAACCGGTTGCGTCTGGTCTACGCTCTCAAGGAGGCAGGTAAGACCCAGGAGGCCGTGGATCAAGCCGGCGAGTTGATGAGAGCGAAGGGGGACCAGGACGATGTGATCATCGCGTACAGCCAGGTCCTGGCCGCCAATGGGCAGCTTGAGAAGGCGGTCGCTGTTCTCAACGACAACGCGACTACCAAGAGCGATACCGAGCGTTTCGCCCTCGCCACCAGTCAGATCTACATCGAGCACAAGAAGTTCGACGAGGCCGAAAAAGCCATCAGAAAGGTGCTGGCGCAAAAACCTGACAGCGCCAACCTGCTTTTCCAACTCGGGGCCGTACTCGAACGCCAGGAGGACTACTCGGACGCGGAGGCGACCTTCAAGAAAGTGCTGGTCAAGGAACCTGAACACGCCGCCGTGCTCAATTACCTCGGATACATGCTGGCTGACCGGGGACTGCGTCTGGAAGAGGCGCTTGGCTACATCAAGAAGGCCGTCGAGATCGATCCTTACAACGGCGCCTATCTGGATAGCCTCGGCTGGGCGTACTTCAAAATGAACCAGTTCGAGCCGGCCGAGATCAATCTCAAGCAGGCTGCGGAAATAGTGGGCGACGACCCAACCATTTTCGAACATCTTGGAGACCTCTACCGGAAGCTTGAGCGTTACGGCGAGGCGGGTAACTATTACGAGAAGTCGGTCACAAAAGCCAAGGAACCGGACGAGCGCAAGAGAGTCCAGTCCAAGCTGAACAGCGTGAAGAAGCTGCTGGCTCAGCAAAGCAAATAGAAACCTCAGGGCCGGCGTGAATCAAGTTTCGCTCCTGTCGTTCGCCAAGATCAACTGGGTGCTGAAGGTTCTGGGACGCCGGCCCGATGGCTTTCACGAAATCCGCACGCGTCTTCCAGACCGTCGACCTCGCCGACGAGATCAATTTCCAACTCATCCCTGGCGATCAGATCGAGTCTGTCCGTCAGCGGTCGGGACACCGGCGCGCCGCAGAACAACCTGGTCTATCGCGCCTGCCGTCTGCTCCAATCGCGGCTCGGACTGCACTGCGGCCTGAGAGTGCATCTGCACAAGAGGATCCCCCCAGGTGGGGGCTTGGGTGGAGGGTCCTCCAACGCTGCGGCTTCCCTCCTCGCTGCCAATCATCTTTGGAGGGCCGGATTGAGCCGCCACGAGTTGGCCCAGCTTGGCGCGGAGCTTGGGTCCGATGTGCCGTTTTTTCTGTTTGGGGGAACCGCCCGGGCCACCAGCCGAGGCGAGCGATTGGATCTGCTGCCCGATGCCCCGCGCCGCTACCACCTGATTCTCGTGTTCCCCGGTTTCCAGGTCTCCACCCGGGAAGCTTACGAACTCGGCGGGTGGGGGCCGATCGACACGGAACCGGCCGTATTGACAACAGAGAGTCCGGATACTAAAATTCAACGTTTCCATGAGGCCCTGGTTCGAGGCGAGGACGTGGGGCCTTTGGTCGAGAACGATTTCGAGGGGCCGGTGTTCTCACACTACCCCGCATTCGCCGAGGTATCCACCCGGATGCAGAGAGCCGGGTGTGATTCGGTGCTCTTGAGTGGCAGCGGCTCGACCCTCATTGGTCTGGTGAGTTCGGACGAGAGGGCGGAGAGCGCAGCCGAGTCGATCTCGCGGGAGACGACAGGAGAGGTGTTTCGCTGCCATAGCCTTTCCCGGCAAGAATACACACAGGTCTTGATGCGCGCCGGTCTTGATTGAGGCACGGACCACAACGACGAAAGAGATGTCAAACTTGCGGCTGTTTTCAGGAAGTGCAAACACGGGGTTGGCCAGCGCGATCGCGACATGCATGGGCGAGACCCTCGGAGAAGTGAAGCTCAAACGATTCTCCGATGGGGAAGTTAACTTTCAGATTCTCGAAAATGTCCGGGGAAAGGATGTCTTTATCATCCAGCCGACCTGTCCCCCGGTCAACGAGAACATCATGGAACTGCTCGTCATGATCGACGCTTTCAAGCGTTCGTCGGCGCGCAGAATAACGGCCGTGATCCCCTATTACGGCTATGCCCGTCAGGATCGGAAAGAGAAACCGAGAGTTCCGATTTCCGCCAAGTTGGTCGGCGACCTGCTCATGACGGCCGGGGCTGATCGACTTTTGACGCTCGATCTGCACGCCGGACAGATCCAGGGCTTCTTCAACATCCCGGTCGACCACCTTTATGCCCGTCCCGTCATCCTCGAGTACCTCGCGTCGCAACTGCAGATGGACCGGCTCTGACGTCGTGTCCCCGGACGCAGGCGGGGTGGAACGAGCCAGGGCGTATGCCAAACGGCTCAATGCCACGCTCGCGATCATCGACAAGCGGCGGGTCGACGATAACGTTGCGGAGGTCATGCACATCGTCGGGGATGTGAGGGATAGAAACACAATCATCATCGACGACCTGATCGATACCGCGGGCAGCATCATAAGGGCGGGAGAAGCCTTGCGCCGTGAAGGGGCAGGCAGAATACTCGTTGCCGCGACCCACGCAGTCCTTTCGGGTCCGGCCATAGAACGAATCGCGAGTTCCGAGATCGAATCGGTGATCGTGACCAACACCATCCCGCTGGGGCCGGAAAAACGCATTCCGAAAATCCAGGTCCTGAGCGTGGCCAAGCTCCTTGGAGAGGCGATTAAGTCGATCCACAAGGAGACGTCCGTGAGCCGGTTCTTTGAGATTTGACACAGCCCGAGTGGGCGAGTAACCAAGCAGGAGTTTCAGTAACATGGCAACCACAGTTGTTGTTCAAGCGACCAAAAGAGGGGAATTCGGAAAGAATTCGAACCGCAGGCTGCGCAACACCGGCAGGATCCCGGCGGTTATTTACGGGCGCGGGCTCGATCCGGTCCCAGTGACAGTCGATCCCCGGGATGTGTCGAGAATTCTTCACTCCGATACGGGCCGCAACACGATCTTCAAACTGGACATCGAAGGAACGTCGAAGGATGTCCTGATTCGCGACTATCAGCTGGACCCGATTCGGGACAGCCTGGTGCATGCCGATTTTCAGGCGATCGCGATGGATCAGACGATGACCTTCCAGGTCCCGGTTGAGACGGTAGGCGAGGCGAAGGGCGTCAAGGCTTCCGGCGGAACCCTCGATCTGGTCATGAGGACGATCGAAGTCGAATGCCTTCCCGGCAATGTTCCACAAAGCATCGGGCTCGAAGTCGCAGACTTGGAGATCGGCGATTCGGTTCGAGTGCGCCAGCTTAAGTTTGACGAGAGCAAGATCAAGATTCTCTCTGACCCCGACCTGGTGGTCCTGACGGTCAGCGCCCCGGTGGTCGAAGAGGCCCCGCCGGTCCCGGTTGAAGCCGAAACCGCTGAACCCGAAGTCATTAAGAAGGGTAAGGGCGAAGAGGAAGCAGCTGAGAAGGAGTAACGCCTGGTGTACCTTCTCGCCGGGCTCGGAAACCCTGGTATCGAGTACCAGCATAACCGGCATAACGTCGGCTTTATGCTGGTCGACCGACTGGCCGCCGGGTCCCGCGAAGGTTTCACACGGACGCTCAAGCGCTCTCTCACCTGTCAGTTGCGCCGGCGCAATCAGGTGCTGGTGCTCGCCAAGCCTCTGACCTTCATGAATCTGAGTGGTGGAGCGGTCCTCGAACTGCTCCACTACTTCTCTCTCGATCTCGATCATTTGCTCGTTGCTTACGACGATTTCGCCCTGCCGCTCGGCAAGATCCGGTTGAGGGCGTCGGGAAGCTCCGGCGGACATAATGGCATCGAGTCGATTATCGCCGCTCTGGGCACCGAAGAGGTGGCCCGTTTGCGGCTGGGTGTTGGAGGGGACCTCGTTCCAGGCCGACTACCGGGATTACGTCCTGAGCGATTTCCCCAAGCACCAGCGGGAAGAAGTTGAGATCATGCTCGACAATGCGGCCGGAGCGGTGGATACGTGGCTGACGCATGGCATTGCCATCGCGATGTCACGGCACAACGGGGTCGGATAGGATGGCTACTTTCCTTTTGGTCCTGCCCCTGGTCGGACTGGTCGCGATCATCGCCGCGCTTCTGACCTACTGGTTCCTGGAACGCTCCCAGCCGGTCCCCGGGCCAATCCACCAGGCCTACTCGGAGATCGGGCACTCGGTACTCACGTTCCTGGTTCGAAGCGACCTGGTTTTCGCTCTTTTTTCCCTTCTGGCGTTCTGGGCCTTGTCACGATGGCTGTCTGCCTGGACAGGCTTGGCCTTTCTGACCGGTTGTCTTCTGGCTGCCCTGGGCAACCTGCTCGCTATCTGGATCGGTTCAAAGGCAAATGCGTGGACCGTCCAGGCGGCTGCATTCGGCAAGAACCAGGCGTTCAACATCGCGTTTTCCGCAGCCTCGATTCCGGGACTGATCCTTCCTGCAATCAGCCTGATTACCGTGTCCCTCTGGTACTCGCTCTACTTGAAAGGGATCATTGAACCGGTCGATCTTGTGGGGTTGGTTCTCGGAGCCAGCTGCCTGTCGGTCTTTTCCCGACTGGCTGGCGGGGTCTTTCACAAGGCGGCCGATCTGACGGCTCATGTCGTCGCAGGGATGCCAGACGGGGCGGGCGAGGACGACCCGATAAATCCGGCAAGCCTGCTGGAGAAGGCGGGTCACTATGTGGGCAACCTGAGCGGGACGGCGGCGGAAGCCTTTGAGCTGCACCTGGGATCAATGGTTGCCACGATGCTCATCGCCTCGTCGGGCATCGCCTCCATAGTCAATATCACGCCGGACACGCTCAACGCGTATATGTCCTTTCCTGTCTACCTGATGTCGATTGGCCTGATCGCATCAACGATAACCGTGCTGGTCCGGTATCTGCTTCCCCGGCTGGAACCGAGCATAGTATTCCGCCTGTCCGGCCTGCTGGGTAACGTCATCCTGCTCGTCGGGGCGTTTCTGCTCGTCAACGCCATGCAAATGGAGCTCGGTGTCTTCTACGCGGTCGTGTTTGGAGCCGTCTGCGGCATTGTTCTTTCACTGCTCACCGAGTGGTACACGTCCGGTGCTCCGGTTCGCCGGGTGGCGGAAGCGTCCGAAATTGGAGCGACGACGAACATCCTTGCCGGGCTTACGGCCGGGATGCAGTCAACGGTGCTGCCTATCCTCACGATTTGCGGTGTGGTGCTCGTGGCCTACAACTATGCGGGGATTTACGGAATCGGCGTGGCGGCGCTCTCACTCCTGGCGACTTCCGCAACCGGGCTTTCCTTCTATTCGCTCGGCGCGATTGCCGATGCCTCCTCGGGCGTTGCTCGCATGACCTTCCAGCCCCAGTCGGCAATTTCGGTGATTGATCGGCTGGATGCGTTCGGCAACACCGTCTCCGCAGTCGGGAAATCCTTTGCCGTCGGTGCTTCGGCGCTCGTCGCCCTGGCCCTGTTCTCTGCCTATAACCGGGTCGTCGGACTCCCGGCGCTGGACCTGGCGAACCCGACCGTCATCGTGGGCTTCTTCCTCGGTGGGGTCCTTCCCTTCCTGATTGTGGACACGACAGTATCCTCGATCGGGAAGGTGGCCTTCCGGCTGATCGAGCAAATCCAAAGGGAACTGCATAAGAGGAGGGAAGGACACACCGTGGAGACGTCGGCCACTGTGACGGCTTCGTGGCTCAGTTTGCAGGAAATGGCGGTGCCGGTGATCGTGTCTCTCGGTTCGCCGGTCGCTGTCGGGTTGATTCTCGGGCGTGCCGCACTGGGAGGAATGCTTGCCGGGGCGCTGCTCACAAGTACCGTGCTGGCTCTTTTTATGGTTCACGCCGGAACCGCCTGGAACAATGCGCGGCGCCTGGTCGAGATGAACGGCGGGAGGACCAGCGCGCTCACCTTGTCGGCCGCGACCACGGGGGATCTCGTGGGGGATCCATTAAGAGACGTATCCGGCCCGTCGATCAGCATGCTGATGCGGCTGATCGCCATATTGGCTCTGGTTTGTGCGCCGCTGGTCGCGTAAGTACCAGAAAGAATTTCACGTGGCCGGTTTGAGGTGTTAGAATAGACCTTTTTTCACAGAGGAGAACAATAGTCCATGAGACGATACGAAGTCGTGTTCGTTCTCGCTCCCACATTGACCGAAGACGAAGTGGATAACCTGACTGAAGGTTTCGTCAAAGACGGCCAAGGATAAGGGGGCCGAAGTAGTTGCTGTTGACAAGTGGGGTAAACGCAGGCTGGCCTTCCGGGTAGGCAAGCACCATGAAGGGTATTACGTGGTTGTCACTTTGCAAGAAGAAAGCGCCACGGCAGTTACCGAGATGGAACGCCGATTCAAGGTCGCCGAGGCGGTTATCCGATTCCTGACGGTCCGCACCGACCTCGATCTGAAGCGGGCAGAGAAATTCCGCGAACGCCGCGAGGCAAAACGGAAGAAGCGTCCGGCTCCGACGCCGGCCGAGCCCTCTGAACAGCGAGTCGAAATGGATGAGCTGGCAGGGGCCGAACCGGTTCTCGAGAAAGGGGAGGAGGAGTAGGACATGGTCAGAAGAAGGAAATTTTGCAAGTTTTGCGCTGAGAAGATCGATTATATCGACTTCAAAGATACTAAGATCCTCTCTCAATTCGTTCCGGAGAGAGCCAGGATTCTGCCCCGGCGGATTTCGGGAGTTTGTGCCACCCACCAACGGAAGTTGGCGCGAGCGATCAAGCGCGCCCGCCATCTGGCACTCCTCCCGTATGTCGCGGACTGAGCACGAGTCCAGATTCCAAGACGAGGACAAAGAACATGGAAGTGATTCTTACAGATGACGTTTTTTCTCTGGGCAAACGTGGCGAGTCGTCAGGGTGGCGGACGGATACGGTCGCAACTATCTGATTCCCAGGCGCTTGGCTGTGCCCGTAACGACGGGCAATGTGAAAATGATGGAGCAGCAGCGGATCGCCATGGCCAAGAAAGAGGCCAAGTTCAAGGAAGAGGCGGAAGCTGCTCGCCGCGGAGCTGAATGCAGTTGCATTTTCTGATCAGCCGCAAGGCTGGCGAAACCGGCGCCCTGTTCGGTTCCGTCACAAGCAAGGACCTGACCGATCTTCTTGAGACACAGGGGATCAACCTGGATCGACGGAAGATCCTGATGGAACAGCCGATCAAGAGCATCGGGAATTACAGTATCGAGGTGCGTCCGCACAGCGAAATCGAGGCATCTCTCCTGGTTTCCGTCGTCTCCGAGGGGGACACGGAAGTCGCCCGGGTAACCAAGAAGAGCGAGGAGACGGACCGAATTGTCGCCGATCTGGAGGCGAAGGTCAGGGAAATCGCCCAGCTCACGGGAACCAAGAAGTCTGAAGAACGGGCCGCTGCTCCCGAGGAAGAAGCGCCCAAGCGCAAGTCTTCCCGCCGGGAACGAGAGCCCAAAGAGGCCGCCCCGGTCTCCGAAGAAAAGGCCAGCGAGTAGAAAGAGTCGTCGTGGGTCCCACTTCCCAGTGGGACCTCTGGAGTTTTTACATTTTCAGCCGGCTGCGATCGCCTTCGGCCTGAAAGGCCGAGACATAGTAGCCCGGGGCGGAGCGTTTTTTGCGTAGCCCCGGGCTAAGTCAGCAACGAGCTTCAAGCCCTGAAAGGGCGGGAGAGAAAGCACTCCGCTCCAAGGGCCTCAATCCCACACGTAGCGTTCATCGTACGCGACTTGGTACTTCTGCAGGAATCGTCGGTATTCGTCTTGGAAAGTTCTCCTCCGGTGGTGTTCGGTCTGCTTGGAGATGTACGCAGTTACCCGGGGCACTTCAGATTGGGATACAGAGAAACCGCCATAACCGGCTTGCCAGTGGAAGTCACGGAAGCGGGGGCCAAGCGTCTTCAGCCATTTAGAAGAACCCGTTTTGACATGCTCGACCGCTTTGCACAAAGCAAGATTCTTGGACAGGGCGAACAATGAATGGACGTGGTCAGTGGCGCTGCCGATCTTCAACGAATGCGAGTCGATCTCGTCAAATATTCCGGCAAGGTAGTCATGAAGCCTTTCGGAAATCTCGGGATGAAGCACCGGGGCTCGGTCCTTGGTACTGAAAACCAGATGAACATACAGTTGTGACAATGACTGTGACATGGTCCTCTCGCTCCTCTGTGCCAGGCATCTTACGCCCTTTCAGGGCTCTGCTCTGCGACCCGTCTAAAACCTGGGGCTACGCAAAAAACGCTCCGCCCCAGGCTATTATGTCTCGGCCTTTCAGGCCGAAGAATCTAAGAACTCCAGGGGTCCCACTTCCCAGTGGGACTCTTCCTGACCGATCGCAACGGCCTGCCTGCGCCGGCCGAGTTGCCCCCTACGATTTCTTTCCTCCGCATCCGCCCCGCTCGTTTACAATCTCACTCCATGCCTCTCGACGTCACTCTACAGAAGAGTCTTCCTCACAGTCCTGAGGCGGAGCGCGCTGTCCTGGGCGCCATCCTGATCGACAACCGCACCTTTGACCAGGCGGCCGAGATTATCACCGAGGAGGACTTCTTCGTAGACCGGCATGCCAAGATTTTCGGGAAGATGCTTGCCCTCGCGGCAGTCTCCCGACCGATCGACTCCATCACCCTGGCCGAGGAGATGCAGCGGGACAACCAGTTGGAGGCGGCCGGCGGCCTTTCTTTCATTGCATCACTGCTGGATGGCGTTCCACGCGTTTCGAACGTCGAGCACTACGCGCGGATCATCAAAGAGAAGTCGAGTGTCCGCAGGCTGATCTACACGGCAAACGAAATCCTGGACCGCGGCTTTTCCAACGAAGAGGACGCAGCCACGCTGCTGGAAGCGGCCGAGAAGGCGATCTTCGAAATCAGCCAGCGGAATATGTCGGGAGGTTTCCAGAGTCTGCAGGAATTGCTCCATCCCGCCTATTCGCACATTCAATCTCTATACCAGCGACAGGAGTTAGTGACAGGGCTGGAATCCGGGTTCGTCGACCTCGACCGCCTGACCTGCGGCTTCCAGAAATCCGATCTCATCATCGTGGCCGCACGGCCCGGCCTCGGCAAAACCAGTTTTGCCCTCAATGTCGGTCAGCATGCGGCGCTGCTCTCCAAGACGGTCGGGATCTTCAGCCTTGAAATGAGCTCCTCGCAGCTCGTCACCCGCCTCTTGTGTGCGGAGGCCCGGGTCGATTCTCAGAGCGTTCGGACCGGCCGGTTGGCCAAGGAAGACTGGCAGGCGCTGGCACGCGCAGTCAGTCGACTGGAAAAGGCGGAGTTCTTCATCGATGACACCCCGGGGATCTCGATCGCCGAGATGAGGTCCAAGGCGCGTCGACTGAAGGCTGAACACGGTCTCGACCTGTTGATCGTCGACTATCTGCAACTCATGTCGGCCGGGACTACCGGTAGGATGCGCTACGAGAACCGGCAGCAGGAGATTTCGTCGATCAGCCGGAATCTCAAAGGCCTGGCCAAGGAATTGAACGTTCCTCTGATCGCGATTTCACAGCTTAGCCGTGCGCCTGAACAGCGCCGGGGCGACGGTGGTCATAAACCGCAGTTGTCGGACCTGCGCGAGTCCGGATCAATTGAGCAGGACGCCGATGTCGTGCTGTTCATTTATCGGGAAGACAAGTACAGTAAGGAAGAGGAAGAGGCGAGGAAGGGCGTCGCCGAAATCATCATCGGCAAACACCGCAACGGACCCACCGGCACGGTCGAACTAGCCTTCATAGAACAGTGGACCAAATTCGAGAACCTATTGCACGACGAGCGACGACACGAGCCTGGACAGAAATCTCACTGACCCGTCTTTCCGCCAACGTCCGCGCAATTCAAAAAAGAATCGGGCCCCAAACGGGCATCATTGCCGTTGTCAAAGCGAACGCCTACGGCCATGGCTCGGAGGCGATCGTGGCCCAGCTGTGGTCAGTCGGGATCCGAGACTTTGCGGTTGCGACGCTTGCCGAGGCTGTCGAGATCAGAACCAACCTTCCGAACGCGGCGATCCTGGTCCTCATGGGTTGCGCCCCTGGGGAAGAGGAAGTGTTCCTGGCCCATCGGCTGGTCGCTTCTGTCTTCGATCCCCGTCAGGCCACGACGGCCGTCCCGAGCGAGATCAAGATCGACACCGGAATGGCCCGGGTCGGGATTCCCTGGGACCAGGCGCCCGGATTCCTGAACGCCTTCCAGGGAAGAATGGTGGGGGTGTTCTCACACTTTTCCAGCTCCGAAGGCGACGCGGAGGTCACGTCAATCCAACTGGAGCGCTTTCGGGAAGCGACTCGGGGGGTGAAGGTCCGCCGCCACATCAGCAACAGCGCTGGTTTGCGGTTCCCGGCCGCTCATCTGGACGCGGTCCGGCCGGGCCTGGCGCTTTATGGCATTGCGCCTTGCTCCTGAAATAGCCGACGTCCTGCCGATCCTCGAATGGAAAACCAAGGTCCTGGCTGTCCGTCCCGTCCCCGCTAACCGGCCGATAGGCTACAACGGGACATTTGTGACTGCGCGGGACAGCCAGATTGCCGTTCTTCCCGTTGGTTACGCGGATGGGTACAGCCGTGCGCTCTCCAACTGCGGCATGGTCCGCATTCGAGGAAGGCTGGCCCCGGTCGTGGGTCGAGTCAGCATGGACCTGACGACAGTCGATGTCACAGATATCCCTGGAGTGCTTCCCGCAGACGAAGCTGTTCTCCTGGAGGCCGACCCCGCTTCCCCGATCTCGGCAGCCGCTCTCGCCCAGGTACTCGGCACCATTCCCTACGAAATTCTTACCTCGATCGGTCCCCGGGTGGAAAGGATTTACACGACCGAGGATTAGCGGTCGGGCGGAACAGAAAAGGACCTCAAGGACAACAAGGACACCAACGACAACAACGACTGTCTTCATGTCCTTGTTGTCTTTGGGGTCCTTGTGGTCCTTGGTGTCCTCCGGTGGGTCGCGCTCTCCCGCCCGGCCGTCAGTATCCGGCCGCTACAATCCCCCCGTGAAGAAGACGGCTAAGATAGTCTACGTTTGCCAGTCCTGCGCCTTCAGCAGCCCCAAATGGCTGGGTCGGTGTCCCGGGTGTGAAGCCTGGAACAGTTTTGCCGAAGAGAGGGCCGACGTCGGGCCTTCGCACAGTCTGACCAGGGTGCCTTCAGTCTCTTACGGGGAGATCGAGATGAGCGATTTCCCGCGCATGTCTTCCGGGAGCGAGGAATTCGACCGGGTGCTTGGCGGAGGAATCGTGCCCGGGTCCCTCGTCCTTCTGGGCGGGGAGCCGGGGGTCGGCAAGTCGACCCTTTTGCTCCAGGTCGCCGAGGGCCTCTCGGCGCGGGGAATGAAGGTTCTCTACGTCGCCGGCGAAGAATCGCTGCAGCAGATTAAGCTTCGCGGCGAGCGCATCGGTGTTGCCGGTTCGAAACTCTTCCTGTCGTGTGAAACGTGCATCGAGCGCGCCGTCCAGGAGGCGGCGGCGATATCGCCTTCATTGCTCATCGTCGATTCCATTCAGACAGTCTACGCCGAGCGTCTCGGCGCAGTTCCGGGGAGCGTCGGCCAGATTCGGGAGTGCTGCGCAGAGCTTCTGGACTATTCGAAAAAAAGAAACGTTCCCACCTTTTTGATCGGACACATCACCAAGGACGGCTCAATTGCCGGTCCCAAACTGCTCGAACACATCGTTGACACCGTCCTGTACTTCGAGGGGGACAGGAACCAGAATCACAAGATCGTCCGCGCGGTTAAAAACCGTTTTGGACCCGCCAATGAGCTCGGTATCTTTCAAATGTCGTCCTCGGGGCTTTCGCCCGTAGAGAACGCTTCGCGGATGTTCCTTTCGGACAACGCCAGCCGGGTTCCCGGCTCGGTAGCCCTATGCTCGCTCGAAGGAACTCGTCCGGTGCTGGTCGAGGTCCAGGCGCTGGTTTGTCGGAGTAACTACGGAAATGCGCGGCGGGTCGCCAACGGGGTAGATCCCAACCGGCTTTCGCTCCTTTTGGCGGTCATCGAGAAACGGCTCGGGTTCCCGATGATGGCCTCTGATGTTTTTGTGAACCTGGCCGGTGGACTGACGTTGAATGAGCCCGCATTGGACTTGGCGCTCGTCGTCGCCCTTCTCTCGAGCGTGAAGGACAAGCCTCTTCTTCGTCGCACCGCGGTTTTTGGAGAAGTCGGTTTGGGCGGTGAGGTTCGCCCTGTCCGGCTCCCGGATGCGCGGGTCAAGGAAGCCTGCGGGTTGGGTTTCGAACGTGTGATCCTGCCAATCGGTAATCTTCCCGTGTCTCAGGCAGGCGTTGAACTTGTGGGCTGGTCGTCTCTTTCCGACTGGCCCGGCTGTCTGGACACTCGGGCGATCATGAGCATAGAATAAAAGTGAACATAACTGTCCGTGTTCCTTTCAGTTTGCGCCTTTTTCAATCAGAAGAAAGAGAGATTCCGTATGGGCCTGTGGCTGATCCGTTTGATGTTTGCAGCCATTTTTACCGCAGCCACTTATTATTTGAAACCCTTTGAGTTGAACCAGTGGGCCGCCCTCATGGTCGGTGCCGGATTCGCCTCGGCCATCATCCTTTTCGAGATCAACGTTCGGCACAGTTCACTCAAGACCTTGATCGGCGCCGCGCTCGGTTCGACGCTCGGCATCATTGGCGCGGTACTCATCAGTTCCATCGTCAGAAACATGACTTTTCTGTCGCCCAACACCGGTACCTTCATGCAGGTGTTGATCCTCGCCGTGATGGGATACGTGGGCCTCGTCATGGGTCTGACGAAGGGCGATCTTTTGAATCTAGGCTTCGGCGGCCTTTTCGCGGAACGCCCCACTCGTAAATCGGCGAAGCTCCTCGACACCAGCGTCATCATCGATGGCCGCGTGGCGGACATCGTCGAGACCGGATTCCTCGAGGGCCAGTTGATGGTCCCTGAATTCGTACTTCGGGAATTGCAGATGGTCGCGGATTCCGCCGACTCGATCAAGCGTAATCGCGGACGGCGCGGCTTGGACATCCTCCAACGGATCCAGAAGGATCCGAGCATCAAAGTGCAGATCATGGAGGAGGACTACCCGGAGGTTAAGGGCGTCGACATGAAGCTCATCGAGCTTGCGAAGGAGACCGGCGCGAAGATCGTCACCAACGATTTCAACCTCAACAAAGTTGCCCAGCTGCGCGGCGTGGATGTGTTGAATATCAATGAGCTTGCTAACTGTCTGAAGCCGGTCGTGCTCCCCGGCGAGACGATGCGGGTATTCATCCTCAAGGAAGGTAAGGAATACAACCAGGGCGTCGCGTACCTGGACGACGGAACCATGGTCGTCGTCGATAACGCCCGCAAGATGATCGGAAAGACCATCGACGTCCAGGTGACAAGCGTCCTGCAGACCACCGCCGGAAAGATGATCTTCGGCAAGTTCCACGGCAACGGTGAGTTGCATTCCAAAACCGACCTGGACCAACGTGAACGGATGAGTCGCGCTTGATCGCCCTGATCCTCGCGGCCGCCGGCTCAGGCGCCCGCTTCGGAGCCCCGATTCCCAAGCAATTCCTGCCTTGGGAGGGGATTCCCCTATTTGTGCGCGCCCTGCAGGCCTTTGAACCCTATTTCAAGCAGGCAGTTGTGCTCGTGCCGGCAGGATGGGAAACCAAAGCCGCGGAACAGATACACGGGTGTTCGTTTGCAGCCCGGGTCGTCACCCGCGCAGGAGGGGAGCATCGGCAGGAATCGGTGAAGTTGGGCTTGGAACAGCTTGCCCCTGACATTCAGCTGATCCTCGTCCATGATGCCGCCCGGCCCTTTGTTTCCAGCCGACTGATCGAATCCGTGATCGAGGGTGCGCGCCTCCATTCCGCCTGCATTCCTGGCCTTCCGGTAGCGGACACCGTCAAGCAGGTTGAAGCGGGCTTCATTCAGCAGACGCTCGACCGGAGTCGCCTCGTGCTGGTCCAGACCCCTCAGGGATTCAAGCGGGATCTGCTAGAATCAGCGTTCGATCAGGCGACCCGCGACGGTTTTCACGGCACCGATGAATCAGTTCTTGTCGAACGTCTCGGCGCTCGGGTGTTCGTCGTCCCCGGGGAACCGGAAAACAGGAAGATCACCTGGAAGAACGATTTGCCATGAAAATGAGGATCGGTTCGGGCTTCGATTTCCACCCGCTGGAAGAGGGCAGGCGCCTGGTCCTCGGCGGAGTGGAGATACCGCACTCCAAGGGCTTGGAAGGACATTCCGATGCCGACGCCCTTCTCCACGCCGTGATCGACGCGATGCTGGGTGCGGCGGGAATGAGCGACATCGGAAGTTACTTCCCGAACACCGACAACCAGTACAAAGGCATCTCCAGCCTGCTGCTATTGGAAAAAGCCTATCGTCTGGTCAGGGGCAAAGGATTCAAGCTCGTCAACCTGGACATCACGGTCCTCGCCGAGGAACCGAAGATCCGGCCGCATGCGGAGGCGATGAAGGCGAACATCGGGCGAGTTCTTTACCTGAAGCCTGATCAGATCGGCATCAAGGCGACCACCATGGAGGGGAAGGGCACGGTGGGCCGGGGCGAGGGCATCGCGGTGCAGGCCGTGGTCCTTCTGGAGGGTGACGAAGCCTGAACCGGCCGGAGACGCTAATCCACTAAGGAAAGGACCCCAGGGACCTCAAAGACGGCAGGGACTACAACGACTAACAGCGCAGAGTCACCCGACGCTCGTCGTTGATGTCTTGGATGTCCTTGTGGTCCTTGTCGTCCTTTCTTCAGGCGTTTCAGGTCATCGATTACAAGGAAAAACATGGACATCAGTCGCATTGCGACAGTGGCGCGCGAAGCCGCGCTCGAGGCAGGGGCGATTTTGCTCGCTGAGCAGAAAAGCGACTTCAAGATCTACAAGAAAGGTATCGTCAACCTGGTCACCGACGTCGATCTGAAAGCGGAAAAGGTCATCCTGCGCAGGATCCTTCAGGAGTTTCCGGATCATAGAATCCTGTGCGAAGAGCAGGGTGAGCTTGGCGGGACGGCTGATTGCCGCTGGATCATCGATCCACTGGACGGCACGACCAACTATGCTCACCGCTATCCGGTTTTTTGCGTCTCGATCGGAGTGGAGGCGGCTGGGGAGCTGATCGCCGGCGTCGTCTACAATCCGGTCAGCAATGAGATCTACACGGCAACTCGGGGAGGAGGCGCATTTGTGAACAGGGAACGCCTCGAGGTGTCTGCCTGCGACTCCCTGATCGATAGCCTGTTGTGCACTGGTTTTTCCTACCAGAGGGAAGAACTGGCTGAGAATCTCGCCCTGTTTCGGACGGCCAGTATGAACGCCCAGGCGGTCCGCCGCGACGGTTCCGCTGCCCTTGATCTTTGCGCGGTTGCGGCGGGGCGATTTGACGGTTTCTGGGAGCTGACGCTCCATCCCTGGGATGTGGCCGCTGGAATGCTGATAATTCAGGAAGCCGGTGGCACCGTGACCGCTCCCGACGGGACGCCGTGCACTCACTTCGATCCGGGGATACTGGCCAGCAACGGGAAGATCCACGAGCACCTGATCCGTCTGCTCGGCAAAACGTCAGATTCCCCCGTTAGAATACCCCACTCATGAGAATTGCCATTGGCAGCACCCGCGAAGCAAAAGTGGAGGCAGTCAAGCAAGCCTGGCAAGTCTTTGGCGCTCGCATTGTGCCTAACGATGACGAGCCGCTGACATTTCTCCCGTACGACGTTCGCAAGACTACCCGGGAGCTGGCCCTCAGCATCAGCGAGCTGATGGACGGAGCTCGTGCGCGAGTCGAAAACCTGATGCTCCAGCTCAAGCGCGAAAAGCAGGAGGCGGACTTCTACGTCGGACTCGAAAGCGGACTGAACGTCGTTGACTGGAAAGGCGCACGCCGCCAGGTTTTTCTGGAAAGCTGGGCTTATGTCTCCGACGGGCACGCGGGGTATTTCGGCCACGGGGCCGGGCCTTACGTTCCTGCCAAAATCAGCGATCCGGTCATTGACCGGGGGATCGAGATGGCCATCGTGATCGATCGCCTGGGAGGGCCGCAAAGCAGTCTGAGTCCGCAGGGTGTGTCGGGACTGCTCACCTGCGAGCTGCTTGACCGAAAACACTCGTTCGTGATCGCGCTTATCTGCGCATTCGCGCCCTTTTATAACCCTGAAGCTTACCGGTAAGACCAAGGGGCGACGGAAGGGATAAACGCTGTCCCCCTCTACAACCGTTCTTTGATGGTCCGCGCCAGTTTTTCGCCCACCAGGGGAGTCATTTCGTCGATGGTTGCTTCCCGAATTCGCTTGATGCTTCCGAAGGTTTTCAGGAGCAGCCTGCGTCGCGTTTCACCGATTCCGGGAATATCGTCAAGGTCGGAAGCAAAATCCCTCATCGACCGTCTCTTCCGGTGATAAGTCACCGCGAATCGATGGGCCTCGTCCCGTACTTCCTGCACCAGGTGGAGGACGGCGGAGCTTTGGTCGATGTGGATCGGTTCTTCCTGCCCCTCGACGAAAATCAGCTCCTCCCGCTTGGCAATACTGGCCAGCCCCCGATCGTCGAGTCCGAGTTCTCCGAGCGCCTGGTAAGCGCTGTGGAGCTGCCCCTTGCCCCCGTCGATCAGGATCAGATTGGGAAGGGGGCCACCCTCATCGATAACCCGCGTATAGCGCCTTTTGACAGCCTCATAGATCGAGGCGAAGTCATTGGCCCCCGCGACTGTCTTTATCCGGAACTTGCGGTATTCGCTGGGCTGCATCATCCCGCCGGCACAGACGACCATCGATGCAACGCTCTCCGCGCCCTGAATATTCGAGATATCGAACGCTTCGATGCGCTCGGGCAGCTCGCTGAGTCGCAGTTCTTTCTGTAATCGCTCAAGAATGAGCTGCTTCTGGGGTTTGTGGACACGGAAACGGGTCTCGAAGGCGACCCGGGCGTTCTCCTGCACGAGGCGAAGCAGTTTGGCCTTCTCGCCTCGCTTCGGGCTGATTATCCGGACCCGTCGCCGCCCAGGGAGGCGCCGCCCGGTCAGCCATTCGCTGATCAGTTCTTCATCCTCGGGTGGACTGGGAACGTAGATCTCCGAGGGAATGAACCCAGCCGAAAGGTAATACTGTTGCAGAGCATCGCTCAGAAACTGTGCCGGGTGGAAGAACTCGAGATCTTCCCAGTAGAATTCGCGTTTCCCGACCACGCGGCCCTGGCGAAGGGTGAAAAGCTGCAGAGCGACGTAGCCTCCCTGCCTGTGGAAAGCAAAAACATCGACGTCGGCGACTCCGCTCATCACCATCTTCTGTTTTTCCGCCAGGTCTTTCACCATCTGGATGCGGTCACGGTAGAAGGCGGCCGCCTCGAACATCTGGCGTTCTGCCGCCTCCGTCATCTTGGATGAGAGGCTCTCGATCAGCTCTTCATTCCTCCCCTCCAGGAGCAGAATCACGTCTTGGACGGCTTGCCGGTAATCTCGCGCGCTGCACAGACCTTCAACACACGGTCCCAGACATCGCTTGATGTAATACTCAAGGCAAGGGCGATCGAGCTTCCCGTCGATTTTGATGTCGCAGGTGCGCAGAAGAAAGTGCCGGTTGATGATCTTCACCGTGTTTCGAGCAAGGGAAGCGGGCAGGTACGGTCCGAAATAGAGCGCGCCATCGTGCAGCACCCTGCGGGTCAACAAGACACGCGGGAAGGGTTCCTGAACCGTGAGCTTGATGTGCAGGAACGCCTTGTCGTCTTTCAGATTAACGTTGAAACGCGGTTTGTGCTTCTTGACCAGCGTGCTCTCGAGAATCAGGGCCTCGACTTCGCTATCGGTGGTGGCGTAGTCCAGGTCAGCGATGTGCCTTGTCAGCACCTGCGTCTTGGTGTCAACCGTGCGGCTGCTTTGGAAGTAGGAACGCACTCGGCTGCGAAGGCTCTTCGCTTTCCCGATATAGATCGTTTTCCCTCCCTGGTCTTTGAACAGATAGACCCCCGGCTTGTCTGGAACCAGTTGCAGTTTCGCCTGGAGGACATCGGAAACCATCAGAGTGATTATACCAAGGGGGTGGGTGCGGGGGCGGGGCGAGAGGTTGTGGGTTCGGGGTTCTGAGTTCTGAGTTCTGAGTTGTGGGTTCAGCGTTCGGGATCAGAAACCGAATGACGGTCAACCCTCAGACGCAGCCTCTCAACTCAGAACTCCCAACTCAGAACTAACCGATCCGTGCAGCGGAAAGCGGCTGGAGCGAACTGCTGGTGTCCCAGCCGAATCGGAGGACGCGCAAGCGGACCTGGCGACGGCCGAACTGCAATGCATTGGGTTTCTCGGGAATGTAGATGTCAATTTCGCGTCCCTTGACGGCGGGTCCGGTGTCGAGAACCGTGTAAATCCCGCTGTGTCTGCCTGCTGAGACGTCGATCACCGAGCCGATCGGCAAGACGTCTGGATCGGCAGCAACGATACCGGTATTGACCTGAACACCCGAGAAGGTGGTTCCCGTTACGCTGTATGCAGTTGCGGTGAAGTGTAGAACGGGTCCCGAACTGGAAAAAGTGTCGTCAGGCGGCCCTTGATGGAAGGACTGGCCGCTCGGTTCAAGTTCGTAATGGTCGATGGTAACCGCCTCGCTCGCTCGCTCAGGTGAGGGCGGTGGAGCGGTGAAACTGAAAATGCCAATAGAAAATCCGAGTAAAACCAGAAAAAACCAGAACAGCACTTCGCTACGGAAAGTCTGGTGTTTCATCAAGTGGACCTCCTGTCTGGTTCTCGGTTCCGGGGTGAACCGTAGTCTTCTTCTTGAGGCCAGGGGGTCGCCCTGAAAAAGCGTGGACGTCAATAGGGCCCCGTGAAGGCTTCATTATAAGGGAAAAGCCAGACACACTTCCACTCTAGATCATCCGGTCGGGGTTGTCAGGACATCCACCAAGGTAAAAAACCTTATCGGGAGCGGGTTTGCGATTCTAGCGACCGCGAGTTTTCTGCACTGTCAGGAGACGGAATCTCAAATGCGGGACTGGCTCGTCAGGCACGATTTGTCGCCCAGTATGTTCCCGGCGTGCACGCTTGCCCCCTCGCCCACGGTGCAACCCCGGCCGATGATGCTCCCCGAGACTTGGGCACTGCGCTGGATGGTGCAGCCCGGCCATATCACCGAGTTGCGGATCACCGCTCCTTCTTCGATCCTGCAGTTGCTGCCGATAACGGAATGCTCGATTTGCACGCCCGGCTTGATCATGCAGCTTTCGTCGATCAGACTGTGCTCGTCGACTTTCACCAGCGGGTTGTCCGGGCGATGGTTCTTCTTCTCGAGGGCCAGGAATTGAGGCACCGTGATTTTTCCGTCCAGAAAATCCATGTTGGACTGGAGATAGTTGTAGGGCCTCGTGATCTCTCGCCAGTATTGATCCACGTGAGTAGCCATGAAAGGAATCTTGCGTTCGAGGAGGATCGGGAAGAGATCGCGTTCGAAAAAGAACGGCGTGTTACGGGGAATCCACTGGAGGACCTCGGGTTCGAGGACGTAAACACCGGCGTTGATCGTGTTATTACTGACTTGTTTCCCTCGGGGGCGCTCGATGAAGCGGGTGACTGCGCCCTTGGAATTCACCTCCACCGAGCCGTAAGCCCGCGGATTCGCCACACTGCAGGTGGCGAGGGTTACGACGGCTTTGCGAGCCCGATGGGTTTCGATGCATTCCTTGAAGGGAACGTCGGTCAGGACATCTCCGTTGATCACCAGGGTCGTATCGTCGAAAAGGTGCTCGGCCACCTTGAACGCACCGGCGGTTCCGACCGGAGTCGTCTCGACGTGATAGCGAAGGATGACCCCGAAGTTGGAGCCATCGTCAAAGACCTGACGGATCATCCGTGGTTGGTAGGACAGGCTGAGAATGATCTCGGTAATGCCGGCCTTTTTGAGCTGGTAAAACTGAAAAAGCAGGAGAGGATAGTTCCCGATCGGCAGAAGCGGTTTGGGTGTGTTCAGGGTCAAAGGCACCAACCCGCTGCTCAAACCGCCCGCCAGGATCAACGCTCTCATCACCGGCAATGTAGCATAGAGAGATGGACGGAAGAAGGTTCCGGGTTCTGAGTTCTAAGTTCTGAGTTCTGAGTACCTAATTCTGAGGGCACTAGCGGTTCCGTGTGATACAGGGGACGCCGGAAGCGGCCTTCGTTCGTGGTCCGGTCGCTTCGAGAATCGCTCAACTCGTTGGATAGAGCCGGTTTATGGGGACGAATACCGTTGTATCCAAAACTGTGTTATAAGGTGATTCGTGAATTTGCCCAATGGCCTGACCGTTTCGCGCATATTCCTGGCGCCTTTGCTTGTCGTCCTTTTGTTGACAAGCCCCCGGAATCGGGAACTATGGGCTTTTGCCGTTCTTGTAGCGGCCTCGGTGACCGATTACCTGGACGGATACTTCGCCAGAAAACGGTTGCAGGTGACGACGCTCGGAAAGCTCCTGGATCCGATTGCCGACAAGCTCCTGATTTCGGCCGCGTTCATCTCGCTGGTGGAGCTCAGGATAGCCCCGGCCTGGATGGTGGTGATCATCGTCGGCCGGGAATTTGCAGTCACCGGTTTGCGCAGTATCGCTTCGGCGGAGGGTTTCACGATCTCAGCCTCGCGCCTGGGCAAATACAAGATGGCGACCCAGGTGATCTGTGTCGGACTTCTGGTTCTCGGAACACGATTTCCCCAAGGCTTGCTTTCCCGCACTGGCCGAGCTCTTCTTTGGGTAGTCGTGGTTCTGGCTCTCGTCTCCATGGTCCAGTACTTCTACCGGTTCTGGAACAAGATCGACGCCAGCTACAAAACACGGAGGAAGCTGAGAAACCGCAAGCGAATGCGCCTTTTGCGGAAGCAGCGTCGAAACCCCGATGCGATCCCTGAAGCCTGAAGAAGGAGAAGAGCTCCTCACGATTGCACGGGAGGCGCTCCGCCAGCGAGTCCTGTCCGGAAAGGCCGGAGAGCTCCTGTCACCCGTCCATCCGATTCTCGTGGAGCCATCCGGTGCTTTCGTCACTCTGAAGAAGAGCGGCTCTCTGCGCGGTTGTATCGGTCGCCTCTTCCCTGAGGAGCCCCTGTACATCGTCGTTTCGGAATGCGCGATCGCAGCCGCCCTGCGCGATCCCCGGTTCAGTCCGGTTACGGTCGACGAATTGGAGTCGCTTCATATCGACGTTTCTGTTCTGGGTGACATGCTTACGATCCAATCGCCGGACGAGATTCAGGTCGGAAAACACGGCCTGTTCATTCGCAAGGAAGGGTTCCAGGGCCTCCTTTTGCCGCAGGTCGCTGTCGAAATGGGACTCGATCGTTCTCGTTTCCTCGAACTGACATGCCGGAAGGCCGGTCTGCCTCGGGACGCCTGGAAGGAGAACGCGGTCATTCAGATTTTTACCGCGGACGTCTACTGTTCAGACCCGAACGAATGTCACGCCTCTGCCTGATTCTAGCCGAAAAGGATTTGGGCGCCCTCGAGCGCAAGCTCGTCGCCCACCGTTCCTCCTGTCCGGTTCTCGAGGTTCGCCTGGATTTCCTGAACCGCCCGGAGATTCCCGCCATTCCTGCATATCCGCGGCCCGCTCTGATCGCCACATGCCGGCGACCGGAGGATGGCGGCGTGTTCCGCGGAAGTGAGGCCGAGCGTCTCGCGTTGCTCGCGAAAGCCGCTCGGAACGGATTTGATTGGATCGACCTGGAAGGAGATGCCGAAGACCCTCCCGATCTTCCCTCCTCGGTTCGCGTCGTCCGTTCCTACCACAATCTTACCGGTTTCCGGCCCGACCTCGATTCGATCTGGTCCGCTCTCGGCGGTCGCCGCGCCGATGTGCGCAAAATGGCAGTCCGGGTCGACAGCACCGACCAGCTGACCCGACTGCTCGGGTGGATGGAACAGGCGCCCGGATCGACCGCGTGTCATCATCGGGATGGGGCCATTGGGGCAGCCTTCACGCTCGCTTGGTTTCTTTCTCGGCAACGAGTGGACCTATGTGGTCGAACAGGCCGCAGGTCGCTCCCGGCCTGTTCACCCTTCAGCAGGCCCAGTCTGATTTCCGGTTGGTTCCGCGCCGCTCGCCGCCTCAGGTCTACGGGGTGCTCGGCAATCCTGTTGCGCATTCGATGTCGCCCGCACTCCAGAACCGGCTGTTCGAGTTTTACGGGATCAACGCGGTTTACCTGCCGTTTCAGTTGGATTCGGTCGAGCCTTGGTTTCGGTACCTTGAGCAGACGGGGCTGGAGTTTCAGGGATTCAGTGTTACTTTGCCGTTCAAGAAGGACGTGGTAAAGTACGCAAGCTTCAGGCGAATCCGAAGACCCGGCTCTGAACACCCTGGTGAAGGCGCAGGGTGGCTGGCGCGGCCTCAACACAGACTACTTCGGGTTTCTGAACCCACTGCTTCCAATTCCCCAGGCCGGGACAACCGCTTTGGTCCTCGGAACGGGGGGCGTGGCCCACACGGTTGTCAAGGCGCTGTCCGATCACGGCGTTCGTGTTACGGTGGTGGGGCGGACTCCTGAAAAGACGCAGGAGTTTGCAGGGCGATATGGTTGTGCGACGGCGATCTTCTGCGGATCTGCCTTTGAAGGCTGACTGGTGTGTGAACTGCACCCCGGTTGGCCAGCAGCCGAACGTCCTTGACTCGCCGCTGGACGACGGGGACTTCGTGTTTCGACCTGGTCTATGACCTCGTGTATCGACCGGAGAAAACCACGCTGATCCGGAAGGCAGAGAGCAAAGGGATAAAGACGATTACCGGGACGCGGATGTTTATCGAGCAGGCGGCACTTCAGTTTCAGGCATGGACGGGGATAGACCCCGATCGTGCCCTGCTTCGTCAGTTGATGGCCGAAGTAAACCGGGAGCCGGAGAGGAAGTCTTGATGGCAGGCGCATTTACAGTCCGTGTTCCGGCAAGCACGAGCAACGTCGGGTTCGGGCTTCGATACGCTCTCGGCCGCATTGTCTCTCTACTTGCAGATCAAGGTTACTTCTACCAAGGATGGCCGGATCACATGGACCGAAGGTTGGGACTTGCCGCCCGAAGAGAATATCGTGGATCTCGCTCTTCGGAGGACCCTGGAGTTCGTCGACTTCAAGCCGGCCGGGCTTTCCCTGGCCATGGCAAACCCGATCCCTCTTAGCCGTGGTCTCGGGAGCAGCGGAGCCGCGATCCTGGCGGGTATTAAGATCGCTGAGACGGTCAGCGGACATCAGTTGACTCAGGATCAGGTCTTCCACCTGGCCTATCCCCTGGAGGGCCACCCGGACAACCTGGCTGCCAGCTTCCTCGGCGGTTGGGCGATTTCCAGGGTCGAGGCCGGGGTGATGCAGGCCGAGCGGCTTCCAGCCAGGCTTCCGTGCCGTTTTGTGGTCGGCGTGCCTGAATACCGGGTCTCAACCAGGGAGGCCCGAGTGATCCTGCCCGGCCAGTACTCGCGTGACGACGCAGTCTTTAACCTCCAGCGCTGCGCCCTGCTGGTCCACGCCCTCTGTTCAGGCCGAAAGGAACTGCTCCGAGAGGCGATGAGGGACAGACTTCATCAACCCTACCGGGCCGGGCTGGTGCCGGGCATCCAGGCGCTCCTGGAGGGTGCGGGGATCAGGGAAGACGTTCAGTGTCATCTGCTTGGAATTGCCATCAGCGGCTCGGGCTCGGCGGTGATGGCCTACGCTGACGATTGCTACGAGGCGATTGGCTCCTGGGTCGTGGAGACCTTTCGCCGATCACGGTGTCTCCTCTCGCTATCTGGTGCTCGATCTCGACTCCACCGGCGCCACTGTTTTGCTGCCATAGATCTTCATGTTCGAGAATCTTTTTATAGTCTTAACACTGGTTGTTCTGGAAGGGCCTGCTTTCCGCAGATAACGCACTCGTTCTGGCGATCCTGGTTAAAGCATCTGCCGAAGACCCAGCGGAAGAAGGCGCTCCGTTACGGCATTTGGGGCGCTTTTATATTTCGCGGGATTGCCATCCTCCTTGCCAAGCAGCTCAGGAAGTTCTGGTACTTCCGGCTTCTCGGAGGCCTCTACCTCCTGTATGTTGCGGGGAGCCATTTCTTCTTTAAACGGGAGGAAAACCCCAGCTCGACGGACATCTCCAGAAAGGGATTTTGGGCCACCGTCGTTGCCGTGGAGACTCACTGATATCGCTTTCTCCGTGGATTCTATCCTTGCGGCAGTTGCCATGTCCGACAAGCTCTGGGTTGTCTACGTGGGCGGCGTGCTCGGTATAATCACCATGCGGTTTGTCGCCGGTGGGTTTCTCCGATTGCTCGACATCTTCCCCCGGCTGGAGACATCCGCCTATTTGCTGGTCGCCTGGATCGGCATCAAACTGACCCTGGAGGCGTTTGACTTTCACTTCCCCGTCTGGTTGTTCTGGTCGGTCATGCTGATCCTGTTTGTCAGCGGGTTTCTTGACCCAGCCAAGCGCCTGAAGGCGCGCAAAGAGCGCCTTTACAGCAGGTCGCCGAGCAGAGACGGTGCGGAAATAGGAAAATAGGACTTATAGGACCTATAGGACCTATCGGACTTTAGCGGGCAATCGTCGGCCGGTCGCGAGTCAGGGGTCAGCCGGTCTGTTGTCAGTTGTCGGTGGGCCATTTTCATGTCGCTCGAACGATACTCCCGTCAAGTGCTCTTCTCCCCGGTTGGGGAACAGGGCCAGCGGAAGATCCGCGACAGTGCGGTCACGATTGTGGGCTGTGGTGCGCTCGGAAGCGCCAGCGCCGAGATGCTGACCCGGGCGGGGGTCGGAGCCCTTCGCATTGTGGACCGGGATTTCGTCGACCTGAGCAATCTGCAGAGGCAGACTCTTTTTGCCGAAAGTGACGCGGCCGAGGGACTTCCCAAGGCGGTGGCCGCCGTCCGTGTCGCTCTCCCGGATCAACTCGGACGTCAGGCTGGAAGAACGGGTCAGTGACCTTACGCCTGGAAACATCGAAGAGTTGTGCGCCGGGTCCACCGTAATCGTGGACGGCACCGACAATTTCGAGACTCGGTTCCTCGTCAATGATTACTCCGTGGAGTTCGGTGTCCCCTGGATTTACGGCGCCTGCGTCGGCAGCGTTGGAGCCGGGTTTGCCTTTGTCCCTCCCCGGACAGCGTGTCTGCGTTGCCTCTTCCCGGTGCCTCCCGATACCGGCACCGCAGAAACCTGCGACACGGCTGGGATTGTGAGTCCCATCGTGCACGTGGTGGCTGCCTACCAGGTGACCCAGTGCCTGCGTCTTCTCACCGGTCAGGATGCGAGCTCGGGATTGCTCCAGGTTGACGTCTGGAAGAATACCTGGCGAACGGTTCCGGTAGGCGAACAGCCGAGTGCGGACTGCGAGTGCTGCGGGCGTGGGGAGCGTCTTTTCCTGTCTCGGGCAGGGGGCGCCCAAACTACGCGTCTTTGCGGAAGAAATGCCGTCCAGGTTTCGCCTGCCAGTCCTCTCGCTGTCAGCTTTGCCACTCTCGCCGAACGTCTGTCCGGCACAGGACCAGTCGAGTTCAATTCATATATGATGAGAATCAGGGTCCCGGGCTATGAGATCGCGGTCTTTCCTGACGGCAGGGCGATTATCAGGGGGACAGACGACCCGGGACAGGCGAAGTCTATATATGCCCGGTACATCGGAGTGTAGGAATCTCGCATTTTGCGTGAATCAACTAGTCTCAGGGAATCATCTATGACAGGGATGAAGCGAATCTTGGTTCTCGTCGTGTTTGGGTTGATGTCGTTTCCCGGTCCAGGCCCAGGAAACGAAGGCAAAGGAAGCCAGTGGGCCAGGAACGAAAGCACGGGAAGTAATCGCTCAGGCGGTCAAGGCGATGGGCGGGCAGGACTATCTGAACGTCAAGAATACTTATTCAAGCGGCCGGTACTACACCTTCGATCGGGAAGGACGCAAGGGATATGCGCCGTACATGGACTGGACGGTTTACAAACCAGTCAAGTCGCGCTTCCAGCTGGGCGAAGGGAAGCGCCGCAATGTGACGATCTACAATCTCGCGATCGGTAAAGGCTGGACGCTGGAGGGAAAGGACACTATCGAAGACGCCAAAGCGGAGGACATCGAGGAGTTCAAAAAACTGGTCAAACGCGACTGGAACATCCTGATCCGGGATCGAATCAACGAGGAAGGCATGAACCTCTACCACTATGCCGCGGACCAGGTATCGGGATCGGGCGATGTCGAGGGAGTCGAGTTCTTGGATTCCACCAATCAATCTGTGATAATATTTTTTGATACCAAGACCCACCTCCCCGTAAAAACCGAGACTTACGTAACGGACAAGATGGGGATTCGTCATAAGGAGGAATCCGAGTTCTTCACCTGGCAGACGATCCAGAACGTGCACACGCCTTTCAGGACCGACAACAGAATCGACGGAGAGATGTCGCAGCAGAACTTCGTTGAGAAGCTCGAGTACAACCTGGCAATTCCGGAGGACTATTTCCTGGAACCCAAGCCGGAAAAGAAGGACTGAAAAGCGAGCCGGGCTGCGGCCACTTCGTTGACAGAACTTATCCGATAAGTATAATACCCCAGTTGTCCAGGCATTTTCGGGCAAGTGTGGTCGGCCTTCATCCAGAGCTAACTGGTAATCACCCTATGGACTTTTTCGGGCCTGAAGCTACACCGTTCCAGAAATTCCTGGAAACGGACAATCTCTCGTATCTTTACGAGTACAGTGCATTTGACTGGTTCATCCTAAGCTTGTATTTCGGCGTTCTCTGCATCCTGGCCGTCTACGGTCTCCACCGATATCACCTGGTCTATCTCTACTACAAGTACCGGGACAACGTTCCGAAGCCATTGGCCAAGCTGGAAGACCTTCCGGTGGTTACGGTTCAACTGCCGATTTACAACGAGCTTTACGTCGTCGAACGGCTGATTGATGCCATTTGCCGGCTGGATTACCCGAAGGAGCTACTCGAAATCCAGGTTCTGGATGACTCGACGGACGAAACGCAAAGACTCGCCCGTCGCAAGGTGACCGAGTACGCCGACCAGGGATTCGATATCAAGTACCTTCGCCGCGGAGACCGGGAAGGGTACAAGGCGGGTGCGCTCGAGTTCGGCTTGAATCAGGCGCGGGGCGAATTCGTCGCCATCTTTGACGCCGATTTCGTGCCGACTCCCGACACGATTCGAAACACCATCGACTTCTTCTCGGATTCCAAAATCGGGATGGTCCAGATCCGATGGGAGCACATCAACCGCGACTACTCGCTGTTGACCAAAGTACAGTCCATCATGCTCGACGGGCATTTCATGATGGAGAGCGGGACACGCAATCGAGCAGGCCGGTTTTTCAATTTCAACGGGACCGCCGGGATCTGGCGCCGCCAGGCGATTGAGGATGCCGGAGGTTGGGAACACGATACGCTGACCGAGGACCTCGACTTAAGTTACCGTGCACAGATGCGCGGCTGGAAGTTCATCTTCTTGCCTCAGTTCACGGCACCGGCTGAGATTCCGGTCGATATCAACGCCTTCAAGTCTCAGCAGTCACGATGGGCGAAAGGTTCGATTCAGACGTGCAAGAAGATCCTGCCGCGGGTGCTCGCCAGTGATCTGCCGATGCCGGTGAAGGTCGAGGCCTTTTTTCACCTGACCGCAAATATCGCCTATCCGCTGATGATCGTGCTCGCTTTGGCTCTTTTCCCCGCGCTGATCATCCGTTTCCACCAGGGTTGGTTCGAGCTGATGCTGCTGGACCTCCCTCTGTTCATGGCTGCCACGTTCTCGGTCAGCTCCTTCTACGTAGTCTCCCAAAAAGAGATCTACCCGGACTGGAAATCGCGGGTGAAGTATCTCCCGTTCCTCATGAGCCTGGGTATCGGTCTTTCGGTCAGCAATGCCAAGGCGGTAATAGAGGCAATCATAGGCAGGGAATCGTCGTTTGTTCGCACTCCCAAGTTCTCGGTCTGCGGCCAAACCGATAACTGGAGGGAGAAGCGCTACCGGATTTCGTCCGGCGTTCTTCCGATGATTGAGCTCGCCCTCGGGACTTATTTTTTCCTGTTGATTCTTTATGCCATCCAGATCGGGATCTACGGGACGATCCCTTTCCTGATCCTGTTCATGAACGGTTACCTGTATACGGGTTTCATGTCCGTTTTCCAGAGGTGGTACCTGGCCCGCCCGGTTCCCGTGTATCGTTAAAACAACAGCCCCTGTGACCGTGAGGCCACATTTCTCGCGTCAGCTTGCCGCTATTTCCCTGTTTGTCGGGCTTTAGGGCTTGGCCCATTTCGTGCTTGCATGAACCCCGGAAAGCCAGACCCTCATCGAGTTCAATGAGAGTGGCAATCAGGATGCGCGGAACGGGGCTATGCAGACAACGATAGGGAAGGCGGTGGGAGTTTCCGGCATCGGTCTCCACACCGGTTGCAGCGTCAATGTGCAGTTGTGCCCGGCCCCCGTGGATACCGGAATTGTCTTCCGGCGAGTCGACCTGCAGGGATACCGTATCGAGGCCTTGCGGAAATACGTTTCCCGCGTGGTTCTCGCGACCACCCTCATGAAAAAGGGAGTCATGCTCTCGACCGTCGAGCACCTCCTCTCGGCGGTGTATGGCTCCGGCATCGACAACCTGTTTGTCGACATCGACTCCCTGGAACTGCCCATTCTGGACGGGTCCGCACTTCCTTTCGTGGAGCTTATTCAGGAAGCCGGAATCGAAGAACAGAGCCGGGAAAAGGTCTACCTTCGCATCGAGCGGGAATTCACTCTGGAGAGCGGCGACAAGTTCATTACAGTTCGTCCCTGGAACACCTTGCGCATCTCCTATGCGATCGATTTCGATCATCCGGCGATCGGAGCTCAGCAGATCGAGTTGGATGTCAACCCCGAATCCTACGCGGCTGAGATTGCCTTTGCGCGGACCTTCGGCTTCTACTCGGAAGTCGAGGAGCTTCTGAAGAAGGGCCTGATCCGGGGCGGTTCGCTGGAGAACGCGGTCGTTCTGAGTGACAGCGGGATCATGAACGGGGAGCTTCGCGCCCCGAACGAGTTCGTGCGGCACAAGACACTGGATCTGATCGGCGATGTTGCGCTTTGCGGATACCCGGTGCTCGGGCATCTGCACGCTCATCGGGCCGGCCATGCCCTTCATACCGACCTTGCGACTTTTCTGGCTCGCGACACCCGGGTCTGTTCGCGGATCAGGGAGTCGGAACTGGACATGCCTCGACGCGCCGCCGCCCGGTAACGGGTCCGTCGGAACCCAGAGGCGCAACGCCGCTTACCTGGTCACCTCGCCCGTTCCATCTTCAACCCGCAACTCGTAAAAGCTCACCTCACCGTCGGCATCAAGCAGTCGCGCAGTCCGGAGCAGCAGCCGTTCCGCATCGTTTGACGGTAAACCCGAGACCACCACCAGGATCGGTCTCCGGTCAGGCAGGTCCCGCACGAAGCTTTCGGCGTCGACCCCCCCCTTGAGCCATGCGAGCATTTTCCGCGTTTGCGACAGGGAGGTCCGGTTCAGAAAACACCCGATGATCGGCAGTCCGGTGCGCAGCGAGGTAGCCATGGAATTCCGGAAGGACGGTTCGGTCCCCATGTAGTCGAAATAGCGCTCGGATCCCCGGTGGTAAAAGGGAATGGGCAGGATGGCCTGGTAACGTCCGGTATCGATGTGTGAAAGCTGCCTGGCCAGCGCAGCTGTCCGAGACCGGAGCCAGTTCCTCGATCCGATTGGAGATCAGGTGGGAGACGTGACGGTTGAAGTTGGCAACTTCCAGCCAGAAGACCGCGATCAGGGCCAGGAGCGCTGCTCGCGCGGGCCGCGCCCTCCGGAATCTGAACATCCGGTACCAGGCGTAGACCAGGTATGCGGCCGCAGCCATGAAGAGGTAGTAAAAGACCCAGATGAACCGGCCGAGGACCCGGAATTGTCTCAACTGATCCGGTAATACCGCTTCCACCACCGGAATGCGAAAGGGAAACCCGAAGGCGATCAGAAGAGCGAGAAAGGCGGCGGGGATCGAGGCCCGAAGAATCCAGGGGCCGCAGGTCGCACATCGTCCGAGGCGCCCGTCGAAGAGGCGGGAGGCAATCGACGCGACCAGGAAGATCAGTCCGACCCAGCCGAGAACCGAAATGTAAGCGATACCCTCGGGCTGAGAGAGTGGGTCGAAGAACCGGGAGCCGAGGTATGGGGGATACGACGGGGTGAAAACCGCCTTGAGAGACGAGGTGTAACTGCCCCACTCGTCAGGGATGGCTCGATCCCCCAGCCATCGATCCGTCACCCTCATGAAGCAGTAAACGGACGATGTGGGCAACAGCACCTGGACGACAAGGTGCGGGAGGAGTTGCGAGACAGGCGCATCCGAGCGGCGGGTCAGCAGCCAGAAAGCCCACATCAGCCCGACGACGGTCAGCGCGAGAGCGAGGTAGTAGACGTGAAATCCGGTCCAGAAAGTCACGAGTCCGGCCAGGAGAAGTGTCCGAGTCCAGCCGGGCTTCTCGAAGAAGCGAATGACCAGCAGCCAGACCAGTGGGATCGCCACCGTGTACGACAGCGAATAGTGACCTCCCATCCGCCACACCTGGGGCGAGAAGAAGATGATCGCCGGAGCGACGACCGCCGCATACCAGTCGGGAAGGCTAAGTCTCTTGAGGATGAGGAAGAGAACCAGGCAGCCGGCCAGGAGAGAAGAAAGGACGGCCAGATTCAGCGCTCCCAGGGTCCAGCCTGAAGCCCCCGGCCACCGGTTTTCCATCAACTGGATCGGCCAAATGAGCATCGGCTGGGCATCCGCGTAAAAGATGTGATCGCCATACGGGTAGTTCAGGCCGGCGAAATGAAGGAGCGATTGGTCGTGTTTTGTGTGGTACAGCGGTGTGAAGTAGTTCTTGAGGCCATCCGAGTAGGTTCCAAAGAACGTCTGGTTGAGGCTGGATAGCACCGGCCAGTAGAACAAGGTAAGGACACCCATCGAGACAGTCAAAACGGCCGCCGGACCGATGATGCCTTTCAAACGGCGAAAGTGGGTGGGAGTCCTGTCAGCGCACATCGTAGAGAAGCACTCCCGGCGTCAGGTACCCGGACGGTGAATAGTGGTCACGCAGCCACGCGAAGGCCTGCGCCATCTCCGGCGTATGGCCAACCAGAAAGTCGGCCCGAACGATCACGAGTCCTCTGACCGGCACGGTCGGATTCACGGCGACGGGGCGGCTCTGACTGACCACCCATTTTCGGATGAGCTCCTCGTCCTGACCCCATTGTACGTTCGAGTCGCCCAGTACTCGCCAACCGTTCTCCGGCCCGCCCGCCAGTTGATTGAAGTACTGTTCGTAATTGGGATAGATGCGAACCGCTTCGGCGGCATACCACGCCAGGAGGACAATGACCAGAACGTGGCCGGCGCGGCCGGGAAGCTCCAGAAGCCGATGAGCGGCAACCGCCGCAAGGATGATCAGGACCGGGTAGATGGGAAGAACATGCCGCACGCCTATGTTCACCTTCACCAACAGGCAGAAGACGGCCAGGTAGACCACGGCTCCGAAAACCATCACCGCCAGGGCACGATGGGCTTTGCCGACGAACATCAGCCCGCCGAGGGCGAGGATCAACAGAGGGATGGGCGTCTTGGCTCCTATGGCGATTGGGAAGTAGTATGACCAGCCGGTTGTGCGGTGCTCGCCCACCAGGTAGGCGGGGTGTCCCCGGGAGTTGTGGAACCGGCCGACAGCCAGTGTCGCGACGTAAGGAGGCGGAAGCAACGGCTCCAGCTTCCCGACCGTCTGGCCGCCCTGTCCAATGAGATTCCAGAAAGAAGAGGATTCGAGAGCCTGTTCAGTGCTGTGGGAGACGCCGGAGTAAGCCAGATGCAAGACAACAAGCAGGATGGCCGCGCAGGAGCAGCTCCATATCAGTGCGGGTCGGACGGCGTCACGGAGGCGGCTGCCCCTGTCGCCCGCCATCCACGCAATGAGCACAAGGAGGCCAATCGGGTAGAGAAGCAAATTGGATATCTTGGTAAGTTGCGCAAGGGCCAGAACCAGCGCGCAAATGCCGAGGGCCAGCCTGGAGGGTTTAGAAAGGAACCATGTGAGGGCGGCCAGGCCGGATAGGAAGCCGAGAGTCGACGGAATGTCCGTCGTCAGGAAGCGAGAGTTCCCTATCAGGTTCGGCTCGAAGGCGGCAAGAAGGATGGCGAACAGGGCACACTCCGGTCCCAGAAAGCGGACGCACCATAGACCGAGCAACACCAGTATTGCGCACCCCAGGAGGATATTGGGCAGGATAGCCCACATACGGTCGGGCAGGGCTGGCGGGAAGCCGCGACCGGCAGGTGCGGCCCGCGCTGCGAGAACGTTTAGTGCCGTCACCGGCATCGTTCCGTCCCAGGCAGGCAGCTCTCCCCGTCCGAGTGGGCGACCCAGAATCAGCTCCCCGTAGCCATAGTGCAAGTGAGCGTCACCGACTGGTGATTTGTAGCGCGAGCTGAGCAGGCATTGGGCGAGAAAGCAGGCGAAGGCCAGACAGGCAACGCACAGTCCAAGGGCTCTCCGGCTCGGCATTCGCAAGGTGGCTAGAAGTTACCACCATGGGCTTGTCCTCCACAAGACGGGTCGACCTGCCGACCCGACCGGACGTGTCGAGCCAATTACGGGTGACTTCATCTATAATAGCTGAGCGATGAAAAGGCCCTTGATCCTGTCGGTCGCTGCAGCCGCCGCCTGTCTGGTCTTCGCGCTCCTGGGAGTGCTTGCTGCATCCGACCTGGAGATCTTCGTTGGAAACAAACGGCACAAAGTCGATTCGCGCGACTACAAGGACAAGGAATACTACGAACTGCAGGATCTAGCCCAGATACTCAAACTGCAGTTGAGTGAATCCGCCGGGAAGGCAACTCTGACCGGGCCTCGGGGCGAGCTGCTACTGACCGATGGTCGGCCCCTGGTTTCTTACGGGGGCGAGTACATCCTGCTGAATCAGCCGGTCTGGCGACGCAAAGAAAAGAACTGGTACGTTCCCGAGGACTTTGTCGAGAAATGCCTCCCCCTGGTCTTGAACCAGAAACTGGAGAGACTGCGCAGCCTGAGCTACCGGGTTCAGGCGCTCACTGAGAACAGTGTGCAGGTGGAAATCACGAATTTCCCGGATCACGTCCGCATCACCTTCAAGCCGGTAATCAAGGTGCCCATCCGAGTCAGGGAATCCGGTGACTACATCCAGGTGAACTTCGAGGATCACCTGGTCGTGCCCAGTGTCTCCCGGACCAGGCCAAATACAAACATAGTCGCCGAGCTCCAGTTCCTCCCGCTGGATGTTTACGGCGTTTTTCGCATTTCAAAGGGCGACCGGTACTATAACTTCAGGGAATATGACCTGGAACGCGGACAGGGTAAAGTTGTCGATGTCTATGCTCCTCCCCGGACCGCTCAGGTACCGGAGGTGGACGAGCCGAGGCCGGCGATTGAGCCGGAGCAGCAGGCACCGACGGGCACTCAGCCTCTGCCTGCACCTCCGGAGCTCATCCCCGTCTTCAAGCCCCGGCAGTTCTCGAACATTGTCACCCTTGATCCCGGCCACGGCGGGGAAGACGCAGGCGTCCGACCGAACAGCGACGACCTGGAGAAGGATTTTACGCTGAAAGTGGCGCAACGCGTCGAACAGCAGCTGCGCAACACCCCTTACCGTGCGGTGCTCACACGTACCACTGATGCTGAGGTTCCGATCAGTCAGCGGAGCGCGATCGGCAACTACTACCAGTCGAAGTGCTATGTGAGCATCCACGCAGGAACAAGTTCTTCGAAGGAGAGCCGGTCGCCGGTCGTTTACATTCACCGCTACCAGGGTGATGGCGAAGGTGCTGGGTCCAATGCGAATGGTCTTGTTTCCTGGGAAGAAGGGCAGCGTGCGTACGCAGCCAAGAGCCGCCAACTAGCCGAGTCGATTCAAAAGGAACTGAATGCGGCGTACGGTTCCGAGAACAAGGTGATTGAGCTTCCGCTGGCGGTTCTGGCTCCGGTCACCGCTCCGGCCATCGTGGTCGAAGCGCAGCTGTCGTCTTCCGGCTCTGATCCCGAGAGCGCAGACCGGCTTGTCGCCGCGTTAATTCGTGGTGTGCTCGCCTTTCTCCACTGAATAACATGAGAAGATATCGGGCTTTGGTCCTTGCGCTGATCCTGCTTCTATCCACGGGTGCGATCGGCTACTACCTTTACCGTTTTGAACGAAACCGCCAGTCCGCCTTGAGCCAGGAAGAGACGAGGAAGTTGGATCCAACCGCAAGCGCCTTGTCCCAGGCCGGCGGAAAGACTAAGACGGTAAGTCTGTTCCTGTACAAATCCTCGTTGATTGATCCGGACGGGAAGTTTCTCGTGAGGGAGCAACGCAACATCGTCGAGGCAGACGATCTTGCCTTGGACGCTCATCAAGTTGTGACCGAAGCCTTAAGCGGAGGGTCGGGTTTTCCATCGGGGGTTCAACTCCGCCGCGTTTACGTGCTGGACGATGGTACCGCCGTGGTCGATTTGTCTGCCCACGTCGCGCAGGAACAGAAGGGCGGCGTGGCATCGGAATTCGGCATGATCATGTCGATCACCCGCTCGCTTCGCGCCAACCTGCCCCAAATCAAAAGGGTGCGCTTCCTTGTCGAAGGAGAGTCGCGGTCGACGCTGGCGGGCCATGTTTCCATCCAGGACCCCTTCATGTAGAATGGCAAAATGCCCGAGAGGAAAGACCGAAACTCGACAGAGCTCAGACCGATAACCATTACCCCACACTACATTATTCACGCTGAAGGTTCGGCTCTGATCGAGTGCGGTAAGACCCGGGTCATCTGCACCGCGAGCGTCGAGGAGAAGGCCCCCCCCTTCCTTCGCGGCAGTGGACGCGGGTGGATTACCTCCGAGTACGGTATGCTTCCGCGATCCACCGGAACCCGGATGGTTCGCGAGGTTTCCAAGGGTCGCGCCTCGGGACGCACCCAGGAAATCCAGCGGCTGATCGGACGCTCGCTCCGGTCGGTGGTCAATCCCCAGATGCTTGGCGAACGGACCATCTGGATTGACTGCGACGTCATCCAGGCTGACGGAGGAACCCGGACCGCTTCCATCACCGGAGGTTTCATCGCCTTAACCCTGGCTTTGACGAAGTTGAAGGCCGCCCGGATCATATCCGGTGCTCCCCTCCTCGATTACATCGGGGCGATCAGCGTCGGGATCGTCGACGGCGAGCCCCGCCTGGACCTGGATTACGAAGAGGATTCGGCGGCCCAGGTCGATATGAACATCGTCATGACCGGCAAGGGTCTGTTCGTCGAGGTCCAGGGAACGGCGGAGATGAAGCCTTTCTCGCGTCAGGAGCTGGATCTGCTGCTCGAGCTCGGCCGCAGCGGCGTTCGGAAGCTCGTCCAGAAGCAGCAGGCTGTGCTTCAGGAGACCGTACCCGGCTTGTTTGAGTTGTTTCAAGGTGAACCAGCCAGCCAAACCACTGCTTCTGGCAACCCGTAATCCGGGAAAAGCTCGCGAAATCCAACAGGTTTTCCGCGAGTATACCTTTGTCTCACTGTCCGACTTCCCGGGTCTCCCCGACGTCGAGGAAAACGGCGAGACTTTCGCCGCCAACGCCCGCCTCAAGGCCCGCTACTACAACGAGCGAACCGGTCTGTCCTGCCTGGCCGATGATTCCGGCCTGGAGGTTGCAGCACTCGGAGGGGCGCCCGGGGTGAAGTCCGCTCGGTACGCGCCGAACGATTCGCTTCGAATAGCCAGGCTTCTGGAGGAGATGCGTGCCTTTGTCCAGCCAGAATCCCGACAGGCCCGCTTCGTTTGTGCCCTTTGCCTCTGTTTTGGCCCGGAAGATTTCGTCGAGGTTGAAGGAGATGTATCCGGCTGGATCGCTTTTGCCGCGGCGGGCACCCGCGGCTTTGGCTATGACCCGGTCTTCTACTATCCGCCCCTCCAGAAGACTTTCGCGGAGATCACGCCCGAGGAAAAGAACCAGGTTTCGCATCGCTGGCGGGCGCTCGAGGCTTTGAAGAAGGCGCTTGCCGGCGCGAGCCGGCGGTAGCGATCGGTGCGATTCCGGCGTGGGTCCGACTTCCCAGTCGGACATCCGCAGGCGTTGGCTGGCGTTCGCGACGGAGCGGAAGAAGTCCCACTGGGAAGTGGGACCCACGGGATATCCGCAGGCGTTGCTGGCGTTCGCGATCGGTGCGGAAGAAGTCCCACTGGGAAGTGGGACCCACGGGACATCGGCCTGCGGATTCGATCAATCGTTTCGTCCAGCGCCCTGAACCAATCCCAGCTGCTCCTCCAAGGCCGCGGCACTTGTCACGGGCTGCAGGCAGGCCTGGTTTCGGCAGACGTATGCCGTCGCCCGCCCCCGGATAGCCGGTCGGTTCTCCAGCAAGGCGATTCCGGCTCCGGCTGGCTCCCCGGCCACCGACCAGGCGAGAACCTTCCGGGGAATGAAGCGCGTTCGAAGGACACCGAGCAGCTCTTCCCGTCCCGTCGCCGGTCCTGCGATGGCGATTTCCTCGACAGGCCCGAGATGAAGGTCGAGGGCCTGGAGCCAGTAGCCCATGGCAGTGGGGTACTGGGCGAGGACCGGGGTCAGAGGCTCCAGCATCAAGGATGCTCTTCTTCTGTAATCCGAATCGGCCAAGAACTCACCCAAGCGGAGCAGGTTCAGGCAGCTTACCGAGTTACCGCTGGGGGTCGCGTTGTCAGTGTATTCCTTCTGACGGACCAAAAGCTGCTCATGGTCCGAGGACGTGAAGTAGAACAGTCCTGATCCGGGATCGTCGAAACGCTCAGTCTGGATCCGCATCAGTTCCTCCGCGGATCTGAGCCATTCCGGTTCACCGCTCGCTTCGTACAGGTCAAGAAGCCCCTGGATCAGGAAAGCATAATCCTCCAGGTAGGCATTCAGGCGGGCCGAACCGCCCTTCCAGACCCGGTGCAAACGATCGCCCTGCTTCATCTCGGTGAGAAGGAATCGCGCGTTTGACCGGGCGCGTTCCAGAAGCGCGGGGTCATTGAGGACGAACGCAGCCTGGGCAAAGGCGGAGAGCATCAACCCGTTCCAGGCACACAGTACCTTGTCATCCAGCCCGGGGCGCACCCGGTCCTCACGCGCCTGGAGCAGCCTGGCTCGGCCACTGTCAAGGAGTCGGGTCAGTTCTTCGACACTCTTTCCCGTGTTGCGCGCAACGGCTGCGAGCTCCAGGCGGGGGTGGACGATGTTCGTCCCTTCGAAATTGCCGCCTGTGGTGATGTCGAAATAGTCGCCGAAGAGCCGGGCGTCCGCGGCGCCGAGAATCCGGTCGATTTCATTCCGATCCCAGACGTAGTACTTGCCTTCCTTTCCCTCGCTGTCGGCGTCCAGGGCGGAGTAGAAGCCCCCGGCCCCGTCGCTCAGTTCCCGGCTCGCGAATTCCAGCGTTTCTCGTGCCACGCGGGCGTAAAGCGGATTGCCGGTCGCCTGACAGGCATCGAGATAAACGCGAGCGAGGAGCGCGTTGTCGTAGAGCATCTTTTCAAAGTGCGGTACCAGCCAACGTTCGTCGACAGAGTAACGGTGGAAGCCGCCGCCAATGTGGTCATAGATCCCGCCCCCCGCCATGGCCTGCAACGTCTGCTCAACCATCTGCAGGGCCTTGTCCGACCCGGTCCTTTGCCAATAGCGGAGAAGAAACCCGAGAACCATGCTGGGGGGGAACTTGGGCGCCCCGCCGAAGCCGCCATGGGAGCTGTCAAACTGCCGTGTGAGCGCCTGGTACGCGTGGTCCAGGCTCGATTCCTCGATTGCCTGTCCGCTCGACGGAAGGGAGGCTCCCCGACGCAACTGCTCCTCGATCGAAGCAGAATGCTGATCGATCTCCTCTCTTCTGGTCCGGTACGCCTCGGCGACTGCCTCCAGCAACTGTCGAAAGCTGGGTCTGCCGTGGGCCGGCTCAGGTGGGAAATATGTCCCGCCGAAGAATGGCACCTGGTCTGCCGTGAGGAAAACCGTCAGCGGCCACCCGCCGCTTCCCGTGACCATCTGGACGTAGTCCATGTAAATGCTGTCGACGTCCGGGCGCTCCTCCCGGTCGACCTTGATGTTTACGAACAACCGGTTCATGAGATCGGCCGTCTGCTCGTCCTCGAACGACTCGCTTTCCATCACGTGGCACCAGTGGCAGGACGAATACCCGATGCTCAGGAGAACGGGCTTGTCTTCCCTGCGCGCGCGGTCGAAGGCCTCGGTCCCCCATGGGTTCCAATCGACCGGGTTATAGGCGTGCTGCAGGAGATATGGGCTGGACTCGTGAATCAGTCTATTCGGCTTTTTCATGCTAAACGCCTAGATGCTGAAACTCGCGCGGTCGTTACGACCGAACCTTGACTTCCCGCAGCGGGAGCATCTACACTCCGAACCAAGTTTAAACGTTTAAACCGAAGCGCTTTATCCCGAAAGGAGCCCCTTGTGCGTCCTACTGTCTGTCTCTCAATCCCGCTGATTGTGGTCCTGATCATTCTCGCAGCCGCCCAACCGGGCGGAACCCGCGAAATAGCGCTGGCCGACTTGCGAGACAAGATCGAAGGAGGCTGGGCCGGCCAGATGATCGGCGTCAGTTTTGGTGCTCCTACCGAATTCAAGGCCCAGGGAAAGACCATCGAAGGGGATCTCCCGGAATGGAAACCGGAACGGCTCGCCAACTCAATTCATCAGGACGATCTGTACGTGGACATGACCTTCGCCAAGGTTCTGGACGACAAGGGCCTCGACGCGACCACCGCGGACTTCGGGGCGATGTTCCGGGAGGCGAAATATGACCTCTGGCACGCGAACCTCGCCGCCCGACGCGCGCTCAAACGCGGAGTCCCGGCCGGCCAGTCGGGAATGCCCAAGTACAATTCCCACGCGAATGACATCGACTTCCAGATCGAGGCCGATTTCATCGGGATGATGGCCCCCGGCCTGCCTCGAGCCGCGAACCGGATCGCAGATCAGGCCGGACGGGTTATGAACTACGGGGATGGGCTCTATGGTGGGATGTTCGTTGCGGGAATGTACAGCGCGGCATTCTTCGAGAAAGATCCTCACAAGGTGGTCGAGGCCGGGCTGGCATGCATTCCCGCGAAGAGCCCCTACGCCCAGCTCATTTCGGATGTGATCGCCTGGCACAAGCAGGTTCCGGGCGACTGGAAGAGGAACTGGGAGTTGATCGAGAAGAAGTGGGACAGTCGCGAGCCGTGTCCGAGCGGGGCGATGTCGCCGTTTAACATCGACGCCAAGATCAACGGCGCCTACATCGTTCTGGGCCTCCTTTACGGTGATGGTGATTTCGGCAAGACCATGGAAATCTCCACCCGCGCCGGCCAGGATTCCGACTGCAACCCCTCGAGCGCGGCCGGGATTCTGGGGGTCATGCTCGGCTACAAAGCGATCCCAGAGGTATGGAAGAGTGGAATCGCCGCCATTTCAGACAAGAAGTTCAGCTATACCGATTTCACCTTTCCGGAGATCGTCGAAAGCACGCAGAAAAGGGCCATTGGGCTCGTGCAGAAGAACGGAGGACGGGTCGAGGGTGACAAGCTGATCGTCAAGGTCCAGACTCCGAAGGCTCCTCAGCTGGAGCTCTGGGACGACTATGGAGCGCCCGTTGAGCGAATCTCGGCAAACGATCCGCGCTGGACGTGGAAGGGAAACTGGAAGGAACAGGCGAGCGGGCGCACCCCTTCGCGCACCGCCACTGAGTTCTCCGCCGAGGCGGGCGTGGCTTTTGAAGGGACGGGTGCGATTGTCCTGGGGCCCTATCTGCCGACCGGTGGAAAACTGGAGGTTCACCTGGACGGCAAGCTCGACCGCGTCATGGACGTTTACTCGGACGAGGACCACTCCAAGGGCGATGAGGCCGTCTGGCATGCCTTCAAGCTGAAACCGGGAAAGCACACGGTCCGCCTGGTGGTTTTGGGGGAACCGTACGGGGAGTCCAGAGGCACCGACGTGTGTGTGGAAGGACTGATCGTTTTTCGGTAGAAAGGACGTCCGGGATCGGGCGTCAACCAGGGGGAGAATGAATGTTCATACTGAGCAGCTACGGTTGGGCGGTAATCTTCTGCGTCATTACGATGCTCTGCTGGGGTTCCTGGGCCAATACCCAGAAACTGGCCGGCAGGGAGTGGCGGTTCGAGCTTTTCTACTGGGATTATGTCTTTGGGGTCTTCCTGATCTCCCTCCTGATGGCGCTCACATTGGGAAGCATGGGCTCCGCGGGCAGGAGTTTCCTGGATGACATGCGCCAGGCGGACTTCTCCAGCATTCGGTCGGCTCTCATCGGCGGTGCTGTCTTCAACGTTGCGAACATTCTTCTTGTCGCAGCGATTGCCGTGGCAGGCATGTCGGTGGCGTTTCCGGTGGGAATCGGACTTGCGCTCGTGCTGGGAGTCGTCGTCAATTATCTTGCCGCTCCGGTTGGCAACGCGACGATTCTATTCGCCGGGGTTGCCTTGATTGCCGCCGCCATTGTGCTGGACGCACTCGCGTACAAAACCCTGCCCGACCAGGGTCGCACGGTGACCACCAAGGGCCTGGTTCTTTCCGTCCTTTGCGGGGTCCTGATGGGATTCTTCTACCGTTTCGTCGCCGATTCAATGGCGACGAATTTTGCCAGCCCAGAGGCGGGCAAGCTGGGACCCTACTCGGCTGTTTTTCTCTTCGCGGTCGGGTTGCTGCTCAGCAACTTTATTCTCAACCCGATCATCATGCGCAAGCCTTTTGAAGGCAAACCGGTTCCGTTCTCAAAGTACTTCCAGGGAGGAGGCAGGGTCCACCTTGTCGGGCTTTTGGGCGGCGCGATCTGGGGAATCGGGATGACTTTCAACATTATCGCTTCCGGGCAGGCGGGTTTTGCAATCTCGTACGGGCTCGGCCAGGGAGCAACCTTGATTGCCGCGCTCTGGGGAGTCTTTGTCTGGCACGAATTCAAGCGGGCGCCGAAGTCGACCGGAACACTCCTGGCACTGATGTTCATCGGCTACGTCGCCGGGCTCGCCCTGGTGATCACCGCCCGATTAATCTGACAAGAGGGGAATCAGGTCCATGAAGCGTCCAAAGATAGTGGTGATTGGCAGTTCCAACACCGACATGGTCATCAAGTCGGCCAGGATCCCAGGGCCGGGTGAAACCGTGCTGGGTGGGCAGTTTGTCATGGCCGCCGGCGGTAAAGGGGCGAACCAGGCGGTAGCTGCGGCGCGCCTCGGGGCCCAGGTGGTGCTCGTCGCCCGGGTCGGCCAGGATGTTTTCGGGGCCCAGGCGATCACCAACTTCCAGGCGGAAGGGATTTCTACTGATTTCGTGAAATTGGACGAGCACGCTCCCTCAGGCGTTGCGCTCATCCTGGTCGACGATTCCGGCGAAAATGTGATCTCTGTTGCCCCGGGCGCCAATGCGACCCTCTCAAAGGAGGACGTGCTGGCGGCCCGCGAAGTGATTGCTTCCGCGGATGTGTTGCTGCTCCAACTGGAGATACCCCTGCCGGCTGTGGAAGAGGCCGCCCGAATTGCTGCGGACGTCGGCGTACCCGTCATTCTCAATCCGGCGCCGGCTCAACTTCTTCCCGATTCTCTGCTGTCGTGTGTGAGCATTTTGACCCCGAACGAGACCGAGGCGGAATTGCTGACCCGGGTCTGTGTTTCGGACGAGGGGTCCGCGCAGCGGGCTGGGAAGGCCCTGTTGGAGTCCGGCATAGGGACGGTCCTGCTGACGAGAGGTTCCAGGGGCGTCTACCTGGTAGCAAGAGAGGAAGCGAAAGCGATTCCCGCCATGGCGATCAAGCCGGTTGATACCACGGCTGCCGGGGACGCCTTCAACGGGGCACTCGCGGTTGCGTTGGGAGAAGGTCAGGGACTGGAGGCAGCTGTTCGTTTCGCCAATGCAGCGGGCGCGCTGGCTGCGACCCGGCTGGGGGCGCAGCCCTCGCTGCCAACCCGCGCAGAGCTGGAACGGTTCCTGGGTTGAGTGGTTTTACTACCAAGTTACAAAAAAGCATGTCCAAAAGGCGTTGCACTAAGAAGCCGTTTGGTGAAACGTCTTTTAGTGATTTGTCTTTTAGGGGAGTTTCGGGGACACAAGACTCAATTCCTTTGCCTTGGCACGATAGCGCTGCCTGGGTGGGAATTAAGTATTATGTCCCCGAAACTCCTATTTCTGCCACTCGATGACGCCGCAGGCCTGCCGGGCTCCAGAGTTGCCGGTCGGCTGGGTCTTCAGGTCGTCGGGGTCGGCGTGGACAATGACCGCTTTCCCGATGATTGAGTTCGCCCCTTCCAATTCCAGGAAATCGACCGTCTTTTCGTAATGCGCCACCCCGTCTTCGCCGGCCTTGATATTCCCGAGGTCACCCATATGGTGCATGGGCGAAGGTTCCCCATGTTCCTTCTTGGCCGGGTTGAAATGTCCTCCGGCACTTTTGAATTCCGGGTCTGAGCAGTCTCCCTTTTCATGAACATGAAATCCATGGGTGCCGGGCTTGAGGCCCGTGAGATGAGCGGTGACCTTCACCTGCTTGCCTGACAGCTGTTCGAAAGTGATCTTTCCTGCGATCTTGTTTGCGGCCGACGCTTTCAGTTCCGCCACAGCGACCTTGTTCGCCGCCTCCGCCGACTGATAAACCACGAGCAGAGAAAATGCCACGATGGCGAAGAAGACAAACGCGACTGATAAACGCTTCATTTTGGACCTCCTCGATCGAGGTTCCGATCGGAGTAAGTGATTGATAAACAATTATAGAACAAACTCCGATCGGGTGCCCTCGCAGTTGGCGACGGTACGACTTCCAAGTCGAACTCGCGCCATTTGGAAGGACGACGCTCGGTTCCCCGGTATGCACCCGGCGGGTTAATATGCGAGAAGTATGAAGAAGAGCACCCCTAAACATGCCGCTCGTTTTTATGAGCCAAGGGCGGAATCAGCGCCATACCGGAGCTGGGGGAGCGGTCTGGAGCCGGACTCGGTGCGCCAGATGGAGAACGCCTGCAGGTTGCCGGTCTCGATCGCGGGAGCTCTGATGCCGGATGCGCACGTCGGGTACGGTCTCCCGATTGGCGGCGTGCTCGCGACACGAAACGCCGTCATTCCCTACGCGGTCGGGATGGATATCGCCTGCCGGATGAAGATGACCGTTCTCGACCTCCCGGTCGACTCGCTCGAAAAGAAGAACGATCGCCTGGCCCGCGCTTTGGAGGAAGAGACGTCGTTCGGTGTCGGCGCTTCGTTCCAGACAAGGCGTCAGCACGATGTCATGGATGATGACGACTGGTCCTTCAGCCAGGTCGTCCGGCAGGACAAGGACAAGGCCTGGAAGCAGCTGGGGACGAGCGGGAGCGGAAATCACTTCGTCGAGTTCGGCACGCTGACTGTACCAGCGTCGGGACTGGGTCTGGCACCCGGAACCTACCTTGCGCTGCTCAGTCACAGCGGAAGCCGCGGAACGGGCGGGGACATCGCCACGCACTACAGCCGCCTGGCCGCGCGGCTTCACCCGGAGTTGCCTAAGGAACTGGTCCATCTGGCCTGGCTGGACCTGGACTCGGAGGAAGGGCAGGAGTACTGGCAGGCGATGGAACTGATGGGCCGGTACGCCGCCGCCAATCACCAACTGATTCACCGAGCCATTGCCCGAAACCTCGGTGTCCAGGTGCTGCTCGACCTTGAAAACCATCACAATTTCGCCTGGAAGGAGATCCACCAGGGCCAGGAGATGATCGTTCATCGCAAGGGTGCCACCCCTGCCGGGCAGGGAGTGCTTGGCATCATTCCGGGCTCGATGGGCACGCCGGGTTTCGTGGTCCGTGGGAAGGGCAATCCGGAGTCACTCGAACTCGGCCGCTCACGGAGCAGGGAGGAGAATGAGCCGGAAGGCCGCGCACGCCAACTTCAAATGGCAGGACCTCAAACGGTTCCTTGACGAGCGCGGTGTGAGGCTCCTGTCGGCGGGGTTGGACGAGGTACCGATGGCTTACAAGGACATCCACGCGGTCATGGCTGCCCAGGAGGACCTGGTGGAACCGATCGCCCGATTCGATCCGAAGCTCGTAAAGATGGCTCCTGGCGGCGAACGGCCGGAGGACTAGGGCGGGGCCCGCGGATCTACGCGGATCTGCGCGGATAATCGCGGATAGAGGCAGCGGAGCCACTTTGTCGAGCATTGCACCCCGCAGCTCCGCTGCCTTTATCCGCGATTATCCGCGCAGATCCGCGTAGATCCGCGGGCCCCGCCTCTCTTTCTATCTCTCGCACCACTCCCGCGCGTTCTGAAAGATTCGCAGCCAGGGCGATGCCTCCCCGGCGGTTGTCTTCCAGGACTCCGGCATCCAGGGCCACTGCCATTTCAGAAAGGACCGCTCCGGGTGGGGCATGAGGGCGAGGTGGCGCCCGTCTTCGGAACAGAGAGCGGTAATCCCGAGAGGCGATCCGTTCGGATTGTAGGGGTACATCTCGGTCGGCGTCCCCTCGTCATCCACGAAAACGATCGGGGCGAGATTCTTGGCCTGTGCCTCATTGAGGACACCCATATCCGGGCAGTGGAGGCGTCCTTCGCCGTGCGCGACCCAGATTCCGACCCGCGAACCTTCCATTCCCCGCAGCATGATTGCGGGACTCGGGCGAATCTCGACGGTGGTCCATCGGGATTCGAAACGGCCCGAACGGTTGCGGATGAACCGCGGCTGGCAACGATCCGGCAATCCCTTGAACGGGACCCAGCCCAGGAGCGCCATCAGTTGGCAGCCATTGCACACGCCGAGGGAGAAGGTTTCGGGCCGGTTGTAGAACCGATCGAACATCTCGCGCAGGCGGGGATGGAACCGGATGATTCCGGCCCAGCCCTTGCCGCTGTCCAGCACGTCCGCGTAAGAAAAGCCTCCGACAAAGGCCAGGCCGCGGAAATCGTCAAGGCGCGCTTCGCCGCTCAGCAGGTCGGTCATCATGACGTCCCACGGCTCGAACCCTGCGAGGTAAAAGGCCGAGGTCATTTCACGGTCGCCATTGCTTCCTTCTTCCCGAATGATCGCGATTTTGGGCTTTTCCAGTGTGCCGGAGCAGGGCCGGGGGCGTGTCCTCGGGAGTGAAGCTCAAGTGGTAATTTCGCCCCGATCTGTCGTGGCTGGAGCCTGCTCCCGCACGCAGTCCGGGTCGGTCTGAAGCTGCTCCAGCCGATCGCTGATCGCCTCCCACCACTGCGAGAAGCTGTGGCGTTGGGACATCGAGGCAGACGTCCTCGTTGTGGCGGACCCGTAGTCGCCGTTCGGTCGCCGTGCTGCCCAGTGTCTGCCATGTGACGGAGGCACTTCCGAGTATCTGCCGGATCCGACCTTCATCCAGAGGAAGGTATTCGATGACAAGCCCGGCCTCTTCCGCGAACAATGCGGAGAAACGATCGGGTTCGGCGTCGACCCGGATGTCCGCGCCGCAGTTCCCCGCCATCACCATCTCCGACGATGGTCGTCAGGAGGCCGCCGTCACTGCAGTCGTGCCCGGCCAGAATCAACCGCTCGTCGATCATCGACTGGACCGCCTCAAAAGCCCGCCTCAGCAGGTTCGGATCGTCCAAATCGGGACAATCGTCGCCGACCTGCCCCAGTGCCTGCGCCAGTGCGGAGCCGCCCAGGCGGCGCACCCCCGGCGCTAGATCGATGAGCATCAGCCGGCTCTCGCCCGGCCGTTTGATGTCGGGTGTGACGACTTGCGAGACGTCTGCCACGGAAGCATAGGCGGAGACAACCACCTGCCCCGGCGCCTTCACGACTTCCTCTTTGACTCGGGCCGCCATGGAAAGGCTGTCTTTTCCGCCGTCGGCCGCTATTCCGAGTTGCACCATTGCGTCGCGGAGCGCTACTGCCGCGTCGTAGAGAGCCGCGCCTTCTCCCGGGAGCTTGGCCGCCCACATCCAGTTGACCGAGCATTTGATGTGGGACAGGTCCGTGATGCGCGCCCACACCATGTTTGTCACCGCTTCGGCAACCGCCATCCGCGCGCCTGCGGCCGGACTCACGACTCCCTTGATCGGCTGCTCGCCGATGCTGATGGCCGCGCCGCTCTTTCCGAAATGGCTCTGAGCGGTCAACGAAACGTCGCATACCGGCAGCTGCAGGGGGCCGCAGCACTGCTGCCGGGCGACCAGCCCCGTGACGCAGCGGTCGACCTTGTGAACAAGGTATCCCTTGGACCCGACCGAGGGCAGCCGGAAAACCAGGCGGAGAGCCTCGGCGACGCGTCAAATCGGGCGGAATCACAAGAGGCGCCCTTGTCTGCGCGATGTGCTTCAACTCGAACGACTTTTGGGGAATGTTGCTCAGAATGGGAGCGAGCTCGAGGTTCACCGGGGTGGTGTCGTCCAGGGAGTCGTGAACCACAATTCGACCGTCTCCCGTGACTTCGCCCAGCATTTCGCAGGTGACCTTCTCGCGCGAGCAAATCGCGCGCAGCTCCGGGAGCCGTTCGGGACTGGATAAGGAGGGCGGAACGCTCCTGGTACTCGGCGCCCCATATCTCCAGGACGGACATCGTCTTGTCGCCGACCGTGATGTTACGAATCTCGATCCGTCCGCCGACCGGCTCGACCAGCTCGGTCAGGACGTTGCAGGGTCCGCCGGCGCCCTGGTCGTGGATGCTGATGATCGGGTTGTCCTCGCCCATCTCGACGCAGGCGCGGATGACCCGGTTCATCTTCTGTTCCATCTCTGCGTCACCACGCTGGACGGCGCTGAAATCCAGATCTTCCCGGTTTTCGCCTTGGATCATGCTCGAGGCGGCGCCTCCGCCAATGCCGATGCGATAAGCCGGACCGCCGATCTGCACGACGCACATGCCCTTTTCGGGTTTCCCCTTTTCCACGTGCCGGCGATCGATCTGGCCGACGCCGCCGGTGAACATGATCGGCTTGATCCATTCCCGTCGATCGCCGTCGGGCAGGCGAAGCCCGAAGGACCGCACAAAGCCCTGGATCAGCGGTTCACCGAACTTGTTCCCATAGTCCGACGCCCCGTTGCTCTCCTCGATCAGGATCTGAAGCGGGGAAGCCAGATTGCCCGGATATGCGAACGCGCGGTTCTCACCGGGGATGGGGAAGTCTTCCATGAGCAGGTTGCCGACCCCGTAGCCGGCCGTTCCGGCCACAACCAGGGATCCCCGGCCGGTCGCGTGAACATCGCGGATCCGGCCGCCGGTTCCGGTTTCGGCCCCAGGGAAGGGGGCTACCCCGCTGGGGAAATTGTGGGTCTCGGCCGTGAAGATCAGGTCGTACGGGACGCGCCGGAAGGCAAACCGGGAGCATCGCCCGGGCTCTGCGGGAACAATCGTCGGGATTTCGAATCCGCGGATCGCGCTCGAATTGTCACGGAAAGCGATCAGGCTGTTCGATGGATTGGCAGCAAGCGTCGACCGGATGATTCCGAGCAGGGTCTCGGCAGCCGGCTTTCCGTCGATCGTCAGAGCGCCCTTGAAGAACCAGTGACGCGAGTGCTCGCTGTTCGCCTGCGCGAGTTGGAAGCACTCGACGTTGGTCGGATTGCGACCGATTCGCTCGGTGAAGAGGCGGTAATAGAAGTCGAGGTCCCAGGCATCCATGCCCAGTCCCATGTCACGGTTGATCCGATCCAGCGCTTTGACCCCTTCCTCAAGCAGTGGGACGCTGTACACCGGTTCCGGCTCCATCCCGGTATCAAAGCTCTCCAGGGGGGACGGATAAACGCATTCGGTCATGCGGTCGTGGTGTTCGCGGACGAAGCGGTCAGGATCGACCTTCGGGTCGACGCGATAGCGGCGGGACCGCTCCAGGCGTGTGACCTTCGTGATCCCGCAGGCGTGGCAAATGCCGACTGCGTTGGTTGAAAAAGCGGTTTCGAAGTTCAGCCGGGGTCCGATTTCCACCGAGCGGGCGCCGTTGAGAAGGGGCAGGTCTGCGAATTTCTCCGGCTCAAACGTCTCAGCGAGAAGCCAGCGGAGGACTGCAGCTTCATCAGGTGTTAACGGGTCGGACGTGGCCACGTAGAAACACCTCTCCAAAGTCGGTCTCTCCAGGCGATAGAAGCGTAGCATTTTGTCTCCTCGGCGGCTTAAGTGCACAGCATACCGCACCGGGCAGTCATTGGGCGAGTGGGGGGGCGGGCAACATGCCGACGTTTCACATGATGTCAGGGGAACCCGCTTACTCCGCTGGAAAGCGCTGCGTGCGCGGCTCTGAAGGATCGCAGAGCGCAAGCACGCCTGTCAGAGCCGCACACGCAGCGCCTTCCAGCGGAGTAAGCGGGTTCCCCTGACGTCGTGCTGAGAAGCGAACGGTGTTGGAAGCATCAAGGCTGAATCCGGCGGCGCCCGGATTTCGTCCTTGTTCAGTACATATCTGTTTGATCTCAAACGAAATCAGAACGAAATCAGGAGGTCTCGATCATGAACGCTGTTCGACGTGCGGTATTCGTCTGGGTGCTCCTTCTGCTGTCGCCAATTGCGATGAGCCAGCCGGCCGCCAAGGAAGAGCCGCAGATCCCGCCCGGTGAAGCGCAGGCGCACGATCGTCTGAACTCCTCGCCCCGGCATGGCGAGTGGGTTACGGTGAAGGACGGCAACGACACGGTGAAAGCCTGGTTGGTCTTCCCCGAAACCAAAGACAAGGCGCCGGTTGTCGTCGTCATCCACGAGATCTTCGGTCTGACCGATTGGGTCCGTTCCGTCGCCGATCAGCTGGCTGCGGATGGTTTTATCGCGATTGCGCCCGACCTGCTCTCGGGAAAGGGCCCCAGTGGAGGTGGAACCGAGTCTGTCGACCGGGATGGGGCCGTCGCGCTGGTGAGGGGCCTGAACCCGGCTGATGTCTTTCGAAGACTTAACGCCACCGTCACGCATGCCACCTCCTTGCCGGCCGCCAGGAAGGAGTTTGGCGTCGTCGGCTTCTGCTGGGGAGGCGGGATGAGCTTTGCCTACGCGTCCGAACAGCCCAAACTTAAGGCCGCCGTCGTGTACTACGGGACATCTCCGGCGACCGATGCCCTGGGCAAAATCCAGGCGCCGGTTCTCGGACTCTACGGCGGAGATGATGCCCGGGTGACGTCCACTGTCGCGCCCGCGGACGCTGAAATGAAAAAACTCGGCAAGGAATACACACACGAGACGTTTGCCGGTGCCGGCCACGGATTCCTCCGCGCACAGGATGGGCGAGAGGGCGCCAATCTCAAGGCGGCTCAACAGGCGTGGAAAAGGACGGTTGATTTCTTCAGAAGCGAGCTGAAGTGAGAGAACAACTGAGACTGTTTTCCCGCTGTTGTCGTCATTCGCGCCTCTTGACCCTATAATCAGTAGAATCAACAACGAAGAGGGGGCGACCAGATGAAGACTCGTCCACTGGGCAACAGCGGGGCACGTGTTTCTGCGATCGGTCTCGGATGCATGGGGATGTCCGAGTTCTACGGACCGGGCGACGACCAGGAGTCGATCAGGGTGATTCACCGGGCGCTCGACCTGGGTCTGAACTTCCTGGACACAGCCGACATGTATGGTGTCGGCCGCAATGAGGAGCTCGTAGCCAAGGCGATCAAGAGCCGGCGTGATCAGGTCTTCCTGGCTACGAAATTCGGAAACGTCCGCGGGCCAAACGGGGAGTACCTGGGCATCAATGGAAGTCCCGAGTACGTGCGCAGCGCCTGCGAGGCGAGTCTCAGACGGCTCGGCGTGGAGACCATCGACCTCTACTACCAGCACAGAGTCGACACTACGACCCCGATCGAAGACACCGTCGGGGCCATGAAGGAACTGGTTCAGGCCGGAAAAGTCCGGTACCTGGGCTTGTCGGAAGCGTCACCTGCCACATTGCGTCGGGCGTCCAGGGTCCACCCGATTGCCGCGCTTCAGACCGAATACTCGCTCTGGACTCGGGATGTGGAAACGGCGATCCTTCCCGCATGCCGGGAGTTGGGCATTGGTTTTGTCGCCTACAGCCCGCTTGGCAGAGGCTTCCTGAGCGGAAAGATCAAGACGACGGAGGCACTGGCGGAAAACGACTGGAGGCGGAAAAATCCTCGGTTCCAGGAGGAGAATCTGAAGAAGAACACCGATCTCCTGGGTACGCTCGAAAGGATTGCCGACAGGCACGATGCGACTCCCGCCCAGATTACACTTGCATGGCTGCTGCACCGGGGTGGAGACATCATTCCGATACCGGGAACCAAGCGAATCCGTTACCTGGAGGAGAACATTGCCGCAGTCGATCTCGACCTGAGAGCGGAGGACATCGAAGAGTTGAATAGCGCCTTTCCCCCGGATGCTGCCGCCGGTCTCAGGTATGCGGAAGGGGCTATGAAGGTCATCGACACGGGTCGATAGACCGAGGGTTTCTTTTTCGTGCGCAAAGCCGAACGGAAGCGAAGATCAGGTTCGGGAAGCTGCTGGCAGCTGGTCTACGATGTGGTGCGGCGCATCCCGCCAGGCCGGGTCGCCACCTATGGACAGGTCTCTCGCCTGTTGGGCGAGAGACTTTCTGCCTGTGCGGTCGGTTGGGCTCTTCACGTTTGTCCGGAAGACGTCCCCTGGCAGAGGGTCGTCAATGCGGCCGGACGATGTTCGACGGAGGGCCTGCCCGGCGTTCCTGCAGGCCTCCAGAAAGCACTTCTTGCGGCCGAAGGGGTCAGCTTCCGCCCGGACGGCTCCGTGGATCTGACTTTGTACCGGTGGGTGTCGCCGCGCTAGTCCAGTGACTCCTTGACCAGGCCCTGCTGCTCCAGGTACCGGAGAATCTGACGGGCGCACTCCTCTGCCGACTGCTTCACGGCATCGCAAACGATCTCCGCGTTTTCCGGCACCTCGTAGGGGTCATCTATCCCGGTAAAGTTCTTAATCTCACCGCGGCGCGCCTTGGCGTACATGCCCTTGATATCCCGTTGTTCGCACACCTCCAGAGGTGTATCCACGAAGACCTCGATGAAGGCATCGCTGCCGACCATGTTTCGAGCATCCGAACGGGTAGCGCGGTAAGGACTGACGGCGGCGCAAATAACTCGTCCGCGATGTCGAACAATCTCGGCCGCAACATACCCGATTCGCCGGATGTTGATATCACGATCCTCCTTGCTGAACCCCAGTCCCTTGGAGAGATGAGTCCGAACCACGTCACCATCCAGGACCGTCAGGTTGACGCCCCGCTCCAGGAGCAGCACGGTCAGGATCTCGGCAATCGTAGACTTGCCGGCGCCGCTGAGGCCCGTGAACCAAATGCAGAAGCCCTGCTGGTGGCGGGGGGGATGCCTTTGTGCCAGTATTTTCGCGACTTCCGGCCGCGTAAACCACTCGGGCAGGGTGCGGCCGCGGTGCAGGTACTCCTCGCGCACCTGGGTCCCCGAAAGGGACAGAGTAACGGCTTGGGGAGAGAGGCTGCTGATCTCCTCGTACCTGTCTTCCTCGGGCAGGTAGACCATCTCACGGAAGGGAATCGGTTTCACGCCGATCTCGTCGGCGTATTGCTCGGCCAGTTCCTGCGCGTCATAAGGTCCATAAAACGGTCGTCCGGTCGAATCAAGACCGGGCCCGGCGTGATCCCGACCGACAATCAGGTGATTGGCGCCGTAATTCCGGCGGATTATTGCATGCCAGAGAGCTTCCTTCGGTCCGGCAAGCCGCATCGCGAGGGGCAGCAGCGAGAGCAGCACCCGGTCCGGCGGGTAGTACCGGTTCGTCAGCGCGAGATAGGCGCGGACACGCGTGTAGTGATCGACGTCCCCGGGTTTCGTCATCCCCACGACAGGATGCAGCAGCAGAACTCCGCCAAGGTCCTCGATTGCCCGACGAGTCAGCTCTTCGTGGACACGGTGCAACGGGTTCCGGGTCTGAAAGGCAACGACATTCGGGTAGGGGTAGGATTCCAGCTTGGAACGGACCTCGCCGGGCGTCAGTCGAAGCTCGGTAAAGTCATAGTGTGCCGGGATCTTCAGGACCTGCAGCTGACCGGAAACCGCCAATTGACCCCAGCGGTGCATCTCCGCGACCAGAGGGTGTCGCACGTCGGTCGTCCCCAGGAATCCCTGGCTCGTCTCGTTCAGGTCCCACTTGAAGATCTCGTCGACCCGCATGATCGCGAGCGGAGTGTTGCGGGAGTCGCACAGTGTGATATATCCGTCGAGTCGAATGCCAGACGAGGCTTCGAGCGGAAGAATGATGGGAATCGGGAACAGCGTGCCGTTAACCAGACGCATCGTCTTCAGGACGGAGCTGAAATCCTCTCTTCCCATGAAGCGATCGAGCGGCGAGAACCCCCCGGTGGCCAGCAGTTCCAGGTCACAGGCAGATCGGTCCGAGATCTGAACGTGGGGATATTCCGAGGATTTGGCCCGCGATTCTTCGAGCTTTTCCTCGGGGACCAGCAGTTTGACGAGTTCTCCCCCGTAGGGGGATATCAGGCGGTTTAATTCCTTATTCAACATAAGCGGAAAGTAATTCTACTCCTCCATGACCGGCGCCAACTTCGAAGCCAGAGACTCTATCACGCCTGTGCGGCCGCGAAAAGCCGCGTGTGGCGGAGGATACAGGGGCAACCATCCGCGCACTTCGCAAAAGACGCTCCGTTTGCGGTTCTTCCGGCTCGGTAACCCCATTTGTGTCCTGTTTCTCCGAAGCGCGTCAGGAGAGGGACAGAATCGCAAACGGAGCGTGTTTTGCGAAGTGCGCGGATGGTTCCTGACGGGATCGGTTATTGATTGGGGGGACCAACCACCGCCGCTCGGCGGAAAAGAAGATCGGCGGACTGGAGGATTTGGCCTCGAAGCCGGGCGGGGTATTGAGGATGATCACCAAGGAACTGCCGGACAAGGCGGGCGGCTTCCGCAGAAGAGTGACCCGATAATGTTGCGTCCAGCCACCTTTTGGGAAAGAAGATGTCGCCGGTCCGCTTGATTTCCTCGAGCAGGTCCAGGCTCGGTCTGAGGTACCGGGTCGCGGATTCCGAGCGCAAGGGGTGATGCAGGTAGGAAACGGCCTCCAGGACCCATGGTTCGTGCTTCCGGTTGGATGCCTGTTTTAACCCTTCGAAGAACCGGTCGCGCACTTCGACAGAATCCGACACCGAGGGCAGCATGAAATCAAACTCCAACCTGCGGTCGGGATTCTTGATCCTCTGGGCCTGCTCTGCAAGAATCTGCTCGCAATCGGGTATGCCACGAACCGCCAGTTGAAGGGCGAGGCGCATGTCGTCCTGCTCCGAAAGGGTCAGTCCCCGAACCAGGAGCCGGCGCGCCCAAACCTCACGGAGTCGCCCGATTCCTGACTCCGTAGTCGCCACCGTCATGAAGGCTTTGAAGTACGCCGACTTCAGGCTGGCCGACGGCGCGGCCTCGAGCAATTCCCAAAGCTCCGCTTCCAGTGAACTGGCGGTCTGTCCGCGTTCTGTGGCAGTCAGGAAGCCCCAGTAGAGCTGCCCGAGCGAGGTCAGCCAGCCGTTGATGTTGAGCTCCTCCCGCTCGGTCGCCAGTCCCCGGCGTGTAGCCCGCAGCAGGTCGCCCGGCCGCAATTGTCTCTCGAGCATCGATTCGTAGAGCATCAGCCAGGCGGATGCCCTCGCGACCGGATCCGGCAACTGGTCAAAGTGCTCCAGCAGATAGCGGCGGCTTTCCGGGTCCAGGTCGAACCTCGCATAGCCGATTCCGCGAGAATCAGGGAGGACACATGACGGGCGGGCCAAGCCGGCGACTTCCGGGACGAAGGTGTCTTTTCCCTCGACTTTTGTCGCGATCTGTTTCCAATCGTCCGCATAGACAAGCATCGGGGTGACCACCTGTGGCCACACCAGCCCCCTCCCCAACGGATCGGTCTGTGAAAGGCAGATTGACTGAACTTTGTTGTGGCGCAGGAGCACTGCGGCCGAAACCAAAGGCCTTCCCGCCTCTTCCACCCAGTTCCGGCTCCACTTGCTCAGGTCGGCCGCGGTGCGCGTGTCGAGTATGCCCACCAGATCAGGCCAGGTGGCGTTTCGCGTAGGAGAAGGAGCGCAGGTACTCCCGCAGCCCGGCCATCATCGCATCCTCGCCAAGGAGAAGCTCCAGCTGCCTCATTACGATAGGAGCCTTCTGGTAAATGATCGGGCCGTAAAGGCTGGCGGCGTCATTCATATTCTCCAGAGTCTGTCGAATCGGATGGGTGCCTGCCGTTCGGTCGATTTCGTAGGCCCCAGGGTAATGGGCCAGGAAGAAGCGCAACTGGTGGTTAATCTCGGGAAACGAAGGATTGACGATCTTCGCGGCGATGAAATTGGCAAAAACCTCCTTGGTCCAGACGTCATTGAACCAGCGCATGGTAACAAGGTCGCCAAACCACATGTGGGAGGTCTCGTGAGCGATCAGGCTGGCACGTTCCAGGATTTCGGTCTGCGTGGCCGACTCGTCCAGGAAGAGCTTCGAATCACGGTAAAGAATCGCGCCAGGGTGCTCCATTCCCGGAGAACTGAAAGGCTGGAACCGCCACGAAGTCGAATTTCCCGAAGGGGTAAGGGATTGAGGTATACGCCTCGAGCCAGTCGAGCGCCTTCCGATGGAGATCGAAAATCGGCCCGATATTGCGCCGAATGCGCGCCTCATCCGTTTCCCGGTGCAGGAACCGGATCGGATTGCCCTTCCACTCGCTCTGTTCGACTCGGAATCGGCCGGCCGCGAAAGAGAAGAGATAGGTGCTCAGGGGGCGGGTTTCGGCGAAACGGAAACGACGCCGTCCGTTCGTGGCTGTCGCTCGCTATTTCCGCGCCGTTGCTCACCGCTGTCCAGCCGGCGGGGACTTCGAGCGCCAAGCGGTATCGGGCCTTCAGGTCGGGCTGATCGAGGCATGGAAAAGCAGCCGATGCGCGGTTGGGGACAAACAGGCTGTAAAGGTAGTCCTGATGGCGGTTGAGGGGACCGTCACCAGCCGCGAACTCAATTTCAATCCGGAAAGACCCGGCCGTTGCGGTCGGGAGAACCAGGTGACCGTTGACGTAATCCCACGTGATCGGTGCACCGTTCACGCGCACGGAGTCGATCTGTTCCCGCCGTCCCTGGAAATCGAGAATCAGGGGGCCGGCCGGGCCCCTGGCTACCAGGGAGATGACGGCCTTTCCGCGGATCGGATCCTCCCTCACCTCCGGCACCCGGAAGTCAAGATCGTAGACGAGGTCCGAAATGCTCCCCGCTCGACTCCTGGCCAGATCCCAGCTGACCCCGGCGGCCGGACGACCGGAAGCTGCCCTCCCCGGCTGGATCACCGCAACGGAGACGACCAGGAGCAGGAGTGCTGCAACTGCGCTGGCGGTTATGCCTGGTTCGTCGGGCAAATTGAGCACCATTTCGATGTTAGCATGACGACCGAGTGGAGCGGCTGTTCGGGCTCATTCTTCCGCTCCGCTCTTTTTGGATTGACAAGCGATCTCCCTTCGGTGACCTTGTCAGACGCGGTTATGGAAAAAACATTCTCGACAAATGCCACCGAAGACGACGTTCGCTACTGCTATCGGCTTTTTCTGCGACGCCTGCCTGATGAGGAGGGCTGGAAAACATTTGCGAGCGCGATTCGCGCCGGTGTCAGTCTCGAATGGCTGGTCAACGCTTTCGTAGATTGCGTGGAGTTCAAGAACAGAATGGCGGAGGCGGAACAGCGCGATGTGCCACAGCTCGTCGAGCTCGCCGATTTCCGAATCTATGTCTTGCCGGAAGATCTCGCCGTCGGCCGGCCGATTCTCGCGCAGCGGATATACAAGCCACAGGTAACGGCGGCGTTTCGCAGGCTGGTCAAGCCCGGAATGGTTGTCGTGGACGTGGGTGCGAATATCGGCTATTTCTCGCTGCTCTGCGCCCGGCTGGCCGGACAGACAGGGAAGGTGATAGCCGTTGAGCCGAGTCCGCAAAACTGCGCCCTGCTGCATTTCAGTTCTGTCGCAAACGGGTTCGAGAACATCGAAGTCAATCAGGTGGCCGTCGCGGAAAAGCAGGGATTCTTCATCTATCACGGGACATGGAGCAACGGCACGGTATCCGAAGCCTTTGGAGCTGGATCCCTAACCTGCTCTCGCTTGCCGGTGCGATCCACGACTTTGGACAAGCTTCTCGAGAACGAAAAACAGGTTCACGTGGTCAAGATGGACATCGAAGGATCAGAATACCGGGCTGTCCTTGGTGCCGTGCAGACGTTACGCAAGCATCGGCCTATGCTCCTTCTGCAATTCTTTCCCGGCGCTCTTCGAAACGTGTCGGGGATCGCGGGGCCCGAATTCCTCGAACACGTCATTCGCCTCGGCTATGAGCTGACGGTTTTGGATTACAACGGCTACAAGGTCGAGTGCGGACGCCATGTCGACAAGATCATGGGACTCTTCGACTCCGCGCAGGCGTCCCACCTGGACCTGCTGGGCACCCCCGCCTGAGGCTGACCCGCTGACAGCGGCTGACCGGCTGACCGGCTGACGGGCTGACAGGCTGACCAGCTCACCGGCTGACGGGCTGACGGGCTGACCGGCTGACATCGGCTGACCTGCTAACATCGGGTTCGTTAGAGACACTGTCCCGGCGCCTCAGGGCGAGATGGAAGCGCGAGCGTTCACCGTAAGGAGCCGCGCACGGCAGCGAGCCATGCGAGCGAGTAAGCGGACCAGCCAACACGCCCCCCAGCTTTAGCGCACGAGCGGGACCGCGGCTCCTTACGGTTAGTGCGAGCGTTCGCGCTCATCCGAGCCTGTGAGCTCGTCAGCCCGTCAGCCTGGTTAGCCTGTCAGCCGGTTAGCTGGCTTTGGGGCCGTGACCTTTCGGCCTCGGGGCGGTGAACCCGGTGGTAAAGGATCGACGCAGGCCCTCCGCAATCCGGTTGAGCTTGACGTCCACTCGAAAGCCGATCGTCTGGGCGGCGCCGACCATGATCGCATAGGCTTCCCGAGACGGGACTTCAAGCGCCTCCGCGATTTCGAGGATCACAGATCCCTCCTGCTCCATCAAGGCGCCATCGGCCAGCGCGATATCCGAAAGACGTGAGAGGATAAACAGCCGATCGTCGGCGTCGCCTTGTTCCTTAATTAGCTTCAGCGTGATCGGGAGTTGTTCCATGATGGTCTTCCGATCGGTCTCGATGAAGCATTCCGGCTCGTCCGTGAAGTAGTGATGGAGGATCTGGATAAGGATCTTCACCTCCTCATTGCTGATATCGCCATCAGAACTGAGCAGCAGGGCGCCGGCCAGGGCAATAGCGCGTGCGATCGCCTGGTAGACCGGTTTGTGCGGATACCTGCGGGTGAGAAGCAGGAGCTGGTCGATCGCGTCCTCCAGATCCTCGTCCTCGATCGGCGTAGTCCGGATATCGGGAACCCGACTGCGGCCGCCTTCTTCGATTGTGAGAACAGATGAAGCGCTTTGAGCCGGACCGGGAGGAGAGGATGGGAGGCAAAGTTCTCCTCCATGAGCTCCGGACGGCCTTTGATCTCTTCGAACTGGCCGAGCAGAGCTTCGACGTCGAGATTCAAGTTGCGGTCACTCAGTCCAAAAGTCGCCTTGAGGAGACCCTTCGCGGAGGCGAAGAAATCGCCGCAGGCGAGCAGAGCCGCCCGGTCTGCGCTGATCTCCGACTTCTTCCGCCAGCGCAGGAACAGGCTCTCGCCAAGGGGCGGCAAGACGGTGCAGGAGGGATTGGCGTGGTCGGTCGAGACCAGGGCCATGAGCCGGTTATGCCCGAACAGGAAGTGCCCGAGCTCGTGACCGAGGACCGACTCCAGCTCTCCGTCATCGAGCTTCTCGAGTGCGCCGGCTGTAATTCCGAGGAGCGAATGCCCGGACGCGCGGAAATCCAGAGTGGCGAAGGCGTTCACATCCGGGCTTGGCAGGCAGAACACTTCAGCATCGGCCGAGACTCCCAGTCGGTCGCAGGCATCCCGGAAGATCCCGTAGATCCGTGGAGACAGCTTTTCGGTCAATTTGATCCCGTCCTTCATCAACCGATCCCGGATGCCTTGGTCCGCCTGGCGGCGATTCTCCTCGAAGGCATTCAGGTAATCCTCGACCCGGTAGGTCTTGAACATCTCGTCCACATCCGCGCGGTCCCCGCGGTAGCGAACTTCGTCCCATTTGATCGCCATGCTCACTCCCTTCCGCTCATAGCCCATGAATCACGAATCGCGCAAATGATCCGTGATCCGTCCGGCGGTTGCAAGAGACAACTGTGATGAACTCTCCGGAGGCTGTATACTTACAGGCTTTACAACAGGAGGGAGAGATGAAGTACGGTCTGAATATTCGATCAGATGCAGCATTGGATTTCGTTTCGGTCGGCGCCCTGGTCCACCGGCTTGATCCGGGGATCATTCCATTTCGAAAGGCACAGTGAATGCCAGATCCACGTGAGCGGCGGCGAATTCAACGTGGCGGCCAACCTGGCCGACTGCTTCCGAATGAAGACCGGAATCGCTACGGCCATGGTGAAGTACCCGATCGGTGACCTGATCGCCGAGCGAGTCAGGGCCATGGGCGTGACACCCTTCTACAAGTACTTCGAACATGACGGCGTGACCGGGCCGAACATGGCCGCCGTCCTGAGTGACCGAGGATTCGGTGTCCGCGCGCCGGTCGTCTTCTACAACCGTTCAAACGAGGCGGCGGGACGGCTGAAAGCCGGGGATTTCGACTGGAAGACAATCTTCGCGGGCGGCGTCCGGTGGTTCCACAGCGGAGGCATTTTCGCAGCCCTGTCGCCAACCACATCCGACGTGATTATCGAAGGGATGAAGGCGGCCAAGCAGGCGGGCGCGATCATCTCTTTCGATCTGAATTTCCGGGAGAAACTCTGGAAGGTCTTCGGCGGCGCCGATCGCGCGGTTTCGGTCGTGCAGAAGATCGTCGAGAACGTCGACGTGCTGGTCGGAAATGAGGAAGACCTGCAGAAGGGCCTCGGGATCCCCGGTCCGGAAGTGGCGACGAAATCGAAGCTGGACCCGAGTACTTTCTTCGGGATGATCGACCAGGTCATCAAGAAACATCCGCAGGTGAAAATCGTTGCCACTACCCTGCGGGAAGTGCATTCCACCAACCATCACAGCTGGAGCGCGGTGGCATGGATCGACGGCAAGACTTACGTCGCCCCGACCGCGGAGCTCAACATCTTGACCGAGTGGGCGGTGGAGACGGTTTTGCCTCCGGATTTATCTACGGACTGCTCAGCGGCGAGGAACCGGAAGAAGCCGTGAAGCTGGGCTGGGCCCACGGCGCGCTGCTGACAACCTTCCCCGGTGACACGACCATGGCAACCGTGGAGCACGTTCGCGCCTTTGCCAAGGGCGGCTCAGCGCGCATTCAGCGCTAGGAAGACCGGCTGACGAGCTGACCAGCTGACCGGCTGACCGGTTGACCGCGTGACATCATATTGGTGAGTATTGGAAAGGCCGGTGGACCGCTCGCCGGCCAAGTGAGCTCGTCAGCCTGTCAGCCGGTCAGCGTGTCAGCCGGTCAGCCGCCTACGGCAGTTCCCGAATCCGGATCTCCCGGAATTCAATCGGCGACCCTTCGGATTCCAGGCACAGGTAGCCTGAACTGGGCGTGCATTCGGTTCCTCCTGAGACTTCCTCCCCGTTCACCCAAAGCCTCAATTCTCCGTTGATCGCGCGCACGTAGTAGTGATTCCATTGGCCGACGCCCTTGCTCAGGTTCTTAGTCGGAAAGCTGCGCGAGCCGTCCGGCGAGGTTGGAGCGAAGGGCTTCATCTTGGAGGTCCCGACCGCGAAGACGTCGCCGTTGGTCGTGAACCAGTCTCCCTTCTTCCCGGAGCTCTTTTCGTACTGATCCCTGAACCCGTGATCCAGGATCTGTACCTCAATCCCGCCCTTCGGCAACTTCCCGGGCGGAATGCCTTCCAGAGCCTCCGGCGTGGCCCACACGAAGATGCCGGAATTCCCGGCGGACTTAAGATGCCGCCATTGTGCGACCAGCTCGAAATTCTTGTATTGCTTCTGGGTGCGCATCACGCCAATCGGTTGGCCCGTGCAGTAAAGAACGTCGCTCTTCCATGTCCATGTCCCCGGGTCGCCATTCACGTTGGTGAAATCCGCTTCCCGCAACGCCCGCCATCCCGGGCCCGTTCCGTCGATGTAAGCGCGGGGGGTGTTTTGAGCTTCGCTGGCCATTGTGAGGACGACCCAACCGGCCACGATCAACAGTGTCAACCTGATGATCTTATTCATTGCAGCTCCCTCGGTTATGTCTCGTTGTCATCCCATGATAGCCCTGTTTCCCGCGCTTCGATAATTTGCTAGCATCGAAGACATACTGCCTTTCTAAAAGGTCCGCCCAACCAGGAAGAGAGGGGCTATGATCCACCGACGCTCGTTTCTGACAACCGGTGCCTTCCTCGGCGCCTCCCTGATACCCCAGTCTGAGACCGAGGCGAAGGCTGCGCCCGGCTCCGCTGCCCGGAGGCGAACCAAATTCGCGATCGCCAGTTACTCGTACTGGCACTTCAGGTCGGACAAGGTGCCCATCGAGACTGTGATCGACAAGGCGGCCGCCCTGGGAGTGGAAGGAGTCGACGTCCTTCACCGCCAGATGGAGATTCCGGAAACCGAGCCACTGGCACCCGCCCATCGGGAGTATCTGCAGAAACTCAAGCGACACGCGTTCAACAACGCCATCGACCTCGTCTGCCTGTCTGTCCATCAGGATTTTGTCGACCCCGATCCGGCGGTCCGACAAAAGCAGGTTGAGCACACGTTCAAGTGCATTGAAATCGCGCATGAGCTCGGTATTCCCTGCATGCGGCTCAATTCCGGGCGTTGGAACACCATCACAAGCTTTGATGACCTCATGAAAGCCAAGGGAGAGGAGCCGGTGACCGCCGGATATAAGGAAGACGATGGTTTCAAGTGGTGTGTCGAGGCGATCGAGAAGTGCCTTCCGAAAGCGGCCGCGGCCGGGGTGGTGCTGGCTCTCGAGAACCACTGGGGACTGACCCGCACGCCGGCAGGCCTGCTTCGGATCCTCGACGCCGTCCGGTCGCCTTGGCTTGGCGCCCTCATGGACACCGGGAACTTTCTGGAAGAGCCTTACCAGAAGCTCGAACAGATCGCGCCAAAAACCGTGTACGTACAGGCCAAGACATACTATGGCGGGGGCGAGTGGTACAGCCTTGACCTGGACTACAAGAAGATCGCTGGAATTCTGGCGAAGGCCGGCTACAAGGGCTACATCACTCTCGAGATGGAGGGCAAGGAAGACCCCGATGCGGCTGTCGCCAAGAGCATCGCCATGTTGCGGGAAGCCTTCGGGTAGCGGGGGGGGGAACCGGTCGACGAGATGCTCGGGGCGGGCGTGCGGGGAGTTTCGGGGACACAAAACTTGAATTCCCTTGCCGGTGCCATGACTGTGTCGCCGGTTTGGGAATTAAGTATTATGTCCCCGAAACTGCCCCCGAGACTCTTACTTCACCTTTTCCGCGAGTTCCCTGGCTTTGCCTTAGACGTCAGTTCCGGCCTTCAGGTTCGCAAAGCCGGCCAGGTACGGGCCTTTCCGGAAAACATACAACCCGTCCAGATACCTGTCGGTCGCGGTAAACGCTTCTTCACCCAGCTGAGCCGGGGTCGTCTGGCCGATCCGCTCTTTCCACTTGGCCATGACCTGGGCCGCCGCATCCGGGCTCGATTCCTGAATGACGAAGGCCTTGCCCACATCGTACTGCTCCACGTAGCCGGTTTTCAGGATTCGGAGCCCGAGGACGCTTTCGGGTACGAGTCGGACCGAGTCGGGTATCAGGCCCGCGGTCGGAAACCACGAGAGTGCCGCCGGAAGGGATGACGAGCCGGGCAGGTTCTTTTCGATGATAGCGGCGAACGCCTTCAACGCCTCCCGATGGTCCTTCTCGGGGCTGGCCGCCAGCTCGACGTAGTACTTGTCCTTGACGAAGACCGCTTTTCTCGGTCCGATCTGACCTGCCGTGCCGAGTTTCTCGGTCGGACGGCGCGCATCGCGATTCGCCGCGAAAATGCCGTAGGCAAACTCGGGATTCGCCATCTCGGAGATGTCGATCACGATCGTATCCTCGCCGCACTTGCAGGTGATTCCCTTCATGCCCGCGAACTGGTAAAGGTTGTAGCCTTCGGCATTCCCATTCATGTACTCGAACAGGGTGTCCGGCTCGAAGGCCCGCTGCTCGCCGTCCTGCTTCCAGCCCTGCACGGCGCCGCAGTCCGGCAACTGGGCCATTGCCGGGACTGCGAGCGCGAGCAAGAAGAAGGGCCAGGGCAATCGTCTTCATGCGAGGATCTCCTGAGCACGGCTAAGGCGATTGGACACCATAACGCCGTTCGGGCAATTGACCGAACAGGTGGGGCAAAGGTTGCAGCGGACTGAGCGAACCTCGGTCGGCAGCTCAAGGAACCGTTCGCGCGCCAGCCGGAACTCGCCGTAGCCTTCGGCGTAAGCGAGGATCCGGAGCATGTCGGACACGGGCAGGCCCTGCGGGCAGACGCCCGAGCAGCTGCCGCAGCTGCGGCAATAGAGGGGGCGAATGTAGTCGAGCTGCGCGGCCAGGGTTTGCTTGTCTTTCTCGCTGAATGTCGCGTCCATGCAGCGGATGTTCTCGTCCAATTGATCCATGTCGGTGATGCTGGGAATGGTAGTGTTGACGTGCGGGTTGTTGAGCACCCATCGCAGCGCGGCGGTCATCGCGCCTTCACGTTTGAGGATCTCGCTCGACTTGTCGCCGGGGCGCGCTCGTCGAAATCCGCCGGCCATGACCTTCATCGCCACGACGCCAAGGCCCGCCTCGCTGGCCGACTGGAGCAGCTTGGGTGACAGCGGGTTCCATGGTGAAGTTGTAGGAAGCCAGGACGACATCGATGTCCGCTTTGTGGGCGATCATCGCCGGGATAAGATCGCGGCGTGACCGCCGTGGGTGCTGATGCCCGCGAAGACGGATCTTCCCCTGTTGCTTGGCCTTTCGCTGGGTCTCGAGCCACTCGTCGGTGATGTCCGCGGCGGTGCTTCTCGCGTGCAGGTACCAGATATCGAGGTGATCGGTCTCGAGTTGAGTGAGGCTCTCTTCCAGCTGGGCCATCGTCCCGTCCTTGCTTTTGCTCGACAGGATGATGTCCTTGCGCTTCGCTTTCAACGCGGCCCCGACCATCTTCTCGTTGTTCCCGCCCTGATAGCCGCGGGCGGTATCGAAGTAGTTGATGCCAAGATCGGCTGCTTTTTCGACGACGCTCTGGTCCGACGTGATCATGCAGCCAAATCCGACCGAGGTGACCTTCAGGCCGGTCCGCCCAAGAACCCGGTATTTCAGGACCGGGGCGCCCGACGCCTGGGCAGAGACGGATTGGGTGGCAAGGGCGGCTGTCGGAAGGGCGGCAAGCCCGGCAACGAGAAAAGTGCGACGTGATGGATTGTTTGCCATATGAGTCCTCGTAAATGAAAAAACTAACCGAGCCTTGGTGGTAATTCAGTCAACGGTCCCATCCACTGCAGCTCTCGATCGAGATCGCCGTGAAGCTGGTACTTCTTCACGACGTCCGCAATTTTTGCTCCTCGTACGTCGATCCGGGCCAAATCATATTGTCCGATCCCGTACTTGGAACAGAAGTTCAGATACCCCAGCCATTCGGGATTGATTCCCATTGCTTCGACACCGACGCGGTCGGCCGCTATGTAGTCCGTGGATGCAATCGCGATCCGGGAAGCGACTGGCTGTCCGGAGCCCGGCCCGTTCCCTTCCATGCCTTCGAACCCATCGATGACGGTGGCGCCCCAGAAGGGCTTCATGCGCTGGGCGGTCAGGAAGATGCCGTAGTGCGTTTGACGAACGCCTCCGTGGTAGTGCCGCTTGTCATTGAACCTGTTGCGTAGCCTTCGGACCGCTCTTCAGAGGCGCGCCCAGGCACATGTTCTTCACCGAGAGCGTCGCGACCACCACGTTGTGGGTCTTCATGCATCCCGCGCAGATGACGTACGCTTCGGGGTCAAGAAGCCGGGCCGCAAGGCGCACAGGGATGGGGTGGAGATTTGCGTCGAGGATCGGAATGACCTCGTATTTGCCCTCGTCGTTGAGGTCAATGAGTTGCATAGCGGAGGACTTGTATTCCGCGGGAAGGGCAGTGTACTTGAAGTTGTTGAAGCCGTCGTCGGTGCGGCCCGCGGACGATTCGGCAATCACGACGGGGCCCTTGAACCGCGGAGCGAGAAAATCGAGCATCCCCCGCAGGGCATCCGCGTGGGTCGCGGCCAACTGATTGACGGTCGAAACCATGTTGGGCTTGATGACGACGTACTTCTTCGTCTTGAGAATGGGAAGAATCTGGTCCTCTATCATTAGGAGGGATTCGTAGACATTGCGCCGGCGGTCCTCTCCGTTAGCGAGTCCCACGATTGAACGCGCCGAAAGTCCGGGGAGCTCCACCGCCGGGGTCGGTCTCGGCTGGAAACCACCCGGTCCCGCCTGCTGCTGCTGAGCGGAAAGAATGGGTGATGCGGCAATGGCGCCCGCACCGTATAGAAAACTGTCTTCGGGAAAATTTCATAAAGGAACCCTTTTTACCACATAAGTATACGTTGCCCTCACCCGATCATTTCAGTGTTTTTTTCCACAAAACCAACGTGCGCTTCGTTCTTGCTGCGCCACGCGTTAGAATCACAAGCATTATGGGCCGCTTGGCGAAGGCCGGTGTGACCGGCGCTCTTGTTATGGCCGGCATTCTGCCGCTCGTGCTCTATTTTCTGGTGGCCCAGAGACTCGCGTTTGTATCGGGCGATGGTTGGATCGGCGCCGGTCGGAAACTCTGCCCGGTCGAGGTCTTCCTGCCTGGGACCGCCATTGATGTGGCCGCCCCATCTGCCAGGGAGTCTTCGGTTTTTCACCAGGCGTTAGCCATCGCCGGCGGTTTCTGGATCAAACCGCTCTACACGTTGCTGGCTCTATTGATCGCCCTCCGGATCTGGCGGCGCGCCGAGCCGGATCTGCGGGCGCTCAAATGGGCGATGCTGTTTTTCTTTACCGGTGAGAACTTTTGTGCCGCCAACTACCTGTTCACGCGGAGCCACGATAGCTTCCTGCTCGAGTACCTTCACGGCCTGGGTATGATCCTTTGTTTCGCCTTCACTGCGTATGCCCTATTTGAAGGCATGGACCGCCGACTGGTTCATCTATCGCATCCCGAAGAGAAGTGCGCGGCTTTGACGCTCTGTCGCGGCTGCGCCAAGCACCAGGCGGTTCCTTGTGGTCTGGAGCGGGTGTTCATCATGATCGGCCTCGCCGCCGCCCTGCTGGCGTGCATCCCGCTGTCCGGCCGTCTCAGGGTCGTCTCCTACAACACCACGATCTTTGGGGTCGGCTTCAATTACTCTCATCCGCTCGTCTACCAGTTTGCGGAAATGCGGTACTTTCCGGTCATTGCTGCAGCGCTCTTCCTCGCTGGTGTAGTCGCGCTGAGTTTAGGGAACGAAGACCGTGTTCGGACAGCCAAGTTCTTGTTTGCGGCCGCTGTCGGACCCTTCGGATTCTCCTTGCTGCGATTCGGTCTGTTCTCCTCATTTTTCGATGACCTGGCGTGGATGGATTTCTGGGAGGAAACGACGGAGCTTGTCTTCGTTGCCGGTGTGGCGATTGTCCTGTTCATCTTCCGCAAGTCGCTCCTCGGGCGAGCCCCGGCAGTTTCGGGGACAGTTCCGGGGACATAGTACTCAATTCCCATCCCGTTATCGATCCTCCCGCCGCAGCAGGAATTAAGTTTTGTGTCCCCGAAACTCTGCTCATCGGAGTTAACAAGCGGTCGGGTCGTTGAGCCGTTCAGAACCGCAAGCGGAGCGTTTTTTGCGAAGCGCGCGGATTCTCACCGCTGGCAGCGCCGAGCTCCGGAGGACTTCTGCACGCCCGCTGTCACAATCCGCGCGCTTCGCGGAAAAAGCGCTCCGTTTGCGGTCCTCCTGTAGAAAGGAGTCCCACTGGGAAGTGGGACCTACGACAACTCGGCAGGCGCTGGCAGGTGATTGCGACCGGGCGGTTCCGGCGTAGGTCCGACTTCCCAGTCGGACATCGGCATGCGCTCGCAGGCCGTTGCGATCTTTAAGGAAGAGTCCCACTGGGAAGTGGGACCTACGACAACTCGGCAGGCGCTGGCAGGTGATTGCGACCGGGCGGTTCCGGCGTAGGTCCGACTTCCCAGTCGGACACTGGAGTTTTTACATTCTTCGGCCTGAAAGGCCGAGACATAATAGCCTGGGGCGGAGCGTCTTTTGCGTAGCCCCAGGTTTTAGACGGGTCGTAGAGCAGAGCCCTGAAAGGGCGTCAGATGCCTGCACAGAGGAGCGAGAGGACCATGTCACAGTCATTGTCACAACTGTATGTTCATCTGGTTTTCAGTACCAAGGACCGAGCCCCGGTGCTTCATCCCGAGATTTCCGAAAGGCTTCATGACTACCTTGCCGGAATATTTGACGAGATCGACTCGCATTCGTTGAAGATCGGCAGCGCCACTGACCACGTCCATTCATTATTCGCCCTGTCCAAGAATCTTGCTTTGTGCAAAGCGGTCGAGCATGTCAAAACGGGTTCTTCTAAATGGCTGAAGACGCTTGGCCCCCGCTTCCGTGACTTCCACTGGCAAGCCGGTTATGGCGGTTTCTCTGTATCCCAATCTGAAGTGCCCCGGGTAACTGCGTACATCTCCAAGCAGACCGAACACCACCGGAGGAGAACTTTCCAAGACGAATACCGACGATTCCTGCAGAAGTACCAGGTCGCGTACGATGAACGCTACGTGTGGGATTGAGGCCCCTGAAGCGGAGTGCTTTCTCTCCCGCCCTTTCAGGGCTTGAAGCTCGTTGCTGGCTAGCCCGGGGCTACGCAAAAAGCGCTCCGCCCCGGGCTACTATGTCTCGGCCTTTCAGGCCGAAGGCAGCCGCGCACGGCTGCCGTGCGCGGTCTGGAGTTTTTACATCTTCCCATTCTTTTCGCGTCTTCCGATAACCAGTTAAGTCGGTCATATATGATTTGTATTGACAGACCGACCTCTTAATGGCATGCTTTCCTCAAGGACGATTGTCGGGGAGGTCTGCATGCCTGACGATATTCGAGACATCCTTTTATCCACAATTGAAGCCTCTCTAGACGCTCAGTTGCGGGCCGTTCGGCGGCTGCGCCAAGAGGGAGAAAGTCCTGCCAAGGCGCCTCGCAAGTCACGTCTGTCACAGGTTGACATGGCTTATGACATACTCCGAAAGGCGCAGTCACCGCTGCACATTTCCGAACTGCTGGATCGCATTGAAGCCACCTTTGGCGTCCGGGTCGACCGCGAAAGCCTGGTTTCCTCGCTGACCAAGAAGGTGGCCCGTGGCGATCGTTTCCTGCGCACCCGACCCAATACCTTCGGAGTGCGCTCCGAGGTCCCATGACACTGTTGGCTGCCTGGCTGCAAATTGTTCGAGACTGGAACACGGTATTTCCACAACAACGGTCGTTCCGGCGCGCCTTGCGCCAAGCCTTGGGAGGTCTGGTCTGCCTGGGCCGGCGAACCATCACCCGGATCATCTGGACCAACGGCGACCAGAACGGCAAGTGGGCCCCCGAATACCTGCTGCACTCGCGCTGCCCCTGGGACCCCCAAGAGCTGTTCGAGCCCGTGCTCCGCGGCGCCCTCCCCTGGTGCCGGGGAAGGTATGTCGGCATGGCTGGGGATGACACCCGCCTGCGCAAGACCGGGAAGCGGATCAAACAGGCTTTCTTTCAACGCGATCCCCTCTCTCCCCCCTTCCACGTCAATCTGATGCTGGGCCTGCGTTTCCTGCAGGTTTCTCTGCTGGTGCCACTCTACCGGGGCGCTACCGTGGGCGCCCGCGCCCTGCCCATCCGCTTTCAGGAGAGTTCTCCGGTCAAACGCCCCGGGCGCAAGGCCGACCCGGAACAATGGAAGCAGTACCGCATCGCCGCCAAGGCGCAGAACCTGTCGCAGGACTTCGTCAAAATGATGGGCCAGCTGCGTCAGGCTCTGGACCAGGCCGGGGCCGCGCTCAAAATCCTGGCGCTGGCCGTCGACGGCAGCTTCTGCAACCGCACCGTCTTTAGTGCCATCGTGAAGGGTGTCGAACTCATCGCTCGCGCCCGCAAAGACGCCGTGCTTTGCTTCCGGGCCGCGGCCGGGTCACGCCGCTTTTACGACCCGCACAAATTCACTCCCGAAGCGGTCCGCCAAGACTCGGCCCGGCCCTGGAAGACGACCCGGCTCTTTTACGGCGGCAAGCGCCGTCGGGTGCGCTACAAGGAGGTCTCCCAGGTCCTCTGGCAAGGCGGGGCCCGCCGCCGCCTCCTTCGTTTGTTGGTCGTCGCTCCCACCCCTTACCGCAAACGCAAGAGCGGTCGCTACTACTACCGTCAACCGGCTTACCTCTTAACCACCGACTTGACCGGTTCGGCCCATACCCTTCTCCAGATCTACTTCGATCGCTGGCAGATCGAGGTCAATCACCGCGAAGAAAAGGACACCCTGGGCGTGGGCCAGGCCCAGTTGTGGAACGAAGTCTCGGTACCCAAACAACCGGTCCTGGCCGTGGCTGCGTACAGCGCCCTGCTGCTGGCGTCCTTGGTCGCCTTCGGCCCTGGACGGGGATCCGCCTACGCCGAGCTCCCCGCTTGGCGACGCCATGCGAGAAGGCCTTCCTGCCTGGATCTGATCACCCTGCTGCGCAAGGAGATGACAGAACAACCCGAACTACTGGTTCCTTATAGACTCGCGCCCAGTTATGAGAAGATGACTTCAGCCGCAGCGGCCTGAGAATGTAAAAACTCCAGGGTCCGACTTCCCAGTCGGACATCGGCATGCGCTCGCAGGCCGTTGCGATCTTTAAGGAAGAGTCCCACTGGGAAGTGGGACCCACGACAACTCGGCAGGCGCTGGCAGGTGATTGCGACGGGCGGTTCCGGCGTAGGTCCGACTTCCCAGTCGGACATCGGCATGCGCTCGCAGGCCGTTGCGATCTTTAAGGAAGAGTCCCACTGGGAAGTGGGACCTACGACAACTCGGCAGGCGCTGGCAGGTGATTGCGACCGGGCGGTTCCGGCGTAGGTCCGACTTCCCAGTCGGACATCGGCATGCGCTCGCAGGCCGTTGCGATCAGTTAGTGTGACTTTTCCCCTGTCCCCTCCGGCCCAGCAGCCATGAAAGCAGCCAGTTGACAGGCAGAAAGTTCCCAATGATCATCACGGCTGCCAGAGCCGGCAAGTAAACGGGTCGCGGCCAGGCGTCCAACTGCCCGAAGAAGGTCTGATCGAGTCCGGGCCAGACGCGGTGGGCGCTGTTGACGTTGGATTCCGCCGGCATCGCAGCACTGACAGACAACAGGAAGACAAACAGTACACTCGCGCCCAGCCAAGCCTTGCGCTCGACACCGGGCGAGCGGTAGGCGGCAATCGCCAGGAGCGGTACCGTAAAGAAATGGTTCAAGGATGGGAGCCATTCAGTCCAGGGTTGGCGATCAAGGTAGAACGTGACCCCCAGGGGATGCCGCCCGAGCAGCAGCCAGCAGAGAGCGTCGACCACCCAGATCGAGTGGCTCTCGAGCAACGCGACAAGGGCCATCATCACCATGTAGCGACTGCGGGCGAGCAGGCCGATGCCGCCCACCAGGGTTCCGGCATGCGACAACCAGAGCATGTCTTCGGGGGTTCCCAGGTAGACGAACCGGATCGCGACAAACAGAAAGTGCCCGACGAGGACCGCGCCGGCCACGGTGCAAAAGGTGCTCGGAGGTGTTGCCATCGGCCGCCCGATCTTTGACTCAGCAAAGCTACGCCCGCAGTGCCTTCGCAGCCTGCCGGCTCATGACATACTTCTTGCACCCGTTGAACCGGGCGAAGCCGGTCAGCGTTTCCTTCAAACGGGCCAGGAATTCACCCGCGACCTGGAACCCCGGCTCAAAGACCAGGTTTTTGACGATCAAAGTCTTCGCCTGGCGATCGGCTTTGGGATCGAGTCGACCAACCAGCCTATCGCCCCACAGGATCGGAAAGACAAAATAGCCATATTGCCGTTTCTCTTCCGGCAGGTAACACTCGAGCGTGTAGTCGAATCCGAACAGCCGCGTGAGCCACTCCCGGCGAATGACCAGGTTGTCGAAAGGCGAAAGGAGGAAGACCGGGCCTGCCCCCTGCTCAACGACAGGAGGGTGCTCGACGGATGGAGCGAGCGCGTACCAGTCCCCGTCCTCATCCCCTTCAAGCCTGACCGGGAGGATTTCGCCCGCATCGACGAGATCCTTCAGCGCTTTCCGGGTAACCCGGCTGTCGGCCGCCTGCCAATCGGAATCCCGGGCCCCGGCCGGCTGAAGAAAGCCTCGCACGTCCTTTTCCTGAACGACCCCGCAAGCCCTCAGGGCGCGACGCACCAGAAAGCGCCCGACTTCGTCAGCCCCAGGAATGGTGGTGTCGACGTCGCTTGGCAACACCCGCTCGGTCAAGTCGTAGACCTTGTGGAAATTTTGCCTTTCGGAGATCATCAGATCCCCTCTCCAGAACAGGAACTCCAGGGCGAACTTGGCAGGCTTCCAATCCCACCATGTCCCCCGTTTTTCGTCCTCGGAGGCCGTAAAATCCTTGGCGCCGAGCGGCCCTTCCTCGCGGATACGTTCGAGGATGGGCTGAAGGAGGTGAGCGCACCCCTCGAGACGCTGACTCACCCAGGCATGTTTCGGATTCCGGAAGTTCTGCATTCGAGGCAGGCAATAGCGATAATCGGACATGGGCAGGTAGGACATCGCATGTCCCCAGTACTCGAAAATCAGGCGGTCGCGTGCCTGCAGCTCGTGCAGCTGGTGTTCGTCGTAGTCCGGATGCCGGGTCCAGAACGTGTGATGGTGCGAGCGTTTGACGACCGCGATCGTATCGATCTGAACGTAGCCGAGTTGATCGATGGTTCGCAGCACACCCTCTTTTCCCGGTGGTGGCTGATTGTTGCCGTCGAGAAGCTGCGCCCGAAGGGCGATCGCCCTGGCCGCGGTCTTCGCCAATTTCGGCTTCTTCATACTTGGCTGACCCTCGCAACTATTATCGGGGTCTCACCGTCCGGTGACAATGGGCCAGCCTTTCGTCGTCAGGTACTCCGCAAAGAAACTTCTCGCCTCAGCTCCCAACGCCTCTTCCGCCTCGGCCGAGGAACGATGCGGTTGTAGCATCGCGTGAAAGCGCAAAAGCGTGCGAGAAGAGCCCTGAGTAGGTGATCGAGCCGGTCTTGGCCGAATCGCGTCGCCGCGTCGCGAAACATCAACGTGGTCTTCTCGTACCGGTGCGGATCGGCGGGATGTCAGGCCGCGGACCTATCATCCGAACGGCAAACGACAACGGCGGTTGAAAATGATTAACGGTAACAGTTAATATTATCGAGAAGGCACTCGTTGGACATCATCTTCGGTAGACAGCAAGATCCGGAAGAAGTGCCAGAAGGCGACTGGACGCTTGAAACGTCGCCTCGACGACCTTCGAGCGGCAGACAATGCGCCAGTTCGTGAGCGCCCCGTGAGAGTCCGGGCGGCCCGTGTCTTCCAGCTCTCGCGCTAATTCCGAGACGACCAGAGGGCTCGGGAGTAGCCCCAGCCCGGCCGAGGACTGTATGCAAAGCGGAGGTAGCCGACGGCCCTCGGTTCCCCGGTAAAGTCGTGTCAACGCCCGCATCGCCGCCACCAGGTTCGTTTTTTTCTTCTCGATTGTGGCGGGCTCGAGGCCCGCGTAAACCATCTCGATGTCGAGGTCGCCTTCCCGGCCTGGCTCACCTTCAGGAGACGGGAGAGGCGAGAACGACAATGTCCATTCCGGGGACAAAGGATTCCCAACGACTGATCGCACGGCCCTCGCCCGCAGAGACTCCCTGGCTCCGGCCGTTTGTGGTCGCCTTCATTTCAGTCGAGAAGGTGCAACCTCGAAGCTTGGAGAGCTTGATTGAAAGCGCTGTTAATATTATCGAGGCGGGCACTCGTTGGACATCATCTTCGACAACAGCAAGATCCGGAAGAAGTGCCAGAAAGCGACAGGACGTTTGAAACGTCGGCTCGACGACCTGCGAGCGGCAGACAATCTCCAGGTGATGATGACTCTGGCCGGGAATTGTCATCCACTCGTCGGCAACCGAAAGGGCCAGTGGGCTATTTATTTGGACCATCCCACCGGCTGGTATTCGAGCCGGCCAACGACCCATTGCCGGACCTCGGGGACGGCCGACTGGATCTTGAGAAAGTGACTGCCGTCCGGCTCCTGTCGATAGAGGACTACCATGGCTAAACAGATTGTCAACGAATACATCCCTGACGAGGTTTCCCACCCGGGGGAGACGCTTCTCGACGTCCTCGAGGAGAGGGGGATGTCGCAAGCCGAGCTCGCCGATCGGACCGGCCGGCCGAAGAAGATCATGAACGAGATCATCAAAGGAAAGCTCGGGATTTCTCCGGAAACAGCAATTCAGCTTGAACGCACGCTGGGTGTTCCGGCGTCATTCTGGAATAAGCGGCAGCAGCAGTACGACGAGTCTGTTGCGAGGCGGTCGGAAGGAGACAGGCTCCAGCAGCATTTGGAGTGGCTCTCGAACTTCCCGGTCTCCGCGATGGTCAAGTCGGGTTACGTCACCCCGGGCTCGGACCGCATCGAACTCCTGCGCGGGGTTCTCAACTTCTTTGGCGTCGCGTCCCCCGATGCGTTCGATCGCTATCAAGGAATGGTTCAGGTCCAGTACCGCCAGTCAGCCCGGTTCGATGCGGATCGGTTCGCCTTGGCCGCCTGGCTGCGCAGAGGCGAGCTCTTGGCCCAGGGGATAGAATGCCGGCCTTTCAGCAAAGAGGCGCTTCGAGACCGCCTGGATGCTATCCGGCGTCTTGAGCGTTCTTTCTCCCGAGAATTTCGTTCCACGTCTCCAACGACTCTGCTCGGAGGCCGGAGTTGCGGTCGTCTTCGTCCCCGAGCTTCCGAAGATCCGCGCATACGGCGCAACCTATTGGCTGGGCAACCGAGCCGTCATTCAGCTCTGTCTGCGCGGCAAGAAGGACGACGTCCTGTGGTTCACGTTCTTCCACGAGGTCGGTCACCTGCTGCTCCATGCCCGGAAACGCGCGATCTTCCTGGAGGTGGAGGAGAAGACCGGGGCCGAAGAGGAAGAAGCGAATCGTTTCGCCTCGGAGACCCTCCTTCGGAAGAAGGATCTCGACGCTTTTGTCGCCGCCACCCCCCGCCTGAGCGCAGCCGCAATCACCCGGTTCGCCAAGGCCCAAGGCATCGCCCCCGGCATTGTCGTCGGTCAGTTGCATTATTACGGCTACGCGCCATACGAGCATTTCCAGGGCTTGAGCGAACGCTGGCGTGGCGCCGATCTATGAAAATAGGAGACAGCTCTATGGCAACTCCCGCAACTCGTCCTGACCTAATTGTTTACCCGGTGAATCAGAATTCCACGACCCCCTTTCCAACGAGCCTTCTAGAACTTGCCTCATATGTCATTACGGACTGGTTGCCGGGCAAGCCGCCATCCCTAGCGCGAGGGTTTGTGGGAATTCTGGGGAAACATCCTCAGCCCAGCCAACAATGGCGGCAGATTTGTGTGGACAACGAGCCCATACGTCGCCAGCTTTGAAAAACAATGGAAATCGGTTACGTCGTGGATTCTCGGCGTGGCGTGCACCCACAAGGTTGCGGAAGCTGAGAACTACCAGTGGTGGGCTCCCGTCAGTGTTCTTCGCAGCCCGACCGCCACCGTTACGACTTGGTCACTCCCGCTATGTCCGGAGGCTTCGTGCGACGCCCAACACCACCTTCGGGACGGTTTATGCCTGACTATGTACTGGCGCGCTTCGACGCGGGTTCGGGTGCATGCCAAGTGTCCTTTGCTGAAAGCAAGGGATGCGGATCTGCCTGGACAACTTAACCCGTCCTCCAGTCGGATGGGCAAACCAGGCGAGGAATGCAGAATTCGTTGAAACGCGGTATACCCGGTCTCTCAGAATCTCGTGGTTGCCACCCGTGTAAATCCGTCTGCAAAAACGGACCGGAAACGGACGTTGCGGGTCCGAGTCTGGAACTCCAGGCAAAACGGCTCAGAGCTTCCGCCGGGCTCTATCGAAGGCATTCTGCGTGCTCATTACTTCGGTACTACTGCAGCGCTTAGTCTTTGGAGTGATGCCAGGAAACTCGCCGAAGTAGCCTCATGGCGATCAATCCTCAGCGGCCGGTACCCTGCGTTCTTCGAGGGCTTGTCGCATCTGCAGAGTACCGATCGGGTGTCCTGGGCAGTTGCTCGACCCCTTTCCGACGCCGAGCCACTGGTTTCAGCCCCTGAAGAACTGTCGACCTACATCTGCGGAAACACCCGGCTAAGGATAGGTCTTGTCGGATCGGCTTGGCGGTTGATCCAGTTGCTTCAAGAAGAGCATTTAGGCGAGTCGCTGACTTCTGCTCTGAAGGGGGTGTCGAAGGAGGTACACGATTTTAGAACTGAGACCCGAGAGACGAACTCCATGGTAGTGCGCTCGGACGGTGTTGTCTGCGCTGCGGTGTAGCTGTCACCTCAGCAACCCCCGACAAAATGGAGAGCCCGTTTCACGTAAGAATGTAATTCATCCTCGTGAATTGGCTCAGTCTCGGCAGACCTGTTGGTTTCGTGGTGGTAACGCTTCGAGTAGCCGTTTATTGCCTCAAGTTCGCTAAAATCAGACTTCGCGTGATCAAGGCCGCCTCCCGGTTGCGCAGTCCGAACCCGGTCGATGAACTGACCGAGCCACTCACCTTCAGGGAAATGACCAGGGAAATGAACGCGCATCAGACCTTCGAGGAACGGACGAATTGCCCTTGCGCACGCTCCGAGGGTCTCCAACCCGCTCGCTGTAGTACTTGAGCAGCTTGCCATAGTCCTGCAGGAAGGGAGGAGCCGTCTCGGTCTCGATATCCCACTCGGTCAAAACACTCGTGTCCGCAGTTCGACTGACCTGCAGAGTTCTGATATCCGAAGGTGAGAAGCCTTCAGTGAGCAGCTGGAGAAAGAGGGGATCATGGGACATGACGATCACCTGGGCAGCGGAGCCGGCCACACGATGGATCATCTGCTGAGTACAGATTCGGCGGAAGCGGTCAAGGCTCGAGAAAGGATCATCTAAGATGACGATCTTGGAGCCAAGCGTCGGATCTGCCTCGAGAACTGCCAGAAAGAAAGCGAGGGCCAGGGCGCCGCGATCACCGGCGCTGAGAACCGTGCCGAAACAAGGACTGCCCGGCATCGCACTCGATTCTCCTGCGTCCAGCCCGACCCCGTTCACAACGATCTGAAACTGGCAACTTGGCGTCCCGCCTTGGTAGTTGTGCTTAACTCGGTGAATACTGAAGCCGGCACCGAACTGGTCTAAGTACTGGTTTATTCGCCGTTCAAAGCCCTGTAACACTTCAGTGCAATACCGATTCAAAAAATCCTTCGACACGCCTTTTTGACGGTCTGCCGCATTCTTCTCATTTCCCAGCTCAATCAAAGCGGTGCAGAGTTGATCAATGTTCGGCTCGCCCCGCCGCTTCATGAGTTGGAGGAGATCCAGCTGTTTTTTCAGCGTGTTTACCGATGCGGCCGTTTGGCTCGCTTTCTTTTGTTGAATTATCAGGCTGTTGAGGGAGAGGATTCTGTCGTTGTAGGCTTGCAAGACGGTCTCAAGGGCTTGGACTTCGGATTCCGCCTCAACAAAAGTAGTGCCGACACTGACAGCGTCTGCAGGGTTCGCTTGTTTGCGGCGGGTGATTTCCAGGCTCTCTTCCCTCAGCCTGGAATATCGGTCCCGAATCTGATCGGTTGGCAATTGGGGAAGATCGGCCGGGAAGAGCTGCTTCCAAAACTCAGACAGAGCCGTGTTATCAGCGATCACGGATAGTGCTCTGAAGATCACGGCGTCACCGATTGACTCGTTAATCTGCTGCTCTAGGAGCGCTAAGTCTTCCTTGAGCCGCCGATATCCGGCACTGAAATACGAGCGATAAGCGGCGATTAACTGAGAAGTGCTGACAGTCTGACCACAGAAAGGACACGTACCATCCTGCAAGTATCCCAGGCCGTGGGCTAACCACGACTCACCTCCACTATCTAGACGCTCTTGAACGTGTCGACGGACCAATTGCTCTGCATCTGAGGCGATATCTTCGATGCTCCTACTCGTGATCACCCTCAATGAAACTGGCAGTGTCGGAAGAGAGAGGAGGGTAAGCGCGGGCTTCGACTGGATCTCTGCGGCCTTCTTGAGGACTATTTCCTGAGCATTCAGTTCCTCGGATTTCTGTTTGATCTTCTCGTCTATCCCCTCAACCTCCGGCAGCGACAGAAAGTTGTTCAGTGTTAGCCCCTCGGGTAGGCGGATAAGACGTAGAAGTGCATTCTCCTTATCCCTGATCTGCGAGTTTAGGTCTCGGATTTGGGAGTCCAGAGCGTCGATCTGCTGAGCAAGTCTAACGCCTTCAACACCGATAATAACGCGATAAAGGCGTTTCCGGTGCTCGTGCTGGACGCAGTCACCGGCATAAACGTTCCGATGCACGAATGCGGAATCGAAAATATCAATGTCCCCACAGATCTCACTCCATGTTCCCTTCGTGAACCGCACGGTTCTTCCATTTGCTCGAATCACTACTTCCGGCTGGAGAGATGCCGTGCCATCCCCTAAAGTACGCCTCTCCTCAATATATTCTGGCCGGCCTGTTCTAAGTGAGCGAAGTATGCCGGCGAGGGTTGTTTTCCCACGCCCGTTTTCGCCGTAAATCAAGGTGAGTCTCCGCAAGGCAATATCTCCCGACGCACCGTACTTCCGGAACCTTCCCACGTTGTTGATCGTGACGAACTTTTCGATCATTCCTTCTCAGCCTTTTTGAAAGTACAACCTCGTCGGATTCTGGTCTGCTGCACCCTCCGAGAGCCAATACGACTGCTCAGTTCCGCTTGCTAAAGGTGCCGAATTCCCTTTCTAGGAGGGCGGCAAGCAGACGACCAAACATTTCCTGAACTTCCTGCCCTAAGCCGTTCACTTCATCGAACTTTTTCTTAATCGACACAACCCGAACTTGAGCTTCCATGGGAGGTACCGGGATGCGGTACGTCAGGAAACTTGCGGGTTGAGCCGACGACGACGAATGTTTGTGCCGGTACTGAGGCGGGCCAGCTCAGACCAGACGTCCGGCGAAGAAAAGATTGTAGCGAGGACATCGGGGAGCACTTTGTCTCGTCTTGACTCGAAAGACCGGGAACTCCGGCGAGACGACGAGACCGTCGCATGAAGGCGGCACAATGGCGAGAGCCCCCTCCCATGCCATAAGCTTCGGATACACAAAATCCCCGGCGTGAACTCGGGTCAATTCCTTATACGAGAACCCGGCGCCAGCCTTTGTTCCTGACGGAAATACGCCCCGTCCAAAACAATAGACTCCGGCAAACTTGTATATTTCATCGGGTTTTACACACACGTCCGGTTTGCGCGGTTCGAGCAACTCCGCCATAGCAACCTTCACAGACGGGCCGGCGGAAGCTTGAACGAGGAGAGAACGAAGGAAGCTGTCACGCCGACGGTGCACCTGCAAGAGTAGAGATTCGAGTTCTGCGGTTTTAGTGGCGACTGACTCAATCCTGGCCACGATCCGCCGCTGCTCGGCGAGCGGTGGAGGGGGATACAGAGTGACAGGAACTGCTCCGGCGACACAGTCTCCCGCCGGGCTCCAATCCCCCGTGCTTTTCGACTGAGCTGGCGCCGAGACCGACTGTCGGCGGCAGAACGACTCGAGGAACTGAGGGTCCAGGCGGTCTGAGTTGCAGCGGAAGGTCGAAAATACGGGGGAAAGAAAGAAAGCCATTGAATTCTTTGGTGAGTTAGCGAGTGCACCTTCCCAGGCTTTTGGCTAGCGTCATCACGAAGTCGCCTTCGTGCAGACGGTTGAAGGATTTATAGGTCGTTTTGCCAGAGCGTCCAATGGTCGACGACTAAAAAGTCCTCGCGTGAAACTGTAGACTCCGGCTAGCTCAAAAACCGGCTGCGACAGAGTCAGACGGAATCAACATTGAGGCGAAGCACCTCCGACAGTCTACTATGGGCCAAACGGATCCACTCTCAGTCGGATAGTCATTTCGGGTTTCCCGTCACCTGCGCCTTGATCTCCTCCATGATCTCGATGATCCTCCGTTCCTTCGTCAGGATGTCCTCAAGGATCTTCTCGGGCGGCAGGTGCTCGAGGTCCTCGGCGCTGTGCGGGTTCTTGATATCCAGGTTGCAGGAGACGAGGTTGCCGGATTCGTCGTACTTCAGCACGTCCTCCGCTTTCACCTTCCAGGCGTGGTCGTTTTCGGATCGCTGGTCGATCGGGTGGAACCACGAGATGCAGTCGGCGAAGTCCTCGAACTGCATCGGCTGGGTCTTCGTGTAGTTCTTGCGGCCCTCGGGTAGCGGAATCTCGTAGAACCAGATCTCCCGCGTGGCGCCGGATCGGTCAAAGAACAGCAGGTTAGTCGGGATCGACGTATAGGGCGAAAAGACGCCATTCGGCAGGCGGACGATCGTGTGGAGGTTGAACTCGCGGAGCAACTGCTCTTTGATCCGTGCGCACACGCCATCGCCGAACAGCGTGCCGTTCGGAACGACGACGGCCGCCCGGCCCGGTTTCCCGCTGTTCTTCTCCGGGCGTCTCAACTTCCGCATGATGAGCTGGAGAAAGAGGAGCGTCGTTTCCGACACTTGCATGTCGGCCGGGAAGTTGTACTTGACGCTCGATTCCTCCTCGCCGCCAAATGGCGGATTGGTCATGATCACGTCGACCCGCTCCTTGTCTCCGATCTCGGTGACCTTGGTGGCGCAGGGAGTTGCCGTAGGCGATATGCGGGTACTCCAGACCGTGGAGCAGCAGGTTCATCTGGCCGAGCATGTAGGGAGCGGTTTGGCCTCCTGGCCGAAGATCGATCGCTCCTGAAGGAGTTCCCGGTCCTCGACGGTCTGGCACTGCTTGTCCAGATGGTCAAACGCCTCGACCAGAAACCCGCCGGTGCCGCAGGCCGGGTCAAGACCGTCTCGCCCAGCTTCGGATCGGTGACGGCGACCATGAACTTCACGACCGGGCGGGGAGTGTAGAACTCGCCCGAGTCGCCGGCCGCGTCCCGCATCTCCCGGAGCATCGATTCGTAGAGGTGGCCGAGCGTGTGGATCTCCTCGGACGATCCAAAGTGGATCTCGTTGACCTTGTTGATCACGTCCCGGAGCAGGTAGCCCGGACTCCATGCGGTTCGTGACGCCGCGGAACACGTTGGCGACCACTTCGCGCCGGCCCTTGCCGTTGGCTGACTGGAGATTCCGGAGATAGGCGAACAGGCCGGCGCCACGGGTCCCATCCGGGCGAACCGCTTCGTCCTGGTTGATGAAGGCGAGTGAGCTCGGGCCCGGTGATGCCATCCTCTTTTGCGGCCCAGTCCCGCCAGCGATAGGGCGGTTCGATCGGGGCCTGTAACGCTCGCCGGACAGATCCGCCTCTTCCTCGCGAAGCTTTTCCAGCATCGTCCAGGAACTTCAGGAACATGACCCACGTGAGCATGGGCAGACGGTCAAGATCCCCGTTCAGTCCCTTGTCCTTGCGCATGATGTCGCGGGCCGATTTGATCAGCGACCCGAGTTGGTGTGCAGTCGTCAGCTGGCTGGCGACCGTTTCATCATGTGTCTCTCCTCTTCGTCGTGACGGTTGGGGACTCATCTATGCCTCCTACGCTGCATACAAATGGGACTGTAGATCCGCAATCACGGCGTCTTCAGCTTGTCCGGTCCGCCGAAGTACTTGATGATTTCGCCCACGTTGCCGCGATCCGAAATCGGCGGGACCTTCAGGATCTCGGGATCTTGAACTGAGCGAGCCCATGCTCGGCATACTTCTCGAGCAGATCGCCGAGAATCGCACGCGCCTCCGGGCCGTACTTGTCGAAAAAGTCCTTGTGGTCTTTACGAAGCCGGTCGGCGCGCTCTCTCCGGGTCCTGAGAGGCGCGTTGAAGGCTACGTGGCAGAGAAGGTCGAATGGATCAGCATTCGGCTGGCCGGCGGCCTTGGCCAGATCGTCGAAGTCGACCCCTCGTTCCTCGAGTTGCCGATGATCGCATCGCGTTCCCTGGGAACCTGCCACTGTTTCTAAGGTCGGCCGCCGATGCGTACAGCGTCCGGACCTGCTCGGCCGTGTAATCGGTGTAGCGGATGACTCGCAGCTTTTTGCCGTCGGCGTCGAGCTCCGAGACAAGCTCATGTGCGATTTCGATCACGCCATCGTCGACATAGTATTTACGCGGAGGTCCGTCCTCAGGTGGCTCGGTCATCCAGATGACGCCTGGTCCCTCGCTAACGACCGGCGTTTCTTCCTGGTCCTCGAGTCCTGGCAGCACAACGGTTTCCTGCGTAACCTCTCCCGCGTCGTTGATCTGCGTCTCGTCAATCAAGACGGGATCGCCGTCGAATCGGGATCCGCGAAGTGACGCGTCGCCGAACCGGTGTAATCCAGAATCGTGAAGAAGTACTTGCCGTAGTCGTCTCGCACCCGGTGCCACGCCCAATGATCTGTTTGAACTCGCTTATGGAGCCAACGACGCGCACAGAGCGATGTTCTTCACCATCGGAGCGTCCACCCCGGTTGTCAGCAGCTGAGAGGTGGTCAGGATGGCGGGTGTCTCGGTGTCGACGTCCTGGAAGGCGCTCAAATGGCCTATGCCGATGTCTCCCTCGTCGGCCGTCACTCGGCAGACGTAGTCGGGATGGTCCTTCATGAGGTCGGCGTTGAGGTTGGAGAGGCAGCGGCGCATTTCGTCGGCATGCTCTTGGTCCACGCAGAAAACGATCGTCTTCGCAAAGCGGTCTGTAGACTTCAGATGATCGGTCAGATGTCGCGCAATCGCTTCAGTCCGGGTGCGCAGTGCTATGACTCGCTCGAAGTCCTTCGTCTGGTAATCCCCGTCAGGAATCTCGCGACCGTAACGGTCGAGTTCTCCTATGGTCGGCCGCCAACCGGCCGCGTCAGCCGATCGTGATCACGCGGTGCACCCGGTAGGGCGCAAGGAAGCCGTCCTCTATACCTTGGCGCAGGCGAGTATGTGTAGACCGGATTGCCGAAGTACTCGTATGTGTCCCGGTTGTCATCGCGCAGCGGCGTGGCGGTCATTCCCAGTTGCGCGGCCGGCTTGAAGTACTGGAGGATCTCCCGCCAGGTGCTGTCCGCGCGCGCCGACCCCGATGGCATTCGTCGACGATGACAAGATCGAAGAAGTTAGGCGGGTACTCGCGGTACAGGCCGGGCCGGCTTTCATCTTCCGCGATCGCCTGGTACGTCGCGAAGTAAATTTCGCGGCTCTTAATAGCTTCACCATGACTCGATCCTGTGCAGGGCATCGCCAAACGGCGCGAAATCCTTGGTCATCGGATCGTCGACAAGAACGTTGCGATCGGCCAGGTAAAGGATTTTCGGCCGGCGGAAATCGCCGGTCACGGTTCCACCGGGTTGACCAAAGTTTCCAGCAGATCTGAAAGGCAGTCGCTGTCTTTCCGGTACCCGTGGCCATCGTGAGCAGGACGCGCCTCTTTCCACGAATGATTGCCTCGACGGCGCGGTTTATCGCGATATCCTGGTAGTATCGGGGTATTTTGCCGGCCTGAAGGTTGTACGAGGCAAGGACAACCTGCTTTTCGCCTTCCTGGACGGTCTTTGCAGCGTGCAGTCGGCTCCAGAGTTCCTCGGGTGACGGAAATGCCGAGAGGCATCGTTCCTGCCCCGTCATAAAATCAAACTCGATGATCCCATTCCCGTTGGTTGAATAGGCGAACTTCAGCCCGAGTGTCTCCGCGTAGTCCTTGGCCTGCTGGATGCCGTCCGAAGCCGATTTGTAATCCGCCTTCGCCTCCACAACAGCGATGGGGAAGTCTCGCCTGTAACGCAGGAGATAGTCAGCTCGCTTCTGCTTACCGCGGCGGATCTTGGCGCCAATAGGGATAATCCGACCATCAGTGAAGGTCCGCTGCTCTGTAAACGAATAGGGCGGAGTGTCCCAGCCAGCTTCAACCAGCTGGGGAACCACGTATTTCCGACAGGTGTCAGCTTCATTCACGGCGAGGTCCGCCCCCGGGGGCATCCTTCCTATTCGCAGGCCGCACGGTCGCTATCGTCGTTCACGCTTCCGGTCCCCCGTATACCAGGCAGTGTGCGCTCATTGTATTACCCGAATCAGGTGCGTCAACCTCTCCCCGGCGGATTCGTCAAAACATCTCGCGCACCCAGACATTTTTGACAGCCCGGCCTCGAACGCCGGGCTGCCATTCGATGATCTTGTCGATGAGCAGGAATCTCACGCTTGTCTGGGCTTCTCGGACTTCAATTGGTTTTGAGCCAGGAGTTGGGTGAGCATCTCGGCGCCCTTCGGGACGAGCACGATGTCCGCGTCGCCATTGATGATGTTTTCGGCCTCCATGATCGAGAACATCGCGTTGACAATCTCCGGATCCCGTGCGATTTCCTGCAGGGACTCGCCCAGGATGCAGGCGCGCATCGCTTCGGCCCGGGCGAACTCCACGGCCGCCTGGCGCTCGGCGGTGTTGGTAATGATGCTCACCTGGTTGGCGCCGTCCTGCTTGATGGCGGAAGTCACCTGGCGAAGCCGGTTGACGACCTTCTCCTCGATCTGGCGAATCATGCCGACATCGCGGAAATGGACCTTGCGGATGTAGACGGAGCCCAGGCGGTAGCCCCATTCATGAGATTTCGGGGAGACCTCGGATCGCACCGTCTGGCTCATCGCATGGCGGTTTTCCATCATGTCGGCCAGTTTCATGTTGCTCAGGCAGCGTACCGTCGCATTGCTCACGTTTGCGGCAAGAGAACCGCGAGGATCGGCGTTCTTGAAAAGATAGGAGACCGGATCGCTGATGAACATCTCGTACCAGATCCCGATTCCGATCGGCGCCCCTTCCTCGGAATTGACCGGCTGGCTGCGCAGGTATTCCTGGTCGCGCCGCATGTCGAGGACGTGGCACTGCCCCAGCCAGTTGACGAACGGCGCCTTCCAGCCCAAGCTTGAACAGCAGGATATGCAGCCCCGGATCGTCGAGGATCAGGACCACTTTGCCGAAAAGAACGTAGACCTTGCACTGTCGCTCCTGGACGATCGTGTAGAGCCCGAAGGCACGGCACAGAGCGGCAATGATCGGTGCGACGATGAACATGCCGACAAACGTGACCCCGGCTGCGAAAAGGAAGCTAATCATGGTTCACCTCCAGTACCACGCGGCGAGCCTGGCTGAAGAGCCTCAGCCTCACGTTGCGCACATAGGTGCTCAGGGCGTCCGGCCCGTTCTTCTTCAGCTCCCGCAGCTGGTCCGGCGAGCGCCCGCAGCGGTTCCACCTCAGCTTCGGCCTTGAGTGTCTCGATTTCGACCGCCCGTTTCGATTGGGTCAGCTTCTGGTCGGCCCCCGCCTGCGCCAGGCTGATGTCGGACGAAACCTGGTTGTGGGCGGTGTTGATCGCGGCCAGCGCCGATTCGACGTCCGGCGGCGGATCGATCCCGGTGATCAGAGAGGCGTCGAGCGTGATGCCGTAGCGCGCCTCCGACGACTTGCACTCTCGATCCATGTGCTCATTGATGTCCCGGAGGTTCTTCCTGAGATCGTTGATCGAAATTCCGATCGCGGCCGTCACGGCGTCCGGCGAGGGCAAGCCCTCGACGGTCGTCGACCTGAGCTGGCGGAGGCGCCTCGAAATTCGCGATCCGTTCACGCAGGATGGAAGTGAAGTAGCCCATCACGTGCACGATCGGCTGTTTCACGCCGAAAATGTACGCGTAGAGGTTCTTCTCCGACACCCGGTAACGGATCTGGCCTGTCAATCCCGTGTTCAGCTGATCTTTGGTGACCGCTTCCAGAACGGTCCCGCCCTGGTTGGCGGTCGGCGTCTCGGGATCGTAGGCCATGTTGATCGTTTGCGTGGCGACGCTAACCTTGTAGATTCGTTGCCACGGCCATTTGAAATATGGTCCTCCAGGGGGGATGACGCGCACCTGCGGGAATTGGTAGCGCTCTCGCTCCTCCGGCCTCAGGTGTTCGGCGATCGGGTCATCGAGAGTCGTCGCCGATCCGACGCGCTCCGCCCGACCAAAAGAAGTTTTGACCGCCCGTTCGTTCTGGTCGACCGTGTAAATCCCGGCCAACAAGTATCGAACCAGGAACCAGGCGACGAATCCGAAGAAAATACCTGCCAGGATACCCATACCTTCCGTCCTCCGGCGCTCATCCTAGCAGAATTTCGGGGACATAATACTTAATTCCCTTACAGATAGCGCGTTCATAGGGGTCGGCAAAGGAAATAAGTTTTGTGTCCCCGAAATTCGGACAGGGAGACAAGGAGACAAGGAGATGGGAGCGTTAACTTTGCATCGGCGGATGAGAATATCGAACAAGAAATATCGAATGTCGAAGGGAAGGCGCGCGAGAAGAGGATTGAGGTCGGAATATCGAACACGAAATAGAACGGTGATGTGTCGTGAAGCCTTGGTCTTACAGGCCTTCCCCTTCGACATTCGATATTCCTTGTTCGATATTCGATATTCTCATCCGCTTGTCTCGTCTCCTTGTCTCCCTGTCTCCCTGTCTCCTTGCCTCCCGGTCCCCCCTCGACTTGTCTTCCCTCCTTGTTTGTACTATACCGGTGCGCATGAAAAAGCCCTTGCTGCTTGTCTTTACCTTGCTGCTTCTTCCGTTCCTCGTGGCGACCGCGTCCGCCGACGTGCGGCTCCCGGCCCTGTTCTCGGACAACATGGTCCTCCAGCAGCGGACGGTCGTTCCGATCTGGGGTTGGGCGGATGACGGCGAAGATGTTACGGTCGCGTTCCGGAACCAGGCGGTCAAAGCGACACCGGTCGGCGGCAAATGGATAGCGAAGCTCTCGAACCTCAAGGCAGGCGGACCGGACGTCCTGACGATCTCCGGAAAGAACCGCATAGAGCTGAAGAACGTTCTTGTGGGCGAGGTCTGGGTTTGCAGCGGCCAGTCGAACATGGAGTGGAAGCTCAAGCAGGCTTTTGAGTCCCGGGAGGCCGTTCCAGCAGCGACAAACCCCAAAATTCGACTCCTGACCGTAGAGAAGACGAAGGCGGATAAGCCGCTCGACCAGGTGAAGTCCTTTGGATGGCGCGAATCCACGCCGGAGAGCGCAGCTGAGTTCTCAGCGGTGGGATACTTCTTCGGCCGGGATCTGCAGAAAAATCTCGGGGTTCCGGTTGGCCTGATCCACACCTCATGGGGCGGCTCGCCGGCGGAGGTCTGGATGAGTGACGCCGCCCTGCAATCCAACCCGGCCTACAAAAGGGATATTCTCGATCGTTACTCCGAGAACCTGGCGCGCTTCGAATCCGAAAGGGCGAATTTCGAGCAACTTCAGAAGGATGGGAAGGCGACTGCCGATCGCAGGCCTCCGCGGGCACCCTGGAAACCGACCGAGCTCTACAATGGCATGATCTACCCGGTCATCCCTTACGGAATCAACGGCGCCATCTGGTACCAGGGGGAATCGAATGCAGGCCGCGCGCGCGAATACCGGACTCTCTTCCCCGACCTGATCCGAAACTGGCGCAAAGACTGGGGACAGGGCGATTTTACATTCCTGCTCGTTCAGCTGGCCCCCTATGACAAAGGCAAGAAACGCGCGCTGGAGCAGATTACCGAGAAGCCGGTCGACAGCGACTGGGCAGAGCTCCGAGAGGCGCAGCTCTTGAGCACGATGGTGCTTCCGAAGGTCGGCATGGCGGTCATCACCGACATCGGCGAGAAGGACGACATCCACCCGACCCGGAAGGAACCGGTCGGAGCACGCCTGGCCCTGGCTGCCCGGGCGATTGCTTATGATCAGAAGATCACCGCGTCCGGACCGACTTTCAAGAAGCTCGAAATCAAGGGAAACCAGGCGGTTCTCAGTTTTGAGAACGTTGGCAAGGGGCTCGAGGCACGGGACGGCGAGCTCACGGGATTCGCTGTGTGCGGCGAAGACAAGAACTTCGTCTGGGGGAAGGCCGAGATCCGGGGAAAAAAGGTCATCGTGACGAGTCCCCAGGTTTCGAAGCCGGTCGCGGTCAGGTATGGGTGGGCCGACTTCCCGGTTGTGAACCTGTGGAACAAGGATGGCCTTCCCGCAACTCCCTTCCGAACGGATCAGTTTTCAGGGATCACAAAGTAGACCCGCTTGAAATTCAAAATAGCAGCGGTGATCCAGAGGTACGGAACCGACGTGGTAGGCGGCGGCGAGGTGCTGTGCCGGCAGGTCGCACAGCGCCTCGCGGCTCAGGTCGACGTCACGGTCCTCACCTCCTGCGCGCAAGATTACGTTTCGTGGAGCAACCAGTATCCGGCCGGCGAGCACCGGGATGGACCCGTCCGGGTGCTCCGTTTTCCGGTCCGGTTGTCGCGGCCCGTGCGCCTGTTCCACCTGCTGAGCACGGTCGTCCTGGCGCGGCGATGGCCGATTCTGCCCCGCGCGAACTTCCTCCAGGGTCTCTGGGTCCGGGCTCAGGGCCCCTACTGCCCCGGTCTGGTTCGCCACATCAGGAGGCGGCAAAGCGAATTTGACGCCTTCCTGTTCTTCACCTACCTGTATTACCCGACAGTTTTCGGGATTCCGTTCGCGCGTCCCAAGGCGATCCTGATCCCGACTGCACACGACGAGCGGCCCATTCGATTGCCGATCTACCGGGAGGTTTTTCGGGCGGCCTCTGCCCTCATCTATCTGAGCCCCGAGGAGCGGGACTTCGCCAATCAGGCCTTTGGCGTGGAAGACAAACCCCAACGGATCTCGACCCTCGGCCTTCCCGGGCTGGATCAACTGGGAGCGAAACAGGAGCCTGGCGAGGCAGCCCGGGCCGCTTTCGCGCGACGACACGGGCTCGAAAAGCCGTACCTTTTGTACCTGGGGCGTATCGATTCCAACAAGGGTTGCGGCGAGATGTTCTCTCACTTTCTCGCCTACCTGCGGGACACACGAGCGGAGCTCATTCTCGCGCTCGCGGGACAGAAACAGATGGCGATCCCGGAATCGCCTTCGATCAGATACCTCGGATACCTTTCGGAGGGGGACAAACAACTGGCCCTGGCGGGATGCCGGGCGCTCGTCCTGCTGTCGCCTTACGAAAGCTACTCGATTGTCCTCCAGGAGGCTTTCGCGTGGAAGCGGCCGGCGATCGTCAGCGCCCGTTCGGCGGTACTTAAGGGGCATATCGAGAGAAGCCGAGGCGGGTACGCGGTCGACTCCTACGCGGAATTCCGGGAGGCTGCCCACAGAATTCTGTCGAGTAACGCGTCGCCCGAAGGCGAGAATGGCTATCGATATCTGGTGGCGAGTAGTGCAGGAGGCGCGCTCGAGGATTCTTACATGGAACTGATCAGGCTGATCGCCGGCAGGGCAGAGGGAGTTTCGGGGACATAACTGGACATAGTACTTAATTCCCTGTCATTCCACGCTAACACGCGCAACCAAAGGAATTAAGTTTTGCGTCGTCGAACTCAGGCAGGGGCGAGGGGCCCGGCTCACGCTTTATCACGTCTGACGGTCGCCTGGATTCGCTTACTTTTTGTCGCTTCTCGGACCCGGGTGGTTGATAATGGGCCCGGCGCACCGCCCGGGGTGCGGAAAGCGAGGAGGAATATGGCAGCGTACTGGTACTATCTTCAGAACGGAAACCAGGGGGGACCGACCGACCAGGCGACACTCCAGACGATGTTGGGCAACGGCCAGCTCAGTTGGGGAGACTTGGTCTGGAATGAGACAATGCCGGTTTGGGCCGCCGCTGATCAAGTGCCGGAATTGGCTGCCTCCAAGCCCGTTGCTGCACCGGCGGCCGTTCCGCCGCCTTTTCAACCCGCATACTCGGCCGCAGTGCAATCGCCGCCGGTTTCGACCGCCGCCGCGATGCCCCGACTCGAGCCGCTGAAGCAGCCTGCCTCCGCGCCTCCGATGTCGTGGGGAACCGGGCCGGCGGCTTTCGCTTCGCCGGTGGTCCCATCCGCAACCCCCTCCTTTAACACCTCGGAGGAGGTTTCGGGGACTACGGTCCAGCTATTGGTGAAAACCCGGACCTGGGTCAGACTGATGGGCATTCTCGCGTACCTGGGCGCCGCCATCGCGTTGCTCGGCGGGCTCCTGGCTCTCGTAACGACCGTTCAGATGGGGACGGGAATCGGGATCGGACTGGTCGCCCTCCTCGCCTACATCCTGGTCGCAGGGCTGGTGGCCGGCTTCGGCGCCTTGCTCAACCGCTACGCAGCGAGGATCTCGGTGTTGCAGGGCACCCTCCAGGTGCAGGCCCTCGAGCAAGCGCTGGACGCTCAGCGCCTGCTTTGGAAGGTCATAGGCATTCTGGTGACCATCGGCATGGCCATCAACATCCTGGTCCTGATCGTCGCTCTCGTCACTTTTGCGACGGCCTGGATGAGCCGTAGCTTTTGATGCTGGTCGTCGACCTCGACCCGTTGTCCCGGTCATGCAATTGACTTCGCCGACCCGGCTTCTTACAATTGCCCATAGACCCAACATCCTCCTGGCAAGGAACAATGAAGCACTGTTCTAAGTGTGGCAGCCTCTATGTACGCGAACGCCGGATTGGGCCCGTGGAGAGCCGAATGCTGCCTCTCGTCGGACTCAAGCACTTCGAATGTTTGTCGTGCTGCCGCACTTTTTATGGTTTTGGCTCCGGCAATCTGCCGGTGAACCAGGGACTGCGCGTCCCTCCTGCAGTCAGCCGCTCTGCTTTCACGGAGACCGGGGATGATCAGAGTTTTGAGACCCTGGTCAAGGAGTTGAGAGCGGCCGAGCGAAGGATGCGCCAAGGCTTTTCATGAAAAATTGTCCCGGTTGCGGAAGAACGAAGTTCGCTCGGTCGCGAGCCAAGACCCGAGGGGAACGATACTTCCTCCGATTTGTCCTGCTCGCCCCTTTTCGTTGTCTGAAGTGCGGCCGCAGGTTTTACGGATTGCTGTGGCTGCGCGCGGAACCCGTAAAATCAGTGAGGCACGCGGGGGATCAAGTGCACTCGGTCGCCGATGGAACAGAAGAGTTGACTTTTGAAGAGCTCATAAGCGATCTTCGTCAGGCTGAAAAGAACATGCAGACTTCCGAGCCTGCTGTAGAAAGAAAGGTGGGCGGCTGATATCGAGTGGTGGTAGGCTCTCCCACGACAAATGTCCAGTTTCCTCTTGCTCCTTCTGTTAATGCTGCCGGCTGCCGAAGAAAAGGGAAGTCTGCTCATCCAGACGGAGCCGGGAACGGAAGTGGTCTGGGACGGTGTCAGCCTCGCGAAAACCGACGAAAAAGGTCGTCTGAGCATCGAAGAGATACCGCTCGGACAGTACAACCTGGTACTCCATAAGAACGGCTTCCGAAAGTTGCGGCGGGAAGTCGAGGTGAAGAGGGGACAGGTTTCCCTGGTTCTACCGCTCGAAGCCATGGCTTCCACGCGGACAGGTTTCTCCCAAGCCGTCCCCAGGGCGCCCAGGGTGAAGCTGCCGCGAGCCGAGAAGCCCAAAACGGATTCCGCGTCAAAACCCGGGGTTTTGCCCCCGGAGTTCAAGGTGAAGGAAAAGGGAGACGTCCCCGTCTGGCCCGCCTCTCCTCAGCCCCAGACGCCGGTCCGCAGCACCACGAACTACCTCTTTTTTTGGATGTTGCTGTTCATCGTCGCCGCCGTTCTCGCGCTGATGGCAACCATGCGAAGGCGTCCCCGGGAACAGAAACCACCGCCCGGATCGACGATACTGCCGGCCGATTTGGAAGAGGACGCTGGCCGCGATGGACGAGGACATGCCGACTGAGAAGCCGGTCTCGTTCCTGAACGAGTTGAAAATCCGCGAGGAACTGCTGGAACAGGGCGTCGAAATCGTGAAGACCAAGGAGAAGCGGAAGGTCATTGATTTGGATGCCTCCAGCGTGAGGGAAGTCGAAGATAAGTCTTGATTCTCGATGCAATTCGCCGACATTCACACGCACATCATCCCGGGGATCGACGACGGCGCGAGCTCGATCGAGGAGACGATCCAAATGCTTCGGATCGCTTACGAGCAGGGCACCCGATCCATCGTCGCAACCCCCCACATGTTCCTGGACCTGTTCCCCAATCGAGATGTCGCCGTCATCCGCCAGGTCTTTCAAGCGACTGCGTCGAAGCTGACGGAGTACGCGAGCCAGGCGGAGCATTCGTTCCTCGCTGACATGCAGATCGTCCTGGGAGCGGAGAACTACGCCTCGCTCGAATTCGTTCAATCCCTGGACCGCCGCGCGGTCCTGACGGTAAACGACGGCGTCTACCTGCTCGTGGAGTTCTCGCCTTTTGTGCCTTTCGGCAGCATGACTTCCATCCTTGAGCGGATCCTAACCTCGGGCCTTTATCCGGTGATCGCTCACACTGAAAGAATAATCGAGGTCCAACAGAAGCCAAAGCGGCTGGAAGGGCTTCTCGGTATGGGATGCGTCTTTCAAGTCAACGCCGAGAGTGTACGCGATTCGGCTCCCCGCAGTGCTCGAAAGACGGCCGCCAGTCTTCTTGGTGACGGTTTCGGACACGTGGTGGCTTCCGACGGGCATCGGGTCACCTACAGACCCCCGGTACTCTACGAGGCGTGCCGAAAGCTCCTGACGAAGTACAGCGAACAGCAGGTGAAAAACTGGCTCTGGGAAAACCCGTCCCGCATTATTGCCAACAAGCCGATTGTTCGGTAAGACCCGGTTGCTCACACTTACTCATCCGGCCTTCTTACCCCCTTGCTGGCGGGTCATGGCGAGAATCCGCGCACTTCGCAAAAAGCGCTCCGTTTGCGGTTCTGTTCCCCTCGACGACCTGATCGCGCCTACTCCGGTCTGCCCGTGAGCGAGCGGAACAGAACCGCAAACGGAGCGTTTTTTGCGCAGTGCGCGGATTGTACGTTGGAGCGTCAAACGGCGCCCGGAACCTTGCGCCAAATCGGCTCGGATTGTAAAGTAGCACAGCTGATTTTTAGAGGTGCAAATGTGTCCCGAATCCTAGTCCGCGCCCTGCTGCTGCTGTCGGTCTCGGCCGGCCTTGCCGGCGCGATTCCCACTTCCGACAAAGCGACTGGTGCTGCGACTCTGGATGAAACCGTCGCCCTGCTCAATAACTCGGCCTGGGCTAGACAGCAGACGTATACCAGGCTGGTCGGTGGCATCGGCAGCGGGGTATTTGGTGAAAAGGAACTCTACAGCACCTTCTTTGTCCGGTTCTTGTCTGCGCCTCCTATTCGTCAGGCACTTCTCAGGCTTCTGCAGCTGGGGAGCGGATACGACAAGCTTGACGAAAACGGGCGGCAGGAGTTGGCGACCGCCATCCGCGCGCTCGATCGTCCCTCTTCGAACTGGATTGTCCTAACCGTCAGCTTTCGGTCGAACGATCCGGACCGCGAGCGCAGTATGAAACAGTTTTTTCAGTCGCAGACTCTGGAGACCATCAGGAACCGCGTCTACCTCTCGACTCTCCGGCACCCGAACCTGCCGCTTGCCGCGTACTTCCCCCCGCGCGCCGACGGTCTGGGCGCCCGTTTCGTCTTTCCCCGTCGCCTGGACGCCGAACCGGTCGTCACCACGGCAGACAAGACGGTTTCCTTTCAGCTCGACGTCCCGGATCTGGAATCCGACGTAGTCGTTTCGTTCCCCGTTTCGCAGATGGTTGTCAATGGGGAGCTGCTCCTGTGACGTCGAGAGTCGTCGTTTTTCTGATCTGTCTCTTTGCCTCGCTGGCCGGGGTCCTTGCTGCCGGCATCGAGGGCAAGGTTCTGGACGAATTCGGCAAGCCGTTGTCCGGTGTGGTCGTTCTTGGCGACTAATCTGGACAGTGGTGAAAAGCAGAGCGCCTCTACGGACCAGCTCGGCCAGTTCGCGCTCGGGCTCCCCAACGGGGACTATTCGCTGGCCGTGCAGCAAATCCCGGTTGATGTTGTCGAGTCGGGAATGCTGAACGACCTTCACCTCGTTGTCACTGACCAGTCGTCGCAGGTGGTCCTCCGGATTAAGTTAGCGGAATCGGGTGAAAAACGGCTGGCGCTCGAGGCGCCGGGAAAGCCCGAAGGTGCGGTGCCGGAGGTGGATCCCGACCTCGCGGCTATCCGTGACTTCGAAATCCGGCTCACCCCGTCGGCGGCCGATACCGCCTCGTCCCCGGCTTTTGATCTGGAGGAGACTCTAAATCCCTTTCCAGCGGGGAGACGGGGAAGACTGCATGGAAGTCTCTACGAGTTCCACCGAAACGATAACCTGGATGCCCGGAATTTCTTTGATCCGCTCGGTGAATCATTGCCCGAGTACAAAAGGAACCAGTTCGGTTTCAGTCTCGCCCTGGCGCTCACCTCAAAAATGCAGTTGCTCGGAAGCTATGACGGGCTGCGGATCGTGCAGGGTTCCACGCTCCTGTCGCACCTCCCGACGGTCGCTATGAAGGACGGCGACTTCCGCGGGCTGCTGTCCGGCGAAGGCGGGCAGCTGAAAGACCCGCTGGATGGGTCCGATATCCTCGATAACCGGCTCCCTCCTTCACGGATTCACCCCGTGGCCCGGCGACTGCTTGGAGTGCTGCCCGATCCAAACCGGGACGACCCGGACCGCAACTATGTCAACAATCAGCCGGTCGTGCACAACCAGAACTCGTTCACTCAGAAGCTCGATTATCAGTTTTCCGACCAGTCAAAGCTGTCAGCCGACTACAGCCGAACAACCGGCCAGGCTGTCCGCGTTCATCCGTTGCCCGCCTTCATTGCTGACGAAGAGTTCGGTTCACAGGATCTCAGGGTGCACATGAATCACAGTTTCAGCCGTCGCCTGAGCGTCGATGGCGCTGTGCGCTTCATGAGAAGTGTCAGTGAAAGATTGTCACGAAATGCGGGCCAGTCGGGGCTCATAAGCTCGCTGGGAATCTCCGGTCTGAAGGTCGCCGACCCAGTCGATGAGGGCTACCCGGATTTCTCCCTGTCGGGCTACTCCGATTTCGGTGACAGCTCCTCCCCCGTGACGTCGACCTTCAACGGCTTTTTCCCGGACCTGGCCGTCAGTTACGCATTGAACACGCATACCCTGAGGTTCGGGGCCGATTTCGATTTCCGCCAGTACAATAACTACAGGTTTGGAGGATCCCATCGCGGCCGGTTCGTGTTCAACGGCTATTACACGGGGGACGCCTTCGCCGACTTCCTGCTCGGTATGCCGGAGGTCGCCTCGCGCGCCGTCGGGTCAGATCGCAGTGACTTAAGGGGATCGAACTGGCTGTTCTTTTTGCGCGACAGCTGGAAGATGACGCCGCGTTTTACGGCATCCATTTCCCTTAATTATTGCGTGTATCCCCCCTACCGGTCGGTCCACCCCAACGTCTCCGGATTCGTCCCGTTGCTCTTTGAGCCGCCGGCCACCGGCGAACTGGTGGTTGCGGGTTCGCCGCAGGCGACCAGGCTGGGGCTGCCGGACGATGCAGGAAGCATGGTCTTCACGGACCGGAACAACTGGGCTCCCCGGCTCGGTTTCAGTTACAACCCTCTGGGTACGAGCCGTCTCGTCATCCGCGCTTCCTACGGTCTGAGTTACGAGGCCGCCGGGCCGGGGTACTTTCTCAATTATCTCGGGCACAATTATCCCTTCTATTCGTCGGAAGTTGCCCAGTCGCCGGTCGAACGGCCGCTGCTTGATCTGTCCAATCCCTTCGAGGCTGCGGCTCCGGCAGAAGTGACAGTCCGCGGAATTGAGCCGCGGCTGCGAAATCCCTACTACCAGGGATGGGACTTAATCGTGCAAAGCGAGGTTCTGCGCGATTGGAGTCTGCAGGCCAGTTACGAGGGGAACAAGGGGACCCGAATGATACAGGGTGATCCCCGGCAACGTTCCTCTTCCCGGACCGGGTGATTACCAGGAGCGGCGCTCCAATCCCGCCTTTGGCCGCTTCACGCTCGTGACGAACAGCGGATCCTACTCGGAACACTCCCTGGATCTCGGCGCGGAACGCAGATTCTCGGGCGGCTTCTCGGTCGATGCCGGGTTTCGCGTGAACCGGAGTTTCAGCGATAGCTTCGGGGGAGTCCCATCCAACCCCTGGAACCTGCGGGCCGAGCGGGCGCCTGCCGGATATTCGCCCACTCGAGTCCTTTCGCTTCGGTACATTGTCGACCTCCCCTTTGGTCGGGGACGGCTCCTGGCTGCAAATCTTGGCAAGGGCTGGATCCAAAGCGTGGTGGACGGCTGGCGCCTGACAGGGATCACCAGGCTGCAGGACGGGAACAGGTTCTCGGTGTTCATGGCCGGAGACCTGAACAACGACGGTTTGAGCAATGAGCGGCCGGACCGGGTCGGTTCCGGCAACCTCGATCCGGCCGAACGTTCGATTGACCGTTGGTTCGCGACTGAGCATTTTGACACTCCGGCCGCTTACTCATTCGGGAACTCCGGTCGTAACATACTGGAAGGGCCCGGTTATCAGAACTGGGATGTGAGCATCGTGAAGCGCACGCGATTCGCGGACGGAGATGCGGTCGAGCTTCGGGTCGAATTGTTCAACGCTTTCAACAAGGTGAACTTCTATACTCCGGAAGCGGAACTGGGCACTTCCACTTTCGGAAAAATTTTCGGGGCAGGCCGAGCCCGCGAAATCGAGGTCGCTCTCAAGTACTCCTTCTAATAACAACAGGCAGGTCAACATGCGGAACGACACAGTACGAAGGGTGGTTGAAAGGTGAACTGGACCAGATTCGACAGGCCGGGCTCTTCAAGGAAGAGCGGGTCATCACTTCGCCTCAGGGCTCCCTGGTTCAGACGGAAACCGGCGAGGCGGTCAACATGTGCGCGAACAATTACCTGGGCCTGGCCGACCATCCGGATATCGTGGACGCAGCCCGGCAGGGACTCCGGACGCCACGGATTCGGCATGGCTTCGGTGCGCTTCATCTGCGGCACCCAGGATCTGCACAAGCGACTGGAAGTCGAGATTGCGCAGTTCCTGGGCACCGAGGACGCGATCCTCTACACGTCCTGCTTCGACGCCAACGGCGGCCTCTTCGAAACCTTGCTGGGACCCGACGATTGCGTGATCAGCGACGAACTGAACCACGCGAGCATCATCGATGGGGTGCGTCTGTGCAAAGCCCAGCGAAAGATTTTTCGGCACCTCGACATGCAGGACCTTGAAGCCAGGCTCGCGGAGTCCGCGGACCGTCGCTTTCGAATGATCGCCACGGATGGGGTTTTCAGCATGCACGGCGATCTCGCACCCCTCCCCGAAATCTGCGCTCTGGCCGAGAAATATGGTGCCCTCGTAATGGTGGATGATTCTCATGCGACCGGCCTGATAGGCCCGACCGGACGTGGGACGCCGGAACATTTCGGGGTTCAGGGGCGGATCGATATCCTTACGAGCACGCTCGGAAAGGCGATGGGAGGAGCGTCCGGTGGTTTCACCACGGGCAGCCGCGCGATGGTTTCACTCCTGCGCCAGAGGTCTCGCCCTTACCTGTTTTCGAACACCGTCGCACCGGTCGTGGTGGCCGGGACTCTGAGGGCCCTGCAATTGCTGCAGCAACGGCCCGAACTGGTGGTCAAACTGGCCGGCAACACGAGTTACTTCCGGTCGGAGATGACGGAGCGCGGCTTTAACATCAAGCCGGGCATCCATCCCATCGTTCCCATCATGCTCGGTGATGAGAAGTTGACCGTGGAGATGGCCCGGCGGCTGAACGCGCTCGGTATCTTTGTCGTGGGTTTCAGCTACCCGGTGGTCCCTCGGGGTCAGGCGCGGATCAGAGTGCAGATATCGGCGGCCCACACAAGGGAGCAACTGGACCGGTCAATCGGTACCTTCGAAAACGTCGGCCGTGAAGTCGGTTTGCTGAAGTAGCGGCGCAGAGGGCCAACGCCTGCGTAGGTCCGACTTCCCAGCCGGACATTTTCAGGGCTGGCTGGCTCTCGCTCGCTGTGACGAAGAGTCCCACTGGGAAGTGGGACCCACGGACGCCAAGGCCTGGGATGTTGCAGCAGTTCGGACCCATGCCTGCTGCCCTTGTCTGCTGCCTGCTGCCCGCTGCCCGCTGCCCCTTGCCTGCTGGACCTAGGGTGTGACAACCCCGGCTCCCACGCAGGCTTGGCAGGTTCCGGTCCCCATGCAGCGGGGACACGATTTCTGCCCGCGTGACGGGTTGATCTCTCCCTGGGCGACGTCTGCTATGTAAGGTTTTCCTTCGGACCAGCCGCGCATTTGGCCGGTTCCATCGCATCCTGAGCACTTCCCAGTACCCTGGCACTGCATACAAACCTGCTTCTCAGCCATTGGATGTCTCCTCTGGATTCTTCTGCGGTTTTGTCTTCCGCGTCGGCCGCTCTATTCAGCCTTGATCTCCACGACTCTCAGGTTGGTGGGCGCTGAGGGCGGCCCGGCCGCCTGTAAATGCTTCGCTGTCTCGGCGTCGATTCGTCCCGTCACCCGCAGTTTTTGATTTTTTTGAAACTGCTTCAGGGCTTTAATGGTCTTCGGCCCGAATACGCCGTCAACAGGCCCGGGGGAAAACCCTTGCCGTTTCAACGTGTTCTGGATCGCCTTGACCTCCTCTTGGCTGCGGGAGTGAACGGGGTCGGCGAGTAGAGGCGAAGAGAGCATGAGAGCCAAAAACAGGCCGCAAAACTTCATCGTCGTCCTCTTTCCGATCTCTCTCTTCCTTCATCCAGATTATCCCTTCCGCTCACTCAGCTCAAGGTGGCGGGCCTTAGGTCTTGAGCGGGCAAAAGAAATCTGATGCCCCGGGCTGCAGCCGGAATCGAGTGGAGCCGAGGGTGTGGAATAAGGCGTGAACGCTACGTGCGCGGCTCCTTTCGGTTGTCGCTGGACACTGGATCTTGCCTCAATTCGGGCGCTCTCGGAACGGCCCGACGGCGCCGCTGTGAAGTGAGGACCCTGGCCGCGCCCCCCGGGCGCCGCTTGAAGGCCGCCGCTGCCTGCGCTATGCTTTTTTTAACCTTCTCTCTAGCTTCCAGATTTTGATTGTTGTCTTCGATCGACAGGCAGTCGGTAGTCGGGATCGCTACTCGAGAGCAGGTAGTGATCTGTGGGAGCGACCCGAGCCGACGAGCGTCGTCCGGTCCGCAGTCTCTTCCACCGCCCCTCACGGAGGACAAAGGGAAAACTATGACAATGAAGCTTTATGTCGGCAACCTCTCTTACGGGATGTCCAATTCGGACCTCGAGCAACTCTTCGGACAGGCCGGCCAGGTCGAGTCGGCGGTTTTGATCACCGACAGGGAGACCGGCCGCTCGCGCGGATTTGGTTTTGTCGAGATGTCCTCTCGTGAGCAGGGAGAGCAGGCGATTCGTGAGTTCCACGGCAAGGAGATCGACGGCCGTGTATTGACGGTAAACGAGGCCCGACCCCGTGAGAGCCGGCCCTTCAAGGAATCAAACGGCGGCAGTTACCGCGGCAGCAGGAATTCACGCTGGGAATGAAGGATCCATTTGTGCCGGGATTTGTCGCGCGTGCTTCACCGCCGATTGGCAAAATAGCGGTTCTGCGGGCCTCTCGGTTAGGCGATCTCATCTGCGCGACCCCGGCACTGCGTGCCCTCCGGGCCGCTTTTCCAGTATCTGAGATCACCCTGATCGCTCTTCCCATCTTCGAGGAGCTGGTCAGGAGTCTTGGCTCAGTCGATCGGTTCGTCCCTTTTCCCGGCTTCCCGGGCATCGCGGAGCAGTTTTTCGAAGCAGGACGAAGCCTGCGCTTTTTCGCGGAGATGCAGGCCGAACGGTTTGACCTGGTCGTCCAGATGCATGGCTCGGGAGTCTTCTCCAATCCCGTGGCCCTGATGCTTGGGGGCCGGCAGACGGTCGGATTTGTTCGCCCGGGAGATCCGCCGGGACGGCTGGACGCCGCCTTTTCATACCCCGTTAATCGGCATGAAGTTCTTCGCTTGCTCGATTTCGTGCACTTCATCGGGATCGAGGCAGGGGACCGGGCTACTGAATTCCCGGTGACTGCGGACAGTCGCGCGAAAGCCGAGGTGCTGCTCTCGGCTCTCCCGCGGCCCTTGGTCGGCCTCCACCCGGGTGCCCGGGAAGAGACCAAACGCTGGAGTCCTGACCGCTTCGCGGCGGTCGCAGACCGGGTGGCCGAACGCTTCGGCGGTACGGTCGTCCTCATCGGAACCGAGGAAGACCGGACGCTCCTCCGCGAGATTGCGGCAGCCATTCAAGCGAACGTCTGCGATCTGACAGCCCGAACCTCGATCGGGGTTCTCGGCGGAGTGATCGCCCGGCTCGACCTGCTCCTGACGAATGATTCGGGTCCGGCTCACATTGCATATGCACTGGGCACTCCCAGTGTCACGCTCTTCGGAAGCACCCGGCCGGAGGAATGGGCCTCGCTGGATCCTGAGCTCCACCCGGCCCTCTTTCACCCGCTCGGTTGCCCTCCGTTGGAGCAGATCACGGTCGACGAGGTGACTGCCGCCGCGTGTCGTCTCTTGGAAAAATCTCGGGTAGTTTCGGGGACATAAGACTTAATTCCCATTCCGGTCGCGTTTTCTCGGCACGGCAAAGGAATTAAGTTTTGTGTCCCCGAAACTCGCCCGGCGCTCGTTTTCGATCGTTTTAAGGAACACCATGTTATCGGTTCAAGAGCCATCGCTGGAACCGGTTCGAAAAATTGCGGTTCTTCGTGCCAACGGAGTCGGCGACTTCGTCTTTATCCTGCCTGCCCTCGAGGCGGTCCGGGCACGATTCCCCGCCGCGGAAATCGTCCTCCTGGGAAAGCCGTGGCACAGCGAGTTTCTCAAAGAGCGGCCGGGTCCCGTCGACAGAGTGGTCGTCATCCCGGCTTGTGCCGGGGTGGGAGAACCGGACGATCTGGAGAACGATGAGGCTCGTCTCGATAGCTTCTTCACGTCGATGGTCGACGAGAAGTTCGACCTTGCAGTGCAGTTGCACGGGGGAGGACGTTACTCCAATCCTTTCGTGCGCAGGCTTGGCGCCCGGTTTACAGTTGGTTTGCGGTCCCCCGATGCGGCTCCGCTTGACCGGTGGCTCCGATACGTCTATTTCCAACCGGAGATCCTTCGTTACCTCGAAACCGTCGCTTTGATCGGTGCCCGCCCCGTCACTCTCGAGCCCCGCATCTCAGCGCGCGCTCGGGATGCGAAGGAAGCGGCCCAGGCGATTCCGGAGGACGGTCAGCCATTCGTAGTTCTCCACCCGGGAGCCAGCGTCCCGCGCCGGCGCTGGTCGGCGTCCCGGTTCGCGGCCGTGGGAGGTGAGCTCGCCAAGGCAGGTAACCGGATCGTCATCACGGGGAACCCACCGGAAAGATCGCTCGTAGAGGCGGTGGCACGCGACATCCCCTCGGCAACCCAGATCGTCTGTCACCTGTCGCTCGGGGGGGTGCTCGAGCTGCTCAGACAAGCGGCTCTGGTTATTTCCAACGACTCCGGCCCCCTGCACCTGGCCGCCGCGGCCGGGACTCCCACCGTAGGAATCTACTGGTGCGGGAACATGATTACGGCCGGCGTGCTCTGGCGCAAGAGCCACCGCCCGCTTCTTTCCTGGAGGCTCGAATGCCCCGTCTGCAGCCGCAATACGATCCACTCCAACTGCTCACATGAAGTGTCCTTCGTCGACGACGTGAGCGTCGCGGAGGTGGTTGGGAGCGCGTTTGAGCTGCTTGAGCAGAAGTGCTAGTGCGAGGATCGTCTGAGCCGCTCGCCGCGCCTTTGAGTTTTTGCTCGCTCCGCTCGCAAAAGCCCTGTTTCGCGAACTTCTTCGACACCCTCGGCCGTGCGCGGCCCCGAAAGAACTTCTGATAATATCGCGGTAAGGCCTGGGTTTGAACAAGGGCAACCAAGGAGGTTTTATGAATCGCAGGGACTTTATCAAGGGTGGAGCGATGGTGGGGGCAGCGGCGACCGTGGTCCCGCGTCTGGCTCGGGGAGCAATGGCGGCCAATCAGCGCCTCACGGTCGGAGTTGTGGGTAACGGGGCTCGAGCCCATGAACTGATGGCTGCAACCCTGACATTGCCCGACGTCGAGATCGTGGCTGTCTCTGACGCCTACACCGGGCGGGCCAAACGAGCGCAGGCGAGAACCGGCGGAAAGGCGCGCATCGTGCCCGATTACCGCCAGGTATTGAATGACAAGAGTATTGACGCCGTGATCATTGCGACTCCGGACCACTGGCACAAGGACATGGCGATCCAGGCTGTCGAGGCGGGGAAGGACGTTTATATCGAGAAGCCCCTCACCTTTACGATCGATGAAGGACTCGCGATTATGGCGGCTGTCAAGAAGACCGGCCGGATGCTCCAGGTAGGCAGTCAGGGGATCAGTTCCGCGACGCAACAGAAGGCGCGGGAGTTGATCAAATCCGGGAAGCTGGGACAGATTACCGTGATCCGGGCGTCCTACAACCGCAATACCGCCGGCGGCGCCTGGATCTACCCGATCCCGCCGGACGCCTCGCCCCAAACGGTGAACTGGGAGGCGTTTCTCGGTCCCGCCCCCAAGCGGCCCTTCAGTCTCGAGCGATTTTTCCGTTGGCGCTGCTACTGGGACTACTCGGGAGGAATTGCGACCGACCTGTTTGTGCATCTCGTCAATTCGATTCACTTCATGATGGACGCCAAAATGCCTCAGACGGTCATGGCTACCGGCGAACTGTATCGTTGGAAGGACTCGCGGGAAGTGCCGGATACGGTCAACGGCATCATGGTGTACCCGGAAGGCTTCACCGTGAACCTCAGCTCCACCTTCAACAATCAGTCGAGCAGCGAGTCGGGGTTCGAGATCCTCGGAACGGAGGGGAGCATCGCTTTCCGAGGCGGCCGCCTTGTCTTCAGTGCCGAAAATGCATACGAAGACAATCGGTGGGTGGTCGATTCCTGGCCCCAGGAGCTCGAAGACGCTTACTATGCCGACCCCAAGGTTCGAGCTAAGGAATCGCCGAACACCTGGAAGCCCCGGATGGAGCAGGCAACAGAGACTTGGGGGGAAGAGGGGGTTGACCCGACGTACACCCACCTGGAGAACTTCTTCCAGAGCGTCAGGACGCGAAAGGAACCGGTCGAGAATGCGTTGATCGGCCACCGCGCCGCCGCCTGTGCGCACCTGGTCAACATGTCGTTGCGCGAAAGCCGGGCGGTGCAGTGGGACTTCGGAAAAGAGACGCTCAAGAGCTGAGGGTCTACTGGGGCATAGAAGAACGGGGCGGGGGAGCCGGCGCGTTCGGATCAGTCTGCTGCTGATCTCGTTTTGCTCCCCTGTTCATCTGAGGAGGCGCGTACATCGACCGCGTATCTCCCGGCCTGCTATTGAGACGGCGAGGCGGCACCCTTTTTCCCCCCGCCGGGTCTTCAACCATGACCGGATCGCCTGAAGGGGGGTTGTTCCATTCCATGACCCGGCCCGTGCTTCCGGGCTGTCCGATCACGCCTGAGGTGGCTGGAGCAGGTGCAGAGTTTCCTCCTCCGCCTGGGATCCCGAATCCGCCTGACTGTCCGACACCACCAGGAGTGATTCGCGTCGGGGCACTCGGAGTGACCTGGGGCGAAACCCGGGTGGTGCCAAGTGGCGAGGGGTTAACCGGTGCTGTGGCAGAAGGTCTTCGTCCTTGGGCAGGCGTCAGCGATTTATTCGTGCTTGCTCCCGATTTGACCGGCCGCGGCCCCGTGGTCAGACCGATAGTCGGGCGTTTTGGCGAGCCCGGTTCCCAGAAAGTCTGCAGCAGGGTGTTCCCGATAACCAGGACCCCAACAACCGCTATGATCGCATTCAGATGATTCAGATACTTCACTAGTGCCTCTGTTCCTCACTCTCAGGCTTTCGTATGAGAGTCTGAGAATCCTACGATGTTACAATTCTTCGCCCGGTCGTTCAAGCTCCACCCGGCGTCGGATCCGCTCCAGACCCTCCCGCGCGTATTCGTTATTCGGGTTCAGCGAGATCGCCTTTCGGTAACATTGCACCGCCTCTCGAAGCTCCTGCGCCTGCTCGAAACAATAGCCGAGACCCGCATGGCTGTAGTCATCGGAAGGGTCCAGATCGCGTGCGCGCGCGAAATGATTGCATGCTCCCCGCACATCTCCGGCGCGGGCCAGCGCGGATCCGAGGTTGTAGTGGGCCCGCCCTTTCCCCGGTGATTTGGCCACCGCATCCTTCCACAAGCTCACGTCTGTTCGCCAAACGCGGTTTCGTTGCGCGGTTAAGGGGACGAGTATGAGCACTACCAGGGCAGCTCCAACCAGGGCCACCCGCTTTTGCCGAGGCGAGATGACGCTGTAAGCGGTCAGCCACAGGCCGCCCAAGGCAAGTGCAAACCCGGCCATCGCCGGATACGCGCGACTTTCGTTGAGGAGGTCCGTGTTCGGAATGACGGCGGAGGGCAAAAGAGCAAGTATCAACCACCCGAACCCGATCGCCAATGCCGGCATCCGGCGCCGGGCCAGGAAAATCGCCACTGCGAGAGCCGGGAGCGCTACCCCCGCGATCACCGCCTTCCAAGCCACGACCGTCAGTTCGTGGTCCACCGTGAGGCCCTGCGGCCAGAACATCAGGAACAGGTACTTGAAGACCACAAAGGGCTGGGCAATCCAGTAAGAGAAGGCGTCCGAGTGATTCCAGGCCACTTCCCGAGGGGCGTACACCGAGACTGAGCGGAGGAAGAGCATAAGGTTGGCCGCAGACAGCGGAACCAGCCATTTCCACGCTTTTGGTTTAAGGGCAAGCAGCGGGACTGCAAGGATCAACGCTTCGGTCCTGCTCAGTACGGCCAACTGGAAGAGAAGCAGTGCCAGCCAAGCGGAACGTCCGACGAGCAGAATGGCGGCGAGTCCGAAGCAGGTCATCAGCAGGACCGAGCGAGACCAGATGTAATTGACGGCCTGCGTCTGCAACGGGTGCAGGGCGAAGATCAATGCGCCGAAAAGGGCGCCGAGGTTGACACTGAAGTGCCCGCTTGACCCACCGTCCACCCGGTCTGCGGCATGCACCGACAGCGCGCGTCGTGCAACAACAAAGAACAGGCACGAGGCCAGCACGTGGAGCAGCAGGTTGATCACCTGGTAGGTCCACACGTTATCACCGGCTGCCTTGTAGTTGACGAAAAAGGACCAGATCGTCAGCGGTCGGCCGCCGTACTGATCAACGAACAAGGAAAGAGGGAAACTCGGGCCGGTGACCCGTGGGTTGTCGAGCATCAGCGAGAAGTCGTCATAGTGAAATTCCGCCGGGAACGAGACGGAATACACGGCAAGCGTGGTGAGAGACAGAACAAGGAAGTAGAGGGATACCTCTCTCCAACGCATACGAATACTAGGATGCATCACGCGGGAGAAAAGACCAATCAATGCCGACGGAACGCGTTAACCAGCAGCCGGCGAGAAGAGTTCGGACCTGTTTCGGTTCGAACTGGTGTAGACTAGAAAAAAGGATCATAAGGGTGGGGAGGGGGAGTTGTATTCGATCCGCTCGCAGGGTTTCCCTCGGTATTTATACGTTCGGGCGTCTCCGGAATGATTGTGTCATTGTTTTCCAATTCGGAGGGTGCTGCTGTGAGAAGATTCTTCGTGTCCGCAGTTATGGTGGCGTTCGCATTGTCTTGCGTTCCGGATCTTCGCGCCCAGGAAGAACACCAGGAGCCGTCCAGTGAGGCTGAAGGCGAACAGCTGACAGTTGAACAGATACAGGTCGTGATGGAACTGGAAAGCATCCAGCTCAGGTTCCTGGTTCGCGATTCCACGGGGAAGTTCATGCCGAACCTGTCGGCCAAGGATTTTGTGGTTGTCGAGAATGGCCACGAACAGAACATCGCGCTGCTCAAGGAGCAGGAAGTGCCGATCAACTGTGTAGTCATGGTTGACAACAGTTGGAGCACGACCATGTTTCTCGCCAAGGCGGGACAGGTTGCGGTTGATTTCTTCAAGGTTCTGCAGCCGGAGAACTCCGCATTCGTCCTGTTTGCCGAGAATCCTCGAGTCATCATCAATTGGACGGAAGAGGCCAAGGACATCGCCCCGTTCATGGGGACCGTAACGAAGGCGAATGGGAAGACTGCGCTTTACGATTCGGTCATCTGGGTCTCCAAGAACATGTTCAAGGACAGACACGGAAAGAACCTGATCATCCTGCTCACGGACGGAATCGACACGATCAGCCGTTCTTCCTTCCCGCAGATGATGCGGGTGACAAGAGAAAACGGTGTAACGCTCTACCCGATCATCTACACCAACCCTTACATCGAGAACTACCGGAGAAGCCTCGGCAACGGCAACCGGAAGGTCATTGCCTCGATCAGTTCGGACTTCCACAACATGATCCTGATGCAAAACAGGTTCATCGATCAGAGCCTGCGCTACGGGGGACGTACTATCTTCTCAAACGCTTTTCGCGACTTGGGGAACATCTACGGCGACATCATCCACGAGATGAAGAGCCAGTACGTGATGCTCTACCAATCCAGTGACTTGGACACCGACAAGCGAGAGGTCAAGGTCTTCACCAAGAAGGTGCCAGGCAAGGTCTTCATCGAGGTGAGCCACTAAGAGAAAGGCAGACGGCTTGGAGCGGAACCACGTCTATTCGGGTCGCATTGTTGATTTGATCGTCGACAAGATCGAGGTAAAAGGCCAGGAAACGATCCGGGAAGTGGTGAGGCATCCGGGTGGCGTGGTGGTCCTGGTTGACCAGGCGGACGGGACTATCCCGTTCGTCAGGCAAAACCGCTACCCGATGGGTAAAGACCTCCTCGAACTGCCGGCCGGGAAGCTCGACCCCGGGGAAGACCCGCGGGACAGTGCCGCCAGGGAGCTTGAGGAAGAGACCGGTCTGAAACCCGAGTATCTCGATCACGTCGCCAGCTTCTACACCAGCCCCGGGTTTTGCGACGAGTTGCTTCATCTCTACTACACCAACCGGGTCCTCACCACCCAGACGCGCTTCGATCACGACGAGGAGATCTCGATCGAGAGATACTCGCTGGACGAGGCCATTGAGCTGTGCAACCGTGGCGAGATCCAGGACGCCAAAACTCTAATTGCCCTGTTCTGGCTTTACTGGAAGAGGCGTCAAGACTGATCTCAGATTATGAACGAGCCGACACAGGACAGGCCAAAGAGCGGGGCGGAAAGCATCAAGTGGCGCCTCGGCGATCTTTACCAGGACATCGCGTTGCTTGATGCCGACCTGGCGGCTGCCGACCAGGAAGCTTCGGAAGTTTCCGGCCTGTATCGAGGCAAGGTTGCGTCGCTCGGCGCCGAAGAGTTGGCCGAAGCTTTGCGGCGGATGGAGTCGATTCAGGAGAGGGTCGGGCGGGCGCAGTCCTACGCCTTCCTGAACTGGTGTACGGATACCGAGAAGCCGGAGCGCGGTGCCTTGCTCCAAAGGGTCCGGGAGACGACGACGGAGATCGGGAAGAAGCTCTTGTTCTTCGAGTTGGAGTGGATGGCCCTCGATGAGGAAGGAGCGGCCGGTTTGCTCGCACACCCAGCCGTGTCCCGCTATCGTCACTACCTGGAAGTCCAGCGTCTTTTCAAGAAACACGTGCTGTCGGAGCCCGAGGAGAAGATTGTCGCTGAGAAAGTGAATACGGGGGCCGGCGCCTGGGCAAGATTCTTCGACGAGCTGCTCGGGGCAACGGAGTTCGAGTTGCACGGCGAAGTTCTGACGGAACAGGAGATACTCAACAAGCTCCACGATCCGGATCGCGACCTGCGGCGGCAGGCCGCGATGAGCTTCACCGAGGGGCTCAACAGACACGCCCGCACGCTTTCGTTTGTCTTCAATACCGTTCTGGCGGACAAGTACTCCGATGACCGTCTTCGCGGTTACCCCAACTGGCTTTCGGCTCGAAATCTTTCCAACGAAATCCCGGACCAGGTCGTCCAATCATTGATCGATGCGGTCGCCGGCCGGTATGGGTTGGCCGCCCGGTACTACCGTTTGAAGGCCAGGCTCCTTGGTCTCGAGCAGATGGAGGATTTCGACCGCTACGCTCCCCTGCCGGGGCCAGCGACGCACTATAGTTGGGAGGAAGCCAGGCAGACGGTGGTCGAGGCTTACCGCGCCTTTCATCCGGCCATCGGCTCGATCGTGGACGATTTTTTTGAGAGCCAATGGATCGATGCCGCCATCAAGCCGGGCAAACGCGGGGGCGCTTTCAGCCACTCGACCGTCCCCAGCGCCCACCCGTACATCATGATCAACTACACGGGCAAGCTGCGTGACGTTCAGACCCTGGCCCACGAGCTGGGTCACGGCGCTCACCAGTTCCTGTCACGTCCCCAGGGGATATTCCAGGCCAGCACCCCGCTGACGATGGCCGAAACGGCTTCGGTATTCGGAGAGATGCTGGTGTTCCAGCGTGTCCTGTCCCGGCTCGAGGATCCGGAAGAGCGGCTGCGGATGCTCGTCGGCAAGATCGACGACACGATGGCGACCGTGTTCCGTCAGATCGCGCTGAACCGTTTCGAGGATGCAATTCACAATGCCCGCAGATCCGAGGGCGAGCTTTCGGTCGGTCGATTCAGCGAATTGTGGTTGGAGACGCAGAGCGCGATGTTCGAAGACAGCGTCAAGCTCAGCGAGCAGTACGGCTTGTGGTGGAGCTACATCCCCCACTTCATTCACACCCCTGGATATGTGTATGCTTACGCCTTCGGCGAGTTGATGGTGCTGGCTCTCTTCGCCATCTACCGGGAGCAAGGCGCAGCGTTCGCTGAAAAGTATCTGGGGCTGCTCAGGGCCGGGGGGTCGGATTGGCCTCAAAAGCTGCTGTCCCAGGTAGGAGTCGATGTCAGTCAGCCTGATTTCTGGCAAAAAGGGCTGGTGATCGTCGATGCCATGATTCGCGAAGCGGAAGAAATCGCGACCGGACTGGACGGCCGCTTGGCCAACAGTCGCAGACAAGTGAAATGACCGACCGGTTGCAGGCAGGCGATCAGCAGACGTGGACACGCGACGAACTGGCGGTGTTCGACCGGCTTGACTCCCCACACAGAATCCAGCAATTTCTTGATACCGTCCCCTACAGCACCGAGCCTGTCTACCGCTCTCCGCGGAGCGTACTCCGCGATCGGAAGGCGCATTGTTTCGACGGTGCGCTTCTCGGGGCAGCTGCCTTGCGCCGTCTCGGGTTCCCGCCGCTGATCGTGGACATGCAGGCAGTCCGCGACGATGATCACATCCTGGCGGTGTTTCGGCTGGATGGCTGCTGGGGAGCGATAGCAAAATCCAACTTCGTCGGTTTGAGGTTCCGGGAACCGGTCTATCGGAGCCTTCGCGAGCTCGTCATCTCCTATTTCGCTTCCTACTACAATCTGGAGCGCGAGAAGACCCTCCGGGGCTATACGGTGCCTCTCGACCTGCGACAGTTCGATTCGGCCCGCTGGATGACCGAAGACGCCCGTTTGGAGGAGATCGCGACCAGGCTTGATCGGATCCGTTCCTTCCGGCTCCTGACTGAGGAAATGGTCCGGAAGCTGGTGCCCGTGGACGATCGGACCTTTCAGGCGGGAATGTTCGGTGCGGATCCAGACGGGATCTACAAAGGCGAAAAGGCATAGGCGCAGGTCCATCCAAGTCGGACTGGTTTTGCCTTTGTCAGAGCCGCGCACGCAGCGCTTTTCAGCGGAGTAGCGGGTTCCGATCATCCTCCGCGCTGCCTGACTGCTGCCCCCAGTTCCGAAGAGTCCCACTTGGAAGTGGGACCTACGCAGCGTTGATCAACTTCCTCGCGTAGCGGAGCGCGGCGGCCAGGCTGCTGATCGATGCCTTCCCTTGATAGGCAATGTCGAAAGCGGTCCCGTGGTCGACGGACGTCCGGACAATGGGAAGCCCGAGGGTGACGTTCACTCCCCCTTCAAAGTTGTAGAGTTTCAAGGGGATGTGACCCTGATCGTGATACATGCAGATGACTGCGTCGAATCTGCGCGCACGCAAGGCCTGCAGGAAAACAGTGTCAGGCGGGACAGGGCCTTCGACATCGAGCCCGCGCTTGCGCGCCTCCCTGATGGCGGGCATGATTTCACGCTCTTCTTCGTCGCCGAACATTCCCCCTTCGCCCGCATGCGGGTTCAGGCCTGCGACGGCGATCCGAGGTTTGGTGAGGAACTTGCCGAGCGTGCTGTCCATGAGCAGCGTGAGCTCCAGGATCCTTTCGCATCGGACCATCCTGATGGCTTCAACCATCGACACATGGGTGCTCACATAGGTGGTCGCCAGCTCGTCGAGCGCCAGCATCATCGCAAAACGCTCCGTGCCGCACAGGGAAGCGATCAACTCCGTGTGGCCGATGAACCTGGGATCGGTAAGGCTGGTGGCTTCTTTGTTCATGGGCAACGTGACGATCGCGTCCACGCGCCGGGCCAGCGCCGCCCGAGTAGCCTCCACAACATAAAGACGCGCGGCCGCGCCGGAGGCGGCCGATACCTTGCCGATCTCGAAATCGCCGGACCCAAGCTGGGCGAAATCGAGCACATTCAAAAGGCCTGCTTGGGCCTCCTCGGGAGCCGCCACCCGACGAAGCGGGATCGAGATGCCAAGGACCTCGGCGCAGTACTGCAGGACAGAGAGGTCTCCGTAAACCAGTGCCGGGTCGGCGATATCCCCGCGGAGAAAGGAACGCAGGGCGATTTCCGGACCGACCCCTGCTGCGTCTCCCATGGTGATCGCAATAGCCATAAGGTGAAGCCTAACGAATTTGGGTTCCGGGCGCCAGTGTGACCACGGTCGCTCCCCAGCCGCCTCCGGTTCCCTCTTCATGCCAGTAGTGCGTAACTCGAGGATCGGCATCCAGGATCGAGTGCACGATCTGTCGTAGAGTTCCGGTCCCTTTGCCGTGGATGATTCTGATTTGCAGGATGTCCCTGCTTACGCATTCCTCGATGTAAGCAGGGACAAGATCCTTGACGTCGGACGGCCTGAAGGTGTGAAGATCCAGAGTCCCGTCAATCGGCAATTCCACGATCTCCGGGACTTCGCGTTCTTCGTCGTCCGATGGTGCGGTGCTATCCGGTTTTCGTTTCGTCAAAACAGTGAAGTGGGGCTCACGACCTTGGCATGGAGCCTGTAACCGAACCCGATCGTGGACGACGGGAGCGTTTCCCGGAAATCCCAAACGAACAGATAGTAGGTCCCAGTGGCCGGCAGCACCATCTTGATCGCCGAATCGTCCTGGGGATAAACGCCGTTCTGGTCATTCATGGTCACGGCGTTCCCGTTCGCGTCGATGAGCCACAGTTCCGAGTCCAGGTCGGAGTTCTGTGTCTGGGTTTCGACCATCGCCACCAGGATGTCGCCCGCGTTTCCCTGGAACCGGTAGTAATCCTGATCGGCCGAATTGGCAATCGCCCCGGAAATGACGACCGGCAAGGTTACTGCTTGCGCGGACGTGCGCTGGTCATTGTTCTCGACCTCGGCTGTCGGTGTGTTGCTGAGCAGGAAGGGTGCGAGGACGGGGCCTTCGTTGATCGCGACGGTGCCAAGGGCGAGACTTGCGCTCTCCTGACGAAGGGCGAGTAAACCAAAGGGGTTCTGGCCCGACACACTCACAGTACCCTCGAAATCCGTCAGTCCCGAAAAGAGGCCTCCACCAATTGGATCAACCAGGAACTTGGAGACGTGCTGGCCGGTCTCGAGCCGAAGAACGGTACTCCGGACGATCGCCCCGTTTTTGTCGATCAGCGAAATAAGGATGTCCTGAGCGGCTGGGGCAGTGGCTGCCAGTGTCGCGTTCACGATCGCGATACCGGTATTAACGTTGGGGCCGACCTTGCCGGCGAAAGAAAAGTGCTCGAACGGAAACTGCTGGGAGACTCCGAGTTGAGTGGCCACCTGGCCGCCGGTTTCCCAGCGGACCGTCAGGGTGCCGACTACCGTGGAACCGCTGGGTGCAGTCAGATCCGCGTAGCCGACGATTGTATCCCCGGTTCGGGTCAATTTGAGAATGTAGCTTCCGCCTGCCGGTAGATTGAAGTTGAAGGACGAGTTAGAGCCCTGGTCCGTACTTGCCACCACCATCGGGCTGCCATTTTCGGCGAAGAAGGACAGCGTCAAGCCGTTGACCGGCAGGAACCCTTGGTTGGTAATCACAAAATCGCACGAAAACCCGGCACCTACGGCGACCTGGGGGAACAAGGTGTGCCGGACCTCTTGACCAAATGCCGGGGCAATGAGGACCGAGATAATGAGAACAGCCGTTACGAATCGAGGACGCATAATTGACCCTCCAGTGGTGCGTGTTGTCTTCCAAAAGGAGTAGATGAAATGCAACCCGCCTTTGTTCAGTCCCCCCGGGACTCCCGCCTCTAGCGCAGCCTTACCGAACGTTAGGCAATGAAGCAACAATTGTCAAGTGGTGTAAGACCCGTCGCTGGACGATTGTGCAGTGCCGGAATTGCTGGCGATAAAGGAATGGCGCGCCCGGAGGGACTCGAACCCCCGGCCTACAGATTCGAAGTCTGCCGCTCTATCCAACTGAGCTACGGGCGCGTCGAGGAATGGGGTGGGCGAAGGGGTTCGAACCCTCGGCCGCCGGGGCCACAACCCGGTGCTCTGCCAGCTGAGCTACGCCCACCTCAGTGCGAAGCCGTATTTTAGTACTAAAAACAACGCTTGAGCAAGGAAGACCCCTACCGGCTGTCGTCCATCGACGGCGGAGTCTGACTCTCCGGTGGTGGCGGTTCAACCTGCGCAGGCTGTTCCGGTTCCGGTGAAGCCGGTGTCTGCATGACGCGCGCCCGCTCCTGCAGATAGTACAGGTTCTTGCCGGCGCACGTCTGGTACAGCGTATTCATCCTTTGAACCTCGGCTTCCGCCAGCAGACCTTCCTTCTGGAACGAGTCCAGAATCAGCTTGAGGTGCTGCTCGACCAGGTATCGCCCAACCCGAAGGGTGGTCCGCTGGAGCCGATCCGTATACCGATCCCTTTGGTAGACGAGCTCCAGGCAGTGTCGTGCTTCAGAACCCTCGAAGGGTGCCTCTTTGAGTCTCTGGTAAGCGTTCCGCATCGTCTGGAGCGTCTCCTGATCCGCCGGCGAATCAAGCGCGAAGTCGTCATCCAGGACGATCAGTTCGACGACCAGGCGTTCTTCCTCATCCAGGAGTGTGCGCAACTGGCTTTGTCGGGGCGCCACGGGCCGCTCGGTCACGATGAAGCTCGAAGCCGGCGCAAAAAGGAACTGACGGCGTAGAAGCAGGTTCTTCTGCTTCAGCTCGGCTACCTTCTGCTCCAGCGAGGCTTTCAGTTGTTCATTGAAGGTGTTCAGGATCGACTGCACGGCGGCCGGTGTTCTCTTCTCGTCCTTCTCCTTGCTGCTCCAGTTTAAGAGAGTCTCGGTGACCTGGTCGGCCGGGAGGTTGTGAGCTCTTACGTCGAACCGAACCGGATACAGGTAAATGCGGTTCTTGAACTGGACGAAGTAATCCTTGTCGGTAGAGGCGGTCGCCAGTGTCGGGTCGCAGAGAAACCAATGAAGCCGCCCGTTTCGCATCGGGAGGGCGACCTCCACCCAGGCGTGCGAGCCCATGCTGTTGAAGTCGTAAAGAAAGCCGACTACCGCGCGGGACGGGATGTTCAGCGCCCTCAACAGGCAGACCATCAGCCGGCTGAAATCGTCACAGTCGCCGATTCCCTCCTGGAGAACCTGGATGCCGCTTCTGAGCATGTTGTTTTGGAAGTAGCCGACACGATCTGCCACGAAACGCTGGACCAGGATCACCTGCTCGTACTTGTCTTTCGAGGCCGCGGCAATTTCGGCGGCAATCTTCTGGATCAGCGCCTGTTCGGCTGGACCAAGATAGTCCCGCCCGGGCAGCACCCTGGCGATCGATCGAAGTCTCACCGGGTACTCGGGCGGCTTGGGATCGAAGCGGTCCGCGGAAATCACCTGGTAGTCGCCCAGGTAAACCGTCCCTTCGATCGTGATCTCCATCGGCTTGCCGGATTGCTGGCTGGCCTTTATTTCCTCGGTTCCGATCGGGATGTTCACGCTGTGATTGTCCAGATCCGGTCCGCTCCGGATCTGGAACTGCAGCTGCCTGGACCCGCTCACCACGCTTTTGATCTCAATCTTCGGGTCAAAAAGAAGGGGAAGCCGAATGAGCATGTCAAGGGAGCCTGTCTCCTCGGCGGATCCCGGAAACGTCAGATAAGTGCGAATCAGGAAGGGGATGCGGGTCTTGCCGTCGACCGGTCGCATCTTGAGCATCGGCGCCTTTTCCGTCTCATACGGGTTGGCATAGCTCGTGAAAACGCGGCCGTCCTCCAGGATGTAGTTCGCGTCCTCGACGGTCGGAGTGCGTTTCTGGGAACTTCGGATGTAGATCGCGCGGTTGGGCGTGAGGACCGGCGCGATGGAGCTGGCGTGTTCTTCGTCCGATGTCAGCACCGATCGGATCGGCCGGTGCTCCTGTCTGGTCAGCGGGTCCACGAACCGCTTGATGATGGACCCCGGATCTTGGAGACCCTCCCAGCTGATTCGAGAATCAGCCTCCGTTTGCGCCCTGGCAGGGGCTAAGCAGAGCAGCCCAAGGACCAGGACTATCGCTGTTCTCCGCGGCATGAGTCCTCCCTTTGAACGCTTGCGAGCAGATTATACACCCACGACCCTCTTGCTGCCGGGTTCTGACATTTCCCGGTGCCCCAGACGAGAGCCGTGCAAATACGGGTGCAAATACGAGGGACACTCCCCAGCCTATTAGAAGGAATATCCGATCGAAAATTTCACGTTTCTTTTAGGTTCTTCGAATCGGACTGTCTGATCGTTCAGGATGACCGCCGTATTCAACCGGCGAGGGTTGTAGGCGAGGATGAATCGGAACGGCTGGTTGATCATCGGTACCATGAACTGGATCTCCACACCGGTCGAGACTCGCCAGACGTTATTTGTCGAGGAAATGAGCGAGGTTGTGCTCCCGTCAGGAGCCGGCCGTGCGAGCTCGCGTTTGCGGAAGACGGCGGACGTTCCCGTATCGATAAAACCGGTCAAGTGGAGCGGCCCGTAGACTGGCGCTCGGTACTCGAGGGTCGCCACTACCCCCGTATCTCCGCCCAGTGTGACGGGGGTCTGGGTCACCACTGGCAGTCCCGTCAGTGGATCGATAATTGGGCCGCCTCCAGGGCCGAGTTGCGGCTGGCGATGGATGCCGACCGGCGAGACCGAGCGGAGATCGAAGCCCCGCAGGTTGAACTCGCCGCCCAGGTAGACGCGTTCAAAGACAGGAACCGTGCGTTGCGTCCCGTCGCTCAATTCGCCATATGGGAGAACGTGTTCCCCCTGGAACCGGAAGGCCCAGGTGTCGCGGCCGCCGGTTGCTGGATCAGGCAGGAAGAGCTGGTACTCAAGGAAGGGGTGGACAAGGTTGATCTTGCCGCGGAGCGGGCCGCCGGCGACCGGTGTCTGGGCCAGCAGATAGCTCCCTTCGGTGGCGCCGAACGCCCGGTTCCGGGTGTTCCGCATGACGAAAGGCGAGAGTTGGCTGCGAATGATCCCACGAAGCGCATCCTCTGGGGTTCCGCCCGTGGAGAGCAGTATTAATTGATTGATGGCGTAGGATCGGAACTCCTCCTTGATGTCGTAAATACGATTGCTGTCGAGGGAGTAGGAGGCACCTACGCGTATCCAGTCCGACACCGGGTAACTGGACAATGTCTGGAAGCCTGTGCTCTTCTGGCTGAACAATGAAAAACGGTCCTCGTCCACGCCCGGAACCGACACCGGACCGAAGGTATCGAAACGAAGCCGCCGGTGGAACCCGGTGAATCCTAATGTGAGGCGAGTGTCGACGAAGAAGGGATCGGTCCAGGCGAGGGAGTAGTCCGAGGTCCTCGTCCCTCCTGTCACCTGCACATCGACGTGCTGGCCGAGTCCTCGGAAGTTTCGCGACTGGTAGTGGACGCCGATGTAGGCACCGCTGATACCGCCCAGGCCGCCCGTCATGTTGATGGCGTGGCTGTCCAGCTCGTCGACCTTGACCAGGATGTCCGCCTCGCCGTCGGCCGGCCGTTTGCTCACCTCGTATGCCTTCTGGTCCAACGGCTCGAACAGTCCCAGTTGGTTCACGCGCAGGATCGACTGGTCGAGGAGGTTGGCATTGAAGAGGTCGTTCTCTTCGATCAGGAATTCCCGCCGCAGAACCTTGTCCCGTGTCTTGTTGTTTCCGCGGAAGTCCAGGTGTCCGACCAGGTAGCGATCGCCTTCCGTGACCTGGATGAGGATATCCAGTGTCTGATGCTCCTGGTCCGGTCGCATCTCGGGTGCCATTTCCATGTCGAGATAGCCGAGACGCGCGTAGGCCTTCTTCAAGTCTTCGTTGGCTTTGCGGACAGCGGACAGATCCGCCACCTGGCCGCTCTTGAACTGATTGTAGAGGTCCGGTGAATGATCACCCAGGGAAGTAATGCCTTTGACTTCGAATTTCCCTAATCGGTAGGTCTGCCCTTCGGTGATGGGAATCCGGATCCGGTAGCGCATTTTGCCGGAATGTTCGACTACCTCGACCTCCGGCGATCCTGCCCGGGCCAAGACATAGCCGCGCGAGTGGTACTTGGGAAGGACGTTGGCCCGCAAGTCGTACTCGAGCCGCTCCTTTATGTACTTGTCGGTTCCCCGCCAGCGATTGAACAAAGTGCTTTGCCGGGTCAGACCGAGCGCCGCCCGCAGCTCCTTGTCCGAAAAGACAGTGTTCCCCTCGAAGTCGATCTGCCCGATTCTTACTTCCGGCCCTTTGTTTACCTCGAAGACCAGGCGCACCGCCGCGCTCCCAACGGGCTCCTTCCGAACCTTCACCCGGCTCAACGGGCGGCCGCGTGACTGCATCACGCGTTCCACGACCTGAATGGCACGGTTCAGCTTGTCTTCGTTGAGGGCGGACCCGGGAATCAGCTCGTGCCGCTGCTCGCGCAACTGCTCGAGCACATCGTCCTGCTCACCTGGTTTCAATCCCTGGAAAACGACCTCCTGAATGACCGGCGGTTCGACCACTTCGAAAATCACCACCAGGCCGCCGGACGCTGTTTTCTCGGTCTTCAGGCTGACTTCCTGAAACAGGCCTGTTTCTAGGAGCTTGCGGTAGTCCTGACGAAGCCGTTCCTCGTTGTAGGGTTGGCCGACACGCGTCTGGATGTAATACAGGACGGTGCCTTCGGGGATCCGGTGATTCCCCTGCACCCGGAGCGTGGAAATGGTCGGTTGCCCGTCGGTCTTGATTTCCTGGTCCTTGGCGGTAGCCGCCATCTGTAATGAGAAGAGCGCAATGATCAGGATGCATCGTCTGAGCATAGTGTTGCGGCTAAGCATATGGCGGATCCGCAAGAGTCGCCTTGTCTCGAAGCACCTTGGCCGAAACCATTTTGCCACGAAAGATCCTTCTGTCGGACTGGCTAAAGTCTTACGGTCCGCAGAACGCCCACGTCCGTTGTCTTACTGAAGTCGTAGAAATATACTAGTTTAAAGATCTATACGGAGAGAATCACTCTTCTTTTGAAGTCATAAAGAACGATTGAATCCCGTTTCTCCGTTCAACTGACGATTTCCTCCCCCGACGGGGTCCAGAGCTAGTCTCTCCTTTCGACTGGACACGCGTATGCGCAAAACACTTCTGATTGGACTGTCCGTATTGTTTGGTTTGTTCACTCAATCCTCTTCGTCTTACCTTTGTGCACAGGATTACTTCGGGCGGAACAAGGTCCGATACGAAAGCTTGGATTTCAAGGTGCTGAAGACGCCGCACTTTGACATCTACTATTACGACGAAGAGGCGAATGCGGTAAAGGAAGCGGCCCGCATGGCCGAACGTTGGTATGCCCGGCTCTCACAAGCGATGCAACACCAACTGACCAGCCGTCAGCCGCTGATCCTTTACGCCAGTCACCCGGCCTTTGAGCAGACCACCGCTATCCCAGGGCAACTGGGCGAAGGCACAGGCGGCGTTACGGAAGCGCTCAAAAGGCGCGTAGTCCTGCCCTTCGCCGGGCCGCTTCAGGAAACCGACCACGTCCTCGGCCACGAGATTGTCCACGCCTTTCAATACGATATGACGGGTCAGGGCCAGGGTGGAGTCGGTTTTGAGGTTCCCGGGGCGGCCCGCCTTCCCCTCTGGTTCATAGAGGGGATGGCGGAGTATATGTCGGTCGGGCCCGTCGACCCGCTGACCGCGATGTGGCTCCGCGACGCCGTCAGACAGGAGAAACTCCCCAAGATCAAGGATCTGGAGGACCCCCGGTTCTTCCCGTACCGTTACGGCCAGGCGCTCTGGTCGTTCATCGGCGGCACCTACGGGGATCAGGTGATCGGAAAGATATTGAAATCGGCCGGCCGTACCGGTGACCCGAACTCGGCAATTGAGCGTGCCACGGGGAAATCAATCGATCAGTTGACCAAGGACTGGCATGCCGCCTTGCGCTCGGCGTACGAGCCCATCATCGACGCGACTGAACCCCCCAGCGATTACGGCACGCTTCTGGTCTCGAGCAAGAGTCACGGCGGTCAGCTGAATGTGAGCCCATCCATAAGCCCGGATGGAAAGTCCGTAGTCTTTTTCTCGGAGAAGGACCTGTTCTCGATCGATATCTTTCTGGCGGATGCGCAGACCGGCGCTATTCGGAGCAAAATCACTGAAACCGCCGTCGACCCGCACTTCGAAAGCCTCCAGTTCATCAACTCAGCCGGAGCCTGGAGCCCGGACAGCAAGAAACTGGCTGTCGGGGCGATCAGTGCCGGCCGTCCCGTTTTGACGATCATCGATGTCGAATCGACCAGGACCGAGCGGGAAATCAAGTTCAAGAACCTGGGCGAGATCTTCAACCCGACATGGTCGCCGGATGGGCGTTACATAGCCTTCTCGGCAATCGCCGGCGGGTTCATGGACTTGTACATGGTTGATCTCACCACCCAGCAACTGAAGCAGTTGACGAACGATCCGTTCGCCGACATGCATCCCGACTGGTCTTCGGACGGGCGTCGAATCGCATTTGCAACCGAGCGGTTCACGAGCAACCTCTCGGACCTGGACTTCGGTCTTCCGAAACTGGGAATTCTCGACGTCCCGAGCGGCCGGGTCGAGCAATTGCCCTCGTTGCCCCGCGGCAAGCACATGAACCCGCAGTGGTTTGACGGGACTACGGTCTATTTTCTGTCCGATTCCAACGGGATCACCAATCTGTACCGGATCGAGACGGCCAGCGGGCGTCTGGACCGGTTGACGAACGTCCAGACGGGGATATCCGGAATCTCGAAGTTCAGCCCGGCGCTCAGCGTCGCTCAAAACAGCGGGGCAGGTCCTCTTCAGCGCTTACGAGGCCGGCGACTACAACCTCTATCGCCTGTCGGCACCGGATGAGCTCGCTGCTCGCATCACCAATCGCGATCTTCCCGGCAACCCGGCGCTCCTCCCTCCCGCTGAGCGAAGCGGCCAGGTCGTGGCGAGTCTTCTCGGCCGGCCTGAGGCCGGAGTGCCGACGGAGACGAACTACAGCAGTACGAAGTACGATCCGGACTTGTCGCTTGACTACGTCTCGCAACCGACTGTCGGGGTTGGCGTCAGCAGTTACGGTTCCTTCGTCGGCGGGGGGATCGCGCTGCATTGGAGCGACATGCTTGGGCAGCACAACGTCACCACCATCTTCGAGGCCCAGAACACGGGTGGGAATGTCGCGAATGGCGTCACCGCCCTGCTCGCTTACGAGAACCAGAAAGGGCGCTGGGATTGGGGAGTGATCGGTGGCCAGGTGCCGTACGTGACCGGCGGATACGGCAGCGGTTTGACCGAGGTTCAGGGACAGACTCTGTTGACGGAGCAGGAGGTCCGATTCTGGCAGATCAACCGGGAAGCGCAGGGCGTGCTCGCCTACCCGTTCAACCGGGCGCTCCGGCTCGAGTTCGCAGGCGGATTTCGGAACATCTCCTTCGACGCCGAGTCCGAGACAAACTTCTTCTCGCCCGTGACAGGCGAATTCCTGGGTCGGCAGGAGGAAGACCTGGATCATCCAGACGCGCTCAATCTCGGTGTCGCCAGCACAGCCCTCGTGTATGACCAGGCAATCTTCGGCGGGACCAGCCCTGTCATGGGTCAGCGCTACAGGTTCCAGCTCGAGCAGGTGGCTGGAAACCTGAATTACACGAGTGTCCTGGTCGATTTCCGCCGATACTTCATGTTTCTGCGTCCTCTGACGCTTGCCGGTCGGTTCATGCACTACGGACGCTATGGAGGAGATTCGGAAGACGACCGCCTCCAGGACCTGTATCTCGGTTATTCTTCGTTGATCAGGGGTTACAGCTACGGTTCGTTCGATGCCGTGGAATGCGGGACCGTGCAGGACAACAGCTGTCCGGTTTTCGACCAGCTGTTCGGCAGCCGTCTGGGAGTTGTGAACCTCGAGCTACGGGTGCCGATCCTCGGGCCTCTCGGACTGATCCCGAGGACTTCGGGCATACCGCCGGTGGAGATCGCCCCATTCTTCGATGCCGGCGTAGCCTGGACGAGCTTCGACGAGGCGAGTTTTCTCGGCGGCTCACGGGACCCCATCTCCAGCTACGGCGCTTCAATGCGGATCAATCTGCTCGGTTTTGCCGTGGCCCAGATCAGCCTGGTTCGGCCGAACGATCGGCCTTTCGGAAATTGGATGTGGGAATGGAGCCTCATTCCGGGCTTCTGACAGTTGCGGATTTCGGATTTCGGATTGCGGATTACAAAGACAGAGCGCGGAGGTGGCGCTCGCCTCTGTTCCGGTTCAGATCCGATTGATCAAGCGGCCCTGTCTTTTATTCCCCAATCCGCAATCCGCATTCCGCAATCAGTTGAGGCGTCGGCGGGAATCAAGGGCGTTGCGGACAGACAGGCAAAGGGCATTCGGCGTGAACGGCTTCTGCAGGAAAAAGCTGCCGGTTTCGATTCCCGCCAGTTCCATGGAGCCCGGATACCCGGACATGTACAGGGTCTTCAGGCCGGGGAAAAGGCTGTTGAGGCGATTCGCCAGTTCCCGACCTCCCATAAGGGGCATAACGACATCGGTCACCAGCAGATCTATCGGCGATTTCAGCCGGGCGCACAGACTGAAGGCCTCATTTCCGTTGGCTGCCTCCATCACCCGGTAGCCGTTGTTGGCCAGGATCAAACTCGCGAATCGGCGCACCTGCTCGGAATCCTCAACCAGGAGGATCGTCTCCTTCCCATGGAGATCCTTCTGCGTGTCTTCGGCGACGGCTTCGTCCTGCTCTCCGTCCCCGTCCTCGACCGCCGGCAGGTAGATCCGGAAACTGGTTCCGAGTCCCGGCTGGGAATGGACTGAGATGTGCCCGCCGCTTTGCTTGACGATGCCGAATACCGTCGAAAGGCCGAGACCCGTGCCCTGCGATTTTGTGGTGAAGAAGGGCTCAAAGATGTGACGGGCTGTTTCCGGGTCCATACCGCAGCCGGTGTCCATCAGGTGAAGCATGATGTAACTGCCGGGCCGCACATCACGGTGTTTGCTGCAATATGCTCCGTCGAGAACGACATTTGCCGTTTCGATCACGAACCTGCCGCCCTCGGCCATCGAGTCCCTGGCATTGGCGGCCAGGTTGATCATCACCTGGTTGATCTGGCACTTGTCCGCCTTGGTTTTCTTGAGGTGAGGTTTCAGCGAGGTGACAATTTCGACATCCTCGCCGATCACCCGCTGCAGCATGTTGATGCTGTCGTAGATCTCCTTATTGATGTCGAGAACCACCGGTGCCAGTTCCTGCTTACGTCCAAAAGCGAGCAGCTGCCGCGTGAGCTCGGCTGCACGACTTCCGGCTCGCTGGATCTCCTCGAGCGGAGTGCGTAGGGTACTGGCGGCCTCCATGTCCTTGATGACAAGGGACGAGTACCCGAGAATCGTCGTGATCAAATTGGAGAAATCGTGAGCAATGCCTCCGGCCAGCCGGCCGACTGCCTCCATCTTCTTGGCCTGGGCCAGTTGCTGCTCGGTTTCGCGCAGTGCCTCTTCGGCGCGAATTCGTTCCGTTACGTCTTCGACGGTCCCCTCGTAATAGAGCGGGCGACCGTTGCCGTCGACGATCGCGCGCGCATTCTCGCGGACGAACAGGCGTGTTCCGTCTTTACGAGACCAGGCCGATTCCAGGCCCTTGACCCCCTCCTTGCGTTCCACCATCTCCTTGAAAAACGAACGCGGGTAAGTCGGGCCGAAACCTTCGTTCTCCAGATTCCGGGCCCCTACCTCTTCCAGCGTGCTGTATCCGAGCATCTGGATCAGCGCCGGGTTGGCGACGATGACTCTCCCGTCGGGAGTGGTTCGGTAGATCCCCAGTGGAGAGTGTTCGAAGATCGCCCGGTACCGCTCGGCATCCGCCACCGAAGCCGACTCGCTGTCGCGGAAGATGCAGGCGGTCAGTCCGACAGAGGCGACGACGATTTCCCCGAACCAGAGCAGGTAGTACCAGTCCGGGCTTTCGGGAGGCGTGAAATGCAGCGGCGAAGCGGCCGTGTGCAGGATGTAAGGAAGGACGACATAGCCGGCGCCTGCCCTCACCCCCGATTTCATGACCGTAAGCGAGGCCCAGAACCTCAGCAGAGCGACCGCTAGCGCGGCGCCCATGTTCGGGGTGCTGAGCAAATCCTTGGGCTCCCAGGACCAGTCGATGAAAGGTACCGGAACCGAGCCGGAGACGAGAGGTGCGGCAATGGAGACGGCGAGTACAACGACGCCGGCGACGATCCAGGCCCGCAGACGGATCAGGGTCTGATCCAAACCATAGGCCGCGACAATCAGCAACCAGGCGGATCCCAGTACCAGCACGTTCTGAACCGAGTGGGCCAGGACCGGATAGCCGAAACCGTTAAAAGGGGGAAGGACGAGGACCAGCCGGAGACCCTCGAGAAGCCAGGCCAGCGAAAAATAGACCAGAAAACCAGTCTGGCGCTGCCTGGAAAGCAGAAGGAAGAATGCGCTGAAGGCCAACTGCGTCAGGGCAGTGGCCAGGACCAGTCCTTCACTCATGTTGTTTCTCGTCGAAACACGGACAGAAATAAGCGCAGCCATTCTGGTTGAGATGCGGCGTCCGTTGTGTGATTGCTATCACTATTGCGGACCGTTCTTTAGCGGAATTCGTGGTCCTCACATCCCCCTCTGGCTGGGTCCTTCGTGAAGGTGAGACCCACCCCGGACCGGACCATCCGCGCACTTCTCTGAAACAATCGGGGGCGCCTCCCGTTGAACCTCGTGAACGGAGGTGTTTAAATGGGCCTCGGAATCCACAACCAAGGTCCTGAGGAGCAATGAAAGCAACTGGTCACCGGTCAAAAAATTCGCCTGCTTCGCGATCTGCCCGCACTCGAGAATCCGAACACCCGGATGCGGGCGTGCGGCCGGAAGCGCCGCACGTCGAGCCGCGGCTGAAACTCGCTGAGGACCGCCTGGCTGCGGTTGAACGGCTCGGGATGCTGGGCACCTGGGAGTGGTCCGCCGAGACGGGCGATCTCTGGTGCTCCGAACACGTCTACTCCATCCTGGGGCTCCCACCCGATCCCGGTGCCGCTAGCCTCGATCGTTTGCGTCAGCTCGCCCACCCGGACGATCTGGTGTCGCTTGAACAAGCGTTCCGGGAAGGCTTCTCGCACGATCAGGTTGTAGAGATCGAGCACCGGGTCATCCGGCCAGACGGCGAACTGCGAGTTCTGCGCGAATCTGCAGAAATTGTTCATGACGCGGCCGGTCGGCCTGCCGGGATGCGGGGGATTCTTCAGGACGCCACTGCGATTAGTCAGTCCCAGGACACAATGCGAGCCAGGCAGGAACTGCTCTCCAACTTGATACATCTTCTGCCGGTCGGTCTTTGGCTTCTGAACGAGGCGGGGCAAATCCAGAGCACTAACGCGGCCGGCATGAAGGTCTGGGGAGGTATCAAGTACGTCGGGGTCGCCGAATTGGGCGAGTACAAAGGCTGGTGGCCGGGAACCGGACAGCAGCTTGTCCCGCAGGAGTGGTGCGCGGCCAGGGCCATCCTACATGGGGAAACAGTCCTCGATCAGATCGTCGAAATCGAAAGCTTTGATGGGAAACGAAAAACCATCAGCAACTCCGCCGCCCCCCTGCGAGCGCCAGACGGCCGGATTCAAGGCGCCATCGTCGCCGTGACGGACATCAGTGATCGCGTCCGGGTGGAAAAGGCCCTTCATTACAGCAACCAGCTGCTGGAAAGCTCCCGGGAGGAGCTGCGCCGCGCAACGGCTCGTTTCGAACAACGGGTCGAAGAAGAACGCACGCAGACGGCGCGGGACCTGCACGAGCAACTCGGACAGTCTCTGATCGCTCTGAAGATGGGCCTCACCTCGCTGGCCCATGTGCGCCGGGACGACGAACAGGTCCGATCGGCTACTGCCACCATGGTCGCGCTCGTGGACGATACGATCGCTTCAACCCGGCGCATTTCGCTTGGTTTGCGGCCATTTGTGCTCGACCACCTGGGACTTTCGGCTGCAATCGAATCGCTGTTGCAGGAGTGGAGCGGCACTACCGGTGTGAAGCATGCTTTTCACTCTTCGCCGGAGCTCATCACCATGGACCGGGCCGGCTCGATCGCGGTCTACCGTCTGGTTCAGGAGGCGCTCAACAACATTGCCCGTCATGCCGGCGCCTCGCGCGTGCAAGTGGACATGGAGCTGGAAAACGGGAACCTTCGTTTGGAAATCGCTGACAATGGGAAGGGAATCGACCCGGAGAAGATCCTTGCCCCGGATTCCCTCGGTCTGGTGGGGATGAGAGAAAGGGCGGCGCACCTTGGCGGTGAGTTGATGATCGAGGGATCTCATCCAAGAGGCACGAGAGTCCTGGCCCGGATCCCCTGCGCCCCAGCTCCCTCCGCCAAGCCCCTTTCCTGATCCCTTGGGTAGGTATGTAGTCCCGCCTTTCAGGCGGCGTAGCGGTGAAGCGAGACTCAACGGTCCCGACTTGCCAACGGGTTCGCATTCCGGCAGTTACCGTTTCCACCCTACCGGGCGCCGGCCGGAACGGGCTCCCGATCTTCCGTCGTCCAGATCTGGAGTTCTTTTCCCTTCTTCTGAGCCTGTTCGACTTCGCGCCGCTCGGGTAGCCGGGTGCCCCGAACATAGGCTTTGAAGAACCCATCCAATCCGATGCCCGCGACCTGCTCGGCCGCTTTGACAAATTCCGCGTGCGTGTACGATCGACCGCCATAGGCACGGTAAAGCGCGCGCATCACGTCATCCAGGCTCCGCTGGTTCCCGGTCTCCTGCCTGATTTGAAGGTCCAGCAGGGCGGTCACCACTTTCCCCTTGTCGTAGGTCAAGGTTCGCCACCGTTCGTCCTGGTACTCGTTGAGCCAGATGCGGGAATCGGACAGGGGGACCGTTCGGAAGAGGGGATTCTCGTCGAGCTGCCGGTAGTAGTAGGAGTAGGTGGAATCGAGATCGGACGCCTTCAAAATACCGGCCCGTACGCTCAGAACCTCGCCGTAATAACCCGTGATCCCCTCCTTGATCCACGGATCCTCCACCGGGAAGAGGAAGTTCGGGTTCCAGGTATGAAAGACCTCGTGCATCACCACTGCGTGAAAGAGCCGCACCCGCGTTTCGGTCTCGTCCGCCAGGTCAAGGTCTTTCGGCGCGTAGACCTGGCAGGAGAAAGCGCCTTCCATTCCCCCGATGCCCTGATCCCGGAACACGAACAGGGTGAACGCCCCAACCGGAGCGCCTCCGAAGAAGTCGGTGACGTCGGAGAAACAGGTCTCCAACAGTTGACGAAGCGATTGCTTCTCGGCTGTGCTGAAATCTTCCGGTCGTTCAAAGGCAACCGAAAGGTCAACCGACCGGGCCCGGAATTCGATCTTTTCGAATCGGCCCAGGGCAAACTGAAGACACATGAGCTGGTAGATCGTGGACAGAGAGCACCTGGCCGGAACGCCGATCAGGCTGACGCCCTCCGGCACCTCGAAGGACACTTCGATGGACATCGATTGCCCGACCGCCTTCTGTTTCGGACTGGTCCACTCCGGGTAGCAGAAAACGTAATTCCCGTACAGCCAGGCCTTTTCGGCGTTCATGTAGGGGATTCTGATCGGATACCGTTGCGTCTGCAGGCTCTCCTTGAATGCCACTTTCAGGTCATATTCCACCGTCACCCGGGACGCGTCCGACCGAAAAGCGAAAATCCGTTCTCCGCCTCGGCTCTTCCGCGGCTCGATCTTCAAGGCCCGGTCTGAGTCCGATTCGCGCACCGTCAGATTGCGTACTGGATTCTCGGAAGCTTTCGCCACCGGGTTGTCCATATAGGAAGGAACGGCTCGCAGCTGCGTGGAGCCCGGTTCGCCTTCGATCGCGAGCGTGACGTGGATCTCTCCGTTTGCCATGTCGGTGACCCGAACCCGATAGTCCAGGCGCGGGGTGCTCGCTCCGAGTGAGTCAACGGCGCTGAACAGGAGGACAAGGAGAATGGCAGACGAGAGCTGTGCGGGATATCTGCCTTCCTTTAACCGCAATTCTGGCGGCCGGCGTGGATGAGGCTTTCTTCTGGCCGGGTGTCATTTCTGAAATCCGACCCGGTTCTTCCCGCCAGACTTGATGGCCAGGAGCGCTTTGTCCGCCCTGTGCAGCACACTTTGAGGCGTGTCATCCGCCCGGGCCATGCTTCCGCCGATCGATACTGTCACCCGGATCTTACCTTTTTCGGAATGGAGAAAGGAGTGCGAAACGAGCAGGCGCATCTTTTCCGACATGGAAGCGAGAGTGCTGCCGCTGACATTGGTGATGATCACCAGAAATTCGTCTCCGCCCCACCGTGCCACGAAATCAGAGGTCCGCAGGTTGGAGGAAAGGGTTTTGGCGACGAAGAGCAGGACGTCGTCTCCCGTCTGGTGGCCGTAGCGATCATTGACGTCTTTGAAGTTGTCCAGGTCGAGGAAGAGGACCCCGAAAGACCACCCGTAACGCTGAAGCTCGTCGATCCGGCTCTGAAGCGCGACCTCGGCGTAGCGCCGGTTCCCTGTCAGCGTAACCGGATCGATGTAGGCCAGCTCCTGCAGTTCCTCGACTCTCTGAAGGGCATTGAGCTTGGCTGAGTTGTCGCTGAAGACCTCGACTGCGCCGACCACGTCCCCGTTCTGGTCAAGCACCGGGTTGGTCCGCACCCAAACCGGCACCCGATGTCCCTCCTTATGATGGAGAAACACCTCCCGTTCCTTGGGGCTTGCCTCGTCCATGGCCAGGGACAGCGGACACTCGGCCGTGCACAGGATGCATCCGCTGCCGTCGACATGGGCCAGGACATTGTCCGAGCAGCGGGAGTCGAATCACCTCCTCGGCCTTGTACCCGGTTATCCGCTCGGCCGCCCGGTTCCAGTACTTGATGACCCTCTGCCGGTCGGCGTAGTAGACGCCGTCGTGCAGGTTGTCCAAGAGATTCCGGTAAAAATCCCAGGCGCCTTCCTGCAGGTAATGTCGCTCGTTGTGCGTTTGCTCGGGTGATGCCTTCATGATCCCTGGAATTTCCGCGATTCAAAACTCGATCGCATGAGAGAATGCGACTCTTTTTACTCGATTCTATGGTAAAAATCAAACCCGGAGACCCAGCACGTGTTCCTCAACGCTCACTCATGCATGAAGTTCGCGTCCTGCCTGGTGCTTGTCTCCGGCTGGGTGACAGCCCGACCGGGCGCTGCATACGATTGCGGCCATCCGGCCGATCAACCAACAGCAACCATTATGGCCACTCAGGACGGGGACCTGCAAATGTCGACGATTCGCCTGCCGCTCGAAATCCTGGGATGGAAACAGGCCGGGGAAACACAGCGCATTACCCGGGACACGATTTTCAACTACATGGACGGGGCCGGCGAGCTTTATATCGGGTACCGTTTCCATCATATCGAAGTTCACGAGTACGAGTCGGATCAGAACGGCCCAATCCTGGTCGAGCTCTACTTCATGGAATCACCGGACGACGCCTTCGGCCTGCTGTCGCTCGACTGGGGCGGAGAGGTGCTCGATGATGCGGTCGGCCGTAGGTCCGACGTCCGTAGGTCCGACTTCCCAGTCGGACAGCAGACTTCCCCCTCGCAAACGACAGGCGCCGAATCGCGCTATCCTTCCGCCCTTTTCGGCTCGGGCTTGCTCCGGATGAGGGCGGGCAGCCTCTACGTGCGGATTCTGGCCGAGCAGGATACGGAATCGACGCGGCAGGCGGCCATCGAGCTGGCGAGATTGATCACGGCCGGCGCCGAAAAGTCGTCCGCTCCCGCTCCGGCCTTGCTGTCCGCTCTTCCGGACTCGGTCGAGGGCTACTCGATTGCGGCGACTGGCAAGGTCTTCTTCCGCTCCCACCTCGTCCTGAACTCCGTCTATTTCCTGGCGACACGCAACATCCTCGAGCTCGGCCGCGAATGCGAGGCGGTTTCGGCCGAGTACCGGAAAGGGGGAGCCCAGGCAGGCGAGCGGAAACCACGGGTTCTCGTCTTGAAATATCCATCGGCCGATGCGGCTCTCGGTGCTGCGCGGAGTTTCGAGCAGGCCTATCTGGCCAAACCAAAGCGCGCGCTTGCGGTGAGCGATTGGCCAGGGGCTCAGGCAAAGACCTACGAAATCGAAGACGGGTGGCTGGCGTTCGGTCGCTCAGGCGCCCTGCTCGTGATGGCCGTCGATTGCCCGGACGACGCAACCGCGCGCATGTTTTTGAACCAAACCGCAACCCTCGCGATCAAACGGGGGAACAACAAACCGGAGAGCGGAAAATGAACGAACAGAGTGCAACGATTACCAGGCGGGATTTCGTACGGGGAACGGCCGCGGGACTGGCTCTCGGCGGCAGTTTGGTCCAGGCGGCCCCGGCGGCGGCCAGATCCGCTACAGTTGTGATTGTCAGGGACCAGAAGGTGATGACCGCGTCGAATTCGGTCGATTCCGCCGTCTTGACCACGATGCTCGGGGAGACGGTCAAACGCGTGACGGGAGCCAAGGACGTGAAGAGCGCCTGGCTGTCGCTGGTCGGCCCCAAGGACCGAATCGGGCTGGTTTCCACGCCTCATCTCAATCCCACGCACAAGGAGCTGGTCGATGCCGTAAAAGCTTCACTCGTGGCGGCCGGGATCCCGGAGGCGAACATCGTGATGGCCCAGGGAGGCCCCGACGTGGTCCGGGAATGCACCGCTCTCATTTCCCTCCCCGGGTTGAAAGCGCATTGGCTGACCGGCATCGGCACGGTCCTGAAGAACTACATCACGTATTCGGGCAATGCCTCGGGTTACCACGAGGCGGACAGCGTCAAGCTCGGCGAGATCTGGAACCTGCCGCACGTGAAGGGAAAGACCAAGCTGGTCCTGGTCGACGCGCTGCGTCCGCTGTGCGACAAGGGACCGCAGCCGGACCCGCGTTACATGTGGCAGTACAAGGGGTTGATCGCGGGCGTGGATCCGGTGGCCGTCGAATCCGTTTGCCTGAAGATCATCACCGAAAAGCGCCGGGCGCTTCGCGGGGAGCCGTGGCCGCTTTCTCCGCCCCCGCTGTGCGTGAAGGCCGCGGACGTCACCTACAAGCTGGGAGTGAGTGATCTGAACCAGATCAAGATCGACGCCGCCGGCTGGAACCAGGAAATGCTGGTCTAGCTCCGCGTCTTACTTGCTCTGTGGCTTGGTCCCTGGCGGCGGCCCGGGCGGTGCAACCACCTGGGAAAACTTGTCGAGCGCCTCGTGCTCGTCTTCGTACACCTCGAAGAGCGGGAGCAGGCGGCTGATCGCGAGCACGTGCCGCACGCGGTCACCGATGCGAAGGATTTTCACGTGGGTGCCGAACCGGCCGGCCATTTTGGTGCTGGCCACCAGCTCTCCGATTCCGGCGCTGTCGATCGAGGAAACCTCGCTCAGATTGAGGAGGATCTTCTTCCAGCCTTCGGCGACCAGCTCATTCATCGAGTCGCGCAGTAGTTGATCCCCGGAGCCCGACACCAGGCGCCCTTTCAGGTCAAGGATGATGACATCACCTGCTGATCGCACGTCTGCTTCCATCTGTCCCACGGTTAATCCTCCAAAGGGTCGAATTATACTACTGCAAGCGCTCCATGACGATTGCGGCCGCCTTGCGGGCGATCGTCAGGCCGTCTTCACGGGTGAAATCCGGAGTGACGGTGATGATAATCCACAGTTTACCCTGCGCGATGTGTAACTGGTTGACCTGTCCTCCGAGCCAGTAGGCCTTGTCGCCGATGCCCGTGATGTCTTCGGGCAGGAAGCCCACCGTTTGCTGCGTCTGCCCGCGGGCCCGGCTGTGAAACTCTCCGGCCTCGCTGCGACTTCCGAGCGTCCTCAGAAAAATGCTGATGCGGCGGGAGGACGGGGTCGAATAGGTGCACGTGCTGACTCCGGTTCCGATCCGGGCGATCGACGGGGCGCCCACCGTTTCCCCGAGCACCTCGGAAACTTCATCGCGAGTTATGAGTTCGGAAGCCTCGTAAGTTTCTTCTTCGGTTGCCTGCGCAGGCGGCCGGTTTACCGCTGTTTGCGGCCCGCTGTTCTGATTTCCCGCAACCGGCGGCAGCCGCGAGGGCAACCACCACACACCAAGCCAACCAGGGCCTCGCCGCAGCCATGAGGACTTCCTCCATCCCCGACCGGAGCAAGACGTGCTCCGGATCACATGTCGGGTGGATTTTAAGTGGTCCCGGGGGGTTGGATTGCCGCAGGCATGACGACTTCCTCCATCCCCCGATCCGGAAAAACGTACTCCGGATCACGTATCCGGTGGATTTTAAGTGGTCCCGGGGGGTTGGACAAGCGAAAAGCGTCAGGATCTCCGGATGGGCGCGGTTCTCGCTCCTTCGTGGTCCGACTTCCGTAGGTCCCCCGCACTTGCGACGACTGGGTCCGACTTCCCGTGGGTCCGACTTCCCAGTCGGACTCCGGTCTTCTTTGGACTGGCAGTCCGCACGCCCCCTGGGCGCCCGGGATCTGGAGCTGCCCGGATGTGAGCTGCGGGGAATTTGAAATCGACCGTCCCGGTCGGTTTCTGGTAATATGAGGGTCTCTTGAGTGTGCGCCCGTAGCTCAGTTGGATAGAGCGTCGGCCTCCGAAGCCGAAGGTCGCTGGTTCGAGCCCAGCCGGGCGTACTTCAGAAGCCTCAAGCATTTAGCCCTTCCCCACGAACCCTCGAAAAACGGCATTTTTTAAAGATTTTTTAAAGTTCGGCTGTGGGCTTAGTCCGGCGGTCTGTCCAGCAGGTACTTCGGAACCCAATGCTTCCGAGCCGTTGTGCCTCTTCGGAAGATGTGGGACCATATTCGGAAGCAGAGGTGAAAATGTCCTCAAGATCCCTGTGCCTCCTGGCGATCCTGGCAGCATTGTGGCTGGCCTCGACACCCGATCCGTTCGCTGCCAAGAAGAGGACAGCGCGAACTGCGGATGGCAGGATCATAGAGTGGGAGGAACCCGACAACCTTCGAGAGGAGGTCCGGAGAAGTGGTCACGTCGATCTCGTCTTCCCTCCTGTTAACCCCCTGCGCGACCTGAAAGAACTGGTCGCAAACTGCCTTCTGGTAGCAGAGATACAGGTCAGGCAGACGCGCAGTTACCTGTCAGATGATGGAAAGTGGATCTTCACAGAGGTTATCGCAGAAGTCGGGGAGACATTCCTCGGCCACTGGCCGGCAAACGAGCCGTTGAAGATCGTTCTTTTTGGCGGCAGGATCCATTTCCCGGAGGGCGATGCCGAGATGATGACGGATGGTTACGAATTTGGGCTTCCCAAGAAAGGATTCGAGAGGTACGTGGTTTTCCTTAACCAGGACGACCGCCTTGGAGCGCCTGAGGCCTTCTCACTCTCCAACGGACCTCTGTCTCTCTATCGGATCTCTGCGGGAAGAGTCATTCCGGCTAATACTGTCTACTCTCCGGCCAAGAATTACCTGGGCGTGGACTATTTGGAATTTCAGCAGGCGATTATTCACGCCACCGAGCCCGCAAGATAGCCGAAGGTCGCTGGTTCGAGCCCAGCCGGGCGTACTTTAGAAGCCTCAAGCGTTTAGCCGGTTCCCGCAAACCCCCGAATAGCCGCATTTTTTAAAGATTTTTTAAAGTTCGCGTTTGGTTGCGCAGCTTCTCACTCGCCTGAACAGCTGCTTGACGTTCGTCAGCGGAGCGAAAGCCCTTTCGGTGGTTTTGCTGAAAAGGCGGCTGCTTCACCGAGTTGGCGAGACCGCCGGGGTATTTGGGAACTTTCCTTTTGGCCAGAGGATATTACCCTGCTTGTCGATGTAGCCGCACTCTCGAGTATCACACACTTGGGCGATGCCATTGCGAAACGCTGAGCCTTTCGCGAAAATCGGACGGATAACGAACTCTCCGCGCTTGTTTACGTAGCCGAATCTCCCGTTCATGGTTACCCCTGCCAATCCCTCTGAGAACCTAGTGATCGTTTGCGTCGTGGCAGAGTGATCAAATTGAGGTGAAATGATGAAGTCCCCTTTAGAGTCAATGAACCCCCACTTTCCCTCCTGCTTGACCGCGGCCAGTGAGTCTGAGAAAGACAGGGCATCCTCGAACCTTGGGGCGATCAGGAATTGCCCCTTATCGGTGATGAAGCCCCACTTATTTTCAATCCGAACTCTCCCAATCCCGTCTTTGATTTCTCCGCATTCGGTGAACTCAAACGGTATTCTTTCTGCTCCGGTCTGATCAATGAACCCGCACACATTGCCCCGGTACGCAGCGGCGAGCCCCTCAGAGAAATGCCAGGCACTGGTGAATTGCGGTGGGATAACCTCTTCTCCTTTAGAGTTGACGTAGCCCCACAACCCGGTGTCCGCTTGAACAGCAGCAAGTCCCCCTGAGAACGATCTTGTCATTCTGTACTTTGGGGGGATTACAAAATTGCCGCTCTTATCGATGTATCCCCATTTTTCGCCTGACTCGACCTCTGCCAAGCCCTCGGTGAATGCTCTTCCGTAATGGAACCGAGCAGGGATGACGAAGGTGCCCGACTGATCAATGTAGCCCGCGCTGTTGCCCTTCCACGCTGACGCCAGTCCCTCCCCGAAGCCCCAAGCGAAATCGAATTCCGCCGGAATCACCAGCTGCCCGTGCCTGTTTATGAATCCGTACTTTCCGTCGACATTAACGACAAGCAGTTGGGAATAGACCGCGTCTTGCTCGCCGCCCTCGTTTGCTCTCGATCTACTGGTCATGACCGATCGGGCAGACATAGCCGAAGACAAAAATGTGACTAACCAAAGCGCGATGACGCATCCTTTGTTTGCCGGTCCCATAGCTCAGCAAACTACCACAGAACCGACCTCGCATCACGATGTCCCTCCTTCCGAACGAATGCTATGCGCGGTGTTCCTTAAATCAAATCAAGGCGCGAAGCGCCAGACAAATATAGAGTGCGGCAAGAAGTCGAGAGGTACGGAATTCTCCGAAGTCGAGAGGTACGGAATTCTCCGAGGCTCTGCTCAGGAACCTGCTCACCGATTTCCACGCAGCCTAGGCTCGCCTACGGCCGTTTCTGAGCTGTTTCTCCCTCAGCCCTTGCCGCTTCTGCCGCTTGCCGAAGCACCGAAAACGAACTCATCAGTCCTAGCTGCTGCTTCCGGATTTCGATTGTTCAGAAGATGACCGTAGACGTCACAGGTCACCTGAATCGAAGAATGGCCCATTTGGCGCTGGACGTAGTAAAGGCTCTCGCCCTGCGCCAACTTCAGCGATCCGAACGTGTGCCTGAGGTCATGCCAGCGGACTCGGCCTTCGATGCCCGCGGCTTTGACCGCTGGCTTGAATTTTCTCGAGTAGATGTTGGAGGGCAATACCGGCGTGCCTTTTATCGTCTGGAACACGAGGCCCTTCTTCTTGCCGCGCATGAAGTGCTTGCGCAATTCCTTCTTGAGCAGCGGCGACATGTCGATCTCCCGGATCGAGTACTCGCTTTTCGGGGTCAGGAACTCGAAGCTGCCCTCGCCTTTCCCCTTCGCGTGATACTTCCCGAACTTCCAACACAGTTCCCGCCTGACCCGGATGACGTCTTCGTTCCAGTCGATGTCTTCCCAGAAGAGCCCGAACTCCTCGCCCTGACGCATGCCGGTCAGGATGGCAACGAGGACCATCAGAGAGGTTTGCTCGTCGAGCAGGGCCAGAACGGCTTGGATCTCGTCGGGCTTCAAGGCCCTGCCTGACCGTTTCTTCGTGAGAACCGGCTTGCTGATGTCTTTCACCGGCGAAGTCCTGAGATAGCCGTCGGAGACCGCATGACGAAAGATTTTATTCAGGAGATGGATCATGCGCACCACCGCCCGCTGCGACTGACCCTCCTTCATCTTTTTGGCCATGAGGCGGTTCAGATCGGCTGCGCTGATGTCCGACAGTTGCCTTCGACCCAACTGGGGCAGAATGTGCTTTTCGAGGAAGAACCGATAACCGGCCAGCGTCGACGGCTTATAGAGCGAATCGAGCATGTGGACCGTCTTCCAGTCCTCGACATACTCGGTCAGTGTCGCCTTCGTGATGTTCCGGTGTGTGCCGCCTCTGACCTCCGACTGACGCGCTTCGAGCCAGTCTTCAGCGTCCCCCCGGGAATCGAAACGCTTCCCGACTCCCTTGCCGTTGACCGCATACCGGACCTCGTACCGGCGCTCTCCGTTTTTCAGCTTGCGGACGTAAATGCTGCCGCGTGCCATAATTCTTATGCTGGTTGATGTCCCAACCCATGATGGTAAGCAGTCGCTGCTGCGGGTCCCAGGGGGGGCAGGGCGACGAGTTCGGGTCCCCTACTGCGATTTCTCGGCAGCCCGGTTCACGAACGCCTCGACGTCCGCCTGACGAAACCGCAAATACCGGCCGACCCGAACGACAGTGAAGGGCAGGTCCCCGCGGTGAATCCGGCCGTAGATCCATGTGACCGGAACCTGCAGGAAGTCGGAGACCTGTGCGATCGTCAGCAGATGATTCTGATTGCTTCTCATTGAACCTGGAATCCTTCGAGCTCTCTTGACGAGGGGAGATTAGGTTTCTCCAAAGATGATGAGTAAAGGCGAGAACCCGGTGTCCTTCGAGTTTCTTCGTTGCTGAAACGGGCGGGCAACCTGTAAGCATTGCCGAGGGACAGTTGAAAACAAGGTTCTCGAATGCCCTTTCTGTGAATCGCCACGGACCCCGTTAACCGGGGTTCAGCTCGAGCGCGAAAAGAGCAACGACAAACAGGCCGGATTCTTCTGCCTCTTGGCGGCCGCTGCTTTTGTTGTAGCTTGGTTCATGTTCTCATTCGTTATAGCGTTGCTGGCCCTGGGCGTTCTGGTTGTTATTTTGGCGATGATAATGGGTTCAACGGATCAAGGGGCAACGCCTTTCATAAAAGAGGGGCTTCCCGTTGGCCGTTATCTCGCGGGACATCCGGACATTGATTCCTTTACCGGGACAGTTAGGATTTTCGAAGGACAAGACTGCTTCCGCATCGTGGCGATCGGTCTTTTTAACCATCCTGAAAAACTTCTCGGCATCATTCCGTTTGAATCAATAAAGGAGGTGCTGGTTGAAGACAGGACGACCATCGAACGTCGGGTTACGGTAACCCGAATGCTGGCTGTTGGCTTATTTGCTTTTGCCCTGAAGAAGAAAGAAAAGCACCAGCAGGCTTATCTGACGATTGAATGGCAAAAGGAGCGGTTCAACCACGAGACGATTTTTCAGTTCGAGGAGGACCAAGCGATTGAGAGAGCGAACGCCGCTCGGAATCGTTTGGTGAAGGCGCTCACGAAGGCGAGTGGAGCAAGAGTGTAAATCATTCCCGATTGCCTTGCCGTTTCAGCTTACTACCTGTTTTTTCCGGCCCGAGCACACGAGCTTTCCGAGACGAATTTACTGCCGAATAACGCCGACTAGAATCCGGGGAACCTAAGTTGAGAAGATGCGGGCACTGATCTGCGCGGTCTCAGTCCTCGAACGGGTCCGCAATCTACTATCCCCAGCAACGTTTCGTGAAAGTTCATCAAACAGAGCAGCCGGTTTGGATCGGATAGGCGGAAGAAGCGGTAACGGAAAACATCCTTCTGAATTACCTTCCATCCGTCGGTGAGAATTCCGACCAGCCGATCAAGTCTCAGCGGTACCCCTCTCTCGATATCGAGTACCGTCTTTGCGAACGCTCTAGATCCGACCTCCGGCCAACCTGCAATTACTGCTGGAGGTTGGGGAATCGCGTTGTCGAGTTTCGCGACGAAGTCAGGGTCTCTGGCATGAATAGCGTCAACCAATCTCATGCTCGGGAGGAGGAGCGGTTTTTGAAACTCGACGAAACAAAGACCAGCCGCCACTTTATTGAGGACGGCGGCAATACGGTTATGCTTTGGTATCAAGAACTGCTCATCGCCGACTCGGATTAGCGAACTTTGAATAAGGGCGTTCAAGCCTTGTCTTTCAGAACAAGCTCGATGGACGCTGCCCCCAGGTTGTACCCGCTCCATGAGCGTCTCCGTCCAACCCGCCGTCGCGAGAGCGCAGGCGAAATACTCTTCATCCAGTTTGTATGCCTGATTGCATTTGTAACAGGCTGGGACCGTTAATAGGTTTCGATACGGACTTACGAGAATTGAACGGGCTGGTACATGATCTTTGGTTTCTTTCCCGTGACCGCAGTAGATGCACCACCGACGCAACTGCCTAGTGTTTATCCGACGTTTCTGGTTCCGGTCAACTACCCGGTCAAAGCTTCGGCTGATCCCACTCTTCCGTCTCATTGCCTTGCGCTCACTTGCTGGATCGCGTCAGTTTGGCAGCGCTCTCCGACTAAGAAACGCTTGCAATACAGCGGAAATTTCCGCGCAGGCGAGGTAGGAGGCTGCGATTTTGAGCGAGGCAATATGTGAATAGCTTCGCTGCTTTTCTCTCCGGCCTGGATTAAGGCAGTGCCAGTTCTTGCTGGTTTTCTGGACTTCGATTTCTGGAGAGTGTTATCAAGAAGTCCCAAAAATTCTTCTGTGAAACCTTTGCCGTCCGTGATATTATCTTCGGTTCCTCTGCAAGGCTGCGGTTCGGGCGTTATCTTGAATTGCCGGGTTCTCGAGGGGGGAGAGACCATGCTTGACGCCTTCGTCATCCTAATATCTGGGGCATCTGGGTCAGGAAAATCGACTCTTATGGAAATGCTTCCGTCCTTAGGAAGTCAATACTCGGTCCACGTTAAGGGAACCGACAGGAAGCGTCGGCAATATGATGGCGCCGAGATCGTGTGCGAAAGGAATTTCTGCCCCGAAAAGTACGACTACGTCTACGAAACCTACGGGCATCTCTACGGTATTCACCGCAGGCAGATTGACGAGGCGCTTTTGAACGATCAACACCACTTCGTAATCTGCAACGACCTTTCCACCATACGTGCATTAAAGCGCGACTACGGAAAATCGGTGCGGGTCGTCTTCCAATACTTTGACGCTCCTTGGGAAGAGTTAGTCCGGATTCAGAAGGAACGTGATATTGGCGATGATGAAGTGTGGCTTCGTCTAGCGAAAATCGAGGTTCTCTATAGACAGTTTCTCGAGGAGTGGCGACTGTTCGATGCCATCCTGCCGAATCATTACGGCGAAGGCCGAAGCGCCCTCGGCCGCCGCATGGAGAACTTGCTTTCGGTGTTTTCAGCGGGGCATCACTCTAGCGTCGGAATACTGGGTCCTGTCGGTCGGTTCGTGAAGGAACTGGAGAGCAGACTCGCGGCTACTCCTTTTCCCCGCCTTGTATCGGTCCCGTCCCATCGCAAAGCAGCCTAGGAGCGAATACCATGACAACCTTTGTCCAAACCATCGCACTGGGCGCGCTCGGCTCGCTCGTCGCTACGGCAATCTGGGTTGCCCTGATTTACCTCTTCTCGAAACGTCTTCGGAAAGCTCTTCAGATTGCTGCGAACCGCGCGTTCGAGACCGGCGTTCGATACATCTATCAGAATCAGGAAGACGCTTTGCAGGACATCATTGGCTGTTATAAGGAGTCGGCAAGAGTGAAGATCCTGACTCTTAGAGGTGACAGTTTCTTGAATGATGGTGGGGCGCTGCGTTGCTTAATGCGGCCAGAGGCAGGAAAGCAGCTCTTCTTCCTGATGTCGGACCCGAGTTCGGGAAACAACAGCTATGTGGTCAGGCGGGCGGTTGAGCTAGAAACGATTAACCAGGGACCCGCAAGCACATTCCTTAACGCCGTGCGCCTAAACGTGCAGAGGCTTGCCGCGCTCTCCGGCTGCCAGGAAAGGAAGCTTCATAATTCCCCTCCTGCCTTCCGCTTGATCATATTCGACAAAGATCTTTTCCTTCTCTTCTACTCTACGAAGGGCAGGGCTCGAGATGGGCGGGTCTACAGGTGCCCAGTAGAATCTGAACTGTATAGCGCCTTCGACCGCTATTTTGATCTGGTTTCAGCAGAATCGAAAGTCGTCGATGCGGCGATGGTAGCCAACGAACCGGTTGCGCAATAGGCAGTACCCTCTTCAGCTTGGCGGACGGCGCTTTCAGTTGCCCGATCAAACACGGAACTGAAAAGACTCAGGATTCTGGCCCGTGACTTTAACGCGGTATTACGAGGCGGTAAGGCCAATCGCCGAGCAGATAGCCGAAGAACATCAGACGATCTTCCGACAGAAGCTTGACTTGGGACTTTATGCCCAAAGCCCCGAACGGATCGAAGCAATGAAGACGCTGAAGATTCCGACCGACTTCAAGCGCTTCCAGTTTGTCCTGGTTCTCATCGACTACAATCCCAACAGTGTGAAGTTCGACGAGAGTAACCTTCAGGGTTTGTCATTCGCAGATCAGGTGAGAGTCTTCCAGGGCGGATTGGCAATGTGGCGAGAGGACATGAAGTCGCTCGCGCCAAAATCTCCGAAGACGATCCCAGGAGGGGTAGGAGGCTGCGATTCTGAGCCAGAGAATATCTGAATAGCTCCTCTTCTTCCCTTTCGCGGCCTGGAATCAAGGAGTGCCGTGGCTGGCCGTTTTGGGGATTGCTTTCGATTCCTGGCGACGGCCGGTTAGCCCGCATCACACGAAAACTCATCCGAGTCTGACGCCAACTGCTCAGTAGAAGGGTTCCACGCCGGAGTTCACCATGAGCATCGTCTCCCACACTGGCAGCTTCCTTTCCCAACCGGCATACGTAGCCTCTAGTCGCTGTAGCTCTGCCGACGCCGAATCTGTCTTGAGGGCCAAGGCCCGTACGACGGGCATAAGCTGTTCGAGGATGTATTTCTGCAAAAGGACCACGTCGAGAAGGACTGATCCGACCTCGCGGTGCTTTCGCATGAACTTGTTTAGAGCTTCTTTTTCACCTTTTGTCATGTTCAGAAGCATAACCAGTTGGGACAACTCCTGCAACGCAGCATCAAAGGCGTATAGTCGTTGATCCCCGACAGGAACGTCGATTCGTATTTGAACCAACGACTGACCTGCTGAAGCTTGTGTGGAGGAAGTTCAGATGCTTCGCTTTCTTACCTGCATTCCTGCCTGAGGGCTAAGAAAAGTGGCGGGGAATTGGTGATCATGAAAATCTGCTCTTGTGCATGAGGGGACTACTCAACAAACTCGCTTCCGCACAGTGAAAAGGGACCTGAAGAACTGCTTCTCCAGACCCCCTTGGTCGACTTTCTGGACTGGTCACATTCCCCGACTTCCGGAATCATCCTCCTTGGAGATCTGCGAACTGGTCCTCGGGCGAATAGGTGACTGTGACCGTCTCGCCTTCGCTTACCTGCTTTCCATTTGCCCACAGGATGAACAAGCCTTCGGGAAGCTTGACGACAAACGGATAAGCACTTCTGCTACTCAATTGACTTTTCAGTAATCGGGCTTTGGTCGTTTTTCTCATCCGTCGATTCTCCTGGCTCCAAGACTCGATAGGTCGCTCGCTTCTGCTCGTTCTCGGTGACCTCAACCGTGAACCCCTTCCGTTTGATGCTTCTGAGCCAGCTCGAAATCACCGATTGACTGGTCATGTTCCCCGAGCTCTTCATCTTCTCCGCGATCTCCTCTCGGGTCAGTGGGGTTGGATTAGTCAGTAGCAGTTTGAAGAGGAATGCTTTCTTTGATCCCGCTCGGAATGGGTTGTCTGACTTTTTGCCCTCGGGTTTTTCTGGTTGTTGGTTCTTTGACGGTTCTTTCCCGGCGATCAATTCATGCTTGTCATCGACCTTCTGATCCTCGGCCGGCTGCTCAACTGTCATTTTCTCATCAGCCTTCTCGGTTGGTTGGTCGGGTTTCATCGCTGTCTCGTCAGCCTTCGCCTTCGATTTCGCCGTGGTCTGCTTCTTGCCTTTGACTTTTCCCTCCTGCTCCTTCTTGGCGGTTTCTGGCTTCGGACCCTGTTCCCATAGCTCTTTGACTTCCTTCTGTTCCATTTCTGACTCCTTATAAACTGTTTCACCGTTTCTTCACCTAATCATAAAGAGTCAGGAGGAAAGTAGAAGGGAACTAGTTGAAAATGTGTAACTTACTTATTGCCGAGACAGATTCTTTCTGGCCGTTTCGACAAGTCCAGATCTTCGTTAAGGGGGCAGCAAGAGTATCTGCTGTCAAGGCTGAGGCTAGCATCGCAGGTGGGTCCGGTTTACGATGCTTCGAAATGTTGAAGATCAAGAAAAAGCTGGAAGCTTCTTCAAGTCAGGTCACCGAACGACGGCTTCGCTTCTGTCTTAAGAGCGAAGGGTACCAAATGAGCGCTGTTCTCAAGAACGGTCAGACTGGTGCCGATATCATCGCTTGCAAGGAAGACCAGCGGATTTTTATCGAAGTGATCGGCTTTCGATCAAATCCTCCGGTTCGATCTCGAGAGTTCTACGAAGTCTTCTTCCGTGCTGTCTCTCGGCTCAAATCGGGCGCGGACGTTTGTGTCATCGCTTTTCCGTCTCGATTCGAGAACGGTTTGCCAACCCGCGCAGCCCACTACGGAGAAGCATGGAAAAGACTCGGCTGTGCCTTCCCTGAACTGCAAATTTGGTTGGTTGAAACAAAGGGTAAGCCAAGCTACAGGAAGACAGCCTGGAATGATTGGCTCGTTGGCTGCTTCGCGGAGGATTCAGTACCTACTGCAGATCCGCGAACTGGTCCTCCGGTGAATAAGCTACTGTGACGGTCTGGCCTTCCTCGACGTGCTTCCCGTTGGTCCATAGAATGAACAAGCCTTCGGGAAGCGGACAACGAACGGATACGCACGGCTGCCGGATGGATTTTTCAGGATTCGTGTTTGGGCGGTTCTTCGCATTCTTCCAAGTGACCCCTTCCCTCTTTTGACTTCATTTTAGCGAGTCAGGCGAGGAATTGAATGAAGAAAGTCGGGCAACTGTGCGGGTTATGGAGATGCTTGGAGAGTTGAGATTTTCATAGTCCTATGTGGCTTCCGCGGCCGTGAACTGTGCTATAAGACGCTCTCATGGCGGATACTGTCTCACGAGAACAACGAAGCCGGATTATGAGCCGTATCCGCTCGGCTGACACAGGACCCGAACTTGTGGTTCGGTCTTTCCTTCACGGCAGGGGGAGCTAGCAGGGGACGGAGTACTGTTTACCGGCAGGCGTTGTTCCTTCTCGCAAAGCACGATGCGTCCTGGCAGGTGGGATGGCGCAATCGGTCGGCGGGCTTACTTCTATCGCTCCATCGTTCAGCTCATCGGAAAGAGGAACGGACGAGTGCCGTCCCGGAGGGAGCGACCAGGTGCGGGGACGCAGGATGGGCGCGGATGGAAAGGGTTGCGTCCCGACGGAACTTCGAGAGCTGTCGCGGATCAGGCGAGTAAGCTCAAATCCGAAAATAGTGACTTCGTATCTCCCGAAGCGCGTAAAGATTACCAACGCCAACCGGCAGCGGATATCTTCTGTGCCGGTAAATGCCCCGCTCGCGACACGTCTTCAAGCTCGATTCAATCGCTTCCCGGGTCCCGATTTTCTGGCCGCGGGTGAAGAAATCTCGCCGGGTCAGGTAGCAGCCCCGTTCGAACTGCTCGCGGGCCATCCGTTCCGCCAGCTCGACCGGGATCAAAGCGTCTGTCTCCTTGCTGGCCTGCGTTCCCCTCCAGTACAAGGTCGCCCAGTAGAGCTTCTCGGCTTCGACCGGATCGGGACAGTCCATGAGCTGCGCGAGTGGCATCAGCCAGCCAGCCTCCCCGTTTCGCCGCATCCACACCGAGGAGTAGCGCCACTCCTCGGGACGACTGACCAGCTTCGCCCTGACCGCGTTAAGCTCGATGTAATAAACGGTCTCCGCGAGATTGTCGGACTCGGTCGAGCGGAACCGGTCGGCCCAGAAGGAGCCTTTTCGTCCGTTCCTGGTGTTGTACCACCGGGTAAACGCCTGCTGGATATTGCGCATCAGTTCGGAGACATTGAACAGGCGTCGGTTGAAACGGGCCCACTCGGCCGGTCCCCATGCCAGGTACGGCTTGTACGCCCCGGGGTAGAAAACCTCGGCGAGTCTGAGGAGCTCCTCCTGGCTGAGCACCCGAAACGCCAGGAACCGGCAGACAAGATGATAGTGGGAGCCCATCAGTTCCAGACCGGCTACCGCACAGAAGTACAGGGCGGTGAAGTGACGGATGATCTCCTGGAGTTTCTCGGCGTTGTCCTTGTTCTGAAGCGGGTAGTGACCTTTCTGACCGGCCGCCTGCCCGCGCAGGTGGTACTGACCCTCCTGGTCCAGTTCGATTCCTCGCGGCATTCTGGCCATCGAGCGCTCCTTGCGAAGGCACATGGATCAGCCTTCGTATAGCTAATAACGCTCGAGCCGCAAAAAATACGAACTTTTCTGCTGCAAACCGTCAGAAAAAAGAACTCCGTCCCCTATTCCCCCCGCTGCTGGTTTCTTTCAGAATGAGACAGGCAAACCCCTGTTCCATTAGATCAAGGAGAAAGAAGGGTATGACAAAGTTTACTCAATGGCTGCTCCTTGTTGCGTTGCCGCTCCTTTCCTTAGCCGGCAATGCCAGAGCGCAAGATGTTGGGACTGTCCTTTCGGTCAGTCAAATTGAAAAACGGGGAGAACCGAGGACGTTCTCCTATCAACTTCTGAACATCGGCTCAAAGCCAATAGTGGCCTGGTCTGTGCGCTTCGTCTTCCATTACAGTGACGGGACAACCGCGGCAAGAGCAAGGACGAGTGACCGCTGCCTTGGAATCGGAATTCCGGGCGCCGGAGGGTTGCTGGCGGGCCAGCCCTTGGAACAAACCTACCTCTACCCACGCCGGGAGGGTGCAGAGATCGTGCGGATAGAAGTGACGCCGGTCGCGGCAGTTCTTCAAGACCTGAGTGAATTGGGAGAGTCGGGGGCTCTGGAGAGGATCTTCAAAGAAAGAAAGCACGACGAGGAACGGTGGAATGCCATAGTTGTCGCGCTCGAGAAATCGAGGGGAGAAGGTGGCTTGGCCGCGCTCAAGGCAAGACAGAAGGAAATGGAAGCGGCGGCAGAGTCAAAGCTTGAGGGGGACAACTCTGTCGTAAGTTCAGCCGCTAAAGCCTTGGGCGACATCGTTCGGAAGGTAGAGGAGTCGAATTCTCCCAATGAAGCACTAACTCAGATTCTCGAGGTTCACAGACACCAACTTGAGAATCTAAGGAAGCAGTCGCAGAGAAAAGCAGTTAGCGGCGGTGGGTGGGGCTAACAGGGGACGGAGTACTGTTTACCGGCAGGCGTTGTTCCTTCTCGCAAAGCACGATGGGGTTCTGGCAGGTGGGATGGCGCAATCGGTCGGCGGGCTTACTTCTATCGTTCCGTCGTTCAGCTTACCGGAAAAGAGGAACGGACGAGTGCCGTCCCGGAGGGAGCGACCAGGTTGCGGGGCTAACAGGGGACGGAGTAGTACCTCTCCGTCTTGACTTGGCTTTACCCAAGTCAGATTGTTGTCTGCTAAGGTGGTGACCGTCTCTTGTGGGGGAGTGGAACCGGCTGATCTGCTCTGTTGAATTCCAAACTGGAACCTGGAGATTCGAGTAGGCCGGGGCGGGACCCCGGGTACTCGTCCCGCTGCTATACTTAAAGCCCTGTGCGCGCGCTACGGCTGATCTCTCAAAATCTCGCCCTGCTCACTCTGGCCGGTGCGGTTACCGCCTATTTTGCTCCCTGGGTATTCCTGGTTTTCCGCGACTCGTTTCTCTGGTTCTTTGCGGTGACGATGTTCGCTCTCGGTCTGGTCCTTGAGCCTGCCGAATTAGGAGAGACATTGCGGAAGCCGAAGAGGATCGCGCTCGGCGTCCTGGCTCAGTACACGATCATGCCCGGCCTGGGGTTCCTGACGGCCTGGCTTTCCGGGGCCGACCCGGATCTCGCCCTTGGGTTCATCCTGGTGGGCTGTGCGCCCGATGCCATGGCAGGCAATCTCATTGTCTACCTCGCCGGCGGGGCTACGGCTTTTTCGGTTGCCATGACAGCGGTAACGACGTTCATCTCACCGCTCGTAACTCCATCCCTGGTCCTCCTCCTGGGTGGGGTTTTTCTCCCCGTCCCGTTCTGGCCGATGTTCCGGACGGTTGTGCTGATCGTCGCGCTACCTTTGGCGGTCGGGATGATTTTGCGTCGATTCACCGGGAGCGTGAAGGGAATCGTGCAGGAGGCAGCGCCAGCCGTGGCGGTTCTGTCCATTGTCATCATCTGTGCCTACGCCGTTGCATCGAACCAGGAGTTGATCAGCAGCATGGGCCTTAGTGTCCTGGCCTGGGTCGTGGTGCTCAACGGCCTTGGGTATCTGCTCGGCTGGTTGGCCGCCCGCCTTTTTGGGTTCGACAGCCGGTATGCGATTGCCCTGGCCATCGATGTCGGGATGCAGAACGCGGGTCTCGGGGTCGCGTTAGCCCTTACGCACTTTGGTCCCCGGGCTGCGCTGCCGGGCGCGCTGTTTGCGGTCTGGTGCATCTTGTCGGCTGCCGCCGGTACAAGCCTGTTGCGATACCGGGGGCGGAGTGCCAATGGGACGAAGTCCGTTTAGCGAAGATTGTCCAACCCTTCGACTTCAGCGTGCCTCCTGCCCCTGTTGCTTACATGGGCCTGTCCGGCATTCACCTCCGCTAAGCTCGGGATGACGGCACAATGCAGGTTCCCAGCTCTGTCCGGATTGAAAGCCCTCTGCTCGGCTATTGCGGACAAGAGGAAGGCTTGGGTAAGAACTGCAGCAACCATGATTGTCTGGATTCTGCTGATCATCGTTAGATCCTCCAGGGAATCTTAACAGTTGTGTTTGAAGCAGAAATCGCTTACTCGGGTGCTCGTCCTACGTCGACAGTGAAAGAAGCGCCGTGCGGGCAAGATAACGCCGTTCCCTTGACCAGCACAAGACGATTTGTTTGTCGGAAATCAATTGGCGTGGTCCACGCAGCCGACTATTCCCTTGGCGCACGTCCGGTGCCGGTGTATGATCCGGCCGTTAAGTAGTTGTGCTCGTTCCCACACCCGGACCGAGAGAGCATATGAGCACAATCGTCACCCGCGCTCGCAGCCGCCACCCATCCGTTTCCCAGAATACCCGTTAGGGTGCCAAGTGAGGAAACATCGTGTTCTACAAACCTGTTCACTGATCCCACTATCTGGAGAGGTGCAACCATGCGGAGAGCGATACTCTTTCTGGCCGTCATCGTCATCACGTGTCCCTGGCTGCTCGCAGTAACGTATCCACAGCTGGTTGTGGGCGGAGGATACGAGTGCGTCATTATCATTGCGAATCCCCGCGCGACCGGATTTACCGGTCGCCTCGAGCTCCGGAAAGGGAACGGCGTTCTTTGGAATACACCGTTCACGGTCAACGATCAGGCGTACTCAGGGAGTTCGGTGCCGATCACCCTGGCGCCCTTCGCAACCGGCAAGTTCGTTCTCCGGAGTAACACTCTGCAGATCGGTTACCTGGATCTGTTGGGCCGTGAGGGCAGCAACGGATCGGATGTGGCTGTCTCTTTCTTTTACAACTTTCTGAGCGGAGGCACACTGGTCGAATCAACCGGCATTCCCAACAGCTCCATATCGCGTGGTCATGTGTTCGGGGTTGAGCACTCGAGCAGGGTGAACACTGCCCTGGCTTGGTGTTCCTTCTACCCGACCGATCCTTTCGATATTACCTTGACGCTTTACGACGCGGCGGGTGTCCAGGTCCAGCAGAAGGTCTATTCCCTACACGGGTCACCTTCCTCGGTACTTCACCGAGTTATTCGACAATGTCCCGGCCGAATTCGTGGGCCATGTGCGCATGTACTCGACGCCCGGCTTGGGGCTGACCGTCCTACGATTCGAGCAAGTGGGAAACGCGTTTCACCTGACGAGCACACCTTCCAAAACGTTCGAAGTGACGCCATAGGGGGGCGGTCTTAGGCGGCCGACCCGCTTTTCCGATCCCCGCCTGGCTTCCCGGATCCCGTATTGGCCCGGGAACTTCTCTCAGTGAAGGAGAAAGATATGACTTCCAGGATCCTCGCTTCTCTGCTTGTCGCCGCTCTCTCTATTTGCCCGTCGATGGCCGGCTTCGGCTCCAAGGTTCAGTACTTCGCTCAGCTGGCCCAGGGAGGAGGCGCGACGACCTCCTTTACGATTCACAATCCCGGGCCCTCGGCGATCACGGTCAAACTCGATCTTTACCGGTCCGACGGCACTGTCATTACTTCGCTCTCGACTCCCATTGCAGCGAAGGGAACCCAAAACCTCTCCATCGGGAACCCGGACGATGCTCTGACAGTCGGCTGGGCCAAACTCACATCTGATGCGGAGTTCGTCGCGTCCGAAATTTTCCAGATTCGGCTGGATACGGTCGAGTCGCCAAGGGTCGGAGTGCTGGCAAGCGTGGCGAGCAAGACTGCGAAGTTGTTTTGTTTCCGCGGACCGACAACGAACACGGGTCTGGCACTTGTGAACCCCGGCGACACTGCGGCACAGGTCACCCTCCGCCGCTTCGATTCCGAGGGCCAGCTGATGGACATCAGGCAGACGGGACTCGAGCCTCTACACCATATCGCGAAGTTTCTGAACGAGGACCCCTTCTTCGCCGGGATGCCCCATTTTCAGGGCAGCATCGAGATCGAATCGGACGTTCCGATTGCGGCCGTATCTCTGCGATCGGACAACGATCTGTTGACGGCGGTCGGCGTCGCGACACCGACATCCGGCCTGGAACCTGGCTCGATCACTCAAGAGATGATCGGAGCCGGCCAGGTGGTGAAGAGCCTGAACGGTTTGACGGACAACGTTGAACTGGCGGCCGGAAGCAACGTTTCACTCACCAAGACCGGAAATACGGTCACTCTTGCCGCTGCCGCACCGCCCGGTCCGCAAGGTGCCCAAGGTCCGGTGGGTCCGCCCGGTCCGCAAGGCCCGGCTGGTTCAGGCGACATCACTTCCGTTACGACGGGTACCGGGCTAACCGGGGGCGCCTCCACCGGAGATGTGATTCTCTCCATCGCCAACGGTGGCGTCGGTTCAAACCAACTGGGGGAACAGGTGGTATTCGGGGATTCGTCGACTCCGGGAAAAGTAACGGTCGGCAAAGGGGGGAATCCGGCGGCTGTGCTGGCATCGAACGGGTCAGGGGCCGGGGGTTTGGGAGTCTTCAACTCTTCGGGAAACCCAAGCGTTGTCATCGGTGCTCTTGACACGATTGCAGGTGCGTACGGCGCTTTCGCCGTCTATAACCTCGCTGGTTCATTCCCGATTCTGACGGTCGAACCAAATACCGGCGCCTCGGGTGGCGTCTTCTTGAGCAATGGATCCGGAACGCATGTCGTCAATATCGGCACGAATGGTTTTGCTGACGGGTCAATAGGGGGTTACAACAGGGCAAGTTATCCGACTTTCTACCTGGGCGCCGACAATGCCGGGGCCGGACTTCTTCAGATCGCCACCGCGAACGGCTTCCCAACAGCTGGGATTCAAGGGTCCACGGGCCAGGTGTGGGGTTCTGTCAAGTCGTTTCGGGTCCCTGATCCTACTGATCCATCCCGGTTGATTCAATACTCCGCGATTGAAGGTCCGGAGGTCGCGATGTACTTCCGCGGCACCGCTCAACTGACCAACGGTCGCGCCCACATTGAGTTTCCTGACCACTTCTCCGCACTTGCCGTTCCTGGATCGGTCACCGTTTCGCTCACGCCGCGCAGCGGCCAGTCGCGCGGGCTTGCGGTGGCTGAAGTTTCGCTTTCCGGGGTCGACGTCGTGGAATTGGATTACGGCACCGGCAGCTATGACTTCGACTACGTGGCCTACGCCGTTCGGCGGGGCTTCGACGATTACGAAGTGTACCTGGATTCCAAGGAAGTGACCGATGGCGTACAACAAGCCCTTCCGGCGATGAGGGAAGGGGCGGGAAGGACGGTCATGGAACCAAGATGATCATCGGATATGTTCTGGCCGAGCAACCAGGCGGCAAAACCTGTTTTGTGATCTCCCCGGAAACAGGAGTGTTGTGGCATCATTGGGCCCCATGCAAACCAAATCGAAGCTCACACGCAGGCGGCTGTTCCAGGCGACCGCGGGAGTCGCGGTGGTTTCCGGGATTGATCAACCGAACCTTTCCGGGGGCGCAACGCAGCAGTCGGCTGATCCAGCCGCGACCCGCGCCTCATCTGGAATCAAGTTCCCCGCTTTTGCGAAAACAGACTGGGAAAAACAGGGGCTTTGGCCTGCCTTCTGGGTTCACTGTCCCTCGGCGACGAACCCGCCCCTGGTAACCGCGTACCGGCTTCGTTTCGCGATCGATGCAGCAGTCAAAGCCCGACTCCATGTGAGCGCCGACGAACGCTACGAGCTTTTCCTGGACGGGCAAAGAATCGGCCGGGGAAGCGAACGGGGAAATTTCGAGCACTGGTTCTACGAGACCTATGAGACCCATCTGGCCGCGGGGGAGCACGTTCTGGTCGCACGGGTCTGGTCGCTCGGGGACTTCAGCCCGCTGGCACAGTTCTCCAGGCGGCCCGGCTTTCTACTGGCGGCCGAAGCTCCTCTGACAGAACGCGCTCAGCACGGGCCGCGTCCGACTGGGAAAGCAAGCAGCTCGGCGGCTATTCCTTCGGCCCTCCTTTTTACGTCTGGGGACTTGCTGCGCCGATGACACTGGACGGTTCCCGGTTCGATTGGGGCTTCGAGCGCGGCGCCGGCGACGGCTGGACGAGGGCGCCAAGGACGACCAGGCAGCCAGTGTGATGCTCCAGTACGGGATTGCGCCTGACCGGTACCTCCGATCCGGCACGCTGCCGCCGATGATCGAGAAAGAGTCCGGCAGGAAAGGAGTGCCGAGATTTGTGGCAGTCGCCGGTTCGGAAGAGGTCACCCAGGTTCCGATCAGGACTGCGGATCATCTGACGGACGAGGCGGCAGGCGTGGGCGGCGCTGCTTGCAGGGGCAACACCACTCACCATTCCTCCGAACACGGCCCGCCGGGTGATCATCGATCTCGACGATTATCTTTGCGCCTACCCGGAGATCGTGACGAGCGGTGGAAAAGGCAGCTCGGTTCGCCTGCATTGGGCCGAGGGCCTGCGCGCGGCCCCTGACAAGTGGAATTTCCAAAAGGGCAATCGAAACGAGATCGAAAACAAGTTCTTCCTGGGCATGGGGGACACGTTTCTTCCGGATGGCGGGCCCGATCGTCTGTTCGAGACCCTCTGGTGGGCGGCCGGCCGCTACGTGGAGGTCGTTGTCCGCACGGCTTCCGAACCTCTCACCATCAAGCGGCTGAGCTGGAGGGAAACCAGGTATCCGCTGGAGATGGAAAGCCGGTTCGATTCCGGCGATCCCGCCTTCGACGCCACGCTGCCGCTGCTGGTCCGGGGAATGCAGGCGTGCTCGCACGAGACTTTCGTCGACTGTCCCTATTTCGAGCAGATGCAATACGTCGGCGACGTCCGGACCGAGTCGCTCAGCAGTTACGTCATGACACGGGATGATCGACTGGTGCGCAAAGCCCTTTACATGATCGACAAATCCCGCCATACGGACGGGTTGACCGAAGCCCGGTATCCGGTCCGCCAGCCCCAGCTGATTCCGTGGTTCTCGCTGCTCCACATCGGGACGATTTACGAGTACGCGCATGTGGCGGGACGACCTCGCGTTTGTACGGACCCTGATGCCCGGTGTGCGGGCGGTTCTCGATGCTTTCGAGCGGCACCTGGATTCCGACGGGTTGATCCGGAGTCCGGAAGGCTGGAACAGCACCGATTCCTTTCCTGAAACCGAGCGCAGCGGCCTGATTCACTGGCTGTTCGCCTGGGCGCTTAAACAGGCAGCCGAGCTGGAAGGCTTTTTCGGCGAGCGGGAGCGTGTCGGCCCGCGCCGAGCGCCGCGCGGCTGAAATCGCGGCCCTTGCCGACCGAAGCTTCTGGGACGAGACGAAGGGCCTGTGGGCGAACGACTCGAGCAGGGCCTCGTTCTCCGAGCCGGTCCAGTGCATGGCGGTTCTGAGCGGGCTTGCGCCGGCGACCAAGGTCGAGCGAGTCAGGAAGTCGCTTCGAGATCTCCGGCCGACCGGCCAGTTCGGTCGGCTGAGAGGCAATCGGGCCTCCCAGACGGGCGCATCTCCACTTGCGCCGGCGACGATGTATTCCACGCATTTCCTGTTCGAGACCTATCGAAAACTGGGGATGATGGACCTGTTCTTTGAAAGGCTGAAGTTCTGGCTGGATCAGCCCGGGCTTGGGATGAAGACCCCACTCGAATCGTACGACCCGAGCCGTTCCGATTGCCACGCTTGGAACTCCCATCCCCTGTTCCACTATTTCGCCACGATTCTCGGGATACGGCCGTCCGGCCCCGGCTTTAGAACGGTGGAAATCAGTCCGCAGCTCGGCCCGCTGACCGCAGGCGTCCGGGAGACTGGTTCATCCGGCCGGTGGCGAGATTCTGGTGGAGGTCCGAGCCGAGGCAGGCGCGCTCGGCGGGACGGTCACGCTCCCCCTGGCATAACGCGGCGTCTGGAAGGCGAACGGCCAAACCCGGGAGCTCAAGCCAGGCGCCAACCGGATTTGAGCTGACTGAAGGCTGCGCGCTGCGCACTGCGCGCTGCGCACTGCGAACTGCGCACTGCCCACTGCAAACTGCGCACTGCGGAAACCCTTGTGGAACCCGGGCGGCTCCGGCGTAGGTCCGACTTCCCAGTCGGACATCGGCACGCGCCGGCAGGTTCTCGCCCCCTGGGAAGAAGAGTCCCACTGGGAAGTGGGACCCACTGGGAACTGCGGACCCACTGGGAACTGCGGAAACCCTTGTGGAACCCGGGCGCCTCCGGCGTGGGTCCGACTTCCCAGTCGGACATCGGCACGCGCTGGCAGGTTCTCGCCCCCTGGGAAGAAGAGTCCCACTGGGAAGTGGGACCCACGGAGAGCACTGCCTGCTGGGCAATGCGTGCTCTCCCTCCTGGTCTCCCGCCCATTCACTTCACCCCGACCGCCTTGAAGAAGGTATAGCAGAACGTACCGTCGCTCTCGGCGGTCCTGTACAGGTCCCGAATCCCGCGCGCCCAAACGTCCGGCGCGGCCAGCTTCCCTTCGATGGCCTGTCGGCCGACCGACTCCACCATGGCCGTGAAGGTCTTCTTCGTGAAACCCTCGACCTTGTCGGGCAGCGTCGAATCTGCGTACACGAAGCGAGGGGATACTGTGACCTCTCGAAATCCATTGTGGCTCAGCAGGGGATACAGGCGCCGGCCGATGAAGGGGTCGCCGCCGGCCTGACGCTGCAGCTCGACAAGGCACTGGATGGCCTTTCGCGCGTCCTCGCTGTCGGGATGAAAGAAGGCTGAGCCGTGGTCCCCTTCGATCGCCGTCAGTGACCCCCCGGGTTTCAGGACTCGGCGGAGCTCCGCCAGCGCTGTCTCAGGACAGGGGAGGTGTTCGAGCAGGAAGCACACAAAGACGTGATCGAAGTGCTCGGCCGGAAACGAGAGTTTCAGGACGTCTTCTCGCCGGAATGTGACATTGTTCAGTTGGGCGGCCCGCACCCTTGCTTCTGCGGTAGCCAGGGATTCCTCGGAGATGTCGACCGAGATGAAAGACGCATCCGGGCTGTTGGAGGCAAGCGTATGGGTTTGGGCCCCTACACCGCAGCCGGCCTCAAGCACCAACGCTCCGGCAGGGTACCGGGTATCGCAGTGGAGCAGGGAGGTCAGTGTCGTCGCCTGATCGGTCAGCCGGTCTTCTTCTCTGGCCGAGTAGCCGTGCACATAATCGGAGCTCATCGGGCCTCCATTTCGCGACACAGTCTACCCCAAAACCGATTGGGATCGTCCGAACCCACCCGAGAGGCCCGGCAGTGACTGCCGGACCTGCGGGCGGCGGCACAGTTGTGCTTTTAGTAGGTTTCGATGGTCAGAGTGGGTTTCTGAGTGCCTTCGGAAGAACGGTAGAAGACGGAGTTTGTGGAGTTGGAGGTCAGTCCGAAGCTGACCTCGCCGTTGCCTTTGACTGCGGCAGTGACATCGAATTCCACCCAGGTGCTGAGGTTGGCGGCACCGACGCTGGCTAAGAGCGTCGCCATTGGGGGCGCGTTCTTCCAGGTTAGCCCGCTTTCCACCCATCCAGTCGAGCTGTTGAGGTAGGTGTTAGCCACCTTGTAGACCGAGCCTCCCCGGTCGCTCGCGTCGGTGACGTAGAGTCTCAGGCGTGCCTTCTTCACGGTTCCCGAGAGTCCGGTGACCGAGAACTTCAGATAGCTATTCCACACGCCGCTAGTGAGGCGGAGGTAGTCCGAGCTCCCGTAGTTGGTTGTCACGCTTGCAGAACTCACTCGGGCATCGTGTTGCGGAACGAATGTGACGCTCCCGGTCGGCGGGGGTGGCGTCGTACCCGTCCCCGCGGCTTGAGAAACCGTGAAGCTTCTGTCGCTGATGAGGATGGAAGCCGCGCGAACGCTGGTTGTCGTGTTGGCCTGGACCGAGTAACTGATCGTGGCGTTCCCCGATCCGGAGGTCGTCCCCAGCACGATCCAGCTGGCTGGAGTCGAGACTGCCCAGTTGCACCCGGCCGGCGCACTGACCGTGATAGTCCCAGTTCCGGCTGCCGCGGTGTGACTTCTTGATGTGGGCGATATCGTGCAGCTGCAGGAAACAGGCACACTCGCGCTAACCGCCGCGGACTTCGAGCTCTCGGTGCCGGACGAGGCAACTGCGGTAACCGCGTAGGCATAGGTCTTGCCGGCGGCTACCGTCGAGTCGGTGTAGACGGTTCCGGTAATGTTCGATGAGTTGACTCGAACCCAGCCGCTGCCTGAATGGTCATCCCTGTAGACCCGGTACCCGACCGCCGCAGAACTCGCGGTCCAGGAAAGACTGACCGAGGCGGTGGGCGCGCTGACAATGCCGGTCACCCGCAGGTTTGAAGGCGCCAGAATCGTAGTGGGCGCAACCATCTTTGTGGCGTGAGTCCAGCTCGTCCAGCCCATGTTCTTCCCGTTCCCGACAGGCGATCCGTTCCAGTAATGGGTTCCGTAGGCGTAATCGACCAGAGGCAGCTGGAAGATGTCATCGCCTCCTGCGGGGAACTTGCAGACGTTGTACAACCATTCGTAAGAGCGGAGAAGGGCCCGATTTTCCCAGTTCCAGACGTCGAATCCGAAGCGATTCAAGATCGTGGCGCAAACGACCGCGCCCTGCAATCCCTCGTAAACGTAACTTTCGTGGGGCGGAGGCCAGCTGTAGGTGCCGCCGCGGCGCTGGTCGTCCGGGAGAACCCCGTCAACCGAGTTGCCGTTCTTGACGGCGCCCACCGGGTTGATCCCTACCGGGCGGGTAGGATCGCTCTGCCAGGAAAGCTCGCCAAAATAGAACTTGGAGTAAGTGGCGCGGTCACCAAGGTAGCCCTTGAAGACGATCGCCGTCCGGGTTAGTTGGGTCGAGTCTCCGAGGTATATGCTGGCGGCCGCGCGGGCGGCTCCCGCCATCGTCCCGTGGTTGTTCGGCCGGTCTTCCTGCTTGCCTGGTATTGAGCAGCCGCTCGGTCCGCACCCGGCCGCCGCGTGCTCAATCGTGATCATCTGGTAGACCCACTGTCGGAACTTGGCTTCCGAAGCAGGATCAAAGGCGACGAAATCGATCACATCGGCAGCAATGACGTAGGACGTCAGGTTGCGGGAAATGGAGAGAGCATTCCCGTTCTTGTCAGACCCGATGGCCGATAGGAGGTTGGCCACAACCTTCTTCTTCAGGGTCGCGTCATTCAGGCGGGCCGCGACCAATGCCTGCGCGAGTGTGTAAGTGTCGTGGTTGTCGTTATGGCCGCCTACGGCCACTCCGAAATCACTATTGGCGATTTTGTAGATCTGATCCCAGGCCGGCCCTGCCGTAGGCAGCGCCGCCAGTTCCTGGGGGTTGATCCAGATGCCGAGGTTCCGTGCCATCGAAACGCCCGGCGTTAATGCAAATACTAGAACAAGGAGAAGAAACCCGATTTTCTTGCAATACATCTCAATCGCTTCCCTTCGCCGACTGACCGGCCTTTCAAGCCGGCCAGGACAGCCCCCCGCTTTTTTGGCTACCGAACTGCCAGGTGCGGGGGGACTATACCGGCGAGAGAGAAGCGATTTCCGTGATTGCGGTCACCTTTTGTTCGCCTCGGTTGTGCTGGGAGGGGGTTCGTTTTCCGAGGGACATTGGGAGACAAGGAGATAAGGAGACAGGGAAAAAGGAGACCGGGAGACAGGGAGACAAGGAGGCAAGGAGAGGGGGAGACCGGGAGACAGGGAGGGAGGAAGACGCGGAGACAGAGCCGACGCAGGGGCGTCAGTGGTTTTCGTTGGGGTTGGGTGTCACGCGGGGTGTGGGTCGCGGGGAAACAGGACGGACTGTCCGGCCGATGGCTGATTCCCCATGGGTCCAACTGGTCCAGCCCATGTTCTTTCCATGTCCGACCGGTTGACCGTCCCAGTAGTCGGTGCCATATGCGGAGTCGATGAGCGGCAGCTGGAAGAGGTCGTCGCCTTGAGCCGGGAAGGAACACTGGGAGTACAGCCAGCGGAAGGCGCGCAGCAGGGCTTGGTCTTCCCAGTTCCAGACGTCGAACCCGGCACGGCTGAGAATCGTGGCCAGGACGACCGCTCCCTGGAGACCCTCGTAGACGTATCTCTCTTTGACCGGAGGCCAGGTGAAGTGTCCGCCTCGCCGCTGATCGTCGGGCAATACGCCGTCGATCGGTCTTCCGGATTTGACGGCGCCGACGGGGTTAATCCCCACGGGCTTCGCCGGATCTTCCTGCCAGGAAAGATCGCCATAAGAGAAGTGCGCGTAGGCTTGCCGATCCCCCAGGTAGCCCTTGAAGACAAGCGCGGTTCTCTGCAATTGCGCAAGATCGCCCAGGTACAGGCAGGCGGCCGCCCGGGAGGCTCCGGCCATCGTCCCGTGATTGTTCGGCCGATCTTCCTGTTTGGCCGGAATGGAGCACCCGGACGGTCCGCATCCAGACCGGCCATGTTCAATTGTAATCATCTTCGCAACCCAGCTCCGGAAACGAGATTCGTTGGCCGGATCGAATTCCCGGAAATCGATCACGTCGGCGGCAATGACATAGGAGGCGAGGTTTCGAGAGATAGACAGGGAGTTACCCCTCCCTTCACTCCCGATTGCGGAAAGAAGGTTCGCCACGACTTTTCTTTTCAGGTTCTCGTCATGGAGGCGGGCGGCGACGAGCGCCTGGGCGAGGGTGAAGACGTCGTGGTTGTCGTTGTGTCCTCCGACCGCAACCCCGAAGTCGGTATTTGCGATTCGATAGATCTCCTCCCAGGCCGGCCCGGAAGTCGGCAATCCCGCCAGTTCGGCTTCGCTGATCCAGATTCCCAGGCTCTTCGCGAAGCCTCCTTGCGGGAGAAAGATTAGCAGGAGCCACGCTGCGGCGATTGGTCTCATTCGCATGCTGTTTCCCTGTGGTGTTAGCCCAGTGGTCGCATCGACACGAAGAACTTGGTCGGGCTGTACCAGGTCGGATTGAATTCGGCAATCGACTGGACGCGGAAATAGCGACTCGCGTTTTCGAGGAGCGACAACTGGCTGAACTCGGAGATATGTTTGGGCGCCGCCACGTGCTCCTGGGCGCGAAAGCGCAGCCCGTCGACAGTATCCCGAAGACGGTGGGTGACAGCCTTCGCTACCGACACTGGATCTCGGACTTGATGCACGCTCTGCTGGATGAACACCCTCCCATCCCGGCCCAGTACGCGGGCGGCTTCCAGGAAAAACGTCTCGATGTCGCAGAAGTGATCGAGCGCTGAATTGACGAGTATTGAAGCAAAGCTCCCGCTCGGGAATGGAATGTACTCCGCGATGGCGCGCACAAACGGGAATGGAAGTCCGTCCGGCAGCGCCGGCAGAGGGTCGAGCCCGAAGTAGGTGACAGCTTCGCGCAGGTTGAATCGGAGGCCTCCCGGACCGCAGCCGACATCGAGGAGTCTGCCGTCCGGGATTTGCGCGAACTTGAAGAACGCCGCGTGGGTCTTTTTCCACCGATCCGCCTGTTCGGCGCTTGGTCGGTCCGCACGCCTTTTGCGACGGGCTTCGAAGCCCCGGAGGTGAGTTTTCCATACTTCCCACCGCTCTCCTTGAAGGGCAGAGTACGGAATCAAATCCGGAATACCGTTGGCGATCGGGAAGCTGAGTCCGCAGAGCTCGCAGCGGAGCTCGCCTGAAATGGTGTTTCTGTTCGCATCCTGCCTCGTAGGCCGGACGAGCAACCTTCCCGACTTGCACGAAGAGCAGCGAAGAAGGGACAGCATTTCCTCGGTGATCATTTGTTTCCTCCTTATTGGGTCAAGGGATTGTGGGGCTTTGCGGGGATGCGCCTCGCTGGAATGAGGACCCGAGGTCGAATGGCGTCCGGCACCCCTCAGCAACTGCGAGGAGGCACAGCTTCTCCAATTCCTCGGCGCATCTCGTGGGATGGAAGTACTCGGTCACGAACCGTCGTCCCTCGGCCGACAAACTCCGGAGTCTTTCCGGTTGACCGAGCAGCGAAACGATTGATCTGGCGAAATCCTGCGGATCGTGACCAACGACCAGGGGCGCCGCCTTGCCGTCAATGCGCAGCCCCTCGGCAACAATCGGAGTCGCGACCACGGGAAGCTCCATGGACATCGCTTCGAGCGCTTTGTTCTGAACGCCGGCCGCGAATCGAAGCGGTGCGACCGAAATGGTTGCCTGCTCGAGATAAGGCCGGACGTCCGGTACGTAACCGGTAACAGTGACGTTGGCGTGCCCCGAAGCGCTCCGGACGAGAAGGGGGGAGGGGTTGCGCCCAACGATGGTGAATCGGATATCAGGCACCTGGGCGCGGACGAGAGGAAGTATCCGCCGGAGGAAATAGAGGGCCGCATCCTCGTTGGGCCGGTAGTCCATGACGCCGGCGAAAACGAGGGCGTTCGGCTGCCGGCTGTCCCTCTTGCGCGTCCAGTACTCGACGTCCACGCCTCCGGGCACGATCCTGGCTGAGCCGCCGAACCTGCTTTGGAAGGCCCGCCCAGATAACAGGGCATCTCGGTCCCTTGCGGAAATGAAGGCCAGGTAGGGCGTCTTCTTTCGAATCTTCTCCTCGATGGCGAGCACCCGAAGGTAGCGCACGAAAAGCGCGGGACGTCTCAAGTAGCTTGAATGTCGAATGGATTCGAGGGCCCGCGCGGAAGTTGCGTCGCAGACGTCGATTACGATGGGAATGTCCTCGAGAGGCTCGATCACCGGGAATTCCCACTTGCCGTGGAACAGAACGAGGTCGAAGGTATTCTCCTGGAGCAAGCGTCGTGCGGCCAGACGCATCGATCCAAGCGCCTTCTTGTACTGCGTGTTCTTCTGCAGGTGCCCGATCAGCGCCGTCCGCCGCAGAAGCGGCCTGCGATCGCCCGGCTCCTGGGACGGTACCCGCGTCACACAAATTCGATCCGCGTAGGTTGTCATCTCGGCCATCACGTCTTTTGGTATATCGAATCGCGTGAGCGAGAGGAGTGTGATGGAGTGTCGCCGGGAGAGGTCCCTGATGAACTGGTAACAGCGCGTGGGACCGCGCAGAGTCGGATGTTGAAAGGAAGGGGTTATGTAGAGGATGCGCATTTCAACTCCGAAGTGTGGTTTCGGTTTGTGAAGGTCCCACGAAGCTTCCGACGGAGGACGAGGGCGCCTCGACCGATTTCTTTCTGCGCACGTACTGCCACAATTCCATCAAGCAGGGTCGAATGTCATCCCACCGATTGACTTCATACCGGGTGTTGGCATCGAAGAAACGGAGAAATTCGCCGACGGATTGGAGCTTTCTGTCAGGCGTTACCGTGGCAATCGCGGATCTACCGAGAAGCAACTGGGAGAGCCGGATAGCGTCCCCCAGGAGCCAACGGTTCCGGACGCCGACCCTATACTCCGGCACGGGGTCGGGAGAATGGCCTTCTGCAAGTTGGAGGAGCAGTCCGGGGAAATCGACTCCTGCATCGACGGCCAGTTGCAGCGATCCCCAGAAGCGCGCGTTGACTTCCATGAGGTAGGGGACGCCGGAAGGTGTCACCCTGAACTCCACCATGGCAACTCCGTGCCACCCGACGGCGTCCAGAAGATCTCGACCAGCCTCCAGAACCCGGGGAGGAACGGCGACGCTCTCCGACAGTACGCTGACTCCGCCCGAAGCCGGTTTCTCCCGGAGCCGGCGGTGGCTGAAGAAAACCACTGGTTTGCCGCGATCGTACAACGTGAACAGCCCGCACCCGGTCCCTTCGACATACTGCTGAACCAGGAAAGGATGGGCCAACGACTCGCTGGTTGCGGCGAGCCTTCTGATATCATCTAAGGATCCCGCGTAACGGACTCCTCCCCTTATCCACCGGCCTTTGGAAAAAACCCTGGAGCGTGATGGTTTCACAACCACCGGGAAGCTCAACGCGGTCGGCAAGGTGTCGATGTCTGCCTTTCCGTTGACCATATGGGTTTCCGGTGTTGAGATACCCAGGCTCGCTGCCAGGTTCAGCAGCCGGTATTTGTCGGTGAGAAGATCATACGTCTCGAAGGGCGCAAACGGGATGCGAACGCTGCCCAGTCGATCACGGTTCTGGAGCACCACCGCGGTAGTCACGTCGCTCGCGGGGAACAGGACATCTACATGTCGCTCGACGATTTCTCGGCCGACTTTTTCGAGAAAACCTGCGGAATCGGAATAGGGACTCGGATAGGAGAACGACTCACTGCAATACCGGGACGATCCGGCGAGGGTGCGGCGGGTCTCGTCCGCAGTAAGCACCACAGCGCCCTTTGCACCCAATGAACGGGTGACGGCCAAGGCGCTTCTCAGATTTCCATCGAGAACGAGAACTCTCATCGAAAAACCGTCCTTGCATCAGCAGCCGGAGCTGTCATTGAGGTTGTGGCGGGTGGGACCGAACCATACCCACTCGAATCCGAGAAAAGTCGTACCAGGCGTTCAGCCGAGAGGCGCTGGTTAAATTGCTGGAGGACTCTCTCCCGTCCGGCGCTTCCCAGTTGAGCTCGCAGTTTCGGATCGCGATAAAGGCGGTCAAGAGCCACTGCGATCGCCGGAATGTCACCGGGAGCGGTCAGGAGACCCGAGATGCCTGATTCGACCAATTCGGGAATACCCGAGAGCATGCTTGACACAACGGGCAGCCCGGTGGCCATCGCCTCCATGAGCACAACCGGAATCCCTTCCCTCTTCCCTCCTTTCGTGGGCACGCTAGGGAGGACAAAGACGTCAGCCAGTTTGAGCAGGTCGACGACCCGATCTCTAGAAACGGCGCCGTGAACACAAACACGGTTGTCAAGCCGGGAATCCCTAACCTGTTTTTCCAGCTGAGGACGACACGGACCGTCCCCCACCAGATGACACTCGAAATCGACGCCGTCCTGCTCCAATACACGGCAGGCTTCGATGAGGTACCTGTGCCCTTTGACCTCCTCGAAGGAAGCGACACAGATCATTCGGAACCGACTGCCTCTTGGACGGTCGTTGGAGGGAACGAAGATATCAGGATCGATCCCGCAGTGGATCACTTCGATCTTGGCCCGGTACTGTTCGCCGCATTCGCGCACAATCACTTCTTTATTGAAGGAAGAGATGGCGACGACAAAGCTGGCTGCCTGGACTTTTCGGTCCAGCATTCTGCGTTCAACGTGCAGATCCGAGCCATGGGCGGTGAAGCTGAAAGGTATGGCGGTCAGGCGGTGGATAATCAGCGCCGCCAGTGCGGGGTGGCTGGCAAAATGGGCGTGAACGTGGGTGACGCCCTGCTCAAGCATCGAACGCGCGAAGTGCACAGACTTGGGGAGAATGCCGATCCCTCCCACGAGGAAGTTGAGGCTTCCCCAGGTGCCGCTCAGCACTTCCTGCCACAATTTCATGTACTGACGTGGTTGCCGCTTCAGAAAGAACCGCTGCGAATCGAGGATCGGCAGGGAGACAAAGGGGGCGAACCTGGCGCGTTCCGCCATCTTCCGAGCTTCCGGGTGAGTCACCCGCTGGTTTTCCCTCAACAGGGGATAGATTTCCACCTGTATGCCCTGCTGCTGCACCGCCAGTGCCTCATACAGGACAAAGGTTTCCGTGAGTTTCGGGAACCGCGACATGATGTAGGCGACCTTTGGAGCTTGGGCGCTACGCATGCTCTTCGCCTTTCAGGCTGGTGGGGGCGGACGGAAAAACCCGGCGATCCCGCCATCGCTCATAGCAGGCGCCGATGCGGGACAGGCGCAAGCCGAAGAACGGCAGTCGCCACTGCCGACAAACGTTCGTGCGCCGCAGGCCGAGATTGTTGCCGTCCCCCAGTTGGTCACCGTGTTTCATCCTGAAGGCAGCGACACACCCCATCGCTTTCAGAATGGCCTCGGAAGTCTGGCTCCTGTTGCCGTAGGGATACGAAAAGACCGGCGGCGCAAAGCCGATCTGGTTTTTGACGTCCTCGTAGGAGCCGACAATCTCATCGCGCGTTTCCTGGCGGGAAAGGCTGGCCATGGAGGAATGTGAGCGAGTGTGTGGGGCGATGGTCACCCCCGCTTTCGACATCCGGCGCAACTGTTCCCAGCCAAGCACGCTGGGGAAGGCGGTTGGCTCCTCCCCGAGTTGCCTTGAGATCGCGTCGAGCGCGGAGCTCAGCTGGGCCTGTGGGAGTGATCGCAAATGGTCCTGGAGGGCGTTGACGGCGCGCCGCTTCTGTTCGGCTGTCGCCACAGGCAACGTCCCCAGCGGGGTAACGGGCAGGTATTGGCACGAGGCGTTCTGGATGAGCCGGTGAAGCCGGTCCCACCAGAACGACCGCTCGGGATGATCCGGGAAGGCGGTCGGTACGAAGACGGCCGCAGGGAGGCCGAGGCGGCGGAGGACCGGCCAGGCGAATTCTTCGAAGTCTCGTGTCGCATCGTCAAAGGTTAACAGGACGGCGCCTGCGGGAAGAGGCGCGCGGTGCTGGAGAGCCGCGACCAACTCCTCGACCGAGACAACGCTGTAGTGTTTCCCCACGTACTCCATCTGGGCTTCAAACGCGCGTGGCGTCGCGCTGATGAGCCGGGGGTTGAGATAGGGGTAATCATCGGGATCAGCTATCCTGTGGTAGGTCAAGATCCGCAGCACGCTATGCCTCCTGGGTCGTCGGCCGAACCTGTTTTCGAAACCGCAACAGCTGATTGCTAACGTCGGCGCAAACCTCCTCAAACGGGCGGGTCGCGTCGATTCGGACGAAGCTCGGATCGCTTTCTCCTATTTGCAGGAACGCCTGTCGTCGCCATTCCAACTCCTCGACGGTCCCTTCGCCTTTCCGTGCAAAGAGGACCTCGGCCGGGGCGTCGAGATAGATCACAAGGTCGGGCCGCGGGTACAGAGCCCTGAGAAGCGCCCGATGCAGACGTGCGGATAGCTTCGGTCGGTCGGGTGTCTTCGGGCCGTAGGTTGCGAAATCATAAAGGAAATGCCGGTCATACAGGACCGTGTAGCCGCGCAGTTGGTAGTACCAGGAAACGAACTGCCTGTACCATTCATCGGCCACTCGGTTGACCAACCTCGCCATCGACCGGAGGGAGCCGCGGGAGCGCTGGGTCCCGGCTCGACGGTTGGTGTCGACCGATGCACGACCGGTTGACCGTGCTTTGAGGAGCTCAGCCAATCGCGAGGTCGGTAACGCGACCCGGCTGGACTTGATGTTGATTCCCATGTACAGGCATTTCAGCGGGACGGGCGAGCGCTGCTGAAGCATGTTCGAAACGCTGGTCTTCCCCGCACCATCCGGTCCGATCAGGGCTATGGATGCCATCTCGAGTCTCCCTCTCTTGAATATCCCGGATTGTCATCTTCGGGCTGGATCGTCTCCAGCCACTCGAATTGCTCATAGTGTTCGATTGTGTAGGTCCAGATCCGGTAGTACCTGTTTTGCCGCAACCAGCCGAGAATCTGGTCGGCGGGCTCGTTACAGCAGAACAGCCTTGAAGTGAGTCCCGCGAGGTACCGGATCCAGGTGATGGCGAGCAGTGGTCGGAGCGCCTCCCCAGCGACGCTGAATGATCGCAAGTAACGATCGATGTAAGGGGCTGTCCAGGGCCGGGCAGGAGGAAAAGCCGACCGGAATGATTCGAGGCAATCGCCCGAGTTCTGCGCCCCATCCCTCGCAAAAGCGATATAGGTCAGGAAAAAGAACATATCGATGGCAGGCAAACCGGCGGGAGTTGCCAGTTCCCAATCCACCACGCTGATTTGCCCCTGGGCTGAGAGAAGTATATTGGGAGAGCTGAGGTCCCCGTGCGTGAAGACCACCGGCAAGCTGGCTCCTCGGAGGCGCTCAGCTATCTGTTTGGTCCTCTCCAGCAACCGGCGCTCGTTGGGAGACAGGGGAAGCGAGTTTTCAATCAGGCTGAGCGGGCTCTCAATTTCCCGCACAAACCAGTCTTGGGCCCCGAGATCGGCCGGTTGGCGAATCGTGTCCCTCTGGAACGCAGTAAGCCAGTCGAGAACCGTGCGCGTGCAGACCCTCCAACCTTTTCGTACCACGCGCGGACTCATTGCAATCCCGGGCTTCGCCTCCTGCACCAGGACGCGTATGCCCTGGTATTCCTCGTAAGCCAGAACCTGCGGGATCGAGGCCGGCGGACCGGCTTGCATCGCCTTGATCATGTTCAGGTTCGCTGCTTCCTGGTCCAGGCTCTGATTGTCTCCCGGTACCCTGGGTGTCTTCAGGACAGCGACCGGGTCGGGGTCGCCCTTGACGAAGAGCAGGAAGATCACGTGGCGCGATGCCTTGAACCGGGGTGTGATGACGAGGAAGGTGACGTTGTCCCAGTCGACCAGTCTGCCCGGCCAGATTCGCGCGGAGTTACGCCTGACAAAAGCGAGGGAGCTGTTCATGTTTGATCCGTCCGTCCTCTTGTCGACCACGCGCGCAGGCGGACGAGGAGTTGCTTGGCGGCAGGCCGGGCGAACCGATTGGCCAGCCACAGGGTAGACCCTATGGGTCCGGTCCCGAATGAGGAGACCGCGACCTTGGTCCGGCTCGTGGTCGTCCACTCCGACTTCCATGACTCAGTCGCGCCGAGAAATTCAAAACACCGGAGTCCGACCTCGAGCGCTCGGGTCAACATGCTTCTTACGAGCAGCTTCCCCGGAGCGAACTGACGATAAGTTACGTCGTAGCCGCCCTTGAGGAAGTAGTAGACGCCCCCATCCTCGAGGCCGAACTGAAAAGCGATTGGCCGTCCATCCAGACGGAGGAACGCGAGCCTGAGGATGTGGCGGTCCGCGGCCCACCTGGCGACGTCCTGGTAGAACGTCCGGGTGTCACTGCGGGAAGTGATCGCGGTTCCCCGCTGCGTCTTCCATTCCGATGGTTCGACTTGGAAACCCTCGTCGAGGAGTCGATCCAGGTTCACTCTTCCGTCGCTCACCTCGAACGTGACCGCCCCGGCCTCGCCAAGTTTTCGGGCCCGGCGGCGGAGGTCGCCGCGAAGCTTCGCGCTGAGTCGGTTCTCGAGCCCCGCCCAATCTTCGCCATGGAAATCTAGAAAAGGGGATTGCTGCTGGATCTTCATCAGGGTGCGTTCGCCGCGGGTGGCGGCTGCGGCCAGGCAGGCGCGAAGGTCTTGTCCTCCGTCCTCCAGCAAGGCGAGCGAAATCTGGCGGTGTCCTTGCGCAAACAGATTGTCGAAGAGACACCGTGCCGCGGCGGAGTCCTCTGCAAGGGCGCCGAACTCGGGACTGTGGAAATTCGTCGGTGACCGGAGAACGCCGGCCCGCGGGACGATCGGGAGTAACGCCACGATCCGGTCGTCCCGGCGAATACCGAGAACCCGAACCGGCGCGCTCGAAAAATGCTTCTCCCACAGAAACACCCACCCGGGCCGCCGGAAAGGAGGTGCGCCCGTCCGGTCGGCAAGCGCTTCCCATTCGTCGAATACTGCTTGGACCGAGTCGTAGAGCTCCGCGACGAGAACCGAATTTCGGAGCCCGCAGGCGGGGACTCGATCAATGAGGCTGTGTGGAGCGGAATATCCGGTCATCTGCTAACCTCGCAGACGGTGACGTTCATACCTGGTGCGCGGTTCGGAAAGATCGGAGGAACCTCCGACTGGCAAAGCCGAGACGGAGAACAGGTCCCGACCACCCGCGTCCAAGCAGCCAGGTGGTGTCTATCCTGTCATGGGCACCAAAACGGTATTTGAATGACTCGGCACCCCGGAGAAAATCAAACACCCGTCCTTCGCGGCTCGCAGTCATTCTGATGGCTTCCCGCATGAGCACAGTGCCGGGGCTGTACGCGGCCCATTCGGAATCCCACCCGATCTGGTAATACGCGAAGATGTCCTTCCACCAGAATCCATAGAGGATGCCGATCGGGCGGCCCTCGTGCTCGGCGACGATGGCGGCGGGACCCCTGTCGGGGGCGCTCTGCTCAATCAGCGCGGAGTGCAGTTCCCTCTGCCCGGTGGAGAAGGTCGACCGGCGTCCCTTCATACTCCAGCGGTCCTGATGAAGACTGAAGAGGATGTCGAGCACGCTGTCGTTCATCTCTTCCGAATCGATCCACCTGAGAGTCGTGCCGGTCCCGCGCAGCTTCCGCTCCCGGGAGCGCAGCTGTTGACGAAAATTCGCAGAGTATCCTGCCTCGGCGTCAGCGGAGACGGAACACCGCGGGCACCGGGTCTGCGACACCGGGTGAGCTCCGGGCGGCAATTCGCTTTCGAGTTGTGGGTCCAGGTTCTGCAACAGCACACTTTTGCCCGGATCTATTTCCAGCATCCATTTCCGCACTGCGGCCTGGCGGTGAGGACGAGCCAGCCAGCCACAGTGATCAGCTGCACCGGCGCCAGTTCCCGCGTTGATCCAAACGGGCACCGACACGGGAACCCGGCGGTGCAGCCGTTGCCGTACCTGACTGATGGCTACGACGGCATCGAGTCCGCCCGACGGGCCCCGCCAGGCTGCAATAGTCGTGGGTGGTCGGCCAGCCAACGTGTGCCACCAGCTGAGGATCCAGTCGGGCGTTTGGAAGTACGACGTCTCAGGCAACTCGATCGCGAGATGGAGCCATTCTTCGTGGAAAGACTCGGTTTCTCTCCCGCTCCCGAGTCGGATGACCTCGGACGGCTCTGCCTGTCGCATGCAACTTAACTGAAGGGTTGCCCGGCAGGTCTCTACCACCGGGCTTCGACTGCACATGTCTATCACCTTTACAACTCCGACAACCCCGTCGCAGGATCGCAGGCGACGGGCGACTACTCTAACGTGCGACTACGCGAACGTGTATTTCTCAGCCGGGTGTGCTTCGCGCCTTCGGAGGCTGATAGTCAGCTCCCCGGACAGTTCGCCAATTACCTCGTCCCGGGTCTTGACCGGCTTCACGTCTGCGCCTCGCTCCTTGGGAGAAGACAGTCGGTCCTCCAGCTCGTCGGGGAGGCTCCTGCCGTAGGCCCGCCTCCCTTCGATCGCTACCGTCAGCGGATCCCGGCCCATCCGCTGGGCGATTTCCCTTACCACGGTTTTTCCCACATCCTGGAGCGCCAGCGTCCTCGTCGTGACCACCGTCTCGCTGGTCGGCTCAGGGGCGTAGCGGCGCTCCGGAAAGATCTTCGCCAGCACCCATTGCGGCACCAGGTGTTCAATCCGACGGACCTGCTTTCGTGGGAGTTTCTTGGCCACGATCCGGAGGAGGGTGGAAGCTCTCCCTCGAAGTCGGCTGTGATTCAGCTCATGTCGGATGTTCAGGTCTTCGGGGCCCAACTCGAGCCCGAAGAACCGACCGATGCGCCCCGCTACTTTCTCCGGCGCTTTGAAGTACGCCTCGTAATCGATCTCGACGAACGGAATCGACAGCCGCCGAATCGCATCCTCGGCGGCCCGCAGGTGTCGATCTGCGAGCCACCTCAATCTCTGCTTCGCGGCTTTCTCGCGGGAGCACCACCCGATGCGCCGAAAACTTCGGTAAATGTCCTCGGGGTCTCGCCGGATCAGCAAGACACCGGTGTCGGCTGGATCCATGAGTTGCCACCAATACGGCAGGGTCCAGCAGAGCCGTTGGTCTTTCCAAAGCCAGGGCGCCCGCTGGTGGTACCCGGTCACAAACCGACGGTCGCTGTCTGTTGGCTTCAGGTCCCATATCGTCCGCGCGGCGCATTCAGGAAGATCGAACCTCCAGGTGTTCTGGAAGTGGAAGCCGACCTGGCGGAAAATCTCAAGGTTCCGTTCGACTACGTCGTCCGCTTCGAAGTAGCCGAAGGGGTTGTGATCATCGCCGTTCTGGATGGCCGAAAGTCGGCTTCGACCGACGTAATAGCCCTGACGCGCCAGGACGCCGGCCGTTAGACTCGTTCCCGATCGAGGCATACCAAGGATTAACGCGTTTCTTTGCACGGCATCTTTCCTTCCTTTACTGCTTCAGAGGCGGAGATGAATCTTCGTGTCAGCAGCCCGGTCCTCGTCCCTTCAACCCCGGACAACTGGCGTCGAGCCGGGACGCCGGGTGCATTTTCAGTCGATGCTTCTGCGGATCGATGTGCGGCAGCCTCCAGCCAGAGTCCTTCGAGCAGGTCCGCGCTGTGCTCCCAGCTGAATTGGCGCTTCACGAATTCGCGCCCGACCATTCCCAGGCGGCCGCACGCCGGGGCGTCCGCGAACAGGGCAACGAGGTGATCGGCGATATCCTCCGGCCGCTCGTCAACAAGCACGGGCGCATCCATGCCGTTCACCCGGAGGCCGTCGGCGGCAACAGGCGTCGTCACGACAGGTAGCTCCATGGCCATCGCTTCGAGGATCTTGTTCTGAGTGCCCGACGCGAATCTGATCGGTGCCACGAACACGGTCGCCCGCTCGTAACTGGGACGTAGATCGTCCAGATAGCCGGTCACGGTGACGCCTGACTGTTTACGCGACTCGCGCACCAAGGTGAGTGAAGGATCGCGGCCGGCGATCAAGAGTTCGACGTCCGGAATGAACTGCCGGACCCTGGGGAGAATCCGGTCGAGGAGGTAGAATGCGGCGTCAGCGTTCGGTGGGTAGCTCATGACCCCGGTGAACAGCAGAGTTCTTGGCCGGCGTTCGGCGCTCCCTCGACTCCAGTAATGCAGGTCGACGCCGTTCGGGATGATTGTCGCTCCACTTCCCTTGCCGAGGACCGCATCACGGTCCCGGGAGCAGATGAAGGAAACGTGCGGCGTCAGGCCAACGAATCCCGCTTCCGTGCGCCGGATCTGCCAGTACCGAAGCAGCCGCCAGGGCAACTCGACCGGATTCACGTGGCGCAGGGCGTGGCGCAGACGAAGTGATCCGGCGTCGCAGATATCCACGACTACGGGCAGCGCGTTGAAGCCGGTGAGGACGGGGCGGATGGCATTCCCGTGTACCATGACCACATCAAATCCGCCGGAGCTGACCAGCTCGTTGAACACCTGCCTCAGCTCACTCACGGCGCGCCGATAGCGCATCCTTTTTGCCGCCAACCCGAGCAGCTGGCCGACGCGCCCGCGCGCCGCCCGTGTCCCGGCAACCAGGGAAGGCGGGGCGGCCGCGTTAACCAGCCTCACGCCTTCCACCCACCCGCGCAACTCGTCAAGCGCTTCGGGTGCGACCTCGGTTCTCGCAAGCGCCAATACCGTGATGGTATGCCGGCGCGAAAGGACGCGCAGCATGTGATAGTGACGCAGCTCTCCCCGCATGGCTGGATGCTTAATCGCTCCGAGGAGGTAGAGAATTTTCATCTCCATGGTCCTTTTCGTGCCCGGACGGCCAGAACTGCCAGGCAAGTAACCAGGTTCGGAAAGACCCCAGTGTCGGCCAGGTACCGGGCGCCATGGAGAATTACATTCCGCCGAAGCCCGGAGCAGGTCCTGCGAAGGAAGTGCAGCAACGCGTCCCTCCCGTCCATCGGGACGATCTCGCGGCAGTTCTCGAAGTCCGGCCGGTGCCAGAAAAGCTGCACGTCGGAGAAACCCAGTTCCCGGAGGAGTCGAGCCGGCCTGATCGAAAACTGTCGTCGCCCCACGGATGCCGCCGCTTGCACTGCCCGGCCCAGGGCCTTTCCTCTTCGGATTTCCCAATAGAGCATGCCCCCTTGCGCGACCGCCTGGGCCGCCTGCCGCAGATCAGCCGCGGTCGAGGAGGCGACGACCAGCTCAAACTTTGCGTTGTCGGCTGATCTCAAGTCTCCGTCCGAGGCCGGCCGGATGGGGCTCACTTCGGTGACCTTCCCGAGTGCGGACAAGAGCGGACCCGGCGCTCCCAGGTATCCGACACGAGGCGGTAAGGGCCCGGGCAACAGAAATCGCCAGTCAATGCGTCGGTACAGCTCGATATCGTTCAAGAGATATCCTGACGGCCCTTTGGAGCCCGAGCGAAGATCGTCAGAGCCGCGCCCATTCGCCTTCCAGCGGAAAGCGGGTTCTCGTCTTCGGGCAAAATCGCGCTAACAGCAATGAACCCGCTTACTCCGCTGGAAAGCGCTGCGAGGGTGTTGAAAAAGGCCAGTTAGCGTATTTTGGCTGAGAGGATATTGACGGTTTCCAACGCCAAAGGCGTTGCGTAGCAAAGCCCAGGGTTGGCTGCGTTTTTTGCAGCCTACCCTGGGATCCAGAGCCGTAAGTCATCAACCCTGAAAGGGTTGCGCATCGTGCGCAGTACGCAACCCTTTCAGGGTTGAACCCCATACAAGCCTCCGACCCGGGGTAGCCCGCCAAAGCCGGGCAACCCCGGGCTCTGCTACGTGACCCCGTTGGGGTCATTCGGCAATCCCCTCCGCGGATATGACAAACAGGTGAACATTTTCAACACCCTCGCTGCGTGCGCGGCTCTGAAGGAACACCCCCGCTGCGTGTGACGATCTCGCTACCGACTCCTCATTGTTCAACCGCCACTATTTTGGGGAGCAGTGCGGGCGTCCGGTCCGCCTTCGGCGTCACCGTTTCGGAGTGTCCGAACGGCCGCAATGCCCGGCAGGAAGCGAGACGTCCGCGCTCCGAGGGCCGAATCCGTCCGGAGCTTCAACAAACACTTGCCATAGCATCGAACAACTGGTCGAGGTCGGGAAGATGAGGATGCCGGACAAGGTAACCCGTCTTTCCCTGCAGTGCCCGGCAGGCGAGTTTTGACTGCGTGTCGAGGAGATCTTCCAGGAACTTGTTCTGCAGCTCCGGGAAGGCAAATCTCCAAGCCAGGTAGTGTTGCCTGAGAGGCAGGTTCTCATACTCCTTTGCTGACAGCACTCGTTGGAGCAATTCGGCCGTGGAGATGGGGCGAACCTCCACCCGCGGATCGCGATGTTTCACCATCACGAAAAACTTCTCCGGCCTGGCTTCGTCCTGTACCTGCGCATCGAAGGCTTTTTGGGGATCTACCCGGACAACGAAGCGATTCCTCATACCGGCGACGGCGCGTGCGGCTGCTCCGGCCGCTTGCGCCCCAAGTAATCCCGGCTGCAAGATCCGGGTGTTCAGGCGGTCCAACTGCCGGAGTGCTCTGAGCGCCAGTGACTGGCGAGAAGACAGCATTCGAGAGGTGGAAGACAGAGACCGAAGATGCCACTCGGACAATTCGACGTGTGAACCGATTCCCCACATTTGGGCCCCGTCTGAATCTATCAGGACTTTGTCATCCGTCATGTAGCGAGCCCCTTGAAGCAGGAAAGACAGCAGGGCCGACGTTTTTCCTCCCCTGGCCCACCCGGTGACTACAAGTCCACGACCCCTGTACACAAACGCCGCCGCGTGGAGCATGATCAGGCCCTTCCGGGCAGCGGCAATCTCGAGACAGGACAAAAAGAAACCGACGTCGGGAGGACCTTCACAGGAGATCTCGCACCCACACTCCCCCAGGTGTCGGAAGTCGACCTTGGTCCGCGACCGGCGATCTTTTGACCGCAGGATCAGGCACCCATCATCGGAATACCCGTATGGTCCGAGTGTCGTAACCCCGATGCCGGCGAGCGAGGGCACCAACCGGACGACGAGATCCGGGACCGGAATCGAATGCCTGGACCAGGGGCCGAGGTCCGCCGCCAGCTTGGCTGCATCAAGACTCGTGGCCCCGGACACACGAACCGTGAGCTTGCCGCCGATATCGAAGTCGTAGGGAATAGTTTTGGGGGAGAGGACCGGGCGCTTCATTCTTCGTCCTCGGAAAACGGTTCCTCGGTCTCACGGGACAAGATCGAGACGGCGGCGCCTGAGAGCGCGAGCATAAGCCAGTAGTATCTCTGGTAAGAGAGGTGCAGAAAGGCACCGGTCGCCAGATAGGCCACGATGGCGAGCCCGAACCCGGTTGCGAGGTTTGCGAGCTCCGGCCGACTGGGCCTGAACCTGCTCCTCAGCTGCCAAAGCCGCCGCAGGAGTATCACGGGTATGGACAGGAATATCAGCAAACCAATAAACCCGGTTTCGGCCGCCATTTCGGCGTACAGGCTATGCGCACGTCGAGTGTCGGCAATCGCGCGGAAGGCTATCTCGGGATCCTGGTGGTACAGTTCCGAGTAAAAGGGGGAGTACTGTCCCGGCCCCACGCCGAGGACCGGGTGATCGAGGGCGCAGTGAAACGCGGCCAGCATCTCGGTCGTGCGCCCGAGGGTGACAGCATCCGGCTGAACCTCAGCCTCGCGGGAAAATAGACCTTCGGCCCCGAGAATCGTACTGACCCGACCGATGTAGCCGGGTGCGACGAACAGAAGCAGCATCAGCACGATCATCAGTCCGCCACCCAACTGCGAAGGCCGGATGTGCCCGATAGCGGCCGACAGCACAAATATGAGCAGCAGCGCCAGAAAGGCGCCGCGGGAATAAGAAAGGACGATCCCTCCAAGGATCAGCCCTCCACAAGCAAAGGCGCCCGCCTTCAGAACGCGGGATTTTTCGATCCTGAAGATGAGGAAAGCCAAGGGCACGAGCATGACCATGATCTGGCCGTATCGGTTAGGCTCCCCGATCGGTCCTTCCGCCCGGTCAGCCTTTGCCATGTCCTCCGTACCGTACCTGGCCCCGGTCGGATCGTACTTGAGCACCCGTTGGGCCATGCCCCCGAACTGGTTCTGATATGAACGAGTAACCGCCTGGTAGACACTGAGGGATCCCATCAGAAGTCCCGCCAGCAGAATTACCCAGATCGCCTTCCGAAGAAGCGAAAGATCCCGGACAACGTTTAGAATGAGCAAGTAAAGGAGCAGGCCCTCCAGAACGAAGTCCCAGGTGTAGCCGGTCGCGATGGGCAGGCTTCTTGCGACCATCGAAGAGGCAATCAGGGCGATCAGGAACAGCACCAACTGTCCGGACGTTGCGTCGACAATGACCGCCTGACGCCGGATCACGATGATGCTGATCAGCGGAATGGCAAGGAGCAAGACCACTGAACCGGCCAGCACCTGCGGGAACCCGTGGAACTGGTACGCGACGACCGGGATATTGGCATACAGCAGGAACAGCACCACCACTGTGGCGCTGTCAGGGGACAAAATGACGGCAGAGAGCACTCCCAGCGCGATCATCCCCAGCGCAATCTGCCAGAGGGAGTCGGTGCCCGGTATCAAGAAGGCCAGCAAGCCGGAAACTGCGGCGATGACAGGCAGAGAAAGGATGATATTCCGTGACGTGTGCCAGGTTTCTTGGCGGTCATACATGATCGGTTTCCTCAACAAAGCAAGGCGCTTAAATTCGGGTCCCGGTCATGGGCCAGAGCAAATCGGAGCAGTTCCACCGACGTTCCCTTGGCCGCCTGATTGACCGGAAGCCGGGTCGCCTCCTTCAGGGCCCGGTGCATCCAGCAGAGGTAAAACAGAGGCTTGATGAGGTGTCGGTCGAGCTGAAGAGCTTCGCAGGACTTCGAAAGTGCTCCCTGCAGCAGGCCCTTCCATCCGGTTGAGGTGAGGAAGAGATCACGCAGGATCAGGCTCCCGGGCGTTCGCCGCCGGCCGACTGCCAGTCTGGCGGTGGTATGGAGGAAATAGAACAGGTCCCACAGCGGCATCCCAGCCGGCTCGGCTGACTCCCAGTCAAGCAGAACCAGCCGGTCATCGGGGGTTATCAAGATGTTTCCCGGATGCGGATCCCCATGCTGGAAAACCACCGGAAAGTCCGGGCACTTCCCGATTTTGGAAATCTGCGTTGCCAGGAAATGCCGTTCCTCAGCGGGACTCGAATAGTTGTCGCAGAACCGGTCGGCCAGGCTCGACAAGGATGATGCGACTTCGGTTCCTTGAACCTTCCTGGCCGTTTTCCATGCGAGAGAAACGAGCCAGTTGACGACAAGCACTGTGTGGGGGGAATCCGGTCTCGCCTCGGACAACTCCTGAAGTGGTCGTCCCTGGACGGCCGTCTGGGCGGCGAGGACAAGTCCACCTTCATTACCGAGGAACAGCGCTTTTGGCGCGGCTTTCGCTTCCGGCGCCCGCGTTTTATGGAGTGCCTGCAGGGAGTGGAATTCGTTTTCCAGACGTCGGTTGAAGGAGGGATGACGCGTTAGCTTGACGATGGCTTCGGGTGTAGGGCAGCCGTTCTTGAATAGCGTGAAAACTACTTTCTTCGATGGGTAGCGTCCGCCGGCGACAAATCCCCACCTGTACCCGGTCAGTGAAATCCCCGAGCGGGCAGCGGCGGCGTCCACGTAGTCTGGAACCTGGGCGTTGTCGGGCCGTTGGCGTCCTGCGACGAGCGCCCACCGGTATGGACGCCAGAGAGTCTTGAGACCCAGCAGAACACGGCTTCTCAGTTTCCGAGGGGAAGACAGGGACCGGCAGTACTTCATCACCGTGCGATCTCCAACCGGTGCCGCCGAGCGGAAGCTGGGAGACCATGGTCCCAGCAAAACCGGTTCCCCCGAACCGAGATCGGCTTTCTGGAGCGCCTGTTTCAGTTTTCGAGCCCTACTTTTGTCCCCTCCAAAAAGCTCCGAGAAGATGACGCCGGTTGGCTTTAGAAGGGCGAGCGCGTCTTCAAAGAGGTCGGGGTGGGCGACGAGCCTGCGCAGTTCGCCGGGGCAGGCGAAATAGAGGAGATCGGCGGTCCCACCGATACCGAGATTCCGCCATTCCGATGGATCGACGACCACGACGTTATCGGGAAGCAACCCGGGTCCTGGCCCGTCCGTTTGCGTCACTGGACTGACTGAAAGTACGCGGGTGCTCAGATCGCTCAGCCCCCGAAGCGTGGTCGGCGAGGCAGCCCCGAAACAGACGGTGGTTTCGAAGCTCAGGCGGGGAAGCAGGAAACGCCAGTCGCACTCGTAAAGGTCTCCGGGAAGATTGGACCCGGGCGTGTAATCCCAGGTCGCCGCGTTCCTCAACACCTGGATCGGCGTCGAAGATCGAGCTCGGCAAGGGTGTCTCATGATGCAAGAAGCACTCGAACCAATGGGAAACGAAGAAGGACCGGGAAGGTCTGGCCGATTTCCAGACGCTTCCGTGTGGCCAGGAATACCGCGCCCGACACCAGCAGCGTCAGCCCTACCGCCACATACAGGTTGCTGACGGCCAGCCGCACCGGTAAAAGCGCCAGAATGCCCAGGCCGATTGCCAGGTACAGGCGCCGGTAAGCGCGGTCGAAAACGCTCAGCCCCTGGCTGAGCCGCAGGCCCGCTTGTTTCAGAATATTATGGAGGACCAGGGTGAGGGCCGTTCCCATTGCCGCCCCCAGTGCCCCGTACCTGGGGATCAGCACGAGGTTAAGACCGAGGTTGAGAGCGGCCGCCGCCAGGTTTATGACGACAATGAACCTGAGTTTGCCCACCACCTTAAGTGTCAACCCGTTAAAGCCCAGCGCAGCGCTGAAGTAGTAGCCGAAGGCCAACGCCGTCAGACACGTTGCAGAAGCGCCGTATTGGTGACCATAGACGAAGACGGTCAGCGGTCCGGCCGCCCCGAAGGTCACGGCAAAGATCGGGAAAGTGCAAATCGCGGTCCAACTGGCCGTCCGCCAGTAGAGATCGTTAATTCCGGCGCCGTCGTTTCTGGCAAACAGCCGGGCGGCTGCCGGGGTGAAGAGCAGACCAAAGCTTGCGGTTACCAGGGTATTCAGGGCTGCCACGGGAATCACCGCGCGATACAGCGCGACTTCTGAAGTGCTGTGGAAGAACCCGAGGATGATGACATTCAGGGACAGCATGAAGACGCTGACCAGATCGGATGTCATCACCGGGACCGTGAACGAAAGGATCTCCCGAACGGGGACCCTCACACTTCGAAGCCTGAAATGATCGATAAGGCCTTGCGATCGCGCCATGCGAATGAGCAACCAGCAAAAGACGAAAAGACCAATCGCGTTGGCGGCAAGATAGCCACCCGCAAGGAAACGGACGTTCTCCCCCAGCATCGCGAGAGCGAACACGACCGCGAATCTCAGCCCGGGAGCCAGGACGTGCTTGCGGATGAAAATCGCACGGGGGCTGACAAAACAGGCGAACAGGGCGACGAGAAGGTTGTCAAGCGTGTCAATTGGGACGAGCGCAATCAAGACGAGCAGCAGGAGGACAGGCTGCTTGTCGTGACCCATCAGACGCCCGAACTGTTGCGGGAAAACGTGGAAGAGCCCGGCTATAAGAAGTGCGACCGCAAGGGTGGTCCCGACGATGAACAGGATGGTGCCGAACATCTTCCCGTACGCCTTCTGCTCGTGGTAGATGGGCACGAACCGGGTCACGCCGCGGTCGAGTCCGAGGGTCGAAAGTGCTGCACAGAAGGACACGACCGACAAGGCGTAAGCCAAGGCCCCGTAGTCGCTGCGGGTCAGGTAACGGACCATGATCACCTGTGTGCCGAAATTGATGCAAACAGACATCATCCGACCCGCGAACAGAAGGGTCGATCCACTGAGCTGTTTTCGGGTCAGCTCCGAGATTTGCGCCGGCCGAGGCGATCCCGCATTTTCTGAGCTCACTGATGTGCCACCTGTTTTTCGATCAGGCTTTCGCCTGGGGAAGTCGAACCTGAACACTGGTTGCCGCGGTTCCGAATACAGTTCCAGATAAGGGAAACCATTCGTCTGCGAAGCTCCGGGGGACTCTGGGTCGCGTCCACGACCACTACGCCCGGAACTCGTTCTCTCAGCCCGAGGTAAGCCTGCCTGCGAGATTCCAGGAGCTCGGGACTGTGTTCCCCTTTTCGGGCGAAGAGGACCGATCCCGGAGCGTCGAGTACGACCACGAGTTCGGGCCGCAGTATCGGCAGGTGCACGAGCGCTCGGCGGAGTCGCTTGATCGGGGACTTTGCAGGCGAGGCGACGACCTCGTCATAGGTGTACCTGTCGAGAATCACCAGTCTCCCTCGCCGCTTGAGGTAGGCTGCGACTGCCAGCCTCCACCAATAGTCCAAGACTCGACTCACAGAGAGCGCCCGTCGTGTAAGGCCGCGCAGGAGGGACGGACGGCACGACTTAGACAGTCTTCGACGCAACCAGCGGGTGGAGGGCAGCGATACCGTGGCGGCTTGGTCGTTGGTTCCCATATAGATTCGGCGCGCCTGCAGGTACGGCTCTTCAGCCAGGGCGTCCGCCAGAGTTGTCTTACCCGCACCGTCCGGCCCGAGCAACGCCACACAAATGCCGGGCTGGCGAAGGGCGACCTGGAGGGGGCGCAGCCGGCGGGCGAGGGCCGTCAGGTAAAAGCGAGCTGCACTGTTCATTGGATTGGCGCGAAACAAGCGCCGGAAGGTGGATCGGGAGAGGGCCTGCAGAGCTGGCTGTTGTTGCCCGAATATGTCGGTTTCCAAAGCCTGCGATCGGCCGGGCCCGGTTATCCAGCGCTCGACGAACCTCATCACTTCAGCATCCTCACGCACGTCCGTCCAAAGCAGGTGCAGGCGTCGAAGATGCCGGGGATCGACGGTTGGTTTGTCGAGCAGGCAATGAAGGAGGAGGCTCAGGAATTCGTCGCGGGGTGCGAGGAGGTAGTGGCCCCCTTCCATGCGCCGATCGCGCAGACACTGCTCCGCCAGGTCAACTCGAAGGCACCGGGCCGGTCTCCCGTATACGAGCTCCCCCACCACATCCAGCTTGATCCAGGAATGTGACGCGGACGAATACGTCAGAAAGAAATGGTGGGGCGCGTGACCCCATGCGGGCAGGCTCAGGTAGCCTTCGCTTCTCAGCAGCCGGGCGAGGTGCGCGATTTGGGAGCGGTCGACAAGCAGGTCGAGCTCCAAAGCCGGCTGGTTCGAGAACCCGGGTGCGCGCAGGAGGCAGTAGCGGATATGCGACCGGTTCAGCGACTGCAGGGCCGCGGAGACCGCGTCCAGGACGATGGAACGGGAAGCGCCCGCAACATCCGCGACATCCTCCGGGGTGATCGCCGAGACGGCAATGGTTTTCGACACGGTTAACCTCAAGCTGCAAACGGACCGGACGACGCCGTCTTTTCGGTGACGCCGGGGAGAGAAAAGGTTTGCTCTTCGGCAGAGGGCTGAGTTAGTTCCTCTCGCTGGCTTTCCACCTGGAGAAAGCCCTTCTGGCGGAGGTATTCAACGATCACCCTGGCGTTCGTTTCTGGAGTGTGGACGACTGTCTCGAGCACAATCTCGGGATTGAGCGGCTCCTCGTAAGGATCGTCGATACCGGTGAAGGCAGGGAGATCTCCGCGCCGCGCCCGGGCGTACATGCCCTTGACGTCTCGGGCTTCACACACCTGGAGAGGAGTATCGACGAAGACCTCGACGAAGTGTTCCGAGCCAACCATGCTCCGAACGTCATTTCGAGCCCTCCGGTACGGGCTGACCGCAGCGCAGATCACCGCTCCTCCATGCCGTGTGATTTCTGCGGCGACGAAACCGATGCGGCGGATATTCGTGTCGCGGTCCTCCTTGCCGAAGCCGAGTCCTTTCGACAGGTGGGTACGGACAACGTCCCCGTCGAGTACTGTCACTTTGCGGCCATGTTCCAGGAGCAGGGTCGTCAGAACTTCCGCCGTCGTCGATTTCCCCGCGCCGCTAAGACCCGTGAACCAGATGCAGAAACCCTGCTTGTGCCTGGGTGGATAGCATTCCGCCAGGATATCGGCTACTTCCTTTCGCGTGAACCAGTGGGGAAGAGCTCGGCCGCGATTGAGAAATTCCTCGCGCACCTGGGTTCCCGAAATGGTAGCCGTCCGTGCCTGCGCAGGCACCTTGGAGACCTCTTCGTACCGCCCCTGGTCCTCCAGGTACACCATTTCCGTAAACGGCACCATCCTGACGCGCAGCTCATCGGCAAACTGGGCGACCAGTTCTTGCGCATCGTAAGGGCCGTAAAAAGGATCGCCGTTAGAGTCCTTCCCGGGGCTCGCATGATCACGACCCACGATGAGGTGATTGGCGCCGTAATTTCGGCGAATCAGGGCATGCCAGAGAGCCTCCCGCGGGCCCGCAAAACGCATCGCCAGGGGCAGGAGGGCGAGGACCACACTGCCCGGATCCAAGCACTGCTCGGCCAGGGCCTTGTAGGTGCGCACGCGGGTGAAATGATCAATGTCTCCCGGTTTCGTCAGGCCAACGGCCGGATGGAGAAGCAGCACTCCGTCCACTTCTCGAATTGCCCTCTGTGTCAATTCCTCATGAGCGCGGTGCAGCGGGTTTCGGGTCTGAAAAGCAACCACGTTCGATCGTCCCAGCGCCTCGAGCCGTGCTCTTGTTTGTGCGGGCGTGAGACGGAGCGGCTGAAAATCGTAACGACGGGGCAGTTGCACGACCTGAATGGGTCCTGACAGGAACCACCGTCCCCAGTTCGCCATTTCCGAGACCAGCGGATGGCGAGGGTCTGTGGTCCCGAGCACCATGCGCGCCTCCCGGTCGGGGTCCCAAGCGAACATTTCCTCGACTGTCATGACCGCCAGTGGATTGTTCTTGGGATCACGCAGTGCTATTCGCTTATCAGCTGCAAGTTCGGGCAGGCGATCGACCGGGAGCGTCACCGGAATCGGAAAGACAGCTCCGTTGGCCAGGCGCATGTGCTTGAGTACGGATTCGTAATCGGCCTTTCCCATGAAGCGGTCGAGAGGCGAGAAAGCGCCGGTCGCCAGCAGTTCCAGATCGCAGACGGATCTTTCGGTGAGCTGGATCGACGGGAGTGTCGAAGACTCCTCCATGGAAGCTGGGAGCGAGTCGGGGGGAACCAGGAGCGAAACCAAGCGCCCGCAGTATGGGGACACGATCTCCGTTTTCACGTCCATGATCAGGACTCCCTTGTGAGTTGTACGGGTGAAGCCGCAAGAGAAGAGTCGGTGCCGAAGCTGTTGGTCTCAGGCGTGCCGATGCTCAACTCCGCTGAAGAATTCGAGAACCCGATTCCCCTGGTCCTCGCTCAGGTAGTGTTTCCACTTATTTGTCGTGTCGCGGAATGCTGTTTGCATAAGCAGGGTGTCGAATTCGGGGTCTACGGATAGATCACAGAACTCCAGGAACGAGTGAACCCGGCCGATCGGATCGTGTATCAGATCTTCATATCTAAGCCGGAGATAACGGCCGGGAACGCGGTCCAGACTGCTGCGGATATCGTCGAGGTCCAGCTGAATTTTCATAGCGGCAGAAAGGACGGGTCCACCACCCAATCGGCGCCAGAGCCGGTAGTAGTCGTCCGGGACTTCGCCCCACTGCCATTTGTCCGTTCGCGGCTCGCTGGTCACGTCGAGCCAACCAGCCTTGACCCATGAACTGACCACCGAACGGTGCTCTCTTTCGAGGAACACGAAGCGAGCGTCTGGAAAGAGCCGGTCAAAGAGATCGATGCGCGACCAGCCTGTAATCTTGACCAGAAAGCGGGGACGGCCCTGGGAACGGAGCACCTTTGCGCACGCTCGGCGGGCCGTGTCGAACTGCTGCCCGGGAACTTCGTCGGGGTGCAGGGGCTGGTCCCGTCTGCTGAATCCCGTCAGGTAGTAATCCCAGAACTTGTATGCCTCAAAAGGCTTCGGGAAGAGACGGTTGAAACGCACCCTGTCTGGCAGCTTCAGGCGATACAGATTCGAGAAGCGCGACAGCCAGGTCTGGCCGGGAAAAGCTCGTTCAGGCCGGACAGCCAGCCGAACTCCGGGTGATGAGCCAGGATGCGGTGGAGCATCGTGGACCCGCAACGTCCAGTTCCAAGCAGGATGATCGGTTTGTTCACGGCGTTCATTTGGCTTTCAAGCTCCCTTACGGTTGCGTGGAGCGCGGGACGAGCCCGCGCTTCAAACAGCCGAGTTCGGACTCACGGTACGATTTCGACTGCAACGGCTGCCCAATCCGTCGTCGAATTGAAAGTCCCGTTGACGTTCACAGTGCCCGGTGATGCCACGGTTCGGTCCATCGCCGCGATTCCGGCGACAGCGCCGCTGTCTCCGATCCGAATCTCGGCCCGTTCGATGTAGGGAGAACCGGGTTGATGGGTTCGATTACGCAGGGCGACCGCGGAAAACACCGTCGCGTCAGGCTGACTCGTGGTAATAGGGAAGGCGTAGGACAGTGTGTCCGTGCCGGTGCCGCAGGAGCCGCTTACGCCATTGGGGTTGGCAGAAGCAGTGTTTCCGACTGCGCCCGAGGGATTGACCCCCGAGTAGCGCGCAACTACCAGGACGGCGTTCATCGCAGTCCCCGACAGCGTCGCAGTCACGGTCCCGTCTCCCGAAGGCGTCCCCTGGGCAGCCCAGATCGAGACACCCGTCACGGCTCTGCTGGAGCACTGGCTCTTCACGTGCGACCACGTCAGCCCGAGACCGGTCACGGAGGTGGCATTCAACAGGCTTCTTGTGGAGACCGCGGCAAGGTATAGGTTTCCGGAGGCGGCCGCGACATTGGTGGAGGTCGCTACGGTGTTGGAGTTCTGGGACGCGCCGGTCGTCACTCCTTCAAAGGTGATCGTGCCTCCGCCCCCGCCGCCCGTTTGGGTGAAGGTCGCTGTGATTACCTTGTCGGCGTTCATGGTGACGGTGGCCGGGTTCGTCGACCCGGTCAGGTCTCCGCTCCAGCCGCTGAACTCGTAGTCCGTGGCTGGCGTGGCGGTCAGCTGAACTTGCGTGTCGGCATCGTAGGTGCCTCCTGGTGGGCTCAACGAGACCGATCCGGACCCGACCGTCATGGTGCTGAGCGTGTATTGAGTTGTGGAGCTCGCCGTGAATGTTGCGGTTACGGTCTTGTCGCTGTTCATGACGAGCGATGCCGGGTTGGCGGTACCGGAAAGATCGCCGCTCCACCCGCTGAACTCGTACCCCGAGGCAGGGGTTGCAGTCAGGGTGACGGTGCTTCCTTGCGGGTAGCTGCCGCTGGACGGGCTCACAGTTCCGTTCCCCTGCTTGTTTACGGTCAGTGTGTAGGACGCACCGAGCGTCAGGAAGTTGTGGAGATAGAAATTCGTGCTGTCGTCGCTGGCGAGGACCAGGAGCCCGGTTGCTCCGTCGAGGTTCTGCTTGGTTGACGTCACGTTGTTGATGTCGGCGTCCAGAGCGCTGCGGATGAACGGGTCCCCTTTGCCGGTCGGGAAGCTCACGTTGTTCAAGGGGGACGACTTGTAGTAGATCGACTTCCGGGAGGTCCCCCCAGGATCGCTCGACTGTGCAAAGATGAAGACCCGTTGGAGCCCTTCCGCGATCAACACAATCGGACGGGTGTGGTTGTCGCTCACCCGACCAAAGACCGCATTGGTCCAGTTGCCCTGCAGATCACGCACCAGCAGCATGATCAACGGAGCGTTGGTCTGGGTCAGAGACGTCTTTATGGCGGCAAAAACCCGTCCGCTTCCGTCGGCATTGACCGACTTCAGGTTCAGGTGATCGTCGGCATAATTCCCGGTTACGTTCGGTCCTGGCAGCGCCGTCTCCTCGGGTGACCACAAATCGTCGGGATCTCCGTCGACGTGGATTGCGAAATAAACCTTTTTCGACGACTGGTTACTCCACATGACGCCGATCTTGTTGTCCTGGAAAGACAGGACGACCGAGATGTCGTCTTTGCCGGTGTTTCCTGTCGTACCTCTCGCAGGAAGGGCGAATGGAGTTCCCCAGACTGCGTCACTGGTTGTGCTCCGGTTCACAAGGACTTTTTGGCTCTCGACGTAGGTCACCCAAAGCTTACCCGTGGAGTCTTTGGCAATGGTCAGGGCCTCACATCTGCCCCGCGTGACCAGCGCCGGGAAGCCGGAATCGAGGGTGTACGTCTTCTGCCCGGCATCGTAGGTGTACCGATAGAGCCGGCCCCACTGGCTCTGGCTGGTTGTAGATGTCGCGCTCGTAGTGAAGTAGTGACTGGAGATGTAAAGTTTTCGGGTGTCTTGATCCCAGAGTACATCGGCCTTCGACGTCTCCCGATCGTCGACCGCAACCAGGGTGTTCTGCCAGTTATGGGTGGCCAGGTCGAATTTGTGGATGTAATGACGCCCGCGCGAGGTGTCGTAGAGGCATCCCCACCAGTTCCCGTCATTCCACCACAACTTACTTTCCGGTTTCTCGCCGGTCGCACCGCTCGCTAAGGAAGAGCCGAACGAGAAGTCCCGGTATCCATACTCAACCGGATCGGCCGCAAATGCAGGATGCACGGCGAACTGGATGCCGAGCGCAAGTGCAAGGCCGAAGAGGCTGCAATTCAGAAATCTTTGCATTTTTATCTCCGCGGGTGCCCCCCGGAGTGTCGCGGGGTGTCACCCGTGATGTGTCTGCCAGAAGCTAATTTTCTCTCCGCGCAGAAGCTTGAGCAGGGCAACAAGCGCAGCTGCATTGGCCATGCAGAAGAAGAAGGGAACGTAAAGCAGCTTGGATCGGCCGATGTGCCGGAAGCGGAGCAACATCCCCAGCAGTGCTAATCCGTAAAAAGTTAGCTGCAGTGCCAGTCCGGCCCTCTGAAGCGTGCCGTTCCAGCTGAGGGCCAGGCTGGTGACGAGCAACAGGAGAAGAAACACCGGGACCAACCGCCGGAGGACCTTGTGAGAGAACAGCACTACAGAATAGAAACCGTAACAGAAGGGGTTCAGGAGAGCCCTGCGCCTGACGACTCCTCGCAGCCCGCGTGTCATGAGCCGCACTTTTCTCCGGAATTCGAGATCGGCCCGGGGCGCGACCGGCTCGAAGGCTATTGCATCAGGATCAAAGACCAGACGATAGCCCCGCGCCACGACTTCGGTTGAGATCGCAAAATCATCGGTGACGCTCGGGTCGATTGTTTTGGGAAAGAGCTCGCGGCGAATCGCGTAGATCCCTCCGTGAGCAGAAACGATGCTGCCGGTCATGCTTTCCATCCGCTTCAGCCATTTGTCGTAAGACCAGTAGGCCTCTTCGCCCTGCACGCCGGCATCCTCGGTCTTCTTGACGTCGTAAACAGTATTGCCTGCGACTCCTCCTATCGAGGGATCGCCGAAAAGGCTGACCAGATTGCGAACAGCGTCTGGCCGAAAAAGCGTGTTGGCGTCGGAGAAAACCAGGATCTCTCCCTTGGCGGCCGCTGCCGCCGAGGCGAGTGCAAACGCCTTTCCCCGTCGTGGTAGTCGCAGCAGTTGAACCCGGTCATCGCGTTCCGCAAAGGAGGAGACTATCGACTCGGTCTTGTCGGTCGAGCCGTCCGACGCGATGATCAACGTGAGACTCTGGGCGGGATAGTCGAGCTCAAGGAGATTGTCGATCCGGGCTTGAATGTCTCGCTCTTCGTTGAAGGCGGCAACGATAACGGTGACGGCCGGTGTTTCAGGCCGGCGGCGAACCGTCCGGCGTCGAAGGGAGCCGACTGCGATGACGAGGGCCGGAAAGCCCGCGTAAGCATAGAAGAGCAGGCCGACGAGGAGCCAGAATACCGGAATAAGCCAATTCTCGTTCATGTTCTGCTCTAGCGCGCGCCCCGGCCGCTAAAGATGCAGACGGCGGTGCGCAGAATGATGAGGATGTCGAGCCACAAGCACTGGTTACTCAAGTAAGCGATGTCCAGGCGAAGCCGTTCGTCGAACTCCAGGTCGCTTCGGCCCGAAACCTGCCACAATCCCGTCAGACCCGGTTTCGCCTCAAGTCTGACGGTATGCCACAGCAGGTAGGTCGAGCTGCTGAAGGAGGTCGGTCGGGGGCCGACAAGAGTCATTTGTCCCCGAAGGACGTTAAGGATCTGCGGGAGCTCGTCGAGGCTGGTTCGACGCAGAAACTTGCCCACGCCGGTCAGACGCGGGTCGTTCTTGATCTTGAAGTCCGGATAGGCGAGCTCGTTCAGGTGCATATACTTGGCCTTGAGCTCTTCGGCATTTTTGACCATGGTTCTCAGTTTGAACATTCGGAAAATTCGCCCACCTTGCCCCGTCCGCGAGTGGGAAAAGAACGCGGGACCCTCCGATTCTATTCGGATCGCCAACGCACAAAGTGCCAGTATGGGAAGCACAAACGGAACAGAGGCGAGACAAATAGCTATGTCAAGGACACGCTTAAGCCTGGTGTACACCAGGGCTGGCAATAGCGGCGGGGATGAAAGCTCATACCAGGCTCGAGGCCGCCAATAGACAGGCAAAAACTGAAACGGGTCCAAAACCTGATTTCTTCTCGGTAAGATCCTGAACATGATGCCCCCCTATTGCCTAAAGCCGGGTCACGCACCTTCCCTGACCTGCTGCTGACTGGCGAGCGCGACGGGAGCCGGCTCGACCGGGTTGACCGGCTGCACTCCGAAGCAGTGGACCGGCGAGCGTTCCGCGCAATTGAGAAGATCCTCCAAGGTCGGACTTGCGTCCGGGAACTGGGCCAACCCAACGCGAAGTCGGGGGACGGGGCGCTGAAGAGAACTTCGCAAGAGACGGTCGATACACTTCTCCGCCTGCTTTCGGTCCGATTCGGCGAGGATAACTACATAGCGATTGTGAAGAGGATCGAAGGTGACGAGATCGCTGTGTCGCAGGCCGTCTCTCCAAGCGGCGCCAGCCAGGCCGAATGCCAATTGCCTCATCGGCTCCTGGAGGGATTCGTCACCGGCGTCCTGACCTCGTTCACCATCGAGACTCAGTACGATCAGGCTGAGCGGGTGCCCGTATCGTCGTGATCGGGCCAGCTCTTCTGTCAGCAGTTGCTCCGATTGCCGGAAACTGAGTACAGTCAGGGCCGCTATACCTGGTCTCCCAGCCCTACCCACCGGCAGGTCCTTTCTCATTCGGCTTCTCAAGAGGATTATGAAAGAGACGAAATAGACTGACGTCAGCGCGAGAGTTATCCAAAGCATAGCTTCGCCCTCTGGGTTACGGACCCTATTTCTAAGACGGAGAGCTTCCCCCGTCCTGGAGAGAGGGGCTCCGTCCGTTATGCAAAAACCGGCATGCGCCGGGACGCTTACGACCTAAAGCACGCGATAAACGACCTCGGGGATCGGATATGTCCGCTTGTTCAGCACTGCCCCTATCACCCGGGCCTTCCTCCCTTTTTCGAAGCCTTCCCTTACTTTCCGGGCCACCTCCCGGCGGCTCGAATTCGCTGCGAGAACCAGTGCGACTCCGTCAACGTGTTCCGAGAATAAGAATGCGTCGGCGCATGAGCTCGCCGCCGGAGCATCTATCAGGATCAGTTCAAACCGGGCGCGCAGCTGCTGGAGTCTGACCGCGAAGCTCGCAGGCCCGACGAGGGGCAGCCTGCGCTCGATGGTTCCTGCCGGCAGCACACTCAGCCCTGTTCCGTCCAGAGTGCGAATGAAATCCCCTATTGGCCGTTCGAGCTCGATAAGCGCTTCCCGCAGCCCCGGTTCCGCCCTGATACCGAAGTAACCATGCAGTGCAGGGGCGTGAAAGTTGGCATCGACCAGGCAGACGGGGCCAAAACTGCTTGCCGCGAGCACCCGCCCGAGCATGGCGCAGATCCAGGTGGTACCCGCTCCCGGTTCGACTGCGGAGAACAGCACGGTCTTGCGTTTCTGGCCCTCTGGCGACTGGACAATTCGCTGGAGCAGCTCGCTGAGTTCCTTCTCAACTTCGGCCGTGAACCGATGCGGAGAAGAGAACGTTTTCTGCGGGGTCGCTTCTTGCGAGCCGAAGAGCTCTTGATCGCGGTTCGCCTGGCGAAGTAATTCGAAATTCCTGCTCATTCTTTGTTATCCCCTCGATAGGTCTTCGCAGTTCCCGGCCGGCCGCGAGCACCGAGCTCAAGACTGAGCGGCAAGGAAATCAGATCCCCCGCATGGATCAAATCAGGACTGCCGAGGTGCGGGTTGAAGCGAAGGACCTGAGCGATTACGCGGGGCCCCGAAACGCCGAGCTCCCGCTGACACAGCGTGTTAAGGGTGTCCCCGTGCATGACGGTCACAATTCTGAAAGGCACGGGGGCACTCTGTTCTTCCACCTGAGTCGCATTCAGACTTCCCCCTCCGGCCGCGGCCCGGCGACCCGGTCCAAATTTCAGCGCCAGTGACAGCACGATGACGAGGGCAACCAGCGCAGTCAGTAGATACTTGGCGGCAGTCCACCATTCCGCCATCGGATCGGGAGCGGGTGTCAACATCGCTTTTGCCGCCTGTCCGGGCGAACTGAAACCATCGAGCCGCAGATCGTTCAGGACTTCCTTGACTATGGCCGTGCCTATCCTCGGTCTGCCCAGGGCATATCCAAGATTCAGCGCGTTGAAACAGAGAGTGTTGATGTTCCGCGGAATGCCGGCGCTGCGGTCCGCGATGAGGTGCAGCGCCGCCCGCCTGAACGGAAGCGTTCCACGGTGTCCGGCAACGTGCATTCGGTGTTCGATGTATCCGCGCACCTCGTCCCGGGTAAACGGAACCAGGCGAGCAACGATGCCGATGCGCTGGCGCAGCTGTGAGAGTTCCGGTGACAGTAACATTCTTCCCAGTTGCGGCTGACCGGACAGCAGGATCTGCAGCAGTTTCTGACCGGGGGTTTCGAAGTTAGAGAGCATGCGCAGGACTTCGAGAACATTGGGATCCAGATTCTGGGCCTCGTCGACCGCCACGACCACGCTTCGGCCGGCGCCCGCCTGCCGGTGCAGAAAACCGTTCAGTTGAGCGTAAAGCCCGCCCAGATCGCCGGAAGGAGGACCGATTTCGAGATCCCGGACCAGGTAGCGAAGGAGCTCATACTCGCTTGCCTGTCTCTGGAATATGAAGACGGTGCGAGCATGATTGCGCAGGCGCTCGAGCAGGTGGAAGAGCAATGTGGTCTTGCCCATGCCCGGTTCCGCCAGCAAAGCGGCAAAGCCTCGGCCGGTTTCCAAGGCATAGTAGAGTGACGCGAGCGCCTCACGGTGGCTTCGACTGAGATAGAGGTATTTGGGGTCGGGGCTCGAACCAAACGGTTGGGTCTCGACGCCGTAGAAATCCAAAGACAACTTCTACCCCCTCGGCTCGGGCTTCTATCTGACCTTGCTGATGGATGCGAGGACCGGCAGTCCCAGTTCGCGCTCCACCTCGCTCGGCACCCGGACCGTCGAATCAAAACGGTCCCAGACAAATGCGAGTCCCACACTGACCAATGACGCCATCAAAAAACCAAGCACCATCACTGATGAACTGGAAGGACTCGACGGGGTCGAGGGCAGCGTTACCGACTCCGCTACGGCAACGTTGACAATCCGCTGGTTGTCGAGAAGATCCGATATTCGTGCCTCTTCCTGGCGTTGCCGGTAGAGAACATAGTTCTCCTCGGCTACTTTGGCTGCGCGCATCAGATTCTGTTCCCGGATCTCCACCTCGGACATGGCCCTTGCTTCAGCCCGATAATTCTCGACCGCGCGGCTCGTCTCAGTAGCTCGCCCGGTAAGGCCGGCAAGTTCAGCTTTCGCCTTCGTCAGTTCCGACCGGAGCCACTCGTGGTTCGGATCCCGATTCGTGGTTTCCACAACGTCCGGTTTCGATTGCTCCACGGCCAGCTCCGAGCGCACCTGCTCCATCTGTTTGTCCAGTTGCTGCACGAGGCGATAACTCGGGGTGTACTTTTCCGTGAGCTCGACCCGCTTGATCTCCAACTCCGAGAGTGCGGCCTTAAGGCGTGCCACGTGGGGAGACTGGCTGGTCCGCATTTCAGTCACCTGGCGATCAGAGGACTGCTGCAACTGACTCTCGAGGACCCCCATCCGTTCCTGTGTGTCCCTGATGTCGGCCTGCGTCTTTCGCAGGGCGGCTTCAGACTCACCCAGTCGCTGGAGGGTGATTTGTTTCTCGATATCCGGTGCGGCCATGCCTTCCTTGTTTCGAAAGGCGATCAGCTCGCTTTGTGCTTGATCCAACTCTCCCTGCGATCTCTCGGATTCCCTTTGGAAGAAGTTGAAAGTCCCCGGTAAGCGGTGCACGGCCAGGTGCTTTTGCATGTACAGCTCAGCCAGCTGCTCGAGGACCCGAACCGCTTCCCGGGGATCCCTGGATTCGTAGCGGGCCACGATCATGTTGGTATTGGGAAGGGTTTTCACTGTGAGGTATTTTTCAAGAACACGCACGGCAGAGGAGAGGGCTGGACCCACATACCGACTGTCCGGTGCCGGGACTGGCATATCGAGGGCAGCCGCTTGCGCGCCTTGGGGAGTCAAGAGCGAAGCCCAGCTCGGGGATTGGGCCGGCGCCTTCAGACCTGCCGCTATGACCACCTTTTCAAGCAGGTCGTAGCTTTCCAGGAGCTCAACCTCGGATTGGAGCTCCTGTTCCGTCACCTGGGTTACCGTCTTCACGCCGGCAGTCTCCCGGTTCGAGATAACCGGTTCAACCCGGTCTCTCTTGACGATGAATTTCATCTCGGCCTCGTAACTGTCAGGCTCCAGCAACGCAGTAGCAGCCGTGCCCCCGAGAATGACGAGGAAAGTGACCGCAATGAGACGGCTGCGTCGGAAAACGACTGCCAGAAGGTCGCGAAGCGTGAAGGACCCGCCGGCTCTGTTTGTCGACTTATCTATTCGGTCTTGTTTCTCAGCCATGGAGCACCTCGCTAATAAACCCTAGGTCGGAGGACCAGGGACACGCCCGCTCTCGGGATGAATGCTTGCAGCTTTGACAGCGTGCTGCGGGGTACAAAGACAATGTCCCCGGGTTTGATCCGTACGTCCCCGGTAAGGGTCGGTTTCGCCAGCATCTTCTTGACGTCGATTTGCCTGACCTCGACCCACTCTTCGGAGGCGCTTCGGAGCAGGATCACCTGCGAATGCTTAGCCGATTCGCTAAACCCGCCAGCGAGGGCAATCGCTTCTATAATCGAGATGTCCTCCTTGAGCTCGTACTGTCCGGGGTGTGCAAGCTCGCCCAGGGCACTGAACGTCGGGCGGGTAAACTGCTTGAGGACGACGGTGATCTGAGGGGAGTTGATGATCCGGGCGTATTGTTTTTCGAGACGGCGGGTCAATTCGGGGACGGTCTGTCCTTCAACCTGCAAATCCCCCAGGTCAATCAGAGTCACGTACCCATCCGGTTGGACGGTCACGGTCTGGTTGAACTCGGGTGTGGATTCGAATTTCAGATCGATAACATCGCCCTTGCACAGTCGGTAACGGGCCTCCTCACGGGCAAGCACCGGCGGCCCGGAGGTGATTCGGTCGTCCGAGGCCACGGCTGGCCTCGGGTGCGCGCTGTTCTCCTGCGCGTTAAGATCGGGCGAAAGTCCGGATGCAAGCAAAAGCGTCAGGAACGCTGCCGGAAACTTCTTGAGTGCCTGAGTCTTCTCCATGCGGGCCTCCTCTTCAAACAGCGAGAGTCAATCCCACCGAGCAAACCGCAACGGCGAATCTGTAAGTAATTGTCAGGAATAAGATCGCGCCTTGGAGGATCGGGATGGCTGGAAGTGATGAAATATTCACCACTCTTGGCTATTCCGGATCGACCGGTGGATCTTTTTGGGCTAAGAGAGTTGTAGCATATCGTTACTCCCCCCTCTATCTTTGTGACAAGCAGGTGTCATACACGTGTCAGTTCAGTCACGCACCCTGTAATCTAGGCGAGACACACCCGCCAACAGTCGACAGTTTCGGGCCAACAAGATGACAGCACCATGTCACCTGTTGACATGTCCCAAAAACTCCGGTCACACAAAGATTTGAAAGCTCGGGGCCAAGGGTCGCTCACGGGGAGAATCCGCGCACTTCGCGAAAGACGCTCCGTTTGCGGTTCTTCCGCTCCGCTCCCCCCGGCGGGGGACGGTCTCGTTTTCCGCGTCCTCCGGGCCCTCGGTGAGAGCGAGGGGAGGGCGAGATCGACAGAACCAAACGGAGCGTTTTTCAGCGAAATGCGCGGATTGTAACCGTGAGCAACGAGCGGGTTACGCGGAAGTCGGGATTAGGAAGCCAAAGGAGAAGAGGTCGACGAGGAGGGGAATGAAAACTCAAGCCGTCCGCTTCTTAGAGGCTTTGGGCTTGGCGGTTGGGTGGTCTGAGACAAGCGTAATCCAGCCTTGGGTCCGTTCAATCAGGCAAGCGGTCTCCAATCTGGCGAGCAATTTCGAAGTCCATTGCCGGGAGCACCCGATCTTGTCGGCCAGGTCCTGGACGGGCAGCGGAATTCGGATTCGGACGCCATCCTCAATGGGGTGGCCGTAATTCTTGCCGAGCTCCCTCAGGAGGTTCATCAACCGCTCGGCTGAAGGCAGCTTCCCGGCCGTGTCATAAAAGTCGTTCTGAAACTTCCTCAGCTGAGCACTGACGGTTCGAAGGAGCTCGACCGTGAGCAGCGGGTTTCGTTTGACGATCGCTACCAACTGGTCTTTGAGGATCTGTTCAAGCTCGCACTCCTCGATGGTCTCCGCGTTTGTTTCATATTGCGCGCCAGTGAGGGCTTCCAGAACGCCAAGAACACCTGCGCGATGGACGATGCCGACTACGGCTTTCCGCCCGTTCCGGTTCACGCGGGTCAGTTTGACAACGCCGGATCGTACGATGTAGCAAGTGTCGGCAGGCTGTCCTTCGCGAAAGATCGTATAGCCTGCCGTACAACGAACGAGCTCAGCGACAGCCTGAACAGCGAAGAGGACGCGGCTCCCGGCTCGGGCGAAGGGACAGTCGGATCGACATTTGCAATGGGCACATCTGGTAGGGAGTGAGCCCCTTGATACAGCAGGCATTTCCCCCCTTTCGGGTCTAGCCTTTGACTAAATCATGGCTGTGACGGGATCGAGTAATCCTGTTGGAACTATTACACTTTGTGAAAACCAAATCAAGTGCTCCAAGATTAAACCGAGGATGCCGTACGGATGCCCTTCCTGGGCCGCATCCCTTCCCTTAACAACTTCTCGGGCCCGCGCCTCTCTCCCGATGGGAAATACAGCCGGAAGTCAGGGCTAGGTAGTCGGCTTTCCGGTTCTAAATCCACAATTCTTCCATTCTTCTGTTCCATTCTTCTTGGAGCCTCGGCAGAATCAGTGCTATATTTCGCCAGTTCAACCGGTTGTGGCGTCTGCTTGTGCTGTCGTCAGGCGCATTTTTGGGAGGGGTAAAACTCTCCGGGGAGGGATTCTGAATGAAACGTAAAACTCTACTAGTCATGCTGGCGGCGGTGCTTCTGCTGCCGGTTGTGGCTCTGGCGCAGGTCATACCCGGCCCGAGCAACCCGAAGACCGGGTACCTCGGCTGGGACGATGAAGCCCAGAGCAGGAACCTGCCGGCAGGCACGGTGCAGGATCCGGGTTCGCACCTGACCTACATCGTCGACACGGGTGTCAACGCCCGCAAACTGGCAGGCGTAGCAGATCTGTCTGGCGTAGCGGCGGCCGCGAAGTCGCCCCTGCAGTCGGGCAGCTTGCTGCAGCCGATCCTCGATCCGGACGGCGACGGGGTCTTCAACGAAGGTACGATCTGGCAGAACTTCCTGGCGATCGTCAACACGCATCCGACGCAGGCGGTAACGGTTCACTTCCGTTATTACAATGACAACTGCGAAGACCTTCTGGACTTCCTGGTTGTCCTGACCTGCAACGACACGCTGATCTTCGACCCGTTCAATTTCGTCATTCCGTACACCGGCGGCGTGAACAGCCGCAGCCGTCTGATCGGCCCGGCAACGGACGTTCTGACTCCGATCTCGGTCATTCAGTGGGGTTCCGGCCGGTTCGTCATCACCGCGGCGGCGAGTGCAACCACCCGCAACCAGGATGACGCTCCGGACATTCTGTTCCCCGAGGAATGGAAGAGCCTGGACGAAGAGTGCAACATCGAGACCAACGGCACCCTGACCGACACCGTTTACACGGTGGCTGGTCTTGATGCCAAGATCGCCGGTTTCAACCTCGGCGACGGGACCGCTCAGGGGATGCGCAACGTCGGGAGCGTTCCTGGATTCAGCGCCAACAACCTGCACGTGTTCAATGCCAGCCAGATTGCCTTCAATTATCTGATTGGACATATCACGACCGCCGTCCCGGGTTCGTTTGCGACCGGCGCCGGCGGCGATGCTTACCTCTCCTATGGTGTGGCGGCCTGGGCTCGCCCGGTCATCAACCGGGACTACGATGGCAACGACAACGATTGGGGGTTAAGCGGCGAATTCACGATGCCGAATCCGACTTCGCCACACCGTCGTTTCATTCAGACCGCGTTGACGTTTGAGCCGACCCCGGACGGCGATGGCCTGCACTCGGCGACTTACAACGAGTTGCCGGACGCCTTCCTGAACTACCTGATTGCGTGGGGCGGAGAGCCCGGACGTGATTCGGCTGGGAACGGCGCGATTAGTCCATTGGCGTTCACGAATTTCAAGTTCTTGCGCAACGACGTCCATGGCGGCGACATCGCCGGCGTGAGTTATCCGAATGCGGTGATGCCGGGCTACGCGCCTGATAATGTGGCGCAGGCGTCGCCTGTTACTGTTCTCGGGGCCGACTCCTGGTACGGTGCCCTGGGGACCAGCGCGTTCCACAACACCGATCCGACGGATCAGTTGATCCACTTCCTGTCGGTTGCCGACGATTACAACGGCAGCAACAACACACCGCTGAGTGCCTCGATTCTCCGCGACGTGGCCGCGAACATCAGCCCGGCGGTGACGACCTACGTGCTGCAGATCTACGACAACGACGAGAACATCCTGACCTTTGACGTTCCGCCCGGCGTTCCGGTATCCCCGCCCCAGATCCAGGCGACTTCGATCCTGAAGATCACCTGCATCTGCCTGCGCGTCTTCCGGAACTACAGGAACCAGAACACGCAGCGCGACGAGTTCAACGGCTCCACCTCGGTGGATGATCTCGAACTCGAAGATCTGCGCGCTTTTGGAAACGTCTTCGGACAGGTGGCCGACTTCAGGGGATTGATGAAGACTCTGGATCCCTGGAGAACGGCTGGTTCCAAGGACATCTCCGGCGGCTGGATCCGGTTCGTGCGCGACAACACGGTTCGCGTGTATGTCCCGCGTGACACCGGAACGAGCGTGGAAGGAGCCTTCTCTTCCGGCTACGGCACGTCGAGCTTCAATATTCCCGGTTACAACGACAACTGGGCACCTGGTCAGTCGTTCCTGACGATCGGGTTGTATGTTATGAAGTTCGAAGGTTTCGGCGTCAGCTGGTACCTGTTCGCGGCGCCCTCCGATCCGCTGGTTTCTGACAGCGGAGACGAGACGCCTGGGGTGAGCCTGATCATCCCGCAGTTGGTGATGGGCGGTTCCGACTAGGTCCCCAAAACAACAGGGGAAGGGGTCTTGACCCCTTCCCCTGTGTCCGCCCCCGTCCTTTTTTATCCCCACAATTTGTCGATTCTGCTGCTCCATTCTTCTTGGTACCCGGCTGCTTCCAGTGCTATATTTCGCGCGTTCAACCACTTGTGGTGTTTGCTTGTGGTATCGTCTGGCCATTATTGGGGAGGGTAAGACTCTCCGGGGAGGGATTCTGAATGAAACGTAAAACTCTACTAGTCATGCTGGCGGCGGTGTTTCTGCTGCCGGTTGATGGCTCTGGCGCAGGTCATACCCGGCCCGAGCAACCCGAAGACCGGGTACCTCGGCTGGGACGATGAAGCCCAGAGCAGGAACCTGCCGGCAGGCACGGTGCAGGATCCGGGTTCGCACCTGACCTACATCGTCGACACGGGCGTCAACGCCCGCAAGCTGGCAGGCGTAGCAGATCTGGCTGGCGTGGCCGCGGCCGCGAAGTCGCCCCTGCAGTCGGGCAGCTTGCTGCAGCCGATCCTCGATCCGGACGGCGACGGGGTCTTCAACGAAGGGACGATCTGGCAGAACTTCCTGGCGATCGTCAACACGCATCCGACGCAGGCGGTAACGGTTCACTTCCGTTATTACAATGACAACTGCGAAGACCTTCTGGACTTCCTGGTTGTCCTGACCTGCAACGACACGCTGATCTTCGACCCGTTCAATTTCGTGATTCCGTACACCGGCGGCGTGAACAGCCGCAGCCGTATGATCGGCCCGGCAACGGACGTTCTGACTCCGATCTCGGTCATTCAGTGGGGTTCCGGCCGGTTCGTCATCACCGCGGCGGCCAGCGCTACCACCCGCAACTGGGACGACGCTCCGGACATTCTGTTCCCCGAGGAATGGAAGAGCCTGGACGAAGAGTGCAACATCGAGACCAACGGCACCCTGACCGACACCGTTTACACGGTGGCGGGTCTTGATGCCAAGATCGCCGGTTTCAACCTCGGCGACGGGACCGCTCAGGGGATGCGCAATGTCGGGACCGTTCCTGGATTCAGCGCCAACAACCTGCACGTGTTCAATGCCAGCCAGATTGCCTTCAATTATCTGATTGGACATATCACGACCGCCGTCCCGGGTTCGTTTGCGACCGGCGCCGGCGGCGATGCTTACCTCTCCTATGGTGTGGCGGCCTGGGCTCGCCCGGTTATTGATCGTGCGTTCGACCTCAACGACAATGACGAAGGATTCTCAGGCGGTTTCCTGATGCCGAATCCCACCTCGCCGCACGTTCGTTGGAATGTGGAGAACGACAATTTCCCTGGACCCAACCCCGACGGCGACGGCCCGCACTCCGCGACTTTCGCGGAATTGCCGGATGCCGGCGTTCTCAGTTACTTGATTGCCTGGGGCAGCGAGCCTGGACGTGATTCGGCTGGAAACGGCCCACCGTTCGGAAGCCTGCTGTTTACCAACGATAAGTACCTCCGCAACGACGTTCACGGCGGCGACATTGCCGGAGTGAGCTACCCGAATGCGACGATGCCGGGCTACGCGCCTGACAACGTCGTTGAGAGGTCGCTGGTTTCCGTGCTTGGTAGTGACTCCTGGTACGGTGCCCTGGGAACCAGCGCGTTCCACAACACCGACCCGACGGATCAGTTGATCCACTTCCTGTCGGTTGCCGACGATTACAACGGCAGCAACAACACTCCGCTGAGTGCCTCGATTCTCCGCGACGTGGCGGCGAACATCAGCCCGGCGGTGACGACCTACGTGCTGCAGATCTACGACAACGACGAGAACATCCTGACCTTTGACGTTCCGCCCGGCGTTCCGGTGTCCCCGCCCCAGATCCAGGCGACTTCGATCCTGAAGATCACCTGCATCTGCCTGCGCGTCTTCCGGAACTACCGCAACCAGAACACGCAGCGCGACGAGTTCAACGGCTCCACCTCGGTGGATGATCTCGAGCTCGAAGATCTGCGCGCTTTCGGAAACGTCTTCGGAACAGTCGGCGACTTCAGGGGCTTGATGAAGACTCTGGATCCCTGGAGAACGGCTGGTTCCAAGGACATCTCCGGCGGCTGGATCCGGTTCGTGCGTGACAACACGGTTCGCGTGTACGTCCCGCGTGACACCGGAACGAGCGTGGAAGGGGCTTTTTCGACCGGCTACGGCACCTCGAGCTTCAATATTACCGGTTACAACGACAACTACATTCCCGGTCAGTCGTTCCTGACGATCGGCTTGTACGTCATGAAGTTCGAAGGTTTCGGCGTCAGCTGGTACCTGTTCGCGGCGCCCTCCGATCCGCTGGTTTCTGAAAGCGGAGACGAGACACCCGGGGTAAGCCTGATCGTGCCCCAGCTCGTAATGGACTAAAACCCCAGATAGCACGGGGAAGGTGGTTTTCCCGCCTTCCCCGTCACCCTCCTTTTCGTCACGCCCGACGCACCTCCGCGATTTGAGCTTTTCGTGAAACTGCGTCAGAATTTGTCGTAGCTATTTTCACCACCGGCGTGACTGGCTAATGCACTTCTTGCAGAAGATATTGATATCAGTTGCTCCTTAGTTAGAGAAGCCTGCCGCGTGGGTCACAGGGGAGGGGATCGGTGCTCACACTTCCGGAGGTGGCGGTTCCTCGCGTCACATCGAGGCCCTTGTTGTCCGCCTCATTGAGGCTTGGCCGGCGGTACTTTCCAACTTGGGGACTTTCCTGTTCTCTTGCCGTTCATGAAATCGCCCTGGTCGTCATAATGCTCCTGTCGGTTCTTTACCGTCACATAGAACCATTCCGTCCGCCCCAACGCGCTGCACCCATCCGGCCCAGGCAGGTCGCAGTGATGATGTACTTTCCGCCCCTCCGGCCTGGCGGACGTGGGGCGGGTGGAAAACCGGATACCCCGGATCAGCAGAAGACCATCTCCACCCGCCCGGTCTCGTCCATGCCCGCCGCGCCTTCGGCAACTTCCCGCGTCGCCCGACCGGACGGCTTGGTTTACCCCGGGCCGCAGCAGGTTCTATCGGATCCTCCGATGGCGACCAATGCCATCCAGACGATCAGCCAGCCGGCGTTCCATGATTTGCCGACGCTGAAACCACCAATCGCTCTCCCCAACATGGTCCTGCTTGCCGACGCGGCCCCCTCTCCCCAGCCCGCGCCCCCGGAGCCCGCTGTGCCACAACCGGATCCTGTGAAACCCGAGCCGGAGCCGGTAAAGCCGCTCACGCCAGAGGAGGTCAGCACACCGGCGGAAGCGCAGCCGGTCGAGCCCCAAGCCCCGGTTCTGCACGATGCTCTCGCACCGACGGTGCCCGATCCCGTCCTGCCTTTGCCCGCACCGCGGGCCGACTCCCGGGTCTTGATGACGGTTCCGCCTCCGGCTCCGGCGCCTCCGACACCAGATCTAACACCTCCAACTCCCGCACCTGAGGTCGCGAAGGCGGCTCCAAAGGAGCCCCCCAAGGATATTCCACCGCTCGAGTTTTCTCCCGAGCCCACCCGCGGCACGGATGCCCGCAATTTTCTGGCACTGACACCCATGCCGGCGGCGACCAAAGCCCCGGTCCAGATTCCCTTTGGCGAGGCGCGTGGCCATTTCGCAATCTCGCCTCAACCGAATCTGTCGACTCCTGCTACAGAACCGCCTTCCACACTCGGGCCAGCGCCTCCCGAACCGCCGTCATCGACTCCTGTGGCAGTGACGACCCCGGCGAGTGTGGCGGTCGCAGGCCCTCCCAAAGTCATAACAGTCAGTTTCGGCGGACCGTCGGGCGCCAAGACACCGGGGCCCGGCGGCACAGGCAGGCAGTCATCGGGTGCTCCCGGTGTCCAGGCGGCCGTCTCACCGGGAGGCGGGCCGGGTTCGGGATCGGGGTCGAGCCCGGTCGCGGAGGCGGGTTCGGGCTCCGGGGCGGGGAAGTCGCCCTTCTCCGGGATCACCGTGGTCGGCGGTCCCGGGGGAGCCGTCTCGGTGGCAGGCGCGGTTCCCCGCATCCGCGCTGCGCGTCCGCTCCAGACATCCTACGGGGTATCGGTCGTCTCCACAGAGAGCAGCGGCGGCGGCTTGCCCTTCTCGGGTGTTTTCGCAAGCGGCCAGATCCACACTGTCTATTTGGATATGAGAAAAACGGAGACGGATACCGCACCCTCCTGGACCCTCGAATTCGCCGTCCCACAACAATCGGCAGCCCGGGTGACCCTGGCCGGGCAGGCCGGCGGAAGTCAGCAGGGACTTGTCCTGCCTTTCCCAGCGGTCAAGAAGCAGCCAGTATTGCCGAGGGAAGTGGTTGTCAGACACCTCCGGGAAATGATCATCGTCTACGGAGTCCTCAATGCCGAGGGCAAATTGGACCGGTTGTCGATCAAGAAGAGCCCGGATCCTTTGCTGGCAGCGCCTGTACTCGAGGCCTTGACTCAGTGGGCTTTCAGGCCGGCCATGCTCGACGGCGCCCCCATCTCGGTCGAAGTTCTGCTGGGAATCCCCGTGTGGTCTGCCGAGTAGAGCAGCCTGGTCGGGAACAATCAAAAAGGCTTGTTCCCGCCATTCCTCCGTGTTAAACCCCCAAGTGCAGCAATGCTCAAGCTCAGGAGGCGAAGAAGATGCTGGTCATCATCAGTGACCTACACCTGACCGACGGGACTGCGGGACTAGTTCCCGGCGATGATTCCGAGCGCGCGATGAGCGAACGGGCCGAGGCGACGCTCAGCGATCGTGCCTTTAAGGTCTTTCGGGACAGACTCAGCGACATGGCCTATGACGCCTCCTGGCGCAGAGGCGACGAGTACCGGCCGATCGAAGAGCTCGATCTGGTTCTCCTGGGCGACATTCTCGATGTCATCAGATCCTCGTCCTGGCTCGCATCTGACGTCCGTCCCTGGGACGATCCCCGATCCGAGGAGTTCGTCAACAAGGTGGGCTCGATTACCGATGCGATCCTGACGAACAACTACAAGTCCCTGAAAATCCTCGCCGGCCTGTCTCGCGGCAGGGTTATCACCATCCCGCCGGCCACGCGGAGCGGGACACCGGCCAGGGTGTCGCGCCAGCCGAACAACCCGGAAAGGCTGCCGGTCAAGGTGAATATTCACTATCTGATCGGTAATCACGACTGGTTTTATGGAGTCACCGGCCCGGGATACGAGCAGATCAGGAGAAAGCTGGTCTCCGCCATGGGATTGAGCCATGCGCCGGAACAACCATTCCCGTATGACCCTTATGATTCCGAGCCGCTGATGCGGATCTTCGAGGCGCACCGGGTCTTTGCCCGCCACGGCGATTGCTTTGATCCTTTCAATTTCGAGGGAGATCGACAGGCCTCCTCTCTCGGCGACGCGATCGTGGTCGAGCTGCTGAACCGATTTCCAATCGAGGCGAAAAGAAAGCTGGGCGACGAGCTCTCAGACGAATGCCTGGGAGGATTGAAAGAGATCGACAATGTGCGTCCCCTGCCCATACTGCCCTTGTGGGTCGCTGGTTTGCTGCAACGCACCTGCCTCCGGAAGGGACTCGCACACGAGGTGAAGAAGATCTGGGATGCGTGCGCCGGACAGTTTTTGGACCTGAAATTCGTGCGTGAGCACGACAATTCCCTCAATCCCTTTCAGGATGTCGACAAATTGCAGGCGATGCTGCTGTTCTCCAAAGGCTTATCGCCGCAGACCACCGGCCGGATTCTCCGTTTGCTGAACATGTGGTGGCCGGGGCGATCCGAATCCTACAGCCGGTTTGCTATGCGTGAGCGGGCATTCAAAAACGGGAGGGCTCGGCACATAGTGTACGGACACACGCATCATCACGAGTTCGTTCCCCTGGATGTCACCGAACGGGCCAACAAGACGACCACGCAAACCTACATGAACTCCGGCACCTGGCGAAGGGTCCATGAGCTGGCCGAATTCAATCCATCGGACAATGAATTCGTGGCGTACAAGGTCATGACCTATTTAGGATTCTACAAGGATGACGAGCGCCGCGGCCGAAGCTATGAGTCGTGGTCCGGGGTGCTCGGGGAGTGACGACAGACCCGTCTAGGATTTCGCCAGGTGACTCCCGATAAAGGCGCAGATCTGTTCCATGGCCTGCGACGCCTCCGGAAAGAGGGGAGCACACGCCGGGTAACAGTGGAAGAGTCCCTTCCCCACCTTGAGCGTCACGTCGACCCCTGCTTCTTGTGCCTTTCGAGCAATCCTGACGGAGTCAGAGAGAAGAGTCTCGTCCCCCCCGGCGTACAAAAGCAACGGCGGAAAGCCCTGTAGGTCACCGAAAAGCGGAGATACTAGCGGATTCTTGAGATCGTTGTCACCCGCATAGTACTTGCTGAAGACATTCTGTGCCTCTTTCCAGCCCAAGGTGTCGCGCTTCCGGTTGGTCTCCCAGGACTCGCCCGAGTTCGTGAGGTCTACCCACGGCGAAAGAGCAACGGCCCCGCCGGGAAGCGCGAGACCTTGCTGTTTCAGTGCCAACAGGGTGGCGAAAACAAGATTTCCGCCGCCCGAATCGCCCATCACGATGATCCTTGCGGGATCGATCTTTTGCTCCAGAAGGTACCTGTAGGCGGACACGCAGTCCTCGAGCCCTTGCGGGAACGGGTGCTCGGGCGCGAGGCGATAGTCGATAACCAGGGCAGGAACGCCGCTGCCCTTCACGAATTTGGCCACGATCCCCCGGTGGGCCTTGATTGATCCAACCACCAGCCCACCGCCGTGGAGGTAGAGAATGGCGCGGTCCCGGCGACCACCGGGCGGGAGCATCCATTCGGCCCCCAGGCTGCCGATGCTGAAGGGCTCGAGAACCATCTCAGCAGGGAGCTTCCCCAAGAGGCCGGACGCGCCTCTTTCGATGTCCTCTCGCAGTTTCGGTATGCAGGTATTCCAGTCAACAATCTTTCGTCTCTTGAGCCGCCCCTGTAAAAGATGGCGGTGTTTGAGAACAAACACGAACGCTCGGCTTCTTAAGCTGGCCATCTTACCCTCCCTTTGTGTCCATGACGCAACGAACCAGTGTTAACAAAACCCGCCCACGGCAGCCACCCGGGCAGCCGGTAATCGAGATCGGACAAAGTCGACTGGAGTTCCGCTAAATGAACATCCTCAGCAGTATTTCAGGATCGGGCCTTTTGAATTTCTTTCCGTCAACCGCCTTGTTCATCGCCAAGCCCTTGATGGACGTCCAGAACACGAGGGCCATCGCTTCCGGGTCGCCCGGCTTCACGATCCCTTCCCGTTGGCCCGCGCTGATGATGCGCTCCATCACACGATAGGGCAGCTGTCTTCGGGTGCTCACGATCCTTTTCGCCGCTTCCGGAATCGCTTCGGAGACCAACGCCTGATTTATGAGCAGGTAGTAGCGCGCCACATCTTCATTGTCGTCAAAACCGCGAATCAACGCCTCAATCGCGGTCCTGATCTTTTCACTGGGTGAGAGCGGGCTCTTCTCCAGCTCATCGCAGGCCTTAATCATCCTGTCAAATGCGTAACCGATCAGCTCGGTATAAATCTCTTCTTTGGATTTGAAATAGTGGTAAACGAGCCCCTGGGAAAAACCCGACACCGAAGAGATATCCGCGATCCTCGTTGCCGCGAGTCCCTTGACGGCGAAAAGGTTCAAGGCCGTCGACAGGACCTGGCGACGCCGCTCGTCCTTCGCCTTCTGGTTTTGTTCCGGGTTCCTGCCCATTCGACTGGCTCCTATCGATTTATCATTGACTGAACGCTCAGTCAGTGATTCTAGGCTTCGGGAAGCCGTGTGTCAACGAAAATTTTGGCTCGAGGGAAAAAGCCCCGATGAGCGGCTCTCAGTACATGGGCCAGGTCTTCGCCACGGCGCTGCTTTTCCCGGCCGCGTCGAGTAATCGCCGGGATCCGGCCGCCATCATTCCGAGCTCGCTCGACGCCTGAAAGAACTGAAAGCCTTCCTTGATGAGTGCTTCGATCTGTTCGGCGCCCGCAGTCCTGCCGACCGGAATTCCGTGCCTCTTGCCCGCGGCAAGAACCTTCGCGATTGCCTCCCGAAGTTTGGGCTCATCCTGGCGTCCGGCAAGTCCCAGGGAATAGGACAGATCATTCGGTCCGATGAAGAGGACGTCAATGCCCGGGACGGAGGCGATCTCCTCGATCCGGTCAACCGCCTCAGCCTGCTCGATAATAACGATAACAAGGACATTCTCGTCCGCGAACGCGCGATAACCTTCGGGCGCCGGCCACCGCAAACTCGCCATCCCGGGGCCGAACCCGCGGAGACCGAGAGGCGGGTAGTGACAGGCGGCGACGGCCTGGCGGGCAAGCTCGGGCGTCGAGGTGAAGGGGAAGATGACGCCAAGACTTCCAGCGTCAAGTGCCCGCTTGGCTGTCCAGAGCTCGTTGACCGGAATTCGCGTAATCGGCACACACGGGGTTCCGCTCGTCGCCAGGATGATGTTTCGCAGCGACTCGAGTGTAATCGGGCTGTGCTCCATTTCAATCCAGAGGAAATCGAAGCCCAGGCGAGCTGCCTGCAGCGCGACGTCGGGACTGGGAATCGTAACCGTCAGGCCCACGACCGGCTTGCCTTCCTTCAGCATTTTCTTGACCGGGTTTTCCCAGCGCTGCTGGGCCTGTGCCATGGAGCCGCAAATTGCCGCAAGTACAACCACAGCGAGTGCCCGACCGTGTCGCATTCTCATTGTCGCCTCCTTTTGGCGGTTTTCGGAAGGATACACGCGGGGAGAGGAGGAGACAAGGAGAGGCGAGACGGGGAGACGGGGAGACGGGGAGACGGGGAGACAGGGAGACAGGGAGACAGGGAGACAGGGAGACAGGGTATGGCCTTCTGGGAGCGCGGACGTCTCGTCCGCACTGGGTTCGCGGGCATCTTGCCCGCGCGCCGGGCATCCTGCCCGGCGTTAATCCCATTCCGAACTTCGAGCTACACAGCCGGAGCACGCCCAGTGCGGACAAGATGTCCGCGTTCCCAGAAGGCCGACGCCTGTCTCCCTGTCTCTCCCTCGTCTCTCCTTCCCGAGACCTCGCCGTGTAAAATGGGGGGCGGTCCAAACATCTACATAATTCTTCAGGGAGGGATCCAATGACACCACAGGAGCTCAAACAGGCGCTTCAGAGCATGCGGGACTATTTCAACCGGTCTACTCGTCCTCTCGCCGAGGAACACTCCAGCTTTGCGCCGGGCGACGGCCTCTACACAGTCGCTGGCCAGGTCGCGCACACCGCCCAGACGATTGAATGGTTTTTCGACGCGGCATTTTCCAAGAGCTGGCGGATGGAATTCGATGCCATGGACAAGGAGGCCCGGTCAGTCACGAGCCTCGCCCAGGCACGCGCCTGGTTTGAACGGGCCGTCACCAAGGCCATTGCGGTGGCAGAGGCCCATAACGAAGCCGAGTGGGGGAGCGTATTCCCGCCGAATCCAATCATGGGCGAGGTTCCCAGGAGCTCGGTCATGAGCGCGTGCGTCGACCACACGGCGCACCACCGCGGCGCCCTGACCGTCTACGAGCGCCTGCTCGGCCTAACCCCGCCGATGCCGTACATGGACATGTAAAGAGGGCGGTTTTCGATCCGCCCTCTACATCGTCACTGTTCGGCCGCCTGGCCCTGAATCGCCGCGAGGTAATGCGAGCGCAGGTCGCCAAAAAGAGCGAACGTCACGACCGGCACGGTGCTCTCGACTCTAACGTACCCTCCGACCTGCGTGAAGCCCGGTCCGAACAGGGCCGGGCTGCCGAGGAGGTCAACGAGGCGATGGCCCGATTCGAGGCTAAAGCTCTTGGTGGCCGTCTGCGTACCCGTCGGGCTGAACGCACTTACCGTCACCTGCGCGGCGTCCGCGTTCGGGTTATAGAAGGCAAAGCCCGTAAAGAGCCGGACATCCGCGCTTTGGGCAACGTGAAGGAACAGCTCTCGCGTCTTGCCTGAGGCAACCAGCGGGAGGACCGAGTAAGCGCCCGAGGAGGTGCGGAAACCAGCGATTCCCCAGACAGACGGAGAAGCGCCGGGCAGGGTCGCTTTCAACCTCGCATCGATTTGAAGATATCCGGTTATTCCGGCGGCAAATGGAACTTGGTTCTCCGAGAGCAGTTGAGCCAGGTCCAGGACCGAAAAGCCGGACACCTTCAGTTCGATCTCCTTAGAGAAAAGCGCTGCACGACTGTCGTCAAAAGCCCGGACGGTCAGGATTGCGGCGCCGGTTCCGAGGTTCAGGAATCGCAGCTCGGTATTCCCGCCCGCGCCGTCGGCGTAAAAGTGGGGCATGTAAAGGCGTTTCCCGGTCGAAGGAACGTACCCGCCGACAGCGGCGAAACCAGCGTCGGTCGCAATCGTCTGGAAGCCGGAGAGAGGCGTTTGCCCGGTCACTTCCAGGAAGCCGTTTACGTTTTCCGGCAGGTCATCCCAGAGCTCTTCGGGCAGTGAGCGCGCGAATGCTGCCGGCCGCGATCTCGACGTATTTCTCCCGGGAGACCTGTCCGGAGGACTCCCGCATCCTGATCCTCGCGTCGACGGGGCCGGACAAATCATTCCGGACGAAAAACTTCGTCGACACCGTTCCGGTGGAGCACACCGGGAATATGAGCCTTTTCCCGGACTGTGGCTCGCTTCCGACTCCGTCGAGTCTCTCCAAGGCGTAATCGCCAAGCATGAAAAAGCCCTTGAGCGACCCGCTTTTCCCGGTTAGCGTCAAGGTGCACGTCTCCGGATCCGCTGATCCAACGTCGGAAGTCAGGAAAGTCGATTGCCCGAATGGGGTCAGGGCGCCGGGAAGCGTCAAGTGGAACCTTTCGGTCCCGCCTTCGGCCGATCCGCATGCCTCGACCTGGTTCTGGGAAGCACAATCGTTGAAGAGCGCGACGCCCAGGAAGGTGTTCTCGAAACGCGGACCGTGAAGGCCGTAGGGAACGGAGAGCGTGCTGAAGACGACGGGCTTGATGATGACGACGACCTCAGCGGCCAGATTGGCCACGCTGTCCGTAACGACCACCTTGAAGCGGAGCTGCTCCTCGGTGGTGACGGCCGGGGCCGAGAAAGAAGCAACCGCTTCTTCGGCTTTCTTGAGCGTCACCGGAGTCCCCGCAGTCTGGCTCCAGGTGAAAGCGAGCGGGTCTCCGTCCGGGTCTGTTCCCCTGGCTGCCAGGTACGCGGTTTCTCCGGGTTTTGCCGCCACGGTTCCGCCGGCAGTAAATGTGGGTATCCCGTTCGCCTGGACCGTGACGGTCACCGTGGCGGATGCCTGGGCACCCCAAGGATCGCTGGCCATGAGGCGAAAGACGAGCTCTGAGTCAACCGGCAAGCCGGGTGAGCTGAAATACGCGACCGCTTTGTCCGAATCGAGCAGGACCACCAGCGGCCCGCTGATCTGCAGCCACTGATAACTGACCGTGTCCCCGTCCGGGTCCGTTCCGCTTCCCGAGAGGGTCACCACGACACCTTTCTTCACGGACTGGGGAGGACCGACGGTAACCGATGGCGGGTTGTTGCCGAAGGTCAGCGACATCTCGCAGGCGTTGTCGTCCTCGTTGATCTCGACGACTTGTGCTTCCGTGTCTATCACCAGCCTGAGCACATGAACTCCTCGCGCCAAGACCCCGAGTGCGATGTCTTTCTGCTGGGCGGTCGCACCAGCCGGTAGCCCCGCCTCGATATCCCACCGGCCGACTTCCTGGCCGTCGAGCAGGAGCTTGACTCTGAAAGACTCCCTTGCCGTGATGTTCCCCGTGTTTGCCACAGCCCAGCTCACGAAGACCGAATCCGTCTCCCGGAAGGTGGAACTGCCTTGGGTGGAGCCCGCCTGATTGGTCGCGATCAGGCTCCCGGACCACCCCTCGGGCGGAGGCGCGGGCACCAGGTTAGCGAGAGGTAAACTCGATGCGTCGTTCGTGATCAGGTTGATGGGGAAAAGGCCGCCATTCCTGGCGACCGTGAGCAGGACCTTGTCCTCGACGTTGTCCGAACCGAGGCCGGATTCCTGCTCTCCGTTATAGTAATCCTTGGAAAACCCTCTCAGGACATCCGGATCGGAACGCACGGCGGCTGCGTCTATTGCGGCTGGCTCGATATAAACAGCGTAGTCGCCGCCAAACAGGTAAGGTAATTCATAGAGACCCGCCTGTTGCTTCAGGAAGCCCGAGAACGCGCTAACCACCTCACCTTTGACCGGGTGTCCATTCTCCATTTTTTCGGCGACCACATGGACGTTGTTGACGAAAGCTCCACTCCCTTTCTTGATTAATCCGCCAATAAAGGCGGCCGGCCCGGTGTAGCCGGGCTCAGGGTAGAGCCAGGAGATCCAGGCGATATCGTCTCTAAGGAGGTTGTTAGAAGAGCCGGGAAGCACGACGGGAAACATCAGGGAAATCTGATCATTGTCCGTGATGTCGGGGGTCATTGCCTGCTCCAGCCCTGCCTGGCTGTGGTCCAAGCCGGCGAAGTGCCCGAACTCGTGAAGAACTACCCGGCGGAAGTTGGGGTCGGCGGAGAATTTGCCGTTAAGAATGACACGTCCCGAGTAGAAGCTCTTTTCAAAGGTATCAATGTAGGCGATTCCGCCGGACCCCATCACGGTATTGCTGGATCCTACCCCGTATAGCTGCTCAATGATGCAGCCGTCGGTGTCGAAAACGAGAGTCGAATGACCGGCAAGAGCACTCTGCACTACGTACCCGTAGTTGCCGCAGTTGTAATCCATGATGCTCGGCGTGGGCGCGAAAGATATGGAACTGGACGGGACATTGGTCCATTCCCAAAGGCACTCTTCCATTAATGCCGCCGCCTGATCATGAGTGAGCGTGCCCAGTGGCCCGGCGTCCACGGCAAAAGTGACCGGCTTTTTCCACTTGTAAAGTCCGTCAGGTCGAGCGACGAGCGGCCCGCCGGCGAACGTGATTTCGGATGCCAGGACAGAAAGAAGCAGGAACAGCAACAGACGCAGTCTCACCGTAGTCCCCCCCTCCGGCCGGGATCGTGACTGCCTGGCCGGCCGGCCGAAGCGAATTATAGTCGATCTCGCGCTTCCGCGAACCCGGAACTTGGAGGTTGCGCCTTGCGCCAAAGCGACACCGAAGCGTGGGAGGCGTTTCGATCCTGCCCAGCCTCTCGGCCTTTACATGAGTTCTCTGTTGACTTCCTACAGGAAGGAACAATATGCTCCTGTTGGGAGTCTAAAGGAGAACAATGAGCGAGGATCGACTTGAAGTTTTACAGGGGACCCTGGATCTCCTGGTTCTCAAAACCCTGGCAACGCTCGGCCCTATGCACGGGTGGGGGATCGCCCGCCGCATCGAGCAAGTCTCCGGGAACCTTTTGAATATGAACCAGGGAACGCTGTATCCGGCGCTGCTCAGGCTGGAGCAGCGGGGATGGATCGGGTCGGAATGGGGAACTTCGGAGAACAATCGTAAAGCGAAGTTCTATTCCCTGACCGACCACGGGCGCCGGCAGCTTGCGGTTGAGACGAAGAACTGGACCCGGCTGTCGGGTTTGATCGATCGCTTTCTGAGCGACGCCGAATCGTGAGGGGGGAGAAATGGCGCAGCTGACGTCAGTTGTTTCCCGGTTCTTTAACCTGTTTCGACGACAGCGGATGGAGAGCGAGCTCGATCTGGAGGTCGGCTCGCACCTGGAGATGGAGACCGAGGAGAATCTCCGCCGGGGTATGACGGCAGAGGAGGCGGAGCGGCAGGCGAGGATCCGTCTCGGAGGAGTCGCCCAGGTCAAGGAGATGTACCGGGATCAGTGGGGTCTGCCGTTTCTGGAAGGGCTGCTCAAGGACTGCCGGTTTGCCTTCCGCTCTCTCCGGCGGGATCCGGGTTTCGCCGTCACAGCCGTTTTGACCCTGACTCTTGGAATTGCGTGTGCAACCGCGATTTTCACGGTAGTCAATGGCGTGCTCATTAACCCGCTCGGTTTCCCCGGCGGGGATCGGCTTGTTGTCTTCCTGTGCTCGACTCCCTACGGTGAGCTCCCGTTCACGTCATTTCCGAACTACGAGGATTTCCGCAGGCAGCAGCGCAGCTTTGTCGAGCTCGCAGTGGCGGACTACGAGGAGTTCAATCTTGCCGGAAGTACAGCCGCTATGCGGGTCAGCGCATTCCAGGTCACCCCGGGGTTTTTCACCGTCCTTGGTCAGAAACCCCTGCTTGGTTCCTCATTCCCGGACGACAGCGTGGCCAAGGGCCGCCGGTTAGTAGTCCTGAGCCACGCCACCTGGCAGAGCGGTTTTGGCGGTGATCCTCATGTGATCGGGCGGTCGGTGCGCCTCAACGATGCCGTCTATGAGATCTGCGGGGTGATGCCGGAAACCAGAACCAAGTTCCTGACGGGTGATATTTGGATTCCCGTCGACCTGAATAGTGACAATGGTATCCCTCGGCGTCGGACCGCAAGCCTTTTTTACATGTTTGGTCAGGTGAAGGAAGGGGTCAGGCGGGAACAGGCGCAGGCAGAAATCGACGTGATCTCGGACCGCCTCGTGAAGGCCTACCCGGAGGTCAAGAAAGACCTTCCGGTCAGGCTGAAGCCGGTGAAGGAGTATCTGGTCGGTGACTCTCGTCCCCGCCTGCTGGCCCTTGCCGGAGCAGTTTTCTTCGTCCTGCTCATCGCCTGCCTGAACACGGGGAGTCTGCTGCTCACTCGCAGCACCGTACGTGCCCGGGAAGTAGCGATTCGCGCGGCTATGGGCGCGAGCCGTAGCCGCGTTTTGAGGCAGTTCCTGGTCGAAAGCCTCCTTTTGGCTGTCGCCGGAACTCTCGCAGGCTTGCTGGTTGCCTTCCTCGCCGTCCGGCTGCTCCAGCGCCAATTTCCCCTGAGTGTCCCTCGACTCGAGGAAGTCGCCTTGGACTGGCACGTTCTCGGTTTCGCCCTTGCTTCCGCCTTCTTTTCGGTCCTGCTTTTCGGACTGGTCCCCGCTCTGAGAGCCTCCCGCGTGAACCTGGTAACGGCGCTGAAGGAAGGGGCTCCGGCCACATCCCACTCTCGGGGCTCTCTGCGCCTGCGGACGGTGACGGTGGTCTCGCAGGTCGCCCTCTCGGCTGTCCTCGTGGTTGGCGCGGGTCTGCTGATCAAGAGCTACTGGCTTCTGACGGAGGTTGACCTGGGATTCGAGACAGAGGGCAAAATCACCGCACAGACCGTGCTGTCGCCAGACCGCTACAAATCTCCGGCCGAGCAGATTCGCTACCTTCACGAGGCCGAGGGACGGCTCAAGGGTTTGCCCGGCGTTGAAGCCGTCGGGGCCGCCAACAATCTGACCTTCAGCAACTGGAGCTTCGTCTTCCTCGGGGAGTACGAGGGGAGTGGCGGAGAGAAGCGCGAGACGCCGCGGGCGCTCTACAAGATCGTCTGCCCCGGCTTCTTTGCTGCACTAGGGATTCCTCTTCTCGAGGGGCGGCGGTTCGACGATCGAGACGACGGAAAATCGCCGGCGGTGATGATCCTCGACCGGAATCTGGCAAACCGGATGTTCCCGGACGGAAAAGCCTTGAACCGGAGGGTCAAGTTCCTCGACGACCGATGGTGGACAGTCGTCGGAATCGTCGAGAGTTTGAGGGACAAAGGACCCATGGATCAACCGAGCCTCTGCCTCTACGTCCCCTACAATCAATTCCCGGTCGACCGGCTTGGCTGGGTCATCAGGACCTCGGTTCCCTCGGCGGCTATCGTTCCGCAAATCCGAAGGGTCCTGGCGGAGATCGACCGGGACCAGCCGATCTATGCCGTCCGGACTTTGGAAGAATCGTTTCACGAGTCGGTTTCCGAGCAACGGTTCAACACCTTCCTCATGTTGGGCTTTGCGGCAGTGGCGCTAGCCCTGGCCGCGGTGGGCCTCTACGGGGTGCTGGCCTTCCAGGTCGCTTCCCGAAGGCGGGAGATCGGGATCCGCATGGCGGTCGGCGCCCGGCGCTCCCGCATCTTCACGCAGGTCACGGGCGGTGGCTTCAAGCTGGTGATGACGGGGCTGTCGCTCGGTTGTCTCGGTGCCTTCGGGCTCACCCGCTTCATTACGGGCATGCTTTTCACGGTTCGCCCGCTTGACTGGTCTGTGTTTCTCGCGGTAGCGCTGCTGTTCGTTGGTGTCGGATTTGCGGCCCTGGCGATTCCTGCATGGAAGGCCTCTCGGCTGAGCCCGTCCGGCGCGTTGCGCTGCGAGTGACGCCAAGCACCCGAGCGGTGTCCGTCATGGAAGAGCCGCGCAGCGAGGGTTGTTGTCGTCATAGCCGAGGCGCTGTTGCAAAACATGCCTTGAACTGACGCGTTTGTCTATCAGCGCTCGCCCTGAAAGGGTCGTGCCGGACACCAGTATCGTCGGAGCCGCCAGCGAGCGCTTTGCAGCGTTGCAGCGGGTTTGCGAACAGCTCGGCTGACGCATGCTCGTTGGCAGTCGACGCTGAAGGAGGCTACGGTGCGATGCCCCGATACGAACCCGCTTTAGGCTGCTCTGCTACGCCCTGGGCTAGGCTCTGACGACCGCTCGCCTGGCGCTATCGGTCTACGCTCGTCCTGGCGCGCTCTACGGCCTATTCACAGACACGTAACTTTTTCAACACCCTCGCTTCGTGCGCGGCTCTGACAGGCACTGCCCATCAATTGCGAGAATACGCGTCAGAACCTCAGTCGCAAGAGCCCGTGTTCCTCGCTGCCCGTATAGAGGAACTGCCCATCCGGGGATACGGCGAGGAAGGGAAGGAGGTAAGGTGTCGGACGCTCGGGCAGGAAAGGTTGCCAGTCAGCAGTTCCCAGGACGGACTGCATGATGACCCCGTACTGTGGCGGCCACGGGGGATTAGGCGGAGGAGGCGGGTCGTTGAGGCCCGCGATCAGGGTTCTCGGCCGGGAGGGCGAAAAAACCAAAGCCCCGATTGTTCTCCCCAGCGATAAACCCTGGTTGAAGGGCTTCCAGGTCCGTCCGAAATCCACGCTTTCCCAGACTCCGTTCCACGTGCCCAAGAATACTCTCCAGGGCCTGAACGGATCACCGGCAAAAGCGCTTGTCCAATCCCACGACTCGAATCGTCCCGTTCGTCTCCACGTGAGCCCGCTGTTCACACTAAGCCAGATGTCGTTGTGGTAAGAGAGATACAGGAAGCCCCGCCCTGCATCTGTCAAGGCATCCACCCGGTCGGGGTTGAAGCCGCTCGGTTGCCAGGTTTCGCCGCCATCCCGGCTGCTGTAAAGCCCGCTTGAAGTCGCGGCCAGGATCCGGCGGGACTTGGCGATGATCGAATAGACGCCGTTCGGACATGTATCGGAGAAGCTCCAGGTGTTGCCGGCATCGGTGCTCCTGAAAATGCCCTTCCAACTCCCGACAAAGATCGTGTTCGGCGATTTCGGGTAGATTCCCACGCAATTGATTATGCCCACCTCTGCCGAGTCGAGACCCAGATCTTCCCAAGTGTCTCCCGCATCCGTGCTCTTTTGAAGTCCGTCGTACCTGGTTCCCGCGTAGACGGTTGAGGGATCACGAGGATCAAAGGCGATAGCGGCAACACCCGTGTTCGGCAGCCCGGTGCTCCGTCGCACCCAGGGGCCTCCGGCGTCCGACATCCTCACCCCGCCCGCGCTGGCCGCCCAGATCCTGCCCGGAGTGTAAGGATCGAGGGCGAATCCATAGAAGTCATATCGGGATGGCCGTGTTTCCCAGCTCGCACCCGCGTTCTCACTGCGAGCGATAGCCTGTCCGTCGGAGTCCCAGACGTGAAGAACCCGGGGATCGTGCGGATCGACCGCGATCCCGCCCAGAGTGTAGTTCTGACGGTCTAATTGACCCGTGTTTTGCCACGTCAATCCTCCATTCGAGGACGAGTGGAGGGTTCCGACAGTGGTCAGGCAGTAGACACGGGACGGGTTGGCCGGATCCTGCGCGATTCCCGAGAGGTTGACTGTCGCAACAGGGAACACCGCGGTCCAGGTTGTCCCTCCGTTCACGCTCGAGTAGAGGTTTTCGTACGTTTCGACGAGGACCGTCGAAGGAGTGACGATGACATCCTCGGCGGTTCTGGGGAGGGGCAGTCGCGTCCATGTCAGTGCGCCGTTCACGCTTCTGAGGAGTGCCGCGCTATCGTCTGACCGCGACGATTCGGCAAGGTAAAGGGTCGATGGCACATTCGGGTCGAAAGCCAGCTTGTGGATACCCCAGTGGTCGCCGCCGATCTCGACTCTCGACCATGTGAGCCCGGCATCCGAGCTGCGGTAGAGTGACAGGTAGTCCCATCCCCACGCCACGTCTGCCGTCTGTTTGACGACTCCGGAGAGCCTGAGGTCAGGATCGAGCAGACGCCAGTGCAGGCCTGCGTCATCCGTGATGTACGTGCCGCTGGCGGTCGTCGTGAGCAACCGACCTGGGGGTCCGACCGGCAACACGTACCAGACGGAGCCCCCATACGGCCCGTGCGACTCCCACTCACGCTCGTCTGCCCAAGCAGGCAGACAGAAAAACGACAAGACAATCAGCAACGAAGCGGCTCGATGCCTCACGGCCTCACCTCACCCACGATTCTACTCTCGCTTGGCGCAAAAAGCTGCTAAAAAAAGCGCAGTTAAGAATTTCGAGATGAAGCGGCGGCGACACCTGGGTCTGCGCGAGATGCCCGTGGGTCCCACTTCCCGTGGGACCGGTCCGACTGGGAAGTCGGACCCACCTATGAAGGGTGATCGCCAGCGGGCGCGGCGTTTTTCGGAGCCCCGAACCCAGCAGAATCCATAGACCTGCTGGCGTATACTGGCGCGGTTGCCTGTTGTTTTTTGCCCGGGAGGGTACAGATGGACGATGGCCTCGTGGGATTATCCCCGAACCAACACGAACAAACACGAAACGATTCTCTCGAGGAGGCGACTTACAGGAAGGTCACCTGGCGCCTGATTCCGTTCCTTTTCATCTGCTACATCTGCGCAATGCTCGATCGCGTCAATGTCGGATTCGCCAAGCTGCAGATGTCCTCGGAGTTGGGTTGGAGCGATACGGCTTACGGCGATTGGCGCCGGGATCTTCTTTATCGGTTACTTCTTCTTCGAGGTCCCCAGCAACATCCTGCTTCAGAAATTCGGCGCCAGGATCTGGATCGCGCGGATCATGATCATGTGGGGACTGATCTCGATGGCGACCTGCCTGGTGAGGACCGAGCTCTGGTTCTACGTGGTCCGTTTTTCCCTGGGGCTTGCCGAAGCGGGATTCTTCCCCGGAATAATTCTCTACCTGACGTTCTGGTACACGCAGAAGCACCGGGCGCGGATGGTCGCCCTGTTCATGACGGCGGTGGCGGTCGGAGGCGTGGTCGGCGGTCCGCTCTCGGGTTGGATCATGGAAGCGTTTGCCGGCTACCGCGGGCTTTCCGGCTGGCAGTGGCTTTTTATCCTCGAAGGCCTGCCGTCGATCGTCGTGGGCGTCCTGGTGCTCCTCCTGTTGAATAACGGGCCGCGTGACGCCCGGTGGCTGAGCGACGAGGAAAAAGCGATCTTGATCAGGCGTCTGGAGGAAGAACAGAAGGCGAAAGAGTCGGGGGAGCACCGCCGCACCTTCGGTGACGCTTTCAGAAGCCCGAAGGTGTGGGTCCTGAGCGCGGTTTATTTCGGCGCCATCATGGGGCTTTACGGTATGTCCTTCTGGTTGCCGCAGATCGTTCAGGACATGGGAGTGAAGAGCACGCGTGATATGGGCTTGATCACGTCGATACCCTGGGCGGCGGCGGCGATCGGGATGGTTCTGGTCGGCCGGCACTCCGACAAGACCCAGGAGCGGCGCTGGCACATCGCTCTGGCGGCTGCGGCCGGCGGGTTGGGATTCCTCGTGAGCGGTCTGTTTGCCGGCTCGGCCGTGGTGTCGCTCGTGGCCCTTACCCTGGCCATCGTCGGGAGTGATGTCCGTCATCTCGACTTTCTGGTCCCTGCCGACGGCACTGCTGTCCGGAACTGCGGCCGCGGCCGGCATAGCGCTGATTAACTCCGTCGGGAACCTGGCAGGCCACGTCAGTCCTTCAGTTGTCGGAATGATCAAGGATGCTACCGGCGACGTCACCTGGGGGATGTACCTCCTCGCGGCTTCCATGCTCGCGAGCTGCATCCTGGTCCTCGCAGTCACGAGGCAATTTCGGGGACATAATACTTAATTCCCTCGCCGGCACCGCCCGGGTCCTATGAAGACCGTGGAAAACGCATCCCACGCTTCACCTTTCATCCGCTTCGACAACGTCACGCTTCGGCTTGACGAACGGCGACGTTTGTTTTCGGGTCTGTCCTGGATGATGATGACGGCGAGAGATGGGCGGTCATCGGTCCGACCGGGGCAGGGAAGTCAGTCTTGGCGCGTGCCCTGTGCGGTGGAGTCCCGGTTGTCGGCGGCTTGATCCGGTACTTCTTCGGTGGCGAGGACGAGCTTCGGGACGGCCGTTGCTGGGTGAAACCGGGCGAAGTGATTCGGGTGAGCATCGAAAGCCACGGCGAAGTCCTTCATGCTTTCGCCGATTACCACCAGGCGCGTTGGGAAGCCAACGAAGCGGCCCATTCTCCCCAGGTCGCCGACTGGCTGGAGCTTACGGATTCCGACGGCGAGGCTGGCGGGACACTCGACCTCCTCGGTATCCGTGATCTCCTTCAGCGCAAAGTGGTGCACCTCTCTTACGGGGAAATGCGCAAGGCGTTGATCGCTCGGGCGCTCCTCCGGAAGCCTCGTCTGTTGATTCTCGATGACCCCTTCGGCGGCGTCGATGCCGCAGTCCCGCGACGCGCTCAGCAGGGGTATCGGGGATCTCCTCCGGTCCGGGCGATCAGGCCCTCCTGATCCTCTTGAGCCGGCCGGAGGAACTGCCGGGAGGAATCACGCACCTGCTCTCGCTGGAAGACGGGAGAGTGCTCGAGCAGGGGCTCAAGGGGACTGTTCTCGAACACGTCTACCACCGCTCTGAACGCGGAGTGCGGAATGCGGAGGGCGGACCAGGGAGACAGAATTCGGTCGGCGGAATGCGAGTGCGCGGCACTCGTCGTGCCTTTCCATTCCGCGTTCCGCAGTCCGCATTCCCCATTCCTGGACCCACCTCCCCGCTGATCGAGATTCGCAAGGCCTCGATCTCATACAAGGAAAAGCAGGTTCTGGTTGATGTCTCCTGGGAAGTGAACGCCGGGGAGCACTGGGCTGTAATGGGACCGAACGGTTCCGGAAAGAGCACGCTTTTGAGCCTCGTCCTTGGAGACAATCCCCAGGCTTACGAGAACGACATCAGCCTGTTCGGCAGGCGGCGCGGCTCGGGCGAGACCGTTTGGGAAATCAAAAGCCGGATCGGCTGGGTCTCATCGGAACTGCTGACCTATTACGAAGACGACCGGCTGACCTGCGAGCAGGTGGTTTGCTCCGGTTTCTATGATTCGATCGGCCTTTTCCGCGACTGTTCGCAGTCCCAGGTATCGGCAGCCCGGTCATGGGTAGACCGGTTGGGTCTCACTTCTCTGCTCACAAAGCCGTTCCGAGGGACATCGGCTGGAGAAAAGCGTCTGCTGTTGCTTGCGCGAGCGCTGGTCAAGAGCCCCGAAATGCTGATCCTGGATGAACCGTGCCTCGGGCTCGATTCACGTCACCGGGCCCTCGTCCTCGAGCTCACGGAGCGTCTTTGCCGTACAATTTCGGGTAGCCTGATTTATGTCACACACGATCCAGAGGAAATAGGGCCGTGGATCACGCATATGCTCAGATTGCGTGGAGGGCGGGTCGAGGAATGCGGATTGCGAAGAAAAGACGAATTTCGGGGACATAATACTTAATTCCCAGCCAGCCTGCGCGATCGTGCGCAAGCAAAGGAATTAAGTTTTGTGTCCCCGAAATTCCCCGAAAACGAGGTGATATGCACTACCTGTTGTTCTATGACGTTGTGCCGGATTACGTAAAGCGTCGAGCCCAGTTTCGCGACCAGCACCTGGCGCTGGCCCGCGCGGCTCAGACCCGGGGCGAGCTGGTGCTCGGCGGCGCTCTTGCAGATCCGGTAGACGGCGCGGTTCTGCTGTTTCAAGGGGAATCGCCCGCGGTTGCGGAAGCTTTCGTGGCCGCCGATCCATACGTGACCAATGGACTGGTAACCCGCTGGAGAGTGCGCCCCTGGACAACGGTCATCGGCGACATGGCTGCTGTCCGGATCCCGTGAATCCTGTTAATCCTGTCCAACTCTTTCCTTGACAGGATCAACAAGACTAACAGGATTAACGCGGCGCAGGAACCAGTGCTGAAAGACTGCCGCCATCGGCTGTTGAAAGATGATGACGAGCACCACGGGGATTGCTGTTGCGGGCGAGAAGTAGCGGAGCGCGACAACTATCCCGGCGCTGATGTTCCTCAGTCCAACGCAGAAGGTCATGGTTCGCGCGCGCGGTTCCGACAGCCCGAGGAGCTTCGCGCTTCCGAGACCGATTAGGAACCCGGCCGCCACCTGAACAGGCAGAATGGCGAATACGGGTGCAACCGAGAATTGGCTGGTGGCCAGGATTCCGCGGACTGCCGCGATGTTGATCGCGATGATGGAGAGGATGCACGCTTTTGACAGGGGCCCATTGATCGGCGCCATTCGCCGTCCGATCTCCCCGCGGGACAGGTCGTGAAGCAGGACTCCTGCCACAGTCGGGAGCACGATCATCCACGTCAGCCCGATCATCAGGCTCCGGGCGTCAAAATCGACCTGACTCCCTAAAAAGAGCCATGCCGTCAGCGGGAGTACAAGGGGGCTGAGCAGGGAATCGAGGGCAACCGTGGTGAGCGCGAGCGGTACTTCACCTTTGCCGACACTCGTCCAGATGATCGACATGACCCCCACGGGGATCAGGGTGGCGAGCACCATCCCGGCCGCCAGTGGGGAGTCACTTCCGAAGACTGCGGCTCCCAGTCCCCAGGCAATCGGAGGCATTACCGCATGCAGGGCGGCAATGATCAGCAGGACCGTGCCCGGGACCTTTGCCACGGCCGCCACGTCACGCCCGCTGATGCTGAGCGCGGTTGCGAGGGTCATGTATCCGAACAGGTATGGAACAAGCCAGGTCAAACCGTCGAGCGTGGGCAGGAACCAGCCGCTGAATATTCCGACCAGGACGATCAGGTACATCCGCCGCTCGGCCAGTCGGTTGAGCTCGAGCAGCGCCTCCTGAACCCTGTTTTGAAGTCTTCCGTTCCCGTTGCCTTGCCGTGAAGCCATGTTGTCGCGCAAAAGCAGGATTGTACCCTAGACTGAGACGATGCGCCGATCCGTTGTCCTCGGATTTCAAGAGCGGCGACCAGCGCATCAGCTTGCAGCTGCGATAGCCGGCTGTCACTTACCTCCTTTTCAACAGCCGAAACTAGCTCTGTCTTCCGGCGGATGCGGAGTACAATACCGTTGCCGGAGACCTGATTTCGCGTTTGGTCCCGGCTCCAACGAGAGAAGGAGGAACCAACAGTGAGCAAGTCTTCGCTTCATTCAAGACGATCATTCCTGACGAAAACCGCCTCGGTCGGCGCCGCCTGTGCCGCGGTCGCCGTAACTTCGAACGACTACGAGGCGATTGCGCAGAACGTCAAAACAAGTTCGCAGCCCTCGGAGCTCAAGATCACCGATCTGCGCGTGGCCCGGGTGGACAACCACTGGGTCGTGCGTCTGGATACCAATCAGGGCCTGCACGGATACGGTGAAGTTCGTGACGGTGCCAGCCCGACCTACGCCCTCATGCTCAAGAGCCGCGTCGTCGGGATGAATCCCTGTCACGTCGACAAAATCTTCCGCAGAATCAAGCAGTTTGGCGGTCACGCGCGACAGGCCGGCGGGGTCGTGTCGATCGAGATGGCGTGCTGGGACCTGGCCGGGAAAGCTTGGGGAGTTCCGTGCTGGCAGATGCTGGGCGGACAGTTTCGCGACAAGATCCGGCTGTACGCGGACACTCCGTTCACGAAGGACGCCGCGGAGCAGGCAGCGCGGCTGAAGAAACGGATTGAACAAGGATTCAGTTTTCTGAAGATGGACGTTCCTCTCGGGCTCCTCCGCGGGATCGAGGGCACCATTACCTACCCCAAGGGCCAGGGAGTTGACCCCTTCCAGCAGTATGGGGATTCGAACTGGGAATGGACCTACAAACCGCATCCGTTCACGGGAATCCGACTGACCGAAAAGGGACTGGCGATTTACGAAGACTACGGTGTGAAGACCCGTGAGGCGCTCGGATGGGAGATCCCGATTGCGACTGACCACTATGGGCACTTCGGCATCGAGGACGGCATCAAGTTGGCTCAACGCCTCGATAAATGCAACTTCGCCTGGTACGAGGATATGGTCCCGTGGACCTATGTTGACCAGTACATCCAGTTGAAGAACTCATGCACGACGCCGATCCTGACGGGAGAAGACATCTTTGCGCTCGACGGGTTCAGGGAGCTGATTGACCGGAAAGCAGTTTCAATCATTCACCCCGATCTCGCTACGTCGGGCGGTCTGCTGGAGACGAAGAAGATCGGCGACTACGCGATGGACCATGGTGTCTCGATGGCAATGCACATGGCCGGAGGCCCGGTCACGATGTTTGCGAGCATTCATTGCGCCGCGGCTACCGAGAACTTCCTGGTCATGGAACACCACGGCGTGGACGACGCGAAGTACGAAACGGTTGTCGACGGGCCGGTGAAACCCTTCATGACGAAAGACGGGTTCGTTCCCGTGCCGAACACTCCCGGGCTCGGGATCGAGCTGAACGAGGAGGCGATCAAAGGCATGCTGAAGGACCCGGAAAAAGAGTACTTCCCGCCGACCAAAGAATGGGACAACGAGCGGTCGCACGATCGGCAATGGAGCATGTACTCGCCCGCGAAGGACAGGGCGCCGGCGAACCAAAAATCATAAGCTCCGGAGTCGCGCACGCAGCACGAGGGGTGTTGAAGAAGCTCCTTGTTGGATTCTGGCGACAGCCGAGCAGCCTTGTCGGAGCCGCGCACGCAGCGCTTTTCAGCGGAGTAAGCGGGTTCTCGCAGCCGGCAAACACCGTGCCCTTGACCATGGCAGCGCGTCACAACCCGCTTACTCCGCTGGACTACGCTGCGTGCGCGGCTCTGACCGGACTACGCTGCGCGCGTGGCTCTCGACCACGCCACACGCGGCTCTGACAGGCAACCGAACCCGCTTACTCCGCTGGAAAGCGCTGCGTGCGCGGCTCTGACAAACGTCTTTCCTCCAAAAGCTGGCGCGGGTGCCTGGCTTCGATCTCTGAGATTACTCTCGGCCGGGTTTAGCGCGGGGAGGCGGCCGAGCGGGCTCGGTCGAGCAGGATCCGAACCTGGGGGGCGAAATCGCCGTCCGGGTGGAACTTCAGGTACTCCTCCAGTTCCCTGATTCGTTCCTCCCGGCGACCCTGCATGTAGTACAAATCAGCCAGGACAAGCTGCGGTGCGGAGAAGTGACGGGGATCCAGAGCTTTCGCCTGGCGCAGGTGGATCTCGGCCTTCTCCAGATCTCCCGTCCGCAGGTAGCTCTTGCCAAGTTGCGAATGGGCCAGGGCGTCCTCGGGCGCCCGCCTGACCGCTTCCTGGTTGATCTCGAGCGACTCTTTATCCTTGCCGAGTGCCAGGAGCGCGCCACCGAGGTTGACCAGGGCCCAGAAGGCGGTCGGCGCCTCTTTCAACGCCCGCCGAAAATGCTCTTCCGCCTCCGCGAACTGGCCCGTCTGATAGGCGATCACGCCCAGTTGATTGTGCGCTTCGGCATACTCGGGGGCCAGTCGCAACGCCTCGGCCAGATGCGCCCTGGACGATTCGACGTTGTTTCTGCTCAACTCGCGGAGTGCGCGGTCCAGCTCGGTTTTTGCCTGTTTGGGGATGCGGAGTTGCGCCGCGTGCACGAGGCCGAGATTTTCCGTTGATACTGAGCCGACAAAGCGGACTACCTCCCGGATGCGTCCTTTCTTGTCGGCGAAGCTCGGTCCAATCTCAACCGTTTGACGCATTTCCCCCCCGCCTGGGACGTCGACGACGAGCACATACGAGCCGGCCAGGAGCTTCTGGAACTTGAACTTCCCGTCCAGGCCCACTCGAGAGTGGCTGCTGTAGGGGAGGGTGGCGCCATGCAGAAAGACAACCGGCTCGGGATTCCGAATTGTCTTTTGGTTGTCTCCGAGGATCTGACCGTGGAACTCGAACAGGCGTGCGCTTTCCTTGTCGAACGCCTGCGCTCCCGTTGTCAGCAGCCAGTAAGCCATGCAGGCGGCTGCAAACCGAACGAAGTACACGGCCTCCTCCTCTGCTCACCTCTGAGTCGTGTGTAGAATACCCCGAATCGAGGGGTAATGCAGCCGCGAGCAGCTTGGGGAATGGACACTCGCGCTTTCGGGTACTAATATCCTCTGGCATGGTCGCACAGTTGCTCATTTTTCTGTTCTTAGGAACGCCGCCAGGTTCAGCTGCGAAAACCGGAGCGACCAGGGTAAATGAAGTTCTTGTTCAAATGAAATCTCCCAAGGCCCCTGGCAAGACCGAGAAATGGCAACTGGCCGAAGCTGATGTGAACGAATTCATGGCAGTCGCCATATCCTCGAAGAAGCGGTTAGGCCTGACCAAGCTGGTGCTCGACTTCGATGCATCCGGGACTCTGCGGTCAACGGCAGTCATCAATATGGATGACATCAAGTTGGACAGCGTCGCCGTCCGGGCCTTCACGACACTCCTTTCCGGTGTTCATACCCTCCAGGCGCAGGGCCGTCTGGTCGTTACAAAGAATTCCAGGGCCGTTTTCCAGATCGATAAGGCGAGCTTTGACGGGATGTGGGTTCCGTCATGGTTCGTAAGCAGCCTCGTTGGTGTGGTGGGAACCAGGCAGGCGCCTGGCATAGATATTACGGAAGAATTTCCCCTGCCTTACGGGATCTCGAGTGTCCGAATCGGTGCCGAAAAGGTCGAGATCGTCAGGTAGGGCGGCTGGCTGGAATTGTGTCGGCTGCCTTCCACAGGGTGTCTCCCCGCTTTTCATCGATCGCGGGTGCCCGAAAGGGCATGGAAAACTTCAAAACGGAGCATGAAGCTCCGTGTGCGCGGCTCCTGCCGGGGCTCTTCGGCCATCGCCGCACGCGCGGACTGCAGCCGACTCGCCCGTGCGCCTCCGAGTATGCTAGTGTTTTAGCTGTCCGCTCTTAGACCATCAGAAAAGGGGGCACTACTCATGCTTGAGATTCTGAGAAAAGGCTATTTGATCGGCATAGGTTTGGCCAGCCTCACCCGCGAAAAGGTCGAGGAGGTCGTGGATGAACTGGTCCGGCGTGGGGAAGTGGCAGAGAAGGACCGGCCCAGAATCGTCGAGGACCTGGTGACCCGGATGCGAGACGAGCAGAAACGCTTGTCCAACACGGTCAGGGAGACGGTCCAGCGCGTCGTCGGGGAAATGGGTGTCCCGACTCGCCAGCAGCTCGACGAACTGCGCCAACGACTGGAGAAGCTCGAACAGCAACAACCCGCTGCGCCGAAACCGAGTGGCGAGTCTCAGGCAGCGCCGTCCGCGCCCGGCAATGATTCAACCACTTAGCGCACTGCGTGCCTACCGCCGAATCAAGCGATATCGACAGGTGACCTTCACGCTGGCCAAATATGGCTTTGGCGATATCTCCGAGCGCGTGGGTCTCGGTTCCCTTCGAAGCCGTCTGAAGGGCACCGCTCACACCGTCACTGTCACGCCGCAGCGCATCCGGATGGCCCTTGTCGATCTCGGGCCTACATTCGTAAAATTCGGGCAACTGCTCAGCACTCGTCCCGATATTGTTCCCGAGCGCTACATCCAGGAACTGGAAAAGCTCCAGGACGAGGTCCTTCCCTTCGACTTCGCCGAAGTTCGCAAAACCTTCGAGGATGAGTTGGGCGCCCTTCCGGAGGACCTGTTCCAGGAATTCAGTGAACCGGTCCTCGCCTCCGGATCGATCGCCCAGGTGCACAAAGCCCGCTTGCCCTCGGGAGAATGGGTCGCCGTCAAGGTCCGCCGACCGGGGATCCGTCGGCTCATCGAGACGGACCTCGCGATCCTGTTCGATTTCGCCGCTCTCGTCGAACGTCATATCCCCGAATGGCGCTGGCTTCAGCCGGTCAACCTGGTCGACCAGTTTGCCCGAACCATCAGGCGCGAGTTGGACTTCCAGGCCGAGGGGCAGGCGATCGAACGGTTTCGGCGGCATTTCGAAGGTGACCCGACTCGGTTCATTCCGCGCGTCCACTGGAGCGTCACCTCGGAAAGAATCCTCACGACCGACCTGGTCGTGGGAGTGAAGGTCACTGACATCAAGGAGCTCGAAGCGCGAGGGTTCGACAAGCGGGAAGTGGCGCGAAACGGGGCGCGCTCGATCCTTAAAGAGGTCTTTCAGTTCCGCCTCTTCCATGCCGACCCTCATCCCGGAAACTTCTTCGTCATCGAGGGAAACGCCATCGCGGCGGTTGATTACGGCATAGTCGGACGGATAGATGAGGAGACGGCCGAGCAACTGGCACTCCTTCTTTCGGCGTTCGTACAGCGCGACAGCGACGGTGTTCTTCGTGTGTTTCGCAGCCTCGGTCTTCTACGGGACGAGGTCGATGTCGCCCTGCTCAAATTCGACATCGAGGAGTTTATCGACCGGTATTACGGCCTGTCTCTGGCCCGACTGAACGCGGAACGCGTCATCTCCGATCTGCTGCAGTTGGTCCGGCGCCACAGAATCATTCTCCCGATCAATCTGGCCCTGCTCGGCAGGATGCTCGCCGTCGCTTCCGGTGTCGGCCGCACTCTCGATCCGGGCTTCAATATCGTCGACGAGGCGACCCCCTTCCTTAAGTCTTTCCTGGCCAGTCGCGCGGACCCCCGCCGCTTGGCCGGCAGAGCACTCAAGACCTGGGGCAGTTACCAGCGGATGATCGGAGCCCTTCCGGGTGATATCGAGGAGATTGTTTCGCAGGTCAAGAAAGGCCAGCTGACCGTGTCACTTCATCACGAAGGGCTCACCCGTTTCATCCTGGAAATGGACCGGTCGTCGAACCGCCTGGCGTTCGCCGTGGTCGTTGCCGCCTTGGTTATCGGTTCGTCTTTGATGATCAACCTGGGACGCGGCCCGGCCTTGTTCGGGTTTTCCCTTCTGGGTCTGATCGGATACCTTGTTGCCGGACTGCTCGGGCTCTGGCTCGTCATCGCGATCATCAAATCCGGCCGAATATGACGGGAGTTTAGGGGGAGTTTCGGGGAGTTTCGGGGACATAATACTTAATTCCCATCCCGGCTGGCATGTTTCACTGGACAGCTGCAAAGGAATTAAGTTTTGTGTCCCCGAAACCTCCCCGAAAATCGCAAAATGTCGCGTTGAAGCCTCTCATAACCCCATGAAACCCTGGAAGACCGTAAGCCGTCGCAAAGTGCTCGATTACCCGCCATACCTCTCGGTCGAGGTGCACGACGTGAGCCTGCCGGACGGTCGCCACATCGAGGACTGGACCTGGGTCATCACCCCCGACTATGTGAGCATCGTAGTCGTGACCGACGACAACCGGTTCCTCTGTTTCCGGCAACAGAAATATGGCGTGGAAGGCTTTTCGTTGGCCCCGGTCGGGGGCTATATCGAGCCGGGCGAAGACCCCCTTGCCGCGGCACGGCGGGAACTAAAAGAAGAGGCCGGGTACGAAGCTTCCGAGTGGCAGAGTCTGGGAACGTACGTGGTCGACACCAATCGCGGGGTGGGGAACGCGCACTTCTACCTGGCGGTCGGTGCCCACAAGGTCTGCGAACCTACGGCTCCCGACGAAGAGCAGCCGGAGGTCCTCCTCTTATCTCGCCCCGAGGTCGAGCAGGCGCTTGATTCCGGGGATTTCAAGGGTCTAGGCTGGGCCGCCGTCTTCGCCCTGGCCCTGCGAAAGTTGGGGAGAAGTTAGATGGTTTTGAGTCGGCGTTACCTGGATGTTTCCACAAAAATTCTGCTTGTCGTCGTCACACTCGGCGCACTCTCCTACTTTGTGGCCGTCGCAGCCACGACGGACATCTCTTTCGATGGCGCGGTATTCCTGCAACCGATTGTCTCCCTGGAAAGATGGGGGTCGCTTACCCACACGTACAACATAAAGTCGTCCGCCGATTATCATATTCCGTTAACAAACCTCGGCCAGGGGATGCTGTCTCAATACATCCTCGATTGGCCGGTCATTCATGCCTTTGGGATCAATCACTTCACTCTGCAGTTCAGCAATCTTGTCTTTCTTGTGCTGACTCCTGTCCTGATTTGCCTGCTCGTGGTGCGGATGACGGGAAGCTGGCCGCTTTCACTGGTCGGCGTGATCCTCTTCTTCACCACTCCCGAAATCAAAGCGCTCGGCCTCCAGGGGCATGGCGAAGTGGCGGCGGCCTTCTATTTGCTACTGTGCGCTTTCATTTTGCGGGCGGCGCTCTCAGGGTCTGTGCGCTGCTTCTACCTCCTGGGTTTTGCGGTCTTCCTCGCCACCCATACGAAGAATTACCTGGTCGTTGGTTTTCCGATGCTGCTGGTTCTTCTCGGATATTTGTGGCTTCGGCGGAAAGCCGTCGGCTGGAAGGATTTGGTTCGGTTCTCTGTCTCGTTTTTGGTCCCCCTCATCTGCCTACCCTTGGTGCTGGTCCTTCAGGCAGGGTGGAAAGTTCTCTTTAGCGAGCTTTCCATGTTCCGGGCTCTGATCAGTTCCACGCAGTGGGGTGGGAACCCTGCGGTGCAGTCCCGCAGCTGGAGCCTCTTCTGGGAAGCCATTCAGGTGTTGGGCGCAAGTTACGGCGGATGGTTATTCTTTTACTTGCCCCTTCTCGTGATCTGGTTCCTGGCATCCCTCGTAGTTCTACAAATCCGAGCTTCCGATCGGCCTTCCGCGGGCGAGCGCGCTGGGGCGTTACGACTTGAGAGGCTGTTGCCCCGTCTGGATGCCGATCAGGCTGTCATCTTGTTCCTCTTCGGATTATCGATCTTCTACATTGGATATTGGTTTCACTTCAGCACCTGGGCCATCTGGTATCGCCGCTTGTTCCCATTTCTTGTTGTCAACATCCCGCTACTCCTGGTCGCCGCCCATAGGGCATGGGCCCAAAACTCGAGTCGACCCTTTCTTAGACGGCTGGCGGCGGGCTGCGGGGTGGTTGCCATTCTGCTCTTAGGCTGGTCGCACGTTAACAGTTTCGTCGCCGCCTTCGATATCCCCTCAAGGTATGACCGGCACCTGGTCGAGCGAATAGAGGCGGCTGAGGAAATCGAGCGACTTCCTCGAGGGGCTCGGATTTTCGGGATCGGTTGGTGGCAGGCCCCGAAATTGTCGCTTTTCTCTGGTCGCCCGTTCCTGGACCTTCAGACGACGGGACGTGAGTACCAGGAAGGGTACCTGGTCCTCGACAGGGAAGCCATGGGAATCGATCCCGAGGGTGTGCAGCGCGTCCTGTCTGGGCTCGCTGCAGAGCTCGTCTGGGAGAACGGCTCGAACAAGGTGTATTTCTGGAAACGAGGGGCGGACGCAAGCCAGGCCAAGTCGAGCCACAGGATCGAGCTGTGGCAGATCGGCCCGGACAAGGCGATGACGGACGGCAAGGGTTTCTATGCGCAGCCGGGGAACGGTTTTGCCATGTGGGCCAGGACGCGGTTTGCCACCCCGTCGAGCGTTCTGATGTGGGGAAATCGTCCGCTCAGCAGCAGCGTCCAACCGGATGGGCTTTTGATGACCGCGATCGTCCCCGCCGACTTTTTCAAGGAACCAGGCGGGTACCCGGTATGGGTTTACGATAAGGTCACACGGGCGCGCTCGGGTAGTATTATGATGACCATCGAAGCTCGTTGAGAGAGTGTGGCGAGGGGAGACCGTTTGGGTCTCAGGGAATTTCGGGGACACAAAACTTAATTCCTTTGCCATTCCACCCGCCCGGTAACGGGATGGGAATTAAGTATTATGTCCCCGAAATTCGCTCGGTGGGCGCTTCCTCCACTCGCTCTCTCCAGGAGTCCCAGAAAAGCGCCGCGGCCAGGCCCAGGTAAACAAGCAGGCCGATCCAGTTCGTCCAGCTCTCGAGGAACCGACCGATCCCGGGAAGCCTGGTCAAGTCAGGAACAAGCGTCCGGCCCCACGAGTCCTCGGTGAATCGGAGCAGGGCGGCAAGCACGCCGACGAGCGCGCCCCCGGCTATAAACCCTGACGCAATCAGCGTCCCTTTTTCCTGCCTCGCCTTGGCAAGCTTTCGATCCTTTGAAGAGCGTTCCAGCAACCACGACATCGCCGCCCCGAGCACCAATGGAGAATTGAGCTCCATGGGCAGGTACATCCCCAGCCCGAAGGCCAGGCCCGAGACGCCGCACATTTCTGTCGAAACCGCGAAAACCGCGCCGATTCCATACAGGAACCACGGTGCACCGCTCGTCCCCATGACCCCGCGCAGGACGGCCGCCATCGCATTCGGCTGGGGCGCGGGAAGAGGGTTCGGGTGCCCCGGCCCGGGCGCGAATCCATAGACCTGGGCCATCAGCAGGATAACCGCCGTCGTAGCGGCCGAAGCGACGACCGCGCCAAGGAGGTTCGAAATCTCAACCTGGCGGGGCGTCGCTCCCAGCCAGTAAGAGATCTTGTACTGGGTCACCAGCGAACCGGCCATGGACAGGGCCGTGCAAACCACCCCGCCGACCAGCAGGGTCTGAAGCATCCCGCTTTCGCCCGACAGGCCGAGCGTCGAGAGTGCTACCGCCGTGACGATCAGCGTCGTCAGTGTCATTCCTGAAATCGGCGTGATCGATATCATCGCGATGGCCCAGGCCGATACCGATGCGAACAGAAACGCGATGACTAGCGTCATCAGGGTCGAAACGAGTGCGACCTTTGTCGGGGACGAGGCATCGGCGAGAACCGAGAAGCGAAAATAAAGAAGGATCGCCAGGCCGGTGAGAATGACACCGATCAGCGTTGCCGACATTGGCAGGGACCGTTCCGTCCGAATCGCCTCGCTCGTCGTGTTGCCCTTGGCCAGCCGGGCAACCTCGCGCATCGCCTGGCCGATGGCCTGAAAGATCACCGGGGACATCTTGAGGATGGATATCAGCCCGGCGGCGAAGATCGTGCCGATCCCGATCGGCCGCACGTAGAGGCGAAATATGTCTTCGGACGCCATCCCTGCAATCGGGCCCGCCCCCGAGGTGATTTCCAGCGGGATGTAGTTGCCGAGGTAAGCAAACAGAGGAACCAGGACGAAAAAGGAAACCATCGACCCGCCCATGATGATCGCCGCGTAGTCGATGCCCATGATGTATCCGAGGCCGAGTACCGCCGCACTCGTGTTCATGGTGAAGACGGCCTTCGTTCTGCTCGTCAGAGTGGCCAGGGCGCCGATTGACGCGGTCGAGAAGTTCTCCGCCCAACCGCGCATCGAAGGTCCCACAAAATCGAAGAGCGCGGCGGCGATGGCCGAATAGGTGAGGACCACCGCGCTATGCCCGCCCCGCTTGCCTGCCACCAGGATCTCGGTCGTAGCGCGCCCTTCGGGAAAAGGCAGTCGGCCGTGAAGATCACGAACGAAATACCGCCGAAAAGGCGCGAGAAAGAAAACTCCCAGCAAGGCTCCGAGCAGAGGCACCAGGAAAATCTGCAGAAAGGACGATCGCCCCTGGAGGCCCAGGATGTAAATCGCGGGCATCGTGAAGACCGAGCCTCCGGCCACGATCCCTGACGTCGCCCCAATTGCGAGCACATTGACGTTTTCGAGCAGCGTCGAGGAGCGGGACCGCAGGAACTTGACCGCAAAGACTGAAAAGCCAACCGCGAGGATCGAGATCGGAATAGCCGACTCGATTCCCTGGCCGAGCTTTAGCGCGATGTAAGTGGCGGCCGCCGAGAAGATGATCGACCACGCGACGCCTTGAGCGATCGATCGGGCCGTGACCTCGGGAATGCTCGCAGAAGGCGGCACCACAGGCTCGTACTCCTCGCCGGGGGGGAGCTCCTTGAAAGCGTTCTCGGGTAACCGAAGGTCGTCGGACAGCGGGATTTGCGGGTCTCGCTCGTTCATCCCACCGATCGTAGCAGAACCGTCCGGCGGCAATCCATGCTTAAGCCTGGAGAACTTGCGCCCGTCGGGCACCGATGGTATATACCTTCGATCGGAGGCAACATGAAAAAGGTAGCGACAGCTTTTTTTGCAGTTCTTTTATTGACGGTTTTGGTCCACGCCGACACTTACATCAAGCAGACGACTCACACGGACGCTTTCAGCATGATGGGACAGCAACAGCCCGCCCGTGACGACACGACTGAACAGTGGATCGGCGACAATCAGAATCAGATGGCGACCCTCACAAAGGACCAGTCCATCATCGTCGACCTGGGAAAGAAGGCCGTCTTTGTGGTCAATCACAAGACAAAGAGCTATGTCGAAATGGCTCTTCCACTTGATATGTCCAAATATCTTCCCCAGCAGATGGCGCAGATGATGGGCGCGACCAAGGTGACCGTGACACCGAACGGGCAGACCCAGAAGGTCGGACAATGGCAGTGCGATGGCTATGACATGGTCATGGACGTCATGATGATGAAGCTTAACTCGAAGGTCTGGGCCACCAAGGCGGTCTCTTTCGACTGGCAGACGATGTCCGAGAAACTGCTTCCCCTGGTTATGAAGGCGAGTATGCGGCTGGACGACACGGCCATGCAGGAACTGGGGAAAATCAAGGGCCTTCAGGTCAAGTCCGAAACAACCATGGACATGATGGGGACGACGGTCAAGATGTCCCAGGAAGTGCTGGAGGTTACCACGAAGCCCGCACCCGCTGGCGTTTACGCGATACCCGCCGGTTACACGAAACAGGATCAGTTCTCGATGCAGGACATGATGAGGTAGTTCTGAGTTCAGGGTTCGGAGTTCCGGGTTCCGGGTTCGGGGTTCCGGGTTGTAGGTCTTGGGGCGAGATTTGAGCTGTGACCCCTGTCGGGTCGCTGAGCTGAACAGAACCGCAAACGGAGCGTTTTTCGCGAAGTGCGCGGATTGTCACCGTGACCCGACGCCTGGCTCGGGGCTGATTGCATCCGGCGACAATCCGCGCACTTCGCAGAAAACGCTCCGTTTGCGGTTCTGTTCAGCTCAGCGACCCGAAACATCGACGCCCGAAACGCGCAACTCGTAACCCAGAACTCAGAACTCAGAACTCAGAACTCAGAACCCAGAACTCACTCCGGTGCCAGCTCACCGCCCGGAATCTTCAACGTGTACGCGTGCCGGCACGGCAGTTTTTCGGGATTCACGGCCGGCATTTTGATCACCAGGTCCTTCCCCTTCACCTGTGCGGCAATCGGTTGCTTCAAACCGAGCATCGTGACCTGCGCGCCGCTCGGGACCTTGATGTTCTTCAGGACGATTTCCTGCTCCGGCCAGCCGGGAAGGATGGCGTAGATCGCATTCCCCTTCTTCGTGAAGAAAGCCTGTTTGACGGCCATTCCGTCCTTGGCCTGGAATCCGATCTGGTTCATGAGATCGTACTTGATCATGAATTCGCCGAATTCCTGACCCGGTCGCTTGCCGTCGGTCCATTGTGCGGCCCGGCCGGCGTAACGCGACCCGTAGATCGCCTCGCCATTGACCTTCAGCCAATCCCCGATTTCCAGGAGCCGCTGCTGCATGATGACGGGAATCCGTCCATCCGCGGTGGGACCGATGTCCAGCAGCAGGTTGCCTCCCCGGCTCACGAGGTCGACGAGGATCATGATGAACTCGCGGCCGGTCTTATAGTCGTCGATGTTCTCAGCCCGGTTGTAACCGTAGGAGTACGCCATGCCCCGGCTTTCCTCCCAGGCATGCGAGTCATCCTTCATTCCCGCCGCATACTCGGTCGTGTAATACCCGCCGTGCTTGTGGCGGCAGTCTTTGCCCCAGCGGTCGTTCACCACAACCTGGTCCTTCACGGCCGACTCGTTGAACAGCCACGCCAGCAGTTCCTCGCTGCGCCAGTCCTTGGACTCCATGTCCCATTCCCCGTCGCTGAAAATGATCGCCGGCTTGTAACGGGTCACGACATCCTTGAACTGGGGGAACATGTGCTCCTCCACGTAACGTTTCCTGTCGCTTCGCCAAAGCGGGTTGAACCACTCGTAAAGGGAGAAGTAGAAGCCGTATTTGAGGCCCCGTTTGCGACAGGCGTCGCCCAGATCTCCGAGCAAGTCACGCTTTGGGCCGATTTCAACGCTGTTCCACGGTCGTCCCCAGGTTTTGCTCGCTTCCGCGCTTGGCCAGATGGCAAACCCCTCATGGTGTTTGGACGTCGGGACAATGTACTGGGCGCCGGACCGCACGAAGACATCCGCCCACTGATCAGGATTGAACAACTCGGCACGGAACTGCGGGGCGAATTCCCTGTAATCGAAACTCTCGCCATAGTTCTTCTTGTGGAATTGCCACCACACGTTGTCCGGCTTCTTGTCCGCCATGTTGTTCCAGTACCATTCGGCGTACTGTTGCTTGGCGCCCCAGGCGGGTACCGAGTAGACACCCCAGTGGATGAAGATGCCGAACTTGGCGTCCAGGAACCACTGCGGAGTCGGGCGCTTATCCAGAGATTCCCAGCGCGGCTCGTACCTGTGCCCGGCAGGGGCACAGGCCGCACAAAGGATCGACAGGCCCGAGACAAGCAGGGTCACCAGGGTCATTGAAGACGATTTCCGGCTGATCATCGAGAAAATATGGCACGTCTGTTTCGGGGACACAATGGCTAAGTGGTTCTGAGTTCGGAGTTCTGAGTTCTGAGTTCTGAGTTACGAGTTCTGTGACCCCCGTCGGGTCGCTGAGCTGACAGAACCGCAAACGGAGCGTCTTTTGCGAAGTGCGCGGATGGTCACCGTGACCCGACGCCTGGCTCGGGGCGGGTTGCATGCGGCTGCAATCCGCGCACTTCGCTGGAAAACGCTCCGTTTGCGGTTCTGTCAGCTCAGCGACCCGAAAGATCGACGCCCGCAACTCAGAACTCCGAACTCAGAACTCAGAACTCCGAACTCAGAACTTCTCCCCTTCACTTAACTGTTGTATCCCCGAAAACTCCGGAGTTATTCTGCTGGTCAGTTCTTCATTCATCCAAAGGAGCGATCTATGAAAAGGCGGGACTTCCTGGCAGCTTCCGGTCTGGCAGGGGCAGCGGCGATGGCGGACATGACTCTGGTTTCGGCTCAGGAGAGCAGCAAACCTAAACAGCAGCTTCTCGAACTGCGGGTGTACCACATGCTGCCGGGTGGCAGGAAGAAGGTACTTAACGACTTTCTGAAGGATGCGGCTCTGCCGGCCTTGGGCCGTCTCGGAGTCGGGCCGATCGGTGTTTTCGAGCCGGTGCACGGTGCAGACAGCCTGACGCTTTACACCCTGACCCCGTACTCCTCGTTCGACACGCTGCTCTCAACCTCCTCCAAGCTTATGGCCGACCCGGAGTTCCAGAAGGCGTCCGAGGCTTTTTACAAGGCGCCTATCGACGAACCGCCCTACGCCCGGATCGAAAGCTCGCTGATGCTGGCCTTCGAGCACCTGCCGAAAGTGGAGGCGTCGCAACTCGCCACCGACAAAAAACCCCGCATTTTCGAGATGAGAATTTACGAGAGCCACAACGGAAAGGTGGCCAAGCGGAAGGTCGAAATGTTCAATTCCGGGGGCGAGATCGAAATCTTCAAGAGGACCGGGCTCCAGCCGGTATTCTTCGGCGAAACTATCGTGGGGCCGAGGATGCCGAACCTCACCTACATGGTGGTCTTTCCGGACAACGCCGCCAGGGAAAAGGCGTGGGATGGGTTCCGCAACGACCCGGACTGGAAGAAGATCAGTACGGATTCCTATTACGCCGACACGGTCTCGAACATCACAGACATGATCCTCCGGCCGACCGCGTACTCGCAACTCTAGGGCACGGATAAGCACGGACGGAACACGGAAGACACGGACCAACAGAGACGGTCGGTGTTCTCCGTGTTCCTACTTGCCGCGATTGCGTTCGCGTTCCAGTTTTTGCAGCTCTTTCAGGTAGTCGTCGTTGACTGCCTTGACCTTCTTTTGAAGCTCGCGTTCGTGCTTTCGGAGTTTCGTGGCGTCGATCTTGTCCTGCTTTGCCAGGAATTTCTGGTGATCCACCTGCAGCTTCTGGATCCGAGTGACGCGCTTCTCTTCGATCTTGGCCAGCTTGCGGTTGTACTTGACCCAGTTGTCGTCCCTGGCGTGGGCGTATGGAGCGAGCAGCACCGAGGCGAGAAAGAGCACCAGCATGGACAGTCGCGATAGTCGGATCATGTCTGCTCCTTGAAATCGCCTCGATTCTACACTCCGTATGGTGTGACCACCAATACGTCTGTGGCGGGACTCTTGCATAATGCTGCGATTATGAGACCCCGAAGACCAATTGTCTCGATTCTGGCTTTTGGCGCTGTGCAGGCTTGCACAGGCGCGCGGATAGGCCTTGCCGGGGCCGCTATCCTGGCCGCCCAGGCGGGCAGGCTCCAAATGGCGGCGACACTGATCACGCTAGGGATCGTGACCGACGGCTGCGATGGCGTGCTTGCCAGGCGTCTCCAGGCTGAAAGCGAATTTGGCGGCCTTTTTGATTACTTCGCCGACTATCTTTGTTACATCGTCGCCCCCTGGCTTCTGACGTGCGCCCTTCTAGCCCCGACGCCCGACTTGACCCTGGTTGTTTGTGCTGTCCCGCTGTTCACCGGCGCCATCAGGTATTCGCGAAACGGCAATCTTCTTCGCGCGGAGTCATTCGAGAAACTTGGCTTTCCAGGACTCTTGACCGTTTTCTATTCCCTGTTTGTCGTGTGCCTGGTTTTCTTGCATATACCGCCGTCCGGTTTTGCGAGGACCGCGATCCTCGTCGTGATCGCCGGATTCTCCTGCATGATGGTGGCTCCCGTTCGTTATCCAAAGCTGACCCGCTTCAAATCGGTCTTCGGCATTGTCTACGTGACCCTGACGGTCATGCCTTTTCTGTTCACGAGGCCCTTGGCCGCCATCGTCCTGGCTCTGGTTTTTGCCTACGTGTTGATTTCCCCGTTCCTGGTTACCCAGGGTTTCCGGCGAGGGGTTTCGGGCGATCGCCTCCGGCGACAGTGTGACCAAGGATGAAGAGCATGAAATTGAAGGAGCGTATCGTGCGAGCGTTTGTCGTCCCTCGGATCGTGCGCTGCCTCACGGGCGACCCAAGAGACTTGAAGCGACTGCTCGAGTTGCCGCGTATCGGGCGTCCAGGCCCCGCTTTCCGGGCTTTCCTCGATCGTCTTTCGCGCGGCATCGAATCGCGCTCCGGGATAGCGAACATCCTCCTGCACGTCGGCAAGTATGCGAATCCCCTTCAGAAGAAAAAACTGATAGAGAACCTGGTGCTCAACTGGGCGGTGAAGGGAGCCGGGATTCGGACATCGATGTCCACGCCAGATCGCTGGGTGCCCTTTTTTGCGGTTCTCAGCCCTACCATGCGATGCAATCTGGCATGCCACGGGTGCTACTCCGCGCTTTACACGAAGGACGGGGAGTTGTCCGAACAGGACATGGACAGGATCTTCACCGAATGCAAAAGTCTGGGCGCCTACTTCTCGGTGATATCGGGCGGTGAACCGTATCTTTTGAAGGACGTTCTGCTGCGGCTCTTCCGCAAGCACAACGACATGTTCTTTCTGACCTTCACCAATGCGACCCTGCTTGATGATCGTCTCGCCGACCAGCTTGCGAGCCTGGGGAACGTCGCTCCCGCCATCAGTGTCGAGGGATACGAGGACCAGACCGACCGGCGGCGCAGCAGGGGGGTCTACGAGAAGGCCGCCAGGGCGATGGACCTGCTGCGCTCGCGTGGTGTTCTGTTCGGGATCAGCGTCACCTACACCAGCCAGAACCTGGACCTCGTGACGACCGACAGTTTCGTGGACTTTTACAGCCGCAAAGGCGCCTGCTTCGCCTGGTACTTTATGTTCATGCCTGTCGGACGGGACCCCGTCCTGGAACTGGTGCCCTCTCCTGAACAGCGGTTGGAGTGTGGACGCCGCATTGCCGACTTGCGCAACCGTTACCCGATTTTTCTGGCCGACTTCTGGAATGACGGGCCGGCGGCCGGTGGCTGCCTGGCCGGAGGCAGGCGCTATCTGCACATTCTGAACTCCGGCCGGGTGGAGCCTTGCGTCTTCGCCCACTTTGGCGTCGATAACATTCGTGAGAAATCACTCCTGGAGGCGGCCAATTCTCCCTTCTTTCGGGCGATCCGGCGGGAGTTCCCTTACAACGATATCGGCAATCTCCGGCGACCCTGCATGATCATCGACAATCCGGGCGTCTTGAGGAAAGTTGTGGACGAACACCTGGCGCCGGCGGGGCATACCCACTCGGAAGACATCGTGCGTGACCCGAAGGTCGTTCAATGGGTCGAGGAGTACGGTGCTCGAATGAAGGAACTGACCGATTCCGGGTGGACCGCCCTCATCAACGATCCCGCGAGCCGCTGGTACAGGGAAAACGAAGAATTCCGAAACCTGTTCAGGTTCCGGCCAAAAGGCCAAGGGGGAGTTTCGGGGGGAGTTTCGGGGACATAATACTTAATTCCCATCCCGCTACCGGGTCCATGGCGCGGCAAAGGAATTAAGTATTGTGTCCCCGAAACTCTCTGAGACTTCGCGCCGGAACTTCGCCGATGGCACCCGGCAACAGAGGGGAATTGAGGGTAGTCTGTCCGAAAGCCTGGTCTCTCAGCCGTTGATGTGGCGAATTCGGGGAGTTTGCGGGGGGAGTTTGCGGGGACACAAAACTTAATTCCTTGCTTACGGGGAGAGCGGAGTTAACGGGATGGGAATTAAGTATTATGTCCCCGAAACTGTCTGAAACTCAGATCGACAAGAAGAGCCCAATTCGGGTTACACTAACAGCTTACAATTTCGGGAGAAATGGAATGACTAAAAGGTCCACAATCATCGTAGCTCTTTGTCTTCTTGTTTGCGCCGGCGTCTGGATCGTCGGTCAGACTCAGTCCAAGCCCGCATCCGGAAAACTTGGCGTGGTGCACCCGGAGATCGTGCTCCAAAACACGGCCGAAGGAAAAGCGGAGATCGGCAAGCTGCAGCAACTGGGTCAGGCAAAACAGCAACAGCTGAACACCCAGGCAGCCGAGCTTCGGAAACTGGAAGACGACTATTCCAAGTTGCCCACCACCGCCACTGCCGCCCAGCGCGGTCAGATGGAGCGGGACATCCAGGACCGGCAGGTGAAACTGCGAAGGCTCCAGGAAGATGTCCAGGCTGAAATCGGGCAGAACCAGGAAATCGTGATGGGGCGGATGGCGGAGAAGCTTCAGACTGTCCTGAACGAATACGCCCGGACGAACAACTTCGACATGATCTTTCGTCTGGACCAGCAAGGCTTTGCCTACGTCAACCCGACTCTGGACGTGACGATGGACGTAGCCAAGCTTTACGATCAGAAACACCCGGCCGGCGGAGCCGCACAACCGGCGCCTGCTGCCCCTAAACCGCAACCCTAGCATCCGGTTCTTACCAGACAAGCTGAGATTCAGCGGTCACTCGCCGGCCGATCGGGAGTGACCGCTATCGAAGTGTTGTCCCCCGGAATTGGCAGCCGCGACACTCCCCGCGTGCCCGCGTCCTCGCGATGACTGACTCTCAGTTCCTCCAGTTTCAGGCCGTCTCCAAATGCTTCGGGACTGTTCGCGCGGTCGACGACCTGTCTCTGGATGTCAGGCGCGGCGAGTTCTTTTCGTTGTTGGGTCCGAGCGGCTGCGGCAAGACCACGTTGCTTCGCCTGGCCGCGGGTTTCGAGCAGCCCGACTCGGGCCGAGTTCTTTTGGACGGCCGAGACTTGACGGGCCTGCCGCCCAACCGCCGTCAAGTGAACACGATCTTTCAGAATTACGCACTATTTCCGCATCTCACCGTTCGAGAAAACATCACATTCGGACCGCGAACGGCCAAATGGCCCCGTGAACTGATCGCCGCCGAGTTGGAAAAAATGCTCCTCCTGACCCAGATGGAGGAGCACGCGGACAAGAAGCCGGACCAACTAAGCGGCGGGCAGAAACAGCGGGTGGCAATCGCCCGAGCGCTCATTAACAAGCCGCAGGTCCTGCTGCTCGATGAGCCATTGGCCGCGCTCGATCTGAAGTTGCGCCAGCGGATGCTCATCGATCTTGATCTGATCCACGACGAAGTAGGCATCACCTTTCTCTACGTGACTCATGATCAGGGGGAGGCGATGAGCCTCAGCGATCGGATCGCGGTGATGAATCGCGGCCGGATCGAACAGATTGGCACCCCGTCCGAGATTTATGAGGCGCCCCGGTCCAGTTTCGTGGCTGCCTTCATCGGCGATACCAACTTTCTTAAGGGAACCGTTGCCGAGTTCCCGGAGCCGGATTACAGCCTGGTGCGGATCGACGGCTTTCCGCCTGTCCGCTGTTTCAACGATAAGCGGATGAATCTCGGGGACCTTGTGTATCTGAGCATCCGGCCGGAGAAGTTCCGCATCAGCCGCGAACGACCGGAAACCGGCCCGGCTCACAACATGGTTCGCGGTACCGTGGACGAGGTGATTTACCTGGGAACGCATACCAGGTACTGGGTCCGGGTCGACGGCTGCCGAATTGCGGTTTTCCAGCAACACAATCGCTTCCTGCTCGACCAGCGACCGATCACCTGGAACGACGACGTGTGGCTTCGCTGGCACTCGGACGATGGCTTCATGATGGAACGATACAGCGTTCCCGACGCGGAGTGGCAATGAGCGCGGGCCGGGGCTACCGGGAATGGCTGGTGAGTCTGCCTTCGGTCAGCTGGCTTCTCGCGTTCTTTGCCGTCCCGAGCCTGGTGGTCCTCGCGATCGCCTTCAAGCCATCCACTCCCTTCGGCGGTATCGGCAGCGGCTGGACTCTCGACACTCTCCGGAGTCTCGGCGGTCCCGGATACGCCGCTGTTCTCTGGCGCACCGTATGGATCAGCCTGGCCACAACGGCAATCTGCATCGCCCTTGCGATTCCCGCCGGGTATTTCATTGCGCGTGCGACCCTGAGTCAGCGCCGGATCCTGCTTCTTCTGGTGATCGTGCCCTTCTGGACCAGTTTCCTCATTCGGGTTTTCGCCTGGAAGGTGCTTCTTCACCCCGACGGCTGGATCAGGGGCCTCCTGGTCACCTCCGGGGCTGTGGCCCCGGATACCCCACTTCTCTACTCGACTGCGGCGGTTCTGCTTGTCATGGTCTACACCTCTCTTCCTTTTGCCATTCTTCCTGTCTATGCGGCGGCCGAGAAATTCGACTACAGGTTGACCGAAGCGGCCAGGGACTTGGGTGCGACCGCGCTGCAGGCCTTCTTCCGGGCGTTCCTGCCCGGAATTCGGCGGGGAGTCGTGACCGCCCTGCTCGTCGTGTTCATTCCAGCCCTGGGCTCCTACGTCGTGCCCGATCTGGTGGGCGGGCCGGGGGGCGAGTTGATCGGCAACAAGATCGCCCAGCGGACTTTCGTGGACCGTAATTTGCCCCAAGCCGGCGCCTTATCCGCAGCGCTCATGCTGGCGGTCATGGTTCCTTTGTTGGTTGTTCTGTCAGCCCAACGGCGCAAGGTTCAGGGGGGACTACGGAAACACTGCCGGGCAGGGAAGAATGATGCGACGAAGCCGATTCCCGCTCGTCGTGACGGTGCTGGTTTTGGTTTTCTTCTACCTCCCGATCGTGGTGCTGGTGATCAACTCCTTCAATGCCTCACGATTCGGCGGAACCTGGGAGGGCTTCTCTCTTCGCTGGTACAGTCGGTTACTGGGGGAACGGGAGATCTGGGAGGCGCTGAAGAATTCACTGCTTATCGGGGTCGCCGCAACCGCGCTTTCGACCGTTCTTGGCACCACCGCGGCATTCGCACTTCATCGGTACCAGAGCCGGCTCCAGAACGCACATTACACCTTGATCTACACGCCCCTCGTAGTTCCCGAAATCCTCATGGGGATCAGCCTCTTGCTCCTTTTTGTCGCTGCCGGGATAGACCTGGGGCTGTTCACGATCTTCATCGCTCACGTTACCTTCTGTATCAGTTACGTGACCATGGTGGTGCTTGGCCGCCTGCAGGATTTCGACTTTTCGGTCGTGGAAGCCGCGCAGGATCTCGGCGCCGGGTGGTGGACGACGACATGGCGGGTCTTGTTGCCCTTGTTGTCCCCCGGGATTCTTGCCGGGGCGCTTCTGGCGTTCACCCTGTCAATCGACGACTTCGTGATCTCCTTCTTTGTTGCCGGCCCCGGATCAACTACACTACCGATTCGCATATACAGCATGATCAAACACGGATCGCCGCCGCTGATCAACGCCTTGTCGACGCTCCTTCTGGTGGTGACCTTTTCCGTTTTGCTCATCAGTCAACGCTTGATCGGGGAGAAAGAGAACCCATGAAAACCGTGACGATGGTGGCCGCGTGTGTGCTGGCGCTTCTGGCCGCAGGTTGCAAAAAGGAACAGGCGAGCCTGCACCTGTACACCTGGGCGGATTACATCAAGCCGGAGCTGGTTCAGAGGTTTGAAAAGGAAAACCAGTGCCGTGTCATCATCGACACCTTCGACTCCAACGAGGCGTTGTACGCCAAGCTGAAGGCGGGCGCGACCGGTTATGACGTTGCGGTCCCGAGCAGTTACATGGCGAAAGTGATGTGGAAACAAGGCATGCTTCAGCCCCTCGGCAAGGACCGGATACCGAACCTGGCTGGTGTCGATCCCGAATACCTCAAAATAGCCATGGATAAGTACATGGCCTACAGCGCGCCCTACATGGTCACCATCACGGGGGTCGCATACCTGAAGGACCGGGTTTCGGATTTCCAGCCCTCCTGGGCGGTCTTCGACCGACCCGATCTGAAGGGCCGGATGACCATGCTCAACGACATGCGGGAGACGATTGGGGCTGCCCTGAAGTTCCTCGGTTACAGTCTCAACACGACAAACGAGCAGGAACTGCGGGCAGCGCGCGACGTAGTGATCCGCTGGAAACATAACCTGGCGAAGTTCGAGAACGAGCAGTACAAGAGCGGTTTGGCGTCCGCCGAGTTCCTCCTGGTACAGGGCTACAGCGGAGACATCCTCCAGGTGCAGGAAGAGAATCAGGGCGTGGTTTTTGCAGTTCCCCGGGAGGGCACATCTATTGCCTGTGACGACCTGGTCATTCTCAAGGATGCCCCGAACTCTGATCTCGGCCGCGCGTTTATCAACTTCCTGCACAAGCCCGATGTTGCGGCGGAAAATACCGAGTTCATCAGCTATCTTTGCCCGAACGCTGCCAGTTACCCGCTGCTGAGCAAGGAAACGCGTGCGAACCCGACGCTCTTTCCGTCCGCTGAGATCAGGCAGCGCACCGAGGTGATCGACGACCTCGGTGCGGACAACGCCAGGTACACGAAAGTCTGGGACGAAATCAAGGCGAGCGAGTGAATCACCGCTCAAAGGAAAAGGTGACGCCTCCCCAGACCGTATCGGCGTAGGTCGACGGCCGGCCGGCGCTTCCAAGATACAGATCGCGAAGATTCACGTACTGGTGGTCCCGGTACTTCCCAAGGAGACGGCTGTAACCGATGAACAGCGTGGAGGTCCAGCCTTTGCCCAGCCGAATAGGCGCGCTTGCACCCACGCCTGCGTCGTGAAATCCGGACCCGACGGCCGCCTCATACCAATAGGTTGCGTATCCACAATTGGTGGCGCCCAGGCGGGCTCCGAGATCGATGGACTCCAGTCGGCTGTCCGATATCTCAAAGGAATGCTCGGTCGTCAGCTCAAAGTAGAGGCCTGTCGCTCCGTACTTTCGCGTCTCGTCGACGTCCATATAAGCAGTGAGTTTCGGGGCGAGGGGGATATCAGGGACAGAAATGCTGCTGAACATCTCGACCGTGGACGGGTCGGATTGGGGGGTATAGGGCAGCAGGTAGGCGATCATTCCGGTTTCGAAACCGATTTTCCACACCTGGCCGGAGTACTTCGCGGTGAGGTCGACCTCTGACATCCGGCCACGCAGGCCGCTCGCCGAGCCGACCGCTAAGGGGTTTTCCCTCAGGAGCAGCGTATCTCCTTCGTTGACCGACTCCAGGTCCATGTTGCCCCAGACGTTGAAGGAGAGGCCCTTTCCACTGACCGTGGCCGCCGGCTGGAAACACCATCCGTCGGTCAGCCTCTGCCCCCGCCACATGAACTTGCTGGTGACGGTGGCCTCAGTCGAAAACGGGGCATCCTTCTTTTCTTCCGGCTCCGGGCTCTGGCAGAAGGTCTGCCAACTGCTTAATCCTAAAAGAATGAAGAGAGGGACGATGCGGGACGGCGCAAGACAGGATTGGTACATAATTCGTTATTCCGGCAACAAGGTACGGCAGGAGCCGACGGAGAAGCAAGTGTTATTGAGGGCGGGAAGCGACGAGCCGCTTCGTCTTTCCGGCGTCCGTCAGATATAGTGGAATTAGAACCACCCTCCAAATGAGACGAGCAACGCTTTTTTTGCTGGTCGCCGCCGCCTCCTGGGTCACGTTGCAGGCAGTCTCCCTGGCTGCCGATACTGTGGAGCGACTGGAACCGGAAATTGAGAGGCTGATCCCCGCAGATGCCGTGGTAGAGCACCTGGCGGTGGGATTCAGTTGGGCGGAAGGTCCCGTCTGGGACCGCCGGGGCCGGTTTCTGCTCTTTTCGGACGTTGTCGCCAACGCGATCTTCAGATGGGACGATTCGACCGGGGTGCGGGAGTTTCTGCGGCCGAGCGGCTACACCGGTTCGGTCCCGCGTTCCGACTTCGCCGGTTCCAATGGGCTCGCCACGGATTCACAGGGGCGGTTGCTTATCTGCCAGCAGGGTGATCGGCGAATCGTGCGCCAGGAAGTGGACGGCAGCCTGACAGTGCTGGTTTCCCAGTACGAGGGGAAACGTTTGAACAGCCCGAACGATCTGGCCGTCAAGTCCAATGGTGACATCTACTTCACCGATCCGCCCTATGGGTTGCCCTTGCTCGATCAGGACCCGGACAAGGAGCTCCCCTTCAACGGCGTTTACCGGCTGAGCCAGGACGGCCGGCTGACCCTGCTCACAACTCTTCTGCCGGCACCCAACGGTATTGCCTTCTCCCCGGACGAGAAGACCCTGTATGTCTCGAACTCCGAAGTCCGGCGACCCATTTGGATGGCGTTCGACGTGCGTCCCGACGGGACCATCTCCAACGGACGGCTCTTCGCCGACGCGACCGGCTGGGACCCCGGCCTGAAAGGCGTACCTGACGGAATCAAGGTCGATACAGAAGGGAATCTCTTCACTGCCGGGCCGGGCGGGATACTGGTGTTTAGCCCCGACGGTCGTCTGCTTGGCCGTGTGCATACCGGAGAGGCCGCGAATTGCGCGTGGGGCGACAACGGATCGACCCTCTACATCACGGCCGATTCGACGCTGCTGCGTCTGAAAACCGGGACACAGGGGTTTGTGCTGTCCCCGACCAGGGGCAAACGAACGAGATGGTCACCGCGGCACGGGATGTGAGCTGACGGCCGCGAGCGAGCGTCAAAAGCCCTTTTTGCCCGGTCCCCATCTGCTCAGCGCTTGAAATCATCCATGACGGATGAGGCGAGCATGACGGCGCACAGGCCGTGAGGAAGGTTTTCGACCCGCCGCTTCCCCACGTAGCCGGCATAGTCGGGCTGCACTCCCATGCCCTCGACCGAGTCGGTAATGACCGGAGAGCCGTCGCTGGTGGTCTTTATCTTGCTCTTCATCCCGGCCCAACCCCTGTTGGCCACCTCCAGGTAGCTGGAGTCCAGGTACCCGCGGTCCACGCCCGTCTTTATCGCGTAGACGAACATGCCGCTTCCTGACGTCTCGTGCCAGTTGTCGGCGAGTTTGCCCTTGTTGAGCACCTGGAACCACAGCCCGGTCGCTGGATCCTGGGTATCCTTGATTCCCTTTGCCACTTGCTGGAACAAGGCTCGGAGCCGGGGGGTTCCGGGATGATCGCCGGGCAGATACCGAAGAATGTCGACCAGGGCCATCGCATACCAGCCCATCCCGCGAGACCAAACCTCGGGAGACAGACCGGTTGTCTTGTCAGCCCAAAGCGCGTTACGGTCCGAGTCCCACGCATGCCTGACCAGGCCCGTGGAGGGGTCGAGGGCGTGTTCGCCAATCAGGGCGACCTGGAAGGCGGCTATGTCAAAGGCTTCCCCGTCCGGAGGAAAGTCGGCAGCGTACCGGACAACAAAAGGCTCGGCCATGTAGATGCCATCCGCCCACATCTCCGTCGGATACCGGGTCTTATGCCAGAATCCGCCTTCGGCGGTTTTGGGGAACTTGGCAAACGCAGCACGGACCCCAGCCGCGGCCTTACGGTACTTCTCGTCCTTTGTCTGCTCGTAAAGGAACAGAAGCAGGTTGGCCGGCTGAATTCGGTCGATGTTGTGGTCGCTTCCCAGCGAGACACTTCCCTCCTGATTGATGTTGGAGTCGACGAATCGCCGGATGTAATCGAGGTATTTGGGGTCCCCTGTCTTCTCGTAGACCGCAGCCATCCCCTGAAGGATGATTCCGTTGGTATACTCCCAGCCTTTCCCGGTGACCGCGTCGATGTTCGGCCAGGAGGAAACGATCCAGTCGGCAAAACAGACACCCGCAGGTTTGGCGGGGCAGGCGCCGGTGGCGGGGTCCGAGGCCACCCGCGGACCGGGCGCGGCAACTGCGCTGTCGAGGAGAGAAACAACAAACAGGGTAATAGCCGCCAGACGCAGCGGTTTCCGGAAAGAAGATCGCATAGTGTTTCTTCGCGAGGGATTACCCGGAAAGGGTGTTCGAAATCGTGCGGCAGGCTTCGATCAGAGGCGCTGCCAGGGAATGGGCACGGTCGACTGTCATGCGGAAAGTGGGCCCCGAAACACTCATCGCGGCGATCACGCGTCCGTACGGTCCATGGACCGGAGCGGCGATACAACGCCCGTTGGGCTCGTTCTCTTCGTTGTCCAGCGCGTATCCGCGCTTGAGAATCAGTTCGAGCTCCGCTCTCAGCGCCGGTTCTGTCCCGATCGTGTTCGGCATGAGACGGGGAAGGCCCTTCGTCTTGATCAGCCGCTGCAGCTCGCGTTCGGCAAGCCCGGTCAGCAGCACTTTGCCGAGAGCCGTGGAGTGCAGGTAGCGGCGGTTTCCGATCTTGGAAGCCATCCGGATGCCCTGGGGACTTTCAATCGTGTTGATGACAACCACTTCCCCGGCGTCCAGGACCCCCAGGTTCACCGTCTCCTGGCACGTCTCGACCAAATGTTCCATCAGCGGATGGGCGGCGCGAACAAGTAATTGCTCGTCGGTAGCGCCCTTCTGCAGTTCAAAGAGCTTTCGAGCCACCTGGTACCCGCCATCCTGCGTCCGGTCGAGATAACCACGCGATTCCAGCGTGGCGGCGATTCGATAGGCCGTTGGTTTCGGCATCTCGACGGCGCGGGTGAGATCGGCGAGGCTCATTCCGGTTGGCGAATTCTTGAGCGCCTCCAGAATGTCGAGGGTCTTGTGCAGAACCAGAACGCCCGAATCGTTTCGTTTTTGCGGTTTTTTCACTAAGCCGGAATTATATACCATCCGTTTCGCATCCTGAAAGGCAAATCCCAAACGGCTAGTTCGCGGACACCAAAGAGACCTTCAAAGGAGATCGAAGCCGTTCCACGAAATCCTTCAGGTAAGCGTCCCATTCCTGAACATTCTTGAAGTGTCCCGCCTTGTCCCATGTGAAGCCGGCGTAGTACGCGCCCGGGCGACCGGGCGATGCCTGCAGGAGGAGAAGATAATTCAGGGAGTCCTCTGCCCTGCGGGCTGCTTCGTTAGGGAGAGGGACGATTGCAGTCCCCACAAAACCGTCCTCTTTGGACACAGGCTCCCAGGTCCTCAGGAAACCCGCTTCCTGGCTGAATTCTACGGTTGATTGGGGCTGCTTCTTGATGCCTGCTGCAAAAGTCAGATCGCGAGGCGAGTCAAGCAGATAAAGGCTTTCGAATCGATTAAGGTTCTGACCGGCATCCAGGCTGATGCGCTTGGTTTCGGCGACACGTCGTCCCTTCACAACCCACGGGGCGTAGACCAGTTCGAAGACGACCCGAATCGGTCCATTAGCGAGAACCCGCGAGTCCATGAAATTCTTCGACACAAACAGCTGGTTGTCTTCCCAGATTCCGCTCCCCCCACTCCTCGCGTCTTTCCGGCCGAGTAGAAGTCGGCTCCCTCGCCGGTGTCCCGGTGATAATCGTCGACCATGTACCAGTCGTTGATCACCAGTCGGGGTACTCTCTTGCACCAGATGTCCACCGTGCTGCTGGTCAGCGGCTCTCTTTGCCAGGTTTCCAGTCCGGGCCCGTACATCCGGTGCGCGATCCGGTCGTTTTCCCAGGCGAAGTCGTCAAAGCGCTCACGGTTGAAACGGCCGTAGGCCTTGAACTGGTCCCGGCCGGCGTGGTGCGGTTCCCCCAACGTGATCCGAAACTTCCGGGCCTGCCCGGGCTCAAAATCGGCCTGGAAAATCAGCAGGTCCATTGTGCCATCCTCGGACAGGTCGATCGGCTGGGCAATCAACTCCTGCCCGTTCTGGGCATCGAGCACCCGGATCCTCCTGACGTCATTGACAGGAAGGAGCTTCAGTACCTGATCTCCGGGCACCTCGACCGTTTCCTGGACCCGCTTGGATTGCAGGTCGTTTTGAACGGAAACGATCACGTCGGCACGCATGGCACTCCACGCACACAGAAGTATCAGGGCGAACAAAGAGAGGAAGCGAGTCATCCGCATATGGACACATCCCCTGGTTGGTTTCGTATTACGGAACGCTGTGTCTCTAGAAACAAAATGAATATGAAACAGGCTCCGGGGGATGTCAAGGTGTTTTAGGGAGGCGGGCGAGGCGCAGAGGGAACCACAACGACAGCAACGACAACCAGGACGTTCAAGGGAGCGCCTCGCCGCGTCGCTGTTCTTCCTGTCGTTCCGGTCCTTGCTGTGGTTGTGGTCGGTGAGCCCGTTGGGTCCCCCTGGTCGCTGAGGTCGCCGATTCGTCGCCTTACCGCGCCGGCCGGGTCCCGGGCTGGGTGGTCGCTCCCCCCGGCCGGGCCTGTGCGCCTGTCGGTGCGGGCGCAGTCACGGTGGCCGAGTACTCAGGCGGATTAGTGGAGATGAACCAGGAGATCTTCCAATCGCCCCCGGCTTTCTGCATCACGAAGACGTAGTAGCTGGTATCCATGACTGCCTGGGTTCCGCCGGCTGCACCGGCTCCTGCGGCCGACCCCCCAGCCGTCTGCCCGCCGCCCGCCTGGCCGGATTGACCTTGCGCGGCTGCGCCGCCGGGCGATTGCTGATCGGTCGCCTGACCGGGTGTCTGCCCGGTCGAAGGCTGGCTCGTCAGGCTGCCCGCCGGCACCACCTCGAGGGTAATCGTCCCCCGTTCAAAAGCCCAGTCGTCACTGATTTTTCCTTCTGTCGGGTTCAGGTTGAATTGCGCGACCTTCCAGGTTTTCCACAACCCGGCATAGGTCTGTTCGATTGCCTGTCGGCCCTTAATCTCCTGGCCGACGGATGGAATCAAAACGGCATCCTCGGTGAACAGCTGAGCCAGCGATCGGGCGTCCCCGGAGGAATAGGCCGAAATGAGCCGACTGCGGAGTTGGTTCAGGTCTTCGTCCTTCGTCATCGTGGCCCGGTTATCCATTGGCTTCTCTTCCTCCGCGCGCCGGCAGGCAGCCAGCCCGAGAGCCAGAGAGATTGCGAGCAGGTACGTAAAGATGTCGGTTTTTCACGGGTATCTCCTTCTAAAGAGAGATTTTGAGGCTATCAGAAGATTGTACGGCGTCTTGCCGCCCGAGGGGTACCACAAACCGGCATTGCGGTAGGCAACTTCCTTCTCGGACGAGCAGGATGCCATCAACCGGGTCGCAGCTTTTCGGCCCGGTTGGCTAAGCCGTCGGTCGTTCGTGCTTTTCGAGGAGCACGACCGTTTCCACGTGGGCGGTTTGCGGGAACATGTCTACCGGCTGGGCCCGTCGTGCCTGGTAGCCGAGGCGGCGCAGATGAGACAGATCGCGGGCGAGCGTTTCCGGGTTGCAGGACACGTAGATGACTCTCTGCGGTCCGAGCAAAGCGATCTGGTCGAGCACACCCGGGCTCGCTCCCGCCCGGGGAGGATTGAGCGTAACCACGGTCGGGGCTTCCCCTGGGTGAGCGGCCTGGGCAAGCTCCTCGACATTGGCCGCTCGGAAACGGCAATTGCGAAGAGCGTTCAGCTCTGCATTCCGCCGCGCGTCTCCTGCGGCCGCGTCGGAAATCTCGATTCCGAAGACCCGGGCGCCGTCCTCGGCCAGACTCATTGCGATTCCTCCCACTCCCGAATACAAGTCCAGGGCAGAATCCGCCGGCGTGAGGCGCGCCCATTCCCGGACGAGCGCATAGATCCAAGCGGCTTGAACGTGATGAGCCTGGAAAAACGAGACCGGAGAAAGCAGCACCCGGTGGGGGCCGACCTTGTCCAGCAGGTCTCGATGTCCCCAGAGCAGGCGGGTGTCTCGGCCGAATACCTGGGGCCCCTCTCGTTGGTTGATGTTTGCGTGGAGGGAGACCAGCGTGGGGACCCGCCTTCGCAAGCCCTTCCCGAGGGTCTTGAGCAACCGCTCGTCGTCCTCCCTCATGACTAGCGTCACCATGACCTTGCCGGTTCCTGGGCTGACCCTGACAACCAGGTGGCGAAAACCCTGCAGCGACGATGCGGGACCGGCCGCTCTTCTCAAGAAGTCGGTTTGCCTCCTCTTCGGTCGCCTTAGCCACCTCGTTGACCAGCGGATGGTGGGTCGGGCATCGGGTTGTACTTCCGACGATACGCGTTCCCCACTCGTACAATCCGATCTGGCTCCGGCCGTTTCGCACTCCCACCGACAGTTTTGCGGCCGCCCGGTAGCCCAGTTGGGGTTCGGCCGGGCGGATAGGGAGGATTTCCAGGCCGGTTTGGTGCGCGGCCAGATGTTCTCTGACGCGTTGTTCCTTCAGGATTAACTGGGCCGCATACCCGAGCCCGACGAGGGGACATCCCATGCAAGTTGCGACATCCGGTAGGGGAGGCGGGACACGGTCCGGGCTGGCGTCAAGCAGTTTGACGACTTCCGCGATGACCGTTTCGTTGACAGTTCGGATTTGGCGCCACTGAACTCGTTCGCCCGGGAAAGCGCCAAGCACCCAAACTTCATGGCCATCGAGGCGAGCGACGCCGAAACTTTCAGCGTTAACGTGGTCGATGGTTGATTCGCCGCGAAGTGGGGGCGCAGCTTTGAGCCGGGCAGGGAATGAACGTTTCACCTGGGGCATGTTATCAGGGAAGGGGCTAAATAGGACCTATAGGACGAATAGGACCCATGGGATTTCCAGGATTTCGGGATCGCCCATTGCAGTCCCATTGGTCCTATTTGTCCCATTGGTCCTATCATCCTATAGCCGCCTGGGATGTTACTGCTTGGTAATCCGGACGTTTCCGCTGAAGCTCTTGGCCCGAATGGTCTTTCCGCCGCCGTTTACGCTGCTGCTGATGCTCTTCTGGTCGTCGGAATCTTCCCATTTCAGCGGGAAATCGCTCTTGATTCGCCCGCTGAAAGTGCTGGCCCGGAGGTCGAAACCGGCTCCGCCCGCCTCGGCAATTTGGACGTCCCCGCTCATGGCCTCGGCCTCGATTGAGCCGCGGCTCATCTCGACCGTCACGTCACCTGACACGCTCTTGGCCTCGGTCTCGCCGCCGACGTTGCTCGCCCGAACCGATCCGCTGACCGATTTGCAGATGACTGAATCGAGGGTGTCCACGACCGACACCTCGCCGCTGACGCTCTTGGCCTCTGTTGGGCCCTGCAGGCGCTGGCCATCGACACTGCCGCTGACCGTGTGCAGGCGAACCTTTCCTCCCAGGCCGGTCGCTCGAATGCTTCCGCTCACCGAGTTGATGCTGGCGGCAGCCCGGTCCGGAACCATAAGAACGTATTCCACAGAGACGTTCAGGTTTCGGTTGTTCGATTTGGGGTATTTAGTTTCAATTTGGACCTCGTTGCCGACTGTTTCAACTTCGATCTGAACGAGCTGGGCATTCTGCTGAGCGAGCTCGAGGGTCGAGGCCCGGGAGATCTTCATGGCCTGAATCTGAACCTGCGGTTGATTCCAGGTGTCGACCTGGATGTCGCCGGCGATGTTGCTCAGGCTTACGCTCCCCTCTTTGGCGAGTGGAACAGTTCTGGCGAATCGCTCCTGGTACACCTGTTTATCGGATTGGGCGGCCATCAGCCCGATCGCAAAGAGCGCGACAAGGGTTACGAGAAACAGCGACTTCAGACTGGACTTCGAAAAGGTGCTCATCATCTCCTCCTGGTCGAATGCGTTATGGAATGGTTGGACCATGGGGAATCGAAAAAGGTTGGGGGGCATTTTCAGAGGGACGTCGTTCTCCCGCCGTCTGCAGCCCGGTTCAGAGCCGCGCCCGCAGCGAGGCTGTTGAATAAGCGGCCTCGGACAGATGGCGCACACGACAATACACAAAAAAGTAAAACGCGTGCGCACGAGGACGTCGATGAGTTGCATGTGAACCGGCAAGAGTCGACCGGAACCGAGCGTTGTCGGAGCCGCGCGCGAGCGCCTTCCAGCGAAGCAAGCGGGTTGTTACAGTAGGCAGATCGCATGCCCTGTTGCAGGGTCAGTGCAAGGGACGTGCGGTCAGCTCGACTGTTACAACCCGCTTGCTTCGCTGGAAGGCGCTCGCGCGCGGCTCCGACAATGCTCGGTTCCGGTCGATGTGTCCAGGGCGGGCGTGGGGAAAACGGGTCAGTAAAAGGCTGTTGACACGCAAGTTAACATTTTCAAGACCCTCGCAGCGCTTGCAGCGGAGTAAGCGGGTTCTCCCTGCCTCGGCGCAATTCCATTGGGGGGCATCAAGAACCCGCTTACTCCGCTGAAAAACGCTGCGTGCGCGGCTCCGACAAGAACCGCCTGCTTGCGCGGTTCTGAAAAGTCGAAGCAGGTGGGCTCTCAAAAGCCTTCTCACTTGACCAGCCGGGCGCGCTGGAAGGCGGCGATCAGTTGTTCTTCGGTCAGGCGATCGGACTCGATATAGCGTCGTTTTCCCAAAGGAACCAGGAGTCCGTCCCCGCTTGCCTGCCCGCTTGCCTTGCCGAAAGGGCCTGTCCCCCGAATTCATCCAGCACCCGCACGTCGGTCGGCTTAAGGGGCAGAGAGAGCTGTCCTTCTCCGGAGACGTGCCAATAAATGACGTAGCTTTTTCCGGCTCGTCGGAAGCTGAACGCCCGGACCTGCTTGTTCGGCGAGACCCGTGATCTCCCGGTAAGGGACGAGCTCGAATTCCTTGCGCTCGTTGATGAGCAGGAGATGCTCCTGGTCCAGTTTGCGCAGCTCTTGCTTTTGCGCGTCGGTAAGCCAGTTCCTGGCTCGAACTTCCTCCCACCGACGGAGCACCTCGAGGTTGTCGGCGGTCCTCGGGTGTCTTCCAGCAGATCGAGCGACGGCTGGAGCGAGATCGGGCAATCCCAGGCGGCTGCCCGGCTGGTCACGTACTCGAACATATCCGGCTGCATGCCGATTGACTTTTCATCGGGGACGTCGAAGTCCAGCCAGCCGAAATCTATTCGGGTAAAGTCGGCCACAATCCGTTCAGCCTCCCGAGCCGGATGTTTGGCGGTCTGGGCCTTGATGACTTCGGGTGCAAAGTGATCAAAGGCATTTCCACGGCTGAGGATGTGCCAACTGAAGTGCGCCTTGGCGGCGCCTTCGGCGAAAAGCGGAGCGGGTTTGAGCTGGCGGTAAACGAGCCATTGCGGCCAGGAGACCATGAACCAGTAAGGTTCGTGGACATCCTCGGCGCCATCGAAGTAGACGAACTGAAAACCGGCCTCCCGGTAAATCTCGCCTAGCCGCGCGGCGGCTTCCTCCTGGATGCTCGTTCGCTGATCAAAGCGAATGAACACAGGCCACTCGTCAACGTCCAGGACTCCGAATTTCGTCCCGGCCGGGTGGGATCCCGGCGAGGTTCCCAACTGTCCTCGCCGGCAGCCGGTATAGCGGTATGGGCGTTCGGTCGTGTAGGCGCTGTAGGAGATGATTTCGCTTCCGATCTTCAGGAAGCCTCTGCTCGTCGCGCATTGAGGAGCCGCGCGGGTCTTCCTCTACTTCTACCGTGGTTGCCTGCGGGTCCAGCGGGGTCGACAACGTCAGGATACGCTGCAGGTTCAGTCGAGGATCCGGTAGCGGATGCACGTAAGCATCGTGTTTGTGCGCCTTGTTGTAATGGAAGTGCAGGCCGGGGATCATTCCGGCGTCCTTGATCTTCTGGACGACTGCCTTCAGATCCGCCATGCCGTTCGGATACTCGGGCCTCCACGGAAAGTGCCCCGCAGACTGCGAAAAGGCCAGGTAGTAAACGACCATTGTCCGGAAGCCGCCCTGCCGTGCATACGCGATATGACGATCAATGTTGGCCGGAGTGAGGTCGCCCTCGCCCATCCAGTAATACGACCACTTGTACGCAGGGTTCCTCCGGCTGGCGACCCCGGCGGGAAGGCCGAAGTCCTCCTCGACTTTCTGGATCCGGTCGAGCAGCCGGCTGGTCTCGGTGACAATGAGTGCCGCCCCGACTCCCTCGGCCTTGACACTGTCCACGGCCGCCGCCCGAAACATGCGATAGCCGCCGAGCCGCTCTTCGGAATCGATCTTTGCATACGGGTCGGTGCCGAGGAGATTCACCGCCACCTGGTCGTCCCATGTCGTATTGAGCCAGTCGCCGAAACGCGTTCTCAACTTGAGCGGAAGCTGGAGAATCACGAACTCGTCAAACCGGGGGAATCTGACGCCCGGGTGCGACAACGACCTGAGAGTTCCCGAACGGAAGCCGATGTAATCATCGGTGACTTGCAGAGAGATGGTTGCCTCGTATTCCACGGTCTCAAACCGGACTAACAGGCGATCGCCCTCCCGGACGACGGATTTCGACTTGAAGGTCGTGGACCGCGCGGGGTAGGCCAGCTGGACTTCGTTATCGTACGGGCGGTACTGGGTCAGCGAAAACGCGGGCTCGTTGATACCGGGTGCCAGGCATTCCTGTCCGGTGGCCTTGTGGACCAGGCTAACGGCACGCGAGTCGTCGCCCAGGGTGAGGCGCATCTCGCGGTTTTCAATCGTGACGTCGGCAAGAAGCTGCAGGGTTAGACAAAGAGCCAGGCTGCTCAGGCAGATTATCTCGCGAGAGCTGATGAACATCTTTCCTCCAAGCCTCGTATCTCGTTGTATCGCTACTACAGAGTTTACCTTACAACCCGGAGCGGCGAAGGACCGAGGGACGAGTGGAAAGTTGTGACAGCATTGTCGAATCGGCAGGAGCCGAAATCAAACCTGGGGACACAACGAATTCGAATAAGGGAGAGTCTAAAACGGAGTCTAACAAGAGGAGCCTATGAAACACCAGTTCGCAATCCCAATCGTTGCCTTGTTCGTTATCGGCTGCATCCTGGTCCCGATCCAGGCGGCGCCCGACACCCGTAATTTCAACTTCTCCGGTTTCACCGAGGTGAACGTGGGCTACGGCATGCACGTAGTGATCACCCAGGGACGGAACTTCCAGGTCACGGTCACCGCAGAACCGGACACGTTCGAGCGGCTCAAGGTGTACAAGAGCGGCTCGGCGCTCCAGTTCGAGATGAACTCCAACGGCTGGTTCCGGAGCAACCGCGGCCGCGTCGACATCGAGATAACCATGCCGGTCCTTAAGGGCATGGACTTGAGCGGGGGCGCAGAGTGCGATCTTACAATGGATGTCGCATCCGAGAACGTGCACCTGGGGCTGTCCGGCGGTGCCGAGCTCAAAGGGCAGTTGCGCTGCGCCGACATCGAAGTCAGTGCCTCTGGAGGCGGCGAAATCACACTCGCCGGGAGTGCCGACAAGTTGCGTCTGGACGGTTCAGGCGGCAGCGAGTTCCATCTCAGGGACTTCGGGGTTAAGGACGTTGCGGCTGACATGTCCGGCGGGAGCACTGCCACCGTCAATATGAACGGAACGTTGGACGGCGAACTGAGCGGTGGTTCGGAGATCGTGTACTACGGCACGGCGACAGTCGGCAACACGGATTTCAGCGGTGGCGCCAAGGTCAGGAAAGGGAATTAAGGCGGGACGAACTGCCCGAGTCCGGTCTACATCTGTCGATCTGGAATCGGGGTCATCGGCAGGCGCAGACGCGGAAAACGATCACAGCGCGAAATCGGGGTTTGGGTGCCTCCTTCCGGGTCCCTTCCACTCTTCGAGTGAAGGGGGTTGGAAGCAGGCACCCTATCCCTGATAGTAGTTATGTCGCAGAGTGCAGTGCGCTCGGCTGGCTTACCAGCGAGGCGGTCTGCGCTGGCCGCCTCGGCCGCCGCCGCCGCCGGCACCACCGCCGCCACGCTCTTCACGGGGACGGGCTTCGTTGACGGTCAGGTTGCGGCCGCCCATTTCGGCGCCGTTAAACTGCCGGATGGCTGCCTCGCCCTCTTCGCGCGAAGCCATTTCAACAAAACCAAAACCGCGGGAACGTCCGGTGTCCCGATCGGTTACCAGGGTCGCTGACTCGACTGTGCCCGCCTGCGAGAACATCTCCTCGAGATCCTGGCTGGTGGTCTTGAACGGAAGGTTGCCGACGTAGAGTTTCATGGTCATAACGAATCTTTCCCTCCCTAGGGAATCATTGAGAAGCTTTTGAGCTGGATCTGCTTCGGGAAATCAGGCGGCGAAGGATCACGCGTTCGAGCAGCTTCTGTTTTTACCTTTCATCCGACTCTTCACCACCCAAACGCAGCCGCCATAGCCAAGCGTGCGGGACTATCGAGAAAACCGAGAGCCGAACAAAATCGAGTATACACACACTTTTAGTCTGCTTGCAAGAAAAGCAAAAAAATCATCTTCGCGTGGCTTTTTTTGCAGCCGGACGAGCCTGCAGAGCCTAACTGGCTGGTCAGGTTTGGTCCTGCTTCCCGTTGGAACTTCTCTGGCAACCTGTCAGACCCGGTTAACTGTTCGTGTGCACCCTCGGAGCGCGGCCGCTACGCGCTCTCGGACCTTGCTTCGCCTGTCGTTTGGGTGCAGGATAGTCGTGGCAAAACAAGCCGGAAGGGAGCGGGTATGGACATCGATCTTCAGGAACTGCGTGAGCGTATTTCTGGGCTGGATGACGATTCCCTTCTTCGCATGATCGGCGAGGAATCTGAGAGCTACCGACCGGAAGCGCTGGCAGTCGCGAGGGAAGAAGTGAAACGCCGGGGTATCGATCCGAACAAACGCCCGATCCCGGTACAGGATTTGGATCCGGCGGGCGAGGACGACGACCCGGTTGACGAAGCGGAGGAGACCGGGGAGGAAGCAGAGGAGGAACAGGAAGAACAGGCGCCGGCACGCAAAGCCGAGCGTGGTTTTCTCTGTCCTTCCTGCGGCACGGGTCTGCGACGTGCTCTACTTCTCGGCGAAACCCAGGTCATCGCTGTCTTCGAGCCCGGCCGCGAGCAGCGCTTTGTGTATGCAATGGTCTGTCCCAGGTGCGGGACCGCTGATCTGTTCGTTGACTTCGAGACCGAAGTCGAGGAGTAGCAGTCACCCCCGATCGGAGAATTTACGAGCATGCCCACGAGTCTATCGCTTCGAGTTGTTTTGTGTGTCGCCATAGCTTTCTCGTCTCTGTTGTTCCCCAGAAATCAAGCCCAGCCTGAACCCCAGGCGAAACCCACCAGGACCACCAGCGTCCAGATGACGGTCGAGGCGGTCCTTGTCGATATTGTCGTACGTGATAAAAACGGCCGCCCGGTTACAGATTTGAAACCGGGGGAGATTGAGATTTACGAGGACAACGTCAAGCAGACGGTCAAGAGTGTTGAGTTTGTGCAGCAGGAAATGGCCTTCGAGGAATCCCGGAAGACGGAAGCGAAACCCAGTGCCGGGCAGCCCGGCGCACCCGCCGCCGCTCCCCCGATTTCCAGTCTCGCGCACATCAACCTGGTCACTTTCGTTTTTGATAATCTGAGCCTCGAGGGCCGCCGTCTCGCTCTCCAGGCCTGCGAAGATTTCGTCAAGAATGAGTTGCACGAAAACGTGCTTGTGTCCGTCTTTGTGATCGACCGCCGCCTTCATGTCATGCAGCAGTTCACGAATGACGCCACCCTGGTTCGCGAGGCCGCTAAGCGGGCCGCCGGCAGAACGTACACACAGTACCTTCAGCAGTCTGAGGGTATCCGTAGCGAGTTGCAGAAGCTGACCGCGGCGTCGGCGGGAGTCGAGGCGGCCGCCGGGGCAATCGGTCGCGACAATCCCGGGGGTGGAGGCGCAATTGGCCAGGCAGCCGTTCAGGCGCAGCTCGCTTCGATGACCCTCGAGAGCCTGATGCGCTCGGAGGAAATGGAGAGAGAGCAGCAGGGGCAATCTTCCCTTCACGCTCTGCTGGCGCTCATCCAGGGGCAGAAGCGCCTTGCGGGACGAAAGACGGTCATTTACTACTCTGAGGGCTTGGTTGTCCCTCCCGCCTGGGTCACCCTATTGAGAGCGGTGATCGGCGAGGCCAATAAGTCCAACCTCAGCTTTTACGGGGTAGACGCGCGGGGTCTGACCTCAACGACTCTTCTCGACAGCTCGCGCAGCACTCTGAGTAACGCGGCAGCGGTCAGCCGGTCGCAGACCTTCGGCCGCGGCGGTCAGCCGGTGACCCGCAGCCAGGTGATGGCTGCGGAACAGGGGGAGGCGAGTCTCCGGATGAATTCACAGGGAACACTCGACGATCTCGCATTAAGCACTGGAGGCTTCCTGATTTCCGAATCCAACGACCTGCGATTGGGAGTGAAGAGAATCGGAGAGGACATCCGGGGTTACTACGAATTGACCTACAACCCGAATCAGCTGGTCTATGACGGGAAGTTCCGGTCGATTACCGTGAAGGTTGCCAGGCCAGACGTGACGGTCCAGTCTCGCAGCGGTTACTTTGCGATCCCTGCATCGGGCGAAGCCGGCATTCCCAATGTCTCCAACTTCGAACTGCCTTTGCTCGGCTTGCTGGCCGCTCCTACATTGCCGAAGGATGTGGACTACCGGGCCCAGTTCCTGCGTTTTGCAGGCGATGCGACCGCGACGCAATATGTTCTCGTACTGGAAGTCCCGCTCAGCGAAGTCAGCTTTCAGGAAGTGAAAGACCCGGAAGGAAAGATCACCTACCGGATGCGTTTCGCGGTTCTGGCCCTTGTCAAGGATAGTAGCGGCCAGGTTCTGGAGAAATTCAGCCAGGATTACCCGGTCAGAGAGATTCCTGCCGAACAGCTGGCGGCGATGAAACGCGGGCATCTGCTGTTCATCCGGCAACTCTCTTTGGCCCCGGCCGTCACACGATCGAGTCGGTTGTCAGGGAGGAGGAAACCCAGAAGGCGGGCGCGAAGAAGACGGTACTGGTCGTGCCCCAGGCTAAGCCGGGTCTCAGCATCAGTTCAATGACCGCCATCCGCCGGACCGATAAGGCCAACCCGGAGGATATCGAGAAGCGAAACCCGCTGGCATTTGGTGAGATGAAGATTGTGCCAAGCGTGGGGGAGGCGGTAACGGCGGCTCCGGACGCGCGAGTCGAACTCTACGTGGTTATTTATCCCACCCCGGGCATCTCCGAGCAGCCCAAGCTCGTGCTTGAATTGGCGCGGGGCGGCACGGCTCTCGGAAGGGGCGAGTTGGAGCTTCCAAAGCCCGACGCGGACGGTCGCATCCCCTATATCGCGACTCTGCCGGTCGGGAGCCTGCAACCCGGTGACTATGAGATCCGGGCGATCGCGACCCAGGGAAGCGAGGCGGTCCAGGAGCGGACGTTTGTGACGATCAGTGCGAAGGAGTGAGGAACACGGGCGTTTGCTCCTTAGCCACGGCCTGAGCGAGGTCGAGGGAAAGAGGAGGTTTGTAGCCCCGGCTTCAGCCGGTCGAACCGTTGGCAGGCTCGATCGGCGCGAGCGCCCTTTCCGGGCCATGATCTCGCTTTCGGTTACGCCGCCTAAAGGCGGCACTACAAACTTCCCCGGGGCCCAGTTCCACCCGCCTCAGGGTGAAACTCACTTCGGCTCCCCGGGTACCTCGATCTTGCTTTGCCGTTCCGCTTTCAGCCGCTCGACGATGGCGCGGTGGCGGTCTCCGTCCTCCTTGCGCCGCAGCCGGTAGTAGACAGTCGCCAGCGACGCGTGCGCTTCCTGGAAAGATGGGGAAGTGCGGACGATATCTTCAAGCAGAGTCTTGGCCTTCTCCACCTGTCCCTGGTTCAGGTAGACCATCGCGATCTGGAAACGAACCGCATCTGTGCCCGGCCGCACGCCGAGGGCGCGCTGGAACGACGCCAGGGCCGCCTGGTAGTCCTGTTTTTCCTGGTAATAGTGGACTCCCAGGTACAGGTTCGCGTCAAAGTCGTACGGATTGATCTCGAGTTCCCGCTTGAAAGCCGCCACGGCATCGGCCGCCCGCCCCACCTGGTTCAAAACCTGGCCGTAGTAGGCGTGCGCGGAAGGTAACCGGGGATTCAGTTCGACTGCCCGTTCAAACTCCACGAGCGCGCCGGGATAGTCCTTTCCGATCAGGCATGCGGTTCCGAGCATCAATCGGGCCTCGGCCGAATCTCCGTTCTTCAGAATCCGCTCCACCAGCAGTTGCCCCTTCTCGGCCTCGCCGTCTCGGATCAAAGCGGTGCCGAGAAGGTAGGCAAGAGGCAAATCAAAGGTGGTGGGAGAGGATGATTCAAGTGGTGAGAGCAGGTCAATGACCTGCCGGTTCTGTCCCGACTGCAGGTAGCAGTCGGCAAGAATGATAACCGCATTTTGATTGCCGGGCTGATCCTTGAGGAGAGTTTTGAGGCCGGAGATGGCTTCATTGAGCCGTCCCATCTTGTAATAAGCGAGAGAAAGGTTGAAGCGGATACCGGCGTTCCGGGGATCAAGCTCGAGCGCTGCCTGGTACTTGCGGATGGCGTCGCTGAGCCGACCCAGCCTGACATAGACGGCGCCGAGGTTCGAGAGAGCGCCTGGATGCTTGGGCACCTGTCGCAGGAATTCCTCGTAGGCCTTTGCGGCCTCCTCCATCTTCCCGGAGTTGTGCAGCTCTACGGCTTTATTGAGCAGGCGGGCAGGATCCGAGCTCTGAGCACTGGCCGGGGAGCCGAGGAGAATCGAGGCGAGAACTAAAAGAGGAGACCAACCGCACCGCATGGGGGACATTGTAAAACACCGGACGGGTCGCCGGGTGTGAAACCGTGGCGACCCGTCTGGTCACAGCTCGCTTAGAACATGAATTTGAGCGCGAACTGCATGATCCGTTTTCCGTCCTTACGGGAAGCGCGGCCAAAGTTCTTCAGCGTGTCGTCAGTCAGTTTTCCCTGGTTGAAGTTCAGCTGAAGGTCGGTGCTTTCCATAGAACCGATCGGATGGTTGGGGAAGTTGTACATCGAGAACCGGAACTGCAGCTTTCGATCTTCGTTGGTCGAACTTATTGCGAAGTTCTTGAAGACCGACAAGTCGTGCGTCATGAACGCGGGACGCTTCATGTAAGGAATCTGGTACATCCCGTTGTTCCCGGGGGTCGGCGCCGCAAAGCAACTCGGATTGGCGAACTGACCCTCTTGACGACCCTCGCGAGGATCGCAGATCACGACCGCCCTGGCCGAGCTATGCGGAGTTCCGTTGATCTGGTTGGATCCGATACCGCAGATAGTTGTGCCATCGCCATTGGGATCGATGACGCTCGGTTGACCCGCTCGGACTCACCGTCAACGGCGCTCCGCTCTGCATCTGGCTGATTCCCGTAATCTGCCATCCGTTGATCACTTCCCGGAGAACCGGAGAATGGACGGGGCTCGGGAGCTCGATGCTGTAAGCAGTGCTGAAGATGTGAGTTCGGTCGTAACCGAGCGGCCCGTAGGAGCGGCCTCTCAGGTCAAAACCGTCGAACGTCGTTGAGTAGATGTCGCCACCGATACCCAACGCCTTCGAGAACGTGTACGCAAACGAGTAGTTCAGTCGACCAGTCTGCCGGTTGGCGGTCGCCTGCAGAGAATGGTAGTTCTGACTGTTCGAATGCGCCATCACCTTGATGTCCCCGAACCGCTTGTACGGCCGGTAGTCATCCTGGACCACGTTCGGGCGCAGGGTAGTCGTGCCGGGGATAAACAGCGCTCCCATCGGAACGACGTTCAGGTTCGACGAGTTGCCGTCGTTGGAGGCGGCGCCCAGGTGCCGGCTGGTGTTGCCGACATAGGACACCTCGAATACCGTCTTGGCCGGCAGCTTCTGGGAAATCGTGAAGCTCCAGTTGTAGGTGACCGGCATGAGGTCGCTGTTCAGATCGAGGACGGTCAGCGAGTACTTCGGAACGTTTTGTCTCCGGGTTGATACTGTCCATGTCCCTCAAGCTGCCCGGATTCCAGCCGAAATTGACATTCCTCAATAGCGGAGGATTCTTGATCGCACCGAACTGAACGTTGCCTTCCTCGCGGTAGTAGTAAACACCGACGCCGCCGCGGACCACGGTGTTCCCCTTGCCCGTCAGGTCATACGCCCAGCCGAGGCGGGGTGCGGGCTTGACGAACGGGGTCTTGTAGATCGACATCGGAACGTCGTCGCCCTTGTAGGCGGCCATGAGCTCCGGGAACTCGTTCGCCGGCGTGCTCGCGTTGTACTTGCTCACGTCAAAGCCGAACAGGTTCCCGTTCTTTTCGTACGGAAAGCCCAAGTGCTGGAATCGGATGCCGAGGTCCAACGTCAGGCGGGGACTCACCTTCCAGCTGTCCTGCGCCCAGACGTCGAACTCCTTCCACGCCATCTCGCCCATGAAATTGGCAGTTGATTCCGAATAGGAGCCCAGCTTGCCCAGGAGCATGTCAGCGTAGGCATTCTGGGTGGTATTGCCGCCCCAGTTCGTGAAGATCGCCGAACCCTGTTCGGGGCCATCGCTCAACTGGTTGTTCGTCGTGTACTGATAAGTCGCGCCGAACTTGATTGTATGGGTGCTCAGTACCTTGCTGAACTTCTCGTCTGCCGTGACGAGCCATTTGGTCGCAGGCGGGAAACCGGAGAAGTCAAATGGCTGGGAGAAGTGGCCGATGCCCCCGCCCCAGTCCGTCACGTTCGGAATCGAAGGGGCGCCCGTCTTGAAGATCCCCTTGTAGGGATAGCCGAGAGCTGTACGCGTCGACCTTCTCAGGGTTCTTCAGCTCGGCCGGCAAATCCCAGTACGTGGCGGCAAACACCACCTCGTTGGTCGTCGTCGGGCTGAGCACGTTGACCAGGCTGTTCGAGAGCGAGTAGGACTGGCTGTTCTCGATGATATCGCTCGGGTAGGGAACCATGTAGGTTCGGTCACTCCACCAATAGGAGTAGTGCGTGGTTCCGGTCTGGGCTTCGTGATTGAAGCGGCTGTAGAGCTTGGTGTTTTCCGACAGGTTGTAGTCCACGCGGAACATCTGCTGCGCGCGGGGCATCTCGTCGGTGAACGCGGAGACATAGTTGTCGCCGTTGTGTGTCTTGGGATCGAGGTTCGGGCAGCGGATAGCTGTTGATGAGGACTTTCCCGCCGGGATCGAACATGCTCGACGGGATTTTCCCGTTGGTGATCCCGTCGCCGCCTGGGCAGCGCGGTGATGTCATACTTCTGGAAACCGTAAGTCGGAATCGCGCTGAAGTCGCCGGCTCTCATCTCTGCGGTGGGAACTGTGGAGAAGTGGGGGTCGCGGCCGACGGTCTGCCTGTTCCATTCCAGCCCGGCAAAGAAGAACAGCTTGTCTTTCACAATCGGGCCGCCGATGTTGAAGCCGGGGAACATGTACTTTTCCTTGGCCTTCTCCAACCCGGCGTAATTGCGCCGCCAATCGGTCGAGTTCAGCTTGCTGTGGCGCAAATAGGTGTACGCTTCGCCGTGCCACGCGGAGGTTCCCGCCTTGGCAACGGTCTGGACCACGATCGGTCCCTTGCTCTGCTCGGCGCTGAAGTTGGAAGTAGTGACCTTCACTTCCTGGATCATGTCCGGGTTGGGCATGACCGCGCTGTTGCAGTTGCATCCGGGGTCAGTCGTGCTGGCACCGTCGCTGACGATATCCAGCGCGTCGTCCCGGGTGCCCGCCGCATTGTACCGGCCGGAAGACCCGAACGAGACTTCGCTGTTTCGCCACGGGCGTGTCGCTGACCATGCCCGGGAGTATCCGCAGCAGTTCCATGGCGCTGCGGCCGACGACCGAGAGGTTCTGCAACTGCTTCTGGCTGATGACCGCCGATTTTTCACCGGTGTCCATCGGAATCGCCATCTCGGGAGTCGCGGAAACAACGACCTGTTCGGCCGTCCCGGCAACCTTCAACACGATGTCGTTAATCATCGGCCGGCTTCCGGAGTTGAATACGATTCCCGTGCGCTCCCAGCCGGCAAACCCTGACATTTCGATTTTCAGGGAATAGGTACCGGCAGGAATTGCCTGAAGGCTGAAGTAGCCTTCGTCATTGGTGACCGTACGACGCAGGTCGTTGGTCGCCTCGTTTTTCAACGTCACATCGGCTCCCGGGATAACGGCTTTACTCTCGTCATGGACGATGCCGCTCAAAGAGCCGCTTGACGCCTGCCCGAGGACCGCTGTTGGGACGAACAGCAGGACCAGGGCGACTGCAATCAAGAACAATTTAGTTTTCACTCATCCCCTCCTGTGAGATACGTGATTAAGACTGTGGGACCTGAACCGCTCGGAGAATTCCGAGCGTGAATAACGCCACCTCCTTTCTTTCGACCGCCCGGACAGCTTTCGCGGCTAGCAACAGCGCGCCTTTCTTGGAAGGTGCCTAAACCGTCAACGCTAAAGCTGCGCCGCAAACAGACCACTGCCGAGCGGCGAAAGCCGGGTGAGCCTATAGGGATGCCACGTGAATACTAGGGCCGGCGTCCGGCGCTGTCTATTGGATAGATGTAGTAGAGGGGTATCTGCGAAACGTTTAGAAAAATCTATGCAAATTGCATAGGCTGATCTACGCAGGCGATATGGAAAAAGCCTCTGCGCGACGCCAAAAAAGGCCAAAGCATCAAAAAGATCCCGAAATCTCTCGCGCAAGACAACGTGCGAGCGTAAAGGAACGAGGCCTTGCCCTGGCGCGTCCTGCCCCAATTCCGCCAAGATTTTTCAGCATGCCGGTAATTTCCTTGCCTCGCGGATCGTAGTATGGGTGCGATAAGGAAAAGACTGAGGGGGAGGGACCGAGCGGATATGGACGAAGAACTGGTGAATCGACTGGCGGCCGGAGACCGCCAGGCCCTCGATCAGCTCTTTCGCGAATCCGCTCGGGACGTTTATCGACTGGCCCTCAAAATCAGTCGCAACCGGGAGCTGGCCGAGGACGTGACCCAGGATGCCTTCATTCGGCTTTGGGAAGTCCGAAGTCGCCTCGACGCGGGGCGATCGGTCAAAGGGCTGCTGGCCAAGATCACAGCCAACCTTTGCCTTGACCGGCTTCGCCGCGGCCGCAGGGAGAATACCTCCGGGGTGGCCAACGAGTCCGAACTGGACCGGCGGGTTGACCAGGCGCCAATTGGTTCCGGGCCGGGTAACCCGGTGAATCGACTGGCCGTCGACCAGGCGTTGGAGCGGCTGCCGTCGATCTATCGAGCGGTTTTGGCTCTTCGTTACGGCGAAGACCTCTCGTACCAGGAGATTGCGGAGGCGCTCAGAATCAGCGTCTCTGCCGTTGCACTTCGAATCCATCGCGGAAAGCAGCTGCTGCGTGGTTCTTTGCAGCCGGGCAGGCAGCAGGGGATTTTGTCATGAAAGACTGCAAGTGGATTCAGGAAAAACTCGAGCAGCAGTCCGACGGCGAGTTGCCGGATCGCGAGCAGAACGAGGTGCGCCGCCACATAGCCGGCTGTCCGGCGTGTGCCGAGTACAGGCAGCGTCTTGCGAGCGAAAACCGACTGCTTCCGGAGGCGCACCGGGCAAGCGAGGAGAAGGTGGACTTCGAGAGGCTCGCCCGATAGACTCAACGCGAAGCTTGATGCCCTGGAAGAGGGAAAGCGGATCACGGCCTCGTGGCCGCCTTTTGCCGTGGGGCACCTGGGTCCTGGGGTTCTCGATTCTGTTTCTGGCCATGAATCTCGCGGGTTTCGAAGGGGGCGGAGTGGTCGAGCAGGTGGCCAGGGACCTCTGTTCGCCTCATCGGCTTCCCGGTGCTTCTCGCCTCGTTGATGTCCGGCGTTGTTGTCTGCGCGATTTTTTCCTGGCTGATCAGCCGTACAGTTTTCCGTCTGGCCATTAAATAGAAAGGAACGTTTCAATGCTCAGCAAATGGATGCAACCGCAAGCGTCTGACACTCCGAAGCAGGCCAACTTCAAAGTGCAGCTATCGGGAATTGTGTTGGGCGTGATCGTCGTCGTCCTCATGTCCGTTCTGTCGCAGGTTTTTCAAAGCGCGAATGTGTTTTTCGCCAGCATCATCATGTTGCTCTGCCTCTTGCTGATCAAGATCGAATACCTGATCGGGAGGACGTTCAAGGAAGGATGCTTCGAGGAGAAAAAGGACTAGGAGGGCCGTCGTCGAAACCGGCCCTTCGCCAACCGGGCCGAAAACGGGGCGGGTTCTGAACAGCGAATCCGCCCTACGGCCGCTCGGTATGCGGAAGCGGTCAGTCGTAGGGCGGATTCGCTGTTCAGAATCCGCCGTCTTTCGGCCCGGTTGGCGTGCTTTCGAAGCCGGCCTGCCTGTTTTACCTAAGCGGCAACTGCCTCACTGCGACCAACCGGGCAGGGAAACCGTGGCCTGGTAGTTTGAGTAGTTGTAGAGCGGATTCCTTTTCGGTTTGTAGAGCCGGCCGGTCTTCGGGTTGTCGCTTTGCGTGAATACCCACATCTCATAGGGATTCCAGACGACGACCTCATCCCGGCAATCGCCCGTGATATCGAGAACTGCATTGCACATCTCCGGGTGCCCGTCATCGGGAAATGAGACCGCCTTCCGCCCCCAGCCATCGTACATTCCGCCCTCATCGACGTTGGCGTTGTGCACGAAAAGCTCGCCCGGCTTCCCGGTCCAGTTCACCGGCAGGCACATGCTCCCGTATTGGTTGGGTTCGAAGTGGTGATAGATGGATCCGGAAGCGTCGAAGAAGTGGACAATGCCCTGATTTCCCCAGAAGTTGATCGAGACCGCTTCGAGCCCGGGTTTGTCCGGTCGGAAGTCGGCAATCGCCGGATTTTGCACGTGGCCGATCCAGTGGTTCTTTAGGCTCTGGCCCTTGAGGTCCAGGAACCACATTCCGGAATCACTGGCTGACAACAGAATCTTCGGCACGGATCCTTCCTGTTCACCGAAGTTGGCAATGGCAACCCCGTCCGCATGGTCTTGAATCTGCTCGTCCTTGCTCCACAAGAGCCGGCCATCATGGTCGAACATCGAGTATCCAACCGCCAATTCATCCTTGCCGTCGCCGTCGATATCGTAGGCATAGGGGTAATGGCCCGTTTTGCACTTCGCCGTCCACTGCACCTCGAGCCGGTCATTGAGTGCCCATAACTGGTCGTATCGCGTCTTGATGATGATGTTTCCCGGATGTCCCTTGCCGCGAAGATCGCAGAAGAACAAAGAATCGCCGAGGATTCGGGAAGTGAGACCCTGATTCGAGGTGATCCCCGGTGTCGGGGCCCTGTACAGCGCCTTGCCCGTCGACCCGGCCGCGACGATGATCTCCGAGCCCATGCAGTAGATCACTTCGCTTGCCCCGTCCCCGTTCAAATCGTGGATCTGGAACCCGACGTCGTTGGTCAGGTGATCCTTCCAGCCATCGGGCGTCCCGATCTGCCAGAGCATTTTGCCCTCGAAAGTCATCGCTGTCAGGCAACTCAGCTCGCTGTTGGCGTCCTTCGGGCCGTGATGGACGACCTGGCCGATCAGCACGTCAATGACGCCGTCCCCGTTCAGATCTCCGAACCGGACGTTGCGGCCGACGCCGAATCCCTCGGTTTCGATCTTCTTCCAGACTATCGGTTTTGGATTTCCGTTCTGAAGTGCTTTCTCCTCGGCAAGGAGGGCGGCACGGGCCTTGCGACAGCGCTCGGCTTCCTGACGTGAGCCGGTGACTTTGATGCCCGCGAATCGGGCCGGACCGTCGGCCAGGAGCGCGACCCTTCCGGCACCGTAAGTGGTATCGTCGGCGGTGAGCGAGATGCGGTTGTCCAGGTCCGCATGTATTTGACTTCCGCCTATGCGCACAGTGGCGGTCAGGTAGGTGTTGGGAGTCCAGGAGAACGGGGTTTGAGCGAGGATCTTCTCATCCGGCTGGTGAAAGCCCGTCTCGTGCTGCACCCGGATCAGGATCGCTTGTTGTCCCTGAATCCCGAAGAAGTAGTAGCAGCGGTCATTCTGGTACCGAAACAGGAGCCCGGTTCGGGCGGTCGGGTCATCGGGAGCGAAGCGCAGCGAGACCGAATAGTCGGCCCACAGCCCGTCTCCGGCCACCACGATCGGATGGGTGTACACCCGCCTGTTCCTGTAGCTCTGCACCAGGACGTTTGTTCCATTCTCCCCGCGAACCGCCCAGGCCCTCTGGGAGGCGGCGTCGGAGCCAAACGTCGAAACCGCCCAGGCGCCGCGCGGTGCCGCCTCCGGCAGGTAGTGGTACTCGGTGTGAGCGCCGACCACCGACGATAGAGACCCGTGCCTCAGCCCGGAAAAGTCGTCCTCGAAGAGGATCCGGGTGTCCTGAGGGGCGAACGAGGTAAGGAGCAGAAAGCAGAGAAGCGCAACAAGATTGCGGGACATTACAAGCCTCCTGACGCAAAAGAGAACGAAAGACGCCAATGTTTCACGCAAGAGACGCAAGAGGCGCAAAGAGAAACGCAAGGGGAAGGCAATTCAAAACGATCCCCTTGCGTTTCTTTTGCGCCTCTTGCGTCTCTTGCGTGAAACATTGGCGTCTTTCTTTCCACTTTCGCGCCCTTTACGCCAACCGGCAGGTCTGATGAGCAGCCAGTTGCCAATTCTCTCCACGCTTGACCCACACGTGCAGCATCATCATGTCCGACTCGATTGTCCCGGCTTGAGAAACGACTTTCATGTGCACCTTGCAGTGGGCTGCCGCTGCTGTCTCCCCGTAGACGCGCACCGTGATCGATTTGTGGTCGAGCGTCTCATACCGGGTTCCCTCTTTGAACTTGGTCAGATAAGAGGTCTTGTTGTCTACGGCGCCGTTCGAATGCCCGTAGATCAAGTCGTCCGCCACCATCTTCCCGAGTGCGGCGATATCGGAGGCCAGGACGGTCTTGGCCCACGCCTTCTCCGCGTCAGTGATAGTCTGCTCGTCAGGGGCGGCTGCGCCAAGGGACCGTGTAAAAGGAACTGCGGCTGCGACTGCCAGAAATGCTCGACGTTTCATAATTGTTCTCCTCTCCTTACTCCCATTCAAACAGGTTGCCGCGATTCAGCAACCCTTCGGGATCGAACGCGCGTTTGACCCGCTTCATTTCCTCGATTCCTTGCGCGCCGTACATGATCATCAAAAAGTCCCGCTTGAGTTTTCCTATCCCGTGTTCCGCGGAGACCGTTCCGCCCAATCGGACCGCGGCCCTCGCCCAGTCGCGGTAGAGCAGACGCCCCCGCTGGTACTCTTCGAGGCTGTTCGGCAGGATATTGACGTGCAGGTGGTTGTCGCCGATGTGGCCGAACACCACGCTTTCCAGCCCGGACTCTTCCAGTCCCGTCCGGTACAGAGTCATCATTTCTTCGAGAGCGCTGTTCGGAACTGCCAGGTCAGTCCCGAGTTTCGTCAAGCCCGGTGTTCGCTTCTTTCGTTCTCCTATCAGCAGGTTGACGGATTCCGGGACGGCGTGCCGGAACCGCTTCAGCCGCTCCATCTGCTTCTCGTCCCCCGCGAGCCAGGCCAGATCAGCGGAAGCTCCGCACGCCTCGATATCGCCGGCCGTCTTTTCGAGCAGCCGGTCCAGTTCGTCGCTTGCTCCGGCGTGGAATTCCAGGTAGATCGCCGCGCCGGCTTCCTCAGGGATCTTGCCCAGTTCGGCCAGCTCGGCCGAGAGTAGAACGCCATAGTTCTGCCGTTGGCGGACCAGCTTCAGGCAGCCGCCTCCGAAGAACTCAATGGCAGCTGCCCCGCCTTCGCGCGACCGAATGACCAAATCGATCGCCGCCTGCTCATCCGGCAGAAAGACAAGCAGGGCGCGTTGGACGGGCGGAGCGGGAAGCAGGCGAAACTCGATTCGGGAAACCACGCCGAGCGTTCCCTCTGCGCCCACGAAAAGATCGATCAAGTCCATGTCATCCCGGGCGTAGTAGCCGGCCGCGTTCTTGACCGGAGGATTCGAATAGCCGGGGAGCTCCGCCGCTATGATCTTTTCGGTCGCGGTCGCCAGGCTGAAGCGTCTGCCGTGCGCTATCTGGTCACCCCGCCGGAGATCGAGCAGCGATCCGTCCGGCAGAATGATGCGAAGAGCGGTGACGTACCGGCGGGCGGAACCGTACCTGAAGCTGCGGGCCCCCGAGGCGTTGCAGGCGACAATACCGCCCGCCGAGGCCGAGGTCTCTGTGGGATCGGGAGGCAGGAAGAAGGCGCCTGCGGTTTCCTCTCGAATCACCTCCCGGAGCTCGGCCAGGGAGAGACCTGGCTCGACGGTCACGGAAGGTGAAGTCCCGCGTCTCAGTTCGATGACCTTGTTGAGTCGGGAAAGATTCAGGATGTGGCCACCCTCGGGGACCGCGCCTGCGGTGATCCCGGTTCGCGCCCCCTGAACCGTGACGGGGAGCCGTTGACGGGCACAGTCCGCCAGATGATCCCTGATCTCGTCCTCCGACTCGGGAAACGAGATGGAGTCGGCGTGACCAGAGCGCCGGCTCTCGTCGGCCAGGTAATCCGGGAACCGGGTATCGACATCATGCAGGAACACGGGCCGCGTCATCTTCGAGAAACCTAACACGAGTTCTGACGAGTCAGCAATGGATGCGAGACGGAGTGCCCCTTTTCGTAGTAATCTCGTGCGGTGTCAGCGTGGCATCTCCCGATCGTGTTCGTGGCTGCCGTTGCCGCCGGGATGATCAACTCGGTCGCCGGTGGAGGCACTCTGATCACCTTTCCCACCCTGGTTTGGCTTGGCCGTGACCCCATCCTGGCAAACGCGACCAATACGGTTGCTTTGTGGCCTGGGTCCCTCGCTGGAATGGTGGGCTTCCTGCCGCACCTCAAAGGGGGCGGGAAGTGGCTTGCGCTGCTGACCGGGCCTTCGATCCTCGGGGGTATTGTCGGCGCAGTGCTGTTGCTCAGAACTCCGACGGAGACTTTCGCTTTTCTCGTCCCGTACCTCATCCTCGGCGCAACAGTTCTGTTGGCGGCTCAGGAGCCACTTCAGCGGACGCTCTTGTCCGGGAGTACGCCGCACGACTCGAAGCTCTGGTGGGCTGGCGCGATCTGCTTCCAGTTCCTGGTCGCGGTCTACGGAGGATATTTCGGCGCCGGAATCGGCATCCTGATGCTTGCGGCTCTCGGGCTTCTGCGCCTGACCGACATCTACCAGATGAATGGGTTGAAGAATTTCTTCGCGCTTTGTATCAATGGGGTTGCGGCTATCTACTTCGCCTGGTCAGGTTCCGTTCACTGGCTGGACGCCGCTGTCATGGCGGCAGGAGCAATCGCCGGCGGCTATGGGGGCGCCACCCTGGCCCAGAGAATGGGTCGAAAGGCAGTGCGGGGAATTGCCGTGGCTGTTGGCTTGGCAATGGCTATTTCGCTGTTGATTCGACGGTGAGGGGAAGATGCCGCGACTCTCAGAGATCACCGCTCAGTTCAATGAGGTGTCAACCATGTTCCGAAAACTTCTGATGACGATCCCTCTGCTGCCCTTTCTGACCGGATTTCTAGAAGGCCAGACGTTTCCGAAGACGATCGTCTTCGATTCCTCACAGGCCCTCGTTGAGGCAAAAATCGCTTTGACGGAGATCCCCGATCTTCCGCGCGACTGGTCCGGCTACGAAGCGTTGGTCCTCGAAATGCGAGCCTCTTCCCCTCAGCGGTTCGACCTGAGGATCTACTCCGGCCAGGATGCAACCGGGAAGGCCCTCTACAGCCGGGTGCGTGTTCACCCCTACCCGGACGTGTGGCTCCGAGCGGCGGTACCGATCGCTCTGCTGGCCGAGCCTCCGAAGACCGGCAATGACATGGCCGCGGTGGGTAATCGGTCAAGGGCAGGCTACTTCCTGGGTCTCTGGGGCCCGTTCGTCCCGCTCCACGCGGTCGAATCGATCGCATTCATCATGGAGCAGCCGATCGGTTCACCGAAGCTAGAGATCCGCTCGATTGCCCTGGCCAAGACTTCTCCCGGCGACGCGATTCTGGAGGGAGCACCCGTACTCGATCAGTTCGGACAGTCCGTGCACGGGACCTGGCCCGGCAAGGCGACTTCCCTGGAGCAGTTGCGGGAATCGTGGCGCGAAGAGGAAAAGGGCCTGTCCCCCGGCGATTTCGGTTACTGCAGCTACGGGGGATTCAAAGACACGAAGGCCGAGGCAACCGGTTTCTTTCGTGTGCAGAAGATCGACGGGAAATGGTGGTTCGTGGATCCGGACGGTCACCTCTTCCTCTCGGTCGGAAGCGACGTCATGCAACTGTTCAATGTCACGAGGACCGCCGGGCGGGAGCAGTTCTTTGCGGAGCTGCCGCCGGCTGGACTGGGCCGCTCCCGTGGTCGCGAAGGGGACCGGGGCGCGTCGTTCTTCACCTGGAACCTGCTGCGTCGCTTCGGGGAAAGCTGGGCGAGTCGGTGGGTCGATTGGACGATCCGGCGAATGGATTCGTGGGGCCTCAACACGGTGGCGAATTGGAGTGACGAGCGGTTGTGGGATTCCCGCCGGAAACCGTACGCGATCCCCTTGAGCAGTTGGCTGACTGAAACGAGCTACCTGGGCCTCCCCGACGTCTATTCGGAGGAGTTTGCCCGCGTGGCTGACGAAAGGGCGCGTCAGCAGTGCGCCCAGCGTAAAGATGATCCATGGCTGCTCGGTTACTTCCTGGCCAACGAACCGCCGTTCCCGCAGAAAGAGCTTCTGACCGTTGAGCTGATCCTGGCCGGCGCCGAAACGGCGACTCAAATGGAGCTCAAGAAATGGCTGGCGGCCGGGGACACGCCCGAACGGCGAAAAGAGTTTATAAACCGAGCATTCGACCGCTACATCCAAGTGACAAGCGCCGCCGTCCGGAAGTACGACCCGAATCACCTCAACCTGGGCATGCGCAGCGGCGGTTCGCCGACCGAGGCAGAGATAAGGGTCTCCAAACCGTTTGATGTCTATAGCGTGAACATCTACGACTACCAGGTCTCGCCGGAGCGTGTGAAGAGGATTTCCGACCTGACTGGCAAGCCCGTGGTGATCGGCGAATTCCACTTCGGGACTCCGGGGAGGGGCCTGGCGGCAAGCCTCGTCCAGGTTCGAGACCAGAAAGAGCGGGGCGTCGCCTACCGCTACTATGTGGAGCAGGCGTTCGCCATGCCCGAGATGATCGGCACGCATTGGTTTCAGTGGGCCGACCAACCGGCCACCGGACGTTTCGACGGCGAAAACTACAACATCGGGCTGGTGGATGTCACCGATCGTCCGTACGCGGAAATGATCGAAGCGCTCAAGGCGACCCACGCACGGCTGCTGAAAGTGCACCAGGGGGAGGTGCAGCCGTTTTCGACAAAGGCAGCAGTGAAATAGTGCCGCCCATCATTCAAATTGCGGGGATCCGGGATCTCGACGAGGCACTTATGCTGTGCGAAGCCGGGGTCACCCATCTCGGATTCCCGCTGCGCCTTGATTATCATCGGGAAGACCTGCCCGAGCGGCAGGTCCGAGAACTGATCGCCTCGCTCCCACCCGATGTCGGGACGGTTCTCATCACTTATCTGGCCGATCCCCGGGAGGTCTTCGAGCTCGCCCGCTTCATTGGGACCCGGACAGTTCAACTTCACGGCAAAGTTACTCCGGAACAGTTGTCGCAGCTGCGCCTGCTTGCCCCCGATCTCACGGTCATTCGAAGTCTCATCGTCGCCGGTTCTGACCCGGCGCCGGTGCTCGAGGCCGCGCGGTCCGTTGCCGACCGGGTAGATTTCTTTCTGACCGACAGCTTCGATCCGGAAACGGGTGCGTCAGGGGCCACGGGAAGAACCCATGACTGGGCGGTGAGTGAGCTCCTGGTCCGCCAGGCCGGCCGACCGCTGATCCTGGCCGGAGGGCTCCACCCCGAAAATGTCCGCCGGGCCATTCTGCAAGTCCGGCCCGCGGGGGTCGACTCCCACACAGGGGTGGAGGGACCCGACGGGCGGAAAAACCGGACGTTGGTGGAGAATTTCGTCCGCGAGGCGCGCCGGGGTTTTGAGGAACATGGGGCGCAGGGGAAGCAAAAGACGCAAATGCATTCACGCAAGAGACGCTAGAGACGCAACAGAAACGCGATCCTAACCTTCGTTGCGTTTCTCTAGCGCCTTCAGCGTCTCTTGCGTGAATACATTTGCGTCTTTTGCTGACGCAACCTTTTTCTCCCCCACCCGGTATCATTCAGTGAGCGCGAATGGACAATGAGCTGCTGTCGGACGAAGCATTGATGAAACGGGTTTGTGACCGGGACAGGCAGGCGTTTCAGGTTCTTTACTGCCGCTACGAGGTCCGAATCTACAACTTCGTCCTGCGCTGTGTCGGATTTCCCCCACTGGCTGAAGATCTTCTGCAGGAGACCTTCTGGCGGGTGTGGCAGGCGGCCGGAACCTTTCAATCCGGAAAAGGTGGGTTTCGCACCTGGGTCTACCGGGTGGCGCTCAACGTGGCCCGAACCGAACTGGTTCGCAAACGCCATCTGCTCGAAGTTTCCGACCAGGCGGCCGGCGAGCGGACAATTCCTGTCCCGATCAGTGCCGACAACCCGGCCGAGAGTCTGCAGCGCAAAGAGGAGGCGGATCTCGTCTCGCGTGCCCTCGGCGGTTTGTCGCCCACGTTGCGCGAAATCGTTGTCCTTCGCTGCATGGGAGGGATGAAGTTCAGCGAGATTGCATCGGTTACGGGAGCGCCGGAGGGCACGTTGAAGGCTCGGTTTCACCGAGCTGTCGCCGAACTCCGGCGCCGGCTTTCGCCGGAGGAAAGGTAGAGATGCGACACCTGATTGATCAGGAACTGGTGGCTCTGATGTTTGGTGAGCTCCCACCCGGGACGGCCGCGAAGGACGCGGTGGTTTGGAAATCGCACCTCACGTCCTGCTCGGAGTGCAGGACCAAGCTGGAGGATCTGCGGGGGGCGGTCGAGCTTCTCCAGCGATCCCGGCTCGAATCCCCTCCGCCCTTTGGCTGGGCGCGGCTCCAGGCGCGCATCGAAAGGCAGGCAGTCTCGAGAGGCGGGAGGGACGAGCCATCCTGGCTTCGTGTTGCTTTCGGCAACCTGGGCGGCATCTTCCTCGCAGTGGCGCTCATCGCGATTGTCGGGTCGGCCCTCGAGTCCGCCGCGGTATGGAAACTGATCGCACCATGGCCGATTTGCAGGCAGGTAGGCGCGCGCGGTCTGGTGGCTCTCGTGTTTTTCGGCAGTGGGTCTCTCCTGGCGCTGGCTTTGGCCCCGGTTCTCTGGTGGGAATCGAAACGCTCGCGTAGGGGATGATATCGATACGGAATTCAGGAAACGATCGCAGGAGAGCGGTATGCAAAACAAAAAAAGAATGTTGAAACGAATGGCGCTCATAGGGCTGGCTGTGGTGTTTGTCTCCGGCCTTGTCTTCCTGATCGCGCAAAGCTTGCGTGAGGATGCGATGCATCGCGGGGAAGCGGAACAGCAGAGCCGGCGACAGGAGTTGATCAGCAAGTATCGGGCTTACCTGACGGAAACCGCGAAGAGGATCAAGAGCGTGCCCGTCGATCAGAACCTGATAGGGCAGGCGCAGGCCCGGTACTTCGACGAATACCAACAGGCGCACCTGTATCTCTGGGCGATGGACAGCCGCGGGGAATTCGCCTTTGGCGTGCCCAACGAGGACTTCGCTCGACTCAATGCCGCCTATGACAAGTACAAGAAGCAGATCCAGGACGAAGGCCGTTTCACGGACCGTCAGGATTTCATCCGCCGGCTGGTCAATGACAACCGGGATCTCGACTTTTCGAGGTACGAACGCGAAGCGGCCGACCAGCGGAGCGCGGGATCCTGGCGACCCTGGGAAGGGGACGACGGTGCAGCGGTATTCTCCACCCCTTTCCAGAACGAACGCGGCGAAATGCTCGGTAACCTCTATCTGAAGGTCAGCCGCTTGAATACGGACACCGGGCAGGACTGGAATCGACACGAAGGTCCAATGGCTGTCTCCGCCATCATCCTCGGCGGTTCGCTGCTCTTCCTGTGGTTCCTGCTTCCAACATGGGTCTACCTGGACGCCTACGCCCGGGGGATGCAAAACCCGGCCCGCTGGGCGGCTCTGACCCTGGTCTCTTTCGTATTCGGCTTCTGCGTCTACCTGATCCTCCGCCCCGAAGATGGGTCGGTTCTGTGCGAGAAGTGCGGCGGTAATGCCGGGGCAGGCACATTCTGCCCGTATTGCGGCGCCCCGGTGCAGAATGAGTTCTGTGCTCAGTGCGGGTATCCGACCAAATCCGAGTGGCGTTTCTGCCCGAATTGTCAGGCCAGCACCCGACCCGCATCGCCCGAGAGCGGAGGCCAGGTCCAGCCGGCGACGTCGGAGTAGCGCGAGGAAACACGACGTCGAGTGCCAAGAACCGCACGGGTGAGAGACTTCCCAGTGCGGACCTGGTCCGACTAGCGCGAAGTCGGACCCACCATCCGGTCGGCGCTCGCCCTCTTTCTCGGCAGTTCCCGGCATCCCCCCTCCCCCGGGAAGTTTTCCCCGCCTCTTCGGGCCGACTTCCCGGCTTTTTCGCCTAAATTCATCACGAAGCGATCAGGATCACCGTTTACGTCAGAGCCATTTCTTAGGATGCGTCTGGCACTCGGGTTGCATTGTGAAAAGCAACGTCCTTTCCCTTGGAATTAGCCAAGACACAAACGCCCGGAACCGCCGATGGGCTTAGCGCTTGCAGGCTTTGGGAGGCTGTATGTACCTGAGAATTCGACATAATATTTTATACTCGCGGCACGAATCGCACCCCGTCCGCTTCACGCATGTTGCCACCGGAACCTTTGCCGAAAACAAATATTACTGCGGGGTCTGCGAAGTCGACGGGGAGCGCTGCTGTTTCCGGGACACTGAGATTTCCGACTTCGAAATGGTGGATGAAGGACGCCCGGCCGAGGATCACGATCATGTGAGGTGGCTCCTTACGATCGCGGCCGAGATGCATCAGAAGGCACTGACCACTGACAACTGACCTGACCGACTGACCACAGACAACATATTACTGACGAAACTTGAGGGCCGAAGCCACATTTGCAGTTGGACCTGCCTTCGGACCGATCCATCGAGTAGTATCATGTTGCTTGCGATGCGACTGGCTCCCTACTTTCTCTTTGCCTTTGTTCTTTTCTCGTCTCCAACACGCGCCTGGTCTGGGACGTCTGTTCGAGGGAGCGTCGTCTCCGCTTGAAGTCCTTGCCTGTCCCGGGCGCCACGGTTCGCCTGGGATCTCGCCGGGGCAGTGCCGGATGCAAGAGACGCAGACCGACCAGTCCGGGTCATTTTCTTTTATCGAGCTGCTGCCCGGGGACTACGAAATCCAGGTGGCTTCCCCAGGATTCAAGGACCAGCTCCTCAACCGTGCGCGTCGGCGAGGATCCTGTGAATCTCGCCATCGCGCTCGAACTCACCTCCCCTACAGAGCAAGTGGAAGTCGTGGGTCAGTCGACCGCCGAGCCGGACAGAACAGACGCCGGAGAGGCGGTGGATTCGCGTCTGGTCGATCTGGCTCCGCTGAAAGGGGACAACTTCCAGGCTCTTCTCCCGCTCGTGCCCGGTGTGGTCCGGGCCATTGACGGAAGGATCAGTTTCAAGGGAGCGCAGCCAACCCAAAGTGCGCTGCTGGTGGGAACTGTCGATGCGACCGATATCGCCACCGGGAACTTCGGCTACGAACTGCCGGTCGACGCCGTCGAGTATGTGGATGTCCTGCCAAATCCCTACTCGCCGGAGTTCGGTCGTTTCTCATCGGGCGTGGCCCGGGTCGAAACACGACAGAGGCGATAACCGCTGGCGATACGGCCTGAACAACTTCGTTCGCCCGCCCGAAATGGCGGGACGGGCACCTGATGGGGATCGGCTCGATTACTCCCCAGGCTGACGTTCCGGGGGCCTCTCCTCAAGGACCGGTTGTACCTGGCTCAGAGCCTGCGTTACATGAACATCAAAACCAGGGTGCGGGCGCTTCCTGATCTCAAAAACGATACCCGGCTGGAGGCCTTCGAGAGTTTTACTCGGATTGATGCGAGCCTTTCCGACACCTACTCCCTGACGACGACCGTCGCAATATTTCCGCGCAAGCTCGACTTCGTGAACCTGAACACCTTCAATCCGCAGCCTGTCTCGCCCAACTTCCACCAGCGGGGCTACGCTTTCACGATCTCCCTGATGTCTGTACTTGTCGCCCACGATCACGCTTGACAGCGTAGCCGGCTACAAGAGCTACGACGTGGACATTTTCGGCCAGGGAGACGAGCCGATGGTGCTTTATCCCAGAGCAGAATCGAGGGAACTTCTTCAATCGTCAGGCAAGACGAACGACGACCTTCCAATGGGCTGAAGGTTTCACAACCGTCAGGGAGGGGCCGGGCGGGTCTCACTTGCTGCGAGGCGGGAATTGACGTCCTCCATGCCCAGTTTGACGGTACGAGCGAGAGTCATCCGGTCGAGGTTCTCGGGACGGACGGTCGCCCGAACAGCCGAATCGAGTTCACCGGCCCATCCTCGCAACGGGTTCGCAGCACGGATATCGCTGTTTTCGGTCAGGATCGCTGGCGTCTGAATGACCGGTTGATGCTCGATCTCGGACTCAGAATCGACAGGGATGGCGTCCTGTCTGAATTGAACACATCCCCCCGTCTCGGCTTCGCAGCTCGGCGTTTTGCCCGAGGGCCGGGGTATTCTGCGCGGCGGGGCGGGCTTCTTCTTCGGCAGGACGCCGCTCGAATGTTGCGGCTGTTCCGTCCTACGAAAGGCAGATCGTGACAGCCTTGAACGGAGCCGGGAGGCGGGAACCCTCTTCGGTTCGACCACGTCGTCGACCAAGACCTGCGGAAGCCCTACGGCTCGATCTGGAATTTGGAATACGACCACCGGCTGACGAAGACCCTGCTTCTCAAGGTGAACCACTTCCGCCGAAGCGGTCTTCACGAGATGATCGTCGACCCGTTCGAGAGCGGCGGTGCGCGGGTTGCTGATCCTGAGCAGTCGAGGCCGGTCCCGGTACCGTGAGACAGAGGTCAGTTTCCGGTATTACAGGGATGAGGAGCACAAGCTGATCTGGTCGTACGTCCGCTCCCGGTCGGAGGCGGACCTGAACGCTTTCGATCTCTTCTTTGGGAATTTCCGAAACCCGATCATCCGGGACAACGAGTTTTCCCTGACACCGGTTGACGTTCCCAACCGCTTGATTTGGCGCGGTGCCATGCTCGCTCCATACGGCCTGCTTCTTGCCCCGGTTCTGGAGGTCCGCAACGGGTTTCCGTATTCGCGGGTCGATGAGAATCTCCGTTTCGTCGGGATCCCGGAACCGAGGAGGCCGTTTCCCGAGGCTGTCGACATTGGACCTGAGCGTGACCAGACAGGTCAGGTTCAGGAAGTGGAAACCGCGGGTCGGTTTCCGGGTCTACAATCTGTTCAACAGTTTCGCTCCCCGGGACGTTCAGAACAATGTCGATTCACCCGCTTTTGGGAGCTTCTATTACCCGATTCACCGGTCCTGGGGCGGAACACTGCAGTTCGAGCCCTGAAACTCGAACCGCCGCAGGAATTCAGCCAGCCGACAGGCGCGCGCTTCCCAGGTGAAGCTCAACGAATCCTGTCTCGCGCTTGCCCCGATGCGCTGCTGCAACTCGCGATCGGCGAGCAGGGAAAGCAGGCGCTCGGCGGCGGCATCCAGGTCGTCCGGGGGGACGAGAATCGCATTCCGCCCGTCCTCGAGCACCTCTTCAATGTCAGGCAGACGGGGAGCGAGGATCGGTCGCCCGACCGCCAGGTAGAGGAAGGTTTTCATGGGCAGGACCGTGTGGCCGGAGTTGAGCGGCCGCGAACCGGGAGGAATCAGGAGGACATCCGCCGCGTAGAGATACGGGCTCAGGGCAGTGGCCTGAACCCAGGGGACGAGACGAACATTGGTGACCCCCAGGCGGCCGCACATTGCATCGAGTTGCCGCGATTCGAAACGGTTCACGCCCACCACCATGTAGAGGACGTCCGGAGTCCTGGCTGCGAGACTGACGATGAGCCCGGGCGCCTTGCCGCTTTTTGCACGTCCTGCGTAGCAGGCGATCTTCGCATCCAGAGGAAGCCCGAGAACCGATCTCGCCTCGGCCTTCTCCGAGGGGCGGATCGACGTCTGCGGGGCTGTAGCCGTTGTAGCAGACGAAGATCTGCTGCGCGGCGAAACCCTTGGGTGGCAAGTGCATTGGCCGCCCACTGGGAATGAACCACGACGCCCGCGAGATTAGATCTGTCCGAGTACTTCCGCAGCAGGCTTGAAGAGACGCCGGTGTAAGTTTCGTACACCGTCGGAATCCCAAGCCGGGTGGCTGCCGCCGCCAGTGGCCAGCGCCTGCTGTAAGCCATCTGGTAGCCACCGCGTTTGAGGCGGAGGAGCGCGGGGCCCATGGCGCCGGCATCAGCAAGCATCGTGGACCACAGGTCGGCCTGGCCTCGCGAGCCGGTTGGAAACCAGTTGACAGGCACCGACGAGGGCTGCGGGCAGGTAAGCTGTCGGAAGCATCGGGACGAGTGGCAACGCTTCTGCGGCGATCCCGTAGTGCGAGGCGATCGTCGCTCTCAGGCGTGCGCCATCGGAAAACAACTGGGACCAGCGCCGGGGAAGGAGCACGTCGATCTCTACGCCTTGCTTCCGCAGCCCGGTTGCGGTATGAAGCATCTGCTGAACATCCGGTTCCGGGTGGGGAGCAGACCGCGAGGTGAGATAGGCAATTCTCATGAATCGTCCGGAACAATAGAGCAAGCCGGTTCAAACAGCAAGCGGTTGACGATGGCGGTCGACGAGGCCCCGAAGCATGAACAGGAACAACACGGATCCTCCCAAAGCCGTGGTCTACCCTTCTCGGACCGTGGCCGGTTACGGGCATATCTACTCGCTTGGAATCGCGGGCATTCCGGTCGTCGCCCTGCACCCCCATCGCGGTTTCGCTTTTTGCTCCCGTTTTCTTGATGGAACGCTACGTGGTCCCCGACGCGGAAAGCGACCCGGCGGGCTTCGTCGACTGGCTGGTGGAATACGGCCGCCGCCAGGGGACTCGCCCGGTTCTCTTCATGGCGGAGGATCTCTACGCCTACATTGCCTCGGCAAACAGCGATCGTCTGGCCCCACTCTATCGTTATCCCTACATCCCCGCCGACGTCGCGGCCGCGCTGTTTGACAAGCAGGCGATGTATCGAGCGGCAGAAGGCGCCGGTTTGCACCTACCCCCGACCCTCTGCGCACCGTCGGGACAAAGCTGGCAATCGGACTGGAAGCACTATCCTGCGGTGATCAAGCCCCTGGTTTCAAGGTTTTGGCTGGATGGGGCCAAGATCAGGCACGCGCCCAGCTTTCCGAAGGTTTTCGGTTCGAAGGCCCTCATGGTTGCCGGCCCTCAGGACCTGGCGGGCGCGGTTGCGCGCGTAGAAACGCACGGTTTCGGGTTCTGCATCCAGAAGTACGTGGTTGGGGATAACCCGCTCATCTACAATGTGAAATTCGTTGCGTCCCCCGATTCCTCCATCCCCGCCTGTTTTATCTCGAAAAAGGTGCGCCAGCAGCCTGCGGATTTCGGCACCTGTTGCGTTTCGGAGTCGGAATACGTTCCGGAGCTTCATCAGCAGGCCGAGCGATTCTGCCGCGCGGTCGGATATGTCGGCCCGGGCGGCATGGAGTTCAAGCTGGATCCTGCAGACGGCCGCTTCTGGTTCATCGAGGTGAACCCGCGACTGGACTTCTGGGTAAGGATGTCAACCCTCAAAGGCGTCAATCTCCCCCTTCAGCAGTATCTCCTGAGCCTCGGCGAGCCGCTTCGCTCGTTTCGGCAACGGGATGACGGGATTGCCTGGATCGACATCGAAGGAGACATCCGCGGATACCGGTGGCTCAGGTCGAGGGGACAGGGGCTTTCGTTACGCGATTTCCTTCGCCCGTACCGCTCCTTCGATGAAGCGGTCTGGAACCTCCGGGATCCGCTTCCCGGCCTGGCCAATTTCGCCCGCATGGGCCCGTCCCTGCTGCGGAGGTGAGGGGACGGGTTTGGGGCGGGAAGGGGGCAACGCCGGCCTTCTGGAGCGCGGACGTCTCGAGAACGAGCGCGACGTCTGGCCTTTTGGAGCGCGGACGTCTCGTCCGCACTGGGTTCGCGGACGTCCCGTCCGCGCGGCGGACATCTTGCCCGCCGTTTCCTCTATCCTAAAGCGAGCTTGGCCTTTGTTATTGTCGAGTCTCGCTTCCGCTCCAACACGCCGGGCAAGATGCCCGGCGCGCGGGCAAGATGCCCGCGAACCCAGTGCGGACGGGACGTCCGCGCTCCAAAAGGCCGACGTCCGCGCCAATCACAGCCCGCGCTCCAGAGGGCCGAGCCGCGCTCCAGAGGGCCGACGTCCGCGATCCAAGGGTCGACGGCCCGCGCTATACTGGCGCCCTCATGTGCGGCATTGCTGGAATCGTTCACCTGGACAGAAGGCCCTGCTCGTCTAGACTCCTCGCGGCGATGAGCCGCCGAATTCGGCACCGGGGTCCGGATGATGAGGGCTATGTCCTGATTTCGCCCGAGGAGGGAGCCTTTCTCGAAATGGGGGGGCCGGAGACGACACCCGAATTGCGCCCCCTCCTGCCCTGGGCCGCGGCCGATGTTGACGGCCCGTACTCCATAGGCCTTGCCCATCGACGTTATTCGGTCATCGACCTGACGGCGGCGGGACATCAGCCGCTTTTCGACCGCGAGCGCACCTGTTGCGTCGTTTCCAATGGCGAGATCTATAACTACATCGAGCTGCGTTCGGAGTTGCTCGACCGCGGTCACTCTTTCTGTTCAGCGTCGGACACGGAAGTGATCGTCGAGGCTTACAAGGAATGGGGCCTGGACTGTTTCGCCAGGTTCGAAGGGATGTGGGCGCTTGCTTTGTACGATTTCCGGGAGCGCCGGCTGGTCTTGAGCCGGGACCGGGTGGGAAAACGTCCGCTCTACTGGACACGGATCGGGGATGCCGCTGTACTTCGCGTCGGAAATCAAGGCCCTGCTCGAGGTCCCGGAGGTTGCAGAACGGCAGGCCGTCAACGCGGGACGCGGTGGCGGGTTTTTTGCGCCACGGTTTCCGGGATATTGGAAACACGACCTTCTTTCGGGATATTTATAGCCTGCCCGCAGCTTCATACGTCATCGTCGACTCGCACTTCCCGGAAACCCGCCGTCGCTTCTGGAACCTTCCTGCCGACCGACTCCGGGAGGACGAAATTTCAGTCACCGAATCGTGCGCGGCGGTCCGCGAGACTCTGGGCAGGGCCGTGTCGATCCGCCTTCGGGCCGATGTTCCCTGGGCTGTCGAATTGAGCGGGGGCATGGACTCTTCCGTCCTCGTTGCCTTGGCCGCGGAACGGTCGCTGCGGCCCGTCGTGACCTTCACCATCCGATATCCGGACAAGGAGTCTGACGAGGAGCCGTACGCGAGATCGGTAGCCGCCTTCTATGGAACGGATTACCGGGTAGTCGATTACCCGACTCAGACTTTCTGGAGCGAAATCCTCCCTTTCACGGATCTGGAGGAAGAGCCTTATCATTCCCCCAATCTGCACACCAACCAGGTCATTCGCCGCTCGATGCGGGAGAGCGGTGTCAGGATGCTTCTGAATGGAGCGGGCGGTGACGAGTTGCTGGCGGGTTACCCGGAGTACTTTTCGGTCCGGCAGCTGGAACGACTCCGGCGAGGACACTGGGGCGACTTCCTGGGAGAAAGCCTTCGTTGGACCGAAAGCCGGTTCCCCCTCGCGGGCGCCCTCGTCCCGTTCGCCTATCTCTGGAGCGGCCGAGGCAAGCCATCGCGCTTCTCGCTTGCCGAGCGTCTGGAAGTCGACATGCTGGAATACAAAATCCCGTACTGGCTCCGCTCGGGTGACAAGACCCACATGGGATTGCCGATTGAGTCGCGGAACCCCTTTCTGGACCATCGGATGGTGGAGCTTGCCTTCCAGCTTCCCCTTTCGTACTTCCTCCGCGACGGCTGGCACAAGTGGATTCTCCGCAAGTCCTTCGAAGGCCGCCTTCCCGCAGAGGTCCTGTGGCGGAAGAGGAAAATGGGGTTCCCTTTTCCCTATCGGCGGTTTGCCCGGGAGAGCCAGGCGGCGCTGAACGCCATCTCCGGAACCCCGCCGAATCCGCTGGGTGTCCGGCTGCTTGCAGGTTCCTCGGCCAGGACATGGAGAGTCGGTCTCCTTTCTCCTTTGGTACGAGCTCTATTTCGCCCGTAATCTCAGGCTCTTTGAGACGATTGCCTCGTCCGCGACGGCCGGGCGTTCGCCAAAGTCTGCCGGCTTTTTCCCGGAATTCCTCAGGACTTGTCCGCATGACTGCAAACAGCTGACGGATTGGATGGTATAGTATCCGCCCGGTTGCGGGCTTTATGGACAAGAAGGCATATCATCCTGCCGCTGACTTCCTGGTATTCGGCAGTCCGCGGATTGAAGAAGATGTGATCGCGGAAGTCGCGGAGGTCCTACGTTCCGGGTGGTTGGGGAGTGGGCCGAAGTGCAAGGCCTTCGAAGAAGCATTTGCGGCGTATCTGGGCGTGGAACAGGCGCTCGCCGTCAACTCCGGAACAGCGGCCCTTCATCTCGGGCTGCTGGCTCTTGGCATCGGCCCTGGCGACGAAGTGATCACCTCGCCGATGACCTTCTGTGCGACCGCCAATGTCATCGTCCACACCGGAGCAACGCCGGTTTTCGCCGATGTCGACCCCCTGACCTGGAACCTGGATCCTGCCCGGGTGGAAGCGAAGATCACGGCCAGGACCAGGGCCGTGCTTCCAGTCCATTATCTCGGCCGGCCCTGCGACGTGAGGGCTCTTGACGAAATAGGCCGAAAGCATGGGCTTTTCGTAATTTATGACGCGGCCCACGCGATCGAGGCGCAGGTGGAGGGCCGGAGCGTCGTTTCGTGGGGCGACGTTAGTTGTTTCAGCTTCCATGCAACGAAGAACATCACGACCGGCGAGGGCGGGATGCTCGTCTCGAACCGGCCAGAGGTCCTGAGGAGGGCAGCTGTGCTGCGTCAGCATGGGCTCGACGTTGACGCCTGGACTCGTTTCCAGGGACAGCAGTTTGGTCGATACCTGGCGACCAGCGCGGGTTTTAAGTACAGCATGCCTGACCTCAACGCGGCCATCGGCCTGAAACAACTGGCACGAATCGAGGAGTGGTACAGCAGGAGGGCGGCCATCTGGCTCAGATACTCGCAAGCACTGGCTGACCTTCCCCTGCAGTTGCCTGCCCCTGTTGAGAAGGAGGCTCGTCACGCCTGTCATCTCTTCACCCCGCTGGTCCATGCGGCTCGAACGACCCTCGGCCGGGATGACGTTATTGACGGCCTTCGGAGTCGAAGAATCGGGACCGGCATTCACTTCATCGGGCTCCACGATCACCCGTTCTACCGCGACTGCTACGGCCTTCGCCGGGAGGACTACCCGAACTCCGCCTCCATCTCCGATCGGACTTTTTCACTTCCCCTCTCATCGAAATTGACCAACGAGCAGGTCGAGACGGTCATTGAAGCCCTTCACGATGTCTTCCTCTAGCCCAAGAACGGCGCAGCCGGGACTGCGAGTCACTCACCTCGTGAAGGAATACCTGCCGTACTCCTGCCCTTGGATCCACCGCCAGATCGTCGGTCCGCCGGACGTCGAGTCGGGGGTCCTGGCAATGCGAGTCCTGGCCGGCGCTCGCGACGGATTTCCGGTTGCTTCGCTTTGGTCCATCAGGGAAGAATCTGCGATCTGGTATGCGGTCGCCCGGTCGGCTGCCTGGCGTGGGCAGGCGATGGGCTAACAAACCCGGCGGCGCGGCTGCTCGCATCGTCGCGCCCCGATCTTGCTCACGGCCACTTCGGACATCACTCCTGGTTCTTCCTGCCTGCCGTGCGGTCGCTCGGCATTCCGCTGGTCGTTTCGTTCTACGGACACGACATGAGCGAACTGCCTCGCCTTAACAGACGCGTGGCTGGACCGTTATCGGGAGATGTTCGACTACGGAACGCTTTTCTTCTGCGAAGGCCCGGTGATGGCCGAAGCATTGGGCGCTATCGGATGCCCGCCTGAGAAGATCCGGATCCAGCGTCTTGGTATCGATCCGGCAGCCGTGAAACACAAGAACCAGGGAACTGCGGCCGGGCGAGACCCTCAAGGTTCTGGCAGTGGCCCGGTTTACCGAAAAGAAGGGTCTGCCGGATGCCATTCGGGCAGTCGCGCTCGCCAGGGAAAAGGCGAGGGTGAATCTCACGATCATCGGGGATGCCGCGCCGGGCGCCAACGGCCAGGAAGAAAAACGTCGGATCGGCGAAGCGTTGCGTGCTTCGGGAATGGTCGAGTCGGTCCGATTTCTCGGGCAGGTGGACCACCAATCGATGTTCCGGCTGGCCGACGACTACCATGTCCTGATTCAGCCGTCGAAGACATCCGTCAAGGGAGACACCGAAGGCGGGGCGCCGGTCACCTTGATAGAACTGGGCGCAACCGGCCTGCCGGCTGTTGCGACCCGCCATGCGGACATTCCCGGCATAGTCATCAACGGCGTAACCGGCCTGCTGGCCCGAGGAAGGGAACGTCGGCGAGCTCCGCAGGCGCGCTGATCCGCCTCGCTTCCGAACCCGGGCTGCTCGCCAGACTGAGCATGGGCATGACGGCGCACATCCGACGCGAGTTTGACCAGAAGCTTTGGGACGTCAGGCTCGGCCAGCACTACCAGGAGGCGCTATCCGCCCGGCGAAGAAACAGGAGCAATAGGACCTATAGGACCTATAGGACGAATAGGACGAATAGGACGTATAGGATGAACCGAACGACCAGAGCTCCGGGCTTTTCGGCCTATAGGTCCTATTTGTCCTATTTCCTCTATTTGTGATCTTCTTGTCTCTCGCTGGCGCCTGGCTGGTTGCTTGGCCCGATCCCGGCTTCGAGCCTGCCCCTGGACCAGCAGCAAGCCCTGGCGGTGCGCTTCGCGCCGGCTCTGCGCTTCGACCCTGCAGAGGAATTCTTCCCCTGCAGCCCTCGCCTCTGGCTGGAAGCCGAGAAACAGCGCTCTTTCGCTACGGTCGCTCAATACCTGCAACTCTCACTCCCCGAGAAACTCGCCCGTGCGACGGTCTTTTTCCGGGTTTACGAGGAGGGAAGAAACCGGGTCATCGAGTATTGGTTTTACTACCCATTCAATCGTTACCGGGCCGGCGCGGGGCTGCTCCCTTTCAGCAGCGACGTGTCTCACGCCAACGACCTGGAGTTCATTTTCCTCGTTCTGGAGCCCGCCGGAGTCGAAACGGAAGATTGGAGAGTGGTCCGGATTGTGGCGAGCGCGCACCGCATCAACAACCTGCATCGGTTCCTCCCCGACGAACCGAGGCCTTCGCACATCAGGTTCCTGGTCGAGCGGGGGTCGCACGCCAACTGCCCGGATCTTGACGACGATGGTTCGTATACGCCCGCGCGCGAGGGTCGATCATCACAGAAGATCGTTTGGGGGATACGGGATTCCGGATCGACCTGGGCCTGGACCGACCAGGCCCGTCGCGTTCGCAGTCCCGGTTCCGCAATCGACCTGAACTCGCCTCACCCGGTTTTCGGCGTCGCCCCGACCTACCGCCTCGAGCCTGTCGAAGTCCTGGCCGGCGAGAAAGAACGGATCCTGGCTGCGGCGCCTGAGAACCACAGAAACTGGGCAACGCGTCTCTTTGGGAATTCCGAGGGACGGAGCGCTGCGCTCGTGCTCCCTCCGTCGCACGAGAACTACGGCAGGATCGGGCGGGCCGAGAACAACCATATCATCGGGGAGCGGGGTCTCTTGCTGGGGATCACCCCGATCCTGCACTACGCCACCGGACTGGCAGGCGGGCGATTCTCAGTCCCGACCCAATCACGCTTTGTGCCGGACCTCGTCCTTCAGGGGCAGGCGATGATATCGGGAGACGGAAACGACTACTACCAGGCCGAGGTACTCGGATACTACCCAATCGACGCCCTAACGAATTTCTTCGGAGGCGTCGCGCTTCTGGGTGACTCCCTGGACTTTGACGACAGGCAAGTGGACTGGCTCGCGGGTGTGGAATGGCGGGTGGGGCACTTCCGGTTCAGGCAGGCTTTTCGCAGCACCGGCCCGGTGAGCTCGGCCTGGTGCGATTTTCGCGTGTGCTATTTATTTTGACAGGCATTAGAATAGCGCCTTTCTGGAGGCCTCCAGGGAAGGGTTTTTGAGCGGCAGACGTATTGTCCTTGCAGCTTCTATCACTGAGTCGAACGAGTACAAACAAAGCGTCTGGCGACAGATGCTGTACGCAGCCTTGCCGGCGCGCTTTGCCCGTTTTTCCATGGACGGGGGTACGGTAGAAAACGAATTGGCGCCGGACGGTCAGGCGAAGTACGTCCCGCATGGCCTGCGGGTTGTAGAGGCGCTGCTGCTGGAGGAGTTCCCCCCGGACGATATCGCCGTTTGTTTCCCTGATCAATTCGAGCGCTTTATCGGAACCGACACCCGCGTCGTGGGAATTCACGCGCACAACCCCCTCGGAATCACTTTCGCCACCGAGATTTACTCACGATTCTACGGCGCGGGCGATGAGCCTTGGAATGCGATGGAATTCCGCCGTCTCATCACTCACCCGGTCCTCCAAAAGTACAAGGCCCAGATACAAGTCATTGTCGGCGGCCCGGGATCTTGGCAGATCGAGGCCAAGGGGCTGCAGGATGCTTGGGGAATCGACTGCATCGTCAAGGGAGAGGCGGAAGAGGAAACAGCGGCACTTTTCCGAGCAGCGGTGGAAGGCAAGCCATTGCCGCGAACGGTTGCGTGCAATCCCTCCAGCCAGGCATCACCCCCGGTGACCCGGCATCGGTCCACCCTCGGGGTCGTCGAAATCACGCGCGGGTGTGGGCGTGGCTGCAGGTTCTGCGGACCTGCTTCCCGGCCGATCCGCAGCTTCCCCCTGGAGCATGTCCTGGAAAACGTCAGGAGCAACGTGCGGGAAGGAGCGTCAGCGATTACGCTGGCGACGGAAGACCTCTTTCTCTATCAGCACGGGACTCGGTTGACGCCCAATGGCCCGGGTCTCCAGGAGCTTCTGGATTCCGTAGGGAGCGAGCCGGGAGTCGAGTACGTCTCGCTGACGCACGGAAGTATGGCGCCTGTGGTTCAGGATCCGTCGCTTGTGGAGCGTCTCTCACCGGTTGCCGTCGGGAAGAGCCACCGGTGCCACCCCGCGTCGACCGATCCCGGCAAGAGGTACGCGACACTTTTTGTGGGCATCGAGACCGGGTCCACCCGTCTGATGCGCCAGTACATGAAGGGCAAGAGCCACCCGTATCCGCCGGATCATTGGCCGGAGATCGTATTGAGAGGGATGGAGATTCTCAACCGGCACAACTGGTTTCCCTTCTGCACCTGGATCATCGGATTGCCTGGCGAGACTCGTGAAGACACCAAACGCTCCCTCGACCTGCTTCACGCTCTAAAGGGGCCAAATGGACGGCGGTGCCCACGCTCTTTGTCGCGCTGGAGGACTCGCGTCTCGCCCGGGAGCAGAACGCGGATCTGCGGTTAACCGACCTGCAGTGGGAGCTTTTCTTTACCTGCTGGCGTTACACACTGGACTTTCACGGACGCTCGATCGGGAGGATGAAGTACACAATCGGGGTGCCCCTCTACTATTACCTGTACGGGCGGAAGCAGTTCGGAGCGGAATCGAAGTATCCGTTCTGGCGCCTGGCACATTTCCCCGAGCGCTTGCTTGCGAGGAAATTGTATCTGGACCTTCGGAAGCCGCCGCTGGATCTTTGCACCACCAGCCTGGACGGCACCAACACGCTCAGGCAAAGCTCGCTGGTTTCGACCGCCCGGCCCGTGCTGGAACTGCCCTGAGGCGCCCGGCGGAGGACGTTTACACAACCAACCGGCTCGTCGAGCGGAACAGGCATCTCTCGGTCAGGCGCGCTGGAGTACAAGCGATCGGGTCATCGAGCGGAACAGAACCGCAAGCGGAGCGTCTTTCAGCGAGAGCGCGCGGATTGTAGCTGAGAGCAACCAAGCTCGGCGTCAGGAATCGCACACGGGGACCATCCGCGCACTGCGCTGGAAAACGCTCCGTTTGCGGTTCCGTTCCACTCGGCGACCTGATTGGCTTCTACTCCGGGTTCTTCTGCTCCGCGCGGTTTCTGAAGAGCGGGTAAGCCGCCAGAGTCAACGGCCAGGCCATGTTGGTTCCCACCAGGATCATGCCCAGAATCCAGGGCGCGATGCCGAGCACCGTGAACAGGACGATGAAGTAGGGCATAGCGGCCCGTGTGATCAGAAACCCGAGATGCCGCGATAGCGCGTGCAGGGGCTTGTGCGTGTTCTCTCCGACCTTCTTCTGGAAGGCGCGTCCGAAATCGCTGGCGGTTGCCTGCCGCGCGTAACGCCTCTTCAAGCGGGCGATCACGAAAAAGCTGACAAGGGTGCCGAAAACCGACCCGACGCCCGCCCAGTACCAGAAGGGGTTGCCTGTATACCGTGCGACGCCGATTCCCATTCCGAGGAACGTGAAGACGTAGTAGAGATAGTCGCACACCATTTCGAACCAGGCGCCGAATTCCGAGGCGCGGAACTTGACCCGGGCCACTTCTCCATCGCAGCCGTCAAGCATGCTGGCAAACCAGGAGACGAGACTGCCGGCCAGCATTTGCCAGTAAGTGCCCCCCGAATAGAGAACCGCGCCTCCCACGCTGCACAGTAACCCGATAAGGGTGACCGCATTCGGCGTAATCGGCGTCCGGACCAGGAGCTTGCTGATCGGAACCGATACACGCCGGTTCGTGCGCGCGTAAAAGCCGTCGGTGGGCTTCATCGTAGCGAGAAAAACTTTCCGGCTAGCCTCCGTGCGATCTTCCGGGCTCGACAGCCGGTGCCAGTAGTAGCGACCTACTCGCAATCCCTCGCACGGGGCATTGTGGTTCACCTGGATGTCCGCGCCGATCGCGCGGAGCGTTTCGCCCGCTGCGCACGGTTCGGCTTCGTCGGGACCGGGCGCACCTACCCGGTATGGGGATTTGGCGATTGCAGGGTAGTTGGATTCCCAGACGTCCAAAGAGATCATGCACCGGGATCCATCTGAATAGTCGCGAACCAGTTGCGAGATCAGGCGGGGGTCAACCAGGGTGTCCGCTCTCTGCTCGAGCACCGGATCATCTGAAGCCGTTGTCGGCGTGGCTTGTCCGGGTGCCGAAAAACGATTGAGAGTCCGGAAGGGGTCAGCGTCGCGAAAACTGGCGCGAGGCGTGGATCGCTGGATGTGACAACTTCGACTTCGGTAATGCCGGCCGAGCGAAACGCCAAGAGATGCCGTGTCAGCAACGGCAAACCCGCAACCGTGCTTCCAGATTAGTGTGTCCCACGCTGACCCGTCGTTTGCTTTGATATCACACTGAAGTACAGCCCGCATCGCACATCCTCTCCGGAAGGTGACACAGTTTAGCTTACCGGGCAGCTGGAGGAAAGGCGGACCTAGACCCTGAATGCCTCCCTGATGCTTCTTCTGATGCTGGCCAGAAGCGGCGGATCCAGGAGATGCAGGAGGAGGACATGGACAAGCACTCCTGATGCGAAACCGATCCCAAGCCGGAATGCAGTGCCAGGCCCCCAGATCCTGAGGATCTCTGCCAGCGGCCAGATCACCAGCCCAAGGATCAGGGATGCCAGAACCGGTACCCCGAGGTTCTCCGAGAAACTCGCGAAAGCCGAGCTGGATCAGGCGATTAGCCATGAGATGCGAGATGACCCAGCTCGCGCACCCCAGCACTAGTACCGCGACAGCCACACCTTGGATTCCCCATGGCGAGCCAATCATAGTGTAGGCAGTCATGAGCACCACTGAGAGGGTGACCCATTTCAGCTGGACATCCGACCGGCCCTGGGACAGGAAGACCGCACCTACGGTGTGGGCAGTCACCATTCGCAACGTGACCGGGATCGTCAGGTAAGTTAAAGGAAGAAGGTTCTCCCAGCCTTTGCCATAGATGAGAGGGATGAGATCCGGCATGAAGATCATCAGAAGGGCCAGGATCGGGCCGAGCAGGGCGAGCTCATGTCTGAGCGCGGCCAGGTAGTAGCTACGGCATTTCGCCTTGTCGGACTGGATCATCGAGAGGCCGGGAAAGAGCACCGTGTCCGTAACCTGCATCAGATGGCGAAGCGGCGTTCGATGAATGTGCCGGGCCAGGCTGTAGCACCCCAGGTCAGCGGGACCCAGCAGGCCTGCGATCAGGAAACGCTCCCACTGGGCCGAAAGGTTGTCGAGTGCGCTCGATGCCGACACCGAGAGACTGAACCGGAAAAGAGGAATGACTTGCCGGCGATCGAATCGCAGGGACGGCAGCCAGCGGCCGGTTGCCCAGAGACCCGCACAGGTAAGGCCGCAAATCCGATAGCCCCAGCGATTAGCGCGGCTGCACCACGGCCGGCAGCGTACCCGGCCCACGCGATGAGCAGCCCGCCAACCACGGCCGCGACGTTTATAATGGACAGTGTCTGAAAAGCCATTCGCCGTGCCAGAAGACTGCGCTGGACAATGGCCAGCGAGAGGATACGAACGAAGGGGCGATCCATCGCAGGTAACCCGCAGCCGGGCTCCCAGGTGGAGGACCGTCGCCAAAGGGCCGGCGCCCAGATACAACAGGCCACCGAACAGAACCCCCGTTGCGATATTGATATAGAAGACGGTCGACAGAAAGCCCTGGTCCAACTCGGGTCTCCGGATGATGGCTGGTCCGGTTCCAAGCTCTATGAAAAGAGTCGCTATCGAGAAGATCGCGAGACCGATTTCGGCCGATCCAATGTCGTGAGCGCCCGCAACATTGGCGAGTACCGCCGGGACAGCGAAAAACAGGAGTCCTCGCGCAAGATGCATCAAGGCGATCCAGGCGAGCGAGTCAATCGTCTTGCGCCGGACCGAGTCAGAGCCCTGGTCCTCTGCCGGCGAGGGTGCAATCAGAGTAGTGGCACACGGTTCCAAGAGGGTAACCTTCTATCACAGTCAGACGGCCCTTGCACCCGAGAAGCAGCTGGCCATTCGGGCGGACTGATTCTACGCATTCCAAATCCTCCCGGAGCGAGCGACAATATGCGACGTCCGCTGGTTGCGCTTGTCCGGTCCTGCGTTGCCAGCTATGAACTAGGTCGAGGTGCGAGGGGGGGAGGATTCATGCCGGGCTCGGTGATTAGAGATGTCGTGATTCTTGCGGCGGGGAACGGGACACGGATGACGTGGCATTCGGACCGGCCGAAGCCGCTTGTCCCGGTTCATGGAAACGCCCTGCTCCGGCGTGTGTTGCAGAGCGCGATGGCGGCGGGATTCGAAAGGGCGCACGTCGTCGTGGGGTACCAGGCCTCGAAGATCAAAGAGGAAATCGGGGATTACTGTGAATCGGTTGACATCAACTGGGTCTATAATCCGCGCTTCCTGGACTTGGCAAATGGTGCCACCCTTCTCTGCGCTGAACCGAGCGTTGACGCCCCGTTTCTTCTTCTGATGGCCGATCACCTGTTCGCTCCCGGCGTCCTGGATGCTTTCGTCCGGCAGGAGTGCCCGGTTGGCGGCGGTCTCCTCGCCATCGACAGAAAAGTGTCCGCGGTTTTCGATCTCGATGATGCGACAAAGGTGACGTGTGAGTCCGATCGGATTACCGGGATCGGAAAGAGCCTCGTCGAGTTTCAAGCGATCGACACAGGCGCTTTTCTCCTCTCGAAAGCGGTTTTCCCTGCCTTGCGACAGGCTGCGGCCGAAGAGGACCATTCGCTGGCCGGGGGAATCGCCCGGCTGGCGGCCACAGGCCAGATGCGGACGTGGGACATCGGCAATGCCTGCTGGATCGACGTTGACACGCCTGAGGCACTCGCCTTCGCCGAACAACTGTTTGAGGTAGGAAGGCTTCGGGAGCCGGCGTAGCGGGTAGTCGGAATGCCGACCCGATCGCTTGTACTCCAGCGCGCGGCCTTACACCGCCTCTTTGGTCAGTTTGCCGTCGACTTGTCGCCAGATTCCCCGGGGGTTGTCATCTCTTCAGCTCATCCGGCAACGCTGACTGTGGGAAGCTCTGGTAACAGACCGGGCGCGCAAACCGGTAGATCGCGGCGGTTCCGACGGAGGTAAACTTTGGATCGGTGGTCGCCGGGTAGGGCCCTCCGTGATGCATCGAGGGACACACTTCCACGCCTGTCGGGTATCCGTTAAAGACAATCCGGCCGACCTTTTCCTCGAGCAGGCGAAGGAGCTGCCTGTGTTCGGAGAGATCCCGCTCTGTCCCTTGAACAGTGGCCGTGAGGTTGCCCTTCATTGTCGCAATGATCTGCTCGAGCCTCTGAACTGACGAGCATTGGACGATCAGGGTGCTGGGGCCGAAGATTTCCTCGGCCAGAACCGGATTTTGGAGGAAGGTTTCGTCGTCGGTCATCAGCACGGCGCCGCCCGCAAGGGCTTCCGCTCCCGGTTCAGCCTTGACGGCACCCGCCACCTGCACCCCGCCGATGCCCGTCGCTTCCTCGAGACCTCGCCTGTACGAATCCCTGATTCCCCGGTGGAGCATGATCCCGGCCGGTACCTCGAGCATGCGCTGGCCGGTCGCTCTCGGCGAATGCCGTGAACGCCTCCGATCTCAAGCCGAAGACCAGGCCGGGATTTGTGCAGAACTGACCCACGCCCAGGCAGACCGACTGGACCAGCCCTCGACCGATCTCTTCGGAGCGCGCGGCGAGCGCGCCCGGGAGAACGAACACCGGGTTCACGCTCCCCATTTCCGCGTAGACCGGGATCGGCTGCGGGCGAGAGCAGGCCGCATCGAAGATGGAGCGCCCGGCGCGGTGGGAGCCGGTAAAACCGACCGCTGCCGTGGCCGGATGCCTGACCAGCTCGATGCTCACCTCCGGGTCCGACCCGTGAACCATGGAGAAAGTGCCGGGATCGAGTCCCGATGCCTCCACCGCTTTTCGTATCGCCTCCGCCGCGAGTTCGGACGTCCCGGGATGCGCCGGATGCGCCTTCACCGCGACCGGGCAACCGGCCGCCAAAGCGGATGCCGTGTCTCCGCCAGCAACCGAGAAGGCGAGCGGGAAATTGCTGGCACCAAAGATCACGACCGGACCGAGCGGAAGGAGCATGCGTCGGATGTCAGGTTTGGGGATGGGGCTTCTCTCGGGAATTGCCCGATCGATTCGGGCATCCACCCAGGAACCCTCCCTGACGAGTTCCGCGAACATACGCAACTGGCTCACCGTCCGCTGGCGCTCGCCCTTCAGACGCGCCTTCGGGCAACCCTGTCTCCGCCTGGGCCCGCTGGATCAGCTCATCCCCCAGAGCTTCCAGTTCCGCCGCTATCGTTTCGAGCAGTCGGGCCCGGGTATCAGGTGTCCGGAAATGCCCGTCGCTGCGGAACGCGGATTCGGCCAACATCATGGCCCGGTCCACTTCCTCCGGCGTGGCTTGATGGAATCCAGGCTCGAGGCGTTGCCCGGTGGCTGGGTTTGTAGCATAGATCAGATGAGTGCCCGCGCTGGAGCGAGACGAACCAAGGAGATTGGCGCCGTGCAGTTTCATGATTTTCCTCTACAAAACCTTCACCCGGTTCACGAGCGTCCCGATCGGCTCGATGGTGATCCGTACCTCGTCCCCCTCGCGCAAGCGTGAAGTCGTTCGGCGGAACTATTCCGGTGCCGGTCAGCAGGAAGCAGCCGGCAGGAAAGCTGTTGTGCGTGAAAAGGCAAGCTGCGAGTTCATCAGGTGTCCGCTTCATGGCGCCAAGCTTGGTTGTTCCTTCGAAGACGACCTGGTCACATCGCATGATGGCGAGCCGGATTTCGGTCGACGCGGGAAGGGAATCGGCGATGAGCAAGCCAGGGCCCAGGGCACAGCAGGCGTCATAGACTTTGGCCTGCGGCAGGTACAAGGGGTTTTCTCCCTCGATGTCTCGTGCGCTCATGTCATTGCCGACCGTATACCCGAAAATCCGGCCGGCCCTGTTGATCGCGAGCGCCAGCTCGGGCTCGGGCACGCTCCACGTCGAGTCGCTCCGAATCCCGACCTCTCCGCCCGGCCCGACCGTGCGCCCGGGAGTTGCTTTGAAAAATAGCTCCGGACGCCGCGCTTCATAAACCCGATCGTAGAAGCTCTCGCCGCCGGTTGCTTTGGATTCCTCCATGCGGGCGGTTCGGCTTCGGACGTAAGTCACCCCGGCCGCCCAGACTTCCTGCGCAACGATTGGGGCGAGTAGCTCTCCGGGATCGAAGACCACCACCGGCTCGGCCCGTTGGAGCAACTCGCGCAGAAAAAGGGCCGCGTCCGCTTTCTGGAACAGCAGGTTCCAGTCGAAATCGCGCAAAAGCCGAAACTCGCCCCTTTCTTCAACGACAGCGCCCCGGCCGGTGCGAAAGATCTTCATAGCGTCTCCTCCCCGTAAACGACTCAAGGACAACAAGGACAACAAGGACAACAAGGACACAAGGACGAAAAGAAGTTATGTCCTTGGTGTCCTTGGTGTCCTTGAGGTCCTTGTGGTCATTGGTGTCCTTTCCCGAGCTTTTCCAGGCCGGCCTTAAGCACCTCGACAATGCGGTCGACATCAAACACGCAACCGCCCCAGGTGCCGCCGCCCACTTCCTGCAGCGCGGCCCATAGCCTGGTATCATCCGGGCAGATCGGGCCGTGGGCTCAGGTCGTTTCGGAGCGGCCGGGAAGCCAGTATCCGATTCCCGAGCTCCGGACCGAGCCGATCGGCAGCAGCAGTCCGCGTCCCCGACGAGATCGAGGCGGCCCATGAGCCGGCGGGTATCGATTTCAATTCTGATGAAGTCTCCGGTCTGCACTTTCCCAATCGGTCCCCCGGCAAGCGCCTCGGGTCCGACGTGCCCGATGCAGGCGCCGGCACTGACGCCGCTGAACCTGGCATCGGTGACAACGGCGATCTGCCGGCCGAACGAAAGGTGGCGCAAGGCGGAGGTGATCTGGAAGATCTCCTCCATGCCGCTACCTTTCGGGCCGGCGCACATCAGCACGAGGATGTCGCCCGCAACGACGCCTCCGTCCTTTATGGCCCTCATGGCGTCGGGTTCCCGGGTGAAGACCTTCGCTGTGCCCGTCTTTCGGAATACTCCATCCGCGTCGATGACGGACGGATCGATCGCCGTGCTTTTCACGACTGCGCCTTCCGGGGCTAGGTTTCCGGTCGGGAAGGTTACAGTGCAGGTCAGGCCTCGCTTTGCGGCTCTGTCGGGCGGCATGATGACATCAAGCGGATCGACTCCGTCCCGCTCAGCCAGAAGGGAGCGCAGCCGACTCCTTCTTTCCGACGACTCCCACTGTTGGAGCACCTCCCCAAGGGGCTCGCCGACTGCGGTAAGCGCACTCCAGCTCCAGCAGACCGAGTTCTCGCAGGTGCAGCATGACCTCCGGGACTCCGCCTGCGAGGAACACTCGGACGGTTGGATGTCCGACGGGGCCGTTGGGCAGGACGTCGACGAGCCGTGGCACTTTCCGGTTCACTTCGATCCAGTCCCGAACCCCTGGCCGTGGCAGTCGGGCTGAATAGGCGACGGCGGGTATGTGAAGCAGGAGATTGGTGGAGCCACCGAAGGCTGCGTGAACAACCATGGCGTTGTGGACCGCGGAGGGCGTGAGGATATCCTTGGTGGTTATTCCGCGTTTGGCCAGGTGGAGTACGGCCTGAGCCGAGCGCCTCGCCATGTCTTTCCAGACGGGTTGTCCGGAGGGGGAAAGCGCGGAGTGCGGCAATGCAAGGCCAAGCGCTTCGGCCACGACCTGGCTGGTCGCCGCCGTTCCCGAAGAACTGGCATCCGCCGCCCGGGGATCCGCAGGCCCGGCAGCCCATCTCCTGCGCGTACTCGAGCGTGATTTCCCCGTGGCTGTACCTTGCCCCGATCGACTGGACCTTGCCGAGATCCTCGGCGTTGGTTGCCGGCAAAGTCACGCCTCCGGGCATCAAGAGGCAGGGCAAGTCGTGCATCGAGGCCAGGGCCATCATCATCGCCGGCAAACCTTTGTCGCAGGTTGCGGCCCCGAGGACCGCTTTTCGCGTGGGGAGACTTCGAATCAGCCGACGCAGGACCGCAGCCGCGTCATTTCTATAAGCGAGGCTGTCCATCATTCCCGGAGTGCCCTGGGTCCTGCCGTCACACGGGTCCGAGCAGAAACCGGCAAAGGGAATGCAGCCGCGATTGGTGAGCTCGCCGGCCGCCTCTTCCATCAGCAGGCCGATCTCCCAGTGCCCGGTATGAAACCCGAGCGCGACCGGGCTGCCGTCCGGCCGGCGCAAACCGCCCTGGGTCCCGAGAATCAGAACCTGGTCTCCGGTCAGCTTTGCGGGGTCCCACCCCATGCCGACGTTCTGGGTCCAGCCGAACACGTCGCCGCTCGGCGCCTCTCTCAGGAACTCATCGGTTAGTGGAAGCTTGCCGGCCGGCCCGGGGCCGGCGGTGTGCAGCGAGTAAATCGTATCGGGACTGTCCGCAAGAATACGAAGGACGTCTTCAGAAATTCGCATTGGTTTCTTTTTGCCTTGTTTTGCCCCCGAACTATAGCCTAGTGCATGCCGGGGGATTTTGAAACCAGCGCAGATAGGAATAAACTATGCGCCGCCTATGGCCTCGACTCCTTCAGTTCAGCAAGAGGTGCGTCAAACTCGCTTCATCGAGATCTTTCGAACCACGCCGGCTCGAACCGTTTGCCCCAACTTCTACGTCCTGTCCCACGCAAATGGTTGTTCCTTCGAGCCTCGATGTAAGTACTGCTATTTGAAATCGAGCTTCTGGCACCTGCGGCGCCCGCGCGTCTACACCAATTCGGAGAAGATGATTCGCGAGGTTCTCGCCTGGATCGCCAGAGACGAGCTGGAATCCTACGTTTTAAACACCGGCAATCTCTCGGACAGTCTCTGTTTCGAGGGGACCCGGCCGTTGATCAGGGAATTGGTCGAGCTGTTCCGGGCGGAAGCCGAATACAAAGCCCGGCCGCACTCGGTTCTGCTCGTCACAAAGGGCGCAATCGCCGAGTGCCGCGCCCTATTGGAAATCCAGCCGACGCCCAACGTGATTGTTTCTTTTTCGGTGAACGACGAACGTGCGGCACGCGACTTCGAACCTGGAGCCCCAGCTGTGCAAGACCGATTCACAGCCGCGCGTGCTCTAAAAGAGGCGGGTTGGAGAATCCGGATCCGGATCGACCCGATGCTCCGTGGCTACGACTATTCGGCTGTTAGCGAGGAAGCATCGGATCTGAGCCCGGAGCGGGTGACGCTCGGTTGTCTTCGCTCCGAGAGGGGTTTGCTGAGATTCCTTCCTGCCGGGCTTCGGAGTGGTCTTGAACCGTCCCACGAAATCAGCGCGCTGGCCCGGTATCCGCGCGAGGTACGCCTGGAGCTTTATCGGGCCGTTATCGAACGCTTGTTGCCAATCTCAGATCGGTCTGTGTGAGGAAACCGCGGACATCTGGCAGGAGACTCTGCCGGATCAGGTTCAGCGGCCGACCTGCAATTGTGGTTTGTAGTGGATCGGGCAGGGGGCGTGCGCGAAACGGGAGAATTTCGAAATTAAAGCGTCCCTTCGTCGTGGTGCCGCACCCAGTAGGGCCTTGGCTCGCACACGCCCGCCTCAGAATCACCCGCGTTGTCTGGAACGGAGAACCAGAGCTACTACGAGGAAGACTGCCAGGCCTGCGACGACGACCCACTGCCAGGTTTCCATCTGCATGTCACTTCTCCTTAACCGCCTCAGAGCCCCGGGCCTCGACACCAGTCGGGCCGACCAAGTGGGCAAATCGTAGCACGGTGGACTCCGGCGGGCAAGCCGCTTCTAGTTTTGAACAAGCCTGTGGAACTGCTTGGGGAGTTCAGTCAGCGTTCTTGGCCTTCTTGAGCGGTGCCGGGAAATGCGCGGCCAGGCGTGATTCGAGATCCGTCCCTTTGCTGTCGAAGTGCTCAAGAATCGCTTCGGGAATCGTTTCGTATTCGGCCTGCGCGTAGAGTCCGTATCCCTGTTCGCCGCGGACGAGCCAGAAAGCGCCCCACTCCGGCAGGTGGAATGAGAATGCGACGAAACTGTACCCGAAGAATTCGGCTGTGCCTTCGAGTTTCAGGTCGACATTGTCGAAGGTGCGCAACCTTGAGGAGGTATCGTCGGGCGTGGGCCTGAAGTGCTGCCTGGTCAACTTTCACCCCCGCTCCTCGCAACCGAAGAGTAACGGCATGGAACTATCCTAAACCGTGTCGCGAAGGAGTTCACGTGCGTTCGGAGTTCGGGAGTTCCGAGTTCTGAGTTCTGAGTTCTGAGTTCGGGGTTCGGGGTTCTGAGTTCGGGGTTACACGTCTCGGGCGTCACACTTAAGCGTTCCGACACTTTTCGAGATTTGAGGTGTCAATCGATCTAGTGGTAAGAATTGAGAGCCAATCGCATAAATCCGGGTCTTAAGGCCTGAAAGGCCGGTACATATTAGCCCAGGGCGAAGCGTTTTTCGCGTAGCCCTGGGTTAAGAGGCACAGCAAGCGGGACGTCGCAGCCCTGTAAGGGCGTGAGCTGGTCTGCCGTTCTTGCGCCCTTTCAGGGCTTTCACGTCCGGGGCGCCAAGCCACCCAGGGCTACGCGAAAAACGCTTCGCCCTGGGCTAATATGTACCGGCCTTTCAGGCCTTAAGATTCAGATTTTCTGATTTTTGCAATTGGCTCTTGAAGCTCGAATTCCCGAACTCAGAACCCCGAACTCCACGAACTCAGAACTCCGAACCCGTGTCCCTTCGTGGATGACGTTCTAACTCGGCAGAAACAGGTTCAGGATCTCATTCCCCGGTTTCGCCTGGCCGGCGACTCTTGTCTGGAGCTCCTGGACGGACGATTCATAGGTTATGGTCGGTTCAGGATTCCGGTAGAAAACGCCCGTGTAGAGTTTGATCCCATACTCCTGGGCGAGGCCCATGGCCTTCAGTCGATCGCTCTGGTCATGGCCCAGGTCCTTGAGCTTCTGCATCTTCTGTTTCTGGACTGCCAGTTGGTGCTCTTCTTCCCCGTAGGTCACGCAGGGCGATTGAACATTGATGAACGCAAATCCGGGATAGCGGATTCCTTCCTCGATGATCTCTGCCAGTCCCCCCATGTCGGCCGGAGTTCCCTGGGCCACATATCCCGCCCCGTAACCGAGGACGTACAGCAGCGGATTGACCGGCTCTTCGAGGCTGCCGTGGACCGTCGAGGCGGTTTTCAGACCGCGTGGCGACGTTGGCGAAAGTTGTCCCTTAGTCAGCCCGTAGATCTGGTTGTCCATCAGGATATAGGTCAAATCGACGTTTCGGCGGATGGCATGGGGAACATGTCCGCCGCCGATCGAGAAGCCGTCGCCGTCACCACCGGCGACCAGAACGAGCAGTTCCGGATGGGCCAGTTTGATCCCCTGGGCGATCGGAAGGGCCCGCCCGTGAACGGTGTTGAACCCGTAGGCAGTCGTGTACCCCGGGATCCGGCTCGAGCACCCGATACCCGAAACGAATGCGATCTCGTGCGGTGGCCGTCCGATGTTGGCCAAGGCTCGGTAAATTGCAGAAACCACCCCGAAATCCCCGCAGCCCGGACACCAGATCGGCTTCAGGTCGCTCTTATAGTCCTTGGCCTGGTAGTCCTGGATTGGTCTCGCGGTTGTTGTCTCACTCATAATCACTACCTCTTGATCTCAGTCTCTGCGTTGATGCGTTTCAACCCAGTTGCGGCTCGGGTTCCGGCATATGCCCGCTCTGAAGCCGCACCTTCAGGCGCCTCAGCCGCGCCATGACCTCGTCGGGAAGAATCGGGTTCGATCCACTCTTCGCCATGGACTGGACTCCGGCCGGCAGGTTGACGAACATTCGGAGCAACCGATAGAGCTGGCCCTGATGTGACTGCTCGATCACAAGGCCCGCCTTTACGGAGGCGAAAAACTCCTGGTAGATCTCCTCCGGTATCGGATACAGAAGCTTGGGTACCAGCAGTTTTACACGCATCCCTTCCTTCTGTGCGAGGTGGAGAGCCTCAAACGCCAGCCCGGCCACGCTGCCCCAGCTGATCATGGCCACGGGGGCCGCCGGGTCTCCCTCGAACAAGAACAGGTCTCGTCGGGATTTCAGGGGCAGGAACTTCCGCATGCGCTTCTCGTTCATCCGCGCGTGGATCTCGCCTTTGGCGGTTGGAGCTCCCTTTTCGTTGTGTTCGATGCCCGAGGCCAGGTAGTTTCCGCCTCTCATCCCCGGGTAGCTGATCGGGCTCACGCCTGATTCGGTGATGCGGAAAGCGCACATAGTTCTCCAACTCGGTTTCGTTCGGAAGCTGCCGTTCGATGATCGTGAACCGGGAAGTGTCGATCGGGGGCACCGTCTCCTTGCGTTGCGCGATCTCCTGGTCGGAGAGGATGATAACCGGCGTCTGGTACTGTTCCGCGATGTTGAAGGCCTCGACGGTCATACCGAACATGTCGTGGACGTTGATGGGAGCAAGAACCGGTCTTAGCGCGTCTCCGTGCGCCGAGAAGACCGCTTGAAACAGGTCGGATTGTTCGCTCTTGGTCGGCATCCCCGTCGATGGACCTCCCCGTTGCACGTTGACGCACACCAGGGGAAGCTCGGCGATCGTTGCCAGTCCAAGCATCTCGGTCTTGAGGGACATTCCGGGTCCGGAGGTCGCCGTCATCGCTTTTTTCCCTGCGAAGGAAGCGCCGACTACCGCGCCGATGCCTGCAATCTCGTCCTCGGCCTGGAGAACGGTCCCGCCATACTTGGGTAATTCCCTGGCGAGGAATTGCATGATTTCAGACGAAGGGGTGATCGGGTAACCGCCGAAGAATCTACAGCCGGCGAAGATAGCGGCCGCTGCGCACATCTCGTTGCCGTCCACCAGGAGGTTCTTCCCGCCGGATGGTTTGGGAGGCGCCATCACCACATCGAGGTCGAGCGGGTGCTTCTCGGCAAAATCCAGTCCGGCGGCGAAGGCCCTCTCATTTCCTTGGACGACCTCCTCGCCCTTCTTCGCGAACTTCTTGCGGATGCCGGTCTGCACGCGCTCCCGGGCGACCCCGAACCATCCGACGAGCAAGCCGAGGACGACGATGTTCTTCGCCTTGTCGGTACCGGCATGCTCTCGGGCCATGTCATGGATAGGGACCGCAAGAGCCGCCGCCGGAGTTACCTCCGTCAAGGGTAGCTGATCAGGCGCGACCTTGGTTCTGCTGTCGTAGATGACGACAGTGCGCCCGTCGACCGGAAGCTCTCCGCCAAACCGGAGGAAATCTTCCCAATTCAAGGCGACGGCCACATCGAGCGTGCCGCCGGAATTGAGCACCTGCTCGGTTGAGACGCGTAGACGGCACGACGATTCGCCGCCGCGAATCTGAGAACCGAAGCTCTTCGTCAAGATCGCGTGGTAACCTTCGATTGCCGCTGCCGCCATTAAAGATTCACCGGCTGCGACGATTCCATCGCCTCCGGACCCCGCCATACCGATAATCAAATCGTTTCGCATATTCGCTTAGCGCCACCCTCTCGGCTCGTCTGTCGAGCGCGAGGGAGTCATGTTACACGCTCGGCGGGTTTTAGTTCAAAAAGCAAATCGAGAGTCGTGCGAAGATAGAATTGGGAGGGTACTCCAGTGAAGACATGCTTATCGGTCCTCTGCATGGCGATCGGCCTGTCGTTCTCGCCAGGATTCGCACGGAACCCGGGTGTTGAACAGCGGGTCGAGTCGATTCTGGCCAGAATGACCGTTTCTGAAAAACTGGACTATATCGGCGGGACCGGGTACTCGATTCGCGCGATTCCCCGCCTGGGACTGCCGGAGATTGTCATGTCGGACGGCCCGATCGGGGTGCGTAACTACGGGCCGGCAACCGCTTATCCCGCAGGGATCGGCCTGGCCGCCACTTGGAATACGGAGCTGGCCGGTCGGATGGGGGCGGCCCTGGGACGCGACGCGCGAGCTCGGGGCGTCCACATACTCCTCGGTCCCGGACTCAACATCTACCGGTCGCCTTTGTGTGGCCGGAATTTCGAGTACCTCGGCGAAGATCCCTTCCTTGCCGCCCGCATGGTGGTGCCACTGGTTCGAGGCATTCAGGAGCGGGGCGTTCTCGCGACCGCGAAACACTATGCAGGCAATAATCAGGAGTACGACCGTCACACCGTCAGCTCCGAGCTGGACGAGCGCACGCTTCGTGAGATTTACCTGCCCGCCTTTCAGGCCGCGGTTGTCGAAGGTCGGGCAGGCTGCGTGATGAGCGCGTACAACCCGGTCAATGGCGTGCATTGCACCGAGAATGATTTTCTCAACAACACGATTCTGAAGCGAGAGTGGGCATTTGATGGAATCCTGATGTCAGACTGGGGGGCGACCTATGACGGCATTGCTGCGGCCAATGGGGGCCTCGATCTGGAAATGCCTACCGGAGCTCACATGAACTCGAGCCTTCTGACCGCCATCGAGGACGGCCGGGTCTCACAGGCCGCCATTGATGACAAGGTCCGGAGGATACTTCGTAAGACTATCGAGATGGGTTTCCTCGACCGTCCGCAACTCGATACATCGATATCATTGGCTGATCCTGCCTCCAGTCAGGTTGCGCTCGATGTCGCACGTGAGAGCGTGGTTCTGCTGAAGAACGACGGTCCGATCCTTCCCCTTGCCCGGGACGAGAAAAGGTCCGTGATCCTGATCGGGGACAACGCATATCCGGGCGTTCCGGCCGGCGGAGGAAGTTCATACACAACCCCGATCAACCCCATCAGCGTTTTGGAAGGTATGCGCGCAGCAGCCGGGCCGAACTTGACGATCACACATCTGCCGAGTCCTTATCTTCCATATATCGGCTTCGCGACAGTTGATCAGACGGGCGCTTCTCAGCCCGGGTTCAGCGCCGCCTATTTCAATAACCGCAATCTGTCCGGAGAACCGGTCATCCGCAGGATCGACAGGGAAATCGCGTTTGACTGGGGAGACGGTTCTCCCGATCCCTCGCTTCCGGCCAACGGATTTTCGGTGAGGTGGACCAGCCGGCTTACGGTCGAGCAGACAGGGTTGATCCGGTTCGAGAGCCGGTCGGACGACGGCATCCGCGTTTACCTGGACGGTCTTCCGATCCTGGACGATTGGTCGGATCACTCTGCGCGCCCGATCGTGTGGAGCGTGCAGGTCTCGGCGGGGGAAGTTCACGAGCTCACGGTCGAGTACTACGAAAACACCGGTCGGGCAACAGTCAACCTCTTGGCACGCATCAACCCGAACCAGGGCGCTCAGCTCGAGCACCTGGACCAGCAGGGAAATCCCCAGCCCGGGCTGCTCGCGGAGTACTTCAACAACACGCAGCTCGCGGGCACGCCCGCTTATGTGCGAATTGACGCCGACGTGAATTTCGAGTGGGGGACCGCCTCGCCGGCTCCTTTGGTTACCGCCGATGACTTTTCAGCCCGATGGTCGGGCCGCATCCGTTTTGCCGCAGCGGGCAAGTATCAGTTCAACACCCGTTCTGACGACGGGATCCGGATCTACCTGGACGGACAGCTTTTGATCAACGATTGGTCCGAGCACGCAGCCCGATCCTCTGGTGCAGTCATCTCGGTGGAAGCCAACCGCAACTACCCGCTGATGATCGAGTACTACGAAAACACGGGTGACGCGGTTTCGCAGTTCAGCTGGTGGCCGGTCTTCCTGTCGGACGCAGTGAAGAACGCCGACGTTGCGGTCATATGTGCCGGTTTCGCTTCCGAGTCGGAAGGGGAAGGATTCGACCGGACCTTCGCTCTGCCCGGCGCCCAGTCGGCCATGATCGGTGACGTTGCTGCCACCAATGCCAACACAATCGTGGTCCTGTTCGGAGGCGGAGCGATGGAGATCCAGAGTTGGCTGGGCGCGGTCGATGCGCTGGTCCACGCCTGGTATCCCGGTCAGAACGGCGGCAAGGCCATTGCCGAAGTGCTTTTCGGAGACGTGAACCCATCAGGCAAACTGCCCGCTACCTTCGAGAAGCAGTGGGAAGCGAACCCGGTGTACTCATACTACGATGCTCCGAGTGGAGGGGCTACCTTTTACCGGGAAGGAGTTTTCGTGGGATATCGGGGATTCGACCGCCTGGGTGTGGAGCCGCTGTTCCCGTTCGGATTTGGCCTCTCGTATACCTCGTTCGAGTATTCCCATCTGGAGATCGCACCCGGCAACTCGATGAACGGCACCCGCGTCCAGATCTCCTTCTCGATCAAGAACACCGGGACACGGGTCGGCGCGGAAGTCGCGCAGATTTACCTGGAACCGCCTCCCAGCCCGGTGGAACGTCCGGTCCGGGAACTGAAAGGTTTCGCGAAAATCCTGCTGCAGCCCGGCGAAACGCGGCGCGTCATGGTTCAGGTTGACCAGCGCTCGCTCGCGTACTTCGATGCGGTCGGCAGTCGTTGGAGAACCGTAGCCCGGCCAGTACGCCGTGGCTGTCGGTTCATCGTCCCGTGACTTGAGGCTGCGCGGCGTCTTTCGCTTTGCGCCGCCAAACCGCGTGAGGCACGTCGGTCGGTGAGTCCATTCTCGAATAACCCGTGCTAGACTACGCGCATGTTTCTACGCGATAAAGCACGAGTGCGAGCGAGTCAGGCTATTTTCTTCTTCATTCTCTTTCTCACGGGCTCAGTTCTTCGGCGCGCCGGCGGATCGGGCGCCGGGCCGGGCGAAGAGTGTCGTCTTGTTCCTGGGAGATGCGGGAGGAATCCCCACTCTGAACGCGGCCAACCTTTATAAGTACGACAAACCCCAGCAGTTGTACCTGAACCGGATGCCGCACATCGGCTTGGTGGACACGTCCGCCGCGAATTCCTGGGTGACTGATTCGGCGGCTGGAATGACCGCGATCGTGACCGGCGAGAAGACAAACAACGGTGTTCTGTCCCAGGGGAGCGATGCAGTCAAGGGCGAGAAGGACGGACAGGATCTGAAGACCCTCCTCGAGTATGCGGAGGAACGCGGCCTGGCAACCGGGGTGGTGACTAACATGCCGGTGACGGATGCTACTCCGGCAGCCTGCTATGCGCATGTGAATGACCGCGCGAACACTGCGGCCATTTTTGCTCAGCTCCTTTCGCCTCGGGCCGGGGATGGCCCGGATTTTGTTGCGGGGACGGGTCTGCTTGGAATCCTGAAGGCGACGGCAAGCACGACCGAGCAGCTCCGTAAATCGATAACCGATAAGGGGTACCGGTTTGTCACTGGCGCCGACCCGTTACCCTCGGACGCGTCCCGGGTGATGGCCTTGTTCGAGACTGCAGATTTTGACCTTCCGTCAATGGTGCGACGTGCCATCGACGTCCTCTCCCGAGACCCGGATGGGTTCTTCCTGATGGTTGAATGCGACATGCACACCAGCAAGCTCCGGCTGGGACTCGACCGGGTGATCATAATGGACGGAATGATCAAGGAGACTGCCGAGCGTTTGAATAAGGATACGCTCATCCTGTTCTCCGCCGATCATTCGTATGACCTTCGGGTGCGGGGCGGGCGTCCTGGCCAGTCGATCCTGCCGGACGAAACGCTGCCGCCGCCGCAAAAACCCGCTGTCCGGGTGGATGACAGCCATACCGGCGAAGAAATCCTCGCTGCCGCAATGGGGCCTGGGGCAGAGCGGCTCCACGGATTCCTGCACAATACCGACCTGTTTCATATCATGCTCCACGCCTACGGGTGGAAGCCCGAGCAGCAGCCCAAGACAAGCCAGAACAGCGCGGTGATTTCGACCAGCAGGTAGGAACAGGCATGACCTGTTCCGGACTTTTTCGACGCCTTCCCGCTCGCCTCGTTCGCTACCGCGTTTCGGCGCGAACCTCGCTGAAGAGGTTGACGATTTGGGGCGAAACGAGGCGCGAATTGAGCGTGTACCAGGGTTTGATCGAGAGCGCCGTTTTGAAGTGTTCTCTTGCTTTCGACCGAAGATTCTCCCGCTGCTCGGGATCGGTGCTTAAGAGACTCAGTCGGGCGTAGGCAATGGCGGTTGCGCTTTCCAACTCGGCGTTGCCCGTTTTTTGACTGGCTCGAACCCGCTCCAGTTTCCGGATCGCCTCCTGCGGCGGGTCGGAGAGAGCCGAATAGCTGGCCTCTCGGAGTGCTTCGTCCCGGCCGGCGGCATTGCCCGGGCCGGTTGCTGCCTGGCTTGCCTCGCCGCATTGTGCTCGCCGGTCCGCCGAACAGAAGAACGCACTCGCGGGACGCCGCTGCTGTCGTCGCCTGTCCGAAGGTCTCCGGGTCAGCCTCCGCCATAACCTGCAGCCAGCGCCGGTGCAGGCTGGGTGCCTTTTAGTCTTCGCACGTACGGGCTCATCTCGTCGTAGATCAGCCGGCCGTTGTTTTTGAACGTCATCAAGCGAGACCGAATGCAGTCAGGGCCTGGTCAAAGGAGCCGTCGAGGGCAAACTCCTGGCCCCGGGTGAGAAGCTCCAGGGATCGGGCGCGCCCCTTTTCCGCCAGCGCGGACGCGTTTGCGGGATCCTTTTTCAGTATCAGATCATAGGTCTCGATTGCCTTGCGGTAGTTGCGCTCTTCGATGGCTTTGGCGGCTGCTTGAAGCTGATTCTGGACCGTCTGTCGACCCGAGAGGGAATCAACCAGCTGTCCCAATTTGTCCGCCTCGAACTGTTTGGGATAGGCTCGGCCGCTTGCTTCAGTTTCTCGATCGCCGCTCCAAAGCGCCCTTCCCGCTCATCTGCAGCTGCCGCCTCCTTCAGCTCGGCATAACGCGCTTCACGCTCCGCGATTCGATTCTCGATGTTGCTTGTTCTGGCGGCGGGGACCAATTGGTGCGCCTCAACGAGGAGGGCTTTGGCGGCCTGCAAATCGCCGTCTTTTTCCTTTTGAGCGGCCTGGCTCAGAAGCGTCGTCCAACGGGTTCCTTTTTCCTTTTCCGCCTGTTGCTTTTTGTCCGAATTCCACCATCTGCTCCAGCACTTTGCCCAGTCCCCGCTTATCGAATTCCTCCTTGTGGATCCTCGCGCGCCCGTTGAAGCTGATTGCGCAGCCTCCGCGTAAAGCCTTTGCGATGTGCTGCCTCAGCCTGCTCCACAGCTTGGCTGAAGTCGTTCAGTCTTTTGGTTTCCTTAAAGCGTGCTGAATCGCCGTTCGATAGTCATCGATTTCCTCGGACCATCCTTGGAGGGAGCCGGGCCGGATCCTCCTGGGCGAAGGACTTCAAGGCTTCGTCACGCTTGCCCAGGTGGTAGTAAGCTTTGCCGAGCAGAAAGTACGGGAAATAACCGACCGTTGTCGTCACATCGACCCGCATGGAGTCACCCGATCGGGGATGCTGCCTGATCGACTCCTGGAGCTTGGCGACGGCCGCCTCCCAGCGGCCCGCTTCCAGATCCGCCATTGCGCGCACATAAAGTCGGTCCCACGACTGTCCGCGCAGCTGCACGACGAAAATGACCAGGGCGAACATCACACCTGCTTTAGAAATACGCATTGCGTGATCGCGAATACGCGTGCCCCGAGGGACATCGTTGTTCGCGCCTCCTGTCTCTTGAAGTCGCCTCATTGGGCGGAATTCAGCTCGCGTTCTAACTCCTGCTTGGACAGCAGGGAGTATTCGAACCTCAGGATCTCTCCGCCTTTAACATCGATCGCGAACTGGCGGGATCCGAAGTCCGGATGAGAGACATTCACCATGTAGCTTCCGGCAGGCAGAGAAAAAACGCAGGGGGTAACCAGCTCGCCAAGCTGGATTGTCTTTCCATCCTTCACCCTTACGATCGATTCCACCTTCGACCAGGGGACGATATCCAATGCGACAGTCCCGGACTCGCTCGCGGGCGCTACGGGGGCCGGCTTGACTTCTCGCGCCGCGACGGGCGCCGGCCCGCCGTCCCTTCGACTTGTCGCGTACCATATTCCAGCGACGAGCAGTAGGACAGCGAGAGTGGGAATCAAAAGCCGCGGGAGGCGGGAACGGAGAAACGATCGGTAAGCACCGGTACCACCAGGAGCGGTGCCCGTCGGAGCGGGCGGGGATTCCGAGAGCAGTTCGCCCGTCTCGGCGACCGGTTCAAAAGCGGAAATCGCGGGAATTGCGTTCGCCGGAACGAATTCGTGACGGAGGCTCACCGCCAGCCGATCGGGATCACCGGCTTCCGGCCGCGGCTCGTCCCCTTCTGGCGGTCTTTCTGTCCGTTTCCCCTTAAGGATCTGCTGCGTCTGCTCGAAGACTCGGCCCGCCTCATGGAGCGTGGGGTCAATCTGCAACGCTTGAAATGCCAGAAGGCTCGCTACCGGAAGCTGGCCGCCCGCCTGCGCCTCGCGTGCTTCCCTCAACACGCTCTCCGCATGACGGCGTCGCGGGTCGGCAACCGGGTGTGAAGATTGAACGGGGAAGGGGGAAGTCGAGACGTCTTGTAGGGCGATAGGCGAGCTCCGGGCTTCTCTGAGGGCTCTCTCCATGGCTCGACCGTCGGGGAACCGGTCGGCCGGGTCGTGTGCCAGTGACTGCCGCAGGACGCCGACGAGTGCCGGCGACCAGCCCGGTAGGCCTGCCTCGAGAGGCCGTAAAGCGTCCGGGCGTTTGTTCGAGGGCTGGTCGAGGATGAGCAGCTCGTAAAGTATCCTGCCGAGGCTGAAGATATCACTGCGGGGATCAATTCCCGCCTGCCCGGCCCGCTGTTCCGGCGCCACGAACTGCGAAGCGGGCTGGCCGGTAACCGGCGTGATCCCAAAGTTCAGGATCCTGGCTTCGCCGCTGGGCGTGACCATGACGTTGAAAGGAGTGAGGCAACCGTGCACCAGGCCCTGCTCGTGGCCGTGCTGGAGGCCGCGGCAGATCTCGAGAACCAGATCGATCCTGCGCTCGAGTGGGTCCGTGTCCTCCTCGGACGGCAGTGCTTCCCCATGCCCCATAAAGAAGTCCAGATTGTTTCCCGGCAGGTACTCCATAACCATCACCGGATCCCGGGCTGCGGCCTTCTTCACCTGCGGGCGACCGTCCTGCTCGACGACATCGTAGACGCGCACCAGGGTCGGATGGCTCAGCCTGGCGGCTGCGGTCGCCTCGCGGAAGAACCGCGCAAAGACGAAAGCTTCCGGAGCCCGCTCGGCCGGTACCATTTTTAACGCCACGGTTCGTTCAAGCTGAACGTCGAGAGCCTGGTAGACGCTTCCGCTGTTTTGGAGCAGAGAATCGACTTTGTAGCGCTTAGCGATAAGACCGGACATTTTTTCGATGGACCGACGACCTGCTGGTTTCTCTAAGGTGTTATTAAGAATATCTTGTTGCTTTTCGGCGAGCAACTCCAGCGAATCCGCCGAGGCACGCGGGGATGATGGCGAAAAACGGACGAAGCGGGTGCCGACATCTCCCCCTCGACGCCCGGTCGGTTCCTGTGCGATCCTTCAGATATCACCCGAAAGGAGACAAACCATGCTCGCTCCTGAAATTACCGAGTTCCTGCGCAAAGACGCCCTGGCACGCTTCCTTCGCTACGTCGCAGTCGATACGCGTTCCGATGAGGAGTCAACGACAAGTCCTTCCACACCGGGTCAACTGGTTCTGGCCAGAGTGCTTGAAAATGAGCTGCGGGAGCTTGGCCTGCGGGATGTCGAGCTCACTCCCGGAGGATTCCTATACGGGGTTCTGCCCGCCTCGCGAGAAGGCGGCATCGCTAGCTTTGACATTTTGCGCGCATGTGGATACCTCTCCCTCGGAGAGCGGAAACGGCGTGGCCCCCGTCCTCCACGAGAACTACGACGGAGGACCGATCTCCTTCCCCAAGAACCCGGGTCTCGTGCTTAGCCCGGCGGAGGAGCCGGAGTTGCTGGAGTTCCGAGGTGACGCGGTGATTACCGGCTCGGGTGACACACTTCTGGGCGCAGACGACAAGGCCGGAGTGGCGGAGATCATGGCCGCCCTGGCTGCCCTGGTGCGGTTTCCCGGACTCGCGCACCCTGAGCTCAGGATCGTCTTCACGCCCGACGAAGAGATCGGCCGGGGGACTGACGGCATCGATCTCAAGCGCCTGGGCACCTATGGCTACACAATGGACGGCGGTATGGTCGGCGAGCTGGAGGATGAGTGTTTCAACGCCCACAAGGCAGTGCTCGTGTTCAAAGGAAGAAACATCCATCCCGGGTACGCCAAAAATAAGATGATCAACGCGGTGGCGATCGCCGCTCGCTTCATCGCCTCGCTTCCGGAAGCCGAAAGCCCCGAGCACACCGAAAAACGGGAGGGGTTCTTCCATCTGGTCGATCTGCGGGGAGACGAGAACGAAGCCAGGGCGGTCCTGATCGTTCGCGATTTTGAGGCCGGGGAAAATGCCCGGCGGGTCGAATTGCTGCGCCGGCAGACGGCTGTCTTCCAAGTCCGTTACCCGGGACTGGAGATTGAACTGACCGCCACCGAGCAATACCGGAATATGAATGAGGTGCTTGCGCGACACCCGGCCCTGGTCGAGAAGGCCCGCCGGGCGATGGCCGCCGCCGGTATAGAGGTGATCCGAAAGGCTATCAGGGGCGGGACGGACGGCGCGCGCCTTTCATTCATGGGGATGCCCACCCCGAACGTCTTCGCGGGCGGGATGCGCTTCCACTCCAAGTCCGAGTGGATCCCGGTTTCGGGCCTCCAGAAGGCCGCGGAGACCATCGTGCACCTGTGCCGCCTCTGGGCCGAAGAAGGTTCCTGAAGACATTGTCGGGAATCCAGATCCGCGTTTATCCGCGAAGATCCGCGCTATCCGCGGGACATACCCGATCAAGTGAGGTTCACGCGGAGGAAAGCCGGACCTGACCGTATGGCCCGCGGATAGCGCGGATCTTCGCGGATAAACGCGGATCTGGATCTCCCCGAAACTTCCCTGTCACCGGCCACAGCACCGTTTGTATTTCTTCCCACTGCCGCACGGACAGACCGCGTTTCTGGGGTGAGCGAGCGGCTCCTTGTGCTTCCTGAGATCGGTAGCCCCCAGCATGTAAGGGAAGGCGAAGAGCAGCCAGATGAAGATCGGGAAGAAGGTCTTGCCGGTCACCTCGAAAACGTCGTCCAGGCTCTGCCAGAATGCGGGTGAGCCGGCGTCGATGTGATTGGCCGTGATCAGAACCACCTGGATCTTTACGTAGAGAAAGCAGAGGTGGGTGACAAACAGCAGAGCGCCGCCGCCGAAGACGTAGGCCACCCGCCGACGCCATAGCAGGCCGGGTGTCGCCACGAGGAGTGTCAGGAGGATCGGAAGGTTGGAGAAGATCGGGCGCGTATCCAACCAGGCCTGGAAGCGTTTGCCGTGGCTGATTTCGAAGTAGATCTCCTCTCCGCTGGCCCAGAGGCGAATGGGATAGTTCCCAAGAGACGCGAAGAGTTGCATGGTGCGAGCCATCAACAAGGCCAGGGCGTTCTGCAGGAGGTTCAGACCCAGCCAGACAATGCGAAAGCAAGAACGACCAGGACGAGGAACAGCAGAAGTCGGTTCGCCACGGAGAGACGGCTTGCCCTGCCTCCGGGAGAGGGCGCGAACCAATCGGCAACCACCGACCGCACTGCCTCCGCGCTTCCATTGCCGGCCGTTCTTGGGGGCTCGATTGAGCTCTGGGTGGTGGGCTTCATGGTGTTTGTGTTTGACTGCCGTCGGCGCTTGTCTTGACCGGACGGTCACCGGCAATCCAGAACAACCATAAAATCATCACGGCAGTAACGATCGCGAATTGGGCAACGTAGGTGTGTACGAACTGGAAGACCTGCGTGAATCCTTTAAAGCCCAGAAGAAACAACCCCACCACGCGGATGAGGTTCAAGACGAAAATTGTGATGTAGCCGGTCACCAATGCCAGCCCCCGGCGGCGGAACGAACAGAACGGGTATGCGAGCGTTGCGCACACAAGCAGCAGCGTCGCCTCCATCCCGTCACAGCCTCTGCGGATCTCGACTGAAAAAGTCGGGTGCAGGATGGCCGTCCCCTGGACTTGCACCTCCACGCCGATCGCACGGAGTGTGGCTCCCGCCAGGCGGGTGATGAAAGAGGTATACGGAACGAGAACCGACTCCTCCACCCAGGACGTCCTGATCAACAGGCTTGCGGCAAGAACAAGGACGACGAACACGACAAGAAAGCGCACGATCGAGGCGGTGGATCGAGTGGGCTTGCCGGCCTGCTTGCCCGAACCTCCCGTTTGGTAGGGTGATGGCTGCAACTGTCTCATCCGCTCCTTCAAGACGATTCTGCGACGCCAAGGATAAGGGCGCGTGCTGTTGTGGGCAAGGAATTATCCACGAAGACAGAAAGGAACAACGAATGAAAAGGGTCCCATGAAGAGGCTCAAGTATATAGAAATTCGTCTGAATTCGATTTTGGCAAGGTGAACAGGCGATGCTATTCTGTGGGGCGGGTACGTGATCAAGTTCTCAGCCGTGAGCGGGGTTCTTTTGACGAGAGACGGTATGCTTCGGTGCGTGGCGATGCTACTCTTCTTTTCCGGTATCGTTTGCGCCCGGGATGCGGTGAATCCCGAAGACCCCGAAGTGCAATCGGAGGGCCAATTTCCAGCTTCCCGGGCAAACCCGTTGCTCCGTGACGCTCTGTCGGTCAACTGCCCCTACGTCGTCGGTGCGGGAACCAGCAGGGAAAGCGCCGAGTTCATATTCCGGGAAGAATGGATTGACAACCAGGTCGATCACTTCGTGAAAACGATCGATTCGAGGCTCACCAAAATGCGGGCTCTTCATCACCGAGGCGAACACCTCGCGGGAGCAGCTGCAGGCCAACTCGTCCATCTCCGACGTCGAGTCGAAGAGGCGATGGGCTGAGTCGCTACGGGCACTCGAGGCGGAGGCCCGAGGGGTTCGGGTCGCGATCGGAAACGCTTTCCCCGTGATGAAACTGAAAGATGATTTTAAGATAAGCATCGGACCGAAATCGGAGTCCGAGCTTTACCAGGCGGAAATGAGCCAGCTAAACGGGTTTGTCACCTCGGCAGAAGGAAAAATCCGGGACTACCTGTTCAAACCGACGCACGTCGCCGACCTCGGCGATCTGCGCGGCGAGAACATGCTGACGTTTCTCAATCGCATTGAGAAGCTGTCAAAAAGACTGCGTTCGGAACAGTTTCTGAGCGTTCACGACTCCAGCAAGTAGCCCGATCCATCCCGATCTATTCATCACGAATCAAGATCTCACCTTTCAAACATGGAGGAAAAAGCATGGAACACCGGCGCGCGGGAAAGAGCACTCTTGAGCTTCCTCTGGTGACATTTGGAGCCTGGGCCATTGGCGGCCTGTTCTGGGGCGGCAGTGATGACGACGATGCCCTGGAGGCAATTCGCGCGGCTCTCGATCACGGGATCACGGCTATCGACACAGCGCCCATCTACGGCTGCGGTCACAGCGAAGAGTTGGTGGGCCGGGCGGTGGCCGGCAGCCGTGATCGAGTCAAAATCCTGACCAAGTGCGGGCTCCGCTGGGACGATGAAAGCGGCGAGAGTTACTTCCGCCTCGAGGTCACCCCCTACGGACGTCCGGTCAGTGTGTACAAGAACGTCCGGGCCTCCTCGATCGAACATGAGTGCGAACAGAGCCTCAAGAGACTGGGAACGGACCGGATCGATCTCTACCAGGTCCATTGGCCGAGCAAGACCGCTTCCGCCGAGGAGACCGTGTCGGCCTTGAACCGGCTGAAGGAGCAGGGGAAGATCCTCGAGTATGGAGTAAGCAACTACAACAGTACCCAGATGGCGGAGACCTCTCCTTTCGGAAAAATCGTCTCCAATCAGGTGAAATACAATCTCCTCGAACGGGGCATCGAAAAGGACGCGTTGCCCTATTGCCGCAAACACGGGGTAGGGGTGATCGCCTATAGCCCTATGGCAATGGGCCTGCTCACCGGTAAAGTGGACGAGGCTCGTCAGTTTCCAGCGACCGATATCCGCAGCACCATGCCGTTATTTGCCGCGGCCAGCCGGCGGCGAGTCCTCGCCGGCCTGGCGCGAGTGCAGCCAATCGCGGATCGGCACGGCGCCACCCTGGCGCAACTGTCCGTAGCCTGGGTCCTGGCCCAGCCTGGCGTCACCACGGCACTCGTCGGCGCTCGAAATGCCAGGCAGGTAATCGAAAATGTCCGGGCAGCCGAGATAAAGCTCTCTGCGGAAGAAAAGACGGAAATTGCGGCGGCGTTAGCCTGATCGTAGTGTCTGGAGCGGGTTTCTGATAAAAGAAAAGGGTGGCCCTTCCGCCACCCCCTCTTTAACGCGTCAACGCTGAACGATCAATCGTTCTTAATTAAGCTAAGTATAGCGCCGGCCGGACAGCGTGTCTTGTCGGGACCGTTCCCTTTTTTCTGTAGGACGAATTCCGGTAGGTCCCACTTCCCAGCCCGACTTCTTCAGAGCGAATCAATCGAATCCAAGCAGCTGGGCGGCGTTTTCCGACGTCACTTTCCGCAACATCTCCCCGGCGACCTGAGCGCGAAGCTGGTCGAGCTGTTCGGACTGATCAGTCCAGGGCGAGTCGGTCCCGAAGAGAATCCTGTCGAACCCGTGCGTCCGGCAGATGCGCTGCCACTGTTCCGCCGTCATGTGCCCCAGCGAGAACGAGGTGTCAAAGTAGAGGTTGCGGCCCACAAGGTGTTCCTCGACCTCATCCCAGTACTTGTAACCGCCCAGGTGAGCCGCAACGAATTTGCCGGAAGGAAACGCGTCCGCGACCCGTGCGAGGCGCGGTGGCGTACACCTGAACGGAGGCTGATAGGCGGCGTCATTCCCGGCGTGAAACAGGACGATCAGGCCCGCCTCCACCAGCCCCTCGTAAATCGGAAACATGCGGGGATCGTCGACGAAGAAATTTTGGTAGTCGGGGTGAAACTTCACGCCGCGAATGCCGAGGCTGACGATCCGCTCCACTTCCCCCTGCCAGTCGGCAGTCTCGGGATGGAGGCTGCCGAAAGGGATGATCTGGTCAGTCTGAATGCTTGCCGCCCAGGTGTTCACATTGGTCACCTGCTCGGGCTTGGTGGCGATGCTCAGGACTACGCTGATCCCGATTCCCGCCTTCTGCATCGACCGCCTCAGGCCCGCTACCGTGCCGTCCGAAAAAGGGGGAATGTTGGCGGCTGCCGAAAGTTTACCCATGGCGCGGGGCGCCAGTTCGTCGGGAAAACAGTGCGTGTGAAAGTCGATGATGATCGGAGACTCTCCATTCATGGGCATCTATTATGTGCCCAACAGTAAGGGGCCGATCAAGGGGGAGACAGGGAGACAGGGAGACAGGGAGACAGGGAGACAGGGAGACAGGGAGACCGGACAGGCGGGGGCGGAATATCGAATGTCGAACAAGGAATAACGAATGTTGAAGGAAAGCAAGAACCGGCTGGGCAGAGGGCTAGTCCTATTTGAGCGAGAACGAGCGGTGAGCAATCACCGTAAGGAGCCGCGCACGGCAGCGAGCCCCAGCGAGCGAGTAAGCGGACCAGCCACCCAGCCCCAGGGGGCAGTCGCGAGTAGCAAGAGCCAGCCTAACGAGCATGTTGGTTGGTCCGCTTACTCGCTCGCTGGGCTCGCTGCCGTGCGCGGCTCCTTACGATCTCGCCTAAGCCACGATTCAGCCGGGACGCGCGGCTTTATCTTCGCAACAGGAATGACGAATGTCGAAGGGAAGAGGGCTTATCGACGTGAATATCGGAATAAATGAATGTCGAAGGAAGGAGAGTCGGTCTTTGCTTCCTTCGACATTCGTCATTCCTTGTTCGATATTCGATATTCTCATTCACTGATCTAGCGTTAGCGCTTCTCCCCGTCTCCCCCTCTCTTCGTCTCCCTGTCTCCTCGCTTCCGGGTCTCCCGGTCTTCTCCCTCAGTTGTGCCACATTTTGGCAAGCCAGCAGCCGAGCGCCAGGGCTGCCGGCGAGAAGATCAGGACCAGTGTGAGAACAACCAATTCGGTCGTGAATATGGAATCCATGTCAGAAACTCCTTAGAAACATGTCATAGATGCAGTGTGTTCGCCGTTGTGATCCCAAGCCATATCAGCAGAAAAAGGCCGGCGGTCAGGGCGGCCAGGGGCAAACCGAGAAATACGAGAACCAATCCGAAGACGAAAAGCAGGATGACGGCTCCCAGCCAAGCGGGGAGTGATTGGAGTGACGCTGCTTCTGGGCGCACGAGCCCGGCGCGATCATTGCGAGAGACCAGGCGGAAAGCGTCTGGCTGGAGAGCGCGTTGCCACCGAAGCGCCCGGATGCCCGGCTCGCCAAACTCCCGCTCGGTGTCCCAGGAATTGAGACTCGGTTGTCTCATTTCCGTCCACGCGGCTTGTCGGAATTCTGAAGCCGCATGAAGCGTACCCATTCGCTCCATACCCGAGCGGATGGATTCAAAGACCGCCTGCTGTGCGGACTGCGGCTCCGACGATATCCTCGAGAGACTCCGCGCAAAGGTTTTCACTTCACCGGACAACATTGCAGGGGAGTACAGGCGGCTGGGGGAGCTGAGCATAGGTCGGGCCTCGCCCAGGGCCAATTCGGGCGACGGTCTGACCGGCTGGATGCACTGAACCGCCAACTGCTGCTGGGGCTCTTCTTCCGAACCTGCTGCTGCACTGCCCGGGCGACTGATGGAAGGCTCAGCCGACCACCGGATCGAGACCGACGCCGGCAACCTGGGAGCGGCGGCCGGGGCAAGGACGACGGCCCTCGGGGCGAGGTTTTCGGGTCTCGCTGGTGCTCGATCTTCCACTGTATTGACCACGGGCGCGGAAACGGCTGACCCAGCCGCGGCCTGTGTAACGGCCGGCGGGCGAAGATCAGATGGGAAAGCCGGGAGGAAGATGGTCGAAGGCGGCGGCAGGTAGGAGTTCATTTCGGCCAGATTCCGATGCGCTTTCTGGTAATCGGGCTTTAGCTCCAATGCCTGTCGGAAGGCGGCTCGAGCCTCGATCCACAGTTTTTGTTCACGGAGCACGACGCCGAGATTGTTCCAGGCGGTGGCCGGATCGCTCACCTTGAGAAACTCGGAGTAGGCTTCGTCCCGTTTGCCGAGGTAAGCGAGCGTGACTCCGAGATTGTTGCGGGCCTCGACCATTCGGTCATCCAATTCAAGCGCGCGGCGCAGGTGCACCTCCGCCTCGGACCATATCTTCTGTTGAAGAAGGGCGAAACCCAGGTTGGCCTGGCGGACCGGCGTTTCGGCGCCGAGCTGGAGACATTTTCGGTACGCCTCTCCGGCGGCTGTGAAATCGCGAGCGTGAAGGCTTGCGCTCCCAAAGATCTCCCACGCCTCGTCCGAGCCCGGTTCGATAGCCGCTGCCCGTTCCGCATGCGCTCGAGCCCTCCCGTAGTTTGCCCAGGCATCCCACAAGTAGGCGAGCTGGATCTGCACCAGCGGGTTCTCGGGCGCCTCCCTCTCGAGCGCATCAAGCTGTTCGAACGCAGCGAGGTAGGCCCCGGCTCTCAGGTTATTGATTGCGACCTGCAGACGGACCGTGAAATCCCTGCGGTTGTCGTCGGCGGTTGGCGCTGCGGCGTTCGCGGTGCCGGCTGGTTCCATCCGTTCCTTTGCTGCACTGGCGGCCGAATGGCGCTCGCCATAGGAGAGCTTCATGACTGTCCGAATGTACTCAGACAGGTTACGGGGCTCCGCCGGCTTGTACAGGTTCTTGCCCGATTGCTCCCGGGCGGTTACGCGTTTATGAACGCACCCCGGAGAGAGGAGCAGGAGGACGCAGATGAGAGCCACCATTCGGCGTGCTCTCAGCAAGCGGCTGGTTTGGACAACTGAGACAAGTGGCTGCGGGCGGGACATGATTATCCTCGCGCTATCCTGACAATGAGAATGCAGAACAGGATAAGGAATACGAAGACGAGCACGAAGCTGATAACGAGTTCGGGATCCATCTCGAAACTCCGCTTTGGCTACTTTGCAGCCTCCCCCAGGAACGGGAGAAGACTGTGGACTATACCAATGAGTGCCGGGCCAATAATTACGACGAAGATCGCAGGGAAAACGAAAACCACCATTGGGGGAATCATCTTCACCCCCATCTTGGCGGCCCGTTCCTCGGCCCGCTGTTTGCGCTTGGTCCGCATCGTGTCGGAGAAAACGCGAAGCGACTGAGCGATGCTGGTACCGAAGCGATCAGTCTGAATGAGAACCGCGGCGAGCGATCGCATGTCGTCAACTCCGGCGCGGTGGCCCAGATTCCGAAGAGCGTCAGCCCGGCTTCTTCCTGCGTTGACCTCCATCGTGAACACCCGTAGCTCATCGGCAAGATCCGGGTGCGCTGTCTCGAGATCCTGGCTGAGGCGCATGATCGTCTGATCGAGTCCGAGTCCTGCTTCGACGCATACGACCATCAAGTCCAGCGCGTCAGGCAGTCCGTGTTCCACTCGTTCCCTTCGGCGGGAACAACGCAATTTCAACCATAAGTCGGGGATCAGTGCGCCGAAAAACACGGAAAGAATCAGGAAGAGCAGCGGATTGCTCGCCCAGGTATTGGTAACAATAGAGGCGACGAAAAGAAGGCCGGCGAGAGCAACCTGTGTGCCGTAAAAGAGGATCGTGCCGTCTTTCCGCCGGATTCCGGCCGCCACCAGGCGTTTCTCCATTTTTGAAAGGTCCGAGGCAGGTCGAGGCACGATGCCGCCAAGTGGTTTCAGTAGTTTCTCCGGGTCCAGGTGCTCGCGCCAGGCAGAATCCCCGGCCGCATCGGGCCCGTCGCTCAAGCGCGCACGAACGTTGAGCGTGCGCTTGAGCACCGCGTAGAGGCCCGCGAACAACCCTATGAAAACGAGAAGTCCAATGGTTAAGAGGGTCAGGTTCATTGCTGTACCTCAGACTTTCAGGGTGGTAATTTTCTTGATAACCAGGTATCCCAGGATCTGCATGATCACTGCACCGGCGACCATCTTGTGCCCCATCGGGTCGGTGACCAGTGGTTTCAAGTAGTCCGGATCCGTGATGAGCATGAGCAAGGCTGTGACCGGCGGCGCGGCAGTCAGAATATAGAGCGACAGACGGCCCTCAGCGGTGTACACCTTGACTTGGCGCATGAGCTTGAATCGTTCGCGTATGACATAGGCGAGGTTGTCCAATATTTCGGCCAGATTCCCGCCGCTATCCCGTTGGATATGGAGAGCGGTTACAAAGATCCGGACGTCAGACATGGGGATGCGCTCGGCGAAGTTCTGCAGGGCCTCCCGCATCGGAAGACCAAGGTTCTGCTGGTCGTAAATCATCCTGAATTCTCCCGCAACTGGTTCGGGCAGTTCCTTGGCAATGAGTTCCAGGGCGGTCGTGAAGGCGTGGCCCGCCCGTACCGCCCGAGCCAGCAGGTCGAGGGCATCAGGGAACAGTTCGGAGAACCGGGAGAAGCGGCGCGCCCGCTTGATTCCGAGCACTAAGAACGGCATCGCGCAACCAGCCGCCGCCAGCAGGGCAGACAGGTAGATCGGCAAGCTTATCAAGACCGCCGGAAAAAGGAAGGCGAGCCCCAAGGCCAGCGAAATGAGCAGCAGTCTGCTGGTCGACATCTTCACCGCCGACTGGTCCATGAAGTGGCGTAAGGCGCGCGCGGCAGGAAACGTCATCAAGGCACGATTCAGCCAGGGGATCTGACTGAAGACCTCCTGGCGCAGCAGGTCGGCCTCAAAGTCGACCTCGGCGTAAGCGTCGCCCTGCTGGATTGCCTGGAGACGCGCCTGAAGCCGTTTCTTGGCAGCGGGCACTTCGATGAAGAAGTAGATGGCGCTCACGGACAGGCCCATCGCCACGAAGAATGTCAGTAGAGTAACTAGAAGTAACATCTTTCGTTCCTTGGTGAATGCGTTTCTTGGTGAATCTCGCGGGCCGCACCGGGTCGCGCGAAGCTACTCCAACCTCGCCTCGAAGAGGTCGGCCGGCAGGGCAATTCCAGCCGCGTAAAGACGTTCCGTAAATTTCGGTCGGATGCCGGTGGTCTTGAAGGAACCCCGGACCCGCATCTTCTCGTCGATGCCTCGGCGCTCGAAGACGAAGAGCTCCTGCATCGTCACCACCGGGCCTTCCATCCCCGTCACTTCGGAGATGCTCGTGATCTTCCGGGTCCCGTCGCTCATTCGGTTGACCTGAACCACCACGTTCATGGCGGAGGCGATTTGCTGCCGCGCCGCCTTTTCAGGCAAATTCAGATTGGCCATGGAGACCATCGTTTCCAGCCGGCCCAGGGCGTCACGCGGAGTATTCGCATGGATCGTCGTCAGCGATCCTTCATGCCCGGTGTTCATGGCCTGGAGCATGTCGATTGCTTCTTCCCCGCGCACCTCGCCGACGATGATTCGGTCGGGTCGCATACGCAACGCGTTGATAACCAACTGACGTTGCCGGACGGCCCCTTTACCCTCGATGTTGGGGGGCCTGGTTTCGAGCCGCACCACGTGAGTCTGTTTCAACTGCAACTCGGCCGCGTCCTCGATCGTAATGACTCTCTCGGAGCTCGGAATATAAGCAGAGAGGACGTTGAGCAAGGTGGTTTTCCCCGCCCCGGTTCCGCCGGAAATCAGCACGTTAAGCTTGCCTTCCACGACCGCACGCAAGAGCAAGAGCATGTTCTGCGTGAGAGTTCGATTCTCGAGGAGGTTCTCCGCGGTCAATGGATTCCGACCGAACCGGCGGATGGAAAGAATCGGGCCGTCCAGGGACAACGGGGGGATGATGGCATTCACGCGGGAGCCGTCGCGAAGTCGTGCATCGACCATGGGGGAAGACTCGTCAATCCGTCGCCCCACGTTCGCGACAATCCGGTCGATGATGCGCATCAGGTGCCCGTTGTCGTTGAACTCGACGTCTGTCCTCTGGAGCAAGCCGCGGCGTTCCACGTAGACGTTGCGCGCGCCGTTGACGAGGATGTCCGAAATAGTCGGGTCATCGAGGAACGGCTCAAGTGGACCGAGGCCGAACAGCTCGTCGATGATTTCCCTGACCAGTTGATCGCGCTCGCCGAGGGTCAGCGGCGTCTTCTCGCGGTCCAGCATCTCCCGGATGTGTTGCCCGACTCGCTCCCGCTTGATCCGGTCCTCGAGCTTGTCGACCGTCTCGAGGTCGATGTCGTTAAGCAGTTTGGCGTGAAGCCGTGACCGAAGCAGCGAGTACTCCGTCCGGCTCGTCGCTATGAGAGTTCCGTTACCCATGGTTTCTCCGTGTTAACGCTTGAACAGACTGAACAGACCGCCCTTCTCGCGAAGCGGATGCCCAATGAGGTCAGCGGCGAGCTCACGATAACTGCGCGCGAGCTCGGAATGATTCGTGGACACCAGCGGGACGCCCAGATTGATCGCCTGTATTGCCGCCGAGTAATTGTTGGGAAGTGTCCAGTAAACCTCGTGCTTCAGAGCCTTGCCGACGTGCGACTCGGTGATTTCATCCTTCTTGTGAACCCGGTTCAGAAGGAGTCTGACCTTCTCTTTGCCTCCGTTTTTCCCGATGAAGCCTAACAGCCGATCGGTTCTCCAGAGAGCCGGGAGCTCGGGCGTCAGGACGACGAGCACCCTTTCCGCCATATCCGCCACCAGGTGAAAAGCCCGCGGGTCAATCCAGGATGGCAGGTCGACGATGACATGCCCATAAGCTTGGCTGGCGACCGCCAGAACCCTGCCGAGGCCGTCGAGATCCATCGGCTCTCCGTGGGCGTAGTCCTTCAAGCCGGGCAGGACCGAGAACCCGTGCGACCTGGCCATGAAAGTCCCCAGGAGTACCGAATCCAGCCGTCCGGCTGCGGCCAACGCATCAGAAACGCAGAATTGCGCCTTGAGATTGAGGTAAGCGGCGGCATCGCCAATCGGGCTGTTCAGGTCGATGAAAGCAACCGGCCTGTCCTGGATCGACGACAATGCGGACGCCAGGTTAATGCAGACCGAGGTGGCGCCACTGCCGCCCTTGGCCGTCGTGACGCAATGGATCATGCCCGATTGGGACTCTTCCGCGGGTCTTTGCTTCTCCGAAAGGTAGCGGCTGAAGGCCTGGGTCAAGGCGCGTGCGGTAATCGGTTTGCTGAGAAGATCCCGGGCGCCTGCTCGCATCGTCTCGATGAGCAGTTGTGAATCAAGACTCCCGGCCATCACAAGTACCCAGGCGTCCGGCAGGGCGGACTGAAGGACGCGCAGCGTCAGCAACCCTGAAGCAACATCCTCCATGTCAACCAGAACCACCTGGGGCAGGACTGACATGAGCCGGCGAGTGGAGGAGTCGGTTCGGGCTACGCAGTATTGATCGATTTCAACCACCCGGAAAACCATTCCGGTGTGACCGAGTTGCGCATTTATGAACTGGCGCATTTCACCCGACGGCGCCACTATCGCTAAAGATATCTGACCTGATGTCATGGCGAACTAATCCTCTGTTTCACCTTGGGGTACTCTGACCAGACGAACCGGAATCGAAAGCGGTCCGGTTACCTCGGGGTTTTCCGCAGGCGGTCCATCTCCGCAGGTAAAGACTTTTATGAGGTGGGCCTGCACGTCGTTCCCATTCACAATGCCGTCAATGAACAAGAGGGCAAATCCGACCACGGGAATCTCCACGTTGGCGCCATGATCGGGGAGCCTGAAATCGCCGCTTGCGTCGCAGTTCACCGTAAGGTCGCAAAGATCCCAGATCGGGGCGACGACCAGTGATCGGCTCGTATTGCTGACTGAGTTATCTGCATGCCGGTACGCTCCGATGCCCTCGTAGCGGTCCGGATTGTCTCCAACCAGGTCGCGCACGCCCTGCCCGGTCGGGCCGATCATGTTTCCCGGCTCAACGGGATACATTTTCTGGCACTGGATAGCCTGCGGGCTGCAACTCCCTATGTTGGTGCGGTAGTCGTTGCCCCCGGTCGAGTCACCGATCCGCATACAGTAAAACTGCCCGGGACTGAGTGCGTTTTGGGGGTTAGAGGGCTTAAGGATGAAAGGGTCACCGCTCTTTTCGTCGATCAACGCCTGGTTCACGGTCCTGTCCGGGCGGATGATGACCTGCCCGGTCGCACAGGCACCCGCCTCCCCGCAGACGCCTGAGGTGCTGAAAATGGTGTTGGGCAGGAACCACGGCTTAACGCATGTGGCGCCGAGCGCGAACCGACTTGCCTCGGCCACCGCACGGACGGCAATCGTCGACGAATCCCATCCGAGCGCCCGGCCGAAATATGTTCCCTTTGGATGTGTGATTCCCACGGTGACACGCCGGTTGGCTATGTCAACGTTGACGCTCACTTCCCCGGCCGTGACCGGATCAGCCAGGATGTTGTTCGTGAGTGCGGTGCCCAGCGCATGACTCTCCGCCGTACCCGGCTGAGAGTCGTCGGAATTTGTGACGAAGGTGTAAGCGCCGGCAAGAGCTGCCGAGTCGGCTGCCTTCTGTGCGGCCGAGCGTGCGCTGTACAAGATTCCGACATCGACAGCCAGTGCGGCGAAGCCCAGGAGCACCGCCAGCAGCAGCGCCACCGTAACAACCACGTATCCGTCGTCTCGTGAGTGTCTGGTCCGCATAGTCGTTACCTCTATGGTGTCTGGGGCTTCTGTTTCATTTCGCCGGCTGCCCGCTGCGGGCCGGCGTTTCTCCGAGCATGCCGTCAAATTTGCCGTTCATTCCCTGTTCCAGCGGGTAAGGGAAGGTTGGGAGCGCAGGCACTTCACTCGGATTCAGGGGGCTGACCAGCTTGGGAGTCACCAGCACCAGGAGCTCGGTGTTGCTGCGATTGCGTGAGCGGCTTTGAAAGAGCTTACCGAAGAACGGGATATCGCCGAGCAGCGGGATTTTCGAGGCGATTTCGACAAAGCGATTATCGAGAAGGCCGGCGATGGCGAAAGTCTGCCCCTCCCGCAAGGCCACCTCGGTGTCAGCCCGCCGCGTAGAAATCGCGGGGACTAAGAAACCGGAGATAGTTAGCGCGTTGGAGAAGTCCAGCGAGCTGACTTCCGGAGCGACCTTGAGGATTATCGTGCCGTCGTCCTGGATATTTGGTGTGAACTTCAGGCGAACGCCGAACTCCCGGAACTGAATCGTCACCGCGGTAAAAGTCGAGCCTCCCTGGACCACGGGGAACGGGAACTCGCCCCCTGCCAGGAAGTTTGCTTCCCGTCCGTCCAGCGCCAGAACATTCGGCTCGGCCAGGATCTCGAGCACGTTCCGCTGTTGAAGTGCGCGAATGGTGACGCCCAGATTGACATCGGACCGAAACAGGAAGATGTTCAACAAGTCACTGAGACCGAAGACTCCCGGCATACTGGTAAGCGGATTGCCGATACCGCCTGCAACCCCACTGGTGCCGGAAGGCTGGCGACCCAGCTGAACATCCTGAGGAATCGCCCCCGCGCTGCCCGTGGGGGCACCAAACTGCTGCGTGGAGATGGCCCCAAAAGTATTGCCGGCCCCGGTGCTCAGGATGTTAAGACCGAGCTCCTGGACGGCGTTGCGATCGACCTCGGCGAAGCGGACCTGCAACAGAACTGCCCTGTCCCGAACCGGTCCGGCTCGTTCGAGGAGATTAACCACGCTCTGGGTCTGCGCCTGGGCCAGCGCCAGCGCCTTGTCCGCGTCCGCAGGTCGCTTGACCCGGCCGGAAATTACGACCGACGCACCGAGCTGGCTCACTTCAATCTGATCGCCCGGGAGCGCCCTTTGCAGCGCCGCGCGAAGTCCCGGGAGATCGAGCTCAACCTGCAGATCGAACGATTGGGATCCGCCCTGCTCGTTCCACAGGACGAGGGTTACGGCCCCCGGCGTCAGTCCATGAACCAGCACCTGTGTCGTGGAGACGATGACTGCCGAAGCGATCGAGGGGTCTGAGACGGCCACCCTCGAAAGGGGTTGCTCAGAGTTGACCACCAGGGATTTCCTGACCGCCACCCGAAGGGGTTCGACCGCGGCAGAAGATCCCGTCTGGCCTGTCGGTTGCGCCTGGGCCAGTTCAGTGTCTGCGGCCATGCCGGCCGGAGCATTAATGACGACTGCGAATACCAGGAGGAATACGAACAGCAAGAAAGAGAGCAGTTTATTGTTCATTGTCGTCTAGCCTGAGATGATGTCTATCGGTTGATCTTCTTCTCGTCCGTCTGCTTGTCGTTCTCAAACAGGATCTTCTTGCGCTCACTGCCGTATATCAGCTCGACTTCCAACGGTTTCGGGGGCGGGGCGGCGGCGACCACAGCCGGAGCGGGTACCACGGGACGGGGCACGGGCTTCCTTTTCACGAGCGGACGAGCGGCTGTGGCGGAAACCAGCTCGACCGGAGCATTGGTCCCCGAGGTGTACAACGCTCGTTTGTTGACCGGCTTCGGGTTCGTGCGCTCGAGGTCAAGCGGATTGCGAAGAGCCAATTGAATTCTGCCATCCGCCGAAGCCAACGCTAGCTTTTGGCTGTCCTCGGGGGAGACCAGGAGTGTGATCACCTGGACGTTTTGCGGCTTGCCTTCTTCGTCGCGCTCAAGGTTCTGCCCGGCCGCCAGGACCTGGACGTTTTCAAGGATGACCTTGGAAGTATCGTCCATACCCGTCCGCTCCGCCGACCCGGTAAGAATGATGTCAACCCGCGTGCCGGGAAGAACAAAACCAGCCACTCCGATGACATCGTTCACTTTGACTGCGACGGCTCGCATGCCCTCGGGGATCGTGGAAGTCAGACCTGCTCCCCCTTCCTTGGGAGCCAGTTTGCCTTCGACTATCGGGTCATTGGTCATCAGCGGAATAATGACGCCCCGGCCAATCACTTGTTTACTGTCCGAGAATGCTCCTTCGGGGCGCAGTGCCTTCGGCCAGGCCACGGTACGCACATGCTCGGGACCGATACGGGTGCCGATTCCCACCTTGTCGAGCGCGACCACGATCTGGACAGTCTGCTCCGGAGAAGGGGCCAGACGACTGCTCAGCAGCCGGTAAGCCAGGAAAGTCACGACAACACTGAGCGTCAGTGCCACAAAAGCGACAATCATCATGCGGACTCGATTCATGGAAGTCTCCAAGAAGCCGGCCGAGGACCTCCGGTCAGCTCTAGTCTGAAAAAAGGTTTCGAAACACGGCGCGGGCAGTCAGCGTCAGTCCGCCATAAGGAAGAGCGCCAGCGCCAGGAAGTAGCAAAGGACGATTGTATTGAATCGTTACCGCCGACCCGCGCAGAATAGAAGAGCCCACCGGGATCGGCCAGTTCTGGTCTACACTAATCTGCCCCGGGAGGATCGTGATGTGCTCTCGCTGGCCGTATTCGATCACCCTGTTCTTGATCTCGGTGAGAGAACCGGTCGGGTTGAGAACAGGATCCAGCTGGTTCCGTGGAAGAGCAGAAAACCGGGCACCCTCGCGAGCTGCGTTCTGCAGGATTTGATGCTCGTGAACCACCAGCCCGAGGTTAATTATGGCCAGAAAAACCAGGACGAGCAGCGGGAGCATCAGCGCGTATTCGATCAATACGGCGCCCCTCTGTCCTTGTAATTTATTCGGTGATTTATGGACTGGTCTCATTGCGCATCAAGGCCTCACCTGCCAGAGTGGTCTGCAGGCCTGAGAACATCGGGAGTGTCATCACCCGGTAGTTCACTGTGACTCTCACTCGGGTGTACTGGGTAGTGATGCTGCCGGTCACGATGGAGACCGGACGCTCAACCGAAATGGTCGTATCGCGGAGATTGGCGGAATCGAGAAATGCCTGGGTGACCGACCGGATCTCCTCTTCGCTGGCCAGGGTGTCGGTCCCGCTGCCTGGCGCCACAGCGACCCGCGCGCCTTCGCGCGCAGCGTCCGTGAGGACCTGCTGAACGTTCAGGAATCGGCTCCCCTCCATCATCCCGAACAGAAGAACAAGGAATCCGAGCAAGGTGATCGCCGATTCGATGATCGCTACGCCTCTTTGATTCTGTTTGGTGTTGATGGTCGTGATCATGGTGACCCGCTTGGAGTTTGTTGGAGATCGGGCGGCAGGTGTTCAGGACTGCCGCCCGCCGTTCCCCTTCTCGATTTCCTCGATCGGCCCGACTAGGTGCCCGCACCCGCCGACAACGAGGTCAGCTGGTTCCCGATACTCGTGAAGATGTTCAGGATCGAGGTGCGAATGTTCGGCGAAGCGATGGCAACCGCCAGGGCGACCAGCGCGATCATGATGACGTATTCAACGATCGTGACGCCCTTCTGGCTGGAATAAAGCTTGCTCCACTCTGACTGAACCAAAGACCGGATCTGTTTCAACATTTCTGCCTCCTAAATGGTTAATCTTTGGTAGGGGCCACCCAAGGGCCCTTTCCGATGATGGGAGTCTAGGTCAAAGAAGAAGGGGAGTTGTCAAACGAGCGTAATCAATTGTAGAAGATTGTGAAAGATTCTGAAGAAGTTGCCCGCCCTGAGGAAAATCCGCCGCCTTGAGTGGTAAAGCCGGTCTGATCCTGACATAATCCCGATTCAACAGGATATGAAATCCGTCCACCTGGCGGCCGTCCGGCTTCTGCCCGTTTTGTGCTGCACCTGCCTCAGCACAGTGTTCTTTTTCTTCCTGACCCACAATGCCGTCGATATTGACGTCTGGCACCAGATGGCTCTCGGCCGGGAGACGATCAATGCGGGGCATTTGCCCCTTCACGACCTCTTTGCGTACACCCCGACGGTTCTGCCTTCGATACACCATGAGTGGGGAGCAGGCCTCCTCGCTTACACGATCTCCTTGTGGTTTGGCGCTTACGGCTTTCTCGGCCTCAAGTATCTGCTGGGTCTGGCCCTGGCTCTCTGCCTGCTGTCGTACATGCGCCAGACGGGCGTTCGTCTGAGTGCTTTTGCAGCGGCGGTGCCGGTTGGCCTTGCTCTGCTCCAACCCGGCCTTTCGACCATACGCCCACAGTTCTACTCGCTCGTTTTTGTGGCCTTGTTACTCGTTTTTCTCGAGTCGGATCGGCGGGGCGAAAGGAAGTGGATTTATTTCTGGTTGCCGGCTTTTGCGATCTGGTTGAACCTGCACGGCGGCTTCACCGTCGGATTTGGAATCCTTGCCGCAGAGTGGCTGCAGCGGACACTGTCCGGCCGCAGGCATGCACATCTGATCTTGGTTGGCCTTGGAATGGCAGCTCTCGTACCGGTCAACCCTTACGGTCTCCGCTACTACTCGTTCATCCTCGAAGCGATTACGATGAAACGTCCCTACATTGAAGAATGGCAACCCCTGTGGTTTTGGTGGGACAGATGGCCGTTCTTTGTGTCCTGCTTTGTAATCTCGGTGCTCGTCCTGGCTTACGCGGTCGTGTCCGGCCGGCGATGGAACCTCCCAGCACTCTTCCCGCTGCTGCTGCTCCTCGTGGCCTCGGTTCTCTGTATGCGGATGACCTACTTCTACGCCGTCGCCTGGATCTTTGCTGTCCCCGGTTACCTGCAACTTACCTCGTTCGGGCCATTCTGGGAGTCCTTCTGGCGACGTCGACCAGAGGCCTTGCTTTTGCTGTTTGCAGCTGCGACTTTCATGTTTGCCGAGGGCATCTGGCTGCGTCAGCCGTGGGATCTCGCCGTCCCGGGCGGTCCGACTCCCCGCTTCGGGGAGCACGCGATCTATCCGGTTGGCGCTGTCGACTACCTCAAGCGGGTTGGCTTCAGAGGGAACCTGATGGTGTACTTCCCCCACGGGGCATATGTCTCCTGGAAGCTCCACCCTCAAGTCAAGGTGTCCATGGACAGCAGGTACGAGGCGGCCTACCCGACGTGGCTCGTCGTGCAAAACATCGAGTTGTACAGGCGGGCCTTATCCTGGCGCGAAGTTCTGACAGCGTACCAAACGGATGCAATCCTGGTAGAGCGAGCCTCCCCCCTTGCCGAAAAACTCGTCCACGATACTCGGTGGCGCCTCGTCTACCAGGATCGCTACTTTCTCCTCTTCGCCCGAAGTGGGGGCAATCTGCCAACGGAAGATCATCGTGAAGCTGCTGTTCCGGGCCGGTTTCCGTAGGGTGGGATTCGAAAAACTGAGTCTCGTCTCGGTCTGCTGGTGCGAAAGGAAGAACTGAACTGAAGAACCGCAAACGGAGCGCTTTTGCGAAGTGCGCGGATTCTCGTCGAGGAAACTTGCCGCCGAGGCGGAATTGAAGCCGCTTGGAGTCTGGCTTGACTTCCCCGTCCGGTTTTATCAAAGTTGGACCGGAAAGCATGGGCTATATCCGGTTGTTTCTTAAGCCACTGGCCGGTATCTGCGCCGTCCTGGCCGTTGTTCTCTGGTACCAAGCTGGAAAGGTAGCGACATGCCCACGGGATTTCGTTGCGTTTCAGGCCGCAGGGACGATTCTCTGGGATGCCCCCGACAAACTCTATGACCAGAACGAACAACTGAGGGTCCAGTATTCCCTCGGGTTGGAAGACGGATTTTTCCCCTTCCCCTACCCCGCCGTCGTGGCTCTTCTCTTCCTTCCCTCACGGTTTCTTTCCGTCCAGGCGTTCTTTGTTGTGTTCCTTTTGTGCAACCTGATCCTTCTGTTCACAGCAATGGCACTCGTGATCCGGCGGCTGAACCTGGATGCCAAGGGAGCGGAGACATTACTCCTGGTTGCCTCGACGAGTTTCCCTGTCTACTTCAATCTGGTTGCCGGTCAGTTGGGCTTACTATCCCTTCTGTTTTACCTGCTTTTTGTATCGCACCTCTTGAAAGATCGCCCGACGGCGGGTTACTGGGTCGGCGCCCTCGCATTTAAACCGACCTTGCTGGTCATCCCCGCCATCCTCCTGCTGTGGCGCCGGAAATGGGCAGCTCTTGAACGGGCGGCGCTTGTCTCCGGTGCTTTGGCTCTGCTCTCATTCGTCCTGGTCGGCTGGAACGGAACTCGACAGCATCTGCTCCTGCTCAAGGCCATGGGAACGGATCCGTTGGCCCTCGGAAACGTCCCGGTCATGCCGAACCTGCGCGCTTTGTCTCACTACCTGAATCTGGGCGATGTTGGGTGGATGGCGGGAAGCGCTCTGGTGATCCTGGGTCTCGCTGTGGCGTCACGAAAAGAGCGTCTGGAGAAGTGGTCAATAACCGCTTTCCTGCTTGCCAGCGTTCTGGTTCCACCACACCTGCACGTCTATGATCTGGCTATCCTGCTGATTGCACCGGCCCTCGGTTTCCCGACCAGCAACTGGTATCAACGGTTCTACGTTCTGCTCGGCCTCCTTCCTCTGATAGTTTATGCGCCCACGGGGACGGCCATTCCCCTGACTCCCGCGGTTTTCTTCGTCCTGTTTTGGTTTGCTGTCTACCGCGCCCGGCGGCGCCCCGAACGGGCGGGACACGGTTCAGTAACTAATGCCGAACAGACAGCAGTGGCCGAAGCCGATCAGCTCATGCGATAGCCTTTAGCCCCCGCTTCTAGTCAGCGACGCGCCCTGCCAGGATCAAGCAGTATCGAACTGGGTCCGCAGTCGAGAATAGGACGGCTCAAGTTTCTTCGTGCCGTCATTGGCTCTGTCGGGCTTTCCCGGATCAGCCGACGAACTTGTAACCTTCGCCGTAGATGGAGAGAAGATATTTGGGGTTGGCGGGATCGTTCTCCAGCTTCTTTCGCAGCTTCATGATGTGATTGTCGACCGTCCGTGTGGTAGGGAAGGCGTCGTAGCCCCAGACCGTGTCCAGGAGCTTGTCGCGCGTCACCACATCGCCGCGGTTCTGAATCAGCAGGCGGAGAATCTCGAACTCCCGGGGAGACAGTTCCAGATCCTGATTCTTGCGCGTCGCACGCAGCCGCTCGAAATCAATCTCCACATCGGCGAAGCAGTAGTGGGACAAGCCGTCCGGGGAAGTGGCCGGTTTTCGGCGAAGGCGGGCGCGGATTCGCGCCTGGAGCTCCCGCAGGCTGAATGGTTTCGGGACGTAGTCATCGGCACCGATCTCCAGTCCGACTACCCGGTCGATTTCCTCCGACTTGGCGGTCAACATGATGATCGGGGCGTCGAACCCCTTCCTGCGCAACTCGCGGCAGACGTCGAAGCCGTTCACCTCGGGCATGGCGACATCCAGGAGGATCAGGTCCGGGTTGTTTCGGATGGCCGAATCAATGGCGGTGTTTCCGTTGTTCGCCCGCAGTACCTTGTACCCCTCTTTGGACAGGTTGATCTCCAGGCCTCGGCCGATATCCTCATCATCGTCAACTACCAGGATTTTCTGCATTTCCTTCTCTGCAAATCAGGCCGTTGCGGCTGTTTCTTACCGTCCGGTCAGGCCCCGGCGGGCCAGCTGTAACGAACGTGCAAACGGGTACAAATTCCTGGCGAAACCAGCGAGTCGGGCCGGTCTGGACAGGGGGAAGACCAAGCGGAAACGACTCCCCTTTTCCGGTTCGCTCTCCACCTCGACGCTTCCATTGTGCGCCGCCATGATGTGTCGGACGAGGAACAGGCCCAATCCGAAGCCCTGCCGCGAGGACGAACTCGAGACCCGGTAAAATCCATTGAATATCTTCTGATGCTCGTCGGCCGGGATACCGACCCCGTGGTCTTCCACTTCCAGCACGATCGACTCGGACCGAACCCGGTAGAGTCTGACCCCGATGTATCGTGCATCACCCGAGTACTTCCGCGCGTTGTCCATCAGGTTCAGAACCGCCTGCGATACCGCCTCGGAGTCAAAACGGATGGGCGGAAGCGAAGCTGAGATGTCGATATTGACCGCAAAACCGCGATTCCGAAGATGATCGGCGTAAGAATCCACCGTTTGCGTCACGGTGTCGCCCAGGTTCCCGGTCGCCATCATGTACTGGTTCTCGCCTTGTTCGATTTTTCTGGCGGTCAAAAGTCGTTCCAGGAGCCGCGAAAGCCGTTCGCTTTCCCGGCTGATGATCTGGCAGTAACTGTTCCTGGTCGCCGGCGATATCTCGTCGTCGTTCTGCAGCGTTTCGGTATAGAGCCGGATCAGTGTCAGCGGAGTCTTCAACTCATGGGAGAAAGCGCTCATGAAATCCGTGCGCAGCTGTTTGACGTGCAGATCCCGGATTAAACGGGTGATGAGCACCAACCCGGCGCCGACGATAGAAAGGAACATCAGGCAGGAGACAACCAGGTAAATCGTCTCGCGCGTCGCCCTCGCCTTCTGGCGCTGAATCGGCGACTCCGCGATGTCGATGTGCATCGACGGGAAAATGCCTGTGAGCGGGGTCGCGAGACTGGGACCTCCGTCTTCGCTCGGTGTGATTTCACCCTCCTTCAGACGGATTTGGTGTGCGGTCGTCGCGTCAAACCCTTGTGACAATGCGATCCGATGAAGCAGGACTTCGCTGATCCACTTTTGGTTGACGACGAAGACCACGGCGCCCTCGCGGTGGTCGAGCAGTTTGAAGAAAACCTGGCATTGCTCGGATCCGAGCCAGATGGCATCCGTTCCTGTCTGGCCGACGTCGGCCACCGTAAGCCGCTTCTCCAGGGCCTGCCTGAATGCGCGATCGGCTTGCCCGGACGACTGAATGCGGCCGTCGGCGATTGTAATGACCCAACTGACGATAGGATGACGATGACGGATCTCTTCGGTGAGACTGGCAATCTCGTGCTCTTGTTTGGCCGACGCCGGCCCTTTCCGGACCCGGATCAGCTGTTCGAACGCGGAGTCCGCCAGCGCTGCTTCCGCCTGTTGCCAAGTCTGACGGTTCAACTCGGCAGCGATCCGTTCTCCCCGGAGTTTGACGTTCGACAACTCCAGGTCGGTGACCTCGGTTCGCCTCTCCTCCAGCGTCACCAGTCCCACCCCGAAAAGAAAGAGAGTGAGAACGACGACGAGGCTCAAGCAGAGGAGGGCGAGTCGTGGGTAGATGACCTCGCGCTTGTTGACGTTCATACACCTAGGTGTCTCTGGTACCTCAGGCAGGGGCCAATACCCGGGTCCCGCTTCTTGACTATCTCGGCAACCTCACAATTGCCCTTTATGAAAACTATCTCGTTATTTATCACACTTCAAGCTCGTACTTCCAACCAGCGGGTGAAAGCCGGCGGCTAACCCGTCGAGCGGCAGACGACGAGGAGTTTCAGAGGAGGATGTTCGGACAGGAGTCCTCGGAGGGTTTCGGGGGAGTTTCGGGGGAATTTCGGGGACATAATACTTAATTCCCAACCAGTTACCGGGTGGATGGTGCTGGTAAGGAATTAAGTTTTGTGTCCCCGAAATTCCGTTTCCTCAGGCTTGCCGAAAGCAGAGGGGGCGAAATGTCAGATCGTCGACTGCGGTTTCCCCCAGCCTGCTTACCCGAAGCCCTGCGACGATCCGGAATCTTAGCGCCGGGCAGTTACCTCGGCCTCATAGCGCCTGACTGCGTCCATCCAGGCGAAGCCGGGCGGTACCTCCTGTTGGAGGCAGTAGTAGTCCCACACCGAGCCGGAGGGCAAAGTCTTCGCTTCCTCGAGGAGCGCCAGCCGGCCGGTCAGATCACCCTCGGCTTCCATCCGGCGCAGTTGCTCGGTCGGCTGAAGAAGAGCGCGCAGCAGAGCTTTCGACATCGCTCGCGTTCCGACCACCCAGGCGGCAATCCGATTGATTGTGGCGTCGAAGAAATCCAGCCCGATATGCGTGCGGTCCAGGTAGTCTCCGCGCACCAACTCACCGGCCAGAGTCTCAAGGTCATCGCTCAGGATCACGACGTGGTCGCTATCCCAACGGACACCGCGGCTCACATGAAGCAGGATTTCGGGCACGAAAGCAAGCACGGAACTGATCTTATCGGCGATCGTTTCGGTCGGATGATAGTGTCCCATGTCCAGGCACAAAAGCTTCTTCCGGCTGGCCGCGTACCCGAGGTAGAACTCGTGGGATCCGACCGTATAGCTCTCGACTCCCACTCCGAACAGCTTGCCTTCGACGGCGTCCAGGTTGTGCCGCGGTTCGATCTGCTCGGCAAAAATCGCGTCCAGCGCCCGGAGGAGATTCTCCCTGGGTGTTCGGCGATCGACAGGCGTGTCTTTGTAGCCGTCCGGTATCCAGAAATTGGTGACGCAGGCAGTTCCCAATTCGCGGCCGAACGCCGCGCCGATACGCCGGCACGCGATGCCGTGCTCGATCCAGAAGCAGCGAATGGCCGGGTCCGGATGCGCCAGGGTGAAACCGGACGCCGCTTTCGGATGGGCGAAATATGTCGGATTGAAGTCGAGACCGATCCGCAGGCTCTTCGCCCAGTCGATCCAGCCCTGAAAATGCTCGGGTCGCAGTTCGTTGCGCTCGGCTCGCGGGCCTCCGAATTCAGCATAACTGGCATGAAGGTTGAACCGGTGCTTTCCGGGGATCAGTGAGAAAGCCTTTTCCGCGTCCCTGCGCAGCTCACCGGCTGTTCGAGCCTTACCGGGGTAGTTCCCAGTCACTGCGAGTCCGCCGCCGATCTCATTGCCCGCGTTTTCAAAGCCACCGACGTCGTCCCCCTGCCAGCAATGAAGCGAGATGGGAATGGCCGACAGCCGAGCCAAAGCGGCGTTGGTATCGACGCCGAGCTCAGCGTAACGTTCGGCGGCCAGGCGGTAGGCCGTCTCGATATGTTCAATCTTCATCTTGAAGTCCTTTCTGCAGCCAACTGACGACTGTGCACTGCGTACTGCGCACTGACGACTGACGACTGACGACTGACGACTGCCCGCTGCCAGCTGCCCGCTGGTAGTTCACCGCTTGCTCATTTCCGCCCAGGTTGCGGCGGATACGAAGTAGACGACAGAAAAAAGGATGAAAGCGCTGGTATAACCGTTGAAGGTAACCTTGCCTAGAAAGTGGGCGACGCCCGAGCCCAGGCATGCGAGCAGACTCAAAACGGCCAACACAAGGAGCAGGATTCTCACGTTGTCATCCTCTCTTGGAATCCGACAATCGCTGCAATATCACGTAGGCAATGAGTGCTATGAAGTAGCCGGGTAGCCAGCGGAAGAAGAGGTGTATCGGCATGAAGTAACAGGCGACCAGAGTGCCTACCCACACTATTGCCGCATTGGGATTCAGGAACCAGCGCTTCTTCTCGGCCTGGTATTGGGTGATCCCCAGCCACGGCAAGACCCAGTGCTCGGCGAAGACCACGGCACCGATGGGCATGAGGACCAGGCCGTAGATCGCGACGTAATCGAGCAGTTTCAGGAAGAACACGGGGAAGCATGCCAGAACAGTCGTAATGGCGCCGGCGATCAGGGTTACCTTCCAGCGCGGCCAGTTCGGGGTCGCTATCTGCAGAGCAAGTCCGGCCCTGTACAGAGTCGGATTGGCCGTGGTCCACCCGGCAAGCATGACTGCGGAGACCCCCGCGAAACCAGCAGCCCGGTACGCCATCAGACCGGGATCCATGATCCGATCAGCGGCTGCGACCATGATCCCCGAGCAGATCCACGCGAGCATGTGCCCGGGATACATACCGAACGCCGAGTAGAACCCGTAGGTCCACTTCTTCGCGTACCGAAACAGTGCCAGGTCCGACAGACCCACATGCATGGCCAGGTTGGCGAACCAGGCAAAGAACAGAATGTGCCACATCCCGAACTTTTCTTGCCCGGGGCTGGGGATTCCGTTCCAGATCCGGGTCTTGGCCACCTCCCAGAGATTGCCGAAATCCTTCTCGACCCCGAGGGTCGGCAGAACGGCAATCGCGCCGGCGATAAAGACCGCGAAAATCCACGGGGAACACACGGCTGCGAACCGGCTGAGCCTTTCGAAGCCGAGAATGGCGAGAGTCGTGAAACCCGTTCCTATCAGAAAAGTGAGAATCACCCAGCGGATGCTGGTCGGGAAAACCGAATCCAGGGCAGGAACCGGGATACCGAACCCCAGACCCAGCGCGGTGGCAGATACCGAGATCATTGCACCGGCCAAAATGCAGTACATGACGGCGTTGGCGATGTTGTAAAACAGGGTCAACCCTGGCCCCGCAATTCGCCTCAGGTACCAGTACAAGGTTACCCGGGTGCGCACAGCAATAGGAGCGCACAAGAAGGCCCAGGAAAGTACGGCCAGCAGGTTGCCGATCGCCAGGCCGATCAGGAGATCTACCACCCCTACGCCGTGCAGGACGAAGAAGGCGCCGATAACGAATTCCGTGGCCGCAACATGCTCTCCGGCGAACACCCCGGCAAACTTGGAACCCGAGTGGAGATTGTCCGGGTGAACCGCTTCCCGGTCAAACTCGTACAGCTGATCCATTTTAGAGACGATTTGAGACAACGCCGAACTGGGCATGGCCTAATAAAATACAGGGAATTCGCGGGGAAACAATACCTAAAAAAAGTGAGCGAAATCGCCAAAAGCGACCCTTGCTCCGTGTATGATTGCGCGCCGGGGGGGCAGGAGGCGCGGGGTATGGCTGTAAGTTCTGTTTGGCAGCAGTGGACTAATCAGGACGTTGCGATAGATCTCGGTACGGCGAACACGCTGGTTTTCGTCCGAGGTCGGGGCATCGTCGTTGATGAACCTTCACTACTTGTGATGGAAGAGGGCAAGGGCGAAGAACCGTTTGCAGTTGGCCGGGAGGCAAAAGAGATGCTGGGGAGGACGCCGCGTGAACTTCGCGTGGTCCATCCCATGCAAAGAGGTGTGATCGCGGACTATTCCGCAACGCAGAAGATGTTGAAGTGTTTTCTGGCACGGGCGCTCCCTCGTCGCCGCCCCTGGGGGGCCGCGCGCGTCGTTGTTTCCGTCCCCGCCATGGCGACCCCGGTGGAGGCCAGGGCGTTCAAAGACGTCATCAGTGGACTTCCCGGCGTCCGTTCGGTGTCGATGGTCCCCGACCCGTTGGCGGGCGCGCACGGTGCGGGCCTGCCGATAGAAAGGCCGACCGGGTGCATGCTTGTCGACATCGGTGCGGGCACCACCGGCGCCTCTGTCCTGAGCAAGGGCGGCATCGTTATCAGCCGCGCCATCCCATTGGCGGGCGACGCCATGGATGAACGGATCATCCAGTACCTGCGCAATAAATACAACGTCGTGATCGGGGATCGAACCGCCGAGGAGCTGAAGATCCACGTGGGATCGGCCAAGCCTCTGACCAAGGAGCTCAGCTGGATGATCACCGGGTACGACCTTACCAATGGCCTGCCGGGAACCATCCAGGTCCGGACCAATGAGGTTCACGAGGCGATCTCGGGTATCCTGACCGTGATTCTCGACCTGATCTGCCGCGTTCTTGAGCTCACCCCGCCGGAACTCTCCGCCGACATCCTCGACCGGGGAGTTGTCTTGACTGGCGGGGCTTCCATGCTTCGAAACATGGACGAGCTTCTGGCGGAGCGGCTGGGTCTGCCCGTCACGGTCGCGAACGAACCGCAAAGGTCGGTCGCGTGCGGAGCGGCGGAAATGATGGGAACCACCGAGGCCGAGCACGAATTGGGCCTCCGTGTGCCTCGCCCAGCCGAGATCCAGTGAAATGGGCTAATAGGACCTATAGGACATATAGGACCGATAGGAGAATCGGACGAGATTTCCTGCCGGTCCCATGTGTCTTATGGGTCCTGTCTTCCTTTTCAGCGAGACAGGTAGGTTGGGTCGTCTACGGGGCAACGCGAGTCGAAGAGGGCCACTCGATCCCCATAACTCAGCCGACGGCTCTCCTCCGGCGTGGGCTCCGCCCATGACCAGGCGAGGCTTTCCAGATCTCGGCGCAGTTCGTCCGAAATCAACTCTTCCGCGGCCAACTCCCCTCTGAATCCCATCGCGTTGAACATCATCAATTCCAACTCCGGATCCAACACGATGTGGAAATCGGCCAATTCGAAACTGGGAAGCATACTCCGGACCATGTCAGGGAACTTTAATCCCACGCTCAAGGAAGAGTGCAGGTAGACATTCTTGAAGTACAGGTACTGCTTGGCTCTTTCTCCCCTCGGGAACTTGGCCCCGAATATCGCCCTGGCATCCCTCACCGCCTGGGAGTATTTGGCACTGTCGAAGGGCAATTCACGACCTCCAGGCGCCGTCGTCGCGACTCCGGGTCCGCTCGAAGGCAGAGCCGCCGCTTGATCGGTGTAAGCTAGAACGACTGCTGCTCCGAGGTAAGCCGCGGAGAGCAGAAGTCCAACGCGGACAAAGCTGACCTCCGAACGCCAGCCGGGGGCCGAAAAGAACATCCCAACCCCTGAGTAGAGGCGGTACAGGAGCGCACCCAATCCGACCAGCAGAGCCAGGATCCCCAGAGATCCGATCACGTACGGCCGAAAGTTATCCTTCTTGGTCAGATAAAAAAGGTACGACTGGTAGGCAAGGGAAGAGAGGAATACTACAAGAAGGCCGGCGATGAGGCCGCGCAAAGGTCTTGATTCGATGTAGCTGCCGCGGGGCAGCACCGTGAAGACGATTCCGAGAACCAGGGAAAGAATCGCGGTTCCTCTCGAAAACACCTGCCAGTCGGCCGCGTTCTCCGACTCATCCCAAGGCTCCTCGTCAACCCAGCTCGCCTCTTCGGGATTATCCGGGTTCGCCGTTTCTTCGGCGACGGGCGGGACAGGCGCGGCTGATTGCGGGGGCGCAATTTCCTCAATCGGGTGATACTTGGCCAATACTAGACCACAAGCCGGGCAGAGGCCGGACGTCAGCAGGTCGTCGGCAGTGCTCCGTGCCGCGTAGCCGCACTTCGGGCACGCGGAGAGAGCCGGAGGGGTAACGACACGCTTGGGCAGGTCGTTCTTCGGGTCGGTCGGCGGCTGCGCCGCGGCTGATTCCAAAGAACCAGTCGCAACGACCTCGCTTTTATCCACGCCAGGTGTTTCCGCAGACCGGCCGCCAGAAGCCCGCTCTTCGCTGGTTCGGAGCTTTCGAATGCGGCAGTCGGCGCCGGTCTTCTCGACCGCAGTCTTGAGGGCGGTGGCCGCCTGTAAATCCAGGTTTCGCCAGAGAATCAGGTGAACGCCCGAAAACAGCGAGGAAGCTTTGCCTGGTTCGATGCGGAGGAGCTCGGCCAGACGATTCTTGACCTCTTCGGGGTCATGACCGTCCTGGATCTTGCCCTCAAAGACAATCATGTAGCTTTCGGGCACTGACTCATCCCCCTGGGCGACTTCGGTTTGGGCCGACAACCCGGGTCGAGTGTATATCCAATTCGCCTAAAAACGCACAGATTATCTTTCTTTTCTTCTCCAGTCTGCAATACCTGACAAGGGGCCAGAGGGAAAAGGAATCAGTCGGGGGCCGGGAGCCCCAAAGGAGCAGGGTAGGATCTTGTTTCCCCTCTGCCCCTTTGTTCCCCGGACGCTGGTTTTAAAGGGTCCAGCCGGACCGGTAAGTCGGAGTCACCCAGGCGTTGGCCGGTGCATAATTGGTGCATCGCATACCTGGGCCGTCCCATTCGAGCCTCTCCCCGGTGATGACGGCGATGACTCCCATCAGGATTGACTCCACCATCGGTGAGACGTTTTCGAAGTTGGCGCTGGGTGCCGGTCCGCCTTTGCAGGCATCCAGCCAGTCCCGCTGGTGGCCTTTGCTGCGCGGCAGTGACCGCGGCGGGCGGCGGTATTCGCGCATCGCCGTTTCCGGGATGATTCTTGGAGATCCGCCCCACCCTCCACACACGATTTTTCCTTTTTCGCCGACGAAGAGGATACCGTGGCCGTCGCCGGGGAAGTCTCTGCCTGGTCCAAGCTCCGCCGGCCGCTCGGGCATCAGTCCGCCGTCGTACCAGTGCACTTTCACCGGAGGCATGTCGCCGCGTGCCGGGAACTCGAAGGTGACTACCGTGGATTTGGGGAACGAATCTTTCCCCGGGGTTTCACGCCTGGCCTCGGTTGCTGTCGGATGTCCCAGCTTCAGCGCCCAGAACGCCGGGTCCAGATGATGGCAGGCAAAGTCGCCCAGGACCCCGGTCCCGAACTGATGCCAGAAGCGCCATACGCCGGGATGGTAGAAGGGATGATAGGGCCGATAGGCTGCCGGGCCAATCCAAAGGTCCCAATCGAGACCTTCGGGAACCGGGGGTGTATCCACGGGCAACGTTCCGGGCTCCCGGTAGTAACTCGATTTGGCCCAACTGTGGACTTCGCGAATCGGGCCGATTGCCCCATCCCAGATCCACTCAGAGGTCAGCCGGATGCCTTCCCCACTGTGTCCCTGGTTACCCATCTGGGTGGCGATCTTCGCTTCGCGTGCTGCCTTCGTAACCTCGCGGACCTCGTGAATCGAATGGCACAGCGGCTTCTCGCAGAACACATGCTTGCCGGCTCGGATCGCGGCCATCACGGCCACGGCGTGAGTATGATCAGGAGTCGCGACCAGGACGGCATCGATCTGCTTTTCTTTTTCGAACATACGCCGGAAATCCGAGTACTCGGCGCACGGTCGGGGTTTCTCGCCGGGCCGTCCGGATTCATACATTTCCTGGATGACGCGCAGCGCGCCCAGTCGGCCTGCAGTTTCAGCTCGGTTCCCGCGAGAAACAGTCTCGCGACTGGGATCGGCGATCGCCACGATCTGGGTATCCGGCTCTTGGAGCAGGCCCCTCATGTCGCCGATGCCCTGGCTCCCGGCGCCAACGAGCGCGATATTGAGCCGGTCACTCGGAGCCGTGAAACCGCTCCCCCCGAGGACGTACCGGGGCACGATGCTCAAGCCGGCTATCGCGGCAGAATTTTCAAGAAAGCGCCGGCGGGACCACACCTGACCCTCAGAAAATCTCTTCTTCATGACGCGATTCTAGCTACCGGATGGGCCAGACCACAACCTGGAATTGCGGACTCGCATCAAGGAAGAGGGGGATGCGGGCAGACCGAAGTCGCAGGACAGTCTCCGTTTTTGGAGTGCCCTGTACCTTGTACATATTTCGGGCACGGCCTTCCGGAGCGCGGACGTCCCGTCCGCAGTGGGTTCGCGGGCATCCTGCCCGCGCGCCGGGCATCTTGCCCGGCGTTTTCTTTCGGAGATCGCAATAAGTTGAACAAGTCGGAACGGCGGGCAGGATGCCCGCCGCGCGGACGGGACGTCCGCGATCCCAGTGCGGACGAGACGTCCGCGCTCCGAGGGCCAACTCAGCCCCCGTACCTTTTGCAGATCGGGACGACGGAAATGCGTATTAGGAGCAGCCTTCTGCCGCGCGCACTCCAAAAAACAAGGTGCCGGTCAGCCTTTCAGCTTTTCAGCCGGGTCAAACGAACGGAGGCGCAAAGGGTTCCGCATCGTCCGCGAGATCGAAGGCGGCCCGCACCAGCGCCCGCACGGCGAGTGCCTCCCTTTTGCCGTCCTCGAGCGTCATCAGCCGGAGCCGTGCGAGGTGGTTGTCCATCCATTGGGCTGCGAAGACGCCGGGAATCTCGAGGCGCCGAAACGGCCAGATGATCATATCGGCAGTCAGCCTGGCCCGGTGCATGAGGTCGAAGCTGGACACAGGCTGTTCGTTGGTCGTCCTTCGATTCACGGTTCCGAGCACGGCCCCGGCCATAACGGACTCCACGGTCAGCACCGCCTCGACCGCGTGCCTGAGGATTCCGCCGCCATCGTCTCCCGCCGTTGCTTCGAAGCGACGCTCGGAGAGAATCTGAGCCAGGGGACGAGTGAACGCTTTGTAGCCGGAATGGAAATCCGGGAACTCCTCCTCCACGGCGAACTCGAGTGCCAGCGGCGCCTCTCGGATGGCCGCGTGGTAGAACAGAGCGTCGAGGAGCATGCGATCTGCGAGCTCTTCCAGTTCCCCGCGCAGGAAACCCATCGGACGGTGGCGGCTGGTCCGGCTTCCAATCACCAGCACCCGATCTGTCGCCTTAACTGCCTCGATGTGGTGAACCAGCCTGACGAGGTTCAGCAATTCGTTAGGAAAATGATCTCGATCCTGATCGAGCGCCGCCACGTATCGGATGCCGGGGTCGTCCAGAAGCTCACGCATACCCGCCTGAACTGCCGCGAGTTTCCCCTGGTTCACTGGCAGGATCGTGCGCCTGATTCCGTGCCGCTGCTCCATGGCTGCCGATGCCTGGCTGGCGGGGTTGGCCCCGTCCACGCTGACGCAGACACGCCGCGGGTTTCCGAGCTGCCGGCAACAGCCCTCCACGGTTGCGTCAAGAAGCGAGAACGCCAGGTCAAATTCGGCGTTTGGGGGGAAATAAGAAGGAATAACAACGGCAGTGGCCTCCAACAGGTTCTTTTCCGCCTCAAGGTAATCGGTGCGCATCTGGCGAATCTAACCGGACGCGGGGCGGTCAGGCAACTGGGAACTGGCAGAACTGCGCGCTGCGCACTGGCGCCCACTGCGACTGCCACTGACAACTGACAACTGATAACCGAAACGGCTGTTAGTGCGCAGTGCGCAGCGCGCAGTTGTCATCCAGTGCGCAGCGCGCAGTTGCCCCAGTCGTCAGTTGCCATTGGCATCGGGAAGATTTGCGGTTATTATCGGGTCGTTGCCGGAAGTAGGAAGTGGGAATGTTTCGCTGAGGCCGGGACTTTCACCAACTCCAGATCGGACCGGTTCCAGCCGAAGCGCCCATTCTTGTTCCCGCGTTTCTTTTAGGAGGAACAGCACGATGGCGTACACCTACGAAGAGCTGAAGAAGCACACAGTCGCGCAACTTCGTGAACTGGCCGCCAGCCTTGATCACGAGGCGCTCAAGGGCCACACGCAAATGAACAAGGAGCATTTGCTGGATGCCCTGTGCACCGCCCTGAGCATCACGCGTTTCGCTCACCACGAAGTGGTCGGGCTGAACAAATCAGCCATTAAGGTGAAGATCCGCGAGCTGAAGAAACAAAGAGACGAAGCTGTCTCCGTTCACAACCACGATCAACTGAAAGAGGTCCGACGCCAGATTCATCACCTCAAACGCCAGATTCACAAAGCCACGGTATAACGGCGGACTTTTCCACATCTGTGTATAAGTCTGTGGAAAAAGCAGAATGAGGGATGCCCGGGCCTCCGATCGGAGCTATGGCTCTGGGATAGCGGGGGCCCGCAGTTCGACCCTGGTTCCGGACCCCGGCGCTCCTCGGATGATGAGCTCGCCCCCCAGGCGCAATGCTCGTTCTTTCATCCCGATAAGTCCGGCCGACTTTGGATTTGCGTGTGCGGGGATGCCTTTCCCGTTGTCTTGAACGGAAAGGTGCAGGTATCCATTCTGAACGGCGAGCCGAAGGTCGACACGGCTTGCCCCGGCATGACGGGCCACGTTGGTGAGCGCTTCCTGCGCGATGCGAAAGACGGCCGTCGCCCGCTCGGGGCCGAGCTGCAGTTCGCGTTCGTCATCCGGGTGGTAGATGCACTGGATGCCGGTCCGCTTCTCGAAGTCCTCGCAGAAGTTCTCGAGCGCGGCGGGCAGGCCCAGCTGGTCCAGCAACGGGGGGCGCAGATCGCGGGAGATGCGACGAACGTCCTCCAGGATCCCGGTCACCAGGTTCGACAGCGAGCCGAGCTTGGATTCCACGCTAGCCTGGCCCTCTGCCGCGATCGTCTTCAGGTGAGCAATCTCGATCTTCGCAACCGTCAAGGCCTGGCCGAGTTGATCGTGAATCTCGGCGGCTATTCTCCGGCTTTCCTCCTCGCGGACCGTGTCCAGGTAGGCAATCAGGCAACGTAGCTCCTCGGTTCTTTCAACGACCCTCATTTCCAACTGGTCGTGCGTCGCCTGCAGGGCCGCCTTTGCCTCCTCGATATCGGTCACGTCGACAACCGTAAGAATCGCCAGCAGTGTCTTCTCGTTTTTGTCCCGAACCTGCGTTCCGGCGTAGCTTCCGATCCAGGTCCGGTTGTCTTTCTTGCTCCTGACCCGGACGCGATACTTCGAGAAGGTTTCTCCGCGAGTGGCCCTGGCAAGCGGCCAGTAGTCAATCGGAAGCGGCCGTCCAGCAATGTCGTAAACGTCAAACAGCCCGAAGAAATCCCCCAGGGAGTTGCCGACGTTCACATCCTCGAGCCCGTGCATACGAACGGCCGCCGGATTCAGACTCAGGATGCGACCGGTCGAATCTGCCACGATCACACCTTCGGTCATGCTGGCGATCACGCCTTCAAGTTTTCGCAGGTTGGTTTCCGACGCGGCTGCAAGCTCCTCCACCCGGCGGCGCGATTGAACCTCCTCGGTCACGTCGTGCGCGATAATCAGGATGGAGTCGACCTCCGGCTTTCCTTCTTCCTCCAGCGGCAGCAACTCCACGTTCCACCAAGACTGGAGTCTGCCGGGTCCGACCGGAGTCATGTATTCGCGCAGCCGGATGGTAGATCGGGACTCGCGCACCCGTTTGAAGATCTCGACACCCCCCTGCTGTGCAAAGGCGGGAAAAACGTCGGCGACCTTTCTGCCGAGCATCTCGATGCCAGGCTCGCCGGGAATGTTGAGATAGTAGGGATTGGCCATCGAGAAGCGAAAATCGGGTCCGGTGACCACGGCAACCCCGATCGGTGCGTTGTCGATCAGCTTCTCCAAGAAGTCTCTCTGATCACGCAGAAGATACTCGGTCCTCTTCGGCTCGGTCACGTCCTCGCCAATAGAGATCACGCCGAGAATCTGACCTTGATCCTGCACCCTCAGGGTGTTGTTCCAGGCAATTGTGCGCCTCTCCCCGGACTTGGTGAGTATGTCGCTTGTGCAGTGTGCGGGCACATTCTGAGGGACGGATGAATAGATGAGCCTCAAACCAGGCCCCACATCCCTCGGCAGGAAATCGTCGAACCAATTGCGCCCCAAGGCCTCATCCCGTTCCCATCCGGCTACCTCCAGGAAGGAGTCGTTGCAGTAAACAAGCGTGCCCGCCGCATCCAGGACCACGGCCAACATGCGGAGGTTGTCCAGCAGCGTTCTTGCATTCGTTTCCCCAAGCAGCTGATCAGCGCTGGGATGCGCGGATGATCCTCGCAGTCGGGTCGCTGCGCAGTTCCTGATCTCCGATGTTTCCGTCAATTTCGGTTCGCGACTCGATTTATGTTGTGAAGCCATACCCGGCCAGGGCTGTTTCCCGCACGGTTCCAAGCGAAGCGAACAACCGAACGACCGCGGCTGCTGTCTCCCGTTTTAGGATCTCGACCGCTTTATGTTAACCGGCAGCCGCTTCTCCGGGCAAGGAAAATTTGCTGGATATGTCAAATAGAGGCTAGCAATTGACGGGTTGTTCACAATGAAGCCGCTTCGAGTAGCGGCCATCGCCCGACTTGCGTCTCAGGAGGGACTTTGGCATGATCCGAGGGGTCGTTATGTCTCGCCTGATCATGCATCTCGATATGGACGCTTTCTTTGCCGCCGTGGAACAGCGTGACAACCCTGCCTACCGCGGCCGGCCCGTGATCGTGGGGGCCCAACCGGGCAAGCGGGGTGTTGTCTCCACCTGCTCTTACGAGGCGCGCGCTTTTGGAGTTCGGTCGGCGATGCCGATTTCGGAGGCTTGGAGGCGTTGTCCGCAAGCCGTTTATCTGCGGCCGGATATGGACAAGTACGCCTCCGTGTCGGATCGCCTGATGCAGTTGCTCGAAAGAGTTTCCCCGGTCGTAGAGCCGGCGTCCATTGATGAAGCCTATCTGGATGTGAGCGGGCTCGAGAAGATCCTCGGTTCGCCGTTCGACATCGGCCGCCATACCAAGGACTTGGTTCGTCGGGAACTGTCCCTGACGGCTTCCGTGGGAATTGCGCCGAACCGGCCGATCGCCAAGCTTGCTTCCGACTTCCGGAAGCCGGACGGCCTGACGATCGTCGCGGCCGATGAAGTCCTCGGCTTCCTGTCGCCTCTCCCGGTTGCGAAGTTGGCCGGGGTTGGGGCAAAGGGACAACAGGTATGCCTCCGGC
>CAVUUN010000023.1:0-120826 GCA_963744645.1 uncultured Acidobacteriota bacterium
GTTTGCAGTCAAGTCTCCACTGTCTGGGGGCAGGACAAGGCGGCGGGGCGGACCCTGAAAGTGACAGTCAAATACACAGGGGCCGGCACGGTGGACGAGACCCACAAACTGCACGTCTTCATCTTCGATAGCCCTGACATCCAGTCAGGGCCGATGCCGATCGGCATGTCTTCAACAGGCAAGAATGAAAGCTTAGTTACTTTTGAGAACCTGAGCGCGTCCCCTGTCTACGCCGCGATCGTGTTTGACATCGGCGGAACTTACGACGGGACGTCCGGGCCGCCTCCGTCGGGATCCCCGGCCTCGATGTATATGAAAGAACAGCCGGGCGTCGCTACACCCGTGAAGATCGAGCCGGGACAAACCGCCGAGATCGAATTGAGTTTCGACGATTCCTTCAAGATTCCGTAGAGCCGACCGCCTGGTGAACGTGATGGCAGTCGAGGAAAGCAAGGCCGACGAACAGGAAAGGCATCACATCCGGATTCCTGCGTGCGGATACAAGTGGTACCGGGTGGGAAGCCTTGACCATATTCTTCAGAGGGAAAAGAAGTGAGTTCAGGGGTGGGGTTTCGGGGACACAATACTTGAATCGCTTCCGTTACCGTTGGCCCCACCCCCGAAACTCCCCCCGCGATTGACGATCTCCCCGGGAGGGGTACAATACCCCTAATAGGGAAGGACAATTTGGGGGGCCTCTCTTCTCCCACCGGTTCTTATGTCGACCGCAAGACAACAGGGAAAACGAATGGCTGCCTGTCTGATCTGGGTTTTCAACGGACATGAGGAAAGACGCGAGCTTGGGGACGCGGACGTTTTGATAGGCCGTCAGGCCAGCGCCGATATCGTCCTGCCCGACGCTTTCATCTCTCGCCGGCATGCGATCATCAGAAAGGGGTCGGACGGCTACTTCCTGGAGGATCTGAACAGCGCCCACGGAACATCGGTCAACGGCGAACGGATAGCGACCAAGCTGCTGACAAGCGGCGACCGAATCGAGCTGGCCGATGGCCGCCTGGAGCTCGAGTTCTGGTCGGGAGATCCGGAAGGCGCCGCGGCGACCTTTGACCGCCTGAGCGGGCTGGAGAAGATCTCCTGCATTCTGGACTTCCAGTTCCAGCACGGCGGGCAGCTTTCCCCGGATGTCATGTTCCAGCAGATTCTCCGGTCTGCGCTCACAATCAGCGGGGCGGAGCGGGGATTCGTCATGCTCCGACGAGGAGGAAATATCGAGTACGTGGTCGGCTTGGACCAGGCCGCCCGCACCCTCTCGCAAGCCGATTTCGAGACCAGCCGGAGCGTTGTTGACCGAGTGACGAAGGATGGCCAGCCGGTCTTCATGATCCAAGGTATCGATCAGGAGTTCGAGCGCCAGGAGAGCATCATCCGGATGAACCTCCGGGCCGTCGCCTGCATGCCTCTGTCCTGGATCGCGTCATCGAGCCAATCCGAAGAAGTGAACGGCATCGTCTACCTGGACAGCACCAACCCGATGCACCCGCTTTCGGGCCTGGACAAGAAGATCCTTACCAAGCTGGCGGAACAGGCCAGCAGCGTTTTCGAGAAGCTGGAGCACCTCCGTGAAATACAGGAGCGACGAGAGTTGGAGAGAGAACTCGCGTTGGCGGAGGAAACCCAGAGGAGCCTTCTGCCTCGCTTCCTCCCCGAATTCCCCGGGTTCGAGGTGCACGCTTACAGCCAGCCGACGAGACATGTCGGAGGGGACTTCTACGCTTTCCCGAGCCCCACAGAGCAGCATTTGACCGGCGTTCTGGCGGATGTGTCAGGCAAGGGACTCTCGGCTGCCCTGCTCAGCTCGCTCCTGCTCGGGGCCCTGGAGATGGAGTGCCGATCGCAACGGACGCCCGAGGAAATCGCTTGCCGGCTCAATCTCTTCCTCTGCCAAAAGACAGCTGCGAATCGCTTCGCGACAGTGTTCTTTTTCAAGACCGACCGCGAAGGGAACGGCGTGTATATCAGCGCCGGCCATAACCCCGCGTATCTGATCCGTGCCGACGGCACAATTGAGATGCTTTCCTCGGAAGGTCTGATCCTCGGAGCCTTCGACTATGCCCGCTACAAATCATTTCCGTTTCGCCTGGGCCCCCGCGACAGCCTGCTGATTTACTCCGACGGTCTAACCGATGCCCAGAACCCGGAAGGCGAGATGTTCGGGGATGACCGCCTGCTGGAGACGATCAAGCTGGGCACCGGCCGCAACGAGGTGGGACTGCACGAGCATGTCCTTCAGACTGTTCGCGATTTCACCCAGGGGATCTCACAAACCGACGACATCACGCTGCTGTTTCTGGAGCGGACGGGATGAACGATTGCGGATTGCCGATTGCGGATTGCGGATTGCGGATTAGAGAGGCAACCGACCCTTCTAAATCGGCAGGCCACCTGTTGGTTTTACTCCGAAATCCGCAATCCACAATCCGCAATCGTTAGTTGGCCTGCCCGGTCGTCATGTAGCGGTAAATCCTCTCAGCCGTATGCTTCCACTGCCAGGAGCCGGTCGCGTGGCGGTACGCCTCGTGGCGGAACTCGTCGAGCATTTGTTCATCCGAGAGCAAACGGGAAGCGCACTCCACGATGCCTTCGGGTTTGTCGATATCGCAGACGAATCCGGTCCGCCCGTGAACCACCGGTTCCCCTATGCCTCCGCGGTCGGAGCAGATGACCGGGACCCCGTAAGACATAGCCTCGATGGTCACGTGGCCGGCCGGCTCAAAACGCGAGAACAGCATAAACAGCTTGCTCTCGCGCAAAAGGCCGTCCAGCCTGGAGCGGTTGACGGGGCCCAAAACCTTCAGATTCCCAAGGCTGGACAGGTCTAGTTTTTTGCCCGGGCGCCCGGCGACCGCGCATTCAAGACCCGGGAACTTCCGGCGAAGCATGCCTGCCACCTGGTTATACACATCCACTCCCTTTCGGAAGTAATCGTGGCCCACGCACAGAATCTGGTTCTTTCGCTCCTGGCTGAAGACCTCCTCGGGCTTCAGGGGCGCCATGTCCGAACCCCAGCCGACTCGCTTGATCTTCGCCTGCTCCTGCGGGTACAACTTCGCGTTGGCCGCCTGCGCCCAGTTCGAGTGTGTGAAAATAAACTCGCAATTCCGGGCGTTGGTCTCCCACATCTCTTCGCGCACACGCCGTGGCCGGCCAGGGGGGACATGGAAATGTTCGAAGTACGTCTCGTCCATCGCGACGTCTGTGATTGTGCCGTTTTTCCCAAGTTCCGCCCACTGGCGGGTTATCGGGAACAGTCCGTGCCAATACACGATATGGGTGTCGGGACCCGGTTTGACGTTCTTCCTGATTGCGCCGAAAACCCTTCGAGCGATGATCCGACGCAGGGAAAAGTCCAGCGACGGCCGCGCCTTGACCGGCAGACCGGCACGCTCCAGGATGCGAAGTGCTGCGGCCAAAGGATAAGGGAGCGACCCGTACCCACCGTCGATGTAGATCGATCTCGGGTAGACTTTCCGCAATTCCCGATAGAGGTCGTCCCCTTTGCGGTTGGACACGATGTAGACAAGTGTGGGTTGGGACATAAAATTATAGTATAGGGCAGGCGCTCGACCGAATCAGCCACTGAAGGAGCTCAATATGTCGCGAGAGGACAACCACGAACCAAAATCCGAAACCTTGTCACGTCGCCAATTTATCGGCGTCACTGCCGGAGCGGCAGGCTTGACCATCGTACCTCGCCATGTGGTCGCAGGCAGCCATGGTCTCGTTGCTCCCAGCGACAAGCTGAACATCGCGGGAATCGGCGCCGGAGGCCGGGGCGTTGATGACCTCGAAGGCGTCCAGAGCCAAAACATCGTCGCGCTGTGCGATGTCGACGACAAAAGCGCCGCGGGGAGCTACCAGCGGTATCCGAACGCCAAACGCTACCGCGATTTCCGGAAAATGCTCGACCAGGAAAAAGGGATCGACGCGGTCGTCATCGCTACGCCTGACCATATCCATGCGGTGGCGGTGATGGCGGCCTTGAAGGCGGGCAAGCACGTTTACTGCGAGAAACCTCTTACCAGAACCGTGCAGGAGGCCAGGACGCTGACTAAGACCGCCCGGGAGACCAAGCTCGCTACCCAGATGGGGAACCAGGGCATGGCCTTCGAAGGGAACCGGCTGATCAAGGAATGGATTTGGGACGGGGCGATCGGGCCCGTCCGCGAGGCTCACGTCTGGTCCGACCGGCCGACACACGAGGGCAAGCTTTTCTGGCAGCAGGGAATCGAGCGGCCCAAGGAGCAACCACCCGTGCCCCCGACACTCGATTGGGACCTGTGGCTGGGACCTGCACCGTCTCGTCCCTACCACCCGGTGTATGTCCCCTTCAGCTGGCGGGGCTGGTGGGATTTCGGATCAGGCGGCTTGGGAGACATGGGCGTTCACAACCTCGCCCCGGTCTTTACGGCCCTCAAACTCCCACCCCCGACGAGCGTTCACTCCAGCTCCACGCTGGTGTTCAACGAGACCCTCCCCCTGGCCTGCATGGTCCACTACGAATTCCCCGCCCGCGGGGACATGCCACCGGTCCGCGTCCACTGGTACGACGGGGGACTGCTTCCCGCGCGGCCGGAAGAACTCGAGAGCGACCGCCAGCTTCCCACCGAGGACGGACTCCTCTTCGTCGGAGACAAAGGCAAGATACTCGTCCACGGCTGGGGCGGAGAAAGCCCCCGCCTGATTCCTGAGACCCGGATGGAGGAATACAAACGACCGCCAAAGACACTGCCTCGTTCCATCGGACACTACGAGGAATGGATCAAGGCCTGCAAAGAGGGCACTCCGACGGAATCCAACTTCGATTTCGCCGGGCCGCTGACTGAGGCGCTCCTGCTCGGCACGATTTCAGTCCGCCTGGGTGGTGAGAGACTCGAATGGGACAGCGCCAACATGCGGGTCAAGAATTCCGCCAAGGCAAACGATCTGCTGCACTACGAGTATCGGAAGGGCTGGAGCCTGTAAGGCAACTGCGCACTTCGCACTGCGCACTGCGCACTACGCACTGCCCACTACGCACTGCCCACTGACGACTGGGACCTGTTGTGCTTGCGAGTCGGCGGTGCGCAGTCTGTAGTGCGTAGTGCGTAGTGCGCAGTGCGAAGTCGTCAGTGATCAGCCGGCGCTGGGCGCCGGGGGCCGCGTGCCCGGCGGATTTCCGGCTGGCTTGCCCGGCTCGGCGGCATCCGGAAGAGCAGGTCGTCGTCGCTTTCCAATCGAAGAGATCGGGTATACGCGACGCCGTCCACGTTCACCGTTATTTCGTAATCGCCCTTGAATCCCCGGACCGAAGCCACCCCGCTCTGATCCGAAAGAAGGTCCGCGTCGGTCCACCACTGGTTCAAGACGAGATCCTGGTAAACGAGAGCGCTCGGCTTCGGGGTCCAGTCTCTTCGAAACATTGCAGCGTCGGGGAACCAATGCCTGCCCTCCCAGAACCCCCACATCAGAAAGCTGACCACGTCCGGGTGACTGAACATTACGGTCATGACATCGCGCAGGTAATCGGCCTGGAGTTGCTCATCCCGAGAATTCACGTCGAATTCGGTGACCGCAATTTCGAGACCCAGACCGGCGAAACGATCGACAATCTCGTAGATCCGTTCCATTGAGGTGAAATCTTCGTCGAAGTGGCACTGAAGACCGATGCCGTGGATCGGCGCCTGGAGCTCGTTCATGAGATAGCTGATCGCATTGTAGTAGTGGTCCTGGTGCCGCGTATTCGCCCCGGCGCCCTCCACGATGTCGTAATCGTTGATGTAGAGCACCGCGTCGGGATCGGCTTCGTGCGCCCAGCGGAACCAGCTGCCCATTTCCTGCTTCCCGAGCAGATCCATGACGTTATGGTTGGTGTACGGCTCGTTCAGCACGTCCCACTCGACGAGGGTCGAAGCGAGTTGAGGCGTCCCAGCTTCTTCCATGATGTGGTTTCTGATCCGGGTTCGAAGCGCCTCGCCCGTCAGGCCCTGCAGGTCGGCAGGCATGTTGCTCCAGCCGGGCCAGACCAGGCAATGCCCGCGGGTGGCGATTCTGCGGGCGTTCAGCCACTGGATCGCCTGGAGGACCCTGGCGCGATTGGAGGTGTTCTCCCACGGGCCCCATTTGAGATCGTTTTCGAAAACCGCCTTGTTGAACAGCCGCTCGACCATCTCCTGGTACTTCAGGTCATCGGCGGACAGTCCAGTCAGGCCCGCGGCCGTGATTGCCGATCCGAAGCCAAAACTGTGGCGAAGCATTTTCACGTGGACAGGCACGCCTGCCAGGGGTGCGCCCCGTCCGTCAGTCACCCGAACGACAAGATTCGCCTTACGAAAGCGGTCGATCCGCTCCTGCGCCGCCACGCGCCAGGGTGCCTCCTGTTCACGCCCACCGTAGCTCTTTTCCGCGAGTCCGAGCGAAGTCGGATCGACGCCGGGCCCGTAGTTCATCACCGTCAAACCTGCTATTTGGAAGGCCTGGATGCCAAACCCCAGGTGGAAACCGAGATCAGCCATTACACCGCTGAAGTACAGACCGGGGCAGTAGGCCTCGTACCGGGTCCATTCAGGAAGGCACAGCAGATTCGACGAGATCATCTTCGTGTAGGGATCGCTCGGCTTCTGAATGAAGAACCGTGTCCCGACCGGCTCGGACGATGCCGCACGCATCCAGAAGCGGACGACGATCAGATCTCCGTTGTTGATCGCCGACGTCGTCTTCAATCCTGCCCCGAAGGCATACTCGCCGTCGGCATATTCGGTGGCCGGTGCGACGGTGGTTTGAAACTGCAAAGCCTGAGTGAAAGAGGCGCCGGGCGGGGCTTCGGAAACGGGGACCACGCTCTTTGATGCACCCGTCCCGTACACGTAGAACTGCGAAAAAATCTGCGAATCCTGCGTGGGGATGACCGAGTAAGGGTATTGCGCCAGGCAGAGAACGGGAAGGAAGCCGGCAACGACGATAGCAACGACCAGGCATTTGGAGCGAGTCACGCGGTAGTAATACCAAAACGGGAAACGCCGAACCACAGAAAACAGCAGGCAGCGGGCAGCGGCCAGCGGAGACGTCTGGAGCGGACGTCGGCCCTTTGGAGCGCGGAGTCGGCGCTTTGGAGCGCGGACGTCGGCCCTTTGGAGCGCGGACGTCTCGTCCGCACTGGGTTCGCGGACGTCCCGTCCGCCCGGCGGGCATCCTGCCCGCCGTTGTTTTGTGTCCCATGAGCCAGCAACAAGACAGTCACCAACGCCGGGCAGGATGCCCGGCGCGCGGGCAGGATGCCCGCGAACCCAGTGCGGACGAGACGTCCGCGCTCCGAAGGCCGCGTTCGATCCAGGCCGCCGTCTCCATCCTCGGCCGCCGCTCCATCCTTGCCCGCGCGGGTTCGCTCTGATAACCTCCCCTGCGATGAAAACCATGAGCCATTTGAACCGACGAGAGTTCGTGACGAACATGACAGTCGTTGCGCCCGGCCTGGTTGCCGTGACTTCGGCAACGCTTGGGTCGCAGGCACAGGCTGCCACTCCGATAACGGTTGCCCTGGTCGGGTGCGCCCACATCCACACCCCAGGGTTCGTTAACCTGATGAAGGGCCGGAGCGACGTCAAGGTCAAGTACGTCTGGGACCATGACCCGGCCAGGGCGGCGAAACGGGCCGGTGAGCTCCAGACAGCTACCACCTCGAATCTGAACGACATCTGGAAGGACGCGGAGATCAAGGCGGTCGTGATCTGCTCCGAGACGAACCGCCACCTGGATCTCGTCTCCCAGGCCGCAACCGCTCGCAAACACATGTTTGTCGAGAAACCGCTGGGGACCACGGCCGCCGACAGCTACAAAATGGCGAAGGCGATCGAAGCGGCCAATGTGCTCTTCACTACCGGGTACTTCCAGCGCTGTCAATCGAATCATCTGTTTCTCAAGGAGCAGATCGCAAACGGCAGCTTCGGGAAAATCACCCGCGTGATCGGTTCGAATTGCCACAGTGGGTCCCTGAGCAAATGGTTCGACACCGAGTGGCGCTGGATGACGGATCCCAAAATCGCGGGCGTCGGGGCCTTTGGCGATCTCGGCACCCATTCTCTCGATATCCTCATGTGGCTGATGGGCCCGGTGGAATCGGCCACTGCCGACATCAAAGTCGTAACCGGACATTACGGTGACTGCGACGAGTCGGGCCAGGCACTCATCCGATTCGCTAATGGAGTCACCGGCACCTTATCGGCCGGCTGGGTCGACGTGGCCGATCCCGTGACCCTCCTGATCAGCGGCACCGAAGGACACGCCGTCATCGTGAACGGTCAACTGTTCTTCAAAAGCGCCAAAGTCGAAGGCGCCGACGGGAAGCAACCGTGGAGGAAACTGCCTCCCGGATTCGCCGTACCACTCGATATGTTCCTGGACAGGGTCGCCGGAAAGCCGGACCTCCCCCTGGTTACCCCTCGGGAGGCAGCCGACCGTGTGGCCGTCATGGAGGCGATGTACAAGGGTTCCAGGCAACGTGCCTGGGTGAAACCCGTGCAGGGTTGAGAGCCGGGGAGCACGGAACGAGCATCTCACAAAAGAAACGTATTAGGAGCAGTCATGGCGGCAAAACATGTCAATGCAGTGATCATCGGGGCGGGGGCCGGCGGCGGAGTGGTCGCCAAGGAGCTCAGCCAAGCCGGGCTTTCCTGCCTGCTGCTCGAGCGGGGCGGATGGCCGCGGTTCACTGACCACGACCACGATGAACTGATCAGCCAGATGTGGTACACGCCGATCGCCGCCTCGTTCGGCCCGGACGATAACCGCAACTTCCGGCTCGTACAGGCCGGAGACGGCTCCTGGCAGCGGGCTCTCCCCAGCGAACCGAGCTTTGGGAACGTCGCCGCCTGTGTGGGATCCGGGACCGCATCTTACGGTGCCATGGCGTGGCGCTTCATGGAGGCCGATTTCCGCCTGAAGTCGACCTACGGCGCGGTTGCGGGTTCCACCCTGGAGGACTGGCCGATCAGCTACGCGGATCTGGAGCCTTTCTACGAAAAAGCCGAGTGGGAGGTCGGGGTCTCGGGGCTTGCTCAGAGCAACCCATTTGCTCCACCCCAGAAGAGGCCTTACCCAATGCCCCCGCACCCGTACACCCGTGAAGCGGTGCTGCTGGAGTCGGCGGCCAAGCGCCTCGGTCTCCACCCCTTCCCGATACCGATGCTCCGCAACACCGTGCCGTACGGGGGACGACCCGCGTGCATCCACTGCCGGTACTGCTGCGGTTTCACCTGCGAGGTCAACGCCAAGTGCGGGACCCACAACACCGTGATTCCGCAAGCGCTCCAATCAGGCAATTGCGAGCTGCGCACCGGATGCGTCGTGTCGCGAGTGCTCGTCGACGACCGGGGCCATGCGACCGGAATCGAGTACTTCGACCAAGAAAATCGACTGGTCACGCAGACGGCGGACCTCGTCGTCGTTTGCGGAGGCGCGGTCGAATCGGCGCGGCTCCTTCTGAATTCAAAATCCAAGCTCTTTCCCGGAGGCGCGGGAAACCGCAACGACTGGGTCGGCCGCAACCTCCAGGGGCACGCCTACGTGGAGGCGTGGGGACTTTTCGATCACGAGACGTATGACGACGTCGGCCCCGGAGCCTGCATCGCCATCTGCGACTTCAATCACGGCAACCCGGGACTGAAGAGCGGCGGCCTTCTCGCCAATGATTTCATCCGCCTCCCCTACATTTTTTCTCGAGTTCGGCCGCCGGGCGCCCCTTCTTGGGGAAAGGACCACAAAGAGTTCCAGAAGGATCTCTTCAAACGCTCGATTACCATCAAAGGTCCGGTGCAGGAGATGCCGGTCTTCGACGCACGCGTGGACGTCGCCCCCGGCGTCACCGACTACTGGGGAATTCCTGTGGCCAGGCTCTCCGGCCATCGCCATCCCGATGACATCGGGGTCTGCCGCTTTCTGGTCTCGCAGGGGGAAAAATGGCTAAAGGAGGCCGGGGCCGTCCAGACCTGGACCGGCGTCCCGGGACTCGGCCTGAGCGGGGGCCAGCACCAGGCGGGCACCTGCAGGATGGGGAGCGACCCGAAGACATCGGTGACCAACCGCTACGGCCAGGTCCACGACATCGACAACCTGTTCGTTGCCGACGGCAGCCTGCACGTCACCAACGGGGGCTTCAATCCGGTTCTCACCATCATGGCGCTGGGGTACTGGATCTCAAGCTACATTCGTAAAGAGTGGAAAGGGACCAAGTTCCGGTCGTGAGGACAAAGGCAGAATATCGAATGACGAACAAGGAAGGCATGAAGGCAGAATATCGAATCCGAAGGCAGAATATCGAATACTGGGTATCTCCTTCACTCCAGTAACCACTATCTATTGTTGTCGAGGAACTTGAGGCGCCGGGCACGTCCTGGACCAAGTTCGGCACACAACTGGAGCTTCCCGGCCATCCGCTGGCTACGGCGAGATCGTAAGGAGCCGCGCACGGCAGCGAGCCCAGCGAGCGAGTAAGCGGACCAGCCAACATGCTCTTTAGGCTGGCTTTGCTACTCGCGACTGCTCCCTGGGGCTGGGTGGCTGGTCCGCTTACTCGCTCGCTTTGCTCGCTGCCGTGCGCGGCTCCTTACGGTGATTGCTCGCCGCTCGCTCTCGCTGAGATCCATGCGTCTGTGGAATTCTCCTCCTGCCCGGCACACAATATATAGTGGCTACTTGAGTCAAGGAGATACCCCATTTTTCGATATTCTCCGCTGTCTCTCAGTAGACCTTTGTGCCCGCTGCCCGCTGCCCTCTGCCCTCTGCCCTCTGGCCTCTGACCTCTGCCCTCTGACCTTTGTCCCCTGCCCCTCTCTGTATTATCCTTGTACTTTTCGGAGAGGAACGACTATGCGACCAGTGTGTATCATTGTTCGGGACGGCTGGGGCTACAACGAGAACCCGGAAGGAAATGCAGTCGCCGCGGCTCACACGCCGAACATCGACGCCTTCAAAGAACAATATCCGTGGTGCCTGCTTGATGCTTCCGGAGAGCCGGTCGGCCTGCCCGACGGATACCAGGGCTCCTCTGAAGTCGGCCACCTGAACATGGGGGCGGGACGAATCGTCATCCAGGAGCTCAAGCGAATCGATGACGGGCTTGCCACCGGCCAGCTCTTTGAGGTCGACACCTGGCACCAGTTGATGGCCGGCTGGAAAACACACAAAAGCCGCCTGCACCTTCTTGGACTCCTCCAGGACGAGGGGGTCCACGCTCACCAGGAACATCTCTTCAAAATCATGCGCCGGGCACGCAGGGAGTACCCGGAAGGCGAAATCGTCATTCACCCGTTCCTGGACGGCCGCGACACCCCGCCGCGCAGTTGCCTTGAGTACCTGGCCAAGCTCGAACAGGTGATGGCCGAAGTGGGCGGCTGTCGCGTTGGAACCGTCATGGGCCGCTACTATTCCATGGACAGATCCCGGAAGTGGAGTCTGACGGACCTCGCCTATTCGTGCATCGTTGCGGCTCAGGGAAGACACGCCGAATCTCCAAAGGCGGCCGTGCTCGAGTCCTATGCTCAGGACAAGACGCCGGACAACTACGACATGTTCGACGAGTACATTCCCCCTTACGTGATCGGTGATTACAGCGGGGTCCACGACGGGGACAGTATCCTTCACACGAATTACCGGCAGGACCGCGCAATTCAGCTCTCGATGGCCTTTGTCGATCCGAGCTACCCGGGAAAGCTCCCCTCCAAGCCCAGAGTGGTCTACGCAGGGTTAACCCGCTATTACGACGAGTTTCCGAACTACATGCTCGGGGCGATGAGCGGTAGCGGCGCAATGGACAATCTCCTGGGAGAGGTCATCTCAAAAGCCGGTTTCCGCCAACTGCGCATAGCGGAGACTCAGAAGTTCCGGCACGTGACCAGCTTCTTCAACGGCAAGGCGACCACGCCCTACCAGGGCGAAGACCAGGTGGAAGTGCGCGGCCGTTTTGACCCCGCGACGTTCGCTTCTCATCCGGAAATGGACGCTTCCACTGTTACCGAGGAATTGCTCCGCCGTCTCGAGAATAACCCCTACCATTTCATCGTGGTGAACTACGCCAACGGGGACATGGTGGGACACACAGGTGACCCGACCGCCGCCCGGAAGGCGGTCGAGGTAGTCGACGAATGTGTCGGGCGCCTTGTCAGACGGCTCCTCGAGCTCGAGGCACATATCCTGATCACGGCCGACCATGGGAACTCCGAACAGATGGTCGACTATTCGACCGGGATGACCAAGACCAGCCACACGCTGTTCCCGGTCGAGTGCATCTACGTCGCGGAGGAAGCCCCAACGACGACCTTGCGTCCTTATGGGAAGCTCTCGGATCTGGCACCCACGGTCCTCTACCTGCTCGACCTCCCTGTGCCTGACGATATGAACGCGGTGAACCTGATCTGCAACGAGAAGCAGTTCACGCGATTCGCGGCGGCCATGGCAGCCAAAGGCGCCGGGCGGCCCGCCGGGCGGAAGTCAGCGTCGCGACAGTTTGCAAAGGTCGAGGCGTAGGCAGGGCCACCCGTGCCCGAGCGGTACAGAACCCAAACGGAGCGCTTTTCAGCGAAGTGCGCGGATTGTCAGAGTCGGCAGCCACCTGGTCGCGAGCTGTGACAATCCGCGCACTTCGCTGAAAAGCGCTCCGTTTGCGGTTCTGAAAGTATCGGCGGCCCTATCGCCCTGACCGGTTCGGCCAACTGACACGCTACCCCATCGGGACTTGTTCGGGAACGCGCCCGGTGAAACGCGTGATTGTCGTGTAGCCGGCCTGGCTGGCGGCTGCCACCAGGCGGTCGAATTGATCGCCGACTTCACCAGGAGCATGCGCGTCCGAGGCAAACGTGATCGGGACCCCCGCGTCCCTTGCCAGCCGCATGAATTCCAGACTTGGGTAGATCTCAGCCACAGTCTTTCGAAGTCCGGCCGCGCTGACTTCGAGTGCCGTTCCCGCTTTCTTCATCTCGGCGATCACTGGACGGTAGAAGCGCGAAAGGTCGCCGGAGGCGCGGTGTCCGAATTTCTTGACCAGGTCAGGGTGGGCCAGGACATCAAAAAGCCGGGACGCGGCCGCCCGAGCGAGCAGCTCGAAATAGTCCTTCCAAATCGCCTCGAGGTGTCGTGCCGAGAATCCCTCGATGAGCTCGGGATTGTCGAAACCCCAGTCCCCGATGTAATGGACGGAGCCGAGAACGAAGTCGAAGGGGTAGGAACCGAGCAGATCCCGAACGTAGTCCTCAGAACCGGGGTAAAAGTCGGCCTCGATACCGAGCTTGATGGATAGCAAAGGGTGGCGTCGCCTGGCCTCCTCCACCATCTGGAGGTACTCGTCCATCTGGTCGGCCGTCATTCTGAAGGCTGCGTCGTAGCCTCCCGGCATCGGACAGTGATCGGAGAAGCCAATTTCGGTGAGCCCGACGCGAACTGCGTGCTCGGCGTACTCCCACGGCTGGCCGACGGCGTGCCGGCACAGCGGCGTGTGCATATGGTAATCGATCAACATAATAAGTGTATTCTTCCTGCTCAAAAGTACTATTCTGAAGGCTTCCAGCCTAACTTGGCAAATGGCATGGCTCGGAAGAAAGACCAGGTTATCCAGGGGGGAAGTCGGGTGCCACAGAGTCCGGCGCAGAAAAGCAGAGATTCGAAAGTGCGGACTGAAGCGATCGCCGAACTGAATCGGCGGGCGTTGCCCGAGGGAGGTTTTGTCCGTTGCCCGGGCGAACGCCTCGATGTCGCCTCGACGGCTTGGGCTATCCTGGCCCTGCTCGCGTCCGGCGCCCGTCCGGAACCACTCACCAAAGCGGCCGATCGGCTCGTCGAGCTGCAGCTGCCGGATGGTCGGCTGCCGGTCGATCCCCGTTTCCGAGAGGCTTACTGGCCTACCTCACTCCTCGTGCTGGTCGCTTCAGTTTTACCCGGTTTTGAAAAACCCGGCCAAAAGGCGGTCGAATGCCTCCTTAGGGTTTCCGGCGCTCACTGGGTGAAGGGGCCCCAGGAACCGCTCGGGCACGATACGAACATTCCCGGCTGGGGCTGGGCAAACTTCAGCCACTCATGGGTTGAGCCGACGGCCCTGGCGGTCCTCGCCTTGAAACTCCGGGGGCTGCAAGACCATGAGCGCGTCAAACAGGGGATCGCTCTGCTACTCGATCGACAGCTTGCTTCCGGCGGATGGAACTACGGTAACACCAGTGTGTTCGGCAGACCTCTGTTCGCAACCCCGGAGAGCACGGGATGTGCTCTGTGCGGCCTGGATGGTTCGGTTCCTCCCGAGCGTGTGGCGGCCAGTCTGGCGTACCTGACGGAGGAAGTGAAGACGATCAGGACTCCCCTGAGTCTCGCCTGGGCCGTGATCGCTCTGTCGGCATGGGGGAAGAGGCCCACTGAAGCCGAAGACTGGATCGACCAGAGCCTCCAGCTTCAGTCACGGTACGGACCATACGAGACCTCTCTTCTGGCCCAGTTGGTAATCGCCGGTTGTGCACCAAAAGGCCTGATCGAATTGCTGCGAAGGGGCTTGTCATCATGAGCCGAGAGGAACCCCGAAAGCCGGGCACCAAGGATCAAAGCGCCCAAGCCGAGCCACACGGCGCGCCCTCCAGCGGAGATTCTCCCTCCCGCCGGATTTGGCCGCGCAGGATGGTCTTGAAGACCGGCATCGCGGCGGCCGTGACCGGAGCAACCTGGTTCGTCGCCCGGGAAATCATGCGAGCCCCGGGCGAGGCGGCTTTCATCGGGAGGGTTTCGAACTACCGGGCGGAGATCGCCGGCGTCATTCTCCAGGGACTCAAGGAGCTCGGCCTCGGCGAAAAGGAGATCAAAGGGAAGCGGGTGCTGCTGAAGCCGAACCTCGTCGAGCCCCGAGCGGCAGCCGAGCACATCAACACGCACCCGGCCGTTATCGGCGGCGCAGCCGAAGCGTTTCTGCGACTCGGCGCCCGCCGTGTAATCGTTGCCGAGGGAGCGGGCCACCGTCGCGACACGTTCCTCGTACTCGAGCTGTCCGGACTCGCCGACGTCTTGACTCAAGCCCGTATTCCCTTCGTGGACCTCAATTCCGGGCCGACCCTCCAGATCGCCAATAGCGGGGGCGTCTCTGCCCTCTCCTCCCTGGCGATCCACGCTGCTGTTGCGGAAGCTGACTTCGTCGTTTCGATGGCGAAAATGAAGACGCACCATTGGGCGGGGGTAACGCTGTCCATGAAGAACCTCTTCGGGATCATGCCCGGACAGGTTTACGGATGGCCCAAGAACGTGCTCCACTGGGCAGGATTAACCGAAGCAATTCTCGATATCAATAAGGCTGTCCGGCCTCAGCTGTCCATAGTGGATGGGATCGTGGGCATGGAGGGGGACGGCCCGATCCTCGGGACGCCCGCCCGCACCGGACTTCTCGTCATGTCCCGAAACAGCGTCGTCGCGGACGCCACATCCTGTCGGGTGATGGGTATCGATCCTTTCAAAGTAGATTACCTGAACCGGGCGGCTGACTTGCTGGGCCCGGTCGAGGCGGACCGGATCGAGCAGCGAGGCGAAGCAATCGAAAAGGTGCGAAGGCCCTACCGGCTGCTGAAGGAAGTCCCGGCGCTTGCGAAGCTGATGTAAAGACGGAGTTTCGGGGACATAGTACTTAATTCCCAACCCGTCTCCTCTGTCGTGCGTGAGCAAGAGAATTAGAGTTTCGGGGACATAATACTTAATTCCCAACCCGTCTGCTCTGTCGTGCGTGAGCAAGAGAATTAAGTTTTGTGTCCCCGAAACTCCGCACATGTGTCCCCGAAACTCCGCACCTACTTGCTTGCCTCAATCCTCACGACAATCGATCGCGAGAAAGCGGGTAGCGTTACCTTCCCTGAACGAACGCGGCCTTCGCTCCAGCGGTTCTCCCACGGGTCGTAAAAGCGAACCCGGATCCTGCCCGCCGGGACCCTGTCCCGAAAATCGAGCACGGCACCCTGAAGCCTGGCCGGCTGGATACCCTGGGCGAGCTCCGTGCGCCAGTCGTTCTCCCTGTCGCGGCACCAGGCGAGCAACGTCGATCGGCCTTGAAGCACACGGACGCGCAGGCGGTCATGAGGCAACTCAGAAGGCTGAAAGTGCTCGGCCGGGGGGTCGATTCCCTTCACAGTCTGAGCAAAGCGGCTGAACTGGAACCACAGGTTGTTGGCTGCCACGTACTGATCCCAGTGCCAGATCTGACCTGCCCCGGCCGCACCCGAGAAGAAGGGGGCAAAAAGCACGTCGTGGAGGATGATGCCGGCTTTATCCCCGGCGTAGAGCTTGAAAGGCCCGCTATGACCCGGTTCGACCGCGCCGCTCTCCGCCAGGATCACCGGTTTGCCAGGGTTGAACCGAAGTAACTCCTGCACGGCATCGGCGGCCAACACGTCCACCGGCCCGTGGCAGACTTCGAGGCTGGCCCCGAGGTCCAGGTAGCGATGGACCTGGGCGATGTCATTCGCGGGCAACAGGGCCAGCCAGCGGTACTTTTCCCGGACCTTCGCGGTATCAAAGCTTCCCAGGCTCTGGGTGACAAGATTCTGGGGAAAACGCAGCCTCAGCTCTTTGAGCATGGCCTCGGTCCAGTCTTCCCATCCTTGCGCCCGGACGGCGTTGATCTCATTCCAGAGCTCCCAGGCAAACACGTTCGGGTTCGAACCGTAGCGACGCGAGAACCAGTCGATCTTGCCCCGGAACTGATCCCGGCTGGCGGCTCCGCTGAAGAAGTCGGATTCGTCCTTTGCCGGTCCTCCGCGGCTGACATGATGGATCGGCTTGGCGGCCCATTTCTGTTCCTCTCGGAAGAAGTGGCGGAAGTGCTCAAACGTCAGCTTGACCCGAATACCCCGGCGGGAGGCCAGTTCCAGCACGGCATCCAGCCGTTTGGCCGTTTCTGCATCATAGGACCCGCTCTTTTCGGATTCGACGTCGAAGAACGGATTGCTCATCCAGATGCGGATGAAATTGCCGTCGTTTGCGGACAAAGAGTCCAGCCACTGCTCCATCCGGGCCAGTCCTTTCTCCTCGTCGGACTCCCCGGGAGCGATCATATTGAGGCCGATCGGAATGAAGGGTCGCCCGTCAGAGAGCTCGAGATATCGAGGGTCGCGAGGGCTTACGCGAACGAACGCAGGGTCCGCGGGGAGGGCAGAGCCAAGCAGGAAAGCACAGACAGTGAAAGAGAGCGCCAGGCGTTCAAGAGCCGTCATGGCGCCATGATAGAGCAGAACTGAGAAATTGTGGACATTGTGGACATTGTGGACAAAGTAGCGTCTGCGGGCTGACTCTCCACTTCGTCCACGATGTCCACTTTGTCCACCGCGCCTCGGGGGCCTTGCCCTTACTTGGTCGAAAACTTGTAAACGGTAGTCGTCAAGTAGGTTTCGCCCGGCTTTAACAGCGTTGTCGGGAAGCTCGGCTTGTTCGGAGAATCCGGGAAATGCTCGGTCTCCAGGCAGAAGGCCATGCGCTTCTTGTAGACGATTCCTTTCTTCCCTGTGATGGTCCCGTCCAGGAAGTTCCCCGTGTAGAACTGGATGGCCGGTTCGGTGGTCGTCACTTCCATCACCCGCCCGGTTTTCGGCTCGTAGACACGCGCGGCCAGGCGCATCCCCTGCACCTCATCGCCCTTGTTCAGCACCCAGCAATGGTCGTAGCCGCCGCCCAGCACCATCTGCTCGCTCTTATCATTGATCCGCGCGCCGACGACCGCCGGCTTCGTGAAATCCAGGGGCGTTCCCTTGACGTCGCGCAGCTCGCCTGTCGGTATGAGTCCCTTATCGACGGGCAGGAACTTGTCCGCGTTGATATGCAGCTCGTGTGCGAGGATGTCCCCGGCCGCATCGCCGAGCAGGTTGAAATAGGCGTGATTCGTCAGGTTCACGACCGTGGCTTTGTCGGTCGTCGCCTGGTAATGCATCTTTAGTTCATTAGCGCCTGTGATCGTGTAGGTCACGGTCGCGGACAGATTTCCGGGGTAGCCTTCCTCCCCATCCTTACTCAGATAGGTCAGGCGAACACCGACGGTGTCCTTTGTCCGCACCTCCTCGGCCTCCCAAAGGACCTTGTTGAACCCCTTCACACCACCGTGAAGCGAGTTCTGGCCGTCGTTCTTGGCCAGCTTAAAAACTTTGCCGTTCAGGGAGAACTGGGCTCCGCCGATGCGGTTGCCGTAACGCCCGATGGCCGCCCCGAGATAAGCCTTGTCTTTCTCGTAGCCGGCCGGAGTATCGTAGCCAAGGATGACATCGGCCATCTTCCCCTGCCGGTCCGGCGCCATAACCGAGACAACGGCTCCGCCGAAGGTCGTGACCTTAACCTCGAATCCCTTGTCGTTAGTCAGCACATACAGGTCAACCTGCCTGCCATCCGCTGTCTTCCCCCAAGACTGTTTCTTCACATCCATTTTTGCCTCTGCTTGAGCTGTGAAACCGACTAGTGTTGTGATTGCAATCAGCACGACGCTGCGCCAAAACTGACCGCCCGTGGGGAGCTTCATGCTTCCTCCTCAATTGGATTTGCCAAACCCTGATTATAACCAATCAGCTCTCTCGTTAACGGACAGATTCAGATTCCCTTCTTGTGTGTTTGCTCCACCCTGGAGGAATTCTGATGGTACATTAGAGCCGTCAAGGGGGCGAGACTGCTTCCTTAACAGGAGAAGACAGATGACCACAATGGAGACGATTCGCGACTTTTTTGCCCAGGAGAAGGTTGCCATCATAGGCGTGTCGACCAGCGGACGGAAGCTCAGCAACACCGTCTACCGGGAGCTTAAGCGCAAGGGCTACGAAGTTTTTGCGGTGAATCCGCGAGCCAAAGAGATCCAGGGCGAGGCGTGCTGGCCAAACGTGCGGGATCTACCGACCCTGCCCGATGCCGTCGTCCTGATGGTGCCCCCCACGGAGACCGAGAAAATCGTGCGCGAACTTGCGGAAGCGGGGATCAAGCGGGTGTGGATGCAGCAGGGCGCCGAGTCCAGCCAGGCGGTCGATTTCTGCCGGAGTCACGACATCGCTGTCGTGGCTGGGGAATGCATCATGATGTTCGCGGAACCGGTCGGCTCCTTGCACCGTGTTCATCGCTTCTTCAAAGGCGTGGTTGGCTCCCTTCCCAAGTAGGAAAGCGGACCCTGCCAGACGACCGATCAGATCAGACGCCTCCCAAACTGCTCCGAAACTGCTCGAGAACTGTCGCGGAAGTTTACACGAAAGTGTCCCCGACAGGCTCGCTTTGATGTCAAGTTGATTCCACGATAACTTTGGTGTTGCAGTCCGTCCTCGGCTCGGTGTAAAGATGTGGCTGTCGTTCAGGGTATGCAGGAAGCATAGGCCCGCTTATGCGTATTGCATGACTGAGCGTGCGACTCGTGTAAGAGGCAAGAATCCCAGGCTCGCCCAAGACGAGGCGAAAAGTGACGCAGGCAGCGAGAATAGTGGAGCGGTATCCCTCCTCTGAGATTCGGGCATCCCGTGTTTTTGCATTCACCCTGGCGGAGTTGTGTCTGGTCCACACAACTAACCATAAAGGCATGACTAAAAAACACTTAGGCATAAATGTCTCTACACGAAAGCGAGGTGATGAACAGATTTGTACGGGGTAGAAAGTTGGAAGCACCGGGCGTTTCAGAGGTTGAACGCTCGATCTTCAGAAAGCAGCTTTCCTTAAGGAGGGGAGGCTCGTGAAAACAAAACTGTTACTCATCATTGGTCTGGCGCTGCTGGTACTTGTCCCACCAGCGGTGTTCGGACAGGGACCCACCGGTTCTCTAACCGGAATCGTCCAGGATGAAACCAAGGCGGTGGTTCCGGGAGCCGACGTTGTATTGAAGAACGAGGCCACCAACGCGGTTCGGCGCACGGTTTCAAACGACGAGGGCTTCTTCAGCATCCAAGCCATTCCCGCAGGAACATACACCGTCACCGTCCAGATGTCGGGATTCGGGAGCTGGGAAAAAACCGGAGTTGTGGTTCACCCCGGCGACCGTCTGAACCTTGGCGATGTGACGGTGAAGGTCGCGGGCACGGCCGAGCAGTTGACAGTGTCTGCGAGTCCCGAGATGGCCATCCCAGTCGATAGTGGTGAAAAGGCGGCGGTCATCACGGAAAAGCAGATTCAAAACTTGTCGATTGTCGGCCGAAGCGGCGTTGAACTGTTGAAGATCCTTCCCGGAACGGTCTTCACCGGCGGTCGGTACAGCCCGACTGGTGGTGAGGTCATTGCGTTCAACGAAGGCGTCGGCAACTACAACGTGGCTGGTACGCGAAATGACGCGCTGGACATCGTTTCCGATGGAGCCAACACGATCGACCCGGGCTGCAACTGCGGTTCCGCAGTGACGCCCAACGTCGACATGATCCAGGAAATGAAGATTCAGACGTCGAACTTCAGCGCCGAGAACAACAAGGGCCCGGTCGTCATTCAGAGCGTTTCGAAATCGGGCACCTCGGAGTTCCACGGCGAGATGTACACGTACCTTCGGCACAACATGTTCAACTCCAAGAGCTGGGAGCAGAATCGCTACGACCTGGACAAGCCAGCCGATCGATTCTTCTTCCCCGGCTTCAACATCGGTGGCCCGGTGATCATCCCCGGCACCGGCTTCAATAAGAACCGCGACAAGCTGTTCTTCTTTGCCGGGGCTGAGTGGATGCGCCAGTACGTCGACCTTGGAGCCTGGCCGTCGTGGGTGCCGACCGCGAAGATGCGCGATGGCGACTTCAGCGAGCTGGTTGGTGGAAACTACGGCTTTAACATGTACGACAACCAATCAGTTCCGACCGGCGACGGGATCACCAACGGAGTGATCAACCCCAACCTGCTTGATCCGGGGGGGAAGATCATCGCGAACCAGTATCCGCTCCCCAACCGTGATCCGAAGACCAACAACGGCTTCAACTACATTTCGCAGATCGTCAATCCTCAGCACCGAAACCAGCAACTCGTGCGCGTAGACTACAATGTCTCGGATAACACGAAGATCTATACCCGGTTCAACCACGAGGGCGAGAAGCAGCCTTATCCCTACATCCTGTGGTGGAACCAGGCACACCAGATTCCCTACGCCAGCCCTGTTCTGGGCGAGAACCGGTCGTTCTCTTCATCGACCAGTCTGGTGAACGTGCTCAATCCGACGACGACCAACGAAGTGGTTTTTGCTGCCACTTACATCAACCTGCCGAACACGTTTGAAGAACCCGACAAGGTCGACCGCAGGAAGCTCGGTTATCCTTACAAGGGCATCTTCAAGAACGAGGAGGCGGTCACCCTGATGCCGAACGTGACGGACTGGGATGGTGGCATCGGTCACCTGATCCAGCCCGGAGGGTTCGACCCGGTCTACTACGCGAACAAGTGGTTGATCAGCGCGAACGACAACTTCAGCAAGGTTTTGAGCACTCACACGCTGAAGTTTGGAGCCTACTACCAGTACACGACGAACGACCAGCCGACGGGCAACAACGTCCACGGTGAGGTCGCCTTCACGAACTGGGGTGGCAACTCTACGGGCAACGCGTTTGCCGACATGGTGATGGGACGGACCGGCGCCTACAACGAGTCGACCAAGAACGTCATCGGCAACATGGCGCAGAATGAGCTCTCGTTCTACGCGCAGGACAGCTGGAAGGCTGCCCGCCGCCTGACTCTCGAGCTCGGAGCGCGTTTCTACCACTACGGGTTCATGTACAACAAGGACGGGTACATCGCAGGCTTTGACATTGCGAAGTACCAAGCAGAGCTCAACTCTGCCCCGTTCCCGGGCGTTGTCGCCAACTACAAGGGTGACAATATCTCGCGCTCCGGGTTCGAGACTCCGTTCTTGAACATTGGACCACGCATCGGATGGGCCTACGATCTGACCGGCAAGGGTAACTCGGTTATCCGCGGCGGTATCGGTGCCTTCTACTACCGAGACCAGGGCAACGTGCAGTTCGATACGATTGCCAACCCGCCCTTGCTTAGGAAGATCAGTATTGGCTGGAATCCGGGCACACTCGCCCAGATTGACGAGATCAACCCGGACGCCGCCGGCGCTCCGAAGTATGATCTGAACGTCCTTGATCACACGGACAACGATGTCCCGGTGACCTACTCCTGGAGCTTCACGTTGTCGCAGAGAATACCGTACAGCACGGTTATCGAAGCGTCCTACGTGGGGAACACCAGCCGTAACCAGGTCACGACCGACTCGTACAACATCAACGCGGTACCAGAGGGAGCCTTGTTCCTTCCGGGCACCAAGACGTTGCCGGCCACCGTGGATGAGGACGCAGCCCGACCCTACAATAAGTACGGCCTGATTGAGATGAAGACGCACATGCTCTCACAGCACTACCACTCTCTTCAGGTCACAGGTAACCGTCAGACCGGCCGACTGAACTACTCCGCTTCCTACACGTTCTCAAAGGCCACCGGTATTGCAGGCGCGTTCTACGGTTCGACGTTCGACGTGTTCGACCTGCGCCGCCGCAGCTACGGTCCTCTGAGCTATGACCGGACCCACACGTTCGCCATCGCTTATAACATGCTGTTGCCGGACCCGGTGTCCCGTCCCGTCCTTCGGGAAATCCTGAACGGCTGGCAGATCTCAGGTATCACCCAGTTCCAGAGCGGTGCGCCGTTGGGCGTGAGCCCGAACGGAGAGACCAGCGTCATTGACCCCAATGATCCGACCAACGACGACGGTTCGCCCAACTATCTGGACATTGGTTCGAATCAGATCAACGGAACTCCTGATACCGCAGCCCGCGCGGTGGTGATCTGCGATCCTCGGGAAGGCTTGGAAGAGGGTCAGTTCGTGAACCCGCGGTGTTTTGCAGCCCCGACTCCTGGAAACAACGGAATGTACCAGATCCCGTACCTCAAGTACCCGGGTTTCCAGAACCACGACCTCTCGATCTTCAAGAACTTCGCTTTGAATCCGGGGAATGAAGATCAGAAGCTGCAGTTCCGGTTTTCGATGTACAACTTCCCAAACCATCCGATACCGGCTTTCGCAGGCAACGACATGCAGTTGCAGTTCAACGGCGGTCAGTTGAGCGAGTCTACGCTGACGAATTTCGGGAAACCGAGTGAGAAGCGCGGGAAACGCATCATCCAGTTCGCACTCAAGTTCATGTTCTAATCGCTCAAGTTCGCGAACAAAAAAACAAAAGGGGCGGCTTCGGCCGCCCCTTTTGCTTTCTGTGATTGCTTCCGGGAACAATCCGCGCACTTCGCTGAACAACGCTTCGTTTGCGGTTCTGTGTCTTCCCAGCTTGGGACACAGACCGAAGATTCAGCGCCCGGGTCGGCGAGAGGTCCAGAACCGCAAACGGAGCGTCTTTTGCGAAGTGCGCGGATTCTCCCGTGAGCAATGCCTCGCTCAGAGGCTGATTGCTTCCGGGAACAATCCGCGCACTTCGCTGAACAACGCTTCGTTTGCGGTTCATCCTACCTGTGCGTGCCTACACCTGGTCCGTCGACTCTTGAGCCTTTTACTACTGGCCGGGCGAATAGAGCACCGTCTTCGGCCGGTACAGCTTCCAGCCCTGCCAGAGCGACAGGACCGCGGGGCGCAATTCCAGCTGCTTGCCCGTCAACCGTCCGGATCGGGCGGTGAGGGAGACCGGGTCCCAGACTGAGCCGGTTTCCGTATCCATCAGCATTCCTTCGGCCGCTGTCTTGAACGTGAGCGTCTGGTTCTCGACTCGTCTGGCGAACACCCGCACCGTGGTCTTGTCTGGACTCAGAAAGACCAGAACCGGCTCGCCACTTACCTCGTCATTGACCGGTCCCTGACCGGCCACATCCTTAAGCGCGTAGGCTTTGGCTCCCTTGTCCGCCTCCAGCGCTATCACCAGGTCTTCCGGCTGCACAGGCCCCGCACTCCGCGAGGCAAACTCGCGAATGGTCCCCGGCGAGAAGTCAGAGTAGTAGGGCCCCGACCAGTCGACGTAGACAGTAGAGGCCGGGTGCAACGATCTCCATACTCCCCAGGTGGTCAGAATGGACGGGATTTTCGGCAGGGCGCGGCCCTTCAGCGGCCCTTCCAACGCCTCGCCCACGACCTGGCTCCAGAAGCTCTGACTCTGCGCGTCGTACATGATGAGAGTCGCATCCTGGATACCGCGGACGCCGAAAGCCAGTGTCTGCTCGTCGATCCGTCGGCTGTAAACGCACGGCGAACGGTTCACGGAACACCAGGTCACCGCCAGGGGGTTGCCTCCCAGCTTGTCATTGACGATCTCATTCCTGGGTCCGATGAGAAAATTGATTGGGTAGGCGCGTGCTTCATCCCCGACCACTACGCCGATGACCAGATCGCCGTTCTCGAGAGGAGCGTCAAACGCCGCCACTGTCTGAACGTCTTCACGGACACGGAAAGGCTCTGCCGGCATTCGATTGAAGCGGCTCGGATCGGTGGGCACGTCCTGTTTATCCTGTCCGAGAACCGGCAGCACCGAAAAGGCGATTTGGAGGATGACCGCGGCCGGGAAGGTGCTCCTGAAATGCCGGTAAAGCATTTGAAGAGTCTAACCACCCACCCGAGGAATCTGCAAGTCCAGGCGCAGGGAACGGTCGGGCGTGCGGACCATGGTAGAATTCCCGAGATGAAGCGCCTTCGCAAAGCCGGCTCCGTGGCCGTCATCGTCGTCCTGACGCTGGGGTCAGCCTCGTTGCGCGCACAGACTCCGAGAGAACTGCTCGACGAAGCGGTCCGACTCCATAACGAAGCGCAGATTGAAGCGGCCGTCGCAAAGTACGAGGAGTTTCTTGCACGTTACCCGGACCAGCCGGCCGTCAGATCCAACCTGGGCGCCGCATACGTGAAGCTTGGGCGGTACGGGGAGGCGGTCGAGCAGTACACCAAGGCTCTGGCGCTTGATCAGGCCAACACCGATATCCGGTTCAACCTCGCGCTGGCGCGCTACAAGATGGGCGATATCGACCGGGCTCGCGTTGAACTGGAAAAGGTCGTAAAGGAACAGACTCGGAACAAGATTGCCATGCTGCTTCTGTCCGACTGCTACTTACAGGCAGGTGAGTACAAGAAGGTGATCGGACTTCTGAGCCCGTTCGAAGCCGATACAGACGACATGGCGCTCGCCTACCTGCTTGGCACCGCGCTGATTCGAGACAACCAGACCGAAAGAGGACAGAAGCTTGTCGATCGGATTCTGAAAAATGGTGATTCCGCTCAAGCGCGCCTGATGCTCGGGACGGCCCATCTCCTGGTTCGTGACTACCCCGGCGCCGTCAAGGAATTCGAGCAGGCTGTAAAGCTCGACCCGAAGCTTCCCGGAGCTCACTCTTTCTACGCCAAGGCGCTGGGAGAGATGGGTGAGAGCGACCGGTCGTCGGAGCAGTACAGGCTCGAGCTGGAGGTGAATCCATACGATTTTGACGCCAACGTGTTCCGCGGCGTCGATTATTACAAGGAAGAGCAGAACTACGAGGCGGCGATCGCCTGTTTCGAGCGTGCGTTGCGCATCCGGCCGGACGCAGACGAGGTCCGGTTCCAGATCACCGTCGTTTATCTTGCCCAGGGCAAGACCCAGGAGGCGCAGAAGCTGCTGGAGGAGATCGCCCGAACCTCGCCTGATTTCCTCGAAGTCCACGTCGCCCTTGCCAACATCTACTTCCGACAGCAGCGTAAGGAGGACGCGGAACGACATCGGACGATCGCCAACCGGCTTCGGGCCGAACGACAAGCCCGGATAGAAGTTCCTGGGAGCGACCCCGCGCAGCAGCCGCCCGCGAAACCGGCACTCGAGGGAGACCCAAAGTGAGAAGCCTGATCGGAAATCGGATCCCCCTTCTTTTCGCCATGGCCTTGTTTCTGTTCGGCTCCGCTGTCAGTGAAGCCTTCGGCCGGCAGACATCCGGAAGCCAGCCCCGCCCGTCATCGAACCCGCCAAAGGCCAGGAGCCAGGCAAAACCCAAGAGCCAGGCCGCGGTAACTCAGCCCGCATTTGACGAGACGGCGAGGCAGGCGGCGGAGGCGCGGGACTCCGGGAAACTCGAGGAGGCGATCGGGCTGTACCGGAAGGCGGTTGCCCGGAAAGCGGACTGGGCGGAAGGGTGGTGGTATCTCGGCACTCTCCTTTATGACCTCGACCGTTACGCAGAGGGCGCCGACGCATTGAAAAAGCTGGTCAAGCTCGAGCCGGAGGGCGGTGCGGGCCTTGCCCTGCTCGGCCTCTGCCAGTTCCAGGTCGGCGAGTATCAGGAGGCGTTGCTGCACCTGGAGGGTGGGCGAAAGAAAGGACTGGGCGGAAACCAGCAGCTCAGCTATGTCTCACGCTACCATTCCGCGATTCTTTTCAATAAGTTCGCACAGTTCGAAGCAGCCTTTCAGATTCTGAACGGCCTCGCGATGGAGAATCCCGACAGCACCCGGATCACGGAAGGCCTGGGTATCAGCGCTCTTCGTCTTCCCTACTTGCCTGCAGAGCTCCCTGAGGACAAGAAAGTGCCGGTCATGATGGCCGGCCGGGCGATGGCACAGCACATCGGGCACAAGTTCGAAGAGTCCGTGAAGGAATTTCAGGCGCTGCTGGACCAGTTTGGAACCCTGCCTAACGTCCATTACGCCTATGGCGTGGTGCTGCTTCACGATCAGCCGGACGCCGCCCTCGAAGAGTTCAAGAAGGAATTGGAGATTTCCCCGTCGCATGTGGAAGCGAGGCTTCAGATGGCATTCGAGTACATCAAGCGCGGTGAGCACGCGACCGGGCTGGTGTTCGCCAAAGAGGCTGTCGATCTGGACCCGCAGTCCTTTGTGGCCCGTAACGCTCTCGGGCGGACTCTGCTTGACACGGGTGACGTCCCCGGCGCCATTCGGGAGCTGGAAACCGGGGTCAAACTCGCTCCGGACAGCCCGGAGATGCAGTTCGCCCTCGTGCGGGCGTACATGAAGGCCGGGCGCAAAGACGACGCCCAAAAGGCCCGCACCGAGTTCCTCAAGCTGGACAAGATCAGAAGGGAACGCCGCGAGCTTCTGGTCCCCGGCAAAGGCGTGCAAGTCCCTGAAAACGCTGAAAAAACCGAACCCTGAGTGAGAAGCCGCGGATTCCACGGATTTCGATTTCGGGAATACTGGAGTCCTCGAAATCCGTGGCTTCTTAGCCTACTGAATCGTTACGAAAGCGTGCTCTTCAACGGTCTGCTGACCCTGCTGGGCGACCGCCCGGAGCTCGTACTGGCCCGGCTTGAACACCTTCAGGGGGAGCGAAGCCGTGTACGCGATCTTCCCCTCCTTGTCCGGTTCGGGCAGGTTCATCTCACTACCCCCGAGCGACGTTCCGTCCTTGAGAACTTCGAGTGCCAACCGCGGCTTCTCCCCGCCGGCCGTGGGGTACAAGACGAAATAGATGCCCAGAGATGCGTCGGGTGGACCGCTGATCGCCTCTCCCAGATTCGGGACGATTTTCATGGATTTCTTGGCCTTCAAATCCGCGTACACGAGAGGATTCGAGCTGGGTGTCTCCTCAGGGCCCGGCGGGTCGGTCCGCCGGATCACGGTCAGCGAGCTCATCCTGAAAGTATCACCGAGTTTCGGGACGACAATCGCCGCGCGCTTTGCACTGGTCTTCTGGCTCACTTCTTCATGGGCAACAGTTTCCAGGGTGTAACGACCTTCCGGTAGCGAGAACTGGCGAATGAAGACGGCATTTCCCTTCTTCATGGCCTCTATTTTGTCCGCCGGAATGTCCTGCAAGGCATACGGCTGGCTGAACTTTTCGACGATCTGCCCGGAGGCGTCCTTGACCACCGCCATCCAGTCAAAACGAGTCGTGTAGGTGACCTTGTTCTTGTCCCCTTTGACTTCTTCGAAGGTGAAGTTCTGCATGGGGACTTCAATCGCGAGGACCTGCTGCAGTCCCGCGGCATCCCGGCCGAACTTCAGAACCTGGGTCCGGTACTCGAAGTCTTTGGGAATCGTGGGAGAACTGAGGGCGGCGAGCATCGGCAGCTCGTGAGGCAGCACCGGAGGGCCGCCCGCAAGGGTGGGAGGAACCGCGAAGTAGCCGCTGCGGGACTGAACCGAAACGTCCGGCCTGGATACTTTCACGGTTATCGATCGGAACTTCCCGTCGTACTGAATCTGCTTCGGACTGTAGGTCAGCTCATAGTACCCGCGGATGTCCTCGCCGACACGCTGGACTCCTTCCTTGAGGTCATTGGTATTAGCGATGAGCAAGCCTCCCGTCTCTTCCGACAACGTTTGCAGGGTCCCTTGAGCATTTGCCCGCAGGGAACCTTCTGCGTTCTCGCCGGACCTGACCTCAGACGTACTGACAGCCCTCCCTCCCGAGGAGTAGACGCCAGCCCTGCTCGCGCTTGCCGCCCCTTCCATCATGCTCTTGGAAGAGTCGAGCAGGCTCGCCGACGTGAGCCCCCGGGCATCGACCGCGTAAAAACTGACGTTGGCCCGGTTCGCCTCACCAATCGTCCCCTTAAGAGCGCTGACGCGGGTCGGAGAAACCACGAGCCCTTCCGAGAAGTAGATGATCGTTTTCCGCCCCGCCAATTGCTTTTGACCGCGCACTAAGGCGAGAAGGGAGTAGACCGACGCCATGGACCAATCCTCGCGCTCCATGGATTCGGAAAACTGCAGGCTATCGAGCGTCACGGAAGCCAGCTTTGCTTCGGCAAAGGTCGCGCCCGCGCCTCCGCCGCTGTTCCCCCGGCCGAAGCTGGCAGCTGTGGCGGACGCCGCGCCCGCCGCGGAGCTGACCGTCTCCAGCTGCTTTTTGATCTCGTTCGACTTGTTCGTGTACTGAGCATAGGTGCCCGCGCCTGTTGCCCGTCGCACCGCCTCCCTGATCACATTGGCATCGTTGGTGAACTGCTGAAGAACATGCAGCCTCCGGTCGATCTTGAATACGGCCACAAGGACATTCTTGTGCAGCTCGCTCTTGATGAAGTCCTCGCAGGCCTGCAGGGCAAGGTGTCGCCCATCGGTTCCCAACCCGTCGAAAAGAAAAGTCACGAGGTTGATGTGATCGAGAGTTGTTGGCGAGCCCGGCTGCCGTGGCGCAGCCGGTTGCTGAATTTCGGCGTACGCGATCTCCGGCTGGACCAATCTGAAGCTTCCGATTTCCTGCTTGCCGCCGTCTTCGAAAACTTCGATCTCCGTCGGCTTGATGTCGTTGATCGGACGCCCCTTCTTGTCGCGGACAACGACATCGACAAGTACCGCTTCTGCCGTCGCCTGGATCGAAGGGTTTTCCGGACGGGGGGGCGTCTGACTCTGTTGAGCAACGACGAACGCGCCCAGGGGCAGGCCGAAGAACAATGAAAAGCCAATGGTGACAAGACGTTTGGACATAGTCTTACCTTTAGTCTGGGAGCCCGAAGGTTCTTCTACAAAGGACAGTATATATGCCAAGAATCGAGTCGCTGTCGAGGGTCATGTTGATTGCGGATTTCCGTCCGTAATCACTGCACCATTTCTTCTACCTTGAGGACCTGGTCCGCTTTCACGTTCTCCAGTTTTTGCACGACACCGCTCGGCCAGGTGATGACGAGCTCTTTCACGACCTCATCCTTCCCCAGCCCGAAATGCACCCGCTTATCCGACGCGCATCCGTAGCCCACCGCGGTGCTGACGATGTTCCACTGGCTGCCTGAAGCCGTAGTGACCTTCACCTTGGCCGTCATCCCGTCGCGGTTGCTCTTCCTACCGGTTGTACTTACGAGGAGCCAGCGGTTAGCAGCCGGCGAGACGTTCCGCCACACGCGCAGCGGGCCGTTCAATTCGGTAATCAAGAGGTCGAGGCGACCGTCATTGTCGATGTCTCCGAAAGCTGATCCCCGATGAACACCCTTCAAAGTGGAGAAGTCCGGTCCGGCCGAAGGAGAGGCATCCGCGTACTTGCCGTTCTTCAGGTTAGCAAACAGCGAATTGGTCATGGGGACTCGTTCCCGGAAGCTGCCGCGCGGATCCATCACGTCGCCGGAGGCCACGAAGAGGTCCTTCCAGCCGTCGTTGTTGAGGTCGAAGATCCCGTTGCTCCACCCTGTCTTCGGGCGGGTCAGCAGCGCCAGATTGCTCGACGAGGTCAGCTCTTCGAACAGGTTATTGCCCAGGTTCCGAAAGAACGGCATTGTCTCGTTTGTGAGCGCCGCCTCGAAGACGTCCGGCTTGCCGTCGTTATCCGTATCTTTGGCGTCCACCCCCATCCCGGAGACCACCGCGCCTGAATATGTATACGCAACCCCCGCTTCAAAGCCGATTTCTTTGAACGTCCCGTTTTTTTCGTTGTGGAATAGAAAAGCCGGTTCGGTGTCGTTGGCAACAAACAGGTCCATCCAGCCATCCCCGTCGTAGTCTTCGACCCCGATCCCCATTCCCTTCCCGATATGCTTGCGGATGCCCGATGTCGCGGAAACATCCTTGAAAGTCCCGTCCCGATTGTTGTGATAGAGAGAGTTGGGAAGGCCCCGATAGTGTTGCGGATGGCAGTAGTCCGGATGGCCGGCCGGGCCGCAGATCGGCTCGATGTCCGGGTTCCATACGCAGTAATTGGAGACGAACAGGTCCAGCCAGCCGTCCTTGTCGTAATCAAAGAAGGCCGCCGCGACCGACCACAGCGTCCCGTACTGGGGATCCGGATTCGCCAAGCCGGCCCCTTTCGTCACCTCCTGAAAACGCCAGTTTCCATCGTTCCGATAAAGCAGGTTCTCCCGCAAGCCGGGCACAAAAAAGTCCTGATCACCGTCATTATCGAAATCAGCGACCGCCACGCCGTTGGTATATCCGCGGCCCTGCACTCCCGCCTGGAGGGTCATGTCCTCGAACTTCCAGTCGCCCAGGTTCCGGTAGAGCCGGTTGTAGTACATCTCGTCTGATTTCTGGAGCCCGGGCATGGTCGCGCCGTTGACCGCGTAGATATCCAGCAATCCATCGTTGTCGAAGTCGGCCAGAGCGACGCCCGAAACCATCGTCTCCGGCTGATGCCGATGGTCCGTCCGGCTTGGCTCCGTCACGAATTTGATCGCCGGAGTAGAGACGAGATCGAAGACGATCGGATCGAAGAGATCATTGCCCAGGACCCACACGACTGCGGTCAGGAGGATGACGGCAGCTATCGGGCTCTTGCGAGTGATTTTCAAATTTCCTCTCCTTGCATCGGTCGGACTCGGAATCGCAGCCAACCGGCCTGCCGAGCGGAACAGAACCGCAAGCGAAGCGTCTTTTGCGCAGCGCGCGGATTCACCCGTAACCGGGCTGCTCCCGCGACAATCCGCGCGCTGCGCAAAAAACGCTTCGCTTGCGGTTCTGTTCCGCTCGGCAGGCCGGTTGGCTTCCGCAATCAGCTTCTCGGCTCCTCCACCTTCAGGACCTGATCGACTTTGACTTCCCCGAGCGTCTGCGTCTTTCCGGAGGGCCATCGGATTTCAATGCTCTTGATCGCTTTCTCGGCCCCGAGGCCGAAATGGACCCGACGATCGCTGGCCGACATGAAGCCCACACTGACAGCGACATGGTTGTAAAGCTCGCGTCCCGACCCGGTTGTCAGCTTCACCTTGGCGCCGATTGCGTCCCGGCTGCTTGCGGTGCCGGTGAGGTCAAGGAGGAGCCAATGACTGGTCGCGTTGCCCGAATTGAGCATGATCCTTGGGCGTTCGTTAAGCGAGGTGACGACCAGGTCCAGCCAGCCGTCTTCGTTCAGGTCGGCGAACGCCGAGCCTCGCTGGTAGCCAAGCCGGGTGAAATCGGCGCCAAGCGACGCGGACACGTCCGCGAAAGTCTTGCCGGCCTGGTTCTGCCACATGGTGTCACTCTGGGCCGGGTTGGGAGATCCGACGTAATCGACGTGTCCGTTGGACGAGTAGATGTCTTTCCAGCCGTCGTTATCGTAATCGATGAAACCGTTGCTCCACCCCGAAAACCGGCGGCTGAGAGCAGCGACGTTCGTGGTCGGGCTGACGTATTCGAAGTATTCACCCTTCTCGTTGTGGAACAGCGCGAAGATCTGGGACTGCAGGTTGTTGTAGAAGACATCGACCCAGCCGTCGTTGTCGTAATCCTTCACATCGCATCCCATGCCCGACACGATTGCCACCGCCTCGTTGTAAGCGACGCCATAGAGCAGCGAAGCCTCCTCGAAGGTGCCGTTCCCCCGGTTGAGAAACAGGAAGTTCTGGATCGTATCGTTTGCGATGAAAACATCCAGATTGTTATCGCCGTTGAAATCCGCTATCCCGATCCCCATTCCCTTTCCCGTCGCGCTCGCAAACCCGCTCTTCACGGACACGTCCTCGAACTTCCCGTTTCCGAGATTCCGGTAGAGCGTGTGCGGAACGCTGACCACGGTGGCCGGATTGCAGTAGAACTCGTTCTTTTCGTGCACGCACGGTTTGTCATTCTGCGGGTTCCAATAGGTGTACTGCGAAACGACGAGGTCGAGCAGACGGTCATTGTCGTAGTCAAAGAAGGCGGCACAGACGCTCAACAGATCTTTTGGTTTGCCGTCCAGCCCCGACCCTCGGGTCACCTCCGTAAACGTCCCGTCGCCGTTATTCCGGTACAACGCGTTGGGCCCCGCATCGCATATGAACAGATCAGTGTCCCCATCGCCATCGTAGTCCCCGGTTGTCACTCCAAAGCAGAAATCCAAATGGCCGCCCGCCAACCCGGCCTTTTCCGTGACATCTTCAAATGTCCCGTTCCCGTTGTTGCGCAGCAGGCAGTTGTAAAAAGACGGATCGGTCTTTTTCAACTCAGGCAGCTTGGAACCATTCGTAAAGAAGAGGTCCCGCTTGCCGTCCCGGTCATAGTCCAACACCGCAATTCCCCCGCACATCGGCTGCGGGAAGTACTTTCTTCCGGTGAAGTTGTTGTTCGAGGTGTAACTGAACCGGGAACGCGCGGCAATGTCTGTGAATCGGATCAGGCCAGCGGTCGACGGGTCAGCATCGGGATTGATGAGAAAACCAAAGCAAGCCAGCAGGCCGGCCCCGGCGAGGAACAACCGTGTAGTCACGCCCCTTGGTCTCGTCTCCTTGTCTGCCTGTCTCCTTGTCTGTCTTACCACAGGTAGTTCTGGCTACGACGGTGAGCGCGGCCGATCACCCGAACGATGTATTCGCGTGTCCGGGGAAAGTCGACGTTGTCGATAAACTTGCTTTGCGGGTGGGCCGAGGTGGCGCTAATCCAGCGAGCGACGCGTGTATGTCCGGCATTATAGCGGGCAAGGCCGTAAGGGGTTGGGTCAGGCAGGTGGCGGTACATGTCGAGAGATTCCCGAAGGTACCAGCACCCGACTTCAATATTGTGTTCCGGATTGAGGAGCATCTCCGGGTCGTAGAAGCTGCGCTTGCCCTGTCGCTCCCAGAACTCGGCGCCCACAGCAGGCTTGATTTGCATCAGTCCGAGCTCTCCCTTCTTGCCCCTGGCCTCGGCGTCGAATCGGCTTTCCTCGTGGACCAGTGCCTTGACGAGGTGGAAGTCGAGGTTATAACGCCGGCACTGTTTCCGGATGAGAGAGTCGTACCGCACGGTACGCCAGTGGGCGAAGCCGAGAGTCACCACGGGCGCAAGTACCAGCAGGAAAAGAAGTGCGGCAGCCGTCCTCCTCATAAGCGGAACTTTATCACGAAAAGCGGGGGGTTCGCGGAATCAACCGCTCATTCGCGGGGGTACTATTACCTCGACTCCCGGATCGTATACGTGCAGCGAGACGGGCAGCCGGCTCACGACGTCCCCGTCCATCTGCACGGGGAGATCCCGGGCGGCGGGAATCTCCACATTTCGGGCCTTCACATACGTGACGTCGGGAAACCGCACGTGCGTGCCTTTGAAGCTGGCCAGCAGGTAGCGGATGTATCTCCACCGGCGCCGGCCATGAAAAAGGCAGACATCCAGGTACGGATCCTCAAGATCCGCGGATGGCGCCAAGGTCAGAGCACCTCCATAGTTCCTGGCGTTCGCAATCACGGCAAACGTCGCCTCGTATCCGTTTCCGTCCAGAATCACCGGGAAGGGGTCCAGGCGGTATTCCCAGAAGGAGACGAGGCCGGAGACCCAATAGGCTCCCACGCCGGTCCTCTCCTTGAGCCAGGGGTTCAGGTTCTCGATGATGACGCCGTCCAGCCCGACTCCCGCCATGAGATGGAAGTACCGGTCTGCCGACTCGCCCAGGCGGATCCTCTTGGTGCGTCCTTTCACGACCAGGGCGATGGCCTCCTCGATGCTTCTTGGCAATCCCAATTCACGGGCGAGCACATTGACCGTCCCCGCCGGCAGGATGGCGATTTTTATCCCCGCCGGCACGGAAAACTGTAGTGCCTGGTGGATAGTCCCGTCGCCCCCGTAGACGATAACAAGTTCTTTGCCCGCGAGGTTCACGGCCGGACAGGGGGACACGCCTGGCTGGCTCGCCAGGGGGGTGCAGTTGATTCCTGCGCGACTTAGAGAATCGACCAGACGGTCCAAGCGCTCCTGGGAGAATGGGCGGCGACCGGCGACGGGGTTATAGAAAAGGAGCGCCTCAATCATCAGAGGGAAGCTCCGGGCCCGCGTGCACTCGCAATGCGGGCCCGACCGTTACTATCCGCCTGCCGCAATTCGATTGAAGTAAGGCTGATGCTCAGGAATTGCAGCCAGGCGCACCCGGAATGTGTTCTGAATCTTCTCGAAGTCCTTCACGTATTGCCTGGCAATCGGTTCCTCGGACGGCAGCGAAACCAGGTTCATCGGATTCAGGAACCGACCCCGGGCATCCTGCACTCGATAGTCCAGGTGCGGACCGGTCGAGAGCCCGGAAGACCCGACCCGGCCGACCACATCCATCTGGGCGACCGCCTGTCCTGCTCTGACACTGATTCTCGAGAGGTGAGCATAACTGGTCGTCACGCCGCTGGTGTGGCGGATACGGACCATCTTGCCGTACCCTCCGTCCCGTCCGGCGAAAATTACCGTGCCACCTGCGGAAGCCAGCACCGGCGTCCCGATAGGAGCCCCGAAGTCGACGCCAAGATGCGGCCGCCGGCGTTTCAGGATCGGGTGGTATCTGGAGTAAGAAAATCGGGAGGTGATCCGTGGGTTGAAGCGGAACGGGACCTTCAGGAACGCCTTTCGGACACTCTTTCCCTCCAGATCGTAGTATCGCGGTTTCCCGGTTTTCGGGTCGTTAAAGAGGAAAGCGTAGAAGTTTTTCTCTCCCCGGCGGAACTCAACGGCCAGGATACGGCCGTATTTCACGAACTGCCCGCCCCGGTACTTCTTCTCGAGAATCAGCTTAAAGGAATCGCCCGGCTGAACCGATGTGAAGGGGATGTCCCACATCAGGATGTCCATCAGCTCCGCAACCAGCCTGTAGCTCTCGCCGTTGGATACCAGGGTGTTCGAGAGCGAGCCGTCAATCTGCCCGTAGAACTCTTCGACGATCGTATCGAACTCGTAAGAATGGCGGGATGCGGTATACCCGGTACCGTCATACTTGACGACCAGGTACTCCTCGTCGGAAATGTCGTACTGAAGGGTGCGGAACGTTTCCTCCTGAAACTCCAGCAGAAAACGGTTGCCGGCCATGACCCTGTTCAGGTTGTAGACGCGGCGGGTCTCCTCGATGAGACGCTGTGCTTCCTGCGGCGTGAACTGATATTTGAGGAGTACGTCCTGAATCGTGCTCGAAGGCGGCAACGAGTCCTCGAAACGGCGAATTTCAGGTGGTGCCTTCTCGGGCTGGGGCAGCCTTTCGAGTTTGTCAATCTCGGTTAGAGTGGTGCTTTTGATAGAGGATACGAAATGAGGGCGTAAGAGATACGGATAAATGCGAAAGATGATGAGGACAAGACAGGAATTGAGGAGAATAATGAATAGCAGCCTATTCCTCCGGTAACGCATGCTCGACTCCTTTCTGCGGCCGTGGGGTGTTGTTCCCCGCGCTGCTTCAGGACGGTCGCTTGGACTCGCCCGGCCGCACGCCTGACGTCTGGTGTTGAGCGGTCCTCCCGCACAATGTCTTTACACGACTTTACTCATCTATTCGCGATTTCTTATCCGGATTTTCTCGAGCAAGCTTTCCTCGACTGCGGAGGGCACCAGTCCGGTGACTGACCCTCCTAACGAGGAGACTTCCTTGACAAGGCTTGAACTAAGATACGAGTAAGCTTCGGCAGGGAAAATAAAGACGGTCTCAATGTCCGGCGCAAGCCGGCGGTTCATGAGTGCCATTTGAAACTCGTACTCGTAGTCGGTTACAGCCCTAATCCCGCGAAGGATCACCTGGGCTCCGCGCCTTTGGGCAAAGTTAACGAGAAGCCCATCGAAGGTATCTATATCGACATTATGCCAGCCCGCTGTGACTTTTGCCAGCATCGCTAGCCGTTCTTCCACGGTAAAGAGCGGCTCCTTCGCCGCGTTCACAAGAACCGCGACGATCACCCGGCCAAACATCCGCCGTCCCCGCTCAATGATGTCCAGATGACCATTGGTCACCGGGTCAAAAGAGCCGGGATAGATGGCGGCCACCGATTCAGCCATGGATGGGTCAATCTTACGCACGGCTCTCCCAAAAAGCAAAGGAGAAAAGGGCAGGAAAAAGGGGAGACAAGGAGACAGGGAGACGGGGAGACAAGGAGACTCAGAAGCAGGCAATTTGCCTCTCCACATGCCCGCGACCCAGTCCCCTTGTCGTGTCTCCCCATCTCCCCATCTCCCTGTCTCCTTGTCTCCTTGTCTCCCTGTCTCCCTGTCTCCCTGTCTCCCTGTCTTTCCTGCTTGACGCCGGGGCGCGGCTGATTCTATACTCGCGACGTCTTCTTTGCTGGTTTCCCCACCGGACTAGGATTCCGTCTGCCTCGTTGCCCATTTGCGTCGTGCTCGACCAGGTCTGGAGCCGTAACTTGCCGATTCTACGTTCGCTTGTGCGAAACATCCTGGTCGACCCATCCCTGTCCGACGATGTCTTGCAGGACGCGTTCACCTGTGTGATCGCCAAGAGACGCGACAGCGATTTCAAGGACGAGCATCACGCATACAGCTATATGCGGCGGGTGGTGGTGAACACGGCGATCAACTACTATCGGCGAAGGCGCCGGGAGCGTGTGGATCTGAAGGACGAGGTGGTCCAGAACCGAAGCGCCCAGTCGGAGCATCTGACTCCGCTGAGCCTCCTGATCCGCGAGGAACAGGAGGATCTGCAGGCCAGCCTGATGCGGGAGGTCCAGACGACCGTCCAAGAACTGAGCCCCGAGCAGAGAGAGGCGATTACCCTGGTGTTTGGCCGAAGTCAGAAGCTGAAACAGGTATGCAAGGAAGCCGGGATCCCTTACACGACGCTCAGAAGCCGGGTCCATTCGGCGGTCGACGAGATCCGAAAACGCCTGCAGGTTAAGGGAGTCCTTCCCGCTACGAGGTCCGAGACGTATGAACTGCGCAGAAGCGCCATTGATTGAGTTACTCAAAACCGAGCTCGACGAGGCGGAGACCGAGGAGGTGCTGAGCCACCTCGACTCCTGCCCGCAATGCCGCCAGCGGCTTCACGTGATGGCAGCCCTCTCGGCTTCTCTGCCCCAAAAGACCCGGGTCTTCGCCCGGTCCCGAATCTGGCTTCTCGCGGCCAGCGTCCTTTTGGCCGTTTCTCTGCCGGTGTTTTATTTCAGTCAGCGTTCCCCTTCCGTCGAAGACCTCGCCATCGGCGGCGGTTACCCGCATTTCCCTCTTCAAACCAGGGACCACGTGACTGCCGCCGAAGACGAGGCCCGCCGTCAGGCGTACGAGACTTACGCGCGGGGCGAGTACCAGGAAGCGGAGCGCTTGCTCGGCAAACTCGCGCCCACGGCCGAGACTCGCTTCTACACCGGTGTCTGCCAATACCTCGAGGGGAAGTATCCGGACGCGCTTGCCAGCTTCCAGGTGCCGTCCGCAGATTCAAGGTGGAAGAACCCCTCTCTCTGGTACCAAGCCTCGACGCTGCTGCGCCTCCATAAGACAGAGGAAGCGACCAAGGCGTTAACCGAGTTGGCAGAAACAGGCGGCGAGTTTTCGCGTGAGGCTCGCGATTTGCTGGCGCAGGTCAGGGACTATAACTCCAAACGGTAAGCGGGCCGGGAAGGCGTGCAGGTGATGCAGACGGTCGATCCGAGATCCGGAGTTGAAGCCAACCAGCCTGTCGAGGGGAACAGAACCGCAAGCGGAGCGTCTTTTGCGCAGCGCGCGGATTGTTACCGTGAGCGGCCGGGGTGCCCAGTTCCTGCACCCTGGGCGACTGGGACCGGTTGCGGTGACAATCCGCGCGCTTCGCAAAAAGCGCTTCGCTTGCGGTTCTGTTCCGCTCGGCGACCCGATTGGTTCTGCGACTTATTCAACAGCCTTGCCCTGTCCGCGCGCTGTTCTGGCATGTTGCCCCGCCTACTCGCCTTGCTCCTCTTTCCAGCTCTTTTCGTTGCCTCCACCCCTGCTGCGACTCTTTCTCCGCTGGATTTTCACCGGGAGCTGCGGGTTCAATACCTCACTGGACAGCCCGCGGCTGAACGGATTCAGGCAACCGTCGACCGAATCGGAGACCATTCTTACGATTCCCTACGCTCGTTTCGGGCTGGCATAGCCCGGGCGCTCCTGCTGGAAAGGAAAGCCATTCAAGCCTGGGACGCCGACCATCACGACGAAGCGCTGCGCAGGTACCGCCTGGCGTTTGAGCTCCTCGAAGCCGAAGGCGCGACCAGCGAGAGTGCTTTTTGCCTTTATTACATGGCGGAGGTCCTGAGTGCCCGCGAGGATTATCAGAAGGCGCTGTTACTGCTTGACCAGGCTGATTCACGAGCCTCCGGCTGCCACTATCTCGGCGCGCTCATCGCTGACAGCCGGGGCTATTGCCTCTGGTTTCAGGACCGGTTGCCGGCAAGCGCGCGGTCCTTCAGCCGGGCCGCCGGCTTATGGCAGCGACTGGATTTTGCCGACGCCACGGTCGTCTCCTGGAACAACCTGGCAAACCTGTATGAAGAAATGAAGCTGAGGCGCAGGGCCTCCGAATGCTACCGCGAGTCTCTGGAGCGCGCCGACCCGGACCGGGTCTCGCCTGAAACCCGGTTCTACCTCTACAGCAACTACTCCGCATTTCTGCTCGAGCTTGGCGACCGACGTCGGGCTGCCGAATACCTGGCAGAAGCGGAGGCGCTCGGCTTTGTCTCTCCGGATGATCTTCTCATCCTCCGATGCAAGGTCCTTGGAGCGGAATCGCTCCTGGAAGAGCTCCAGCCACGGACGAACGATTTACCCTCGCTTCGCATCGAGAAACTGCTGTTGCTCGGGGATCGGGCCTCCGGGCTGGACGACCGATCGGCTGAGGAGTTTTATAGCCGCGCCCTCCAATTGAGCAAGGCAGCGGGCTTGCGTCGCGACACCAGGAACTGCACCCTTAGGCTCGGACGGTGGCTGGAGTCCGAGCGGCGGTACGCTGAGGCAGGCCGCCTCTACCTGGCCGGATTTGAGAATGAGGAGAACCTGCATGCGCCAGAGCTCCTTTTTCCGTACTCCCGGACCATTTCCCCTTTGCTGGACGGCTGGGTTCGAGCCCTCATCGCGGGCGGGGCGGAGTGGCGCGCGCTCAGCGGCATCCACGAGCTCACCGAGCTCAGGCGCAACAAAGCCAGTCGCATCCTGCACAGTGCCCCCGCCACCCCGGCTTCAGGCAACGCGCTGGAGACCTTCGCACAGGTCGCGATGCTCGAGGATCCGCCTCCGCCGAGAACCTCCCCGACAGTGCCGGAAGCGCGCCGGCCAGACCCCGACATCCTCTGGGACGATTCTCGACTCCCGCAAAGCGGCTGGACAATCCTCGAGCTGTGGCCCGACGGCAAGACGGTCTACGGCTGGGGCAAGGGACCCGGCGGCCGCTTCTTTCGCGCCTGCGTCCTCCCCGGCTCCTGCAGCGAGCTGGTCGACCAACTGCTCGATCCACTGTATGAGGCCTCCAGCTCGCTCCCGCCGGCGCCCCCCGATACCCGCCTCCACGAGCTGTACCGGGCGCTCTTCAAGCCGCTGGAAAACGATATTCGGACCCCTGGAATCCTCCTCATCCCGCACAAGGAACTGCAAAGCCTGCCCTTTGAAATGTTGCGCGACGATGAAGGCAACTGGCTCGCGTCGCGCTACGACTTCGCTTACCTGCCGTCTCTGCCTCCCGCCTCTTCCGCAAGAAGAGCAGCGGGACTTCCCTCGGTCATCGTACCCGGAGGGCCCGCGGCCGTTTCCACAGCAGAGCGGGAACGCGCCTTTTTTCGACTATTCCTGCCCGAAGCCCGGGTGCGGCATTCACTGGAATCTGACGAGCCCGAACGTCCTTCCTGGGTCCACGTCTCGGGTCATCTTCGGCTGAACGACGGCTTCTGGGCCGCGTCAACTCTCGAGGACGAGACCGGCGATCTTAACGTCCTCGGGTTCCTCCGTAGAACCCGAGATTGCTCCCTCGTGTCGCTCGGCGTCTGCGATGCGGGCAACGGGCATTCATCCCAGTCGCCCTATTGGCTTGGATTCACGGAATTACTCCTAAGCCAGGGAGTCAACGCAGTCGTGGTGAATCGGTGGCGAATGGATGACCTGTCCAGCGCGATTTACATGGATTTCTATCGGCTGGCACTCGCCGGGCTGCCGATGGAGGAGGCTCTGGGCCGCGCCAGGCGCAACTTCCTGCGCCGAATCCTGCACCGTGGAACGGCCTCAATCTCCGGGAATCATCCCTTCTTCTGGGCCGGCGTCACCTTCGTGGGCCTGCCTGGTCAACGTCTCTATCCGCCGCAGCGGCGCGGATGGGAATTGCTTCTCCTCGACGGCCTGCTGCTGGGCGGGATTGTCGTGGGTTTGGCCCTGCATCGGCGAACGGCCGAGCGGTGACGTCAAGGACAACAAGGACGTCAAGGACAACTCGTAAGAAAAATCGACAACGGGTGACGGGTTTTCTTGCACCGAGGGGATAGGGGGGCTCGGACACGCCCCCCGAAACTCACTGGACCACGAGGGTGATCTCGCGCCAGTTCAGCTCGTCGATTCCTACAACCGCTGCCGTAGTGCCAAGGAGGGTTCCGAGTCCTGCCCCAATGAGTGCGCGCTGCCCCTCGTTGCCCGCGTCGCTGCTGAAAGCCCCCGCTACTGCGCCGCCCCAGAAGCCGGCCAGCCCGCCCCCGACCGCAGCCGCCGCTGTGCTCCCCCCGAGTTTCTCGCGCACGATGACTGTGCCTGCCTCACTCACGCCGACCGTCCTGTCCTCCTTCTCTCTGGCTCCGCCGGACGCTTCCCGCAGGGCGATCACAATCGAGCTTTCGTTCCCGCTTGTCACCTTCCCGCGCAAATACGTCCCGTCTTTCAACATGAGATGCACGTTCTTTCCCAGGACCCAAGCCGACAAGCTTTCCGGCCGCACCTTCAAGGTCCAGTGGCGAATCCCCGACCGAGCCGAGCCGGGAGGCGCGTCAAGGAAGATTTGCTTGTCCGGCTTGGCGACTGCGGAGTCAAACAGGGCGCCGAAACCCATACCGACGACGAAACCCAAGCCCGTCGTTACCAGCCAGGTGGACCCCGGTACGGGTTCGGCCGACGCGGTAGAGACCGCAGCGGCGCCGATCCCAATGACGCCGCCCCGGAGGGCGCCGTCCCACAGCCGCTCCGAACGGAACTCGCTGATCGCCGCGATATCGGATGCCAGAATCGTTCCCACATGCGTCACGATCTCCTGGTCTGTAACGCGCAGCAGGGTTTCCTGCCGCCGAGCCCCGTTCTTCAGGTAGATCACCACCGGGGTGCCTGAGGGCACGCTTGATAAGGCAGCCCAAGACGCCGGACTGGCCGTGTCGAAAAGAACTCCCGACTGTTGAGAGGCAAGCCCGACGGCAAACGCCGCCAGGAGCACGAACCACGAAAGGAAGATACGAATTGCGATCGAGCGCATTGTTGGTTGCTCCTAACGTCGAGGAATGAACGCAAGAAGCGAGCCAGATCGCTTTTCGGCCCGCTTGGCTGCCCAGTGGAAGCAGCAGTGCGAAGTGCGCAGTGCGCAGTGCGAAGTGCGCAGTGCGTCAGTGCGAAGTGCGCAGTGGTCAGTGCGAAGTGCGCAGTGCGCAGTCGTCAGTCGTCAGTCGTCAGTCGTCAGTCGTCAGTCATCTTCGCTTTTCCCCTTGACGGCCCCAGACCCATCGCCTAGAGTTCTCTCAGAAAAACGTTTTCCTCAAGCGGAGGGTACATGTCCAAGAACAGTGTTGATCTCACTCGACGCGCTTTCCTGCGCCGAACATCCCTGGCCCTCGCCGCCCCGACCATCATCCCCGCTTCGGTCCTCGGACGTGACGGACACGTCGCGCCGAGCGAGAAGATCATCCTGGGCGGGATCGGACTCGGGCCCCGGGGCTCGACAGTCCTGCGCTCGATGTTGTCGGAGACCGACGTGCAGTTCGTCGCCATCTGCGATCCCAATCGCACGCGGCGCGAAGCAATCAAGCGCACGGTCGACGAGCGCTACGGAACGACCGATTGTGCGCTGTACCGCGACATCCGGGAATTTCTCGCCTTGCGGACCGACATTGACGCCGTCCTGATCGCCCCGGGTGACCGCTGGCACGCGCTCGCCTCCATCCTGGCGATGCGAGCAGGAAAGGACGTCTACTCCGAGAAGCCATCGGCCATGACCATCGCCGAGGGCCGGGCGGTGGTTGAGACGGCCCGCCGGTATGCGCGCATCTACCAGACAGGCGTGCAGCGTCTGAGCGAGGCTAACTTCACGTTCGTGAACGAGTTGGTTCGGCTGGGACGCCTGGGCGACGTCAAGACCGTGCGCGCTCACATCGCCCCCTGGGATGCCGCCGAGATGAGCCACGAGTGGCTTCCGGCCGAGCCTGAGCCGCCCAAGGAAGAATTGGACTGGGACCTCTGGCTCGGCCCCTGCCCCTGGAGGCCGTACAACGCCGCATACACCGTGGGCAGGTGGCGTGGATACTACGACTTCCACACGAGCTGTATCGGCGAGTGGGGCGCCCACACCTTCGCCCAGTGCCAGGACGCAATCGGTGCGGGCAAGACCGCTGGCATCGAGTACGGCTATGTGCCGAACGAGAGCGGCGACGGGATGGTGGTGAAATTCGCCAACGGCGCTCGAATGATTCTCCAGCGCGAGGGTTGGAGGAGCACGTGCGGTGTCAGGTACGAAGGCACGGAGGGCTGGGTCTCGGTTGCCGACGGGTACGAGAAACCGGACGTTTCGTCGCCCGCCATGCTGGGAGACTTCCGGAAGATCGTGGCCGACTACCGGGCGCGCACTCAGCGTCCGATGAACCACGGCCGGGACTTCTTCAACTGCATCAAGTCACGCCGGCAGACGGTGACGAACCCCGAGGTCATGCACTACGCGATGTCGACCGTTCACGCCGCCAACATCTGCATGTGGCTCAAGCGCGACGTACGGTATGACCCGATCAAGGAAGAATTCCTGAACGACGCGGAAGCCAACCGGCTGCGATCCCGCGCCATGCGCGAGCCCTGGATTGTGTGACCGGATAGAAGCTGGACGAGAGTGAGAGGAACCAAGCCATGCCAAGTGCACGACTAACCATATTGCTGAGCATAGCCCTCCTGTCGGCCGGATCCGGCCGCCTGCTGGGACAGACCGTTCCCGAGAAGACTAACGAAAATATCAGGAAACTGACCGCCATCCTCCAATCTGGCGCCAGCCAAAAAGACAAAATGGACGCCTGCCGGCAACTGGGCGTCATCGGTACCAGCGAGGCAATCGCGCCCCTGGCGGCCCTGCTGGCCGATGCGAAGCTGTCGCACATGGCCCGCTATGGCCTCGAGCCGATTCCTGGCAGCAAAGTGGACGAAGTCTTCCGAGCCGCTCTGAAGAAGCTCAAAGGGAAGCCCCTGGTCGGTGTCGTCGGCAGCGTGGGAGTCCGCCGGGACTCCAAGGCGGTGCCCCAACTGGCCGCCCTCCTGAAGAGCTCCGACCAGGAGGTTGCGGACGCGTCCGCCCGATCGCTTGGGAAGATCGCCGACCGGCCGGCAATCAGCGCCCTCAGAGCCGCCCTGACCACTGCCCCCGCAACCGGCCAACTGGCTATCGTCGAGGGCCTCTTCCGTTGTGCCGAGGCTTCCTCGTCGCGCGGGGATCAGTCGATGGCAGCCGAGATTTACGGACAGCTCCTGGCGGCGAAAGGACTTCCTCAACAGGTGCGAGCCGGTGCGTTGCGAGGCGCGGTGCTGGCTCGAGGGAATGAAGGCCTGCCCCTGCTCGCCGAACACCTCAAGGGGGACGACGCGATCCTCTTCCTGGCCGCCGTCAAGACGGCGCAGGAGATCCCGGGGCCAGAAGTCGCGAATCTCCTTCTAGAGGAAGTGACCCGCCCGGCGGCTGACCGCCAGATCCCGATCATGCAGACGCTCGGGAAGCGCAAAGACACAGCGGCCACGCCCGCCCTCGCGCAACTCGCGCAAAAGGGCGATCCTCAGGCTCGGGCCCAAGCGATCCGGACCTTGACGGAAATTGGGTCCCCTGCTGCCGTGCCTCTGCTCTTTACTCTGCTGGAGGACCGGGAGGCCGACGTTTCCGCGGCTGCGCATGAGGGTTTGGCCGCTTTTCCCGGCTCACAGGCCGATCAAGCACTCCTTGCCCTGATCAACAGCCCAGAGACCAAACAACGCGTCGCCGCGATCGACCTCATCCAGCTTCGCCGAACCAAATCCGCCCTTCCCGCCTTGAAGAAGGCCGCGGAGGATCCCGACCCACTCGTGCGGCAGAAGGCGATCGAAGCGGTCGGGAAGGTTGGCGAGGCTGAAGATCTTCCGTTCCTGCTGGCGCGTTTTCCGGCCTTTCAGGACGCAGCGGAAATCGCTGTGATGGAAACTGCGTTTGCGGACCTCGGCATTCGATCCCCGGACCGGGAGGCGTGTGCGGGCAGTCTGATCGCGCTCCAGGGACTGAGCCCCGTGCAGCAGGCGAGCATCGTTCGAGTGCTCGGTATCCTCGGAGGGAAGGCGGCGATTGCCGCCGTCCGCTCATCGACCAGGAACGGGACGCCCGAGGTTCGAGACGCAGGCGTTCGGGCGCTCGCTTCCTGGAAGTCGCCGGACGCGGCGCCCGCCTTGCTCGAGATGGCCCGCACGTCGGCCGATTCGACTGAAAGGCTGCTCACTCTGCGCGGGTACCTGAGACTGGCGTCGCATGCCGACCTCGCGCTCGCCGAGCGAGTTTCGATGGCCGCCGAAGCACGACCCCTGGTTTCCAGCGTGGAGGAAAAACGGATGTTGCTCAGCCTGCTCCAACGCAATGCCTCGACCGCCTCGATCTCCATGGCAGCCGGTTACCTCGACGATCCTGAGGTCAAGGAGGAAGCGAGCCTTGCCGTGACCGCGATCGCCGAGAGCATTGCCGAGAAGGAGCCCGGCGCGGTTGGGCCGGCCCTGGAAAAAGTGGTAAAGACGACCAGCAACAAGACAGTGTCGGATCGGGCCAAGGCGGTACTGGCCAAGGCCGGGAAAATACTGAACTGATCATGTCGACGAAGGTCGCGAACATCAAGGACGTCGCCCATCTGGCCGGCGTCTCGATATCAACGGTCTCGCACGTGACGCGCGGGACGAAGTTCGTGAGCGAGGCACTCAGGGGCCGGGTATCCGCCGCTATCGACCACCTGAAGTACGAGGTGAACCCGGTTGCCAGCGGGCTAAAAAGCAAGGCGACCCGCATCCTCGGGGTTGTCATCCCCGACATCAGCAGCATCTTTTTCCCGGAAATCCTGAAGGGAATCCAGGACTTCGCCCTACGCGTGGGGTATCGCCCGACCTTTTACAACACTGGATTCGACCCTGACCTTGAAGTCGATGTCATCCGCCGGCTGGAAGCCGGCTGGGTCGACGGGATCATTCTCGATTCCGCCGCCCGGCTGGAAGACGAGGAATACCTTCGGTTTCTAACCGAGCTCGGAGGCCACAAGAAACGCATTCCAGTCGTCAGCCTCGAGCGCGAGGTCCCGGGCGGGCAGTTCAGATCCGTCCGGATCGACAACTACGAGGGCGCGTGCATAGCCACCCGGCACCTCCTCGAGTGCGGCTGTCGGGAAATCGCACACATCGCTGGTCCCCCGGTATCCTGCGTGGCCGGGCGGCGGCACAGCGGGTATCGGGACGAGCTCTGGCGGGCAGGGCTGCCATACAACGGCAAGATGGTCGTTGACGGCGACTTCTCGCCACGGGACGGCTATCGAGCCATGCAAGAACTCCTTCGCCGCCGGTTGAAGATCGACGGGATCCTGGTAGCCAACGACCAGATGGCGATCGGGGCGATGCGGGCAATCAGGGACGCGGGGCTCGATATTCCGTCCGAGATCAAGCTGGTCGGCTTCGACAACCTTTTTGTGTCGAGCCTGGTCGAGCCTTCCCTCACCACGATCGCAGTCCCCCGTTACCAGATGGGTTTTGAGGCAGCGCGACTGCTCGTGCAGGGAATAGAAAACCGGAAAGTCACGGAGGATATTGTGCTTCCCATCAGCCTTGTAGTCCGCAACTCGACGCGGTCCAATGGCGACCGCGAGTGGGATTTGCTCAGCTGGTGAGGGTCAGTGCGGGGGAGTTGGCCCGCGGATAATCGCGGATCTGCGCGGATAATCGCGGATAAGGCGGCCAGCAATTTCTCCGCGCAGTCACTGGCTGGCCGCCTTATCCGCGATTATCCGCGCAGATCCGCGATTATCCGCGGGCCACACAACGGTTGATTTTCGCGATAACCCGCGGGCCAACTCGCGATGGAAGGAGGCGATCATCATGAAGAGAATCTCGATCGGCACCTGGGCCTATACGATCGGTCCGTATGCTGAACACCCGGTCCCGTGGAAGGACGTGAGCAGCAGGCTGAAGGCCCTGGGCTTTGACGGCCTGGAGCTTGGCGGCTTCCCGCCGCACCCGAATCCCGACGACCTCCCGACCCGCGAGCAGCGGCACGAATGCCGCGCAGAGTTGAAGGAGCTGGGGCTTGACTGGTCGGGATTGGCCGCCAACCTGTGGAGCCAGCACCTGATCGATGCCGAAGACCAGTCAGCCTACCTCGCCGAGTTCCGGAAGAACCTCGATTTCTGCGAGGACCTCGGGATCCCGGCCATTCGCGTCGATACCGTGCAGCCCCCAACGATCTTCGCCCAGGTCGATCCCGACACGGCTCGCCGCCGGGTGGTTGCGGCGTGGAAGAGGTGCGCCGCAGAGGCCGCCGATCGAGGCGTTCGGGTGACGTGGGAATTCGAGCCCGGTTTTGCCTTCAACAAACCTTCGGAGATCGTTCGCCTCCTTGAGGAAGTCAATCACGATAATTTCGGCGTCCTCTTTGACACCTGCCACGGCCACATGGTGGCGGTCCACGGCGCCCGCCAGCCAGGGCGTAAGGAGACCCTTGCGGGTGGGGCTCTCGAACTGGCCAGGATGCTCCGCGGCAAAATCAACCATCTGCACCTGATCGATTCGGACGGCACCCTGCACGGGGAGGAGACCTCAACGCACGCGCCTTTCGGTGAAGGCGTGATTCCCTTCGATTGCCTGATGACGGAGCTCGCCGCCAACGACATGGGTCACGACTGGTGGACGATTGACCTGTGCTTCTGGCCGGACGCCTGGCCGGTGACCGAGAAGTGCAAGAAGGCAGTGGATGAGCTGAATCGAAAGTTCGGGAGCTGAGATTGACTTTAGGGTAGATTCGGGGACACAAAACTTAATTCCCTTGCTATCGGCATGAAAACGCCACCGGAACGGGAATTAAGTATTATGTCCCCGAAACTACGCGGAGCTGACGACATGGCTAAGAAGCTGAACATCGGACTTGTGGGTTGCGGATTCATGGGACGGGCTCACTCCAATGCATGGCGCAAAGTCTGGAATTTCTTCGAGGTCCCCTTCCAGCCGGTTCTTAAAGCCGTTTGTGCCCGCCGCGAGGCCGAGGTGCGGGCTTTCGCCGACCGATGGGGATACGAATCGGTCGAGACCGACTGGCGTCGGCTCGTCCAGCGCCCGGATATAGACGCGGTCGACATCTGTGCGCCAAACGACGTGCACAAGGAGATTGCCATCGCCGCGGCGGAAGCCGGCAAGATGGTCCTGTGTGAGAAACCACTCGCCAGAAACGTCCCCGACGCCCTCGAGATGGTGGAGGCTGTCGAGAAGGCCGGCGTCCCCAACACCGTCTGGTACAATTACCGCCGGGTCCCGGCCGTCACGCTCGCCGAACGCTTGATCGCCGAGGACCGGCTGGGCAGGATCTTCCATTACCGATCCGTGTTTCTACAGGACTGGACGATATCGGCCGACCTGCCCCAGGGCGGACAGTCGCTCTGGCGGCTGGACAAAGCCGTGGCCGGGAGCGGCGTGACCGGTGACTTGCTGGCTCATTGTTTCGACACGGCCCTCTGGCTGAACGGACCGGTCGACCGAGTGACCGCAATGACGGAGACGTTCATCAAGGAGCGCAAACACAACCTGACCGGGCGGGTTGAGCCGGTGGGCATTGACGATGCCTGCGCCGTCCTCGCCCGGTTCGCGAACGGATCGCTCGGAACCTTCGAGTCGACTCGCTATGCCAGGGGCCACAAGGCGCTTTATACGTTGGAGATCAACGGGGAACGGGCTTCCATTGCCTGGGACCTGCACGATCTTCACCGCCTGAGTTATTTCGACCATGCGGATGATTCGTTGGTGCGCGGATGGCGGTCCATACACGTAACCGACTCGGACATGCCTTACATGGACAAGTGGTGGGTCCCGGGACTCCAGATCGGCTACGAGCACACCTTCGTCCACCAGGTGGCCGATTTCCTCAGCAATCTCGCGCAAGGCGAATCCACCTCGCCGGACTTCCGGGAGGCACTGGCCACGCAGTATCTTTGTGACGCGGTTTTGAAATCGGCGGTGACCGGGCAATGGGAACGGGTATCAGGACGAATAAAGGAGACATGCAATGTCGGTGAGATTGCAGGCTGAAAGAGCGTTGGAACAAGGGAATGGAATAGTTCGCCTGGCCCCCAATTGGGTCCCGCGCTCGTTTTGCGTCCCGGGCCGCCGCATCAAGCTGCACCCGGACGATTACTACGCCCTGGGCGGGGAGCGGGGCGGCATAGACGAGCGATGGTTCTCTTCGACCACACCCGCCGACAACGGGCCGCTCACCAGCCCGAACGAAGGATTAAGCTTCATCATCGGGGAGGACGGCTCTCAGTTCCTGCTCCGGGATGCGGTTGAGGAGCTTGGCTCGCAGCTCGTAGGCGACCGGATCTGGAACGAACACCGCCGCTGGCCCATGTACTCGAAATTCTTCGACAACAAGGGGGCACTGCCGCATCACATTCACCACCGGGATGAGCATGCCCGCTTGACCGGCCAGGCGGGCAAACCCGAAGCCTACTACTTCCCCCCGCAGGTCAATAATCACGGCGGCGACTTCCCGTACACCTTTTTCGGGCTCAACCCGGGCACGACCAAAGACGAGTTGCGCCGCTGCCTGATCGATTTCAAAAAAGGCGACAACAAGATCACCAATATCTCGCGAGCCTACCGTCTGGAAGTCGGAACCGGGTGGGACGTGCCGCCGGGCGTCCTCCACGCGCCGGGGAGCCTGTGCACGTACGAACCGCAGAAAGCTTCCGACGTCTTTGCCATGTACCAGTCCTTGACCGGAGACCAGATCGTGCCGTCCGAGCTGCTCTGGAAGAACACCCCCGCGGACAGGCTGGACGATGTCGACTACCTCATGGAAGTGATCGACTGGGAGAAAAACACCGACCCCGACTTCGCCCGTCACCGCTTTATGAAGCCGAAACCCGTCCGCCCGGTCGAGGAGATGAAGGCCTGCGGCTACATCGAGAATTGGGTCTGCTACAAGTCCCACGCCTTCAGCGCCAAGGAACTGACCGTGCTTCCCAGCTCCACCGTCCGCATCGAGGACGCGGGCGCCTATGGCCTGATCCTCATGCAGGGTCATGGAACCATGGGTGTGTGGGAGATTGAGACTCCCGTGCTCATTCGGTTCGGCCAGTTGACCTACGACGAGTTTTTCGTCAGCGAAACAGCGGCCCGGGACGGGGTCTGCATCCAGAACTCGTCCAAGGTGGATCCGCTGGTCATTCTCAAACACTTCGGTCCCGACAACCCCGACCTGGTCCTGGAAGACTAGGCAAAAGGCGTTATCCACGAAGGACGCGAACGGACACGAAGGAAGACCCGACCATCTCGTCCGGTCTTTCTTCGTGTCATGTCCTTCGTGGATAACGCCTTTCTCCGCCTCCTGTTGAAAATCGCATCAAAACCGGACCAAAACCGTAAAGTATTTAAACACAAATGTTTACCAGAGATCAGAGCTTGACAAAAATGTTAAAACTACCGAACAATCGTGTCGGGTCGCCGGTCCTGAGCCGGTGTAAGGACGGCCGGTGAGCACCGGCGCAAACTTCGGCTGGGCCCGGGCTATTTTGACTGGAGGCTCAAGCCGATGCACTTGTTCTGGGAACGGATTCTTCTCTCCCTCCTGATTGTCGCCAGCACCACATGGTTCGTCTTCAAGGTGACACCGAAAATCCGCGCGATTCTGGCCGGTGGCCCCGATCGGCCCCGCACCGACCAGCCAGTTGCCCGGCTGAAACGCACGATAAGGGAGGTTCTGCTGCAGTCGCGGGTGGTTGGGGGGCGACCGATCGTAGGCCTGCTGCACGCCATTGTCTTCCTCGGTTTCGTGTCATTCGCTCCCGAAACAATCGAGCACTTCTTCAACGGCTTCGGGCTGTCGCTTCTCCAACCGGTGCTCGGTCCGGTCCTGCCGGTTTACCGAAGCCTGATGCTCGTCGTCGCGATTCTGGTGAGCCTTGGGATTCTCGGGCTGGCGTTCCGGCGGTTCGTCCTGGTCAAGACGTCGCCCGACCCGCGCTCCTGGACCTCGGGGCTCGTAGCGCTGTTCATTCTCGTCCTGATGCTCACGTACCTGAACGGCATGCAGGCGACACCCTTCGCCGAGCGCGCCAATTGGTGGACGCACGCCCTGATCATCCTCGCTTTTCCGCACCTGATCATTCGGAGCAAGCACTTTCACATTTTCCTCGCGCCCCTCAACATTTTCTTCCGGTCTGATCGACTGGGCGACTACGTGAAGCTCGACCTGGAGGGGATCGCCGAGTCCGACGTCGAAGACGTGACACTTGGGCTTGAGACGATGCGTTCCCTTCCCTGGAAAGCGCGCATGGACCTGCTCACGTGCGTCGAATGCCGTCGCTGCACCGACAATTGCCCGGCCGCCCTGGCCGGCGCAGAGATGGATCCGCGCGGCTGGGTCCTGGCCGGTCGGAAGGCGCTTTTCGCCGCCAAACCGGACGATCCGGTCATCGGGACGGTGATTTCCGAGAACGCGCTCGGATACTGCGCGACATGCGGCGCTTGTGAGAATTCGTGTGCGGTCGGGGTTGAGCACCTCCAATTGCTGGTGGGCGCAAAGCGCGCCCAGGCCCTGGCCACCGGGAAGGGAGTCGTGGCGAGCGATTTTCTGCGGGCGATTGAATCCCACGGAAACGCCTTCCGGCTTCCCAAGAGCGACCGGAAAACGATGCTGACGGAGATCGGCATGCCCCGGTTCACGGGCGCGGAGGGGCAATGGCTGCTGTGGCTCGGTTGCGTCTGGGGCTTCAACGCCGACCAGCGGACCGCCGTCTCGGCCTTGAAGAACTTCCCTGGACGCCGCGGGGATGAGCTACGGCGTGCTGGACGATGAGCCGTGCTGCGGCCACCATTCCCGCCGCCAGGGCGAGGAAGCCCAGTTCCAGGATCTTGCCCGTCAGACCGTCGAAATCCTGCACGAGAAGAACGTCAGGCAGATCGTCACGCCTTGTCCGCACTGTCTGCACACCATCAAGAGAGAAACTGTGCAGTTCAACGGAACCCAGCCGATCCGGGCCATCCATCACTCGGAATTGCTCTCGGAACTGATCGAACAGGGGCGGCTTGTACCTCGTGTCGAGAACCAGGCACCCAAGGCGACCTATCACGATCCCTGCTACCTGGCGCGCTATGAGGGCATCTCCGACGCACCACGCTCGGTGCTCGCCCGCGCGGGCGTGACCTTGGAAGAGTTGCCCCGGCGGAGGGAACGGACGCTCTGCTGCGGCGGGGGAGCGGCCGGTTTCGTGCGCGAAATCAAGAATGGCCAACGCCTCGACCAGGCGCGTCGGGCCGAGATCAAAGCGACAGGCGCGGGCCTGCTGGTCACAGCCTGCCCCCAGTGTCGAATGATGCTGGGAGCGGCGGTCGATGAGACGAAGGATATCGCGGAGATCGTAGCCGACTCGATCCGGCAGGCCCAGGCGCAGTCCCTGGGTGTCGGAAACAGGGTCGGAGAAGGAGGGCCTATGTTCGCTTCAATTGAGTATTCGGCGGATCTGGCCATCAAGATCTTGGAAGTTTTCGAGCATGAGCCTCAGGCGGAGATGCAGTTGCTGAACCTCGCCGGGAAGGCCCATTACAGCGGAAAGCTCGGGGAATTGAAACACGCGGCCGACCACCTGGTCCAGACCGGGAAACTGCAGGAAATGCACCACGGCGGAGGCACGTACTATCACCTCGGGAAATCGGCTCCACTCGTAAAGCAGACAACGAGACCGCGCGGAGACCGGGAGACAAGGAAAACTCTGAAGTAGGGGAATCCTCTGTTCGTGTCTTTTCCCTCCTTCGACATTCGATATTCCTTGTTCGAGAGCCAATTGCAAAAATCCGGGTCTTAAGGCCTGAAAGGCCGGTACATATTAGCCCAGGGCGAAGCGTTTTTCGCGTAGCCCTGGGTCAAGAGGCAGGCGGGACATCGCAGCCCTGTAAGGGCGTGAGAGCCTGGTCTGCCGTTCTTGCGCCCTTTCAGGGCTTCCTTCCGGCGCGCCTAGCTTCCGGCGCGCGCCTGTGCCACCCAGGGCTACGCGAAAAACGCTTCGCCCTGGGCTAATATGTACCGGCCTTTCAGGCCTTAAGACTGAAATTTTCTGATTTTTGCAATTGGCTCTCGATATTCGATATTCTCAATATTTTCAAACTCCAACGAGGTCTCGCCTGTCTTCCCGTCTCCTTGTCTCCTTGTCTCCCCCTCTCCTTGTCTCCCCGTCTCCCCCTCTCCTTGTCTCCCTGTCTCCTTGTCTCCCCCTTCTCCCCGTCTGACTTTCCCAGTTGCCTCCTCGACGGCTGCTTAGTATCGTTAGAGGGCACGTGGAGGCAACCAGATGAAATGGGACCTGAAGGGCAAGAAGGCGTTGGTAACCGGCGCTTCCCGCGGGATTGGACGGGCCATCGCCCTGTCCTTGGCGCGCAACGGTGTTGATGTCGCGATCAACTTTCTGCGCCACCGGGCGCCCGCGGAGCAGGTGGCCCGTGAAATCGAGGCGTACGAGGTCCAGGCGCTGCTGCTGCGCGGAAACGTCGCGGACGAGGAGCACGTCGCCCACATGTTTGACGAGATCCGCCAGAGATGGGGCAGGCTTGACATACTGATCTCGAACGCCGCCTCGGGAGTCCTCAAGCCCGTAGAAGAGCTCTCTCTGCACCACCTCGACTGGACCATGAACATAAACGCGGGTGCGTTGCTGCCCCTCGTACAAGGGCTCTTGCGCCTCCCCGCCACGGACGGCGAGAAGCGGGTGGTAGCCGTCTCCTCGCTCGGCGCCATCCGGGCCATTCCGAACTATACCCTGGTCGGCGCTTCCAAGGCCGCCCTGGAATCAATGGTTCGACACCTGGCGGCAGAACTGGCGCCGAAGGGGGTGAGAGTCAATGCAGTCTCCGCAGGTACGGTCGACACCGACGCTCTGAAGCACTTTCCCAATCGTGAACAGCTCCTGGAGGAATCGCGGCGGCGGACCCCGGCCGGCCGCCTCATCACCCCGCAGGACGTTGCTGACGCGGTCGTTTTCCTTTGTTCCGATTACGCCAGCATGATTCGCGGCCAAACCCTGGTCGTGGACGGCGGCTATTCGATCATCGCATGAGGTCGCATGCCCAGATTCCGTTTCGCAGTCTGCTTTGTGGTCGTTCTCCTTCTATTCGTCGCCGGCCTGCTGGCCCAGACGTTAGTGATCTACCATACCAGCGACATCCACGGCTGGTACGCCTCCCGTCGAGTCTCCGGCCCTGATCCCGGGACCTCGCGTGTGGTGGGCGGCTACGCGGCACTTTCGGCCCTTGTCAAAAAGGAAGAGCACCCTTATCTCCTGCTCGATTCGGGCGACTTGTTTCAAGGTACTCCGGAAGGCAATTTTTCCAGAGGTCGGGCCTCGATCGAGCTGATGAACCTGCTCGGCTACGGCGCCCTGGCCCTCGGGAATCACGAGTTCGACTATGGGGAAGAAAACGTCAGACGGCTGGCCGGGGCCGCCAGATTCCCCTTCCTCGCTGCCAACATCAGGGTTAAACAAACCGGCCTCTTACCCGACTACGCCAGACCGTACGCGCATCATCGAGCTGGGCGGCAAACGGCTCGGCGTTCTCGGGCTCGCCAACTCCACGACACCCACCCAGACTCTCCTGGCAAACGTGGAAGGCCTGGAATTCCAGGCGGAGCTCGCAACCGCTGCCCGGCTGGTGCCGGAAATCCGCAGGCACGGAGTCGACGCCGTCGTGGTCCTGGTGCACGGCGGCATCAGTGACTCGCTCTCTGTCAGACGTGTCAAAGTGTCCCAGGATCAGGATACGGGGCTGCCGCCTGACACCATTGCCATCGCCCGGGCGGTCCCGGGCATCGATCTAATCCTGGGCGGCCATTACCATACCGGGCTCGAAGAGGGTTTCCGGGACCCGAAGAGCGGGACCCTGATCGTCGAGAGTTTCCACACGCTGGCTTGCACAAGCCGCGTCGAACTCCAATTTGACCCCCAGAGCGGCCGGCTCAGTTCCGCGTCCAGCCGGCTCATTGACCTCGACGTTTCACGAACCGGGGAGGACCCCGAGGTGCTCCGGGTGCTCGAACCATACGAGGCGCGAGTGCAAGAGGTGATGGGACAGAGAATTGGCGAAGCGTCGGATGATCTCGATCAGCCTGCTCTCGGCACTTTCATCAACGAGGTGATGCGAAAGGCCGCTGGTGCCGACATCGCCGTCCAGAACCCGGGCGGCATTCGCACCGAAATGCACAAGGGAGTGCTGACGATGGCGGATATCTACCGCGTCATGCCTTTTGACAACACCGTTGTCACAGTCGAACTGACCGGCCGTCAGGTTGTGGAGCTTCTTCAGCGCACTCCCCTGTACGCCTCCGGTATTCAAGTACAATGGCAGGCGGACAGTGAGGGGCGCGTCACCGGAGTCGATGTCAAAATGGACGGCCAGCCACTCGAGGAGGGCCGGACCTATCGGGTTGCGACAAACAACTACCTCGCGTTCGGTGCCTCCGACATCCTGACCGGTGGCGCCAACAAGAAGGACACCGGGCTCGTGATCCGCGACCTGATGATCGATGCGGTTCAGAAGCGCTCGCCGGTAGAGAGCCCGGCTCCCGACCGCATAACCAGGCTGCCGAGCTCGAAGAGACACTGAGTAGGGAAAACGCCGTTCTTCAAATGGGGGAGTAGTTATGGGGATTCTGCGAGAACTGTTCGGACCCAGCAAAGATGAGATCTGGCGCCAGCTCAGCGCCGAGATAGGCGCCGAGTTCCAGGAGAGCGGTTTCTTCAAAACGGGCCGGGTGGCCCTTTCCCATCGACAGTGGACAATCACCCTGGACACTTATGTGGTCATGGCGGGGAAGACGCCCCTGACGTTTACCCGAATTCGAGCCCCATACGTCAATCGGGACGGCTTTCGGTTCTGCATCTATCGAAAGAGCGTCTTCAGTTGGCTGGGCAAGCTGTTCGGCGTGCAGGACATCGAGATCCGGGACTCGTTCTTCGACGACCAGTTTATTATCCAAGGCCAGCCGGAGGACATGGTCCGTAACCTGCTCATGAACGGGACAATCAGGGAATTGCTGCGCCGCCAGCCGGACATACGCTTTCAAGTCAAGGACGACGAAGGCTGGTTCCGGCAGAGCTTTCCGGAGGGCGTGGATGAGCTCTACTTCGAGACGCTCGGGGTCATAAAGGACAAAGCACGGTTGCGCGAGCTGTTCGAGCTGTTCGGGCTGGTGCTGGAAGAACTGTGCCGGCTGGGATCAGCCTACGAGACCGACCCGGGGATGAAACTGAGCGAGTGACCGGCTGACCGGCTGACCGGCTGACCTGCTCACCGGCTGACCAGCTCACCTGCTCACCTGCTCACCGACTCCAATGATTCCGGTGAGTCGTTCGATCCGTCTGGTTAGTCAGTCAATTCAATCGGTCACTCGGTGTCTCTTGGTCAGCCGGTCAGCTCGTCAGCTCGTCAGCCGGTCAGCTGGTCAGTAAACGAAAGCGGTCAGGTAATCGTGACTGATCTTGATCGCCTCGAAGGGATCTCCGGGGGTCCGATCCTGCTCGACGATGTACTGCTTGATCCCGGCTTTCTTCGAAGCCTGGAAGATCCGCTTGAAGTCCATGCTACCAGTACCCACCGCAGCGAAGTCCTGCTTGGGCGTCTTGTCCATGTCCTTCACGTGCACAAGTTCGAACCGTCGCGGGTATTTGTTGAACATGGCGACCGGATCCTGGTTGGCTTTCACCACCCAGAACAGATCCATCTCCATCTTCACCAGCTTCGGATCGGTGTTTTGAAGAAGGACGTCGTACGGCATCTGCCCGTCCTTAGCCTCGAACTCGAAGGCGTGGTTGTGGTACGCGAACTGTAGTCCGGCTTTCTTGCACTCCGCGCCGAACTTGTTGAACGAGTCGGCCAGCTTCTTGTAATCGTCGAGCGTCTTTCGCTGGTTTTCCGCGAGAAACGGGCAAACCAGGTACTTCTGGCCGAGAATCTTCGCGGTTTCAACCGTCTTTGCGAACTCCTTCTCGAACAGGTCTAAAGCGATGTGCGACGACGACGTCTTCAAGCCGTTCTTCTTGAGGATCTGCTTGACCTCCTGCGGGGTCTTATTGAAGTACCCGGCAAACTCCACATCGTCGTACCCGATCTGGGCCACCCTCGCCAGTGTGCCCTCGAAATCCTTCTCCATTTGGTTGCGCACGGTATAAAGCTGAAGACCGATCCGCTTTACCTTGGCGCCGAACGCCTCTTGTCGAAGGAACTGAAACCCGATAGTAGAACCCACGGCTGCGGTCAAGAATCCCCTTCTGTTCATTCATTGCTCCTTTTGAAAATGCCGTCTGCAGCTAATTTACCCCGTTTCCTCAAAAACGCAACCCGTCCGGCGACTTGATATAATGCTTTCAGATCGGGCTCACGCCCAGGCTCGAAAGAAACTGGTTCCTTGCGATCGGAAGGGACCGTATCCTCGAAGAATTGCATGTCAAAACTCACATCTCGGCTGGTTCTCGTGGTTTCTTTTTCCGCGTCGCTGTTGGGTCTTTATGCCCAGGACAACCAACGTGCGCTTCGGGAAGAAGAGTCGAAAGACTATTACGCGAAGTGGCTGAAGCAGGACGTCGTCTACATCATCAGCCCTGAAGAAAAGGCTGTCTTCGAGAAGCTGACAAGCGACGAGGAGAGAGAGCACTTCATCGAACAGTTCTGGCAGCGCCGTGACCCGGATCCCAGGACGGCGGTCAATGAGTTCAAAGAGGAGCACTACCGGCGGATCGCGTACTCGAATGAGAAGTTCACGAGCGGGGATGCCGGCTGGATGACCGACCGCGGACGCATTTATATCATCCACGGCCCGCCCGATTCGATTGAATCCCGCCCCTCGGGCGGCTTCTACCAGAGAGAGATGAGCGAGGGCGGCGGGACGACATCAACGTATCCGTTCGAGCGCTGGCGCTACCGGCACATCGATGGGCTGGGTGATGAGGTGGTCCTCGAGTTTGTCGACCCCACCTTCACCGACAAGTACCAACTGGCTGTTTTTCCCTGGGAAAAGGATGCGCTGATGCAGTTCCCGGGGGCGGGCCGAACGCTGGCGGAACAGACCGGGCAGGCCCGTCGGGCTGACCGGCCCGCATACATGGGCGGCGGCGGGTACGGTGCAGGCGCAAGCCAGTACAGCCGGGTCAACGATACGCCGTTTGCCCGTTACGAGACGTTCGCCAAGGTCCAGGCGCCGCCCGCGCTCAAGTATCCGGACCTGAAGGAAATCGTCAAAGTCGACGTCCGGTATGCCAACCTGCCGTTTGATGTTTACGAAGATTATTTTCGACTGAACGAAGACCAGGTGCTCGTACCCCTCACCATTCGAATTCGAAACCAGGATCTGAACTTCCGGCCGCAGGCCGGGTACCAGACTGCGCGGATGGGTCTTTACGGCATCGTTACCTCCTTGAGCAAGCGGATCGTCCTGGAATTTGAGGACACGATGGTCACCTCGTTCCGGGACGGTCAACTGGCGGTCGGACTCCAGAAGTCCTCCATGTACCAGAAGGTTATTCCCCTCGAGGCGCGAGGCAGGTATCGAATCGACCTGGTTCTGAAGGATCTGAACGATGGGAAGGTTGGGGTGGTGCAGCATGCTTTGATCCCGCCGGCTTTCGCGCCTGAACACTTGGCGGGCAGTTCGCTCGTCATCTCCGATGCGATTCAGCCCTTGCCTTCTGTGCCCGATGGGGATCAGATGTTCGTGATCGGGGACGTGAAAGTGCGACCGAACATCTACCGGATCTTCAGCCAGCGAATGCCTCTTGGCATCTACTTTCAGGTCTACAATGCCGCTCTGGATCAATCCACCCTTGCCCCGTCGCTGCGTGTCACCTACCGGCTGTTAAAGGATCAGAAGCTGCTGCGGATGGCGGTCGACGAGAACGGCGAGTCGACGCAGTTCTTCTCGCCTCGCCGGGTAGTGCTCATGAAGCATCTGAGCCTCGAGGACCTGGAACCCGGCAAATACAAAATCGAGATGGAGGTGACCGACCTCACCCGGCAGGAATCGGTCAAGGCCGCGAGCGATTTCACGATCGTTGAGGAAAAGGTGCTGGCGCTGGGGCTTACAGCTGGCACCGGGCAGTGATCAGAAGGCAGAGGGCAGAAGGCAGAGGGCAGCGCAGAAGGCTTCCGGAGCGCGGACATCTGGCCTTCTGGAGCGCGGACATCTGGCCTTCTGGAGCGCGGACATCCTGTCCGCACTGGGTTCGCGGACGTCCCGTCCGCGCGGCGGGCATCTTGCCCGCCGTTCAGAGCCCGTCCGCAACACGGTAATCGCAAGGCAAAAGACAACGCCGGGCAGGATGCCCGGCGCGCGGGCAAGATGCCCGCGAACCCAGTGCGGACGGGACGTCCGCGCTCCGGGAGGGCCGGACCTCCCTGCCCTCTGCCTGCTGCCCTCTGCCTGCTGCCCTCTGCCTGCTGCCTTCTGCCTGCTGCCTGCTGCCCGCTGATCCCTACGGCGGCGTGATCTGCGCTTCCTCTTCCAGCCGTGCTTTCTCGGCCTGGTCCTTGGCCCGGAACTGCTGGTACTTCTCGAGCGCCACCCGCGCCCGCTCGAGCTCCCCGCTGCTGCGTAACGCCTGCGCCAGCTGATAGTGAATGCTTCCATCCTCGTCGGCACCGAGCGCCAGCTCCAGGTGCGGGATTGCCCGGGCGGGCTGCTGCAAAGCGAGGAAGGCACGTCCCAGGGACTTGTGAGCCGGCACAAACGCCTTGTCGGCCGCGACCGCTTTCTCCAAAAACTTCACCGCCTCCCCGGCCTTCTCCTGGTTCAAAAGGATTTCGCCGGCCAGGTAGTTGAGCTCAGCCGAAGATGGATCGGCCTGGAGGAGCCGGTCAAGGAGCGGCTTGGCCCGATCGTAGCTACGGCTGAGAAACAGGCTGAGAGCCAGACCCCGTTCCGCGGCCGGATTCCCGGGGGCGAGTTCCAGAGCCTTCTCCCATTCCTTCGCCGCCTGGATGTAGTCGCCCTGGTCCTCGAAGACCTCTGCGCGAAGCTGATGCAGTTCGAAGGAGGGGGGCAACTTTCCGAGACGGGAAAATGCATCGAGGGCGAGTTGATTGTAGGCCTGCGACAGCCAGTAAAGAGCCTCGAGCGAACCTGATGCGGAGGCCATCGAAACAACCTCCTCGAGGCGTCCGTCAAGAAACGCGCAGACGATCTTCTCGGATTGGCAGTCGGGCAGCCCCAGCGCCACTTCCTTCTGCTCCTCTTCGGCCGCCCAGTCAGAGTGCCCGGTCGCCGAGTAGATCCGGCTGAGCGCCACATGGATGCCGCGCAACCTGGAGTTCTTCTCGAGCGCCTTTCTGTAGAGGTAGAAGGCGCTCCGATACTGTTGCCGAACCACTCGCGAATCAGCAATCAGGGCCAGGCAGTATTCGGAATCGGGCGCCTGGCTTTCCAGGCGGGCAAAGGCACTGGCGGCCAGCGCTTCGAAGGCTTTGCCCCGTCCCTGCCAGGCCTTCGGGTTCGACGGCTCCAACTCGCTTACTTTCCTGAATTCCACCTCGGCCTTCGCGTGTTCGCCGAGCGCCAGCAAGGCCTCGCCCAAAGCTTCGTGTGCGCGTGGATCCTCCGGCTTTCCTCGCAGGTATTCCTGTAACGGCGCGACCGCTCTGCGGTTCTGGCCGGTCAGGACGTAAGCCGATCCCAGGAGCATCCGGGCCTGCTCGAGCTTCTTGTCGCCTTTGAGAGCCGCCTCAAGTTCCGGCACAGCTTTGCGGTAGTCGCCCGCGAAGTAATAGGCCATGCCCAGGTTGAGGCGCAGTCCCGGAACGTCCGGGTAGCTCTTGATCAGCTGACGGTAAAGCGGGATCGCCTCCGCGTAGTTGCCCGACTCCATCGCTTTTCGAGCCCTATCGGACAGTTCTCCCGGGGTGTCTTGAACGGCAGCCTGCAGACCGCCCGACCAAATGAAGAGGACGAGAACCAGTTGGAGAACGCGCATCACTCCTCGGAGTCTTTTGCCTGAGTTGAATCCATTGTACTGGATGCCCCACCGGAGGTCCCAGCAGTCCAAGGAATTGGAGGCGGCCACCCAGAAGCATCCAAATTGATGGATTTTCCGGATCCCGGAAGCGATCGGGCGCCGCTGGTCGCCTCGATCATGCCTTTGATGGGATTGCGCTTACGGGTGTGCGACCTTTTTCCGCCCGGAAAGGTCCGGTTTTTGCATTATTGTAAACAACCAAATAGGTAGGTTCTACCTATATCAACTGTTCAACAAAGCCAATACATCAGCCTGGTGAGAGGAGGGGTAATGTTCAATTCACTAAGGCAGGGGAGCAACAGCTACTGGATTCTGAGCGCGGCTGTTGCCCTGATTGTTTGCTGTGCTTTGGTTGCCCCGGCACGGGCCCAGGTCCTGTACGGGTCTGTGGCCGGTAACGTCACCGATGCAAGCGGCGCGATAGTCCCGGGCGCCGAGGTGACACTGGTCAACAAGGCAACCAACTTCACAGAGAGAGTGGTGACCGACGACACAGGTGCTTACCTGATCAGAAACGTCCCGAAGGGTGAGTACGCGCTGACCATCAAAATGACTGGTTTCAAGGAGATGGTGGATCAAAATGTCGTGGTCACGGTCAACAGCGTGACGCGAAAGGATGTGGCCCTGCAGGTCGGGGAGGTCCAGGAATCGGTGACGGTGTCGGGTGCGAGCACCTTGCTGCAGACCGACACGGCCGACGTGCGGGCCCAGGTGGAAACCAAGGAGATTACCGATCTGCCGCTGAACCAGTACAGGAACTACCAGAGTCTCCTGAACCTGGTGCCGGGGGCGAGTCCGGCCGCTTTCCAGAATGCGGTCACGGACACGCCCGGACGTGCCCTCACGACAAACGTGAACGGCACCGCGCGGAACAACAACAACACCCGCATTGATGGAGCGCAGAGCGTCAACATCTGGCTGCCGCATCATACCGCGTATGTTCCCCCGTCAGAGACGATCGAGGTGGTCAGTATCGCGACCAACAACTTCGATGCCGAGCAGGGGTTCGCAGGTGGTGCCGCGGTGACGGTCGTAACGAAGTCCGGAACTAATGAGTTCCACGGTTCACTGTTCGGCTACCACGAGAACAGCGCCTTGAACGCGCGCGATTTCTTCAACTTCCTTGACTCCGACGGAGACGGCAAGGCGGACCAGCCGAGCGGCAAGCGAAACATCGACGGCTTCACGATCGGCGGGCCGGTCCTGAAGGACAAGCTGTTCTTCTTTGGCGGCTGGGAAGGCACATTCCAGCGCCTGGCCCGGACGACCACGGCCACTGTTCCGACCGCGGAACAGCGAGTCGGTAATTTCGCCGGCACCGGGGCGACAATCTTCGATCCGCTCACTGGTGATGCTACCGGAGCAAACCGGACTGCATTCACGGGAGGTCTCATCCCGGCAACCCGGATCAGCCCATCGGCGACCAAATTGCTGGAACTGATCCCGCTTCCAAACCTGCCGGGGGCCGGTCTCACGAACAACTTCGAAGTCTCAGGCGTCGAAGCGATGAACCGCTACAACTACGACGCCAAGATCGATTACTACGTGAGCGACTCTTTCCGGCTCTGGGGAAAGTTCAGCTGGTTGGATGCAGAAGTCAAGAAGAACCCGATCTTCGGAGCGGGCGGAGGCGGAGCCATCGGCGGTGGTGGTGACGGAGTAGGCAACACCGACGTCAAGGTTTACGGAGTCGGCCACAGCTGGACCATTAGTCCCACGCTCTTAATGGACGGGAACATCGGGGTCACGGACATGGACCAGGAAGTGCTGACGGCCGACATCGGCGCGGGGAATTTCGGGCAGGACGTTCTCGGGATACCGGGAACGAACTCGACCGAGCCCCAGGCCCGTGCCTGCCTGGTGAACGGCGTCAACCGCTGCGCCGGTGTCCCGCGGTTTGGGATTGCCGGTTACTCGGACTTCGGGCAGCCCGACGGCTGGAGCCCGTTGTTCCGGGACGAAAACAGCGTGACTTTCAGCAATAACTTCAGCTGGACCAAGTCCCGCCATGAATTCCGCTTCGGCTACGACATGGTCAAGCACATGCTGAACCACTGGCAGCCGGAAATCGGACCGGGGCCGCGAGGCAACTTCGATTTCGCTCGCGAAACCACCGGCTCGAAGGGACTGCAAGGCGTTGAACTGACCGACCAGAACGCGTTTGCAGCCTTCCTGCTCGGCTTGCCGAACAACCTCGGGAAGAGCCTCCAATGGGAGCTGATGACCGCAAATGAGTGGCAGCATGCGGTGTACATGCGCGATCGTTGGCAGGTCTCCCCGAAGCTGACTCTCTCGCTCGGACTCCGATACGAGTACTATCCGCTCGTCACCCGCGACGACCGGAACATGGAGTACCTCGACCTGGCGAGCTTCAACGTGATCCTGGATAACAACATCGCTGTCCGCAAGAACATGTTGGCTCCGCGGCTCGGTTTTGCTTACCGCGCGACGGACAACGACGTTATTCGAGCCGGTTACGGAATCACGAACGACCCGCTTCCCTTCGCCAGACCATTGCGGGGCTTCTACCCCTTGACGGTCGCGGGCGAGTTCGAGAACAACGACCCGTTCGTCCCGCAGTTGTCGCTCGCTCAGGGCATTCCGATCTTTGTCGGTCCGGAGACGACGCCGGGCGCCGCGGTCCCTCTGCCCTCGTTCGCCCAGATGCGCACCATGCCGCAAGACAAGGTGCACCGAGGGTATATCCAGTCGTGGAATCTGGTCTACGAGCGCAAGCTGCCGGGTGACGTCGTGACCTCCATTGGCTACGTCGGAACCCAGACGACCAATCAGCTGGCCGATCACGAGCTGAACTGGTCGCCGGCAGGCGGCGGAACCGAAGGCCGGCAGTTGTTCCCCGGAGCACGACCAGCATCCTGTTCTGGGACGGCTGGCTGAGCTCGAACTACCACTCACTGCAGGTCGCGGTGAACCGCCGGTTTGTGAACGGCCTGTTCGTCAAAGGCGCCTACACGTGGTCAAGAGCGATCAACATGACGGATGACGACGGATGGGCGGGAGTCAACTGGAATGACCCGGCTCTGATCTACAGGAACCGGGCACAGGCCGGCTACAATCGGCCGCACGTGTTCCAGATGGCGACGATCTACGACCTGCCGTTCGGACGCAATGGCCAGGGCTTTGGCAACGCCCTGATCCGAGGCTGGCAGATCAACGGGATCGTTTCCGTCACCTCCAACACTCCGTTCTCAGTCGTGGCTGCGGACACGACAAACGCTCGCGCAAACCTCCAGACCGCGGATCAGGTCAAGCCTGAAGTGGAGAAGCTTGGAGGCATCGGCGTCGGGAATCCGTACTATGACCCGACCGCTTTCCAGGCGCCCAACCGAGTTCCCGGCACAAACTGCACCAACCTCGACTGCTACGGGAACAGCGGCCGGAACATCCTGCGAGGTCCAACTTGGGCCAATCTCGATCTGTCGATCTTCCGGCGCTTTAACTTCACCGAAGATGTCAGCTTGGAGTTCCGATCCGAATTCTTCAACTTCACCAACACGCCACACTTCGACACTCCGCCCGTTGATTCCGATGCCAGGGACGCGAGCTCCTCAAGCTTCATGTGGATCACGAGCACGAGCGACAACTACCCGGAGCGGACCGTCCGGTTCGGACTCAGGCTGATGTTCTAGCCTGATCCTGTCCCACCTGTTCACAACTCCTCCGGGCGCTCCCCGCGCCCGGAGGAGTTTCGCGCAGTTTCGGGGAGTTTCGGGGACATAATACTTAATTCCTTTGCCTACGGAACGAGCCCGATAGCGGGTTGGGAATTAAGTATTATGTCCCCGAAATTCCCCGAAATCCCGCTAGAACGCCAAGACGTAAGTGACCTTGGCGATGATTGCCCGGTCGGCCACCTCGCCTGTCGACGTCCGGCGCTCGTTGTAGACCAGGAAGAAATCACTGAGCGGCTTGTAGATGAAGTGAAATCGGATGTTGCTCAGGACTTCCCTCGTGTCGCTGTTGTACTGAATCAGGCTGTTCAGAAACATCCGCGTGTTGAAGAGGTAGCGAATCTTGGCCGCAACCAGGTTCGTCGTGAAGGAGCCGGACGGCAGGTTAATGTCGTTGCGGTTGACAAGAGCACCGGCGCTGAAGTGATAACCGGGCTGGAGGTCAAACCCGAGCTGATAGCTGTCCCGGGTCCCATCCCAGAACGCGCCTGAGGTCACGCCCGCCTGTCCGACCAGGACTTTGCTCTTATCGCCGAGATACGACGCGTACCACTCGTCGAAGTTGTAATCTCCGGGCGCGATCTCCTGGGTGTTCCGAATTTTAAAGGGCTCAGTCAGTCGTTCAAAGTTGGAACGACGACCGACGGCCAGTTCGCTCCCGTTGTGGAACACGACATTGAAACTCCCTTGCAGGCGCCGTGTCTCAAGGACATTCTTCGGATCGGTGATGTAGTCCACAGTGACCGATGGGCCCATGTACCTGACCCACGGAATTCGCTCGCGCGGCCGCGGCGTGAGGGTGAAGATCCCGCTGCTCTGCTTCATCGCGCCACGCTGGACGAACCCAACCTCCGGATTGAAGTTTTCCTGGATCTCCAGGTGGCGGGCCTCGAGGTCAAACAGATTGTCTCGCCATGCCACTTCGACGTTCCCCGCCAAGTCGCGGCCCTGGCGGTCCGGGCTGTCCGTTTTGAGGACGAAGGAGGAGAGCTCCAGGTACCGGAACAGGCGGAAGTTGGCATCCGCGCCGTAAGTCCGGTTGTAGCCTCCGTCCATCACATCTTTATTGACGAAAAGGGCGCCGACATCGGACTTTTGAAGCACGTCGCGCCGAACCCGGAGGACCGAGAAACTTGTCGAATTGAGGTCTTCGATGGAATCGGCCTGCATCGTGAGCAGGCCGAAAGTGTTTCGGCCTGACCGTCCGGACAGGCGGGCGCCTCCCAGGATCGGAACCAGCCGGCGATCATCGGACAGCCCGATTCGGCGTGTGAAGAACGGGATCAGATCGGTCCTGAAACCGCCGACCCGAGAACGTCCGAATCCGAAAATCCCTGCATTTTCCAGGAAGAACTCGCGCTTTTCGGGGAAGAACAGGTTAAAGCGGGTCAGATTGATCTGCTGCTCGTCCGCCTCTACCTGCGAGAAATCGGTGTTGACGGTCAGGTCGAGTGTCGACTGGGTGCCGACGGCGTATTTCACGTCAAATCCGACCTCCGGCTTGACGTCCACGTCGTCTCCCTCCAGCCGTTGCACTGCGCTTAGTGCATAGGGCTTCACATACAGGTTGCGGCCCGGGTGAATGCCCTCGATTCCTTCCAGTCGCCCGGCCAATGACACCCGCCCCAGGCGGAAGGCGGCTGGAAGCGGGGACCAGTAGGAGTCCTCGTATTTGCGCCTGACCCGCCGTTCGAAGTTCACTCCCCAGATCTGAGTGGGCTTGTTCCCGAACCGGAGTGTCTTGAAGGGGATGATCATCTCGACCTGCCAGCCGCGGTCATCGATCGACGTCGCGACGTGCCAGATCCCATTCCAGTTCGTGTTCCCCGCTGCCCCGTCCCCGCCTATCTGCATGTCGAACTTCCCGGCGCCAGGGTTTGTGCCGAAAAGGAAGGAATTCAGATCGTCGTCAAACGTGTCGATGACGATCTGAAAACCGTCGCTGTCGAGGGTCCAGAAGTCGTACTTGATGTCCTTTATCGTGATCCCTTGCGGGCCTTCGGAATCAAAGCAGTAAACGCCCACATAGAGATTGAGGTCATCGTAGATGAGCCGGACTTCGGTGCGCTCGGTCGCCGGCTCCCCGCTGTGGGGCAGGCGCTGGATAAAATCGGTGGCCGGCTCGGCCAGTTTCCATTCCGGTTCGTCGAGCCGCCCGTCAAGAGTGATCGGCCCTTCGATTCGGAGGGCGCGCATGGTCGGAAGCGCTTGCGAAGCGGGCTTTTTCGGCTGGGAGGCGTGGATTCCGGGAACGAAAAGGGCGAAGAATTCCAAGGCGGCGACAATCCCCAACAACAAACGCACGGAAGTCATTTAGACATGAGCCGGGCTGAAGGGTCAAGGGCGCCGGGCGCGAGCACTGGCGCCAGCCCTCCTTCGACCTGTGGAAGATTCTGCGACCGTTTTCGCCCGGTTCTTGGTCTATAATATTCGGTGGCAATCTCTCTGGGAGAACGATGAAAGGAGCAAGGGTCAATGAGTGACGAGAAGGACAATCGCGAACCGGGGAACACGCCCGAAACGGATACAGGCGAGCGGGGTATCGAACGCCGGGATGTGATCCAGGGCCTCGCGACGATTCCGGTACTCGGGGTGTTCGCATACGCGGTCAACAAGCAGGTCGGATACGAAAACGCCCAAAAGGCGGCCGCGGTGCGAACCAGCACCACGTCCACAAAGGGCCCCGTGCTCAACGTGGCGCTGCTCGGAGCAGGAGCTCAAGGCGACGTCCTCCTTACCGCCATGCTCAGGATTCCGAATCTTCGCTTCCGCGCGGTGTGCGACATCTGGACCGAATACGCGCTTGGCAAGGCGGTCAGGACCCTGAAGAAGTTCAAATTCAACGTGAATGGCTACGAAGACTATCGGGAGATGCTCGACAAGGAAAAAGAGCTTGACGCCGTGGTCATCGCCACTCCGGACTTCTGGCACGCCCAGCACGCGATCGACTGTTTGAAAGCGGGCAAGCACGTCTACTGCGAAAAGGAGATGTCGAACACTCTCGAAAACGCCCGCAAGATGGTTGATGCGGCTCGTGAGACGGGCAAACTCCTTCAGATCGGCCACCAGAGACGCAGTCATCCGCGATACATCCACGCCAAAGAAAAGCTTATCACCGAGGCGAAGATGCTCGGACGGATCGTCACCGCTTACGGACAGTGGAATCGTTCCGTTCAGGAAGATTTCGGCTGGCCGTCACGTTATGAGATCCCCGTCGAACGGCTTAAGAAATACGGATTCAGCTCGATGTCCCAGTACCGGAACTGGAGATGGTACAAGGGACTCGGCGGCGGCCCGATCGTCGACCTCGGCTCCCACCAGATCGACATCTACAATTGGTTTCTCGATGCCCCACCGAGTGCCATCGTAGCCAGCGGCGGCCGGGACTACTACACGAACACCAACCGCGAGTGGTACGACACGGTCATGGCGGTCTTCGAATACGAGACCAAGGAAGGCGTGGCCAGGGCTTACTACCAGACCCAGACCACGAACGGCAGCCAGGGCTATTTCGAGACCTTCATGGGAGACCAGGGCACGCTGGTTATTTCGGAATCCGAGACCGGCGGGAAGAATGCGATTTACCGTGAAAAGACCGCTCCGGCCTGGGACCAGTGGGTTCAAAAAGGTTACGTCTCGATGCCAAAAGTCGCCGAGGTTAAACCGGCGTCCGGCGTAGTGCTGGATGTACGGGAGAGCGTTTCGCCTGACGAGCACAAGATTCCAGTCGAATATACCGACGCGTATCACAAGCCGCATCTCGAGAACTTCTTCAACTCGATACGTGGCTATGAAAAGCTCAACTGCCCGGCCGAAATCGGGTACGAGACAGCCGTTACCGTGCTTAAGGTGAATGAGGCCGTCGAAGCCGCACGGCGCCTGACCTATAACGCGAACGAATTCAAGATCTGACGGGAGAAGACATGCTAGAAGAACGGTACACCCACCTGCAGATGATTGCCCTTGTCATCATGCGGGTATTTATCGGGTGGCATTTTCTGTATGAGGGTGTTTCAAAGCTGCTCAAGGACAACTGGACCGCAGCCGGTTTTCTGACACAGTCCAAGGGCGTGTTCGCCGGTATTATTTCACTGGATGGCCAATGACCCTCAGGTTTTGGATGTGATCAACTTCCTGAACATCTGGGGCCTGATCGCCATCGGTCTCGGACTGATTCTGGGCTGCCTGACCCGACTTGCCGCCGTCTTCGGCGCCCTGCTCGTACTCATGTATTACCTGGTCAACCCGCCAATGGTGGGGTACTTCTACTCGATTCCGACCGAAGGCAGCTACCTTCTGATCAACAAGAATCTTGTGGAATTGGCTGCCTTGTTCGTCATCGCCGTCACCTACAGCGGCAGATACATCGGCCTCGACCGCATCATTCACGCACTCTTCAGGCGCCGCAGAACCGATATCGGCGTTCCCGTCAGCGAACTGGAAGTGCCGGCAGAAAGCGGCCGGTAGAAGCGTTCCAACCTGAGGGTCCCACCCCCTGTGGGACCCTCAGGCTGGCGATCGGCCAGCCGTCTGCCCATCCCCCCTCCAATTGTCCACCCGTCCCCCGAGCACCCTGAGGCGCGCACTTAGCGAGGTGGTTTCCGTGAGCGAGACCGTAAAGAGCCGCGCACGGCAGCGCAGTAGCCTTGTCAGAGCCGCTGCAATTCAAGATCATGCCCTACAGGAACCCGCTTACTGTGCTGGAAAGCGAATGGGCGCGCCTCTGAAAAAAAGTCTCCCTGCGGCGAACCGGGAGCAATTCCCTTTTTCGGGGAAAATTTCCACGCCGCCAAAAATCCTCGGAAGTTGCTCGATAAAGCAAGCACAAGGTTTACAGATAGGTCAAGAAGTGGCACGTCAGTTGCGAGAGCCGATGCCGGGGCGTCTTGTTTGAATCAGAGAAAGGACCTGGACATGGAACTTGCGTCAGCAGGCACGCGGAAGGAGACAACTGAGAATCGGAAAGCGGTGGCCGCCAGAGACGAGGAGGGCCCGAGTGGCGGCCAGACGCTCTGGTGGGAGATCACCGAGTCGACAGGTGTCGGTTTCTGGCACTGGGCTACCCGCCGCCGCGAACTCCAACTGACAGCTTCCTGCAAGAGGCTGCTTGGCCTGTCGGCCCAAGCCCGCGTGACCTATGCCGATCTACTCGCAGTCATTCACGAGGAAGACCGGAAGAATTTCGACTCCCGGGTCAGGAGGGCGTTGAAGACCGGAGGCCAATGCGAGCTCGAGTTTCGCGTTGTCTGGCCGGACGGAAGCCTGCATTGGGTGCTGAGCAAAGGTCGTACCGTGGCCTTCCGTTCAAGAACAGGAAAACAGATCGATTGCGTGGCCGTCGATCTCACGAGTTTCAAGGAGGCGGAGAGGCTGAACCGCGCGCGCATGGAAGAGCAGCACCACGCGCAACTCCGGTTACTCACGGCAGAGCTCTCCCATGCCGAGCAGCGCGAACGCGCCCGTCTCGCCCAGCTATTGCATGATCAGCTTCAGCAGTTGCTGGTAGCCGCCCGGTTTCAGGTCCGCCACCTCGGCCGTCTGCCGCAGTTGGACCCGGAAACTGCCCATCGTTTCCAGCTGACTGAAGATCTGCTCATGGAGGCGATCCAGGCATGTCGCTCGTTAGCCATTGAACTGAGCCCGCTGGTGCTCGATCAGGGGCTGCGGCCTGCCCTGGAGTGGCTTGCTCTCTGGATGCGCGAGAAACACGGGCTGGTGGTCCAGCTGCAAATCGACGACCAGTGCGAGCCTGCCGATCGGGATGTTCAGCTCCTCCTCTTCCAGTCTGCCCAGGAGCTGCTTTTCAATGTGGTTAAGCATGCCCATGTCCGAAAAGCGTCCGTTGCAATGAAGTGCATTTCCGACGAAACCGTCCGGCTCAAGGTATCGGACCGAGGCGCGGGTTTTGATCCGGCAGCCAACGGGACGGACCGGTGGACCGTCCAGACAGGTTTTGGACTGTTGAGCATCAGGCAACGGCTTGAGATGATAGGCGGGAGCATGCATATCACGAGTCTGCCGGGTCAGGGGACCGAGGTGGCATTGACTGCGCCCTCGGCGTGAGGCGTTCCATGGAGGCCGGCCCCCTCCCGGCAGACCTGAAAAGGGGAAGCCTGGCCTCCAATCGCAGGTAACGAAGAAACCAGACGTGAAAGGGAAAAAGAGATTAATGAACGGCACTCGCTTTGCCCCCCGCATCTTGATCGCGTTCTTTTTGATGGTGATGATTCTCCTGCTGCCGGGCTGTTCAAAGTCCGCAGGCGGGAGCGAGCCTGGCCAGCCCTCGACGGCAACCGAAGCCGAGCAGGCCGGACAACAAACGCCGGCTCAGCCGGCCGGAGATGCCGATGGGACCGAAAGAAAGTCAGGCGAAGCTCCTGAGGCGACCTCGGCACTCCTGTCGGCCGGCACTTCTCGTGAAGGCGCTGCGCCCCGTCCCCTTCCCCCTCCTCCACCGCGCCAAGTGACCCTCGGGGACGGGACGGAAATCGTGGTTCGGACCGTCTCTCGGATTTCTACGAAGACCAACCAGCCCGGCCAATCCTTCCAGGCGACTCTGGAGCATCCCCTGGTCCAGGACGATTGGGTCATCGCAAAAAAAGGGGCGGACGTTGAGGGAATCCTGACCGATTGCGATCCCGGAGGACGGGTCCAAGGCGTAGCGCACCTCGGAGTCCAACTTCGCAGGCTGACCCTCGCCGATGGTCGCACCCTCGACATCCGGACCTCGGTGATCAGGAAACAGGCACGCACCACCAAGAAGAAGGACGCTCAGAAGATCGGAATCGGGGCAGGTATCGGCGCCGCGGTGGGCGCAATTGCTGGAGGCGGCAAAGGTGCCGGCATAGGAGCGGCGATCGGCGGCGGCGCAGGAAGCGGACTGGTGTTGGCATCACACGGGGAACCCGCAACCATTGCCTCGGAGACCAAACTGACCTTCAGGCTGGCGGACCCCGTCCAGATTGTCGAACACCGATAACCGCACCGGCATCGGGTGCCTGGAGATGGAGGATGCGGGAGGCCGCGACGATTCAGCCTCCCGCATGGCGTCAAAGGGGAGTGGACGCCCTTTCCTTGACACCGGGACGTGCCTGGGTAGAACGCTCGTCTGGCCCCGTCCGGTGCGTACACTGTCTATTTACGGATCTCGCCTGAGCTTGTATCTCTGTTCATGCGGTGAGGGTCAAAAAAAGTCGCGTTCAAGGCGGCGACAGGAGCCGATTCCCCGGCAACCGACGCCGGCCACCTCCGCTGCCCCGGAAAAATCGTCCGCCAAAACCCGAATGCGCTCTCTATCGATCATGCTCGGCTGCCTCACCGTCGGCACCGGGTGCCCCCGCTCGGTGGGACTCTCTTAGCTCGTCTTCAGTCGGTAATAGCAATGCGGTACATTGGATATAAGCCCTGCCGCGTGTTCTTGAGCGCGCAGTGGACTCGAAGCCTTTCCCAAAAACGCCGACATCACCACCGGGCAACGAGCCGAATCCGCCTCTTGACCGCTCCGCAGGGATCCTCGACCACACAAACAACAAGGAGGCGCTTATGATTCGGAGTGTCAAAGACATCGACGGCTTCTCGATACGCGCGGGCAACGAAGACATCGGGGCCGTCAAGGACTTCCTTTTTGATGACGACAAGTGGGCCGTCCGCAACCTCGTCGTCGACACGGGGACATGGCTCCCAGGCCGGCGTGTCCTGATATCGCCCTACAGCCTGAAAAATGTGGACTGGAGGGAGGGACGTATCCTGGTTGCGCTGACCCCGACCCAAGTAAAAAACAGCCCGGAATACGACTTGAGCCGGCCGGTTTCGCGCGATTACGAAACCGAGTACTACGGCTACTACGACTATCCTCCGTACTGGGCAGGATCGGCATTGTGGGGCGCCGCTCCGATCCCCCGTGTCGGAGACGCGACCAGTATCCCGCGGGAAACAAAGACCGAGGCAAGCAGCAAACCGCGCCGGCGGACAAAAGGAGCGACGACATCCGAGCGGATATCCCGCCTGAGAAGCGCCAAGGAGGTGATCGGTTACCACATCCAGGCAAAAGACGGAGAGATCGGGCACATCGAAGACCTGCTCATCAGCGATGAGGACTGGTCCATTCACGGAGTGGTCGTCGACACGTCGAACTGGCCCGGAGGCGAAACGCTCTCGATTTCGCCCTATCGAATTTCAAAATTCGACTGGGACGAGAAGAAAGCCAACATCGACATGAAAAGACAGGAGGTGATGAGCAGCCCGGAATTCCATTACTCCACCGCCCGTCGGTAAAACGCCTGTCACCACCAAGTCACTAAAAAGGCTTTTCACTAGTGAATGCTTTTTGGTTGCACGGCTTTTGGTGACTTAGTGGTGAAACCCCTTCCCGCCCGCTACTGTTTTCGCGCGACGATGGTCATGATCCCGTATCGCCCCGTTGCGGACTCGAGCGGTGGAAAGGCAAAAAGAAGTGGCTTCAGGGCGTAATAGGGAATGCGGGAACTGAACCGGTCGACGGACCAGTTGAGGAGGCTGTGCTTGAGGCAGTGATAATTGACCAGGCGGGAAAAGAAAACCTGGTCAGTGAGCTGAAAACCTGCCCGCTCCAGGAGGGTCCGCAACGACACCGGCGAGAAGTGGAAGAGGTGGCGCGGGACATCGTCGAAGCCGTACCAGAAACGGCCGAACAACTCCGCCTGAAAGCTGGCTACGTTAGGCAGAGAAACGAACAGCAATCCGCCCGGAGCAAGCAGGTTCTTGACCCGCGTAAGAACGTCCCCGGTCCTCGGCAGATGTTCGAGGACGTGCCACAGCGTGATGACGTCGAAGTACCCGGCCGGCAGGCGCTGACTGTGGATGTCACCCCAAATCAGCTTCAGCTCAGGGAACGCTCGCCTGACCACATCCACGGCGCCCTTCGAGAACTCGACACCCCAGCGTTCCCACCGCAGCCCATCGAGGGCGAGCAGAAACCGGGAATCCGCGCAGCCCACATCCAGAATCTTGCCTGACAGCGTGTATTTCTCGATGAGCCGGGCCTTCTCCGATTCCTTTTGCCATGAACGGCTGCCGGTCAGGAGCCCGGTTTTGAAGTCCTCGACCGTGCTTTCGTAGTCACCCAGGTAGGTCGGCGGATAGTAGGAAGAGATCGCTTCTTCCGGGACAGGAGGATCCGTCCAGCCGAAGCGACATTGCCCGCACCGCAGAATCCGCCACGTCGTATCGCGTTTTATCAGGCGGTCCTGGGCGTCACACAATACCGCAATCGCATCGGAACCGCATACGGGACAGGTCATCAAGGGACATCATACTTAATTCCCGTCCCGCTGGCACTCACCTCGCTGTCGGCAAAGGAATCAAGTTTGGTTCTCGAGACTCAGGCCCGAGAAGCAAGCTTGCAGATGGTGTCCGCCCCATTTGTTTTGCTCAGCTGATTGACCGTTCCTGCTGACTATGTTTCTATTCCAATATGGAACAGCGAACAATGGCGCGTCTGATGCTGTTCGCCGCCGCACTGATTGTCCTCTACTTCGTCTTTCACATCTTCAGGCCCTTTCTCGTCGCTATCGCGGTAGCCCTCGTCCTGACTTCGCTCTCGTACCCGGTCTTCGACCGGCTTTGCGATCGACTGAAAGGCCGGCGCTCCTGGGCCGCCTTCCTGACCTGCCTGGGCCTGACGCTGGTCATCGTAATCCCGTTCATCATTCTCTTGATTCTCCTCGCTAACGAGGTCGGTCAGGTCTACGCCCAGTTCCAGGAGCGGCTGACCCGCGGGGATTTTAACAATCTTCAAAATCTGCAGAGCCTACAGGATGTGCCGGGACTGAGGCGACCGATCGCCTGGGTGAGCCGGATCGTCGATCTGCGCAAGGTCAATCTCGCCGGGAGTCTTTCAACCATTTTGCAGCAGGCAAGCCTGTTTCTGCTCAGCCACAGCACCGGGATCCTCTCCGGCATTTTCAACCTGATCTTCGACTTTTTCCTCATGGTCGTAACCATGTTCTTTCTGTTCCGAGACGGCAGGGACATGGCAGCGCAGCTTGAAACCTGGTCCCCGATTTCCGCCCGTTACACGGAACTGATCGCAACCACATTTCAGAATGTCGCGCGGGCGACGATCATCGGGAGTCTCCTGACCGCGCTTGCCCAGGGAACGGCCGCAGGCGTCATCTTCTGGGCCCTGGGAGTCTCCAATGCCCTTTTTTGGGGAACGCTCAGCGCATTTTTTTCGCTCGTGCCTGTCGTGGGAGCGGCCCTGATCTGGGTCCCCTGGGCTCTGTACTTCCTCGTGACCGGCCAGATCTGGACCGGTATTCTCATGATCGTGCTTCAGTCCGTAATCGTCGGCTCTTTGGACAATGTGCTTCGGCCGGTCCTGATCGAGGGCCGCATCCAGATGCACACGATGATCGTCTTCTTCGCCATCATGGGAGGTATCAGCTATTTCGGGGTACTGGGCATGATCTTCGGTCCGATCATCGTGGCCATGGGACTGACCCTGCTCGAAGTCTACAGGATCGAATTCAGAAGCCAGCTTGAAACAACCCCGACAATCGTGACCCCGAGCGAGAGCGATTTGAAATGACCGATACCTTGAAAAAGAACATCCTTTTGGCCGGTGACCCGGGCGTCGGCAAGAGCACGCTGATCATCAAACTGACCAAGCGCTTCGGGAATCACGCCATTACCGGTTTTTACACCGAGGAGGTGCGTGAGGAGGGCACTCGGGTCGGCTTCCGGGCGGTGACCCTCAATGGCAGCTCGGCCATTTTCGCCCACCAGGATTACCATACCGAGCCTGGCCACCGGCTGGGCAAGTACGGTATCCGGCCCGAGATCCTGGAAAAGCTGGTTCTGCCTCACTTGGACATCAGTCGCAAGAACGCCGAAATCGTCTTCATCGACGAAATAGCCCGCATGGAATTGATCTCGGACCCTTTCAAAGAGAGTGTCACCAGGGCGCTCGACTCGCCGCAGCCTGTCATCGCTACGGTCGCGGCTCGCGGCACCGGGTTCAACAAGCGAGTCAAGGACCGCGCCGACGTCGAGGTGATCACGGTCACCCGGAAAAACCGTGATATTCTCGAGGAACAAGTTTTTCGCAAGGTCGTTCGGTTTCTGGCATGACACGTGCCTTTGTAAAAGTTATGTCTAAGCGTTTTCTGGTCGCAGCAGAAGTGAACGGGAAGGTGAGGTTCCTGAGCCTGACTGCCAGCACAGTCGGCATCCGGGACGCACGCAAACTGTCCCGCCGTATGGCAGCCAAGCTGTTCCGAGGGCAGAAGCTCGGCAAAATCGTCATTGAACGTTGGCCCAACATCGGGCCGCGTCGGTAGGCCGCGCAGGGAAAAAGTCCCCTTCCGCGCGCTTTGGCGGCCTCCTCGGGTCGGCAAAATCAACAGAACCGCAAACGGAGCGCTTTCCAGCGAAGTGCGCGGATTCTACCAGGAAGCGACGCCCCTCCACCCCTGGCTTGGCCGCATGCGGTAACAATCCGCGCACTTCGCAAAAGACGCTCCGTTTGCGGTTCTGTCTCCACTCCAGCCACCCTTCGCTCGCTAATCTCTTTGCGCCCGCTTGTCTTCTTCCGATATCATTACTGGACATGGAAGGACTCGAGCCGAACCGCAACTTTGCATCACGACCACGGAAGCATCTCAGGAGCCTGACAGCCCTCGCCGCCATACTCCTTCTGCCCTCCTCACTGCTTTACGCCTACAAGATCAAGGAGTTCAAGCCGAAGCCGGCAAAGGAATACGCGGCGTTCCAGGATTTTCAAAACATCATCGTCGCTGCCTCGCCCCGACTGACTGACGAAGGGGTCATGGAGCTGTTCGACACCAAGAAACTCCTCGAGAAGAAGATCATACCGGTGGTTGTCGTGATCGAAAACAATAACGATTTTGCCGTTCGCGTGCATGAAAGCGAGGTCTTCCTGATAGACTCCGCCGGCGCCCGCATCCGCTCGATCCCGTTTGACCAGGTTCTCCTGAGAATCAGTGGTCGGCGCGAGGTATCGGGATCATCAACCAGGCCGGACGTGCTGCTTCGCCAGATCGGCGACAGGAAGATGGTCGAGGACTTCGAGCATAAATCCTTCGGGGAGAAGCTGGTCGCTCCTCACGACTCCGACTTTGGGGTAGTCTTTTTTCCGCTTCCCGACACCGGTGACCTCGGCGGAACGCGGATCTACCTTCCCCAGGTCTTCAACATCACGAAGGATGAGCCTCTGATGTTCTTCGAATTCGACCTCGCCAAGGTGAAGTGAGTGGAAGTCTCATCTCCCGAGATCAGGTTCCAGGAGCATCTGCTGTCCAATGGCCTGCAGGTCATCCTCTATCGCGACAACCGCGTTCCTCTTGTCCACGTGACGCTCCATTACCGGGTCGGTTCGAGCTACGAGAGCCCCGGCCTGTCCGGACTTGCCCACTTGTTTGAACACCTGATGTTCGAGGGTTCGGAGAACGTCAAGAAGAACGAGCACGGGAAACTGCTGGATACGGCGGGTGGGACCTGGAATGCCTCGACGAACAAGGACCGCACCAATTACTACAGTACGGTCCCCTCGAATTACCTGGACCTGGCCCTCTGGCTTGAGGCCGATCGTATGCGTTCGCTGAACCTGACCCGCGAGAACTTCGAGAATCAGCGACAGACGGTGATTGAGGAACGAAAGCAGAGTTACGACAATCGGCCCTATGGCCGGGCACATCTTCGCTTTGACGAGCTCGCCTACTCCAACTGGGCATACGCGCACTCGGTCATCGGTTCTCTGGAGGACCTCGAGCGGTTGACGCTCGACGATGGCGTGTCCTTCCACGATGCGCACTATGGGCCCGGCCGGACTGTGCTGGTGCTGGCGGGCGATATCCAGGAAGAGGAGGCCCTGCAAAAAGTAACCCGGTACTTCGGGGAGCTGCCCAATCGCACGAGCAGGTTCCAGCCGGACCTCGGCGAACCGGCGCAGACCGCCCCCAGGCAGGAAGAGATCCAGGATCCCTTGGCCACACTGCCCGTGGTCATGCTTGGGTACCATGTCCCCCCGCTCGGCTCTGATGACTATTACGCTCTTTCGCTCCTGTCGCTGGCCCTCGCCCACGGGGACTCGTCGCGGCTGTACCGCCGCCTGATCTTCGACAACAACTGGGCCACAAATGTCTATGCGGGACCGAATCAGTACAAAGGCCCGCAGCTTTTCACGGTCTGGTGTCAGCTCCAAAGCTCAGTGACAACCGCCTCAGTTCTCGCTGCAGTGCGTGAAGACCTCCAACGCGTCTGCAAGGCTCCTCTGGACGATCACGAGATCCAGAAGACCAAGAACAACGTCAGCCATGCGTTCCTGTCACGCTTGACGAGAGTCTCATACATCGGGGAGTCGCTGGCTCGTTACGCGATCTATCTGGACGATGCGAATGCCATCAACACCGAGCTCGCCCGCTTCCTGCGCCTTACCGGCGACGATCTCCAGGAGGCTGCCGACCGTGCATTTCGGGACGAAAACGAGACTCTGATCATGGTGGAACCAGCCAGGAGGCCTCAATGAAAAACCCGGGCCCGGCCGCATCCACCCTGACCGATGTTCGTTACGGCGAGATCGAGGAATCGAAAATCGAGAATGGCTTGACGGTCCTCGTGGTTCCTGATTTCCGCTTTCCCGTCGTATCCGTCCAGCTCGGACTGCAGGCGGGTAAAGTCCATAACCCCGATTGGAACTCGGCGCTGGTGCAGCTCGCGCTCGAGATGCTGAGGGAAGGAACTCGATCTTCCAGCTCACGCAAACTCGCCGAGGAACTGGACTACTGGGCCATTCAGTATTCGGCTGACGCTTCGAGCGAAGGAAGCATCCTGTCCATGAGCGTGATCGAACCACACCTGGATAAGGCGCTCAGCCTCCTTTCCGAAATGGTTCTCGAACCGGTCTTTCCCGAGGAGGAGCTTGAAAAAGTTCGGGCACGATGGCGAAGCTACCTGATCGGCCAGCGGTCTCAGCCCGAGTATCTGGCCGAGGAGCGGCTCTTGCGCTCGGTCTACGAGGGACATCCGTATCGGAAGACGATTGTCGGTATGGCGGATATCGAATCCGCGGACGGCGCCGCAATCCGGGAAACGTCCGAGTCGCTCTTTACGCCGGACGGCGCCCTGCTGCTTTTTGCCGGGCCAGTCTCACTCGAACGGGCCGAGTCCCTCGCCCGCAACTATTTCGGCGCCTGGAGAAAACTGCCCTTTCCGCAGCTGGAGCTCGGGTCCGTTCCGCCGCTTCCCTCCCCCGGAACCCTCCTTGTCGACCGCCCGGGCTCCGTCCAGTCGAGAATCCTGCTTGCCCTGCGCACACTCCCCAACAACCACCCGGACTACGTGCCTTTGAAGGTGTGCAACCAGGTCCTGGGCGGAGGCGCGAGCGCACGGCTCTTTCTGAAGCTGCGCGAGGAGAAGGGACTGACGTACGGCGTCTACAGCCGGCTGAAAGCCTTCCATACCGACGGGCTTCTGCTCATCTCGGCGAACGTCAGGAGCAACGCGACCGGGGAGGCCGTCCGCGACACCCTGGCGGAACTCACCCGGATGCGGCGCGAACTCCCGGCGGCGGACGAGTTGTCGCGCAGCCAGTCGGAGATCATCGGCGCTTTCATCCGGCAACTCGAGACACCGGCCGGGGTCGGCAGCATGGAGCTCAGGCGCCGGCTTAACCGGCTGCCCGAGGACTACTATCGGGAACTGGTGCCGCGCATTCGGGCAGTCACTCCGGAGAAGATCCGCGAAATCGCCTCCTCGTTGCTCGACACCGAATCCCGCGTGCTCGTTGCAGTCGGCGACCAGTCTCAGCTCCTGCCCCAGTTGAAACCTTTTGGGGAATCCCTCGTCTTCGATTTAAACGGCAACCCGGTCTAGTTGTTGTCAGCCGGTCAGCGGTCATCCGGTCAGCCCCGTCAGCCGGTCAGGAGGCTCGATGACCCCCGAAGAGCACTATGAAAATGGAATGAATCATTTTTCCGAGGATCGCCTCGATGATGCGATCGCGGAGTTCCACAAGGCGCTCGAAAAGGATTCGAGCTACGGGGATGCCGTTCACGCGCTCGCCATGTGCCATTTCCACAAGGGCGACTACGACCAGGCGCTCCATTGGGGTCAACGTTACCGGGAAATCGAGCCCGATTCTCCGCTTGCCTATACCAGCCTTTCGATGTTCTACCACGCCAAAGGAATGATCCCTGAGGCCGAGGAAATGGGTGCCAAAGCCCAGGAAGCCAGCCGTCGCCAGCCGGCCGACGCCTGATCAGAAGGTTTGACGCCCCCCTCCAACTGTCGTAGTTTGTTCTTCTAACCGAGGAGGAGTTTCGGGGACATAATACTTAATTCCCCTCCCGTGAACGTTAATCGCGCGTGAGTTTCGGGGACATAATACTTAATTCCCGTCCCGTGAACGTCAATCGCGCGTGAGCAAAGGAATTAAGTTTTGTGTCCCCGAAACTCCCCTCTGAAAGTCTGCTCGAGGAGGACCCATGGAGCTGAGAACCGCGCGGATGGAGATCCCTGAAAACTGCAATCTGATTCTGGGCCAGACCCATTTCATCAAGACCGTCGAGGATCTGTACGAGATCATGGTGGGCAGTTCGCCGCAAATCAAATTCGGCGTCGCGTTCAACGAGGCTTCGGGTCCCTGCCTGACGCGGGTTTCGGGCAACGACGACGCGCTGCAGGCGGCAGCGGTCCGCAACGCTCAAGCCCTCGGGGCCGGCCATGCTTTCGTCATTGTTCTCCGGGAAGCCTACCCGATCAACGTTCTGAACGCGATCAAGCTGTGCCAGGAAGTGTGCTCGATTTTTTGCGCGACGGCGAATCCGGTCGAAGTGATTCTGGCCGAATCTGAACAGGGTCGCGGGGTGCTGGGCGTGATCGACGGCAGTTCCCCGGCAGGCGTCGAGGGCCCCCAGGAGACGGCGGCACGCAAAGATCTCCTCCGCCGCTTCGGCTATAAGCTGTAAGCGGATCGCGGAATGCGGATTGCGGATTGCGGAATAGAAAGACACCAGCCACTTCTGCTGGCAACCGGCAGTCGCTCTTACTCACGCACCCCGCAATCGGCTTATTCCGCAATACGCAATTGCCAGAGGACCTGCTGTCTTTCTATTCCGCAATCCTCAATCCGCAATCCGCAATCCGCAATTGCGTTACTTGCCGGCCGCCTCCCGGGCCCGATCGAGCACCCGCTTGACCGCGCGGTTTGGCTGTAGAATCTCGGCCGCCGAGCGGATGGTGATCGTCGGGATCGCCTGATGCTCCTCGTGAATCCGCATCCGCAGCTCCTCGGCTTCGTCTCGTCCGGAAAGGGCGGAGTATCCGATCGTGCGGCACAGCCGCCCGAAGAGGAACTCGTTGAGCGGGCAGCCGCCCGCCCGTTCCAGTCCCTCCGTATTGGTCTGCCAGCTCCTGAACAGGTGCGCCTGGGCAAAAGACTGTCCCTGCATGGTGATTTCGTTTAGCCCCTCACCTCCCACAACGAGTCCGGGTCCGAGTCCGGCAACGTGATCAATGAGCTTGTGCATGCCTTCAGTGGAAGTCATGCCTTCGACCAGGGAATTATGCAGGTTGAAGGAGGTGAGTGTGACATCGATGAAAACGGTATCGAGGGCCAGCTGGGCCGCGGCCTTCCCGATGTTGTCACCGAGTATCGACCGCCACATGCTGAGTCCCGGGTGGACCTTCACCATGAGCTTCTTGTCGCGGTGCCCCATCCGGTTGTTGTTCGATTCCGGCACTCCGATGACCCGTCGTTCGTACCAGCTCCACCCCTGAATCCGCTTGGTTTCGATGTCGCGGTACTGGAAGTCTCGGAGGAAGTTGTAGGCCGGGTGGCTCGGGTCCATGTCCACGGCATTGAAATGGGGCATGACCCGGAAGCCCATCTGTCGCGCTTTTTCGACGAACGCGCGTCCGGCGTCGCTGGCCACATAGTTCGGGTAGTTCTCGTCGTACGGATCGGTTCTCCAGTTGGGCAGGTGGAGGAGGATCCGGCCCGGTGACACGACTCCTGCGAGAGCATCCAGGACATCGGGTTGGGTCGGGCACCAGGAAACGGCCAGCGAAACGTCGCGCATCCAGGCAGCACGGCTCCGCTGTCGCTCTTCGAGCCCGTATGCCCGCCACAACCAGTCACGGTAGCTCGCCGCCGGAACCTTCCAATCGCCGGAAAAACAGTTGATACGCCAGGCGAGGCCGCCGGCACTCAGATTGCCGTCGACGGGCCCGTAAGCTTCGGTGTCGAACCCGAGCGAGAGTGGTTCCTGCTCGGATCCCACATGGAGAGCCTTGTAGCGATACCGCGTGTCCTCGGTGCGAACCCAGAAGCCTCCCGCGGGACCAGCCAGGATGGCGAAAGCCGCCTCCCAGGACGAGGGCCACGGCCAGTGAGAGTTATGGATCAAGGAATCAGACAACGGGAGCCGGATCCCCTGGAAGAAGGGCGCGATTAGCTGCAGTTGCGGGGTCACACCGCGGATATTCCAGCGGCACGCCCGGACACCCGGACGGGAGGAATAAGCGGACGGTTCGACAAGGAGATCTCCGGAAACCGGATCAGCCGAAATGGCAATCACCCCATCACCGTCCCAGCTTTGGATGACAAACTCCGCGCGGGTAGGCGAGATCTGGCGGGCGACGATGCTGCCGAACTTGCTCTCGTCTATGCGTGCCGACTCGTGAGGGATAAAAATGAGCTCCAGCGCCGCTCGGGAAGACGGATCGAACGGCTGGATGTACTGAGCTCCATCCGACCGGCTCTCGAGTGAAATCAGGAACCCTTTGCGGAATGTCGCCTTCAGGGTAGCCGTTTCGACGTGAATGGCGTCACCACTGACGCGAACGCTCGCGCCCGGCGATTGGCCCACCTGGACTGTGGCCGCGGCGTGCGTGCCGGGTGAACTGGACAGGGCCGCGCCGGCGGCGCCGGCGACTTTCAAAAAGGACCGACGATCGAGTGCCATTGGATGCCTCCAAGTAGTTTCGGGGACATAATACTTAATTCCCACGCCGTCGGTCGCAATCTCACCGCCCGCAAAGGAATTAAGTTTTGTGTCCCCGAAACTACTCCGGACCAGTCCCGTCCTCTGGTAGCAGCGCACGTCCGAACGTTTGCCTTCTCGGATCACCGCCGGCCCTCTGGAGCGCGGACATCTTGTCCGCACTGGGTTCGCGGACGTCCCGTCCGCCCGCCGGGCATCCTGCCCGGCGTCGTCTCCTGGAGGTGTCCGATTACTTCACTCCCGGGCGCCTGGTACAGCGTGATTCGCGTCTGGTAGGCGGCATCCGCTCCAAGCCCGATTCCGGCGCCGATGAGCGCGCAGAGACCAATCGCGGCGGCCGCACCCTCACTCTCGTGCAAGCCAGCCGCGACGATGCCCGCCAGTCCGCCCCCGACCGCAGCGCCGATCACTGGACCATTCCACAAAGGCCCGGTCCGCCTTTCGGCCGTCGTGATCTTCGCGATCCCGGATTTCGGAACTGCGCGTGATTCCCCCTCGACGGTCATGAGCAGTTCCTCGTCGCCGACTTCCTGGTATTCGCCCCGGATCACGTCCCCGGAGCTCATGGTGATGATCATCTCGGTGCCCGGCTTTTCGGCCTGCACCTTTTCCCACTTGCCCGGTACGACGCCGGCCCAGGCGGAAGTAACGAGAAGCAAACCCAAGACGAAACCGATTCGGCTGCGGTACATAGCTTTTCTCCCTCTGGATCAGGATTCTGACACCATGGAGGAGCAGGTTCGATGCCAGAATTCGGGCCGATTTTCAGGTGATTCCGGCCCCTTGCCGCAATGCCCGCTTGCACGCCCCGCCCGGAATATCGCCAACCGGCTCTCGTGGCTCTGGGCTCTGCCTCGGCACCGGGCAACTGGCCACGGCCCCGCCGGGCTTCCGCGCCTCCGGCCTGTGGCCGCAAGCTCGGCCATTCACCCGCAGTTGTAAAACCGGGACGGGGATAGTTATAATACGGTTTCTTCTTCTGCAAGCCGGCGTAGCTCAACGGTAGAGCGGCGCATTCGTAATGCGTAGGTTGGAGGTTCGATTCCTCTCGCCGGCTCCAGAGTCTCGTCCCCCCGATCGCTGTGATTTAATGGGCTAATGAGCCTTTCTCCAGCCCTCGCCGCCGTCACGCGGGAATTCCACGATGCGCAGAAAGACGCCCAGCGCCTGGTCGACAGCGTCAGTGAGGGTGAATGGAATAGAAAGCCTGCGCCCGGCCGCTGGTCAGTCGCGGAGTGCATCTCCCACCTCAACCTGACCAATCAAGCCTACTTGCCACTCATTCGAGAAGCAATTGAGCGGGGCAACAGAGATCGTTCCGCCAAACGCATGCCCCGCGTTCCCCGGCTCGACATCACCGGCTGGCTGCTCTGCCGGATCATGGAACCGCCGGTAAGGAGACTCAAGTCGAAAACACTGCCGGGCTTCTCGCCCTCCGCCACGGCGGATAGGCTTTCCATCCTCGAACGCTTCAATCAGCTCCAGGGCAACCTCCTGGAGGAACTCGAGGCGGCCGATGGATTGAACCTGAGCCGCCTGAAAATCGCCTCCCCCTTCAATCCAAGGATCCGCTACAACCTCTATTCCTGTTTCAGGATTCTCGCCGCTCACGAGCGCCGCCATCTGTGGCAGGCCGAGCAAGTCCGAAATGACATCGGAGGGTCGAAAACCGCGGGTAGGTGACCCCCCTTCGACCTCCTGCGCAAATCTCGGCTACGAGGCCTGAGGGCGCCGGATATTATTCGGGCCCTCACCCAAAGTTGGCCGCTCACGCGCCGAGGTAGGTTTCTAGTCCCGGCTTTAGCCGGCGTCCCTTCTCGAGCGAGATCCTGCCCGGGAGTACTCTCCCGTCGCGCCTTCAGATAACTTGCCGGACCCCGCTCGCACAATCGCTCCCGGCACCGGATCCGCCGGCTAAAGCCGGGACTACAAACCTTCCCCGCCCCGTCGGTCTCAGTGGAGGCGAGCAATGAACACGGGGCAATGGTCAATGAACACGGGGCAATGGTCACTGACCCCTGTGGCCTCTCCGCCGATTCCCGATCCTGGCGACAGCTCCAATTTGTAGTGCCGAATTCCGGCGCCCCAGCTTAGAATACGCAACTGTTCCAACTCGTGTCGCCTCCCGGAGGAAAGATGCGTAAACAACTTCTTTCCCTGCTGCTGCAGGGTAGCCTCGTAATTTCAAGCTCGGCTGTCCTGGGAGCCCTTCCCGCGCAGACACCCAGTGATCCTCCTCGAACAGCAGAGGAGTCGGTGCAAGTCGAAGTGAGCTCGGTTCTCCTTGACGTCGTCGTCACCGATAAGAACGGAAAGAGAGTCCCTGGCATTCCAATCGAGGAGTTCGAGGTTTTCGAAGATGGAATGAGGCAAAAGCTTCAGTCCTTGCGCGAGTTAAAACCCTTCCCGGCGCCGGACGCGTCACGGCCAGCTCCTATCACCGGCGTTTCAGAATCAGCTCAGTTATCGGACCTTCCTTCGGCAGTGGTCATCCTCGTCTTCGATCGGCTTTCCCCTTCGGGGCGAAAACTTGCCCGCGACGCCGCCATCGATTACCTGAAACGACGTCCCCAGAATCACCTTGTCAGTGTTATGTCGATCGACCGCAAGCTGCGTGTTCTGACGTCCTTTACAACAGACTCCAGCCGGCTGACACAAGCAATCGAGGCTATTGCCGCAAGCGCGCCCGAACAGTTCGAGGACTTGAATAACAAGGTTCGTGAGTCCATTCGGCGCGAGCGTCAGTCATTCGATGACGCCATGCAGGCGCCGCAAACAAACAAAGGCGGGTTATACAGCGACGCGAAGTTGAACCAGGTGCTGACCGACATACTGCGCCAGACGGCTATGGTCGAAAACACTGCTCAAAGCTTCTCCACTTTGGACTCGCTCCTGGCAATCGTCGATTCGACCCACGCGTTGCAGGGCCGGAAGGCGGTCGTGTTCTTTGCCGAGAAGCTCCAACTGCCGGTGCAGGCGCTCGACAAACACCGTGACTTAATCAGCGCCGCCAACCGGGCAAATGTCAGCATCTATTGCATCGATCCTGCCGGGCTGGGCAGCCCGGGTCAGCTTGAGGATGTCGGGTCGGGTCTTCGGGCCATCTCGGAAACCAATTCGATCGGGCAACGCCGGGTCGAAACCATGTCGGACAAGTCCGTGCGCCGTGAAGAGGTGATGATGGGAGAGACCGCCGAGAATACCATTCGAACACCAACCTCGAGTACTCTGGCAGGACTCTCCGAATCGACCGGCGGTCTTGCTGTGACTAACACAAATGACGTTGCTGGCGGACTTCGGGCCGTCTCCGACGATCTGGGCGCGCACTACGAGTTGAGCTACGCCTCGAGCAACCCCAAATATGACGGCGCCTTTCGCAAGATTCAGGTAAAGATCAGGCGTCCGGGCGTTCAGGTTCGCGCCAGAAGCGGATATTACGCCGTCCCCGCCGGGCTTGCAGCTGTTCGCAGCTTTGAAATCCCGATGCTCAACTCATTCGCGCGGTCCACACTGCCGAGCGATTTGGTCTTCCATACGGGTGCGCTCATCTTCCCCGCAGCCGGGACCAATTTCGCAGTCGTGCTGGCGGTTGAGGTTCCGCTGGCTGGATTGACACTAAGAGCCGATTCATCAAAGGGGCCACACAACGGAATTCAATTGCTCATGGTTCTTAAGGACCAGACTGGGCAGGTCGTGCAGAAAGTGAGTCGGGAGTTTCCGGTTGAAGCACGCAAGGACCTGCAGAATGCGAGCTTCTATTACCACGAAAATGCCGAACTGCCTCCCGGCCACTTTTCTTTGGAGGCCGCAGTGCGGGACCCCGTCTCGGGTAAACTTGCGGCCAGGAGGACGGGTTTTGACGTCCCACCGTTACAGGCATTCGCAACGAGCAGCCTGGTTCTTGTGCATGCCGTCGATACCGCCGGAAACGCTGATGACCTGATTCAAGACCCGCTCCAGATCGGGGAACAGGTGGTCATGCCCGAGGTCAGCGGGGAATTCGCCGGCGGTCCAGGGAAGGTTCTGCCTTTCTTCTTTACGGTTCACCGTCCGCCAACCGCCCAATCCACAGACAGTTACCGGTTAACGATATCGAGGGATGGGAAGCCGGTTGCAAGCTCCGGCGACCAAATCATACCGCCTCCCGACAACGCTGGCGTGAGTCGGTGCTCCATGACCCTGCCGTTGGACAGCATTCAGCCCGGTCTGTACGAGGCGGAAATAGTCGTTCAGGCCGCCGGGGATTCCCAGAAAACGCGGGCAAGTTTCCGAGTCAGGTGACGCAACCTCAGCGCACACCATCGACCCCGAAGTAGAAATACAGGGTTCCCTCGTAGACACCTTTCGCCTGATTGGGCTGTGCTTCAGGTCCCAGCTGGTGCGTCCCGTGGAATTTGTTACCGACAGGCGCAATGCCGTCCAGAAACGAGAAGCTGCCCGTCGGGAAGGTCACCGCGGTGAAGAGCGGCTCTTCTCCGTAATCCGGCGTCAACACCCTGAAAAAGCGGTTCGGCCGGTCGGTGGCTACCAGGAAGGGCGTCTCGGTGGTCTCGATGACTGCCCAATAGAAATCGGAATGGACTCCTTTGAATTCCGGATAATCCCAACTGGCCCCGGTTCGAGTTGCGTTGTAATTCTTGCGCCAGACGTTGAGCGTTCCCCCCTTGAGCCGGTTCTTCCAAACCCGGTACGGGCCTCTGCCGAGCCATCTCATGGCTTTGACGTTCGGTTCCGGGTAGTCAAAACTGACGCCCAGCCAGTCTTGAGGACCGGAGGCTTCGTAGCTGTACTCGAGCTTGAGCCATCCGCTCGGGTACATCGTCCAGCGAGCCGATCGCATCGCGCCGCCAGTGAAACCGGTTTCCAGGGTCCAGACGTCGCCCGCCTTGTGGAGCTTCGATCCGGCAGGCTGCGCCGAGCCTACAACCGGCGCGGGGCCGTTGGCCAAAGAAAGGGGCTTCCCGGCAACGGAGACACCTTTCAGCAAACCGCTCTTCTTATCGAATCGGGCTTGAACAGAGGAGGCCTGCAGTGTGACTTCGTCCGCCGATTCCCGCGCCTCGACGACACCCAACCCGGTCTTCAGGAAGCGACGCAGCGACGCTTCCGGAGGCCGAAGCGGCCAAGTCCAGGTGAACAACTCCCGGGCATTCCAATCCCAGGCGGTCAGCGCCAGCATATCGTGGTCCCTCCAACCGGACGGAAGTGGGACTTTGACTGCGCCTTTCGTCCAGGGTTGTAGATCCGGCGCCGCCAGGCTGCCGCTGTTCACGACCCGGAATCCGGTCTCCGCTTCGAAGGGGCCACGAAAGTCTGCCAGCTTCCACTCAAACCGGCACTTACCCAGACTGGTGAAGTCGTAGCGGTTCTCGATTGGAATTGTACCGTCAAAGCCGGGCGGCAGTTCCCGCATCGCGACATAGACCGGAGACCAAATCTCCTTGATGGTGAAGAAACTCGCCTCTTTCTCGCGATACGGCCCCAGGATCCCGTCGGGTCCGTGGTTTCCGTCCGTATCCAGCGTTCCATTCTTGTCGGTGCGTTTGACCGCCTCGTCGAACAACACCCAAAGGAAGGCGCCGGCGCCGTTAGGTTTGCTGAGGATCAGATCCCAGTAATCATTAAGGCTGGCGCCAAGGCCTCCATCGTAAAGGCCGTGGAGCAACTCGGTCGGGAAGAACACTTCAGACCCGTTGAAAAACTTCCCGGGGCAGCAGCCGTACTCGGGATAGTGGCTCGTGTCCGTCCCATTGAAGCTTTCATCCGGATGGATAACCTGCCGTTTCTGCGGGTCCCACTTGTGGAAATCGTCATCCAGTTCGGTGTTCCAGCCGCGTTCGTCTGCATTGGACCAGATGATGATAGAGGGATGGTTGACGTCCCGAACAATCATCTCACGAATCAGCTTCTCTCCGATTTCCGTCCCGTACTTCTGCTGCCAGCCGGGGAACTCGTCTACGACATAGAGCCCCACCTCGTCGCAGACATCCAGGAAATGCTTATCCGGGGGATAGTGAGACATCCGGACGGCATTCATGTTCATCTCCTTGATCAGCTGAACATCCGACCTGCTCAGTTGCTTGCTGGTCGTCCTTCCGGAGTCCGGCCAGAACGAATGCCGGTTCGTGCCTTTGAGACGGATCTTTCCGCCATTGAGATAGAAACCGTCTCCGGGACGGAACTCGATCGTTCTGAAGCCAAATCGCTGCACCAGATGGTGGCAGTCGGCCGTGTCGCTTTTCAAACGCAGGTCGAGTAAGTACAGGTTCGGAGTTTCCGCCGTCCAGAGGGCCGGATTTTCGAGCCGGGCCTCGACTCTCACCCGAGAGACTCCGTTAGAAACGGAAGTCGTGGCCGCGGATCCCAATGGTTCTCCGTCCAGGGAGCGAATCTGCGCGGATAACCGGGTGGCAGTTGTTATGTTACTCAGAAAAACTTCAGCCGTGAGGTTGCCGTCGGCGCGGGCGTCCAGCGTGGTGCGTTCAATGAACTGCGGCGGTTGGATTTCCAGATAGACCGGCCGGAAGATGCCTCCAAAGACCCAGTAATCGCTGGTCCGTTCCGCATCATTAATGGTGGGGTCCGATGACGTCTTGTGAACCGTCACTTCGAGCAGGTTGGGCCGGTCGAATCGAATCAGGTCGGTGATCTCATAGCGAAATTCGAAAAAACTGCCCTGATGCTTGGGCCCGGCCGGTTTCCCGTTGATGGACACTTCCGTGTCGGTCATCACCGCTTCGAAAACGATGAATGCACGACGGCCTTTCCAGGTCGAGGAAGCTGAGAATTCGCGCCGATACCTGCCTTGCTCATCCCCCTTGTTCTTGTCGTGTCCGTAATTGTAGGTTCCGAATCCCTGCAGCTCCCAGCACGACGGGACGGGTATCGTCGACCACTTCCCACTGTTGCGCCCGCCGGTGCAGAAGAAGTCCCACTCTACCGTATGGTCCTTATCCGTGCCCGACAGGTAATGGATCTCTGTCTGCTGCCCGAAACACAAAGGGAGGAAGAACAGCACGTTCAAAATGAACAGGTGTTTTCTTGACATAAGCAAGCCAAGGTTCAGGGTTCAGGGTTCAGCGTTCAGCGTTCTGAGAAGGTGTGAAAAATCGGAAGATCAGTCTTTCGACCCCAAGGGGGTCGCGTAGCAAAGCCCAGGGTTGGCCGCGCGTTTTGCGGCCTACCCTGGGTGGCAGGACCGCATCTCTCCAACCCTGAAGGGGTTGCGTATGTAGCGCGATACGCAACCCCTTCAGGGTTGGGATCTTGCCGATAGCCACCCAGGGTAGGCCGCAAAACACGCGGCCAACCCTGGGCTTTGCTACGCGACCCCCTTGGGGTCGAAAACCGGTCTTCGCGAGCCGTGCTCGATTTTTTCACACCTTCAGGGTTCTAGGTTCTGAGTTCTGAGTTTGGGTTCTGAGTTCCGGTTCCAGGGCGACAAGATTCACAGGTCATAGTTTCAGGTTGCAGGGTTCAGAGTTAACCGCGTTGGAAACCCTGAACCCTGAACCCTGAACCCTTTCACTCAGAACTCAGACTCAGAACTCTCACTCAGAACTCTCACTCAGAACTCGTACTTCATTCCGAGTTGGAACAATCTAGCTGGCGCGGCATTGGTGATCTTGCCGAAGTTTCCATCGGACAGCTCCGCTGTAGGGCTACTGAAATTCACGACATTGAAAACATTGAAGGTCTCGAGCCGGAAACTGAACGCCTGCGCCTCCGTGATCGCGAATTTCTTGGACAGGCCCAGATCGAGGTTCTTGAACGACGGTCCGCTGAATGGATTACGACCCAGCGTGCCGATCTCACCAACTCCGTTATCTGCAAACGCCTCGACGTTGAACCAGGTTTCCCCGGCTTTGGCCTGTTCAGGGGTGATTGACGGCTTCTTCCAGGAGCCTATCAAGTTCGGGCGGTCATTGCCCGTTTCCCCATCAAAGTTGTTATCCTCGGCCGTTGTTATGCTAATGGGGTTGCCGGAGTAATAGCTGGCGACTCCGCTGACTTGCCAGCCGCTCAGGACTGATCGCACCGCCCGCCTGGATTGACTGAAGGCCGGCAGGTCCCACAGGAATGACGCGGCGATAATATGCGTCTGGTCATAATCCGCGCGCCCCCGGTTCAGTTCCGGGTGGCGGGGATCGGACCAGCTGCTCGCGTTGTCGTGCCAGGAGGCGTCGTCGATTGCCTTTCCGTAGGTGTATGAGCCAAGGACAGTGTATCCGCGGCTGAAGCGCTTCTCCAGGCGCGCTTGAAACGAATTGTAACTGGAACTGATGGCGCTCTTGATAACGTTGAAATCCGTAAATGGCTCTGAACCGAGCGGCCGACGTGCGTCGATGTCGTCTTCGGTCCCGGTGGGGCTGAGGACCGCCTGGTTGATGTTGAAACTGCTGACTAACTTGTCTCCACGGTTCGCCACGTAGGATATTTCCGCCACGGTGGAGGCGCCAAACTGCCGCTGGAGCGATAGGTTGAACTGCTGAATATACCCGATCGGCAGGTCCAGCGGATTCGACGTGTAAGCCCCGCTGGCGGGAAACACCAGGTTCGCAGGGTCAAGGCTGACGGGAAACGGATTCCCAGTCGGCACGCCAGACCACGGGTCGGCCAGCGGTATCGTCGCCGGTTTCTTCGCTCCACCCCGGTTTCGCTGCTCGTTCAGGACACCCCAGGGGATATTGATCTGGCCGCCCTGGAGCACATTGAAAATCTGGAACGCGTAGGTCATGCCGTAACCGCCGCGCAACACGGTCTTTCCGTCGCCATTCAAGTCATAGGCTATGCCGATTCGGGGGGCGAGGTTGTTGTAGTCGTTGTTGAGGCCGGCGCGCGGGATTCCAGGATCGCATGGAAACACGATCCCTGTCGGCGCCTGCGGGACGCAGGTGGACTGCATGCCTGGCACATACGCCGTAATTTGATCTAGCGGGTGGACTGGATACATATCGATCTCGTGCCGCAGGCCGAGGGACAGGGACAGACGATTGGAGACCCTGATATTGTCCTGGATGAACCAGTAGTAAGACCACTGGTTGTTGCTCTTGTACGAGGACTCGCGCCAACGGAGGCGGTCACTCACGTATCCCAGAAGCAGGTCGGCAACGGAGTTCCCGGTGGAACTGGTACTTCCACCAAACCGGAAATCGCCGCCATTTCGCCCATCCTGTGTAACATCGAACAGACGGCGCAGCCAGACTTCACCGCCGAATTTGAAGCTATGTCGCCCGGAGATCCAGTCCATTCCCTCAGCGACGGTGTAGTGGTTGGAGGTCTTGGGTCCGCCTGCCGCCGAGGCGGCAGCGAAATAACCGGCCAGCCGGAAATCGGGAGGAACCACCGGACCCGAGGGCAGATTCCCGTAGTTGATGCCCAGATCAGCGGCGGTCACGAAGGGCTCGGCATTCAGGGCCCTCGCGCCACCGTTGCGACTGTAACTGAGCCGGAGATGGTTGAGCAGGGTCGGCCGGAGCGTCCAATACTCGTGGATATTCAAGTTTTGCTGCCGCGTCGTGTTCTCGCGGAATAGCCATGGAATCGGGCTCCTGCCGTCCATAACAACCGTGTCGTTGAAGAAATAGGACCCCGAGAGCTTGTGGCTATCGTTGAAAATGTGGTCGATCTTGCCCAGAAATTCATTGCCCGGATCAGAAAGCGGCATCGTGGCTGCATACGCATTCGGACCCGCAGTCGGGTTATTCGGAAGCGGAACTATCATATCGAGGAATTTGGTCGCGATCGGGCTGATCCGGGACTGTGGAATCGTCTGGCCCGTAAAAGGCTGTCCCGTCAGGGGGTCCGTAATACTGACAGGTTTGTCCTGAAAGACCGATTGCGAGAAGTCCCCGTTGCGCTCCAGCTGGGTTGGGACCAGCGCGCTGTTGCTGAAAGTCTCTCGCGTGCGACGAAACCCCTGGTAGGAGGCGAAGAAGAACGTCTTGTCCCTGACAACAGGGCCTCCCACTGTCCCCCCAAACTGGTGTTGATTCAGTTTGGTTGGGGCGCCGAGGAAGTAATCGTCCGCGTTCAAGCTGTCGTTGCGCAAAAACTCGAAAACGCTTCCGTGAAGCTTATTGGTTCCTGATCGGGTAAGGACGTTGACAACGGCGCCTGCAGAACGACCGTATTCGGCGCTGTAATTGTTGCTGACGACCCGGAACTCCTGAATCGAGTCTGGGTTGGGGACGGGACTGCCGTAATTCCTCAGCGACTGCGTGTTGTCACCCCCGTCCAAGAGCCAGCCCGAGAGTTCGGGGCGAACCCCGTTAAAGGCCACACTGTTCACGTTGAAGCCTTGCTCACTTCGAGAGCTGAGCTGCTGGGCGCCTGGGATCAGGCTCACCAGGCTCAAGGTGTTGCGGCCGTTTAGGGGCAACTCTACGATTCGTTGCTTATCGACCAACGTGCTCATCTCGTTGGTCGTCGCTTCGACGAGCGGCGCGTCGCCATGCACCGAGACGGTTTCGGCGATTTCACCTATCTCCAACTTGAAATCGACCTTCGCATTCCGGTTCAGGGAAAGCTCTATGCCGTCTCGAATTGCTCCCTTGAACCCGGTAAGCTCAACCTTGACCTGGTAGACACCCACGGCGAGGTGGAGAAAATTGTAGTTGCCGATATCGTTGGTCACCACCGTGCGGCTCTCGTTCGTGAGCGTGTTGGTTGCCGTTACGCTTGCGCCCGGCAAGATACCCTGCTGGGGGTCGATAACCGTTCCGTATATGGAGCTCGTAGTCTGGCCCCGCACTGGGACCACCCAAGGCAGCAGAGCCAAGAACAGACAAAGGCAGATACCCGTTGTTCTAGCTGCGTCTTTCATAAATTTAACTCCTCGTGAAACCGGATGTGACCGCGTTCCCTCGATTAACAGAGACGCATGATCTCGTTGTTTCCTGGTCGCGGGCCTTTTAGCAGCGCACTATACACGAGACAGGCGTGAATATGTTAGTAAATAGCTTTCTTTTATTAACGTAACGGTACAAACGTCGCTTCCCGTCGTCCTGCAGGCGGCCAGGCTGACTCCTCGGGCTCGGGCCCTGGCGATTTCAGTGAGGGGGGCGGCGGGAAAGGGGATAAACCCGGGCAATCAGGTGAACAACGCCCGGCCGCCTGGCTGGTTCATGCCCATCCCGTCGATGACGTATATAATGCCGAGGTGGATGTACCCGACCGACCGCTTTGCGTCCTGATCACCAACACAGCCCTGTTGAACCGGGCCGGTTCTGAGCTTTACGTGTGTGACCTGGCCGCGGAGTTGCGCAGGCGAGGACACAAACCACTCGTCTACAGTCCTCGCCTCGGTGTCGTCGCCCAGGAGATTCGTCTTGCCACGGTACCCGTTGTCGACGATCTCAATTCGATCGGGTCGGCGCCCGATCTGATTCACGGCCAGCATCACCTGGAGACCATGACCGCGCTCGCTCACTTCCCGGGGGTCCCCGCCGTCTGCGTCTGTCACGGCTGGCTGCCCTGGGAGGAAACGCCTCCGCGACATCCGCGAATCCTCCAATATGTCGCGGTCAGCGACGCAGTGCGAGACCGCATCATCTATGAGCACGGTATTCCTGAGGACAGAGTCAGGATAATCCGTAACTTCGTCGACACCGACAGATTCAGGTCGCGCGCTCCGCTTCCAACTGCTCCGCGCAGGGCTCTCCTCTTTGACAATCACGCTACTGACCAGGACTACGTGAAGGCGATTCGCGAGGCGTGCTCACGGTCCGGGATAGCCCTCGATGTTGTTGGGCTGTACAACGGCAACCCGACGAGCCGGCCGGAGGCGCTGCTCGGCCACTACGACCTGGTTTTTGCCCGGGGCCGTGCCGCGTTGGAGAGTCTTGCCGTGGGCGCGGCTGTCATCTGCTGCGGGGCGGAAGGCGCCGGGCCGATGGTTTCGACGGGGAACCTCGAGCGGCTCCGCCGGCACAATTTTGGCATCCGGATTCTGGACCGGCCGATCACCGTGGACTGGGCGTGCGAGGAGCTTCGCAAGTACGACCCCGCTGATGTGGCGGCTGTTTCACAGACCGTTCGCGAAGGAAGTTCCCTGACCGGGGCCGTCGACCAAATGGTGGATCTGTACGCGACGACACTGGCGGCTTGGGGAACGAATGGCTCGGGCCGTGTCTCCGCGGAGGGCATCCGTAGGTGGGTCCGACTTCCCATCGACCAGTCCCTCACTTCCCAAGAGGGGCGGGCCGTCGCCTCCTATCTGAAATGGATCTCTTCTTGGGCGCGGCGGGTCGAGAGCGAACCGACCTCGCCGCCCCAGAATCAGACCGGGTTACCCCTGGCCGACCGACTCTCGGCAAAAACATCGCCGAGCTCCAAGCCCAGATTGGGACCCTCTCCGCCGAGCGTGATCAGCTCGCCCAGAGTTCGCGACGCCTCGAGACCGAACTCTCCGACCTGAGAGGCACCTTGACATGGAGAGCGCACCAGCGAATCACAGGCATTACTCTCCTGCGCAAAGCCTATCTCTGGCTGGCCGCGCCGTTTAAACGCCGGGAGGGTCGACAAAGGTCGCACGAAAACCAGGCGTCCAAACAGGCCGACGTTTCAGATCCGGGTGACCCGGGATCCAAGACTGACCCCGCGCCCAATCCTGCTCTCTCGCCCCCGGTTTCCTCCGGAGGGCCTGATCTCGCCTGTGTCGTGATGAGCCTGGGCGCGCCGGCTTCGCTCGTCCCGGCGGTACGGTCGCTTTTGTTGCAGGATGAACCTGCCGAGATCGTGGTCGTGAATTCGGGTGGCGGGGAGCCGGCGGAGGGCCTGCGCGCTGCGGGGATCCAGGTGACGGTGATTAACCATGCCTCCCGTCTCTTTCCAGGGGCGGCCCGAAACGCGGGGATTCTGGCGACGCGCGCCCCCTACATCGCCTTCCTGGCATCGGATTGCATCGCCGAACCCGGCTGGACAGCAGGGAGATTGAAGAAGCACCGGGCAGGCTACGCGGCGGTTTCGAGCGCGGTAACCAATTACTCTGCTCGTAACCTGTGGTCCTGGGTGGCTCACATCAGTCTGTTTTCGAGAAGGATGCCGGGCGTCCCGGCCAATCAGGTGGGTCACTACGGCGTGAGCTACGACCGGCGCCTGTTTGACCGGTTCGGATTCTATCGTGAGGATTTGCGTTCGGGCGAGGACTCGGAGTTCAACGACCGGTTCAACGGGGAGGCCCCAGTCGCCTGGACGCCGGAGGTCCGCTCGGCGCACCTTCATCCGACCACCCTGTCGGGCCTGTTACGCGATCAGCATGCCCGGGGGAGGCGCATGGCAGCCAGCCTCCGCCGCCTGACCGGGAAGTCCCAGAACCGCCTGGTCGCGGGCAATGCGCTCAGGAGGATTCCCGGCTCGCTCCGGCTGGCGTGGAGTGCGAGCTGCGGGGCCGAGCGTGCCCGGGTGGCGGGCGCGGCGGTCTTCCTGCTGCCGGCTGGCGTCGCCTATGCCCTGGGAGCGCTTCAGTGCGGGCAGCGAGAAGCGGAGTCCGTGCAGGCAACTCCCAGACGACGGATTCTGGCGCTCCTCACGTTTCACAACGAGATGAGGCATCTTCCCGGCTACTTCCACAACGTCGCGCCGCACGTGGACGGCATCGTTGCACTGGACGACGGCTCGACCGACGGGTCGGGAAACTTCGTGAGTCAACAGCCGTGCGTCCTCCAGCTGATTCGGCTGGCGTCCCGTACGCCTCACGTCTGGGACGAGCCGCGCAACCGGCGGCTGTTGGTCGAGGCGGCTTTGCGCCACAATGCGGAGTGGATACTGGTCGTTGATGCCGATGAACGCCTGGAGACCGGGTTTCGAAAGAGAGCCGACGCGGAGATAGCCCGGGCTGGACGCGAAGGGACCATGGCGTACCGCGTGACGCTCCGGGAATTGTGGAACGGGCAGGACCGCTACCGGGCGGATGGAATCTGGGGCCAGAAGCTGCCGCCACGGCTCTTCAGGGCTCGCAGAGACCACCAGTTCGATGACCGGCCGTTCCATGGCTATTGGGCCCCCCTGAACAGCCAGAGCAACGGTGATTACCCCAGCGCCGACCTGATCATCTATCACCTGCGCATGATTGAGCCCGGGGAGCGCGCGGCGCGCCGTCGGCGCTACCAGGCGCTGGATCCAAACAACGAGTGCCAGACGATCGGGTACGATTACATGACCGATGAGACCGGGTTGCTACTGGAGACGTTACCGACGGGCCGTGAGTATGAGCCTTTGGCGGACCTTGTTCAGACGTAGGCCGGCGAGGCAGCCGGCCCCGTTTATCGTCGGCGTCGCCCGTTCAGGCACGACTCTGCTCCGCCTGATGCTGGACTCACACCCGGAGCTCGCGCTTCCCCCGGAGACCTACTTCCTGCTGCCTTTCCTGAGGCGGCCGGAGACGACTAGGCCCAGTGGATACCGACGAGTTCTGTCGCACCGTGACCGGATTCCATACCTGGCCGGATCTCGGACTGCGGGCAGAACTGCTGGCTCGCGAGGCCAACGCACTGCGGCCGTTCTCGCTGGCGGAAGGGACGCGACTCGTGTACCGGCTGTACGCGCAACAACGCGGCAAATCGCGTTGGGGGGACAAGACTCCCGCTTACTGCCGCTACATGCCCGGAATTGAGAGCGTCTTGCCCGAGGCGCATTTTATCCACATCATCCGCGATGGGAGGGACGTCGCACTCTCGCTCCGCCGGCAATGGTTCGCGCCCGCCCTGGACATGGCCGGCCTGGCTCGCCACTGGGCTGATGAGGTAACGGCCACCCGGAGCGATGGCGCCCGGAGCGGGCATTATCTCGAAATCCGGTATGAGGATCTCCTCCTCGAGACGCGGGGGACGCTCCAGCGAGTGTGCGAGTTCGTGAGACTCCCCTTCCATCCCGCGATGGAGGATTATCACCGGAGAGCGACCTCACGGCTTGGCGAGATCGGGGATCAGCGCCTGCCGGACGGCCGCGTCATCACCCGCGAGTCGCGTCTGGAGCGGGTGCGTCTGGCCGGCTCTCCGCCGGACCGTTCGCGGATCGGCGTCTGGCGCGAGGAGATGGCGCCGGACGAACAGAAAACGTTCGCCGTGATCGCCGGCGACCTCCTGCGCAACCTCGGCTACGAGGCCTGAGGGCGCCGGTATTTATTCGGGCCCTCACCCAAAGTGGCCGCTCACGCGCCGGGGTAGGTTTCTAGTCCCGGCTTTAGCCGGCGTCCCTTCTCGAGCGAGATCCTGCCCGGGAGTACTCTGCCGTCGCGCCTTCAGATAATTTGCCGGACCCCGCTCGCACAGTCGCTTCCGGCACCGGATTCGCCGGCTAAAGCCGGGACTACAAACCTTCCCCGCGTCGTCGGTCTCAGTGGAGGCGAACAGTGAACACCCGGACAATGATCACTGTCCCGTGTTGCCTCTCCCATGCACTCGGCCGGCGCGCGACACCCAGCCAGGGTTCATTTCACTGAGGGTTGCCTTTGAATCACTACTGCTGCGGAGGTCTGCAGGCGAACGAACGTTGGCCAGGGCTGTCCAAGTCCTTTTTCACCGCCAGAAGCGCTCGCGCGGCCGCTGGCGAATGCTACAGTGTATGTAAGTGTCGGCCGCGACTGATCGAACTCGTGTGCGCAATATCAATTTCCGGAGACTGATCCTCCCTTGATCGAGAAAGGCGACAGACAGCTGGACAGAGCTGGCGTTCCTCAAGATGGAGCGGCGCCATCGCTGAGCCGGACCGGCCTGGTGATGGCCCTCGTTGCGACAATCGGCGTCAGCTGGGCGCCTTTTGATTTTTCCGCTGCTGACGTCGCCCGTAGGATCGATTTCGCGCTTCGACCGCTTCGGACGCCGGCGCAGGTGCTCGACCTTCTGCCTCATCTCCTGGTATTTACAGGACTGGGAATTCTCGCCGCCCTGTCCGCGCGGTCCGGAGCTCGCTCCCCACGTCTGGTTCTCGCTCTGGCAGTCCTCGCGGCCGCCATTGAGACTGGCCAGCTGTTCCTGCCAGTGCGTCATCCGGAGGTCTTTGATCTGATCGCCCACCTGAGCGGCGCCCTCCTCGGGGTGCTTGTCGGGCGTCGGTTTCTCACGGCCAAGCGGCGCCGAAGCTCCCGGCCTCGTTCACGGGGGTTGCACCTCGGGATCGCCTGGTTCTCGGGGATTGCAGGCTTCCTGACCATCATCGTCCCCTTGCTCGGATGTTCCTGGCTCACGGACTGGGACCGCAACTTCCCGCTCGTCGTCGGGAATGAAGCAGACGGACAGAGGCCTTGGCTGGGTGAGATCCGATACCTCTGCCTCTATCGACAGGCTTTAGGAGAGTCGGACGCCTTGCGGTGTTTTCGAACAGTCCAAGACTCCGATCCGAGCCGCTACCGAGAACCAATGGGACTCCTGGCTGCCTATCGCTTCACCTCGAGGGAAGGAGACAAATTCGTGCCGGATCCGGGCTCACGCCTGCCCCTTTCACTGGGACCAGCCAGGGCCGACCTGCTCGGCCGTGACGGCCTGATACTGAAGCGCCCGTCCCTAATTTCCACTGAGGGGGCCGCCGAAGCTTTGACCTCCAGCATCAGCGAGTCGGGACGTTTCAGCGTGGAGGTGTGGTTTCGGCCGAGTGACCTCAAACAGAATGGGCCGGCTCGGATCGTGACGCTGTCGACCGACCCCTGGCATCGAAACTTCACCCTGGGTCAGGAGAGAAAGCGCCTGGTTTTCAGAGTAAGGAATCGGATATCCGGTCAGAACGGAACCCGGTACCAGCTGGAGACCGGCGGGATCCTGCGGCCCGGGCTGCGGCATGTCGTCGTCGCTTATGATCGAGGCGTCTCGGCGCTCTTTCTCGATGGCCGGAGAGCGGGTCCTGTCAGGGATCTACGGACAACTCCCTCTCTGCTGGGTCTTGGCCAGCGCATGCCGGGGGAGCTGGTGGTCATGTTTCTCTGGGTTTTTCCGTTCCTGGTCTCCTTCCGCGCCCTCGACGGCCGGCGTTATCTGCTGCGCATCCTGCCCCTGTTGATTCCGCTTGCTCTGCCACTGCTGCTGTCTGACCCTGTTAATGCCCAGGCGACTCGCGCTGCCCGCCTCGGCTGCTTCGGCGCCGCCTGTCTGCTCTCCGTGCTGCTCGTGGACAAGTTCTGCGCAAATCCAGCGAGGCGGTAGCCCTTCGCAAACCGCCTCACCTCGCCTGTATTCCTGACACCGGCTGTCTGCGAGAAGTAATTTACAGGACCTGGCCCGGCTGGGCTGACTTATACTCTTTTCTCCTAACATCAATCAGGTTTTCAACACCAGGAGTCACTATGCACCTGCTCAAATCGACCCTACTCCTCGCAATGGCTGCCCTTATGGGGACGTCGCCCTCGCACAGCAGCCGGCACAGCCGACGCCGGCGCCGCTGGGACTCAACAAGTCCGCCCCGCCCCGGGGCGCCGGAGCCCGCACGACACGATCAGCGCCGTTATCGGCGATCGTCGGACCGGAAACCGCGTGACCATCGTCTACGGCCGCCCGTATTCCAAGGACCCGCGTAGCGGCGAGCAGCGGAAGATCTGGGGAACGCTGGTTCCCTACGGCAAGGCATGGCGCACAGGCGCCGACGAGGCGACGCTTTTCATTACCCAGAAGCCGATCGTGTTCGGGGACGTCACCATCCCGGCAGGCGCCTATACGCTGTTCACGCTTCCAGCCGAGGACGGCACCGCGAAGCTCATCTTCAACAAGCAGATCGGCCAGTGGGGAACGCAGTATGACGAGAAGCAGGATTTCGCTCGAGTCGACCTCAAGAAAGGCGCGCTCGAGATGCCAGCCGACCAGTTCACGATGGCCGTCGAGAACAACCCGGACGGCGGCGGCATCTTGAAGCTGATGTGGGAGAACACTCAGTACTCGGCTGCGTTTACCGTTCCGCAGTAGTAAAGAAAAGGAGCGATTTCGGCCCTTTGGAGCGCTGACGTCTCGTCCGCTTTGGGCGGGCAGCTGACCGACCGTTTCGAATTGTCCGACTTGGAAGTCGGACCACCGGCAAACTGACGACTCCGGCTGCCGTAAGTCCCACTTCCAAGTGGGACTGTCAACGCCGGGCAAGATGCCCGGCGCGCGGGCAGGATGCCCGCGAACCCAGTGCGGACGGGACGTCCGCGCTCCGAGGCCGAAAAGGGCCCCTTTTTCTGGATTCCACTATGAAGAGAGTATTCTCGATCCTCTGTTCTTCTTCTCTGCCTCCTCCTGGCCGGCGGCGTTGCCGCCGCACAGCCGACTTCGAGCTCGGCAATCCTGCAGGAACTGCGCAGCTTCGGCGAAATGGGCACGGTGCTCTTGATCGCCGCCCATCCGGACGACGAGAATACCCGCCTGATCGCGTACTTCGCCCGCGAGCGTGGCTACCGGGTCGCTTATCTCTCACTGACGCGGGGCGATGGCGGGCAGAACCTCCTGGGCTCGCAGTTCGGCGAGGCGCTCGGCGCGATCCGTACCCAAGAGCTTCTCGCGGCCCGGCGGGTCGACGGCGGCGAACAGTTCTTCACCCGTGCCGTTGATTTCGGCTTCTCGAAAAGCGCGGACGAAACGCTCCGGCTTCTGGGATCGCCAGGCGGTGCTCGGCGACATCGTGCGGATCATCCGCACCTATCAGCCGGACGTGCTCTTTACCCCGTCTCCGCCACAAGGCGGAGGCGGCGGGGGTCACGGCCATCACGTCGCTGCCGCGATCCTCGGCCTCGAGGCATTCAAGCTCGCCGGGGACCCGCAGGCGTATCCCGAACAGCTTCGCGACCTGAAACCGTGGCAACCCAAGCGTGTCCTTGCCCAGGGCGGGCGCGGCCCTGGAGGTCCACCGCCAGCCGGAGCCCCAGGTTCAGGTCCTGCAGCTGCGGGCATCCGGGCACCCGCGCCCGGGGGGCCGCGCCCGGAACTCCAGCAACCGGAACAGTTCTCGACCTCGGCGGATTCAATCCGTTGCTCGGCGAGTCGATCGGTGAGATTGGCCGCACGCAGTCGCAGCATGCACAGATCGCAAGGTTTTGGCTCGGTCGGAGCCCGCGGCGCGGCGCCTTCCGAGTTCCGAGTGATCGCAGGTGAGCCGGCGACGCAGGATTTCTTCGACGGAATTGACACCAGCTGGCGCCGGGTCCCCGGCGGTGACCAGATGGCGCGTCTCGCCAAAGAAGCGCTGGAGAATTTCGATCCGCAGAATCCTGCGAAGAGTGTCCCGGCACTGCTGGCGATGCGCCGGTTGCTGGCCACACTCCCCGATTCCGCCGTGGTTGCGGCCAGGAGCAGGCAACTTGACCGCATTCTGCAGGCGTGTCTCGGCCTGTTCATCGAAACAACGATCCCCCAGGCGGAAGTCGTTGCCGGAGAGGAACTGAAACTGCGTCACACGGCGATCGTACGCGCCGCAATTCCGGTGCGCTGGAAGGCAGTGCGTTACCCGGGCCCAGGGAGATGAATTTTCGGTCGACGCGGACCTGCAAAACAATGTTGCCGTTTCCCGCGACTCAGCGCGACTCTTGCCGAAGGACACTCCGCTGAGCCAGCCCTACTGGCTGCGTGAGCGAAGGGACGCTCGGCACCTATCGGGTGGACAATCCGGCGCTGATCGGCCGGCCGGAGAACCCGCCGGCTTTTTCCGGTGGAGTTTGTCTTCGAAATCGACGGGCCAGACACTGCTGATCAGTGACGAACCGGTTCAGGTCATCGCCTATCCGACAAAAGGGGAGATCCGCAGGCGGTTGGAGGTCATCCCGCCGGTCACACTCCGCTTTGCGCGGGATGTCGTTCTGTTGGCGCCCGGGCGCCAGCGGTGCCGTGACCGTCGAAGTCGAAGCGGCCCGGGCGAAAGCAGCCGGCTCTCTGCGAATCGATGCACCCGCCGGCTGGAAACTGCAGCCGGAGAGTCACGCTTTCAGCCTCTCGGCTGCGGGGGAACGGGCGCGCTTCACGTTCGAAATCACCGCTCCCGCGCAGCCGGCCAAGGCACGGCTTGGCGCCGATCGCAGAAGTTGACGGGGTGCGGTTTCGAGAATGGGCTGGTGGATATCCAATACGATCACATCCCCCGCGTTCTGCTCCAACCGGAGGCCCGACTGACGGCGGTCGAGCCTGGATCTTGCGACTCGCGGCCGGAAAATCGGCTATCTGCCGGGGGCCGGCGACGACGTCGCCGAGTGCCTTGCCGACATGGGCTACGCGGTCACGACACTCTCCGGCGCGGATCTTACCGCCGAGCGCCTCCGGGAGTTCGACGCAGTCGTCCTGGGCGTGCGTGCGTTCAACACGCGTACGGATATCGCGGGTTCGGTCGGAGGGCTTTTCGCCTATGTCGAGGCGGGCGGTACGGCCATCCTGCAGTACAACCGGCCGGGCCGCGACCTGAAAACCAACCAACTCGCCCCGTACAGCCTGAGTCTCTCCAACGACCGCGTGACGGAAGAAGATGCGGCGATGACGCTGCTCGTTCCGGACCACCCGGTACTCAATACTCCGAACAAGATCACCGCCGCCGATTTCGAGGGGTGGGTACAGGAGCGTGGCGTCTATTTCGCGAGCCAGTGGGACGAACACTTCACCCCGATCCTGGCAAGCGGCGATACAGGCGCAGCGCCGCTGAAGGGCGGGCTGCTGGTAGCGCCTCATGGCCGCGGCTGGTTCGTCTACACCGGGCTCGCGTTTTTCCGACAATTGCCGGACGGCGTGCCGGGCGCCTATCGCTTGTTCGCGAACCTCATCGCCCTCGGAAACCCAGGCGACTGACCCCGGGACGGATTTCGGGGACATAATACTTAATTCCCTCCCCGTTCGCGCCGATCTCACCGTCGGCAAAGGAATTAAGTTTTGTGTCCCCGAAATCGACATCTACTTCGCCGGCCTGATCGTGAGCTCGCGGGTGTGGATCGAGTCGCCAAACTCGGAATCGTCCTGGTTGGCGGCATTGGCGGCTACATGGAGCACGACCGGCGCCCGGCGCTCGGGGGCCTCCCACTGGAACTGCCACTTGCCCTCGGCAGCCCCGGTCAGCTTCTGCACCTTCGCGCGTATGCTGAATGTATCGAATGGAAGAACCGGGCTCGGCGGGGGCCAGGCCGGTTCGTCCATCCAAGGGGACGGAGAACGCCGGCCTGATCGCCGCTGTCGCTGAAGCGCGCGGACAGTTGAAAGCCGCCGCTTTTCATCCCCTTCCGAACAATTCGCACAGTAATCACGTAGGTCTTTCCCGCCTCGAAATCCCGGGCGCATCAATCCCCACGGAGTCCGAAGATTCAGAAAGAGGGTTGTCGAAATGGCACTTGTGGCAGGTCGGCTCTCCGAATCCTCCGGTCGTCGCTGGAGGCGGCCCGTCCTTGTAGCCGAACAACAGCACGACTAATCCGAAGGGAGACAGCAGCAACGCAAGAGGCGAGAATGCGCGCTCTATTCAACTTTAGCCCGGCCTATGGTGTTGGTGTCGGTTCCAAACCAAACGGACCCCGTTCGGGGCGTCATAGTACATGTGCCTGACGCTCCCTCCGCCGCTCTTTATCTCGGCCATGGCGAAATACTCTTTCCGGCCGGGTTGAATCCGACGAACCGGTTCGGCGTCGTGCCGGTTTCGACGAACCAGATCCTGTCCTGCTTGTCGATCGCCATCCCGTATGGACGCGAATCCGGCCCGCCGGGCGTGGGCCATTGTTTGAATTGTGAAGTACGGGGATCAAAGCGGCCCAGCGTTCCCAGCGCATAATCGACGAACCAGATCTCGTCCTTGGAGGACACGACCAGGCGTCGAGGCCGGGCGTCGGGATCAGGCAACTCGAACTCGGTGAGTTTTAGCGAGCCCGGGTCGACTGTCGCCAGTTTGTTCGTTCCAAATTCCGCAATCCACGGATGCCCCTTCGAATCCACGACGATGCCATACGGACGGGATCCGGGCTGAGGAAGCGGGACCAGGTCGACTTTTTTCGTGTCTCGGCTGAAACCGTCCAATGAAGTTGCCGCCCTGAACCGTGAACCAGAGTTGTCCGCGGCTGTCGAAGGCCATTGTGTGCGGGTCGCGTGCCTTGGCATCCGGCATCGCGACCTTTTCGATCTTTCCCGTTGCCGGGTCGATCTTTCCGAGATGAGCCGCTCGATTCCCTGCGTACCAGGGGGCCCGTCCGGGGAAACAACGACGGTGTGTGGTCCTGCCCCGGGCTCCAACTCGTATTTTTTGAACTTCTCGTCCTTCGGGGAAAAGTAGGCGACGTAGTCGGCTCGTTGGCCTACAAACCAGACTCGGCCCTCGGGGCCGACATAAGGGTCTCTGGGTTGGCTGTCTTGCCAGGGAACCAGCCATTCCTGGATCTCAACCTTGGACATCTTGTCCGGGTCTGCGGCGCGCGGCGAGCAGGAGAGATGCCACAAGAGACGCCATAAGCGTATATGCAATTCTCATCGGGGTGTCCTCGCAATCGGGTAGGTAGAGTATTTCCATAGTACCAAGAAGGTGGGTTTTGCTGTGAGGAGGCGGGGGGGGAGGAGGGGACGTCGGCCCTCGGGAGCGCGGACGGGCGTCCGCGGGGCGGGCATCTTGCCCGCCGTTGTCCGACTTGCCGAGTTGTTGCGATCTCCGAAAGAGAACGCCGGGCAAGATGCCCGGCGCGCGGGCGGGATGCCCGCGAACCCAGTGCGGACGGGACGTCCGCGCTCCCAGAGGGCCGGCTGCGCTCGAGAAGGCCGGCTGCGCTCGGAGGGCCGGCTGCGCTCGAGACTGCGCCGGAGCGTCGCGCCTCGAAGGCCGGCTGCCGTCCCAGAGGGCCGCTCCGCCCAGAAGCCCAAACTCACGGGCGGGATTCTTTCAGGCGCGTGATCTTTACCCAATCCACATAAAGATGTTGGGTGTCGTAACGGAAGTCGCCTGACCAGACTGCGGGCCAGTTGCCGACCCACAGCTGTGCCGGCGACTTTGGGATTTTGCTCGTCGACGTGTGAAGCAGCCGGTCGTCCACGTAGAACTCGACTCGCGCCTGCCCGTTGGTTCCGTCATACCAGTCCCAGCGATAGACGTGGAATCGGCCGTCGTTCTGAGGCGCACCGGTGTCCTGAACCTTCTCGTTGATGTGTTCGGGTCCCGGGTAGTATGTATTCAGCCCCGCCCAGTTCGACCAGTTGGGCGCTTCCGCCTTTCCGTTGGCCGGCATCTCGATATCGATCTCGGTGTAATCCCCCTTGCCTTCGTAGTAGTTCCAGATGCAGGAACAACCGCCGGGGAGCGGGAGGTTCTTCATCCTCACCTCGTAGCGTCCCGGCCCGAATTTCTGCTTGGTCCAAACCAATCCGCCCACCCGGGTGCCATCCGCAACGCGCTCGTATCGACCGGGGTCGGCCAAGGGCATACCGTTCGGCTTGGCTTTGATCCCTTTGACCGGGCCTCGGTAAAGGTCCCCGTGCGCCTCGGTGTCGAGAACCGTGATCGACTCGCCCCTCGTCCTCAATCGTCCGCAGGCTAAGGTTCTCCGGGTACGACGCCCCGGTTATCCCTGCCCCATTGGTGCAGTCCGGGGATCCACTTGGCGGTATCCAGCGCCGGCCCGTTGAAATCGTCAAAAAACAGGACCTCCCGGTCCGGCTGGCCGGACTGGCGTAACTGACCCGACTCGCGCGGCTGGGTCGGCTGCTGCTCCGGCTCCAGTTCGACCCCCTTCACGACCGGGAAGCTGACGGTTCCGGGGATCGCCCTGATGAACAACAAATGGGGGCCCGGATCCCGGACCTCGAACACCCCGAGGCCGATGCGGTCCGAAAGACGTTCCTTCATGGGAAGAACCGTCCCGGCAATGATCGCCTCTACGGATCCGCCGGCCGGCGAGGAAGGATCGACCAGCAGGGCCAGCCGATAGCGACCGGCCGACGGCAGCTGCACCCGCCAGGCAATCAGCGTTTCCTCGTTCTTCCATCCGGCCAGGGCGCCGTCTTCACGACGGGTGATCTCGGTGCCGTGGATGACCGCGTCGCGAGGTTCAGCCAGCACCTGGCCGGATGCCTGGGGCCAACTGGTGCGCCGGGCCAAAGGCCGATACTGAATCCCGGCGGCCTGCAGGCGTTTCTCGTGCGTTTCCAGACGGATGAGGAAGTCGGAGAGGTCCTTCCCTTCCCTCGGGCTCCAGAAGACCTCAGCCATGGCGCAGGCCCGCGGAAAGGCCATGTAGGCCACCGCCTCGGATCCGGGGAGATACTCGCTCCAGACCTGCGTCTGACTGCCGAGAATGCGATCCGAAGCGGCTTTCGGCAGGGCTGCGGGAACCGGGTCGTAGGCGTATGTCCTGGCCAGGCTCGTCGATCCCCCGATCCCCAGCGGCTCCTCGGCCCGGGGGCCCTGGTAGTAATCGAGGTAGGTCCACTGGTAAGGGCTCATGATCGCGTCGTGTCCCGCTTTTGCCGCTGCCAGACCGCCCTGCTCACCGCGCCAGGAATGGACGATTGCGCTCGGGTGCAACACGGTTTTGCCATCGGCGCCTCCGAGATCCGCACCTGCCAGGATCTCGTCCCATCCGACCAACCGCCGGCCTTTCCCGGCCAGGTAGCGACTCAATTGGGCGGTGAACCACGCCTGGAGCTCGTCGGCGTTCTTCAGATCCAGGCTCTTGATCAGGCCCTGGATCTCAGCGCTCTCATTCCACTGGTCGCGCGGCGACTCGTCACCGCCGGTATGGATCCAGGGCGACGGGAAAATCTCGCACACTTCATCGAGGATGCGGCGGCAGGCCTCAAGCGTTGCCGGCCGCGGTGCCAGCAGATCTTTGCTGACGCCCCAGCGCTGCCACAACTCCATGTCGGCGGCCCGCTCGGGAAAGACGGCGAATTCCGGATAGGCGGAGAGCCAGGCACGCGCGTGACCCGGCATCTCGATCTCGGGGATGATCACGATGTGGCGGGCGGCGGCGTACGCGACGATCTCCCGCATGTCATCCTGAGAGTAGAAGCCGCCGTGAGGGCACGGTGGAGAAGCTGTGCGGCGCCTTGTCCAGATGGCCGAGGAGCGTTCCCGAACGCCACGAGGACCGGGCCGTCAACCGGGGAAATGCTCGAATTTCGATCCTCCAGCCCTGGTCGTCGGTCAGGTGCAGCTGGAGCCGGTTCATCTTGTGCATGGCCATCGCGTCCAGAATCTCGAACAAGCCAGCCTTGGGAATGAAATGTCTCGCGGGATCCACGAGCAGTCCCCGCCACGAAAAGCGCGGACGGTCCAGGATACGAACAGCGCGGATCTGCCAGTTCTCCCTGGCCGGTGGCGCCGCACGACGCCAGGCAGCCGGGGGAAGCAACTGCCGGAAAGTTTGCCCCGCATAGAAAAGGCCCGCCGCCGCTCGTGCCGTCATCCGCACTTGGGCCGACGAGACGAGCAACTCGTAGCCTTCGTCGCCCAGGTCACTGCGCGAGCTCTCCAGCACAAGGGTGATGTCGCTCTTTCCCGAGCGTCCCCCGGCCGGTGCCGCAAGCGAGACGGGGCGTCCGAGGGCGTCGGAGAGCACGAGGGCGAGTTTCCGGCCTTCCGCCGCTGCTCCCTGGCCCGCCACCACCCGGGTCTCCGGAGTCAACACCCAGACCCCCTCGCGTTCCTCGACTTGGACGGGGCGAGGCAACAGGCCCAGTTTGGTCCCTGGGCCAGGTGCCCCAGGGCTGGACTGTGAGGCGAGGATCAGAAACAGCGCAAGCAGGACAAATGTTCGATTAGAGATCCGATTTGACATGAAAACCACCCTCCCCTATTTCCCCTTGCCGGCCTCTTGCAGCAACCTCCGATGAGCCGTATCGAATCCGCTGACCGTCGAGTCGTAATCCGTGAAGGTGCGGACGAGCTGCGTGCAGATTTCATCGGCAAGCTTCTCGTCCCGCTCTGCCACGATCCGCAGCAACTCGTAGTCCTCGATGCCCGCGCCCATAGCCTCGAACCGCACGCTGGACCAGGGACCGTCCTCGCCCGGATAAACAATGTGCGAGTCCCCGGGGGGCAGGTGGAAGTCCTTGTACGGTCCGTGAGGCGGACACGTGTTCTCGAACGGGTCCTGTTCCTCGATGATCTGGTTCAGTCCCCAGTGCAGATACCCGTCCAGACGGTAGCGCCAGTTGGCCCAGTGAAGCAGCCGGGTCCTCACGAGCTCGGTGTCGATGAAGCGGTTCAGGTGAAACGCGCTCGGCGCGCAGCAGGTGTAGAACCAGATGACGTCCCCGCGCCGCCGGTGTGCTTCGAAGCTCTCGCGCCCCTTCTCGTAGCTCTCACTGAGAGGAACCCAGATGTCGACCGCGCCGTCGAGCTCAGGTTCGCCAAGCGCGTCGATCAGCGGGACGCCGGGAAGGAACTTGCGCACCGTGCCGGCCATGATGCGGTACTCGGGGAAATGCTTCGGGTGGCGGCTCATCCACGACGTGTTGCGTGGCTCGATCGTACCAGCCGTTGCGCCGCAGCATATTCGCCCAGGCGGTCAAGTACTGGGCCAGGAATTCGTAAGCCTCGTGCGACGTCCCGGGGGTTGGCTTGCCGTCGACATTGACGACGAATCTCGCGACCGCCTCTTTGCGACGGTCGTGGCCGGCGATATGCGGGAGCTCGATGTGGGTGAAGCCTTCGTCCAGGAACATCTTGATCATCCGCTCGGTGCGGGAAAAGTCGAACTCCCAGCGGGCGGCGTCCAGCTTCTTCTGTTCCGGCCGGACGGCCATGAAGTCGGTCTGCCGCGACCGCCGCATCATCCTGGCGTAGAGGCGGAGCATTTCCCAATGCGGCTCGGACCACGGTTGGACGTGGTGCAGCCGAGCCATATGGGCGGTGCTGAACCAGTTGGTGACCCGCAGGTGACCCTTTTCGGGGACCCGCGCCTCGTGGATGGTCAGGGTTACTGGGACCTCGGCGGTCTGGTCGCCGGCCTGCACCCGGAAGAGCCCCTTACGCACCCCCGGCTTCGCATCCGAGGCGACTCTGAAGGACACGTAGATGCCTTCGGTCGCGGCCCGGGCACGATCCCCGGCCCGCATGGGACGCAGGGCCTCGTAGACCCGATAGGGGGCCTTGCGGATGACGTAATCGGGCTTCGGCTGATCGGGCGGGATCGCGCTGCAGGGAGGACCGGAGTTCTCGGGAACCTTGACGTCAATGAGCTGATAAACCTCCGGTGAGGGTTCCCCCTCGAACCGGAAAGTGATTGCGTCGCCCGCCTGAACCCCGCGCAGGAGTACCTGGAACCCGGCACGAGCGCCGCGCGCCGAGTGCAGATCGATGGAGTGGGCCGGCGAAGCAGGGATTTCCGTGTCCGGGTATAACCACTCATTGGCGCTGACGACGTGGTACTGAATGGGACCCGCTGCTGCGACCGCGCCCTCGAAACAAAGCATTATGCACAGCGCGCCGAAAGCCGATACCCAGGTTCGATCGATCATGTCGTTTCTCCCTTTCTCTGTTCACGAGGGTAGTTTGGTCCGGGAGGCGAATTCAAGAGCGGGGAGAAGAAGTACGGGCGGAATCGGCCCTCGGAGCGCGGACGTCCCGTCCGCACTGGGATCGCGGACGTCCCGTCCGCGCGGCGGGCATCTTGCCCGCCGTTCTGATCGTCCGAGCTGTCGCGATCTGCGCGAGAGAACGCCGGGCAAGATGCCCGGCGCGCGGGCAGGATGCCCGCGAACCCAGTGCGGACGGGACGTCCGCGCTCCAAAAGGCCGACGCCGAAATACGTCTAAAGAGCGGCGGCAGAGGGAGAAGCGGCAATTCGGAGCTTTGCGTGCGGCGGCCGTCCTTACTTCCCTCGTTCGCCTGACACCGGTTGCTTAAACACCGACAGAAACGAAGATGGACAACTCGACTCGAATTGCTTTCGTTCCCCGGTCACGGGATGGCGAAAAACCAGACGAGCGGCATGCAAGCCGAGACGGCTCAGGGGATTGCTGCCACTCCCGTAGACCTTGTCCCCCAGGATGGGATGACCCAGCTCAGCCAGGTGCACGCGAATCTGGTGCTTTCGGCCCGTATCCAGTTTCACTTCCAGAAGAGTGCGGCGTGAGGAGCGTTGAAGCACGCGGAAATGGGTGATCGAAAGCTTTCCCAGTCTTCGGTCGGGAGTCGAATAACTTCGATGCGCCCGGTTCTCGGCCAGGTAGGATTCGATTGTCCGCAGATCGTCGGAAACCCGGCCTTCCACGACGGCCTTGTAGACTCTCCCCGCCGTACGCTTCTTGAACTGCTCCTGCAGCAGGCCTTTGGCCTCGGGAGTCTTGGCGAACACGAGCAGGCCGGAAGCGTCGCGGTCCAGCCGGTGAACGATGAAGATCTTCTCGGGGGGCCGTCGGCGTTTGGCCCGATCGAAGAGGAAGGCGTAGAGAGTCCGTTCTTTCTCGCGTTCGGTTGCAATGGTGAGCAGCCCGGCCGGTTTATCGACGACCAGCACGGCCTCGTCCTCAAACAGGATGTTCGCGCGCGTGAAGATACTCGGTCGTCGTCCCTGGGTTTTGCGTCTCATGAGTGGTCCGGCTTTTCTAGTGTAGCTTCTTGCGGCGCGTTCAGTCGCCGCCGTTTTCGGTGATCGTCAGTACGGTGTCGACTTCCACATGATCCACTTTCTGGCGCTTTCCGCCCGGCCAGATGATCGTGAGACTCTTTGGCCGGCCGGCTCCAAGTCCGAAATGAACGCGAGGATCGCTCGAGGAGGCGAATCCGACTGAGGTAGTCGCCTGGTTCCAAAGGATGCGGCCGTCGTCCGTCTCTAGCGAGACAATCGCGCCCAGCCCCTGGCGATTGGCCTGCCGCCCAAGGAGGCGAATGAGCAACCAATGTCCTCCGGACGTCTGATTCCGGTACAAGGCCGGGCGGTCTCCCAGCGCCGTCACTACCAGGTCCAGCCTCCCGTCGTTGTCCAGATCGGCGAGGGCGGAGCCGCGGTGGGCTGCTTTCCGCTGGAAACCAGGCATACGGTCGGTTACCGCCTGGAATGTGCCGTTGCCCTGGTTCAGGAAGATCAGGTTGTTCTGGCGATAGGTGCGGTTCTGAAACAGCTCGACATTATCCAGGGCGTGAGAATTGGCGGAAAACAGGTCCTTCCATCCGTCGTTATTCAGGTCCGCGATCGCATTGCTCCAGCCGCCATAAGGGAGGGACGGGATGGTGAGACCGGCCGCGTCACGGATGTCTTCAAAGAAGCGGGTGTTGTTCCGAAAAAGGAGAAACCCTTCGTTTGCCAGGGCCGTAACGAACAGGTCGGGCCGGCCGTCGTTGTCGAAATCCCGGAAGTCCACTCCCATCGACGACATGGGCGTACCGAACTGGTTGAGGGCCACTCCCCGCTCGAGCGCCTCCTCGGAAAACTGCCCGTTGCCCAGGTTGCGGAAGAGGAAGTTCGGCTCGGTGTCGTTGGCGACGAAAATGTCCATCAGACCATCGGAATCGAAGTCGGCCACGGCGGCTCCCATGCCCTTCCCCAGGTGCTTGCCAATTCCCGACTCGGCGGAGATATCGGTAAACGTACCGTTCCGGTTGTTTCGAAAGAGCTGGTCCGGGAGCGGACCGTACTTTCCGGGATAGCAGTAGGCGCGATGGCCAGGCCGCTGGTCGCCGCAGAATGGCTCCTTCTTCGGATCCCATTGGCAATAGTTCACCACGAGCAGGTCAAGCCAACCGTCGTTGTCAAAATCCAACCAGGCCCCGTGGATGCCCCACATCCGGCCATACTGCGGATGCAGGCCGGCCAGTCCGGCCGAGGACGTCACGTTAATGAAGGTTCCATCCCCCAGGTTGCGATAGAGGATGTTGCGGTCAACCCCCGCCACGAACAGATCCGTGAATCCATCGTTGTCATAGTCGCCTGCCGCCGCCCCCATCATAAATCCCTCGCCGGAAACTCCCGCCCGGGCAGTGACGTCCGAGAAGCGCCAGTTGCCCTCGTTGCGATAAAGACGATTCCAGTCCTTCTCGCCGCTTTTCCGGAGCGAAGGGCTCTCGGCGCCATTCGTGAAATAGAGATCCATCAGGCCGTCGTTGTTGAAATCCAGAACGGCCACGCCACCGGGCATCGTCTCGACCTGGTGTTTGAGCTCGGTCGGGTGGTTCTCAAGCCGGAACGAAATTCCCGAGGACGGCGTGACATCCACAAGATCTGGAATGGGAGCTATGGCCGCGGGTTTCCCGGCCACTGCGTCGGCGGACCTCTTCCTGACCTCCAGGGCCCGCCTGGCCTCCAACACAACAGGGAGCCGGGGATTGAGCGACTCGGCTTTCGCGACCTGTGCCTCGGCACGGGAGACGCGGTTCGTCCTCAGGAGGAATATCGCGTAGGACGCATGAGGATCGGCCAAAGGGCGACTCAGCCGGGCGTTTTCGCTTATCGCCCGCTCGTACGCCTCCTCCGCCTTCTCCGTGTTCCCGAGAGCGAAATGGGTGAAGGCGAGCGCAGTCAGGCCGGTGACATCCGGGGAAGGACTGAGCTCGGCGGCTTTCTCCAGGGGTTTCAGCGCCTCTTCGAATCGGCTCATCTTCTGATAGAGCTGACCCAGAAGGGACCACGCCTCGGCATCGCCTGGAGTCTTCCGGGTCAGATCAACCAGCACTTCCTCGGCCTTCACCATCTGCCCGGAGAGGATGAAAGCCTTGGACAATAGCTTGAGGACAGGCGTTTCCTTGTTGTCTTGCGAAGCGAGGAGCAGACAGGCGATTGCGCGCTCATACTCGGAATCTTTCAGGTAAAGGTAACCGAGCAGGTAATTGGCTTCCCGGTCCTTCGGCTGGTTGCGAAGCGCTTTCTCCAGAATGCGACGTCCCTCGGCATCGTTGCCCCGGGCAATCTCAGTGCGGGCGAGCTCAACCGGCGACTGGGCGGGCGCGACTGAGGGCGAACAGGAGCAGGAGCGCGATCAGCACGGACCAGATGGGCCTTTTCGCCATTAGCCCTGCTTAACATATCGCCCCGGATTTGTGCAATCGTGGAAAATCACCACCAAACCACTGAAAGGCATGCACCAACTGGCTTACAGAAGAGCCAATCGCCAAAATCCGGGTCTTAAGGCCTGAAAGGCCGGTACATATTAGCCCAGGGTGAAGCGTTTTCGCGTAGCCCTGGGTCAGGAGGTAGGCGGGCCGTCGCAGCCCTGTAAGGGCGTGAGAGGCTGGTCGCCGTTCTTGCGCCCTTTCAGGGCTTCACGTCCGGCGCGCCTAGCCACCCAGGGCTACGCGAAAAAACGCTTCGCCCTGGGCTAAGATGTACCGGCCTTTCAGGCCTTAAGACCTCGAATTTTCTGATTTTTGCAATTGGCTCACCAAACTGCTTTTGAGTGGAATGTCTTTTGGCGCCTGCTTTTTGGTGACTTGGTGATCATCTTCATTTGAGTCGGTGCTCGGTTAGGGCTAAAAAGGGAGCTCATGAACAACGTTTTGACCCGAAGAGAGGCGTTGAAAGCGGCGATGGTGTCTCCGCTTTTCTCCCGCAACAGCACCGTTCAGTCCCCCTCTGCGCTTCCCGCGGATATTCCGGAGGGAGTCCGGGCGGTCATCAGGAACACTCTTAAGGAGCCTCCTGGAGCGCTGAACACCGATTGGTTCGGTACGACGCTTCTTCAGGGGTTGCTTCAATGGCATCGCCGGGGGATTGCGGACGTCAAAGAGTTCGCCACCGCCTGGTTGGACGGCCACTTGAAATCGGGAACGGTCAGTCGTTTCAGCGGAGCCAAATCGAGGGAGGTCGTCGCCGGCGGAATTCACATCACGACATACGCAGGCCACTTTGGGCTCGCCTTTCCCTGCTATGAAATCGCGGTGCAGTTTCAGGATGAAAGGGCGCGACGGGTTTGTGTCGAGGTGGGCAAAATAGTCCTGCATCAGGTCGCCCGCAACCGCCTGGGCATGGTCGAGCACGACGACAGCGGAGAGTTCGCAATCCCGGACACCTGCTACTTCGCGGTGGGGGCGCTCATGAGCGCCGCTTCCCTCAATCGTATTCTCGAGAATGTTCTTCGCGAACAGGCTATTTTCCAGCTTCGAAGTTATGTCGATACGTTTCTGGACCGCGACAAGGGCCTGGCAAAGACCGTGTTACTGCGGGACGGCCTGGGAAAAACTTACTGGACCCGGGCATCCGGATGGCTCCTCTGGGCGATCACCGCCGTGCTCCGTTTCCTGCCTGAGAGTCACCCCTCTTTTCCCCGCTTTCGGGACGATTTCAGAGCTCTCGTGGCAGGGATGGCCAAGGTCCAGGACGCATCCGGCGGATTTCGGGTGCTGCTCGACGATCCTCAGACCCCGCTCGAGACTACCGGGACGGCCATGTTTGCCAGCGCGGCGCACGAAGGGATCAGGAATGGATGGTTGCCCGCCTCTTACCAGCCGGCCGTCGAGCACGCCTGGGGATTCGTCAAGAGCAACATCACCGAGGATGGGCAAGTTCGAAATGCTTACACGGGTTGGGCGATCCCCGCTGAAAACCGCGTGATCTCGATGGACGAGCACAAGATGGGCTGGATCCCGGGATTCATCCTTATCGTGGCCAACGAGATGACGAGGGCGTAGTCGATTGCGGATTGCGGACTGCGGAATTCGGAATAGGAGGCAGGGGCGATAGGCAAGGGGATGCCGAGCTATTCTGAGTGTCAGCCGTCGACGGCCTTTTGCTCTGTAATCCGTAATCCGCAATCCGCATTCCGCAATCAATCACGCGCCCAGCTCTTTCCGCAGCCAGTCAAAAGCGCGATCCTGCATCTCCCGGTTGAACTCGTGAGGGCCATCGAAGAACAGGCCCTCGAACTTCCCGGGCTCGCCCATCTTTTCATAGACTCGCCTGAGCTTCTCGACCGCCCGCTGGGCTGCGGGCAGCGGATACAGCGCATCCTTGAGGCCGTTGATTGTCATCAGCGCATTGGGCCAATGGAGCGCACCGATATCCGGCCAGTCAAGATCGGTGTAAAGTCCGGGGACGAGTTTAGTGAAGCCGATGCCGCTCCGAACATGATTTCGAGCCATTCCCTGGTACTCCGCCATCCAGCAGACGGCCACCGAGGCCCGGATGGCCGGGTGAAGCGCGCCCAGATAGATGGTACGGACCGAGCCGAGGCTGAGACCGAGACAGCCGACTCGTTTGGGATCCACCTCGGGTCGCTTGAGCAGGTAATCGGTCATTCGGATATCGTCCCAGGCGTTGATCCCCGACCACGTCACTCCGCAGGTCAGCGCCGTTCGGCTGATCAGCTCTTCGTGCTGCCACGAGCGCGCGTTGAACTCGACGATGTCCTGGGCTGTGACGTCGAGCGTTCTCTTCCGGATCCGCGGGGGATCCGCTTCCAAATAGAGACCGCGCTCGCCCCAATGAAGCAAGTCGGGGACGAGGACGACGAAACCCAGGCCGGCCAACTCGTCGGCGATACTGCGGCCTCCGTAATAGGTTCCCTTGTATTTGGTGAGCTCCGGGTGTTCCGGGTCCACCCGCACCAGCTTCTCCTTGCCCCAGAAGTAGAACCCGCCGTGATCGTGGAGAGCCACCAGCGCAGGAGAAGGCCCTTTGGCGTTCTTCGGAAGCAGCAGGCAGGCCGTCGCCCGGATATCCGGCGTCGTGTTGATCTCGAGGTGTTCCCGCACGTAGGACCCGCGATCGGCCCGGCTCACTACCCGCACCTGGGGATCCGTAGCGGCTGGGCTGTAGTGAAAATCAGCCAGCAGGGTCTTCCGCGCCTGCTCGCACCAGGCCTTCGGATCCTTGAACTCGCTTTTCAGGAAACTGAGCCTGGGCTCACGACACCTGGCCGAAAGCTTCTCAAAGACATTCGTCCAGTGGGTGCCGAGATCGGGAGCCGGGGCGCCTTGCTCGCTCGGCAGGGGCGACCTGGCCGACGCGGACTGGCCGGCGGCTTGTGGACGAGCGGTGACAGGGGCCGCAACGCCTGTCGCTGCGCCTGCCGAGGTGATCTTGATAAACTTGCGTCGATTCATGGTTATTCGCTCCTTAGTCTATGGGCACCAACCTTGCGTAACCGGGCATCACAGAACCGCAAACGTAGCGCTTTCCAGCGAAGTGCGCGGATTGTAACCGTAAGCTGCAGCCCCCATCCAGGAGTTCGCTTACGGTTACAATCCGCGCACTTCGCTGGAAAACGCTCCGTTTGCGGTTCTGTTCCTTCAGTCATACAGCGATCTCGCACACCGCCCGTGAGAGTAGCTAAGGCAATGCATAGGCTACGACCACGTCGGACAGCTTTTTGCTGAAGTAGCCGCCGCCCCCTGCCGCAATCACCACGTACTGCTTACCGCCCGGCTTGCTCACGAAAGTCACCGGCGTGGCGTGGCCGTTGGCTTCCAGACGCGTTTCCCAGAGCAGGCGCCCGTCGCTCGAGTCGAAGGCGCGAAATCGCGAGTCATTGGTTCCCGCGATAAAAACCAGTCCTCCGGCAGTGACGATCGCCCCGCCGAGACTCGGGGCACCCGTCTGCTTGACACCTTTCGCGTCGAGCTCGTCGACTGTGCCGAGCGGGATCTTCCAGACGGTCTCGCCGGTGTTCAGGTCGATTGCGTGGAGCAGGCCCCAGGGCGGCTTCGTGCAGGGCCAGCGGTTCGGGTCCCAAAAACGCGCATACTCGCCCCACTCGCTTGCTCTCCGGTAAGGCGCAGGAGAGCCCTCCGGCTGCGGTTTCATATAGCCGACAGCTCCGACTTCATTGGTGTTGACGTACAGAAGACCGGTTCGCGGATCCACGGCACCGCCCGACCAGTTGCCGCCTCCCAGGGTGCCCGGGAGATAAAGAGTCAGTCCAAGCCCGATGGGAGAGTAAATGGAACGTCCTTTCGTCCTGGCAAAGAGCGCCCGGCAATACCGCTCCGATTCCGGCGTGACATCGGAGACGTCCTTCTCGGTCATCGAGTGGCGTGAAAGGGGCGCCGGTTTCGAGGGGAAAGGCTGCGTCGGCCATGCCTGCTCCCCCGGGACATCGCTCGCCGGCACCGGCCGTTCCTCGACGGGGAAGAGAGGCTCTCCCGTCAGCCGGTTCAGCACGAAGACAAGTCCGGTCTTGGTCAGCTGGACGACTGCCGGAACCGCCCCTCCCTGCCGCTGGACGGTCGCGAGAATCGGCTGCGCGGCCAGGTCGTAGTCCCAGATGTCATGATGGACCGCCTGGAAATGCCACCGTATTTTTCCGGTCGCTGCCTCGAGTGCGACCAGCGAATTGGCGTACAAATTTTTGCCTTTTCGATCACCCCCGTAGAAATCGTAGGCGGCGGACCCGACCGGCAGGAAAACCAACCCGTTGTCGACATCGATGCTGATGATCGACCAGACATTCGCACCCGTCCGATCCTCGGAACCGCCCGCCTGCCACGTCTCGAAACCTGGCTCGCCGGCCGCGGGAATGGTCCGGAAGGTCCACACGAGCTTCCCCGAACGTACATCAAAAGCGCGCACCATCCCGCTTGGCCCTTTGCCTGGGTTCTCCGGGACGAGCGCCCCCACGATGGCGAGGTCCTTGTAGATGGCAGGAGGAGAGGTCACGGCGTACTGAAGGTCCGGCCAGCGATCGGCCGCTCCCTTTCGCAGATCCACTCCCCCAGGGGCGAAATCGGCGCACGGCTTGCCGGTAGCGGCATCGAGGGCGAGCAGTTTGCCCTCCAGGGTGCCATAGAGAATCCTCCGGTCCCTGCCGTCTTCCGATTGCCAAAAGGCCACGCCCCGATGCTGCAGGAATTCACGTTTGGCTCGTCCCGCCTGTGGATCGAAAACCCATCGCTCACGGCCCGTTTCGGCGTCGAGAGCGATGACCCGGCTTGACGGCGTAGAGATGTAAAGTACGCCATCCAGCGCGAGCGGCGTGCACTCAAAGGCTCGGTCTGTGTTTCCGAGCGCCACCTCGCCGGTTCGATAGGTCCATGCGACTGCGAGACGACCAACATTGCCCCGGTCAATCTGGGTCAGGGGCGAGAAGCGCATGCCGCCGGGGTCGTGACCGTAGTGCGGCCAGTCATCCCCGGCGCGATCCGCAGCTGAAAGGGACGGAAGAGATAACAGGGAAAAGAAGAACAGCAGAGCCGAAAAAAGGCTTGTCGCTTTAGTTCCTTTCGTCCCTGTCGCCTTTTGGGTGGGCAGGGATTTCGGGGACACAAAACTTAATTCCTGTGCTTCCGCAAAACCCCGCCGACGCATGGGAATTAAGTATTGCGTCCCCGAAATCCTCCCGGTCTTCTCACCTGACATATCCCCCTCCGGGAAGCAGGTACTGAATGGGCCAAGTCTCAGTGCGATTCTCGAGAACCTGTGACCAGCTGAAACCAGTGGCTCCCGGCTGTCCCGGAGACAGAGTCAAATCCGGAAGACAGGCGGCTGCCGAGGCAGCGAGAAAAGCCGCGTCTCCCTCTCCGAACAGCGTTAGATCACGAACATGCAACACGTCCCGCGCGAACCGGGATACGATCGCGACGTCGTCAATCAACTCGAAGAAATAAGGACGTCCGATCAGCAGGGAGTTATAGACATGGTTGGCAAGGACGCTGTTGAGGACATCGGCGTACTCCGCATCCGGGTCAGTCCCCGCCGCAGCCGGCTCGGTCCTGGTTCGAAAGGGCATCTTGTCCTCGCCCGTCCCGCGCAGGTCGAACGAAATCACCTCGTATCCGGATTTGAGCAACTCCTCGACCTTCGGCCACTCGTCCACGCGGAACTTCCCGCGCAGGTTGAGCCAGAGGACGGCACCCCGGTGGTTGTCTGTCCCTTTCACGCGGAGGAGGGGCTTCTGGAGACCCTGATGATGGAGCAGGTAACGTTCGAGAGTGATCCCGGCGCCCCCCGTTGACCCGCGTGCCTCCCACGCGAGTGTTTCGGTTTTCGGCTCCTTCGATTCGGTGATGGTCCAGCGCGAGATGTCAGGGCCGCCGGGCTGTCGGTAAAGGTCCGGCAGAGACGTTCGGGTTGCCGAGCGGTGTTCCTGGAAGTACTCGCCAATGAGATCGGGGAGGCCCCGGGCGTCCTTGTACTCGAGAGAGAGCTGGCCGCTGGAGGTGCAGACGAGCCGCTTTTCGTCGATCGGATCGTGACTTTCCAGTTCCCGGCTCGGAGTCCATCCTGTTGAAGCGATCGAGGAAACGGAAGACTGCCGTCAGGTTTCCGGGTAAGAACCCGTGCTTGTGGAAGCCTTCGGTCATCGCGATCCGATCGCCTTTGCCCAGCCGGCGGTAAACATCCGAGACCTGGGAGAACGCCTGGCGGGTTCCTTCAATCGGGAAGAAATCGAGGACGGCCGCGGCAACGATGACCGGCCGGGGGTAGACCATCAGCAGAAGGCCGGTGTGGTCGATTCCGTCCGCAGACCATGCGGTAAACGTCCTGTTCGGGATCGCTGTCGGGATCTTCGAAGATCCGGTTTGCCATCCTCATCGGGAGACTGCTGATGTAGCAGGAGGGCGCGGCAACCGAGATGCGCTCGTCGAGCGCCGCCAGGTAAGCCGCCTGGGCTCCGCCTCCGCTCGGTGCCGGTGATCGATATCCGGGCGGAATCGACGTCCGGGCGTGAAAGCAGGTAATCGAGGGCGCGGATCCCGTCCCAGGTCTCCCACCGGACCAGGTTGGCGCCGGCGAGGTAGGCGAGGTTACCGAGAATCGCGTGTTCGCCGCAAACCAGGTTGTAGCGGCTCTTTCCGGCCGACTTGTCCCAGAACTGGCTCCGTTCCCCCTGCCCGACCGGGTCCCAGGAAATGGCCAGGTAACCCCGCTTGGCAAGCCGCTGGCAGATGTACTGGTAGTAGATCTTGCCGTTGGTCGAGTGGCCGCAGGGGACGAGCACCGCCGGGAAGGGCCCGCGGACCTTCAGGCACCCAGACAAGTGCCGAAACGTAGAACCGGGGAAGGCTCTCGAAGATGAGCTTCTCGACCCGGTAACCCGGGAAGGAGAGGCTTCCGACCACCCGTGCGTTCAGAGGCGTCTTCGTTTCGGGCAACCCACCGATGTTCTCGAGGAATCGGGCCCGAAGCTGCTTCTGAAGAGCCAGAAGCTCGGCTTCCGTCCGGATCGCGCGAATCTGGTCCCGCCTTGTCTCGTCCTGTTCCCAGGCCTTTTGGAGTTGGTAGCGCGAGAGCAGCGCGTGATCTGGGGTCCTGGCTCCTGCGCCCGCAAAACTGTCAGATCCTTTTCCTGTGGAACCCAGCCATCGGCGCCGGAGGCGAAAGAGAGCAGAAGCGTGAGTTGCGGCAGAAACAACAGCTTTTTCATAGAAGCCTCACGTGAACGAAGTGGACAAGGTGGACAGAATGGACAGGGTGGACAAGGTGGACGAAGAGGCTGGTCAGAAACTTCGCAGTCAGTCCAC
>CAVUUN010000024.1:0-100820 GCA_963744645.1 uncultured Acidobacteriota bacterium
AACCAGCGGCCGCCGTCCCGCCTGCCCTACCCGCCGGCGACGACCTCGCCGAGCACCCGCACCCCCCACCCCGCCTGCTCCGGGGGCACGGTGCCGTATCCGAGCACGAGCCCGGGCCGGGCGGCGGCGGGGTCGGCCGCGAACCACCCGCGCGGGTACACCCCGACCCCGCGCTCCGCCGCCCGCGTGACCACCGCCTGCTCGTCGGTGCCGTCGGGAAGGGTCAGCACCACGTTCAACCCGGCGGCGATGCCGCCGACCGTCGCTTGCGGCAGCCACCGGCGCACGGCGGCGACGACCGCGTCGCGGCGCACCCGGTACACCCGCCGGCTGCGGCGCAGGTGCCGGTCGAGGTCGCCGGGCCGCAGCAGCTGCGCGAACGTCGCCTGCAGGATCGTCGACGTCGCCCCGTCGGTGTCGGCCCGCAGCGCGACCACGTCGTCGACCAGCGCCGCCGGGAGGACCGCCCACCCGAGGCGCAGCCCGGTGGCCAGCGTCTTGGCCGTGGTGCCGCAGTAGACGACGCGCTCGGGCGCGAGGCCCTGCAGCGCCCCGACCGGGCGCCGGTCGTAGCGGAACTCGGCGTCGAAGTCGTCCTCGACGATGTAGCCGTCCACGTCCCGGGCCCACGCCACGAGCGCGTTGCGCCGCGGCGGGCTCATCGCGACCCCGGTCGGACTCTGGTGCGCCGGCGTGACCACCACGGCCCGCGCCGCGGTGCGGCGCAGCGCGTCCACGACCAGCCCCTCGCCGTCGACGGCGACCGGGTCGACCCGGCGCCCGTCGCGGAGCAGGCGGTTGCGGGGCACCGGGTAGCCGGGCTCCTCGACGGCGAAGCGGTGCCCCGGCAGCACCCGTACCAGCAGGTCGACGGCGTGCCCGAAGCTCGAGCAGACCACGATCCGGTCCGGGTGCGCGTCGACGCCGCGGACCCGCCCCAGGTACTCGGCGAGCGCGGTGCGCAGCGCCGGTAGCCCGCGCCGGTCGGCGCCGTCCAGCTCGGCCGCCCCCAGGCCGGCGAACGCCGCGCGGGTGGCCCGGGCCCAGGCCGCCCGGGGGAACAGCGCGGGATCGGGGCGTCCCGGCCGGAAGTCGACGACGAGCGGCGGGCCCGCCTCCGCCGCCGGCGCGGCACCGGCGCGCCGGGGCACGGCGTTCACCACGGTCCCCGCGCCCTGCCGCGCGGACACGTACCCCTCGGCGGCCAGCTGGTCGTAGGCCTCGACGAGCACCTGACCGTGCTCGACGCGGCCTGGTCGGGCGCTCCGGTGCAGCACCGCGGCGAGCACTACGTGCTCGACGGGCTGACCTTCCGCCCGGCCCGCCCGATACCGGTGTGGACGGCCGGGTTCCCGGGACACACCCGGCCGCTGCGCCGCGCCGCGACCCGGGACGGCTTCTTCCCCGTCAACCTGAAGCACCCCGCCGAGGTGGCCGCGGTCGCCGCGGCGCTCGACGAGCTGCGCGGCGGCTCGGCCGGCCCCTTCGACCTGGTCGTGGGCCTGCCGGTCGCCGCGGACGTCGCCGCGTTCGCTGCGGCCGGCGCGACCTGGTGGCTGACGGACTTCGATCCCGCGACCGTCTCGCTCGACGAGGTCCGCGGCGTCCTGCGGGAGGGCCCGGCTTGACTTCTCCCCGCCGTGAACGGCGGGGATTCTCCCGGTCGCCCGGGAGGGTTCCTGCTTCACTGACGACTGCCTGCGTGCGCTTCCGCGCGCGCAGGTCTGACACCGTCTCCACAGGCGAGCACCGCCAGCCCGGCGGCTCTGATGTTGCGGGCCGCGTTGACGTCGCGGTCGTGCGTCGCGCCGCAGCGGCACGTCCACTCCCGCACGTTCAGCGGCATCCCGTCGCGAGGGCCCCGCACGCGGAGCACACCTTCGGACGACGGGAACCAGCGGTCGACCACGACCAGGTCGCGGCCGTACCACCGGCACTTGTACTCCACCATGCCCCGCAGCTCCCGCCAGCCCGCGTCGCGAGATGGCGCGGGCGAGCGAGTGGTTGCCGAGCATGTTGCGGACCTGCAGGTCCTCGATCACGACCGCTTGGTTCTCGCGGACGAGTCGAGTCGTGAGCTTGTGCAGGTGGTCCCGGCGCGCGGTCGGTGATCCGGGCGTGCACCCGGGCGACGCGCCGGCGGGCCTTCTCCCGGTTCGCCGAGCCCTTGGCCTTGCGGGCCAGCTCGCGTTGCGCCCGGGCCAGCCGGCACCGGTCGCGGCGCTCGTGCCGCGGGTTGGTGACCTTCTCCCCGGTCGACAGCGTCGACCAGCGACGTGATCCCCGCGTCGATCCCGACCACGGCGTCGGTGCGGCGGGCCGTCCTGGACGGTGACCTCGCACAGCAGCGACACATGCCAGCGCCCCGCCGCGTCCCGGGACACGGTCACCGTGCTGGGCTCGGCCCCGTCGGGCAGGGGCCGGGACCAGCGGATCGCCAGCGGCTCGGCCATCTTCGCCAGCGTCAGCGCGCCGTCGCGGTAGCGGAACGCCGACCGGGTGTACTCCGCGGACGCCCGCTGCAACACGACCGGGCCGGGCGGCTCGTCGTGGAGTCCCGCAACTCCCCGCTCGGCCCGCTCGACCCGGCCGGTGCGGCGGTGCTGACCGAGTACGCCGACGGCGATGCGTTCCTCGTGGAGCTGCGCCACATCGGCGGCGCGCTCGCCCGCGCCGACGGCCGGGCCGTCGTCGGGCGGCGGGACGGCGAGTTCGTGCTCTACACCGGGAGCGCACTGCCACCCCGGCCGATCGTGAACCGGCCGCGGCCGCCCAGGCCCGCCTGCACGACGCGCTGGCGCCGTGGGGGATCGGCGCCGTCACCCCGGCCTTCCTCGCCGGACCGCACGTGACCCGCGCCGACCTGCGCTCGGCCTACGCGCCGCGCGACCGGGCCCGGCTGCGCGGCGTCAAGCGCGCCTGGGACCCGGCGGAGGTTCTGGGTGGCCCAGGTGGGCACGGCGGCCGACCTGTCCGACGGGTGACCCCCGGCCGGCGGCCCGGCCCCTTCCGAAGGGACCGGGCCGCCGGTGAACTGCCGTGTCTACAGGTATTGGCCGGTGTTGCTCGCGGTGTCGATCGCCCGACCCGACTCCGCGTTCTTGCCGGTGACCAGGGTGCGGATGTAGACGATACGCTCGCCCTTCTTGCCCGAGATCCGCGCCCAGTCGTCCGGGTTCGTGGTGTTGGGCAGGTCTTCGTTCTCGGCGAACTCGTCGACGATCGCGTCGAGCAGGTGCTGCACCCGCAGGCCGGGCTGCCCCGTCTCCAGCACCGACTTGATCGCCGCCTTCTTCGACCGGTCCACGATGTTCTGGATCATCGCCCCGGAGTTGAAGTCCTTGAAGTACAGGGTCTCCTTGTCACCGTTGGCGTAGGTGACCTCCAGGAACCGGTTCTCCTCCGTCTCGTCGTACATCCGCTCGACCACCCGCTGGATCATCGCCGTGACGCACGAGCGGCGCTCGCCGGCGAACTCGGCGAGGTCGTCGTCGTGGATCGGCAGGGTGTCGGTGAGGTACTTGGAGAAGATGTCCTGCGCCGCCTCGGCGTCCGGTCGCTCGATCTTGATCTTGACGTCGAGCCGGCCCGGCCGCAGGATCGCCGGGTCGATCATGTCTTCCCGGTTCGACGCACCGATGACGATGACGTTCTCCAGGCCCTCGACGCCGTCGATCTCCGAGAGCAGCTGGGGCATCGACTGGACCAAGAGCGCCTGAACAAAGTTCGGGCGCTTGCCCTTTTTCGCCCGATGCGCTGTCGTCGATCGCGTATGCCAACCAGGAAATCTACCTGGGGCTGGCCGCCGCCGGGGCCGCGGGGCTGGTTTTTTCGTGGCGGATTGGGCTGGCGATCGGTGTGCTGCTGGCGGTGGTCGCCCTATCATACGCCCAGACGATCCCGGCCTATCCGGGCGGCGGCGGATCGTATACGGTCGCGCGCGAAAACCTTGGCGCGTGGTTTGGTCTGATCGCAGGGGCAGCGCTCATGATCGACTATGTGCTGACAGCGGCGGTCACCTACGGCAGGCGTTGGGGCGTTTGCTTTTCATTCCCAGACTTGTGGCCCTATAAGGTCTGGCTTTCGTTATTTTTCCTGGGACTGATCACGCTGGCGAATCTCCGCGGCCTGCGCGAGTCGGGCACCGTCATGGCGATCCCGGTGTACTTTTTCCTCGTGTCATACCTGGGGATGCTGGCGATTGGGGTCGTGAAAGCCTTGATGAGCGAACCGGGTTCGTTCGAGGATACGGCCTCTTCCGGTGGCGAAACCGTAACAACGCTGCTGCTTCTGCATACGTTCGCGTCCGGGTGTACCGCGCTGACCGGCATCGAGGCGATTAGCAACGGCGTGCCCGCCTTCAAACCGCCCCAGACTGATAATGCCCGGCGGACGTTGGTCATCATGGCGCTTCTGATGGGTACTCTGTTTGTGGGCAGTAACGGCCTAACTCAGTATTTCGCGGTCGTGGCCCGTTCGGTGAGATATCTCTCCGCCCTGGCGCGCCGTATTCTTGGCTCTGGCGTTTTTTATGCGGCGGTGCAGACGGCGACTCTGTTGGTGCTCGTGGTCGCCACGAATACAAGTTTCGCGGATTTTCCACGACTGGCCTCGATTCTGGCCCGCGACGGTTATGCGCCGCGCCAGTTTGCCATGCTGGGGGACCGGCTGGTTTTCTCGACTGGGATGCTGGCGCTGGCCTTGCTGACCGGGCTACTGATCGTCGCCTTCAGCGGCGATACACACGCCCTGATCTCCCTGTTTGCGGTTGGGGTGTTCCTGGCGTTCACCCTGTCGCAAGCAGGGATGGTCGTTCACTGGATTTCGGCTGCGCAGTCCTGGCTGGCAGACCAAAGCCGTGATCAAACGGATGGGTGCTCTCGCCCACGACGATCAGTCGCTGATTGTCGTGGCGTTTAGCAAGTTCACTCATGGGGCCTGAATCATGATCGTGCTGATTTCGACGCTCGTCTGGATGTTTCTTTCAGTCAAGCACCATTACAGCGTGATCGCAAGCCAACTGTCACCGCGTGGAATGCCACTTCAGCCTGGACCTCGCGTCCCCCGCGTGTGGTCGTGCCGGTGTCGGGTGTACACCGGGGCGTGATCGAAGCGGTGCAGTATGCGCGCTGAATCTCGGATCGTGTGACGGCGGTGTATGTCGAGATCGATCCTGGCGATGGCGAGCGGATGCGCGCCCGCTGGGAGGAGTGGGGGCAGGGGGTGCCGCTGGTGGTCGTGCTGTCGTTCGGGGCGCCCAATTGAACTTGAGCGCCCACCGGAACCGACACCAACATCATCAACAGGACCCCTGGAAATATTCTCTTCATGTTGAAGTCGTTTCCCTGTTCCGGTTTTCCATTGTGCAATTGGAGGTCCAATTGCACCGCATTTCTCGGGCAGGCACAACTATAGGAAAACTTTGGGGATTCCGCTAGTGTCTCGTGGGTTCGGCTGGATCGGCGGTGAATTTTCACCGGCCACTGGTATACCAATCAACCATCAGAGGCGTCGGATCTCTTCGAAGCGGAAGCAACTGACCAGGTGGTCGTTGACCATCCCGGCCGCCTGCATAAAGGCGTAGCAAATTGTGGAGCCCACGAACTGGAAACCTTGCTTCTTCAGGTCGCGGCTCATGGCATCCGAGACGGCCGTCCGGGCCGGGACTCCACTTACGGTTCGATACGAGTTGTGGAGCGTCTGACCGCCTGCCAGCCCCCAGATGTACCGATCGAAGCTCTCCATCTCTTTCTGGATTCGAAGCAGTTGCCGGGCGTTTGCGATAGCTGACTGAATTTTAAGACGATTGCGGATGATCCCCGAATCCTGGAGCAGCTCTTCGACCCGGGCCTCGTCGTACCGGGCTACTTTTTTGGGGTCGAACTGGTTGAACGCCCGGCGCAGATTCTCCCGCTTGTAAAGGATGGTCTTCCAGCTCAGTCCTGCCTGGAACGCGTCCAGAACCATGAACTCGAAAAGCTTCTGGTCATCGTGGAGGGGAACGCCCCACTCCTTGTCGTGATACTCGATCATCAGCGGGTCAGTTGAGGGCCACGGACAACGCTCGATGCTCATGAAGTCTCCTTTGATCAGTCCGCTTTTCCGCAGGTTTTCGCAACCTGTTTGTTTAGTACAATGGAAGTCATTATCTCCCGTGAGCGAACCAAACGAAAACCGTCTTGCAGACAGGCGTGCAAAAATCATCTGTACGCTGGGACCGGCCACGAGTAGCCCCGGCGCGATCAAGTCTCTGGCTCAAGCCGGGATGGACATCGCCCGGCTGAACTCCTCCCATGGGTCGCATGCCGATCACGAACGCCTCATTGGTCTGGTCCGACAGGTGGCGACTGAAATCGGGAAGCCGCTCGGCATTCTCCAGGATCTCCGGGGTCCGAAAATCCGCGTGGGCAAGCTGGCTGGCGGGAAGATCGAACTGAAGGAGGGCGCGTCCTTCCGACTCGTCCCGGAGGTTGTTATCGGAGACGAAAGCCGCGCCTCGGTCTCGTTTCCCGGACTGTTCGAGGCGCTCCGTCCGGGTGATCGGGCGCTGCTCGACGACGGCAAAATCGAGCTCCGCGTGGCAAACGCCGGTGCGGCCGGGGCCGAATGCCGCGTGATTGTGGGAGGAGTGCTCTCGGAAAACAAAGGAATCAATCTCCCCGACACCCTCCTGAAAGCAACGGTTCCTACCCCGAGAGACGTTGAAGACATGGCGTTTGGCATGAGTCGTGGGGTCGATTTCGTCGGTCTGTCATTCGTACAGACACCGGCGGATTTGGAAGCCGCCAGGCGCGAAGCTCGCAGGTTTTCCAGTGAATCTCACCTGATCGCGAAAATCGAAAGACCAAGCGCGGTCGAACAGATCGAGGGGATCGCGGCACAGGCGGATGGGATCATGGTGGCGCGCGGCGATCTCGGCGTCGAGATCCCGCCTGAAGAGGTGCCTCCTATCCAAAAACGGATTATCAGCCTCTGCAATCGCATGGGCCTGCCGGTCATAACGGCAACTCAGATGCTCGACTCGATGATTCACAACCCGAGGCCCACTCGGGCGGAAGCTTCGGACGTCGCAAATGCCGTGCTCGACGGGACTGACGCCGTGATGCTGTCGGCAGAAACGGCCGTGGGTGAGTACCCGGTCGAATCCGTCCAGATGATCGCGAGGATCGTCCGAATTGCTGAACGGCGGCTTGGACAAACGGTCAGAGCCGTGCGCGATGCTCTCCCCGGGTCTTCTCAAAAGGAGCTCGCCGTCGGCTACGCGGCCTGCACCGCCGCTGAGATCGTCGACGCGGTCGCGATCGTTTGTCTGACTCAGAGCGGCGCAACAGCTGCCCGAGTCTCCCAGTTCCGCCCCAACCGTCCGATTCTGGCGCTCACGCCCAACGCTGATTCGCTTCGGCGCATGACCTTGCTCTGGGGAGTCACCCCGTTTCTGCTCGAGCATTTCGACTCGGATTTTGATCGATTGATCGCTACCGTAACGGACTGGCTGCGCGAAAGGAACATGGTGGCGGCTGGCCAGAACGTGGTCTTCACCGCCGGGCTGCCGTTTGTCCAGAGGCGGAACACGAATGTCGTCAGGATCGAGGAAGTGTAGGGAGACTGAGGATCGTGGTTGGTGGGAACTCGCTTGCGGGGAAGGTCAGGCAAGAGGTCAAGCCAACTGATCCTCGAATGCAGAAGAACAGCGCCATTTCCAGGGGACCGACCACATGAATAAGCGTCCGCTCCCAGTCACCGTTATCGGTTGGCTCTTCATAGCTGCCGGGGCAATCGGCCTCGCATACCACGCTACCGAGCTCACGGGACCAAACCCGTTTCAGAATGAATTGATATGGGTGCTCGCCCTTCGCCTTCTGGCCATCATTTGCGGGGTATTCATCCTTCGAGGCAGGGACTGGGCGCGCTGGCTTTTGCTTGCATGGATAACTTATCACGTCGTCCTGAGCGCCTTTCACTCGCTACCCGAGCTCGCAATGCATAGTCTGTTGCTGGTGGTGGTTGGCTATTTTCTTCTCAGCCCGCAGTCGGCGGCGTACTTTCGGCGGGCACGAACAGAACCCGCGTAGCCGGCGGGCTCTCAGCTCTCGCGCCGGTGTTCCTCAGATTACTCAGCGGGGTGTGCCAGCCGAGAGCCGTTCTACTTCTTGTTGAGCTCGTCGTAGACCCAGCCTATATTCGCCTTCTTGGTCAGGAAGTTGCCGTAGTCCTTGATGGATGTGAACTGATCCAGGTTGACGGATGCCTGGGCCTGTTCTCGGGTCTGTCCAGCCTTGACCGCCTGCGCCACGCCCTGCCTGAGCGCCCGCAGATACGCCGCAAACTGCTTCCACCCTTCGGTGTCGGACGTCGGGCCATGCCCCGGCACCACTTTGAAGCCGGCATATTGCTTCGTCAGCCGGTCGATTGTATCGGCCCAGAGTGCCGTATCGGCGCCGTCTGCCACATCAATGTAAGGAGGCACCCCGTTGAAGAAAAGGTCTCCTGCGGAGATGACCTTCTCCTTCTCGAAGACCACGATAGTGTCACCGGAGGTGTGAGCGTGGGTGGGATGAATCAGTCGAATCGTATCGTCGCCTATCTCGATTTGGCTGTCCCCTGTGTGAGGAACGAGCCGCGCGCTCTTCGACAGCGTCTCTTCGCCCGTCGCATTCTGTTTCTTGAAGGAGGTGAAACAAGTCTCATGCGCGTATAGCGGGGCGCCGGCTCCCAGGGTGGCCAGACCACCGACGTGATCGCCGTGGTAATGGGTCAGGATCACAGCCGCCGGAGTTCGTTGGTCGATCGTCCGGATCATTGTCTGCACGGCAGGGGCCGAGCCCGGATCCGCGCAATCGACGACCACTGGCCCATCCTTGCTCTCAAACACGGTAATAGCCCCATTGAAGCCGGCCACGATCACCGAAATCCGGGGCGTCAGTCTTTCGGATTTTGGGGGCGCTGGAGACTGCGCGGCCGCGTTAGCGAATAAGCATGAAAGCAGTGCACATCCGAGTAACTTCCATTTGGGCCGCTCAGGTTGCATCTCTTCCGGCGGCGCACTATTCTCCTAACTGAAGCAGTTTTCAGACAGGGAAAGAACATGGACGCGACGAAGCTTCGGGCGTGGTGGGCACGCCGTCAGGCGTTGGATGGAAGTCTGGCGAGCAAGTCGCCGGCGGAGGTGCTGGAGTCGACGGGGTGGGCGCGTTCGGTCGGGGGCGCCAGCCCTTACCTGACACTGTTTTCCCGGGCGGGAATCAGCCGAGAGAGGGCGGACCAGGCGGTCGCGCGATGCGAGATCCACGAGCTCCCGAGTGCGCGAGGATGCACATACGTGGTCCCGGCTTCCGATTTCGCGCTGGCTCTCAAGGTCGGGCAGGGGTTCGGCTACGAGGCTGACATGCGAACCGCCCGGAAGCTGGGCGTCACCGATGAAGAGGTCGATAAACTGTGCGACGTCGTCCTGGCTGCCCTCGATCACGGTCCCCTGGAGCCTGACGCACTTCGAGAGTCGGCGGCGGGCGCCGTCCGAAGTTTGGGTGAGGAAGGGAAGAAGAAAGGGCTTGGCACGACTCTGCCGCTGGCCCTGGGGCGGCTGCAGTCGGCCGGAGAGATCCGGCGGATTCCGATCAACGGCCGGCTGGATCAACAACGCTACCGTTACACGCGTTGGTCTCCGAACCCGCTTGAGCGATATGGCCTTTCTGGCGAAGAAGCCGCCACAGAGCTTGCCCGGCGCTTCTTCCGCTGGATTTGCCCGGCGACCATCGCTGAATTTCAATGGTTCTCGGGACTCGGGGCAAAAGCGGCCAGGGCGGCGGTGCAACCGCTCGAGTTGCAGACTGTTGGGGAGGCAGGCGACTGGCTGATGTTCCCTCCTGACCGCGAAGAGTACCTGAGCTTCGAACCTGCGCGGCGCCCGCACTATGTCCTGGTCAGCTGTCTCGATGGCATTCTTCTCCTGCGCAGAGATGTCAGAAGTCTACTCGAGCGCGAAGATCTGACCCGGAGTATTTTTACGGATAGAGGACTGCGGGAGATCGGCGACCTGACGGATCTCAGCCATCACGCGATTCTGGATCGGGGCAGACTGGTCGGGCTCTGGGACTATGACACCACGACCGGCTGTATTGCCTGGAAGTCGTTCGTGGCGAAAACCAGGGAATTCGAGCAGGCCGTCAGGCAAACCGAGGAGTTCATTCGTGGTCAGCTGGGCGATGCCCGGGCATTCAGTCTCGACAGCCCGCAAAGCCGCGTCCCTCGTATCGACGCCTTGAAGGGACAAGCGCGATGATTATCGGCTAACTCTTCAGATTCGCCTTCAAATCAATAGGGATAGCCGCGAGCGCTTTGGACACGGGACAGCCTGACTTGGCCTGATTGGCCTGGGTCTGGAAGGTCTCCTGGTCGATGTTGGGAATCTCGGCACTTGTTTCAAGCCTGATGCGCGCGATCCGGAAGCCCTCGTCCCCCTTTTCGAAGTAGACTCGTGCCTGGGTCTGTATCCTGGTGGGTTCGTAGCCGGCTTTCGTGAGGCCAGCGGACAGCGCCATCGAAAAGCAGCCGGCGTGCGCGGCGGCGATCAATTCCTCAGGGTTGGTCCCGGTCCCGTCTTCAAACCGGGAAGCAAATGAATACTGCCCTTCAAAGGCGCCGCTTCCCAGCCGGAGCTTTCCCTTTCCGTTGCGTAGATTACCTTCCCATACCGCGTCAGCTGATCTTTCTGCCATCCTTACTCGCTCCTTTCAGTCGATTGATTCGGTGCGACAGCGGCGCTGGGTGACGGCTCCTGTAGCCCCCTGTAGACGTATCCTCTTCGGGTCCTCACCAGCATGTCCGGTCGATTCTTTACCGTGACTATTACCTCCCGCCAAGACTGTTGCGGGCCGACTGGCGGCCGGTAAATGAGTGTATACATACCGCGCAGGTCCTGCGCCACTTCTTCATAAATCTTCTTGAGCTCCCCGGCTACCTTCGGTGTATACAACCGCCCGCCTGTCTCCGCGGCCAACTGGCGCAGCTGGAGCTGCGCCTGGTCGGCGAGTTTCCCATCCCGCCCGACAAGTCCCCCTTGGGAGAGGAACACCGGGTAGATGACACAGTCCGAACGCCGGACGGTTTCGACGAGCTCGGAGAAGGTCGTCAACGATCCTCGTCGGGGATCTACCAGGGAGTTGTCGGCGCCGTCGGTGAAAAGTACAACCGCCTTCCTGGCGGGCAGGCCCTCCATGAATTGCTGAACGGTGACGGCCATCGCATCGTAAAGCTTGGTATTCCCCGTGGGGGTGATCCGTTCGATCACCTCCCGGACCCGGTCGTGATCCTCCGTGAATCGTTGGCGCAAGTCGAGAGTCGTGTTGAAGGTCGCGACGGCAATCCGATCGCCGGGCTTCAACTGCCTGGTGAAGTGAGTCGACGCAGCTCGGATCAGCTTTATGGACGGGGCTGTACTTGCGCTGGTGTCCAGAAGCAGCAGGAGATTAAAGGGTGATTCGGTCACGAGACAGTCTTTCAGAGGCTGCATTCGACCGTCTTCGAAAAGCAGGAAATCATCACGGGCCAGATTCCGGATTATTTTTCGGGACTGCCGGTCCGTGACACAGGCATTGACGTAGGTCCAGTCAGCCGAAATCCTGACGGTGTAACCGGCCGGTGAAACGAAGCTGTCCGGCGTCTGGGCGAGGGTTATCGTTGCCGCAGCCAGCCAGCCAGTGGCGTAGCACAGTAAACGACGGGTGATCATAGTCTTCACCCAAAGCGCGCCGCTCAGGGGACACGCGCCGATTGAATGGATTCGAGTTCTAGTTGCAGGGAGCCGGTTGGTTAGTCTCGGGAGTGCCGCCGTCGACTGACCGGCCCGGGCCACGTCCGTATAGTTCCGGACAATTTTAGAGACGCTCTTTTACCTTGGGCGGTTTCGCCAAAGCCACGGTGGGATGGGAGAACGATTCGACCACAAGCCGCGCTTGGCGTTTCGCGCCGCTTGCTCGGCCCTCGTCAGTTCGCCATCCTTCGAGAGTTTGGTGAGATGCCAGGCGAGGCCTGCCTTGACCAGCTCGACGGATCCGTCCAGTTCGTCGACCGAAACGCGTGCAACCAGACGGCCGTATCGATCAGTGGTGATGACACGGACGGTGAGGGTCTTTCCGAACAATAGCCGAGAGGTGAATGCTTTGGCGTTCTGACCGAAGTCCTGCCCGAGCTCCGGACAGTCAATTCCTTCCAGGCGGATTTTGACCTCTTTGCCGTCGCGCAGAACCCGGATGGTGTCTCCGTCGTGCACTGCGACGCATTTGCCCGTGAAGGAGAACCGGGCAGAGTGAAGCGGGAGGATCAGGAGGGCGAAGACCAGGGTCAGAGCAAACGCGCGGAAAGACTTTTGAGCCATGTCGCGGAGATCATACTCGATTCCCCTGCCGCTCCTGGCAACGGAAATGCGACAAACAGGCCCCCGGAGCGCTAAGCTCAGAAGTCATTCTCTTCCATGTCACTCCCCGGAAGCGCCTTCCGAGCCGGTAGGCAGCAGCCGCTCTCCGCCGGCGCACTTGACCGTCACCCGCACCAGATGGTGCCGGCCGTCATCGACCAGCGGAATCAACCCGGTCTTCAGGAGCTTACCATCGATCTCCAGTGACGCCACAACGCGGTTCGTGCCCGGGCAGCTCTCGATTTCAATCTCATAAGAGGAGTAGCCGTGTCGATAGACGATCTTGCACTTCTCCCAATCGTCAGGCAGATTCGGGTGCAGGACGAGGTTGCCGTCCGGAGTCCGCACTCCGAGGATTTCCTCGAGCCAGACCCGGTACATCCAGGCACTCGAGCCGGTGTACCAGGTCCATCCTGCCTGGCCCTGCGCGCCCCTCCAGGGAATAGATGTCTGCCGCCACGGCGTAAGGTTCGCCTCGGTACCGGGTGCTGGCCCGCTTCCCCGAGGCGTGTCGAATTGGAGAGAGCATGCGGAGGATCTCGGCCGCCTTGGTGCCATCGCCGAGCCGTGCGAAACCGGCCGCAGCCCACAGGGCGCCATGCGTGTACTGTCCGCCATTTTCCCGGACTCCGGGCGGGATACCCCATGATATAGCCCGGATGGGGAGACGAGTGGTTGAACGGAGGCGCAAACAGTAAGACCATGTTCAGGTCGCTTCTCACCAGGTGCTTGTCGACCGACGCCATTGCCATGCGGGCCCGCTCCGGGTCTCCGGTTCCCGCGATTGCGGCCCATGACTGGGGAAGAGAATCGATCCGGGCCTCCTCGTTAACCCGGGAACCGAGCGGGGAACCATCGTCGAAGTACGCTCGCCGATACCACTCCCCGTCCCACGCATTCTTTTCAATGCTCTCGGTGATGCGCGGAATCAGCGCCTCCAGCTTATCGGCCATGCGCGTGTCTCCGGCCAGACGGCAGATGGGGAGGAATTCCTTCAAGACCTCGATCTGAAACCAGGCGAGCCATACACTCTCTCCGCGTCCCTCGACTCCCACTCGGTTCATGCCGTCGTTCCAGTCTCCTGAACCGATCAGTGGCAATCCGTGGGGACCGAACGACAGCGATCTCTCGACTGCTCGCCGGCAGTGCTCGTAGAGCGACCCATCCTCCATGGAAGTGGCAGGGACGAAGTAGGTTTCCTGTTCGCCTGCCTCGAGTGTCGGGCCGCGGAGGAACGGGACTCGAGCCTGAACCAGGTCCTTGTCCCCGGTTGCTTTCACATAGCGGCTCAAAACATACGGAAGCCAGAGGAGATCATCGGAACAACGGGTCCGGACTCCTGCACCTGAGGGTTCGTGCCACCAGTGCTGAACGTCCCCCTCGATAAACTGGTGCCGGGCGGCGGTCAGCAGGTGCTCGCGGACCAGCAACGGCTGGGCATAGAGAAGCGCAAGCGTGTCCTGAAGTTGATCGCGAAAGCCGAACGCTCCTCCCGACTGGTAGAAGGCTGTTCTTCCCCAAATACGGCAGCTGAGGGTCTGGTAGACCAGCCAGCGGTTCATCAGGAAGTTGAGCCCGGCATCTGGAGTCTGAACCTCGATTGTGCGCAGCAGGCTTTCCCACCATGCCTGGGTCGCCGCCAGCGACTCGTCGACGTACAGAGAATCGCGGTACTGCTGGACCAGGGCGCGAGCCTGCTGCACGTCGTCTGCTTGACCGAGCAGGAAAACGATCTCGGTTTCCTCGCCCGGGTTCAGTTCGATTTTTGTCTGCAGCGCTGCACACGGGTCAAGCCCGGCCCCTTTTCGATTAGTCAGCCGTTTGCGCCCCATTGCGGCCGGATTGGCCATGGAACGATTCCGGCCGAGGAACGCACCCGCGATCGGCCGAAAAGCTGCTCGGCGGAGGGGCTCAAGGCAGCGAAGGCAACTTTTTGCCCATACTCGGGATGATACGGGTTTCGGGCCAACAACGCCTGGCTGGAGGAATCCCAGCTGGTCACGACATGCATCTGGGTCTCTTCCCGGTCGCTTCCCAGCACCCACTCCACGTAAGCGGTGACCGACAGCGAGCGTCTGCGCCATGAGCTGTTCTTGAGCCGCAGACGTCTGCACCCTGATCGGGTCTCCTCCCTGGTCATACATCGGGACAAAGGTCGTCAGCCGTTGTTCGATCCCGTGGCTGTTGTGTTCGAACACCGTGTAACCCTGGCCATGTTTGACCCGATAAGGATCCCGCTCCCGGATGGGCAAGGGCGTCGGGCGTCCAGTACACCCCCGTCTCCTCGTCGCGGATGTAGATGCGCCTCGGACGGAGGGTCGGACACGGGGTCGTTGCTCCATGCTGTCAGCCGATTCCTCTGGCTGTTACCGTGCCAGCTGCAGCCGATTCCGGAATCAGACACCAGGGTGCCGAATAACGGGTTGGCGAGCACGTTGACCCAGGGCGAGGGCGTCGTCGTATCGCTTCCCGAGGTAGACGGCATACTCACGCCCATCGGCGGTGAAGCCCCCGATGCCGTTGAACTCCACCAACTCGAGAAACGGCAAGGGGGAGAGGGCTCTTCCGGGGGCGGATTCCGGATTTCCAGAGGAGGGGGAGGTTCCGGTCTCTCGGGTGTCCTGCTCAGTTGCTGAGACAGCGAGCCTCGAGCGGCTACCAGTGTCACCCGGGCGGCTGAGAAGAGAAGATTCTGCTCGTCTTTGGAGATCTGGTCGGCGACCCGGACGAATACGCCGCCTGGCTGGTTCATTCCGGTCATAGCCCAATGGGCCTGCACCATCCGCTGGAGCCGTGCCTGCAACGGCTGGTCATACCCGGAGCTTTCCTCGTTGAGGATGACCAGATCGGTCTTCAGACCGCGAGCCCGCCAGAAAATGTGGGCGAGCAAGGCCTCGCGAACGACCGGGAAGTCATTTTCATCCGCGACGGTCAGCAGGAGAATCGGCAGGTCTCCGGAGATCCCGAGGGCCCACAACCCGGATTGGCCCAGGATATTCCTGCGCAGTCGCTCCGGAGAAGGGCGCAGACCCTCGTTCGGGTAGAGCATGTGGGCGCCCAGTTCCTGGAACTGTTGCGCCTGGTCCATCTCCACGCCGAGGTAGCGGAATTGAAGTTGGGTGTGTGCCCACGCCAACTCCGGGATTCGACTCGCGACTTGGCATCTCCGAGTACTTGCGAATCAAGGCAATCGCCTCGTCCTCGGACGCGGCCGCGATCGTGACGAGCGCTGCCCGGACCTGTTGCCGGGGACCGAGCGTGACTTGCGAACGAAGGCAGAAGACGGGATCGAGGACGTATCCCTCGGTGTTCTCCAATTGATCCACAAGTCCACTTGGGTTGCGCAGGGTACGCCCCCGCCCGACGAAACGAAGGCGATCGGTTTCGAAGGTGAATTTGCCTGGAGGGGAGACTCCGAGGAGCACCTGTCCCACCCAGATGGTCGGTTCTTCCGGAGACCTTTGTCTTCGCCAAGCGAGCAGGGCCCGCCTTTCCGGAATCGCGCGTGTCTGTACGAACAGATTGCCGAACGCGGGGTGCGCTCGGTCGGATGCATGGGGCGCCAGGGCTAGCTCCGTGTAGGAGGTCAGCTCAATCGTTCGGGCGTGCAGCGAGCGATTGGTCAGCGAGATCAGTCGGATTTCGGCGTCGTCCTCCGGAGACACGACCACCTGCCCCTCCGTCTCCATGTCGTAGTCCCGACGCCGGAACTCGACCTTTTCGGCCGAGTAGGTGACAGAGTATCTCCGTTCCGGTCGATCAAGCGGGTGAAAGCCGAGCGACCAAGACCCGCCATCGTCGATGTCGCGAAAGTACAGGAAGCTTCCCCAGTGGTCACGGGTCGTATCCGCTCGCCAGCGGGTGATGTCGAAGTCGCGCCATCTGCTGTACCCTCCGCCCGAGTTGGTAACCATCACGGAGTAACTCCCGTTCGACAGCAGTTGCGTGCGCGGCACCGGCGTATCTTGACTGCTCACCCTCACCGATCCTGGTTCGGCCAGCGATGCAACTGTCCGGATTGGCCTGGTCTCGGAGACGGTCCGGATGAAAACCGGCGGATTCTCTGGTTTCCCTTCGTAGAGCAGGGGTTCAGCGGCTTTGACGATCGGATCGGCGTGAAATCGGGCCTGCATGATCCCCGGGTGCACAGCTTGGTCCATCGCGAGCAAGCGACATGCCTTGATGATGTGCCATGTAGGCATAGATGATGACTCCCGGCTCGCCTTCACGCCGGCTCAGGCGGGTGTAATCCACCGCTTCGTAGAAGCCGCGCGAGCCTCGCAGGCCCAAGCCGGCCAGTCTGCGCAGGTTCTCCACCGCCTGGCGGGGACGGAGCAGGAGCGCCAGGGCAGTCGCGTACGGGGCGATGACAACCGGGATCTCCGTCTCGCGGTGCAGGGCAAGGGAAGGGACGCCAAAAGCGCGGTACTGATAGGTTCTCCGGGCGTCCAGAGCACTGAAAGCAGATTCCGAGACTCCCCAGGGCACGCCATGCCGCCTGCCGAAATCGACCTGCTCATCGATCGCAACTCGACAGGCATGTTCGAGCAGCGAGTTTTGAAAACACCGGGTGAAAAGCAGCGGCATCAGGTACTCGAACATGGTGCCGGTCCAGGACATCAGCAGTTGTCGTCCATTTGCGTTGCGGAACGGCCGGCCGAGGGTGAACCAGTGCTCCGCCGGGGCCTCCCCGCGCGCAACCGCCAAAAAGCTGGCGAGCCGGGCTTCTGTCGACAGCAGATCGTAGTAGGAATTGTCCCTGCGTCCGAGCGCCGGGCTGTAACCGATCGTGAACAGCCGCTTCTCAGGGTCGTACAGGAAGCCCAGGTTGATCGAGTTCGACTCCTTGTCGAGCGTCTCACGCAGCTTGCGAAGACGATGGAGCAACTGCCGCGCTTTGGTTTGCGCCCGTTCGAACGCACTCTCGAGCTCCTGCAGCGTCGAGGACAATGCCAGCCCCGGGTCATCGCTTCGGATCCGCCCAACCAATTCCCGGAACAAGCGAGAGGTATCGCCCTGCTCGAGCTCCAGAAGGCTTGGAACAGTAGCGAGGAGCCGCTCTCGAAGCTCGCAAGCATCCGACGACAGCCGGGAGAGATCGAGATCGACCAGCGGATGCACCCAACCAAGGCAGTCTGCCGCGTAACCCGCCCACTCGGTTGCTTGCTCGTTTGCCTTTTCCAGCCAGTAAAGCGGTTCCGACGGATTGGCATCCTTCCGGTACTGCCCGGCTATCCGGCTGAGCTCTTCCTGGATCGTCGCGAGTCTCGTCAACGGCGCCAGATGGTTACGTCGCGTCTCCAGGAGAAGTTGGTAGACTGTTTCAAGATGCGCGTGCAGCCCCTTCTGGTCGGTTCCTGCCTCTTTGTCGATGTTCTCGAGCGCGTCGCGAATACCGTCGAGCGCTTCCATCCCGACGAGCGGCGCTCTTTCATACTCGAGCAACGCCTGCTTCAGAACGATGAAACAGGCCAGAAGATTGCCGCTGTCGACAGTGGAGACATACGGAGGACGCAGAGGCTCCAGCGTCCCGGTGTCGTACCAGTTGAGGAAGTGCCCTTCGTGGCGTTCCAGCTTCTCCAGTGTATCGACGGTTGCCGACAGGCGTTCGACCATCTGAGCCGTGGTCAGATAGCCGAAATCACGGGCTGCGAGAACCGACAACAGCCACATCCCGATGTTGGTCGGAGACGTCCGCGCGGCGATTTCGACATTGAGCGCCTCCTGCGAGTTGTCGGGCGGCAGCCAGTTGCTGCCCGGCCCTACTAGATCGTCGAAGTACCTCCAGGTTTGGCGCGCGATGCCACGCAGAAACACCTGGTCTTCCCCCGGGCCCAACCTCTCTGTCTGTCGGCCTTCGTCTTTGCTGAGCCGAGAGGCAACCGCCGGGGCGGTCATCCAGAGAACAAGCCAGGGCAGAAGCATCCGCCCGGACGCCGGATCGAAGCGAAGAAGCACGAAGGCCACAGCGGCGCACAGCAGGGCGACAATGCCGTTCTGGACAGCTACCCTGTTTACCCGCCCGGCGGCTCGAGAATGACTCATCTGCGCTGTTTCCCACTCCAGCAGCCTCTTTCCCGGAGTAGAACTTGCGAAAGCCGGTGCGGATGATTGCGTCGGCCGCCAGCCAGGCGGAGTGAGGCATTAATGCGATGGCGACGAGCGAACGGGCAAAGTCGGCTTTCAACTCCGGCCAGCCGGAGCCTTGAAATGCGGATGCGTTGCACCGGCAGGCTCCATAGGCGGGAGATCACCGGCAGCAGGGCATACAGGGCGACAAGTATCTGCCAGGCTGGAGTTCCGGCGCCCGCAGCGGCAACCACCAGGAGCACCGAGCCGATCGGCACGAGACTTCGTCTCAGGTTATCGAGCAGCTTCCAGCGACTAATCACCGACAACGGATTGGGCTCGCGCCGGCCGCCAGGCAAAGGAACCGATGGAAGAAGCCAGCCCGCTGTCTGCCAATCCCCCCTGGTCCAGCGGTGTTGCCTCGAACAGTACGAAGCGTAATAACGAGGAAAATCCTCAAAGAGTTCTATGTCGCTGGCCAGCGACACTCGAGCGTAACAACCTTCCAGCAAATCATGGCTCAGAAGCGAGTCCTGCGGGATGCGCCCCGTCAGGACCGCATGAAATGCGCGCAGGTCATAGATTGCCTTGCCGTGATAGATGCTCTCCCCGAAGAAGTCCTGATACGCATCCGATACGGCACGCGAGTAAGGATCAGTTCCGGTCTGGCCCGTAAACAGCCTGGTAAATGCCGTCGCCGTCGCCGTCGGAAGGGCGACGCAGAAGCGAGGCTGGATGATCGTGAAACCCCTCACAACTCGCCGCTTCTCCAGATCGACGTGCGGCTCGTTCAAAGGATGGGACAGTGTCTCAACCAGTCGCCGGGCTGTGCCAACCGGCATCTGCGTGTCGGCATCGACCGTGATCAGAAACGAACGTCACCCAAGCGAGTGCGGTCACCGACGACCAGGTAGTCCTCCTCGCTTCCTTCGGGCAGCTCCGGCCTGAAGCGCCCGAGAACAGGATCCTGCTTGAGGGAGACCAGGTAGTGATTGAACTGCTCGAGCTTGCCCCGTTTTCGCTCCCAGCCCGAGCCATATGTTTTCGGAGTGTGACCAGGTGCGCGGCCGGTGAAATAGGAGGAAGCTCCCCGAGTACTTCTCGTTGAGATCCTCGATGGCCTGTCGGGCAACCTCGAGCAGACGTGCGTCCTCCGGCATGTCCCTCTCTGGCGCGTCGGCGAAGTCCGAGAGGAGGGCGAAAAGCATGTTCGGATCTTGATTTGCGAGGAAGTTCACCTCCAGGTGCTGCACCTGGGTCAGAATCGCGTCCTCCGTCAGGAGAATCATCGGAACTACGACCATGGTCAGATTCTCTGCCGGGATGCCGCGTTTGAACTCCATCTTGGGGAGCACCCGGGGCGAAAACAACCGGGCAATCAAGAGGTGGACCAAGTTGAACCGCGACTTCCGAAGCCGGGAAAAGACCGAGCAGAACAAGCAGTGACGTGAGCCAAATCGGGTTATTCGACCACTGCAGGCTAACGGCCAGGCCGCCGGCTTCCAGGGCAATAGTCAACGCTGCGATCGAACCGAGATAGAAGGCGGTGGCGTTGCGATTCAGCGCCCGGTTCAGCCGGATACGCTGCGGGTACGCGGGCGGAGCAGGCCGCCTCGAGGATCGGCTGCCCGTCACCGATCAAATAATGGCCCACGTGGTTTTGGGGCTTTCCGTCCGCCTTCTTCGCCAGCTCCAAAGCCTTCCCCGCCACCTCGATTTCGCTCAGACTCGAATTGCGAGCGATCCGTTCGGCGGAGCCTCGGCACCGATCCCGGGTGTCAAAGTCGCACCGGGTATACGCCCGGGCTGGGTCCTGCGCGAGGATCCGGTCAATTTGGGAAAGTTGCTCGAAGACCAGCCGCCAGTCCAGCTCTGTGAGGAGCCTCAGTGAGGTGACGGCGTTCGCGACCGTAATCTGGTCGGCCGCCTGTCTGGCCTGCTCCTGTTGGACCAACTCGGCATAGGGGGCATTCGTCTCGCGTTCCACCCAGCGTTGGACCGAGGACAACGCCGCTTCTTCGTCATACAGGTGGCTGTTCAGGCGAATCGCAAAATGGGGATCAAGCCGACGATACTCCCGGGCCAGTTCACCGAGGATCAGGAGGAGCTGATCAGGATCCCGGCGCGTCGCATTCAAGACCCGATTTGCCCAGAAATCGGCATCTTCCCGTCCGTGCTGCCGCAGGTTGACCTCGGTTGCCTTTCCCTCCAACTCCTCGACTAGTGCGAAACGGAGAGTCAGGGGGAGTATCCACAGTTCTGCGAGCGTCAGTGGCCTGAGGCTCTGATACGCCCGGACGAAGTTGACGATGTTCTCGCGGTCAAGGTGCGCGTCTGTTGCTCTGACCAGCTCTTTCGCGATTTCGTAGATCCGAAAGGGTGGGCCGCCGGAACTGCCCTCGACGACAGGGAGGAGCTTTGCGTAGTCTTTCGGGAGGTTTCTTCGGATCTCGCCGATCTGCGCGTCGATAATGTAGTTGTTGTCGAGCAACCACTCTGCAGCCGGCGTCACCGATTGTTCCAGGCGGACCGATTCGCTCAGCTCCTGGGTCGCGGCCTCGAAGATTCTTGGCGCTTCGGTTCAGGCGCTAAATCAATTTCGGGTCAGACCGACGCGTTGCCGTTGTCTTGTGGCTGGCGGCAAGTCGAGCTGCGTCGGACTTGAGCCGCTCGCCGGTCATCTGCTCCCGCCGGCGCCGTCAGCCGCTGGTCTCCGGCGAAACGTACTTCCTGGGACGCGCGAAGAAGGTCGCCGGCGCTGAGGATCCGGAGGCTTTCAGGATCTCGATCACTTCGGGCAGTTGCTTGCTCGGCTGTCTTGACGATGATGAGAGTCTCCCCTCGAGAACCCATCGGCTGTAGCGCGCAATCAGCTCTCTTTCAATGCCTGCCCCCGCGGCCGCGGATAGCCATCCAGATGGCAACGAAGGCGACACCGCCGCAGGCAGCGAAAGACTGCCGGAAGCTCGAGCAGCAGCGTGGCCAAAAGGGTCGACAAGCCGCCCAGAAGCGCCCACTGGGTCGGACGTGCGGAGCCGTGCTTAACCCGCAGCTTGCCGTCCTCGCCGCGTAAGTGATAGCGGCCGCGCGGCGATGTCCTTTCAAACTGAGGCTGGTTAGCACGGCCTCGTATCGTCCGAGGCCGGGTAAAATCCGAGAGCCAATTCCGTCACTGCGTTGTTGCTCCAAGCGTACGCGCGAGGCCTGCTACCGCCCCGCGCGATGAGGAGAGATACCCGAAGTTGAAGCGGATGAAGTCTATTTTCTCGAAAATGCCCGGTCGAACTCAAGCAGTGTCCGGATTCGGTCGCCTGTTCGCCAAGATCGGACACTTGTCCGCCCTTTTCCAGCGGTGGGTTCGACTGGACGCAGGTCCGACTTCCAACTCCGACATAGCCAACTCCACAGGCAGTTGGGAATTGATTCGGGGCTGATGCTCGACGTGGAAGTCGGACCTGCGGAACCAGTCGACTGTTGGCATGGCACTTGCTCTCAAGAAGAGCAACGGGGAGAAAAGAATGGTGAAGTGGAATCAGGAAACGGCCGATCGCTTGGGTGGCAACCTCGTTCCGGTTATGCTGCTTGCGATCTTTGTCGTGATCAGTGTCCCCATTGACACGCTGACACAGGCTTCTTCGCCGGCAAGTCACTGCTTCTATTGGATCGCAGACAGGACTTCCGATTTGTCGGTTCAGATGCACGAAGCTTCCTCAGCTCTGGTCTCCGAGGTCCGCCGGCTCTTCTTCCTGGTCAAGGCTTTCGTCCAGGCTGTTCGGTTCTTCCTTGGACTGGTCGTTTGAGGCTGGCCGCGGTCCAGCTCAGACTTCGAAGACACAATATGGTTTGTGGCTGCAGCGCTGTTGAACGAACCGGCAAACGTTGTACACCGGAGTGCCTCGCTCAGTTCTTCCTTCCGGCGACCCATTGTGCGCGTGTCCGTGGACGATCACATGCACGCCATGACGGTCCAGAGCAGTAGCCAGTCGCGAGGAGCCGAGAAACGCAAACAGCTCGGGTGACTCACCCTCCAGGGTGGTCTTGATCGGCGCGTAGTGCAGAACTCCCACCTTCTTGGGGCTTTCGAGCTTGGTCGCCGCGTTTTCCAGGCGGAGCACCTCTTCGATTCCCGTCTGAATGAAATCCTTGATCGCTTTCTCACCAAACGGCTGGACCATTTTCCCGTCAAACCCGCCGCAGAAGCCTTTGGTGCCAACGAAACCGACGTCTTCGATCTCCACCGCGTTTCCCTCCAGCAGGAGGATGCCACTGTCGCGAAGCATGTGAGCCAGTTCGTTCTCCATGCCATTTTCGTGATCGTGGTTGCCCAGGACAGCGATAGTGGGAAGCGGAACATGGGCCAGCTCTTCGAGGAGGACCGTCAGTTCGGCCGGCAAGCCCGAATCGGTGAGGTCGCCGGCAAGGATCAAGACGTCTGCCTGGTTCTCGACGCCTTCCAGGCAGGAACTGATGGTGGAGTTCACCCGGCAGTGCAGGTCCGCGATCGCCGCTACCCTCAATTCCCGGCTCCCTTCCGCGGCTTCTCGTGTTCGTGGTAAGCCTTGAGCTCACGCGGGTCCTGGTACCCCCAGTCTTGGATGTCGGCGGAGAAGGAAAACGGGTCGAGGAGCATTCCCCGACATTCGTCGGTTCGCGCTCCGGGATCGGCCCAATCTGCCTGCACTTCGTCGAACATCTTTTGCATGATTTCGCGCGGCAGGTACTCGGGGTGTCCGGGGTAGACGAAGTCAAAGAAGAGGAAATGCCACAACAGGATCTTCCGGTGAGGCCCGAGGATTTCCCCGACCCGGTCCCAGTCCACCTTCCCCTTGACACTGCGGACAACGTGAGCAATGTCGCCCCCATCAAAACGGTCCCGTGCCGCGACGAAGGCCTTGGACGCTATCAGCTGCTCGAGTCCGATGAGGGGAGCCCGCACGCCCTCGATCTCGGCCGTCCGCTCCGACTTGAGCCAGTTGTCATCAAACTGAATTGCCCCGTTGGCCATGCTGAAGATGAGGTCAATGAAGTAAGGCTCCGACCAGGCTTTCGCCAGCCAGTGATCTTCGGGGATTTCGACCTTGAACCCGACTTTGGTCAGTTCCCGAAGCGCCCTCTCCAGATCGGTGGGCTTGATGAACAGGTCGAGGTCCTTGGTGTCCCTCCAGAGCCCCGTGTAGGTATGCAGTGCAAAAGCGCCGGCAAGGATGTACGGGATTCCCGTTTCATTGAGAACTCTAAGCGCCTTCGAGTAAACCGCAGCCTGCTCAGGCTCCAGGTGAGGGTCACCTACCCGGGCGAAACCGTCACCTTTCAGCCGCTGAAATACTGGCTTTTCCAAAGAGAACCCCTTTCCTGCCTGGCAGGGACTGTAGTCAGACCGGTGAACGGAAGTCCGCAACGGCCCAACGAACCGCTGAGTAACGGACAACACCGGGAAACGAATGTGAGGCAGGCCTTAAAACCAGCGTACACGGCTTTCGGGGGACAAGTCCATCCGATGGACGAGGTGTTCCAGGTCGAGTTTTCCTTTTCTGGACGCTCGGCTGTCTCTTTGGGTAAAGTGAACACCATGCTCAAGAAACTGATCGCCCTCGTGGTTGTCGTTGCCGCCTCTTTCTGCCTGCCTTTGGGCGGAGATTCCATCCCGTTGTTCAACGGCAAGGACCTGTCCGGATGGACACCGGACGTCCCGGAGAAGGACAAGAATCCGGACGCGCCGCCGAGTTTCGTCGTGCGAGACGGGTTACTGGTCAGTCTCGGGAAACCGAACGGCCACCTCGTGACCGACGCGTCCTACTCAAACTATCGGCTTGAGGTCGAGTATCGATTTCCAAAAAAGGCAGGAAACTGCGGCGTTCTGGTTCATGCCTCTACGCCTCGTGCGCTCTACGCGATGTTTCCGAAATCGATCGAGGTGCAGATGCAGTCGGGTCAGGCGGGCGATTTCTGGTGCATCCAGGAAGACGTCCAAGTTCCAGACATGGAAAAACGCCGGCCCCGGAAGGAGGGCCAGGCGTTCGGGGGCGGGCCCCAGGACGCCCGGCGGATTCTGAATCTGACGGACAATTCCGAGAAACCGCTCGGCGAATGGAACCGGATGGTCATCGAGTGCCGCGGAAACGAGATCAAGGTCTGGGTGAACGACGATCTCGTGAACGATGGCACGAACGCTACTGCATCGAAAGGCAAGATCGCGCTTCAAGCCGAAGGGACCGAAGTTGAATTTCGCAAAGTCCTGCTGACAAAACTCGACTGACGGTGATCACGAAGAAGTCCCACTGGGAAGTGGGCTCTATGGTAACGCCCGGCAGTGCGGGCACCCCCTGTGGAGCCGGGCAGCTCCGGGCGTAGGTCCGACTTCCCAGTCGGACATCAGCACGCGCTGGCAATTTCTCGCCTTCGGATAGGAAGAGTCCGACTGGGAAGTCGGACTACTGAAGCGGACCTGCAGGGCACCGAATCACCAGCCCGACTTCCGGCCTTTGTTCTGTTCGTCCAGCCACTTTTTGAGCGGCGCGAAGTAATCAAGCACTGCGCTGGCGTCCATCTGCCTTTCGCCTGTCAGTGCTTCCAGAGCATCCGGCCAGGGACGGCTTTGTCCCATCTCCAGCACGCGTTTCAATCGCGCCCCGGCCTCCTTATTACCGTAGATTGAGAAACGGTTGAGGGGGCCGGTCCACCCGGCCTGCCGCGCCATGGCCCGATGGAACTGGAACTGAAGGATGTCTGCCAGGAAGTAGCGGGCGTACGGAGTGTTGCCGGGAATATGGTACTTGGCCCCTGGATCGAAATCCTGTTCGCTGCGAGCGACCGGCGCCGCCACTCCCTGGTACTTTTGGCGAAGCTCCCACCAGCCTTTGTTGTAAGAGTCTGCCGGGATTTCGCCGGCGAACACCTTCCACCGCCACTGGTCGATAAGCAGGCCGAAAGGCAGGAACGCGACTTTATCCAGCGCCATCTTCATCAGGTCCCCGAGGTCGCTCTTGGCATCGGGAGCCTTCTGGAGCAGCCCGATTTTCACCAGATATTCAGGCGTGATTGAGAGCGCGATCGTATCGCCGATGGCCTCGTGGAATCCGTCGTTCGCACTGTTCCGATAGAGCGGATCCTGGTTCTTATACGCCCTCTGGTAGAAGTTGTGCCCCAGCTCGTGATGCACTGTCTGGAAATCCTCAGCGTTGATTTCGATGCACATTTTGATCCGCAAGTCGTTCTGGGCGTCGATGTCCCAGGCGCTTGCGTGGCAAACCACCTCGCGGTCGGCGGGTTTTGTGAAAAGAGAACGCTCCCAGAAAGTCTGAGGTAACGGTTCAAAGCCAAGCGAGACGAAGAAGTTCTCGCCGAACTTGACCATCTCTTTCGGGCTCACGTTCCGGGATTTCAGGATCTTGGTCAGATCGTATCCGGGATCCGCGTCGGGAGGCGCGACCAGATCGTAGATGTTCGCCCACGATTGAGCCCACATGTTCCCCAGGAGATGTGCCGGGATCGGTTTGTCGAGAGGGACCACTTGGGAACCGTACTTCTCGTTGAGTTTTGCGCGGACATAAGTGTGGAGCGATTCGTAGAGCGGACGGACCTGGTTCCAGAGGCGATCAAGCTCAGCCGCGAACTGCTCGGGTGTCATGTCGTACCCGGCGCGCCACATCTCGCCCAGGTCCTTGAAGCCAAGCTCGCGCGCTCCCTCGGTCGTCAGTTCGACAAACCGCTTGTACTTCGGACGCATGGGCAGGGAAATAGTGTGCCAGCCGGTCCAGATTTCCAGCAACTCGTCCGGTTTTCGGCTCTCGGCCAGCACCCGGCTCAACTGGTTGATGTCCATGCACCGCTTGGTGTTCCCGCTCGGGCAGTATTGCCCCTTTCCGTAAATACTCTCCATGGAAGTGGTCAACTGCGACAGTTCCTGCTGTTTGGCCGGGTCGCTGGGCGCCGCCACTGAAAGAGAGGTGATGAGCAGTACCATCTTCCGCCGCAGCTCGGGCGGAAGCTGGGTTTGATTGAATTTCGCCGCCTCCTTCGCCAGTTCGGTGGTGGCGGCAATCAGTTGCTCCTGCGCCTGTGCCGAGATCGCCTCGGTGTCATCGGTTATGAAGTTCGCCTGCACCCACGACGCACGCTCCGCGTTGATGGAGAGTTTCAGCAGGCGTTGCTCGGCGCGCTGGAGGAACTCGCGTGCCTGCTCGACCGTTGGCCGGCTGGGCTGAAATGCAGCGTGCGCGAAATTTCCCTGGAAGAAGAACAGGAACCCGATGAGGGGAAGGAAGTAATTGAGTGTCTTCATCTTCTCAATTATAGCCGGGCACGAGGAGCGCTGTGATTCCCGCACCGGAAAACAAAAAAAGGGGCAGCCCGGCTGCCCCTTTTGCGTCATCCAGGAGGCGCATCAATGAGCCTCTAGGTCCGTGTATCGCGCTTATCACCCATGAAACTCGCCCGTGCCCAGATGAAGATCAGGTAGGCGCCAAGCAGGATGAGCGCCAGTGGCCACCAGTCCTCCATCCATTCGAGGGAAAAGTGGAACTTGGTGTGTGCGAACATCAGCGCGCCGAAGGCGATCAGGGCGACCCCGCCGACCAGCGACCCCTTGCTCTCCGGCTTGTCCATCTCGTCCGGCAATTGCGTCGGACCCAGCCCGGCCAGCATCTGATTGTAGAGCCATGCCTTGCGCCAGGCATCGACCATGTTATACGTCCAGAAAAAGGCCAGGAAAATACCGCCGAGCGGAACCATCGGTCCCAGGAAACCGCCGGCAAGGAGAGAGATAATCGATGCACAGACCAGGACATTGATAAAGCCGTGTTGATAGTACCCGACGTAAACCTGGCCGAGACCGGGCATCAGTGACAGAATCGCCGCGAGGGTAGGACTCTTCCGTCTCGGATCCTGATAAAAGGCCCGGCTGTAATACGGCGGCTGCGGTTGACCGTATGCCGGTGTTTCGCTCTCGGCTTCGGTCCGGATCTCATTGGGGGGAATGTTGCTCATCTTGTCCTCCTGTCTTCTGGCTGTTGTCCTTTCAACTCTGTTCATCAGCTAGAACGCATGGCCACGCAATCAGGTTCGGTCAGTTCAAAAATTTTCGGTCGATCGGCGGAAGACGTCGAATGACCCGGCGGCAAAGTCGTTGAACAAACAGCAAGTCCGATGCGCCAGCAAGCTCGAAGAGGCGGGAAGGTTTATAGTCCTGCCTTTAGGCGGCCTGAGGACCTTCGGGCTTCGCCCCCATGAGCGCTAACTTGTGTATAGGAAAATGTGGGGCGCGGCCGAGTCCTGTCAGAGCCGCGCGCGAGCGCCTTCCAGCGAAGCAAGCGGGTTCGGTACAGAAAGCAGATCCCCTGACCCCAACTTCAGCCTTCCATGAATCAGTGGGCCAAGCTAAACCTTTTCGAAATTCCTGGTTTTGCGATTCTTCGCGCGTTCAGCTTTCTGTTCGAACCCGCTTGCTTCGCTGGAAGGCGCTCGCGCGCGGCTCTGACAGGACTCGACAACCAGTTCCACCGCGACCCATTTATGACTCGCCCGCACCCTATCGTCCGGGTGCTTGCGGCTGGAGTTTCTTTTTGAGAGAGGAGCCCTTCTGCTCGAAGAACTTTGTCATCGACTTCACAGTCGATTGGCCGTGCGCGTAGCAAGTGGCGATTTTGCCGGATAATTCCATGCGCATTCGTTGAAGGCTTTGGCCGGACGCTTCCACGCGCGCGATTGCCAGTTGGACGGCATCCAGGCTTTTCCCGGTGTACACCGCGAGTTCGTCGTACCCTTTATGAGCAACCTGCACTACCCCGCTCTGATCCGTAATGCCGGCCAGCAGCCGTGGACTGGTTTCAGGGAGCGAGGCAAAAGGATTCCCGAACAGGAGCAGAATGAGAAGCGTACCCAAATACGCGGCTTCCAGGCTGAATCTCGGCCGTTGCGGCAGGTTGGCAAACCATGCTCGCACTTTCCCCTTCCAGCCCGGTTGCCGGGCCTCGAAAATAGGGAGCGCAGCGAGCACTCGCCGTGTGAAGCCGGGCGCAGGCTGCAGTTCCGCGAGCTCGGGGAGCGCGTGCTTCAATTCAGTCAAAACCGCAACCGTACGCGAGCACTCGGGACAATGGGCAAGGTGAAGATGGACCAGTTGGGCCTGTGCATCATCAAGGATGTCGTCAACCAGGTCGCACATCAGGCCGCTGGCCTGTCCGCAGGATTTCCCGGAGGTACGGGCGAGGATCGACTGGGTCAGGTTGGAGTGGTCTTCCTCCGGCAACCCGGACCACAGGTTGCGCATGAACTCCTCGCATCGTGGGCAGGTCAGGAGATGACGCCGCAGTTCTCGGTCTTCGAAACCCTTCCCCTCGGTCGTCTCCATCTCCATGATTTTCTTTGCAAACGATTTGCAGTCCATGGCGCTCTTCACCCGTCCGGATCTCACCGGCTGTCGGGAAGACCTCCCAATTCAACGATTCTCTGCGCCAGCTCTAATCTGGCTCGGTTCGAACGGGACTTCACGGTGCCAACAGGGACGCCGAGCAGGGAAGCGATTTCCTCGATTGGCAGCTCATGGATTTCCTTGAGGATAATCATTTCCCGATTCAGACCCGTGAGTTTGCCGAGCGCCCTGTAGATCAGGTTCCGTCGAAGATCGGCGTCGCACATCTCCTCGGGGCCTGCCTCCGCGGTCGCCAAATCCCCCATTTCGCTGATGTCGGTCTCTCCGGCTCTGGGCCGGACATTACGCCGTCGCAGGAAATCTATGGAAGCGTTGCGGGCAATTCGGATCAGCCATGGCACGAAGCGCTCGTGGTCGACTGTCCTTACCGTGCCGTACAGCCTGATGAAGATGTCCTGGGCAAGATCGCGCGCGTCTTCGGCGTTTCCCACGTAATGGTAGGCGATAGCATAAACGCGTCCCTGGTACTGCCGCACGAGGGCCTCCCAAGCCAGTTGGTCGTCCCGTTTACACTTCTCCAGCAATGTGGCAAGATCCATAATCAGCGCGTCCGATTCATCATAGTAAACGTAGCGGGTGCCGATTTGGTTCGGTCCTACCGCTCAAAATAGATGTCGTCAGACGCGCAGGCAGATTGATTCCGTTGATTGCCTTCGGAGGGGAATATGCGTTCAGTTCTGTTTCGACGAATCCTGTTGGTGTTCCTTTTCCTGCCCGCTCTCGTCCTGGTTCACGCGCAGAGCCGCCAAGGTCAGTCGGCGCCGCTCCGGATCCTCGTCATCGGGGCGCATCCTGACGATCCGGAGGAAGCGTGTGGCACTATGGCGAAGTACATCGCGCTGGGCCACAAGGTCAAGCTGGTATCCCTTACCAATGGTGACGCCGGCCACTTCAACCAGGGCGGCGGCGCGCTCGCCCAGCGACGAACCAAAGAGGCAGCTCGGGCGGGCGCGGTCATCGGGGCTGAGTACGTCGTCCTCGACAACCACGATGGTGAACTGATGCCGACGCTGGAGGTTCGGAGGCAGGTCATTCAAGTAATCCGCGAGTTCAAGCCTGATCTTGTTTTCACGCCCCGGCCGGACGATTATCACCCCGATCATCGAAACACCGGCTTAGTCGTGCGCGACGCTGCCTACATGGTAACCGTTCCCAACATCGTCGCCAGCGTTCCGCATCTCTCCAAGAACCCGATCTTTGTCTACACATACGACCACTTCACCAAGCCGACTCCGTTCGTTCCGGACGTTGTGATCGGCATTGACGAGACGATCGAAAAGAAGGTGGACATGTACGACCGGCACGAGTCCCAGGTCTACGAGTGGCTCCCCTTCAACCGTAACCAGCTCGACCAGGTCCCGAAGGATACGGCCAAACGACGGGAGTGGCTCGGGACGGTTCTGAAGCCTTCCAACCAGGAGATTGCCGAGAAGTACAGAAGCAAGCTGGTTGAGCTCTACGGTCAGGACAAGGGCTCAAAAATTACTTTCGCCGAAGCGTTTGAGATATCCGAGTACGGAAGTAGAATCCCGAAGGACAAGCTGAAGACATACTTCCCGTTCTTCGAGTAGCGGATAAGAGAATCAGTGCCACGAATGACACGAAGGGTGAGCCGGCTCGTGTCATTTCCATCACCCGGGGGAGACAATCAACCATGGGAAGAGACGCATTAATCGGGATTGACCTGGGCGGCACCAGCGCGAAGGCGGCCCTTGTCCTCGGAAGTCAACTGATTAAGCGGGTGTCGACTCCGATTAACGCGGCCGGTAGCGAGGCGGAAGTCCTCCAGTCCATTTTTCAGTTGATTGAGCGACTGGGAACCGAAAGCGTCGAAGCAGTCGGCGTCGGTGTCCCCAGCGTCGTGGATATAGAGGCCGGAATCATCTATGACACGGTCAACATACCCGCGTGGAAAGAAGTGCCGCTGAAGCGAATACTACAGGAACGGTTCCGGCTCCCCGCGCAGGTCGATAACGATTCAAACTGTTTTGCCCTCGGGGAAAAACAATTCGGCAAGGCCCAACCGTACCGCAATGCAGCGTGCGTCACTCTGGGGACCGGAATGGGCACGGGTCTCATCATCGAAAACCGCCTTTACTCCGGCGCCAATTGCGGGGCAGGCGAGTTCGGCATGATCCCCTTTCGCGATCAATTCGTTGAGTATTACGCGAGCGGCCAGTTCTTTAAGAACGTGTACGCCACGACTGGCGAAGCGGTTGCCAGGCGAGCCCAGGCTGGGGACGAAGAGGCACTTCGAATTTTCCAGGAGTTTGGTGCAAATCTTGGGACCGCCCTGACGTTCATCCTGTACGCCGTCGATCCGGAAATCATCGTGCTCGGAGGATCGATCAGCCGGTCTTACGCCTACTTCGAGGCCGGGATGCGAATGGCAATGAACGCCTTCATTTACAGAAAGACACTTGAGCGGATCAAGATCGAGACGTCGGATAACCCGGATATTGCCTTGCTTGGCGCCGCGGGGTTGTGCAGGGAAAGGCCGCAAGTGCAGGAACCGGCTTGACGTAGGTCCGACTTCCGAGTCGGACCTACCTGAACATCTCCTGGCTGATGACTTGACCGGGACCCAGAATGAGGAAGTCCTGCCCCGCCCGTTCCTGACCCAGCGCCGTCGCGACCAGCCGGCGTACGAAATCATCACTCCCGATTATTTCGCCGTATTCCATGTGCCATCTTCCGCAGAAATCCGCGATTTCCCGTGTCTGAGGCCGGCATTCACGGACTTCGTCCTCGCTGTGGCCGACGAAGACAAGCCTCCGGTAGTTCGCGTATTGCTGGTCCATGAGCCACCAGGCCGTCTCCTCGTCATACTGCTTCTGGTAGTCCTGAAACTGAACCAGCGGATTGCTTGCCGATTCCAGCCATCCTTTGGTCAGGTAATAAGTGCCGGGTGAAGCGGCAAATTCCCGATCGTATCGCTCCCGGGAACCGAGCAGGATCGCAATGCAGTCGTCGGTCCGCGGGAGAATCACGGTGTGGCTGCCGGTTTTCAGTCCGGCGGTGCCGTTGCCGCAAAGCCCGTAGCCGAGGATGACCAGCGAAGGCCGGGGAAGCTCGTCAAGCAACTCCTGGAGCTTTTGAAGCAGGAGGTTCGGCCGGACGTGAAGCGCGTAGTCAAGGAACACCGCCCGCTCGGCCAGCGCCGGCGGGAGCAGTCGGCGGAACATCTGCTCCAGCACGAAGCAGGAGATGATCACGATGGGGGGAGGAGAATCAGGCATCGTCTAGCTCAATCCATGCGAAATGCCGGGTCAGCGGACCATCTCGCCGGCCCTCCGGCGATTCCCTGGCCGGTTACTGCTTGGGCGTCGTCATTGTCGCCTGCGGCATTGCAAAGAAGGTGTCGGGAACATCGACGTCCCACTGCAGGTTCTCGACCTTCATCTCCATCGGCGCGTTCTTTCCGATCACCGTGACGACCTTGTGCGGGGTCATGACGCCTCCGACGTCCCTGTGGTCGGAGAAGGTTATCTCCGCCTGCTGGTCGCCCTCCGGCATAGCGACCATGGTGACGGTCTTAACAGCGAGATATTTCTCTGCGTCGATGAAGAGCGTCTCTTTCGTTCCCTCGGGTGCGGTAATTCCAAGTTTGAACGCTTCTTTTCCATTGACCGCCTCTTTGCCGAGGAGCTCGATCTTGTAACCGCGGGCGGCAAAATCAACCATTGGCGAGTCGAAGACAGCCTGCGCCCGGAAGGAAGCAGCCTGTTCCTTGGGCATTTCGGTCGGTTGCGGTGTCATCGGCATCTGCGTCCACGCCTTCGTTCCGTCGTATGCCTGGACGATCTTCATCCCCTGCACCTCGACATCGGTCCGCAGCTTATTCGGCCTCTTCTTCGTGATCGTGGTCGCCATCGACTGGCCCATCGCCGTGATGGTGCAGGCCATCCTCATCGAGTTCTTGGCCTTGATGTTGGCCAAGCCACCGTTTGCTTCCAGGTACTTCTGCGCGATCTCGTCGACCGTCTGCGCCCTCGCTATGGAAGAGATAATGAAAATGGCCAGGAAGAATCCGAAGTGCCGAATCCGCATAGTTGTCTCCTTGATGCTGCTCCTCATTGTAGCATTGCCCGTCTCGGCAGCGGCGCTTGAGCACGGATGTCGACTTCAACGGGTTCAGACCGGGTTGGTCAGTGGCCCTTGGGCCTTCGAAACGCTACAATTCTCAAGATATGGCCAACGAGGAGCCGCAGGTAATAACGGTTCATTTCCCCGGCAGCCACTCCGCAGAATTGAGCGGAGTGTTGCACGAACCGGGTGAAGCCGGTGGGCCGGAAACGGTCCTCCTTACGCATTGTTTCACCTGTTCAAAGGACTATAAGGTCGTTGTCGCCATAGCCCGATTGCTCGCCTCCCGGGGAATGCGCGTGCTGAGATTCGATTTCACCGGAACGGGTGGGAGCAGCGGCGACTTTGCGAGCACGACGCTCGCCTCAAATGTCTCAGATCTTGCCCTGGCGGGGCAGTGGCTTGCCAGCCGGGGTTACTCGGCGTCGACACTGGTGGGGCATTCGTTCGGGGCGATCGCCTGCATTCTGGCGGCTCGCCTCATGCCTGAGGTCAAGAAAGTGGTCGCGATTGCCGCTCCTTCCCGCTCGACACATCTGCTCGACCTGATCCCCGAGATCGACCCGCAACTCGCGGTTCAGGACTCTGTTCCGGTTGACATCGGCGGACGGCAGGTGACCATCACCCGAAAATTCGTCGAAGAGTTGAAACGCCATTCCGTCAAGGATGCTGTTGCGGGAATCGGCCGGCCCTTTCTCGTCATCCACGGGACCGAGGACCGCACCGTCCCTATCGATGAAGGAGAAAGACTCTTCCAGTTTGCGGTTCAGCCGAAAGGGATTTTTCCCGGTGGCCGGCGCCGACCACCTCTTTTCGATTCCCGCCCACGCGCGGCTGGCAGCCGAAGCGGTTCATCTCTGGTCCGGTTCCTGACGCTTTGGTTGACGAGGGCCGCCCACGTAGCCGGCATTCACTGAGCTGATCAAAGGAGACAGCAATGATAAGCGGTGCGATTTTTGACATGGATGGCGTCCTGGTCGATAACAACCGCCATCACATGGCTGCCTGGCAAACCCTGGGCAGAGAGATGGGTCGGGAATGGAGCGAGGCCGACATCCTGCGACTTTTCGGCCAGCGTAATCGAGAGATTTTCCAGGGACTTCTCGGTCGCGTCCCGTCCGAGGAAGAGCTGCTCCGCTATGGTCCGCGCAAGGAAGCGCTCTACAGGGAAATCATGCGGCCCGAGCTCCAGCCGGTTCCCGGGCTTCGGGAGCTCCTTGAAGGGTTGCGGACCAGCAAGGTCCGAACGGCTGTAGCGACCAGCGGTCCCCGGGAGAACGTGGATTTCGTGTTGGAAGGACTCCTGATAGACAGCCTTTTTGATGTCGTGGTAACCGGTCCCGACGTCCCGCGCAGCAAGCCCCAGCCCGACATTTTCCTCCGAGCGGCCGAGCGTCTGGGCTATCCCCCGGCGGAATGCGTGGTTTTCGAGGATTCAGCGCCGGGGATCCAAGCGGCTCTCAGCGCCGGTTGCCCCTGCGTGGCTCTCGCAACGACTCACGATCGCGTGTATCTCGAAGTCTGCCGGCCTTCGATGATCGTCTCCGACTTCCGAGGCGTTCGATTGGAGGAGCTCAATCGTCTTCCGGTTCCTCCGTCGCAGTAACAGGTTCAACCTTCCGCCACAGGAAGTACGCCGGGATGCCGGTCAGAACGATCAGCAGGCCAGGGATCGTGTTCCCTCGCGTCTTCTCCGCCAGAAGCAGATCGACGGCAATGACCAGGGCGAAAACGACGTAAAGGGCAGGGACCAGCGGGTAACCGAACGCTCGGTACGGTCGTTCGGCCTCCGGCCTTCGTTTCCTGAGAACGAACAGTCCCAGTACGGTCAATGCGTAGAACAGCATGACTGCGAAGATCACGTAGTCGAGGAGGTTGCTGTAAAGGTTGCCGTAGGTCTTCGTCGAGGGATCGTAGGTGCGGGGAAGAATCAGCAGACTCGTCCAGATTGCCTGCAGAATCAATCCATTAGACGGGACGCCGTGCCTGTTCAGGCGGCCGGCGCCGCGGAAGAAGACGCCGTCGCGCGCCATGGCGTAGTAGACCCGTGCCCCGGCCAGGATCAGCCCGTTGGCACAGCCGAAAGTCGAAATCATGATCGCAATGGCCATCATGATCTGCGCGCTTCCTCCGAAGATAACCTCCATGGCCGCTGTTGCCACCCGGTCCGCCGGTGCGTGCTGGATTTCAGTCAAGGGGAGCACCGCCAGGTAGGCGACGTTTGCCAGCAGGTACAGGCCAGTGACCAGGGCCGTCCCGATTGCCAGCGACAAGGGCACATTTCGTTTGGGATTTCTCACCTCCCCGGCCGTGAAGGTGATGTTGTTCCACGCGTCTGAAGAGAAGAGCGACCCAACCATCGCAGTGCCAATGACGACCATGAGCAGCGCCGTCCCTGCCAGTATTCCTCCGTCTTCTCCTCGGGGAGTCCAAAAGTCGGCCTGGTAGAGAGCGCCTGCATGGCGATGTCCGAAAAAGAGCGCCACGCGCTATCAGACCGAGAAGGGCAGCGGTTTTGGCGAAGGTGAAGAGGTTCTGAATCACCTTCCCCTCGCGGATTCCCTTCATGTTTGCGAGTGTGAGAAACAGAACAATTGCGATTGCCACGACCTGCGCCGGTTGAGAGCGACAGGGACCAGCGACCAACAGTTCCCAGGTTGAAAAGGAAGAGATCTTCGCCCACCCAGTCCGGGGCAAGGATGCCGAGGAACCGGGCGAAGGCAACGGCCACGGCGGCGATCGTTCCGGTCTGGATGACCAGGAACAGAGACCAGCCGTACAGAAAACCCCACATCGGGGAATAGGCCTCGCGCAGGTAGACGTACTGCCCGCCTGCCTTGGGCATCATCGAAGCCAGTTCCCCGTAGCTTAAGGCAGCAGCCAGGGTCAGAAGTCCGGTGAAGACCCAAACCAGGAGCAGCCAGCCCGGAGAACCGAGTTGGCGGGCGATATCGGCAGAGACGATGAAGATTCCGGACCCGATCATGGAACCGGCAACGATCATCGTGGAATCGAGCAGTCCCAGGCCTCGAACGAAATGTCGTCCCTCAGTCGTCATAACCGGATGTTACAAGAAAAGGCTGGTCAGCTGGTCACCGGTCACTTTACCGGGCTCCGCTCCATTTCCTTCTTGCGGCTCGGCGTGTCCACCTCGTGCTCGAAGTCTCCCATCACGTCGGGTTTTCCTGTCTCGAGATCCCGTTGCAGGCGTTTGAGTGCGACCCCGATGATATCCCGGTGATGGAGTTTGCCTCCGTACCGCTCGCGGCTAAGATGCAGCCAGAGCCGATGCACCCGGTCGATATCCTCGGGCCAGAGGCGGGGCGGATGGGGACCGATATCGAAGAAGTAGGAGACTGTCGTCCCGGTTGACCAGTTCCAGGGTCATGCCGCTCGATGGCGGACCAGCCCCCTCCCAGGCCTCGCCCATGCGACGTGCCTGCTCATCGATATTCATCCGGAACGAAGTCCCGGTGACGATTTTCGACGACTGCAGGCGCAGGGCCGTCTGCATGAGGACCGTGAACGGATCCGTGCCGGGGACCACCAGCAGTTCTACGGTCTTGCCCGATTTCTCGGCCATCTCGACGACCTTGGTGAACAGGAGGCGTTCGTAATCGGTGAACAGTTGGTCGGCCGCAAGCTGATGCTGGCTCGCATTCAGTCCGGCAACCCGGCGGACGGTCAGGGCAACGATGTCCTGGTGTTTGACGTTTGTCTTTTCCAGGATCTTTTTCAATGGGTGAAGGGACCGGTAGTCCCTGACGGCTACCAGGACGTTTCCGGGCCGGACAGAGATCTCAGCGGCGGAAATCGAGCTCTTGTTCTCGAGAAGGAAAGTCTCAAGCTCTTTGTTCTTGCTCAGCCGCCTGTTGGTCGTAATCCGCTCGGACAGCGAGAAGCCGAGGAACACCAGGGAGGTGAAAATGACCCCGGAGATCGTGGCCACTTCCTTCGTAAAAAGGTTCGTCAACGCGGTTGCAAAAAGAACAAGGGTGACAAGACCAAGCCCGACCGGCACTTCCCGCCCGCGGAACCTGAAGTTCAACGGCATCTTCCATTCCCGATCCGCCGGCCGCTTAAACCGAAGGATCAGCGTGGAAAGGGCGTTCATGGAGAAACTCCAGATAACGCCGAAAGCATAAGCCTCGCCGAGAAGGAACACGTTGCCCCGGCTGACAATGACGACCACGATCTGGAGGAAGACGATCGAGTTGAGCAGACGGTAAGTCGTTCCGAACTTCTTGTGCGGGTGCCGGAACCAGTCGGGCAGGACACCGTCTTCCGAGAGCCGGTTCAAGACCCCATTGGACCCGATAATCGCGGTGTTGCAGGCACCCGAAAGCATCAGGATGCCCACCACGACGACGAACATCTGGAAGAGCAGCCGCACCTCGTACGGCCCGAGCAGATACATCGCAATTCCGCTGATCAGGTTGTCGTAGTAGTGCGGGTCGATCGGCATCCGGGATCAGGGCGACGGCCAGGAAGGAAACAGCCGGCGTGAAGGTGGCGCTGAAAACGAAAATCGCAATGGCGGCTTTCTTCAGATTCTGAAGTTTCGGGTGAGCGATCTCCCGGTAGACCTGGGCCAGCGTCTCTTCCCCGCTCAAGCGCCAGGATCGAGTGCCCGAAACCGATCATGATCATGATCAACGGGATGGTCGGAAGACTGGTCCCATCGAGCCAGCCCAGGGCCTTCTTAGAGAATTTGAAGCTGGACTCGGACGGGGCGGGAGGCAATCCGAATCCGCCGCGCACTAACAGCGTGACGATCCCCCATCCGATCATCAGCACCACCATGACGGTGGCCACCTTCATGATCTGCATCGCCTTGCTGCTTGACTCCTCGATTCCAATCAGGTTCTTGCGCCAGAAGTACAAGATGATCAGGATTGCGAAGAAAGCCGAGCCGGAACCGCGGGGGATGTGGATCGGGTACCCGGACAGCCTGAAGATCTCATTGAGCAGGGCGACCAGGTACTGCCCAGCCGAAACTCCGCTGATTGGTGCGGTTAGGATGAAATCGAAGATAAGCGCGCTGACCGAGATCTTGGCCAGCGTGGACCCCATGGCCTCCTTGACTACCCGGTACACTCCGCCGCGCACGAACATCGAGGAGCTCTCGATGTAGACCATGCGGACGCACAGCGAGAAGAGCATCACCGAGAGAATCAGCCAGGGCGCGGATTTTCCGATCGCCTCTTCGGCAATACCGCCCGGCATAGAAAGCGGAGGATCCCAAATCAGCCAGAACCACGGCGGCGGCCCGCCAGAAGCTGATGAAGGAGAGCAGGGCGGTCGTGGCGATGACGACGCGCGGAACTGCGGGAGGTTTTTGTTGTCCGCTCATATCACGGGGCTTTGCCAAAAACAACTAGTATAGGGCAATTTCGGGGTGCTCGGCGCGCAAATTTGAACTAGGAAGCGGTGGCTTGTTTCTGGCGCTTGATCCGTTCCTGCACCCGCTCAACGTTAGCCTTCACTTGGCTGTTTTGTGATAGTGAGTCGGCCTTCCGATAAAACTGAAGGGCTTTCGGGTAGTTCTTTCCCTTCTCGTAGATGTAACCCAGACGGTCGAATGCCTGCCAGTTGTCCGGCGCCGTTCGGGTCGCTTGAAGAAAAGCATCCTCGGCGCCTCTCGTATCATTCGAGAACAGGCGGGCCAACCCCAGGTTGAACCAGGCGTCACCGTCCTGCGGATTCTCCTTGAGGTGGTCGGTGAGCAACGAAACCGCTTTGGGGAAATTTTTGGCTTCGATCGCGGCCAGCGCTGATCCGTAATCGAGTTGCTTGAGGTACTTTTTCGCCTCCGCTGAGTTGCCGTTCAGCGCCAGCGCCTGCCTGAGATGTTTCTCGGCCTCGGTCATATTGCCGGTCTGGTAGTAGGCAATGCCGAGTTGAAGTACATCTTGATAACTGGCGCGTTGGATCGCATTGGCTTTCAGCAGGTCGCTGATCGCTTCGTCAAACTGCTTCAGGTTGAAGTAGGCTGATCCCCGGGTCCGGTAAAGAACCTGTTGATCCCGAGGCGATCTCACCAGTTTTTCCGCCTTGACCAGTGCTGCGATCGCGTCACGATAACGGTCGGCGTTGTAGTAGGCAAGCCCGAGACCCAGGAAAGAGACGGCGTTATTGGAATTGAGCTGGACCGCTTTTTGAAAAGCCGCCGCCGCGTCATTGTACCGCTTCAACTTCAGATAGCTGTCTCCCAGGATCCGATACCCGTCCTCGTACTTGGGATTATCCTCGACGATCTTCTCGAACTCCGCCGCTGCCTTCGCATACTGGCCCTGTTTGTAAAACGAGACACCCTTCTGGTAGTCCCCCTGGGCCAATAGCGTGGCACAAAGGACCAGCACCAACAAACCGGCTATCTTGAGTCTCATCGCTTCAATCCGCCTCGCTCTGGATTCGCGCCAAGGAAGGGTGGATGACTATTCCAGGTAGCCCCAGGTTCTCCACCGTTCCACTTCAGTCTGAGTTGGGATGGAGACATTCTTCACCTTCAACTGCCTCAGGACGTCGAAGACGTCAATCATGGCGTAGTAGGGAACATCCGGCAACGAGTGAATGATCACGGGTTTGTCCGGTGCCTGCTGCATCTTCTGCTGAATGTAAGCCTGGAGCTGGTCCAGTCTCATCGGGACCCGGTCCACCTCGTAACTCGCTTCTCCAGTTACTTTGATGTAAACGGCTTCCTGTGGTTGCACGTTCAACTGCCTGGGGTCGTCCTTCGGAAAGGCAAACTCCAACCCCCGGGTCGAACTGTACACGGCCGTCAGCATGAAGAAGATAATCAGCAGGAACGCGATGTCAGCCATCGAGGCAGTCGGGACTTCAGCCGACTGCCGACGGATCAGTAATTTCATCTTATCCCCTTAATCGTCACGAGCGCGGCGGTGCTTTCTGTTCGGTCAGCAACCCGATGTTCTTCGCCCCGTTTCGGCGCAACTGGTCGAGCACACGGTCAACGATCTGATACTTGACGATGCGATCGGCCTTGATCACGAACTGCTTGTTCGGGAATGCTCCGCACCAGCGCCTGAACGTGCGGGGCCAGATCGTCTGGACTCGACAAGTCGATCCCTGGGCTCTCCCCGTCCGAGTAAACGATCTGGTTCTGCGGACTGATCGCAACAATTGCCGCGTTTTGTTCCACCTCGGCCCGCTCGATCGACTCCGGCAAGTCGACGGATGTTTTGACCGGCGAGAAAGAGGTGGTCAGCATGAAAAAGATAATGAGCAGGAACGCGATGTCTGCCATGGACGCAGTCGGTATCGTTGCCTGTACTCTCTTCTCTCGATGCAGTCTCATATCGCTCGCGCTCGGGGCCCGGTTGCCTCGTCTCCCTGGGCTTCCTTGAAGGTCTCAAGGAGGACGGCCGCGCTCGTCTCCATGTCCAGGGTGTAGTGGTTGACCCGGTTGGTAAAGTGGTTGAACGCGTATTGAACCGGAAGGGCGATCATCAGCCCCGCCGCTGTCGTGATCAACGCCTCGGAAATGCCTGACGCAACGGCTTTCGGATTGCCAAGACCAACTTCGGCCAGCGCCTCGAAAGAGTTGATCATTCCGGTGACGGTTCCGAGGAAGCCGAACAGAGGAGCGATATTGGCCACGGTGGCCAGAATCCAGAGATTCCTCTCCAGCCGGTTGAGCTCATGAAGCGCGACGACCTGCATCGCCCGCTCGATCTCTTCCGAGGAGCGCCCGAAGCGCATCAGACCTGCTTTCAGGGTGGCGGCAACGGGATTCGTATAGGACTCGGTCACTTCGACGGCCCGTCGAAGATCGCCGGCCATGAGCGCCTCCCGCACCCGCGAAAAGATTTCGGCGGTGTTCCCTTTCACACGGACATAGGCAATGGTGCGCTCGATGATGAAAACCACACCCAGGATTGAACAGATGAGCAACGGCCACATGATGGGCCCGCCCCGCTGAAAATATCTGAACAGTGTTCCAAGGGCTAGCAGCACGAGTGTTTCCTCCAGAAGTGTCTATCTCCAAGAATGAGACAAAAAAAGTCCAAAAAAGGATCAGTTAAACTTCCATGATAGAGCCCGGGTCAAAACGAAGTCAAACGGAGGAGGGCTCGGATCGGCTGGAAGCGATGCTGCTAAGTGTGGAGAGGCTGAGAGTTACCTGTTTTCGGTGCTCTATCTAGCCCGGGATTTTGATGTTCAGCCGCTTCAGCTTCTCGTTCAGAGTAGTGGCGTTGACGCGAAGAAGATCGGCCGCTTTCTTCTGGTTGTAGCCGGTCTTCTCCAGGGCCGAGATGATCAGCCCTTTCTCGTAGTCCTGAACCAGGTCCTTCAAGGACGCACCCGATTGCACCGAAGAGAGTCGTCCAAGGCCCACCGAGCTCGAATTGATCACATCCCTCGGGAGCAGGTCAGCCTTGATCGAACCTTCGGGGGGGGCGAGCACCACCGCTCTCTCGGTGACATTCTCGAGCTCACGCACATTGCCGGGCCAGTCGTATTCCACCAGGACTCGCATCGCCTCAGAATCAAAGCGGCAGGCTGGCCGCTGGTTCTCGGCGCAGAAGCGTCCGATGAAATGATCGATCAGAAGCGGGATGTCCTCCCTTCGCTCTCGCAAAGGAGGCAAGTGCAGCGTAATCACATTGAGCCGATAGTAGAGATCGTCTCGGAAGTTCCGTTCTTCGACCGCCTTTTTTAAATCGATGTTGGTTGCCGCGATGATCCTGACATCGACCTTGATAGGATCAATCCCGCCGACCCGGCGGAATTCCCGTTCCTGGATGACCCGCAGGAGCTTTGCCTGTGTCTCCAGCGGAATGGTGCCGATTTCGTCGAGGAAGATCGTGCCCTGGTCCGCGATCTCAAAGAGTCCCTTCTTGGTGGCGGTGGCTCCGGTAAAGGCCCCCTTGACGTGCCCAAACAATTCGCTCTCGAGAAGATCCGAAGGAATTGACCCGCTGTTCACAGCGATGAACGGACGATTCGCGCGCGGACTGCAGTTGTGAAGCGCCTTGGCAACCAGTTCTTTCCCGGTGCCGCTCTCCCCCGTTATCAGGATAGTGCTGCGACTCGGTCCCACCTGGGTGATCATGTCGAACACCCTTTGGATCTGTTCGCTCTTGCCTACGATATTGTGAAAGGCGAATCGGTCGTGCACGAGTCGCTTGAGCTGGCGGTTCTCGAGCTCCAACTGTCGTTTGTTCAGGCCGTTCTTGACCGACAGTAACAGTTCTTCGTTTTTGAAAGGCTTAGTCAGGAAGTCGAAGGCGCCGGACTTGGTCGCCCTCACGGCACTCTCGATGGAAGCATAGGCCGTGATCATGATGACCACCGCGTCCGGGTCCGCTCGCAGGATTTCCTCGAGGACTACCAGCCCGCTCCGTCCCGGCAGCATCAGATCGAGCAGGACGAGGTCGACCACCTCCTGGCTCAGCAGCTCCATTCCCTGATCGGGCGTCTCGGCAGTGAGGACACGGTAACCGTCTTCGGCAAGAAGCCGCGACATGACGTCGCGCATGACCTCTTCGTCATCAATGACAAGAATGGTAGGTTGTGAGGGCATACGAGAGAGTCAGTTCAATTCACTCGTCTCAGGGGCAATTGCAGCGTAAAAGTCGTACCTCGGCCTGGCTGGCTTTGGACGTCGATCTGGCCTGAGTGCTCCTGAATGATACCGTAACGTGATCGAGAGCCCCAAACCAGTCCCCTGGCCCACATCTTTGGTTGTGAAGAAAGGATCGTAGATCCGCTTAATGTCTTCGTCGGAAATTCCCCTGCCCGTATCTTTGACCTGCACGACAACAGCCGAGTCCCTCCGGTAGCTCTTGATCGTCAGGTGGCCGCCCTGCGGCATGGCGTCCTTGGCATTGAGAAACAGGTTCATGAAAACCTGCTGCAGCTTGCCGCCATTGGCAAACGTCGGGGGAAGGGAAGCGTCAAGCTCCAAATCAACCTCAACGTTGGCCTTTCGCATCTGGTGGTCAAGGAGCGAGAGCGATTCCAACATCAATGAATTGATGTTCACTTCCTGGACTTCGCTGTTGCCCACCCGGGCGAACTTCAGCAGGCTGTTCACGATATTCGAAGCCCGAAAGCTCTGCTTCTCGATCTTCTGCAGCAGCTCGCGCTGGGGATGACCTTCCGGAAAATCCTTCATCAACATCTGGGCATAGCTGGAAATTCCCGCCAGCGGAGTGTTGACCTCGTGAGCGACACCGGCCGCAAACAAGCCGATCGAGCTCAGCTTCTCAGCCTGCATCAACTGGTCTTCGAGACGGACCTTCTCAGTGACGTCCTCGAGAACCATGAGTGTCCCCGTCAGGACATCCTCGTTCAGCAAGAACGGCGTGACTGAAACATTGAGCAGAGTGGTCTTCGCATTCCGGTTGACCAGGGCCGTCTTTTGCAGGCGGACCGTGTCGCTCACTGCCCAGTTGCCACCCGGCATCACGCTTTTGAGGGCTGCCAGGAAGGGAGACGGCAGGAGCGAACTGAGGTTCTGGCCGATAGCCTCCTGGCGATCGATGCCGGAGATGCGCTCCATTGAGGCGTTCCAGACGGTGACTTGTCCATCAACGGTCACCACCGCCACTCCAGCGATCAGGGTCTCGATTACCTGTTCGTTGTACTGCTTGAGATTCGCCAATTCGTTGGCCTTCAGCGCCAGAGACTGGTAAAGCATCGCGTTGTCGATCGCGATCCCCGCGTAAACGGCAAGACTGGCAAGCAGATCGAGATCTTCGGATGGCAACGGTTCTCCGCTGGCTCTGCGCCCAAACGACAGAAAACCAAGCAATCGTCCATGGACCCGCAACGGCTGCACATAATGAAGGCCCATCCCCTCCAGCTTCCGCTTCACCTGCTCGACCACCTCGTTCTGAGGACAGAAGAACACCGGGTTGAGCTCGCGGTCAAAGTCCGAAAAGATGCTGTCGGGAACCGCAAGGGACACCGATCTTCCCGAGCCGGGTTCATACTGGCGATAGGTGGATGGTTCGGCGCCGTCCCGCACGAACAGGGCCACGCAAGGAAGGTTAAGCGTTCTCTCAACCCGTTTACAGATCTTATCGATCAGCCGGTCAATATCGGTCTCCGATGCCAGCGTCCGACCGAATTCGGCAAGTGACCGTCTGTAGTCGTATTGTTCCCGGTAGAAGAGCTTGTCCAGTTGCTCCTGGATCTTGTTCTTGACTGGAGCGAAGAACAGGGCGCCGGCCAAGGCCGCAATTGCGAACAGAACAAACCCCGAATCAGGCGAAAACCGGGAAGCGGCGTGTCCGATAAGCAGCGCGAGCAAAAGGTAGACGCCAAGAATGGCCGAACTGGCAATCACGTAGGCGGCGCCCCGCTTCACGATGACATCGACATCCATGAGACGGAATCGGGTGATGGCGTAACCGAAGCTCACGGGAATGAGAGCCAGCCCCAGAATCGAGGCATTCATGAACATGGATATCGGCGCGCCGATCAGGTAAGGAACACCATAAAGCAGTGCGAACGGCACGATCCCCGCCACTGCGCCGTAAGTCAGCCATTTCATTTGCTGACGATGAGCCACCGAGTCGGCAGTCCTCCTCATCCAAACCAGGATCAGCGCCCCGGCCAGGAAGTAGGCGATAAAGTGCAGGAGGTGCACCCGATCGAGGAGCAGCTGGACTTCTAAAGTCTCGAGGCAGTCCGAAGCCGCTCAACTGACCGGCGAACCAAGCCATATGGACCGACAGGAGAAGGGCAAACGGAAAGTAGAGGGCCGGCTTGAGGTGCGGTCTACGCCGCATCAGCGGCAACGGTTCGGGAAAGTAGCAGGCAAAGTGCAGGAACAGCGGAGGCAGCAACAGCAACGCCACAGCCGAGGCCCAGTAGACAACAATGTCGAGGGCGTCCGCCTTCCCCGTGTGCCGGAACACGAACAGAACGAAGCCGACGAGGCACATCAGGTAGAAGTGGAAAGCGCCCGCCGCACTTCCGTTCCGAAGATAGATAAAGAGCCCTGTGAGCAGATACAGGAACGCCGTCAGGATCAGGAAGTAATCGGAAGCGGAGACCTGAGACTGGAGGGTGATCCCGGCCGTGTAAACAAATTCGGCCTGGCCCCTTTTCATTAGGTATTCAGTCCGAACAACCTGGCCTTTGTCTTGAGGGGCGAGGAGATCCAGGATCTCGGTGTAGTCGTCGAAGTTGCGAATTGGGATCCGATTGATGCTGACCAGTTGGTCGCCGGGTCTTAAGGCTGCCTTGGCTTCAGGCGTTTCGGGGATACTTACCCGGACTCCGTTCTGCTGCTGCCACTCGATCCCGTCGACAGGCAGTCCCCAACTGATCCGCTCCGACAGGTTTACCAAACCGGCGTAAACCGCTAAAGCGGATGAAATCAGGACCGCGAGTGTCTTCATCCGGATCGAAAAAAGCATATCAGACCCTGGGCGGCATATGGCCACCCACTTCCCCATCTCGGCAGAAGCAACTTCGGTGCCCATGTCAGCCGGAGCACCGTGTGAAACTCCTAAGAATCTGCAGCCTTTCCATATACAAGGATGAAACTCGGGCGCTTAAGTTACGACTCAATTCTACAATATTCAAAATGTTGAATTCCACTTCACGAGATTGGATGGGGGCGTAAGTCGCCAAGCTGCAAATAATTGGGGGACACCCCGGCCGACGGTCGGTTTGCTGGCAAAAAGGGGGGAGTTCTCTGGTTTGTTCTAGAACCGAAAAGCGATGCCACCCCGGACGCTTCGGGGCGCCCGGATCAGAACCACGTCGCCCTGGTTCGTCCGGATAACGCCGACGTTGTCGTTCGTCAGATTGCGAACGTCGAGCAGCGCTTCCAGCCTCGGTGACGCGAGAAAATCGAGGCCGACGAAGTTGAGGATCCCGACCGGGACCGGGATAATCTGGCGCACAAAAAAGTTGAGTCCCTGATTGCCGGTCTCGTAAACGTCCGAGTACCCGTCCAACGTGTTGATTGCACTGCTTCCGGGCATCAGTTTCACGAGGGCGGTGATGGTCGTGTTCGACCCCCGCAGGAAGGCTTCCAATTCGGCCGCAAACTGGTTGATGATGCCGGTTCTTGACCAGGGCCAGGACGGTCGGCCGATCGAAGAGTCCGGCGTCCACCGTCTGCGAGCCTAAACCGACGCCGCTGCCTCTGATATACGAGAAGGAGGACCGAAAGTCGCCGAACTGTTGACGCCAGGTGGTGCGATAGCCTGAGGTTCGGGCGCTGCTCGTCGTCCAGCTGCAGAACTTCCATCCCAGGTTGGTAGCGGAAAAGCGCCACGAGCGGAACAGTGCCGGCAAAGCGCTCGTTTGCAAAACGCGACACCTCCAAGACCGAGTTTCTCGCAATCTGCCTCGAAATGCTTGCCCCGTAATATCGTGAACCGCCAAGCGACATCTGGTCGCCGACGCGGGCATAATGCAGCGGGTCGCCCATGTTCACGATATCGCCATCCGGTAGAGTCACCGAGTTGGCGTGGGTATCCCTTCGGGACGTGACCCAGAGATCGACCATGGTGCGCGAGAGGGGAGAGTAGGAGATTTTTGCAGTCGGGCTTACGAAAGACTGGGTCACTTCATTTCTGACCCGGTTCATCTCCAGGCCCCACAGCACTGTGAGGTTTGATCCCAGTTGAAGCCGGTCTTCAAACCCGACGTTCAACATGTGGCTGGTTCCGGTCGCGCGGACGAATTCGATGTCGTCCCCGATTCGAATCGGATTGCCGAGCGTTGCCAGACTCGGCTGTGTGAAGCTCATCCTTCCGTAGCCCAGGAAGAACTCCATGGTGTTGTTGTCGCTGAGGTCATACCGGTAGAGGTTCTTCAGCCGCCAGAGGGAGTCTTCGCCAGAGTTCAACTGGCCGGCAAAGATGTATCGTCCGTTTCCAATGAAGGAATCAACAAAAGCGAAGTTGGTGGTTGTCCCGGTGGTTGAGTCGCCGGGGAGAACCAGGTAATCCTCGCCCAGTCCGGCGTTGGTGTAAACCTGGAACACGGCGTTGTCAAAAAACTGGCCCGAGGATTCGTCGCCAGGCAGATCCATCGGCTGATCACGGAAGATCAACCGCTTCTGAACGGGTGTCCGAAGGACTGACTTGACACTCAGATTGCCATCGGCCTCGTTTCCATCCAACAACTGCTGAAGCACCAGCCTGACGACCGAAGTTTTCCCGGGCAGGATTTCTATCGGATTGACGTCCGCCACTCGGTACGCAGCGCTCTTGACCCGGATCTCGTAGTCGCCAGCCTCGATGTTCTGGAGAAAAACCCGGCCCATGGAATTGGTACGAGTCAGGATTGGGATCGCCTGTTCTGAGGCCTTATCGAGAAGGCTGACAAGGATGTTGGCGAGTGGAGTACCGGACTCATCCTGCACAATTCCCTGCAGGCTGCCAGAGGACGCAGCGTATGCAGAACTCGAGATGAGCGTACTTAGTAGTGCCAGGCGCAAGGCCCAGGGCTTAGTGATTCTCAGCATAGCGTTCCCCAGACTTGGGAATCTGCCACTTTCAAAATGCTGGCGCACAATACTTCCCGCCCTGTCACGACTTGGTTCATTCTACCCCTCAAGCCGACGTCAGTCAATCGAGAGAGGCCGATCCCAAGGTCCCTGAGTATACAAGACTCGAATCCAGGACAAAAGGTTCAAATGCGAAACTGTGAAACTGAAAAACTGTGAAACCGAAAAACTGACGACTGACGACTGACGACTGACGACTGACGACTGACAACGGACAACTGACGACTGACTAAGTATCACTAACCACTGACATCCGCCAGCCAACCGGGGATCCTATCTCGTCCAGCTGGCACTTCGGCGGGTAGTGGTCGTCAGTCGTCAGTTGTCAGTTGGTCAGTTGCTATACCAGTACCAGGCGCTTCCGGCAAGGAACGCACCAAAAAACGTGTTCCAGATATTAAAGCTCGCCTCTCGAAAAGGATTCTCGACTGCCCCGGTCTTCACAGCAGACTCGAAAAAACTGGCGGCCAGCGCCGACAGGGAAACGACCACGGCGCCAGTGATCGGGTACGAGCCGGTTGCGACGGGGATAGCGGCGACAATTGTCGCCGCCGCCCATCCGCCCAGAGTGCCTCCGAGTGAAATGCCGCCCGGAGTTCCTGGAGGAACGCGGACGAGGGAGATTGGATTCACGGTCCGACCGCCGAAGCGAGTTCCCAGCTCGGTTCCCACCGTATCGCAGGTGGCGGCCGCCACTGCCGCAGTGAAGCCTGCCAGGAGAAAAGTACCGGGGCCGAAAGCGTAGAACACGGCGATGAGCACGGGCACAATTCCATTGGAAAGGACACTGAGCCAGTCTCGCGGTGTGCCGGTGCCCCGGCGGCTGACCATGCTGGCCAGGGCCAGGAAGGCGGCCAGGCAGGTGATCCCGGTGAAACCGGTGCCGAGTGGAACCAGTGCGCCAAAGGCGGCGGCTAAGCAGGCCCGCGCCTCGGGTCAGCCAGCCGAGCGACCAGGCGATGGCGAATCCGAGAATGCCGACGAGAATCGAGAGTTTCCAGTCAAAGGCCAGACGAGGGACAAAGCTCTCCAACCGAAAAAGGAGGAAGAAAACCACCCCGGCCACCCAGGTGATCAGCAGGTTGTCGTCGACGATCGGCGGTAGAGACTCGATGAAGGCACAGAGCAGGGCCCCGACAAGGGCGAAGACGAGCAGCGTCGCGGTGGAGTATGGCGGATTCGGAGCTCCGTTCCAGATCATCAGGAGCCATGCGGCCAATCCTCCGCCGAGCCAGAAGGACAGGCTTCCGAAGACTGTCTTACCGGGATTGTGGGGCATCGGGCGCCCGCCCAGCTTTCGGCCCACCAGATTCGAGAGTGCGTCACCGACAGCCAGAACAGCAAACCCGGCTGCGCCGATGTAAGGCCGGTCCATGAAGACGAGCAGGAGGCACAGGGCCGAAAGCGCGTAATACAGTTTTGCCCTGGAGATGTGGTTTCGTTCCTCGGGCCTGGTCGTGATCGGTACGAAGCGGGGTGAGAGCCAGCAGGCGTAAGCGATTCCGACGACGCCGATGCCAAGTAAGATCGGACGATTAATATAAGGAAGAAGGAATGCGACAAACAGGGGGACGACGTGCTCGACCTGACGCAGATCCTCGATGCGTTCCCTGTCGACGGCCGTCTCCGAAGGCTCCCGGTTGATCACGTTTTTTCCGGAGGGCCATTGTATACTGAGGCAATGTCGGTACGAGTAAGATTCGCGCCCAGTCCCACCGGGCATCTCCATGTGGGGAATGTTCGCACCGCCCTGTACAACTGGCTTTTTGCCCGCCAGAAGGGAGGGAGCTTCATCCTCAGGATCGAGGACACGGATGCCGAGCGATCCGAAAAGCGGTTTGAAGAGCAACTGATGGATGACCTCCGCTGGCTCGGTCTGGATTGGGACGAGGGGGTCGAAGTGGGCGGGGAGTACGGTCCGTACCGGCAAACCGAGCGTTTTGCCCTGTATCAGCAGTACGCCGAGCGTCTGCTCGAGGAGGGCAAGGCCTACTACTGCTTCTGCACGGTCGAGGAACTTGAACGCGAGCGGGAGCGACAGCTCAGTCTCGAGCAGCAGCCCCACTACTCCGGAAAGTGCCGGGCGATCCCGCCTGCCGAGGCCAAACGCCGCGTCCAGGCCGGCGAAGAGGCGACGCTCCGATTGCTGGTGAGGGAGGGCGCCGTTGGTTTTGACGACCTTGTCTTCGGGCGCGTGGAAGTCGATTGCTGCGGTGATCGGCGACTTCATCCTGCTGCGTTCTGATCGTTCTGCACAGTACAATTTCGCGTGCGTGATCGATGATGCAGGAATGCAGATCACCCATGTGATCCGCGGAGAAGGGCACATTTCGAACACGCACCGGCAGATCCTGCTTTACGAGGCCCTCGGCTTCCCGCTGCCCGTCTTCGCTCATCTCTCCACGATTCTCGGCAAGGACGGATCGAAACTGAGCAAGCGCCACGGGGCAACTTCCATCGACGAATTCCGGCGCCAGGGATACCTGCCCAGCGCCCTGGTCAACTACCTTGCTTTGCTCGGCTGGGCCCCCAGGATGGGGCAGAGATCCTCTCGGTGCCCGAGCTCGTGCGCGCTTTCGACCTCGGCCGCGTGAACCGGAGCCCGGCGACTTTCGATATTGAGAAGCTGAACTGGGTCAACCGCAATCATCTGAAACTGGTCCCGCCCGATGGAGCTCACCGGCCTGGCCGTTCCGTTTCTTCAGCAGTCCGGGCTTTTGCCGTCCGATCCGAATCCAGGTGTGTTGCTCTGGGCGGGCGAAGTGGCGGCTTTCGTTCTCCATCACCTGGAAAAGTTGGACGACCTGCCGCGTGAAGCGGCCCTCGTCTTCTCGTTCTCTCCCGAGGAGGACCTGCAACGGCCCGAGGTCCAGGAGGCACTGGCAGAGCCCGGGGCGCGGGAGGTGATCGCGAGCTTCGCCCGGCACCTGGCTGCGGTCGAGTGATTTGGACGCCGACAGGTACAAGCAGATCGTCATGAGTGTCAAGCAGGAGACCGGGCAGAAGGGGAAGAACCTCTTCCACCCGATTCGTGTAGGCATTACGGGGAGGGCTTCTGGTCCGGAGCTGGACAGATTGATTCCGATTCTCGAAAAAGGCAGCAAGCTCTCGTTGCCCGTTCGGGTTGTGGGTGTAAAAGAGAGAGTGAACAGGGTTGCGGGGTTGCTGTCATGATCATTTTCGGTGTCAATGCGGTTACCGAGGCGGTTCAATCCAAGAGCCCGAACGTGCAGCGCATCCTGATCACGCGGGGAAAGAGCAACGCGCGTCTGCAGCTGATCATAGACCTCGCCCGGGAACGCAACATCCCGGTGTTGTTCGAGCCCCTGGCAGCGATGGACAACAAGGCGCAGAAGGCCCGTCATCAGGACGTCGTGGCCGAGACGACCGAAGTCAGGCTCTATTCACTGGAAGAAATCCTCGAGTCAAAGCCGGACCTGGTGGTGGTTGTGGATGGCGTCGAGGATCCGAGGAACCTGGGTGCTGTTCTTCGAACTGCCGAGGCGGCTGGAGTTCAGGCGATACTGGTGCCCCAGCGGCACAGTTGCGGAATCACCCCAACCGTCGTCCAGGCAAGCGCCGGCGCGGCCCTGCACCTGAAGCTCGCCCGGATCGGCAATGTGGTCCAGGCGCTGGAAAAACTGAAAGAGGCGGGTTTGTGGGTGGTTGGGCTCGATATGGAGGGGCGGAACAAACTCGAGGAGATCCGGCCGGATACCCGGCTGGTCGTCGTCGTGGGCGGCGAGCACCGTGGGGTCAGAAGGCTGGTTCGGGAACACTGTGATTTCCTTCTCGCTCTGCCGATGCGCGGGAAGGTCTCCTCGCTGAATCTGTCCGTGGCGGCGGGGATTTTGCTTTACCAACTGACCGGGCGCACGAGCCCGAAGAAATAGTAGGACGATAGGACCAATAGGACCAATAGGACACATAGGAACAAGGCTGAACCGCAATCCTATATGTCCTATATGTTCTATTGGTCCTATTTCCCTATAGAACGAGGGACTCATGGAAAGACGAAAATCGCTGGTGAGGATCTACTGGATCTCCGGCGTGATCGCCTTTCTCATCTTGATTTATCTTGGCAGCGTAAGCCTGCTCAATCCTTCCTCGGTCGGAAACAGCCTGTTTGTCTGGAAGTTGAACCTCTGGGCAGTCGTGTGGGCCGTCAACTTCCTGCTGATCTCGGTTCTCCTTTTCATACTCGCCCGTGACGTCATCAAGCTGTTTTTCGAGTATCAGGGGAACCGGCCGGGCAGCCGCATCAAGAGCAAGCTGGTCCTTACACTGATCATCTTTTCGTTTTTCCCGGCCCTGATCATGCTTTTCCTGAACCTCGGCCTGATGAACCGGAACCTTAAGCAGTGGTTTAGTTCTCCAGCCGAGCAATTGCTCGACTCCTCCCGGGTGATATCCGAGCAATTCTATGCGCAGAGGCGCAACTGGAGCCTCTCGACCGCCCGCTCGCTTGCCGCTGGAATCTCTGCCGGTGCCGATCCGGCGGGGCTGTTCTCACGACCCGGCTACAAGGAATTTGAAGGGCTGGCTCGTGTACGACTCCCGAGGCAACCGGCGGCAGTCGGCCGGCGAATGGGGCGATCGAGCTCCCTCGTCCGAAGTGGTCAGGGAGGTACTGGCCGGATCGGAATTCTACCGGGTGTGGACCAACCAGCAGCCGGATCGAATCGTTCCAGGCGCCACCCGGTTGGACCGGGGACTGGTCGGGGTGCCGATCCTGGCCGGGACCCGGGTGTCGGGCGCCGTCTTTGCACGATTCGAGCTGCCGGAGAGCGTGCTGTTCCACACGATGCGCGTCGAAGATGCGGTAGCCAAGTACAGGGACACCAAATCCAGGGTTCAGGATTTCGAAACAAACTACTTCGCGACCCTCGCCTTCACCACCCTGGCCATCGTGTTCGGTTTCGTGTGGCTCGGCAACTACATCGCAAAGCGGATTACTGTCCCCCTGGAGGCCGTTGCCGAGGCATCCCGCCGTCTGGCCGGAGGGGACTTCGACCACCGGGTGGAGGTAAAAGGGGTCGACGAGCTGGGAATCCTGATCGACTCGTTCAACCGGATGGCCGAGCACCTGAGGCACAGCCGACAGGCACTGGAAAGGGTCAACGACGAGCTGAGAACGGCCAACGTCCGCCTGGAGGAGCGTCGCGCCTATATCGAGACCGTCCTGCAGAACATCGCGACCGGCGTCGTGACGGTCGATGAATCGGACGTGATTCGGACGGTGAACGAGGCGGCCGCGAAAATCCTCCGCACTCGACGAGAGGAATTGCTCAACCAGCCCCTGACCAAGGCTGCGGATCCCGAGTTCTACGTCCGTTTCCAGAAGATGAAAGCGAGAGCCCGGCTCTATGGCAGCTACCGGAGTGAGCTGACCTTCGGACAGAATGAACGCCAGCTCCACATCGCCGCCACCGTCACCCGCAATTCACTCCCCGGCCCGGCGGGTGAGGAGTACCTGGTCGTTCTGGACGATTTAACCGAATTCATCGATGCCGAGAAGTTCGCCGCCTGGCAGGAGGTCGCCCGCCGCCTGGCTCACGAGATCAAGAATCCCTTGACGCCGATCCAGCTTTCGGCCGAACGGTTGAAAAAGAGGTTCGAGCGGATACCGCCCCAGCTCGTGGCCATGGGGGAGCTCAAGGATTTCTCCTCAGTGCTCGATGATGCGGTCAGGATTATCGTGGCGGAATCGGAGATGCTGAAGTCCCTCGTGCAGGAATTCTCCAAGTTTGCGCGTCTTCCGATCTGTAAGCCGGCCGAGGTCGACCTGCACGAGCTGATCGATCGTACCCTGTCGCTTTATGAAGGGGCTCTCGGAGCTGTTACGCTTTGCCGAGACTTTGATCCGCAGATCAAGACCATGCGGCTGGATCCGGAGCAGATACAAAGGGTGTTCGTCAATCTCGCCGATAATGCTCTCGACGCGCTGGGTGAGTGCGACAGCCCCCGAATCCTGACGATTTCCACGCGCCTCAACCCGTCTCGCAATGTGGTGCGGATCGAGGTGCAGGATAATGGGACCGGGATTGCCCCAGCTGACTACGAGCAGCTGTTCCTGCCCTACTTCTCGACGAAGAAAAAGGGGACGGGGCTCGGGCTGGCCATCGTCCGGCAAATCATCACCGAGCACAATGGTGCCATCCGGGCGGAACCGAACAGTCCCCGGGGGACTAAGATTGTCATCGAGCTTCCGGTGACCAACCAGGCTGCGGAGAAAGAAACCGAAGGTTATGGCCGGTCAGAAACTGCTGATCGTAGACGATGAGGAGAATGTAAGGCGGTCCCTGCAGGCCGTGCTCGAGGACGAGGGCTACGGTGTGGATACCGCTCCGTCGGGGCACGATTGCCTGAAGCTGCTTGACCGGAGAAGTTACGACCTGATTTTTCTCGACGTCTGGTTGCCTGGTCGGGACGGGCTCGATGTTCTCAAAGAGCTGCGGGCGCGCCGGCCGACGCAGTACGTCATCATGATCTCCGGTCACGGGACGATCGAGACCGCCGTTCAGGCGACCAAGCTCGGCGCCTTCGATTTCATTGAAAAGCCCCTCTCGCTCGAGAAGATCCTCCTGGTTCTCGATCATGCCCTCCGACAGAAGACGCTCGAGGACGAGAACCGTAACCTGAAAGACATGGTCCGCCAGGAGACCGTCATGATCGGTGATTCCGTGCCGATGACGGCGTTACGCCAGCAGATCGAATTTGCAGCGCCCACCGAGGGCCGAATCCTGATCTACGGCGAAAACGGGACTGGGAAGGAATTGGTCGCGCGGCTCATCCATCTGAACAGCAGGCGCCGCGATCAGCACTTCGTGGAGGTCAATTGCGCCGCCATCCCGGAGGACCTCATTGAGAGCGAGCTGTTCGGCAGCGTCAAAGGCGCATACACGGGCGCAACCGAGACCCGGAAAGGGAAATTCGAGCTGGCGGACGGAGGAACGCTCTTTCTGGACGAAGTCGGGGATATGAGCCTGAAGACCCAGGCGAAAGTGCTGCGAGTGCTCGAAGAGCAGCGCTTCGAGAAGGTCGGTAGCGGCCAGGCCGTCGACGTCGATGTCCGGGTGATCGCGGCCACGAACAAGAACCTCGAGGAGGAGATTGAAAAGGGAACGTTTCGCCAGGATCTGTTCTTTCGACTCAACGTCATCCCCTTCGAAGTCCCGCCTCTGCGTGACCGCAGAGAGGATATTCCGGCCCTGATCGAACACTTTGCGGAACACTTCTGCAAACGGTACGGGAAACGGCACAAGGCACTCTCGGAAGAGGCGACGGGAGAGAATGCTCGAGTACCGCTGGCCGGGAAATGTCCGCGAGCTGAAGAATACTGTTGAAAGGCTCGTCATCATGGTCCCCGGGGGCGTGGTAAAGGTCACGGATTTGCCCGCCGCGATTCAGCGCTTTCAGCTGCGGGAGGTGCGCCCGGCGGCGAAAACGCTTCAGGAAGCCCGGCAGGAGTTTGAAAGAAGGTTCATCCTGGAAAAGCTCCGGGAATTCGACGGAAATGTTTCCAGGACCGCGACTGCGATCGGAATGGAGCGGACACACCTCCATCGCAAGCTCAAGGCATACAAGACCGAGACCTGAGACGAATGCGGAATGCGGAATGGCGAATGCGGAATGCAGAGAAGTAGTCTGAAAACAGAAGGACCAAGAACGAACAGGATGTGATGCGCAAAGAGATTGAGAGTTTTCTGCAACACCTGCAATTCGAGAAGAACTACTCGCCGCATACACTCAAAAGCTACGGTCGCGATCTGGCGGAGTTCCTGGCGTATCTGACCGCGAATACGGCGCGGGATGATGTCGCAATCGAAGACCTTGATCACATCACAATTCGGGACTTCCTCTCGTACCTGACCCGGAAGGGAAACGCGAAGAGCTCGATCGGGCGGAAACTGGCTTCGATCAGGTCCTTCTTCCGGTTCCTGTATCGGGAAGCGCGCGTTTCCGTCAATCCTGCCCGTCTGGTCAGCACGCCGAAGCAGGGGCAGTACCTGCCTCCCTCGTTGTCTGTCGAGCAGGTCGACGATCTGCTCGCTGTTCCGGAAGCCTCTTCGGACCGCGGGCTTCGAGACCGGGCGATCTACGAGCTCCTCTATGCCAGCGGCCTTCGGGTCAGCGAACTCGTGCAGTTGAACGTACAGGATCTGTCACTGTCCGAGCGACTGGTGAAGGTGAGAGGGAAGGGCAAGAAGGAGCGGCTCGTCCCTTTCGGCGATCAGGCTCGGGCCGCCCTGACCGCGTACCTGGCCGTCAGGGGGAAGCTGTTGCGCCGTCAGCGCACGAGCGCCGAGCCTGCCGCGTTGTTTCTCAACTTGCGTGGCAGCCGGTTAACAGCCCGCTCGGTGGAACGCAACCTGCAACAGTATGTCCAGAGCGCAAACCTCCCGCTGGAGGCCCATCCTCACCTGCTTCGCCATTCTTTCGCGACCCATTTGCTTTCCGCCGGAGCCGATCTTCGATCGATCCAGGAGTTGCTCGGGCACGCGAATCTCTCTACGACTCAGAAGTACACTCATGTGTCGGTCGAGGAGTTGATGAAGGTCTACAAGAAGGCGCATCCACGGGCCAAGGAGGAGGAAAGACGGGGAGACAAGGAGACCGGGAAACAAGGAGACAGGGAGCCGCACACTTAGGCGGCGCGTAAGCGAAGCGAGACCCGGGTCTTGCAACAATCCGCGCGCTCCGCCAAAGACGCTCCGCTGCGGTTCTGTTCGCTCGGCAGGTCGATCGGCTTCCGGATCGATCTCGTCGTGTTTCGGCTGGGGCCCAGGGACCGTAACATCCCTGGATGTTGCAGTCTTCCCCCAAACAGCTTCTTGCGTGGTGGCGTTCTTTTCTGGTACAGTAACGTCTTTTGAGACTAGGACAACGGGACGAATATGGCGTTAACGAAAGAAGCGAAGAGCGAGATTGTCAGCAAGTACCAGGCGAACGAGGCAGACACGGGTTCTCCCGATGTGCAGGTAGCCCTGCTCACTGACCGGATCACGTACCTGACTCAACATTTCAAGACCAACGCAAAAGACCATCATTCTCGCCGCGGACTGCTCAAACTGGTCGGCCAGCGTCGTCGGCTTTTGGACCACCTGAAAAAGTCAGATTTCAATCGCTACAAGGACCTAATCGATCGTTTGGGTATCCGCAAGTAAGAGGCGGACGCTGAGGCACACCCACGACACTCCCGGATTCTTGCTGCCATTGCTCCTTCGCGGGGCCACGTGGTCGCTCGTCCCAACCCACGCACTTGTGCTAATATTCAGTATCTCCTTATTCGAAAAGGAGTTACTCGCTGTTTTTTGACCACGCTGCTATCGGAGGAAAGAAGAAGACATGACGGAGAAAGTAAGTATTTCTCTAGGAGGACGCGAGTTCAGCCTCGAGACTGGGAAGATGGCCAAACAGGCCGAAGGTGCGGTTGTTGTTCGGTACGGGGATTCGGTAGTTCTGGTTACCGCTTGTGCGGCCGCTAAGCCGAGAGAAGGGGCCGACTTCCTCCCCTTGACCTGCGATTACCGCGAGTATACCTACGCCGCCGGGAAAATCCCCGGAGGGTTCTTTAAGCGCGAGGGAAGACCGACCGAGAAAGAGATTTTGAGCAGCCGGTTGATCGACCGGCCGCTCAGGCCGCTTTTCCCCGACAATTACCACCACGAAACCCAGGTCATGGCCATGGTTCTCTCCGCAGAGCCGGACATGGCCCAGGACGTCCTCGGCATCAGTGGGGCGGGAGCCGCGCTGTTCATCTCGCCGATCCCGTACACCCATCCTCTGGCTGCCGTCCGAGTGGGGCTCGTCGATGATCAGTTCATCATCAACCCCAAGCTGAGCGAGCTGGAAAAGAGCCAGTTGAACCTGGTCGTCGCCGGTACCGAAGAAGCCATTACGATGGTCGAGGCCGGAGCCCGTGAGATCTCGGAGGAGAAGGTCGTCGAAGCACTCCTGTTCGCACACGAGGCGATCAAGCAGATCATTTGCGCGATCAAGGAACTGGCCTCTCGCCTCAAGGTTGAGAAGCGAACTGTGGAGCCGGCTGCCACCGATCCTGAAGTTGATCGGGTGGTCGAGGACAAGGCGGTTGAGCCGATTCTTGCTGCGATGAATACTTCGGGGAAGCTGCTCAGCGAACACCAGATGTCGGCGGTCAAAGACCAGATCCTCGCCCTCTTCCCGGAAGAGGATGAGCAGAAGCGAGCGCTCGCAAGCAAGGCTTTCGAGCGGGTCAAGGAGAGTGTTTTCCGACGACAGGTTCTCAAGGACAAGCGTCGCCCCGACGGTCGTGCGTTCAACCAGATCCGCCCGATCAGTTCGGAAATCGCGCTGCTGCCGCGAACCCACGGATCAGCCTTGTTCACCCGCGGTGAGACACAAGCGCTCGTCACGGTAACCCTCGGAACTTCCGAAGATGTCCAACGCCTGGACGACCTCGCCGGTGAATCTTCCAAGAGGTTCATGCTCCACTACAACTTCCCACCCTTCAGTGTTGGGGAAACTGGTTTCCTGCGAGGACCGGGTCGCCGTGAAATCGGGCACGGAGCCCTGGCAGAGCGGGCAATCACCACAGTGCTGCCTGGCGAAGCCGATTTCCCGTACACGATTCGCATCGTATCGGACATCCTTGAATCGAACGGGTCTTCGTCCATGGCGACAGTTTGTGGCGGCATCCTCGCCCTGCAGGATGCCGGAGTGCCAATCAAAACGCCGATCGCCGGAATCGCAATGGGCTTGGTCAAGGATGCAGACGACTACGCCGTTTTGTCGGACATCGCCGGCTTCGAGGACCATTACGGCGACATGGATTTCAAGGTTGCGGGCAGTGAAAAGGGCATCACCGCTCTCCAGATGGACATCAAGATAACAGGCCTCGACCGCGAAATCATGGCGCGTGCCCTCGAACAGGCGCGCGAAGGACGCCTGTTCATCCTCGGGAAAATGGCCGAGACGATCAACGAGCCAAGAGCAACGCTGTCCGCTTTCGCCCCCCGCATCATCACCATGAAGATTCCGACCGACAAGATCGGTGGAGTCATCGGCCCCGGCGGCAAGATGATACGAAGCATCATCGAACAGACGGGCGTCAAGATCGATATCGAGGACGACGGCACGGTCAAGATTTTCTCAGTCGAAGAAGAGTCCGCCCGTAGAGCGACTCAGATCATCGGAGACCTCGTGGCCGTGGCCGAGGTGGGCAAAACCTATCTTGGCAAGGTCACCCGGGTCATGGATTTCGGAGCGTTTGTCGAGATCTTCTCGGGCACTGAGGGGCTGCTGCACATCTCGGAGATCGCCGAGAGGCGGATCCGGGATATCCGCGAGGAAGTGCACAACGGCGACAAGATCCTGGTCAAGGTTCTCAACGTCGATGATCAGGGCAAAATCCGTTTGAGCAGGAAAGCGGTGCTTCGCGACCAGAAGGAGAAGACCGGTAACCAATGACGCCGGAGCGGTTGCGGGCAATTCTAGCCGAGTTCAAGGAGGGGAAGATCGACGATAGCCAGGTTCTTGGCATTCTCAGGGATCTTCCCTACCAGAATCTCGATTACGCGAAGGTCGACCATCACCGTAGCCTCCGTCATGGCTTCCCTGAAGTGATATTCGGGAAGAACAAGACCGCGGAACAAACGCTCGGGATAGCAGAGGCGCTGCTGGCCAAGCATCCGAATCTGCTGATTACCCGGACCAGCGAGGAGGTCTTTCGGCAGCTCCAGTCGAAGTTCCCGGAAGCACAATTTTCCAAGAACTGCGGCGCGCTCTCGGTCATCCGGGACGCTGACGATCGCGGCCGCGGCAGGATCGGCATCTTCTCAGCCGGCACCGCGGACATTCCCGTCGCCGAAGAGGCCGAAGTAACGGCCCGCTGCATGGGCAACCGAACGTTCTGCTGTTACGACGTCGGTGTCGCCGGCCTTCACCGCATACTCAGCCAGCTCGATGAGCTTCGGTCATGCACCGTCGTCATCGTGGTGGCCGGTATGGAAGGTGCTCTGCCGAGTGTTGTCGGCGGTCTGGTGGATTTGCCGGTCATTGCTGTTCCGACGAGCGTCGGCTACGGTGCTTCCTTCAACGGCATCGCCGCGCTGCTCGGAATGCTCAACAGCTGTTCGGCCAATGTCTCGGTTGTCAACATCGACAACGGATTCGGGGCGGGCTACAGCGCCAGTCTCATCAACCGAAAGACCTAGACAGGATTAACAGGATTAACAGGATCGGGTGAAATCCTGTTAATCCTGTTAATCCTGTCCATTCTCCATGGACACCGAAACTCTCTCACTCCTGGATTTCCCCCGGTTACTGGAAACGATCCAGGGGTTTGCTCACTGTCCTCTGGGCGTCGAGCAGGTGCGGGGAATCGTACCGGGGAAGCCGCTCGAAGAGATCACCGGGCAGCTCGCGCAAATCGAAGAAGCACTGCGTTACCGCGCGTCCGGAGGTCGTTTTGATCTTAAGCATCTGGAGAACCCCGGAGCGCTTGTCCATGCAGTCGAAGAGGGACAGGCACTCGAGCCCAAGGAACTCCTTCAGATGCTGGAGGTCCTCAAGATCGCCCGGCTGATGAAGCTGGCGTTCAAGGAGGCCGATTGGCCGGTTCTGTCGCGGATTGTCGAGCCGATCCCCGCTCTTGATCCGCTTATTCAGGAGATCGAACGGGTTATCGATCCTTCGGGCGAAATCAAGGACAACGCCGATCCCGAGCTCTCTCAGGCGCGGCATCGTCAGGTTCACTACAAGAGCCAGATCCAGGACCATCTGCGAACCTTTTTCGGAGGCCCGCGCGCCAAGTTCCTGATCCAGGAACCTTATGTCACGTCGCGCAATGGGCGGTACGTGATCCCGGTCAAGCTGGAGCATCAGCGCGATCTTCCGGGGATCGTCTCACGGCAGCAGCTCGTCCGGGTGCGACTCTCTTCATAGAGCCTTTCACCGCGGTCGATCTGAACAACCAGGTCCTCTACTACGAGGAACGGGAACGGGAAATCATCAGCCGAATCCTGCGGCGACTGAGCGATCGGCTTCGCGCCCATATGGAGGTGCTTCGCCAGGTGGCCGCGATCACCGGCCGGATCGACATGCTCTTCGCCTGCGCCGAGTTCGGGGCGCAGAACCAGTGCACGATCCCGGAACTGGTTGACATTCCCGACCTTGCCCTCGAGAATGCCCGACATCCGCTTCTGATTCGATCGCTCGGTTTCGACCGGGTAGTGCCGATCTCCGTAAGGCTGAATGACGACCATCGCGTGCTCGTGATCAGCGGTCCCAACACCGGAGGCAAGACGGTTGCCCTGAAGACGATAGGGCTGCTGGCCGCGATGGCTGGTGCCGGTCTGCCCGTTCCCGCCACCTTTGCCCGCTTGCCCGTCTTTCGGTCACTACTGGCCGACATTGGCGATCACCAGTCGCTGGCGGAGCAGTTGAGCACTTTTTCGGCGCACATTCTCCGCGTCAAGCGCATCATGGAGCGGACTTCGGTTCCCGCAATGGTCCTTCTGGACGAGGTCGGGGCGGGAACAGACCCGGTTCACGGCGCGGCTCTCGGCGTTTCGCTCATCGACCATTTCCGTCGCCGCGGCGCCCTTGTCGTCGCCACGACTCATCTTCAGGAGATCAAGCAGTTTGCGTTCGCGACGCCGGGCGTCCAAAACGCGAGCGTCGAGCTCGACCCCAATGACCCTGCGGCCGAACTACGAGTTGAAAATCGGCGTGGCGGGCGGGAGCAGCGGCCTGGAGATGGCGGCGCAACTCGGCCTCGCCCGGGAGGTAGTCGAGCACGCGCGCACTCTCCTGAGCGAGCAGGATCTGCAGGCGGAGCGCTATCTGACCAGCTTGCGGGCCGAAATCCGGGCCTCGCACGAGCAGCGGCAGGTTTTGCGCGATGAAGTGGAACGGCTGAAAGAGGAGGACTTGCGACGGCGGGCCGAAACGGAACGACGGGAGCAGGAACGCGAGAAGGAATTCGCGCGGGCGGTTGAAAAGTGGTCGGCGGAATTCAATTCCGAGGCGGAGCGGTGGCTCAAGTCGGTCAAGGATCGGTTCGAGGCGGCCAGGCTTCGGAAACAGCGCAAGCAAAAAGAATCGATTCTGAAAGAGGAATTCCGGCGTAGAATGTTAGCCGGCGCGGGAGGTGCTTCGGACGGGAAGCAGCAGGAACGGCCGGAGAGCGCATTTCAAGTCGGCAGTCTGGTCTTCCATACCTTCTTCAAAAAGCGGGGGCGACTTCTCGCTCTGACTCGGGATGAGGCAACCGTCGAGATCGAGGGAAAACGGGTCTCGGCTCGACCGGATCAACTGGAGAAAGTGGAAGAGGGCGCAGAAGAGACGAAGGCTCCCGTCAGGGTCCTCCCCCGGAATGTGACCCTCGACGTCGTGGAAGAAGCCGAGCAGGAGATCAATCTGGTTGGCTGCACCGTAGAAGAAGCCCTGAGCAGGACCGACAAGTTCCTCGATCGGGCGTTCGTCGCCAGTCTCTCGCAGGTCCGCATCATCCATGGTTTTGGGAAGGGGAAACTCAAGCAGGCGTTGTCAACCTTCCTGGGGGACCACCCCCACGTCCTGAAGCACCAGGTGGAAGGCGGGGCAACGATCGTCTCGATTCGTCCTTGAGTTCAGTTCATTGTTTTTCCGTCCGCACGGTCGGATATGAAATTTGACGACCAGTTTCTCGAACTCGTCAGAAGCAGCACGAGCATTATCGAATTGATCGGCAGCTACGTGCGCCTGAAGAAGAGCGGCAAGGATCACTCCGCCCTCTGCCCGTTTCACAACGAGAAGACCCCCTCATTCTGGGTCAGCGAGAACAAACAGATATTCAAGTGCTTCGGTTGCGGTGCGGGCGGGGATATCTTCAAATTCCTCATGCTGATTGAGAACTTGAGTTTTCCCGATGCGGTTGCCCACGCCGCCAACCGGCAGGGAATCCCGCTGCCGAAGAGCAAGGCCGTCCCGGATCAGGCGAACGAGGCCCGGGCTCACCTGCTGGAGCTCATGGAGCTCGGCAGGAAGTACTTTCTCGACTGCCTTGCCGATCCCCGGCTCGCATCAGAGGCCCGGGCGTATCTGGATCAGCGGGGGCTCGACGCGACGACCCGGGACAAATTCGGACTTGGTTACGCGCCTCCAGGCAACCAGCTTCTTGCCCATTTGCGCAAAACCAAAGTGCCGCTCGCCGACGCCGTCGCCTGCGGCCTGCTCAGCGAACCTGAGCCGGGGCAGTACCGCGATCGCTTCCGCCATCGGGTCATGTTTCCGATCCAGGATCTGTCCGGCCGGACCATCGCTTTCGGTGGCCGGATTCTGGGGGAAGGCCAGCCGAAATATTTGAATTCACCCGAGACGCCCCTGTACAAGAAGAGCCTCAACCTTTTCGCATTGGACAAGGCGAAGGATACGATCCGGAAGACGGACGTGGCTATTCTCGTTGAGGGCTACTTCGACTGCGTGGTCCCGTTCCAGTTTGGTTTCACAAACACGGTCGCATCGCTGGGGACGAGCCTGACGCCCAATCAGGTTAAGCTTCTCGGTCGTTACACGCGAAATGTCGTGCTGAGTTTCGACCCGGATTCCGCGGGGCTTTCGGCGGCCTTGCGCTCAATCGACCTCTTCCTCGAAGAGGGGTTTCGGGTCAATGTCGTCAGTCTTCCGGACGGGTATGACCCGGACAGTTTCGTGCGGGAATTCGGAAGGGACGCTTTTCGTGATAGACTCAGGACCTCCATCCCATACTTGGACTTCGCGTTGACGCGTTTTCAGAAAGCGCAGAAGGACCCGCTCAGTCCCAGAGGAAAAAAGGAAACCGTTTCCCAGATTCTACCGTATTTGTTGAAGATACCGGATCGGATTGAGCGCTCGGAGTATGTTTCTCGGGTGGCGGCGAAATTGGGAATCGACGAGCAACTGATTCGTGAGCAGATGCGCAAGACGGCCGCAAAACCTGGCTCACAGCAGCTCACGCCGGCCAGTTGGCCGGCAGAGACGAGCCTGGCCGAGAACCATCTCCTGGCCGCGCTCGCGGACCCCGAGTGGACGGAATTCGTGCTCGCGCGCATCAAACCCGAGCTGTGCGAGGGGCTGTGCACCGCTCCGATTTTTGAGAAAGTTTTCGAATTACTAAAACAAAACCAGAAAATTAGCATCATTAGTTTGCGGAAGCTGTTAGAAGAGGGTCAATCTCTGGACCTGCTCGACAAAATCGCCCTTAGAGCTCCCCAACTGCCGATCTCCGAGGATCTCATCCTCGGGAGTATTCGTGCCCTGGAAGCCTGGCGAACAGAACGACAAAACTACCTCAAGCAGGAAGCCATCAGGAAAGAACAGGAAGTTGATCCCGACTCCGTCAGACTAAAGCAGCTAGTGAAGGAGAAGGAGGAGCTCCGTCGAAGGCAAAATCTGGCTTGATTTGGGGGAACTAACAACTTTACACTGTGGGTTTCAACCCGAGAGGGAAGGAGAGGAAGGTTTTGTCAATAGAGGACAAATACGATGGTGTTAAGGAACTAATTAACCTCGGAAAGGAGAAGGGATACCTGCTCTATGACGAGGTTAGTGACGTGCTCCCGGACGACATCCATTCCTCGGAGGATTTAGACAGCATATTCTACCTGTTCGGCGATGCGGGGATCGAGGTCATCGATTCCGAGCAACAGTTCGAATCGGTTCAGAAGAAAATCGGGTCGAAGGCGGACATCGACGACGAAGAAGGCGATGTTGATGCTGTAAGCGAAAGCCTCGAGAAGACGAACGACCCCGTTCGGATGTACCTCCGAGAAATGGGGACGGTTCCCCTTCTGACTCGGGAAGGTGAAGTTGAGATCGCCAAGCGGATTGAAAAGGGTCAGAAGACCGTTTTGAAGGCACTCTCACGTTCACCGATCGTCGTCGCCGAGATCCTGCGCATGGGCGACGATCTGCGCCAGGGCCGCATGGGCATCAAGAACCTGGTCAATTTCAGCGAAGAAGAGCTCACCGACGAAATCCTGGAAACGCGAGCCGCCGACGTGCATGTACGGATCGCCGAGATCTCGGATCTTGAGACCGAGGCGACCAAGGTGCGCAAGCGTCTGCGCAAGGCTCGAAAAGAGTCTCAGGAATACAAACGGATGCTCTCTCAGCTCGCCCGCTATCGCATCCCGATTGCACGCCACATCCGCGACCTGGACTTGACCAATGCGACTCATGACGAACTGGTCAATGCCATCAAGCGCACCGTTGATCGGATCGTGTCCCTCGAGCGCGAGAACAGGAGACTCAAGAAGCTGCAGGAGTCGCCGCTCAAGCTGGAGGAATCCAAGAAGGTCAAGCTGCGCCTGAGAGAGGCCGAAAAGGAGCTCAAGGACATCGAGGAGGAAACCCTCACGAGCCCGTTGGAGCTCAAGCGGACTCTCGCCACAATCAAACAGGGCGAGCTCGAAGCGGACATCGCGAAGAAGGAACTGGTCGAAGCCAACCTGCGACTCGTTGTCTCGATCGCCAAGAAATACACAAACCGCGGCCTTCAGTTCCTGGATCTGATTCAGGAAGGCAACATCGGCCTGATGAAGGCAGTGGACAAGTTCGAATATCGGCGCGGCTACAAGTTCTCGACTTACGCTACATGGTGGATCCGACAGGCGATCACGCGCGCGATTGCGGATCAGGCGCGAACCATTCGAATCCCGGTCCACATGATCGAGACCATCAACAAGTTGATCCGGACTTCGAGGGCACTCGTACAGGAGTACGGTCGCGAGCCGACCTCCGAAGAGATCGCCAAGAAGATGGACATCCCGGTCAGCAAGGTCCGCAAGATCATGAAGATCGCCCAGGAGCCTATCTCTCTGGAAACGCCCATCGGCGAAGAAGAGGATAGCCACCTTGGCGATTTCATCGAGGATCGAGGAGTGATCTCGCCGGCCGAGGCGGTCATCAACATCAACCTGAAAGAGCAGACGGCCGCTGTCCTGCAGACCCTGACACCCAGGGAAGAGCAGGTGATCCGGATGCGTTTTGGGATCGGAGACGGCAGCGAGCATACACTCGAAGAGGTCGGACAGCGTTTCTCGGTCACCCGGGAACGCATCCGGCAAATCGAGGCGAAGGCGCTGCGGAAACTTCGTCACCCGTCTCGAAGTCGGAAGTTAAAAGCCTTCCTTGAGAACACGGGAAAGGAAGGACTCTAGGACCAGCAGGGGCGCAAATGCGCCCCTTTTTTTTGCCCCGGTGGGCCGGCCGAGCAGGCAAACGGCAGTGGCGCCGCCCGTGGCCACGGAGTAAGATTCTTACTTCGAATCGAGTGGGCCCATAGCTCAGTTGGTTAGAGCAGCGGTCTCATAAACCGCGGGTCGTAGGTTCAAGTCCTACTGGGCCCACCAAGTGAAAGGGTGCGAAGGATCTGATGGGGGAAAAAATAGTAAATTCGGATCTACAGACTCTGGTTCGGCTGCAGGAACTCGACTTAGCGATCAGGCAGATTCAACGACCGCCTTCGGCGGATCCCGGACGAAATCGCCGCGCTCGACCGCGAGCTGGCCGGCTACCATTCCCGTTTCGACCACGTCAAGGCGAAGACCGAGGAGGGCGGACGCGAACGACGTCGCCATGAAGGGGAAGTCGATGCTCTTCGGCAGAAACTGCAGCAAGTACAAAGACCAGTTGATGGCCGTCAAAACCAACAAAGAATACCAGGCGGTTCTCACGGAGATCGCAACCTGCGAGAAGGAAATCGCGGGGAAGGAAGACCAGATACTGGAGACCATGATTTTCGCCGATGAGCTCAGCTCGCAGGAAGCCGCGGCCAGCAGCGAATTGACCGAGAAGGAACAGGTCATCCAGGCGAAACGGAAAGAGCTGGAAGCCTTCATAGCGGACTTCACGAGCCAGGTGGCCGGGCTGGAAACCCAGAGGCAGGCCTGCGCGACTCTGTCACCGCGGAATTGCTTGTCGAGTACGAACGGATCGCGGCCGCCCGGCACGGCGTCGCTGTCGCCCCGGCTCAGGATCAGTCGTGTCAAGCATGCCATGTCCGACTGAGGCCCCAGCTGTTCACTGAGATCAAGACAAACCAGCAAATTATCTTTTGCGAGAGCTGCCAGTCGGATCCTCTACTATCCGCGATCGCAGCAGACGGCAGTTCAGTAACGATATCCATGTTCTTTCCCTTTCGGAACCTGTTGTGCTTCTACAGGGAGGCGTACTGGGCCATTACGGATTTCTCCTTCTACCGATCGATCCTCGGTCAGCCCTGGAGGAAGACGCTCCTGTATCTGCTCTACCTGTCGGCGCACCTGGCCCTGTTGCTTGCGCTGACCTACGCCTGGCACTACGGCGGCGATTTCAGTCGGTTCTCAAAATGGGCGCAGGATCATTTTCCGCCGCTAGAGGTCAAAAACGGCGAATTGAGCGTCAGTGGCGCACAACCTGCGGTTCACAGGTATCAGGGAGAACAGAGCGTGACCTTTGTGTTCGATACCACCGGCACCTACTCAACGCCGGACGGATTCGCTCAGCCCGCGTTTCTGCTGACCAGGCGGAACATCTTCTTCAGGTACGACAATCAGACCCAGGCGCATGCCTGGGCCGAGTTCGGCGCTTTCAAGCTTGACCAGTCGCGTCTGAGAGATTTCGAGCATTTTGTCAGGATCGCCTATTTCCCGGTCGCTTATTCGCTCCTCTTGATCTATCACCTGTTCGCCAAAGCTTTTACAGCCCTCTTCATCAGCACCTTTGCCTTGTTTTCGGCGGCTCGGTTCGGGATGCGCCTGCCTTTTCGCAGTACATTCACACTGGGGTTGTACGGGATGACCCCCGCCATCGTTATCGCCCTCGCGGTCACGGCGACAGGAATCTATATTTCGTACTTTTATGCAATCTACCTGGCCATCGCCGCCATCTACACTTTTATGGCGACAGCGCGGTCAGTTGAGGTCGAGTAAACTCGGAGGAACGATGAAGATTCATGTGGCAGTTGCGCTCCTGATGCTGGGGGCGGTCGGTTCGCCGGTTCTTCCGCAGGAGTCCGGCGAAAAGAAGCCGTTGATCAGAGCCCGGGTGGATGTGGTCAATGTCCTCTGCACGGTTCGCGACCGCGACGGCAAAGGCAATTACATAGAGACCCTCAAGAAGGAAGATTTCGACATTTATGAGGACGGGGTCCGGCAGAACGTTGATTTCTTCAGCTACAACAAGGGGCAGGAGGCTGACCCTCTCAGTGTCGTTCTTCTAATCGATGTGTCGGGCAGTGTGAAGGACAAGCTGGCCTTTGAACAAAAGGCTGCAATGGAGTTCCTGCAGGGCACGCTTCGGAAGAACAAAGACCTTGCCGCCGTCGTCCAGTTCCACGAGGAGATCCGGCTGCTCCAGGACTTCACCTATGACGTCGACCTGCTCGGCGGTGCCATTCAAGACACGCGGGCGGGCGGCGGAACCAAATTGTACGATGCGATCTGGTTGGCCGCCGAGGATCTTCTGAAAAACGAAGTGGGACGCCGGGTGGCGGTTGTCGTGTCCGACGGGGAAGATACGTTGAGCGAGTACTCGAAGAAGGACGCCATCCGGGTGGCTCAGGAGCAGGATGTGATCATCTACGGGATCGGTGTTCAGAGCGCCCGTTTTGCGGCCGATTTCGGAGCTCTCAAGGACTTCGCCAAGGACACCGGCGGGTTGTTTGTGAACTCCGAATCGCGTTTGGATCGAATCCGCGAGGCGTTCACAAGCATCAACCAGGCGATCAAGAACCAATACAGTCTTGGTTATATCTCCACCAACAAGACTCGCGACGGCGCCTTCAGAAAGGTTCAGGTCCGGATAAAGCGGTCTGGGTTGAACGTGACTCACCGCAAAGGGTATTATGCGGACCAAAGTAAATCATGAAGCGAAAAGATCTGGAATTTGAGGACCTTCTTCCCATAGAGCTGAAGCTGCGACTGTTGCAGGCAGAGATCGACCGGCTGGACTCGGACCTGCAGTGGCTCGAACAACGCAAGCACGAGGTATCCGAAGAGATCCGCTATTACGAAAAGTTGCTCTTCAAGAGCCGCCACGAACGGCGGCTTCGGCGGGTAAAGTAGGGCAACACGAACGGACACGGACTGACACGGACGAACACGGATGAGTGGGGAGTGATTAGTCGTGTCAGTCCGTGTTGCAGTCAGCTAACTAACTGGCTTCACTCCCGCCAGGAACTCACCGCGCAGCCGGCTCATCACGTGCAGTTCCACCCACTTGGGGTCCCACCATTCGACTGGATTGATCTGCACTCCCTGCAAAACCATGCTGAAGTGGAGGTGGTCGCCTCCGGCTAATCCGGTCATTCCCGTTCTGCCGAGGGTCTGCCCCAGTTTGACCCGGTCCCCGGGCTTGACGTCGATTGAGCTGAGGTGCCCGTAAAGGGACTGAAGCCCGAGTCCGTGATCCACGATCACGCAATTCCCGTAAATTCCGAGGAATTCGGCGAACGCGACAACCCCATCGTTGGCGGCTTCCACCGGATTCTGGGCGGACGTGGCCAGATCGAAGCCGAGGTGCGTCTGCTCGTCGATCTTTTTCCCTTGGTAGAAGTAAGACCGGCGGTCGGCGAAGACCGCTTCCACCTGGGAGTTTGCGAGTTGGAGAAATGGTTTGGACCAGAGCGGAGTCGCGGCGGACTTCAACGATGCATCCGCGATCTGCTGGTTGTTGATCTTGCGCAGCGTTCGGTTGATTTCAAGGTAGGAATCAAGAAGATTCCCCTTCTCGGAAACCTGGTCGGTGTTGGCGAGAATTTGCGGAACCACTGTTTGCAGAAATTCGTCGGTCAGCGGAAGGTCCCTCTGGCGGAAAGCGGTGGGAAAGACCTTCTTCCAGAACCCCGTTTTAGCCACGTTCCCGGCCTGATCCCTTGCAAACAGAAACATCGGCGTAGTGACCGGCTGGTCCCACGCAAGGGCAAACAAGCAGATCCGGAGGTCCTTCTGGCCGGAGACAGGATAGCCGCGGAACTCGGTGTTCCCAACCAGTACGCCCGAAGCCTCGGCGTCCTCGGACACCCGGTACAGGATGGTTTCTGATCCGCCCTGTCGAATGTAGTGTTGCTGGGACAGGACCGCGAGTGTCGGCGGGCGCAGGTCGTGCAGGAACTTCTGCGTCGTTGTTGTTGTGTTATCAAACAGGAAGAGACTGGGCTGATCCACCGCTCGGACCTGGATCTGCAGTTCCCCTTGCTTGAAGCCTTTTTGCGCAGGTGAGACAGTCACCACGCGGCGGGCCTCGGATTTATCCCAGGGCCAGATGAGGGTCGGCGTGGAGAGCTTCGCAAGAACATCACGGCGACTTCCCTGCGTACCGATCACTTCAAACTCGCGCAGGCCGCGGCCCTCATCGGTTATTTCAATTAAGATCTGAGCATTTCGGCCGAGCGAAGGAGGAGCTTTGATGGCGATGCTCGGCGCTTTTGAATCCCACAACAGCAGGAAGCAGCCGAGCGTTGCAAGCACCAAAAGGAGAAACAATAAAAGCAATTTCTTCATGGCGCCACAATCCTAGCAGACTTTTGGGGATCAGCGATCAGCTATCAGCGGGCAGCCGGCAGAAGGCAGAAGGCAGCGGGCAGCGGGCAGAAGGCAGCGGGGTTCACTCATAGCGCGGACGCGGCCCGGTGCAGCGAGGGCGCCCGGCCTTCTGGAGCGCGGACGTCCCGTCCGCACTGGGATCGCGGGCATCCTGCCCGCGCGCCGGGCATCTTGCCCGGCGTTAATGCGCTTGTTATCGCGACAACCAGAAACGGCGGGCAAGATGCCCGCCGCGCGGACGGGACGTCCGCGAACCCAGTGCGGACAGGATGTCCGCGCTCCAAGGGGCCCGCTGCCCGCTGGCCCGCTGCCCGCTGACAGTTGCTCGCTTTTAGGGTACGATGCCTACTGATCCTATGCACTGGCTCGTGGAGCTGTTCGTCACCGATTCAATCGCGCACGCGCTGCTGGTTCTGAGCCTTGTGGCAGCAGTCGGTGTGGCGGTGGGAAACATCAAGGTCTCGGGAGTCGGCCTTGGGATAGCCGGTGTCCTCTTTTCGGGTCTCTTCTTTGCTCACCTCGGCGTGACCGTCAATTCGGAAGTCATCGAGTTCGCGCGGGAATTCGGCCTGATCCTCTTTGTCTACACGATCGGAATGCAGGTGGGTCCAGGCTTTCTTGCGTCCCTGCGACGTCAGGGCCTTCCCTTGAACCTAATGGCGCTCGCCGTTGTCGTCCTCGGTGTCGTGATCACCGTCCTTGTCACCTATGGAGGAATCGACGTTCCGGTGGCCGTTGGCCTCTTTTCGGGAGCGACGACCAACACCCCGAGCCTGGCGGCGGCGCAACAGGCTTTGAAATCGGTCCAAGGGGTGAGCGAGGCCACGGCCAAAATGCCGGGGCTCGGTTATGCGATCGCCTATCCCTTTGGCGTCGTGGGACTGATCCTCACGATCGTGCTCACGCGTCTGCTGTTTCGAATCGACGTGAAAAAGGAGGCGGCGGGGTTGGAGCGGGAACGGGAGTCGACGACCGGACGCCTGGCGACCATCAATCTGGAGGTTAAGAACCCGAACCTGGAGGGCCTGGAGATCCGCAAGATACCGACACTGGCGTCATCGGGCGTGGTGGTCTCCCGGATTTCCCGGGGTTCTGGCGTCGAGGTGGCGACTCCGGAAACGCAGGTCCGGCTCGGTGACATTCTCCACGCAGTTGGTTCCGAACAACAGCTGGAGGAACTTCGCCTGGTCGTGGGAAGCGAAAGCAAGATCGATTTGAAGGCGCTGCCCAGCAATATCATCACGAAGAGGATCATGGTCACGAAGAACGCGGCGCTCCGGCGCTCGATCGATGAGCTCGATGTGGCGCGCAATTACGGAGTGATGGTGACCCGGGTGACCCGGGCCGGCATCGAGTTCAGTGCCGCCGCCGACTTTCGGGTCCAATTCGGCGATATCTTAATGGTGGTGGGAGAACCCGAGGCGATACGCCGGGTGGCGGAGGATCTGGGCGATTCGCCGGAACACCTCGATCATCCGCATGTCGTCCCGATTTTTGTCGGAATCGCATTGGGAATACTTCTGGGCAGTCTCCCGTTGACGGTCCCCGGAATGCCCGCGCCGGTGCGGCTCGGTTTGGCCGGCGGGCCGCTGCTCACCGCGATTATCCTCAGCCGGATCGGCCGGCTGGGGCCGTTGATCTGGTACATGCCGGTCAACGCGAATCTGATGTTGAGGGAGATCGGAATCACCCTGTTTCTCGCGTGTGTCGGGCTGCGTGCGGGCGATCGTTTCGTAGCGACTCTGATCGAAGGGAGCGGTCTTTACTGGATGGGGATGGCCGCCCTGATCACAATCGTCCCGGTTCTGGCCGTGTCTCTGTTTGCCCGGACCGTGTACAAGCTGAATTTTCTCTCCCTGGCGGGGCTTCTGGCCGGGCAGCATGACCGATCCGCCGGCGCTGGCCTTTGCGCGTTCCCTGTCGAACTCCGAAGGCCCGTCAATGTCCTATGCGGCGGTTTACCCCCTGGTGTTGCTCCTTCGTGTTTTCGCCGCCCAGGCTCTCGTCCTGTTTTTGCTTTGATCGGGGTTCGTGGAACAGGAGCGAAACCGTTGTCCCGACGGCCTCGCTCCTGTTCAGGGGGGAGGTTTCTTCTTTCTGTTTTCTTTTACGGAACCACGACTGGATTTGTTCCCGGTATTTCTAACTTTGCTACTGACCATCGGCGGTTTGTGGCAGAATCATGCGCCAGGAGGTCATGCAATGATGCGTCGAGTTGGCTTTGTTTGTTTGATCCTGTTCTTTTTCGCCGCCGTCCATGGTCAGAGTAGCCTGCCGGCGGAATGGTCGGGCACTTATCAGACGGTTGCCGGTGAGACAGGTGCTCTGACCTGCACCATCTCAGCCCCGGCCGCCGACAGCTATAAGGCTGTTCTGGTCGCCGTCCAATACGGAATTCAGTTTGAGCTGACCGGGAAAAAGGAGGCGGATAAGTTTGTTTTCGGCGGAACGGCGAGCACCGACGTCGGGCCGTTTGAATTCAAGGGCGAGGTTGTGGACCTCAAATTCACCGGCAATTTCAAGAGCCAGGCCTACAACGGCACGTTTCAACTCGCACCGGTTCAGCCCATGGTCGGGGATTGGTCCGGTTCCTTCCAGACCGCATCCGGAGACTCGGGAGACCTCACCGCGCAGATCACCGCAGGAAGCGGAGATGATTTGAAGGCGGTCATTACGGTGGCGAGTCCGGGATTGCAATTCGAGCTGCCGGGCAAGAAAGAAGCCGACAAAGCAGTCTTTGCGGCTTCCGTGACGCCCTCAGCAGAAATGGGAACAATCGAGGTGAAAGGGGAATTAGCCAACGGCAAATTCGCCGGCACCTTTACCGGGCAAACGGTTTCGGGAACCTTCGAGCTGGCACCGGTCCGAAAATAAGGTCGGGGCTCGGGTCGGGCCTCAGCCCTCGACCTGCTCCGCAACCGCAACGCGGCCGACGCCCCGGCAGCGCGCGCACCGGCCACTGCCGCTCGGATTACAGTATGTGCACTCGGATCCTCGGCCGGTGCTGCCAAACTCGACCTGGGCGATCGCGTAGCCACGATGTCCGCGCCCGTAGCAATGACGGCACCGTCCGCTGCCCTCACATTCGGGGCAGGTCACCATTTTCGGCTCGTGGTCTGCCATAGCTTCTCTCCTGGGTCATTCTTAAGTAGCAGGGAGTCCGGACCAATTCAAACTTCCAGCTTCGTAGCACTATAATAGTGGAGTGGGTGCAAAAAGGAAATGGCTAATCCTCGCAGCGGCCCTGCTGCTCGGGATTCAGTTGCTGCGCCCCGAACGGACCAATTACCCCGTCGATTCGAGTCAGACGTTTCAAACCCATGAGCAGGCACCCGCACAGGTCCGGAGTCTTCTGTCTCGCGCCTGCCTGGATTGTCATTCCAATCAGACACGCTGGCCCTGGTACAGTCAAGTAGCCCCAGTCTCCTGGCTGGTCGCGGACGACGTCAAGCGCGGCCGCAGGGAACTGAACCTCTCGGTGTGGAAGCAAAACGGCCGGGAGAAGAAGGTGCACCTCCTGGAGGAGGCGGCCGAGGTTGTGTCCGAAGGGGAAATGCCTCCCTGGTCCTATCGGCTCCTCCATCGCGAAGCGCGCCTGTCGGAAAGCGAGGCCAAGACTCTTTCTGACTGGATCTCCCGCCAGCGCCAGCAAATCCTCAACGCGAGTCCAACTGATTAACGAAGTCAGAATAACCCCGCGACGCTTGCCCGCACCCCCCGGATCACTCCGCTGGCCTCTGCCTTTTTGCGGTCTCTTTGCCCCTCGTCGCTCCGTCTCGCTGGCTCCTGAAAATACTTCCCGGGAAGCACCGCCGCCGTATGGTAGAATTCGTTCAGGTCCCGGAATAACCAGGCGAGGCGGATGGATGCCGACCTCGGATGCCCTTGGTCCGCACTTGTCTTCCATCTTAGCCTCCTGAGCGTGAACTATGACATCCGTGGACCAGACTCGACCGTTTGGCGTGACCCCAGACGCCGTACTCGACAGCCTTTCAGACGCCGTTTTCACTGTCGATCCCCACAGACGCATAACCTACCTGAATCGTTCTGCCGAGAACATCCTTGGCACGTTGAGGACGCAGGCAGTCGGACATCCTTGTGCGGCCGTCTTTCGCTCGAATTTGTGCAAGAAGGGATGCGCTCTCGAAAGAAACACTGGAGACGGGCCGACCCGTCAGCAACCGGCCGGCGGTGCTGTTGAATGCTGCCGGACGGCCGGTGCCGGTGGCGGTTTCCACCTCCGTCCTCGAAGACCAGAACGGCACGATTATCGGCGCGGTGGAGACGTTTCGCGACCTGCGTGAATCGGACTCGATGCCCCGCCCGGAGCATTTGGAGACCGGGTCGTGCAGATGGTCGCGGTAAGCGAGTCGATGCGGGACATCGTGGCAGTCCTGCCGCAGGTGGCAAGCTCGGACACGACTCTGCTGATCCAGGGGGAAACAGGGACCGGGAAGGAAGTCCTCGCGCGCACGGTCCACGATTTGGGCCCTCGCCGGCGCAAGCCGTTTGTGGCGGTGAACTGCGCCGCATTGCCCGACACCCTTCTCGAGTCCGAGTTGTTCGGCTTCAAGGCGGGCGCTTTTACCGGAGCGGTCAAGGATAAGCCGGGCCGATTCGCGGTCGCTGAGGGCGGGACCATTTTCCTGGACGAAATCGGCGACATCAGCCCCAGCCTGCAGGTTCGTCTGCTGCGGGTTCTTCAACACAAGGAGTACGAGCCGCTCGGGGATACGCGATCCATCAAGGCGAACGTGCGAATCATCGTGGCAAGCAATCAGGATCTGGCCGAGTTGGTCCGCCAGGGCAGCTTTCGGCAGGATTTGTTCTACCGCGTGAATGTCCTGCGGCTGGAAGCTGCCTCCTTTGCGCCAGCGTCGCGACGCGATACCTTTCCTCGTGGACCACTTCATCCGGAAGTTCAACGCGGCTCAGGGGAGGGCAGTGACCGGGCTTCACCGGGATGCGATGAAAGCCCTTCTTGCTTATGATTTCCCGGGAAACATCCGCGAGTTGGAGAACATCATTGAACGGGCGTTTGTTTTCTCGACGGGGAACCTGATCATGCCCCAGCACCTGCCCGACGAGCTTCGAATCATCGACATCCCGGCCGTCCGCACGACTACCCTTAACCAGGCAGTACGCAATACGGAAGCACAGGCCCTGGTGGGCGCGTTGTCGCGAAACGGTTTTAACCGCGAGGCGGCCGCGCGCGAACTGGGGATGCACAAGAGCACCTTCTTCAAGAAGATCAAAGCCCTCGGCATAATCCTCCCCGAGCAGGACGGCCGATCCTCGCGCAAGGAAACCGCACGGCGCGCCTTCACCCGCCGCTCGCTCAAGGCAGTCTGAAGAAACAGACAGGGAGACGGGGAGACAGGGAGACAAGGAGACAGGGAGGCAAGGAGGCAAGGAGGGGAAGGGGCCGCGAGCTCCCCGTCTCGTCCCCCGTCTCGTCGTCTTCTTCCCGTCGACATTCGTCATTCCCTATTGCCAAATAGAGCCCGGCGTCCCGGCTGAATCATGGCTTAAGCGAGATCGTAAGGAGCCGCGCACGGCAGCAAGCGCCAGCGAGCGAGTAAGCGGACCAACCAACATGCTCTTCAGGTTGGCTCTTGCTACTCGCGACTGCCCCATGGGGCTGGGTGGCTGGTCCGCTTACTCGCTCGCTGGCGCTTGCTGCCGTGCGCGGCTCCTTACGGTGATTGCTCGCCGCTCGTTCTCGCTGAAATAGCGACTAGCCCTCTGCCCAGGGGCTCTGGCTTCCCTTCGACATTCTTCATTGCTTGTTCGATATTCGATATTCCGTTCCCCGCCTGCCTTCTCCTTGTCTCCATGTCTCCGTCTCCGTCTCCCCGTCTCCCCCTCTGTTTTTTGGCATTTCCAAAAAAAGATGACAAGCACCGTGCAGTGTCGGTACAAAGGAACCAGTTGTTCTCTTCCGCGCGATTCCGAAGAGGACCTATGGTGACTGGATGGGGGGAGATCTGGAGTACCGGGGAGGGGCCGTTCCGGGCAGGCGGATTTTCTGTGGCTGTTGAACGGGTGTTATCAGGCGGCGATCTTCGGCACCAGCAGTCGGGATTTGTTCGAAAGAGTGTGCCGCCAGGCGGTAGATTCCGCTCGTCTTCCGCTCGCCTGGGTAGGAGTCCCGAACGGCTCTGAATCCGAAATCAGCCCTCTGGTGGTGGCTGGCCCGAGCTCGGATCTCATGAGTTCCTATTCCGTGCCGCTCGGATCGGACAAAGGGACGGTCGGCCGGGCAGCTCGGCTGATGAATTGCGTTGTTCGTCGTAACGGCTCGACTCGCCGGCGCCCAGGCGGAGTTCGAGTCGAGAATTATTGATCGTGGCATTCGGTCCTGGGCTTCGGTGGCATTGGGCGTCCACGGACGGCTCCTGGGGGTCCTGAATTTCTACGCCGAGAGGGAGGATTTCTTTCCCCCGCATGCCTCGGTTCTTCTCGGCGCGGCCGGACGAGCCCTTGTCGAAGGCCTTCGTTGACCTCGAGCACGGCAAAACGGGACGAGACCAGATGCCAGCAAGTCCGACGGCAGGATCGAGCAGGTTCGGAAACTGGAGAGCCTGGGCTGTCTGGCGGGAGGGATCGCTCACGATTTCAACAACATCCTGAGTGGAATCCTCGGTTTTGCGGAGATCTCGATTCAGGAGCTTCCACAGGAAGCGGCGGTCAGTCGGCACCTGGAACAAATCGTGAGCGCCGCAAACCGCGCCAAGGAGCTTGTCCACCAGATCCTCTCCTTCAGCCGCGCAACCGAGCCTTGCCGGAAACCGGTTCACCTTCGCGAGGTGATGAAGGAGACCTTCAGGCTGCTGCGAGCCTCTATCCCTTCGACGATCGAGATGAGATGCAACGTCTGCACCGGCGAGGACATGGTGTTGGGTGATGTCACTCAGCTGGTGCAGGTTCTGATGAACCTCGGAACCAACGCCGTGCAGGCGATCGGCGACCGGCCGGGTAGGGTTACCTTCACCCTGTCCCAGGTATGCCTGACGAGCGGAGGATCTCACCCATTTCCCGGATCTGAAACTCGGCGACTATCTGGAAGTGAAGGTTCAGGATACGGGTCCCGGCATTGAACCGGCGGTTCTCGGCAGGATATTCGAGCCGTTTTTCACGACCAAACCGGAAGGGAAGGGGACCGGAATGGGGCTCTCGGTCGCTTACAGCATTGCGCGTACTCACCGGGGGACGATCACCGTCGACACTCAACCGGGGAGAGGTTCCAGCTTCAGGCTGTACCTCCCGATGAGCCAGGATGCGGTGGAAGAAACGGAACTCGGATCAACCGAGGTGCCGAAGGGGCACGAGCGGGTTCTGTTCCTTGATGACGAAGAACTCGTCGTGGAGGTCGGCCAGAAGATGCTGGAGAGGATCGGGTACAGGGTAACGGCTCTCGAGGACAGCAACGAAGCCCTGGACCTGTTTCCTCGCCAATCCTAATGCCTTCGACCTCTTGATCACGGACCAAACGATGCCGGGGATGACCGGGATCCATTTCGCCCGCAAGTGTCTGGCCGTCCGGCCAAGCCTGCCGGTTCTGCTATGCAGCGGCTATCAGGATTTCATCGGTCCTGAAGAGGCGCGCGCCGTGGGCATATCCGAACTTCTGGCCAAGCCGTTTTCGGTCCATGAGCTGGCAACCGCCGTACGGAAAGCGCTCGCCGGGAAATGACCTTGCCGGGTGTAAAATGACCCGGTATGCGAAAACCAATACCCCAAAACCGGCTCCGCGGGATCTCGACTGCCCTCCTCGCACTTATCCTCTTCCTTTCTGTCAGTCACTTACCCGGAAAAGGGCGGACGGCACTGGATGACTACGTCGCCAAGCCTGACGCTGCATACAAGTACCAGCTTACGAATACGATCGAGGGGCAGGGATACACAACCTACGTCATCGACATGGTCTCCCAGAGCTGGCTGACCAGCAAAGAGGTCAACGAGCCGATATGGAGGCATTGGCTGGTGGTGGTCAAGCCGGCCGAGGTGCGGAGCCGAATCGGTCTCCTGTTGATCGGCGGAGGAGCTAACGGCAGAAAGGCGCCTGAATCCGCCGACCAGGGGCTTGTCCGGATGGCCCAGGCGACAGGGACGGTCGTCGCTGAACTGCGCCAGGTGCCTAATCAGCCCCTCATTTTCGCGGACGAGGAGAAGCCACGCCAGGAGGACGAGCTGATCGCCTACACCTGGGACAAGTACCTCAAGACCGGTGACTCCAAGTGGCCGGCCAGGCTGCCGATGACCAAGAGCGCCGTTCGCGCAATGGACACCGTCACCGCTTTCTGCCGCTCCTTGCCGGGCAGTCCCCAGGTGGATCGCTTCGTGGTTGCGGGTGCCTCAAAGCGCGGCTGGACAGCGTGGACAACCGCCGCGGTGGATAAGCGGGTTGTGGCAGTAGCCCCTCTGGTCATTGACCTGCTCAATCTCGAAAAGTCCTTCGAGCATCATTTCATGGTTTACGGCTTCTGGGCCCCGGCTGTTCGCGACTACAAGGCCATGGGCATCATGGACAAGTGGATGGGGACGCCGCAGTTCGACGCGCTCATGAAGCTCGTGGAACCGTACTCGTACATCGACCGCCTCACCATGCCGAAATTTCTGGTCAACGCATCCGGGGATCAGTTCTTCCTTCCCGATTCCTGGAAGTTCTACTGGGCCGATCTGAAGGGGGCGAAGTACCTGCGCTACGTTCCGAACACCGATCATTCGCTCCGAAACTCGGATGCCCGCGAAAGCCTCCTGGCGTTTTACGCGACTATCGTCCAGGGAAGAGAGTTCCCGAAGTTCGACTGGTCGGTTGAAAAGGACGGGGAGATTCGGGTTAGAACCAAGACCGCTCCTCGCGAAGTGAGGCTCTGGCAGGCGACCAATCCTGAGGCGCGCGATTTCCGGCTGGATCAGATTGGCCCTGCCTGGACCAGTTCCGAAGTAAAAGCAGTCAAGTGGCGGCGAGTATCGCGCTCGTGTGCCGGCGCCGGCGAAAGGCTGGACTGCTTACTTTCTTGAACTGACCTTCGAAGGATCTGCCGGAGTTCCCTACAAGTTCACGTCAGGTGTCGTCGTGACCCCGGAGAAGACCAGCTTCCCGTCGCCCTTGAAGAAAGACAAGGAGACAAGGAGAAGGGGAGACAAGGAGACGGGTTCTTAATCGCGAAGGCTGCCCGGGCTCCAGCTGGAGACGGGGCGACAATGCTAAAAAGATGTCCCGGCGAGCGATGAACACAACAGCAAGGTCGCGTCCGTGAGCGTCTCGTCGGCTTGTCTCCTTGTCTCCTTGTCTCTCTTCCTACCTCTCGGCTCGATCTGCCGCAGGCCCTTCCTGGCCAGTGCAGCGTAGCAGTCCGGCAAGTCGAACCGGTTGAGTACGTTCGGGATCAGGGCCGACAGCGGCCATTTGTATTCCTCGGTTTCGGCCACCGCGGAATACGACGGAAGGGTGTTCTTCAGGGTCACCGCGGTCACGTGATCGGAGATGACCGCGGCGAAAGTCGCAGGCAAACTGCCCCACTGTTTCCCCGCGAGATGGATTTCTGAATACCCCACCCGGTGAAGCCACTCGAGAACGGTCAGGAGATCGAGGGTCTTGCCAGCCAGGTAGGGACGGCCGAGCATCACCGAGTGAACCGCGTAGAAGTAATCGCTCCCGTATGGGTCGAGAAACGTCTGCTCCCCGCAGGTGTCGGGCCGGGATTCGCCGATTCCACGCACGTCGCAGGCGTAAAAATCACTGTCTGGTTCAGCGGCAATCAATGCTGAGACCAGGCTCTCTTCGCGCAGCTCCACATCACTCGACTGGTGAGCGACATACAAGATTGCCCGTTTCTTGCCGGGCAGGGGGCGGGAGTAATGGACCTCATCGGAGAGCCGGTAGACAATCGCCTGGATGCCCGGTTCCGTCTCGACCGCATAGGTGGTCGAAAACTCTTTCGGGTACCCGCGAGCCTTGAGCGGGCGGAGGATCCTGTAGTCAGGGGCGGCTGGCCATCGGCCCAGGTTCAGGCCGGAGATCACGGCTGCCCGCAGGTCCTCGGGTTTTACGCGGCTCTTGGCCAGTTGCCGGGAACGCTCCTGCGTGAAGGAAAAGACCGGGCGGGAGCCGAGGCCGGCCACCTGGCCGTTCGGTGTGCAGACCAGGTCCTTCTCATCCTCGAGCTTGAGTGGCGGCTCCTGCGATTGGCTGGAAATTCCGGTGACCTTGTTGAACCAGCCATACATCGCCTCGCGGCTTTCCTGCGAGTATCCATGGTAGGTCGGGCCGATCGAGAAGGCGATCCTGTCTTCCGCTCCCAGCAGCCCGTACAGTCTCTTGAGCCGGGCGAACGCCTCCTCGGCGCCTCGGGCGTCGAAGAAATCGCGCTCCTTGGCGAGCACGATTATCGGCTTGGGCGCCATAGCCGCCAGAAAGTCGGAATGATCGAGCCCCATGGCAAGAACCCGGGGAGGACATTGTTCGATGTCAGCCGGGAGCTCATTTTCCAGGTTGCGGCGGAACGTGGTCACGAAGCAGCCGGGCGCAGCCATCGTCCAGCGCCGCTCGAGTCCGCACAGCCAGGTGGTGATGGTTCCTCCGCCTGAGTTACCCGTTATGCCGACATGTTTCGGATCGACTTCCGGGCGGGTCAGGAGGTAGTCCAAGGCTCGAATCCCGTCCCACGTCCGCCAAGCTGCAAAACATTCGCCCACAAGGAGTTGCTGGTTGCCTGCGTAGTTGTGCTCCCGTGTGCCGATGCCGATCCGCGACTGACCCGCGGAATCCGGATACTGAAGTCTCTCCCCCTGCCCTATCGGATCGAAGATGAGAACCACGTAGCCAAGCCTGGCGAGGCCCTGGGCAAACGACTGGTAAGTTTCGTTGGCTTTCCCGTCGTTTGAATGGCCGCAACTCCCCACCACGCCGGGAAGCGGAAATGAGCGATTCTTGGGAATGTAGAGATTGGCGGTCACCAGCATGCCTGGCCGGCTCTCGAAGATCACCTTTTCGACCCGGTAAGAGTCCCGGTCAAGTTGACCGGTGACGCGCGGGTTTAGCGGGGTCTTGTCGGGAAGCGGGCCGAAGCAGGCGGCTATCCTCGCGCGGACGCTCGCGACGTATCCTTCCGCCTCCTCGCGCGTGGTCAAGCGGGCGCGTGCCTCGTTGGCGTCCGTTTCGACTTCTCGCACTTTGGCGACGAAATGTTCCTGGACCATCCGGGGAAACCGGTTCAAGGGTTCGATCTTCGCCGTCTCCTTGGAAGCGGAGGTCGCCTCACCGGTTTGGGTTTTGATTGGCAGAAGCGGTAAAGCGGGTACTCCGGCGGCAACTCCCAACAGTGTCACGCCGGCTGAATCTGGTTTTCATTCGTCATCTCCCCGAGATTAGCCTCGATGTGCAGGCACGGTTCGAATCACCCCCAGTTCCCCGATCAGGAAGTGAACGAACAGGAACGCCACGATGTATGCGACTGCGCAGGTTGCGAAGATCGGCGCAAACGACGACAGGTTCGCCACGACCCACCCGATCGCCAGCTGCGTCAGGACGCCGGCCAGCCCGCCGAGCGCACCGCCGAACCCGGAAACGCTTCCCACGACGTGGCGGGGGAAGACTTCAGCCGGCAGCGTGATGTTGCCCCATGCGGCGTGTCCAAAGAAAAGGGCGGCGACCAGCGCGACCGACAAACTGGCGCTTTCCACTTGGGTTATGAGGAGGCAAACGACTGGCATCAGACAGGAAACTACCAGCATCGTGCCTTTGCGCGCCCGGTTCAAGCTCCAGCCGCGGGAGATCAGGAATCGTGGGATCGCTCCGGACGCGATGTTTCCGGCGGCGAGGGCCGCGAATGGTATCCATACGTAGTAGCCCAGATCACGAAGGCTGAACCCGCGCTCTTGTTGGAAATACAGCGGAATCCAGAAGTTCAGGAAGTAGGAGATGGGGTCCGTGAAGAAGCGGGCAGCGATGCAACCCCACGTTTCCTTCATGGAAAGGAGCGTCCGCGTCGATACTTTCGTCGCCGGCGCCTCGGTGGCGTGTCCGGCTTCGATAAGCTCCTTTTCAGCGGCCGTGATGTTCGGGTGCTGGGAAGGAAGACGGAAGAAGAGCAACCAGGCGGTTACCCAGAGGAAGCCAAGAGCGCCGGTGACGACGAAAGCCTGGCGCCAACCCCAGGCGAGTGCGATGGCGGAGACAAGTGGCGGGGCGAGAACTCCGCCGATAGCCGTCCCCGAGTTGAAAATCCCCACCGCCAGCGCCCGTTCCTTCATCGGGAACCATTCGGATACGCCCTTCACTCCACCGGGGAAGTTGGCCGGCTGCGCTGCGCCGAGCAGGAAGCGGAAAATGGAGAAGTGGAGCGCACTCCGGGCAAGGGCATGAAGCATGGTGATGACCGACCATGCTGAATGGAAGACGGTGAAACCCTGGCGTGTGCCGAGTCGGTCCAGTAGCCTCCCGCTCACCGCGTACATGATCATGTAGCTCGCGAGGAAGGACGACGTGATATACGAGTATTCTTCACTTCCGAAACGCAGTTCCTTCTGAATGGTTTCCGCAAGCACCGAAAGCGTTTGACGGTCGAGGTAGTTGAGAGTCGAGGACCCGCACAGCAGGATCGCGATGTACCAGCGGAGATGCTTGATCTGGGTCTTTTTCATGTCGATGTCGCTGACTGTAACACGGACTTGCACAGACTGACATGGACGAACACGGACAAATGCGTGGTTCGTCCGGGCAAGCCCGTGCAACTCCTTGTTCGTCCGTGTTAGTCTGTGTTCCACAACCAAGGGGAACATGACTACAACACGCTGCTTCCGCGTCTTATCCGGCTTCTTCTTGCTGTTCGTGTCTTTCACCACCTGGCCGGCATTGTCGGCTCAGGACCTTGTTCCGGGCAAAGTCGTCGAGATCGAATTTCGAGAACGGGACATGCCTCCAACGCTCTACTCGCTCGTGACCGGCGATTCGATCCCGGCCCGTATGAGCGTGCGTCTGCCCGACGATTATGATTCGTCGTCGACGTATCCGCTGCTCGTATACCTGCGGGGCAGAGACGGCGGGCCCTCAGGCGACATCGAGATGGCACAGAAGATTGTCGGGACCAAGGGCTGGGTCCTGGCCAGCCTCCCGCTTTTCAAAAGCTCCATAGACCGGTCCGAGCGGCTGGGCGGGATCGTGCTCAATTACGACGACTACCCCGCGCTCCAGAAGGCCTACGGAATCATGCTCGGCCGGCTGTTCGAGCTCGTTCCCAACCTCGACAAGGGCAAGAGCGCCATGGCGGGCTTTTCAAACGGTGCAATCACCGTCGGAATCCTGGTTGCCTGCCAGGATCCGACGATTTTGGGTCATTTCCGGAATTTCGTGCTGGTGGATCAGGGCGCCTCGTTTCTGGCAGGCTGGTACAAGAAGCCGGTCATGGAAAGCCGGTTCCTGCTGCTCGTTGGCGACCGCAAGGACCAGGAAGGAGACGGAAGGGAGCTGCTCATCCGCCAGACACAACTGACCGGGGATTTCGGCAAGTTCTTCGGGGTAACCGTGGAAGTCCAGGTGATGCACGACGTTGGCCACGCGTTCGCGGGGGAGTACATCAGCGGGACGGGCCGCTGGCTCAAGGGCTTACCTTTTCTTGAGCCAGCGAGCTAGTTATAAATAGATCACCGCTTGACGAGCTCGACCCGGCGGTTCTGGCCGCGGCCCAATTCGGTGTCGTTGGAGGCCACAGGTTTGGAGGAACCGAACCCGGCCGCCTTCAGCCGGGCGGCGGGAATGCCTGCCGCAGTCAGAAAATCGATCACGGATTGAGCACGTTTCTCCGAAAGCGACTGGTTATAAGCAGCCGATCCGGTCGCGTCGGTGTGTCCTTCCACAGTCATCTGCCAGTCGGCCTTGCTCTTGAGCATTGTGGCGATTCTCTCGAGTGTCGGTTTCGACTCTGACCGTATAACGGCTGAATCTGTATCGAAGTTGATTCCATAGATGCGGGCTCGACCGGAAGTCTCGAGATCCTTGGTAAGATCCTCCGCCGCTCCGCCCGACCAGTGAGGGCAGGTCCCGACCTCATTGCTCGTCTTGGTCCCGTTCCAAATTCCACCGTGCCCGTTGGTCGCGCCCTCGTGCCACCAGAGGCCGAACAGCTGCTTTGCATCCGGAGAAAGGACCATGATGGCCGGACCGTGGCTCTGACCCTCAGTCCAAGTGAATTTGAGAACGCGGCCCTCGATTCCGCCCGGAGAGTACTCCCTCCTGGTACTCATAGCAGCCGGTCAGCGACGTCCCTTCTTGTCTGATGTGAAAATCGTTGTAGTTCGTCTCGTAAGTTCCGGAGATGTTCTCGACCGGTGTTTTGGTCAGCTGCCTGCCCGTAGCCCGGAAATCCATGAGCTCGATGTAGTCCGGTGCCCCATGGTTGTTCTTGACCGTGAGCCGGACCCAGCGGCCAGGCACCTCCGTTTCGACGGGGAATGTCTGGTTGTTCACTTTATCCCGAATGCTGACTGCTCCGATGGTCTTGAAACCCGACTGGGGACCCGTGTCCGACATCTCAACCGTAATGTCTTTGGCGCCTCGCTTGGCGCCGTCCGTCGACCCGGTGTCGAAAATCAGGTTAGTGAGGACTGTCTGTTCGGGAAGGGCAATGACGATCACTTGCGGGGTTATCACCCCCTCCGGCGTAGCCCATCCGCTTTGTGGCCGTTCATCGATAATCCAGAATGCCGACCATGACTCGTCGTACTCGGCCGGTTTCTGCACGATCAGGGCCCCGGCCGAGAAGGAAACCAGGCTGGGCTGGGGAACCGAGCTCACCGGTTTGGCTACTGGATTCGCGACCGGCTTCGCGGCCGGCTGTTTCTGGGTTTGCGCGAGGCCAATGCCGGCCGAAACGACAAGATAGACCGCTAAGAATGCGATGAATGCGGGGAAACGCTTTGTCACTTTGAACCTCCGGGAAGAACCCGGTTCGCGCCGTCAACCTGCTTGCGTCACTCGCCGGGGGTCGTTACGAGGTTGGGAGTATAGCCGGGTGATTGCCGACCTGCAATCGGGATGCATCGGCCGCATCACTTCGCCGCCAGCGGAGGGAGGAACTATGCCTAAGTCCAGTCGCCCGGGTCACCGGGTTACCTGCAGGCGCGTTTCGCACTCTTGGCCGGCTATCACTTCCAGCTTTCTCTCACACGCCGTATTCGGCGGCCAGCTGGTAGTTCTTTGGAATGCGACCGACCAGGTACGCCGCCGAGGCGGGGAGCAGGTCGCGATTGGGCCAGCTCGACTCGCGCCAGTGCTCGATCGCCTGTCCGACGTAAAGGACATCCTGGGAGCAGGCACAGGCGGCGTCGTTCTTGATGGTCTCTTGCCACAGGGCGTGCAACAGCTCGTTACGCCTCGCTTCGGGCAAACCCAGGCCCGCCAGCACGGCGGTGGCGGAAGCATGAGGGTCCGTGTGGCTGATCACGCTCCTTAGAACGCCCGTAGGATCGGTCGGACACAGGCGCGCGACGACGTCCTCGACGGTACGGTTGCGCTGGTTGGTTTCCGCGCTCGCTCGTGCCGCCCGGTTCAGAAGAACCACGGCCGTTCGGAGGTGGCTGGGCGGCTCGGAAGTCCGGGAATCCAGATGCCGGCAAAGGGAGATTACCTGGAAGACGCGCACGGGAAGCTCCCACTTCGTACCGTTGGAATTGATCACTGCCTGGGCACAAGCGAGCAGCAGGCCGTCGTACACCTGCCTGGTGCTCAGACCGCCGCCCGCCATCTTTTCGACTGCACGCGAAGCCTGCTCGGGTGATCCGGTCAGGAGTGCGGTTTCAGCCTCCCGGTAGGTCTCGGCGCTGGCGGATTTGTCTTCCCGGCCGGCACGGATGGGCGATTGCCCCTGTTCGCTCGGCTGCTGGTCGCCGAGCACGAGGAAGTGAAGGGCAGGGAGGAGGGAATCCGGCGCCCAGCGCCATTCTCCGCGCTCGGCAATAATCCAGGCGAGGTGAAGAAACAGCGCCTTGCATCCGAAATATGAGGAGTCGGCCAGGGCCAACTCCAGGGACCGTGCTCGGAAGAATTCCCGTTCTGAGTCGGCCGAGAGGAATCCCTTGACTACCCCGAATGCCGAGTCGAAGTCCTGATCCCGGTATGCTCTCTTGAAGCGGTCGAACCGTTGCTCGGCCGTGCCGTTTTCGAAGGGAGTGAGTGGCTTGATCGTCAACGGCACCCGGCGTCTGCCTTTCGCAACCGCCCACGCCTGCCGGACAAACAGGCGCCACCTCAGGCTCTCGGGCACGAAGCAGGCGGTCGCGGCAGTGGCCTTTACTGCTAACGCCGTGCATGGCGTTGCTATATAGAAAGGCTCGTAGAGGCGCGGGGCGGTGACCGCGTCAAGCCCGAGCATCCAGGCGAAAGCGTCGGGCTCCCCCTTCTCTATTTCCTTGGTTCGTCGTGTAAATTCTTTCACATCGGGGACGTGGAGGAGCTCATCGATCGCAACGTTCATTTTGCCTCGGTTCAATAGGAAGCGGGAGGTTGGAAACCAAAGATACTACGGCCAGTCTATGTGAAAATCGGGGATCCTGACAAGGGAAGGGAGGGCAGGACAACTGACAACTGACGACTGACGACTGACAACTGACGACTGACGACTGACGACTGACAACTGACAACTGACGACTCTGCCGTGCTCGGTCGGCAGTAGTTAGTTGTTAGTTGTCAGTTGTCAGTTGTCAGTCGTCAGTCGTCAGTCGCATTCGGCTACCGGTTCGCCTTCTCGAGGCTGATGTTTCCGCCGGATGTACGCAGGAAAAGCTGAGGGCCTCCGCCGTTGACCGGGCCGCGCATCTCGTTCTTTTCCATCACCTGGACGGAAATCGGGAAGTCGGCGCGCACGCGGCCTCCGCTGGTCTTCGCATCGACGTCAAAGCCGATGTTTTCGGCCATGCGGACTTCGATGCCGCCTCCGGAGGTTGATAATCGGCAGTCTCCGCTCGGTTGCTGCATGATCGTCGCCGACACGCTGCCGCCCGAAGTGGAAGCATCGATTTCGCCGAAGACCTCGTTCACATCGATCCCGCCGCCGGACGTTCTCGCGTGGACGCGTCCCCGGGCCTGTTCGATCGAGATGGAACCGCCGGACGTCTCGGCTGCGACATCGCCTTCCACGTCGCCGATATCGATTCCGCCGCCCGAGGTACGGATGTCGGCGGTGCCTCGCGAGGATTGGAGTCGAATGCTCCCGCCGGAGGTCTTCCCTTCGACTGGTCCGACAATCTGGCCAAAATCGAGGCCCCCGCCGGAGGTCTTGGCCAGGACTCTACCCTCGAGGTCGGCGACTTTGATCGATCCGCCCGAAGTCTTCAAGTCCACGTTGTAGGATCGCGGAACGGTGATGATGAAAGAGAGTCGAAGCCGGTTGTGACGAAACCAGTTGGAGCCGTGGGGAAGCTTGGCGCTCACATTCACGTTATTCCCCGACTGGACGATCGAAAGATCCAGCTCATCAAGCGCGCTTCGGGAACTGTCGTCACGGACCTGACGAATGACCTCTACGTCGACGCGATTCGATGTCTGGGTCTGGACCTCGATAGAGCCGAGGTCCGAGTCAACAGTCAGTTGCCCGCCAGACGCAACTTCGAACGACTTTCTGACGGTGTCCTTCGGTCCATCCCAGGAGGCGGCCGTTTCGATGACGTCGCATCCCGAAAGAAACAGAACCAAAGCCGACAATGGAACCATCGCGAGTTGAAGTACCCTGTTCATTCTGACGTTCCCCCTCCTTGAGGTATATGAGCAATAACGGATGAACAGGTCAGAATGTTCGAGTTTCGGGGACATAATACTTAATTCCCACTCAGTGACCGCCAATCGCGCGAAAGCAAAGGAATTAAGTTTTGTGTCCCCGAAACTCCCCGTCCCCGAAACTCCAGCCCCCGGTGGACAAGTCCCTCGCGGCTAGCCGATCTTCTGCCGCAACTCCTCCGTGGCGCTGGGAAGGGCATTCTCCAGCGCTTCTTCGACCCGGTCAACAAGCACGAACTCCATCTTTTCGCGGACATTGTCGGGCAGTTCCCTGAGGTCCTGCTCGTTGCGCTTCGGCAGAATGACGCGGCTGAATCCGGCCCGGCGTGCGGCCAGGACCTTCTCCTTGATGCCTCCGACCGGGAGCACGCGGCCCCGCAGGCTGATTTCTCCGGTCATGGCCGTGTCCGGTGCGGACGGGAGAGGAGGTGTACATCGAGACGAGCGCGCAGGCGATGGTGACTCCTGCCGACGGACCGTCTTTCGGGATGCCGCCTGCCGGGACGTGAATGTGGACTCCGGAGTTCTTGAAGGTATCCGGCTCAATGCTCCAAGCCTCGGCATGAGACCAGACGTAGCTCTGGGCGGCCTGCGCCGATTCGCGCATCACCTCGCCGAGTTGGCCGGTCAGAGTCAGTCCTTTGCCGTCGGGGAGCAGTGTAGCTTCGATGAACAGGACATCGCCGCCGGTTTCGGTCCAGGCCAGGCCGATTGCGACACCCGGCGGAAGGTTCTCCCGGGTATCCTGCGATGGAATACGTTCGGGGCCGAGCAGGTCGATCAGCGAATCGGCGGTGACGGTAACCAGGTCGGTCTTCCCTTCCGCGAAAAGGAGGGCTACTTTGCGGGTGAGGCGGCCGATAGCGCGTTCCAGTTGGCGGACCCCCGCCTCCCGGGTATAGCCTGCGATCACGTGCTCGAGCGCCTCCTCGGTGATTACGATTTTTTCGTCGTCCAGTCCCGCTTCCCGTATCTGCCGCGGAATGAGGTAACGGCGGGCGATCTCAACCTTTTCCTCCTGGCTATAGCCGGAAAGGCGGAGGACTTCCATCCGGTCAAGCAGGGGAGCCGGGGTGGTTTCGAGCGTATTTGCGGTGGTTATGAAGAAGACGCTTGAAAGGTCGAAAGGCACCTCCAGGTAGTTATCCCTGAAATCCTTGTTCTGCTGTGGATCGAGGATCTCAAGAAGGGCGGCTGCAGGGTCGCCGCGGAAATCCCGGCCCAGCTTGTCCACTTCATCGAGCATGAGGACCGGGTTGTTGACGCCCGCCCGGCGGATTGCCTGGATGATCCTCCCGGGCATGGCGCCGATGTAAGTGCGTCGATGACCACGCAACTCCGCCTCGTCATGCATTCCGCCGAGAGACATCCGTTCAAAAGTGCGTCCGAGCGCTCGCGCTATGGACTGCCCAAGGGAAGTCTTCCCGACTCCCGGCGGGCCGACGAAGCAGAGGATCGGCGCCTTAGCCTGGGGGTTCATTTTCAAAACGCCCAGGTGTTCCAGGATTCGCTCCTTGATCTCATCCAAGTCGTAATGGTCCTCGTTCAGGACCTGGCGGGCGAAGGGGATGTCGATGTGGTCCTCGGATTTCTTCTTCCAGGGCAATTCCAGGACGAGCTCGATGTAGCTCCGAAGGACGCTCTGTTCCGGCGACATGCCGGGCAGCCGCTCGAGTCTGGCCAACTCCCGCTCGACCTCCTTTTGGACGTTCTCAGGGAGATCGGCCTGGGAAAAACGGTCGCGCAGAAGCGCGGTCTCGGCCTGTTCGGGATCCTGCTCCCCGAGCTCCTGCTGGATGGCCTTCAGCTGCTGGCGCAGGTAGTACTCGCGCTGCTGTTTGTTCATCTCGGTCTGGGCCTTGCTCGCGATCCCCTTGCGCAATTCCAGCACCTGGACCTCGTAGGACAGGTAATCGTACATGAGGCGCATGGCATCGATCAGACCCGGCGCTTCCAGCAGGGCCTGCTCGCGTTTGATATCAAGCGTGAGCATCGATCCCAGGTGATAGACCAGGCGCCACGGGTCTTCCGCCTCGCCGAGCAGCTGGCTCACATCCAGGCCGCCGCCTTCTGCCTGGGCGGCCGCCATTGCGCGGCCGAGCAAATCGAGCAGGGTGCGGTGCAATGCCTCGACCTCGGGTCCGCTTTGCTCGACCGTCGGAAAAGGGCGGATGCGGCCGATCGGGTAAGGCTGCAGTCTCTCGAGCTTCACCAGGACGATTCGCTCGACACCTTGCACGATCAGCTGGACGACACGCTTCTCCGCCCGTTGCAGCTTCTTGATGATGCCTTTCGTGCCGACCGAGTACAGGTCTTCCTGGGAGTGCAGGTCGGCGGACATGTTCTTCTGGGCGACCAGAACGATTTCCTTATCCTGGGTTGCGAGCGCTGCTTCCACGGCCGCGATTGAAATCTGCCGGCCGACCGACAGAGGCATGAGGACATGCGGGAACACCACGCTGTTTCGAAGCGGCAGAACCGGCAAACTCTGGAGCATCTCTGTCATGGCTGGTTCACCTCGCATAACAAATGGATCAGGAGCATTCCTTCCTGGTAGTCGCTCGATAATTCAACGGAACCAAGCTGCTTGCAGGGCAGCTCGAGGGTCCGCCTGAAACGGTTGTAGGCGATTTCCATCGCGTAACAGCTCCAACCGGGGTCGACTGTGAGGTCGCGCCGGGTTCCGCTGATTTCGACAATGGAGCCGGACACCCGGACGGAAACATCTTCGATCCGGACCCCGGCCACATCCACCTTGATGACCCAACCGTCCGCGGTCTGGTAGATGTCCACCCGGGGCTGCCAGGAATCGTCTCCCTCGGGGGCTTCACGAATTAGGAATGCCATGCTGCGTCCTTTCGGGGATGGCTGGTGCGGGTCGTGGCGACTGGCGCTCTGGGGGGCGCAGTTGCCCCCGGCTGGGCGGCGCCTACTGCAGCAGATCGACCGATTGTTCGTTACCTCTATTCTGGCACGCCGGTCCGAGCACGCAAAGGGCGGGCGGAAATCGGGTGCTGTGCGGCGCCGCCGGCCTGTCTGCCTCAGAAGTGGCATTTGAAACGGATCGGGTCGGGAGTACAATCGCCCCCGAAAAGGGATACACAGCGCAGGGCAGGGCAGGGAACGGGATGATTCGGCATATCGTCATCTGGAAACTGAAGGAGCAGGCGGGTCGCCGCACGAGGTGGGAGAACGCCGGCATCGCCAAAGAGATGCTGGAGAGTCTGAGGGGCCGGATCCCGGGTCTGCTCAAGCTTGAGGTTGGCATCGATTCGAGCCGAACAGGTTCATCCGGCGACCTCGTTCTGCTCTCGGAGTTCGAGGATCAGGCTGCCCTGGAACAGTATCAGCGCCACCCGGAACATGAGCGTGTGGGGGAGTTCATAAGCGAGATTCGCAGCGAAAGGATTGTTGTCGATCACGAAATATAGAGAGAAGGCGGCGACGGGGGTGAATGGCCGTTCGAGCTCGAGGCGATTGGTGTAAGTGAGGAAGACGAAGTCCGCCTGAAAACTCGAAGGAAACAATGAAGAAGATCAATCTGGCCGAGAAGTTTTCGCTGTTCTCGACTTATTGGGACCCGAAGATTGTCGGCGAGCTCAACGGCCAATACGTCAAGCTGGTGAAATTTCAGGGGCCATTTGTCTGGCACAAGCACGACCACGAAGACGAACTATTCCTGGTGGTCCGCGGTGAATTGAGCATTGAGTTTCGCGAGGAAACTGTATCGCTCAGTGAGGGCGAGTTCCTCATTGTACCGAGAGGCGTCGAGCATCGGCCTGTAGCCGAACGCGAAGTTCACGTCTTGCTCTTTGAACCCGCCTCGACCCTCAACACGGGGGACTCGCCCGGTGAACGGACCGTTTTGAACCCGGACTGGCTTTAGTTTGGCACATCGAAGAAAAGGGGAGCGGCGGCAGAGCCTCAAGACCCAGGAGGAGGGAGTCGGAGCATGAACTACTCGAAAGTCTTTGGCTCTCCCGATTAAGTCCTGATCGTGCGGGTGTGATTCCGGCAAGCGGTGATTCTGCTCAGGAGTCAAGAGGACTCTTGACTCCCCGTCCCCCTTGGTTGAGGACGTGTGTATACACCATGGTTGTTGAGACATCCTTGTGGCCGAGGAGTTCCTGCACGGTGCGGATGTCGTACCCGGATTCAAGGAGATGAGTCGCGAAACTATGACGAAGCGAATGGCAGCTTCCCGCCTTTTCGATTTTGGCCGCTCGGATAGCTTCAGCGACGGCGCGCTCGAGGGCCGAGGCTCCCACATGGTGCCGACGAACCTGGCCGCTTCTCGGGTCTGCGGATCGCTTCTTGGCCGGGAACACGTATTGCCAGACCCAGTTGCAGGAGGCGTTCGGGTATTTGCGGTCGAGCGCGTCGGGCATGAACACCTGGCCGTACCCGTCGTTGAGGTCCTGTTGGTGAAGCAACCTCACCCTTTCAAGATGTTGTTTGAGTGGATCTTCGAGACTTAAGGGCAGGACTGTGACGCGATCAATCTGGCCTTTGCCGTCGCGCACAACAATCTGGTGATACCCGAAGTCGATATCCTTGACGCGGAGTCGAAGACACTCCATCAGGCGCAGCCCCGATCCGTAGAGCAGGCTGGTCATTAGCCAGAGAGTACCCTGGAGGTTCAGGAGGATGCGGCGGACCTCATCGCGCGTGAAGACGACCGGCAATCGTTTTGGTTTTTTTGCGCGTACGAGTTGATCTAGATCGGACAGCGGGCGTTGGAGGACCTTTTCGTACAGGAAGAGTAGCGCCGCCAAAGCCTGGTTCTGGGTCGAGGCGGCCACTTTCCGGTCCACGGCCAAATGGGTCAGAAAGGCCGAGACATCTTTTTCGGCCAACGCGGTCGGATGCCTTTTGTTGTGAAAGACGATGAACTGGCGGATCCAGGCGATGTAAGCTTGCTCGGTCCGGAGGCTGTAGTGCCGGGTACGAATGGCGTTGCGGACCTGGTCCAACAGCTTCGGCTTGTCCATAGGAAGCCCCTCGCCGTATAATCTTCGATGTCTGTCTGTAAGTCAAAGATAATGAGGATATTAATCCGAAGTCGACGGAATTAGTCGGCCTAATCGCCGCAATTAATCACGTCGATTAGGCCGACGAAACACAAGTTAGGCGGCGCCGAACGCTGAGTTCCTTTGGCCTGAGGGCGGAAAGACAGCAGCCTCAGCCGGAAGCGGTTGCCAATTCGAACTCGGCCGGGGCAAGATCGAGCCGGCGCGTTCGGGTGTTCCGGGTCGCGGGTGCAAGTTGATTGCCCCCGTGTCTGTTGCTTACCAGACTAACCGGTTCGACCCAGCCAGGCGCAGCCTAACCAGTCGTTGCAGCGGAGCGGCTGGGAGTCGAGCTTCAGCGGGAACGAACCGGTGATAACACGAGTGGCGGCACGGCGCGACTGCTCGGCTCCAGCCGCCCGCTGAACTTTTTACGTTAGGCAAATTTGCGACCTATCTCTTGACGACATAAAGAGATTCCCTGTTTGGGAGTACGCATTGGATGAGGAAGATTGTGAGGGACAGGATGAAGCGACTGTCAGGCCGGTTGAGCCACAGTCTCTTGACTTGGCCCATTTCTCCTACTTCATTCGTGCCAACTTCAGATTGGCCAACGGAGTCAGCTTCTTGGGATTGGTAACAGTGTCGCGACTGTCGGATGACGGGCTGATTAGCATCGAGGGGGACGAGGATCAGAACGCGGACCGACAGCCGATCATCATCACCTCCGAAGGGCAAGTGGGTTTCTGGTTCGGAGCGAGGAAACCTAGCGAAGAGGATCTACTTCAGGCCTATTCGCTCCTCGGATCTCGTGATCCTTTGACTGTTTTCCCTATTCAGTTCAAGACCGAGATTCCGCTTTCGATTTGGGAGGTTCGTGGTGCTATTGCCGGCTTCCTCCACCTGGAAGACAAGGAAGACGAATTGAGCTATCGAGTGCGGGTGGCAAAATGATCCGGGCTCGAAGCTCGGCCCGCCCCGCCTCCTAACCCCGCGTTGCAGCGGAGCCGCTGGGAGCCCCGTTCGCTCCAAAAACCGAGCGGCGCGGTTAGTTTCGGTCCGACCCGTGGTATCCTCCCCAGCGGCCCGCTGAACTTATTGCCGTTAGGCGGCGAGAGCCATGGACATTCCGTTCACTCACATCTCGGTTGGTGGGGATTTGAGTAACCCTGATGTCCTTATTGCTTTCTCGATCTGGCTTTCGGTCGTAGCATTACTGACGGTATCGTGGCTCTGGACCATTCGACACTATTTTGGCCCGCATCGTCTGCCGAAGGGCTTCTGGCCGGGTACCCTCGTCCTGCTTGGATTGATTTCTTTGGTGTCAACCGAATGTTGCTGGCACATCGCGCTGGTTGTGCAAACCGCTAGATTCGGCAAGTACATTGACACCACGTGGTGGGGCTATCCGCCCATTTGGCCGGTTCCCGCCTCGGCCGTGTCTGTGGGCATTGTCGCGTGGTGGTTCTTCTACAGGTTAAAAGCCGCCTAACACCGCGTTCCAGCGGAGCGGCTGGGAGTCGCGCTTCGGTGGGAACGGTCAGGTGACAATATCCTGGGTGGCACGGTGCAGCGTCTCGGCTCCAGCCGCCCGCTGAACTTTTTCCGTTAGGCGGCGGCAAGGCCCTCGGAGAACTAAGAGTGGCGAAAACAAAGGAGATCAAATGCTCGGCAAGAGAATCGCGCTAGGTTTCGGCATTGCGGTTGTTTTCCCAGCCATGGTTCATTTTGGGGTAAGCACTTTTGTTCCTGCCCCAAGAGAAAGGGATTATCAGGTCGAGAGTTACTACGGACGGCACGAAAGGGCGAACCCAGAAGAACAGAAGAGCCTGGAAGATGAAGCGCACGCGACTCGAGAAACAGAAGGAGCAGGCGCAACTGAGATTTGAAAAGTACCTCTTCTTCGTTGCTGTCCCTTTGGGTCTATTTGCCATCATTGTTGGAGCGTTTTTCCGAAGCCACACGATAGGCACGGGCCTTATGTTGGGCGGGATTTTCAGTGCCTGCGACGGTTACTGGTACTATCGATCAGAATTACCCGATGTTTCTGTGGTTCGCATCAATGGTAATCGCGTTCGTCGTGCTTCTCTTTGTTGGGTACAAAAGGATCGAAGCGACTGGCGTCTAGCAGGCCGCGATGCTCCCCCGCCTAACCCGGCGTTGCAGCGGAGCGGCCCCGGCTTCCCTCCGGCGGGAAATTAGAGGTGAAAAATCGGTTGGTGGCTCAGCGCAACGACTCGGCCGGGCCGCCCGCTGAACTTGTGCCGTTAGGCGGCTCAAAGGTTCCGAAGGCGGGTTCTAAGCTAATATGCAGACGCTGGTCGTTCGGGTACTGACGGCAAGTGTACTTCTCCTGGAAGTTGTCGCTGGTCGCGCGGCCTGGGGAAGAGCGAACTTCCTCTGGCCCACAGACCTGAGCAAAACTGCGACTTCTCCGAGTTCAAACCACTAAAAATCACAGCCGAGACCGAACGGATCAAGCAGGTGAGCAAACGCCGATTACCCTGAAGACGCGAAGCAGCGAGGAATAGCAGGCCGAGTCGTAGTCAAAGTCCTCGTTGATTCAGACGGCGTAGTCCGAAGAGCCTGCGCTACCAGCGGTCACCGAATGTTGCGAAGCAGCTGAGAAGGCGGCGCTCAACTCTGCTCTTTCATCCCGTACTTTTGAACCGAAAAGAGGCTCCGCCGGTTTCTCGAGGAGACAATAATCTTCGACTTCAAACCTGCGGCCAAGTAGCGGCCGCACCGCCTAACCCCGCGTTCCAGCGGAACGGCCCCGGCGCTGCGACTAGGTGACCAAGAGGTGAAAACGCGGCTGGTGGCTCGGGGCAACTGCTCGGCTGTGGCCGCCCGCTGAACTCGACGTTAGGCGGGCGTCATCCCCGGCCGATATAGTGAAGCCGTGAAGCTCACGTTCGAATGGGATTCCGAGAAGGCCAGGCAGAATTCCAGCAAGCATGGTGTCACTTTCGAAGAGGCCAGTACCGTATTTGACGACCCGCTTTCGTTGACTGTCCCTGACCGAAGGCACTCCGTTCAGGAGCGTCGCTTTGTTATTATTGGCGATCCCAGCCCGGAAGACTGCTCGTCGTGGTTCATACCGATCGCGGTCGAACTGTTCGGTTGATAAGCGCCCGGCCTGCAACAGGACCTGAACGTAAAGAATATGAAGAAGAAACAAAGTGAGCCAGATCCGGACATGTTGCCGGAGTACGATTTTTCGGGCGGGGTCCGAGGAAAGTACACAAGCCGGTACCGGGAGGGAACAAACATCGTGGTCTTAGAGCCCGAAATCGCTGAGGTGTTTTCCGACTCCCAGTCCGTGAATGATGCCCTTCGCCCGCTGGCTAACCTCATACGACGGCACCGTAAGGGTGCCAAATCGCCCGCCGCCTCCTAAGAAACTGCAGTCGTGGCGGGGGTTCCAGAGGCGCTCCGGGGGACCAGTTCATAGCCCAAAGAGCGGGCTTTTTTCTCCAGGTATCGAATCGTTCTCTCCTGATTTTTCTTTTCGTAGTAATCCAATCGTGTCGGGTCATAGGAGCCGGGATCTGACCAGAGTCGGTAGAAAATCCGCGCCAGCTTGTGAGCGGTGGCGGTGATGGCTTCGGGGGCGCCGAATCTCGCTTTCATGCGGCGGTAGAAACAGCCGAGCGGTCCCTGGCTGTTGGAGAGGGACTGGGCGGCGAGGCGGAAGGCGCGGGCGGCGCGATTGGCGCTGGGGCGGGTCTTGGAGCTTTTGATCTTGCCTCCGGTGATGCGGTTGTCGGGGCACAGGCAGAGCCAGGAGGTGAAGCGCTTGCAGGTGGGGAAGCGGGAGGGATCCAGTCCGATTTCGGAGATCACGGTCTGGATGGTCAGGGCGTCGAAGCCTTCGATCTGGGTGAAGTCGACGCCGGTGACGCGATACATCTCGAGGCGCAGGTCGAAGAGGGTTTGGTTGCGCTGGGGCTTTTTGCTTTTGTTCGATCGGGTGGAGGGAGGCATGGGGACGAGGGCGGGGTCGACCCGGGAATCCATGCTCTGGAGATAGGCCTGGACCTGCTGGTCGCACTCATCGACCTTGGCGGCGTAGACATCATAAAGCTCAAGGGCCTGGCGCAGGGCGAACAGGTGCTCGGGGCGGTAGTCGCCGACCAGGGCCTTGGCGATGGTCTCCCGGGAGGCCTTGATGCGGAAATCGCGCAGGGCGGCCAGCTGCTGCGGATCGCGCTCTCCGTTGAGAAGGGCGCGGATGATGCGCAGGCCGGTCACGCCGGTGAGGTCGCTGATCACGTGGTGGAGCTGAAGATTCATCTGGACCAGGGCTTTTTGCATGTGCTGGATGTGGGTGGCTGCGGACTGGATGAGCCGGGAGCGCTGGCGCCAGTAGGAGCGCAGGACGCAGATCTGATCGGCGGGGCGGAAGGAGGCGGCCAGCAGGCCGTAGGAGTGGAGCTCCTGCAGCCACTGGCAATCCTGGACGTCGGACTTGCGGCCGGGAAGGTTTTTGACGTGGTGGGCGTTGACCAGGCAGATGTCCAGTCCGTAGGGTTCCAGGATCTGGGCGACCGGGATCCAGTAGACCCCGGTGGATTCCATGGCCACCGAGGTGACGCCGCAGGCCACCAGCCAGCGGGCCAGGTCGTGGAGGTCCTCGGTGAAGCAGAGGAAGCGTCGGACCGGGTCGGGATCACGATCGGCGGGGACGGCCACGAACAGCTCCTCGGCGCCGATGTCGATGCCGGCGGTGTTGGGGTTGATCAGGCGTGGGGCGGCCGGGCGATTTTTGCGCGGCTTTCGAATGGATTTGGATTTAGACTTGGACACGGGCGGCCTCCTTTGCAAAAAGGCGCGCGCACGGGCCCGGGTCGGTGGATGTACGAAATCTCCTAAACGGGATCGTGTCCGGTGCACGAGACACGTCACCAGTGCGGAAACCGAAAGCCCCGGGACCAGGCTAACCGACGGGCACGAAAGCACCAATGGCGAAACGGTCTTAACTGCCCGCGCGCGGCCGCCCAAGACCTTGCACCGAGTGGCGGGCTGGCCGCAAGTTTCTTTCAGCAGAAATGCGTCCCGAAGGGGCGTTTAAAAGGCTAACCCGGCGTTGCAGCGGAGCGGCCCCGGCGCTGCGACCACTGTTAATTAGTGTGGTAAAAGCATGGCTGGCGCTTCGGGGCGACTACTCGGCTGGGGCCGCCCGCTGAACTTATTGCCGTTAGGCGGCGCCGGGGATCGAGTTCGTTGCGGGGCTACGGAGCCGAAAGGCAGCAGCCAAGATCGGGAGGGTTGCTAATTCGAACTCGGTCGGGAGCAGGATCGAGCCGGGGCCGTCAGGGTGTTTCGGGTCGCGAGCGCAGGCTGGATTGCCTCCGTGTCTGGTGGTTGCCAGACGAAGCGGTTTGATTCAGCCAGGGCGCAGCCTAACAGATCGTTGCAGCGGAGCGGCTGGGAGCTAAGCTTCGGGGGGGACGGGCAGGTGACAATATCGTGGGTAGCTCGGGGCAACAGCTCGGCTCCAGCCGCCCGCTGAACTCGGGTCGTTAGGCGGTGAAGCAGCATGAAACAGCCCTTGCACGAAAGCACTCTGCGTGACTATTTTCTCGGTTTAACGAACGGCGAGTGTCTGGACGCGCAGACGAGAGCAGCAGTCAAGGTCCGCAGCCGGATCCGGAAGGACGTGCACGTGCGTGACATGGCAGAAGAGTTCCTGGTGACGAGAGCCATGATATTGAGGCTATGTCAGGATGCGATCAACGCTCATATCACCGCGGACTCCCTTGAAGATATTGCTTTTGTTCTGCTCGCCTCCGACTCTTTCCACTTTGAAGAGGAATCGGTGGCTGAAGTGGTACACGATTGGTCGCAACCTAGAGTCAAGTGCGCGCTCACTTCGGAAAACCTCCTGAAGTTTTGTGGTTGGTTGCTCGGAAACAGCGCGTACCCAGCCCACGAAACACCACCAGCTGAGGTGACGGGAACCGTGGTCAGCGTTAAGCGTAAGGTGGTTGACTAAGGCTGCCTAACACGCGTTGCAGCGGACCCGCCCTCGCGCTTCTTGCATTGATCATCTGGTGGTGAGGCCCGGGCGGGCCGCTGAACTTCACGTTAGGCTGCCAAGGGCGAAAGAGAAAGTGGGCGAAAGCAGTTGCAGCGGTGTGGGCGCAAGCGAGCCAGGGGGAAACCGGGCGAGATTCAGTCAGCGCGGTGCCCGGCCAACAACTTGCTCGCCCAGGTTGGTTGCCCGGTGCGTGGCCGATTTGCGTTCGATTGTGCACGCGGGCAGCCTAACACGTCGTTCCAGCGGAGCGGCTGGGAGTCGCGCTTCGGTGGGAACGAAGAGGTGACAGCATCGTGGGTGGCAGGGTGCAGCTACTCGGCTCCAGCCGCCCGCTGAACTCTGTGCCGTTAGGCGGCTCAACGTCTGAGAGTCGGTGTCCAAGTGATCATGAGGCGGAAGATTCTCCTCGGCTCTTCCATTGTAGCTATTCTTGCTACCGTTGCCTTTCTGGTCCTCGTGCCAGCCGCCCGTGCTGAACTGTGCTGGGACTGCCCTTTGAGCTTCGAACAAGCGTCGATGATACTGGCAGCGATCTTCATATTCTTGATGTTAGGCACTTGGCTTCGAGGGAGCAGCAAGTGGCAACTTCACGCGCTTGGCAACATTCTGCTCGGCGTCGCAGCTCTCTACATTTGGGTCATCCATCATGCGGGCCGGGAGTGGGGAATCAGTAAATTCAATAATCCCCACGAGGGGTATGATCCCAACATAGTCTCGGTGTTTGCCCTGGCATTGCTCATCGTGTGTGCAGGATTCGTCACGCTTTTTGGCAGGCGATCGTCTTCGCTCGGCGCTGAAGGGGCCAACAGCAGAACAGCCGCCTAACCCGGCGTTCCAGCGGACCCGCTGGGAGTGGCGGCTCGCTCGGAAATTGAGGCGGCGCGGTCAATCCCGACCCGACCCATGGTATCCTCCCCAGCGGACCGCTGAACTTGTGGCCGTTAGGCGGCGGCGAGGTGACGACATGGTCAAACCTAAGAGAAAGAAAGACAAGGAGGGAGAGTGCGTCGTCCCTTCTCATGCGCTACCCGCGAACGAGCTTGATAAATACAGCGTATTCCGCGATCCGCACACTGAGCTGGACATTGCCCGTTATGTCGAGATAGAAGCGCCCGACGAAAAGGTCCTGCACGCAGAGAGGATCAAACAGGAGATAGTATTGGGCGATGTATACGACATATGGGATGTGACCACAAACAAGGACCGTTGGTGGGTCATCACAAACCTTACCAATCTCTATTCGCAACGGCATTTTCCGAGCTTGGATTACACACTTTCGTTCCACATAGGGCTGATGATGCGGCTACGAAGCCGCAATGACGGCGCTCGAAGTGAGGAACCTAGTCCGTTCGATGAGGTTTTCAGACGCCAACAGCAGGCCGACGACCGCCATGAAAGTGCGGTGGAAGCGGAGGACTACCAAGCTGTTGGCATGCAACTTCGCGAATGCCTGATTTCTCTTGTCAGCGCAATGCGGAGACGCACGCGATTGGAACCCGATACTGTGCTCCCTCAGGACGCGAACGTCGTTGCTTGGAGCGAACTCCTGCTCGATGTCCTGTGCCCAGGAAAGAGCAACAAAGAGCTCCGTCAATACTTGAAGAACATCACCAAAGACACCTGGCAACTCGTAAACTGGCTTACGCATGATCGGAACGCCACCGAGACAGCCTCCTCAATTGCGATCCATGCTTGCGGCGCGCTCGTTGGGCATTTAGTTCAGGTATTGGAGCGAGAAAGAACGGACCGGACGGAAGTGTGTCCTCGCTGTAAGTCCCGTAACATCAGAACCCATTTCGATATCAGCATCGAACCGGACGGAGATTACTATGTCAGTTGTGGCGCGTGCGATTGGAGTAGTCACCCAGGGGTGCGGCGCGCAACGGATGGTGCGTGATCCCGTCCGCAAGCCATGGTGAAGTTAGCGTCCGCACGACTCTTTTTGACTTAGCGGTAGCGGTCAA
>CAVUUN010000025.1:0-611196 GCA_963744645.1 uncultured Acidobacteriota bacterium
ATCGAAACCGGGGATTGACCCCTTTTCTCGTGACTGCAAATGCCGGGACGACCAATACAGGAGCCGTAGACGATCTCGAGGGCTTAGCCGACATGGCCCGCGAAGAGGGTATGTGGCTTCACGTGGACGCCGCCTATGGCGGCTTTTTCATGCTGACGGAGGAAGGCCGCGCCGCGATGAAGGGGATCGAGCGCGCTGATTCGATCACGGTTGATCCCCACAAGGGACTGTTCCTCCCTTACGGAACCGGCTCCCTTCTCGTGCGCGACGGTTCCACACTTCGGCGCGCGCACAGTCTGCAGGCTGAGTACCTCCCCCCGATGCGCGACCAGGAGGACTTGGTCGATTTTTGTCAAATCTCGCCGGAATTATCCCGAGCGTTCCGTGGCCTGCGTGTTTGGTTACCCGTCAAGCTCTATGGAATTGAGCCGTTCCGGCGGAACCTCGAGGAGAAGATCCGACTGGCTCGCTGGATGACTGCGCAATTGAGCAGCATAGACGAAATAGAAGTGATAGCCGAACCACAACTATCCTTACTGGCCTTCCGGATCACGCTGCCCGGCCTCGACCAGGAAACACTGAACCGGGTTAACCGGCACTTTCTCGACGAAGTGAACTCACGAAAGCGCGTCTACCTCACCTCAACGATGCTTGACGGCCGATTCGTTATTCGAATTTGCGTACTCTCGTTCCGCACCCACATGGAGAGAATGCAAATGGCTCTCGAGGATATCCGTGCTGCGCTGGAGAAAGTAGTGTGGCGCGAACACCACACCTAGGCAGAGGTATCGGGTTAGCCCTGACCTGACGCAGCAGACCGTCTCAAATCCTTGCTATGGCTTCGGCGTGATTTTTGATCTTCTCTATTGCCCCTGCGATCTGGTCCACGTCGACTGAACTCCCGAGAAGGCATCGCTGAGAGAGGAAGAGGGCGTCGCTGCAGAGCGAGTCATTCACCGGACAGGCGTTCATTTCCCGATATCGTTTCAGCCGTGCATCCGAGAAAATCCTTCTGAAGCCCCTCGATTGTAGAATCTTCTCGAGGAAAGGCTCCTTGTTCAAAGGCTGATACCCGGCACCGAACGGAATGCCTTCTCGCTGAATGGCACGCAGGAACCGGTCGCGGGAGAGTCCCTTGAAAGCTTCCGGGCGGTAACGGGCCATGAATACGTAGTAGGAATTGCGGGTGCAGCCTTCATAAAGTCTGGCCGGTTCCACCCCAGTGTCGGCTAGCGCGGCAACCAAATGCCGGGCGTTCGCTTCACGGTTGCGGCATTGTTCATCGAAACGAGTCAACTGAGCGAGCAAAAGGGCCGCCTGGAATTCGGTCATCCGGAGGTTGCTGCCCTGGTGCAGATAGCCGTTACGGGTGCCGGTCAGACGATCACGACCATTGTTCTGAAACGCATGCATTCGGTCGTGCAGATCCGATCGACTGGTGACGACGGCCCCGCCTTCTCCGCAGGGCAGGATCTTACTCGCCTGGAAGCTGAAACAACCTACATCACCGAGAGAACCTACTTTCTTCCCCCTCCATTCCGCGAAATGCGCCTGGCAGGCGTCCTCGACAACCGGAAGGCCACGATCCTTGGCAACCTTGTTGAGCCGGTCCATGTCGACGACATTGCCGCCCATATGAACCGGCATGATGCACCTCGTATCCTCGGTTATCGAACTCTCGACCTTTGCCGCATCCATCAGATGAGTCTTCGGATCAGTGTCTACAAAAACCGGAAGCGCGAACTGCTGCAGTACCGCATTGATCGTCGCCACGAACGTATAGGCGGGGACAAGAACTTCGTCCCCGGGCCCGACGTCCAGTGCAAAGAGTGCGGAGTAAAGAGCATTGGTGCCATTTACTACGCCGATTGCATGCCGGGCGCCCAGCAGTTCGGCCCATTTTTCCTCAAACCGGGTTGTGATGTTGCCAGAAAGTCGGCACCAGTTCTTCTCGCGCAAGGAATCGAGAAATCTCTCTTCGTCGATTGATTCAATCGCCGGCCAGGGAGGGAACGGCTGACTCCGCACAGGAGTGCCGCCGAGGATTGCGGGAAGGCCCGTATTCGATCCCAGCTTCGTGCCTCTCGCACTGGGACCTCCAGTGAGTGCTGCCCCCGAAGCCAGACCGACCCCCAGAGCGAACTCTCGACGAGAAAGAGGCTTGCTGATCATGGTCCTATCATATCGAATCCTTCGGGGAGTGTCCCCTGGAAGACGCGCCGAGGAAAACCGCCTGCGAAGGGTTCTGCTTGAGAGAATTGTGTTGACCCGGCTGGGCGGCTGTGGAAGATTCTCGGCTATCGAGAAAAGGAGACGGAGTGATGGCCACCCCCATGGAAAAGCTGTACGGAGAAAGGCTGAAGCGTTACGTCACCGCCATGCGAAATCAAAAACCGGATCGCATCCCGATCCGACCTTTCGTGGCGGAATTCACAGCCAAATATGCGGGATTCACGTGCCAGGAGGTGACCCACGATTACGAAAAAGCGTTCGTCGCCGCCCGCAAGTGCGCCGCGGAATTCGACTGGGATGCGGTCGTATCCAACATGGTCTACGTGTGGACAGGACTGACTGAGGCGATCGGGCTCAAATACTACGCCGTCCCCGGCATCCACATCCCGCCCGACACTGGTTTCCAGTACCGGGAACCGGCGGAGGATGAAGCGTTCATGCGAGCCGACGAGTACGACCACCTGATCGACGACCCGACCGGCTTTCTTTTCAACACGTGGTTGCCTCGAGTGTCAGCCGATGTGGTGGCGAGCGGTTGCCCTAACACCTACCGTAACAACCTCTCGTTCCTGAAGGGCGGGATGGCCATGCTCGCCTATTTCAACGCCTTCGGCCGTCAGCACTCCCTGCTCCGCTCGGAATCCGGAACAGTTCCTGCGATCGCCGGGATCCTGAAGGCGCCGTTCGACATCATCGCAGACAAGCTGCGCGGGTACATCGGTCTGAGTATGGACGTGATGGAACGCCCGAAGAAGGTACAGGCCGCTTGCGAGGCGCTCGCACCGCACCTGTTGCACGTCGCCAAGACAAGCGCCGACCCCGCCTGCGAGGTCCCGATCGGCTTCTGGATGCACCGCGGATGTGTACCTTTCGTGTCCCCGGAGACTTTTAAATCTCTCTACTGGCCCACGCTCAAGCCGATCATCGAGGAACTGTGGCGAGATAAACACCAGACGCTTTTTTACGCTGAGGGCAACTGGGACCATCACCTCGATAGCTTCGCTGAATTGCCCGAAGCCAGCATCGTGTATCACGTCGATCAGGGGAACATCTTCGAAGTCCATCGACGGTTGGGACACAGATTCTGCCTGAGCGGAGGTATCCCCAACTTCCTGTTGAGCTACGGTACGGCCGACCAGGTGCGGGAGTGCTGCAAGAACGTCATCGACGGTGTCGCGGGGGACGGAGGCTACATCATGGATGCCTCCGCCATCATGCAAAACGACACGGACCCGGACAACCTGCGTGCGTTGACCGATTTCACTCGGGATTACGGGGTTTATTCCTCCTCGTCCTCCTCAACAGCAGGAGCAGGAAGCGAACGGGGCTCCTCCTCCACTTCGGAAACGAAGCCCCCTGCTTTTCTCACGGCTGTTCCATCCAACCCCCGGGCAAACCCGGGAGTCTGCATCCCGTGGGACGAAAAAGCCCGGGAGCTTCCCGGAGTCACCGGGGACCCGAGTATCATTCGAGACATCTGGCAGAACCTGGACGGGCTGGGAAACATGTACATCTGGCAGTGCCTGCTCTCGTTCTAGCTCGGCGAGAATCCTAGCTCGCATGCTCAGTTATTATCTGTTCGAGCCGGGGAACGTAATCACTCAAGCGCTGCGGGATGGCAGGACTCGTTTTTGGCAGCATTGCCACGCGCCCTCGCACCGCGTCCGCTTTGGTCCCCAAAGCTTCTATCGCGTTGAGGGCTGCGAGAGCCAGATACAAGCTGTTATTCGTGACGTTCGACAGTCCTAGCAAGACCTCCAGTGCCTGGTTTCGGTCCGTCTCGCCTCCGAACTCGGCCACGGCATGAGCCGCCACGACCCGGACACTGGGACTTGGATCTGCCATCGCCTTTCGGATCTCGTCGCCAGCCGCTCCAACGGCGCCCGCTCCCCGGAGCATCAAACCACGCACGGCCCACCAACGAACTGCGCTGTCTTTTGACTCCAGCGCCGCACGAATCTGGTCCGTTCCCTCTTTCCCGGACGTCGCTAAATCCGCCATCCGTAATACTTTTTCAATCGGATACCGGGCGTCGTCGTGCCCCATTTCGTAGGGAGTGTCCCCTTTAGAACGCGCATGGATCTCGTCCTCTGGCAGGAAGCCAACGTCCTTGATCTCGAGCAGATATTCCCGCTGCACCCTTCGGAACCGCGCAAGCACATTCTTGAACGCGGGAACGGCGGCCAGATTATTCACCTCCAGCGGATCCTTCTCGAGATCGTACAGCTCTTCCGCCGGTTTCTGTTCCCAGAAGTACGTCATCGGCGGCTTCAGCCTTCCCTGGTCATAGAGGCTTTTCCACACTCGCGTCGTAGGCGTCTCAAACATGTAAGCCAGAAACTGGCCGTAGATCAATTCCGGGCGGTAGTTCCGCACATAGACGAATCGCTTGTCCCGGACGCTACGCACCATGTCATAGCGCTCGTCCATTCGTCCCCGGAAACCGTGGATATACTCATGGCGCTCGCCCCGGTGGCCCCCGTGAAAGGGACTGCCATGCATGAAACTGGGGGGCTCCAATCCAGCCAGAGTGAGCACGGTCGGCGCGAGATCGACGAAGCTGAGCAGTCGATCAGATTTCCCTCCCCGCCGATAATCCGGGCCGGCCAAGTGACGGTATTTATCGGGAATCACGACAATCAAGGGAACGTTGAGACCTGAGTTGTAGGGCCAGCGCTTGAACCTCGGCATTCCCGGTCCATTGTCTCCGTAATAGAAAACGATGGTGTCCTCGATCAGCCCGTCTTCGTCGAGCTGGCGCAGCAGTTCGCCTGCCTGCCCGTCCATCTCGGTCATTTTATCGTGGTACTGAGCCCAATCCTGCCGAACCTCAGGAGTGTCGGGATGAAAAGGTGCAAGCGGAGCTTTCGCGGGATCATGGACAGGCGTGTGCGGGCGAATGCGAACCTGACTCTCGTGCGTGGTCTCGAAATTGAAAACCGCGAAGAACGGCTGGCCGGGCTTCCGGTTCCGCCAGTGAGCCTTCTTGGACGACTCGTCCCACACCTGTCCCGTTTTCGCCAGATTGTAGTCCTCCTTTGCGTTGTTCGTGCAGTAATAGCCAGCCTCCCGCAGGTAGCACGGGAACATCAGGATACCCGGCGGCAGGCTGGTTTGGCTTCTCATGTGCTCGGAACCAGTGGCCGTAGGGAGGATCCCGGTGATGATTGCGGTTCGGGCCGGCGCGCAGACAGGCGCACTCGACCACACGTTCGTGTAAATCGTGCCCCGCTCAGCGAGTCTATCGAGGTTCGGCGTAACGGCGAAGTGGTCGCCAAAACAACCGAGATTCGGTCCGTTATCCTCGCTGACGATCCAGAGGATGTTTGGACGTTTGCCCTGCCTGGTTTCCGAAGGCGCCGGATTACCGGCAACTGTGCATGCCGCAGCGCCCGCCAGATAAAGGAAATCACGACGCGTTGATCTGTTTTTCATCCGTAAGTTCGCCTCCGATGTTCCGGTATGATACTAGCAAGCCAGTTGAAAAGCCGATAAAAGCCGGACCGAGGGATAACGGGAAAAGGCGAACATGCACCTGAGATGGGAGTTGCTGGACAGGCGGGTTAAGAGACAGCGGATCGAGACACGGACGCTCGATATCTGGTACCGGAAAGGTCGAACTCGGCTCCATTTCGAGAACATCCATTCCGTTCGCACGGCACTGAAAGCGTTCCTGGATACTACCCGTCTCTTCGCCCGGGGCCAGAGAAACAGTATTGACGTCCGGATCGTGCATCATTCTCTCCGCTTTCACGACTTACCTGCCGCGTTCGACGGCTGGCGCCTGCTCCACCTTTCCGATCTTCACTTGGACGGTGTGCCGGGATTGACAGATCGGCTATTGAAGATCCTCCCCTCGATCGAAGTCGACTTGTGCGTCATGACGGGTGATTATCGCTTTGAAGTGTTCGGGCCCTGCGAAGCGGTTTACGCGCACATGGAGCGACTGCTGCCCGCGATTCGGTCGCGCTTGGGCGTCTTCGGCATCCTTGGCAACCATGATTTCCTGGAAGAGGCGGAGGAAATGCGCGCCATGGGCGTGAAGATGCTGGTTAACGAGGCGGCCCAGATCTCCGATCGCGGGCAGTCGCTTTGCCTCGTTGGCCTGGATGATCCTCATTACTACGGCTGCGATGATCTCACCGCCGCGACGCGCGACGTCCCGGGACAGGTGTTCAAGGTTCTTCTTGTGCACAGTCCCGAAATGATTGCCGAGGCGGACAAGGCCGGAATCAGGCTCTACCTGTGCGGGCACACTCATGCCGGCCAGATTCGACTCCCGGGAATCGGACCGATCATCACCCACGCCAACTGCCGTCGACAGTACGCGGCAGGCCTCTGGCGACACGGAACTCTGACCGGATACACCAGCCCGGGCGCAGGCAGTTCGCTCCTGCCTGTCCGATACATGTGCCCGCCGGAGATCACGGTCTTCACCCTTTACCGCGGCTAGAACGCCCCCCCGGCTCGTTTCGCCGGTTGGAGTCGGGAGGCCCGGGCCCGTCACTCCAGCTCAACTTCTCCCTACAGCCGGCAAAGAGCCGTGCTTTTTCGTTTTGCATATCCTTACTCCTCCGTTAAATTGGTTTTTTGCAAAGGGAGCGACAATGAAGACGGAGACGATCTGCGTTCACGCGGGCGGTATCATCGACGAGACGACCAGGGGCGTTAACACCCCGATTTTCACGTCCTCGGCGTTTGGCTACCTCGACAGCGACGTTCGGTTCTACCCCCGGTACTTTAACACCCCCAACCAGGCGGCAGTCGTCCAGAAACTCGCAGCGCTCGAGCAGACGGAAGACGGGCTGATCTTCAGTTCAGGCATGGCCGCGGTCAGCGCGGTAACACAGGCGTTCCTGGAGGTCGGCGACCACGCGGTGATTCAAGACGAGGTCTATGGCGGCACCCACGCCTTCGTGTCCGCTCACTTCCCGCGATTCGGGATCCAGTGCAGTTTTGCTCGTGCCGATGCGGATGCGATTATTGCCGCAATTCGGCCCGAAACCAGGCTGATCTACATCGAGAGTCCAACCAATCCGATGCTGACAGTGGTCGACATCGCCAAAGTCGGGCGAGCGGGGAGAGAAAGAGGGATCATCACCGCCATTGATAATACCTTTGCCAGCCCGATCAACCAGAACCCGGCCTGCCTCGGAATTGATGTCGTTATTCACAGCGGCACCAAGTATTTGGGCGGACACAGTGACATGTGCTGCGGGGCCGTCCTGGCCAGCAAAGAAGTTACTCAGCACGTCTTCCGGACAGCCTTTTCCCTCGGAGGCAGCCTGAACGCCAACGCCTGCTATCTCTTGGAGAGAAGTTTGAAAACGCTTGCGATCCGTGTCGAGAGGCAGACCGAAAATGCAATGAGGATCGCCAGCTGGCTGCACGGGCATCAGGGGATTGTGCGCGTCAATTACCCCGGCTTGCCGTCACACCCCGGGCACACAATCGCTAGCAAGCAGATGAAGGCTTTTGGCGCGATGATGTCTTTTGAAGTCGAAGGCGACCAGGGGGCCGCGCTCCGATTTATGAAGAGACTGAAGCTAATTTTGCCTGCCCTGAGCCTTGGCGGAGTCGACAGCACGATTTGCGACCCGGTCAGCACCTCCCACCAGAAAGTACCGGTCGAGATCCGCGAGGCGATGGGGATCACAGCGAACGTGTTGAGGCTGTCGGTTGGGATCGAACACGCCGACGACCTGATCGCGGACATCGACCAGGCGCTCCGCAACTGAAGAAAATAGGACAGTTAAGCATCAGGGATCAGTCTCCGTTACAGGGGACTGTCCCCTGGTTTTGGTGTGGGCGTAATTGGGGAGTGTCCCCTGTTGCAGTTCTGAGATAATTGCCGGATGGAGCGTTTTGACGCCATAGTGGTGGGAGCGGGACCGGCTGGTTCTTCCGCCGCGCTCGCGCTGGCGAGAGCGGGAATGACGGTGGCGCTGCTCGACTCCGCCGCCTTCCCCCGCGAGAAACTCTGCGGCGGCCTGCTCAGCCGCCGGACCGAGAAACTCTTTCGCGCTCACTTCGGCGACTCATGGTCGGATGCAGTGGTCCAGGAAGCGGCCGGCGCCGCCTTTTACGCAGGCTCTCAACTGATCAGGCGCCTCGATGGTTACTCCCGGCTCTTCCTCACCTCACGCTCCCGGTTCGATCTGCACCTTGTGAATCTCGCCTGCAAGGCCGGGGCGTACTTCCTCCAGAAATCGGCAGTCAACGAAGTCGACCCGGCCGGCTGCCAGGTCCGACTGGCCGATGGCCGTAACTTCCGGGCCGAGTTCCTCCTCGGCTGCGACGGCGCAACGAGTCGCGTCGCAAAAGCGTTGGGGTCACGCGGCCATAAAGCATCCCAGCTGGCGATTGGATTGGAAGTGAACGTGCCGGCCGCCGAGGTTCCACGCGCCGTCGATCTGCCCGAAATCTATTTCGGAATTGCACATTGGGGATACGGATGGATTTTCCCCAAAGGCGACTGCCTGACCATTGGAGTCGGTGGTCTCGTCAACAGGAACCCCGAAATGAAGAAGGTGTTCTCTCGCTTTCTCATGGAAGTCTGCGGGCGTCTCCCGGCGGTTCCTGTCCGCGGGCATCCGATACCCTACGACAACTTCACAACGTCCCCGGGGCGGGGGAACGTCCTGCTTGCGGGCGACGCGGCCGGCCTGGTTGAGCCGATCACGGGTGAGGGGATAGCCTTCGCGATAGAGAGCGGCTGGATTGCCGCCCGATCTGTGCTGGCCGCGGCAGCAGCCGGACGGCCGAAAGACGCCGCCACACTCTACAAGGGGAACCTGCGGGACATGCACCGGCTCTTCCGGCACGCCTGGATGATGCGCCTCCTCGTCTTTCCGCCGAGAAGTCAGCGGTTGTTCCTATCGGTCCTCGCCCGCAGCGAAACACCAGCCAAGAAGTTTCTGGATCTTCTGGCCGACGACATCGACTATCGGGACTACGCGAGGTTCATCGCCCGTCGGCTGGCCGGCCGGGCCCTTCGAACCGTAAGCGGTCGGTAGCCGAAGCTACATGAAAAGCCTGATCGTGATTACCCGCTGAAAAGCGTCCAGGTGAAAGAACGGGCCGCTCGATCCGCTATAGATCATCGTAAGGATTCGATCCCACCAGTACCCGGCGTAGACGGAGTAAAGGATAACCAGCATGCAGATCCAAAAGATTCGCTGTTTCCTCATAAATGCCCCCGGCAATCCCTGCATAAGCCATTAGACTGGCGCGGTTGCCAAAAGGTTGGATGAATCGGCTGCCAGCGGGCAGACGGTAGCGGGCAGATAGCAACGGGCGGCAGGGAAAAGGCAAATGGCAGAGGAGCGAAGACGGCCAGGGATGTCCTGCGAGAAACGAGCTGAACTCGGCCCTACTCCAAACCCCGGCCGCAGCATTTCTTGAACTTGCGCCCGCTGCCGCAGACGCACGGGTCATTGCGGCCCGGGCGTCGCTTCCCGGCAGCTCGCAGATCCTGCTCGCGCGTTCTACGGATGATATTGGCGGGAGGCCGGCCGGCACTGCAGTTCATCGGCCATGAACTGCATGTACGGCGCGACGTGTGCGAAGTAGTTCTTATACCCGGCGCACAGGTAGTTCAGACTGTCCTCTCCGTCGGGCGTCCTCGCGATCCGGTGCTTCGGGCACTCACCGTTACAAGCGAAGAGGAACTCGCAGCGCCGGCAATAGTCAGGCAGCGTCGTCTCCTTCTCTGCCCCAAATCGGCGCTGCTGGTCCGAGCGGACCAACTCGACCAGCGAAGACTCGACCAGGTTGCCCAGGCGGTTTTCCGGGTAGACATAATGGTCGCAGGAGTAGACATCGCCGTTATGCTCGACGATCATCGCCTCGCCGCACGTCTTGCGCAGCGTGCAGACGCTTGGCTGGAGACCGTGCCAGGCCTCCAGAGTGACGTCGAACAGCTGGACGAAAACCTGGCCGACATCATTGCGAACCCATTCGTCGAAGATCGTGGTCATGAACTCCCCGAACTGTTGGGGCTCGACAGACCAGTCGGTTACCGCAGCCGCACTCTCGGACCTCGGAGGAACGAGCCGCAGCATCCCGTCGTCTTGCGACGCCGCAAGCCGCTCGACCACAGGTATGAACTGCAGAAACCGGCTACCGAGTTCCTTGAGACAACGGTAAACCTCCAGTGGAAACTGAGAGTTGTGGCGCTGCAGCACGGTCAAGGTGTTGAACTCCACCCGGTGTTTCAGGAAGCACTCTATCGCCCTCAGAACCTTGTCAAAGGTGGCATGCCCACCTCGGTCCCGACGATACCTGTCGTGGATGGCGCGGGGACCATCGATCGAGATGCCGACGAGAAAATCGTTCTCGCCCAGAAACCTCGCCCACTCCTCGTCGATCAGCACCCCGTTGGTCTGGAAGGAATTGTCGATCCGCTTTCCGCCCGCGTACTTCCTTTCGATCTCGACCGCCCGCCTGAAAAAGTCGATACCGAGCAGCGTGGGTTCGCCTCCCTGCCAGGCGAAGTTCACCGCCGGGACGTCCTGGCACTCGATATATTGACGGATGTACGCTTCAAGGACGGATTCCGGCATTCTCCAACCAGCTGATCCCTCCCGACCCGGGTACAGCTTCTCCTTCTCGAGGTAGAAGCAGTATTGGCACTCCAGGTTGCACCTCGGTCCACTCGGCTTCGCCATCAGGCTGAAAGCGAGAGGACGTCCCTCGGGAGAAGAACTCATGGGTGTGAATACTGAACTCTTTAGGGCAAGATAGTCAACATACGTTGCCAGTGCACGGTGCTGTCGGGCGGCCCCGTGATAAACTCAACCGCGCCATTCTTCGAAAGTCGGAGGTTTTGAGTGAGTGCCCCGAGTATTGCCGATCAAGAATTGAATCCCCCGAAAGAAGCCGATCCCACAGGCGACCATCCACTGGAACACGGGCTGAACAACTGCTTCAAGCAGCTCCAGCGTTTTTCCTCGACTGCCGCTCTTGAACGGTCCGACATCTACCGATCGATTCGAAAGCGGGTTGAGGCTACCCTCAACGGCGTGGTCACTGAAGAGTTCGCGCCCCCAGGTCGGCCGGCCGGCCCCTCTGTCAGGGCGACCGCCTGGAATATCGAGCGCGGCATCCACCTCGAACGGATAGTCAGTATCCTGGGCTGTCACCAGCTCATCTCGACTAGCGATCTGCTGCTGCTTACCGAGCTCGACTATGGGATGGCGCGTAGCGGAAACCGCTTCATCGCCCAGGAGATCGCCCGGAGCCTCTCTCTCAATTACGCCTTCGCCCCCTGTTATCTGAACCTGAACAAGGGAAGCGGGCTTGAGTCGGAAGTCACCGGCGACAACACTGTCGCCCTCCATGGAAATGCGCTTTTTTCCCGCTATCCGATCCAGCAGGCTCACTCTCTGGCCTTGCCGAACGGAAAGGACAAAATGGGAGGCAAGGAAAAGCGACTAGGCGCGCAGAGGGCGGTGATTGCGCTGGTCGATCACCCGCTTGGTTCGTTCTGGGCAGTGAGTCTGCACCTGGACGCTCATTCCAGTCAAAAGCACCGGTGCAGCCAGATGCGTCTCGTGCTCGACCATCTGGATACCCTGAAGTCCAAGCGGCCGATCCTGATCGGTGGAGATTGGAACACATCCACTTACAACTCCAAGCGGGCGACCTACTCAATCCTGGGGTACTGGCGCCGGGTGATGATGGGGGTACGCAACGTGATCAAGAATCACTACCCCTATCCGGAGCGCTGGTTTGAACGCCACCTTTTCCGTGAGTTGGAGAGGCGAGGCTACCACTACAGGGACCTCAATGTTCTCGGCGCTTGCACCCTGCACTACGACGTCAAGGACCTGGCGCTGAACAAGAACATGGGCGACTGGATCCCCAAGTGGTGCTTCTGGTTCATCAACTGGGCACTTCAACAAAACACGGGGAACGAAGGGCGTTGTTCGCTCAAACTCGACTGGTTTGCCGGGAGGGGGATCCGGCCGGCGGCTACCCAACGTCCCTCAGTGATCCACGACATTCGACAGACGGAAACCATCTCGGATCACGATCCCATCCTGCTCGATTTCCTCTTTGACGGGAACGCAACTCGTTGACTGGGGTGGCTCTCCCGCGGCTCACTTTGTCTTGCGCAGGCGGTAGGTCTGTTCGAAACCGCTCCCTTTGTCGACGATCCTCAGTTCAATCACGCCCCGGTCATCGCACGCGTAGACCTCGTCGATCACCTGCCGCTCGGCCGGAGCCTGCCTGGTCACGTCCACGCAGTCCCAGGTTCCCGCCTTCTGCAGCTGCCTGTCGTAAGGGAAGCAGACCGGATCCCAGGAAGAGACGTCTCCGGACGGCTCCCCTGATGGACCGAGTCTCGTGCACTCCAGATAGCGAAAATATCCTATGTTGTGTGCGGGCTGATAGGTTCGCGTGTGGACCAGCGGCGGTTGTCCGCCTGACGGCAGAGGCAGGTCCTTCTCGAAAATCGAATCGAACACGACCCGGGTACCATGTTCGGCCTCCCGCCACACCCCGAAATGGCGAGAGAAGCGATCACGCACTTTGCTTCGCTGGCCGGCATCGGCCGAGATCGCCAAACCGATAGCAGTCGCGGCGAACGGATAAGGAGAACGCACGACTCTCCTGCTGTAGCGTTCCCGGAGAATCCTCGCCACGATCGGAAGGTCGCAGGAGCCACCGACCATGTATAGAGCGGAGACGCCGCTCCACGGGTCTTCACCCCCGAATGCCCGACCGACGGCGAGTTCAACCAATTCGAGCGTCCGTTCCACCAACGGCCGGCACGACTCGTAGAACACCGCGGCAGGGACCGACACCTGATCCAAGTCCGGAATCAGCCCAGTCGTATCGACAACCACGCGGCGACTGTTCGGGTTCAGGCCTTCCTTGGCTTCCCGGCAAGCCTCGAGCAGGCGCGACTGGCGACCGGGGTCAAGGGAGGAGCAGCCCGCCGCCTCAAGCACCAGGCCGGCCAGGATATTGTCAAAATCGTCCCCTCCGAGCCGCCCGATGCCCTCGCTGGTAATCACCTCGTGTCCATCTTCCCTGGTGGCGATCACGGAGACGTCGAAGGTGCCGCCGCCCAGGTCGTACACGACCAGATGTTCCCGACGCCCGGACTGCCGGGCCCCATAGCGATGGGCAAACTCGATGCCTGCCGCCGACGGCTCGTTCGTCATCCCAGTCACCTGGAATCCGGCCCGCCGGAACCCCTCCAGTGTCAGAAAGCGTTGGTTGCTGTTCGCGTTTGCCGGAACGGCGACGAAACCAGCGAGCGTTTCACGGCGCCCGATCACCAGATTCGAGCGGTGGGCGAGATCCTCGGCCAACTGGTGGAAGAAGCCGGTCAGGACGTCGATAACCGGCATGCGGTAACCACCGAGATCGAGGGCATCATCCGGTCCTGTTTCCGCCAAGGCTCGCTTGAAGGATCGGATCACGGTCCAGTCAGGCTCGTTCAGCTTGTTCTCCGCCTCCAGTCCGTAGAGCACGCGCCCGCTGCCATCGCTCGCAAGGAGCGAAGGATACCAGTGGCGAGTGTCGTCGTTGTGACCAACGAAACCGACAACCGGATAGTTGCCGCGGTCAGCGACTGATACGGCCGTCCGGGTGGTGCCGAAGTCAATTCCCAAGCGCATTCCGCCCTCCTAGCGTCAACCTCGCCTTGACGCGGTCGGTAATCATTCATTACCATCCCGCTTTTAACGAAAGTATCGGAAAACTTCAATGGTCGTCAGACTCCTCAAGAAACTCGTCTCGCGCAGCGCCCTTCTTATCCTTTCCGGCATCTTCCTGGGTATAGTTCTCCTGTTGGGGAGTCACGAAGCGAGCAGGATGACTTCGACAGATGACTTCTGCTTCGAAGCTTGCCATGTCCATCCCCATTCAACCATCTCCTGGAAGCTCTCCACCCACTACAAGAACAAAAGCGGAATCATAATTCGCTGCGTGGACTGCCACCTCCCGCCCGAGGGAATCTATTACTATACCGAGAAAGCCCGGACCGGATCGAGGGACGTCTACGGCAAGCTATTCAAGGACGTATCGAAGATCGATTGGGAGGCAAAATCGGCGCTCGAGTACGCCAAAACTTACACCTACGATGAGTCCTGCATGCGCTGTCACCAGGATCTTTACAGCCTGAACCTCAGCAAGAAAGGGATCCAGGCGCACGAGAACTACCTGAAGAGCCAGGACAAGGGCGTCCGCTGCATCAACTGCCACTTGCACGTGGGCCATTACACCGACAAGCCTCTCGTGCCGACTGAGCTGGAGATGACCTCTGCAGAGGGGACCACAGCCACAACGACATTTGTCGCTCCACGTCCGCGAAAACTGCCTCCCCCGCCGCCGCCCGGACCCATTCCCGGGGAGAAGTTCGAAACCTATACGGAAACGATTCCCGGCACCAGTATCAAGTTCGACATGGTGGCCATCCCGGCAGGCACTTTCCAAATGGGGAGTCCGCGGGACGAACCATACCGGCGTCCCAACGAAGGCCCGCTTCACAAGGTCAACGTGACCGCGTATTGGATGGGGAAGGCGGAGGTGACGTGGGCCGAGTTTGAGGAGTTCTATTCGCAGACCGCGACCCGAGGCAAGAATGAAAAGGGGATCGTGTTGAAGAACGAGGATGCGGCCGACGCGATCACCGGACCGACTCCGCCTTACGGTTCTCCCGACCAGGGTTGGGGAAAGGGCGACCGGCCCGCGATCACCATGACGCATCACGCGGCGACCAAGTATTGCGAGTGGCTCACCCGGGTCACCGGAAAACGGTACCGGCTTCCGACCGAGGCGGAATGGGAATACGCCTGCCGCGCGGGCACGAAAACGCCGTACTTCTTCCCGGGCGACCCGACCGACTTCACCAAACTTTATTGGCTCAACCGTTTCTTTGGTGTAGATACTCAACCGGTGGCCGATTTCTCCAAGTACGGAATGAACAGCGGGCGAAAGAGCTACCCGCCCACCGCGGTCAAACCGAACCCGTGGGGGTTGTTGAACATGCTCGGGAACGTCAAGGAGTTTTGCCTTGACTGGTATGAACCCGCGGCCTATTCTCAGTACTCAGGAGAGGAAGCAGTAGATCCTGCGGGGCCTGAAGAGGGGACGGAGCACGTAATTCGCGGAGGTTCTTTCAAGAGCGATGCTGTTGACCTTCGATCGGCGGCCCGTGATTTCACCAGGACGGATGCCTGGCTCGCCACTGATCCGCAATCGCCCAAGAGTATCTGGTGGTATTCCGATTCCAACGATGTCGGCTTCCGAATCGTTCGCGAGTTCGAAGGGGAGTTGCCGCCCAACCAATAGCAGTCATAACCGGTCATTCTGAAGGAGAACTTTATGTCTAACGAGAACAGCTTGAACCGCCGTCACTTCATTGGGACGGTGGCTGCCGCCGGCGCATTTGCCGCCGCGTGCAGCAAGGCGGCCGACGATTTCGGCTACATGGAGAAAGCACCGGCCGGTAAAGAGCTCAAAGCCGGTCTGATCGGCTGCGGAGGCCGGGGCACCGGCGCCGCTCTCGATTTTTTGAAGGCGGGCGACGGCCTCCAGATCGTGGCACTCGGCGATGTGTTCCAGGATAGGCTGGATCGCGCCCGCGGGGAAATCGCTGAAAAGGGCAAGCAGAAGGTGGCCGATGACAAGTGCTTCATTGGATTTGATGCCTTTCAAAAGGTCATCGACTCCGGCGTCGACCTCGTCCTGATCGCGACGCCGCCTCACTTCCGTCCCCAGCACTTTGCCGCGGCCGTGGATGCCAAGAAGCATGTTTTCATGGAAAAGCCGGTGGCGGTGGATCCGGTCGGAGTCCGTTCCATCATCGACAGCGCGCAGAAAGCCAAAACCCTGCAACTGAGCGTCGTCACCGGGACCCAGCGTCGCCACCAGCCGAGCTACATCCAGGCGTTCAACAAGATCAAGAGCGGGGCCATTGGGGAGATCATCTCAGCCCGTGTGCTCTGGAATCAGGGCCAACTCTGGTACCGGGAGCGGGAGCAGGGATGGACCGACATGGAATGGCTGATCCGCGACTGGGTTAACTGGGTTGCGATGTCCGGCGATCACATCGTCGAGCAGCACGTCCATAACCTCGATGTCATGACATGGTTCATGGGAGAGTACCCGGCCAAGGCGGTTGGCTTCGGCGGCCGCGCCCGTCGCGTCACCGGCGACCAGTACGACTTCTTCAGTGTCGATTACGAGATGCCCAGCGGCCGGCATGTCCACAGCATGTGCCGCCAGATCGACGGATGCGCCAACGACGTTTCCGAGTACTTCTACGGAACCAACGGCTGGGCGAGTTTCGGGAAGGACTGCATCATCTACAAGAAGGACAACACGGTCGCCTGGCAGTATAGCGTCCAGAAGGAAGAGGCAGCCGCTGCCCAGACCGGAACCGAGAAACGTGACAACCCGTACGAGCTCGAGCATGTCGATCTGGTGAATGCGATCCGGACGGCAACGCCGTTCAACGAGGCGGAAAACACCGCCAAGTCCACCTTGACCGGCATTATGGGTCGCGAAGCGGCCTATACGGGCCGAGCGATAACCTGGGATGAAATCATGAAGTCCGACATGCGAATCGGACCGACCGCGTACGCCCTCGGACCGGCGCCAGTGGAAGTGAAACTGGCCGTCCCCGGCAAACCGAAGTCGGAATCGTAGGGCGATTCGGTTCAACGACCCCAAGGACCACAAGGACCACAAGGACCATCAAGGACGAAAGCGAAGGCAATGCAGGCTTTCGTCTTTGTCGTCTTTGATGTCCTTGACGTCTTTGTGGTCCTTTCCTGTCCCCGCCCGCGCTACCCGAGATCGGGACTAGTCCCTTAGCAGCAGCATCCCGACGATCCCGAGGAAGAAAAAGAAGAGCTGCATCAGCGATGACCCGAGGGCCTTTTCCTTGTGGAGTTGAGGGATCAGATCGGCGCCGGCAATGTAAATGAAGCCCCCGGCGGCGAAGGGTGCGAGGAACGTCACGAGACCGCTGGATACATCCCGCAGGGCGATGGTCAGGATCAGCCCGCCCAACGCAATGGCGCCGGTTATGAAGTTGTACAGCAGCGCCTTCCCACGACTGAAGCCCCCATGGAGAAGGACTCCGAAGTCACTCATTTCCTGCGGAATTTCGTGAAGGAGAACCGCAAAGGTCGTGGCCACGCCTACACGGGTGTCCAGCAGGTAGGCTGCGGTGATGACCGCGCCGTCAATGAAGTTGTGGACCCCGTCACCAAACAGGTTCATGTAGGCAAAGGATTCGACGTGGACCTCACCCGTGGGGGAATGCTGATGCCGCCAGTGGATGACTTTTTCGACGAAGAATGAGAAGGCGATCCCGCTGAGCACGAACAGCGAGACATTGACGCTGAACCCTTGTCGCTTGACCGCTTCAGGGAGAAGGTGGATAAAGGCGTCTCCGAAGAGGCTCCCGGAACTAAAGCTTACCAGGGCGATGATCACGTAATTCGCCAGCCGGCCGCGCAAGGCCAGCAGGCCGAGTCCCACCAGCGAAAACAGGCTGACCAGCACGACACTGGCCAAAGCATAGAGTACCGGCGTGCTCAAGAATCCTCCCCCCTCGAACCCGGCTATTTCAGATTACCCAGCCGCTTGGCCCTCGATTCGGCGATGAGCGAGAGCTCAGACGCCAGAAAGGTGTGTGACTGGGGCAGGGCGGTCTCCGTCCGATTCAGAACGTCGTTGACCAATTGCCCGCCGTACGGCAGCGGGACATCATCGCAATCGAGATAGCGGCTGCTCTTGCTGTCCACCAGGAACAGGTGGTTCCCGCCTTCCCTTCCCGAGATGTCGATGTTCTTTCGAAGCTCGATGTACCCGTCCGTCCCCAGCAAAATGAGCCGCCCGTCGCCCCAGGTCCCCAGTCCGCCGGGCGTGAACCAATCGACCCTGATGTAGCCGGTCGCGTGATCGCTGCGCAGCATCATGTCTCCGAAATCCTCAAGTCCCAAATGATCCGGATGATGGAAATTTCCGACCTGCGAGGCTGCGACCTCGGCTGATTTCGAATCGGTGAAAAACAGAAACTGGTCAATCTGGTGGGATCCGATGTCCACAAGGATTCCCCCGTACTTGTCTTTTTCGAAGAACCAGGCGGGCCGGCTTTTCAGGTTTGTCTGGTGAGGGCCGAGGCCGACCGTCTGGACCACTTGCCCGATGGCTCCGGCTTTGACCATCTCACCAGCCTTCACGGTTGCCTTGTTCCCCAGTCTCTCGCCGAAAAAGATCGAGAAGATCCTCTTGGTTTCGGCTTGAACCCGCCGCGCTTCTTCCAGTTGCCTTGCCGTCGTAAAGGCGGGTTTGTCGGACATGTAGTCTTTGCCGTGCTTCATCGCCGCGATTCCGATGTCGGCTCGTTCGCTCGGTATTGCTGCACTGGCGATCAAATGGATGCTCTTGTCTTCCAGAATCTGCGCCATGGATTCCGCCTGTAGCGCGTCCGGATAACGGCGCTTGAATGCCGCGACCAGATCGGGCTCCTTCGCATAGAACGAGACGAGCTTCCCTCCGCCCTCCTGAAGCGCCTCCACCTGCCCGTATATATGCCCGTGATTCAGACCGATCGCGGAAAACCGTATCTTCTCAGGTGCCATGAGCTTCCCTCCCTGTAGATCCAATAGGCTGCTATTATGACGAAATGTCGAATTCGGCGGAAGTCATCGTTGCAGGCCATATCTGCCTGGACATCATCCCCCGCTGGCATCAGAGCAAAGTCGAGCTCGAAGCCCTTCTCGTACCCGGCAAGCTCGTCGAAGTCGGCCCGCCTGTCATGTCGACCGGCGGAGTGGTGTCAAATACCGGCCTGGCGCTCCACCGCCTCGGCGTACCGACCCGCCTGGTCGGAAAAATCGGCGCCGATCTCTTCGGCGAGGCGATCCTCGGGATTCTGCGCGGTTACGGGGCGGAACTGGCCAACGGCATGATCGTCTCACCTGGAGAATCGAGCTCGTACACGGTGGTAATCAGTCCGCCTGGTACCGACCGGATTTTCTTCCACTCTCCCGGCGCCAACAACACTTTTGACGCACGGGACATCGGCTCGCTCGATTTTGGCGACGCCCGGGTATTTCATTTTGGCTATCCGCCGCTGATGCAGAAGATCTACGAGCGAAACGGGGAGGAACTCGAGAAGATCTTTAGAATCGCCAGGCAGAAAGGATTGACCACGTCGCTCGACATGGCCTGGCCCGATCCGAGCTCTCCCGCCGGCCGGGCCGACTGGCGAACCATCCTCGCACGGGTACTTCCCCTTGTCGACATCTTCTGTCCGGGCCTGGATGAGATCTCGTACATGCTCGATCCCGCCCGGTATCTGGAGCATGAGAGAGCCGGAACCTCAGTGGCGTGCCTTGCCGATTCCAACACACTTGGGGATACCGCGGCGACTCTCATCGATATGGGGGCCTGCGTCGTAGCCCTGAAACTGGGGGATGCGGGACTCTACCTCAGGACTTCAGGAGACCCGGACCGCTGGGCGAGGTTCGGATCCGGGGCTCCGGCGAACAGGCAAATGTGGCTGGGCCGCGAGCTCCTCGCACCCTGCTTTCAAGTCGTGGTCGCGGGAACAACCGGGGCCGGCGATTGCGCGATCGCAGGATTCCTGGCAGCTTTGCTGGGCGGGCGCTCGCCGGAAGAAACGATGACGGCCGCAGTCGCGGTTGGGGCCTGTAATTGCGAAAAGGCGGACGCGACAAGCGGCATCCCGGATCTCAGCTCGGTTCTCGCACGGATTGATGCAGGTTGGAACCGACTCCCGACCGGCGTTCACCTGGCGCGTGAGTGGAAGTACCTGGATAGCCCGGGCGTTTGGCGAGGCCCGGCGGAGTTTCGGGGGGAGTTTCGGGGACACAAAACTTAATTCCTGCGCAGACGGGACGAGCGCATTTACGGGATACGGCGGAGTTTCGGGGACACAAGACTTAATTCCTTTGCTGACGGGAAGGGTGCATTTACGGGAAGGGAATTAAGTATTATGTCCCCGAAACTGAAAGGGGAATCCTTGATGAATGGCAGAGAGCGAATACTGGCGATGTTCGAAGGACGACAACCGGACCGGATCCCGTTCATGCCCATCACGATGATGTTTGCAGCCGATCAGATCGGGGTGAAGTACGGCCGGTACGCATCCGATTTCCAAACACTGGTCCGAGCCCAGATCGAAACAGCCACAGCGCTGGAGTTCGACTACGTGTCCTGCATCTCCGACCCCGCCCGGGAGGCTGCCGATTGCGGTGCAAACATCCGCTATTTCGACGACCAGCCGCCCGCAATCGATGAATCCGATGCGCGCCTGGCCGACAAGTCCGCCCTCGTCCGAATGAAAGTGCCGGATCCTGTCGGCGGGGGCAGAATGCACGACCGGGTCAAAGCGGCCGCGCTTCTGAAGGAGCGAATCGGGGACGAAAAGCTGGTCGAAGGCTGGGTTGAAGGCCCGTGCGCAGAAGGGGCTGATTTGCGCGGCATCAACAACCTGATGCTCGACTTCTACGACGACCCCGGTTTCGTCCGGGACCTGTTTGCGTTCATTCTCGAGATGGAGCTCGCCTTCGCCAGGGCGCAGATTGAAGCGGGATGCGATCTGATTGGAGTCGGAGACGCGGCTGCATCGCTCGTTGGTCCGGCCATTTATGAGGAGTTCGTGTGGCCCGTCGAAAAGCAACTGGTCGACGGCATCCACCAAATGGGGGGAAGAGTTCGGCTGCACATCTGCGGGAACACGACGCCGCTGCTTGCGAGAATGGGCGAGCTCGGTTGCGAGCAGGTCGATCTGGACTTCCTCGCCTCTGTTCGCGCCGCCCGGGTGGCGATGGGGCCCAACCAGGTGCTGGCGGGAAACATCGATCCCGTCCGGGTCCTGAAGAACGGCACTCCCCGGCTCGTTCACGAAGCCGTCGAACAGTGCCACGAGGAGGCCGGACCTCGATTCATCATCACCGCGGGATGCGAGGTGACCCGGGATACGCCGGTCGAGAACCTGCGGGCCATGCTCGAGTACGCCAAAGAGCACGGGCTGACCGGCTGACCAGCTGACCAGCTGACCAGCTGACCGAAGTCTCAACTATGCTCTTTGTCCACTCTGTCCACAATGTCCACAGTGTCCACAGCCTAGGGCACCAGGTTCAGCTGGTCAGCTGGTCAGACCGGTTAACAGGTCAGCTGGTCAGCTCGATTGCGACCGACAGCTGCTCCGCGGCGCGGCGCAGCTCTTCCTCCAAACGATTCTGACTCAGGGCGGGCGGCACCTGGAGGCTGGCTCTCATGTTGAAGAGCGGAGCGCCGCTCTCGGGGGCCTGATCCACGTCGCTCTCCAATTCGGCAATGTTGACTCCCAATCCTCTTAGCGTGTGGGCGATACTTTGAATGATGCCTTCGTGATCAGCCCCCCGGACACTGATCCGGCAGGACCGGTAATCGAGGAAGCCTGTCGCGCCCGGCTCAGCCACGTTTCGGACTCCGATTTCGACCGACCGGCTCTGGAGCTTCGACAGGCCGTCTTTGAGTGGGGGGACGCGGTCACTGGAGACGGAGACCAGAACAAGGGCGGCGAAATCGCCGGCCAGCCGCGCCATTCGACTCTCTTCGATGTTGGCCCCGTGTTTGACCAGGACATCGGTCAACTCGTCCACGAATCCGATTCGGTCAGGCCCTGCAGCGGTTACCAGCAGCATCGTCTTGCTCATTGTGTCTCCTCGTGGTCGCGCCAAAGGATTATGGAAGCACGTTGGCCGATGTTTTGCAAACGCGAGTAAGATTTGGGGCATGAAATCCGACCGCAGATCGGGTACTTTTATAGACCATGGAATCGATGAGCCCTGTTGCCCTCGTGACTGGGGCGTCACGAGGAATTGGCCGCGGCATCGCGGTCGAGTTAGCGCGCTCCGGCTGGAGCGTCATGATCAACTATTCAGTCAATGAAGAGGCGGCTCTGGAGTGCCGGGAACTGTGCCGTGCGGCGAGCAATGGCGGACCTGGTTGTTTCGAACTGGTTCAGGCAGACATCTCGCGGCCGGACGACCGGGCCCGACTCGTCACATTTGCCCAGAGGAAAGGGTGGATCGACCTGCTGGTGAACAACGCCGGCGTCGCCCCCAAGGTCCGGGCTGACCTTCTGGAGGCAACCGAGGAGAGTTTTGATCGCTTGATGGCCATCAACGTGAAAGGCCCTTTCTTCCTCAGCCAGAAGATCGCCAACCTGTGGCTTTCGGCGCTTGACCGGCTCGAAGGGAGCACTCGCAAACCGAAGATAGTCACGGTCAGCTCAGTGTCGGCCTACACCGCGAGCACCAATCGCGGCGACTATTGCATGAGCAAGGCGGCGCTCGGCATGCTTACCAAACTCTTCGCCGTCCGCCTGGCCGATTACGGGATCAATGTCTATGAGCTCAGGCCAGGAATTATCAAGACGGACATGACCGGACCGGTCCAGGCTAAGTACGACCAGTTGATCGAGGGAGGTCTGACCCCGATCCGCAGATGGGGAACGCCGGAGGATGTCGGACAGGCTGTGGCGGCGATCGCTGAGGATCGGTTCCCCTTTTCAACCGGGCAAGTGATCGACATCGACGGCGGGTTTCATCTCCACAGGCTCTAGACCATGAAAATCAACTCCGAACTCTGCGCGACATCGCTCAGACCCAAAATCGACCGTCTTTTCGAGCTTTCCGCGGCCAAGATCCGCTCATTGGACCGGACCTGGGATCCCTCGCAGGGTACTCCCGTGTTCACCGTCGCCGGGCGCTATACCAGTCGTGGGTGGACCGAATGGACCCAGGGTTTCATGTTCGGGGCGGCTCTGCTCCAGTTTGAAGCAACCGGAGACCGATGGTTCCTGGACTTCGGCAGGTCCAGGACGATGGAGCTGATGGCGTCTCATGTTTCGCATATCGGCGTGCACGATCACGGCTTCAACAACGTCAGCACGTACGGGAACCTTCTTCGCCTGGCCCACGCTGGCAGAATGGAAGCAGCCGGCCCCGAGCTCGAATTGTACCGATTGGCGCTCAAGTGCAGCGGCGCCATTCAGGCAAGCCGCTGGAGCCCGATCAAGGACGGGCGAGGCTTCATCTACTCCTTCAACGGTCCCCACTCCTTGTTTGCCGACACCATTCGTTCGCTCCGTTCCCTCGCACTCGCTCACATGCTCGGACATCGGCTTCTCGGCGAGAACGACGTCCGCATTTCGCTGCTCGACCGGCTGATCCAGCACGCTTCGGTGACCGCCGATTTTGCTGTCTACTACGGCGAGGGTCGGGACTACTATGACGTTCGGGGCCGGGTGGCCCACGAGTCGATCTTCAACCCGAACGATGGAAGTTACCGGTGTCCCAACTCTCAGCAGGGATACTCGCCCTTTTCCACCTGGACCAGGGCACTCGCCTGGATCATTCTCGGATATGCCGAGCAACTCGAGTATCTGTCCGTGCTGGCTGACCAGGATTTCGAGCCCTTCGGGGGGAGAAGCGCGGTAGAAGGCAAACTGCTTCGCGCCGCCGAGGCGACAAGTGATTATTACCTGGATCAGGCCGCCGAGGATGGCATCCCATACTGGGACACAGGCGCACCCTTCCTCTCCAAGATCGGCAACTACCGAAAACGGCCGGCAGATCCCCTCAACGACTGCGAACCGGTCGACAGCTCGGCTGCCGCGATCGCTGCACAGGGATTGTGGCGACTGGGCTCCTACCTGGCTCGCTTCCCCCGACGGAAACAGGCAGCCAGCCACTATCGCAAAGCAGCTCTTTCCATCGCGGACACGCTTTTCACCGAGCCATACCTGTCGACCTCGGAGTCGCACCAGGGGCTCATCCTGCACTCGGTCTACCACCGGCCTAATGGCTGGGATTACGTGCCGCCCGACCGGAAGATCCCGTGCGGCGAGTCTTCGATGTGGGGGGACTACCACGCCCGCGAGCTCGCGCTCCTGCTGCTGCGGGAAGCAGAAGGCAAGGAACGGCTCGTGTTTTTTGATATCTGAGGAGAGTTTCGGGGACATGACACTTAATTCCCACCCAACCAGCGCGATCACGCGTGAGCAAAGGAATTAAGTTCTGTGTCCCCGCCCCCCCGAAACTCTCCCGAAACACCCCGAAACTCACCTCACCTCTCGAAGGACCGCACGAACCGGTGAGCCGTCCCCGTCGGCGATTCTGAGGGGCAAGGCGATCAGCTCGTAGGAGCCGTCCGGAACATCCCGCAGACGGAGGTTTTCGACGATGATCACCCCGGCCCTGCCAAGCACCAGGTGAGCTTCCAGAACCGTTGCGCCGAAAGGATCCACGGAAGGCGAGTCTATTCCGACCAGCCGGATCCCCGCAGAAACCAGGCGCTGTGCCGCGGCCACGGACAGCGACACGAAATCTTCACGGAAACGGTCCAGCTCGACCGGGGCATTACAGCGGATGATGAGTCTTTCGACCGGCTGAGCGAGAAAGGGCCCCAGCTCCTCGGCAGAAACCAGGCTGGTGGCGGGGCGCACAGTGACAAGCCGGGCCGGGCCCACGAAGCGTTCCAGCTCGATCTTGTCAATGCTCTTCCCACCGTTCAGGTAGTGGTAAGGGGCATCCATATGTGTCCCGATGTGGCAGGACATCGAGATGACTCCGACGTTCGCAATGTCGCCGTCGGCCAACCCCATCTTCTTTTCGAGCTGCAGCCCGGCGTCTCCCGGCCAGGCCGCCATCCCGGGTCTCAAGGTGTGTGAAATGTCGTAAATTTTCATAGGGAAATAGGACCTATAGGACGAATAGGACTAATAGGTTATAGGATTTACCAATGGGTCCTATTGGTCCTATCGGTCCTATTCCTATAATCACAGCCCAAACCTAAAAGCTGTACTCCACCCCGATTCGCGCCACCCTCGGCGCCTGCGTCGCCAGGGGAATCCTGAGGCTGAACAGCGGTCCGCTCAGTTCCCCTTCCAAGGTTTTCTGATCGTCGTTGAGCAGGTTGAAAATATCAAGAACCAGTCCCAGCCTGCCACCCGAAGCTCCAAAACGTTTGCGGACTCTCAAGTCCACCGTTCGGATGTACTCGGTCCGGTGTCCACCGGGATTTCCGCGCGGCGTGGCCATCACCGCGAACGGGCCCTGATTCATCCCCGTTATGACGAGCATCCTCCCAAACGGCAGACCGTCGTAATACCTCGCCACACCGGAAACCGTGACCCCCCCCGGTCCCTCATACAAGGCGAGCAGCTTGGCGGTGAAGGATCGGTCAAAGTACACCCTGCCGTAACTGTTGATCCCGGCATTCGGGTCGTCGAAGAGCCCGCCGATCACTCCCTGGTCATTCTCGTATTCGCTGTTGCCCGCCCCTGTATTGGCGAAAGTCCGGTAAGCGCCGAAAGCCAGGGAGAACGAAAGCGGAGTCGCGTTCCTTGACAAGGTCAGCTCCACGCCCTCGTGTTTTGAGGACAAACCAGGCGGGTTGGTCAGGATGTACTGGTCGCGGCCCAGGGTTTCCGCCCGCTGGTTATAGACCGTCAGGTCCTGATCATCCCCGGTGCCTGCGACCCAGTCCCCGCCCGGGTCGTGGATGGTCGTGGCTTCATAGGATGATAGCGGAACTCCCACATTGACCGTCTCAATCCGGTTCTTCTCCTGCCTCCGGATGAGGTCACCGCGCAAAACAAAACCGGCAGGCAGCGCTTGCTCTGCGCCGACCACAATCTCGTCTGTTCTCGGGCGCTCGAGTGCGGGGTCAAGCTCGGTGAATTCGGCTCCGAAAAGCTTCAGCAGGGCGCCCTGCTCTCCCCCTGGAACTGCCCGTCTCCGTTTCGATCGCTCCAGGCACGAATCGAACCGCTCAAGCTCATCGGGTTGATCGACTGAAGAAGCTGGCCAGTCAACAGGTGATGGTATCGTCCCACCGCAAAACGGACCACTGTCCCGTGGCCAAACGGCCGCGAGGCAATGGAGAGCCGGGGGGCGACGTTCGTCCATCCGATGAGGTCGGGCCTGGCATCGAGGCGCCGGGTATTGGCGAACACGCCGGCCGGGCTGGACTGTTCCCGAAGAGAGCCCGTCATCGAATCAATCCTCACCCCGGCGCTGATCGACAAACGGGATGAGAGCGCGGCCCTGTCCTGGAAGTAGACCGAGGCGCCGTCGATTCCGTAACGGGACCCCAGGGGCGTGTTGAATTGCCGGACAAAGACCGGAGCCGCCGAGGCACGAATGAGCGGGTTTGCCCCGAGGTCGGAGGGCAGGAAGGCGAGGCCAACATCCTGGTGGATTCGGACATCGTTGTCTGCCCTTCCCCTGCCGAGTTCGACGCCCGACTGCAACTGGTGAGAGAAGCCCCCCAAACCCGGTAACCAGACGGAGACACCCGACTGAAAGCTCAACCGAGAATGGAGCGAGTCCATCTCGGAGGGGGCCGACCCCGATCGATAACCGGTAAAAAGATCCGTCCCCGCCTGGCGGTTCACAGGTTGCTGAAAATGGTGATGGAGGGCCGAGCGGGCGAAGCCGACCCGCGAATCGAGAGCAAATCGGGGACTCGGTCCCCAGTTCCAGTACCCCTGAAGAACCCGAAAACCGTCATCTTCACCGAGTGTCGAAAGAGGAGGGGTTCGGAAACTCGCCTGCGAGTAATCCTGTTCCCACTCCTGGCCTGACCACAGAAAGCCCACGCTTCCGAGACGACCGAGTTCACTTCCCACATTAACGGTAGCCGAGATCAGGCGACGGCCGACCGGTGGATCGAATCCCGGGACGCGAAACGCGGAGTCCTGAACCGAGGCGGACCCGAGATATTCGGCGTTGCGGAACAGGCGGCCACCGAGTTGAGCGACGCCTTCCCAGTGGCGACGAACGCCGGGCGCTCCCGTTGACCCCTGCGCGAGCAGGCGGGACGAGACGGCATCCCACTGCGTGGGCGCACCCTGGTAGTAGAGGCGCGCCTGTCCGTGAGTGGCGTCCCCCGGCCGGGCGGTGACGATTTCTACCGTTTCCCCTGGGCCGGCCTCTGCTGCTGAGTGGCCCGCACTCACCACCTGGACCGCGTGCACCGGGTCATATTGGGGAATGATGAGAGGAACGCCCGGGCTCTCCGGATCGGAGATGTCCATACCATTCAGCCGAAAAGTATTCTGGACCCAGGAGCTTCCTCTCCCGCTGAAAAGCGCGCCGCTGCCCAATCTCACTCCCGCTGAATCAACACGGTTGACGACCGTCGACGTTTCCTGGTTTTCGAGAACCGACCACAGGTCCCGGGCGGTCGGAAGATCATCCAGGTTGAAACCCGTGAGAAGCGAACCGTGCAGGAGGTCGAGGCGCGGCATCGGCGGCGTCTTGGGGGGCAAAGCTTTCAGCCGTCAAATCCCTCACAACAACGGAATACCGTGACAACTGCCCAAGGGGAACCACGAATCTTCCAGAATTCCCCCGACGGGGAGCGTATTCCAGAGCATAAATTCCCGGTTCGGCTTCAAGATGGTACCAGCCGTTCTCGTCTGAAACGGTCGCCCCCCGAACACTTCCACTTTCGACCAGGAGGATTGTCACCCCGGCAGCCGGTTCCCCGGCGGCGTTCAGAATTCGTCCGGTGACTACTGCCTGGGGAAAAGCAAAAATAACCGAGGAAACAGAAAGTGTCAGCAGAAACAGGGCAGCTACGAAAGGTGCCAACCGTGCGCGGAACACCCGGGTGATATTAGCACAGGCGCGGCAACGCTGACCGGCTAACCGGCTGACCAGCTGACCGGCTGAACCTGGTGCCCTAGACTGTGGACACTGTGGACACTGTGGACATTGTGGACAGAGTGGACAAAGAGCATGGCTGAGACTTCGGTCAGCCCGTCAGCTGGTCAGCTCGGTCAGCTGGTCAGCCGGTCAGCTGGTCAGCTCGTCAGATGCTCCCGTGCCCGCGCAAACACCCGATCGAACATCTCGGGGGTCAGCTTTCCCGTCTGGGTGTTCTGCTGGCTCGGGTGGTAGGAACCAACCAGCCGTATCCGACCGTCCAATTGCGCTTCCGACAGATGACCGAATTTCGGGAGCGGTTTGGGGACCGCCTGTCCCAGTTCTTTTCGCGCCCTCAGATACTGGTCCCAGGCAATGCGGCCGAGCGCGACCACGACCTGCAACCGGGTCAGCAGCTCCAGCTCGCGCAGCAGATAGCGCCGGCAGGTGTCGAACTCGACCGGGAGAGGTTTGTTGTCGGGGGGAGCGCAGTGAACCGGGGCGGTGATGTAGCAGTCTATGAGCCGAAGACCGTCGTCGCGTCTGCGGCTGGTGGCCTGGTTGGCAAAGCCGGCCCGGCAGAGGGCGCCGAACAGGAAGTCCCCGCTTCGATCCCCGGTGAAGATTCTTCCGGTTCGATTGCCCCCGTGGGCAGCAGGGGCCAATCCGACAACCAACAGCCTGGCGTTCGGCTCACCAAGCGAGGGGACCGGTTTTCCCCAGTAGTCCCAGTCGTTGTAGGCGGCACGTTTGGTGCGAGCCACCTGCTCCCGGTACGCGACCAGGCGGGGACAGAGCCGGCAGCCGATGACTGTCCGATGTAGAGCGGTGAAGGCGTCGGCGTTCTCACCTGTGAAAGGATCGTGCATAAGCCAATTTATACTAACACTGGCGCCGCTTTGAGTTTCGGGTTAGCCTTGGAAGGAGAGGTGAACAATGTCGCTGCTGACCTGCCTGTTCCTGTCTTTGTGGCTCCAAGCGCCTGCGCCCGAGGTCAACGTTGAGGCTTACTTCCTGTCGATGCACCGTCTCCCCTCGGAGATCGATTACTCGATTCTCAACTCCGGGTTCGGAGTGCTCTACCTGAAGATTCGGAATGATTCGAAAGTCGCTCTGTCCCTGGATCCGGATGCAGCCGCCCTGTCGGATCCGCAGAACAAACCGGTCGCGCGCGCGATCCCAACCGAAATTGCACCCAAAGTCGTAGACAAGTGGTCAGGCGGGAAATCGAATGTCTCGGTCGGCCAGGGCGGAACCATGGACCCATATGGAAGACGGTGGTCAACGGGACCACAGGTCAGCATGGGGCGGGATGATGCCAAGGTTGTTCAGGCGTCGAAGGGGCAGCAGATCCGTGAGGTACTCGAACGCTATCAGCTCAAAAAGGCGGAACTGCAACCGGGCGAGGAACGGGAGGTTCTGCTCTACTTCAAGACCAAGAAATATCCGCTGGACCTGGCCGGATCCAAGCTCACCCTGGCACCAGGCCTGACGACCACCGTCCTGCCGCCGAAGAAGTAGCTAAGGTTCCGGCTCGAAGGCCGACCGCGGTCGGAAGGAGAAGTGCCCCGAGATACTCTCGTAAGCGAGTCTCGGCAACGTCTTATCCAGGTAAGACCGGATCGAAACATAGCATTCGTCGCACTTGTTCTGCTTCGTGAACTCCTCGATCAGCTGTTCCCGCTTCTCGAGCGGATACCTGACGAAATGCATGGAGCACGGCTGGAGAGTAGCCTTGCGCCGTGACAACCAGAAAGCGCTGTCCTGCCTTGCAGCCCGGCGTTCCACCGCGCTTGAAGTAATCCAGAGTTGCGTCGATCGTCGTCTTGCTGTTGACGATCCAGTGGCTGTGGTCCATGCGGCTCTCGATCCTGCCTAACTGCTCTTCGAGATGCCGCAGGTCCGTCGGGGTTTCGATGAAGTAATCGCGGCAGCCGGTCCGCCTGGGCGAATACGCGCTGTAGCTGACGTTGACCCCCCACTCCCTGGCTTTATCCGCCACTTCATTGATGTGGGGGAGGTTGTTCTTCGTGATGCAGTTGTTCAGGACGATGTCATCGTGCCCGTGCTTTGCGACACGTGGGATCAGTTCGGACAGGTGCTGATACAGCCCCGGGTGGCCCCGAAAATCGTCGTGCCGCTCGTCCGGGAAATCGAGACTGACGGAGAATTGGTTGATTCCCGCCTTTCGGAGCTCCAGGTATCGTTCTTCGGTCATCAGGGACCAGTTGGAAACGAGGATCGTGTAAGGCAGCCCCGAACAGGTCTTGATATTACGAACGATGTCGACGAGGTCGTCCCTCATGAGCGGCTCACCGCCCGAAACTTGAACGACGCAGGGACGCAAGGCCTCGACATAGCGCTTGTATTGCTCGGGCTTGAGATTCTTCGAATTGTCTCTAGCCCCTCCGTGATCGCAATGCTTGCAAAAACAGGTGCAGGAATCGGTCACCTCGAAGGAGATGACGATCGGGCGGTCAGCGACCCAATTGCCAATGCCGCGACCGATGATGCGCAATGATTCTGAAAAAGGAACTTTCCGCAAGGAAATCCATCCTAGGTTTCTGTCCCAAACTACGGGAATGTAAGTGTTTTACGTGATTAATCGGGCATCAACCGCCTGAGCGGCCGCAATATGACAGAAAAGCGACTCCTTTTCAAGCCGAAAGGCGGGAAGGCCGGGAAGGCGACTGCGCACTACCTACTGCGCACTACCTACTGTGCACTACGCACTGCGCACTACTCACTGCGCACTACTTACTGCGCACTACGGACTGCGCACTTCGGACTGCGCACTGCTCGGCACTGCGCACTACGCACGGCCGCCGCACTCCAAGAAGGAGCACCGCAGCCCGGCGGTCGACTCTCGCTGGTGCCTCCTTCCCCGTGCAGTCCGCAGTGCGCAGTGGGTAGTGGGTAGCTGGGTAGTGGGTAGTGCGTAGTGCGCAGTGGGTAGTGCGCAGTAAGTAGTGCGCAGTGCCCCAGCGCAGCGGGCAGTGCGCAGTGCGCCGTTGTCAGTTAGAATAACGAGTTATGGCCGACATCGTGAAGCTCGGGCTCATCCAGATGAGCTGCGTGGAAAACCGTGAAACCAATCTGGAGAAGGCCGTCCGGATGATCCGGGAGGCAGCCGACCAAGGGGCACAGGTTATCTGTCTTCAGGAGCTCTTCAGCTCACTCTACTTCTGCCAGACCGAAGACGTGCGGGTTTTCGACCTGGCCGAGCCGATCCCCGGGCCTACCACCGACCGGCTGCGCGAATTGAGCCGGGAACTGAACGCCGTGATCGTCGCTTCCCTTTTCGAGAAACGAGCGCCCGGTCTCTACCACAACACCTCGGTCGTGCTCGACCCGGTGGCCGGCCATGCCGGCACTTACCGCAAAATGCACATCCCGGACGACCCGCTTTACTACGAGAAGTTTTACTTCACCCCGGGCGATCTCGGCTTCTCCGGCCATCAAACCCGGTACGGAAATGTGGGCGTCCTCGTCTGCTGGGACCAATGGTTCCCGGAAGCGGCCAGGCTCACCGCACTTGCCGGCGCCCAGGTCATTTTCTACCCGACTGCAATCGGTTGGCTGGACGGCGAGCAGGATGAGGTCAACAAGGGGCAGCATGAAGCCTGGGAGACTGTCCAGCGGGGTCATGCGGTCGCGAACGGCGTGTTCGTCGCTGCGATTAACCGAGTCGGTCGAGAGGGCTCACTCCGGTTCTGGGGACAGTCCTTCGTTTGCGATCCGTTCGGAAGGATCCTCGCCCGCGCGTCAGCGACGGAAGAAGAGACGCTCGTCGTGCCCTGCGACCTCGGGCTCATCGAACAAACTCGACGAAGTTGGCCGTTTCTCCGCGACCGCCGGGTGGAATCCTACTCGGGGATCGGCCTCCGCTTTCTGGACAAGACCGGACAATGAACCAGAAACGTGCATCCGATGGTGGCTTCTTCATGCCCGCGGAATGGCATCCGCACCAAGCCACATGGCTCACCTGGCCCAAAGACCCGGTGACGTGGCCGGACCGAGTCCCCCTCGTCGAGGAGATCTTCCTCACCATGATAAGGGAACTCGGTTCCCGCGAGCGGGTCGAGCTCCTCGTAGACGACGCCGAAACAGAGAATGAGGTCCGCGAACGGCTCAGGACAACAGGCAGTGCCAAGCTCGACATCCGCTTCCACAGGATCAGGACGGTCGACAGCTGGGTTCGCGACTACGGTCCCAATTTTGTCATCAGGCGGGGAGCAGCCGGGGTTGAGCTCGCTTACAACCATTGGGTTTTCAACGCCTGGGGCAATAAGTACGCGGAGCTCAAAAAAGACGCTGCCATTCCGGAAATCCTCGCCCCGGTCCTGGGAGTCCCGCGCTTCACCCCGGGGATAGTGCTTGAAGGCGGCTCAATCGACGTCAATGGAGAGGGGATCTGCTTGACGACCGAGCAGTGCCTGCTCAATCCCAATCGCAATCCGGGCCTCAGCCGGATCGAAATCGAGCAGCAACTCAAGGAGTATCTGGGCGTCCGGCACGTGGTTTGGCTGGGCGAGGGCATCGTTGGGGACGATACGGACGGCCATATCGACGACATCGCACGATTCGTGCGTCCGCATACGATCGTCTGCCCGACCGAAGAAGACCCGCAAGATCCGAATTATGCGCTCCTGCGCGATAACCTCGAGCGTCTGCAAAAGGCACGGACGTATGACGGCATGCCCTTCGAAGTGATCACCCTCCCGATGCCCGGGACCGTAGAATCGGGAGATGGCCGGCTCCCTGCCAGCTACGCCAATTTTTACGTCGCAAACGGCGTGGTCCTCGTTCCAACATTCGGACACCGGAACGACGACGCCGCCCTCGAAACCCTCGCCCGGCTTTTTCCCGGTCGGAAAATCGTCGGGATCAACTGCGAGCCACTGGTGTGGGGGCTGGGGACGATTCACTGCGTGACCCAGCAGCAGCCCTTAGCGGTTTGACACAGCCGACCCAAGGACAACAAAGACCACAAAGACCACAAGGACAAAGCAGGACCCGCGGTCGTCCATCTTGTCGTTGTTGTCCTTGAGGTCCTTGAGGTCCTTGAGGTCCTTGGGTCCTTGCGGTCCTTGCGGTCGGGCAGATTGTCAGCGTCGCCCTTAAAACTTCAAAATTGTTTCTATAACCGCCATGTTGTGAAGCGCGTCGGACAGCGGAATCGGCACTGCCGTATTATCGAGAATCGCCTTTGAGAACAGGCTGCCCTGGATCGTGTACATGTTGGCGGCAGGAACCTCCAGCACCTCGGTATTGGGCCGAACCGGATGTTCGCCTCCCTGGGTGAGAAGCAACCGTGTCGGTTGGTCCCACGGGATATTGAAGGGGATTTCGACCAGCAGACGTCCTTTGGTCCCCACAACGTGCACCCGCTGATCCGGCTCGACCTGGGTCGCACAGGTGAAGGTCGCGTGCCTGTCGCCGAATTTCAAGACACCGGAGCTCAGTATGTCGACACCGGAGGTCTTGTCGCGGTGGGTTATTCCCCAGGCATCGTCGGGTTCGGTGCCGAAAAGCATTCGTGACGCGTTGATGCAATAGCAGCCAATGTCCAGGATTGCTCCACCGCCGTACTCCAGGATGTTTCGGATATTGACAGGGTCCAGGTTCCGGTAGGCGAAAAAGCTCTGGACCGTGATCAGTTCGCCCAGGCGGCCGGAGGCGAGGATGTCGCGAACCTGCACCCACTGCGGGTGAAGCCGGTACATGAAGGCTTCCATCAACTTGCGGCCAGACTTCTCGGCCTGCTCCGCCATCTGCTGCGCTTCGGCCGCGGTTACTGCCAGCGGCTTCTCGCACAAGACGTGTTTGCCGGCTGCCAGCGCGGCAATCGTCCACTCGGCATGCATGTGATTGGGGAGCGGGTTATAGACCGCATCGATATCCGGATCGGCAAGCAGGTCAGAGTAAGTGCCGTAAGCTTTCGCGATCCCCAAGTCCGCGGCAGCCTGCGAGGCCCGCTGCTCGTCCCTGGACGCAATCGCCGTCACGTCGCAATACTTTGCGGCCTGCATGGCCGGAATGACCTTCACCACCCCGATTCTGGCCGTGCTGAGAACGCCCCACCGAACCTTTTTCATGGCACACCTGGTCTTCGGATTCCTGTCCCGGTTACTGCTTTTTTTCCCTGACCTTGGTGACTTCGGCTTCCATTTCCCGATTGAGCCGATTGCGGTCGTCGATCAGTTGCTGGCGTATCTTCTCAATCGCCTCGTAGTCCCCCTCCCCGACGGCCTTCCTGATCCGGTCGTCGGTCGCTATTTCAGCCTCGGCGATCTTCGCCTTGTATTTCCCTCTCACTTCGGCGATCTCCGCCTTCTGTTCCGGCGTCAGCTTTTCGGTCCCCGGCTGATCGGAAATTCCCAACTTTTCCATCGCCAGTTCCCATGAGGACTTCAGTTCGTCGTCCATCCAGTTTCTCCTCCTCGTTGCCGGGGCTCTGTTTGCGGGTTCCCGGCCCATCGACCGCAAATCTCCTCCTGTCAGAATATACGCATCGAGACTGGAAACCAACAGGCCCAGCCTCTAAACTAGGGGGACCATGGAACCGACCACCGGCCGGGCCAGAACAGCTGGAACTCGCAGCTTCTGGCGGAAAAAAGTCGTTCTGCTCAATTATCTCGAGGCCTTTCACCTCGCCTCGGATATGGATTCGCTGATCCGTTCACTGCGAATGCTCCTTCAGGATGAATTCAATGCGGCCGGGATTAACTTTTCGGTGATCGACGTCCGCAAGAAACAACTGACGTACTTTTACCCCGAGTCTTTATCGGGCGTGCCGGTCGTGACCGGCGAAGGGTTCAGCGGGCTGGCCGTTGCGGCCGGACACCCGCTCATCTTCCGATCATCGGAGGCTCCCCTGCCTTACCATGCTTTACCGGAGACACTCGAGTTCGCCCGGCCCTCCCGTTCCGTCCTGGTTGCCCCGCTGATCCGGGACAACCGGGTCATCGGTACCATCGAACTCATCGACCGAGGCGACGGCATAGAATTTACCGCAGCGGATGCGAGTTACCTCGAAGCGCTCGCGCCGCACATGGCCGTCGCTGTTAATCACTTTGTTCTCGCGCATGAAGCCAAGAGAAGAGACGAGGAAGAGGCGCGGCTCAAGGAGATTGCGCGCTCCATCAGCACCAGCCTGAATCTGGACGAGATGCTCGAGGAGATCGTGCTGCATCTGAGAGGCCTCATCCCGTACGACGCCGCGGCTATCCTGCTGTTCCCCCTGCCCGACCGGCGGGAAGAGGCTTCGACCTGCGGGCTCGATCCCCAGGAACGGCTGCAGGTCATCGAGGAGGCGCGAAGAACTCAGAAAAGCTGGCAGGAAACCGGGGCCGTGGCCAGAATACTCTCCCGCCAGGATTACGAGGATTTCCACCTGCCTGCCCGGCCGACGGGGGAATCGGAAATCGTCATCCCTCTGACCAGTGACGAGAAGACCATCGGTATGTTCCTGCTGATCAACGATCAGCGAGACGCATACTCGCAGGCCGACCTGGAGCTTCTGGAAGCCTTCGCGGGCCAGGCCTCTCTCGCGATCGAGCGCGCTCGGCTTCACCGTTCCGTCATCGAGAAAACACAGCTCGAGCAGGAATTGCGGATCGCCCGCGAAATCCAGCTGCGCTTCCTGCCTCGCGAGATGCCCCTGATCAGCCGGCTGCAGTTGGCTGGCCGCAACGTAGCCTCTCGCCTGGTCAGCGGCGACTACTACGACTTCATTCGTATCGTCGATGGCCAGTGGGGGATGGTTATCGGAGACGTCTCGAGCAAGGGGATTTCGGCGGGCCTGATCATGTCCGCGTTCCGGGCCTCCCTGCTGGCCGAGATCCGGAATAACTTCTCGATCGCGACCATTCTCGCAAAGGTCAATCGCCTGCTGTGGGAGACCACCGACCAGAACCGGTTTGTCACCGCCTTCTACGGTGTTTTTGACGAGAAGGAGCGGGTGCTCACCTACAGCAACGCGGGTCACAACCCTCCGCTGCTTCTGCGGTCAGACGGGTCGCTCCTGAAACTCCAGACGGGGGGAATCATCCTTGGCGCGTTCGAAAGCGTCAAGTACGTCGAGGACCGCGTCAATCTCTGGCCGGGGGACTTGCTCCTGCTGTACACCGACGGGGTTACAGAAGCCCCGGGGCCGGACGGCGAAGAACTCGGAACCGAGCGGCTCGAACAGATCCTGCGCGAGTCGTACCACCACTCTCCGGACGAGATCGCCGACCGCCTGGTCAGCGAAACCACCCGGTACTCGGAAGCCGCCCTTCCGGAAGACGACGCGACACTCGTGGTGATCAAAGTCGTCTGAAAGAGGCGCGAAAGGGAGCAAGAGACGCAAATGTTTCACGCAAGAGGCGCAAGAGACGCAAAAGAAACGCTAAGGTCGGCCTTTCCGTCTAGCGTTTCTTTTGCGTCTCTTGCGCCTCTTGCGTGAGACATTTGCGTCTCTTGCATACTTTTGCGGCGGAGTCAGTCGGTGCCCCGTCTCCTTGTCTCCTGGTCTCCTTGTCTCCCTGTCTTCTTCTCCGGGACGCCTGCCTGATGGCAATCCGTGCACGCGACGAAGTGAATATTCTGTGCGCTCTCGGGGTCCAGGTAGGTGGTGTTCATCTTTTCGACGTCCAGGCCGCAGTTGGACATCTTCGGATGACAGTGCCGGCACGAAGCCCGGGCATCCATGGAGTGGGCGGCATGGCAGGAAGAGCAGCTCAGCCCCTCGTGGACTCCGCGCGGGGTCCGGTCGTCACCCACGCCCGCCGTCTGGTTGGCGACATTGGCGTGGCACTGGACGCACACCCGTTGCCCCAGGTCGGCCGAGACCACCAAATCCTGGCTCCCAGGGAGACTCCTTGGTTGGGGCAGAACCGCCGCCTCGAAATGGCGCGCCTCGTTCCGATCGTAAAAGCTGACTGGAAAAGGCTTTCCGGGCCGCTTTGAAGCGGCCATCTTCGGCTTGGCGTAATCCGGCCGCGCCGCAGGCTCCCCCGTCTTGTGAATCTCGTGGCAGACCAGGCAGGGAATGGCCGGCTGTTCAGCGCGCTCGGTCGAGACCATCTTCCAGGGGCCCTTCGTGCTGATCGGCTGGACGAGGTCTTCGATCCGGCCCTCGAAGAACATGCCGTGGCATCTGAGGCAATCGGCGTTGATCTGCTCGGTCCGGTTGTGCTCTTCGTTGAGCAGAAAGTCCGCATAACGCATGGAGTGGCCGCTGGAAAACCAGGCAGCGTATTCGCGTTCGTGACACGCCTTGCAGCGAGCCTGCATTTCCACGACCTGGTCCCCGCTCAGGCGAATGTTGTCGTGTCTCTCTTCGGAGAAATGCCTGGCGGCCCTCCGTGAATTCTCCCATAGGCTGTGCAACCCGTTGCTGACAGCGGTGCCGTGGCAGGTGTCGCACTTGGCATTCCGGTGAGCGGACTGCATCCAGAGGTCATGACTCGGTTGAATCTCGTGACACCTCACGCAGGTGTTCTGAGGGGACGCAGTGTGCCAATAGAAACTAAAGGCACCGAGCACCACGAGTGCGGAGATCCCAAATAGTAGTAACCACTTCTTCCCAGCTCCTGCTCTCATGTTCTGCCTTTCCACTGGTCCCTGATGTGCTGTGAGACCCAATAGCCGAGTGCCATCACCGTCAGTGCCGGGTTGAATCCCCCGTTCGTAACGTGAAGGCTGGCATCGGCAATGAACAGGTTATCCACGTCGTGGATTCGACCGTAGCGGTCAGTGACCGAGGTTTTCGGGTCTGTCCCCATCCGACAGGTCCCTGCCTGGTGTTGGCCGCCGCTAAGACCGAGTCCCGGGACGCGTTTGAACGTCTCCGTGGCCCCCGCTTCTTGGAGCAACCGCTCGCACTTGTCGGCGATGAAGCGTGCGACCTCGACGTCGTGCGGATGGCGCTGACCCGAAAGCCGGGCCACCGGCTTGCCCCAGTAGTCCTTCACTTTTGGGTCGACATCGACACGGGCGTCGAACACCGGCATTTCTTGAACCGGGCCCTGGGCGCCGGCGCTGCGCCGGTAATAATGGCGCTGGAACTCCTTGTGCGCGAGGCCCCACGACGGGGAGCCCGGAGGGCGGCGTCCCGTAAAAAGGTACGGCAACCGGATGAACTCGTTGGCGATCATCGCCCCGCCGACGATACCGCCCGGGTTCCCATGATTGAAATCGCACAGGGCGAAACAGACCCCCGGCCCGATGTCGTCGTAGACCTCCTGCTCAAACAACCCGGTGGCGCCGCAGTATGCGTGCCCCTGGAGGTTTCGACCCACCCAGTCGAAACGGTTCCCGATCCCCTTCGGAAACAGCTTGTTGCGGGAATTCAGAAGGAGCCTTGGCGTCTCGGTCGCGGAGCAGGCGAGAATCACGAGGTCGGCCGTCTGTTCCTGCTCGCGATCTTCCGCATCGAAGTATTTCGCAGAGCGCGCCCGGCCCCGGTCGTCGAGCACGATCTCGGAAGCCACGCAGCCCGTCCGCACTTCGCAATTCCCGGTCTCGATTGCTTTCGGTATGACGGTATTCTGAGTCCCGCACTTCGCGTTGACTTCACAGGCGAACCCCACGCAGTAGCGGCAGTGAATGCACGCCGGCCGCCCACCGTAGGGAATCGTATTCCTGAGCATTGGCGGGTGAAACGGGTGCCAGCCGAGCCGGCGCGCGGCGGCATCGAGCATCCGTCCCTCGCAGGTGTACGGGTGAGGAGGCATCGGGTAGGGCTTGCGTTGCGGCGGCGCAAAGGCGTTTTCGGCGTGGCTCCCCGAGACTCCGATCTCCCACTCCGCTTTCTCGTAGCAAGGCTCGAGATCCTCGTAGCTGATCGGCCAGTCCTCGAGCGTAGATCCGGCGACCGGGCCGTAGGTCGACTTCATCCTGAAATCCTGGGGCATGTAACGCCAGGCCAGCGCACCGTAGGAGGCCGTGCCGGATCCGACGCAGGCAGCCACGTTGCTGTACCCGCCGTCGCTCGCCGGGACGACCCGTTCGCGCCCCTTGGCGTCAACGACCACACGCTGCCAGCGTCGGTCGTCGGGTCCGAAAGCATTGCCGAGCGCGGTGGTTCGCTGGCTGATCAGTTCGTCGTGGTCATTGTCTGAAAAGTGGGGCCACGGCCCGCGCTCGAGCAGGACGACCGTGAGGCCCGCCTCGGCCAGTTCCTTGGCAACGACACCGCCTCCGGCGCCCGCTCCGATAACCACTGCGTTAACATGCTTGAGGGCCATCGTGAAAATCCTGAGTCGAGTTTCGGGGACACAAAACTTAGTTCCTTCGCTTGCGCTTGATTGCGCCGGCTGGGTGGGAATTAAGTATTATGTCCCCGAAGCTCACAACTTCTTGTAGCGGTTCTGACCGATGATTTGAGGGTAGTCGAGACCGATCATCCGGAAGCTGACATAGTCCCGGTTCCCGCCATGACGGGGACTTCCGTAGAATCCCTGCATGCAGTGATCGCGAATCAGATCGAAAAAGCGCGAGGAGGATTCTCTCCGCCAGGTCGCACCCTTTGCCTTTCCCGATTCCAGGGACTTGAGAACGGCCGTCTGATCGTCCCATTTGAGCTGGGCAAAGGCTTTGCCGAACATTGCCCGGCTAGTCTCCTGAACGCCCGCGAGGCCGCTTCTGTAATCGGGGAGAAAGCGCTTGTAAGGCCCGGCCAACTGCTTGTCGACAAAATTCACGACACCGGCCCAGCGGGCGCCCGGGTCCTCATCGGTCGGGATGATCTGCTCGCTGATCAGGTCAACAAGCTCCGCCTCCGCCTCGGAGAGGCTGCGCCACCGGGAGGCAGGGGCGTTGGAGCATGAAGCCATTACACCGACGGCGCCCGCCGCCGCCACACCTTTGATGAATCCTCGCCTGTGAATTCTCTTTTTCACTCGTCGCGAAGATTAATGATGCGGCCATCCCGGTGTCAATGGGTTTCGGGTGCGTTTCGGGGACATAATACTTAATTCCCCTCCCGCTACCACACGCATGGCATAGCAAAGGAATTAAGTTTTGTGTCCCCGAAACACACCCGAAACTCGCCCTCTGGCTTCAGTCCAGTTAGTTCTGTCAATTCAGTGTATGAGCAGACTTCTGTGAACCGCCCCCCACCTCTGCCAGCACAGCCTGGAGTATTGTCCGGGTACTGGTCTGTTGCTCGTCCGGGCCTCCGGGCTCGGTCAGGCGGATCATGCGGTCGAGCATCTCAGCCGAGGATTTGCGAAAATCGCGAAGCCCGTTCTGCGCCTTCTCGGTGAGCATGGCCTTCTCCTCGACGGTCACATCCATCCGGGGAATCGCCTGGAGGCCATCTTCCATCTTCTTCAAGCTCTTCGTCAGGCACTCGGCCGCGGACAGGAAGTACCCGGGTGCTGCGCTTCCTCCCTTCGCGTTATCGATTAGTCCGAGGTAGTAGGGCGCCTCGCAGTACGTGCTCCCCTCCGACAGGACCTTGGTGAAATCGACTTCCGCCTCGACGGTCCTGCCCGCCTTGTAGTACATCAAACCGGACAGGAAGTTGATGCCCCCCGACTTAGGCAGGTAGCTTTTGGCCGTTTCGATTCGCCGCCTCGCCTCCGTCGGATTATCCAGGAGATGGTAGTTGTAGGCGGTGTAGTAGTAGCCTTCCCCCCTGAAGTAGTCGGCCTGGGCCTCGGTGAGGGCCGACCAGTCCGCGTCCTTGCCGTTGAGAAGCGAATCCATCGTGAGGTTTGATTCGGTGAATTTACCCAGATAGTGGAGAGACGCAGCTTTTCCGAATGCCGCCTTGACGTTCCTGCCATCGATCGCCCGCGCTCGTTCGTAGAACTCCATCGCCTTCGCGTAGTCCTGCAGGCCGAAAAACTGCACGTCACCCAAGCCGTTGATCGCCGAGATGTGATCGGGCAGGAGCTCAACCGTGCGGGTCAGATATTCACGCGCTTTACCGATGATTTGATTCGAGAATGAAACCTCGCCGAGGAAAAAGGTCAATTCAGCGAATTCCGGGTGGGCGGACCGGGCCTTCTCCGCGTCCTCCACCGTTCCCCGGTAAAGGAAAAGAGTGGATTCTTTGTAGAGCTCGGAAAGGGTTGCGTCCGCCTCCTTCAAATTCGGCGAGTCGGAGGCCTTCAAATACTGCACGTAAAGATACGCATCGAGCGGGTCGTGGCGATAATCGAGCAGGGACTCGATGTCGGCTTCCGAGGGGAGCGCTCCAGCCGAAGCCAAGCCGCTCTTTCGATACCGAGAGGTGAGGGAGAGCAGGAACTGATCGCGTGCATTGCCCGGTCGCACCCAGGCGGCCATCTCCGATTCGATCCCCTCGTCCCTGATCCCCTCGTCATGCTCGCGGGTGGCGACGAGGGCGGCAGTCAAAATGAGCTTCGAGCTCAGCCCATCATCCTTGAAGAGCGTCCGGGCTGATTTGTAGGAGGCAAGTGCCTTCCGCCAGCCCCAAAGGTGGGACTTCGCGAAGTAAGCATCACCCTCTGAAACCAAGGCGTGGTACTCTGCGGGCGGGGCCGGCGCCGCCTGCTTCCTGGACGCGCAGCCCTGAAAAAGGAGCAGACCAAAAGCCGCGAAAACATACAGCGGGAATCTCCAGCGAATTTCTCCAGAACCTTCCGACATTTCTTCCTCCTGGCTTGCAGTCATACTGTATCCTTGCCCGCGGATTTGTTCCCTCCCTTTGATCCTTTTTGTTAGTTCGAGAGTCAGAATTGTGGAAGAGCAGTCTCCCCTGCGACCGATTTTGCAGAAGGAGGTCCCTCATGATCCGAATGGTCCGCTTTGCCCTGACAGCTGCATGGTTGGTTCTGTTCCTGACTTAGCGACTACTCTCCCGCGCCCCGCTTTTCCAACAGGTGCTATAATCTCCCCGGTTTTCGTTTTCGCTTGGCTCGAAACTCCTAATCACAACAAGGAGCCACAGAATGGGTGAATTGTTGTCTCAGTTCAGTGCTTTCGGGGTCTTCCTCGGGATTGCCTCCATCGGCTTCTTGTTTCTTCTCATTTCACTGGTCTTCGGCGAAATCTTCGATCACTTCGATTTCTCCCATGATTTTGAGCACGACCTCGGGCACGGTGGCCCCGGATTCTTCAGCACCCGGGTCATGAGCGTCTTCATCACGGCCTTCGGTGGTTTCGGCGCGATCGGAGTCCGCAACGGGTACTCGATCCTCGTCAGCTCTGCAATCGGCTTTGGCGGCGGGGTGATTTTCGCCTCCCTCATCTATTTCTTCGCCCGATTCCTCTATTCGCAACAGGCGTCGAGCACCGTGCGGATATCTGACCTCGTCGGTCGTTCGGCCGAAGTGATAGTCGCCATCCCTCCCAACAACCTTGGGCAGATCCGCTGCCTGATCGGCGAATCGATGGTGGAGAAGATGGCGCGGTCACGGGACGGCTCTCCGATCCCGTTCAACGCAATCGTGACCGTCGAGGAAGTCCTTGGAGAATCGGTGATCGTGAGCCTGGTTGCGAGGCCCAAGGAAACGGAGAAAACGAATTCTCCCTCGTAAGGTGTTGAATCCCGTCTGCGCTCGCAGACGAGGGTCTGGAGGATAACATGAGTGTCCTTTTAGAGCTTCTCACCCCGATTATCGTCCTTTTCGTTCTACTCTCGGTCCTGATCGGGATCCTGCTCTTCAGCCGAAACTACATCAAAGTTGCGCCCAACTTTGCCGCCGTCTTCAGCGGCCGGAAGCGGAAGCTGCCGGACGGTCGGGTCGTCGGCTACCGGCTGATCCGCGGAGGCGCCGCGCTGCGAATCCCGCTCCTCGAGAAGGTCGATTACCTGTCTCTGAATGTCATGACGATTCCTCTCGAGATCAAGCGCGCCTACACGCTGAAGGGAGTCCCGGTGTCGGTCAAGGCTGTGGCCAACGTCAAGATCAAGAGCGATGACGTTTCTCTCCAGGCAGCCGCCGAGCGCTTTCTCGGCATGACTCAGGACGAGGTGCAGAGAGTCATCTTCCAAACTCTCGAAGGTCACTTGCGCGCGATCCTCGGCACCCTTACCGTGGAAGAGATCAACAATGACCGGCAGAGCTTCGCTCAAAAGCTGACCTCAGAGGCGGCCACCGATCTCGAGCGGATGGGCATTGGCGTCGACGTCCTGACGATCCAGGAAATCAGCGATGAAGAAGGTTACCTGGATGCCCTGGGAAAGAAGCGGACTGCCGAAGTCAAAAGAGACGCCCAGATCGGCGAGGCGGAGGCTACCCGGGACGCGAAGATCCAGTCATCCGTCGCCATGCAGGAGGGGGAGAAGGTCAAGCTGGGCACGGAGGCGAACATCGCCCTGGCGCAGCGCGACCTCGAAATCAAGCGCGCCCAGTACATGGCCGAGGTAGAGACACAACGCGCGACTGCAGCTCAAGCCGGCCCGCTCTCGTCGGCCAAGGCCCGCCAGTCAGTCGTGGCAGAGGAAATCCGCGTCGACAAATTCAGGACCCAGGAGCAGATCTTCGTCCAGGAAGAGGAAATCAAGCGCCGGGAAAAGGAACTGAACGCCACCGTCATCAAACCCGCCGACGCGGAGAGGATGGCAACAGTCCTGAGGGCCGAAGCCTCCAAGCAGGCGGCAGTGCTCGAAGCCGAAGGTCGAAAGTCGGCCACTATCGCGATTGCCGAAGCCGAACAGGAAAAACTCCGGAAGGAAGGTCAGGGTCGAGCGTCGGCCATTGAAGCGGAAGGACTGGCGGAAGCCGCCAAGATCGAGGCCATCGGACTCGCCCAGGCGAAGGCCATCGAGGCCCAGGGACTGGCCGAGGCGGCCGCCATCCTCAAGAAGGCTGCGTCCTGGAAGGAATTCAACGAGGCCGCTAAGCTCCAGACGATCCTCGAGCGGCTCCCGGCGATCATCACCGCCTCCGCGCCGGTCTTCGGCGCTGTCGCTTCCCCAATGGGCAACATCGACAAGGTTGTTGTCATCGAACAGGGTAACGGCGGCACCAACGGCGGCGGGCTGAACAAGTTCGCCTCGGCAGCACCGTCCGTCATCTTCAACCTGCTCCAGCAACTGGAAGCGCTGGGGATCAACGTCCCGAACCTGATGAGCCAGTTTGCAGGCCAGGAAGGAGTCCGGTTCGTCAAGCCCGAGGTTGTCACGCCACCGCCTGCGCCAAAGTGATTGCGGATTGCGGACCATTAGGATTGCAGGATTGGGGATTGGGACCGGGATTGGGATTGGGCTTGAAACTAGCCGACTAGCGTAGCTCCTAGAGCAACCTGACGAAGCCTTCCGCAATCCGCAATCCAAAATCCGCAATCCGCAATCAGTTCATTCGCCTGATCCGCCACTTCACCAGGAACTCGAGGGCAACCGCCACCAATGCGGGCAGGATCAGCAGCCCGGCCAATAGAATCGGGTGACCAGCGAATGCCCCAATCGCCATGGGGAGCGTGTATCCGAGAATCGGCCCGATCAGGAAGATGCCGAACAGCCTGGCGCTTCTTTGCGAGCGTCCGTGCGGCTTCGAAAATGGAATGTCGGGGGAGATCAAGATCGAGAGCTGGAGCAGGACATGCGAGAGCAACCCGGCCAGGCCGACCGCAAAGAGGGCATGCCAGATCGAGTCGTAGAACCAGCCGAAGACCGCCGCGACCACCACGAGATAAGGCAACAGAAAGTAGAGCAGTACCGCGTTCTTAAGCGAGCTCAGCAGGCGTTCCTGCCTGACCGGGGTCGTGTAGAAGATCCAGGACGCCTCGTGCCACTCGCTGTAGGTCAGGCTGGGTTTCAGCATCAGGGGGAACAAGAGCACGGCAACATAGAGAACATTTCCGGATCTCATCGCTGAGTCGAGCCCGAGAAAGGGGTCGTGAATCCCTTCTCTGACCGCCATCAGAAGGTAGAACACGGACAGTGGGAGAATGCCCAGAACGCCTAGGCGAAATTTCTGATCGAACCGGAACTGATTCCACAACAGAACCGATATGGCCCGCCCTTCATGGCTCTTGAAGATCGTCGAGGACCGCCTGACCTGGCGCCGCTCGGCCGCGGTGCCGGAGCTCGCGCTCTGCGCCTCGGCCAGGGCCTGCATGTACCCGGTCGACATCCGCCGGGCGGCCAGAACACCCAGGCCCCCACATGACCCTGCGGCCAGGCATACTCCCAGAAGAACCGGCCAGGACAGGTCCCCGGAGGCAAGCTGAATGAAGGCTGCAAACCAGCTGAGGGGAATGAGCAGCAGCCAGGGATCGCCCGCCAGCGTCAGGTCGCTCTCGAAGGTATCGAAAAACTGCGGGATGAAGACATATCCCCCGTAAAAAATCAGCGAGGTGAGCAATTGAAGATAGGAGAGGGCGCTGCGAAGCCGGGTCGGGCTCACAAGAGTGATGACCGCCGTGAACACACCGACCACGAGGAGCGCCGCAAAAAAACTTAAGCCGTATGCGCCCAACAATGCTGCCACGCCTACCAGGGGCCGGAAACCGTCGACGAATGCGAATCCAACGGCTGGAAGGAGGCTGAGCGCCGTCGTCATGAAAGCCACGTAAAGAACGATGCCGGTCAGCTTGGCGACAAAAAACGTCCGGGAGGAGACGGGCCGGTGGGCCAGAATCCAGTAATCATCCGGCGAGACCACAATCGTGTTGTAATCGATCAGCAGCGAAGAGGTGACGATCAACATCAGGAACCCGAGCACCAGGAGCGACGTGAGCAGGGTGTTGTCGTTTCGCAGCACCAAGGTGAGCATGATGATACTGGTCACGAACTGCACGACCAGGAGAACGACGAGGTTGCGCATCCCGCTGTCGGAATTGCGTTGCGCCGCCAGCCGGGGCCCCTTGCGGAGGTCGAGTTTGAGGGATACCGACACCATGGCCCGCCACTGCTCGTAATCGACGCCCAGAGTCCGGAGCACGGGCGCGAGCATCAGACTTTCTCCAGGGCCGAGAGGAATTCGCTCGTGAGCTCGGCCGCATCCCGCACCCCCGTGATGCGCCCGAATGCTTCCTCCAGTGTGCGGCTGCCTGTTTCGGCGATGATTCGATCGGTGGTGCCTTCGACCACCTTGACTCCGCCGTTGATGATGGCTATCCGGGTGCAGATCCGTTCAACCACCTCAAGAACGTGGGAAGAGAAGAAGACGGTCCGGCCCTGCTCGGAAAGTTGTTTGAGAAGGGTCTTCACGAGCATGGCGCTGTTCGCATCCAGCCCGCTCAAGGGTTCGTCCAGGAACAGAACTTCCGGCTTGTGAATGAGAGAAGCACAGAGCACGACTTTCTGCTTCATTCCCTTGGAGAACTCGTTCATGCGTTGCCCCCGGACGTCGACAAGGTTAAACAGCTCCAGGAGCTCGTCGATTCTGTGGCGGGCGGCGGAGAGGTCGAGGTGATGGAGCGCTCCTACGAATTCCAGGTACTCGTCGGGGCTGAGACTTTCGTAAAGCGCACCCGTCTCCGGCACGTAGCCGATCCGGGCCTTGACCTCCATCGGCTGTTCGGTGACGCTGTAGCCGGCCACCATCGCGGTCCCCGCGGTCGGTGCCAGCATTCCGGTGAGCATTTTCACGGTGGTCGACTTGCCCGCTCCGTTCGGCCCCAGGAATCCGAAGATTTCTCCCGGATTGACCTCCAGAGACAACCCGTCCACCGCACTCTTGTCTCCGAACATCCTCGTCAGGTTTTCGGTTCTGATCATAGGCGCGCCAACGTCCAGTTCATTATCGGACGGGGCATGCTGTGACGCAAACGGGAGGGTAGTTACTTTTCAGAGCCGCGCCCACACGCAACGCCGCGGCGCTCTGCGTGCGCGGCTCTGCAGAACAACGCTAGCGGGTGTATTTTCGGTCGATCCAGACTCCGAGGGCGAGGGTCAGTCCAAGAAGAATGATAGCGCCGGCGCCGGCCGCGAGATCACGAAAGACGGTCCAATCCATTTGGCAGAGCCTCCAAGCTTTGCAGAACAAGACAGCGTTTTGCATCTGAGGGTTTCAACCAAACCAAATAAAGGAGGAGCCAATTGCAAAAATCACAAAATCTGAGTCTTAAGGCCTGAAAGGCCGGTACATATTAGCCCAGGGCGAAGCGTTTTTCGCGTAGCCCTGGGTGGCATAGGCGCGCTGGAGTGAAGCCCTGAAAGGGCGCAAGAACCCCAGACAGCCTCTCTTACGCCCTTACAGGGCTGCGACGTCCGCTCTGCCTCGTGACCCAGGGCTACGCGAAAAACGCTTCGCCCTGGGCTAATATGTACCGGCCTTTCAGGCCTTAGGACCCCGATTTTTGCAATTGCCTCGGAGAAGACCGAGACAGAGCGAACCCGACACCCCGAACCCAGAACTCAGAACGCAGAACCCCGGACATCTTTTTTTCCATGCCCTGAAGCTCCGGCTATTGCGGGAAAACACTGATTTCTTGTAACGTTATTTTCTGGTGACCCCAATTCCCTACCAAGGAGAGTCATTGAATGAGGCTGCATAACTTCCGTTTTCTCGCGCTGGCTCTGTTCCTGCTTCTTCCTCCTACGGCTATGGCACTCGCTCAGGATCCAATGGTCCCACCCGAGGGCGTGACTCCGGATTCCGACTGGCTGTATGGAAAACACCTGGAGCAGGTAAACGCCATCATGCAGGAGAAGGACCTGGCTGTCCGTGTCCAGAAGCTGGAGAACTTCACCAAAAAGCTTGACCCCAAGACCAAGATCCTCCCCTACATGGAGGGCTTCTTCACCCAGACGGCGGACGAATACAAGCAAGCCGGCAAGACTGCCGAATCCGATGCGATTTTGGCCAAGGTCGCTCAGCTCTTTCCAAACAGTCCCACTCTGAAGCAACAGGCGTTTTTGGCAGCGGTCCAGAAACAGGACTGGCCGAAGGTGCTCGAGCTCGGCGAGCCGATTTACGCGCAGACTCCGACGCCGGAGCTCACCGTAACGCTCGCGCAAGCCGCCATCCAAGCCCAGAACGCACCGAAGGCGCTCGAGTACAGCCAGAAGGCTGCCGAAGCGCTCGGTCCCGAAAAGGGGCTTTACTTCGTCGGCTGGTTGGGCGATTACTACGCCAGCCAGAAGGACACGGCCAAGGCGCTCGAGTACTACGAAAAGGTTCTCGCAGCAGCCCCTGGCGACGCCCCTCCGGCCGGATGGCAGCCCCAGCAGTGGAATGCGCGCAAAGGCGGAATTCTGCTTTTCAAGGGCGATCTGGCGTATGCGGCGAAGGACTGTCCGGGCTCGATCCAGCAGTACACGGAAGCCATCAAGTATGTTCCTCAGGCTGACGCAGCCTACTTCAAAATGGGCATGTGCCATTGGAGGGCGCAGGAGCTGGACAAGGCCGAGGCCAACTTCGCCAAGGTAGTCGTCATGAACAAGCCAGCGTCCGCCAAGGCGCGCGAGTACCTGGAGCAGATCTGGAAACCACGGCACAACAATAGTCTCGAGGGTTTGGACGGTTTGCTGGCGAAGGCCAAAGAAGAAGTCAAAATGTAGCTTTTCTCAGATTTTCCGCCAGTTTCTCACTCGGGAGGCAAAGAACCGGACGGTACTGAAAGACCTCGGGTTCTTGGCCTCCTTTCGTCTCCTCACCCGGATTTAGCCCCCCGCAAAAGTAACAGTTTTCGGCATGGTTTAGTGTTGACAACGAGGTCAACTTTGGAAGAGGATGGGTCCCATCCCAGGCTGGAATAGGTTCGCACTTGCTCAGCCTACCTATCTTAAAATCAACCCACTACATTTCGGGGAGGCAAAGTATGACTCGTCTTGTACGCGCGAGCACGGCTTTGTTTGTCTTGGTTCTGGCCTTCACGGCCCTCGGTTTCGCTCAGACGAGCGCGAGCTTGGGCGGTGTCGTCAAGGACGGGACAGGCGCCGTCATCCCGGGGGCCAACGTCACCTTGACGGAGCCCGCCAAGAACATGAAGCTTGAGGCACGTCACGTCGCGACTCAGGCACGTTTGACTTCCCTGCGCTCCAGCCTGGCACCTACACAGTCACCGTGGAAATGTCTGGGTTCAAGCAGGTCGTCAAGAGCGGAATCATCCTGGAAACGAACCAGAGGCAGTCGGCCGGAACGATCGTCATGGAAGTCGGCGAAGTAACGTCGACCATCCAGGTGACGGCGGATTCCGGACAGTTGCAGGTCAAAACGCGAAGCGGCGAGCAGGCTGAAATCGTCACCGGCCGGCAGGTGCGCGAATTGGCCATCAACGGACGCAACTACCTTGACCTGGTGAAGATCATCCCCGGCGTCATCACCACTGGTAACTTCCAGGTCGCTGGTCCCGGCGGCTTCGGCAACATCAGTATCAACGGCACCCGGATGGACCAGCACAACCTGACGATCGACGGCGCGACCAACGTCGACACCGGATCGAACGGAACCCAGCACGTTGCGCTGAACATGGACGCAATCGAAGAGTTCCAGGTCCTGACCTCGAACTACCAGGCGGAATACGGCCGGTCCGGCGGCGGTGAAATCAAGATCACCACCCGCAGCGGCACCAAGGAATTCCATGGCACCGCCTACCTGTTCCACCGGCATGAAGGAATGAACGCCAATACATTCTTCCGCAATGGCCTGAACAATCCGTTACCCCTCGGAAGTCTTTACCGGTACAACTACTTCGGCTACAACGTCGGCGGACCGGTGAAGATGGGCAACTTCCTGAAGGACAAGATGTACTTCTTCTGGGGCCAGGAATGGCACAAGCAGTTGGTCCCGGTTGCTACGTCAGCAGGTCCGAATGCCGACCGCCCTCGAAGTCGCTGGCGACTTCAGCCAGACCAAGGACGGTAACGGCAACCTGAATCACGATCAAGGATCCGCTGACCAGGACAGCCCTTCCCGGACAACAAGATCCCGGCCAACCGCTTCAACACAAGCGGCCAGAACATCCTGAAGTTGTTCAACAAGTACGTGAACAATGCCGGACGAAGCATGCCGCGGTTCAACCACGAATCGCAGGAAAGTATCAACTACCCGAGGCGCGAGGAGAACATCCGCGTCGACTACAACATCACGGAGAACCTCCGCATGTTCGCCCGCTTCACGCAGGACAGCGACCAGCAGATCATGCCTTACGGCGTCGGCTGGACTTCAGGGCAGAACTTCCCGCTGACGCCCACCGACTTCAAGCAGGGCCCGGCGAGAAACGCTTCGTTGAACCTGACTTGGGTCATGAGCAACACGATGACCAACGAATTCGTGTTCGGACCGAGCCAGAACAACCTGACACTGGACCCGATCGACGCCGGATGCGGCGACTTTCAAGGGCATCGGCATGACTTTTACGCCGCCCTACCCCTATTCGCCGTATCAGTTCGTGAACATCAACTTCAGCGGCATCCCGGACCAGACCTACGGCGTCATCAACAACTACAGCCAGTTCCCGTACAAGAACTCCAACACCACGTTCGATTTCTACGACAACCTCAACAAGATCTGGGGTTCCCACTCCCTCAAGATCGGCATCTACGCATCAGCGGCAGCGCAAGGACCAGGCGGCCGGGTCGTCGATGACGATCAACTTCTCGCACAACACAAACAACCCGAACTAATTCCGGCCACCCGTACGCCAACGCTCTATTGGGCAACTTCGACACGTTTGAACTGCGCCCAACCGGTCGATCGGCCAGGGCCAGTATCGTTCGACCAACATCGAGTGGTACGTCCAGGACAACTGGAGATTCAACTCCAAGTTGACCCTCGACTACGGCGTCCGGTTCTCCTATATCGGACCCCAGTACGACGACCGCGACCAGGAGCGGTACTTCGACCCGCGACGCATGGGATCCTGCCAAGGCAGTGCGCCTGTACGGCGGGACAAAGACGGATATGCATTCGATCCTGAACAACCCGACCGTCCTGCTTGGCAAGTACCTTGTCGGCCGCATCGTCCCGGGCTCGGGCGATCCGTTCAACGGGATGGTCCACATCCGTGGCGGTTTCGACAAGCGCGCTCCGCAGATCGGCCCGTCGCTCGGTTTTGCCTACGACATGTTCGGGGCAACTGCCAAGACGGTCATCCGCGGCGGCTATCCGCATGGCCTATGACCGCGTGTCCGGCAATACCTCGGTGTTCCCGGCCGTCGGCCAGCCGCCCGTTTACCTGAACCCCCGGTTCGACTATGGAAACCTGGACACTGTTGGGGCGCCGGCGACCCCGTTCTCGGAACTTCCGGCATCCACGGCATCGACCGGTCAGGGAAGATCCCGACGGTTCACAGCTTCAGCCTGCAGGTCCAGCAGCAGCTGCCGCATGGACATGGTCCTCAGCATCGGGTACGTCGGGTACCACGTCCTCGCACCTGTGGCAGAGGATGAACCTGAACTACATCCCCTACTTCACGACTTTCAAGCGTGAAGCGCAGTATGCCTACAACTGGGGCGGGACTGACATCTCGGTAGTTCCCGACGCGCAAGATGGCATCGCCCAGGTGTATACGGACGCTGGCTTCAAGTTTGACGGCACCAAGGCGATGCCGGCGGATTTCCTGAAGCCCGTACCAGGGCTACACGGATATCCCGTGGCGCGGCCCGATGGGCTCGTCGAACTACCATTCGTTGCAGGTCGAGCTTGCAGCGCCGGTTTGCGCATAGCCTGACTTACTCGGTTGCTTACACCTGGGGCAAGGCTATGGATACCGCGAACGGCGTACGATGATTACAGATCATCCGGAATGCGCCCGTTGCTACGACTATCGTCGCGCCAGTTTCGACCGAACTCACAACCTGGCGATCAACTACGTCTGGAACCCCCGGCCGCTAGCCGCTTCATGAACGATCATTGGCTGGCCAAGGGAGTCTTCGACAACTGGCAGCTGTCAGGGATCAGCCAGTTCCAGAGCGGCGCGCCGGCGGAGCCGAACTTCAGCATTTCCGGAGTGAACGCTGGTCAGCGGATCACCGGGTCCTGGACTGAAAGCCCGCGTGCGTATCTGGTGAAAAGCCCGATACCCGACAACCAGGACTCGTGAGATGTGGTACGACTTCACGGCGTTCAAACTCCCGAATATCGGGCAGGTTGACCCCTGGCCGCGAATGTTCATGGAGAGCCCTGGACTGAACGTGCATGACCTCTCCATCTTCAAGAACTTCCCTCTGTGGAGCGAGAAGGAGCGGTTCATGCAGTTCCGCCTCGAGATGTTCAACGCGTTCAACCATCCGCAGTTCAACGGCTGGAACAACGGCGTGCAGTTCAACATCGCTTCCAACTTCTCCGACTACGCAGCGAAGCAGACTGCTACGGCAGCTAATCTCCGCAACCTGCGTGGCGGCGCCACCTCACCGGCCTCCGGCCGTCTGGGCAACGCCACCGGTGAAGTCAACGGTCAGCCGGGACAGGTTTCGGCCAACCGTGTCATCCAGATCGCTCTGAAGTTGTACTTCTAGTTCTCGATACTTCAGGCAAAGCAAGGGGTCGCATGTTCTGCGACCCCTTTTTCGTTTGGGCCATCCCGAATCGCGGCCGACAAGATTCGCGTCTCTTCAGATTGGAAGACAAAGGATCCCTATATGAATCGGTTTCCCTCGTTTGCTGCTCTGCTTGCGCTCCTGGTCCTGGGGACTGGTTTGCCGAGTGCTCTTGGCCAGCTGACTGTCTACACGATCTACGGACAGGTTCAGCAGCCCGACGGGAAGCCTGCCGGGCGCGTCGCCGTGGAAATCACCTCCAGCTCGGGTTACGCAAGACAAGTCATGACGAATGACCAGGGACAGTACGAGGTGCCCGGACTGGCGGGCGGCCGATACCGTCTCACGGCTACTCATCCGGACGACCCTACTCTTGTCTCCGATCCCGTCGAAACTGATATCAGCCGCGCTCCAGTCCCCCGCGTCATGGTCCACCTCTTTCTGCGGTCTTCTGCAGACGCACCCGGGAAATCGAAGGAAGGTTCAGTCGTCTCCGTACCAGAAATGGCCCAGACCGCACCGAAAGATGCGCAAAAGGCTTACGAGAAAGCGCTCGAGCAGAAAGTAAAAGGGGACCTGACACGTGCGTCCGAGGAAGTGGCCAAAGCCCTCGTTCTGTTCCCCGAATACTTTCAGGCCATGACACTGAGGGGAGAGTTGCTGATCAGGCAGGGGAAGACCGCCGAGGCACTGGCGGACTTTTCCAACGCCCTTAAGATCAACCCCGATTTTGGGCCCGCGCTGCGCGGGGCGGGCTTTTGCAAGCTGCAGCAACGCAAAGTTGCGGAGGCGGCTCTGGACCTCGAACGCGCCCTCCGTTTGAACCCTCTCGACAGCGACGCCCACCTCTATTACGGAATCGCCACCCTGGCCCTCGACAGGAAGATCGAAGCTCGGCAAAGCCTCGAGCAGGCGCTCCACCTGGCACCCGACGGCGCTGTCAGCGCGCACGTTTACCTGGCCAATCTCGAAGCGGCGGAAGGCCGTTTCCGGGCCGCCGCCGATCAGCTGGCCGCTTACCTGGTCCTCCGGCCGGATGCGCCCAACGCCGGGAAACTCAAGCTTCAAGAAACCGAGTGGCGACAACGCGGGGGCCAGTAGGACTGCCCTTGTTTCACTCGCAGCCTGGGTGTCCCCGAAGTGCAGATTCCCGGACTGGCGGTTGCCCCGTTGTTTCGAAGAGTCCCACTGGGAAGTGGGACCCACGGGAAGAGCCCTGATGCGCGCTCCTCGAAGCTCACAACCCCTATGCTATGATCTGAATCGCTATGCTGGTTTCGGTGGTCTTTCTCCTCCTCGTTCTTGTTGGCTCCGCGCCGCAATCTTCCGATGCCGACACCCGTTTCAGCCGGGCGTACGAACTGCAGAAGAAGGGGGCGCTTCAGGAAGCCGCAACCGAGTACCGAGCTCTGCTCAAGATCTCTCCCGACAACGCACGGGCCCTGGCCAACCTGGGAGTCGTCCTCGCACAACTCGGCGAGTATCCCGAGGCAATCGCGTCCTATGAAAAAGCGTTGCGCCTCGAGCCGCAGCTCAAGCCGATTCTTCTGAACATCGGCATCGCTTATTTCCGGTCGCGCAACTTCTTCAAGGCTGCCGAGTCGTTGGAGAAGTATCTGCAGACGACGCCCGACTCCCTGCAGGCCCGGCAGTTGCTCGGCCTCTCCCTCGTCGAGATCGGCCGGGATGCCGAGGCGATACGGTATCTCGAGTCCTCTCTTGCGGCCGCCCCGAACGACCCCTCGGTCTTGTATGCGCTCGGACTCGCGTACCTGCGAGGCCGGCGCCCCGAGCTTTTCCAGATCATCGACCGGCTGGAGAAGCTGCCGACCGGCATCCCTGCAGCGCATTTCCTGCGCGGACAGTTCCACCTGATGTACGAGGACTATGGGAAGGCGACCGCCGAGTTTCTGGAAGCCCGGAAGCTAAACCCGGACCTCCCGCGCCTGGAATATTCGCTTGGCTTGGCCCACCTGAAAAACCAGCTCTACCAGGACGCGATCCAGTGTTTCACCAATGAGCTCAAGCGCTACCCCGAAGACTTCTCGTCGCATTTCTACATCGCCTACACCCAGGAGGCGGCTGGAAACATCGCCGAAGCCGAGCTGTGGCTCGGCAAAGCCATGAAGTTCGAGCCCGACTCGCCGGCCGCACAGGCGCTCCTCGGCAGGATTCGCATGAAGCAGGGGAGGGACCAGGAGGCTCTGTCGGCGCTGGAGTCGTCGACCAGGCGCAACCCACAGGACACCGAAACTCGTTACGTGCTCGCACGCCTCTACCAGAAGCTGGGTCGTCGCGACGAAGCCGCGAAGGAATTCGCCGAAGTGCAGCGGCTGAAAACCGAGCGGCTCGAGAAGACCCGCGAGTTCCTGGATAGTCAGAAGAAGCAGTAGTTCTGAGTTCTGAGTTCTGAGTTCTGAGTTCATAGAGCCCCCAACCGTGAACCGCGAACGGTGAAACTCTGAACCGTGAACCGTGAACCGTAAAACCCCGAACTCAGAACTCAGAACTCAGAACTCAGACCCCCCCTACGCGAGCGCGCCTCTGCAGGACGAGCCGGCGCCGGCCGTGCAACCGAGACAGTGGGTCGCGGTCACAATTGCGGCGCCACGCAATTCCTGAAGTGATCCGACTGAGCTGATGTGCGCCGGGCGGTCGTTGATCCTGACCGGCAACTCCACCATTTGGTTGAAATCGCAGTCGTACAGATACCCGTCCCAACTGACGCTCACGGTCTCCGAGCACATCAGTCCCGGCAGAGTGCTCTCATTGAACTCGCTCAGAAGAAGCGCCATGTAGTCATCGAACTTGCCCCATCTGCGGAGTTGGTCGGCAAAGCGGGCAATCGGCATGTTGGCAATAGTAAGCAGGCGGTTGAACTGGATTCCGTAATCTTCGCCAAGGTGCTTGCGGTAGTCCTCTTCCAGCTTGTTTTGAGGACCGGGAAGAAACGCTCCGAGAGGGTTGTAGACCAGATTCAGAGTGAGGCCGGAGTCCGGCATCCCGAAACCGACGGTATTCAGCCGGCGCAGGGCCTCGATACTTCCTCTAAAGCTCCCCGAGCCGCGCTGCCTGTCGACATTCGCCTGCGTGTAGCATGGCAGGGAGGCCACAAGTTCGACGTTACGGGCGGCCAGGAATCGCGGGAGATCCTCCTGACCGGCAACTGAGAGCACTGTGAGGTTGCACCGATCGATCACGTGGCGCCCGAGCTTGGCGCCTTCGTCGACAAGCAGCCGGAACCAGTCGTTCAACTCGGGTGCGCCACCAGTCAGATCCAGGATCTCGATCGCCGGGTCACTGCGCAGGAGTCGTACAACCTGTTCCGCCGTTGCCCGTTCCATCTTTTCGGCTCGGGCCGGACTCGCATCCACGTGACAGTGCTGACAGGCCTGGTTGCAGTACTTTCCGAGGTTGACCTGAAGTACCCGGGCGGAGCGCCTTTCAGGAGGGCTGAGCCGGCGCCGCGAGAGTTCCTCGGCGAAAGTGTCCGGTGACGCGGGGAACGAGGCAAAAACAGCCATACAGGACCTCACTTGTTCTCAGTCTACTCGGGCAACAAATCAGGATACAGTTCCAGATCGTCCACCTCGTCGATGTCTTTTAGCGACCGGAGACGGGCATAGCTCTTCTTATGGTTTTCCAGAACCCGGATCGTCTCGGAAGCGACGCCGGAAGTACTCCACGATATTCCCCGGAATACTTCTGGAAAGAGCCGGGAGAGGCCGATGAGCCAGTAACCTCCGTCGTCGGCCGGACCGATGACCGCATCGTGGTCGCGGAGAAGTTCGAAGGCCTCGCGCAAATCCGCGGCTCCCAGATCGGGGACGTCGCTTCCGATCGCGATCACACCTCGACGGCCGCCGTCCTGGGCTTCGGCAAACGCCTCGGCCAGCCTTTGACCAAGGTCCCCGTCCGCCTGCGCCACGTATCGATCGGCATCCGGCAGCCAGGTCCGGATCATCTTCACGGCGGAGGACGGCTCGAACAGCACCCAGTGCTCGCACATCTCGTAGCGTCGTATCTGATGCCACACTCTCTGTGCGAGGCGGGAATAGAGAAGGGCCGATTTCTCAAGTCCGATAGATCGCCCAAGTCGTGTCTTCACCCGCCCGGGTTCCGGCTGCTTCACGAAAATCATGGCAACATCCTTGGGCCGACGCACGGTAAGTGATTATAATCGAGGCCAGCCGGCTTACGAAGAGTTACTATCCGGCTCCAGATCGCTCTGCTCGCTTCGTGTCGTCCATGTGATCTCGCCTCCGCCCCTGAAAAAACGAACCATCCAACATTTTTCTGTTTCATCCGACTAAAACGTGATATACGGGTGCCGCATTTTTAGGGAGGTCCTTGAATGAAGACTGTCTGCTTTTCTTTGACTTTTTTTCTCTCAATCCTCACCCTCAGCGCTCTAGCAGTTAAGAACCCGACATCCATCCCAAGCACCCGGCCGGACGGCCGGACAGTCCTTAAACCCAACGTGGTCAACGTGGAAGATTTGTTCGTTCCCGAGAAGGCGACCGCGCAACTGCGAGAAGCCGAGAAGGACGCGAAGGCAGCCCGCCCTGATCAGGCTCTCAAACATCTCGAGAAAGCGATCGAAATCTATCCTAAGTTTTCGCCCGCCCATAACAACATGGGGCTCCTGTACATGGAAGCCGGGAAGACAGGCGAAGCTGAAAAGGCATTTTTGAACGCCGTCAAGACGGGGGCGACTAACGCGTGCGCCCACCAGAACCTGGGTTACCTGTACCTGATGCTCGACCGCCCGAAAGATGCGATTGACCCTCTGTCGAAGGCCGTGCATTTGGGAGATCCAGACCCGGATGTCCTCTCCTTCCTTGGAGAGGCCCTCTACCTCGAAGGTCGTTATCAGGAAGCGGCCGGGACCTTTCGGGAGGCTTTGATCCTCGAGCCGCGGCACTGCGCGGCGGCCTATCGCCTGGCATGTGCCGAGGCCCGGCTGGGCCACTTTACGGAAGCGCTGGCCGTGCTCCGTGATCTAGGAAGATCAGAGCATCCCGGGATTGCGGATCAGGACATCGAGGCTTTAGCCAAGGCCCTTGAAGCGAAGGTCAGCCGCTCGTCCGTCCAATCGAACTAGGCGTTCAGAGGAAAGAGTCATCCACGAACTGACACAAAGGAAACGAATCAGGCGAAACCAGTGTTCGCTTTAAGTCGTGTTTATTCGTGTTAGTTGGTGGATGCTCTTACCTGGACTTCACTTGTCGGGGCGGTCCTCGATCACGGGCAGGATCACCAGCCGCGGGATATCTTCCGGGTAGGGTTCCGGCCGATCCGCATGGCGCAGCGACAGCACCGCGAGCGGCTGGTCGCTGTGAACCGTGATGATTCCAAGCGGAACGCCGTCCACGTCGGCTCCGGCAAAGAGCTCCCTGGCGTAGCGCGCCATGTGCGCTCCGGGCAAGAGGGCCTCTGCTCCCGTCATCTCCTTAACGGCAACCAGGCGATAGGATGAGTCGTACAGCCGAAGCGTGACGGCAGCGGGAGCGCTTCCGGTGTTGACAAGCGCAACACCGGTCTGCAGTGCGTTCGACACTGAGTTCTCGAAGAAGCTGCAATCCTGAAGAGGACGGCATGCCGGAACACCGGTCTCGAACAGCACCACGCCGCCTTCCCGATAGCTGAACCGCGCGGTTCCCGAAACTGCCGGACCCGTCGTTACGCGAGCGTACCCCGAGGTCACCGTCCCCTGGCCCGTCGTCTGGATTGAATACACCTGCCCCTTGGCCAGGCGCGTCGATACCGAGCTTCTGACTCCGAGATCGACGAGGTCCAAGGACAAGGCGCTTCCGTTGGAATTGAAGAAATCAACCACCAGGTCAGCCTCGTCTCCCGTGTTCGTAAACAGCAGCGATGTCCGCAGACCGAGGCCCGCGGCTTCGCCGTTTCCGACCTGAGGGAAGAAGAAGACCTGTGGATCCGTGGTCCCTCCACCCGGAGGCGGTATGACAGGCAGAGTGCTCATCGAAGTGAGCCTCTTGGAAAGGGGGACAGAGAGGTCCGTGTACTCGCAAAGCGTGACCGGAGCCAGTGGGGAATCGGATTTGACCTCCAGGATCGCTCTTTCGATTCCGTTTGCCTGCAGTTCCGAGAACAGCTCTGTCGCGTAGCGCGCCACCTGATGGCCTTTCGCCAGCGATGTTCCGGTCGCTTGACTGATTGGCTTCGCCGCAATCGTCTGGCTCGACGCGTCGCGTAGCGACAAAAGAGGGTCGACATCCGAATCGCCGCCGTTGACGAGGGCAAGCCCGGTCTCCCGTCCGCCGGTTCGATCGACAAACAGGCTGAATTCCTTGGCGGGCTCCGTGGCCGGAACGGATGTCTGGTAGGTGATTCGAGCCGTGTTCGACTGGAGATTCGTGAGAATTGCTGTACCGTTGACTCTCTCACCGGTCGTGACCCTGGCGTAACCTGCTCTTAACTCCAGGGGACCAAAAAAGCCGAATCCTGTCGTTTCCATGCTGATCGTCTCCCCGTGCTTCAGCGGGACGCTGAACGCCGAGTACATCTCTCCCCACGGGAAGGGAAACAGAATCATGGGAACGGCCGACGATTCGAAGAACTGGAATTGAACCTGGCTATCCTCCCCCGAATTCGAGAAGAGGAGCTGAGTTCTCAACTCGACCCCAGCCACGAAACCGTCTGCGATTTGAGGGAAATAGAGAGCCTTCGACGGGCCGGCGAGCGCATACAGGCGATTGTCGCAGGAGGTCACGTATAGACGGCCGTCCACGACCACCGGCGAGGAAACGATGGAAGACTGCGAGGCGCTTCTCCACAGTTCGCGGCCGTCACGCGACAGGGCATAAATTGTCCCGTCACTGTCTCCGATATAGATGTTCCCTATCCCGTCGATACTCGGAGAGCCAAGGATGTAGTAGCCATCCGTCTGGAAGGACCACCGCGGGCCAAAACCAAAGCGTGAGAGGCAATAAAGGTTGCCGTCCAGGCAACCGACGTAGATCCATCCGTCATCGCCGAGCGCCGGGGATGAGACGATCCCCTTCGGAAGGACCTCGCGAAAAGCGAGGGCGCCGGTTTCAAGATCGACCGCACAGACAACACCGTCGGAGGTCCGCGAGGCGCCGAGGTAGAGCCTTTTGCGCGGCGCGTCAACCGTGGGACTGGAGACCACCCGGTTCCGGTTGACACCCAGGGGCTCCCTGAAGGTCCATACGGGTACTCCCGGAGTCGGGGAACCGGGCGAGAACTTGATGACTGCCAGGTCGGAACCGTCCAAGGTCGAGAGGTAGATGTTTCCGACTTCATCGGCCACCGGGCTGGAAGACGGCATTCCGGCCACCAGGGTCCGCCAGGCAATGTTGCCGGCAGCGTCGACTGCGTAGAGATAATTGTTCCAGGCCGCCACGTACGACGTCCCAGACGCGAGCACAAGCGGAGATGCGAGAATCCGGCGGTCGGTCCCCTCCGTCAGGGCAAGCGACCAGCGCAGGGCCCCGTCGGGCCGAACCGAGTAGTACCAGCCGGCCAGGTCTCCGAAGTAGATATTCCCGGCGGAGTCCAAAGCAGGAGTGGAGTAGATCGCGTCGTGTGCCTGGAAGGTCCATCGCGGCTGGCCGTTTTTGTCGAGTGCGTGTAAAACGCCGTCGGTGGCGGCCAGGTAGACGGTGCCGTCGGCGGTGACAACGGGCGAAGCGTGAATCGATCCGTCAGCCGCAAAAGTCCACAGGACATCGGATTCTACCGGGCCGAGAGCTTCGGTCCGTCCCGTCCGCTGGCTGTTGTAGTGGAAGCCTGGCGTGTCCGCGACGAGTTGGACGCCCATCAGGGCACTGACGATCAGAACGATACAAACCCACCTGGTTCCCATGGAAGTCTCACCTCGTCCGTCAATGCCGCGCGCCCGGCAGAAAACTGTAGCGCGCCGCCTCAATCGTCAGACCCCGCACCTCGATATCACTCAATCTGTTTGTCCCGATGCCTCGCGCGGCAGCCAGGGCCAGGGTGTTGTCCGCGTTATAGAACGGCTTGGTTCCGCGGCCGGCAGCCGGGTCGTATCCCATGACAGCTGTGCAGACCGTGTCGGTGCACACAGGATTCCTTCCCGCCAGAAGCAAGCCGGGGACCGCGATTCCAGTCTGGGTGCCGTTCCAGGCCCCTTCCCCGCCGTGCATTGTCACCACGGCGTCGACGATGGAAAGGTCAATGGGACGCGCCCGATTGATGTCAACGACCGCGCGAGGGACCCGGAAACCGGGATCCACGGAGGTGATCGGGAGTCTTTCCCCGCCGGCGGCTGACATCCCTCCCTCGTGCAGCACCGCGACACGAGCCTGCGTCGACGTTTCATCGTGCACGGCAGACGAGTACAGCGCGCTCGGAGTGATGCCGAAGAGGTTCTTCATCGCCAGTGTCACACCCGCGACGTCGTGATTTTTCATCTTCGGGATCGAAACCATGACATCGGTGTCCACGTAGCGGTGGTTCAATTGCACCGACTCGTAAACATAAGCATCCGCGCCCACCGGGCGACTACTGTAAGACGACCCGGTGCCCAGGTTCCGGGTGTTCTCCCACTGCAGGGCGGGGACCGTCGACTCAAAAAGATTCACGTCGTATCCGGAGGCGGAGTATGCGGCTCGAGTCTCATCAGTCGAGTAGAGGCTTTCGCAGATTGTGATCCGGCGCGCCCCCGCCTCCTGAAAAAGAGAACAGGCAGCCAGGGCCACGATCGGATGGGTGTAAACCGTTTCGACCGGGGAGAGGGTGTAGACCGGCACGTGCCAGCCGCCGGTTACATTGATCTTCACAGACACCGTCTTGCCGTTCACGAGGCTGCCGATTCCGCCCAACTCGTCAAACATCGTCGATAATGCGGCCTTGACCGCCGGGAAATCGTAACGCCTGCAGCGGGCAATCGCGACCGGCGACGTGGGCGGCGAGCCGGCTTGTGCATGGAGCACGTGCGGAACGACAGCGGCAGCCAGGGCACTGGACAGGAAGGCACGCCGAGACACCGTTGTAATCATCGCCATGAATTTTACCCCCGGTTCCAATCTCGGGGACATAATACTTAATTCCCCCACCGCTTCCGGGCGTGTCCGTTGGCGAAGGATTAAGTTTTTTGTCCCCGAAATTGGTCCCCGAAATTGCCCGGAAATTCCTGGGCCTTCACCCCGGGCTATCTTTAATCGGCCCGTTGGCCCCTAAACCCTGTTCCGATACTCAAGTTGGCGCCTACGGGGTCTGCCCCGCTGCAGCCCGGATGTTAGACTGAAGATACGGAAAATCGGGGGTCAGGAGTCCGGAGACGCGGATCCCGGGGGATGTTTCCGGGAATATAGTATCGGGGGAGTTTCGGGGAGTTTCGGGGACACAAAACTTAATTCTTTCGCAAACCGACACGCCCGGTAACGGTGACGGAATTAAGTATTATGTCCCCGAAACTCGCAAACCGACACGCCCGGTAACGGTGACGGAATTAAGTATTATGTCCCCGAAACTTCCCCGAAACTCCCCATCTGGTAGTCGGCACATGAACAACGAGAAACTGGGAGAAGCCAAGGAGCAGGCGCGGGAAGCGATTCGCAAGGTGAGTCCCTGGGTGGAGCGTGCCGCCCGCTTCGGCTTCCTCGCGAAGGGAGTCGTCTACGCATGCCTTGGACTCCTGATCCTGCGCGCGGCCGCCAACTATCGGAAGGAGATCGCGGATCCGTACGAAGTGCTGAGAAGGCTTGGGCACCAGCCGCTTGGCGAGGTCCTCCTCGGGCTCATTGCGGTCGGCCTCTTCGGCTACGCCACCTGGCGGATCATCGAAACCGTGTTTGACCCACAGGGCAAGGGTAACGGGATCCGTGGACTGGTTCTGCGGACCGGATACGCGGTCAGTGCCGTCGCTTACGGCGGCCTGGGCGTCGCCTCGCTTCAGCTCGCCGTCGGCGAAGCTATCGGTTCTAAAGGGGACAGTACCGAAAGCTGGACAGCCGAGATTCTGAGCCACCGCTTCGGCGAATACCTGATCGTGCTCCTTGCTCTGATTGTTTTTGGCGTCGGCATAGCGCAGCTGTACCAGTCGCTCACCGCGAAGTTCTGTGACAATCTCAAACTGCACCGGTTCTCCGCAGCCGAGAAGGACTGGACAGTCAGCATCGGGAGAATCGGCTACGCCGCACGAGCCGTGGTCTTTGCCGTGATTGGTTTTCTCCTGCTCAGCGCCGCGTGGTCGCACAATCCTCAGGACGCCGGCGGTATTGCGGACGCGCTGGCGGAGCTCGGCCGGCACAGCTACGGTTTCTGGATCCTGGCCGGTATGGGGTTCGGTTTTACCGCGTATGCGATCCACCTGGTCATCGAAGCCAGCTGTCGCAAGTTCTTCCTTCACCAGATCTAGGAACCAGGGACAGGGAGACCGGGAGACTGAGACAGGGAGACAAGGACACGCGACAAAGGCCTAAGCGTGGGTTGTCAGTCGCACTCTGATTCAGAATATCGTATGTCGAACAAGGAATTTCGAATGTCGAAGGAAGGCCAGGCGTCCCGGCTGAATCGTGGCTTGGGCGAGATCGTAAGGAGCCGCGCACGGCAGCGAGCCCAGCGAGCGAGTAAGCGGACCAGCCAACATGCTCTTTAGTCTGGCCCTTGCTACTCGCGACTGCCCCGTGTGGCTGCGTGGCTGGTCCGCTTACTCGCTCGCTGGCGCTCGCTGCCGTGCGCGGCTCCTTACGGTGATTGCTCGCCGCTCGTTCTCGCTGATATAGAACTAGCCCTCTGCCCAGCCGGTTCTTGCTTCCCTTCGACATTCGTCATTTCTTGTTCGATATTCGATATTCATCTCCCCGTCTCCCTGTCTCCCTGTCTCCCGGCTCCCGGCTCCCCTGCTCCCCGTCAATAGGTCTGGACGGCAATACAACGGATGTTGTAGAAATACGGCGACCTTGCACACGACAGGCACACTAGAAGCGCAAAGATGAATCCCTTCAGACCACTCCTCCCGGTTGCCACGCTGCTGTTTGCAATTGCCACGATCGGAGTGTTGGGCTACGCCCTGATCGAGCACTGGCCGTTGCTCGACTCTGCGTACATGGTCGTCATCACGCTGTTCACAATCGGTTTTCAGGAAGTTCACCCCTTGTCGGGGATGGGGAAGATCTTCACGGCCTTGCTGGTGGTCACGGGCGTGGGAACTGCCGTTTATGCTGCCGGCCAGGCGGTCGAGATTATCGTCGCCGGGGAGATGATGGGGTACCGTAAGAGGAGAAGAATGTCTAAGAAGATCCATGAGATGCGCGGCCATTTCATTATTTGTGGTTTTGGCAGAGTCGGGCATCAGGTCTCCGAGGTGTTCCTCTCGGCCAAGACGCCGTTCGTCGTTATCGATTCAAAACCGGAAACCGCCGCAGAGCTCGAACCTCGCGACATTCCGCACCTTATCGGGGACGCTACCTCGGACGAAACCCTGGAAACCGCAGGGATTCAGCGAGCCAGAGGTTTGGTCGCCTGTTCGGACTCTGACGTGGCTAACGTCTACGTGACCCTTTCCGCCCGGGCCATCAACCCGAAGTTGTACATAGTCGCCCGAGCAGGCCTTCGCGACACTGAACGGAAGCTGCGGAAGGCCGGGGCCGACCGTGTCATTTCCCCTTACTTCATGGCCGGCCTCCGGATGGCAGCACTTGCTACCAGGCCCGTCACCAGCGATTTTTTAGACCTTGTGACTCACGGAGGGGACTTGGAATTCAGCCTCCGGGAAATAGGGATCTCGACGCATTGTCCCATGGTCGGGAAAACACTCGCTGAGACCGATCTGCGGGAGAAGTCGGGCGCAACCGTGCTTGCGATCCGGAGGTCCACCGGCCGCTTCGACCTGCAACCCCGCGGTTCTTCGGTCATCGATGCCGGCGACATCCTGATCGTCATCGGAACCACCGAGCAGGTGGCTCTCCTTCAGAGCATGATCGGCTAGCTCTCCACCGAAGGAGTTTCGGCGAGCGAACTCCTCCAGAGCTCCGTTGATTCAGCATCGGCCCGGACGGGCCGGGGCCCATGTCAGCGGCAGCCGCTACAATCGCGCGCGGACGGGACATGCAAAGGACGCGGCTGCTGACTCTGATACTCACACTGTTGACAGCTCACTCCGCCGGCTTCGCCGGGGGAGAGGAAGTTCGCGGTCTGTGGGTTGTGAGGACGAGTCTCAAGTCTCCAGAATCTATCGACCGCATGGTCGAGGAGGCGGCGGCCGCCGGCTTCAACACCCTCTTCGTACAGGTCCGGGGACGGGGCGATGCGCTTTACAAGTCTCAGCATGTCCCACGCTCCGAGTTGCTCCAGGATCAGCCGGAGAGCTTCGATCCGCTGGCGTACACATTACAAAAGGCTCGGCCCAGGGGAATCAAGGTCCATGCCTGGATTAACACCTGCCTGGTCGCCAGTTTTTCGGACCGCCCTTCCAATCCCTCGCACGTGCTGCAGACTCACGTTGACTGGCTCTCGGTCCCCGCGTCTCTGGCCGGGCGTCAGCTTACGCGGTCATCTCACCCGCTGGACCGGATCCGCACGGCGAGCAGGAAATACGGCAACGAGATCGAGGGGTACTTCCTGGACCCGAGCGATCCAGGTGCAGCCGAGCACCTGCGAAAGGTGGTTCGGGAGATCACGACTGGATACCGCGTGGACGGCGTTCATTTGGACTACTTTCGCTATCCCCATTCGGGATTCGGGTATTCGGCCCGCGCCCTGGAGGACTTCAGGAGCGACGTGGAGAAACAGATGTCGTCCAAACAACGCCAGCGACTCCGAAAGAAATCGGGGCGCGACGCTCTGATCTATGTCCGCTCGTATCCGGTTGCCTGGGATGCGTGGAGGCGAAGGCAGGTGACGGAGCTTCTCGCCAGCCTCCACCGCACGGTCAAAGGGCAGTCGCGGGCATGCCTCCTCAGCGTCGCCGTCGTTGCGGACAATCAGAGCGCGTACAAGGACCGCCTCCAGGACTGGAAAAGGTGGCTGGAGGAAGGACTGCTCGACGCTGTGTGCCCCATGGCCTACTCGTCCGACAGCGAAACCTTCAAGACCCAGGTTGCGACTGCCCGTGGATTCAGCTTCGGACGGTCGGTATGGGCGGGGATCGGGGCCTGGCAGATGAAGCTCCCCGATATTCTCGAGAAGATCCAACTGAGCAGACGAATCGGAACGGAAGGGTTCATCCTCTTTTCCTATGACGGCCTGGTCGCCGAGACTCCGGTTAATCCGGCGGGGCGCAACCTTCGCCGCATCGGCTCCTTCCTGAACGACGAGCCGGCGCAGCCCGGCCCGGTCAGCTCCTCCCGTTAAGCTGCTTACTCAATTCGCGGAAATTTTCCCGCCTGCCTGAAATAGAGCCGATCTCGACCTGCTTCAAGAAGCCCGTCGCACCTCGATTTCATTCTCCAACGCTTCTGGTCCCTGATTTGCTTCGACTCCCCAGCTATCCGAAGGAGGACTTCGTCATATGGTCTCTCGCATTCAAGTACTGGCCGTCTTGCTGAGCGTTGGAGCTGCCGTTTGCATGACGAGCACCGACATTTTCGCTCAAACTCCGACGATGGTAGGCGCCCGCGCCGGCGTCTACGCGGATGACAGCAACGCCTTCATCGGAGGCGAATTTCTCGCCCCGATCGTGCGACGCTTGTACTTCAATCCGAACGTCGAATACGTTTTCGTCGAAAACGGCAGGGCGGCCACGTTCAACCTCGATTTCCATTACGACTTCCCGCTCGGCGGGGGGGCCTTTACCTGGGCCGGGGCGGGCCTGGGCTTTATCTATCGGAATCCCGAAGGTCCAGCCGGAAGCAATACCGATCCGGCCGCCAACATCCTGTTTGGTCTCGGATACAACATGGGCGGATGGATTCCCTATGTTCAGGCGAAAGTGATCGCGTCGGACAATTCCGATTTCGTCTTGGGGGGCGGTGTCCGGTTTCCGCTGGAGTGAAGACTGGTCAGGGCGCGCTGCCTGCTGATTGGCCCATGGAAACCATCCGCCCGCGCGCTGCGCGGATTATGAATCTCGTCATGCCGGAACCGGGGGGTACCCACTTCTTGTTGAAACCGGTTCACGGGGCAACCGCATCCTTTTATGTCGGAGGTCAGGGTGAATGGCGACGACAGATGATAGAACGCCATCGTGGTGGGCTCACACTGAAGACAACGAAGCTCTCCAAAGCTTCCTGAAAAGCTGGTCGGAACCTGTATCGCGGCGCACTTATCTGCAACGAGCGGGTCTTCTCCTGTCCAGCGCTGGACTGCTGGTCTACGGCCACGGCCCGGGGTTCTGGAATCAGATGATCAAGGAGATGAGCTCCCCCGTTGTTCCGCCGCCATTCCGTCCGGATCCGGCCGCCTGGCCGGACGACGGACTCTTTGCTGCGTGGCTCGGTCACAGCACCGTGTTGCTGAAAATCGACGGTTTCACGATCCTGACCGACCCGACGTTCAGCGACCGGGCGGGAGTCTCTCTGGGGCCGTTGACGTTCGGGCCCAAGCGGATGGTGGAGCCTGCCTTGCCCGTCCAATCGCTGCCGCCAATCGACCTGATCCTGCTTTCTCACGCCCACATGGACCACCTTGACGTGCCCTCGCTCCGGGCCCTCGAGGGCCCGGGGACCGAGGTCGTCACGGCACGACACACCTCGGATCTGATCCGTGTCGACAGGTACAGGAGGGTTCGCGAGCTGCGATGGGGCCAAGTGTGCCAGGTGGGACCGATCGAGTGCCGTGCTTTCGAGGTAAGGCACTGGGGGGCACGCCTCCGCCATGATCACCACCGCGGATACAACGGTTACTTGCTGGAAACCGGTCGTCACAAGATCGTCTATGCGGGGGACACTGCTTTAACCAACCGATTCCGACAGCTCAAAAGCGGGAAGGCTATCGACCTGATGATCATGCCGATCGGGGCATACGATCCCTTCATAGCGAACCACTGCACTCCCGAGCAGGCCTGGGCGATGAGCCAAATGGCTGGAGGCCGCTATGTGCTTCCGGTTCATCACCAGACCTTCAACCTCAGCCGGGAACCGAAGATGGAGCCGATCGAACGGCTCCTGCAGGTCGCGCATCGGGAGCTCGACCGCTTGCCCGTCAAGGAAATCGGCCAGGAATTTCAGTTCGCGTGATGCCGCCGAGCGGTGCAGAAGGATGTTCTTTGACGGCCGTGCACCGCGGAGTGTCTTGTCAGAGCCTGCTCCTTATATGTATTTCGGCCGTCCCGATCTGGCAAAAAGGGCGGGACGGAATCGGCCCTCGGAGCGCGGACGTGCCGTCCACATTGGGTTCGCGGACGTCCCGTCCGCGCGGCGGGCATCTTGCCCGCCGTTCCGATCGTCCGAGCTGTTGCGATCTCCGCGAGAGAACGCCGGGCAGGATGCCCGGCGCGCGGGCAGGATGCCCGCGAACCCAGTGCGGACGGGACGTCCGCGCTCCGGAAGGCCGTGGCCGAAATACGTATAAGGTGCGGGTCAGAGCCGCGCACGCAGCGTCTTGGTGCGGAGTAAGCGGGTTCTTCTGAGTTCCGAGTTGCAATCCTTACCAGATCGAACGGTGATACCTCGGGACTCGACAAGTAGCGGGCGCCTGAAATGTGACACCTGAAACGTGTAGCTCCGAACTCAGAACTCCGAACTCAGAACTCAGAACTCTGCGTCGCATTCTGATAAAGATCGCAACCCGTGCACGTCTCTGCGGCCCGGCGCAGTCTGCCCAGCGTTGGTTTTTCCGGGATGAAAGGCCGGGCTGTCGGAAACGATTCTTTTAACGGCTTCCTCGGCATTGCGGGCGGCCAGTCCTAGCTTCCCCTTGGTCCGGAATCGGCGGATAATCGAGCAAAACGCTCGTGTTTCCCGGTCTCCCGGACTTCCCATGACCACTTTCTACCTTTGTCTCAGTTTCTCACGGCTCGCCCTCCAATTGGGAGGCCCTGGGCTCATCCTCATCGGCATCCTCGACAATTCTTTCATTCCCACCGCCGGACTCCTGGACGTGCTCACGATCGTTTTGGCGGCAGCGGACCGGGACTGGTGGCTTTACTATGCGGTGATGTCGACGGCCGGCGCCATACTGGGTGGTTACATTACCTACCGGCTGGGGCGGACCGGGGGCGAAGCGGCCCTCGAGAAGCGCGTCTCCGCGGACAAAATCGAAAAAATCCGGTCCAAGGTCGAAACAATGGGCTGGGGAGCGATCGTCCTTTCGGCCATCCTGCCACCACCGTTTCCTGCTCCTCCTTTCCTTTTCGCCGCAGGTGCTTTCAGCTACCCGGTTCGTAAGTTCCTGATATTCCTCGGTCTCGGGAGGGCGGCCCGATATCTCCTCATTGCCTTCCTGGCCTCCCTGTTTGGACGCCGGCTCATTGCGTACCTTCGGGACAGCGACCTGGTGATCACCGCCATGGTGATCACACTCGTGGCGGTGGCCGGAGCCGTCCTGACGGTGTTTCTTTTGAGAAGAAGGAGGAAAGTTCGAAACCCTGGCGTGGAGTCACCGGCTGCCGGGCGCTCCCGGTGAGGGACGGTTCGCCGGGTAAGAATTCCCGGTTTTTGCCCTTATCGTCCCCACTCATGCCATTTTTTCAATACCTTACGAGGTCGTTTTCTGGCTCGGGGATTGCAGTCTGTTACTCCGAAACAAGGAGGATATCACCATGAAGAATAGAGTCGCTCTCAGCCTCGGAATCCTGGTCTTGCTCTCAGTCGGAAGCGCGAATTTGGCCGGACAATCAAGGGATCTCGAGCGCAAACAGTCAGCCGATTACGATCGGAAAGTCGAGGACATCCGGAAGAGTCTTGTCAAACTCCCCTATTACGGAATTTTCGACTACCTGGCGTTCAGCTATGACGAAACGAGCGGCAAAGTCGTATTGACGGGGCAGGTGGCGCGCCCCTCACTGAAGAAGGACGCAGAGCGATCAGTCGAACGGATCGAATGGGTCAAGAGCATCGACAACAAAATCGAAGTTCTTCCCACCTCGCCCATGGATGACAGGATCCGTGTTGCTCTGTCCCGGGCGATCTACGGGCAGCCGGCGCTCCAAAAGTATGGCGTGGGCGCCAATCCCTCAATCCATATCATCGTCAAGAATGGCAACGTCCGACTCGAAGGAGTGGTGAACAACCAGGGAGACAAGCAGATCGCTGAGGCCCAGGCAAGGACCGTCGGCGGGACCTTCGCGGTCAGCAACAACCTTCAAGTCGAGCGGGGGGAGTCGAAGACCTCGAAAGCGGAATAAAACCGCCCCCCACTGAATCTTGGGTCGCGACAGTGTCCCACCCAGGGGATGCGCGGCATCTTGACGATCGTCCCCACACGGAGTTTCGGGGGATGCAAAACTTATCTCCTTCGCCGTGCCACAAACGTGCCAGCGGGACGGGAATTAAGTATTATGTCCCCGAAACTTCCCAACCATGTTGAACAACAGGCGCGTGACCGTCATCATCCCGGCTTTGAACGAGGAGAACGCCATCGGACAAGTTGTAGCAGCCGTTCCGGCCTGGGTGGACGAGATCCTGGTCGTGGATAACGGGTCGACCGATGGAACTGCGGAGGCGGCGAGGGCGGCCGGCGCCCGGGTCATTCCCGAGCCGGTGCGCGGTTACGGGAAAGCTTGCCAGGCAGGCGTCGCCGCCGGCGATTCTGCCGACATCCTGGTGTTTCTCGACGGCGATTCGAGCGACGTCCCCGGTGAAATGGACGGCCTGGTTGCACCAATTGCCGCAGATGAAGCCGACTTTGTTCTCGGCTCCCGTCTCCTCGGTCGTGCGGAACCCGGCTCGCTGACCCCTCAACAGAGATTCGGTAATGCGCTCGCCTGTACTCTGATGAAGTGGTTCTGGCGGGCAAGGTACACCGATCTGGGACCCTTTCGCGCCATCCGCCGCACGCTGCTCGACTCGCTTGGGATGCAAGACGTCGGCTACGGCTGGACCATCGAAATGCAGATCAAGGCGGCGCAAAACGGAGCCCGGGTCCTCGAGATCCCGGTCAGCTACCGCACGAGAATCGGGAAATCCAAGATTTCCGGGACCGTGAAAGGCACGATCGGAGCAGGGGCGAAAATCCTTGCCACGATTGGGCGCCTGCGGCTGACCGGCTGACCAGCTGACCGCGCCGGCGTCGACCGCAAAGACAACAACAAGCACAACGATAAACCAGTTGTCAGTCGTCAGTCGTCAGTCGTCAGCGTCAGTTGTCAGTTGTCAGTTGTCAGTTGTCAGTTGTCAGTTGCCAGTTGCCAGTCTCGCGGCCGCATCTTCCCGCAGCTTGTACTTCTGGACCTTGCCGCTGGCGGTGGTCGGGAACTGATCCGTGAAGAAGATATGGCGCGGGATCTTGTACCGGGCGATCCGCGTCCGGCAGTAATCCTGGATCTCGCTGGCCTCCAGGGAGTAGCCCGATTTCAATTGCACATAGGCGACCACTTCCTCGCCGTACTTCTCGCTCGGCACACCGACCACCTGGACGTCCTTGATCCCTTCAACGCCGTGGATGAAATCCTCGACTTCCTTTGGGTAAATGTTCTCGCCTCCCCGAATGATCATGTCCTTCAGACGCCCGGTGATCCTGTAGTTTCCATCCTCGCGGAGGATGGCTATGTCTCCCGAATGCAGCCACCCTTCGGAATCGATCGCCTGCGCGGTTTCGGCCGGCATCTGGTAGTAGCCTTTCATGACATTGTAGCCGCGACAGCACAGCTCACCCGGCTCGCCGATTCCCACTTCGGCCCCGGTCTCGAGGTCGACAAGTTTTACCTCGACTCCTTCGAGCGGCTTTCCTACCGTGGCAGCCCGCACATCCACCGAGTCGGCTACGGTCGTTTGGGTGATTCCCGGGGACGCCTCGGTCAGCCCGTACACACTCGTGATTTCCCGGCAGTGCATGCGTTCCATGACCTCCCGGAGCACCGGTTCCGGGCAGGGGGAACCGGCCATGATACCGGTCCGCAGGCTGCTCAGGTCGAACATGTTGAACATCGGGTGCGTCAGTTCGGCGATGAACATCGTCGGGACCCCGTGCAAAGCGGTGCACTTCTCCTTTTGGACGACTGCGAGGACCATGAGGGGATCGAACGTCTCGAGCGGTACGACCGCCGCTCCATGCGTGTAGGCAGCCAGGACACCAAGCGTAATGCCGAAGCAGTGGAACAATGGAACAGGCAGGCAGAGCCGGTCACGATGCGTGAAATTCTGCCTTCTGCCGATCGCGAATCCGTTGTTGATCAGATTGTAGTGGGTCAGCATGACCCCCTTCGGGAACCCGGTAGTTCCGGATGTATACTGCATGTTCGCAACATCATCCGGCTTCACCGACGCGGACACGCAGTCGAACGCCGACTGTTCAACCGCTTGGCCGAGCTCGATAAGCTCCTCGACGCGGTACATCCCCCGGTGCTCTTTGGGCCCGATATAGACCACGTTCTTCAGATTCGGAAAGCGCGAGGAATCAAGCGCACCCTTGGGGGAGTGCTTTAGCTCGGGAACCAGGTCATAGATCGTCTGCACGTAGTCGATCTCGCGGTAGCCATCGATCGTGATGAGCAGCCGGGTGTTCGACTGCTTGAGCACGTACTCCAGCTCAATCGGCCGATAGTTCGTATTGACCGTCACGAGAATGGCGCCAACCCGTCCGGCTGCAAAAAGAAAGACCACCCAGTCGGGCACGTTTGTCGCCCAGATACCGACGTGGTCACCTTTTCGGACACCGAGCGCGACCAGGCCTTTGGCCACACGGGTCACCCTCTCGTTGAGCTCCGAGTACGTGTAACGTAAATCGCGATTGGAATAGATCAGGGCAAGCTCGTCCGGATGAGCCCGCGCCGTATTCTCCAGAAGTTCCCCTATTGTGCAGTTGAAAAAATCAGACACTCTCCCTCCAGATCAAACTACGCACTGCCCACTGCGGACTGCACACTGAGGGGCGGCGGTCAGCCGGTCAGCCGGTCAGTGCGCAGTGCGCAGCGCGCAGTGGTTTTACCCGATCAACCCCTTCTGTCCGTAGTAGAACACCCCTGCCATGGCACCGGTCAGCAGGGTCGCGAGCGTCGCTGCCCACAGGGATCGCCAACTGAGCGCTGCCAGGTCATCACGACGCGACGGGGCGAGAGCCGCGGTGCCTCCAACAAAAATCGCGACGGAGGCAACGTGAGTAAAACCGCAAAGGGCATAGCTCAGCACGAGTAGGCCGCGAGCGGAAAGGGCGTTCCTCGAGGCGAACTCTGCCAGGTCCTGATAGGCAATCACCTCGGTAAGCAGCCAGCGTTCACCGATCAAGTGCGCGGCGATAGGCCACTCGGAAGGATCGAGCCCCAGGCAAAGGATCAGCGGGTAAGCGATCCAGGTGAGCACGTTCGTCAGTGTAACCCGGGTCTCGTGACCGGTGATAGCCATGGTCATCCAGGCGGAACCCGAGCCGAGCAACAGATCCAGAAGCGCCACCAAGCCGCGCAAGCCAATCAGGAGGGCGCCGATGCCGACCGCGAGCTTCACACCTTCGTTCGCACCCCAGACGATGCTCCCCATCCAGTGTCGCGATCCGATGTACGAGTCGATCTCGGGTATCCGGCCCATCGTCGCCGGAGTCCCATCCTCGGGCACAGTCAGCTTCGACATGATGACCGCAGCGGGGATTGAGAGCACCGACGCCGAGATCAGGTGTCCGGCTATGTAGGGAAACGTGGAGTGAAGGAAGCTGACGTACAAAGCCAGGACAGTACTGGCAATACTCGCCAGACCCGCGGTCAGGACCATCATCAACTCCGACCTCGTCATCTGGTCAAGGAACGGGCGGACGATTAATGCAGATTCAATCCCCAGAAAAGTATTGCTGGCCGTTGAAAGCGCCTCGGCGCCGCTCAGGCGCAACCCTCGGTGAACCAGTCGGGCAGTCAAGCGCACCAGCCACGGAAGGAATCCGACGTGATACAGAAGCGAAGTGATGACCGAGAAGAATACGACGGCAGGAAGCACCTGAAAGGCAAGGATATAGCCTAATCCCTTCGGATCCGAGCCATCGGCGAGACTTCCGAATACCAGCTTGGAGCCCTCGGTCGAGGCGGCGAGCAGGGTATTCACGGCATTATTAAGCCAAAGCAGGACGCTTCGGAAAGCGGGCACCCAAAACACGATCGTCCCGATGCCGGCCATCATCAGGAGCCCGATCCCCACCGTGGGCCAGGAGATTCGGCGCCGGTTGGTCGAAGAGGCCCAACCTAGAAGGATCAGGACCGCACATCCCAGAAGCGAGTAGAGGTTCAGCCAGCTCATGCGTACTCCAAGATCGGTTCGTTGTAGACTAAGAAGGGTTTGGGCGCAAGCAAATTGAAGGAGAACCGCGATGGCACAGCTGAATGTCGGCGATACGGCCCCCGATTTCCAGGCTCAGAGTGACAGTGGCAAGCCCGTTCGCCTGTCGGATTTTCGGGGCAAAAAGGTCATCCTCTACTTCTACCCCAAAGACGACACCAGCGGCTGTACCGCCCAGGCGTGCGGTTTTCGAGACGAGTATCCCGCCATTACCGAAAAGAACGCGGTGGTCCTGGGAGTAAGTCCGGACGGCGTCGACTCTCACCAGAGATTCAAAACCAAATACAAGCTCCCCTTCACCCTGATTGTTGACCAGGACCACAAGGTGGCCGAGGCTTACGGAACCTGGGGCGAGAAATCGATGTACGGCAAAAAGTACTTTGGAATCGTCCGGAGCCACTTCGTCATCGACGAGCAGGGCCTTATCTCCGACGTCCAGTACAACGTGAAGGCGGCGCAGAGCCCCGCCAAAGCACTCGCCAGCGCGTCCTAGGCGGGTGGGTGGATGGCTGGTCCGTCCGCTCACTCGCTCGCTGGCGTTCGCTGCCGAGGGTGTCGAATAAGGTCTTGAATTCCCCCAAATTTGCGGAAAGTACACAGAAATGTAAAAGGGGGTAAAGCCTTTCTTTGGGCGCCGGACGCACCCCGACCGAGCGGTGTCAGAGCCGCGCGCGAGCGCTTTCCAGCGAAGCAAGCGGGTTCGGACAACCGGCTGATCGCATGTCCGTTGGCACTAGCGCTGCAGGGGACCATGCGATCGGCTCACAGCTCGAACCCGCTTGCTTCGCTGGAAAGCGCTCGCGCGCGGCTCTGACACCGCTCGGTCGGGGTCGGTCTTGCTTGCCTAAACAGGTCACCCTTGAGGCCGATTTACAGGATATTAAACATTTTCAACACCCTCTGCCGTGCGCGGCTCCCTACGGTGATTGCTCGCCGCTCGTTCTCGCTAAGATCCATGCGGATCGCCCTCTGCCCGCTGCCCACTGGTTCTTGCCTTTCCTTCCTTCGACATTCGTCATTCGTTGTTCGATATTCAATAATGGGGTATCTCCTTGACTCAAGTAGCCACTATATATTGTGTGCCGGGCAGGAGGAGCATTCCACAGAGGCATGGATCTCAGCGAGAGCGAGCGGCGAGCAATCACCGTAAGGAGCCGCGCACGGCAGCGAGCGTCAGCGAGCGAGTAAGCGGACCAGCCACCCAGCCCCAGGGGGCAGTCGCGAGTAGCAAAGCCAGCCTAAAGAGCATGTTGGTTGGTCCGCTTACTCGCTCGCTGGGCTCGCTGCCGTGCGCGGCTCCTTACGATCTCGCCGTAGCCAGCGGATGGCCGGGAAGCTCCAGGCGTGTACCGAACTTGGTCCAGGACGTGCCCGGCGCCTCAAGTTCCTCGACAACAATAGGTAGTGGTTACTGGAGTGAAGGAGATACCCCATTATTCGATATTCTGCGGCGCCCCGTGACACCGACCCAAGGACCGAATGAAGGATAACAAGGACGAAGGCCAGGCGGGTTAATGAGGGGGGGCCTGATGCCTTGCCATCCCTTTCATATGAGGTGCCCATCCCTTTCAGGGAAGGTCCCCGGACAATCCGCTGTGGACCCGGGGTAGCCAGAAAACGGCTACCCCGGGCTATCTTGCCTTGTCCCTTCAGGACAAATACCACGGAACACGAACGTTGGGTCTGTCCGCCTGCTTGATTATTTCGCTCCTGGTGAACATCCTGCCGTTGCTCCGCGGTTTTCTTGGCTTGATCGTTTCATTTCGCCCCACCCTGTTTTCGATCGAATTGCCCGCCTTGCTGACGCCGGCCAGAGCCGAGCACGCATCCATTCGCTATGAGCCAAAGGGTCTGCGCCGAAGGATCTGAGCTAGAATCGCCAGTCTGGCTCGTCTTTGTCCCGAAGGGACAGGGCAAGATAGCCCAGGGTACCGCTTTTTCAGGTACCCTGGGTTCCATGGACACCTATAAGATCAGTTCCCTGAAGGGGAACCGCAAATGTCGCAATCTCTCTCTAACATACTTCTCCACATTATCTTCTCAACCAAAGAACGGTACGCTAACGTTGACAGCGTGCACACGGCAAGCGCAGCCCCGCCTTCCCCCCAACTTGACTTCAATTTATTCCTTGGTCAACATAACTGTTGATTAAACGGTAAAGTCTTTCAACGCACAACCCGAACACCGGGGGGATGGGTGTGGAGCTGAAGTGGAACCGTGTTGACGATTACGTTAAAGTCTACCTCCCGATCATTGCTCTGGTGGCGGCCTCGTCGGTATTGATCACCGCGCTGGTCACCGAGCCGGTCCGCCGCTCGACCGGCTACGCTCCGGAGCAGCCCATCAGTTACTCCCATCAACTGCATGCCGGGCAAATGCGCGTGGACTGCGGGTATTGCCATACGGCCGCTGCCGTCTCGCGCCACGCCTCCGTGCCGGCGACCGCCGTCTGCATGAACTGCCATAGTGTGGCGGCGATCGACAAGCCGGGGGTAGCGCGGCTGCGCGACACCTTCAAGGCAGGCCGGCCGGTCGTGTGGCGCCGGGTCCATCGGCTGCCTGACTTCGTCTACTTTTCGCACGGCATGCACATCCAGGCAGAAATCGGCTGCGAAAACTGCCACGGCGACGTACGGCGCATGGACGTGCTCGCCCAGGTCTCGTCCCTCTCGATGGGCTCCTGTCTCAGCTGTCATCGCAATGCAAACACCCGGGTCGTCGGATCCCGGGCCAATCTTCGAGGACCGGAGAACTGTAGCGCATGTCACCGATAGAAGAATCCAAGCAATCTGCGGCGGAAAGTCCAGCCGGCCTGGATCGTAGACGATTTCTGGCTATCGTGTCGGCCTCCGTGGCTGCGGCGAGTTCAGGATGCAGCCGCTTGAGCGAACGGGGAGAGATCGTCCCCTACCGCGTGCAACCTGAAGGCGTCATCCCCGGCATCAGCCGGGCTTACGCGTCTTCCCTGCCCAGCTACCCTCACGCACCGGCCATCGTTGTCCTGACCCGTGAGGGACGGCCGGTCAAGATCGAGGGGAACCCCGAACACCCGTCCGGCGCCGGCGGCGCCACCGACGTGTACAGCCAGGCTGCGACCCTTGATCTGTACGACCCCGACCGCCTCGGTAAACCCTGGACAAGAGGACGGGAGAGCAACTGGCAGACGGCGAACACCGAGATTCTCTCCGGCTTGCGACATGCGGCACCTGACCGACAACGCATCCTGCTCATCACCCCGGCCCTCGTCTCCCCGACTGCGAGGTCGGTGGTTGACCAGTTCCGCTCGGTCTACGGAAACGCGGATCACTTGACCCTCGAGATGTTCCATCCCGGGGAGGCGCTTCGGGGGCGTCAAAAGGCGTTCGGCCAACCGAGCCTGGCGACGGTCAACTGGGCCAAGGCAAGGGCAATCCTGAGCTGCGAGTGTGATTTCCTCGGTACCGCCAGTCGAGTAGCCGACCACGCCGGCTTTGCGGCACGTCGCCGCCCCGAGAACGGGGAAATGAGCCGGCTTTGGGTGGCTGAAGGGGCCATGACGAGCACCGGCGCCAAAGCGGATCATCGCCTCCAGCTGCGACCCAGCGCACAGCCTCGCCTGCTCCTGTGGCTGCTGGCCGAGATGGCTCGGCGCGGGAGCGGCGCCTTTGCAGCCAGCCCCGAGATCCGGTCCCTGTTCTCCGAACCCGGGCTCTCTGCCCCGGATGTCGGCCTCCCGGCGGAAATGCTGCAGGCGATGTTGTCGGACTTGCTTCGGGATCCTGCCGGCAACTGCGTCCTGGCAGGCGAACAACTCCCCTGGTACGCGCATACGCTGGCTGCCGCCGTCAACTGGAGCCTGGGAAACGATGGAGTCGCCATGGCCTCCACGCAACCGTCTCCGGCTCAATTGTCGGTTTCGACGCCCGAGCAGTGGTCAACGGCGGTCGAAAAGCTGGCTCGGGGCGAGTATGGCGTGGTCCTCTGCATGCAGACGAATCCGGTTTACGGGCTAAGCCCCGACCTGGGGTTCGTTCCGGCCCTGCAAAAGGCCTCACTGGTCGTCTGCGGCTCCTTGCTCCCTTCGGAGACGACGGCCAGGTCTCACTGGAGGCTTCCTGCCGCCCACGACCTTGAATGCTGGGGCGACAACGACCAGCACCCCGGCTTTCTCACCCTTCAGCAACCGGCCCTTCTTCCGCTCTTCGAAAGCCGGCAATGGGAGCAGATGCTCCTCGCCTGGCTGCCCGAGAACAAGCAGGTCGCACCTGATTACGGCAGCTACATGAAGGCTCGGTGGCAAACGGGCGTCTACCCGGCCACCAGCGCGGCCGCCGATTTTGACCGCTTCTGGCAAGCCGCGCTCCACGATGGTTTCATCCGGATGGAACCGGCGAAGCAGCCTACAGTCAGGGAGATGAACCAGGCGGGGCTGGCCGAAGCGGTGTCGGAGGCGCTGCGAGTCGGCGGCCAGGACCACGATGTCATGATTCTTCCCGGCTCGCGCACCTATGACGGCCGATTCGCAAATAACGGATGGCTCCAGGAGTTGCCCAACCCCGTGACCACCCAGGTCTGGGGAAACGGAGCGATTGTCTCGCGAAAAACCGCGGAACGGTTGCGGTGCCAGGAAGGCGACTTGGTTGACCTGAACGTGGAAGGGCGTTCCGTTACCCTTCCCATTCTTGTCGAGCCGGGAATCGCCGATGCCGTGGTGGTTGTGGAATCAGGTTACGGCCGGCGAGAAGCCGGATCGGTGGGCAGCTCGGTCGGTTTCGACCCGAGTCCACTGCGAAAAAACTCCGGTGGAATCTCGCCCTGGTTGTACACCGGCGTAACGGCGCGGGCAGCCGGACGATCGACTACGGTGGTCCGAGTGCAGGAACACTACGAGACCAAAGGCCGCAGCATGGTCCAGGAGGTCGATGCGGCCGGGTGGCCGAACCTGCGAAAGGTAAAGGAAGGGCACAGGCCCGCAGCCAGGGGATCCAGCTGGCAGTACAAGGGTCACAAGTGGGGACTGGCGGTCGATCTCTCCGCCTGCACCGGTTGCGGCGCCTGCACAGTCGCCTGCGTGGCTGAAAACAACATACCCGTCGTCGGGGCGGAACAGGTCAGGCGCGGCCGGGAAATGCATTGGATTCGGCTTGACCGTTACTACCTCGGCTCTCCGGACAACCCCCGGGTCGTGCACCAGCCGATGATGTGCCAGCAGTGCGATTTTGCACCGTGCGAGAAAGTGTGCCCGGTCGCCGCCACGGTTCACAGTCCCGAGGGACTGGACGAGATGGTCTATAACCGCTGCGTCGGCACTCGGTACTGCGCGAACAACTGCCCATACAAGGTGCGCCGTTTCAACTTCCTGGATTACCACGTCAACCGCTCCCCCGCCGAGCTTATCTTCAACCCGGAGGTGACCGTCCGGCGCCGCGGCGTCATGGAAAAATGCACGTTCTGCGTTCAGCGGATCGCCGCCGCGAGACTGAAGGCGAAGACCGAGGGCCGGTCGCTCCAGGACGGCGACATCCGGACGGCGTGCCAGCAAGCCTGCCCGGCCGGCGCGATCGTGTTTGGAGATTTGAATGATCCCGCGAGCCGCGTGCACAAGCTTGCGACTAGCCCGCGCGGCTATCTGGCGCTCGGTGAGTTGGGCGTACAGCCCGCCGTCACTTATCTGTCCGTAACTCGCAACCCCTTTCCGGGATTGAAGATATGAAAGAAGTGCCGTCGGCTCCGAGTCACGACTTCGCGTTCGATCAGGAGTTGCTTGCCCAGATCGACGACGATATCGCAGCCCCGATGCGCCGTCCTCCCGGAAGGCTGTGGTGGGCAGCGATCGGCTTCACCAGTTCCCTGATGCTTCTCGGCTTCGCCCTGATGGGGTACACGGCCTATCGTGGGATCGGGGTGTGGGGCAACACCAGCCCGGTTTTCTGGGCTTTCCCGATCGTCAATTTCGTCTTTTGGATCGGCATCGGCCATGCCGGTACGCTGATCTCGGCAATTCTCTTCCTGTTCCGGCAACCCTGGCGAAATGCGATCGCCCGCTTTGCGGAGGCGATGACGATTTTTGCCGTCATGACGGCGGGTTTATTCCCGCTCATTCACATGGGCCGGCCGTGGCTTGCGCACTGGGTTTTCCCGGTCCCCAACGACATGTCGCTGTGGGTGAATTTCCGGTCGCCCCTGGTCTGGGATGTATTCGCCATCTCAACTTACTTCACGGTGTCCCTCTTGTTCTGGTACGTCGGCTTGATTCCGGATCTGGCGGCGATGCGGGAGAGGGCCGTCACGAAACTGCACCGGGTTGTCTACTCTCTCCTCAGCTGGGGCTGGACCGGGCTCAACCGTCACTGGAGGCACTACGAGCGGGCGTACCTGATTCTTGCGGGCGTCTCGACTCCCCTGGTGGTCTCGGTCCACACCATCGTCAGCTTCGATTTCGCGACCAGCGTGATCCCCGGATGGCACACCACAATCCTGCCGCCCTACTTCGTTGCCGGAGCCGTCTTCTCGGGATTCGCGATGGTCATGACGGTCCTGATCATCCTGCGCCGCCTGTTCCGCATCGAACACCTGATAACGATCAAACACCTGGAGTACATGAACAAGGTATTGCTCGCCACCGGGTTGATGGTTGGATACGCCTACCTGGTCGAGATGTTCACCGCCTGGTACAGCGCGGAAGAGCCGGAGCGGTTCATGCTCCTGAATCGCCTGACCGGTCCATACGCCTGGGCCTTCGTCGTCATGTTCACGTGCAATGTCCTCGTGCCGCAGGTCCACTGGTTCAAAAAGGCACGCACGTCGATCCCGATCATGTTCGCCGTCTCGATCCTCGTAAATGTCGGCATGTGGTTCGAGCGGTTCGTCATCATTGTCACGTCGCTTCACCGGGACTTTCTTCCCGCCAGCTGGGGATCGTATGCGCCGACACTGGTCGATCTCGGCATCCTGGCGGGGAGCTTCGGCATGTTCTTTACGCTTGTCCTGATTTTCGTCCGGGCGCTGCCCGTAATATCGATGACGGAGGTGAAGGCGACCATCCCCGGATCTCAAATCACCCGGCGACACCAGACGCCGCCGCCGGAGCTGCCTGAAGTGGAGGATCTGCATCCATGTCTGATTCCGCGGACGTCCCGCTTTCTCACTCGAGCGCCGAAGGCGAAAGCCAGGAAAAAACCGTGGGAATGCTGGCGGTCTACGAGTCGCCGGACAGGCTGTCGGACGCTCTTCTGAAGATCCGAAAGTCGGGACTCACCAAGCTGGATACGGTTTCTCCCTACCCGCTGCACGGGATTGACCACCTGCTCGAGCAAACGGCCGTCGCGACTGGGTTACGTGGCCGCGGTGGCGGGAATCAGTGCGACGGCCATTGCCAAGTCGGCACAGTGGTGGACAAGTGCAGTGGATTACCCGCTCAACATAGGCGGCAGCCCGCTGTTCTCCCTGCCGGCATTCGTGCCGGTAACGTTCGAGCTCATGGTGCTGTTTGCTTCGATTGCCACGGTGGTTGGAATGCTCGCCGTATTCAACGGGTTGCCTCAGTACGGCAGTGCCCTTCTCCGCTCCGGGCACATGAAGGCGCTGACCTGCAATCGATACGGCATTGTGGTGGATGCGAGGGACAGGGAGTTCCATCCGGATACAACACATAGCCTGCTGGCAAAGACCGGTGCGGTGGCCGTCGAGGTGTTGAAGCGCGAACCCCGTAGCCGGTTCTACCGCGAGCGGATCCTCTCGGTTCCCTTCCTCCTTCTGCTTGTCGGCGTCGCCATTTTTTCATCGACCGCCACTCGCCTGGTTTACCGGTATGGCGGAGAGATTCCCCCCTACGATTTCATGAAGCGACAGCCGAAAGTGTCGGCCCAACAGGTGTCGACCAGTTTCCCGGACGGGCTCGGGATGCGCTCGGCGGTCCCAGGGACCGTCGCACGGGGATCACTGCCGTACGCGTTCCCCGGAAACCCCGAGAAGGCCGGCCAGGATCTGGTCAATCCGTTCGCCGCCTCCGCCGATGTCATGGCGCGCGGACGCGCCCAATTCGGGGTGTTCTGCCAGCCGTGTCACGGCAGGCTCGCCGACGGCCGAGGCACGCTCACCGCCGCTTTTCCCAAGGCTCCGACTCTTCACAGCAGGAAGGTCGAAGGATGGTCCGACGGACGGGTTTATGCGGTTCTGAGCGAGGGACAGAACGTGATGCCTGCTTACGGCTCTCAGATTTCCCGGAAAGACCGGTGGCAAATCATTCATTACCTGCGGGCGCTCCAACGCTCCCAGGATGCCCCGGAGCGTGACCTCCAATGAGCATAAGAATCGCCGACCAATTCAGTGAGCCGCTGCGACTGCCGGACAGAACGAGGCGAAGGGCACTCTGGATGTTTGCCGCCGGCGCGCTTCTTGCCGGTGCTGCCGCCTTCTCCGACTGGAGCCGGTTTCTGGCTGGAAGCCTGGTCCTGTTTCTCTTCCTGTTGACCCTCGGTCTCGGTTGCCTGTTCTTTGTGACGCTCGAGTACACGGTGAATGCGAGTTGGAGCGTCCCCTTCCGGCGCATTCCGGAGATCTTCGCGATCCTGGTCCCGGTCAGTCTCCTGCTCGCATGGCCGGTGGTTTTCGGGATCCACGACCTATACGAATGGTCGCACGCCGAAGCAGTCGCCCGGGACCCGATCCTTCAAAAGAAGGAACTCTATCTCAACGTCCCGTTCTACCTGGCGCGCTTCGCCTTCTTCTACCTGGTCTGGCTGGCCGGCTATCATCTCCTGGTTCGCGGCTCATTCCGGCAGGATAGGACCGGCGGGGACGCCTTCGCGAAAAGGGCGTCCAAGATCGGGCCGGTCTTCATGATCTTGTTCGTCGTCTCGGTGACGTTCGCGGCTGTCGACTGGGTCATGAGCCTGGTTCCCCACTGGTACAGCTCGATCTTCGGCATCTACCTGCTGGTCGGGACGATGGTGGCAGGAGTTGCGCTGACAACCTTTATCGCGGCAGTGCTAAAGCTCCAGGGTCGACTGCCCGATTCTGTCGGCCCCGATCACTTCTACAATCTCGGCGCCCTGCTCTTCGCGCTCAACACCGCCTGGGCCTACATCGCGTTCGCCCAGTTCCTCCTGATCTGGTACGCGAACCTTCCCCAGGAGACAATCTGGTACGAGATGCGAGGCCGGGGCGGCTGGCTGGGCGTTTCGCTGGTCCTGATCGTCGCTCACTTTTTCGTGCCCTTCCTCGCCCTGCTGACGCGCCAGGCAAAGATGGATCTCCCGCGGTTGCGCTGGGTGGCCGCCTGGGTGCTCGCTACGCACGGACTCGATCTCTACTGGCTGGTGATTCCCAGCCTGCGCAGCTCGGGCCCGGCTCTTGGATGGCAGGAGATAGCCTTTCCCTTTCTGGCCGCCAGCATAGTGACCCTGGTCGGCGTCTGGCAACTGGCGAGGAGGCCGGTGCTGCCGATTAAGGATTCCCGGCTGGAGGCCGGGCTTCACTTCCACCTGTGAGGTACGGGATGTCAAACGAGCGTCCGGTTCAACCGACTGACCCAGGTTGGCAGCCGAAACGAGTGCTCCTGATTCTCGCCGTCGCGGCGCAACTGCTGGTTGTGGCTGTCGCAATCTGGGTCAGCGGTAACTTGCCTCCCGCTCCGGTTACACAACCGGTCCTCGTCAAAGAGGTGCTCGTCCCGGAAGATCTGGTTTTCGACGACACCGAGGTGGCTCCCCGACCCGGGAAGCAACTGCCTCCGATCGATGTCCAAAAGGCAGCCGCCCACACCCCGGAGAAGGTCAAAAGCGGCGGGCAATTCTTCGCTCAGCATTGCAGTTCCTGTCACGGGCAGGGTGGGGGAGGAAACGGTCCGGCATCGACCGGCCTGAACCCGAAACCGCGGAACCTGACGAGCGTGCAGGCCTGGAAAAATGGGACTCGCCTCAGTGACGTCTTCCGGACAGTGAGCAACGGGCTCCAGGGAACCTCCATGCCCGCGTTCGATTACCTCTCGAGCGACCAGCGCTTTGCCCTGGCTCATTTCGTTCTGAGCCTCGCACCCGGACACGCAGCCGACAGCCCGGAATCCCTGGCAAAGCTGGACTCCGATTTTTCCCTGGCCGCCGGCGCCAAAGAGCCAAATACGGTTCCGGTCTCGAAAGCAATCGAGCGGCTGGTAGCGGAAGACTCCGCAGTTCGTGGCTCATCGGCCGGCTTTCTGGATGCCGTGAAGGGAAAAGCAGGGTCGCCGGATGCCGACGGGGCCGCTCTTTTAGCCAGCCTTGTGGCGCCGGATCAGGCGGCGGCCGCCTTTAACATACTGAAAAACGATCGCTCCTGGAGAACTGACCCCGACCGGCTCCGACAGGTAATTTCGGCAAACGCAGGAGCCAACGGGTTCCTGCCGAAAACCATCGGGCTGAGCACCGGAGAGTGGCAACGTCTGCATGCCTTCCTGCTTTCGGCCTTGCCGGAACAATCCCCGGCTGCTCCGCCGCTCGCGGCGACAACGCGTAAGCCTGGTATTTGAACTATGGACTTTCCAATATTCCAAGCCGATTTTTTCGGGAACAGGTTCCTGATCGCGTTTATCGCCATCGTGCACGTGATCATAAACCACTCCTTCGCGGTCGGAATGATGCCCCTCCTGGCATTTTTCGAGTGGTGGAGCTATCGAAACGGACGGCAGGATTTTGACCGGCTGCTTTATCGCATGCTGGCGGTCGCCTTCATTGTGACGACAACGGTCGGCGCCCTGACCGGCGTCGGGATCTGGTTTTCGACCTCGGTGGTGAATCCCGTCGCAATCGGCAGTCTCCTCCGGGTCTTCTACTGGGCTTGGTTCAGCGAGTGGATCGTCTTCGTCACGGAGGTCGTCCTGATTCTGATTTACTTCCTGACCTGGAAGCGGATGACCGGTGAACGGAAGACCACGCACATCCGGATCGGGATGGCCCTCGGCCTGATGTCGTGGCTGACCATGGCGATCATAACCGCCATCCTCGGTTTCATGATGGACACGGGAAACTGGTCGCAGCAGAAGAGCCTCCTGGCCGGTTTTCTGAACCCGGTGTATGTCCCACAGCTTCTGTTTCGCACAACAGTCGCATTGGCGCTGGCCGGTTCGCTGGCCCTTGTGCTCGCACTGATCTTCACCCGAGACGACAAACGGCTGCGCACCCAGGCCATCCGCTGGTTCTCGGGATGGACATTGTTCTGGAGCCTGCCCCTTTCAATTGCCTCTCTGCTCTACTACGCGGTGATTCCAACGGAAATGATGGCCAGCATGCCCGTGGCGTTCGGAACGATCGCCTGGGCTGCTCAATATGCGATGCTTCTGAAAATTGCCCTGCTCGCCGCTGTCGCTGTCGTGGCGGTGAGCTTGTGGGGAGTGCTCCAACCGTCGCGGGCCGTCGCGGTCACATGGATCGTCCCGTTTGTCTGCCTCGCTCTGCTCCTGGCCCAGTTCGAGCGCACTCGACAGTTCATTCGAAAACCGTACGTACTCGCCTACTACATGTATTCCAATGGGGTTCGAGTCAATGAGTCGGCCTACCTGGTGAAGACCGGACTGCTCGCAAACGCCTCCTGGTCGTCAGAGCGAAGCGTGGGCACCGGCAACAAGATCCAAGCGGGCCGTGATGTCTTCATGATCGCCTGCAGTCGGTGCCACACGGTCAATGGCCTCAACTCCATCAGCGGGAACCTGGCGAGGCTTTACCCCGGGCAGGCGTGGCAGGAACCGGTGATCGACGCCTACATTAAGAACATCCACGGGGCGCGGCCTTACATGCCCCCGTTTCCGGGCAACCCCCAGGAACGAACCGCCCTGGCCGCTTACCTGGTCAACCTGCAGACGTCTCATGACGTCGTTGACAGCCCTTTCCACAAGAGGAAGTGACTTCGATGGATCCGATTGTCCCGAAAGACATCCCTTTGCCGCTTCCGGCGCCCTTCTGGCTGCTGGTGGTTCTGCTTTGGGTCTCGTTCATCCTCCATATCTTCTTCGTGAATCTTGTGGTGGGTGGCTCTCTGTTCGTGCTCGTGACCGAAATTATCGGCCTGCGGAAACGGGGCTGGGACAGGATCAGTCAAGCGATAGCCCAGACAATCACGGTTAACAAGTCCATGGCGGTTGTCCTGGGAGTGGCGCCGCTGCTGACGATCAGCGTCCTGTACACGGTGCAGTTCTACGCGGCGAACACGCTGACAGGCCATGCCTGGATGATGGTGATCCCCCTGGTTATCCTTGCGTTTTTGTTCAGCTATGCGCACAAGTACTCCTGGGATCGGCTTGGCGACAACAAGGCTCTTCACATCGGGCTGGCACTCGTTGCCAACCTGCTCTTCCTTTCGATTCCCCTGATTTTCCTCACAAACATCAACCTGATGCTGTACCCGGAAGCCTGGGGCTCGGTCACGTCGTTTTTCGACGCCTTGTTCCTCGCCAACGTCCTCCCCCGCTATCTCCATTTTGTCAGCGCCAGCCTGGCCCTGACGGGGTTATTCCTGGTTCTCTACCTCGGCAACGAGAAACGTTACCGGACCCTCGCCGTCGAAGGCGTCACCCGGGAAACAGCAGTCCGTCGCTGCTATGAGGTGACGCTGGCGGCGACAGTGGCGCAGTTTGCCATCGGCCTGTTGGTGTTCCTGACTCTGCCGGCACATGTCATTTCCGGCTCGCTGGTCGGTCTCCTTGTGATCGTCCTGGGACTGGCCGCCTTCGCCGTCCGGCTGCTCTGGCTTGAGATCCGGGATGAAAAGCCGGGGCGGCGCCTGTGGCCGGTGGTCACGACCCTGGCGCTGACCGTCGGATTCATGGCATGGGCGCGGCACGATGTGAGGGAGACAGCCATCACTCCGCACAGGCAACTCGTCGAGCAGAAGACCAGACTGTACCAGGCGGAGGTCCTCAAAGCGCAAAACTACATGGTGATGCCCGGAGGACTGGGCGGGGGAACTTTGAGCCCGGGAGCCAAAATCTTCAGCCAGCGCTGCGCCAGCTGCCACAGCTTCGACAAGAAGCTGGTGGGCCCGCCCCTCCGAGAGGTGATTTCACTGTACGCCGCTAATCCGGGCGCGTTGATGCAATGGATCGCCAAGCCTGGACGAAAGCGTCCCGACTTCCCGACGATGCCGCCGCAGGAGCTCAGCAGGGACGAGCTCGAACAAGTTGCGAAGTTCGTCCTGGAACAGTAGACGCGGGGGGCAAGGGGCTAATGGTTGGAGGATCGGGAGTGGGTCCGACTTCCCAGTGGGACCAGGTCCGACTGGGAAGTCGGACCCACTCGGATTGCGGATTGCGGACTGCGTTCGGTGTTCATTTCCGCAATCCGCATTCCGCACTCGATTAGTGCGGGATCTGGAAGCGGATCAGGCGCTTCACCATTTCTTTCTTAACGGTTCGTCCGCTGCGCTTGTAGGTGTGCAGCCAATTCCTCAACTCGCTGGACGTCATGCCGAGGATGTCACAGACCCAGACGAAGCTGCCCGGGCAGTTGTCATCGGCGAAAAACCACTCCATCGCGTCTTTCCGCCAGATGGCCCATTCCTTGTTGGACGTCTTCTTGGGAGCGATGACGTCTCGGAAGGCTTGCAGCAGGATGGCAAGAGCCAGGTTTCTAACAGCCGAGTCGGATTTCTTGGACGGCGGATACAACCCGTCGCTGACAAGGCGTCCTGATCTCACGGAATCACTCTTTACTGAATAGACCACGTTCGAATCCACGTTATATCCTCCTCTTGGCCCGCTGTTTCTCTACTATCTCTGCCCGTTTGATTCAGGCGCCTCAATCACTCTTCCGCTGCATCATAGGGAATCCGTCGACATCCCAACCATCGGCACTTGGCTCTTTCTTGTGTCGGATGTCGGGGGGGACAAACGATCGGTGTTTGTCCTACGCTATCCCACTCGTAGGAACTCGCGCGGGATTGCGGGGCGTTTCGAAAGACGCGCGAGCGTCTCTTCGATCCTCTCCGGACGACCCCAGTCGCTCCACTCCACGCCCTGAAGCGGGAAAACCAGAGTGCGATCGGCTGCGTGCTGCAGAACTTCCCTGGAGAAGTTCGCTCGATGGAGTCCCTTAAAGGCCTGGAGCAATGCCAAGGCCTCTGCCTCAGCCTGTTCGAGCGGCTCGCCCGCCTCCGCCTCTGCCCAGACGTTCTTCAATCCCTCAAAGCGCCCGCAGACCTGGGGCAGGTGTTTCTGGCTCAATGCCAGCAGAGTCGGCAGTTTCACCGCCATGATCATCGTGTTCCAAAGGAAGCCGCGCGCAAAGAAATCGCGTGCCTCGTCATCGCTTGGTTTTTCTCGAAAACTGAGAACCTGGAGCGGGGCCTGCCTGGAGCTCCAGCTCCAACCAACATCGGTCAATCCAGGTTCGATCCAGCCGAATTCGGGTTCCGGCCGGTCGGGCTGCGCACCCAGGAGTATGAGTCGGTCAGGCATCCGTTCGGCCAGCACCGCCGCCCGGCTCGCCTGCTCGAGAAAACGCTCTGTGGGAGAGATGAAATGGTCGGACGGAAAGATAATCACCGTGGCGTTCGGATCCTTTGCAGCTATGTAGCTGGCGCCAAGCAGGATTCCCACGCCCGTATCGAGGTTGAGCGGCTGCTCGATGACTCTGCCCGGCATCACCTCGAGGTCGACAAAGCTCTGATGACCGCGACCGATGACGGTAAGCACGCGCTCCTCACCGACAAGCTGGACGGCGCGATCGAGAGTATGTTCCAGCATCGTGCGGGATCCGACGAACGTGCAGTACTGTTTCGGCCGGTGTTGGCCCAGCCACCGTTCCGTCAATGCTCGGAGTCTTTCTCCCTCTCCGCCGGAAAGGATCATCGACCATCTCTTCCGCTCCGTAATACTGGCACTGTTGATCATGGGGGATCCTCCACGGTACAAACTGTTAATGAAGATCCGCCTAGGCGGCGGGAGAAATGGAACGCGACTGAATGAGGGTTCGAGAATTACCCGGATAAAAAGCCCTGGGTTCCGGTCCGAAGGTCAGCCTGTAATGCGCGTCCACGGCAAATAGTGTCGGGGATTGGCGAAGGCAATAACATAAGCCACCGGACTAATTTTTTGTCAGAATCGGCGAGTATTGATGCCAGTAATCCTCCTACAGCACGTGTAGGAGGGAGGGCCCGCTTGGAAGCCTCCTTGAAAAAGAGGCTGGCTGGAAGAGACCCGTCGACCTGGTGGTAACCCGGGTCAGGCAGGCCGCCAAGTGCATTGTCCGAGTTTCGCTGTCCGCTTGGTCAGAAGGGCGCCCGATTCGCGGCGCTGGGGCCTCGCTATTCGACCAGTCCCTGTTTGATGGCGTAGCGGATCAGCTCCGCGTTATTCGTCATCTTCATCTTTTCCAGAATGCGGGTCCGATAAGTGCTGATGGTCTTGACGCTGAGAGCCAGTCTTTCGGCAATTTCGGTCACGGTCTTGCCGGAGGCGATCATGCACAACACCTGGTACTCGCGATCCGACAGGTTCTCGTGCAGGCTCTCTTTAAAATCGATCTCGAGGTCGAAGGCGAGCTTCTCGGCCACTGACGGACTGATATACTTCCGGCCGCGGATAACCCGCCGGATGGCGTTAACCAACTGCTCCGGGGCACTGTCCTTGGTCAAATATCCTGCCGCACCTGCTTTTAATACGCGCACCGCATACTGATCTTCGGAATGCATGCTGAGCACGAGAACCGGAAGCTTCGGTCTCTCCCCTTTCAACTGGCGAAGGACGTCCAATCCTCCTCGACCGGGCATGGAGATATCGAGCAGAACCACGTCCCAGGCGCCGTTGAGCACCTTGTCGAGCACTTCCTGGCCGTTACTTGCCTCTCCGGCCACTACCAGATCAGGAGTCTCAGCGATAATTCGCTTCAAACCCTCACGGACTACAGCATGGTCATCAGCGACTAGAATCTTGATCATGTGTCGGCCAACCTTTTAAGAAGGGTCACTAAGTGAGAAAACCTCCTACATCGTTTTCATCGTAGCACACGTTTCAATTCTGCTTTGAAGCATTTTGTTTTTGCCGAAGACGATTGCAAAAAGGTGGAAGGAAAGCTGGCAGGACTAGACGGCTAGCGGCCGCGCCGGAATCGAATCCGAGCTGGATTCCTCAACCGCAACATGCCCCCAATCAGTTCCCGTGGTTCTGATCGGCAGCACCCTGAGCCTGTCGAGCGCCTGATTCAGGATCCTCCTGCCGAAATTCAAAGATTCCAAGCCGCGGTAGACGTCTCTTAGCGCCAAAAGCTCGATCTCGGGACTCACCGTTCTGTCAAAAACGAGCCGGAGCAAGTCGGTCAACTCCTCGAACCGGCTCATCATCAGAGGGAACAGTTCAAGCCCTAAATTCCAGAGAGTGCTGACCCGCGAGACCATAACCCGGGTGTCGGCAAGGAATCCCCGGCGGAAGAATCGCTCGGCTTCGGCTCGGGTGGCTCGATCGTAGAAGCGTTGAACCGGCCGGAGCATCCCGTTTGTAGACTTCTCGTCGTGGTCACCGGCTTCAATCCAGCCGAGATCTGAATCCGGCCGCGTGGCCGAAACTGCAAGCAGAACCAAGCTATCCGGATAGGTGCGGAGGCTCGCCACAGCTTCCTGCAGATGCAACTGAAAGGCATGAGGCCGAATCGGGAGGCTGTCGGACGGGACAGTCACCAGGATGCCGTCCGGATCTTCAGCCCTGATATAGGACGCGGCCAGGAAAACCTCGGGTGCGGTGCCCCGATCAGCCGGTTGTTCAACCACCCGACCGGGCAGAGATCCCTCTTCCCAACCGTTCAAGATCGCCCGCTGACCGGCCCGAAGAACCACAAGAAGTCGTTTGGCGTCACAGAGGTTGCCCATCCGGGAGACCGCCTCCCGCATGCCAGCCAGGCTGCTGTCCTGATCCGGGCCTCCGCGCAGCCGGCGATACGGAGTCTTGCCCGCCGGGCGATCCCCAGGCAGCAAAATTCCCCAGACCTGATCCATTGTTGCAAGTCCTGACATTATCTCACCCGCACAACGTGGAGAAGGGTTACGCCCCCGCTAAGGCCGCCTCCAACCGCCTCTCCAACTCAAAACAGAGGCCGGGAATGGGACTTCTCGCGCTGTTTCGACTTCTTGTCGAATAATCTCGCAAAATTCCTCACCGCGAATATAGGGCAGCCGCTCTTTCTGGCGTAGGAATTCTCCTACCGACCGGGGGTTTGGCGGAAAACATCGCCTGTGATAGCTTGTGAAGCCCATGGAAGTCCTTCAATACCTGGTCGATTTCATCCTCCACATTGACACCCATCTCGACGTCCTCATTTCCGGCTATGGTGTCTGGGTTTACTTGATCCTCTTCCTGATCGTGTTCTGCGAAACCGGGCTGGTCGTCACGCCGTTTCTTCCCGGGGACTCTCTGCTCTTTGCTGTAGGGGCCTTCGCAGCTCGCGGATCGATCGACCTGGCCTCTTGCCTGATTCTGCTCGCCGCAGCGGCAATCCTGGGGGACACCGTGAACTACTGGGCCGGGCAGGTCATAGGACCGAGAGTCTTTCACAGTGAAAGATCCCGGTTCCTGAACCGGAAACACCTGATGCGGACCCACGAGTTCTACGAACGGCACGGCGGTAAAACCATCATCATTGCTCGATTCATCCCCATCATCCGGACATTCGCCCCGTTCGTGGCGGGAATCGGACGTATGAGCTACCTCTATTTTGTGTCCTACAACATCGTCGGCGGGCTCGTCTGGGTCGCAATATTCGTCACCGGCGGATACTTCTTTGGAAACCTGCCGATCGTCCGCAGGAACTTCACACTGGTCATCGGAGCGATCATCCTCTTGTCGGTCATACCCGCCGTAATCGAGTACTGGCGCCAGAGAGGCCGATCGCGAACCTCAGAAGCGTAAAGTCGAACACAGGACCACGAGATTGCTCGTGGTCTGTGTTCGACCGTGTTCATCCGTGTTTCCCCTACCGAAAGAACAGGAACCAGGTGAGCGCGAAGATCGGCAGGAGCACCGGGATCGTGTACTTGACGATGTAGCCGAAGAACGACGGGCATTTCACACGCGCCTGTTCGGCGATCGACTTGACCATGAAGTTCGGCCCGTTCCCGATGTAGGTGCACGCCCCGAAAAACACGGCACCGAGAGACACAGCCAGCACGTACCTCCACGACTGCGCGGTGATGGGAAGCGCGTCGGGTTGCAGCAGAACCTGGCCGCTCGCTGCGATGTTGTTTCCCAGGATCATGTGGACGTGGTCCACGTTCTCCAGGCTCGCCCCGTGCAGCCCGAACGTCGCGCTCAGAAAATTCAGATACGTGGGAGCGTTATCGAGAAAGCTCGACAAAGCCCCGGTCGCCCAGAAATAGTGCCCTGGGCTCGTCAGCCCGAGCGCCTTTGCGTTCAGCTCCAGCCAATCGAGCGCAGGGATCATTGTCGCGAAAATCCCCGCAAACAGGATGGCCACTTCTTTGATCGGCACAAAATTGAAGTCGTTTTTGTGATGAATTTCCTTCGTGGTCGTGAAGTAGGATGCGAAGGCAGCTGATGCCATGATCACTTCCCTCAGCATCAGCGGCTTTTCGATGAAGACGCCAACCAGGATCACCAGCAGGAAGCCCACGTTGTGGAGACCGGAAACCTCGGCTACGTCCGGTTCCCGCGCTTCCGACTTCAGCTCCGCCTGGACTTTTCGGAACGCTACTGTGTCAATGACAAAGAATACCAGCAGGATCAGGCCGACGGCGACCGCCCATGGGACGAGAGCCCTGGAGAAGATCCAGAAAAAGGGAATGCCCTTCAGATAACCGAGAAACAACGGGGGATCGCCGATCGGCGTGAGCGCTCCCCCCATATTGCTCACTATGAAAATGAAGAAAACGATATGGTAGGGCCGGATCCGATAGCGATTCAGGCGCATGTAAGGACGAATGGCGAGCATGGAGGCGCCTGTGGTCCCGAGCACGTTGGAAGCGATGGCTGCAATCGCAAGCAGCCGCGTGTTCTCGAACGGCGTTTCCTTGCCGGCTAATCGAAAGTGTATCCCGCCCGCAACCACGAACAGTGAACCGATCAGCGTGATGAAGCTGATGTATTCATAAAACGTCAGGAAAAGGCGAGGCCCGTTGTCGAGGACACCCAGGTAGTATCCGACCACGAGAATCCCCAGGCCAAAAGCTACGAAAGGATAGTAGTGCTCCCACCAATGGCGGTTTATGAACGGGACGACCGCGATGCACAGCAGCAGGAGGGCAAACGGCCCTATCCACCAGGCGGCCACCTGACTGATTTCGACGTGCTCCAGCTTATCGCGAAGCGCATTGAACAGGACGAACAGAAGGAACGCCAGCGTGCAGAAGATGATGAGCGGATTCCGGATCTTGGCTTTCTTCATCGGCTATATCCCACCCGTGATTGAAAAAAAGGAGAATCATTATAATCGGCGCCTGCCGTAAACCGCCATCACTCCAGACTACAACAGGAAAAGGAGAGCCGCGAAGCCGACAAGCACAGGGATGAGGAGCGGGAGAAGGATGCGGCGGCCCAGGGCGCGCCCGCCGAGTACGCCGGCCAGGGCGGCCTTCACCAGGGTATTGGAAATGACGGCCACGATTATGAGTTCCGCAGCCACCCGCTCGCCGAGTCTTCCTGATGCAGCAAGCTGAGCCATCGAGAGGCTGATCGCATCCAAATCGGTCAGTCCGGTGATTGCGGAAACCGCGTAGAGACCGCCCTGGCCCGCATAGTCCTTGGCCGCAGATACGACCAGGAGAACGACCGAGTAAGCCAGGGCAAACATGAAGGCGGTTCGCAGCTCGGTCGGGTTCCGCTGCGAAGGTCCCGCGATGGAGCTGCTTCTGACCCGGCGCCACTCCAGAACGCAGAATACCGCCGGGAAAAGAAACATCACGGCGATTGGCAAAGCCAGCGTCTTGAAAAGGAGCGAGTCGACGAAGGCGATCAGTACGAGCACTCGCACAGACGCGATCGTCGATGCGAGGACGATCACGAGGCCTGCAGCGGCCAAGGCATCTCCGGCGGCCCGCGCCACCCGGGCATAGCTGACCGTGGTCGCCGTGCTCGATACGAATCCGCCGAGGATTCCGCCGGCCAGGATGCCTGCCCTGGAGCCGAGCAACTTGTACGTCAGATACGCAGTGAGGCTGATCCCGACGATCAGGACCACCATTAGCCACGCGACAAACGGGTTGAGGACGTTGAACGGCCCGAAAGCCCGGTTCGGCACCAGCGGGAGGATCACAAACGAGACGAGCACGAACTGCATGATCGCCTTCAGATCGGTCCGTTCAAGGCGGGAAGCGAGCGAATGCAATTCCGGTTTGAGGTGAAGGAGAATCGCGACGGCGCCGCCAATGACGACGGCCACCTCCGGCGGACCGACCGGGAGGTAGGCGCCCACGGCGTACATCAGCAGCACCGCCACCTCGCTGGTTACGCCCGTGTCCGCGTTGTTGCTCCGCATAGCGATCACGTTGACCAGCACAATCAGCGTCAGGATGCCTGCGAAACCGAGAGCGGGAATCCAGGGCCCGAATTGCAGGCCTAGCAGAGAGCAGAGCGCGCCGAAGACGGTTATCAGGGGAAACGTGCGGAAACCGGCCGGGCGGTTTTGTGAAACCTCCCGCTGAAGGCCGACCAGCAGGCCCAGGACCAGGGCTATCCCGAGAACCTTAAACTGTTCTACTGGTTCCATGAAGAAGAGACTCTTATACTACTTTCATCAGCGCTTATGAAATCCCTCATTCTGTTCCGCCACGCGAAGTCTGATTGGGACGGCGAGGTTGGCCACGACAGCGAAAGAGCACTGGCTGGACGCGGGAAAAAGGCAGCCAAGGTGATGGGACTCTACCTGGCCGGAATCTCCCAGATTCCCGATGCCGCCATTTGTTCCTCTGCCAGACGGGCAGTCGACACGCTGGAGCTCGCATCCCAGGCAGGCGGCTGGAAGAGCAGCCGGAGGATCACGGACTCCTTGTACGAGGCGCATCCCGCGGACATCCTGAACGAGATCCGGAAGGAGCCGGACTCCACAGAAACGCTGCTCATCGTGGGCCACGAGCCCGCCATGTCCGAAACCCTTGCCGCCCTTACCGGCGCGCGGGCCAGGTTCCCGACCGCCTGCATGGCCCGTGTCGACCTCGGAATCGACCGCTGGCGCGATGCCCAGTTGGGCGCCGGCCAGCTCGCCTGGTTGGTGGGTCCAAAATTAATTTCGGCGCTCACTGGAGAGACGACGCCGGACAGCAAGGACAGCAAGGACCGATAAGGACGGGGCGAACTAGACTGGCGCTTGTCGTTGTGGTCCTTGTGGTCCTTGCCTTCCTTGCCGTCGTTTCGGCGCTTTCTCGAAGACGGTCTTCCCTCCCCCAGAGAAAACCGGTTGCATCCGGACGGTGCCCGGCGTCAAACTTAGCGCCGGAGGACCGCCATGAACCGCAAAGAGTTCCTCAGAAGATCCGGTCATCTGTGTTGCGCCTCTGCACTGCTCTCGATCACGGATGAGACGGCAAACGCACAGGACAAGCCCGCTGAACCCGTCCCGCCCACCACCCCCCTGGACAAACGAGTTGAACAGGGACAAAAAGTGATCCGCCGGCTGATAAACCAGCTTGATCAGAACCTGGACAAAGCCACCCGGGAAAAGCTCATGGAAGACTGCGGAACTGCCTGTTTCACAGGGGCTTACGGGGCGGCGGGGGGAGCGCCCACTCCTGAACAGGTGGACAAGTTCATGGAGGCGATGAAGAAGCGGTTCGGACCCGACGCTGTCCAACAGGTCGACGGTCAGACGGTCGTCTATTTCAGGTACATCTCCAATCCCCGGGGTCTAAAGGTGGCCGACGGCTTCTGCCTGTGCCCGATCCTCGAGGATGCCCCAAAGAACATTTCTCCGACATACTGCCACTGCTCGGTCGGATATGTGCGACAGATCTTCGAGCGCCAGACTGGGAAACGGGCGATCGTGGAACTGACCGACTCGGTGCTTCGCGGGGGGAAATCCTGCAATTTCACGGTCCGCCTCCAAGCCTGAGGAGGAGCCGGCAGATTACGCCGGTCTCGGTTCCGCAGCGGACCACAGAGGTAGCGTATGGATCCGGTGGTAGCGTTATTCGACAAAGTGCTGGTCAAGGCCAAGGAAGTAGGCGCCTCCGACATTCATCTGTGCACCGGAGTCCCGTGGCGATATCGAATCCACGGGCAAGTGGTCTCAATCCCTGCCCTGCCACCGCTAAAAGGCGCCGAGGCCGAATCAATTGTCCGCCACGTCATCACCACCTCGAATACCTTCTTACGGACCGATCTGGAAACGAGCATGCGCACCCTGATGGACATCGACTGCTCGTACTCTCTGCCAGGCGTCTCCCGCTTCCGCGTGAACATATGCCGGCAAAGGGGCAGCTTCTCCCTGGTCCTCCGGCGCATTCCTTTCGACAGTCCCTCGATCGACGACCTTTGCCTGCCGCCCGTCATTCGTGAAATTGCTCATGAAGAGCGCGGCCTCGTCCTCGTCACCGGCATCACCGGCAGCGGGAAGTCCACGACCCTCGCCGCAATGGTCAAGGAGATCAACCAGACCCGGCAATGCAAGATCGTCACGATCGAAGACCCGATCGAATACCTCCACACAGAGGTGAAGGCATCGGTGATCCAGCGGGAGGTCGGGTCGGATACGGAAAGCTTCGCCAAGGCACTCCGAGCCGCGCTGCGGCAGGACCCGGACATCATCCTGGTGGGCGAGATGCGCGACCGGGAGACGATCGACATCGCGTTGAAGGCCGCCGAGACCGGACACCTGGTGTTATCCACCCTGCACACCATGGATGCTCCGAAAACCATCCAGAGGGCGGTTGGCGTCTTTGACCTGAGCGAGCAGAAGACGATCCGGCTCAGGATGGCCGAGACTCTCAAGGCCGTGATCTCGCAACGGTTGCTGAGGCGCTGCGACAAGACCGGCCGCATCGCGGTGATCGAGGTCATGCGGACCACGCTGAGCATCCAGGACTGCATCGAGAATCCCGAAAAAACCGGGGCGATCAGGGAGCATATCGCGAACGGCCGGGACCCGCACGGCATGCAGACGTTCGACCAACATCTGACCGCCCTTTACAGAGCCGGCGTGCTCGACTTGGAAACGGCAAAGGCCGCGGCCACGAGCGCGTCCGATTTCGAACGCAACCTGCAGTTCTCATAGTGCCGGGGTGGTCCCAGGGACTATAGGATAATAGGACGTATAGGACCAATAGGACATATAGGAAAAGGCCCAGCGTGTTTTCCTTGGTCCTATATGTCCTATTGGTCCCTTTTCCTTAGTCCTATATGTCCTATTGGTCCTATACGTCCTATTATTCTATAGTCCCCGAAACTTGGCGCCGCTCGCTGGCGTCTATTCGTAAAAACTCGGCCGGAGCAATTTATGGATGTCCCCTCTCAGCTCTTTCGTGAGGAGTTGCAGAACCGGAAGCAGAAACTGGCCGTCGCGGTTCACCATTCCGGTGACCAAAGCCTGCTCAGCCTGCTGAACGCTGTCGACTCCGCCCTCGAACGCCTCGACGTCGGGAGTTTCGGACTGTGCGATGTCTGTCACGAGCCGATCGAGAATGATCGGCTGCTTGCAGACCCGCTGGTCTGCAGATGCCTGGACCACTTGACCACCATCGAGCGGCAGCGACTTCAAAGCGATCTCGAGCTGGCGGCCCAGGTTCAGCGTACCCTCCTGCCTCCCGCGACGACGGTTTCCAATGGCTGGAGGGCGGTGTACCACTATCAGCCCCTCAGTTTCGCCAGCGGCGATTATTGCGACGTGATCGCACGGGGCCCTGATCTCTACTTCCTGTTGGGTGACGTGTCGGGCAAGGGAGTGGCAGCCTCGATGCTCGTTGCGAACCTCCACGGTCTGTTTCGCACGATGCTCCCGGACGGCCCGGGTGTGGCAAGCGCAATCAAACGGGCCAACGGCATCTTCTGCGAGAGCACGATGACATCGCAGTACGCGACCCTGATCTGCGGGAAGGCAGGTCCCGGAGGGACCATTGAGCTCAGCAATGCCGGTCATTGCGCGCCTTATGTCCTCCGCAAATCGGGGGAGGTCACCGCTTTCGATTCCACCGGCCTGCCGCTCGGCGTTTTCTGCGATTCCGCGTATTCCAGCATCTGCCTGCAACTGGACGTCGGCGATTCGCTGTTCCTGTACAGTGACGGGCTGTCCGAGTGCCGGAATCCCGAAGGGCTGGAATACGGAGAAAGCCACCTTCTGCAGTTTCTTCAACGGAACGCGTCGGGCAGCACCGAAGCATTGGTGACTGCCTGCGTGGAGGATCTGGCTCGATTCCGCAGGCAGAGCCAGCTTGCGGACGACATGAGCCTGATGCTCATCCGCCGGAACGCTTGATCGGCTGACCAGCTGACAGGCTGACCGGCTGAACGCTTGGAACCGTGGACAAAGTGGACACTGTGGACAAAATGGACAAAGAATCCTATGGTCGAATTATCGACATTGTTCACAGATAGTTAGCCGGTCAGCCGGTCAGCCGGTCAGCCGGTTAGCCGTCAGCCGGTCAGCTGGTCAGCTGGTTAGCTGGCCGCCAGGCGGTCCAGGTGCGCTCGCATGTCCACCCCCATCGAAGACTACGGCCTTATCGGTGATTGCCAGAGCGCCGCCCTGGTCGCCAAGAACGGTTCCATCGACTGGCTCTGCCTGCCCCGATTTGATTCTCCGGCTTGCTTCGCCGCCCTGCTTGGTACCTGCGAGAACGGCCACTGGCAGATCTGCCCCGTCGACGAGCACGTGGAAGTCCAGCGCCGCTACCGGCCCGACACCCTGATTCTGGAGACCGAGTTCCGAGTCGCATCGGGGAGCATCAAGCTCATCGATTTCATGCCGATCAGGGGAACGGATCCGGACGTGGTCAGAATCGTGGTCGGCCTGCGCGGGACCGTCCGGATGAAGGCGCAGCTCATCCTCCGGTTCGACTACGGCTCGGTCGTTCCCTGGGTGCGGCGAATTGATGGGGGGATACGGGGGACGGCAGGCCCAGACACCGTCTTCGTCTGGACACCTGTTGAACTGCGCGGGAAGGATTTGAGAACGGTTTCTGAATTCGAGGTGAAAGAAGGCGAACGAGTTCCCTTCACTCTCACTTGGATCCCTACGCACAGACAGGCACCCAGCCGCCAGGACCCCGAAAAAGAGCTCGCCACCACCGAGCAGTGGTGGCGTGACTGGTCCGGTCCCTGCAAGTACACTGGTCGCTGGAAGGACGCGGTTGTCCGGTCCTTGATCACCCTCAAAGGCCTGATCTACCAACCGACCGGCGGAATCGTCGCGGCGCCGACCACCTCGCTCCCCGAACACCTTGGCGGTGTTCGCAATTGGGACTATCGCTACTGCTGGCTCCGCGATTCCACCTTTACCCTGTATGCGCTGATGGTCGGAGGCTACCTGGAAGAAGCCAAGGCATGGCGCGAGTGGCTTCTGAACGCCGTGGCCGGTACCCCGTCTGAAGTGAACATCATGTACGGGTTGTCGGGCGAGAGACGGCTCATGGAAACGGAGCTGGACTGGCTTCCCGGATATGAAGGATCAAAGCCCGTCCGAACGGGAAATGCGGCCTATCGGCAACACCAGCTGGATGTCTATGGGGAGACGATGGACACGCTTCATCTCGCCCGCCGCCTGGGCGTTCCGCCGAGCAAGGAGGCCTGGAACCTGCAGCGCGCGCTGGTCCGCTTTCTCGAGACCGACTGGGATAAGCCGGACGAAGGCCTGTGGGAGGTCCGCGGCCCCCGGCGGCATTTCACCCACTCGAAAGTCATGGCGTGGGTCGCGATGGATCGGGCCGTGAAAGCGGTCACGCACTACGGACTTTCCGGTCCGGTCGAACGATGGCGACTCTTGAGGGATGAGATCCGGGAGCAGATCTGGCGCGAGGGTTTTAATCAGGAGCTGAACTCGTTTGTCTGGTATTACGGTTCCAAGGAGCCGGACGCCAGCCTGCTCATGCTTCCCGAAGTCGGTTTTATCCGCGCGGACGACCCGGCCATGAAAGGAACCGTGGATTTCATCCAACGCCGGCTCCTGCGCGACCATTTCCTACAACGGTACCCGACTGCTGAGGGAGTGGACGGGCTTCCGGGCGGTGAAGGGGCGTTTCTTCTCTGCACTTTCTGGCTCGCCGATAACCTGGCGCTGCAGGGTCGCCTCCAGGAAGCCGAGGAGATCTTCGAGCGACTGCTTGACTGCCGAAACGACCTCGGGCTCCTGGCCGAGGAATACGACCCCGAACAGAAGCGGATGCTCGGCAACTTCCCGCAGGCTTTCTCTCACGTTGGTCTGATCAATACCGCGCGTAACCTCGATCAGAAGGGCGGCCCGGCCGAGGACCGCCCGCGGGACGACGACTAGCCAAGGCGCTAAAGAGAGCAAGAGACGCAAAGGATTCACGCAAGAGGCGCAAGAGACGCAAAAGAAACGCAAAAGAGAGGAACGTCTTGCGTTCCTTTGCGTGTTTAGCGCCCTTTGCGTGATAATGCCCTCGATGTTCAAAACCGCACTACCAGCGCGCTGTGGCCTCGTCTTCCTCGTCGCCCTGCTGTTGTCCGCCACCCTCCCGGCGCAGAACGACCTTCGAATCGCCGGAACACGCTTCGAGTTTGGCGGCGAGCCGGTCTTCCTTTACGGGATCAGCTACTACGGCGCGCTCGGCGCTCCCAGAGAATTCATCCTGCAGGACCTCGCCGACATGCAGTCGGCCGGATTCAACTGGATACGGGTCTGGGCAAATTGGCAGGCCTTCGAGCAGCAGGCCTATGCCGTGGATCGTAACGGGGAAGTCGACTCTGAAGGCATGGCGCGCCTGAAATGGCTGATCGAGGAGTGCGGGCGACGCAATATGATCGTCGACGTCACGCTCTCGCGCGGAAACGGCGTGACCGGCCCACCCCGGCTCCAGACTTTGGAAGCCCATGAGAAGGCGGTCCGGGCGCTCGTAACTCAGCTTTCATCATCGCGCAATTGGTACCTGGATCTCTCCAACGAGCGAAACCTGAAAGACACCAGGTTCGCTTCCTTCGAAGACCTGCAAAAGCTGCGGGAGACCGTGCGACGCCTGGACGCCGGCCGTCTCGTCACCGCGTCTCATGCCGGGGATATTACCGAGGACGAGCTCCGTGGCTACCTGTTCACGGCCCAGATCGATTTTCTGTCTCCTCACCGTCCTCGAACGCAGGGTACCGCCGAACAGACCCAAGCCAAAACGAAGGAATACCTCCAAACGATGAGCCGCCTGGGCAAAACTATCCCGGTTCATTACCAGGAACCGTTCCGCCGGGTTTTCGGAGATTGGGAGCCATCCGCGGACGACTTTGTCGTCGACGCCTGGGGTGCCAGGAAAGGGGGAGCCGCCGGCTGGTGCTTTCACAACGGCGACCAGAGGTCGAATCCCGACGGCACGCCCCGCCGCTCGTTTGACATGAGGCAGAAGCGCCTCTTCGAGCAGCTGGACCCGGTCGAATTGGTCGCGATAGCCCGGCTGAAGAAAGCAGGCGGCGCCGATCGCAGTGAAGCGACCCGGCTGGGGGGCTCCATCCGACGGACTGGTGTTGTCATCGAGAAGGGGCAGTGGAGAATTAACGGCGAGGTCACATACCCGGGAAGCCGAGCTGAGGGACTGCTCCTGAATGTCCGGATGGTGAATTCGGTTTTCGAGGATCCCGGAAAGCCGGACTTCGACCCGGAGTCCAACACGACCGAGCTCGTCCAGGCAATCCCCTTATACGTGGCAAGCGGGGTCAGGGCCTTCACGGTCAGCCTGCAGGGAGGCATGCCCGGTTACGAAAGCGCCCGAAATTCGGCCTTCAATCCTGACGGTTCATTGCGGGACAGCTACATGAGCCGGGTCAAGCGGGTGATCGACGCCGCTGCCGAGAGCCAAGCCCTGATCATCCTCGGATGCTTCTATCAGCGTCAGGACCAGATCCTCCAGGATGAACAAGCGGTCAAGACCGGACTCTTGAACGTTGCGCGCTGGGTGAAGACAAGCGGATATTCGAACGTGCTCGTCGAGGTGGCCAACGAGTTCAATCACCCGGGTTTTGACCACCCGATCATCAAGACTGCCGAAGGCCAGGCCGAGCTCCTGAGGCTCGCCAAACGGGAGTTCCCGTGCCTGCTCTTCTCAGCCAGCGGCTATGGAGACGGCAAGCTTCCCGATCAGGTGGCCGAGGCATCTGATTTTCTGATGCCACACTTTAACTCGACCCCGGTTGCGGAAATCCCGGCGCGTATCGCCGCGCTCAAACGATCTGGTAAACCGATCGTGTGCAACGAGGACGACAAGGTAGGGGCCGAAGGCGCCGCTGCACTCGAGGCCTGCGTGGCCAACGGCGTCTCCTGGGGTTACATGAACCAGAAGACCAACCAGCAGTTCCCGTTTGTGTTCAATGGCCCTGCTGACGATGAAACCGTGTATGCGAAGTTCCGGGAAGTGACAGGCAAGACTGACAACTGACGGCTCACAACTGACAACCAAAACGGAGTCATTCCGCGCAGTAGTCGTCAGTTGTCAGTCGTCAGTTGTCAGTCGTCAGTTGTCAGTCGTCAGTTGTCAGTCGTCAGTTGTCAGTCGTCAGTTGTCAGTCGTCATTCGGCTACTTGCTGGATTTCGCCAGCTCCTCGTGGCCGGCGACCGTGTTGTTTTTCACCTGCACTCGTTCGGCATTCGGCCCCAGGCACACGGCGGCTCGCTGTTTTCCCTTCCCGGTTGAACGAATAGTGTTCTGTTCGATCACGATATCGTTGGTGTGCCCGCCCACGTAAAAGCCGTAGGCATCCCCCTCTTCCCGGATCCCGTTGTTCTCGATCGTATTGTTCCGGAAGGTGTTGCGGTGCCCGCCGTTCTCCTCCGTCTCCTGCCTGAAACAGACGCCATGCGAGCCATTCTCGTAGACCTTGTTGTTCTCGAAGACATTGTCCGTATCCTGGTGGCCGATCGAAATCCCGAAGCGGCCGTTCCGGTAGGACACATTGTCCCGAAACTCTCCGTATTGCACCCGCCAGCAGAGGAAGAAGCCGTCCTCGGCGTTGTCGTGGCTGACATTGCTCAGGACCCGCGAGCGGATCGACCCCGTCCCCGGATGGAATCCAAGGCCCTTGCCCTCGGACGCCTCGCAGTTTCGAACAACGATGTCCTCCGTGATCTGCCAACTCAAGGAGTCACCGTTGAAGTTTTTCACGTGAACTCCTTCGATTGTGCAGTTTCGAGCTTTATGGAGGTAGACCCCGCCGCCACGGCAGCCGTTGATGTAGTCGTTCGTCGCCTTGTTGCCATCGATTGTCAGGTTGGCGATGCGGACGTCCTCGGCCTCAACTGCCTGCACCAGCGAAAAGGCGTTCGAAATGACGCCGTTTTCGGGCGCCAGATAATCGTTGAGAGTCCGGTGGTCGAGGTAAACGACGTTTCCATCGACGGCTGTCACAACGGCAGTTGTAACGTCCCAACCCTGGTTATGCTTGTCGTCGTACAACTGAATTCCGACGCCGGGGGCAAGCCCGCCGACGTCCTTCACGGTGACCTTGTACATCCCGTAATCCGCATCCACCACGAAGCTCGTCTTGAACCCCTCGGATTTTTTCAGGACGGTTTGCGGTCCGGCGCCTTCGAGCGCGATGCCGGTCTTGAGGCTTACCGGCCCCGTCATTTCGAAAACCCCGGGCGAGAGTCGGACGGTTCCTCCTCCTCGCGTCACCAGGGCATCGACCGCGAGTTGAATCGCCGAGGATGTAAAGCCCGAGATCTGGGCCGTCGGTCCGCCAACCGTGACGACCTCCGGCGTCCGTCTGGTCTGGTAAAGGACGTCCGAGTTTTTCGAGCCCGCCGTGACGGGTGTTATCAGCAGCGGAATTACCAACACGAGAATAGCTATCCGGTTCCAAGTCATGTGACTACTCCTTGGGGACAGCTTAATCTCGAGCGCCGCGCAGCGCAATCTCGGGTGAGTCCCAAGGGAAGCGGGAGGCTGTTCTATTGGGCATACTGCACGAGGACCAGGTCGCTCTCACTTTTCGCGACTGAAGAAATCAGAAGAGACCGGCCGTCGGGTGAAATATCGATACCCGAATCATAGTGAAGCCTCGGAAGCCGCATGATTTCGCGCCGCTCTCGCGTGGCGGGGTCGTAGAACTGCAGTGTGGCTTCCAGGGGATTCGGCCGGGCAACGAAGAAGATGCCGGTCTCAGTCAGCTCCCAGTTATTCCAATCGACAGGCTGGAAGTCCGGGATGACGAGCTCTTCCCCGGTCTGGCTCGGCAACGGTTGCCGCCAAATTCCGGGCTGGTCCGATTTCACAAAATAGAGCCACTTCCCGTCGAGCGACGGAAGGGCGGCCTTTCCGCCGTTTCGCGTCACTTGACGAGCGTCTTTGCCATCGCGGGACATGACCCAGATCTCCCATCTCCCTGACCGATTAGAGGCGAAGTACAGATTTCGCCCGTCCGGGGACCAGGCCGGAGCGTAGTCATCGGCCTCGTCAGCCGTCAGCCGTCTGACGGCCGCTCCGCTTGGGTCCGCTACAAAGATGTCGAAGTGACCGGCGGGAGGCGCTGTCAGGGCGAGGAGTTGACCATCGGGCGACCATTTGACCGTTTTGGCGTAAGCACCACCGAACGAAGTGATCTGAAGCCGATGATCACCGTTCCTGTCACTGACCCAAACCTCAGCCGATCCCGACCTGTCGGACAGAAAAGCCATGCTGCGGCCGTCCGGCGACAATTCCGGGTCCCAGTCAAACCGCATGGAACCGGCCAGATCCAACCCGGGCAGAGAACGAGCCGAGGAGAGATCCAAACGTAGCAGCCCGCAGCTGGCCATCCACTCCTGATAGACCAGTCGATGACCCTTCTGCGATACGGCCACCCCGTCCGCATGCCGTCCCCCGAAAGGCAGCGGTGTCGGTTTCTCCTCGTTCAGCCCGATTCGCCAGAGACTGAAGCTGCCTCCCCGGTTTGAGGAAAAGATCACTCCCCTTCCACCCAATTCCCAGGCGAGGCCGTGGACCTTCAGATTGTCAAAAGTCAGCCGGGAGGTCTCCTTGGTGCCCAAGTCCAGGACGTAGATATCCGAGACACCGAGAGCCCGATTGCGGACGAAGGCCAACTTCGATCCATCGGGCGAAAAGCAGGGAAAATCATCGCCGATCCACGACCCGGGGGGACTGGTCAACGGCAGGATCGAACCGGATGCGACCGAGACGTGCAGAATCCGGGACTCCTCTCCTGGTTGCATCTGACCGCTGAAGGCGATGCTCTCCCCGGCTGGATTCCACGAGAGCTCGCTCCCGTTCGGCGCCGGATAGCTCACGATCCGCCTCTCGCTGCCGCCGAGAGAGGAGACGACCATCAGTTGAGCCGTTCCGCCGCTGCTCAACCGGACAAAGGCGATCCGGCCCCCGTCCGGAGACCAGGCAGGGCTCTGGTCTCGGGCTGGGTTGTCGGTAAGCCGAAGCATGTCATCACTGCCGACGGTTTTGACGTAAACGTCTGAATTGTCCTGTCCCGGCTGACGCCACGAAAAGGCTATATGACTGCCATCGGGTGAGAACGACGCCATTCCCTCGTGCCCGGGCAGGCTTGTGAACGGCGTCACTCGGAACTCGGGCGCTCTTTCAGCCGTTCTTCTGGACACGACCACCAGGACGCCAGCCAGGAGCACCAGCCCCAAGGCAGTTGCTCCCACGGGTCCGACCCGCCGCAGACCGCTGATCCTCGACCGTGCGGGCTCTGCCGGGTGACGTTCGTGAGGAACCACAGGAGGTGATTCCGCTTCTCCGAGGGCCTCCGGTCCTTCGTCGGACGTCTCCCTCACATCGGCAAGCAGGCGATAGCCGATCTTGGGCAGAGTCTCGATCCTGACGCTGGGGTCTCCGTTGAAAGTACGGCGCAGTCGGGAAATACACCGATTGATGGCGTCTTCGCTGACAACGGTTCCATTCCAGACGCCTTCGATCAAATCGTCACGACTGACCGTTCGTCCCGCCCTCCGGCCCAGAAACACGAGCACCTGCATGACCTTCGGCTCGAACCTCGCCTCACGTGTTCCATCGCGGAGGCGTCCGATCGACGGCTCAACCAGCCAGCGCCCTATGTGGAAGCTCCTCTCGCAGGCGAGAAGAATGTTCTCTTTTTGGTCCATGCGGCAGAAAGGGACTTGAAGCGTTACCCTGCATGTTACCAAAAGGCGGGGGGGTGATGTGACGTCCCGCACCCAGCTCCGCGCGGGCATCAGACGAAATCAGGATGTCATCAGGAAAACGTCAGGTTCTCGACATGAAATTTGGAAAGGAGGGCCGTACTCTGCCCGGAGCAACCCTTCCTTCGAGGTGAGTATGAAAAGATTTTCAACGAAAACCAGTCTCTGTTCCGGGCTCCTAGTCCTCCGAAAGCGACGCATCGATCGTCTGTGTGTCGCAGGAGCGGTCGCGGCTCTGCTTATGGGGCAGGCCATCGGTGGAGTCGCTGCCCCATTGAGCGCGGAGCGAAGTTTCGCTCTCGAGGTGATCTTGACGGACGATGCGGGCGCTCCGATTCCGTATGCGGCCGTAATCCTCCACGGTTCCTCCTTGTGGGAGGGGCGAACCGTGTTTACCCACGATGAAGGACGGCTTACCTTCACAGGCTTGCAGGCCGGCGAATATCAGGTCGTAGCCTCGGCTTCCGGTTTTGTGTCGACCTCTTACGAGGACTTCTTCATGGGACCCGAGACCGTCCGAATCGCCTTGCGCCATGTCTCACAGACCGAGAAGCGCCCGCTCGCGAAAAACGTGAGCGTTCACGACCTGGCTGCCCCTCCGAAGGCCAAGGCCGAGTACCGGAAAGGACTGGGGAACATGGACAAGCGCCAGTACGACGAGGGACGACGTGCGTTCCAGGCCGCAGTCCGGATTTACCCCGCCTACGCCGCTGCCTACGCCGGATTGGGGATCTCGCTTCTGCAGCTTCACGACCGGGAGGAAGCACTCAAGGCCCTGAGGATGGCGCTTGAGCTCAACCCGTCATCCTATGATGCGCAACTGTGCACAGGCCTGATCCTGAACGATCAGCGGCGGTTTCATGAGGCGCGGAAATATCTGGACGTCGCGGCCAGGCTGAATTCCACCGACTGGCGCGTTCACTATGAGCTCGGCCGAATGCACTATGGGCTCAGTCAGTTCACCGAAGCAGAGGAGAGCCTTCGACTCGCTCGGCGGGCACGACCGCGTTACGGCAATCTCTATCTCCTCCTGGCAAATACCCTCGCGCTGGAAGAAAAACACGACGAGGCGATCACCGAGTTCGAGAAGTTTCTCGAAATAGCGCCGGCAAGCTCGGCCGCCGCTGAAGTCCGCGAGAAGCTGCGGTTGCTGAGAGCCGAGGTCCAGAACCGCTGAACGCGTCACTAGCCTGACGCTTAGAGACGTTCCGCCTGTTTGTGGTGCCGGCTTTTAGCCGGCCGACCCATCGGCAATCGCGATCTCGCGAGCGCCCTGCGGAGAGCCCCAAGCAGCCGAAGGGTCGAAATCGCTTTGCTTTGAAGGCTTGTCAGCACCTTCCTGCTGCTATATAAACGGAGCGACAGTCAGAACCACCGGAGGAACGTGCCATGGCAGAGCAGCGAAAAGTTCTCTTCGTGACGATTTGCTCCAATAACAAGAAGACCGGAGGCAGCGCCGGGTATGATCGGTCGCGATCGATTGCAGCTTGCCTGGATGCTTCGCTGGGGGCGGAGCTTCTCGACGGCCGGGCTCGCGTTCTGGAAGTGATAAAAAAGGGAGGCAAAACCAGAGACGGCAAGCGAATCGCAGATCTGTCCCGGAACCGCACGCTGGTCAAAGGGCCGGATCTGGGCGGCGACTCGGAAAATGGGCGGTATCTTCCCGCCGAACAGCGTTACCGCGGGAGTTTCTACAGTCAGCTTGGGTCGGACGCACACCCACTCCTGTCCGCCGGACCAGCTTCTGCTGTGATCCTCTCAGGGCTCTATGGCGTGCTGCTCCCGGACGAACCGATTCAGGACTACAGCTGTCACCTGAACGACCATCCGTCAATCAGGAATGTCTGGAGTGGATCAAACCTGGCAACCGAAGTTCTTCTCCGGCTTGTCAGAAATCAGGGGATCGAGAAGATCATCGACTTCACCGCCCTTCACAGCTACCGCTATCTGCTTGACTGGTGTCGGATTAGAGCGAGTGTGCCGGGCGGAGTTCTGCACCTTTTCGGGGAACAGACCAGGGGGGAAAGCCTGCTCACTCCTCTTGGCGCCCTGGCTCGCAGCCTGCTTGTGGAAAGAACCGAACAGGAACTGCTCCGGCTTGAAAACGGCCAGTTTCTGAAGACTGAAACCGAGCGCATCTACTGTCACTCGGGCGATCATCCTCCTCAGAAGCTGCCTCAGGGCCTGCAGGACGAAGTGAACCTGTTTGACGCGTGCGACGAGGTGGTCCGAATGGCCAGGGACGTTCGTAGACAGCTTCACGCCCTCGACCCCGCTTTCGAGGACAAAGGGATGCCGAGCCGCATTGACAGACTGGCCGCCGAGCGAGGGATACCGTCCGAAGTCGCCCAGGCGATGAAAGATATCATGAAGTGGCGTAACGAGATCGAGCACCAGTACAGTTTCACCGCGCTGCAAATCCCGATTGACTGGCTCAGAAAGCGCTACGAGATAGCCAGGCGTCACTCCTGAACCGACCCTGGACTTCAAACTGATCGCGAGCCGGGCAGCGGAAGTCCGAGCACGACCGTGGGGCTCCGCTGCCCGGTTTCTCTCACTTCCTGTTCTGCATTTCGACTGGCTCTTCCTCGCGTTCACCGGAAAGGGTACGTTTCACCGTATCGAGCACGCTTCGTCGTTTCTTCTCAACCTGGTCGAGTTTGAGCTCCAGGTCCCGGCGGTCTTTCTCCGCGGCTTTCAGGCGGGCGTCCAGCGCCTCGACTTTGCGATGCTCGTCCTGCCACTGTTGGCGCAGGCGCTCCAGCTCTTTCTCCTGCTGGGCCCGCTCGTTGCCGACAGTCGCCAGTTCGCTCTCAGCCGCTCTCATTTTGTCTTCGTAGTCCCGGACCTGACCACCCATACGCTCGACCGTCTGGTTTAGACCCTGGGCCTTGACCCGCTCTTCCTCGATACCGGACTCGGCTGCCTGGAGGCGATCCCTGCTCTCCTTTAATTCGGCCTCGCGACTGAGCAACTCGCTCTCGATACTCTGCACGCGGTCGCCCGTTGCCTCGAGTTGCCGACTCTTCTCGTCCGCGACTCGAGCATACCCTTGCATCCGCTGTTGCACTTTCGAAACGTAGAACGCATACATAAGGGCCGCGCCGATCACCAGACCGGCGATGCCCGCGATAATCACCCACAACCAGATCGTTTCCATTTCACGTACCTCCTTGATCCTTCCGTGCTTCTTAGCAAGCGATATGCCAGATTCAAGCGCGCACAATGCGTTGTATGGTAATGAGATCCGTCGTCTTGCCGGAGCGGCGGCAAACTGGAACGTGGATAATTTCCCGGGACCGGGCCCCTCGGAAAATGGCTGCTTCTCTCCCCCTCCTTGAACCACTTGGTTAGGATGGTGTATCACCCCAGTTTGCGGTCGGGCAGGACCGGGAGTCCAAGGATCGTTCGACTTGCTCGCTTGAGGTGCGTCCGGACCGACCGGTTTCGACCGGGTATTCCAAGGAGGAGAGAACACCCATGTCCTACAGGATTCTCGTCGTCTGCCTCATCTGCACGCTTCTGATCTTGACGCTTCTGTGCGCACCGCTTTTGTGGGGACAGTCCCCTAAAATGGCTGTCGAGCTCTGGGATTCGGTGGAATTCACGTTTCAGTCTCCCCAACACCATGAAAACCCGTTTCGGGATGTCTCCTTGAAAGCCACTTTCTCGCACGCCGGCGGCCAAAAAATCACCGTTGATGGCTTCTATGACGGTGATCGGACTTGGAAACTACGGTTCATGCCGACTCGACTTGGCCAATGGTCATACACCACGGTTTCAGGTGATTCTGCACTAAATGGCAAGACGGGATCGCTTGACTGTGTGCCGGTCCAAAAACCTTACCTGCACGGCCCGTTGAAAGCTGAGGGGTTCCATTTCCGCTATGCGGACGGGCAACGCCCGTTTCTGATCAGCACTCGATTGTCCTGTCAGTTCGCCGGATCAGACGTCTGGAATGACCTGATCCCTTTTCTCCGGGAGAACCGGATTAACCGGGTGCTGTTCATGATCGGTGGCATAAGGGGGACCGTCAAGGACCTGTACGGAGACAAGGGCGGGGATCTGTGGAGTTACAACACGGAGGCTTTCAAAGAGATTGATGCGTTCATTCAGGTCCTCCATAGGGCAGAAATAATCGCCTCTCCGTATTTCTATTACTTCGATGATCGTTTCCAACGGCGGCTGACACCCGAACAGGATGAAGCATTCCTGCGTTACGCGATGGCTCGTTTTGGTGCTTTTGCGAATGTCATGCCGGTCCTGTCTAACGAGGTGGAGCTCAAGTACACCGAGCGGAAGGACCCGAGCTATGACCCGCGAACCGACGCGTGGGCGAACCGGATGGGCAAGCTGCTGCGACAACTATCGGTCTTCGGCCAACCGGTCACCGTCCACAACCCGATGGAATCCTACGAAGCGACCAATCCCAGCTTCTTCACCCTGCTGCACGACTGGCCCTATACCTGGGCGGACCTGATGCTGCGACAGGCTCAGGTGGGAGCTTTGGGAGAGGCGCCTGAGCTCACGGACGACGTCGCTGAGCCGATAGTCGCGGACTGGAACGCTCGCGCGTTTGCCCGCCACAACGACCTGTTGATCGGGCTCCGGCGGTTCAAGATTCCCGTGGTCAACGAAGAGCCGGGGTACGAGATGCGAGGTGACCACTCGTGGGACGGGCAGACTTCGGAAACGATGCGCGCTACTTTCTGGACTGCGGCATTGGCCGGCGCCTATACGATGTGGGGAAGCGCCGGGACCTACGACTTGAACGACCCCCTCCCCGAAATGCAGGACAGCGGAACGCCGGCCGACCTGCGGCTCCTTGCAGGCATCTTCGAGCGATTGCCGTTCTGGGAAATGCAGCCGAGCAACGAGCTCGTCAACGCCAACCCGGAGACGGTGGAGGGGGAGTCCTTCAGGAGGAACTTCGTGCTCGCCGCACCAGGACGGCATTACCTCATCTATTCGCTGGAGGGCGGTCCTGTGGAGCTCACGGTACCCGAGGGCATTTATCAGCTCGGCTCTGTTCTCCTGAGTGATCCCGAAGAGAAGCACTCGGTCAAACGTCCGAGCGGGCAAGTCACCAGTCGGAACGGCAAGATTTCGTTCTTTCTGGATCCGTCAGGCGACTGGGTCGCGTTGCTTCAGAAGGTCGAGTGAGATTCCGGAGTCCCCCTAAGCAAGGGAACCAGGAATCAAGTTTGTGTTCCCCGAAATCCCAGCGTGCCCTGGTCCAAAAACAAAAAGCCCCAAGTAACCTTTAGAACGGCGGATTAAAACCTCCTTCAGGCTTTCACCTGAGATTGTATCCGCTGCTTCGTGGATCTCTTGGGGCAATTCCAATTGTGCCGCCTCCGTAGAAGCAACTCAAGAGAAGCGGCCAACCTTTTTTCACGCGTTCAGCAGAAGCTCTGCCTGATCCGGCGAATCCATTCGGGAATCGCCGTCACAGGCGGGTCGTCTCCTTCGTACTCCAGGACGATCCACCCTTTGTATTCGGCGTTTGAGAGGATCTTCCTGATCATTGTTAGATCGGTCGCCTCCCTGGTTCCGTCGTTCCGGCGGATCTCGACCTTGATCTGGACGTTGACGGCCCGGGGCGCGGCCATGGCCAGCTCCTTATAGGCATCCGTCTCATAGTTGCCCGTATCGAGATTGATGCCAAACCACGGATGGTCGCCCACCTGGTCGCAGATCGCCAGGTGATCGGCGACCCGGGCCGTGATACCCCCGTGATTTTCAAGGCCCAGGAAAATTCCTCGGAGCGCAGCGTGCTCGAGAACTTGTTTGATCCCATCAGCCACCCATCCGATCGCGGCGTCCTTTGCAGCCCCCTTGGGAACCTCGCCGGCGAAGATCCGGATGTGGGGCGCGGATAGCTCGGCCGCGTGGTCGATCCACTGTTTGACCTGGTCGACCTCTTTTTGCTTCTCGGGTCCCGGAGGAAGACAGAAGTTGTTCCGTATGGCGGTCCCGTTAATCGTCACGCCACTTCGATAGGCATGCCGCTTGAGCTCGTGCAGATACGTTTTGTCAAAACCCGGCTTGAAGTAGTACGAAGTAAGCTCAGTCCCGGCGAGGTCCAGCCCGGCGCATAAATCGATGAACTGAAACAGGTTCATCGAGCCATCCGTCAGGGCCTTCCGCATGGAATAGGCAGCCATCGAGAGCTGCGTGTTCTTGAGTCGCGCCCCGGGCGCGATCGCCTGGATGGCTCCCGCGGGAGCGAGAATCGGAAGAGCGCCCGCCATGGCCGCGCCCTTGAGAAGATCACGTCGCGAACGGACGAGATTTCCCGCCCAAGGACTTTCGGTGTTCATTCTGTCTCCTTCTTTCTCCGTCTCCTCGGAGCCTTCACCTTCTTCTCGCTGCCCCCTAAAGCGGCCAACCGTCGAGCACTTTCCCTGGCAATCAGAGCTCTCAGTCCTGCATGGATGACCTCGGTCTTCACGGTCAGACCCGTCATTTCCTGGGCCTTCTTCAGCAGTTCTTCGTCAAGATTAAGAGTCGTTCGCATCTGCACAAGTGTGCCTCTTTTGTGCAGACCTGGCAAGTTGGCTGCGCCCCCCCGGATGAAGTGACCCGGCACCCTGGCTGTCTGCTGACCGGTCGTCTGGCGCCCGCCTCAGGAACACACCGAACTGGAATCCGGAAGGAACCGGTCGCGGTCGTATGGAGGATCCTCGTGAGGGGGAACAGGGTCCAGGGGCCACTCGTGAATCCAGATTTCACGATCGACTTCGTCGGCGTAGTAGCGAAGCCAGGTGTCAATATCCTGGTCGCTGCCCGTTCCGACGAGGTCGATATGACAGGCGGCGTGGGGCAAGGTGCAAATGAAGCTTTCTTCGCGCAAAGAGTCCGTCCAGAGCCGAACAGGGAGAGCATCAGGCAATTCGAGTTTTGCGATTCCGAAGGAACGGGATCTCACGCCGGAGTGGCTTTTGAACAACTGACGCGACAACAGGGTGGCGAAAAACAAAAGGCCCCAAGTAACCTTTAGGACAGCGACTTAAAACCTCTCTCGAGCTTTCGCTTGAGTTCGTATCCGCTGCGTCTTGGATCTCTTGGGGCCAATTCCTATTATCCCGTCACCGGAGAACCACCTCAAGAGAAGCGGGAAGTTTATTTGGGCCTTCCGAAGCGCGGATGTTCCGAGGGTGTGCGCACTCCAAGGCTCGCTTCGCTCGCAAAAGCTCGAAGCGCGACGGATCGCCCCGGTTCTCGGTCTTCCGACTTTTCCGACACCCTCGTCCTATCCGCTTTCAGCGGGCATCCTGCCCGCCGGAATGACCTTACCCATATCAACCACCAGAAGTCGACCGCACCACGAAGCGGAGCATCACTCCTGGAAGACGCGCTGCGCAAACTCGTGCAGGTGCTTGCGCCACACCTGCCACTCGTGCAGCCCGGGGCCTTCCCACCACACATGGCGAATGCCGGCCTTTTCGAGCGCCTCGTGCAGAGTCCGCGCTCCGGCCATGAGATTGTCTTCATTGGCACAGCCGATCCAAAGAAGCGCGACCTGCTTATTGAAGGCCGCGGTATCCGCGAACACTCCATTGAATACGGTCTTCAGGTCGAAATTGCGGGCGCCGGCGCCGCTGAAAGAGCCGATCGAAGCAAACTTGTCCAGGTTACCGAGGCCAATGTTCATCGCCTGGCCGCCACCCATCGATAACCCAGCAAGGGCCCTGTGCGCCCGGTCGGGACGCGTGCGGTAGCTCTTGTCGATTTCCGGGATCAGGTCCCTGATCACCACGTCCCCGAATGCTTCGTTGCCGCGGCCACTGGCGGCCGGCGTAGTGCCAGACTTCACCGCATAACCGTTTTCCATCACGACGATCATCGGCTTCGCCTTGCCGACCGCGATGAGGTTGTCGAGGATGAAGTTGGCGCGCCCCTGCGCGGTCCAACCGCGTTCGCTCTCACCGGCTCCGTGTTGCAGGTACAGTACCGGATAGCGGAGCGTCGGACTGGAGTCGTAGCCGGGAGGCGTGTAAACGTAAACCCGGCGCATCTGCCCGGTCGTCGCCGAGCGGTACCAGTGGATCCTGACGTCGCCATGCGGGACGTCTCTGGCTTCATAGAAATCCAACGCCGCGTCGGGCACCTCCAGACCGCTCGATTGGCGGCCCCATCCGAAATACGTTTCGCTCGACGGGTCATTCGCCTGGACGCCGTCGACCAGCAGCCAGTAATAGTGGAATCCCGGCTGCACGGGCCCGATCGTGGCGCTCCAGGTGCCGTCGGCGGAGCGCTGCATTTCAAACGGCCCTTTGCCGAGCCCGTTGGATCCGCCCCCCGGCATGACCTCCACCTTCTGGGCCAACGGGGCCTTGATTTGGAAGGTCACGCGCAGGTCCGGGTGAATCTTCGGATACTCCGCCCCGCGTACGTTGGACGCTGCCGGTTGCCCGTCCGGCCCCTGGGCGCTTGCGGCCAGACAGGCGAGGAATAGGATTGCTGCCACGCAGATCAGGTTTCTCATGCCGCTCATTCTTGCTTCAGGCGCGAGCGCGTGTCAAAGGCAATGGCAATCACGACGGGGGTCTGCGAACAGAAAAGACAACGAACAGAAAAGACAATGTCCCCTCCTACCCTGGGCTATGGTGGCTGGTCCGCTTACTCGCTCGCTCGGCTCGCTGCTGCGCGTTAGAATGATGCGGAACAAAGGACAGTTAGGACACTTAGGGAGGAGGAGACATGGGAAGGGTCGAAACAGCCAAGCAACGGAAAGCTAAACGGCTCGAGGATCTGAAGGGCGAAGAAAAGAAGGTAGTAGAAAAGATCCAGAGCGCTCTCAGCGTCGACTTGTTGAAGGGGAAGTACAGCGCCGAGGTGTCTTGGCCGGAGCATGACGTCTTTCGCCATATTGTCGAGGGACAATGCTATGTTGCGACCGAAGCTCTCTTTTACCTTTACGGCCGGAAGAACGGCTATAGACCCTACGAACGAACGGACGAAAACGGCAACACACACTGGTGGCTGGCGAACGAGGAGGGCGAGATCCTTGATCCCACACTGCAACAGATCGAAAAAGGGTTCCGTTATTCCGAAGGCAAGCCTCGTGCCTTTCTTACCAAGCGTCCGTCCAAACGAGCCAAGGAACTCATCAGGCGGATTGAGAGGAAGAGATAGACGCCAGGCATTTTCAACGCGCGTCGGCGACACTCGATCGGGCCGGAATCGTCCACCAGGACCAGGCTTTGCGCCAGGCCGCGGCTCAGGCCTTCTACAATACCTCCAGGTTTACGCTGCGCGACCTGAAGAGCATCGCGAGCCAGCAGCAACTGAGAGCCGACTTCGAGGCCTACCTGGACGGCTTCTCGCCCAACGTCCAGGACATCCTCGAGAAGTTCGAGTTCCGCAACCAGATCCCGCGCCTCTCGAAGGCTGACGCCCTGGGCACCCTGATCGAGAAGCTGCTTTCCCGGGACATCAACCTCAGTCCAAACCCGGTTGTCAACGGAGACGGCTCGGTAAGCTCGGTAAAGCACCCCGGTCTTGACAACCACGGCATGGGGACGATCTTCGAGGAGCTCGTCCGGCGCTTCAACGAGGAGAACAACGAAGAGGCCGGCGAGCACTGGACGCCTCGCGACGCCGTCAGGCTCATGGCAAAACTGATCTTTCTCCCGGTTGCCGACAAGCTCGAATCGGGGACGTACCTGCTCTACGACGGCGCCTGCGGGACAGGCGGAATGCTGACGGTCGCGGAAGAAACTCTCAAGCAACTGGCGGCCGAGCGCGGCAAACATGTCTCGAGTCACCTTTACGGCCAGGAAATCAACGCCGAGACCTACGCCATCTGCAAAGCGGACCTCCTGCTCAAGGGAGAAGGCGAGGCGGCCGACAACATCGTGGGCGGTCCCGAGCACTCGACTCTCTCAAACGATGCCTTCCCCTCGCGCGAGTTCGACTTCATGCTCAGTAACCCGCCCTACGGCAAAAGCTGGAAGAGCGACCTGGAGCGGATGGGCGGTAAGGACGGCATCAAGGACCCCCGCTTTGTGATCGAGCACGCCGGCGACCCGGAATACTCGCTCATCACCCGCTCCTCCGACGGTCAGATGCTGTTTCTGGCCAACATGCTCAGCAAGATGAAGGAGAGCACGAAAGTCGGCAGCCGCATCGCCGAGGTGCATAACGGCAGCTCGCTCTTTACCGGCGACGCGGGCCAGGGCGAGAGCAACATCCGGCGGTGGATGATCGAGAACGACTGGCTCGAAGCCGTCGTTGCCCTGCCGCTCAACATGTTCTACAACACGGGCATAGCGACCTACATCTGGGTGCTCACTAACCGCAAGCCCGCGCACCGCCAGGGCAAGGTTCAGCTCATCGACGCAACCCAGTGGTACAAACCGCTCCGCAAAAACCTCGGCAAGAAGAATTGCGAGCTGTCCCAGGAGGACATCCAGCGGATCTGCGACTCGTTCCTCGCCTTCACGGAGACCGAGCAGTCGAAGATTTTCCCGAACGCCGCGTTCGGCTACAGCAAGGTGACAGTCGAGCGGCCGCTGCGCTTGAAGGGGATCGACGCGGGGCGCGCCTATTCGGCCAAGGAGATCAAGGCGTTCAAGGAAACGGGCGAGCGGGAGGAAGACGCGCCGCCAGTCATCCGAACGATTCACAAGAAGGCCACTGAGCCGGACCCGCTACGCGGCCGGTTTCGAGCGGACATCGACGGCAAGGCGGCCGTCGTCGAGTACGAGCCGGACCCCGACCTGCGCGACACCGAGCAGGTGCCGCTCCTGGAGCCGGGCGGGATCGAGGCCTTCCTTTGCCGCGAAGTCCTGCCGTACGCTCCGGACGCCTGGTACGACCCGGACAGCGTGAGGATCGGCTACGAAATCAGCTTCACCCGTTACTTCTACAAGCCCCAGCCCCTGCGCACGCTGGAGGAAATCCGCGCGGACATCGTTGCGCTCCAGAAGGAGACGGAAGGGTTGCTCTCGGAGATCATCGGCGAAGACGCCGATCCTTACGAAAGGCAGCCTTTAATATGAGGGCGACTCCCGAGCCATATGATAGGCAGCCTTTAACATGGACCCTTGGGCCATCCTGGACGGTGACGGAGGCCTCGGCATGATCCCGGACCTCAAGCCCTACCCCGCCTACAAAGACTCCGGCGTGCCGTGGCTGGGGCAGGTGCCGGAGGGGTGGGAGGTAGCCCGATGCCGCTATGTTTTTCGAGGAGACCGACCAACGATCAACCACCGGTGCTGAGACACACCTGTCGATGAGCCAGCGGCTGGGATTGGTTCCAAGCTCCGAGGTCGAAGAGAAGCGACTTGTCTTCTCGAGTCTGCGATATCGGGGCCAAGCTGTGTCACGACAGGCGACCTCGTCCTCAACGACTGAAGGCTCACTTAGGCGGTGTTTGCTCGCGCAACTCGGCCGGGTCTTGTGAGTCCGCGATTACACGGTGCTGCGAATTCTCGACAACCACTCAACCAAGTACTTCGAACACGTCTCTGAGATCGCCGGCCTGTCGGGCTCGAGTTGCGAGATGCGCGCAAAGGGAGTCGTTGAGGGATTCTGGCGGCTCTACACGGACGATTTCTACGACATCAGAGTGCCTGTTCCGCCCCCGAACGAGCAGCATGCGTTGGTGCGCTTCCTCGACTACGTGGACCGGCGGATACGGCGCTACATCCGGGCCAAGCAGAAGCTGATCAAGCTGCTGGAGGAGCAGAAGCAGGCGATCATCCACCGCGCCGTCACCCGCGGCCTCGACCCCAACGTCCGCCTCAAACCCTCCGGCGTGGAGTGGCTGGGGGACGTGCCGGAGCATTGGGAGGTGGTGCGCTGAGGAACCTCCGAAATACGTGACGCGTGGCATCGTGGCTTGGTCACTCCGTGCCGACACCGGACCGCTATTCGTCAGGATGGCGATTTCCCCGCGGTCCGAACGAGCTGGATTTGTCTGACGAGGTAAGGCTCAAGATTCCAGCCACGGTACTCGGTGAGACGGCCCGAACACGGGCTGAAGCCGGGCGACATCCTGCTATCGATCACGGCGTGCATCGGATCAGTTGCGGCTGCGTTCCCGCGAACTTGGTGAGGCCGTCTGTGATGCCACATGATGGCTTGCTGTAGCACTCGCGGCCAGAGCAGCAGACAATCCCGATGGATTGCGACGTCCTTACTCACAGCCCACAGGTCTATGACACACGGCATACTGTCCAAGACGGTGGAACGAGACTGCGGCTCTCACTCGACGTACGTCAAGATTCGCAACGTGATCTTGCACTTCCGCCGCGGCAGGAGCAGGATGCTTAGTCGCAGTGGTTCGAGGCACGACTATGCTGCGTCGACCAAGGCCATTAAGGCCGCGCCAAGCACGAAATTTCCCTCCTCCGCGAGTACCGCACCCGGCTGATCGCCGACGTCGTGACGGGCAAGCTCGACGTGCGCGAGGCGGCGGCGCGGCTGCCGGAGGAGGTCGAGGAACCCGAGCCGGTCGACGACGAAGAGCATCGGGTGGAGGATGCCGAATCCGACGAAGAGGCGGATTCGGAATCCGGAGAGGAGACACGAGTTTGAAACGGCTCCACAGGCGACACGCGCGTTTTACTTGATGGGTACTTGATGAAGCAAGAACCGCCGGGGCTCATGGCAGTATAATCGCCGATGTTTCGAACGGGTTCGAAGCGTGAGGCGTACTTGATGGATTGTTGACTGGGCGCTTCTGAGCAGCGAATGGACGGACAAGGTCGCCACCAGGAACCACGACTATGCCGGTGCCCGTTGATCCGAAGATCTACCACATTGTGCACGTAGACAGGCTCGCCTCGATTGTCGAGGACGGATGCCTTTGGTGTGACGCGGAAATTGCGCGGCGCTCTCCCGCAGGCACGATAATCGGCATGAACCAGATCAAAGATCGACGGCTTACTGAGTTGGTCCTGCGCAGCCATCCAGGTCTTCACGTAGGAGAATGTGTGCCCTTCTATTTTTGCCCTCGCTCTATCATGCTTTACCTCATTTACCAGGCGAATCATCCCGGGCTGAGCTACCGTGGCGGTCAAGACCCGATCGTTCATCTCGAGGGGGATTTGAGACGGACGATTGAGTGGGCGAACGAGCAGGGCCTGCGCTGGGCCTACACGACCTCGAATGCCGGGGCTTACTATTTCAAGGATCGGTGCGACCTCGGTCAGTTGGATGAGATCGACTGGGACGCCGTGCAGGCCAGGAACTGGCAACAGCACAAGGAGGGCAAACAGGCCGAATTCTTGATCGAACAGCAATTTCCCTGGGAACTGGTGTCGCGAATTGGTGTTCGGTCTGAGAAAACTTACCGGGAAGTGACCAGATCGCTCCGGTCAGCTCAACACCGTCCGCAACTCGAGATCAGGGCTGACTGGTATTATTAGTCGCAGGAAGATGGATATGATCGAATACAAAACCGGCGACATACTGGCGGAAGATGCCGAAGCCCTCGTCAATACAGTGAACTGCGTGGGCATCATGGGCCGGGGTATCGCGCTCCAGTTCAAGAACGCTTTCCCCGAGAATTTCAAGTCCTATGCCGAGGCATGCAAGCGGAATGAGGTGCAACCTGGGAAAATGCATGTCTTCGAGACCGGACGTTTGACCAACCCGCGTTACATCATCAACTTCCCGACCAAACGCCACTGGCGGGGCAAGAGCCGGCTGGAGGATATCGAAGCTGGTCTCACCGCACTGGCTGATGAGATCCTTAATCGTAAGATTCGCTCTATTGCTATCCCACCGCTAGGCAGCGGGCTGGGTGGGTTGGAGTGGGCACTGGTTCGTGATCGTATCGACTCCGCTCTGCGCGGGTTCAACGACCTGAAGGCGATTGTTTTCGAACCTGCGGACTCCTCCACGGACAGGTTCGCGAACCCTTCAACGGATGTACCCAGGATGACAGCGGGGCGAGCCGCGCTGGTCGCTCTGATCCACCGCTATCTGGGCGGACTTTTGGATCCGTTCATCACACTGCTTGAAGTCCACAAACTCCTCTACTTCATGCAGGCTGCCGGTGAATCGCTGCGTCTGACTTACACGAAGGGTTATTACGGCCCTTATGCAGAAAACCTCAGGCACGTGCTGAGAACAGTGGAGGGACACCTTGTTTCCGGCTACCAGGATGGCGGTGACGCCCCTGGCAAGCAATTGCAGCTCGTGCCGGGAGCGCTCGAGGATGCTGATTTGTTTCTGGAGGACAAAGCCGAAACCCGGGCACGGCTGGACAGCGTATCCGACCTCGTTGAGGGATTCGAGTCGCCCTTCGGACTGGAGCTGTTGTCCACGGTTCATTGGCTTGTAAGCATGGAACGGGTGCGATCGATGGACGACCTGATCGCGAGAACCTACGCGTGGAATGTGACGAAGAAGCAATTCTCACCGCGCCAGATAGCGCTCGCCGCCGACATCCTCCGGCGCAAAGGCTGGATTGACGCCCCGGGTGACTCTGATACGCTCCGTCGGCAGAGCGAGGAGGGTTGATCGGTTATTGGTGGATGTTTGACCGGGGTCAGCCAATTTTGGCTTCCTTGGCGGATACGTCTTTTATTTTCAGTAAGTTGTTTGTTTGATCGTTGTTTGATGGGTCATTGTTAATTGATGGGTAATTAAAAGAGGGCTGGGAGCCGGCGACGGTACCCTCTGATGTTATTGACGCTAAGATGTTTGGTTTATGGGTGGTAATTGATGGGTAATTGACAGAAGAAGAGTAATGACCACCGACACCAGCGAACGCGGCCTCGAACGACTGATCTGCACCGCCCTGACCGGCTCGCCCTGTGATCCCTGTGCCGGGCTGACGGATCAGGTCCACGAGCCGGCCTCCAATTACGGCTCGGGCTGGATCTGCAGCAATCCCAACGATTACGACAGAGAGTATCTGCGTAGACCTCGCGCAACTCTCCGCCTTTCTTGCCAGACTCAGCCGACAGCGGCGCAAGTGCTGGACCTCGGTCAGGACAGCCCGGCCCGGCGCAAGTTCCTGGCGCGCCTGCAGGGGGAGATCACCAAGCGGGGGACGATCGATTTGCTCCGCCATGGGATCAAGCATGGTCCGCATCAGCTCGACCTGTTCTACGGCAAACCGTCGCCTGGCAACGTGAAGGCCCAGGAGCGTTACGCGGCCAACCGCTTCAGTGTCAGCCGCCAGCTTCGCTACAGCCGGGACGAAACGCAGCTCGCGCTCGACCTCGGCCTCTTCATCAACGGCTTGCCGATCGCAACTTTCGAGCTCAAGAACAGCCTGACCAAGCAGACGGTCGACGATGCGATCCAGCAGTACAAGCGCGACCGGGATCCGCGCGAGAAGCTCTTCGAGTTCGGCCGCTGCGTGGTCCATTTCTCCATAGACGATCACGAAGTCCGCTTCTGTACCCATCTCAAGGGGAAGTCCTCCTGGTTCCTGCCCTTCAACAAGGGCTGGAATGACGGCGCAGGGAATCCGCCAAACCAGGACGGCCTGAAGACCGATTACCTGTGGAAGCGGCTCCTGACGCGCGAGGGATTGACCGACATCCTCGAAAACTACGCCCAGGTCGTCGAGACCAAGGACGAAAAGACCGGCCGCAAGAAGGCCGTGCAGATCTGGCCGCGTTTCCACCAGCTTGACGTCGTCCGCAAGCTCCTGGCCGATGTGGGTCGGGACGGCGCCGGCCGTCGATACCTGATCCAGCACTCGGCGGGCAGCGGCAAGTCGAACTCGATCGCGTGGCTGGCTCACCAGTTGATCGGCCTGAAGAAGGCCGATCGGCCGGTCTTCGACTCCATGATCGTCGTCACTGACCGGCGGATCCTTGACCAGCAGATCCGGGATACGATCAAGCAGTTCGCGCAAGTGAGCGCGACCGTCGGTCACGCCGAGCACTCGGGCGACTTGCGCAAGTTCATCCAGAGCGGCAAGAAGATCATCATCTCCACCGTCCAGAAGTTCCCGTTCATCCTCGAGGAGATTGGCAGCGAGCACCGCGGGCGGAAGTTCGCGATCATCATCGACGAGGCACACTCGAGCCAGGGCGGGCGCACGTCGGCTGCAGTGTCGATGGCGCTCGGAACGGCCGGGAGCGAGGAAGAAGACGAGACTGTCGAGGACAAGATCAACCGTCTGATGGAGACCAAGAAGCTTCTTCCCAACGCGAGTTACTTTGCCTTTACGGCGACGCCGAAGAACAAGACGCTCGAGATCTTCGGCGAGGCTTACGAGTCGGGCGGCCAGACCAGGCACCGCCCATTTCACAGCTATACCATGAAGCAGGCGATACAGGAGGGGTTCATCCTGGACGTGCTCAGGCACTACACGCCGGTCGAAAGCTACTACAAGCTGGTCAAGAAGGTCGAGGACGACCCGGAGTTCGACACCAAGCGGGCCAGGAAGAAGCTGCGCCGATACGTTGAGAGTCACGATCACGCCATTCGCCTGAAGGCCGAAATCATGGTCGACCACTTCCATGAGCAAGTGCTGGCCCTGAACAAAATCGGCGGGCAGGCACGGGCCATGGTTGTGACGAGCGGGATCGAAAGGGCAATCCAGTATTACCACGCGATCCGGGAATATCTGGAGGAGCGAAAGAGCCCCTACCGGGCCATTGTCGCCTTCTCGGGCGAGCACGAGTACGGCGGCGTGAACGTGACGGAAGCATCGCTCAACGGCTTCCCTTCCAACAGGATTGCCGATGAGATACAGCGCGACCCTTACCGCTTCCTGATCTGCGCCGACAAATTCCAGACGGGCTACGATGAGCCACTCCTTCACACGATGTACGTGGACAAGGTCCTCTCCGGGATAAAGGCCGTGCAGACTCTCTCGCGCTTGAACCGGGCGCACCCGCAAAAGCACGACGTCTTCGTGCTCGACTTCATGAATGACGCCGACACGATCCAGGAGGCATTCGCCGATTACTACCGCACAACGATCCTGAGCGAAGAGACCGACCCGAACAAATTGCACGACTTGAAGGCGGCGCTGGACGGGTACCAGGTCTACGAGGCCGTACAGATCGACCAGTTTGTCGAGCTGTACCTGGGTGGCGCCGACCGCGACAAGCTCGATCCGATTCTGGACGCCTGCGTTGCCGTGTACAAGGAACAGCTCGACGAAGACGGACAGGTAGACTTCAAGGGGAAGGCCAAGGCGTTCACGCGCACCTACGGGTTCCTCGCCTCGGTCCTGCCGTATACGAACGCCGAGTGGGAGAAGCTCTCCATCTTCCTGAACTTCCTCGTTCCCAAGCTGCCCGCGCCTGTCGAGGAAGACTTGTCGAAGGGGATTCTGGAAGCGATCGACATGGACAGCTACCGGGTCGAGAAGAAGGCGGCGATGAAGATCCAGCTGCCGGACGAAGATGCGGAAATCGGGCCGGTGCCGACGGCCGGGGGCGGACATCTGCCCGAGCCCGAGTTGGACAGCCTTTCGAACATCCTCAAGACATTTAACGACCAGTGGGGCAACACTGAGTGGACGGATGCCGACCGGGTCCACAGGATGATCACCCAAGAGATCCCTGCAAAAGTGGCGGCGGACACGGCGTACCAGAACGCCCAGAAAAACTCCGACAAACAGAACGCCCGAATCGAGCACGACAAGGCACTCGGCCGCGTGATGACCGCCCTGCTCAAAGACGATACGCAATTGTACGGACTCTTCGCGGACGACGAATCGTTCCGCCGCTGGCTCGCCGACAGAGTTTTTGGACTGACCTACGAACCGCCGGCGGCCGGAAGGGCGGAGGGAATCAGGCAATGAAGAGAATCAGTCTTCTCCTTCGATACGCTTCATCAATCTCCTCGCCCGCTCAGACGGACTCGGGTGCCGAAAATACTGGGGGTGTCCGTCCTCGTAGTTAAAGCGTTTCTGCCCCAGTTGCTGCAGAGTGGGATCGAGAATCTCCCCTGTCTCCCGATGCTTCAGCCACCAGTGACTATCACCGTCGACTTTTTGTAACAGTAGGGCTGGTAGCCTGCCTTCTTACCAAAGAGGTGGTAGAACGCTTCAACGACCACGTAGCAGTGGCCGTGCAGGTGTTGTTCGTAATGCTCGTCGTCCGGCCAGTTCCACCTGTAATCGTCCTTAAGGAGGTCCGGACTGACTGCGTTCTGAAGCTTCTTCAGAATTCGCTTCTCCTCGAGCGGGAGTTCGGAAAGCGATTTTGCAGTTGATCGGCCGCGCTTGTTACTTGTCTTCGACTGAGTGGATCCCATTCTTCCTCCTTGTTCGTTCAATCGCGGACCCTGATGCGCCGTGCTCTACGCCGCGAACCCGTATCGTTTCTCGACGTAGTCAAGCCAATCTCGCCACTGACTTGAGGGGTTACTGGAACGAACCCAGGCGACCCAGTCCTGGTGGGTGAAGAGGGCAAAGCGGGTTTTGCCGTTGAAGAGCACACCCCAGTGCGCAATGTCTCTGATGCCGGTGGAGGCAAGACAGGATCGGAGGCCTGTGTTGCGCTCATCGATCGCAAGGCACGAGACGACAAAATCGTATGTGCCGGAAGCGGCGATGCCTTCGGCGAGAGCCTGCTGGCGGAACAACTGGTATCCGGCAACCGCCGCCGGACAACAGTGGAGCGACGCCAACTTTCCAGGGTCAATGACGGGAGCGAGAACACCCCAGTACTTGCGCCCCCAGGTCGCCTGATGGCACTCGGATTCCTGGTTCTGAAGTACCTTCAGAGGATTAAGACAGCGGGACGGATCCGGATTCCCTGCCCGCTCCTTGCTTGACGTGAGTCGCCGGGCCGAACAGCGATAGAAGGAGTGCTCGACGAACTTGTTCTCCGTAAGAATCAGGCCACGTCGGCCGTTGACCAGAAAAGCTATGTCGGGAGAGGTTTGCCCTGAGCCGCGGATGCCGCCCTGCTCGCCGAGCAACTCGGATGGATGGAGTTTTCCTTCTTCCGCGTATTCCAACTCGACCGCGTCAACGGAAGTGATTTCGGGATGAACCAGCTTGCGCAGGAAACCGGCAAGGAGGGCTCGGCCCTCCTCGGAACCCCGGAAGGGAAAGTAGAGATTGGCGCAGACCATCCAGGAACTCTTCAGGTTGTGCACACCGGCATGTTTCTGTACTCCCGTTCGAGACAGGTACTCTGACATCGGACTTTGGATATCCTTCCAGAGTCCCTGTTTCCAGTCTTCCTTCGGCAGAATCCACTCGTACTGTCTGCGGTTTTGCCAGCCCTTCTCGCCTGGACTCAGGTTGGCTTTTCGCCATTCCACCTGATGCTCAGTCATCTCTTCATCAAAGCGCATTCCCGGACCTCCCCCCGATCCATTGTCTCGGCATTGCTCAGAACAGAAAGCTCTGACAGCCGGCCAAGTGTACACCTCCAGAGGAGTTGCCCCAAACACGCGTGCGCAGGTCCGCCTTAGGGGCGGGGCCGAATGCCGCGAGCCGTAGGCCTTCGTGATTCGGCCGGCTCAGCTCACGATCTCGACGTGCTCTTGGTCTCGAGGTGCCTGATCGGAGGCGTTGGTGTCTCATACAGTGGGCAGGCGCTGCTCGAGTTTTCTCGGGAACTGCTCAAGGAGTTGGCTGGAAGTCTCCCAAGGAAGCGACCCGGGCGGGCGCTGTTTGGCCTCAAAAAGGGGGGACGTTCCGCGACGGTTGAGTGGGACGCGGGGGGACAAGGACGCGGGGAAGACAGGGGACCCGGCGGATATAGCGCCGGTCAGCGCGGATAACCAGATGAGACCCTCTCCACACCCGCCCGCTTCCGTCCGAGCGTGTAAGACCCTTCCGCCCGAGCTTGCTACCATCGATCAGGATTGCCACCCGTTTCACCGGCTAAAGCCGGGACTACAAACCTTCTCGAGAGCCTCAGCCAGCTATAACCATGCGTGGCGCCCTGTACCTGACTACAGCAACGCAGGAAAACGGGAAGGACTGGAACCGGAAGCCGCGCCAACGGGTTCCAAGTAGCCGAGGGGGAAAACGGAAGACGCGATCACGGCCACCGATCCAAAACCAAGCCGGTGTCGCTTTTCTCGTGCCATTGTCGATGCTCGCGTCAATCCCGGCGCCTGTCAGTGCTCCGATCGCCTCATGCGTGGGGTCCGACTGGGAGTCGGACTGCGGTCCCACTAGGAAGTGGGACCCACTTACCGATAAGTCGGCCGCTGCATTGCTTTGAGCGTACGCGGAAGGTTAGTTGAAGGCTTCGGCCAGTCTTTCCGCCATTCGCCCCATCTGCTCGCCAAGTCGCTCCATCTGGCGGCCGAACTGCTCGCCTCGCCGACCCATGCGCTCGCCGAGCTGTCCCATGCGCTCGCCGAACTGCTCCATGTTCTCGCCGAATCGCTCAGCCTGGCGGGAAATGCGCTCGGCCGACCGCTCGTGGGCCTCCGCTGACCGTTCGACGTCGGCGGCTATTCGGTCCGCCATCACTTCGAACGATTCGGCCATTTTCTCCAAGTCCGAAGCCAGCCGATCCATGTCTTCAGCGAACTTGTCCATGTCCCGTTCAAAGGACGTAAAATCAAGGTCGATTTCAACCGCCTCGGCCGGCTTATTCGCCTTTTGCTGGCTTTTGCCATCGGCCAGCGTGGCGTTGCTCGACCCGATCGCGACGACTAATCCCAAGACCAGAACAGCAAGCAGAACCGCTTTTGCCATGGTTTCTCCTCTGCGTCCAAAATTGCGACTCTGGCAACTCTGTACGGAGGATCTGACTCTTTTGTTCCCGCACCCTCATCTCTCTCTACGGAGTCTTGATGATGAGGCGAGCGCGGGGCGAGAAGGGGGACATCGATGCAAGAGAAACCGATAGTCGGAAACACGAACACAGTGGAGGCGGTACGCGAGGCCCTGAAGAGCCAATATCGCGCGGCAACCGCGATGCTGGCACAGGCGGTCGAGCAGTGCCCCGATGACCTGTGGACAAGCGATGCGCACAAAAACAAGTTCTGGCATGTCGCGTACCACGCGCTGTTTTACATGCATCTCTATCTGCAGCCTTCCGAAGCCGATTTCAAGCCGTGGGAAAAGCATTGCGAGGAATACCAATATCTGGGCGCAGTCCCTGGGCAGCCGCATCGGCTCGCGAAAATCGGCGAGCCGTATTCGAAAGCGGAAGTGATGGAGTACCTCGGAATCTGCGTTTCCATGATCGATTCGGCAGTCGACCGGATCGATCTTGGGTCGCCGGAGTCAGGTTTCTGGTGGTACAAGATGTCCAAGCTTGAACATCAACTCGTTAACATCCGTCACATCCAGCACCACACCGCCCAGCTCGCCGACCGCCTGGGCGCAGAAAACGGGCCAGGGGTCGCCTGGGTTGGCGGCAAGCCGGCGGAGTGAAATACCCGTCAGGAGGGGAACAAGCGAGGATGGGCGGCGGCCTTCTGCAGTTTCTTTTCGCAGGCGGCAACGCGTTTCTGGTCGCCCAGTTCCTGGTACAAAGCCTGTGCCTCCGCCCATTTCTTCAACTTCTCAAGCATACGAGCGGCCTTTTTCCTGTCGTTGGCCTTCAGATAGAGGTGGTAGGCCCGGTCGCAGTCACCCGCCATTTCCAGCAGGTCCGCCGCATGCCACGTCGAGCCGGCCTGGTCGAGTAGCTCGGCGCCGCGAGTGGTCTCGCCTGCCTGGTAAAAGGCCAAACCTGCCTCCCGCAGATTATTGTTGGCGAGGTGGTACTCAGCCACCCGCCTTTGATAGCCGGCTATCGACAAAGCCGTTACGTTCTTTTCGTTCGGCTGGAGAGTCTCCCAACAGCGGGCCGCGTCTTCTTTATGCCGGGCGCACAGGTACCACAACCCCGCTCCGGTCAGGTCCCCCTCTCTTTCCAGCTGCCGGGCGCGCCTGGACCTCGCTTCCACGACCCTGGCGTCGGCCATCGATGTCCATGCGAACGAGTCATTCGCCTTCACAATCGCGTCCAGCCAGCCAAGGGGCAGGAGAATCTCGACGAGAAGATCAAAGGAGAGCTGATAGGCTAACTTCTCAAGTCGCGGTGCCAGCTCGGAGCGCAACGCCTCCGACTTCTCGGCCGCCCACCACATTCGAATCAGTCTGTCATACGCCTGCGGGAAGCCATACGTATAGCTTCGGTAAGATGTAATTCGGGTCTCGAAGAGCGGTGCGGCGGCGCGGTACTCTCCGGTCTCGGCCAGATATTGGAACACAGAATCAAATGAGCAGGCATCGAGCCACAGGCCGATCGCCTCTTCGATCTTGCCGCATTTTGCGAGGCAAGCCGCAACCTCCGGGCGCATCCTCAGTACACCATAGACGGCAGCCGCCGCCTCGAATTCTTTCGAGCTCCGCAGGGAGCGGGCGAGGGCGAGCCATGCTTCGTGACCAGCCGGTTGAGCCCCCACACGAAACGAATTCCAATAACTGTTGCGCAAAGCCCGAAACCCGACGGCCCTGTCCTGGGGACTGCGGGCGTACATCCCGGCTGCATCGAGATGGCGCCCTTGTCTGGCAAATAGCTTACCGGCTGCATGGAAATCGCCATCTCTTCGCGCGGCGATCGCGGCCAGTTCGATTTCTCCAGCCTTCTTCCACGCCTCGGCAGCACCCGGCAACCCCAACAACTCCAGCCGGATGGCTCTTCGCGCCTGTCCGGCCTTGCCACGGGAAGGAAGCTCCGCTTCAGCCTTCCAAGCCGCTGGCCGACTTGCCTCCTTGACCCGTCTATACGCCTCCAGAGCCAATTTCCATTCGCCGCGTGTTTCATGCGCGCCACCAATCGCAATCGCATCGCCTGACCTGGCCGCACAACGGAGCAGCTCGTCCGGCATCTTGAGCTTGCCCCAGATCCTTAAGGCGTCCTCGAATTGGCCGGCGTCCTCCAGGCAGCGGGCGGCTTCCGCTGGTTGCCGCAGCTTCAGGTAAAGCCTCGCGGCGCTCTCGAAATCGCGCGCCCGGGCATAGGCGGGGGCGGCCTTGGCCGGGTTCCTCAACCGTTCCCACAGCTTCGCCTCACGGTCGGGCCGCCTGGCTTTGACCCAGTCCTCGATCGCCGCGTCGAACTCCCTGCGCCCTTCTCGAGCCTCCGCCGCATCTGCAAACCGGCCATCCGCCTCTAATTGGAGCACGCGGCAATCCTCAGCCCTTTCGGGTTCCCCCAACCTCTGCCAAATCGGGACGGCCAGGCCCGGTTTCCGGGCAAGTTCGTAGCATTCGGCGGCCCGGCGGGGTTCTCCGGCCTCGTCCCACCACGCGGCAGCCGACGCGAGATCCTTCTGCTTCTCCGCCCCCATGGCCCGGGCTCGCGCCATCAAATCGCGCCGCTCGGCATTCCTGTAACACTCGGCAGCCGCGCGATAGTGCTCGAAATCCATGAAGTAATCGCCTTGTCGTTTCCAGTCCGCCGGGGAAGAAGTGGCCCTCCATGCCTCGTCTATGAAATCCATCGAGGTACTGCGGTGAATCAACTCCTCGAACAGTGACGAAGCCCAAATGGGCGAAGGAACGGGGCCGTCGTAGAGAATCAGGTCCTGCTGCGCGCGGGTCATGCCCACATACAGGAGATTGATCTCATGCCGAATCTGAGCGTCGTGAAGGCGAGCCCCGTCTTCGGAAAGCATGCGGCTCCAGAGTGCGTTGACTGTCGGGTCGGCCCCGAATCCCCACAACACGACCGTCCGGAATTCGAGTCCTTTGGCCTCGCGAATCGTGAAGACCAGTTCCGAACCGATGCTCTCCTTCAGATGGTCCCGCTCCGCTTCCGAACGAGTCAGGACCACGCGATCGGGAGCCGTGACGCGCAGGTTGTCGATCAACTCATCCGCCGACACGCCCTCGATGAGGAAGGGCGGCCGCCCCTGGAATTTCCAATCGTCCAGACGCTCGTCGCTCCGGACGCCAAGCAGCCGCTGCTTCAGTTCCAACAGCGCGTTGGAGAGCAGGACGATGCTTCCCACACACCGGAAATTCAGGGTCAGGTGGTGCACCTGGGGAACCGGGATAGCACGGTCGTAGAACAGGTCCTTCACCTCCTCCCAGCGAAACCCGCTCGGATTGACGATTTGCTTGGGATCACCGCCGAGCATCAAGCAGGACGGATGAGTCGGCAGCCGGACGATAAGTGAAAGCTGAATGTCGGTGAAGTCCTGCACTTCGTCGCAGCAGACAAGATCATACGGACGCGGCGAGACGGCCCGGGAGTCGAGCGCCCGGATGGCCGCGCGCGTCAAGTCGATCTCGTCCCAAAGGCGGCCCTGCTCGAGGTTTTTCTGATACCATTCGGCCATTTGGTAAATCTGGTGCCGGTCCTCCAGAAAGGCAGGCGCCCGCTTGCGTCCCAGCTGTTCGTACTCGGCAAAAGTCATCAACGGGGATCGGAAATCAGCTTCATGTTTGTCGACCACGTCGGCAAGCGCCCGCAAGGTGCGAGTCAGGGCCGGCCTCCGGTGTTCGATGTGGGCGGGCAACTCCGTGGCGATTTCCCTCAAACCGATGCCCATGACCCGCCGCGCCACGGAATCCGCTTTATCAGAGAGGCTCAGCCGCCTTAATCCCAGGATCTCCTCGCGCAGTTCGGCCGCAAGCCAGGCGCCCTCCATCCCACTTTCGACTTTCGACACAAGCGCCCGAAGGACGCGAGCCTCCAGTTGCGGCTTGGCACCCTTAATGATCGACCGGATTTCTTCCCAAACCAGCGCCGGGTCGAATTTTGAAGCGGTCGGCAAGCGACGCAACATGTCCCGGAAGGCGTCGAGATCGACTTCGTGGTCCGGACGGAAAAGGTTACCGGCGTCGGCAACCAGTCTCAAAGAAAGTTCCCTGAAGGTCAGGAATTCCGGAGGTCGTTCATCAACCTGTTCTGTCAGAGAAACCAGGCTGCGGTAAAGACGCTCAGAAAAGTTTCTCAGGTGGAGGTTGTAAGTCACGAACAGACGCAAACGATTCGAGTAGCGGGGATGGGTCAGGTAGTAGACCGCCATGGTTGTTTTTCCGCTGCCTGCAGTCCCGGACAGGAGGACGGGGGGATCTGTTCGCAGGAGCTCGCGTTGCTCGGGCGTCAGGTAGAGGAAGATGTCAAAATCGCCTCCCGAATATAGCAGCAGCCTCTTCCACTCCTTTTCGTCCAGCACGAACCATCTCTGGGCGCTGGTTTCCTGATTCACGCGGGCGGTTATAGGCTCCTGAGTGAAGTGGGAATCGTCCAAACGCTCCAGTTCGATGTCTGCGGCCTGGGAGGCGCTGAAGGTCGTGAAGGAGAGGAAAGGAGCGTTCTCTGGAAGGATGGCACGCGCTCGCGCATCCACGTGGTCATGCGACGCGATCGCCCAGACGTAAGCCAGGAGGACCGACTGGCCATCTCCGCCGGTCTCCCTCCCGAGCGTCATGAGCAGGCGCTCGCTAAGGCCGACGCGTCCTTCAAGGACGGTCTTGTTCGACAGACCCCGGAGCTTCTTGACCTGCAACCCACCCTCCCAGAGGCCGTTCTCCAGGAACTCGAAAGCCTTCCGATAGAGAGCCCGCCTCTCGGCAGTCGCCCCCAGGAGCGTCCGCTTGACCGTCTCGCTGATCAAAACTTTGGTGGCCACTCCGTTATTTTGACCTACTCGCTGAGACTTGAAAACGCCAAAAGCTGTCGTCTGTCATCCCCTTGGCTGAAGCCCAGGTTTGTGGGGATCGCGGGCAACTCCGGCGTAGGTCAGACTTCCAGTCGGGCACGTCTGGCGCTCCCGCCGACAATCCGCGCACTTCGCTGGAAGACGCTCCGTTTGATAATCATTTCGAAGGCCTTTTGGCCAAGAGTCAGTAGACTTCCAATTTGGTGAAGTAGGGGCCCACTGACCTTGGCCAAAAGGGCTTCGAAATGATTATCAAACGGAGCGTCTTCCAGCGTAGTGCGCGGATTGTCGGCGCTGGCAGGACCTCGCCCTTGCTGCGGGAAGTCCGACTGGAAGGTCGGACCACCTACGGACGTCGGACGTGCTCAAGCGTGATGAGGACAGGCCGGGTATTCCGCCGCCGCCTGGGTGTCGCCCGGACGGAAAAGTGGCAGCAACGAAGCCGCCAGTCCTTGCAGTTCCTTGACATCGCGTTCGGTGGCCGGTTTGTACGACTTGGCCGCCTCGATCGCTTTGTCGACAAGGTCCAGCCACGAAGGCGGGATCCCGGCAACGAGCCCCTGGAGCGAAAGAGTCCAGCGGATCGCACGCGCTACTTCCTGCTCGGTCTCGGTGCACCGGTACCACCAATCACGCGAGCGGGCTGCGCCCTGGGGCCAGGCGCCATGACTCATCGGCTTTATGGAGATCACGCCTGCTCCTTTTTTATTCGCCAGTTCGACGACCTCTTTGCCGAACCCGTTTACGAAGTAATCGACGAAGTTGATCGGGAACATCACGGTGTCGAACCGAAATCCGTTCATAGCGTCCACAGCGGCAACCGTAGTGTGAGCCGAGAAACCCAGGTGTCGGACCTTACCCTGCTCCCTGGCCTTCTGGAAGGTTTCAAGGGCACCGTTCGGGCCCAGGACCTGCTTGACTTCCTCGGCCGTCCTGAGGTGATGCATCTGATACAGATCGAAGTGATCGGTCTTGAGCAGCTTCAGCGACCGTTCCAGCTCTCGGAGCGAGCCTTCCCTATCCCGCTTATTTGTCTTGCAGGCCAAGAAGATCTGACTCCGGTCGATTCCCTGCAATCCGATTCCCATGCGGGTTTCGCAGATGCCGTTTCCATACGCGGGGGCCACGTCAAAGTAGTTGAGCCCGCGCGCAAAAGCGTCATGAAGCGCCTGGGTGCAGCGAGCCTGGTCGTACTCCTTTTGAGAAAGAGCAAGTCCGGGAAAGCCGATGATGGAAACACTGCGGCCGGTCCGGCCGAGAACGCGACGCGGCATGCCGGCCGCGCTTTCCTCCGCAACCGCAGGCCGCAACGCCGCAAGAATGTCCGCTTCGGATAGCGCCGCGGCACCGGTTGTTACGCCAACGAACCTCAGGAAATCTCGTCTTTTCATATTGCTCCTTCGTAAATAAGTATCATGTCCCCGAAACTTTCCCGGGGCCTTTGCGTTTCTTCTTCAGGCGCCGGCGGCGGCGTCCCCGCTTCGATTTCAATCCCGAACACATCGGCCAGGTCTGAATCAGCAACCGTCTTCCGGGAGCTGTTCTTTCGGCCGAGCTGAGTTGCATCAAGGTCGGTAACCAGCTCGGCGTGATCGACCTGCCTGAGCGTAAAAAACAGCTCCGGCGCTTCGTCGAGCCTCGCTCCAATTCCATACATCGCGGCCGCGACATGCTTGCACATCACCGCCCAGTCGGGACAGGAGCAGTTGAACTTGATTTCGCGCGGCGCCGGGAACAGGCCAGTCACCCGATCGGTGATCACCCGCATGACATGATCGGAGAACTTTCCCTGAAGCAGCTCGAGAAGTGAGCCGATCTCCCCCGAGCATCGCTCTCGGACGGCCTTCCATCGGGCGTCAGGCAACTGCCCGATCGTGATGGTCACCTCGTAGCATTCGGTTCCGACCACCAGCGCCTCCACCTTCCCCGGCTGGACCTCGAGATCAATCACCGAACCGCTCCGGACATAGCTCCGGCCGCGCGGCAGCCGATTCTCGTAATCCCGGTATGACTCGAGATTTCGGCACCACTCCTCGCCCCAGAAGGTCCGGGCAATCTTCAGGCCTTCCACCCGCACGGGATGGAGCGCGATTCCCTTCTTCTGCCGTGCGGCGATTTCTTTTTCGGCCTTCATCCGCCGGCTGGCCACGGTCATGTGAGTCGGAAACCGGTCGTCATAGTCGCTGTATCGCCTGCGCCGCCGCATCATTCCCCTCTGTCGGTTCCTGTAGCCCGGTTGATGTCCAAAGAAAGCATCCGGAGCAGCTCGTCATCGGCCATCTCCGTCAGCATCTTCTCCGTGCTGCCCTCGATCACATCCTTCGCCAGAACGGACTTTCCTTCGATCATCGCGTCGATCCGCTCCTCGACGGTTCCCTGGCAGACGAACTTATGGACCAGCACGTTTTTTTCTGCCCGATACGAAAGGCGCGGTCGGTCGCCTGGTTCTCGACGGCCGGGTTCCACCAGCGGTCGAAGTGGACGACATTGGAAGCGGCCGTCAGGTTAAGGCCTGTCCCGCCGGCTTTCAGAGACAAGACGAAAAACGGCGGACCGTCCTCACGCTGGAAGTCGTCAACAAGCCGCCGTCGCTCTGAAACGGGCGTGCCGCCGTGCAGGACGAGGCCGCGCCGGTTGAAGACGCCCGCCAGGAAAGCCTCCAGCGGATCGCACATCTCCCGGAACTGGGTAAAAACGAGGAGCTTCTGTTGTCGTTCCGCAAGCTCCTCGCAAATCTCATTCAGGCGCTTGAACTTGCCGCTCGCCGCCGGGTCGAAGTCTCCGTCGCCAGTCGCCTGCGCGGGATGATTACAGATCTGTTTGAGGCGCATCAGTGTTGCGAGCACGATTCCCTTGCGTTCTATCCCTTCGCTTCGTTCGAGCGACCGCTTCAGGTCATCGAGTGTGTGAGTGTACAGTGCCGCCTGCCTTTTGCCCAGAAGACAGAACGCCTTGACCTCGGTTTTGTCCGGGAGATCGGAGATCACACTCCTGTCCGTTTTCAGTCGCCGGAGGATGTACGGCTGCACCAGCGCCCGCAACGGACCATACCCACGACCCAAGTCTTCTATCGACTTCACGAAAGCCGAGAATTGGCGGTTGGATCCGAGCAGCCCGGGATTCAGAAAATCGAACAGGGACCACAGGTCACCCAGTCGGTTCTCGACCGGAGTACCGGTCAGCGCCACCCGCGCCTTTGCTTCCAGCGCCCTGGCTTGCTGGGATTGTCTCGACCCCGCGTTCTTGATGGCCTGTGCTTCATCCAGGATAACCATCGGCCAGACGACCGACGAGAGCCATTTGAGCCGGGTGAGCATCGAATAAGTGGTGATGATCAGCCGCTTCTGGCGGGCCTCGTCCGGAAACACTTCCCGCTCCACCCTGTTTTCAGAAGGATGAGCGACAAAACAGGTGATGTCAGGGGCGAAACGGTCGATCTCGGACTTCCAGTTCGCGATCAGGGAGGCCGGAACTACAAGCAAGGAGGGCAGTGGATGATCGTCCCCGGACGAGCCTCGGGGGAGCTCCGAGGTAGAAAGAAGCAGGGCGAGCACCTGGATCGTCTTTCCCAGCCCCATGTCGTCGGCCAGGCAGGCACCCAGCCCCAGACCGGTCAGGAAATTGAGCCAGCCGGCACCGGTCTGCTGATAGGGTCGAAGCGCAGTTCGGAGGCCGGGCGGCTGCTCGACGGAGACCGTGGACGGCTCGCGCAGGCGCCCGAGCGTCTCACGCAGCCAATCCCCGGCCTGGATTGCCACCCACTCGCGTGCCTCGGACCCAGCCGCGGAGCCCGCAAGCGAGCCACCGATGTCGGCGCCGGCAAGCAGTCGCATTCCTTCGATGAAACTGACGCCGTCCGTGGCTGTCTCGCTGACATGGTCCCAATGCTCCATGGCCTGGCGCAATCGCTCCGGATCCACCTCCACCCACTGACCGCGCAGGCGAACGAGCCCGGCTTCGGACCGCAGAAGCTCCTTAAGCTCAGCCGCGCTTAATGCCTGGCCATCAAGCGTGACACCCACCGAGAAATCGAGCAGCGCGTTCAGGTCCAACTTGGAGCGGCTACTGTTCCCGACGGTCACGTTAACGACCGGGCGCGAGCCGTGCCGGCGCTTCCACCAGTCCGGAATCCGAACGATGACACCAGATTCCTCAAGACCCGGACTCTCCTTCAGGAACGCGTAAGCCTCGGCCGGTGACCACGCCAGCGGATGGTACAAATCGCCGTCCTCGAGCAGTCGCCGGACCAGCGGGCTTCGCTCGGCGGCCGTCTGAACAGGGGACAGCAGCGAGAGGAGGGCCGTGCGGTTGCGGGTGCCGGAGTATTCGGCCAGAGCTCGCGACAACGGGAGATGTTGGAGTTTCCCCTGCGCCGAGAGCCTGCTTGTATATGTCGCGAGGAACGCAAACGGCCGCTCGGGGTCCTTCTTGTTCTCCGCCAGGTGGAAGGTGACCCTCCCCACCATGCGCCAGAGCGGGTTCCCTTCCCTCAAGTACTCGCGCGCCCCGCCGGGGTGGTTTCGTATCCCCGCGCGGACAGATTCGTCCAGGTCATGCCACCAGCCGGCCAGAGTGCCGGGGCTAAGGTATTCGAGCCCGGTCATCGGCGGGGCTTCGAGGATCAGCGAAGCGATTTCGCCCGGGGGAGGGGCCTCGATTGCCGGGATTTCCATTTGACTGCTTTCAATCGGCCGGCGGCACAACTCGGTCAGATATCGGGATGCGAAGGAGCGAAGGAACACAAGATCCAGCGGCAGCCGCGTCTGTAGTTCCCGCGTGGCCAGGTGCAACAGCCCGGCGCCGGCCCCCGGCTCAAAGGCTTGGATGACCCGATCGACAAAGGCGTCCTCTCCGACCGTCGTCGTGTCGACAGGACGAAGCCGCAAATGCCCCTCAGGAGAGATGATGACAGCGATACCCATAAGAGACTGACCACTGCGCACTGCGAACTGCGCACTACCTGCTGCGCACTGCCTGCTGCCGGCTGACAACTGACCACTGACGATCGGTCGACATCAATTGTAACTGGTGATCGTCTGTGAGGAGTCAGGGAAAAGCAGGCTGGTTCGCGCGAGGGAGGATGTCGGAGCGGGTGTCGATCAGACTCCTGCAATTGGCTGATTGCGATTCGAGGCTACAAGCCGGAGGGTCGTCGTCCGGGGCCGTACGCCCACGCAGGTATCCCGCGCTTCGTCTTCGCCTTCTGAATCGGCCCGCGTTGGCTGCGACGAGTTTCGGGGACACAAACCTTAATTCCTTTGCCACAGAGCCCTGACAGCTAACGGGATGGGAATTAAGGATTATGTCCCCGAAACTCGTCGAAACTTAGCCGGAAACACCGTAGCTGACGCCGTCCGGGATGCGGTTTGGCCGGGGCGACCGGCTGTAGATGGTCCGCTTTGTCTCGACGTCAGGCATCCCGAGTTTGATTGCCGAAATGATCTCGAGCAATCGGCGCCGGTACTCGGGACCGAGAGGCTCAAGCGCATCAAGCACGCCTACATGTTGCTCCAACGCCGACAGGGTATTTTGCGCCGGCCGCCACTGTTGCCGGTCCATGTGGATGGCCGCGTTCTCGAGCAAGTTCAGCAGATCTTCATGAGGCGCTTCTATCGTTTCTAAACTCGCCCTGAGGACGGCTAGCGCCCCCGCGCGGTCGACGGACGAAAGATAGCGGGCCAGCGCCATGTCCCACGCATCGGCACCCAAGTCGGGGCCGTGTCCGGAAACCAGGATCCTCCCGTCCGGCTGCATCAGGACCGAACGGGCCCCATCCCTGTCATCCCAGGCAAAGTCGGTGGCAACCCATCCGTTTGTGCCGAAGCTCAAGTCCGGGCTCCCGTCCGGGTTGTACCGCTGAACAAGGAAGTCGCCGTAGTGAACCGGGAAGACGGTGCCGACCGCGACGATCCGCCCGTCCGGTTGAATCAGAAGGTCCGCCAGAACATCGTCAAAGCCGCTCATATCCGGCCGCGACACGCCTCCTGTTCCAAAAGAGGAGTCCAGAGTGCCATCGGGGTTGAGCCGAACGAGGATGAGGTCCGAATCCGGTATCTCGAGGAGCGAATCGTCTTCCTTCAGGCCGCTTCCGACCACCACTTTCCCATCGAGCTGAACGGCGAGACCGACCGACGACCGTCCTCCTACTGGATCACCGAGCGCGAGGCTCCCGAGGACGGCCTTGCCTCCCGATCCAAAGCCAGGATCAAGGGCGCCGGTCGAACCCACCATGGCGACCAGGAGATTGCCGGAGCCGGAGAGCCCGGCTGCCAGGATGCGACCATCGAGAGTAAGGGCGAGGCGGGCAAGTTGGTCCTGGCTCCCGAAGTCCACCTTCAGGTAGCCGCCGCCTCCAAAGCCGGTGTCGACGGAACCGCTCGCCTGCAGACAAATCAGGGCGAAATCGTCATCGGCAAATGCGTTGACCGTCGCGCCAATGACGACCCGGCCGTCGGGGAGCTGAAGGACGTCAGCAGCGTGGCCGCCCGAAAGGGCGAGGACGCCTCCGGCCCCGAACGACGTGTCGAGTGCCCCGTCCGACTGGATCCGCAACAAGAGAATGTCGGACTGTCCCGAAATCCATCTTTCGCCGACGATGAAGTACTTCCCGTCATCGAGCCGGACTCCGGCCCTGGCGAATTCGTCGGCGCCAAAGTCATAGCTGACTCTTCCTCCGGAGCCGAAGGTCGTGTCGAAACTGCCATCGCCGTTGAATCGAGCGACCGTGACGTCCCAGCCAAAACCGACACCGGCGGAAGTGTAACCGATGCCGAGAATTGCACCGTTTGGTTCCAGACAGACATCCAGAAATTCGTCGGTCGCCGCGAAGTCACCGATGAAGACAAGTTTTCCGGAGTCACCGAAAGAGGGATCGAGATCGCCGTCCGTGGCTGCGAAAGCCGATAGAAGTAAACAAGAATAAAAGCAAAACATCCAGGAAAGAGAGCCAACCGACCGACTAAGCGACGAAAGAAGATACATACGCCTCCTTCCGTCGGGAAGGGCTGGATCTATGCGGTTGATTCAAGGCCGCCCAGGCGGGTCGAACAGTTACATAGACCCGGTCTTCTCCCGGCGAAAAGAAAAACACGGTTTTCCCAGGGGAAGTGAGTTCATGGAGTGTAAACCTCCTGCGAGAATTATCTGCCTTGTAAAGGGCTACTGCAAACTTAGGTCAACATGGCCAGGTTCAGGCCGTTTCGGCGTCGGAGCGGGGCGGGAGCCCAGACACCAGGCGGGAGAGCACCACGACGGTCAGGTGATTTTCAGAAAAACGGAATGGCGGCCGAAGGTGCGGGAGAAGAAACGTCCGAGACGCCACTGCCAGCCATACTTGGCTAGCAGGCTCTCGTCGGCGATCGCCTCCTCGTTCGGCAAACCTTTCATAATCTCGGCCTGGGCGCTCGTTTCAGGTCCAAGCACCCGACCGTTGTAAGTGCAGGGTGCGAGCGTCACGGAACGGTTGTTCCTCAGGCGCTTCACCTTCCCCGAGCTCGCGTTCGTCCAGACGTAGATCCGGTCGGCATTGCCTGCGCACCAGACAGGAGTCGCCACGGCTTTTCCCGTTTTCCGAAAGGTCGTCAGACTCACATAACGGTGTCCGCTCAGCCGCGCAAAGTCGTCCTTCTTGTCCATAGTTCTCTGATGTGCATTATTTCACTGAACAGGAAAAGGATCACGCTCGGCAATCGGTCAACAATCAGGTGGGGAAAAAGAAAAGCCCCAAGTAACCTTTAGATCAGCCGACTTAAAACCTTGACCAAACTTTCGTCCGGCTTCGTAGTCGCTGTGTCGTGGATCTCTTGGGGCCAATTCCAATAATGCCGGACGGCCGGAAGCAGTTCAAGAGAAGCGGAAAGAATTCCTGTTCTTTCGAATACCCGCACCCTCATTGGACTATCTTACTTCCGCGGCTGGGGTGTCGATTTCGGCCAACTCCAAACGAGTAAATGTTGAAGCAGATCCGTTCAAAGGTAAGGAGGGAATATGCAGAAAATCACCACTTTCATCACATTCAACCATCAGGCCGAAAAAGCGGTCAGATCACGACCCTGGAGAAGGCGTATCGGCAAGGATGAGGGACAACTGCCGGATCCGGGTCGGCCGGGTCCCCCTCGCAGACGGACCCCACCGGAGATTCCTCAGGATTCTTTAGAATTCCTTTTTCGTCGCTGAAAGACCCTGGGTGTCGGGGATAGGACGGCTGTCATGAGCCGAAAAGTCCTCCACATCTCTCAACAGGATCATGGGGATGTCGGCCATTCGGCTGGCTTTGATGTGTCGGAAATCGACTCCCTTCACATCGTTGAGCAAGAACGCGGGCCGGAGGTCGTCCTGCAGGTAACTCACCTGCACGTCTTCGAGCGTGATTCCGTTGACGTGACGGATGAAGAACCCGTAGGCCGGAATATCGCCGAACATGGATGGTTCCGGATAGGCATTTTCCTTTTCGGGTGGCTGGAGCGCAGCCTGCTGGGCCGTGCCCCCTCCGCGATAGAAAATGCGGATATGACTCAGCGAGACGTCTTCGATCGGATGTCCCGGCATTCCGCTGATGATGGAGCCGAACTGGGGGTTGGCGTTGTAGGCAACGATGTTATTGATGTTGATCCTCCGCAGCCGGCCAACCGGCGTTCCTTCCGGGCCGCGCATTCGCGCCCCGAGGCGGAGGAAGATCGGGCTGGTCGTCACGTCGCGCATCGTGATGTTGCTAACCGTGACGTCTTCGAGCAAACCACCGTCGACTGTCTCGAAGGCCAGGCCGCGCGAACGGTCGAAGACGCAGTTCGAAATCGTGATGTTCTTGAACCCGCCGTTCGACTCGGTGCCGAACTTGATCCGGCCCGTCACCCCGTCGCGGTCCGGCGCCTGTTGCTGGGTCCGGCCGAAGGTGCCGTCCAGAAATGTTCCCAAATCGTACCCCGTGACCTGGCAGTTGGTGATCGTCAGGTTTTCAGTCGCTCTTGCCTTTCCCAGGGCATAAGAGCTCTTCAAGACGATCGCATCGTCATTTGGCGAATTGACGCTGCAATTGGCGATCCGGACATTAACGCAGCAGTCGATGTCAAAACCGTCCCGATTGGTATCAACCTTGAGGCCATCGATCGTGAGGTTATCGACGCCGGTCGCCAGAATCGCGAAGTGCCCGCCCCGCAGGATCGAAAAGTCGCGGAGCACAACGTTTCGACAGAGTTTGAGCGAGATAGCTTTGTTTCCCTGCCCATCCATGTTGTCGGCACTTGGCCGGCGCTGACTTGCTCCGGGTGCTGCGGCGGAGGTCCCGGGGTTGGGCGCCAGGGGATCGGTGCTGTTGCCGCGCCGGTCCAGAAGGGTGCCGGGCGTGTCGCCCGGTTGAGCAGGTCGCCTTGGCCCTGGTCCCCGTCGCGTCAGGCCCTTGCCGTCGATCCGCCCGGGGCCCAGGATCGATATGTTTTCGAGCCCGATTCCCCAGATCAGGCTGTTTTGCCAGTGACTGTGCCCGAAGTCCTGGTACAGGTCCGACTCGTTCGGTTCCGGGAGATCGTAACGAGCCTCGCCTTCGGCCGGTTCCCCTGCCAGGATCGTCGCGCCCTGATCCAGGTACAGTGAGATATTGCTTTTGAGCCGGATGGAATAACAGAGGTAGGTGCCGGCTGGAACGAAGACGGTTCCTCCACCCGAGGCGTCCGCCGCTTCAATTGCCCGGTTGATCGCCGGTGTGTCAATGGTCTTCCCGTCTCCCACCGCACCGTAGCTTCGTACGTTGAACACTGGGGAAGCGGCCGGGCCGGCGTATAGACAACCGATCAAGAGCCAGGCCAAGCAACAGATCCGAAGGCAGTTTCTCGTCATAGACATTCCTCGGGTGCGAGTATCGGACGTTCGGCGACACCGCGCAAGCAGTTCGCGGCTCTGAAAGAGTGCGGGGACGGAATCGGCAACTTCGAAGAGCGCGGGACTGGAATCCGCACTTCGGAGTTCGCGGACGTCGCGTCCGCGCGGCGGGCATCTTGCCCGCCGTTTCCGGTGTCCGACGCGCGAGCCCGTCCGGACAAAACCAACGCCGGGCAGGATGCCCGGCGCGCGGGCAAGATGCCCGCGAACCCAGTGCGGACGGGACGTCCGCGCTCCAGAAGGCCGTCGCCGAAATACGTACAAGGAGCATCGCGACTGGTTCGCCGGTTTGACTTGTTCCTTCGAGGTCGTACGATAATAACTGGTCAGCTCGTTAGCTGGTCAGCCGGTCCGCTGGTTCAGCCGGTCAGCCGGCGGGAGGTCAGGATGAATCGTCGTCAATTCTGTCAGTCGCTCCCTCTGGCCGGCGCCGGATTTCGCGCCGCTATCGTTCCCCGCCCGAATACCCAATCCGGCTCCCAACCCGCCCTAGCGCGGTCCGCCACGCAGCCGTTCCTTTACATCCTCCGGCTGGCAATGGCGCCCGGTTTGCGCGAGGAGGAGCGTGTGGACTCCTTGGTGTCGTTCTGCCGGCAGGCACAAATCGACGATGTCGCATTTATCCTCTGGGCCGAAGAACTGAACACGGGCCACCCAACTCCGGAGGAAACGGAACCCTGGCTGCGGATGGTTGAGCGGGTGAAACCGCGCCTGGCTGCCGCAGGCGTCACGACCTCGCTGAATCCCTGGGTAGTCCTCCTGCACGCCGACCGGGGCCGCGTCCTCAAGCCCGGGCAGTCTTTTCACCTGATGGTCGATCCCCGGGGGCGGATGGCGTCTGCCACGGCCTGCCCGCTGTGCCCGGTGCTGCGAGAGCATCTCCGTCAGCATTACGAACGCCTCGCGCAAATTCGTCCGCGAACGATCTGGGTCGACGACGATTTTCGACTCCACAACCACGCTCCGCTGGAGTGGGGCGGCTGTTTCTGCGATCTTCACATGCAGGAGTACTCGAGGCGCGCCGGCCGGACCGTCAGCCGTGACGAGTTCGTCAAAGGCGTACTTCAGCCGGGAGAGCCCCACCCGTTCCGCCGCATCTGGCTCGATACCAGCCGCGACACCATGGTCGACCTGGCCAGGATCCTCGGCCAGGCCGTTCGCCGGGTTTCGCCCGACACGCAGGTCGGGTTGATGAGCTCTTCCCCTGCGGTCCATTGCATTGAAGGGCGCGACTGGGAACAGGTGCTGCGCGGGCTTGCTGCCGGGAAGGAGCCGGTCAACCGACCCCACCTCCCCTCGTACACCGAAGCCACCGGCGCCGACTACCTCTGGAACTTCAGCCGAGTATCTCGCCTGAGCGCCGCCAGCGTCCCGGCCGATACACGACTCTATCCGGAATTAGAGAACTGGCCGCATTCGCGGTTCTCCAAGTCCCGGGCCTTTACGCGTTTTCAAATAGAATCGTCTGCCGCGTTGGTCCCTGCCGGAATCACCATGGACATCTTCGATCTGTTTGGCAACGGCGCAATGGCGGGGGAGGGCTGGGCGCCCACCCTGGTCCAGGCGAAGGCGCTGGCAAACAGGCTTCGGGAACTGAAGCTCGATCCCAGGCGGGAAACCGGCGTGGAGGTGCTCTTCAATCCCGAAGCTTCGTACTCGCTACAAACCGAGAAAGGGGAGAGCTTCGGCGAGCTGGCTCCCGACGCCGCCTTCTGGGCGAGTTTTCTGGCCGTCATGGGAATCGGCCACACTTATCGTCGGTGGTCCGGCCAAAAGGATCTTGTCGTGGCATTCTCCGGACAGTACTGCCGAGGACTGAACGAGAGTCAGATCCGTGAATTGCTGTCGAGCAACGTCGCGCTCCTGAACGGGGATGCGATCTGGACGCTCCACAAAATGGGCCTTGGCGAATCGATCGGTGTCAGGCGCGCCGATTGGGTGGCTTCCGATTCAGGCATTCCTTCGTACGAGCAGGTGATCGATGGCCGGGTCTATGCAGGTTTGAACGAAGCCCGGCTCACTGCCCAGGCGCTGACGGGCGACTACCTGAGAATCGAGTACCAAGCCGGCGTCGCGATTCACACCGAGGTGCGGAACCCATCGGGCGCCCGCAGCGGTCCGGGGATGGCCGTCGCAAACCGGCGCCACATCATGCTCCCTTACGGCCGTGGCTCGGACTACCAGGGCCTCCGCCATCCGGTGAGGCAGGCTCTCCTCCAGAGTCTCCTGACGGACCTCGCAGGCGACCGTTGTCCCGTATTCCTCGGGAACACCGCGAGCGTGGCAGTGTATGACTACGAGCTCGAAAAAACGCGAGTGCTTCTCCTTGTGAACGCGTCCCTGGACGACTATCCCGAGCTGGAGATCTACCGGGTGCGGTCGAGTCCTGCCGAAGCGATGGAGATCTCGGCCACAGGAAGTCGCCGCCTGGGCAAGGACCTGCGTGCGGAAAAGGAGCGCCTCGTGTTAGGCACGGGCTTGAAACGCCTGGAAGTCAAGGCATTGGTTTTCCCAAAAGGGTCAGCAGCAGGGGAGGCTTGACCGAAGAGGGATTAACTCAAAGGGGTTCTATGAAGCGCACTCTTCGGAACGCACTTGCGATCGTTTTCACGCTCGTCGCATTGGCCCTTCCCGGGGTCTTCGCACAATCGTCACGGGACGGATTCCCGCCCGCCTGGCTCGGGGATCTGCAGCCAATCAAAGATGAATTCAAGGTGCGCCCCGAGCACCCGCGCCTTTACATCAATCGCGATGACCTGCCGGTGATCCGGTCGCGGGCTCGGACGACTCACCAGGAGGCTTGGCAGAGCCTGAAGAACATCGCCGATTTCAGCCGGCTCGAGAACGCCTGGTACGACGTCCACTCGGTCTATTCCGGGACGAATGGCAACGCGGCTGTCCGTTCCAACTCCATGACCGACCGCATCCTCGCCCACGCCTTTGAGTACCTGATTACCGGGGAAGCATCACACGCGAGGCAGGCGATCGAAACGGCCTTGGAACTTTCGGCCGATACGAAGGGGGACGACCTGGCAAACGCCTATCGTGTCTGGCCGGAATCCATCGCCTTTGACTGGTGCAACGACCAGTTACGACCGGGTGAGGGACAGAAGCTTCTCCAGAATGTCCGCGCACAACTGAAGATCGTTGACGCCGAAGTGCCCCTCGAAAAGAACGGACTGCACATGGGCCACCTGGTCAACTACCTGGCCGATGCCTTTCTCCCTGCTGGAATTGCTTTCCACGAAGAGGCTCCGGATATTTTCGAACGCGCTGTGAATGTTGCCCGCTCGGAGATCGTCGCGAAGAACGTCTTCTACCGCTCCGGCATGTCCTCGCAGGGCGATTCCTATGGCTTGACGCACTATCACGGCGATATCCGAATGCTGGCGATGCTCAAGAAGGCCACCGGCGTCGATCTGTTCCAGCGTTTCCCGTTCTACCGCGACGTTGGATATTACTGGGTGTACACCCGCCGGCCTGACGGCCAGTTCCTGAGGATGGGTGATGAGTGGATGGATTCGCAGAATCTGCCCGTCTGGGACCCTCCCGCCCCCTGGGGGCCTCCATGGTTAATGGAGGCATTGGCCTATGCGGCCGGTGCCTACCGCGACCCCTATCTCGCTGCCGAATACCTGAAGGTGAGGAACCTGAATCACACCTGGGTGGCGATCGCCGACATTCTCTGGCGTGACCCGGACGTCGCGCCCCGAAGCCCTGAAGACTTGCCACGCCTGCGCTATCTGGACGGCCCGGCGGGCACCCTTCTCTTCCGCACAGGATGGGGACCGGACGATGTCGTCGGGCTGTTCAAAGTGATGCCGCTGTACGTCAAGAACCATGACCACCTGGACCGCCTGAGTTTTCAGATCTACTGCCGAGGTGCGCTGGCCATCGATTCAGGAATCTACGAAGGCGTCGACTCCGGCTATGGCTCGCCTCACTGGTTGAACTACCTGCAGCGGACCATTGCTCATAATTCACTCTTGATCCGGGACCCCGGGGAAGAAGTGCTGTATCGGGGACGTAAGGTCGTGGCGGACGGCGGACAAAGATTCCCGGGAGTCGGGAACGACCCGGTCACTTTGGCCGACCTCAAAGACCCGCTCTGGCATGTCGCTCGTGTCCTGTCCCATGGGGAAGATCCGGAGTCCGGCCGTTACGCTTTCGTTACGGCCGACGCGACCGCCGGGTACGGGCCAAAAGCCGAGAGAGTCGAGCGTTCGTTTGTGTTTCTCGGCGGATCGCGGTCCGGCTCCGAGTCGGAAAAGGGCACGCCGATGGCGACTATCATCATCCGCGACCGGGTGGTTTCCCGGGAGCCGGGTCATCAGAAAGTCTGGCTCTTCCACTCCTTGGAGGAACCTGTCGTGGAGGGCGCCAGCTTCACAGTCCGGAACAGCGGGGCTAATTACGGCGGCGTTCTCCTGTCTCACTCGCTCCTGCCTGGCCGCCCTCGCATCGATAAGGTCGGCGGCCCGGGCAAGGGTTTTTGGGTCAACGATACGAATTACGCGACCTCCAAGAGTGGTACCTGCGAGGCCGGGGCCTGGAGGGTCGAGGTCACTTCCCAGCAACCGGACAAAGCGGTCGAGTTTCTCCATGTCTTCCAGGTTTATCCCCGGCCCAGCGCAAGCGCTCCGGCTCCGCAATCAATCGAGGCCCAGGGTGCAGTAGGCGCCGAGCTTCTCGATCGGACGGTTATCTTCTCCACAGCGGGAGACGCCGCCCATTCTCTCCACTACGTTTCGCCAGGTACCGGGCCACGCGAGCACCTGATCATCGGGTTGCCGACCGGGAGAATGGCGAGCGTGAAGGCAGGCCCCAAAGACCTGGGCCGATTCGATACCGGCCCGTCGGGCTCCCTGATCTTTCGGATCGACCAGCAGGGCAAGACCCAATTCGAAATCGTGCTTGAGTGAGGCGTGACTGAAGCCTCTCAACTCAGGCTGGGCGGGAGTTGCGTTACCTCGGGCCGCATCATTTTGATGCCAAGGAATCAACGAAATCCGGCCTCAGCGTATCAGTCGCGACAGTTTGAGGTCGTTCCAAATCCGTGAAAGAATAGCTCGCATATCCGCGCGGTGAAGAATCTCAAGTCGTGAGTCAAGGGAGTAGATTTATGAGAAGTAGGCTCTCTTACCGTTTTCTGGCCGTCGTTGCTTTGTCTCTCCTGCTGCTCGGGTTTTCGACTCAAGCGATGCGCACGCTGCGGCGCGACGCCGGGTTTGCGAGAACGGCTTATCTGACCGACAAACAGATTGCGTTCATCGGACCCGGGCTTACACTGGAAGTTCAGAGCGTGTCGGCAGCCGGCGGGATCGTCTCGGTGGTTTATAGGATCACCGACGACCGAGGCCTCCCTCTGGATCGAGCGGGCGTGTTCACTGCGGGAGACGTGACGGCGAATTTCGTCCTGGCTCAACTTCCGCCGGACCAGTTCAACGTGCCGGATTACCAAGCCATCACGCTTCGCTCAGTGACCAGCCCGATAACCAACGTAACCACTCAACAGCCGGGTACGGACCAGGGAGGAACGACCGACGAGATCGAACGCGGGACCTATCGCTACACCTTCAAGACACCTTTGCCAACCGGAGCGGACCCGAACGCGACGTACTCGGTAGGCATCTACGCAACCAGAAATCTGGCTGAATTCGATTTGGGATCCGAGTTCGCTAACACAGTGGTGAATTTCAGTCCTTCCGGCGGCCAACCGCAGGAAGTGCACGATGTGGTCAGTAACGCCGCGTGTCGCAAATGCCATGACCCATCGATTCCCGATGCCGCTGTCGAAGCACACGGCGGGGCCAGGCAGAAGATCGAGCTTTGCGTGCTCTGTCACACCTCACAGCTCATCGATCCGGACACCGGCGCGGATCTCGACATGAGGGTGATGACGCACAAAATCCATATGGGGGCCAATCTCCCCAGTGTCCAGGCGGGAACCCCCTACCTCATCATCGGGTTCAGGCAGGAAGAGCTCGATTTCTCGCATGTGGTCTTTCCGCAAGCGATCACCAACTGCCAGTCGTGTCACGACGGAACCGAGCCGGAGCCCGTTCAGGTCGAGGCCTTTCTCCTGCAGCCCAGCGTCCCGGCGTGCGGTTCCTGCCACGACGACGTGAACTTTGCGACCGGACAAAACCACCACGGGGTTGCGGTGACCGACCCGGCCGCCTGCAAGACCTGTCACATGCCTTTCGGAGAACACGAATTCGACGCGTCCATCCAGGGCGCCCACACCACTGTCACCGAATCCCAGCAGCTGGAAGGGATAAATATCGAGATTTTGGAGGTGACCAACTCCGGGCCCGGCCAAGCGCCTTCCGTGCTGTTCAGCATGAAGAACCGGGCGGGAGCGGTAATCAATCCGGCCAGCCTGGCTTTCTTCAATCTTGTCGTTGCAGGACCGACCACTGATTACACGACATTGATAAGTGAAAGGGCGGTGACCGACGCCGTTGCGGCCGGAGAGAACTTCACTTACAACTTCAAGACACCCATCCCGGCGACCGCGGCCGGCACTTTCGCGGTATCAGCCGAAGCCTACCGGAACGTCGCGATCGACACCGGCCAGGGGGAGCCGACTCAAGTCAGGGAGACAGCCGAAAATCCCGTGAAGTACTTTGCCGTAACCGGGGAAGTCCAGCCTCGCCGGGTCATCGTCACCGATCAAAAGTGCGAAGCGTGCCATGGCAATCTGGCCTTACATGGTGGAATCCGGCACAACGCCACCGAGTACTGCCAGTTCTGCCACAACCCGACTGCGACGGACGAAGCGATGCGTCCCGTTGAACAGGCTCCCAACCAGTCGATCGATCTCAAGTTCATGATTCACCGGATCCATCGCGGGGAGGAACTGACCAGGGAGTTCACTGTCTACGGCTTTGGACGGCAGCCGCACACCTACAATGAGGTTGTCTTTCCAGGTGAAGTCCGGCTTTGCACCAACTGCCACGAGGGACAGACGTACCAGGTTCCCTCTGGAGGCGTTGTGGCGACGACCGCGCCCCGGGAGTTCTACAGCCCGATTCCGCCCAACTCGTCCGCTTGCCTCGGATGTCATGACACCCTGGATGCGGCGGCTCATACTTTTGTGAATACGAGCCCGTTCGGCGAATCGTGCGGCTCCTGTCACGGCGCGAACGCCGAATTCTCCGTTGAGAAGATGCACGCGAGGTAAGGGTTGACAGCGCGATCGCGCGGGTTTGCTTCCGGTGACAATCCGCGCACTTGGCAGAGCACGCTGTCGCGAACACTCTCCGAGCGAGCAGCGCGGTACAAAGAGGGAGCGATCGCATGCTCGCGCTTGCAGCTGCGAGTGCACAAGCGGGCATGCGAATCAGCCGGCTGTTCGAACCCGCTTGCTACGCTGGAAAGCGCTCGCGCGCGGCTCTGACACCGCTCGGGTCGGCCGGCGTCACCCTGCCAGGTGCCTCAGACAGACGCACGCGTTTACATTTTTGTATACTTTCCGTAACCGCGGCGGAATTCAAAGACCTTATGCAACACCCTCGCAGCGCTTCCGACAAATCCCGCTTGGCTTCCTCGGGCTACGGCGCCTTCTAGAGCGACCAGCCGTTGCGGTACTCATTCCGGACAAACTGGTTCGCGGCATCGACGTTCGTGCACTTCATGCCGGGGCCATCCCATTCCAGCTTTCGGGTTTTCTCGCCGGCCCTGATCGCGACGTTGCCCAGCAGAACGACTTCCGTGAGCGGGCCTGCATAATCAAAGTTCGCTCCGGCCGGAGGTCCTCCCTTGCAGGCCTTGACCCATTCGGCGTGATGGCCGATCGACCTCGGAATCGTCTTGGGGGGCCTCTTGTATTCGTTCATTCTCGACTGTGGGATCAGACAAGGGCTCTGTGCGTTCTCGTCGGAAGCCATGATCTTCCCTTTGTCACCAATGTAGAGAATGCCTCCATTTTCGTTCCCCAGACGGCGACCCGGCTCCAGTTCGGCCGGGCGCGGCGGCAACAGTCCCCCGTCGTACCACGTCAGTTTCACCGGAGGCATTTCGCCGCGCGCCGGAAACTCGTAACGTATGATCGAGGCAACCGGCCCGGTTTCACGATTGACCGGGCTGGAAACAGCCTCCACCGACGTTGGATATCCGAGGTTCAGAGCGAAAAAGGGCGAATCGAAGATGTGGCAACCCATGTCGCCGAGAGCGCCGCAACCGAAGTCCCACCATCCTCTCCAGGCAAAAGGGACATAGGCGGGATGATAGGGGCGGACAGGCGCCGGACCAAGCCAGACGTCCCAATCGAGCGTCGCCGGGACGGGCGGCGTATCCTTTGGCCGTTCCACGCCTTGCGGCCACCATCCGGCGGGCCGATCAGTCCAGCAATGGACCTCCCGTACAGTCCCGATGGCTCCATCCCGGATCCATTCCGCGATCAGGCGAATGCCCTCGTAGGAATGCCCCTGGGTGCCCATCTGGGTCGCCACCTTCGCCTTGCGGGCCTCCTCGGTGAGCTTCCGCGCCTCCCAGATGGTGTGCGTCAAGGGTTTCTCGCAATAGACGTGCTTGCCCAGCTGAATCGCCGCCATGGAGGCAAACGCGTGGACGTGATCGGGAGTCGCCACCACCACCGCCTCGATGTCCTTCTGGCGTTCCAGCATTTGCCGGAAGTCCGTGTATTGTTTGGCCTTCGGATACCGTTTGAACGTCTCGGCGGCGCGGTGCGAGTCGACATCACAGAGCGCAACGATGTTTTCGTTTTCGACCTCGCGCAGATCGTCGGCCCCCCGGCCTCCCACCCCAATGCCTGCAATGTTCAGCTTGTCGCTGGGCGGAACCACACCGTTTCGACCAAGTACGCTCGCGGGTACAATCATTGCGCTGCCGACAGCCAGGCCGGCTCGCGCCAGGAAGTCACGGCGATTCACCTCGCCCCTTGGAGAAGTGTCCATACAAGAATTGTGGGCTGGCCGAGAGCGATCTGCAAGGGGTCGGACAGCGACCCTTCCTGCACAAGAGACTCCAACCCTTCAAATCTCACCGCCGACGGAGCACGGACCGTGCGGAGAACAGGACCAGGAGACTCACGCCGATCAGCACCAGCATGATCAGGTGTCATCCCAGCAGTGCTCTCATGACGAAACCTCCGGGGACAGCGAAGAACGAGCTATCGCCTTGGGAAGCATGAATCCTGTGGCTATCAGCCAGACGAACGCCGGGAACCTGGTGAGCGGGATGAGAAACAGGGCCTGTGGAATGATGAGGTTCAATGAGCTCAACTCGCCGAATACCGCAAGCAGGAGCCCCAACCCGACAATCCACTTCGGCAACAGTTTCATGACCCCGGCAGGGACAGAGACACCGGCCAGCAGAAGCCCCAGCGGCACGGAGAAACCCGGACCACCCAAGGCATAGGACAGGTAGTACAGCGCCCGCAGCACCGCAGCGTCCTGAGCCACACCAGGGTAGACCATTACCCGGAGAATGAACGCGGCAGCCATTCCGTTAAGCACCGTTGCCAGCCCGCCGAAGAGCGCGATATAGGGTCCGGCGGCCCGCACTCCGAGGAAATGCAGCCGGCTGACCACGGTCGCCGTGAATATCCCGAGTGGTATGGTCGCGCCGAACTGCAGGAAGGCACAGATCAGGACAGGCAGAGGGCGGCTCTGGAAGTAGGTAACGATGACCTGGGCCGGCTCCCACGGCCCAGGGAAATAAGGCTTGCCGCCGAAAGCGGTGACCGGGAACAGGCCGGCAAGGAACAGAATCGTGTAAACGATCGCCACCGCACCCAGGTGAGGACCGGCGTGGCGCCGGCCGGTGCCGGTGGATTTGGAATTTGGAGTGGACATAAACGCTCCTTCAGTCAGACGGATTTGATTCACTTCTGATCTCGGCAGGCAGGTCCTCGGCGAGCTCTCTCGGATCGCGGCCGAACACGACCAGAGTATCTGTGCCGCGTTAAGCGAGGAAGAAAAGCAGCAACTGGCGGATCTTTGCCGGCGTATCGCCGACCAGCAGGGACTGACCCCGGGGGTTCACCCCGGGTTTCGCTATCTGGGTAGAAGAAAATAAAGGGTGGTTCGTCGCGGTCCAGTCAGGCTGTGCGTCGAGAACGGCTTGGGCTCAATTCGGTTCCCGCCGCCCGGCCGATCCTGCCCCACCAGAAATGAGCCGCCTCAGGCGCCCTATAACGGACCAGTCCCTGATAGTCCGGATCCCAGATCAGCGCAGAAGGCAGCGGCCGAATATCGAATATCGAACAAGGAATGACGAATGTCGAAGGAAGGGCAAAGACCAGCGGAGACAGCTGGCTGTTGGGCAGCAGAGACAGTCGCATGGAGCCGCGCACGGCAGAGGGCGTCGAAAAAGTCGGAGGTGCAGCAGCCCATCTACTCCTGGGAGCCCCGGAGGGGCGAAAGCTGCGTAGCCCCGGGTGACCGAACCCCGTTTCGGGGTGAGGGAGCCCGGGGTCACATCGCAAAGCGAAGGGAGCCCCGGAGGGGCGAAAGACCGGTCTGGCGCCTTCTTTCGCCTATAGGGGCTCAACCGGGTACGCATTCGTGGAGAATTTCAGGATCGTTGAAACCCACTTAGGCTGACCGGGGAAACAAAAAAACCTGAGAATTCAACGCCGTGATCACGCTTACTCTATGACCCAGCGGGCCTTGTAGTGGTGCTCGCCCGGAGTCTGCAAGGTCCTTTCCGGATTCAGGAAATGGAGGCGTTCTGCCCACCAGTTTTTTCCCTCGGCCTGCACGTACACCAACTGCCCGGTTTCTGGATGTACGCTGATGCTTTTTACACCCGGGTGCTCTCCAAGGGCGGGGTGTGGAACGAATCGGTGGGTGTCTCGATCGAACAGCCAGCAGCGGTTCCCGGTGGTCACGGTCAAAAGCGGGCCGCCACCAACGGGATAAAGGTCGTGCCCGCCTGGTTCCGGCAGCGCGATCTTCAGCACGCGCTCGAGTCTTGGCTGGTTCGTTTCCCAGTCTCGCAACCGGTATCCGCGAAGCTCCTCGTCTGCCAACGCCCAGAGGAGCTTGCGCTGCTCATCCCAGACCGCCCCGTGACCTGAGGGCAACTCCTCGCTCCAGAGTGGTTCATCGGCGCGGGTCAGATCAAAGATGAACAGGCGGTCACCGCGTCCCCGTGGATCGACCGAGGCCGCGACCGCTATGCGACCACCAGGCAGGAGATCAGCAGAATGCGCGTTTGCCGCACGTCCATAAAAGAGCACGCGCTTTTCATTGCGATCGACCAGGGCAACCGCGCCTCCTGAGGAAGTGATGAGCACTTTCCGCCCGTTGTCTATCGGCTTGCACTCATCGGTAGTTTTGAAAAGCGCCTTGACGTCCTCAGGCAACTCACTGGCCTCACTCGCGCGCCAACTCCAGATCTTCCTGGAATTCCCCTCTGTCCCGAGATCGAGGACGAAAACCTCATCCCAGCCACAGACAATGAGCTGCCGACCACCCGAGGCCTCTTGAGGCCAGACGGTTGCGACAGCCGGCAGAGCGACCAGGAGCGAAGCTATGATTACGAGGCGTATGCGGATCTTCATGTTGCTTAGAGTAACTCGTTAAGCGTCGCCGAAGGCGGCTGATCTTCCTGTTTCCGGAAAAGCAGCGGAGCGGAAGGGCAGGCGCAGACCGTCACACGGCCCCGGACTCCCTCCATCACTGACCATCCAGATATCGGCGCACTTCGAGAAGGACGTCTTTTCGGTCTTTCCACGGCTTGTAGACCAGGCGCGCTTTCAGCTGGTACTCCTCTCCAACCTTGTAATCGGGAATAATCAGCTGGAAGTCCCATGCCGGATTCTCGCCGTCCCCGCCCTTCGTCGTCCCGCCCCCGGATGGTGAGTGGGAAAAACGGATCCTGGTGTCTGGTCGGAAGATGTAGATCAGGACCATGTTGCGAAAGCGGCCGTAGAAAAACGGCGCCGAGTAGCGCAACGGGGAAATGTTGTTCCACAAGGTCGGCTTTTTGGTGTCGAACTTGATCTCCGCCGAGTCGGCCTCATTCCGAACGGTACTGTCACGGTTGTGTTGTTGGGTAAGGAATTGCACCCAGACAGGCTTGTCGAGCGTAGACTCCGCCGCAAGGAAGCGAATGCTCTTATCCTCGGGATCGTTGATATACGAGGCCCAGAACACGCCGAGGAAATTGCCGTCCAGATCGGGCTTTCGGGGAATGCAGCGAAATTGCATGTCAAGGTAGTAGGGGTCGTGGAGTTCGAATCGCGTGGTGCTTTCGACGCCGTAAACAGGGGTGGCTGCCTGGTGGAGCTCTGCGGTCGTCGAATTGATCCGCCGGAATTCCATCGGAGCCGACCTGGGTTCGAAGAGGATGGCTCGCTCCTCGCTCGCCGTTCGGCCGTCGAAGTAATGTTCCAGGTTGAGGCCGGAGAAGAAGGGAACAAAAGGCGTCTCGGGACAATCAGGCGAAAGGAGATCGAAGACGCCGTTGTACCACGCCCGGTGTTCGCCCCGCGCCTGATTGTTGCCGACCGTGCATTTTAGCTTGGAGACTTGCATGACTGCGTAGTCGACACCTTCACGACCGTCCCCGCCGACCTGAGCAGCCAGGCAGACAAAACTGAGCAACGCCAGCCGTGAACGGGATCTAAACATCGTCAACGCTTTCATATTGACGATTGTACGCGAAGCCGATTTGGACACGTGACTCGAGCCTGAATGAACACGTGTCAGTCCTACGGAGCTCTCAATGTATCTTGAGCAGGGCTTTCGCCCGCCGATACCAGGGACGATCGCGCCGTTTCCGGAACCTCGGCATCGCGGACCAGTGCTGGAGCATTTCCGCGGCTACCTGGCGCGCCTCTTCCCGCTCGCCCTGCGAGGCGAGGAACTCTGCGTAGTGCACTTGAGTCTCCGAAAGCGCGGACCGCTGGCTGGCCTGCTCGAACAGTTTGCGCGCTTTTTCGCTCTGGCCGGTTTTGGCATAGGCATGCGCCAACAGACCGATGGCGCGATGGAAGTCGTAGTGGGCATCCTTGTTGATGACCCGCTCGAGGTCAATGACGGCCGCCGGGAAGTCGCCTAACTCCATTTCCGCAATCCCCCGACGATAAAACGGGTCCAGAGAGTCCGTCCGGGTGGAAATCGACTTGTCATAGGAGGCTCGGGCTTCAACCCACTTGCCGGAGTCGATAAACAGGTCGCCCAGTTCCTCGTAATTCCCGGGAGAAGGGTTCTGCTGGACGAGCGCCTGTAACTCTCGAATTCGGCGTCGCCGTTGAAAGAAATTCCTCGTTCCTGGATCAAGAAAGTCGGGGAGCGCTTCCACCGCAAGGTACACAACAGCGCCGAGAGCGCCTCCTATTATGATGATCCACAGCCACCAGCCCTGTGGCCTCCGTCGGATGAAGTGAACAATAGCGAGGATCTGCAACAGGAAACCGTACCTGAACAGGTCAAGAATTTGCATGCGGTTAGCGACGAACAAAGGACGTGGGATTCCCCAGCCTCATTCCCCCCCGTCGAGCTATAGGCCTCCCCCGGACACCCCCGCCTATTCGAGTGCAGAGTATCTCCGACTTCTGGAAGCGTCAAGCACTCAGTAACGGGCCTAACCAACGACAGCGATGAGCTGGCCGTTCGGTCAGCCTGGCCGGGAATACTGGGGGGTGCCCCCACCAGCATCGATCGCTACAGTGCTTCGTAGACCGCCAAGGCCTTCTCGGCGTCGCGCTGGACGCCGGCGCGGTCTTCTTCGCTGGAGAAGCCCGGTTGCGTCGCGAGCCAATGGAGCAGGCCCTTCACGTACTTGCGCAGATACAGAATCGACGCTTCCTCCCTGACTTTCTGTCCATTCTGGAGGAAGTAAATCGGGCTTGAGTGGGCAAAGACCGAGCTCTCTCGCGGCATGAGACGCGGCGTAATGTCAGGGTTCGACAGGGCGCGCGCGGCCAGCCAGGCGCTTCGCTCGAGGTTGATTGTCGCCTCGATTTCCATCGTGTAGACGCCGTCGACCGGGGGATTCGTCTGGACGAGCTTCAGCTTATGAGCGACAGGCCGGCCATTCGCGAGGATTTCCAGCGTGGTGAAAGGGAGAATGGAACGAGCGGTCACGTGCGCTTTGATGGTCTTGGTTCCCTGAAACTCGACCGTCTCGCCCGGGAGGTGCCCCTCGGCCTCAAATTCCAGGATCGGCCCGTTGGTGACAAACCCGGTCCCCGCCTTGATTCCCGCCAGCCACCCGTCGTAATCCGCGTTTCCTTTCGGCCTGACATACCCCCGGTTGCTGCCGACCGGTATATCATCGCCCGTCTTGTCCGTGCCCGCGGCCAGCGGAATCCGGAAACCGGCATTCAGAAACTCGTAGTAGAGATCGGCGCCGCGCATGGGAGTGAATTCCGCGGTGGACATTCCAGAAGCGTCCCAGGGGTACAGGTGAGCCGGCAACTGCATGGGATCGGACCATGTCGGCAGTTCAATCGCGTCCAGGAGGCCGAGCGCGAGAGCCACCGGGGATTCTGCACCGGGCAGGTTCTCGAAGTGGGCCCAGGAGACAAGGCCATTCTGCTCGCGTATCGCCCGCGCGGCGCGCAGGATGTCCAGATGGGGCTTACTGGTCCAGTACTCAAGAGTGCCGCCCGGCGCCGGATATCCCGCAACCATCTTCTTTATACCCGCCAGCGTCAAGTGTCCGAGGTGCCAGTCGATGACTTCCTGGCCCACATAGATCTGGCAGCCGGGGGTTGAGCTCTCGTCGAGCCTGCCTTTGAAGCTCTGGTTTGTAGGTATGTCCAGTCCAGCCAGGGCCAGCAAAGTGAGGGCGTTCAGATCTTCGGCCCTCATCTCCAGGGCTGCGTGCGCAAGCGCAGGGAGGTGCGCATGCATATCGCCGCTCAGGTACCCCTTGGCCCGCATGTCGTTCCATCGGCGAAGCCGGAACGTCCTCGCGACGCTCTTTTCGGTCGTCTGACCAGACAGATTCTCGGACAACGGCCGGGCCTCCAGGCCCCTGCGAATCTCAATACTGGCGCCGCTGTCCGGAATAGAAACGGAAAACGAGCCGTCCACGTAGCACCACCGCTTGTTCAACTGGGCCACGTGTTCATGCTTGCCGTCGATCTCCAGAAATTTTCCGGCCGCGTCCGTAACGGCGACGCGGGCTGCCAGCGGCACGCTCGTGGTGTCATCGACAACGCGGGCTTCCAGGCGGACGGCCGCGCCGAGGAACAAATTCGAAAGAACCAGCACAGGGCCGAGAGTCCCCAGTATCAACAATCGTCTCGTCATAGCTCCATTTCCTTCACTTCGGCAAAATGCCGCCTTTGAGTTTCGCAGCCTACCGCCCGTAACAGAGTGTGTCAATGCCGACTGCGTCGGGGCAGGTATCTGCGCAACTCAGGAGAGCGGTTCGGACAAAACACCAGTTAAATAGATCGTCGTAATAACCTGAGTGTGGCTCTTGTGTCGCTTCCTGTTGTTTAGGGAAATGGAAAACGGGCGGGGGAGAAGGCGCCCTTCGGCTGGCCACAAAAAAAGGGGGCCTGAAAACGGCCCCCATCTAAAAGAATCGAAGATTGCGGATCAATTGTTGTACGCGGCAATCCCTGCGTTCAGGATCCCCATCGCTTCATCCACTTCACCAACGCCGAGGATCTCCATTACGCCCGGTCCCTTGTAGTTCTTTATCCAGATCTGCATGATGTCAATGACACCAGGGTACTTGGCTTGTAGTTCGGCGATGCTGTCCACCTCCCAGAACGTGCTGCCCGGAAGTACACCAATGAGTTTGTCATCCACCTCACCGGTATCAAGCAGCTTGATTACCCCAATGACCTTCACTTCGGCGACAGTGCCACGCAACTCCATTGGGCCAAGGCTCAGCACATCGAGAGAGTCGCCGTCTCCACCCATGGTTCGGGGAATCATGCCGTAGTTCCACGGGTAGGCCAGGTATTTGATCAGTCGCGGCTTACCGTTCTTGATCTCCCAGGACAGGACTCCCGTCTCTTCCGTGACTTCCCACTTCCCATTGGTCCCTGCCGGGATTTCGATGACGGTATTCGCAGTCCCGTCGGCGTTGACGGCGGGAAAGTCGGTATAGAGGTTCAGGTCCTTATTGGGGTTGTAGATCATCGAGTACCCCACCATCCGAAAGCCGTCAGCCAGGAGGTACTCCAACTGATCCCTTTGGTTTTCTGCCGACGCGACGCCGGTGACTGATGTGACCAGGAATCCAACCAGCAAAACCGCTCCCACGACGCTCAGTAACGTTCTTCTCATGTTCCTCCTTTGCAGGATGCGGCCTACGATTGCTCTTTGACTGCCAGTTTGAACCACAACCAGGCACTCCGCAGGCACAAAACTACCCCACAACGTTTACAGAGACGAGCTCTTGCGTGATGCAAGAGTCAAACAGGGGCCAAGTCAATGTTGATACACTTTTAACAGAGGCCCCTCGTCTATGTATTAACGTCTATTATCACCCTATCCAATACGAGAACTGTGATCCGGCTCACAAGGTCGAGCAACAATCACCCATACATTAACACTCGAAGTTATATTCGAAAACAAGTTGAAGGGGCCTCACATGACACAACCAAGACCCAATGCTTCGAGCCGAGTTGGATTCCATGAAATTATTGCATTTAGATTAACCATTCCATACAAATGGATGATGTTGCTCCTGGCAATGACGCTCCTCTTGCCCGCCGGTCAAGCTGTAGCGCAATCCGAGGCGGGCAGTTCCGGCATACAGGGCTCGGTGGTCGATACCGATTCCAAGCCAATCCCGGCCACCAAAGTCAGCATCCAGAACCCCGGGACCGGGTACTCTCGAAATGTCGTCACAGATGCGAACGGAAAGTACACGGCCCTGGTGATGCCCGTCGGCACCTACACTGTCTCTGCAGAAGGATCGGCCGGATCGGCTCGCCTGGAAGGCATTCCATTGGCGGTGGGAACCGTCAGGACGGTGAACCTGATCCTGACGCCCTCGGTGGAGACGCCGTCGAACGCGGTCTTCTCAGTCGATCAGGCTACGCTCGAGAGGCAGGACGCGGCTTCCGGATCTGACTTCGGACTTCGGGTCGTCACCGATCTGCCTATCCGGGGACGGAACTTCCCGGAATTCGTCAAACTCGCACCTGCCGTTTTGCAGGAGTCGGACCGATTGGGCCTGGTGATCTCCGGCCAACGGGCCATCAACTCGAATGTCGCGATTGACGGTACGGATTTCAACGACGCCCTGCAGGGGAATCAGCGCGGCGGCAACGAGTCGATCTTCTTCTTCCCGGAGATCGCGGTGCGCGAATTCCAGGTGGTCCGCGCCGGGCTGTCTGTCGAAGTCGGTCGCACCAATGCCGGTTTCGTCAACGTCGTGACCAAATCAGGCAACAACAACTGGCACGGGGAAGCTTTCTACCTGAATCGAAACCGCAGGCTGACTTCTGCCGACGCTTTCGATGATTCCCTGGATAATCGACAGAACCACTTCGGCGGTTCCATCGGGGGACCGATCAAACGGGACCGGGCTTTCTTTTTCCTCGGCGTCGAGCAGAACTACTTGCGTGAGCCTTTCATGGTCGAGTTCGCTTCCGCGCCGTCCGGTGTGACTGTACCGGCCGAACTGCAGGCGCTTGAAGGAGAACATGCCGGGACCAACAATCCGACCTCCGTCTTCGGGAGAACGGACTACGCGCTCAATACCCGGGACACTTTGAACGTCAGCTACGCCTACTCTCGCCAAAGGGGCGAGAACTTCAATCGCGAGCTCGGCCGCGATCAGGCGGCTACCACCAACTTCATGCGAACCGGCAGCAGTCACGGTCTGCGGGCCAGTCTGGTCTCGGTCATCAGCAGTGATCTGATCAACGAAGCGAAGGGTCAGATCGCGAGTGATGACCGTGGGGAGGAACCGAACTTCGAGGCCCCGCAACTTGTTATAGGAGGTTTTGGAGCAGTAGGCGGCGATCCTTCCCGTCCTCGTACCTATAACACGACCCGCTATGAGCTGGCCGACAACATCAGCAAGACCTACGCATCTCATCAGATCCGCTCCGGCGTTGATCTGAACGTCAACGACCTGTTCCAGCAGCGGGTGACGTACATTCAGGGGCGCTATGATTTCAAGTCGTTAAACGACTACGTTGCCGGGAAGATCGATCGGTACCGCCAGACACTGCCTGCGGCCGACGTAGCGGTGCTCGGACTCACCGGGCTTCAGAAAGAGATGGCTTTTTATCTTCAGGACAGGTTTGAAGTTCATAAGCGCCTGACCCTCACCGCGGGACTCCGATGGGAAGGTCAGTGGAATCCTCAGCCGCTCAACCCGAACCCGGCCCTGCCCGAAACCACCATGATTCCGAACGATCTGGGCCAGTGGCAACCGCGGCTCGGCTCTGGCATGGGCGCTAACCGACGCGGGCAAAACCGTCGTACGACTGTCTGCAGGCATGTTCGACGCGCGGACTCCGGCGACCCTCTTCCAGCGGATCTTCACCGAAAACGGTTTGGCGGCGATCAGCCTGGACAGTAAGACGGACAAGACACTCCTCGGTTTTCTCACCTTCCCCCAGGCCCTGACGTCAGTACCGGCGGGAGTCAAGACAGCTTTGCCTTCGGCTGTAGGCATCATGCCCGATTTCCGGAATCCCCGGTCTTTTCAGACAGCCGGGACCCTGGAGCATCTGCTCGGAAACGGAATAGTGATCTCGGCTGGATATGTCCACAACTCGACCTGGAACCTGCAGCGCCGATTGGATCGTAATCTCTTCGCTCCGACGATCGCAGATTCGGGCATGCCGGTCTTTCCCAAAACGCGACCCAACACGTCCATAGGGAAGTATTCGGTTAGCGAGTCGTCCGCGCATTCGAGTTACGACGCCTTTATTCTGACCGTTGCGTCTTCGATGGCGGAGAGGGTCAACTTCCAGGGGAACTATACCCTCGGCCGCAGTGTAGACGACGACTCGAACGAACGCGCCTTTAACAAGGAACTGGCTATGAACCCATTCGACCTGACGATTGAACGGGGTTACTCCAAGCAGGACGTCAGGCACGCCTTCAATCTCGTCAGCTGGGTCGACCTGCCCCACAACTTTACGTTCAGCACGATTCTGCTGACCCGGTCAGGCTTCCCGTACACTCCGATTGTCGGGTTTGACACTCAGAATGACGCGAACGACTCGAATGATCGGGCCATCATCAACGGGCATGTTGTTGATCGTAACAGCTACCGCGAGGACTCGTTCTTCAATTTGGATCTGCGGTTCGTAAAGTCGCTCCCACTCACCGAAGGTAGCCACCTCGACCTTGTGGCCGAGGCGTTCAATGTCACCAAGGCCCGCAATAAGAACTTCGGGGTGGACAGCTTCAGCTCGTTTGGTACTCCGGAGAGCCCGGTAACGACGGCCGGGCAACCGCTGTTTGCCCCGGGCCCCGGCCAGTTCGGCGGACCCCGCCAGCTTCAACTCGGCGTGCGTTTCATCTTCTAAGAGCACCACCGAAAGGGCAGGCCGCCTATCTTGATGGCGGCTTGCCCCCGCCTCCCCGTCTCCCCGCCTCCTTGTCTCCCCGCCTCCTTGTCTCCCCGTCTCCTTGTCTCCCCGGCATTCGGTGATTCTTCAGTCTTCTATCAGCCGTCGGCCCAGGCTGAAGACATCATCCTGGACGTAACCCAGCTTTCGGTAGAAATCGAGGGCCGCCTTGTTCGACGTACGCACCTGAAGATTCAGTTTTGGGCATCCGCGCGCCTGGAGCAGGCGTTCGGCCTCCTGCATGAGCTCGCGCCCGTAATTCTTCTTCTGATGTTCCGGGGCAACTGCCAGGTAGTAGACCCAGCCGCGGTGCCCGTCGAAGCCCACCATGGCCGTCCCCACGACTTCTTCCCCGCATGTCGCAACCAGGAACAGCTCCGGCTGCTCGCCGAGTTTGCGAGCGATGTCCTTGCGCGGGTCGTTCCAGGCACGAGTCAGCCCGCACCGTTCCCAGATGCGGATCACGGAGTCTTCATCGGACGGTTTGAAAGAGCGGATATCCATTGCCTCCTCTTTGCCCTATGGCGTTGGATCCAGACGTAGCCACGCTCAGACACCCCGGGTCTCGGCGTGGAGCTCAATGAGGCCTACGCCCGAGATTGTAGCGACACGGCCGTGAAACGGAAAGAGCACAAGCTGGTGTCGAGCGTAAAGCCCGAGTCGACCCGTCAGTCCGTCAATGGGTTCGGACGAGATTCAGCACCTGATTGGTAGTCGACACGCTATGGATGTGTAACCGATTGGCTCCTGACAATCTCTAATGTCTTGCAGTAAGGGATTCGCGTGACTTTCCACATTCGAGATTTGTATAGAAATAGGAGAAAAGCCATGAAGCAAGTTTTGTCTAAAACCCTGGTTCTTGTTTTGATCACCGTTGCCGCACCGGTCCTGACCGGCGGCCTTTCAGCTCAGACACCCGCGGCGGGGAGCCGACACGGACACATGATGGGCGGCGGCGCGGCGACGGATTCCCAGTCCGCCGCGGCGTTGCGAATCGCCATGAGAAAACTGTGGGAGGAACATATCGTCTACACCAGAAACTACATTATCAGCGGTCTGGCGGGCCTCGGGGATGCCGACAAGGTTGCGCAGAGGCTTCTGAGCAACCAGGACGACATCGGCAACGCCATCAAACCCTTCTATGGAGATGAGGCGGGGAAGAAGCTGTCGGCCCTGCTGAGGGATCACATACTGATTGCGGCCGAGATCGTCTCAGCCGCGAAGGCCGGCAACAATGACAACGTGTCCAAGGGTGACAAAAAATGGCACCAAAACGCCGATGAAATCGCGACGTTTCTCAGCGGCGCGAACCCGAACTGGCCGAAGCCACTCCTCACTGACATGCTGTACAAACACCTCGATTTCACTACTGCCGAAGTTGTGTCGAGGCTCAAGAAAGACTGGGCCGCGGATATCGAGGCCTATGACAAGGGACATGACCACATGATGATGTTCGCCGACGCCCTGACCGACGGGATTGCGAAGCAATTCCCGGAGAAGTTCTCGAAATAGACGCCGGTAACCCGGGCGTCTCTGACGTATCTCGTCTTTCAGGTGCTCTCGGTCACCTCTCGCTTGCGCCCATGTGCTAGACTTTTCCGGCCGCAAGGAGGTGTGATGACCGCGAACCGAAACGAGCAAAGAGAAACGTATCCGTCCCGGCGTGAAAGGTTTGAAGGTGTCCCGGTTGCGGGGACGGGGCCTGCCGGTCCCGCCGCTCTCCCGAGACGCGAGTTTCTCCAATGGGTCGTTTCCATTCCGCCAGTGCTGGCGCTTGAATCCTACGCGTCCGCTCAATCGACGGACCCGGCTGATGTTGTCGTTGTCGAGGGTGCTTCCCCTTATGACATAACGAAGGCAGCCGTCTCGCAATTTGGGGGGATGAGCAAGTTCGTCAGCCGACAGAGTGTCGTCCTGATCAAACCGAACATCGGGTTTGCCAGGGCACCCAAAGTGGCTGCGACCACCAATCCGGATGTCGTCCGCGCACTCATTGAGCTTGCCTTCGAGGCTGGTGCCAAGACCGTCCGCGTGATGGACAATCCGGTTGGGTATTTCAAGCCAGCCTACGAGCGAAGCGGCATACAGGCGGTTGCCCTCGCGGCCGGTGCCGAGATGGTGGAACCGGATCCCAAGCGGCTCGTCCCCCACGACTTCGGCGGCGGACGACTCAAGGGATTCAATGTCTTCCGGGACTGCGTCGAGGTGGATACGTTCATAAATGTTCCAATCCTCAAGACTCACTCCATGACCGGGCTGACACTCGGGATGAAGAACTTGATGGGAATCGTCGAGCACCGGGAGATCTTCCATAACAGTGACAAGGGCGATCGGATCTCCGAGCTGGCGCGCGGGTTCCGGCCGCACCTGAACGTGATGGACGCGTGGCGATTCATGCGGTCGGGCGGCCCCGAAAGCGGCCCGACGGTGGACATCAAACGCGTGCTCGTTTCTACAAAACTGACCGAGCTCGATGCGGTGGCCGCTGCGATGGTCGGTGTGAGACCCAGCTCGGTTCCCTATATCGAGTCGGCAGGTCGAAAGAAGATGGGCGAAATCGACGCAACCAAGGTCAAAACGGCTTCATACGCGATGTAGGAGCGGTTGCTTGAAACTGAAAACGGGGGACCGCTCCTCCGCATTCCTCCGCGTCCTCGGCGGTGAGATGAACTCGATCAGTTGCCGCCCCTGATGATGACGCCGGCGTGCATCACCAGGGTCACCTGCAGCAGAGCCCGAAGATCCTCCAGAGGGTTCTGACCGACCACGAGGATGTCGGCTCCCTTCCCCCGCTGGAGGCTCCCGAGATCCCGCTCGAGACGCAAGACTTCGGCTGCACTCCTGGTGGCCGCCACAATGATCTGCATGGGGCTCATCCCAGCCTCCCTCAGGGCTTCAAGCTCCGTGATCGGCATACCGATTTCCAGTCCGGACAGGTATCCGCCGTCGTTGCCCACCGCCACCTTGCCGCCCGCTGCCAGGAAACGGCGAAGATTGGGCATCGTTTCCCCGCCCTTCCGTTGCGCAGTCAGGGTGGGAACCATCCAGACCCCAGCCTCGACCATTTCCGCGATGGTATCGTCGGATAGGCTGCTGTTCGAGGAATGGCAGATATCGTCAACGCCCGCCTCCAGCGCCTGTCGGTACATCGCTGCCTGCGTGGCGTGAACTGTAACCGGCACCCTGCGCAGGTGGGCCGTCTCCACAACAGCCCGCGTCTCTTCCGGCGTGAGTACCGGCCAGCCGGCCCCAGGTTCCAGGGTGATCTTGATGACCTCGGCACCGGCGTCCAGAAGAAGGTCGATCTTCGTCCGGGCGTCAGCGGGGGAAACGACCGTCATCGCGGGGAACTGGTTAGGGACAATCGGATAGCCACCCGGAACTGTCACCAGTGGACCGGCAGCGACGAGGCGTGCGCACAGCGGGTTAGCGAGATAAACGTCACGGAGCCGGAAGACGGTCGCATACGGCTCCGCCGCTCCGACATCACGTACGGTGGTCACGCCTTCCGTGGCCCACTTCTTCAGGTGATCTTCACGCAGGGCGTTATGAACGTGGGTGTTGATGAATCCGGGGAGGATGTATCCTCCGGCGAGGTCGACGCGTTTGGCATCCGCCGGAATCGGAACGCCGGCACGCGCACCGGCGGCCTGGATCCTTCCGTCCCGAACCACGACGACAGCATCAGCGATCGGAGCAGCGCCCGTTCCGTCGATCAGCGTCGCGTTAAGGAGAGCGATGACCGGACCGCCTCGAGCCCGAATCCTGCCCTTGTAACGCATCTGGAGGCTCGCAGCGCTCACCAGAGTGACCAGGGCGACCACGAACAGAACCAGGCGAGTAAGGTATCGTGCACGCATTTGGACTCTCGCTTAGACTCCGGACGTGTTGAAAATTCTCATATTTTGCGTCACGAACATCATTCCCGGTAGTGTTCCCACCAGGCTGGGACCTCTATGATCCTTTTGGTGGTAAAGGAAGTATATTCCCCAATATGCTATCGGCGACATGACAAAGGAGACAGGCATGCGACAGCGGGATTTGTCCTTCGCCCTCGTGCGGTTTTTGTGCAGCGTACTCGGAAGCTTCGCCTTGGTCGGCTCACTGTTGGGTGCGGAGGCGCCTGCAAGCGGCGACCCGACGCCTCAAAAACAGACCTACACGTACAAGCAGGTCGGCAACCAGAATGGGCTCTGGCCTCGGGAGGTCATTGGTCTCGATCCGGACACCGAGCCTGCCGCTCTCCAGCCCTATTGCCCTTTACAGAACGTCTCGAAGGACTATCCCCCAACCCTGTTGCTGCACGGCGACAAGGATACCGATGTTCCGTTTGAACAGTCGGTCCTGATGGACCAGGCGCTCCAGCGGGAAGGCGTTCCTCACCAGTTCATTAAGATCCCCGGGGCCGGTCACCGCTTCGACAGGGACATGAACGCCCCGGAGACGATTCGGGCGTTCGACCAGGTCCTCAGTTTCCTGAAAGAGCACCTGCGCTAAGCGAGGCTGGCGTATGCGCCCCGGGCCGATGAACCTAGCCCGCAGTCACGCTGAGACGGGAAGACTCTGACGCCGGTCGAAATCGATCCTCAGACCAACAGGAGAAGCTTTACGGCCGCCAGATCGACGGCCAGCCGAGGGCGGCCAGGCCAGTCTCAGCCCGAGCCGGCCGGGGATATCACGGGGCGAGAGAGGTTTGTAGTCCCGGCTTTAGCCGGCGTAACAGTTGGCAACCCCCACGCCCCTGTCTCCCCGTCTCCCCGTCTCCCCGTCTCCCTTACCGCTGCTCGATTCCGTTGATCTTCACGTTCTTGAAAACCAGACCTTCGACATGCTCCAGGCGGTTGCCGCTCGCCACGCCGGAGAAGTCGCAATCTTCGAGCACGATATCGGAGACAGGCGATCGCTCGTACCCGATCAGGAACAGGCCATACTGGCTTTTGGCGCTTCGCACCCTGGCTGCACGGATCTTTCTGACGGTCGGGGCGAACTGGCCCTTGTCCCCCTCCTCGTAGAGGAAGTTCACGTGAACGATCGACTCGGAGACCTGTCCCACCTGGATATCGCGCAGGCAGATGTTCTCCACTGTGCCGCCCCTCGCCGAATTCGTCTTGATACGGAGGACTCGATCGAGGTTCGGGCTGTCCATCACGCAGTTCTCAACGAGGACGTTTCTGCAGCCTCCCGACACTTCACTCCCAATGACGATTCCGCCGTGACCGTCCTTCATCTGGCAGTTGCGGACGATGATGTTCTCGGAGGGCGTCGCCAGGCGCCGGCCGTCCTCGTTGCGGCCTGACTTGATCGCAATACAGTCGTCTCCGGTATTGAAGGTGCAGCCCTCGATGAGCATGTCCTGGGTGGATTCCGGGTCGCAGCCGTCGTTGTTAGGGCCATGCGAGTCGATTGACACGTTGCGCACGATGACGTTGCGGCAAAGCACGGGGTGAATCTCCCACATGGGTGACCGGACGATCTTTACTCCCTCGACGAGGACGTTGCGGCAGTTGTAAAACTGAATGAAATTCGGCCGAAGGAAACGGCCGGCTCCGAAGATGCGTTTCTCAGGCGGCACCTGCTTCGCGTTCATATCCATGAGCTCGGCTCGAGCCTGGGCCTGGTTAGGCGTGCCCTCCTTCCAGCCATTCGGTCTCTGCCCCTTCCAGGGCCACCAGTGGTCTCGGTCCGCCTGGCCATCGAGTGTCCCGGTCCCGGTCACGGCGACATTCTGTTGGTCGTTTGCGTAAATCAGGGCCGAGTAGTTCATGCACTGGACGCCCTCCCAGAAGGTCGGGACGACCGGCAGGTAGTGATCGGGATTCTGGCTGAACAGGATCGTGGCGCCGTCCTCGAGGTGCAGGTTCACGTTGGAGCGGAGGAGGATTGCGCCGGTGAGGAAACGTCCGGGCGGGACCAGGACTCGCCCTCCCCCGGCCTCGCTGCAGGCGTCGATGGCCTTTCGGAAAGCCTCGGTCGCGTCCGTCTTCCCGTCGTCCATGGCGCCGAATTCCGTCAGTCGAAAGTCGCGCGCCGGGAAAACCGGGGCGGAAATGCGCTTCATGATCTCCGGAACGGCCGCCCAGTCGGCATCCTTGGGCGGGCCACCGAACGAACACGGCATGAGAAGCAGAAGCAGAGCGAGAGAAGAGAGAGCGAGGGCAGACCGGATCAATCGCGCTTGTTGCATGAAAGACTCCTTTATCGGGCTAGTGCCTTTGACACGACCTCGGGCTCGATTCGAACGGAGAATCGTAGCGGACACCGATTCCAGAAACGAGTCGCAGGTCGGCGTTTGAGGGCGATCAGGCCTGAGATTGCGGCGTAACCTCCGCCAAACATCGCTCCCACCGCGCATACCGAGTTGATCACGATGTAGTGGATGGAGAGAAAGTCCACGCGGCCTCCCGCGCGCCATTATTCTCGATCGAGTCTGATGCCGCAATCGGCTGTGGAAAAAAAGGGCCGAAGATAGGACCACGTAGAACGCCAAAAAACAAAACGAGGGAGCCAATTGCAAAAATCGCCGCCCGTAGCATGGACGACGGTGCCCGGCCTCGACCCCAACGGGGGCCCCAACGGGGCATAAGCGCTAAAATAAGAGGCAATTGCAAAAATCGGGGTCCTAAGGCCTGAAAGGCCGGTACATATTAGCCCAGGGCGAAGCGTTTTTCGCGTAGCCCTGGGTCACGAGGCATGTGCAGACCGGACGTCGCAGCCCTGTAAGGGCGTGAGAGGCTGTCTGGAGTTCTTGCGCCCTTTCAGGGCTTCACTCCAGCGCGCCTATGCCACCCAGGGCTACGCGAAAAACGCTTCGCCCTGGGCTAATATGTACCGGCCTTTCAGGCCTTAAGACTCAGATTTTGTGATTTTTGCAATTGGCTCATAAGAAACCGCATTTTGTCCCGAAGGGACTAAAAGCGAAGCCATATTTGGGGGGAATAGGCATGCAATCCGTGAAACGAACTCTTTGTCTGTTCTGCTTTATCCAACTGGTTGGCGTCGGTCTTCTCGCGGGAGAACAGCCAAAGCCGATTCAGCTGAGTCCGGTGCTCCTCGAGATGGCAAAGCGGACGGGCTATACGCCAGTCGTTCCGTTTCCCGCCGAGGACACGCTGGAGCCCAATGGAAAACCGCCCTCGTGGCTTCGGGTCCGCCCCTTCCCTACAGTTGATGGGAAGCCGATCATGAAACGGGGTGTTCTTCACAGCCAGGCGCTCGGGATGGAAGTGGGATACAACATCTTTCTCCCGCCAACCTATGATGCCGACAACTCAACCCGTTTCCCGGTCGTCTATTGGCTTCACGGACGAAACGAAAACGAATACTCGCACATCTCGCTGGCCGCTTATGCCCATGAGGCGATCACCAACCGACAACTCGAGCCGCTCATCATTGTCTTCGCCAACGGCCTTGGACAGTCCTTCTATATTGACTCCGCCGATGGCCGCTACCCGGTCGAGACGTTGATCATTAAGGAAGTGATCCCCCACATCGACGCAACGTACCGTACCATCACCTCCCGTTCAGGGAGGCATATTGCCGGCATGTCCATGGGAGGTTTCGGTTGCCTCCGCCTGGCCTTCAAGTACCCAGAGTTGTTTTGCTCCGTCGTCTCGTACGCCGGTCTTTTCCCCAGCTCTGCAGCCGCGTCAGAACCAAATGTGATCAAAGTAACTGGCGGGCAGCCGGAGGCTTACCTCTCGCAGACGCCTCACGTACTGGTCGAGAAAAACATGGACAAGATCCGCGACCGGCTTGCCGTTCGGATTATCTGCGGGTCTCAGGACCGATTCGTCGGGAGCGCCCGTGAATTCAATGGGAAATTGGCCGAACTCCGTATAGATCATGATTACGAGGAGCTTTCGCCATTCGGGCACGATATCGAGGGAATGTTTCGTCGATCCGCGGTCGAGGGGCTGCAATTTGCGATCACGGCCGGGGTGACGGCCAGAAAGCAGTCGGTCAGTTTTGACATCAACACCAGAATTGCCCCCGACAGCTTTGCGAAGCGATGACGACACTCCATGCGCGGTCACGTGATTTGCCCCCTGAGACTGGCAGCCTATAACGGAGGCATCATGCCCAAGAGAACCAAGAAAGATGGGAATTTAACCAAATGTCCGACCAGCATTCGCGGATTGGAACACTCAGTACTCTGGAAAGTGCCGGATCCAGACGGATCCAGGCTATTTATAACCGGGGCATGGATCGATGACATCGGCGACATGGGCGAATGCTTCCTATCGCCGTTCGCCCAGTGTAGAGTCAGACGATGAACCCCACGCGTGTCGCCCTTGTCCCTGCTGTCGCTCTTCCCTGCTCACCCGGCCTTCGCGCATTAAGCGCGATCGGGCCAACGCAGGTACCCGGCCTCCGGGACATCACGCAGATTGCAGTGGGCCGCGCGCACAACCTCGCGCTGCGGCGCGACGGTCGCGTCTTGTCCTGGGGCGTCAACAATGACGGCGAGCTGGGCATCGGGACACGCTTCTGGGGTTTCGGTTACCTCGGACAGGGCGTCCTCGGGAAGAACTTGCACGTGCCGACGCGGCTGGACCTTCCCTGAGACGGATCGTTCCAGGACGTCACCGTCCCGCCGCACCCGCGGGCTGGCTAATAGTCCCCCTTCAGGAAAGCACACATGAACCGACAATTCGCCAATCAACCAGTCGAGCGCGACCAATCGGTCCCGGCTCCCGCCGTCCCTCCTCATGAGCGTCTTGTTTCGCTCGACATCCTGCGCGGGTTGACCGTGCTCGTCATGCTTTTCGTCAACGACCTGGCGGGTGTGATCGGAGTTCCCGGCTGGATGAAACACATTCAGCCGCCGGGAGCGGACGGCATGACCTTCGTGGATGTGGTATTCCCGGCTTTCCTGTTCATCGTCGGGCTGTCGATGCCTCTCGCTTTTGAGCGTCGGTTTGCACGCGGGCACTCGGTTTTCGACGTTGCCCGGCATCTGGTTTTGCGTGTAGCCAGCCTCCTGGTTATTGGCGTTCTGATGGTGAATTCCGAGGACCTCTCGGACCGGGGTTGGCTGCATCCGGCCGTTTGGGTCCTCCTCGTTTACCTGGGGGTCTGCCTCGTATGGATGAACCTGCCGGGGATCGAGGGGCGCCGATGGGTCCGGATGACAGGGTTCATGCTTCTCTTCGCCCTTGCCTTTCTCTTCCGAGGCCGGGGAGAACCAGCCCTGATCGAGCTCCGTCCGTCGTGGTGGGGGATTCTCGGCCTGATCGGGTGGGCTTACCTGGTGACCGGACTCATCTATCTCGCGGGAAGGAAAAACAGCCTGGTGTTTGCCGCCGCCATTCCCCTTCTTTACTGCGTCTACTTTGCGGACCGGGCCGGTTTTTTCTCTCGGCTTTCAGCTCTCGACAGTCTGGTGGATTTCGGTTCCATGCTCGGATCTCACGCGGCGGTCACCGCCTCGGGAGCTTTGCTCGGCCTCACGCTCGTACCGCCAGCCCGGCCACATCGCGCGCGCCTCGTCGCAGCCGTCCTTCTTGGTGCAGCCTTCGCTGCTGCGGGGCTCATGCTCCACTCACTGCACGATGTGCACCCGATGTTTTTCTACAACAAGGTCGCCGCCACTGCTCCCTGGTGCCTGCTCAGCTGCGCCTGGACGGCCTGGATTTGGGCAGCGGTCTACTGGCTGTATGAAGTGGCAGGCGCCAAAAAAGGAACTGGTTGGTTGGCAGCCGGTGGTCAAAATGCCCTGTTCGCGTTCATTCTGGGACCGATCGCGTATACGCTCATAGGCCTGCTTGAAAGCGTCCTGCCGGGAATCACTCCCTGGTCCTCGCTCGGCGCTCAGTTCTCAACTGGCCTGTTCAGGTCCCTGGCCTTTGCCGTCGCCGCCACTTGGCTGACAGCCTATCTGCATCGGAGACGACTCACGCTAAAGCTTTAGTGTCGGCCCAGGCGCCGCTTCAACGACAATTGCATCGGACCGAGATTAGCCGAAGAAGTGAGGCGCCCCCATTCCTAGGACCAATTGCCCACTTGTTTGCAGGTGACGCTTTCGATCACCACCTTCAGAACCAGGACTGCATCGAGTTGTTTCTCGTCATAGAGGTTAGGATCCGTTTTCCCATGCTGCCTCATGATGATGTCCAAGCCCTGCTTCTTCTGTTCGCGATCGGTGACGATCTCCACGTTCCCGTAGCCGACGAGGGATCGCGCCCGGCTTCCCCAGTGACACGGTTCGGCGCCTCTCACTATTAGGATGGGGCTCTCGACTTCGAAGCACACTCTTTTGTTTCGTTTCAGGATCTCGATCTTTCGTCCGGCAGCCGCCGAGTGGATATACAAGGCGTTGTCGCAATAGCCATAGTTAAGCGGAATCACGTACGGCTCTCCGTTGTCCACCATCGCTACACGACAGACCTCGGCGCTGCTCAGCAGCTCCGCGATAATTCCTGGATCAGTGACCTCTTTGTCTTTTCTTCGCATGCGAGTCGACCGATTTTCGGCGACCAGGAGAACGAAGTAAAGAAGGTTTCTGCACTGGAGGTGGCAACAGCCCGGCCTTGACGCTGCCGACTGACAGGCTCCCCGCCTTTCATGTGTCGGGTCCGATGCGAACACCGGCTGCCGGTCATCCGGCTCGGTGTCAGCCGGCTCGGTTGTCACCGAGTTAGCGGTTGGTTATGATTAAGGGCAGCGGGAACTCCTGAAGGAGCCGTGCATGGCTGGATTTCGACGGCTCTCCCTTACCTGCGGCCGTGCGACTCGTCTTTCCTACCAGGTTATTCTTGGCTTTCATGACTGATCGCCCCGCGGAATCCGCACGTTCGCAATGGAACAGGTTCCCGTTTGTCTGGAGGAGCGGTGCAGTCTTCCAAGAGGAGTCCGCGGCAGCCGCCTGAATGCTCGTCTGATTCTCGATCTCACGGTCATTTCAGATCAGGAATCTCTGAGACGTTTCTGAAAGGGGCAGCTCTGACTTTCGTTGTCCTCGGAATAGCCGGCTTCGCCCTTTCTTCGAAACTCAAGATATTCGCCAGTGAGGCCCAATCCCGTCCTGCCGATCTCGTTGGTAACTCCGCTTGTTCAGGTTGCCATGATTCCATCTACGAGAGTTACTCCCGAACCCCCATGGCTCGAAGCAGTGGTATCGTCGGCGAGGACTTTGTGGAGGACTCTTTTCGTCACAAGGTATCCTCGATCCGGTACCGACTCTACAAAGCGGGCGGCAAGGCGTTTTTCGGCTACGAGCGGCTCGAGCCACCCGCAATCCAAGGAAGCCAGCAAATAGACTACTTCGTGGGGTCAGGCAGACGAGGCCGGAGTTACCTCTTCAGCATCGATGGATTTCTGTACCAAGCTCCGGCCAGTTACTATTCTCAAAGGGGACTGTGGGATATCTCGCCGGGATACGAATCGTATGAAGAAATGCCTTTCAGTCGCGCGGTCGAACCCAGCTGCCTGTATTGTCACGCGAGCCAGGTGCAACACGTAGAAGGTACACAAAACAAATATAATTCTCCGCCTTTTGCACACGATGGTATTACGTGCGAACGTTGTCACGGACCGGGAGGCAACCACATTAACGGGCAGTCCTCAATGATAAATCCCGCCCGGCTGTCGCCCGAACGCCGGGACTCAGTTTGTGCACAGTGTCATCTGACTGGCGAGGCACGGATCAGTCAACCCGGCAAGAATTTGGGCATGTTCAGACCCGGAGAATTACTTTCCGACTACGTGCTGTCATTTGTGTATGAAGGCAAGTCGCTCGCCTCCTATAAACCGATCAGCCACGTGGAGGCAATCGGGCAGAGCACATGCAAGCTGCGTTCCGGCGACGGCATGTGGTGTGTCAGCTGCCACGACCCCCATTCGGTGCCATCGTCGGAGGAGAGAACATCATATTTCCGCCAAAAATGCTTGACCTGCCATCTGGAGCGAAACCCGTCACCGGAACTCCAAACCCACTTTCAAAGAAATATCGATTGCAGCGGCTGTCACATGCCGCAAACTCAAGCACTGAGCACGGGGCACACGACTCTGACCGATCATCGCATCCTGCGCCGCCCGTCCAGCAAGCGGCCGGATAATCGTGGGGCCAAACTGGTGGAATTCGGGGCAAGTGAGAGTGATGAGAGAGGACTGGGTCTGGCCTATGCCGAGCTCGCCCTGCGTCATCCAGAGCCGCTTTACCTGTCGGAAGCCATGCGTCTTTTGAAGCGCGTACTGCCCCGGTATCCGGCGGACCCGCAAGTTCTGACGAGTCTGGCTTACCTCTACCAGACGCGGGGGGAGACGGATGAAGCGGCCGCCCTGTACCAAAAGGCACTAGAGACAGACCCTCACCAGATAGTGGCGGCGGTCAATCTCGGGGCGATATACGGGACGCGCGGCCAACTGGAGCAGGCATTGGAACTGTGGCAGAGAGCTTTGGCAAGCAACCCGGGCCTGAGTGAGGCCGGGATCAATGCCGCCAGGGTGTTTTGGGCGCGCGGCGACACGACACGCGCGAATAATCTCCTCAAGGAAGTTCTGCGCTTCAATCCTGACTCGCGGGCGGCTCAAGATATGTTACGCGAAATGAAGGGAAACTGAGACGGCGACCCCGTGACTGGGGCCGTGTCCAGATTGTGGACCTTGAGAACCGATTTTCGAGTCGGACTTGATTGACTTCGGCCGCCCGCCTGGGGGATTCTTGTGTCAGTTACTGAGGGTAAAGCGTATGAGCAAACCGACTGATCTCGTGCAGGGGACATTGGATCTGCTGATCTTGACGATCGTCGCCCTGGAGCCGATGCACGGGTGGGCGATTGCCCAACGGATCCGGCAGATGTCGAAGGAAGTGCTGCAGGTTGGCCAGAGCGCACTCTACCCGGCGCTCCACAAGCTGGAGCAACAGGGCTGGATCGAGGCGGAGTGGAAGGTGTCGGAAAACAACCGCCGCGCCAAGTACTATTCACTGACAGCCGCCGGGCGGACGGCGCTGGACAAAGAGGCGCTTCAATGGGAGCGGCTCTCGGCCGCTATCTCGCTGATCGTGCGGACGGTATAAGGAGGCGGTATGTCGCGCAGGTTCAAACAGCTTCGCCTTCGGCTCCGCTCGTTGTTCCGCCGAAGGCAAGTCGAACAGGAGCTCGACGAGGAGCTCCAGTACCATCTGCAACGCGAGATTGACGAGCGCCTGGCGGCCGGCCTTGCCCCGGAGGAGGCGCGCTACGCCGCGATGCGCGCCTTGGGTGCCATTACGCAGAACAAAGAGGAGTGCCGAACGATGCGTCGCGTGAGCTGGATCGAAGACCTCGTGAAGGACCTCCGCTACGGCGCCCGCACCTTGCGCAGGAGCCCCGGGTTCACCCTCGTGGCGGTCCTGGCACTGGCCTTGGGAATCGGCGCCAACACTGCCATGTTCAGCGTCGCCTATGGCATGCTGTTCCGGCCCCTCCCCTTTGCCGAGGCCGATCGCGTGGCAGTCGTCTTCATGAACTATGCTCACCGGGACTTCGTGTGGGGCACGATGTGCATGCGCGACTACCTGGTGTGGAAGGAGGACAATCACGCGTTCGAAGAACCCTGCCTCTTCCGCAACTTGCGAATGGACATCGGCGGGACGGAAGCCATGCCCGAGCAGGTGCTGGGGGCGTCCGTCACCGCGGGTTTTTTCTCCACTCTGGGGGTGCGTCCGCTCCTCGGCCGGACTTTCAGCGCGGGGGAGGATCAGCCGAACACAGCCTCGCTGGCCGTGCTCGGCGAGTCACTCTGGCGGAGGCGCTTCGGCGGAAGTCCCTCCGTTCTCGGCCGCACGATCCTGGTGAACGGGGCTCCGGCGACCGTGGTCGGCGTGATGCCCGCCGCGATCCGGTTTCCGCGTCGCGAGACGGAAATCTGGACCAACCTTTCACTGGTTCCTCCGACGCGTTACGGCCCGTGGTTTTATCGGGGCGTCGCACGCTTGAAGCCTGGTGTGACGCTCGCCCAGGCGCAGAGCGAGATCAACAATATTGGGCTTCGGATGGTCCAACAAAATCCATACTACAAGCGCGTGGTGTTACCGGTAGTCAGCCTGCGCGACGCGCTCCTGGGAACCACCGTGAAATCCGCCATTCTAGTGATGACGGGCGCGGTGGGATTGGTGCTGTTGATCGCGGTGGTCAACGTGGCCAACCTCCTGCTGGCGCGTGCCACCGCCCGCGAACGCGAAGTGGCGCTGCGGCTCAGTCTCGGCGCAGGCCGTGGCCGCGTGGTGCGCCAACTGCTCACCGAGAGCGTGCTCCTGGCCGTCATCGGCGGCACGGCAGGGCTCGCGCTGGCCTGGGGGGCCATCAAACTGATCCGCGTGTGGAATCCAGGCGACCTTCCGCTCATCGACTCGGTCCGGCTGGACTGGAGCGCGCTTGCCTTCATGGTTTTCGTCTCGATGGTCGCAGGGGTTCTGTTCGGGCTCGCGCCGGCGCTCGAAAGCGCCCGCTCAGATCTCAGCTCGACGATCAAGGAGGGAGGCCGCACTGGCGGTGGAAGCCAAACCCGCGCGCATGCCCGGAACGCCCTGGTGGTCGCCGAAATCGCAATTTCGCTGACGCTCCTGGTCGGCGCGGGGCTGCTGCTGCGCTCCTTCGCCAATCTGCAGCGGGTGACCGGTGGATTTTCCACGCCTCCAGAGCAGATCCTGACGATCCGGATTTCTCCCAGCGACCCGAAGTACAACGAGGCGCGCACCGGGCTCGCCTTCTATGACGAAGTGCTCGGCCGCGCCCGCAGGGTACCTGGAGTCGAAATTGCCGCGGTCACCGACACGCTGCCGCCTGATCGGCAGGGGGACGCCGACTCCTTCCGAATCGAAGGGCAGACTCTGGCGGCTGGAGAGATGAACCCGGTGGTGACGTTGGCGAGCGTCGGTCCGGACTATTTCCAGGCACTCGGCATCCCGCTGATCAGGGGGCGGTACTTCACCGACCACGACAAAGAGGATTCGGCGCCGGTCACGATCGTGAGCCAGGAGTTCGTGCGCCGCTTCTTTGCAAACCAGGAAGCGCTCGGCAAACGCGTCGGTTACGGCGACAGGTGGATGGAGGTCGTGGGTGTGGTCGGCAACGTGAAATATCTGGGGCTGACAACCGACACGGGCCCGGCCTACTACATGCCGTTCGCCCAGAATTTTTATCCGCGGGTCTTTCTGGCAGTGCGCTCGTCGGGTGACGCCGCGACGCTGGCGGCGACGCTTCGCCAGGAAATCCAAGCCATTGACCGGAGTGTCACGTTGGCGCAAATCGACACGATGGAGGAGGCATTGGACGCCTCGGTCTCGCAGCCGCGGTTTAATACCATGTTGCTGGCCTTGTTCGCGGGAATCGCGCTCGTGCTGGCCGCGGTCGGAATCTACGGGCTCATCGCCTACTCGGTGGCGCAGCGCAGGCATGAGATATGAGCATCGACAATATGTGGCATGTCCTGTATGACTACCCGAAGCAAAACCTCGCGGTCACCTTCGGCTGCAGCTTCCACAACAAGCACGTGGACGAGATTATCCAGTTGCTCGGCCGCGAAAACACGATGGAAGTCTCATCGGGTTTCTGCCGGACCTACAGCGGCGAATGGAAACCCGACCATGAGGAGAAGATGGAAAAGGCCCGGGATATCTCAGCCGAAGCATGGAAGCTTGCCAGGCAGAAAGGTGGAAAACCGCCGCTTGCCGCCGTTGCCCCGGACTATGTCTACCACGAAGGAGAGATGCGGGTGAGCTCCCACATGGAGGATTTCCTGGACTGTGCCCGATCGAGAAGTATGCCTCGCTGCCATGTCGACCGGGCGTTTGAGGAACTGGTGGCGGTGCTGATGTCGGTCGAGGCATTCCGTCAGGAGAGGAAGGTCCGCTGGGATCCCGAGAAAGAGGAGATCGTCTAATGGCTTTCGCCCCCAAAACCGCTAATGACGGCCGGTTCCTGAATAAAGGCAAATCCCGGCGCCTCTTCCTGCAGTCAGGTTTGCTCGCGCTCGCTTCCTCCGCCGTCTTGCCGGCCATGTCCGCTGCACAGACCAGTTCCAGAAAGATCCGAGTCGGAGCACACCCCTGGGTTTACGCGGCCCCCCTGCCCCAGTACGACATCACTCCGGTCCTTGATCAAGTTTTCGCAGACGTGAGCTATGCGGGACTGGATGGGCTCGAGTTGATGCACCAGGCCTTACGTCAGGCTGATTCTGTCGACCGAATCCGATCGTTGTCCGAGAAACACAGGGTGCCGGTGATCGGCACTTCTTTCGAAGGCGACATGTGGAACCGCTCAAGGCACGCCGAAATCCTGGAGGATGCCGAGTTGGTCATCACTCGCCTGGCGAAGCTCGGAGGACGGACGCTGGGAACGTCGGTGGGCACGAAGTCCTGGGGTGACTATGTTGCGAAGACCGAGGACGAGTTGGACGCGCAGGCCGAGCTGCTCCGCAAGATCATGGGGTTGTGCTCGAAGAACGGAATCGAGCTCAACCTCCACAACCACACTTACGAGATCGCCAACGGCGAACATGACCTGAAAGGAACGTTACGACGTATACCGGAGGCCAGACTCGGCCCGGACCTGAACTGGCTGATCCGTGCCGGTGCCGACCCGGTGGAGTTCCTGAAGCGGTACAGGGACAGGATCGTGTTTTTGCACCTCCGTGACCAAAGAACGGACGGGCAGTGGTCCGAAGCAATCGGGGAAGGCCATACCGATTTCAAGGCGATTGGGCGAGCATTGAGGGAGATCGGTTTCTCCGGAACCGCAGTCATCGAGCTCGCGCACGAACGTGACTTCAAGCCGACGCGGTCGATTCGGGAAAGCCTCAGGCTAAGCCGCGAGTTCGTGAGGAAGACGATGGGGTTCTAGAAGACTCTTATCCCGCGACTCAGATGGCGCCGCTCACGACGGTGACCGCAGTCCGTTGAACCTGTAGCCCAATTCCCTCTGTAGCCAAATTCCCTCTTGACTCCCGGGCTGTCAGCTAGTACAGTACCACTGTACTATGACTATAGCACAGTGAGAAGATTATGCTGTTCAGACCTAACCTGGCTTCCAGCGTTCCCATCTACGTCCAGCTCATGGAGCAGGTGAAATACGCGATTGAAATTGGAGCTTTACGGGAAGGCGAGCAACTGCCCGGAATTCGAAAAGTCGCCGTGGATCTCGTGATTAACCCGAATACCGTGGCCAAGGCTTACCGTGAGCTGGAACACGAGGGACTGATCAAATTGCGACAAGGGGCGGGGGCGTATGTCACGGCAGGTGGGGGCGCGCGAACCCGGCCCCAAAGCGTGGAAACCGCCCAAATCCTGGCGCGTGAAACGGTGACCAAGCTGACCGCGTTGGGGCTGGCCGAGGAGGAGATCCGGCGCCTGTTCGAAGCCGAGCTGACCAGGCTGCGGGAGAAGGACGGCTCTCAGTCTTTTGGGAGAAAAAAATGAGTGTACCGAGTCCGATCATCGAGATCACAGACCTGAAGAAGAAATACGGATCAGTCGAGGCATTGTGCGGGCTTGACCTGTCGGTGCCTCGCGGCTCTATTTGTGGTTTTCTTGGACGCAATGGCGCGGGAAAGACCACGACGATGAAGACTCTCATGGGTCTCGTTCACCCTTCTGCGGGCCAAGTCAAGGTCTTCGGCCTTTCTTCACCGGATAGAGATGGAGGCGTGACGATACGTCGGCGCGCCGCGTTCGTCAGCGAAGACAAAGACCTACCCGGGCACATGACATTGCGACAGAGCATCGCAACGACGCGTGCTCTCTTTCCGGAATGGAACGAGGAGCTGTGTCAAAGGCTCATGGAGCGATTTGGCGTGTCGGAAGACTGCCAGCCGGGCTCCCTCTCCAGAGGCATGCGCACTCGAGCCGCTCTCGCCGTGACGCTGCCCCGCGGCGCCGAACTTCTGATCCTTGATGAGCCAACCGACGGACTGGATCCGGCGATGAAGGAGGAAGTGCTCCAGATCCTGGTGGGACTCACGGCTGATTCGGAGACCACGATTTTCTTCGCCTCTCATCAGCTCGCGGAGGTCGAACAGATCGCCGATCATGTCTGCATCATCGACAAGGGCAAAAGCGTTGTTGCCGGGCCGATCGATGAGCTGAAAGGAGACTTTCGGCGCGTCAATCTGGTCTTCGGGGACGACGATTCGGTCCCGGAGTTCGCGGACGCGGGCATCATCCGACTCGAGCGCGAGGGGCGTTTCGTCAGCATTCTGGCGCGAGACGCCGACGCCATCCTTGACCGGGTCCGCTCGCAAGCCCCGCTGTCTGTGGATGTCGTTCCTGTCTCACTAAAAGAGATCTTTCTCGAGACCACCAGGAGTCAAGGTTGAATAGCAAAGGAGAAGTTATGTGGCTTTATCGAACATGGCTTGACACGCGATGGAAACTGCTTGCCTGTCTGTTGGCAATTGTGGTTGGCGAAGGCCTCACGCTGGGCAGCCCCACACTTCCGCCGAATTGGGCAAACCAGGTTCGAGCGGCGCTGGCGGGGACCGCGGAGGCGTCCGGGTCCGGTGCGAATCGCCTGGCCACTTACGAGGGGTTTCTCTGGTCGTTGTGGTTCAAGGGTTTCCTACTGGGCACGTGGCCCATCTATGCCGCGATTCTGGGATCGCTGTGGAACAACGTGTTTTCGCCCGGACTTGCCGGGAACACGGGCGTTCTCTACACGCTCTCCTTGCCGATTTCACGCCGAAGGCTCTTCGGCATCGGAGCCGCTGCTGGCGCGTTCACTCTTCTCGTCGTCGCCGTGGGCCCATCCCTCCTCGTTCCGGTATTCGCATGGAGCGTCGGGGAAAGTTATTCGGTCTCCCAGGCCTTGGTCCATTCGGTGATGCTGTTCGTCGGAGGGTTGCTCATTTTCAGTGTTTCACTCCTGCTGTCTACGTTGTTTAAGAGTACCTGGTTATCCATGTTCTTCGCTGTCGGGGTAGTCGTGGCGCTGTGGCCCTATCGCAAGTTCACCGAGTTTCCGAGTTGGAACGTCTATCACCTGATGTCCGGCGAGACCTACTTCCTCCATGGTCATATTCCCTGGGCGGGGCTCGCGGCCAGCCTGGCTCTCGCTTTTGTTCTGTTCGAAGTTTCGGTTCGGCTGTTCGAACGCCGCGACTTTTGATCGGCGTTCGAACAGCCGGCAGGTGGAGAAAATGTTATGAATCAGTCGGGGCCAACGGCCTGAGTCGGGTCAGAGCCGCGCGCGAGCGCTTTCCAGGCGAAGGCAGAGGGGCGAGCGTTCGAACAGAAAGCTGAACGCGCGAAGAACCGGAAAATCAAGAATTTCTCGTATTTTACGCGCTCTGGGTTCTCTGCGTTCTTCGTGCCTAACTGGCGATTAATGGAAGGTTGAGCTCGGGGCAGGCGATCTGCTTTCTGTACCGACCCGCTTGCTTCGCTGGAAACCGCTCGCGCGCGGCTCTGACACCCTGAACCCGCTTGCTTCGCCGGAAAGCGCTCGCGCGCGGCTCTGACACGACTCGGCGGCCCCCCACGCTTCGGAGGACCTTCCGACAAAGTCGCGCTATGGGACTTGGCCCCCAAAGCTTTTAATGATCACGCCGTTGGCTTTGCGGGCCCAGCCACGAAGCCGGTATGCTCAGAGTGGGAAAACACCAGGGGCCAAATCATAAACGCCATCAAGAATTTTGTGACCGCCCCCCGTCAGTTATAAGCTCTATCACGTACCTCCCAGCCAGAAAGGAGTTGCCATGAGCAGCAAGAAGACAGGCGTTTCACGGCGGCGTTTCATGGGATCTGCCGGAATCATTACGTTGGGGGCCGGGACAGGCGGCGCACGCCCGAGCGGCCGCCCGGCAGCGACTTCAGACGCCGATGATGGCCCGCCGGACAAACCGGGCGTCAAGGATGGACCTGCTTCGACGTTGTTCACCCCGCTGCTCCTGCCGGGGAATACGACATTGCCGGACCTGGGGAGGGCCGACCTGTCGGAGGCACTCCGCTCGCAGGTGAGCCGGGCGCCATCGGGCAACTGCGTGTGTTGGGGCATTCCGTTCGTTGTCCAAAAGGTAGTTCTGGCGCGGGAAGCGCCCGTTGACTTGCAGTGGAGTCCCGTCCAGGCGCCTTGGCTTATCTTCATGCATACTTCGGATGTGGTGACGCCCGAGAGGAACTCCGACGGTTTCCCTGCCACCCCGCGCGGCGACCGCCGACTCGGCGAAACCATCGCGCACTATGTCTTACGCTACGACGATGGTACCGAAGCCCGCGTCCCGATTCGGCGTCAGTATCAGACCGGCCCGGTCAGCCAGGGTTGGGGAACGCCCTGCTTCGAGGCCGTTGCGCACCGTAAACCTTGCCCGACGCTGACACTTTCCGAACAGCCGCGCGAAGGGATGGGATGGGGAGGTTCCCAGACCCTGGTCGTTCAAAATGACATGCTGCCCTGGACCAACTGGCTCTGGGCATGGCACAACCCGAATCCGGAGAAGCCGGTCTCCGGTCTGCGTATCGAACCGAAAGCCGGGGCGATTGTCCTCTCCGCGGTGACCGCCGGACGGGTTTCTTCAATGCCGTTGCGCTGGGAGATGCGGCGAAAGGCGATTCTGCGCCTGGGGAGCGAAAAATTCCGGTCCCAGCTCACGAACGAGGGGCTGCTCGAACAGGTGCAGCTCGACCTCGGGCAAGTGATTTCGGCACACCACCGGACGGTCTATCCGGGCGCGGACTGGTCGAACACTTACAACAACAAGGCGCCTGAAATTTCGACGAGCGAGATACTCGTCGAGTACACGGCGCACCCGGAGGCCTGTTTTCACCTTTGGGACGGGGCGCGAATCCCCGAGGCGGATGTGTTGAAACCCGGTACCGATCGAATCCGCCCGGTAGCCCGTGCGACTCAACGCGTGACCCTGCGGGTCGTCGAGAAGGGGTCGAGCAAGCCTGTCGCCGTGAAACTGCACGTTCACGGAGAAGCGGGCGAGTATCTCGCCCCGGCCGACCGCAATCGGATACCCAACAGCTTCTGGTACGAAGACTGGAGCGTGGACTACGTCAATGCGGGGTCCCATGACTGCACCTACATCCCCGGAGAAACCACGATCGACCTGCCGATCGGGAAGGTTTACGTCGAGATCAGCAAGGGTTTTGAGATTGCGCCGGTTCGCCGGGTGGTCGAGGTCGACGAGAGAACCACGGAGCTTGTTTTCACCCTTGATCGCGTTTTGGATTGGCGACGCCGAGGCTGGGTTTCCGCCGATACACACGTGCACTTCCTATCGCCGCCCAGCGCGCACCTCGAAGGGGCGGGCGAGGGAGTGAATGTAGTCAACCTGCTCGCCAGCCAATGGGGCGAGATGATGACGAACGTGGGCGATTTCGACGGAAAGACCACGTTCGGTTCGAAGGAAGCAGGAGGTGACGGCGAGTACCTGGTTCGAGTCGGCACCGAGAATCGCCAGCATGTGCTCGGCCACATCTCGCTCCTGGGTTACAACGGTCGCATCATATCCCCAATGACGACGGGCGGCCCGGACGAAGCGGCTCTGGGAGACCCGGTCGACGTTCTGCTGACCGAGTGGGCGCGGCAGTGTCACAAGCAGGGAGGCCTGGTGGTTCTGCCACATTTTCCGGATCCCCGGGCGGAGCATGCGGCGACGATCATCAGTGGAGATATCGACGCCGTGGAGATGACTTCCTGGGGGAACCTCTACGGGGGCATTAGTCCGTACTCCCTGTCCGATTGGTACCGCTATCTCAACAACGGGTACTTCGTCGCCGCAGTCGGGGGGACGGACAAAATGGCCGCAGACACCGCGGTTGGAACCGTCCGCACCTATGCCAGGATTCCCGGCGACCAACCGTTCAGCTACGAAGCGTGGAAAACCTCTGTGCGGTCCGGTAACACGTTCGTGACATACGGCCCGCTGCTGGAGTTCTCGGTAGACGGCAAGCCCGCGGGGTCGCGCATTACCATGAGCCAGTCGGGAGGAACCGTCGACGTGGAGTGGCAGGCTGCGAGTGTCACGACGCCCATGTCACGAGTCGATCTGGTGGTCAACGGCGTGATCCGCGAAAGCCGCCGCGTCGATCCAAGGGACGACAGGGGACACTGGTCTGTCAAACTCGAAAAGAGCTCCTGGCTCGCCCTGCTTGTTCGCGGGCATTATTCGGACAAGCCCGAGATAGTGGCTGCGCACTCCTCACCGGTGATGGTGGAAGTCAAAGGATCACAGTTCTTCGCGGCGGCCGACGCCCTCACCATCCTCGAACAGGTCGAGGGGGCGCTCGTTTACCTCGACGTGCTCGGCACGCGTGCGGAGACGGCAGCCTACAAGAGGATGCGACTCGTGCTCACCGGCGCTTACCGGGACTTGCACAACCGGCTCCATCAGAACGGTCACCTGCATGAGCACACCCAGTTGACGGAACATGGGAAATGAGCTGAGGCGGATTCGTTGAATCCCGTCGCGACCGCTTGTAGCGCGGCTTCATACCGGGGCCCTGTCTAAAGACCAGGCAGCCGGCGTCGGACCTGAGCAAGCAATTCGCTCCTGCGATGACTTTCGTCTGATCCTATTGAAAACTCGGACTCACCGGCACAGCGGGCGTGCGCCTCACGCTTCAAGTTAATGTATTCTCAAAGAGAACCTGCCTTTCACCACTATGCCGGAGGTCGCCATGCAAGTCGCCATCCATGCGCGGACTGATCGATCTGTACTTTGCGTGCTCGGTATCGGACTCAGTTTTGCCTTCGTCTCACCCTTGCCCGGCCAGGATTCGCCGTATCGAAACGAATCCGAGACTCGTGAAGTGCGCTTGGTACGCGATGCCTTGTCCCCTGTAGCCAGCCCGTATCGGGTCGAGGAAACGAGCACAAGAGTGGGAGACCGTACGTTTCGAACAAGTGTTCTTCAGAGACCGTCGCCCGAAGGACGGCTCACGGACTCGGTAATCGTGGAAGAGGAGACTATTCAGGAGAGCCCGACCAGGAGCCGGCGGGTCCAGAAGTTGTTCAACCAAACGGACCGGGGCCGAGTACTGGTGGAGATTATGGAAGAGGAGACGGTTGAGCGAACGCCTGGGGCCCGAACAGCCACAAGGGTGACCTCGAAACCCGATGTGAACGGGAACCTGAGCCTCACCCGGCGGGAGGTGGATGAAACTGTGCGGAGCGGGCAGGACTCGTCCACAACCGAGTCTACCGTGTTCCTGCCGAGCATAAACGGAGGCTTCCAACCCGTTACCCAGACTCGCAAGACCGAGAGCCGTGATCAGCAAGGCAAACTGACGATCGCCCAGGAGCAGTTTGTGCGTTACGAAGACCGCGGCGCCTGGAATCTACAGGAACGAGTCACCCGGGTGGTTGAGAAGGAGAGCGAGGTTGAAGAGGTTCATCGGCTGGATTCTCAGGGGCGTATGCCGTTGTCCCAGCGAAGCGTCACGAGGCGCTCACAGGACGCGGATGGTAAACGACACGACGTGACTGAAGTCTACTCGCAGAACATCGAAGGTCTCACCCGTTCGTCCGACAGCGAACTTCGCCTCGACCGTCGAATCAGTGTTCATTCCACCCCGGAAGCCGGCCAGGGGACAAGGGTGGTTCGAGAGGTGGAGCAACGGAGCGTGGCGGATCCTCGTGGAGGCCTGCGGACAGTCGAGAGGGCCGTTGAGCTTTCTTCCCCGGACGGAAGCACACGCCAGGAAATTCAAACGATCGACGGCAGCGGGACTCTCCGAACAACCAGCCTCATTGAAACGAGCAAGACCATTGGGGCCGCACCGCAGGGGAAACCGGCGTCGCCAGGAGTCCGGTAAAACACGGGATTCCTTGTGGCCGGAGATCTGATCTTGAGCAGGAGTGGCCCATAAGGCGTGAACGAGACGTGAGCGATCAGCGCAAGGAGCCGCGCACGGCAGCGAGCCAGGCGAGCGAGTAAGCGGACCAGAACTCTCGCCCCACAGTCGCGTCTTTGAACGGCAACGGGTGAAGCGCTTGGCTTTTGGTCCGCTTACTCGCTCGCTTGGCTCGCTACCGAGGGTGTCGAAAAAGTCGGGGACTGCGCGAAGCGGCTGCTTTCGGGAGCCCCGGACGGGGCGAAAAGCAGCGTAGCCCCGGGTGACCGAACCCCGTTTCGGGGTGAGGGAACCCGGGGTCAAACAAGCGAAACGAACGGAGCCCCGGACGGGGCGAAAGGCCGTGTAGCCGTTCTTTCGCCCGCTCCGGGGCTCCCTACCACATGACTCTCTACCCCGGGCTCCCTCACCCCGAAACGGGGTTTCGGTCACCCGGGGCTACGCGGCTTTCGCCCCTCCGGGGCTCCGGCTTTCGCCCCTCCTCCAAAAACCTACCTATACTCCGTTCGTCTCCGAACTTTTTCGACACCCTCTACCGTGCGCGGCTCCTTGCGATCTCGCCGGCGTTTCGGCTGCCGACCGGGGGATGTACAAAGAGCTGCCACTTGGATCGACACGTGTAGACCCTCCATCCATCAGTCACGTGTCGGTCCTGACGGACTCCAGCCCAAGGCCCGCCCGAGGTCCAGGCCAAACGCTTTCCCAGTTTTTGCTAACGATCAGGCGTTGCCCGGCGGTGGTTGATCAGCTGACCCTTTTAGAGAGGCTCGGACTGCTTCGACTACTTTCCGTCCAGAGGGAAGGATGCCCAGAATGGCGGCTGAGCCGGCATCCACCACTGTCAGGTCGTCGACGAGCACTTTGAACTCACCGTAGCGGCCACTGACCATCTCGACCTCGATCCCCAGTTCCCGGCGCAGGCGCGTCGCCACACGGGCGGCGTGGAGTCCGGAAATTCAATATCTGCAATACCGGATTGAAACGTGTTTCATGGTTCCTCTTCGCATTGACCGTCGCCGCCTGCAACGGTTAGGCAACTCGCCGATTGCTCACGGTTGTAACCAACCCGCGCGGGCTTCGGCGCTCATGTCTATTGTAGCAAGTCAGCTTATTCGCGCGGCTCCGAGGAGACGTTAGAGAGGCATGCTGTCAAAATGTTTCCAGAGAGGGGAAACACGCATGGCAGACTGGTTCTATTCCCTGAATCCCGTGGAGCAGGCCCTGATAGCCACGACCGGCACCTGGTTGGTCACCGCTTTGGGGGCGGCGGTTGTACTGTTTACTCGAGGCGCAAGCCAAAAGTTCCTCGACGGCTCGCTCGGCATGGCGGCCGGCGTCATGATCGCCGCGAGTTACTGGAGCCTGCTCGCGCCGGCGATCGAGATGAGCAAGGATTATGGAACCCTCAGCTTCCTTCCCGCGGTTGTCGGCTTTCTCGCGGGCGCAGGCTTTCTTCGAGTGATCGACCGGATTCTGCCCCACCTGCACGCCTCCCTCGCCGACCACCCGGAGCTCGCCGAAGGCGTTCACACGCGCTGGCGGCGGACGACGCTCCTGATCCTTGCCATCACCATTCACAACTTCCCCGAGGGGCTGGCAGTCGGTGTGTCGTTCGGCGCCGCAGCCGGGCTGTCCGGGGCTGAAGCTTCCACTCAGGTAGGGGCAGCCATCGCCCTCGCCATCGGTATCGGCCTTCAGAATTTCCCGGAGGGTTCGGCAGTCTCGATGCCTCTGAAAAGAGAAGGGGTGAGCACCGTCAAGGCGCTGTGGTACGGGCAGCTGTCGGCCATTGTCGAACCCCTTGCCGGAGTTCTCGGGGCAGCGCTGGTCGTCAGCGTGACCGCCATTCTCCCTTACGCCCTTGCTTTTGCCGCGGGCGCCATGATCTTTGTCGTGGTTGAGGAGCTGATACCGGCCTCCCAGAGCGAAGGCAATATCGACATCGCCACCCTGGGCACAGTTCTCGGGTTTGCAGTCATGATGACTCTCGATGTCGCATTGGGCTAACCGGATCTGCCTAATCTCCCGGTCGCCGGTGTTCAACGGGCATCCCCTGTCAGCCGCCAAGTCCCTCTCGCACCCCTTGGCGTCGACCGAAGAGCCACCGATCAAGCGAGAGGCGTCCCGGGCCCAGCGCGATCAGGAGCAATGCAAAACAGAAGTAGACGCTGGCCGGCTCGTAGGCCGGACCACCCGCCATGGAGACAAATGGGTCACCGCGCATGAACGCATGGGTGGAGAACGCGACCGCCATCGTGCAGGCGATGCCTGAGGACGCGAGTGGTGTCAGAAGACCCAGGATCCACGCCAGTCCGCCCCCGAACTCGGACACGGCCGCCAGAGCCTGGAAGACGGGAGGGGCAAAGCCGTCCGGACCCATCCAGCCAAACGGGTTCTGAATCTTGACGGATCCGTGGAACATAAAGGCCAATCCAGCCACTAAACGAGTCACTAACAATGCCAGATCGGCAAAGGCAGGCTGTTCCGGTACTGAAAAGAGGTTTTTGAGATTCATCGGCCACTCCTTGAGTGCACTGAATTTAGAGTGCAGCGCTGACCTTGCGGGCTATTGGACGATCGGTATCCACACCTCGCAACGGTAGTTCCCGGCGGTGACGTCGCCCGGGGGGTAGATCTCGAGCTCCGGGGCATCGGTGTGTTTGAATCCTGCGGCCGGAAGCCCTTCTGAAAAAATCTGCTTCCAGGTCTTTTGTATGGCCTCCGGCAAGGGGCCGATCGACTCAAAAACCGCCCAGGTGGCAGTCGGAACTTCGGTTGTTTCAAACCCGCCGGCTCGTCCCTTCCCCGCCCGAACGGCGATCATGTAGGTAAAGTCGTCCCGCCCGGGGGACACGTCCATGCAGATTCCGAGCAGGTTCTTGTCGGCGGAAAGCTCCTGGAGCTGCCCGATCGTGCCGTCGCGCGTGCATTCGTCCCAGAATTGCGGGATCCGGCGGGAGTCCTCCGCCTGTTTCATTGTCACTCGAATACTTTTTCCAACGACGTCAAAAGTTTCTTCCCTGGCAATCCGGTAGTTCATCCGTGCTCCTTTCGATTTCGATCGCGCTTCCCGCGGTCGGTAGTCCTCAGCCAATCAGCAAGACGTGCTTGATTGCTGTTGCCAGATCAGACGAACGGCGAGTGCCTCAATCGACAAACTGCAGAAGGAATTACTTAAATGGTACATGCTTTCGAAAGCGAACACCCAAAGGGGAAAGGGGGAAAGGGGTTCAGTCCAGAACATTCCCTTTTTAGATGAATGAGACGTGGTCGATGACCAGACGGTCGCGCTCCGAATCCCCAGGGAGTTCGATCAGGGCCGGTCGAGGTGGCGGTCACAACCGCGGATGGGTCGACGACCGTAAGCCCTGACCACGCCATACTCACCATTCGAGGCCCCAGAACACGTCCAAGGCGGCCGTACTAAGGATCGCTCCCGGTAAGCCGCAAGCTCATCGAGCCGGGGCCGCAACCACAGCTAGAATCTGTCTGGGGGTACGGGTTGCCAATCCGGCTTTACGTTGATCCAGACCCCATCGCGCACTTCGCGAACCGAGGCGAACAGGAAACCGCCGTCCGAAGCGAAACAGATACTATCCCCCCATTCCCGCGGCAAACTCCCTTTCGAGTCTGGCCGGGGCTCGTCCGGTTCCACCATCCCGTAACAGAGCGGGGATCTCCACGTGGTGATGAAGCAGGACGTGGTCAAGACAGAGGCATCGAGGTTCAGAAAAGTTGCCAGTGACCGGGCCACTGCTTCGTTTTCGTCACCGATCTTCTGACCAGCCGGGAAGTGCACGCGAACGGATAGTGTCAACCCGTTTTCGATCAGGTAGAACCTGAATGCCCGGATTTCGTACTTGGCGATAACAAGATCCGGCACCCATCCGGTCGGGATCCGGCCCCTCTCGTCTTGATTGATGTTCCTCAAGCCGACGAGCAATTGATCGAGATTAGCAGGCAGCCACTCCGCCTTAACGACCCTCTTCGCCCACAGAAGCGCGTGCCTTCTGACCGGCTCCGGGACTGGAACCAGCTCACTTTCCTTCGTCAGATTCCTCTCCGGCACGAGCGGATCGAAGAAACGTGGATCAGGCTCGGTCTGAGAGACTACTTCAAGCTGCGCCAAAGTGGACGGCTTCAGGTCGGATGACGGAAGGGCGACACCATGGACCCGGGCAGCGACCAGGAACAGTGCGAGAAGCATTTGTGTTTGCACCGGTTTCCTCCGGTTGACCGGCCTGATTCTCGTTTCCCGAGTGCCGCGAGCCGATAACGACGACACCTATCAGAATCGATCTGGCCGACAGCTCCCACAGGACGTCGGCGACGTGACATCGTTCACCGAAGCGGTAGAAACGAAAAAGAATGTCCCGTCCGAGCCAAAAAACAGAGAGTCCCACCAATGCAGCGGATATGGAGGCGGCCTGTCGGGCCGGAGGCCTTCCATCTGCACCGAGCCATGAAACAAACCCGGTCTTGAGGTTATTTGCCAGACATGGTCCGCCAACCTGGGCGCATCAACCTTCAGGAACCGACAGATATATGACTTGACCGACTCTCTTTTGTCTCTGATCTTCGTGCCTGGCGGCAAGTCGACTCTCACCCCGACTCCCCGCCCGTCCTCAATGGTATGAAAACGAAAGCCGGCGATCTGGTACCGGGCGACCACCAGGTCCTCGATACTTTGGGAGAACACCTTGCCAGCCTGATCTTTCGACTCGAAAGTCACGACATCCTTGAGGCCGACCAGGTGCCGATCCAGGTCCTTAGGAATCCATTCTTCCTTGAGGATTTTCCTCATCGCGAGGACGCTCTCCTTGCGAACGGCGACAGGAACAGCAACCCGGTGCCTGGAGTCATTCAGGTATTTCTCGACCAGAACGACGGGTCTCAGTATCCATTCCTCCTCCACTCTTTCTTGGACCCGCGCCTCGGAAGGAGTCCGCCGCTCCGGGGATATTGCCAGCGAAAGGCAAGCGACCAGACAAAGAGCCAGGATCCGCACAGCCATAGCGTACTCCAACAGAAAGCGTTGCGCTATTTCATCACCCGGCCGCCGAAAGCCATCTCGCATTGTGAACCCCCGGGAGGCATCGGCCATCTATCACTTATAGAGTTACAGGTCCAAGGAGATTTCTTGCATGTTTTGCACCCGCACCAAAGCATTACTGGCGGGCTTGAGTCTGGTGGCAGGAAGCGCGATCGTTGCACTCGCTCAGAAAACCCCCGAATTCAAAGTCGGCGTCAGCATCGTCAACGTCCTGGCCACGGTTCGTGACCATGACGGTCGCATCGTCAACAACCTGACAAAAGACGACTTCATACTCGAAGAAGACGGCAAGCCGCAGGTCATCACGAACTTCTTTCGCGAGACGGACCTGCCGCTGACGATCGGTCTGCTGGTGGACACGAGCGTCAGCCAGCGAAATCTGATCGACATCGAGCAATCGGCCGCCATGCAGTTCTTTGATCATGTGCTCCGGCCCGACCGGGACCTCGCCTTCCTGATTCAGTTTGATTCAGACGTGCTGATGCTCCAGGATCTCACCTCCTCGCAAGCGGACCTGGAAAATGCTCTGGAGAGACTGGATGTGCCGGGCCGACGAGCCAACAGGCTTGCCCGAAGGCCGTTCGGTTGGAAGCGGCCTGAGAACGGCCTGGGGCCGGGCAACTCGCAATTCCCCTGGCCAGGCGGCGGCGGGCAAATGCCGCCGATTGGCGGACCGCCGTCGGGAAGTCCGGCGGGCACCCTGCTTTATGATTCAGTTTTCCTGGCAGCCGACGAGGTGCTTCGAAACGAGGCAGGCAGAAAGACCGTCATCCTGATCTCCGACGGTGTCGACCAGGGGAGCAAGATCAGTGAGAAGGAAACGATCGAAACCGCCCTGCGGGCTGACTGCATCGTGTTCAGCATTCGATATTACGATGATGAGTTCTACCGAAGGGGAGGACGGGGAATCGTGTTCGGGGGTCCCGGATCGGAAGGCTACTCCGCTCTCAAGAACCTTTCGTCGCAAACCGGCGGAACGGTCTACGAGGTGTCGAAGAAACTGAGTCTGACCGCGATCTTCGACCAGATTCAGCAAGAGCTCCGCAGTCAATACAGCCTGAGTTACACCGCTCCGGCCGGTTCCAAGGGCGGATTCCGGAAGATCAAGCTGCGCACAACCGACAAGAACCTGAAAGTCCTGACCCGCTCCGGGTACTACGCAAAGGGATCCTAGGTCGCGATCGCCAGCCACTGGGGTTTGCGACTGAGAAGGAACCGATTAGAATCGAGATAGATAGCCAACGAGCATACCCGGGTCAGATGTCTATGAAGATCTTGTCGCTGAATGTCGGTTTGCCAAGAGAAGTGTCCTGGCAAGGCAGAATCGTCACTACTGGAATCTTCAAGGAGCCGGTTTCCTCGCGCCTCATGCTGCGCGCCCTGAATCTTGACGGCGACAAACAGGCCGATCTGACTGTCCACGGCGGGCGTGAAAAGGCCGCGTACGCTTACCCGTCCGAACACTACGAATATTGGCGGAAAGAGTTGCCGGGAAAAGAATTGCCGTTCGGCATGTTCGGGGAAAACTTCACGATAGAAGGCCTGCTCGAGGACGATGTCTTCATTGGAGATCGATTCCGAATTGGCGAGGCAGAGTTAGTGGTCACTCAGCCCCGACTGCCGTGCTACAAGCTCGGGGTGAAGTTTGGGCGGGCGGAGATGGTGAGGGACTTCCTTCAAAGCCGGCGCACGGGGTTCTACTTTGCCGTGCTTCGTGAGGGTGAGGTCGGCGCTGGAGATCCGCTGGAACTGATCGCCCGAGACCAAACCGGCGTCAGCGTCGCCGACATCACCAGGATTTACGCTTTTGAAAAGAATGACTCGGCGACTCTCCAAAGAGCAATGAAAGTGGAGGCCTTGCCAGAGGGTTGGAAGGAGCACTTCCGGCGGCAGCTTTCCAAAGGGAAAGGTCAGGAATGACTCGACAGGCTCGCCATCTGCCCGCCACAGCGCTGCTCTGCGCCATCCGGACGACCTTCCCCAAAACGGTCGTCCGGATGAACAGAAGATCCGCCCCTTGGTCCCGCTAGTCAGTTGACGGTGATGCAATTGAAGCTCTGCTCGCGAATGCCGTAATAGTGCTTGTCCCAAGCCTTTTTCTTAGGGTGCTTGGCGTAGGCGTCATAGCTGTCCCGATCGGCAAATTCGATCACGAACGTCTGGGAGAAGTCACTCGGCTGGATCCTCCTGGTCTTGGTCCAGAGCCCTTTCACTCCAGGAATGTCGGCGAGAATGGCCTTCAGATCTTCGAAGACTTTGAGCTTCTCTGTGTCCGGCACATCTTGTTTCCATTTCAGCGTAACGTGATGAATGATGGTCTTGGGCATCGGCACATCCTGGGCCAGGCTGATCGCAATCAGGTTCAGCGCCAAAAGGATGATCGGGAGTGCGAAGTTCACGGACAAGAGTTTTTTGGGCATAGATCACCTCTATTTGAACAAAACTGAGAGCCAAGATTAGAACCGCGCCCAGCCAGGCGTCGTCCAGATGTATGATTTCGTACGCAGTTTTGAAGACTCAGGCGGGTCTGGACAGGGCCGATCGAACTGCGCGGAACTCGCTCGGCTTCATGCCGGTCTGTTTCTTGAAAGCCGAGTTGAAGGTCGATTTCGAGTTGAAACCCACCTCGTAGGCGATATCCAGAATGGACCGCTGCTCGCGTGCCGGATCGGAGAGCAGTCGCTTGCTCTCTTCAATCCGGTAGCCGTTGATGAAGTCGCAGAAGTTCCGGCCGAACAACTCGTTGATGATCTGCGAGAGGTGGCGGGGCGAGATTCGTAACTCCCGGGCGAGTCCGGACATCGTCAAGGATGGATTCAAATGCGGCTTTTCGGCGTCCATCAGCCGCAGAAGTTCTTCCTTCCGCCGGCGCTTCTCCAGTTCGTCCAGGTCCGATTTCTCATACCTTCTGATGCGAGGGAGGACTTCCGCCGAACGGAGTATGAGGAACAGGAGGGTGTTCGAGAAAACAAAGGTGCCGAAAATGTAGGTGTTCGCCCGGTAGGGGCACCATTGGGTGGTGGTGATATCTCCGACGACGCAGAACTGGAGCCGCGACAGCCACAAAACCACGTATCCCGCCATGATCACCCTGAGCCAGTTGGATTCGCCTTCCCCTGTTGCCAGAGCCCGCAGCCAAGACGCGCCTCTCCGGGAGCGCAGGCGGCGGGTCACCCAGAGGAAGTAGACAGCGTTGTGAGTGATCACGACGGCGCTGATGACAAGCGGAAGGTATCGGCGCAAGGTCCTCCGGTCGTCGGTCATCTCGAGGACCGCGACGACCGTAATGGCGAAGATCAGAAACGCCGCAAAATGGATCCAGTCGATCCGGCTCATGCGGTAGCGGGGAGGTTCGAGAGACTTCACGTAAAGGAGCAGTAGCGGCCCAATCAGAAACGCAGCGCCGGTTGCCAGCGTCGCGGCCTCGTACCACCGTGGGTAGCGCCCGAATCCCGAGCCGAGCGCCGCGAAGCCCGCGGTGAGCAGCGCAAAAGACAGGAACAGAGCAGACAGCAGAAGATTGCTCGTTCGAAGTCCTGTCTTCTTCGACACCAGCGAAATCGCGATGAGCAGTGACTGGGCCACCGCAACCGCGCCGGCGAGCTGCAGAAGCGTCATCGAGGAGGCGTCTCCTTTTGGGCGGATCATAACAGAGCCGGGCCGGAGACAAAAGGAGGAAACCGCCACGAGCGACGGTTCCGCAAACCTGCGGGATCCGTTCTATGAGGGCCGACCAGACGAAAAGCGGGGCGACAGCCTGGTAGCCGTCAGAGACACGCAGCGAGGGTGTTGAAAATGTTCACCTGTTTGTTACTTGTGGCCGGAGATCTGATCTTGAGTAGGAGTGGCCCATAAGGCGTGAACGAAACGTGAGCGATCAGCGTAAGGAGCCGCGCACGGCAGCGAGCCAGGCGAGCGAGTAAGCGGACCAGAACTCTCGCCCCACAGTCGCGTCTTTGAACGGCAACGGGGTGAAGCGCTTGGCTTTTGGTCCGCTTACTGGCTCGCCTGGCTCGCTACCGTGCGCGGCTCCTTGCGATCTCGCCGGCGTTTCGGTTGCCGACCGGGGGATGTCCCGACTAAAAACCGATGAAGGAAATCGTGAACTCGGCGACTCCTTTGCTCAACTGTTTACTAAGTACCTGGCGAATCCCGGGGCCCAGGTACTTATGCAACACCCTCGCTGCGTGCGCGGCTCTGAAAAGGCAAACACCCTGCCATGTGCGCCCACCCTGCCCACCTTCAGTTGACTCCTCCCCGAGGTCCCCGGTACGATCGCTTTGAAAAGGAACCCGGTGCTCCCTCAACTGATCCAAAGAATCCCTATGAAAAACAAGCCATTCATCTCAATTCTGCTGGTGACTATGGTTATCTGCGCACAGACTTATGCGTTCGATCTGATCCCTCAGCCGGTGGAAATGAAAGCCCTCGATGGCTCGATCACACTTACCAGGGAATCGACCATCGTGTACAACGCGCCCGGCGCGCGCAAAGTCGCGGAAATGCTTGCTGGCAAACTGAGCCTCCCGACCGGTTTTGCTTTCAAAGCGCGCCAAGGGGAAGCAGGCACCATCCAGCTTAAGCTCAACCAGGCAGCCGATACGAAAATCGGGACCGAAGGTTATGTACTCGAATCCCGGCCCGACGCAGTCGTGATTTCCGCCAATCAGGCGGGCGGCCTGTTCTACGGAGTGCAAACGCTGCTTCAGCTCCTGCCCAAAGAAGTCGAAAGCAAGACAGTGGCGCAAGCGAGCTGGACCGTTCCAGCTGCCCGAATCGTCGACTACCCGCGCTTCGGCTGGCGGGGACTGATGCTCGACGTCAGCCGCAACTTCTTTACAAAGGAAGACGTCAAAACGTTCATCGACGAGATGACGCGGTTCAAGTTCAACACCTTCCACTGGCATCTGACTGACGACCATGGCTGGCGCATTGAGATCAAGTCCCTGCCCAAGCTCACCGAAGTTGGCGCCCGGCGAGTCCCGAGGGTAGGCCATTTTGGCCAGCGCGCCGCTCCGAAACCGGGGGAGGCCGCGACAGAGGTAGGCTTTTACACCCAGGCGGACATCGCAGAAATCGTTCAATACGCGAGCGAACGGTTCGTGACCATCGTGCCCGAGATCGACGTCCCGGGTCACAGCATGGCCGCCATTGCCGCCTATCCAGAGCTGAGCTGTAAGAAGGACAAGTCCACCAGCGTTAATCCCGGCTCGAGCTTTTCCGAATGGTACGGCAACGGGACTTTCAAAATGCTGGTAGAAAACACGCTGAACCCGTCCGATGAAAACGTGTACGCATTCCTGGATAAGGTATTCGGGGAAATGGCCGCGCTCTTCCCCTCGCCCTACATCCACGTCGGGGGTGACGAATGCTACAAGGGGTACTGGACCAATGATCCCGGCTGCCAGGCGCTCATGAAGAAGCTGAACACCAGGCACGTGGAGGATCTGCAGGGTTATTTCGTCAACCGCCTGGAAACCATCCTGAAAGCCAAGGGGAAGAAACTGATCGGCTGGGACGAAATCCTCGAGGGTGGAATATCTCCGGAAGCAACCGTCATGAGCTGGCGGGGCATCAAGGGGGGTATCGAGGCCGCCAAAATGGGTCACGATGTGGTTATGTCCCCGACGACGTTCGCGTACCTGGACTACACCCAGGGAGACCCAACCGTCGATCCGCCGATTTATGACTCCTTAAGGCTGCGTAAGAGTTACGCCTTTGAGCCGGCGCCCGAGGGGGTTGATCCGAAGCACATCCTGGGGGACAAGGGAATCTCTGGACCGAACAGGTGCCCACGCTCCGGCACGCAGAGTACATGACCTACCCGCGCGGCTGGGCCTTGGCCGAAGTGTGCTGGTCGCCCCGGGAAGCAAAGAACTGGGAGAACTTCGTCCGCCGCGTGGAAGCCCAATTTGCCCGCTTTGATGTGGCCGACGTGAACTACTCCCGGTCCATGTACGACGCCATCGTTCAAACCTCCAGAAAGGGCGAGAAACTGGTCCTTATGCTGGAGTCGGAGATACCTGGGATCGACCTCTATTACACAATCGACGATACGATGCCCGATCAGCATTCGGCCAGGTATACCCAGCCGGTGGAGCTTCCCGATGCACCGATCACCCTGCGCGTGGTCAGCTATCGAGCAGGCAAACCAATCGGTCACCTGATCACATTACCCCTTGAGACGCTGAAAAAGCGGGTCAGGAGGATTCCTGAGCAGTGATTGGAACCATGCCCGCAGCTTCCCGGAGTTTTCAAATCTTCGCCAAACCAGCCGGGCCTGCCTGCAACCTGAGCTGCGGTTACTGCTACTACCTTTCCAAGGATACATGTGGACCGGCTCGCATGCCCGAAGACCTTCTTGAAGAGTACGTGGTTCAGCACATCGCCGCTTCCCCTGATGAAATAGTTCGCTTTTCCTGGCACGGCGGTGAACCGACCATCCTCGGCGTTGATTACTTTCGTACCGATGATCGACATTCAACGGCGTCACACGCCGGCGGGACGAACCGTCGCCAACGGGATCCAGACGAACGGGACCCTGTTGGACGCAGAGTGGGGGCGCTTCCTGGCAGCCGAGGGGTTTGCGGTCGGACTCAGCTTGGATGGCCCGCGCGCCATGCACGATCGCCACCGGGTCGCCCGGAACGGAAGCCCTACTTTCGACCGAACGATGCGCGGTTACGAGGTGCTGAGACGGTTCGGAGTGCCGACCGACATCCTCTGCGTCGTCAACTCCCACAACGCTCGGCAGCCGAGCCGAGGTCTATGGTTTCTTCAAGGAGATCGAAGCCTCGTACGTGAGCTTCCTTCCCCTGGTCGAAAGGCAGCCGGAGACGGCGAACGACGTAACAGCTGACACGCGTCCCGCCCGACGTCTGGGGCGACTTCCTGTGCACTGTCTTCGACGAATGGGTATCCGCCGACATCGGCCGGATCAAGATTCAGATCATCGAGGAGGCGGCGAGGACGGCCTTCGGCCAGGAGCATTCGCTTTGCCTGTTCCGCCCGGTCTGCGGCGATATCCCCGTGGTCGAGCGAAATGGGGACTTCTACCCCTGCGACCATTTCGTGGATGCCGGTCACCGGGTTGGCAACATCCGCCAGACGCCGCTCGCGGATCTGCTCGAGAGCCCGCCGCAGCGGGCTTTCGGGCTGGCTAAGCAAGAACAGTTGCCAGGCGTGTGCCGAGGTTGCGAAGTCCGCCCATGTGCAACGGAGAATGCCCCAAGAACCGCTTCATGCGAGCCCCGGACGGCGAGCCGGGACTCAACTACCTCTGCCCGGGCTACAAGCGGTTTTTCCGGCATGTCACGCCGTTCGTGACAGCAGTCGCCGCCCAGTGGCGGAAGACGCAACTGACCACTGACAACTGACCACTGGGTACCTGAAAGCGGTACCCTGGGCTGACTTGCCCCGCCCTTGGGGACAAATACCCGGTATCGAGCGCATTAAGGACTAGCTGATTTCTTCACAGTTTCCAGTCGTCAGTTGTCAGTTGTCAGTCGTCAGTTGTCAGTGCTGTCAGTGCGCAGCGCGCAGTTGCCTTTCACGCTTTCAGCTTCGCTTTCAGGAACTCGATCGTGCGCTTCCAGGCGAGCTCGGCCGCTTCCTTGTTGTACCGTTGCCCGGTGTCGTTCATGAAGGCGTGCCCCGCCCCTTCGTAGATATGAATCGTGTACTCGACACCCGCCTTTTTGAGCGCCTCTTCGAACGCCGGGATGCCCGCGTTGATCCGCTGGTCGTCACCCGCATAGTGGATCAGCATCGCGGCCTTGATCTTCGGCACATCCTCAGGGGCCGGCTGGCTGCCGTAGAAGGGGACCGCGGCAGTCAGGTCCGGTGCATTGACGGCAACCTGGTTCGTCACCGCGCCGCCCCAGCAGAATCCCATGCAGGCGACCTTGCCGGTCGCTTGGGGCTGGGTCTTGAGATACTGGACAGCGGCGACGAAGTTCTTCGTGTTCGCCTCGCGGTCAAGCTTCTGAAACAGGGGCCGTGCCTCGTCGGGGTTTTCCGGGGTGCCCGCCAAGCGGCGAGAGAGCGTCCGGGGCTATGGCCAGGAATCCTTCCAGGGCCACGCGCCGCGCCACATCTTCGATGTGGGGGTTCAGGCCGCGATTCTCGTGGATCACGATTACGCCCGGCGAGCTTCGTCGCACCCTTCGGCCGGGCGGAGTAGGCGCGCATCTCCCCGCTTGCACCCGGGTACTTGATATAACCGGTCTCCAGACGCGGGTCATCTTTCGGCACAACCTCGGCCGAGGGCTCGGCCGCTCTCGAAAGCCGGCAGCAGGGCAGCCGCGGCGGTCGCCCCACCCGCGACCAGGGCCAGTTTCCGGAGGAGCTCTCGGCGGTCAATCGTGCCGCGCACATACTCTTCGTACAGGTCGTCGATTTCAGGGCTCATTGTTGTTTCCCTCCCTCAGCAAGATGGTCCATTTACCTCAGTTCAACTCCTACTCATTTCACAGCGACTTCGTACATCATCCGCGCCCCGGTTGCCGGCGTCGCCGCCGACATCGGCCGTAAAGCACAAGCGCATCCCCTTCGATCCGGGACGGGACTTCGGCCAAACGTTTTCCGCCGGTTGCGAGCGCCCATACCCGATACTTCCCGGCGATCCCAGGCGGAGACTGACCGCCGCCTTGCCGGCACGGACCAGGTAGGGCAGGCTGCCCCCACTGCTGCAGCGTCTGGCGGGCGGGCTCCGCGTACTGAATGCCAGTATTCTGCAGGTCGGTCAGATGCGTCACCAGCAGGCGGCGGCTGTCGCGGATCGGGTTCCGATCGAGCGAGCTCACCCAGACGGTTGCGTCGGCTGCCTTCCACGGCGATCTTCACGCCTCCCTTCGACGGCATCCAGGCTCTGCCCTGCCCGGGCATATCCGCCGGCGGTGCGCGGCGTGTCGAGCACCAGGCGGTCGCGCGGTCCGTCGATGGTGACTTCACCGGTCTCGCTTCGAAAGGATCTCTGGGCGGGATCCAAGATGGCTTCGGACGGGAACAGCTTGCGCTCGTTGAAGCGCGGCGATCAGGCTCTGCATCGTCCACGGCATAGGGATCCAGCGCCAGAACCGGCTTTCCCGCATAGGCCGAGGCCGGCGTCTGCCAACCCAGGGGCAGGATCGAGCCGCGTGCGGGAGCGGCTTTTCAGGCGAATGCACAACCTGGGTTCCGACGCGCGTCACCCAGGCCAGCCAGTGCCATCTCGGCGCCAGGTTCGGGATCCTTCCGGCCGGCTGTGCAGGTCCGCGTCCGTCATGACCAGGGCCACGCTGTGCGGGGCCGTCTGCAGGTCGCCGCGCAGGAACAGGCACAGTGAAGCGCGTTCGGCGGCCTGGCTGAGCGGGTCGGAGGCCATGTCGAAGTAACCCATCGGGCGACGGCGTGAACATCGCTTCGCGGCTGTGGCTGTAGGCAAAGCGCCAGATTCCGCCCCAGCCCTGGAGTGCGCCCAGCGCGCCGGTGAGAATGCCGCCCACGCCGCGAAAGCGACCTGGGCCCGGAGTAGTTGTATTCGGTGACCGTGAACGGCTTGTCGAACAGCCGGGTGAAAGTGATCGCGCCGCCCGCCCGCGGCTCCTCCGGCGATCGGGCTGGTGTTCGGGCAGCGGCTGGGCAGGCGCCAGGCCCCTGCAGGAACTGCGGGTGGTCGACGTAGAAGTGGTCGTCGACGTAATCGTACACGGCGCGCGCGCCGACTGGTCGGTCGTGAAGCGAGTCCAGGAGCTGGCATTGCTCAACAGCGCCTGGCAGCCGAGATCCTGGCGCAAGAACGACTGCATGCGCCGCACCATGTCGCGTTCCGTGTCGGCCAGAAACAGGATGCAGTCGCGGGCCCGCGCGGCTCTGGTCCTGCAGCCGCTGCGGCAGTGCGACAGTCTGACCGGCGGGGTTCTCGTCCTCCTTGAGCTCTTCGCCCCAGGCGGCCGCCAGAGCGACTCGCGGCTCGCGTAGCGCTTCGCCAGCCAGCGATTCCACGCCTGCTTCCATTCCGGGATCGTCAGGATGTCGCTAAAGAAGTTCCCGAAGTTGCCCTCGTTGATGAGAGCGAGCCAGGCGAGCGCCGGTTCCTGGGCGTAGCGGTGCGCCCGTGTACGGATTGACGTGGGCCAGGAAAGTCCGGGCGAAGGCTTTCCAGTTCTCGAACGCGCCCTCATGCACGGGCACCAGGATCTTGAACGTATCCATTGGAATGGCGCCCTCCCGGTCGATTCCGACCTCGCGATACGGCACCGGGCGGGAGACGTACAGATCGGTGGTGAGATAGATGCCGCGGCGGATCAGGCACGCCAGGAGGTAGTCGAGCTGGTCCAGCTTCTCCGGATTCAAGGATGTGGTCGGCGTCTGCCCCTCGGTCAGGTCCCGTTCGTAATGGTGGATGCGCAGCGCGTTGTATCCGAGGCGCACCAGCCGATCCGCCAGCCGGATCGGACTCTTCTTTGGACAGGTAGTGGGCGCCAAAGCAGAGGTTCACGCCGTAGAACCGGCGAGGCCTGGTCGGGTGAATTCGCGAAAGCAAACTGCCCGTCGGGTCGCGCGATCACTCGCCCGTGCTTTCCCGCCGGAGCATCCACGAAACCCAAGGCAGAGAAATCGAGTGCCGAACCGGGCTCGATCTCCAAGTCCGGCTTGAGCGGGATCCAATCCTCCCCGGCGGTGACGACCACGGAAGGATTGGCGGGCAAGCTTTCGGGGGCTTGCGCCAGGGCGACCACGGTAATGCAGAAAGTGATCAACAGGCCGGTCGGGACACGAGACGGGCGCTTCGTTTTCATCTCTGGCTCTCTCCTGCGAGGGTTAACTTATCAGCAGTGAGAGTAACGCGGGTTCGACAGGCGATCAAGCCGGAAGCTGCCAGCTGATCAGCTGACCGGCTGACCAGCTGACCGGCTGACGACGTCTCAGCGCGGGCAGTAGGCAGAACTGCGAAATCGGTCGGAAGCTTCTGTCCGCTCCGGAGCGCGGGTTTTTCGCGTGCGCAGTGCATAGCTGCGACCAGTGCGTAGTGCGTCCAGTGCGTAGTGCGCAGTGCGTAGTGCGCAGTGCGTAGCGCGCAGTGCGTAGTGCGCAGTCGTCAGTCGCGTCCTGTTGCCCATTTCACCGGTTTCGACTAAACTCCGGCCGGCGTGTATGCAGGCCTCCAGACCATACCACCGGACGGGGGCGAATATGGGACGAAACGGGTTATCTTGGTTTCGACGTTCTTTTCTGCTGCTTCTGCTCATTGGGCTCGGCTCCGCGATCACTCTGGCGAGGGACGCTTATGTCGTCGTTCCCCAGTTGGCGATCGGGGACGGTTGGTCATCAGACGTCTTCGTTACGAACCAGGACGCTGCAAGAGCCGACAATCTCACTCTGAGTTTTTATGCGACCGGCACCGGGGTCCCACTGGCGGTGTCCACAAACCTGGGTAACGGGGCGTCTTTCCAGTTCAGCCTGGAAGGTGGCGCGAGTCAGACGGTCCGGGTGACGACTGCCGGTTCCCTCCAGGTCGGGTACGCGGTGCTTCGCTTTCCGGAAAGTCGATCGGTGCGCACGACCCTCGTCGTCCGTTGGAAGACCGGAGGAGCGACAGTCACTCAACTCGGAGTGCCAGGCCAGGAGCCTTCCGATTGCTTCTCCTTTCCCGTGGAGTACGACCCGTCGAAGCAGGTGAGCATGGGAGTGGCCGTCGTGCTTGCGGTTCTGGACACTCCGCTGACAGGTTCTCACAGCCTGGTCGTCTCCCTGATCGACCAGGCAGGCGCAGTGGTCCGGACGGCGGTTGTCAACCTGCCGGCAGGGGGTCACCTCGCGCGCATGCTCAACGAAAGCGAACTCTTCCCGGGGCTGAATCAGTTCACCGGTAACGTTGTGGTTTCCAGCGCGGTTCGGATTAATGCTCTGGCGTTACGGCTGGAAGGGACGGTGCTCGGTTCGGTAGGGGTGAATTCCGGACCGATAGTCCGCCCCTTCATGGTAAACACCAGCGCCATCGCCGAGGTGGAAACCAACAACACCATACCCCAGGCAATGCCGCTGACCGCTCCTGCGCGCGTGTCCGCGGGGATGGGTACCTCGGGAGACGTCGACTGCTTTCGCTTTACCGGGACAAGCGGCGATATCGTCACTGTGCTCACGGATTCGAGGAGCCTGGTCTCCGGGGCCAACACTGTACTCACGCTCCTGGACCCGAGTGGTGCTGTGCTCGCACGAAACGATCAGAACCGCCTTCTCTTGTGTAATGATTCGTTTATCCAGGCAGTGCTTCCACAGGCTGGAACCTACGCCGTTCGGGTTGAGGAATCGGAGAACAGGGGAGGACCTTCCTTCGGATACGAACTGCATTTGAGGACGACCGGCTCGACGGCCGCTGTCGGACCTTCCATCACCCAACTTTCCCCGACCAGCGGGCACCAGGGGGACGCCTTTGGCCTCTCGATTTTTGGCGCGAACCTGGGGGACGTGACCGGTATCAGTTTTACCCCAGCGACAGGAATTCAGTTGACGGGAATGATGACCGGGAACCCGACCAGCGTATCGGTGGCCGTCAGGATCGCAGCGGACGCGGCGACGGGCACCCGGCAGGTGTCAGTGACCTCCCCAGCGGGAACGTCGGGATCCTTGCCCTTCACGATCCAGTCGACTACATCCCCGGTACCATCAATAACATCTCTGAGCCCCAACAGCGCGGTCGCCGGGACCTCTTTTGACCTCGTCATTTCGGGCACCAACCTCGGCGACGTGACAAGCGTGGACTTCTCTCCTGAAAGCGGAGTGGTCGTCCTCGACGCCGCCCCTGAACGGACCGCCACGCAGGTCAAGGTACCGGTGATGTTGATCGACGCCGCCCCAGGCGTTCGGCAGGTCGCAGTTACCTCACCTGGCGGGACATCCAACTTGCTGCCTTTTACCATCCTGTCCGCACCCCCGCCCCCGTCGCTGATCTCGATAACCCCAGACACGTTCACACTGGGCTCGACGGTTGACGTTACGATCGCGGGAAGTAGCCTCGACGGCATCGGCCCCTTGCAGTTCTCCAGCGACCAGGGGATGACGATAACCAATCAGCAGATAACCTCCAACCAGATCACCGCGCGCTTCCAGATCGCCCCAAAGGCATTCCCTGGGACCCGAACGATCTGGGTCGCACGAGGTGGCGTCTCGAATTCATTGAGTTTTACGATCATCCCGGCGTCCAGGCCAGGACACACGCCAACCATCTCCAACCTGTCTGTGGGAACACCCGTTTTCAGTCAGGGTCGGGCGAACATCAGCATTTCCTTCGATTTCGTGGACCTTGACGGCGACATCCGTGACGTGGATGACCCAGATGCCGGCGCGTGGCTTCTTTTTACCGGCCCCTGCCACGAGGGTCTCACTGGCTCTTTTCTGAATAGAAGCGGCCAAACCTCGGGGACCATTTCGTTCACGCTCGGTATCTATGGCTACAGCACAGGCAACTTCACGGTTAACATGCAGTTGATCGACGCGGCGGGGAACGGCAGCAACATCCTGACGTTCCAGACAACGGCCTGGATGTGTCAACTGCTGCCGGCGGTAGAGAAGAAGCGAGAGGAGGTCGCCCTCGACAGCTCGTTCCCACTTTCGGAGGGGACCCCCGGCGACCGCAATGCCCCGCTTTTACCCGGCCGGCCGCGTCTGAAGCGAGGCTGTTGAGGAAATTTGAATCGTGAGAAACTTACCAGGATGAAGAATATGACCCGACTTTCGGCGATTTTGGCCTTTATCGTTCTAGTGCTCTCGCCGTCGGTAGCCGGCCAAACGGCTCCGGCGCCCGCTTCCCAGGGCTCACGGTTCGAGATACCGGATACCGATGACGGATTGCCCGGTTCCGGTCCGATCCGCCGATACCCCTGGTTCCGTGACCTCTGGCGAAACAAGCGCAGCGCCTGGGCCCAGCGGATTGAAACGGACCAGAAGGCTCTGGTGTTTCTGGGCGACTCAATTACTCAGGGATGGGGCGACGAGATGGGCGGGGCCTTTCCCGGGGTGAAGGTCGCGAACCGCGGCATCAGTGGGGACACGACTCGCGGTGTTCTGATTCGTCTGCAGGAAGACGTGCTTGCTCTCAATCCGAGCGGCGTCGTCATGCTCCTGGGGACCAACGACCTCGAGGAGCAGGCATCTCCGGTGACGGTCGCCAGCAACATGAAGCTGATCATTTCGGAGTTGGAGAAGCACAACAGGCAGATGCCGATCGTGCTCTGCCTGGTCTTCCCGAGCTCCGCCTCCAAGAAGCGGCCGGCCGATAAGATTCGTGAGATCAACCGGCTTTACGGGAAGGCGTTGCAAGACGATCGACAGGTCACCGTCTTGGACACCTGGACCCTGTTTGCCAATGAATCGGGAGACGCGAAGATCGAGGAGTTCCCCGACCTCCTCCATCCGAACAAGGCGGGCTACACGAAATGGGCGGCTGCCCTCCGACCCATCCTCGCGACGCTCGGCTTCCTGGAGACGAGCCCGGACGAGTTCAAGCCCGAGCCGGGCTTCGAGAGCCTGTTCAACGGGCGCGACCTGACCGGCTGGGGGTTCCGGCCGACGAGCAAGGCCGACATCGAGGCTCGCAAACAGTGGCAGGCGACGGACCCCGACGCAGCCGAGTGGCCGATCCTCACAAAATCCACTGCACTCGACGGGCGGACATCAAGCGAAGATGGGCGCTTTGTGGCCAGGAACGGTCGGCTGATCGTGACCACTCCGCCGGAGGGACGCCGCATCCAGCAAATCTGGACAAAGCGCGAGTTCGGGAAGGACTTCGTCCTCAAGCTTGAATTTCGGGCCACGCCCAACGCGGACAGCGGGGTCTACGTTCGAGGGCCTCAGCTCCAGTGCCGGGACTATCTGCTGGCCGGTCCCTACAAACAGCTGAAGCAGTACAAACCACAGGATTGGAACGAGATCGTGGTGACGGTGAACGGAGGGGTGGCTCGCGCGACCTGCAATGGGGAAGTGCTCGAGGAATCGATGGCGGTACCGCCGAGGGGCCCGATCGGACTGGAAGGCGACCGGGGGCAGATGGAGTACCGCCGGATCCGGATCCGCCAGTTGCCGTGACCGTAGAAGGTCCGACTTCCGGGCTACCCCGGGTCGGAGGCTTGTATGGAGTTCAACCCTGAAAGGGTTGCGTACTGCGCACGATACGCAACCCTTTCAGGGTTGATGACTTACGGCTCTGGATCCCAGGGTAGGCTGCAAAAAACGCAGCCAACCCTGGGCTTTGCTACGCAACGCCTTTGGCGTTGGAAACCGTCAATATCCTCTCAGCTAAATGCGCTAACTGGCCTTTTTCAACACCCTCGCAGCGCTTTTCAGCGGAGTAAGCGGGTTCTAATAACCTCACTGCTCTTTCGGCAGACCCGCTGAGTCGGGGAGGGCTCTCCCCGCGTCAACTGCACGATTGCTGGCGTCTTCTGCCAGAAGAGCTTCGGCGCCATGCCCATCGAGCGGCGCCGAGAACCAGAACCCCTGTCCGAACTCGCAGCCGACTCTCTTGAGCACCCGCAGTTGCTCCTCGGTCTCGACGCCTTCGGCAACCACCCCCATCCCCAGGTTGCGCGCCAGCGCAACAATGGCCTGGATGATGTCCGGGCTGTTGGCGTCGCGGCCTATGCCCGAGACGAAAGAACGGTCGATTTTCAACGTGTCGTACGGCAGACGGTGAAGGCGACTGAGGGACGAATAACCGGAGCCGAAATCATCTATGAAGATTTTGAGACCAAGCTGACGCAGTCCCATCAACTTCTCACCGAGGCGGAGCGGGTCATCCGCCACGGTGCTTTCCGTCATCTCGAGAATCACGGCCGCCGGGTCGACTTTGCTCGTACGCAGAATCTGCTCGACGCTCCGCACGAAATCCGCTTCCCTGAGTTGCCGATGCGACACGTTGACCGAGACACGCAGCGAGGGATACAGCTTTTGCCACTCGCGCGCCTGCAAGCACGCCTCCATCAGGATCCACTTTCCGATCGGCACGATCAGACCGGTCTCCTCCGCGAGCTGCAGGAATTCCGACGGACGCAACAGCCCCCGATCCGGGTGATTCCACCGAATGAGGGCCTCAAAGGAGTGGAGACCGCCCTTCTGGATATCCACAATCGGCTGGAAGTAGACCACAAATTCCCCGCGGTCAAGAGCGCGTCGCAGATCCGTCTCCAGCTTCAAGAGAGCCACCGCGCTGTGGTGCATCGCGCCGTCGAAAACCTCGTAGCGTGCCTTCCCGCGCGCCTTCGCCCGGTACATCGCGGTATCCGCGTCTCGAAGGATCTCTTCCGGGTTCCTGTAGTGGTCCCCGCCGATCGCGATTCCAATGCTTGCGGTCATGAAGACTTCGTAATCATCGATCTTGAACGGGACGTTGATACTCTCGAGCAAGCGCGCGGCGACCCGGCAGACATCGGGAACCCGCCTCGTCTCGCCAACGAGGATGGCGAACTCGTCACCACCCAGGCGGGCTATGCTGTCCCCGGGACGCATAGCCGCTTCCAAACGGCGGGCCAGAGAAATGAGCAGCTTGTCGCCCACTCCGTGGCCGAGGCTGTCGTTGACGTTCTTGAACCGATCGAGATCGCCAAAAAGGACGGCATAGCCCGAATGCCCGCGCGTTTGCGATTGGATCATCGCCTGCTGTAAGCGGTCCAGGAACAACGAACGATTCGGCAGACCCGTCAAGTGGTCATGAAAAGCACTGTGCAACAATTCCTGTTCGGCCCGTTTGCGCTCGGTGATGTCGGTCAACGACCCGGCCATCCGGTACGCTTGCCCGGATGCATCCCGGACCGCGAGTCCCCGTGCAAGAATCCACCGATAGGAGTCGTCCTGATGCTGGCATCGGTACTCGACCTCGAGGTGAGGCGTGTCGCCACCTATGTGACCCTCGATCGCCCGGCGCACAAGAGAGGTGTCATCGGGATGGACCATGGCGAACCAGTCGTCGGCCGCCCGGCTCACCTGCGAAGCCGGCCGACCGCAGCATGGATTCGCAACGCGCCGAGAAGTGGATGTGAGCCGTCCGGAGATCCCAGTCCCAGAGCCCGTCGTGAGCTCCCTCGACCGCCAGGGCATATCGCTCCTCGCTCTCCCGCAAAGCCTCCTCGGCGGCCTTCCGTTCGATTGCGTATCGGATAGTCCTTTCGAGAAGGTCCTTGTCGAGATCCCATTTCACCAGATAGTCCTGGGCTCCCTTGCGGACCGCGGAAATGGCGACACCGTCGTCCTTGGTACTCGTCAATACGATAACGGGCACCGAGGGTGCGGTTACCTGCAACTGCTCGAACGTGGAAACACCTTCACTGTCGGGCAAGCAGAAATCGAGCAGGACGACGTCGACCCGGTTTTTCACGACATAGGACAATGCAGCCGAAAGCCGCTCGCATCGAAACAGGGAAAACCGGGTACCGGGAGCATCAAGTATCTCCCGAACGTACTCGGCATCCCGCGAGTTGTCCTCGACAAGAAGGACTCGGATCAACCCCGCACTCGCGGTGTCAGAATCCCGGCCCGATCGTTGCTTTGCTGTTGCTGTCATCTCTCTGCTCCGCTTCGTGGCTTTCCGACACAGCCGGCAAGCTGAAATGGAAGGTCGAGCCGAATCCGGGCCGCGAGTCGACCCAGATTCTTCCGCCGTGCGCTTCCACGATTCGTTTGCAGATCGGTAGCCCCATCCCGAGCCCCGGACGCTCTTCTGCGGTGTGCAGCCGCTGGAACATCCTGAAGATCCTCGGGAATTCCTGCTGGTCGATTCCGATCCCGTTGTCTTTGACTGACAGAACCCAATCACCCGCTCTCCGGACGGCCCTGATTTCAACGACCGGCGGCTCTTGCCTTCTGAACTTCAGCCCGTTTTCGACCAGGTTCTCCAGAAGGCGGACGATATCTTCGTATTTGCCCCAGACGGTCGGCAGCCCCGCGTGAACGACGGTGGCCTTCGCCTTCTCGATGGAATCGCTCAGGTGGGTGCAGACAGTCTCCATAACCTTTCCCAGATCAACTTCCTGGAACTGCTCGCCCCGGGCGCCAACTCTAAGGCACTCCGTGTAACGATCGAGCATGGTGCGCATGCGGCCCGCTCCTTCCGTGACGTGATCCAGACAGCGCCTGGTCTCGGCGTCAGCGTCACCGACTCTCTCGAACAGCAGGCGGGCATACCGGGAGATCTCCCGCAACGGCTCCTGCAAGTCGTGGGAAACCACATGCTCGAGTTCCGGGCGCGCATCCTCCTGGGCCGCGTCGATACCACCCCTCGGACCATTCCGGTGTCCGGGCGTTCCCTCCTCTTGCCGCTCGAGTGTGCCGACGAGCACAGGGGGCAGGCGAAACCCCTGCTCCAGGCGACAGGCCTTCAGGAGAACCGAAGAAGGAGGCGACGTCCGGTCGAACGTGAGGGTAATGCTGCGTGGCTGGCCAGGGACGAGCGTTTGCAGGAAACGCGGGATATCAGGCGATCCAAGGAGCTCTGACAACGGATGCCCTTTTAGACCGCTTGCGCCCGAGAGACAGAGGAGGTGCAGCAGGTAGGCAAAAGCAGGGTTCGCCTCAATGAGGATCCCGTCCGTCGAGGCAAAGAACGCGGCCTGATCGAGCAATTCAAACAGCGTTTGATAGCGGGCGAACAGGCCTGAGTAACAGGCGACCTCCGACATCCGGTCCAGGTTGTGATTGACGCGCTTGGGCAGTTGGAGGTATCCGCGGGCGGACTTCGGAAGGTAATCGTCGAAACCCTGCTTGAACGCTTCGCTTGCAAGCTCCTCATCGCCGCATCCCGTAAACATCAGGACAGGGCAGTGCGGTGCGACCCGGCGAATCGACCTGAGCACTTCGAACCCGCTTGCCCAGGATACGCGACTCTCCGTGACTGCGACTTCAAAAGCCGGGGACTGAAGGAGACGCTCAAAAGCGTCGCGATCGCCGGCGCAAAGGACTTGAATGTTCTGAAGCTCCTTCGTGAGCACAAGAGTGATCAGCGAGGTCTCGTCCCGATTTTCGTCGACGATGAGGATCCGCTTTCCGTCGCTCAAACTTATCCTCCTCAAGAGCAGAGCCCCCGGAGAACCTGGTAAAGCGCCGAGTAAAGGACAATTTAGTATCGACCTCGACTATGACTTTTTTTTCACGAGTGAGTGTTGGGGCGACGTGTCGGTCCTCCGGTCCTTGCCTGGACGTCCTGGCTCCTCAGAAAGCGACTTGCAGCCGGCTGAGAACGACGAAGAAATCGCCATCAGCTGCCGGACTGCGCAGCGGATCCGAGAATCGTTCCCAACCGATGTCCACCACTTGCTTGACAAAGCGATTCATGTACCAGTTAACGCCGAATAGGTAACTGTCGGACCGGTTGGTTTTCGCTCCTCCATCCGAAATGAGCAGATTCGAGTATCGGAATTTCAACTCCCAGGCCCCGAATGCCCTCGGTCCGCCCTCCTGGAAGAGTCCGGCGCGCGGCGTCAACAGTCCATTCTCCGGCTTGTTCTCGCCGGTGAGGAGCCAGGTTACCTGGCCCATGTAGGCTTTTCCGACGATCCCCGGCAAGTCGGTCCCGCCGTCTCCGAGTCCTTGCCTCGCCTCGTTGCTCTGGACATACTCGGTCCGTATTGCTGCCGGGCCGAGCATCCAGGTGAGTTCGGCGTTCGCGCGTGTGATCGGACCGTTGACGGGATCGGGCGCGTAGAAGATGAAGCTTCGGCTCTCGGTCAGGCCGACGACACTCCTGCCTCCTGTCACGTTTCCGTAGGTGACCGCGCCTCCGAAAGCCAGGCCGCGTGTCAGAAAGCTCCCGTTCTCGCGCCACGGCGAGACTCGTACTCGTGCCGCTCCCTCGGGCGTGTTGTCGTCATTGGCAGCCAGCAGACCCCTCCCATTGAATACTCCGAGCTGGTACTCGAACTTCCCGGCGCTCGCGGAGCCCAAGGCCATGATGCCCGGGCTGCGGTCGGGCACGATGTTATAGACGAGCGACCTTTCGACGAAATCGAGGGCATTCGACGACTGCAGGCGCTCCTGGCTGATCGGTTCTCTGAACTGACCAAAACGAAGCTTGAAGGCGTCGTGGAATTTTACTCCCCCATAGATGTCACGCAGCAGTGTGGATTTGGTATCGGCAAAGTCGCCTTCAATCTTGTATTCGAAGCGCGAGAGGAGCTGACCCTGCACCCCAAGCCTGGCGCGTCGCAGGAAGAAGCTGTTCGGCGGGTGGTTCCCTTCCCCGTACACCCTGGCATCCAGTTGTCCGAGTCCGTTGATCACCGTCTCGGAACTACCGTCTGCACTGCGGAAAATCAAACGGTTGTTAACCCAGCCGGCCTGGGCAGAGGAGGCGGCGGAAGCGGGGCTTCGGCCAGAGACAACCGCGCCCGCGACTTTTGGCGCAGCTGGTTCCGACGCAGCCGCCGCAGGCCGAGTCGACACGACCTCCGAGTTCCCGCGCTGCTTTTCGAGTTCCTCGATCCTGGTCTGCTGGGATCGGACGGTCGCTTCGAGCGCCCTGACAGCCTGTTTGAGTTGTTCAATCTCGTTATCCGTGCGGGCCGGGTCGCTGCTTCCCGCTTGCCCAAAAAGGACTCCGCTCGGAAGGTTAATGAAGACGAACGATACACCGAAAGCGATCTTTAAGAAACAACGCATATTCCCTCCATATTTACGATTGCTTCATTCACGTTCCGCAATCTGCTTTTGAGCAGTTCGATCAGAATCAGTAAGAAGAAAGACGTCAGAGCGAGCACGAGGGCCATCCAGTAAGCGGCCGAGTAAAATGGCAGGCGGTACAAGGCCGCTAATGGCTTGTTACTGCCTGGCCTCTCCTGTCTTCAGGGAAACCAGCGCGTTGGGCACCGGGTTGGAGATGTCGGCAATTGTGGTCGTGTCAATCACGCTCAGGATCGCCTGACGGGTCCGGGACCAGAGAGTGCGCAGGCCGCAGCCTTCTTCGAATTCGCACGCCTCGTAATGCAGCTCGCTCACACAGCCGAGAGGCGCGATCCGGCCGTCCAGAATGCGGATGACCTCTCCGGTCGTGATCAACGAGGCAGGTCTTGACAAGCGATAACCGCCGCCAATGCCGACGCGGCTCTCAATGATTCCCGACTCCTTGAGCAGCTTCAGTATCTGCTCGAGATACTTGACCGGCACCTTCCACGCCTCCGCGATCTCCCGCGCCGCGACAGGCGGTCCGCCGGAGTGCCTGCTCAGGTAGATCAGAGCACGCAGCCCGTATTCGCTTTTGGTTGAGATGTACATAGCCTGCTATTCCTAGTCCGTTACTGGGAATTTATGCGATAGTTGGGGCACTGTCAAGAACGCGCGGTGCCGATGGGGTCATTTCGTCTCATCCCCCCACGCTTATAATGGATGCATGCCCCTCCCAGCCGACGACGCTGTCAGCACGACGCAGCGCGGTCTGCAACTTTGCGGCATAGCGAAACAACTCGGTCGCACGCCCGTGCTCGAAGAGATCAATCTTTCCGTCCCTGCCGGACGCCTTACCGTTCTTCTCGGTCCTACAGGAGTCGGAAAAACCTCGTTGATTCGGATTATCTCCGGACTGATGTCCGCCGACTGCGGAACGGTCTGCCTGGATGGACGCGACCTGGCCGGACAGAGCCCTCAGCAGAGGAGAATCGGGGTTGTGTTCCAGCGCCCACATTTATTCCCCAATATGACAGTAGCGGAGAACCTCCGCTTCGCCGACCGCCACAAAACCGAGTCCCCCGGAAAGTTCTCATTGTCCGACCTTGTTGACCGGGTGGGACACCTCGGGCTTGAAAAATTCCCCGATCAACTCTCCGAGGGACAGAAGCAGCAGGTCGCTGTATTGCGGGCGATTGCGAACAATCCCCGGGCCATCCTGCTTGACGAACCCTTCAGTCAACTGGACTCGGTCACACGGTCGGGACTGCGGATTCAGCTTGCGCCGGTCTTGCGCACGCTGGACATCCCGGTCCTGTTTGTGACCAGCGACCAGGAGGAGGCGCTGGAGATGGGGGACGAGATTGCCATTCTTCTAGGCGGGCGAATTCAGCAGACTGGCCCGCCGTTCGAAGTCTACAATCACCCCGCAAACCCGGAAGTGGCAGGCTTTCTCGGCGTGTCTAATGTCTTCCTCGCGCGCTGGGATGGGTTCTGCATCCGGATCGGAAAGGCCCAGTTACCGGCTCCGTCGGTCATGAGCACGTCGGTTGCACGTGGTCAGATGGTGAAGCTCATCTTCCGTCCCGAGGACGTCATGCTGGCGTACGAGCCGGCGTTCCTGCCGACGGCCGGTTACCTGGGACGCGCGATCGTAGAAACAACCTACGACCTCGGCCCGATACAGCGCCTGGTCCTGAGACTCTCGTCAGTCGCAGCCTCTTCGGTCGGTGGCTCCGATACTTCCCGAGAGGGACTGAAACCGGTTGATGAAACGTTCCTCGATGGTCTCCCGGTTCACGTCACCCGCCTGAAGTGGGAGGCCGGAGAGACGCCGCTCGAGCCGGGAGATCGGGCCGCGATCGGCCTCCGGGACTATCGGGTTATGCCGCACTTCCCCACCGGTCCGACGAGTGCCTAGGCAGAGAACCAATAGGCAACAGGATCGCTACCGGCCCTGCTTCCGGCTGGCAAGCATCAGGTTGGAGTCGCCGGGCCTGAGCCTGTAGCCAACTCCGAACGGCAGGGCAGGAGCACCCGAGCGCATGTATACAGCCTCCAGTCGGGGCTGGTGGCGGGCTTCAAAAAGCGGAATGGGCTTCTGATAACGGCCGTAGTAGCGGAGCGTCCAGAGCGACAGGCTGAAATGCTCCAGCGGGATGCCGGAATCGTCCTGGAGCAGGTACTCGTCGTCCTCCAGCAAAAGTGTCCGGACTTTCGAGAACGTCGGACGATGCATCAGGTAGGAAGCGGCCTTTACGAAGCCGTGCATCGGCCTTCTTCGAGCAAGGAAGGCGACGAAGCCGGGCCTGCGCGCGAGCGAATAGTTCGACAAGTCGAGAGAAAAGTAATAGACGTTCTGGACCACTCCCCCGGGTGCCTGGAACCGAATCCGGGAGGCAGTCAGGTGTGCTCCGGGCTGTCTCGGTCGTCGGAAATCCTCGTTGGCGACGATGCGGCCATCCTGATCCAGGTAAACTCGTTCGACCGACAGAACCTCCTGACCCGCTGCGAGCGAGGAAAAAGAGCAGGATTGGAAGGACTGCGCTCGTCTTTTCCTCCGCGAACTGCTCGGTCATGTCATCGGTTCTGAAAAACGTCAGGTTGAGAATCTGTTGGAGGGAGGCGAAAAGCCCATCCAGACACTGCTCCCACTCTTCCGGGGACAGAGTCTTCGGATCGGGCAAGCTTCCAGGCGGCTCCAGCCCCACGAGGATATAGTCGGTACCAGTCGGAAAGAACAGGTGAGCGTAAAGGAAATCGGGCCCCGCAAAAGGGTAAAAGACGGCGGTCCGTTTGGAGTTCGCTTCCTTGAGCTCCACGCTGCTCCATGCCCGTATCCGGCTGAATTGAGCCCGTTCCAGATCACGCCACGCCTGGTTGCAGCGATGCGAGTGCTCCGTCCACCACTCGGTTTTCTCCAGGGCCGCATAATGCGAGTCAGCCGTCGGACGCCCCGCAAGAAAGCGGGCAAGTCGATCGATTTCGGGGTCTCGATTGACGGTTTGGGGAGACTCGGGAAGGAGACCGGCGCGCCGAGACGCGGGGGGGCTGGTGAGCCGGGCGACCGGACCCTTCGACTCCTCTCTACAAGAGGCGGGGCCCAGAAGCAGCAGGGACAGGGCGAAGACCAACCGGGCGTCTGGAACAGTCATAGTCGCGCTAGGAGCCGGGTCATGTACAACAAGCCGGAGCGGGCGCCACCCCGCATGAAAACGGCCGCATTCTACTCCCGGGACAGAGGTTCCGTCTACTGGGTGGTATCGGGACTGGGTGGTATCGGGACGGCGGCGGCGGAACCGGGCAGCTCCGGCGTGGGTCCGACTTCCCAGTCGGACTCTTCGGCACGCGCTGGCAGATTCTCGCCCTCTGTTACGAAGAGTCCGACTGGGAAGCCGGACCCTGGAGTTTTTACATTCTTCGGCCTGAAAGGCCGAGACATAGTAGCCCGGGGCGGAGCGTTTTTTGCGTAGCCCCGGGTTTCAGACGGGTCGTAGAGCAGAGCCCTGAAAGGGCGTAAGATGCCTGCCCAGAGGAGCGACAGGACCATGTCACAGTCATTGTCACAACTGTTATGTTCATCTGGTTTTCAGTACCAAGGACCGAGCCCCGGCGCTTCATCCCGAGATTTCCGAAAGGCTTCATGACTACCTTGCCGGAATATTTGACGAGATCGACTCGCATTCGTTGAAGATCGGCAGCGCCACTGACCACGTCCATTCATTATTCGCCCTGTCCAAAAATCTTGCTTTGTGCAAAGCGGTCGAGCATGTCAAAACGGGTTCTTCTAAATGGCTGAAGACGCCTGGCCCCCGCTTCCGTGACTGCCACTGGCAAGCCGGTTATGGCGGTTTCTCGGTATCCCAATCTGAAGTGCCCCGGGTAACTGCGTACATCTCCAAGCAGACCGAACACCACCGGAGGAGAACTTCCCAAGACGAATACCGACGATTCCTGCAGAAGTACCAAGTCGCGTACGATGAACGCTACGTGTGGGATTAAGACCCCTGGAGCGGAGTGCTTTCTCTCCCGCCCTTTCAGGGCTTGAAGCTCGTTGCTGGCTAGCCCGGGCTACGCAAAAAGCGCTCCGCCCCGGGCTACTATGTCTCGGCCTTTCAGGCCGAAGGCGGTCGCAGCCGGCTGAAAATGTAAAAACTCCAGAGTCCGACTGGGAAGTCGGACCTACACCGCACCCGCCCGGGCCACCCCCTTCAGTACCCTTTTCGCTTGTCCACGACGTTCAGAAGCGGTATGCCCTTTCGCGAAACGCCGAACATTCTGGATGAACAGCTCCAGCCGGCGTTAGTCGAGTTGATCGGACTGCCCCGCGATGTGCGGCGTAATGACCACGTTGGTCATTTTCCAGAAAGGGTGATCCGGGGGCAGAGGCTCCGGGTCCACGACATCTATCCCAGCGCCGGCCAGACGGCCGGACTGCAGGGCCTGCACCAGTGCTTCGGTTCTTGTCGTTTTGCCCCGCGAAACGTTGATGAAGTAGGCGCCCCGTTTCATCAGGGAGAATTGCTCCGGGCCAAGCATATAGTTGGTTTCCGGAGTATGCGGAGCGGCCATGAAGACCACGTCCGCCGCGGGCAGAAGCTCTTTCATCTGATCCGGCGGGACGACTCGCTCGATGGAGTTTATGAAGGGGACGTCCTTCGGATCGACACCCAGCACACGCATCCCGAACGCTGCGGCCCGTTCGGCTATCTGCGTGCCGATACCCCCCACGCCGATGATGACGGCGGTCTTGCCCCTCAATTCGATTGGACGATATGACCGGCCCCATTCCCCGGTCGCCTGGGCGGGTATCGTCTGCCGGAGTGAGCGTGTGAGTGCCAGGAGCAGCGCCATCGCATGATCGGCGATTTCCGGCCCCATGAGTATCTTCACGTTGGTTAGCACGATCTCGCGGTCGGCGACGAGCGGGGCGCAGCCTTCGACCCCGGCGCTGAAGGTCTGCACCCAGCGGAGCTTCTGCCCCTTGTTGACGAGGGCGGGGATACAGGGCCCGATCAGCGCGTCCGCTTCGGAGATTTGGTTGGCGGCGCTTTCCGCCGATGCCGCAATGATTTCCGCATCGGGAACCGCGCTCTGGAGCTGGGCTGCCTGCTCAGCCGAGAGCCCCTGGACGAGGACCTTCGGGCGAGGGGCGTTCTGTGCAACCAGGAACGGCAAAGAGACGACGAGTAGGGCGAAGGGAGAAAACCGCACTAGTTTTCTTGTCATAGTGGAAGACTCCTGTTTCGCTGATTTGACCACAAACCAGCGAAACAAGCACATCCAAATCTTGCCTGTTTCATCCCTGACCCGCTTGTGTCCGGGAGGCCATTACTTGCCAGTGTTGGAGTGAGTGGCGTAATCTCTGCGCAGTAGGAGGGTCATATGAAACGTCGGGAATTCGTCGCGAGCACGGGATGTGCATTTGCAGCGCTTTTGACGCCCAGCCAGACAGCCGCGGCCCAGGGAACGGAAAAGGCGCCCAAAGAGGCGCCAAAAGAGGGTCAGAGTACGACTCCAGCCAAACCCAAACTGAAGGGGTGGAAGATCGAGCTCGAGATCTTCGAAGCGAGAGTCGACTCGTGGTGTCACAAAAAAGGGGACCGGCTGGCTTACCCCGAGGAGTGGGGGAAAGTCTGTCCGTGGCTCAGGGCGAGCCTCGACCCGTTCGTTCGCATTCTCGGTGCCGGCGCGACCCTCCCGTGGAAATACGAGGGCACACGCTAGGAGAAAGTGATTGATCCGGCGGGGATTACGACCGAGTATGTCCGGTGCCCGGACCCCACCGCCGACCTGGTTGTGAAGATTATTCGTACCGCCGTCTACGCGTAAGTAAGCAGTCGCCTTCAACCAACCGGGGTTAATGGCTAAGATATGGATACAAATACGGTAGCAGGATCCGTCTGAGACAGTAACCCCGGATCCTTCCCCTCCCCCTTTACCCTCATTTACGTGGATTTCCGCAACCCATTCGTGATACAAAGTGGGCCGAGCATCCCAGGCTCTTGCAGTTCGAAGGTTAGGTGTGGTTCTTCATTGTCCCCAATTTTCCCTAAACCGATGGAGGAGGAAGAGTAAATGAAGAAAGGTCAACTTCTATTTCTAACCGTGCTCGCACTGATCCTGGTGATGCCGGCCGCGTTCGGCCAGGCCCAGTCGATCAGCGGCACGATTGTGGACCAGTCGGGGGGCGTTCTCCCCGGCGCGACGGTCCAAGTCATCGACCAGGTCAAAGGCGTCCAGGTCGGTGAAGTGGTTTCCGACGATGCGGGCCGATTCCAGGCCCTCAACGTTCAGCCTTCAGTCTACACAATCAAGGTCGAGTTCCAAGGTTTCCAGACCCTGAGCTTTTCTGATGTGAAGCTGGACGTCAATGCGAAACTGGATGTCGGCAAGCTGACGATGAAAGTCGGCGAAGTCGGCACGGTGATCTCGGTAACCGGTGAGACCCCGCTTGTGCAAACCAACACCATGGAGAAGTCCTTCATGGTCGAGCAGAAGCAGGTTTCCGAGTTGCCGATGAACGGCCGGAACTGGACCGCCCTCATGAGGACGGTTCCGGGCGTGACGATGAGCAACCAGTCGAACCTGCAATTGACTTTCAACGATGCCAGCGCGATGCACGTTGCAGGTGGCCGCGGTTCTCAGAACAACTTCTACCTGGACGGTACCCCGAACCTGGACGTCGGCGACAGCCAGTCCCAGTACACTCAGCCCTCGATCGACTCCGTAGCCGAGTTCAGCGTACAGATGAGCAGCTTCAACGCTGAGTATGGCCGCAACTCCGGCATGGTCGTCGCCGTTCAGACCAAATCGGGCGGCGGCGACTTCCACGGGTCCTTGTACGAGTATGCTCGTAACGACTACTTTGATGCAGTCAACCCGGGTAAATACCGCAGGCAGCCCACTGACGATCCGAACAACCGTGAGAAGGACATCCTCAACCGGCACCAGTTCGGCGGCAACATCAGCGGCTGGATCCCCTTCCCGAAACTCTCGACCAGCGACAACAAGCGGTTGTTCTTCTTCTACAACCGGGAGATGACCCGCCAGCTGCAGAGCGGCGCAGGCAGTTCCAATGCTGAGCTTCCGGGTGCCGCGATTCTGAACGGCGACTTCCGCGAGATGCTGACCAACGAGAACATGCAGTTTGCTCCGCAGTTCAAGGTCGGCACGATTTTCCAGCCGGGAAGTGTTGTCCGTGACGGTAAAGGCAACATCATTGATGGCGTTCCCATGCCGAACAACACCATCCCGAAGAGCATGTGGGTGGGCGCTTCGGCCAATTACCTGAAACTCTTCGCACCTCCGTTCATGCCGGATGTGGCGAGCCTGCCGAATTCCGAGCGAGCGGGTTTCAAGCGTTATTTTTACATCTCACCTAACAAGTTCAACAAAGATCAGGACCTGCTGCGTGTTGATTACATGATCAATGACAGCACTACCTCGTACTTCCGCTGGGTCAATGATGACCAGTGGGAGCGCTCCGCGGGCGCCATCTGGGGAGGCCAGCCTTTCCCGATCGCTCCTCAGGAAAGACCGAAACCGGGAAGCTCCTGGTCCTGGAGTCTGGTCAAGGCCTTCAGCCCGAAGCTCTCGAGCGAGACGATCCTGGCCTACATGCACCAGTCGCAGGAACTGCGTCCGGTGGATCCCGACTCGGTCTCCATGACCGGCCTGGGCGTCAGCTTCGAGCAGTTGTATCCCCTGTCAAACCGTTACGGCATCGTTCCCAATTTCGACGCTGGCAACAACATCCGGATGAACTGGGGCGACCCGGGATGGCACAACGACGGTAAGGACTACTCCTTGACCGAGAACGTTTCCTGGTTCACGGGTGCCCATACCTTCAAGTTCGGGTTCCATTACAACCGGGACAACAAGAAGCAGACGAGTACCTGGCCCATCCAGGGGGACATTAATTTCAACCCCAGCTCCGTCATGGGAGCAAACGATACCAACAACGGTATCGCGAACCTGATGCTCGGCCGTTACCGCACTTACAGCCAGGCGAGAGTGCACGTGTACCCCTATTTCCGGTTCCAGTCTTGGGAAGGTTTTGCCCAGGACAGCTGGAAGATAAACCCGCGCTTCACCCTGGAGTACGGTGTTCGCTTCCAGCGCACGGTCCCGACCTACACCTACAAACGGAAGGACGGGCAGGCGGGTGACGAGGGCACCTTCGACACTTGGAGCGTCGACGTGACCAAGTATGACCGCTCCAAGGCGCCGGCGATCAATTTGAGCACGGGCAACTTCGACGGTGATCCTACCAATGCGCTGATGGCGATCGGCCTGATCAATGACCTGATGCCAGGCGTCCCGCGCGGTTTTGCGGACACCTTGAACCTGTTTGCACCGCGCGTCGGTTTTGCATATGACCTGACGGGCGACGGCAAGACCTCCCTGCGTGCTGGGGCCGGCGTGTTCTACGAACGGCTGCGCCAGAACAACTTCAACTTTGGAGCCGGCGGCGTGTTTCCCACCGCGGGCACTTCAACCGTGGGTCCGGGCCTCGTCACCGATATCCGGACAGTCACGAACACATCCGTACCGAGCAACGTTGCCCCTCCGGGATACAACGTCTTTCCCGCGGACAACTCGATGCCGCACATCTACTCCTGGAACATCGGCCTTCAGAGGGAGTTGTCCTCTGGCTTCACGCTTGATCTTTCCTACACCGGGAATGCCGGCAACTACCTGATGATCCAGCGAGCGATCAACGGCCTTCCAGCCGGTTACTACGCCGACAACCCCAATGCACTGGCGAGCGTAAACAACCGTGAAAACGCGCTGCGGCCCTACTACGGCTTCGGCAGTCTCACTGCGGTGGAAACCTCAGCTCTGTCTGAGTACCACGGACTCCTGGTCCGCCTGTCGCGCCGGTTCTCGAACAGTTTCTCGATGAACGCCAATTACACCTGGTCCAAAGCGATGGGCGAGGCCGACAACGACAGCGACACCGTCAACGATCCGTTCTGCCGTCACTGCGCATGGGCGCCCCAGTCTTACGACCGGACGCACGTATTCGTGATCGACTACATCTACGAGTTGCCGGGCCTGTCCGCAAAACTGGGTGGAAACCCAATTGCCAAGGGCGTCTTCGACGGTTGGCAGTTGAGTGGAATCACAGAGTTCTCGAGCGGCCTGCCGACGACGATCAACTCCAACAGTGTCAGCGGTCTGTATGGCGTGAACGTCGGCAGCGTGCGGGCTGTCCTGAAGGGCGAATACGACGGAAAGCGCGACGAGTTTCCTTCGATCTGGTTCGACCCGGATGCTTTTGCCCGGCCGGCAGATCCCACAGGCGTGGGTGAAGTCAACTGGGGTCTTGGCCGGAACTCCTTCCGGTTGCCCGGCGTGAACAACTGGGATCTTGTTATACAGAAGTTCTGGGGTCTGGGGATCAGCGAACAGTCTAAGCTGAATTTCCGCCTGGAGATGTACAACGCGTTCAATCACACTCAGATCTGGGGAGTGGGCACGAGCTTCTCTTCGGAAGCTCCCGGCGGTGGCATTTCCACCAACAACCGGGGAGCCTTCGGGAAAGCGAACGCCTTCCGCGATCCGAGGACCTTACAGCTTGGTCTGAAACTGAGCTTCTAATCCCTGATTACAGCTCTGCTGTGAAAAAAGGCCGGCCCACGCCGGCCTTTTTTGTTTTTGGGGAGCCAATTGCAAAAATCAGAAAATCTGAGTCTTAAGGCCTGAAAGGCCGGTACATATTAGCCCAGGGCGAAGCGTTTTCGCGTAGCCCTGGGTGGCAAAGGCGCGCCGGACGTGAAGCCCTGAAAGGGCGCAAGAACGGCAGACCAGCCTCTCACGCCCTTACAGGGCTGCGACGTCCCGCCTGCCTCTTGACCCAGGGCTTCGCGAAAAACGCTTCGCCCTGGGCTAATATGTACCGGCCTTTCAGGCCTTAAGACCCGGATTTTTGCAATTGGCTCTGGGGAAAAGCGTTATTCACGAACTACACGAACGAACACGAAGAGGAAGGGGCAGAGGGGTAGGCAAAGAGAAAGGCCGGCTTTACCCCTTTGCCCCTTTGCCCCTTCCTATTCGTGCCCTTCGTGTTATTCGTGGATAACGCTTTTGCTTCCTCCCCCAACAACGACGAAGCGACTCGGGAAGACGGGAATGACCCGGACCGGCTGCCTCAGACTCGCTCGCGCCACCAGTTGCCTCATCTCCTCAACCGTGAACGCGCGCAGAATCGAGCTTAGCCCATCACCGACAATGTAGCTGCGCGGCGCCAGCGGTCGCGCGATCATCCGGAAACCGATCCAGGCCAGGCAACTGCGTGCTATATCGCTCAGCACATATCTCCGCAGAGGCATGTCATCGAGCGTCTGCAGGAGCGAGATCACCTCCTCGTCGCTTAGATGGTGGAGGAGATGATTGGCAAATACGAAATCCGCCTGCTCCTTTTCGAGCACCTCCGACGCGTCCTGCTCACGCACTTTGATTTGCGGAAATCCCCCGCTGACCATTCGGCAGTAAGCCGCCACTCGCGGGTCAGCATCAACGGCCAGGATCCGCACCCGAAGACCGTGCCGGGTGGCGTAGTCGGCCAACCATCGGTCGATATCGCAGGCACCCGCTCCGATGTCAAGCAACGTGTACTCTCTCTCGGGCTTGCCTTTCATGTCTCCGATCACCCAGCTCTTCAGGACGGTGCGGTATCGAGAGAAAAGACGGTTCACTGTGGTGAACTGGTCTAGTGTTCGCTTGAAGAGATCATCAGGGATGTGCGGATCTTCCATCTTTTCGGGGACACTGAAGTGCCGCTTCGTGAGATCCGGACAGAGGATCGGGAAGTGTCGGGGATCGGTCGTTGCCATGAGATCTTATTGACTTACCGCTCGGTGTGAGTGCTTTATCGGACAAGCCTTGGTTCCAGCCTACCATACCGATGTCGGAGTGCGGGACTCCTCGACAAAGCCGCAAACTCCTTCATCAAATCAACTTGGGGTTAATCCGTAAATAATTGAGCCGTTTATTGTAGCGGTTAACTGCTACACAGGAGTAGCCTTGTAAGTCGTTGAAACCGTATTCAGGGTTTCACCACTCTGCTACACCCCGTTACACGTTTTTGACCGTTCTCCCTTTACCCCGCGCCCCTTGCTGCCTCAAGAGGCGCTGGCACAGACTGGCCTCGAGCTTCCCAGGCTCGCCGAGGTTGTCTGGTAGGTTTTCCTCATTTCCAAAACGCTTCTTTGACTCTCAACAAAAGGAGGAGAAGACAGATGAAGCGAACGAACATTGTTTTTGTGGCCGTCTTGCTGGCGCTCGCGCTGATGCCGTCGCTCGTGTACGGGCAGGCGCAGCTGATCAGCGGTACGGTCGTGGACCAATCGGGCGGCGTGCTGCCCGGAGCCACGGTCCAGCTGATTGACCAGTCGAAGGGAAGCGTAGTTCGTGAAGCGGTTTCTGACGACGCGGGCCGATTCCAGGCGCTGGGCATTCAGCCTGGTGTCTATACGCTGAAAGTAGAGTTCACAGGCTTTCAGACTCTCAGCATTGGGGATGTCAAGCTCGACGTAAACACGAAACTCGACGTCGGCAAGCTGACCATGAAGGTCGGTGAGGTCGGCACGGTGGTCGAGGTCGCGAGTGAAACCCCTGTCATTCAGACCAATAGCATGGAGAAGTCCTTCCTGGTCGAGCAGAAGCAGGTCTCGGAACTGCCGATGAACGGCCGCAACTGGACCTCTCTGATGCGGACGATTCCCGGTGTCACGTCCGGCGGGCGTTCCAACCTTGACCTGACCTTCAACGACGTCAGCATGATGCACGTTGGCGGCGGCCGGGGCTCGCAGAATAACTTCTACCTGGACGGCAGCCCCAACCTGGATGTCGGCGACAATCAGTCGCAATACACCCAGCCCTCCATCGATTCGGTTGCCGAGTTCAAGGTGCAGATGTCGGCGTTCAACGCGGAATATGGCCGCAATTCCGGCATGGTCGTCGCCGTCCAGACCAAGTCCGGCGGCAGCGCGTTCCACGGCAGCCTCTACGAGTATGCCAGGAACGATTTTTTTGACGCTGTAAACCCGATCCGGCCCGCGAACGACAGACCCGAACGACCGGGAGAAGGACATTCTCAACCGGCACCAGTTCGGTGGAAGCGTCAGCGGCTGGATTCCCTTCCCGAAGATTTCGACCTCCAACGACAAGAGATTGTTCTTCTTCTACAACCGGGAAATGACCCGCCAGTTGCAGAGTGGCGCCGGTGGCTCATTTTCGGACCTGCCCGGCCCGGCGATCATGAGCGGCGATTTTCGCGCCATGTTGCTCGACACCAACATGCAGTTCGCGCCGCAGTTCAAGAACGGGACAGTCTTCCAGACGGTCGTCCGGGACGGACAGGGGAACATCATCGACGGCGTTCCCTTCGCGAATAACATCATTCCGGCGAGTCAGTTTGTGTCTGCTTCGGCCAATTACCTCAAGCTCTTCAAGCCCCCCTTCATGCCGGATCTGGCCAGCTTGCCGGATGCGCCGCGGGCGGGCTTCAAGCGCTACTACTACATTTCACCCAACAAATTCAACAAGGACCAGGACATCCTGCGGCTCGATTACGTGATCAATGACTCGACCACGAGCTACTTCCGGTGGGTCAACGACGACCAGTATGAGAGGCTGGCAGGCGCGATCTGGGGCGGGCAGCCCTTCCCGATCGCTCCGCAACAGCGTCCGAAGCCGGGCAGCTCATGGTCATGGAACCTGATCAAGTCGTTCGGGGCGAAGGTTTCGAGCGAGACGATCCTGGCCTACATGCACCAGTCCCAGGAACTGCAGCCGGTTGACGCCCAGTCCTGGCGCATGGACACGCTGGGGGTCAGTTTCGAACAGCTCTACCCGCAGACCAACCGGTACGGTGTTGTTCCCAACTTCACAGCGAATTCGAACAACACGAACATCAACATGGCGTGGGGCAATCCTGGCTGGCATAACGACGGCAAGGATTACTCGTTAACCGAGAACCTGTCGTGGTTCAGTGGCGCTCACTCCTTCAAGTTCGGGTTCCACTACAATCGGGACAACAAGAAGCAGACCAGCACCTGGCCCTTGCAGGGGACGATCAATTTCAACCCCAGCTCGGACATGGGAGCGCTGGATACGAACCTGGGCATGGCCAACCTGATGGTTGGTTATTACCAGAATTTCAACCAGGCGAGTGCACACATCTACCCGTACTTCCGCTTCCAGTCGTGGGAAGGCTTCGCCCAGGACAGCTGGAAAGTCACGCCACGGCTGACGCTTGATTACGGCATTCGCTTCCAGCGGACCACGCCTACCTACACTTATAAGCGCACGGACGGAAAACCGGGTGACGATGGGACTTACGACACTTGGAGTGTGGACGTAACGAGATATGACCGCTCCAAGATCCCGGCCATCAACCTGAGCAACGGTGCGTTTGACGTGGATCCTCTGAATGCACTCCTGAGCGCCGGCCTTGTAAGCGACCTGATGGACGGCGTGCCGCGTGGCTTTGCTGACACCGAGAACCTGTTTGCCCCGCGCGTTGGTTTTGCGTGGGATATGACCGGTGATGGCAAGACAGCCCTGCGTGGCGGAGTGGGCGTGTTTTATGAGCGCCTGCGCCAGAACAACTTCAACTTTGGCGCCGGTGGCCAGTATCCGAGTGCCACTACAGGGAACGCCGGACCAGGATTGGTGACAGACATCCAGCCGACCGCAGCCGGCAGAGTGCGACCTCCAGGGTACGTTGTATTCCCGGCGGACAACACGATGCCGCACATTTACTCGTGGAACCTGGGCATCCAGCGCGAACTGTCGCACGGCTTCGCTTTGGATCTGTCCTATACGGGGAACGCCGGAAACTACCTGATGCTGCAACGCCAACTCAACGGGTTGCCCGCAGGTTATTTCGACGAGCATCCGAACGCGAGGGCGTCGGTCAACTACCAGGACGACGCGTTGCGCCCGTATTACGGCTTCAACAATCTGAACGCGATCGAGACCTCCGGGCTCTCGAAGTATCATGGCCTGCTTACGCGCCTGTCGCGGCGATTCTCGAACGGCTTCTCGATGAACGTGAATTACACCTGGTCGAAAGCCATGGGGGAAGTCGACAACGACAGCGACAACGTCATCGACCCGTTCTGCCGTCACTGCAATTGGGGACCGCAGAACTACGATCGGACGCACGTCTTTGCGCTCGATTACATCTACGAGTTGCCGGGACTCTCCCAGAAACTCGGCGGAAACGCCATTGCGAAGGGAGTTTTCGATGGTTGGCAGTTGAGCGGTATCACGGAATTTTCGACCGGCCTGCACACCTCGATTGCCTCCAACGGCAACATGTTCGGACTCAACCTCGGCGGCGCCAATGGCGTGACTCAACGAGCCGTGCTCATCGGCGACTACAAGGCGAAGCGCGACCAGGGCATCTGGTTTGATCCGGATGCGTTTGGCAGACCGCAGGATTTGGAGTGGGGCCTCGGCCGCAACTCCTTCGTGCTTCCCGGTGTCAACAACTGGGACGTTGTCGTCCAGAAGAACTTCGGACTGGGCTTCCGTGAGGACGCCAAGCTGAATTTCCGGCTGGAAATGTACAACTTCTTCAATCACGCGCAGATCTGGACGGTCGGAACCACCTTCGCGGGTGACAATCCGGGCTCTGGCATCTCGGCGAACAATCGCGGCTCCTTCGGTACACCGACTGGATACCGTGATCCTCGTACCTTGCAGCTCGGCCTCAAGTTGACCTTCTAAACCACACCAGAAGAACTGAGCCGAAAAAGGCCGGCCGCCCTTGCGCCGGCCTTTTCTTTTGGTGAGCGCCGGCAGATTGCCTCTTTCCACCCGCCGTACGCAGCGAGGGTGTTGAATAAGCGGCCTCGGACAGATGGCGCTCATGACAATACACAAGAAAGTAAGGCGCGCACGAGCGAGGACGTCCATGAGTTGCATGTGAACCGGCAAGAGTCGACCGGAACCGAGTGTTGTCGGAGCCGCGCGCGAGCGCCTTCCAGCGAAGCAAGCGGGTTGCAACAGTAGGCGGATCTCATGCCCTTTTGCAGCGGGTTCGTGCAGCCGGCAGTCTCCGTGTCCTTAGCGATCGCAGCGCGGCTCTTCCTGACAAGGCATTCCCTGTGAGTAATTGGTCAGCCGGTCAACCGGTCAGCAAGCAGGCTCGTGCCCTGGAGGGGTGCGAGGACGGTGCGCATGGATCTCAGCGAGAGCGAGCGGCGAGCAATCACCGTAAGGAGCCGCGCACGGCAGCGAGCGCCAGCGAGCGAGTAAGCGGACCAGCCACCCAGCCCCAGGGGGCAGTCGCGAGTAGCAAGAGCCAGCCTGAAGTCACCTGAAGAGCATGTTGGTTGGTCCGCTTACTCGCTCGCTGGGCGCTCGCTGCCGTGCGCGGCTCCTTACGATCTAGCCTAAGGACGATTCAGCCGGGACGCGGCGGGTTCATTCTCGCGACAGGAATGTCGAACTCAGCTGACCAGCAGCTCAGCCGGTCAGCTGGTCAGCCGGTCAGCAGCTAAACGGTGGCTAGTTTCCGGGGTTCGTGCTACAACTAACGGCGGATGGAGGTTCCGATCGCATGAACATCGAATCGACCAGGAGAGGCGAGCGCCGTATGGGTCAGAGTTCGCGGACGCATGGACGCGGTGAGTGCGCCTGGATTCGATGAGGCACTGGAACAGTGGCTCGAGGCGGGAACCAAAAGCCTGGTTGTCGATCTCGGCGAAATGGACTACATCAGCAGCGCCGGTCTCCGAAGTATTCTGGCGGCGGGCAAGACCCTCAAGGGTCAAGGCGGGGCTCTCGTTCTGTGCAATCTAAAGGGGATGGTCAAGGAGATTTTTGAGATCTCCGGTTTTGTGTCGATATTCCCGGTCTATCCCACAGCCGAAGATGCGCTTGCCAACCTCTGATTCCGGGAACAGTATGCGACTGCCGGCTGCAATCGATTCGGTTGAGCGTTTTCAGGCCATGGCCCGAAATGCGGCCACTACCCTTGGCTTCCAGGATCACCTGCTTTTGAGGGTCGAACTGGCGACAGAAGAGCTGCTCGTCAACATTATCAATTACGCCTATCCACCCGGCTCGGACGGCTGGATTGACTTGACCTGCGAAACCGGCAAGTCCGGCGAGCTGGTCATTACAATCAGGGACGCCGGGAGTCCCTTCAATCCGTTGGACCTCTCAGTGCCCGACACAGGTGCCCCGCTCAACAACAGGGACGTTGGCGGCCTGGGGGTCCTCCTGGTCAGGAAGATGGCGGACGACATCGAGTACCAGCGCCACGGGGAGATTAATCTCGTCACTCTCCGGTTCAGGGGTGAATCATGAAGCTCAATCTTAAAAGAAAGGTGCTCGGTCTCGTCTTCCTTGCGGCGACCTTGCCCGTCCTCGTGATGCTCAGCCTTACCACGCAGTTTGAGCGAAGCGTGGCGAGCACGGCAGAACAGGAACTGGACATCATCGCGAGCCAGAGCGTCGTTCAGACGGCAAAGGACATCTACGCGCTGTGCGACACCTCTAACCAGTTGATCCGCCGCAAGGCTTCAGACGACCTGAGCCTGGCCCGAAAGATGTTGCAGGAAGCCGGCGGGTTAACGATTGCCTCAGAGACCGTTGAATGGGAGGCGATCAACCAGCGAACCGCGGAGGTGACGCCTGTTCGCCTGCCGAAACTGCTCGTCGGTGGCCAGTGGTTCGGCCGCCACGCCAAATTCGAGTCGGAGATGCCGATTGTGGACGAGCTGAAATCCACGCTGGGAATCTGGTGCTCGATCCTCCAGCGGGTGGACGGGACTGGAGACCTGGTTCGCGTCGTCACGAGCGTTGAGACTACGGACGGGCGGCGTGCCCTGGGCACCTTCATTCCCGCCGTTGACGCCGATGGAAAGCGAAACCCGTTGGTGCAGGCAACTGACCAGGGACAGCCTTTCTACGGCATGACGAGCGTGGCCGGACGGCTAGGGATCATCGCCTGCGAACCGATCAGGGACCGGCAAGGGAAGGTGATCGGTGTGCTGGGCGTCATGGAACGGCCCGAAACCCTGGACACTCTGCGCAAGAGCATCATGGCTACGCAGGTCGGCAAGACCGGCTACGTCTGCGTGCTGGGAGGCAAAGGGGACCTTCGCGGGCGCTACATCATCTCCCAGGCCGGAAAACGTGACGGCGAGAATATCTGGGAAACCCGCGACGCCGGGGGGAGACCCTTCATCCAGGAACAGATTGGCCGCGCGGTCCGACAGCCGGCCGGCGAGCCGACCCTGGAGCGCTACCAGTGGCAGAACCCGGGCGAAGCTGCCCCTCGCACCAAGATCGCCTCTCTGGTCTATTTCGCACCCTGGGATTGGGCCATCAATGTCGGAACTTACCAGGATGACTTCTACGCCACGAAGGCGAGGATCAATACCTCGATCCGTGACCTGCTCCTGAAGCTGTTGGTCGTAGGCGGCGTCCTCCTCGCGGGGGCGCTGGCGCTCGGAGTATGGCTGACGGGGAAGGCAACGCGCCCCCTCGGTGTGACCATAGACGTGGCAAACCAGATAGCGGCCGGGGATTTGAGCCGCGCTCGGGCTCAACTGAAGACCGCCAGCGAGCTCGTCCCCCGGCGACGGCTCATGGGCGTTATCGATAATACCGACGAGACATCTCAGTTGCTCGACGCCTTCGGCGGCATGACGGGCAGCCTCGATTCCCTGATCGGGCAGGTTCAGAGGTCAGGCATTCAAGTTACGACCTCGGCAACCGAAATATCCGCTTCAGCCCGGCAACTTGAAGCGGCCGTCGCGGAGCAGGCGGCCTCCACGCGAGAAGTGACGGCCACGAGCAAGGAAATATCGAAAACCGCGGATGACCTGGTCCGTCTGATCGGCGACGTGGGCGACCAATTGTCGAACACGGCGGGGCTCGCGGAATCAGGCCGGACAGACCTCGGCAAAATGGAATCGGCGATGCGCCAGTTGATGAAAGCGACCGGATCCATCACCACAAAACTCGCCACCATCAACGAACGCGCCAACCGAATCTCAAGCGTGGTTACGACAATCAACAAGGTCTCCGACCAGACTAACCTCCTTTCACTGAACGCGGCTATTGAGGCGGAGAAAGCCGGTGAATACGGAAAGGGTTTTGCGGTCGTCGCCAGAGAAATCAGCCGACTGGCCGACCAGACCGCGGCGGCAACGCAGGACATCGAGTACGTCGTCCGCGAAATGCAGTCTTCGGTGGCAGCCGGCGTCATGGAGATGGACAAATTCGCCGAACAGGTCAGGAAGGGCGTCGGTGAAGTGGCAGGAATCGGCGACGAGTTGACGAAGATCATCGACCAGGTGCGAAACCTCGGACCCGAGTTCGAGACCGTGCAGCAATGCATGCAGGTGCAGTCCCAGGGCGCCGTCCAGATCAGCGAAGCGATGACCCAGTTATCGCAGGCTGTCGACCAGACCCGCGAATCCCTTCACGAATTCAAGCAGGCGACCGGACAACTGAACGACGCGGTACACGGCCTGCAGGGCGAAGTGACGAGATTCAAGATCAGCGCTTAGAATTGACGACAGGGCGAGCAGGATTTCCACGCAGAGGCGCGAACGAACATGAACGGCAAGCGGACCGAGGCAATTGACCCGAGAGGATACTTCGAGAGACTGCCGATCGCCTATAAGCTGTTTCTGAGCAGCATCGCTTTTGCCTTGCCCTTCACGGTTCTCCTGTACTACGTCATCGCCGGCTTCAACGAAGACATCCGGTTCTCGGAAAGCGAAATCGCCGGTGCAAGGCTCATCCGGCCACTGGAGACGGTCGTCCTGGAACTGATGACGTACGAGCGGGTGATGCTCGAGACGACTTCAACGCCGGGATCGAACACCAAGCTGCAGGAAGCGAGTGAGGGCGTGGATCGCGCCCTCGCGCAGGTGAGTCGTGAGATCGAAAAACTGCCTTCCGATCTGCCGGATCTGAGGGACAGCACCGCTCAGTTGGTTTCCCGTTTTCAGACGGTCTGGAACGAGCGAAAAGCCGCCGACGCGAAAAAGAAGATCATCTCCGCCTCGCTTTTGCCTGACGCCTTGTCCCTCATCAAGAAGACGGGGGACAACGCGAAATTGATCCTCGACCCCGATCTGGATTCGTACTACGTCATGGAAGTGGCGATCCTCCGGCTACCCCGGTTGCAGCAAACGGTTGCCGAGGTGACGCTTGCCTGCAGGGTGGCGCAATCCTACGGCGGCCTCCATCCCGAGGACCAGATTCTTCTGGCGATCTACGCCGACATCCTGGAGCGTGAACGCGAAGCGTTGCGGGAAAACCTCTCGATCTCCACGGCCAACACTCGCAATCCCTCTCTGAAGCGCGTGCTTGCACCACTGCTCGAGCGGTACGATACCGCGCTGGTCTCGACTGTCCGCATGATCCGGAAGCTGAGCGAGTCGGAGGGCGCGCTTTTCGCCCCGGACGTCGATCCAACGCTTATCGGAGTTGCGGAAGCGGGATCCGGTCTGTGGCAGGCCTCCGCGGATCAACTCCTGACCATGCTGCAGAAGCGTGCCGACAATGTGAAGACCAGCCGCCTGTTTGCCATTGCATCCTGCGGAGCGGCCCTTTTCGTGGCTGCTGCACTGGTCCTCCTGATCTCGCGCGGCATAACCGGCCCCCTGAACAAGGCGATTCGGATAGCCACCAGGATCGCCGACGGCCAACTCAATGAAGCGCGGAAGAGCCTCGACACCGACCCGGAGTCGGCGCTGGCCAAGAAGGGCAGCAAAGACGAGATCTGGCGTCTGCACCTGGCCATGGAGCGAATGCTGCGGAACCTCGATTCCCTGCTCGGCCAGGTCGGCCGCTCAAGCGACCAGGTGAGCACTTCGGCCGCCCGTATCACCGAGTCCGTCCACCAACTGGAGGCGACCGTGGCCCAACAGGCGGCCTCCACCAGCCAGGTAAGCGCAACCAGCCGCGAGATCTCTAACAGTGTCAGCGGCCTCGCGCAAACGGTTTGCGGAGTCTCAGAAGTCGCATCGAGGGCAGCCGCGCTCGCCGAGGAGGGGGTCAAGAGCCTGGCGGACATCAACTCCACGATGAACACTCTCCTCGAGGCCACAACCGAGGTGTCAGCCAAGCTCGAGATTCTTCAAACGCGCACCGCGAGCATCAACCAGGTTATTACCGCGATCACGAGGGTCGCGAATCAAACCAACCTCCTGTCGCTGAACGCAGCCATCGAAGCGGAAAAAGCCGGCGAGTACGGTGCGGGCTTTGCCGTGGTCGCCCGGGAAGTGAGAAGGCTTGCCGATCAGACGGCGGTCGCCGCGCTCGAGATCGAGGACGTGATCCTGGAGATGCAGGGCGCCGTGAAGGAGGGTGTCGCGGGTGTCGAAGTGTATACGAAACAGGCGTCGCTGAGCAGCGAGAAAATCACCCGGATCAGCACCGATCTCGGCCGCATTATTCAATACACCCAGCAGCTGAGCCCGCAATTCCAGACCGTGAACCAGGGGATGCAGAGCCAGTCGGACAGCGCAAGCCAGATCAGCGAGGCCATGAGCCAGTTGAATGCCGCGGCCCGGCAGACGAAGGAGTTCCTGGAAGGTTTTCTGGAGGTCACTGAGCAGCTGCGCGCGGCGGTGGAAGGACTCGAGACGGAAGTGGATCGGTTCGCCCTAACTTAACCTATGCTCCTCCTGATTTTCGAGGCAGGAAACAACCGGTACGGGATCGAAGCATCCGAGGTCATTGAGGTGATCCCGGTTGTCGCGTTCACGAACATTCCTCACGCGCCGCCCTATGTGGCGGGCTTGTTCAACTACAGGGGTTCGGTGGTTCCCGTCATCGACCTGCAGGTTCTGCTGGGAGAGAATCCCGCCCGGCGGTTGCTCAGCACCCGGGTCATAGTCGTTCGCTTCGCCCGCGCGCCCGGTGCGGAGCACCAACTTGGTCTGCTGGCGGAACATGTCACCGAAACGCGCCACTGCAAACCCGAGGACTTCCAACCGGCCGGGGTCCAACCGGAAGGGGCGCAGTACCTCGGTCCTGTGATCTCCGATTCCGGCTCGTTGTTGCGGAAGGTAAAGGTCGCGGAAATTCTGACTGACGAGGTTAAGAGGATCCTGTTCGAGGATTAGGCGGAGCGTGGGGTACGAAAACAGCCTATGGGACGTTACCCGGAAGCCGAAAGGATAGTGACTGAAATCATCGGGCTCGATATCGAGTCGATCGGTTTCCGCGTTTTCGAGAAGGCGATAGGCGCCGTCCTGGGTGATGACGCTTCACGGACCGACGTCCTGACCCGACTGCAGCCAGGCCGGCCGGAGCTCGAGGAGCTCATCGATCTTCTGGTGGTCCCTGAGACGTGGTTCTTCCGGGACAGGGGAGCGTTTGATTATCTCCGGTCGCATGTCGAACAGAAACTCCTGCAGAACCCGGGCCAAAGGGTTGTCCAGGTTCTGTCGGCGCCGTGTTCCACGGGCGAAGAAGCCTTTTCAATTGCCGCAACCCTCCTCACCGCCGGCCTGGACCCGGCCGGTTTCTGGATTGATGCGGTGGATGTGAGTGCGAGGGCAATAGAGACCGCCCAGCGAGCGGCTTACAGGCGCAGCTCGTTTCGTGAAAGAGGAACCGAGCTTGAAGACAGGTTCTTCGAAAAATCGGGCGAGTTCACGCGGGTTTCACCCGAGATCGTCTCCCGTGTCAGGTTTCAGAGGGTCAACCTGCTGGAGGCCGGCTGGCCCACGGAAGGCCGACTGTACGACGTGATCTTCTGCAAGAACCTGCTGATATATCTCAGCAAAGAGGCCCGTGACCGAGTTGTTCGAAACCTCGCACGGCTTCTCAGGGAGGATGGCGTTCTGTTCGTCGGGCATTCGGAGATTCCCCTTTTTCAGCGGGCCGGCTACCGTCCTGTCGCCTCTCCACGCTCCTTCGTTCTCACACCTGCACCAAAGGACACGCGTGCAGTAGCCGGCCGTGAAGCAGGATGGACGCTCAGGACAACGCCTCCCGCCCGGATTCGACCCGACCGGCCGGTCGGGAGGAGCCGCCCCCCGAGTCCCTCTGTGGATAGGGCGCCGGCCCTCGAGAACGGTTCACCCCTTGCGAAAGCACGGGAACTGGCTGACCAGGGACAGCTCGAGCAGGCGGCGTCGGTATGCGAGACCATGCTGAGCGCCGCATGCATGGACCCGGACGTTTACTATCTGGCGGGGTTGATCAACCAGGCGCGCGACCGGGGGGAAGAAGCCGAACAGCTTTTTCTGAAGGCCAGTTACCTGGATCCGGAACATTACGAAAGTCTGGTCCAACTCTGCCTCCTGAGCGAACGAAAAGGGGAATCCGGCAGATCGTCGCAGTATCGGGACCGAGTCCGCCGCATTGAAGCAAGACGCACCGAGCAGACGCCCTCGAAAGCAAACGCGTGAGGATGATCAGGAGTCATGGCTAGCACGTTGAACGGCCCACAGACAGAGCGATGCTGGAAAACAATCGGCGTGTTCGGCGACCGATCGTGCGAACGATTGGAGCGTCACCGCCACTGTCGGAATTGCGACGCATACTCCCGGGCGGCCAAAACCCTTTTCGACCGGGAAGTCCCCGAAGAGGAGCTGCAGGCGTGGACCAGGCAGCTGGCGGAGGAGAAACCGGTTGAACAGATCGAGAGCGTTTCAGTCCTGATGTTCCGCATCGCCTCCGAATGGCTTGCTCTTGCCACTCAGCATTTCAAGGAAGTGGTCGACGTCCGCTCCGTTCATCCCGTGCCGTTTCGAACCCACCGGGTGCTGCTCGGCCTGGTGAACGTGAACGGCGAACTGGTCCCCTGCCTCTCCCTCTTTCACCTCTTGCGCCTGGATGAGGGCGCACCGGCCGGCGAAGCGGAAGCTCCCAAAAGTCACCGGCGGATGGTCGTCATCGAGCGGGGCAGGCAGCGTTTCGTCTTTCCGGTGGACGAAGTCCTCGGTGTTCGAAGAATCAGCCAGGAACAGGTTCAACCTGCCCCGGCCACGATCTCCAGGTCCCCCGTGACTCTGAATCACGGCATTTTCGAGGTTGAAGGCAAAACGATCGGCTGGCTGGATGACGACCGGTTCTTCGCCGCCCTGCAAGAGAGTCTAAATCCGTGAGCAAGGCCAATAACGCGGTTTCGCCGCAAATTCTGGAGCTGTTCAGGACCGAGCTGGGTAACCATTCGCGCTCGCTTGCCGACGGCCTGGCTGCCTCCGGGAAACGGGCTGATCCCCAAGCCCTGGCGCGAGCAGCCCACTCCATAAAAGGCGCCGCTCGAATCGCCGGTCTAAAAGCGGTGGCTGCCCTCGCCGATCCCCTCGAGAGCCTGCTTGCCGCGGAGCAATCTGGCACCATTCTTTCGGACGCGGCACTGGACGCGATGAAACGGGCCGTGTCACTCCTCCAGGAACTTGCCGCCTTCGAAACAGGCCAGATTACCGACCAGGCTAAGGCACGGACTGACCAGATCTCCGGATTGACCGCCGAGTTGGCGTCCGCTTCAACCGCCTGTCTCACGGTGGCGACAGCAGCTCAGCCCCCGAAGCCGCCGCCGGTCACCCAGGAATCGCTGGATCCTGTCATGCTGGATCTGTTCCGGACGGAGCTTCTCAATCACACCCGCGTCCTCGACGCCGGACTCGTGGAGCTCGAGCGTGACCAGACGGCGCAAAGAGTGGAGCCGCTCATGCGTGCCGCCCACTCGATCAAGGGCGCGGCCCGCATCGTCGGACTCAATGAGGCAGTAGGGCTGGCGCATGGGATGGAAGACGTTTTGTCCGCGGCCCAACACGGCAAAATGCGACTTTCCCCCCAGGTGATCGACCTGCTGCTGGCGGGCAATGACGTCTTTCGCGCCCTGGCTGGCGTTCCAGCCCCCGGCATCCCCGCGGCGCTCCGCTCACAGCAGGAGGAGATCAGCCGGCTGGACAGGGCGTTGACGGAGGCTCAGACGCCAGGCACCGCCGGTGGTGATGAGCCCACCCAGGAGGCAGAGAGATCCACGCACCGGCCGAACCGGGGGACCGAGAACCCGCCGACGTCCGCGCACCCTCCGACCGAAATCGGTCACCCGGGAGATCAGCCGGAAAGCCTGGTGCGCGTCCTGGCCGAGAACCTCAATCGACTGATGGGGCTGACGGGCGAGTGCCTGGTTCAAGCCAAAGCAACCAAGCGGTTCTCCACTGCCGGGGCGCGCATTAAGGCGTTGCAGCAACAGCAGCACAGCGCACTCGAAAGCCTGTATGACTGGAGCGCCGGAGAAGATCAGCTCCCGGAAGATGTCCGGGCGTGCGTGATCCAGGCGCTGAGCCGGTCCGGGCAGATGTCGGAGTTGCTGCGCAAGAATCTGGACCAGTTCGAGTTGTTTTCCACCCGGCTCGAGCAGTTGACCGACAGGCTCTACGCCGAAGTCGTGGCCACCCGGATGCGTCCCTTCTCGGAGGGCGTTTTTGCTTTCCCCCGCATGGTTCGGGACCTGACTCGACTCACCGGGAAGAACGTCCGCTTCGAGATCGTTGGAGCGGCGACGCGCGTGGACCGGGACATCCTGGAAAAACTCGAGGCCCCTTTGACGCACCTTTTGCGGAACGCGATCGACCACGGCATCGAGAGGCCTTCCGAAAGGACGGCCGATGGTAAACCGCCAGAGGCCACGGTCGTTTTGGAAGCCCGCCACGCCTCGGGCATGCTCCATGTCACCCTCCAGGACGACGGTCGTGGGATCGACGCCGGGCGGATTCGTCAGAAGGTCGTCGAAAAGGGCTACGTCACTGCCGAGGTTGCCCAGGCGTTGAGTAAGCCCGAGCTTCTCGAGTTCCTTTTCCTGCCCGGCTTCTCTACCGCTGAGGTAGTGACCGAGACATCGGGACGAGGTGTCGGGCTGGATGTTGTTCAATCCATGGCGAAGGAGGTTGGCGGATCGGTCCAGGTCGAATCCACCCCGGGCAAGGGCACCGCTTTTCATTTGCGCCTGCCCTTGACGCTGTCCGTCCTCCGCACCCTGGTCGTTGAGATCTCTTCACAATACTACGCCCTGCCGTTGACTCGAATCGACCGGATCGCAACCGTGGCCCGGAAGGAACTGCAGCTCCTGGAAGATCGGCAGTTTTGCGTTGTGGACGGCGAGAATCTGGGGATTCTTGAAGCATCGCAGGTTCTTCAGTTGCAGGCTGCCGCGGCCGACGCTTCACGCCTGCACATCGTGGTTATCAGCGATCGACTGAGCCGGTACGGGCTGGTGGTGTCGCGCTTCCTCGGACAGCGAGACCTGGTGGTGCTCCCGCTGGACGAACGACTGGGCAAGGTGCCCAACGTCAGCGCCGGCGCGATTCTGGAAAACGGAACCCCGATTCTGATCCTGGATGTCGACGACCTCGTTCGCTCGATTGACAATCTTGTGAGCCAGGGGAAACCCGGTCGAGTGGCTCAAATCCAGCGAGCGGCCGAAGGGGGGCGCAAGCGCATCCTCGTGGTCGACGACTCGCTCACCGTACGCGAAGTCGAGCGGCGCCTCCTGGAGAATCGCGGATACGACGTCACAGTGGCGGTCGACGGCATGGATGGATGGAACACCTTGCAAGGAGCGCATTTCGACCTCGTGATCAGCGACATCGACATGCCGCGGCTCGACGGGATTGAACTGGTCAAACGAATCAAAGGATCGTCTCAACTCAAGAGCCTTCCGATCATGATCGTCTCTTACAAGGACCGCGAGGAAGACAAGGCACGAGGTCTGGATGCGGGCGCAACCTATTACCTGACCAAGAGCAGTTTCCACGATGAGACGCTCCTGAACGCCGTCCAGGATTTGATTGGAGGACCTTAGGAGTGAGGATCGGACTGGCTTGTGACACCGACAGGGAGATCGACGGACTTTCCCGGGTCCTTGACTCGGCGCCCGCCTATCGACTCGCCTGGGTCGCCCGCACCGGTCGCGAGGCGGTCAGGAAATGCCGGGAGGCGCGGCCGGACCTGGTTCTCGTGAAGCTGGACCTGGCCGAAATGGACGGCGTGCAGACGACCCGAGCCATTGTTGCCGGCACCGGATGTCCGGTCCTTATCCTCGCGCCCGCTCTCCCAGAACATTCCGGCAGAGTCTTCGAAGCGATGGGCTACGGCGCACTGGATGTCGTGGCAGCGCCGGTCGTTGGACCGGGAGACGAGGTTCGCGGCAGTGAAGAGCTCCTGCGGAAAATCGCGATAATCGGCCGCCTGATCGGAGAACGAACGCCTTCGGCAAGGCAGACCGCCAGGCAAGCGACGCGCCCAGGCCCGGATTTTCCTCTCGTTGCAATAGGCGCGTCGACCGGCGGGCCCCGTGCCCTGGCCACGATCCTCTCGAGCTTTCCCGCGGACTTTCCGGGATCGGTCGTCGTCGTCCAGCACGTCGATGTGCAGTTCGCAGCGGGCCTGGCCGCCTGGCTCGACGAGCAGACTGAGCTTAAGGTCGAGCTGGCGGTCGAAGAAATCCAGGCGCGGCCGGGTCATGTTCTGGTCGCGGCGAGCGAAGACCACCTGGCCCTGGGGGAAGACGGGCGCTTCCACTACGTGGCTGAGCCGCGCGATTACCCCTACCGGCCCTCGATTGACACCCTTTTCGAAAGCCTCCGGCGTTTCTGGCGTCGAAAGGACGTCGCGGTCCTCTTGACCGGGATGGGGAAGGACGGCGCCCGCGGTCTGCTCGGGCTCCGGGAATCGGGCTGGCACACCATCGTTCAGGATGAAAGAACCTCAACTGTATTCGGCATGCCAAGGGCAGCCGTCGAGTGCGGCGCGGCCGAAAAGGTCCTTCCGCTTTCCCTGATTGCCGAAGCGATTGTCCAACAACTGAAACGGGAGAAGAAATAATGGGTCCTGTCTCGGATGAAAACCGCGCCGGTACAGTCAGCGAGCACGCGATAAAGGTCCTGCTGGTCGACGATCAGCCGATCGTCGCGGACGCAGTCCGTCGGATGCTCGAGCCGGAAACCGATATCATTTTCCACTACTGCCAGGAACCATCCGAAGCCATCGACCTGGCCGCCGACGTCCAGCCGACGGTGATCCTCCAGGATCTGGTGATGCCCGACATAGACGGCTTGACGCTTGTCCGGTTCTTCCGCGCTCACCCGGACCTGAAGGACGTGCCGCTGATCGTGCTTTCGAGCAAGGAAGAAGCGGTGACGAAGGCAGAAGCGTTCGCAATCGGGGCAAATGACTACCTGGTAAAACTGCCCGATCGCATCGAACTGGTTGCTCGCATCCGCTATCACTCGCGCGGCTACATCAACCTGCTGGAGCGCAACGAGGCGTACGAGGCACTGTACAAGAGCCGGCAGGCGCTGATGTCCGAACTGGCCCAAGCGGCCGATTACGTGACTTCCCGGCTGCCGGAGCCGCTGGCAGAAGGACCGATTCGAACCAGTTGGCGGTTCTTCCCGTCCGCCCAGCTCGGAGGCGATTGCTTCGGTTACCATTGGATCGACGAAGAGAACTTCGCGATCTACCTGTTGGACGTCTGCGGACACGGGGTGGGATCAGCCCTGCTCTCCGTCTCGGTCCTCAATGTTCTCAGGTCGGAATCGCTTCCAGACGTGGATTTCAGATTGCCGGAGAAGGTGCTCGGCGGGATGAACGAAGCGTTCCAGATGCAGGAGCACAACAATCTCTACTTCACCATGTGGTACGGCGTTTTCAACGCCCGGAGCCGCCGGCTGCGTTTCGCCAACGGCGGGCATCCTCCGGCTTTGCTCGTCTCCCGTGGCGCCTGCTCGGGGCTGATCGCCTCCAATTTCGTCATCGGCGCCTTCCCGGGCGGCTCCTACTGCAGCCAGGAAGTCGAAGTCCCGCCGTCGGCCGATCTGTATATCTTTTCCGACGGGGTTTACGAAGTGGAACAACCGGACGGGACCATGTGGAGCCTGCAGGAGCTGCAGGAATTCCTGGTCGGCTCACGCGAGCAGTCGCCCGCCTCGCAGATCGACGACCTGTACGCGATGCTCCAGAAGATGTGCGGTCGCCAGATCCTGGATGACGATTTTTCGATGGTGAGAGTGTCGTTGTAAGGCAGGAAAGGCGGGCCCCGCGGATCTACGCGGATCTGCGCGGATAATCACGGATGCCTTTATCCGCGCTATCCGCAGATCCGCGTAGATCCGCGGGTTCTTTTTGCTACACCCCCGACACGACGACGTCCTTGAACACCAGGCTTGGCGTTCTCCAGGACGAATACGGGAAAGGATCGTTACCGGTCTCGACGAGCTTGTTCCAGAACTTCAAGTGGTTATCGGCGATGTTCATCTCCGCAACCGCCTGCGTCGACTGCCCATTCTCGAACAGAAAGCCTCCGATCCCGACCGAAAAATCCCCGCTCGTGACGTTGGAATTTCCCCCGATGAATTCGGTGATGAGGATGCCCCGGCCGAGTTCTTTCATGATGTCCGCAACCGCACGTTTTCCCGGAGGGACAACCAGGTTCGTGGGGGACCCGACGGTTGGCTCCCAACCGAGTTTCCGGCTGTAATACCAATCGACGTAGTAGTCCTTCAGAACACCGGCCTCGATAAAGGTTCGCTTTCGGGTGGCGATGCCGTCGCCATCGACTAATGCGCTTCCGAAGCCTCCAACCATGTGCGGGTCATCGACGACAGTCAGTATGTCGCTGCCGATCTTCTGTCCTTTCTTTTCGAGCAGAAATGACCTCTTCTGCTGGATACTCGAACCGAACATACCGGACAGCAACCACTGGAGAACATTGGATGACACCCGGTTCTCGATGATGATTGGCAGAGTTTCGGTTTTGATCTTCTTGCCGCCGCGCATCGCCAGCGTGCGCCGGGCGGCCTCCCGGCCTACGACAGCCGGGTCCGGAAGCGACTTGGAATAGCGGCTGACTCCAAAGTCGTAAGAGGCGGGCCGGCGGTCCCCGGCGTCCTTCGCTGTAAGTTGGGCAACGACCACGAACTGGGTCGAATCCCGGTAGAACTCGAGCCCGTTGCTGCTCACGGCTGCCTGCTCGGAGAACGAATCGCTGCTGCGGGCCTCGGCAGAAATGACGGCATCTCCACCGGCCTCCAGGCATCCGTTCTCGGCCGCTTTGGCCACCTGGTGTCTTTGCTCCGGCGTCCATTTTTCGTAATCGCCGTCGGCGAGCTTGAGATCGATGTTCGCGCGCCCCTGGTAGTACTTCGGATCGGGTAGCATCCGGTACTCGTCCTTGGCGATGAGCCTGGTGGCCGCCACGGCGCTCGTCAGGAAGTCACTCAACGAGACCTTGCGCAGGTCGGCCGTGCTCTGAGAGGAGTACTTGCCATCGACGTAGAGGTCGACCGCGAGGGATTGGTTGGTCGCGTCCTTGATCGTTTCGGGCTTTCTTTCGCGGTAGCCTATGTCGACGGAGCGGCTGCGACTGACCCTGGCCCTGCATTCCTTGGCGCCGGCCTTCTTCGCCTGATCTATGACCCATGCGCACAGTTCCAGCATGTCTTTCTTCATGGCTAAGCTCCTTGTCGCTTGACTCCGCCCACGGTCATCGAATTGACCAGGACGGTCGGCAACCCAAAAGAAACGGGCACGGCCTGTCCACCCTTACCACACGCTCCGGCTCCCCCCTCGGACATCTGAAAATCATTGCCTACCATAGCGACGTTGAGGAGCATCTTCGGCCCGTTACCCATGATGTTCATGTCTTTGATCGGCGCAGTCAGCTTGCCATCCTCGATCATGCGGCCTCGCGAGACGTAGAAGGCAAAGTCCCCTTCGCCGATCTTCACCTGCCCGTTCGAGACATCCTGGACGTAAATACCCTTCTTGGCATTCCGGATCACCTCTTCCGGAGTCGACTGCCCGGGGAGCATGTAAGTGTTCCGCATCCGCGGCTGGGGATAATGCCTGTAGCTTTCGCGACGGCCGTTTCCGGTCGGTTTCACCCCGTAGTGATTGGAAGAGATCCGGTCATGCAGATAAGTGGCAAGGGTGCCGTTATCGACCAGCACGGTTTTCTGGCTTGGCATCCCTTCATCGTCGAAATTGATCGCTCCCAGCTGGTGTGGATTCGTTCCGTCGTCGATGATGGTGACGAACGGCTCGGCGACCTTCTTACCGATCATGGTCGAGTAGGTCGAGACCTTCTTGCGGTTAAAGTCCGCCTCCATGCCGTGACCGATCGCTTCGTGCAGCAAAATTCCGGTGACACCCGGGCCGAGCACGACCGGCATTTCGCCCGCGGGTGCCTGCACGGCTTCAAACAGGGCAACCAGCCGGTCCATCACCTCTGTGACCAGTTGGTCGACCACACTTTCTTTATAGTAGGAAAAGTCTTTTCGTCCGCCGAAGTTGTACCAGGCGGATTCCTTCCTTCCGTCCTTCTCGCCGGTCACATTCGCGTAAAGATAGCTTCGGGGCTGCAGATCTTCGCTTCGAATCCCGTCGCTGCTGACTACCAGGATCCGCTTCTGCTGATCGTGGAGCCCACAGGTGACCTTGCTGACCAGTTTCGATTTCGCGAAGCACTTGTCGTTGACCGCCTGCACGACGGGTAGCTTTGAGGACACAGGAACGGCAGTGAAAAGACCGGTAACCGGGTAGTAATCGCCGATTTTGCCCGCCACGAACTGCCCGTCGCACTTTTTCGCCGTGGAATCGGCAATGGTGGCGGCCACTGATGCGGCAGCCAGCATGGATTTCTCGGTCAGGTCCTGGGTGAAGGCATATCCCACCTGGTCGCCCTTGACCGTGCGAATTCCAACGCCGAGGTCAACGTCGCCATAGGCCCGGTTGACCTGGCCGTCCTCGAGGGTCAGCCAGTTCGAGATGGTGTGCTCGAAATAGAGGTCTGCAAAGTCGCCTCCCTTACTCAGGGCTTGATCGAGCAACTTTCGACAGAGGGCATCCGTCATCCCAAACTGGGTATCGAAGTAGCCCTTGCCGTTCGCGCTCACGAAGCCCAGCCAACTGCCTGGCAGAACCGAAACGGCGCCCACCGCTCCGGCAGCGACAGCCCCCGTCTGCACGAACCTGCGTCTTGTCATGTTGGGCATAGCACGCTCCTTGAAAAAGGACAGTTTTCCTCCTTAGACCATTTGGACACTCGGAAAGTTGTACGAATCGGCAACCAAAAGGTTCCCCTCTTTGTAAAGCCACGATGACTGCCTCTGGTACAAGGATTTTCGCTTCTCCTCGGATCTGCGGGACACACGGGAAAAGACGATACACGACCTGGAGGGGGTGCGGGCGGGGGTCGAGAGCCGGTTTCGGCTCAGAGCCGAAGCATATTTCGCCCGGCTGGAGGACGGCAAGGTGGTTTTCGAATCGGTCGGCGGCGGTTCAGGGCAATAACGCCGACCCCAAGGACAGCAAGGACCCCAAAGACGGCAAGGACCTCAACGACCACAGGGCGGCAGATCGGCGGGCTTGTTCCCCGTCCTTGCCGTCCTTGCAGTCGTTGAGGTCCTTGGATTCAATGTTCGCCAGAACCGCTACTTCAGCTCGACCCAATCGCGGCCAACGCACAGCCGCGCCGTATTACCTTTTCTTACCTCGATTTGTATCGGCTTGGGCCGGCCCATCAGCTCATCACGAACCGCTTTGTACTCGAGTACTTTCTGCCCTGCCTGATTGTAGAGGTTGAACATCTTGGACCCGGTCGATGGGCCGGCCGGGTTCACCAGGTTCAGGCCGAAGCCGTAACTTCCCGGGTGAACGGTCTTCCCGCCGATGGTCAGAGTCCCCTCCGTGATCAACAAGCCGTTGTACTTCTTGGTGATATCAGCCCCGTAACCGCTGGTATCCAGCAGAGCGACCAGAGCCCGAGCCTTCGCCGGGTTCTTGAACAGAACCATGTTTCGCTTCTGGGCGGGTATCGCCTGCCCTTCAAGGTAGAAGTTGGTGATGACGGCTTGATCGAAAGCCTTGCCGGAGAGCACTTCGAACCCGGTCGCGGCCAAAACTGCACTGACCAAGCACACACTCAGCGCCAGCAAGAAAACCGAGAGTCGTCTCATGCTGTCCTCCTGTGCGGAAAATTGGGAAAGTATTGTAACGACGGCAATACTAACCATGTATTCCCCGCCGGTCAACACCCTGTTCCGGCCTTCCTTTACTGCGCCGGTTTCTCCACTCGCTTGAGAGTCAAGGGGAACGAGTTTCCTGCCTGAGTCCACTGACCGGCCACCTCGGTCTTCGCTGCATTGAAGGTGCCGTCGAAGGACGCAGCCAAGGCCGGAAGTTCGAGATTCAATTTTTCGGCTGTCTGCTTCACCGAAGGCACCGGAATACCAGTGACTCCCTGGTCGGGACTGTCCATTTTTGCAGTTAGCGTGCCGTCCGCACCCTTGAAGAGCCGAAGGACCAGGCGAAAGGTGCTGGGGCCTGCAGTAAGGGTTCCTTCCCAAACGCTGTCCGGCTTCAGTTCGGCTTCCTTGCGCTCCGCCTCTTCGATCTCCGCCTGGGACAATCTGCGGACTTTGAACGGAAGCGATGTGCCGCCCTGGGTCATTGTCCCTTCGATCTTCTTGCCGTCCTCGGCCAGCTTACCCGTGAATGTCGGAGTCCCAGGGACCCCGGCCATCTCGAATGAGACGTCCGGGGGTTTCACGGCGACATTGCTCAGTGCGAAGTTTTTCAGACCCTGTGCCGGTATGGCCACGGTTCCGGACCAGGAGCCCTGTTCCTGCTTCAGGTCGACGATAACGCCCAATTCGCCGCCATTAGGGAGCTGAATGCCGCCTTCCCAGTGTCCAGCCGGGTCATTTTGAGCCAGACCAAAGACAAAAACCTGCGCAACAAGCGCCAAAAGAAGAAAATATTTCCGCATGCCGCCTCCTCGTTGCGAACGCACAAACGCCGCAACCGGTCCATTTTCCTCTTTCGATTCACCCGTGGCAAACGCTCCTCGCCCGAGCTCCCGATCCAACGATCTTGACCTGCTTCCTCCCCAAGCCTGACTTACGGTAAGATTCTTCGATCGCGTGGGTTCTCGGCTTCCCAGGCAGAGGGCCGAAAGGGAAAACGACCCGTGCGAGAAGGAGCTATGGCTTATCTCAGGTTCCTCACTGTCGTGATAGCGGCCGCATCTTGCGCAGCGTTCTTGGAGCAGTCGGGCGGTCCGATCCTGCGGAACACGGCACCCGGAAACGGAATCGATTTCAAGCAGACAAACTACCCGACCGAGAACAAGTATCCCTATGAAACGCTGGGCGGAGCAGTGGCGGCTTTCGACTACGACAACGACGGAAACCTGGACCTCTTGTTTCTGAACGGCTCTCCGTCGCCGGATCACGTCAAGAAGGACCCGGCTTCCTTCAATCGGCTCTACCGGAACCTGGGCGGAGGCCGGTTCGTGGATGCCACCGCAAAATCGGGTCTCAGCGGGGAGGGGAGAAAAGGCTATCCGCAGGGGGTGGCGACAGGCGATTACGATAACGACGGGGACGTGGATATTTATGTCACCCAGTACGGCGACAACATCCTGTATCGAAACAACGGCGATGGCGTTTTCTCCGACGTGACGAACCAGGCGGGCGTCGTCATGAACGAACACCCATTCAAGGCCAGCGCCTGCTGGCTGGATTTCAATAACGACGGCTGGCTCGATCTTTTCGTCACTTACTACTTCCAATGGACTTTCAAAGGTAACGATGTCTGGTGCGGTGAAAAGAAACCGGGCTATCGCACCTATTGTTCTCCCGACGTTTTCGATCCCCTGCCGAATGTCCTGTTCCGAAACAACGGCAACGGCACCTTCACCGATGTTTCCAAGGAGGCCGGCACCAGCGGCACACTGGGCAAGGGGATGGGCGCTGTCATTGCCGACTACGACAACGACGGCTTCGTCGACCTCTTCGTGAGCAACGACAAGATGCCGAACTTCCTCTACCACAACCAGGGCGACGGCACCTTCAAGGAGGTGGCGACCGAAGCCGGGGTTTCGGCGAACGAGAGCGGCACGATGGTGTCCGGGATGGGTTGCGATTTCAAGGATTTCAACAACGACGGCTTCCCCGACATCTTCTACACGGACCTCGCCGGGGAGTGCTTTACGCTCTTCCAGAACGGCAAGAACGGGTTCTTCCTCGACATGACCTTCCCGTCGATGCTCGGCAAACTGACCGCCCCTTTCAGCGGGTGGAGCAATAAGTTCGTCGACCTGGACAATGATGGCTGGAAGGATATCTTTGTCGCCGGCTCTCACGTCGTCGACAATGTTCACCTGTTCAATCCCAAGATGCGGTACAAGGATCCGTGCCGGTTCTACCGGAATCTCGGCAACGGCAAGTTCGAGGATCTCTCGGTTGGTCCCGACCTGGAGACCCTGGGAGCCTGGCGCGGTGTGGCGGCTGGCGACTTCGACAACGACGGCGGTATCGACATCGCGGTCTCACGCCTGAATGAAAGCGCTTTCTTCCTGGACAACCTTTCCGCCGGCCGCAACTGGGTGGGCTTCCGGTTGCAGGGGACCAGGAGCAACCGCGACGGCATCGGCGCCCGGGTGAAGCTTGTCCTGCCGTCGGGCGCAAGTCAATACGAGCACGTGAGCACCGCTAACGGGATCTACTCGGCCAGTGACAAGAGGGTCCATTTTGGACTGGGGGAGGAGAGCCGGATAGCAAGCGTGGAGATTCGGTGGCCGAGTGGAAAGGTCCAGATCGTCAAGGAACCGGCGGTGAATCGAGAACACAAAATCGTGGAGCCAGCGGAGTGATTTCGGGGGATTTCGGGGACATAATACTTAATTCCCAACCAGTTACCGGTCATTACCAGCAGGCAAAGGAATTAAGTTTTGTGTCCCCGAAATCCCAAACATGCGCCCAGTCGAACGAGGCCACTGACATCAAAATGATCGTCCAGGCAGCGAGGCCCCAGATGACAGGTCGAAGAAATTCACGAGTTTTCCCTATTCTTGCGCTCCTGTTCGTGCTTGCGCTGCCCACCTCACTCTTTGGCCAGTCTACTTCGGACCTGATCCGGCAGGCCTTGCAGACGTATCAGAACGGCAATCTTACGGGCGCGATCGACACCTTGCGTCTGGCCCTGAAAGCAGACCCCGCAGATCCTTACGCCAAGCTCTATCTGGGACTTCTCCTGTATGAAAAGGACACGAAGAGTGTTGAAGCCCAGCAACTGTTGGAGGCGTCCGCCGATCGTTTCCCCGACAATGTCGAAGTCCAGATCAAATTGATGGACTCGTACCTGGCGCATGGCGAGAAGACCAAGGGCCTGAGCCAGTGGCGGCGGCTTGTACCGGCGGCAGCGAAGGATGATCAACTTGCATCGCAGCTCGCGTACCTGCTGATCAGGTACGGACTGCCGGACGCAGCCAGGGAACAGACCGACAGCATGGCGGCCCGGCTCGTACCGCCTGCCGGTCAAGCTCCGGATCCAGGCAGGCCCAATCGCCGGCTCGGTGAGCTGCACTTCCTCCGGGGACTGATTGCGGCCACGCAGGAACGCAAGACCGAGGCTCTCGCCTTGCTCCAGCAGGCCGACCAGCAGGATTTTCCTCCCCGGGATTCCTACCAGATGCTCATCCTCGCAGACTGCCTCTTTCAGCTGCATGAGAACCGGCTGGCATCCCAGGCCTACCAGGAGTACCTGAAGCATTACCCGGAGGATCTGGACGCCCGCATGAAGATGGGCCTGGCTTACTACACCGTCGGAGCGCTGGACCCCGCCCAAAGCGCGTTTGAACAGGTGCGCGCGACAGACCCGCGATACCCGGATGTCAACTTTCAGTTGGCCGAGATCCTGTTCGCGAAGAACAACATCGAAGAGGCGGAAAAGCTTCTCCGCGAGGAACTGGGGAACAACCCGAAATGTGGGCCCTGTCTCGCGAAGCTTGCGCGCATAAGTCATCAACGGGGCGAGACCGAACAGGCCGACAAGCTGCTCGAGGAGGCTCGCGAGCTTGCGCCCGACTGGGCCGAGACCCACCTCGTCGCCGGACTCGTCGCTAACCGCAAGGGCAATTACGAGAAAGCGATCAAGGAACTGCAGTTCGTTCTTGCGAAACTGCCGGACTTCCCCACCGCGCATCTGCAGCTTTCCATCGCTTATGCGCGAGCCGGACAAGCCGACAAAGCCAAAGAGCACCGGGACATCTACAACGGGCTGATCCAGAAGCAGAAAGATGCCATCAGCGCAGGCGTCAAGGACGAGCGAAAACCTAGCCCATGATCGCGTTGCGGCGGCAAAACGCTGCTCTTTAGACGCATTTCCGCGGCCCTCGGAGCGCGGACGTCTCGTCCGCACTCCGAAAGGCCGTCGGCCGAGTAGGGGGCTTTGAGCGCTGAAAGCTACGACTCAAAGCAACTGTGATTCGTTCGGGGGAGGGACATCAGGTGACTATTTCGCCGCTTCCTCACTGGCTGGCTGTTGTTTACCTTGGGATCCATACTGTTCACATTCTGGCCGCACGGTTCGCGGCCCGCGGCCGGCTGCGGATACTACTGACGAACGCGGTCCTGGCGGCCCTGTTTCTGGTCCTGATTGTCCTTCTCGATTCCCCACCCCTGCTCGGCCATCGCTGGTTCAAGGTCACCGCCCTGTGGGCTCCGATCGTCTTCTTCTGGTGGGCGTACCTGTGGACTGGACATACTCTTTGCGCTTATTACCCGCATGATTTCTCCTTCGACCCCGCGCTCATCGGTATCGAGGGACGACTCTTCGGACAGCCCAGCCTTCGCCTCGCCAAGGCAAACACGCCCTGGCTCAACGATCTTCTTCACCTGCTCTATAACACCTATTACCTCTACACACTGGTGCTCGGGATCTTCCTGCAGGCGAAGGGCCGGATCAACGAGTTCCAGTCGTTTATGCTCGCGGTCGTCCTCGCATATGCGGCTGCGTACTCCTTCTTTCCTTTGATACCTGTGTGGGGGCCTCGCTGGGGACTGGTATCGGCCGGACTGCTGCCCGAGTCCAGGCAGAGACTTTCAGGATCGTGGATGACCCGGGCAACCAACCGCTTGATGTATGAGGGGCTGGCCCACCGGGGCTGCGCTCTGCCCAGCGCTCACGCCTCTACCGCAGTGATCTTTCTGGTCTGGAGTTGGCGAATCTGGGGTCCGGGAGGAGGAATTGCGGCCCTGGTGGTCGTGGTTGGAATGGCCCTGGGCGCAGTCTACGGCCGCTACCACTACCTGCTCGACATCCTTGCCGGCGCACTTCTTGGGATCGTTTGCCTGCTGATCGCCGACAACCTGGTGTGAGCCTCGTTAAGGCGTGAACGAAACGTGAGCGATCGCAAGGAGCCGCGCACGGCAGCGAGCCTGGCTCGCTACCGCGCACGCACCTTGCGATCTCGCCGGCGTTTCGGCTGCCGACGCAGAAAACGCGGCAACCCTGGGCGCAGTCTACGTAACCCCTTCGGGGTAAAAGACCCAACTAGTAGCTGTAATCCGTAACGCGGCGGTCGAACTCCTCGCGCGAGATCTTTCCCGCCTTCAAATCTGTGACCATCGTCTTCTTGACCGCGATGACATGACACGATTCGTCTTCGTCGCCCGCCTCGCCCCACATCTTGAACCCGCCATCCCCCGAAATCACCACCGTGACCCACTCCTCGGGCTTCACGATCGTCAAGGAATCTCCGTAGCTGGCCAGCGTGTCCTTCAGGCGGCCTTTCAGGCCCTGGATCCGGGACAACAACTCCTCACGCTGTTTTTTGGATTCGGCGCGCCGCTGCTCGAGCTTCTGTTGCATCTTCTCGATTCTGGCCTTATTCAATTCCATCTTCTTCTTAACCGCCGGCTGGTCCTTTCCGGCCTCGGGTTTCGGGGCGTCGCCAAGGGCCTTCAGCTCCGCGCTTGCTTGCTCCATTTCCTCGGCCATGTCTTTGCTGGCTTCGGCCTGGGCGAGCACCGCTTCATCAATTTCCACATCTCCAAAGGCAAAACCCGTGCCGTAGACCATGTGATTGCCGCCTCTGAGCGCAGACATCGGAATCACGAAGACCGCACCCTGCCCTTGAAGATAAAAGGCATCGATTCCACCGAAACCCCATTCTCCCTTCCCCCAACCGATGACCGCCGGTTCCCCGGTGCTCGCTGGTTTGGTGTCCATTCGCTTGAGCGCGTAGCTCAGAGAGGTCTTCAGTATCCCTTTCATCGTCTCCAGTTCCTGGCGGCTCTTTTCCTTGTCGAACGCCGGCTGATCGGCTATCGGTCTGACTGCTACAAAAACCAGGGCGAACAGTACGACAAATGCTGCAAGCGCTAATCGACGCCTCATTGTTTTGTTTCTCCTTTTCGTTCTAGTGAAAAGCGTAGTTAAAAAGCGTTAGTTTTGACCGCGTATCCGAAGATCGGCGACTTCGAGCAGGGTGCTCAGCACCTCGTTGGTCTCGCGGTCGTTGGCCTCGTTCCGAATGGCTGCTGCCGAGATAGTGCCGCGAATCGAAATCAGGTCCTCGGCGCGCTGGGCCTGAACGGTGTCGTAGAGCGATGTCACAGAACCGGCCATCCTGGTCTCAAGCGCCGCTCCTTCGCTGTCGATGCGATCGGCCATGCGGTTCTCCGCTTCGGCCAGCGCAGTCCGAAGCATCAGGCTCTGTTGTGGCGTAAGCCCCCGGCTGTCCGCCTTTTCGACCTCGGCCTTCAGAGCCGTGAGATAGCGCTGGCGCTCGGATTTCACCTTCTGCTCGACCCAGCCTTCAAGCTCGGTGCGCAACGCCTTGACTTGTTCCTCGACTTGCGCGCGGCTGGCCTGCTCCGGCAGGGGCTTTCCGAACGAGAACGCATACACCCCGTTTTCGGCTCGGAATCGGAAGTCGGACAGTGCGGAGGCGGCCAGGAGGAGCATGGCCAGAGACCCGGTTGCCAACGCCAGCTTCCACGGGAAAGCCAGCCTCGCGAGCAGCTGCAAGATACCGATTCGTTCGGAGTCCGGAGAAACGAAGAAGTGCCGGGGAACGGGGACCTCCTCCATGGCGTTCAAATCCTGGCATGTGGCCTCGTAAAGAGCCTTCTCATCCCTGCACTCGGCGCACGCGGATAAATGACTTTCCAGCCGCGCCTTGAGATCCGGTTCCAGACCCTCGAGGAGGGCCCTCGGGATAAGCTCTTTGTATTCCTGACACTTGTCGCTCATATATACCTCGTCGGCTCAAATCATCGGTGCCGGGACAGGCATCTCTTCAGGACCTCGAACCCGCCGTACAAGCGTGACTTCACGGTACTCAGCGGTGCCTGGACGATTTCGGCAATTTCCTCAAAGGTCAGCTCCTGAAAGAACTTCAACTCGATCACCAGCTGTTGCTCCGGGGACAACCGCCCCAGCGCCTCACGCACCTTGCTGTCTGTCTCCTGCTGAAGGAACTGGTTCTCGTGTGACTCCTGGTGCGGCAATTTGCGGTCGATCGCCGTTTGAGACTCCTCGCCGTCGAGCGACCACACGATTCGGTTGCCGCGCTTCCTCAGCCGCGACATGCACTGATTCGCGGCGATCCGGTAGAGCCAGGTCGAAAAACTGGCGCTGTGACGAAAGCTTCGGATCGAGCGAAAGGCCCTGAGAAAGACCTCCTGGGTGGCTTCTTCAGCATCCTCCGGATTCTGCAGCATCCGCAGGGAGAGGTTGTAGATCGAGCGTTCCCACTTCAGGACCAGCCGATTGAACGCAATCGCGTCGCCCCGCTGGCTGGCCGCAATCCAACTCGCTTCGCCGGACTGCTCCGACCCGTCGGCGGAATTCCTCAACTTGCCCGACACGATTGTCGACCCCACCATCCCTCTCTTCCTCAGAGGAGCTTTCCCGAATCAATTCCTTAATTCGCTAGTTTAGACTCAGGCAGGCGGCCAAAAGCCGAACCATTTTCAACGGCGGTGCGCTCGTCGGTCGATAGCCGAGAGCAGCAGAGCCTCACCGAGGTGATCGGAGCCGCCTCTCCCTGATTCCATTTCTGCCGGCCGCGCCCTATCTTTAACTTATGTCCATCCGACCAGGAATCTCGCTTCTTCTTTTGACATTCCTCACACTCACGCTTCTGCTGCCTGCCCCTGCCACACAACAGAAAGCCCAGGAAGAAGACCCTTATGTAGCGGGCGGAAAGGCGTACCGGGAAAAGAACTATCCGGCTTACCTGCACCATCTTCTGAGGATACAGCGCCAGTTACCGAACAATCAGGGGATTCTCGCCCGACTGGCCGGCGCATACGCCTTGACCGGACAAAAGAATGAGTCAGTCAAAACTCTTCGCTCCATCGCCGCCATGGGCGGGACCGTCGACCTCTCGCAGCCCGATTTCAAGGCTCTCGCCGGCACACCCGAGCTGGCGTCCGTGATCGCGGCGTTCGCCCGCAACCGCGAGCCGACCAATCGAAGCCGGGTAGCCTTTCGACTGCCCGAAAGGGACCTGATCCCCGAAGGCATCGCCTATGATGAAGGGTCGGGTGATTTCTTCGTCGGGAGCATCCATCGAAGCAAGATTGTCGGGGTTTCCAAAGGCTTGAAGGTGACGGACTTCGTTGCCGGCGGGCAGTACGGCATCCGTGAGGTGCTCGGGATGCGTGTGGATGCCAAGAGGCGCGTTCTCTGGGCGTGCGCTTCGTATGCTGCCCCGCGGGCAGGCCCCACCCCGGTCGCAACGGTTTTTCAGTTTGCCCTGCCCACCGGAAAGCTGATCAGCCAGTATCCGAGCCAAACGGGACGCAGCAAGCACTTGTTCAACGACATCGTCCCGCTCCCATCCGGCGACGTGCTGCTCACAGACAGCGAGGCCGGCTCGGTGCTCCGGATCTCGCGCGGGTCGAAGACGCCCGAAGTTCTCATCGCGGACCGCACTTTCATCTACCCGAATGGAATTGACGTCACACCGGATGCCCGCTCAGTGTTTGTAGCCGACCAGAAGGGAATCCACCGTTACGACATGGCGTCAGGCAAGCTCCAGGAGCTTCGACATCCGCAGAACGTGTCAGTGGCGGGGCTGGACGGGATGTACTGGTACAGGGGATCTCTGATCGGCGTGCAAAACGGATTTGAACCGGCTCGCATTGTCCGGATATGGCTGGAGGCCAACCATGACTCGGTCTCCCGTCTCGAAGTGCTCGAATCCAATCATAGCCTGTTCGACATCCCCACCACGGGCACGCTCGCCGGCGATCAGTTCTACTTCATCGCAAACAGCCAGCTGGAGGCACGCGACCAAAAGGGAAAGATCGCCCAGCCGGACAAGTTGAAAGAGCCGGTCGTGCTGGGTTTGAAGCTCTAGATGGGGCTGGGGGCGCAAGAATGAGAATAAGCGGACCAACCAACATGCTCTCTAGGCTGGCTTTGCTACTCGCGACTGCCCCCTGGGGCTGGGTGGCTGGTCCGCTTACTCGCTCGCTTTGCTCGCTGCCGTGCGCGGCTCCTTACGGTGATTGCTCGCCGCTCGCTCTCGCTGAGATCCATGCCTCTGTGGAATGCTCCTCCTGCCCGGCACGCAACATATTGTGGCTACTGGAGTGAAGGAGATACCCCATAATTCGATATTCCGCCTGAGCGAGCTCGCCTGAGGAGATACGAGATGTGGGAAACAAGCGTCGAGCCCGGGGCCTGATCGCGCCCGCTGTTACGCCGCCTGAGGGCGGGACTACATACCTTCCCCGCCCCTTCGACCTCGCTCTGCGAGGCACCCACAACGTCAGCCCCCGCGGGCGAAGCCTATTCTCCCTTACTCGCGATCGTAGCTGACCGATGTTTCCACGCTGAACTTGCGATAGTCAAAGAATTCGTCGGTGACTTCCATCCGCATTCCTTTGACCAGCAGGAGCCGGAGGCTTCCAGAGAACTGGGTGGTCGAAGGCAACCAGACCTCTTCATTGAAAAGGCGACGCTCGAAAAGGCCTTTTGCTCCCTTGTGGAGCTTGGCCAGAACTCCGAACCCGAAACTCACGTCTTGGATGGCCTCGACTTCGAGCCGAACCAGCTCGTACAGGTTTTCGTCGAACCAAACGTGCCCTGCGAAGTTTTGCAGGATCTTCACCTCGCGGCTCTTTGCCTTCAGCCCGGGCTTCGGTTTGAACGACAACCGGATAGCCGGCCTGCCGTCGATGGTTTCTCGACCTTCCATAACGATTTCAAACACCCGGAAGGCCTCGTCGATCGCCTCCCGCTCTTCCTTCTTTGCTTTTTCCTCGTCCGCAGCACTGGATTTCAGACGCTTCTTTTCCCTGTCCGAACGCCGCTTCTCGTATTCCCGATCCTGTTTCTTCAGCTCGCTTTCCGAGACCCGCTTTCCGTCCTTTTCGACCAGACGACGATATGTCAGTCCCGCATCGGTGTCGGGGAAAATTTCGTACAGCCTGGTCTCGATCTTCTTCACCCGGCCGTTCTTGTCCAGGTGCTTCTGAGAGTTTCGCTGCTGGTAGGTGTAATTCTTCAGCACACTCTGGTTCATCTGGAGGCGGGACTTCACCTCGGTCACAAAGCCGGCGAACTCGGGCAGGGCCTTTTCCGCCTGCTGGGCGCGGGTGGGATTGAACAGCAAGCCAGGCATCAACATTGCCAGAGTGACCAACGCAAACCGCCTCTTCATCCGGGGCCTCCGTCCCCCGTTAGACGCAAGACCGCCGGCATAGTTTCAATCCTCCAGACAGCTGACATCCGGCGTGTGACCGCCCGACTCCCTCGTGTGCAACCACTCTTATTCCCCGGAAACTGTTGACATCCTCGGCTCTTCAGGCTTAGCTGTAGCTCCGGAGAAATCGATGCTCATCCTCAGAGTCAGCTATCGTGTGCGCCTTCACCAGATCGTCGAGTTCGAAGAGACTTTCCGTAATCGCCTCATGCCCCTCATCGCAGACCACCGGCTGCAGTTCCGAGGTCTTTCCCGGACGCTTGTCGGCAATGCCGGCGAGTACATGGAACTCTGGGAGTTCGCGTCGGCAGCTGACTTCGAGGACTCCTGGAAGAGACTTATGGAAGACCCACGGCTCGCGGAGATTTTCTCGACCACCGGCCCGATGGTCGAGAATGAGAATTACGCGCTCTTCGAGCCGGTGATAGCCTCTTCCCCAGAAGGCTCGCTATCCCCCCTATTTTAGGGCGAACGGGACGGTCACTGTGGCGATCACCGGGACCGGGTTCCCATTGATTAGTGTCGGCCGATACTTCCATTGCCTGACCGCCTTGACCGCCGCGTCGACGAGCAACGGATGGCCACGAACGACCTCGATTTTGACCACATCGCCCTTTTCGTCGATCGTCACCCGGAGCAGCACCAAGCCTTGCACTCTCGCCTGACGGGCGAGCTCCGGGTAGTCGGGTTCAACCCTCTTCACGAGCTGCGACGCCTGAAGATTGCCTCCGACCTGGATCGGCTCTGTTAGATGGGTAGGAGGCGGTGGAGGCGGCGGGGCCGCGCTCTTTGGCACTCCCCCAAGAACCCCGCCTGTCACTCCGCCCGGCACGCCGCCCACGACGCCGCCGGGAACGCCGCCCGGCACGCCGCCCGCCACGCCACCGACCATTCCGCCCGCCACGCTCGAGTATTCAGGAACATCCTCCATCGGAGGAGGGATTTCCGAGGGCGCCGGAAAAGCACGACGCATTCAGACGAACGATCAGACTTGGCACGGCAACGACCAGTCGCCGACTGCCAGGTCGGAGACTCCTTGGGGAAGCGGAAGCGGCTGCTTGACTTCGACCGGTTGCGCTCTCGTTCGCGATACGGTATCCACCGCGACAAAGGACGTGTATTTCGTCATCAGGCCGTAGCGCAATCCGAGCGCCGTGATCTGCTCGATTCTGGCCGGGGTTTCGGAAAAGGATCGGTTGTAATCCGAGATCGTCGCAATTCTTTCCCGTGCCCAGAGGAGTCGAAGCGCCGAGTGGCTGGGGCTCGGCTCAGAGCGTCCGACCTCGACGGTCTCACTCCAGGGCCCGCTTCCCGATATCCCGGCGAGCCGAATCCGACCCACCGCCTCCCCGCGCCATTTCCCGGAGATGACGAGCGGGCGGGCTGCGAACAGGTCCGGCAACTGCGGCAGGATCCACGTCGTAAGCATCGAAACCTTCAAACTGCACGCTCGTGCCGGTCAGGACCGGGGATTCGATGTACTCGAGAAACCTGTCGGCGGCCCGGGCGGCTTCTGATTCCTGGGTGACGACCCACGGTTCCCCCTTGCCGACACGCGCCATGCCCTTCAATCAGAAAGCGATTGACCGAAGTGCCGATGCCGAAGGTGAAGAAATTGGCGTGACCGAGATGAGTAGCGATCAGGTCGAAAACCTGCCGGCTCGACGTCAACATACCCGTCGGTCGCGATGACGACGGTCCGCCCCATCGGTTCCTCGGGGGCGGGCAGCCGCAACCACCCTCTTCAGCGCCGGGAGAATCTCGGTCCCGCCTCGCTCCGGCGTGAGAATCGATGAGAGCCATAGCCAGCTGAAGGTGCGCTGGGAGTCGCTGGGAGCGACTGCTCGCTAAGCACGGACTGACGCAGCCGGCAAAAAGAACGACGTTGAATCGGTCGACCGGGCGAAGCGAACCCAACAGGTTGCGCAGCACGCGCTTGGAGATCTCCAGTGGATACCCGTGCATCGAGCCTGAGACATCGACGACGAAGATGTACTCCATGGGCGCACGTTGTGACTTTGCGAACTCGGCTCGGCGGCTGCACCATCGCCAGGAAGAACTTCTCCTCCGGACCTTCATAGAGCAGGAGCCCGCTGGCCACGTTCCGCCCAGCCAGACGGTAGTCGCAGGATGAAATCGCGATTGCCCCCTGATCCGCTCGGTCTCCGGAAGTCGGATGGAAGCCCTGGAGGCGTCAGGGAAATCTCGCTTCTACATCATGGGAGGGACAGGCAATATCCCAGAGGGGAACGCTGCCGGCCAGGTCGACCTGCAGCTGAAGATCCTGCTGCGGCGGCTCGCCCGAATGATGATAGGGGCTCTCGACCCATCGCCGCTCCGAGTCCGAAACCTCGTTCTTAAGCCGATTGGAGTAACGGGGGCCAACAACAGTCGGGAACACGAACTGGTAGATGTCGTCTTCCGGAACGAGCAGCTCCGTGTAGAACAGATCGGTGGATACGCGATCGCCCGGGAGGATGTTTGCGACCCTCATCTGAAAAACGTTCGGCCTGTTCTGCTCGAGAAGCGAGGCCGTCTTTCCCTTGCTGCTTGGCTCTTTGATACTCCTTTTCGGCGTCCGCCCGCCTGGCAATCCGGGCGACCAAGCGCCGCTCCCCACCGCCATTTCCATCCGATAGACGGCCGCCCGGGTTGACATGGGGAAAACATAGAGGCACTCGAGCGGTTTGCGTCCCCGGTTCTCGTATGTCTGAGTTACGCGGACGTCAGCGATGACGCCGGATATCCGGGCATGAACCGAGGTGTTCTTCAGCGGAAAGGAATCGACCTCGGCATCCTCGCTCTTGACGAAGAAGTAAGGGGAAAGAACATGATCGTCCTCTTCTTCGCGATCACGCACCTGATTTTCGGCCTTGCCGCGCGAGAGTCACCCAGCCCGGCTGCGCGGCCGGCGGCGCTGGGAGCTGAAGGGAGAAGTCCCGGCGGGTGAAGAGCAGACACGCCGGGTACAATGCCGGGTCAGCCTGGAGACAGATCCATCGGAGGGAACAGAAACAGATACAACCAGATCCCGAATAAAGCTGCCATACCTCCTCCTACTGTTAGCGCCAGTGAGAACGCTGACGCGGTGAAGAAGCTGGACCGGATCCGGTTTGTGTCTTCAGCGGACTTAGACTTCAGGCAGGCAAGAAAGTTCCCGGCGGAGTCAGCGGGTTCTCCTTACCGAACACGCCAATCAGCACAGGACCTACTCCGCTGGAAAGCGCTGTGTGCGCGGCTCTGAATGGACAGGCGTTTCCCCCAACTCGGTCCTTATCTGCGCGAACGTTTTTCGATAGTTCAGGTACAGATCGTGCGCCTGGTGGAGCGAGACAGCCGTGAATCGGATCGTGTCCCCGGGTCGAAGTTGCGCGAGGCGATCCACGTCGGACGCCAGAACCGTGCCGATCTTCGGGTACCCACCGGTCGTTTGCCGATCGGCAAGCATCACGATGGGGTTGCCGTCACCGGGGACTTGAATTGCGCCGCCGACAACAGCATCCGAAATGATGTCGGGGCCGCGGGAATGTGACAACCGGGCCCCCGACAGCCGATACCCCATCCGGTCGGACTCCGGCAGGACTCGGTAGTCGGAGTGCAGGAAGAGATTCAGATCCTCGGCGGAAAAGTAGTCGTCCTGAGGTCCGAGCACTACCCTGGCCATCAGCAGCGACGTGTAGCGCGGTCGAAACAGGCTGGGAAGGCGACGGGGGTTGAAAGGTCCTGTTGCCTCGCCGATTGGGATTTCGTCCCCCGCCAGCAATGCCCTTCCCTGTATCCCACCCAGCCGGCCCCTGCGAAAGGTTGATCGGCTGCCCAGAACCTCCGGTACGCGGATGCCTCCCGCAAGGGCCAGGTAAGCCCGGCAGCCGGTCCGGGCGGCGGGTAGGATGAGCTGATCGCCCGCCTGAACAGCGAACGAGCTCCATGTCTCCACCTGCCGTCCGTTCAGACGGGCTTCGAAATCCGCACCGCCGAGAGCGACCAGGGAAGACCCGCCGAATTCCAGCGTCGGACCCAGCAGAGTGACCTCCAGGCAGGCTTCGCCGGGACGGTTGCCTGCCAGGTAGTTAGCAACCTCGAGTGAGAAACGATCGAGGGCACCCGAGGGGGGAATCCCGAGGCGCAGGGTTCCGACCCGCCCGAAATCCTGGATCGTCGTCAACATTCCCGGCTTGAGAACCCTGACCACTGTCACGCTTCGATTCCCCCCTCGATCGGCACAAACCGGACCCGATCGCCCGGCCTCAGCAGCACGGGATCGTCGCTGGTCGGATCGTACAGCGCCAAAGGCGTTCGCCCGATCAGGCGCCACCCGCCCGGGGAATCAACCGGGTAAATGCCCGTCTGGAGGCCGGCAATGCCGACTGATCCCGCGGGTATCGCGACCCTTGGGTTCTCCAACCGCGGTGCGGCTATCCGGTCGGACATACCTCCCAGGTAAGGGAAACCCGGGGTGAAACCGATCATGTAGACAAGGTACTCGGTGGAGCTGTGGATGGCGATCACTTCTTCGACCGATATCCCGTTGTGCTCGGCCACAAACCCGATGTCCGGACCCTCCGCGCCTCCATAGATAGTCGGAATCGAGACCAGCCTGCCGGGACGCGGTTCGGTCGTCGCCCGACAGCTTCTCGCACGACTGGAAACCTGCTCGACCAACTCTTGGAAGCCGACCAGCAGCGGATCGTAGATGACGAGGAGCGAGCGGTAAGAAGGGACCGTCTCGGTCACCCCGGTGATCGGGTCGCTTTCCATCGCATGGCTGAGCGCGTGGACCTGCTCATTGACGGCCGGGTCGATCCGGTTTGCAAACTCGACGAACAGGCCCATCTCTCCGGCTACCAGATACCTCGGTTCCTCGTCCATAGCCTTCACCTAGCGCCACACCGCAGCGATCCCTTTCAATGCCTGAACCGCAGCCACCAGAGACGCAAGAGCTGCGCCACCGCCGGCAATGAGCAACCATCGAGGCGGGCGATACCCACCCAGCAGGCCTCTCTTCCACGCGGCAGCCAGGACGATCCCCAGGGAAATCGGAAGAATAAGACCGTTGAGCGAACCTGCCAGGATCAGGAGAGTGACCGGCCTTCCCAGCGTGAAGAATATCAGGGTCGAGAGCACAATGAAGGCGATCACCAGAATCGAGGACCTCTTGCGGGGCCAGCCGGTGCCCATGAAGGAAACCGACGTGTAAGCTGAACCGACTACGGAAGTCACCGCCGCACTCCAGAGGACAATCCCGAAGAGTCGATATCCAATCATTCCCGCGCCGGCCTTAAACGCCGAGGCAGGTGGATTCGCGGGATCGAGGTGGACCCCGTGACTCACGACGCCGAGCACGCTCAGAAACAGAAGGAATCTCATGACCGAGGCGATTGAAATTCCTAAAATCGCACTGCGCCGGATCTCCGTTAGCCGATTGGCGCCAGTCACTCCGGCATCGAGCAGGCGGTGAATCCCCGAAAACGAGATGTAGCCGCCCACTGTCCCGCCGAGCAGCGTCACAATGGGGAAGAAATCCAGCCGATCGGGGATAAAGGTGCCGGCAACAGCCTGCCCGATAGGCGCGCGGGTAACGAGCGCGACGTAAAAGACAAGCAGGATCATGAGGCCGCCCAAGCCCTTGGTCAGAACGTCCATCGCCTTTCCGGCCTCCTTGTACAGAAATACGCCGATGGCGAGGAGAGCACTGAGAACCATGCCCAGGCGGGGATCGAGTCCCAGCATGACTTCCAGCCCCAAGGCAGCGCCGGCAATGTTGCCGACGTTGAAAGCGAGCCCGCCCAGGCAGATGATGCCGGCCAGGAAATAGCCCAACCCGGGAACCATGCGGTTCGTTAGGTCCTGGGCGCGAAGACCCGACGCCCCGAGGACCGTCCAGATGGTGAGCTGAGCGGCAAGAGAGATCAGGACCGCCAGGAGAATCACGAAACCCAGGCTCGCACCGTACTGTTCGGTAAAAACCGCGGTCTGGGTCAGGAAGCCCGGACCAATGGCTGACGTGGCCATCAGAAACGATGCGCCCAGCAATTCCCGACCGCCTGCCCGGTGTTCCTTCGGTCGCTGGTTCTGCTGTCCCACAGCGAGAATCTCCGGATGGTTTGACGATTCCGCTCCGGCTGCCGGTCAGGAATCTGCCCGACCCAGCCTCGCGACCCTCACTCCTGCCCCTTCCAAGGCCCGGCGGACCGAACGGGCGAAATTCGCGGCACCCGCATGGTCGCCGTGAATACAGATTGTGTCTGCGCGGACTCGAATGTCGCGTCCGTCGACCGCCTGCACCACGCCGTCCAGAGACCATCCGGGCCGCCCTGTCTGCGGCAGTAGCGTGATCTTCGATCATGGCGCCCGGGCCTGCCCCTGGCAACCAGGGTTCCGTCCGGATTGTACGCCCGGTCGGCAAAGACCTCGTGGGCGACCTGTAGCCCGCGCTGCGCCGCCATCTGCAGGAACGGACTTCCGGAGAGTCCAACGACTATCAGCGTTGGATCGAATTGCGCGACCGCGTCAAGAACCGCCTGTCCCAGTTTCTCATCCACAGCAGCCTTATTGTAAAGAGCACCGTGCAGCTTGACGTGCTGCAGGGACGACCCGGCCGCCTGGGCGAAAGCCTGGAGCGCCCCGAGCTGATAAAGAACGTAGGCGTTGGCCTCGGAGCTCGAGATCTCCATGCCCCGGCGTCCGAATCCAAGCAGGTCGGGGTAACCGGGGTGGGCGCCGATACCAATGTTGAAGCGCAAGGCCAGTCGAACAGTGCGTTCCATGACAAGCGGGTCGCCCGCGTGCCAGCCGCAAGCGATGTTGAATGAGGTCACGGACTCCGCGAGATCCTCGTCGGAGCCAATGCGATACGCGCCGAAGCTCTCCCCCACGTCCGCGTTGAGATCCACGACCGGAGCTGCCATTGAAGATTCCTTCCCGTTTCGGGAGTTTCGGGGACATAAACTCAATTCCCTCTCCGCTTGTGTCATCAACCCGTCAGCAAAGGAATTGAGTATTGTGTCCCCGAAACTCCGCCCCGCAACTTCTACTCAAAGGACAATCACGAGGACCGCCGCCACGGCGCTGCCGACCAGCGGGCCGAGGATCGGCACCCACGCGTAGGCCCAGTCACTATCGCGCTTTCCGGCGATTGGGAGAACCGTGTGCATGAGCCGAGGCCCCAGATCACGCGCCGGGTTTATCGCATAACCGGTCGCCCCGCCGAGCGAGAGGCCGATTCCCCAGACCAAAGCACCGATCAGGTACGGCGATAATCCGCCCGGGACGGTGAGCCCGGTGACCGGGGTACGAGTCTGGGTGATTGCCAGAACTCCGAGGATCAACACGAAGGTGCCGATCGACTCGCTCATCACGTTGGCGGCCGGCTTGCGGACGGCCGGGCCGGTGCTGAAGCAGGCCAGTTTCCCGTCCGGGTCATCAGTGATTGCCCAGTGAGGCAGGTAGGTCAGCCAGACAAGCACTGCCCCGATCATTGCGCCGGCGATCTGGCCCGAGAGGTACCAGGCGATGTTGGCGGCCACCCCCGGTGCCCCGGCGAGTACCATCCCAACGGTGACTGCCGGATTCAGATGCGCCCCGGCGCTGCCGAAAGCCTGAGCGGTAAAGACTCCGGTCATGACCCCGAACGCCCAACCGGCGGTGATGACGATCCAGCCTCCCCCTTCCGCTTTTGATCGCTTTAACAGAACGCTTGCCACAGCCCCGTTCCCCAACAGAATCAAGACCATCGTGCCCAGCAATTCGCCAATGAAAATATCCATTCCGATGCCCCTCCCCGCAGAAAAGAACTATAACCGCAAAGCGTTCGGATGGCGAGAGGGCAGACAAGGAGACGGGGAGAGCGGGCATAAAGCGAACTCTGGATCAGTGGATGAGACTATCGAATATCGAACAAGAAATGTCGAACTCCGAAGTGTTTCTGAATCCTCTTCCCACAGGCCTTCACTTCGACATTCGAAATTCCTGTTGCGAATAGAGCCGCGCGTCCCGGCTGAATCGTGGCTTAGGCGAGATCGTAAGGAGCCGCGCACGGCAGCGAGCCCAGCGAGCGAGTAAGCGGACCAACCAACATGCTCTTTAGGCTGGCTCTTGCTACTCGCGACTGCCCCCTGGGGCTGGGTGGCTGGTCCGCTTACTCGCTCGCTGGCGCTCGCTGCCGTGCGCGGCTCCTTACGGTGATTGCTCGCCGCTCGTTCTCGCTGAAATAGGACTAGCCCTCTGCCCAGCCGGTTCTTGCCTTCCCTCTAAATTCGACATTCCTTGTTCGATCTTCGATATTCACCTCCTCTCCTTGTCTCCCTGTCTCCTTGTCTCCCTGTCTCCTTGTCTCCCTGTCTCCCCGTCTCCCACATGTCACTGATATATCAGTGTTATGCCAACACTATTTTTCTGTTGAAAAGCGACCGCGTCGGGCGTACGCTTCTGCTGGCTTCAAGAACCGAACATGGCCAGAAAAGCCAAGAACAAGCCCCGAAGAACCGGCCTCTCAGGCAGCACGGCTTTTGGTGATGCTTCTCTGACCGATCGGGCGTACCAGCAAATCAAGGAAGAAATCCTCTGCAACAGGCTCCAGCCGGGTGATCCTCTCCACGTGGAGCATCTCGTCAGAACCTTGAATCTGAGTCGCACTCCTCTGCGGGAAGCGATTCAGCACCTGGAAAAAGAAGGGTTGGTTGAGATCCGGCCGCGGATGGGAAGTTTTGTCTCCCACATCGAGTTGCGCGTGATCGTGGAAATGTACCAGGTGCGGGGCGTTCTCGAAGGATTCGCCGCCCGTCTGGCCGCCGGTCGCGTGGACCCGGCTCATCTGGCCGCAGTTGAGGAACAGCTGAGCGGGCGGGCAGGCGAACGGGGAAACGGATTACGCAGCCCTGGCAAACGCCGGCCTGGCCCTTCACCGACTCATTGTGGAATCCTGCGGCAACGCGGTGCTCACTCGTTTCGTCGTATCGCTTCAAGACCACTTCCGGCGATTCCGGGCGGTGTCTCCGCAATTGCCCGAGAGGGTCCTTGATTTTCACCAGGAACATCTTCAGATCCTGGACGCCTTGAAGAGAGTCAATGGATTGCGGGCGGAACAGTTGATCCGGCGCCATCTGGAACGTGCCGCGGAACTGCTCATGGAACGCCTTCTGGCGCAGCCGACTCAGACGGTAGCAACGCCCATGATCGTGCGGCCGGCATCTGCCTCGGCTGCCCAGCACCAAAAGGAAAACGGACAGAGTTCGGTCGACCGAGGTCACCCGACATCCGGGTGATAGCAGAGCTTTCCTTAGTTCGGTCATTCATATAGTAGGCGCATTGTTCGAGCGTTGATTGTGGAAAACCGGAGGGATACGCAGGCGCAAGACGCACGCGAAGGGTGAATCCAGGCTCCCAGGCTGCTTTTCAAAAGGCCGGCTGACCGGCCTTCTTTGGATTACCCGCCAATCCTCGTATCCGTCCATCAAACTGGGAGGAGTGTGTCATGAAAATCAGCAGGTACTTCTGTGTAGTAGCGCTTCTGCTCCTTGCGGTTAGCGCACTGCTGTTAGGGCAGGACCCGCGCGGAACGATGCTCGGGCGGGTGACTGACGCCAGCGGCGGTGTCATGCCGGGCGTCGAGGTCCGCGCAACTAATGCGCAAACTGGTGTCACCATCTCCTCGGTGACCAACGAAAACGGTAACTACAACATGCCGTTCATTCTCCCGGCCGTCTATACGGTCACTGCCGAGATGCCGGGGTTCAAGAAATACGTCCGCGAGGGGATCCAGGTCCGGGTCAGTGAGACGGTCGAGTTGGTCATCCCGATGGAAGTCGGGGAGATCGACCAGACGGTGCTCGTCACGGCCGAGACTCCGCTCCTCGATACGGCGGGCGCCTCGCTGGGGCAGGTGGTTGACGAACGGCGCATCCTCGAGCTTCCGCTGTTTGCCGGGAACCCCATGGATCTGACCTTGCTGGCGCCCGGCGTGGTCAACGCCACCGATATGCGCATCCGCAAGGCCGCCTTCAACAATGCGCCTTCCCAGATGTCGACCGACGGAAACGGCCAGTACAACAACGAATTCCAGATCGACGGCGTGAACAACAATTTCGCGAACGGCAACGGTACGTCGCGCGTCGCGTTCAGCCCGCCTCCGACGGCGATCAAGGAGTTCAAGATCCAGACGAACCCCTACGACGCGAGTGTCGGCCACACGATCGGCGCGATAACGAACGTCTTGACTGCCAGCGGCACCAACGAGATCCACGGCGAGGTGCACTACTGGGCGCGCAACAGCGCGCTGGACGCGCCGACTTTCTTCCAAAATAAGAACAACACGAAACCAGCCGTCTACCAGGACCACCGCTACGGCGCCTCCGCCGGCGGCACCGGTTTACATCCCTGGGCTTTACAACGGCAAGAACAAGACCTTCTGGTACTACGCGTATGAAGGGAATAAGTGGGGCTCTCCGCAGTCCGGCAGCCGCACCGTTCCGACCGCAGCTCAACGCAGCCGGAGATTTTTCCGCGCTGCTCGCGCTCGGGACGTCGTACCAGATCTACGACCCGCTGACGACGCGGGCCGAGGGTTGCAAAGTTCCGGCGGGACCCGTTCGCCGGCAACATCATTCCTGCCAACCGGCTCGACCCGGTCTCGCAGAAGCTGCTCGCCTTGTACCCACTGCCGAACACGGCCGGCAACGCGGAAGGCCGCGAACAACTTCTTCTACAACCTGAGTGCGAAAGAGGATTACTACGTGCACCTCGTTCGCATTGACCATGTTTTCAGTGAAAACCATCGTCTGTTCGCCCGGGTGCACTACGACTGGTGGGAGGAGGACAAGGATCACTGGTTCGGTGACTACAGCGCGATCATCCTGAACCGCATCAACCGCGGCTTCGCGCTCGACGACGTCTACGTCCTCAATCCGAACACGGTGTTGAACGTCCGCTATGGAATCACCAGCCAGGACTTTCCGGAGCGGCGAGTCACGCAGGGGTTCGACCTCGCGAGCCTCGGCTTTTCGTCGACTTTGGTAGGCTTGGTCGACAAGGAGTTGGCGACGATCCCGCACACTTCGACATCGGGCTATGACGATATTGGCAGATGGGAGAGCGGCGACGGGGCCGACACGAGCTTGACGCACAGCATCACCGGGAACGTTACGCGGCTCCAGGGAAATCACAACTTGAAGTTCGGAACAGATGTCCGCGTCTACCGAGGCAATCACACCCGTTACCCGTCCTCGACTGTCGCCTGAACTTTACTTTCGATAACACCTATACCAAGGGGCCGCTGAACACCGACGCCTGCGGCTTCAATCGGGCAGCAGATGGCGGCTTTCGTCCTCGGGGTCCCCGCTGGATCCATGGAGCGCAGCGCGAGCTGGGCGATGCAGGAAAAGTACTATGGTCTCTACCTGCACGATGACTTCAAGCTCAGCTCGAAGCTGACACTCAACCTCGGGCTGCGCTGGGAGCTGGAGACTCCGTTGACGGAGCGCTTCGACCGGCTGGTCGCCGGCTTCGCCTACGGGCAGTCAAACCCGATCGAGGCCCAGGCGAAAGTCGAATTACGCCAAGAACCCGATCCCGGAGATCCCGGTGGACCAGTTCCGCGTCCTGGGCGGGCTGACGTACGTGTGAGAACGGCGGGATCGGCCGGAGCCCGTACAAAGGCGAGAAGAACAACTTCCAGCCACGCATCGGGTTCGCCTACCAGCTGCTCCCCAAGACGATCCTTCGTGGTGGCTACGGTATTTACCACGACACCATCGGAGTCAACAGCAACACCGGGATCCAGACCGGATTCTCCCAGTCGACGCCGATCCAGGCTTCGCTCGACAGCGGCTTGACCTATTTGGCAACCGTCGCCAACCCGCTCCCGACCGGACTGAGAGAGCCACTGGGCGCCGCAAGGGGACTGCTGACGAACATCGGCCAGGGGCTCTCGTTCTACGATTACAACCTCCTGCAGCCGTATGCGCAGCGCTGGTCGTTCGGCATCCAACAGATGCTGCCGGCGCAATTCATGATCGAGTCCACCTACGTAGGGAACCGCGGGACCCGCCTCGGCGTGACAGCGCAACATCAACATGACGCCGGCTCAGTACCTGAGCACGTCTCCGACGCGCGACAAGCCGACGATCGATTATCTCGGGGCGTCTTTCAAAAACCCGTTTGCCGGGATCGATCCGATCTATGGGGCGAACATGTCGCGCGGCGGCCTTCTGCGCCCCTATCCGCATTTCGGCGATATCAACGTGGAGCAGCCGATCGGTTACTCCATCTACCACGCGATGCAGAACCGTGTCGAGCGGCGCTTCAGCCAGGGCTTCACGTTCCAGCTCGCCTACACCTGGTCGAAGCTGATGGAGGCGACCTCGTTCCTGAACGCGACCGACCCGACACCGTACTACGTGATCGGTAACTTCGACCGGACGCACCGGACCGCGGCCAGCGGTATCTGGGAGGTCCCGGTCGGGCGCAGGCAGGCAGTTCGGCTCGACGCTTCCGTCGATCGTGAACGGCATCATCGGCGGTTGGCAGATCAGCGGCATTTACTCGACACAGTCGGGAGGTCCGCTCGGCTTCGGCAACGCCATCTTGACGGGGAACCTGAAGGATATCGAGCTGCCGAAAGACCAGCGCACTATCGATCACTGGTTCAACACGGACGTGGCTTCAACAAGAAGTCAGGCCGAGCAGCTTGGGTCGAACATCCGCACGTTCCCGCTGCGTCACGACTTCCGGGGGGACGACCAGGTGCGTTGGGATTTCTCCTTCATCAAGAACTTCCAGGTTCATGAAAGCACGCGGGTCGAGTTCCGGGCCGAGACCTACAACGCCTTCAACCAGACGAGCTTCGGCGGACCCAACACGACGCCGACAAGTTCCTCGTTTGGAACGGTCACAAGCGTGGTTTCGCCTTCCGGGCGCAGCTGGCAGTTCGCGCTGAAGGCCGTGTTCTAGTTCCTGGTTCATCCATTGCTGACCAGCTGACCAGCTGACCGGCTGACCGGCTGACAAAAGGGCGGCGCTCCCGCAAGGGTCGCCGCCCTTTTTTCCGCTTTTTGGAGCGCGGACGTCGGTCTGGAGCGCGGACGTCGCCGTCTGGATGCGCGGACGTCCCGTCCGCTCGCCGGGCATCCTGCCCGACGTTGCGGTTTGCACGATCGAGCACTTTGAAGTCTTGGACCTGCGAAGTCGCTCTGTCCTCCGTCGTACTCGCTGAATCGCTCGGCCAATCGGCGTGCAAGATGCCCGCCGGGCGGACGGGACGTCCGCGATCCCAGTGCGGACAAGATGTCCGCGCTCCGAAAGGCCGTCTCTCCCGTCCCATCGTCAGCTGCGGATTCGCCAACTGCTCACCGCATCTTGTGCAGCCCGAATTCCGCCACCAGCGGTGTTGCCCGGGACTTCTCAATGACCAGGCGCACTTTGCCGGCCGTCACCGGCGAGGGAATCCGGTCCAGCTTCTTGTGCCCAACCGTGGTTCCGCGCGAAATCACCTTCCACGCCTCGCCGTCGAGCACCTCGATCCGGTAGCCGGAAATCCGCTGCCCGAAGGCGATGGGCTCCTGGATCCGCACCACGTCGAAGGTCGCCGGGCCGCCCAGATCCAATTCCAGCGTCCCGGTCGTGCTTGCGTCCTCCTGTGCCCAGTAGGTTCGCATGTCGCCGTCTACGGCCCTCGCCCCATCAAACTCGGGCGAATTCCCTCGGACGCCGCTGGCCCGTGCGGTCTTCCCTTTGGCAAAGTCGTTCCCGAAGATGGCATCGAGCGCGCGCTTGAGCTCATACAGGCGTCGGACATCGGCGTCATCGAAGCGCCCCTCCGTATTCGGGGGAACGTTGAGCAGGAGCACTCCGTTCCGGCCGACCGATTTAAAGTAGATCTCGAGCAGCTGCTCCACGGACTTCGGCTGCTCTTCTGGATGCCAGAACCATCCCTTTCGGATGGACGTGTCGCACTCGCCCGGAACCCAGTCGGAGGCCGCTTCTTCCCCGGAGTTCAGATACTTCGTGTCGGCGTTGCCAACCTTGACCTTCGCCCTGTTCATGGTTGACCAGTTCGTCTCTCCGGCAAAACCGTGCTCGTTGCCGATCCAGCGCACATCCGGGCCCTCGTCGGAGAACATGACCGCCCCGGGTTGGAGCTGACGTACGGTCGCCCAGAAGGCAGCGAAGTCATAGCTCATGTCCTTGGCATCCTTGCCCTTCGCCCCATCGAACCAGACCTCCGCCAGCGGGCCGTACCCGGTCAGCAGCTCCCGCAGCTGTCCCAGATAGTAGGAGTTGTAGGCATTCTCGTTCCCGTAGGCCGGCTCGTGCATGTCCCAAGGTGAAAGGTAAAGGCCCATCCTTATACCTTCAGCCTTCGTCGCCTCGGCAAGATCGCCGACCACGTCTGCCTTTGCCGTCCCTCCAGGCGCTCGTCGCCACCGAGTGGCTCGTCAAGCGCGAAGGCCACAAGCAAAATCCATCGTGGTGCTTTGCGGTCAGAATGATCGTTTTGAAACCCGTCTCCCGGGCTACGCGCGCCCATTGCCGCGTGTCGAGCCGAATCGGATCGAAGATCTTTGGGTCCTCCTGCCCGGTTCCCCACTCACGGTTCGTGTAGGTATTAACCCCGAAGTGGACAAAGAGCCGCATCTCATCGTCTTGCCAGGTCAGTTGCCGAGCCGTGGGAATTGGGAGAAGCGGCCGCGGCGGCGGAACCCGGGCTGCGCCGGAACAGACCAAGAACCAGTGCTGAAGTGATGAAAACAGTGCCGAGGATGATCCGGTTCTTCATCGTCTGAGCTTACTGAAATCTCTCCGAAGAGTCTCTTTCTTCCGTGAACCTTAACGGTTCCCGAAAGACGCCTCCAACGCGCGCATAAGTAGCTTCCCCGTCGACAGCGCCGATATTGACAAGAAGATTCGAAAAGTACAGACTCTCCAATCAGGATCGGGAGCGCGAATTGCGCGGCGAGTCCCGAACCGAACTATTTTCATGCGTAGTTACTTGGATTCCAAGCCCGGTCAGGACTCTTCGTTTCGCAACCGGTCGAGGGAAGATATTCCCAGTCCGGCGTCTGCTTCATCACGTCTGTCTCGTTGTCGAGCGTTCCGGCTTGGGTCGATCAGCATCGGAGGACTGTATGGATTCTGAAAACGGTGTGACCAGAAGAACATTTTTGAAACGCACGACACAGACGGCAGGAACGGTCCTCGCTGGAGCCGCCGTCAGTGCCGCCATCAATCCCCACATTCTCGGCGCAAACGACCGGGTCAATGTTGCCGTCATCGGCATCCACGGACAGGGTGGTGGCCACATCGGGCAGCTCTCGAGACTGCCTAATGTCAGGATCAAAACCCTGTGCGACATTGACGAGAACCTGTTTGCGGAACGAGCCAAGCCATTGCAGGACAAGTTCCAGTATGTCCCGGTGACGGAATGGGACATGCGGAAAGTATTCGACGACAAGGAAATCGACGCCGTCTCAATCGCGACGCCGAACCACTGGCACGCGCTGGCGACCATTTGGGCGGCCCTCGCCGGCAAGCACGTGTACGTGGAGAAACCGGCCCACTGGGCCGTGTGGGAAGGTCGCCAGATGGTCAACGCAGCCCGGGCCAACAACGTGCTCGTCCAAGTCGGCTTCCAGAACCGGTCACGCAAAACCACTATGGCAGCCATGAAGCTGATCCACGACGGGAAGCTGGGCAAAATCTACATGGCACGCGGTCTGTGCTTCAAGCCGCGCGGCGACATCGGACGGTATCCGGACGGACCGATGGCGCCGGGCGAGAAGTTCGGGCTGACCAAAGGCGCCGGGGCAAACCTCTCCTACACCCAGGCTTACCTGGATAAAGTGCATTACGACAACTGGGTCGGCCCGGCGCGCCTGCGCCCCTTCAACCGCAACCGATTCCACTACAACTGGCACTGGCAGTGGGAATATGGAAACGGGGACACCGGCAACCAGGGACCGCATCAGTTCGACATCGCGCGCTGGGGCCTCAACAAGGAAGAGTACCCGGTGAAAGTGCGCTCCTTCGGAGGGTTGTTCGTCTTTGACTCCGCCCAGAATACGCCGAACGTCCAGACGAGCACATTCGAGTACGCCGACGGAACGATCTTCGAATTCTCCACGCGCGGCCACTACACCAACAAGGAAGGCATGGTCGATATCGGCAATGTCTTCTACGGAAGTGATGGCTGGCTGGAAATCGATGCGGACGGCAACTGGAAGACCTACTTCGGACGCCGCGGAGAACCGGGACCCGATTCCAAGAGCATCCCCGAGGAAGTTTCCGACGCGCAGAGCACCGTCGGGACCGGAATGGGCGGCCATTTCGGCAACTTCATCGAAGCGGTGCGAGCCGGCAAGCGCGATATGCTCAACTGCGAGGTTGAAGTTGGACATCGATCCAGCTCGCTCCCGCACCTGGGCAACATCTCCTACCGGCTGGGTCGTGAACTGACCTTCGACGGTCGCCGCGAACAGTTCGTCGACGACATCGAAGCTAACCGGCTGCTCAAGCGCGAGCAGTATCGCGATCCGTACGTCATCCCGGATTTGTCGTAGCCCGAACCATTGCCAACCGGGCCGTTTGGAAGACGCAAAGGTCTCACGCAAGAGGCGCAAGAGGCGCAAAAGAAACGCTAGAGAGACTGTCTGGTAGCGTTTCTTTTGCGCCTTTTGCGCCTCTTGCGTGAGACCTTTGCGTCTTCCTGCAACCTCCTACGAGCCACTCCGTCACTACTCCACCAGCTCGAATTCCTGGCTTAGGCTTGTCGACTGGTTGCTGATCAGGTCTTTCACATCGATCGCCAGTTGATATCGACCCGGCTCGAGCTTTTGGGTCCTGAGAGTCTTGAGCAGAATGACCCGCCCCTGCGAGAAGTAATCGACCGATTCCCCACCCTGCTCGATCCATTCCACAACCGGCTGCGAATCGCGCGAAACCCGGTAACTGACCGTCAGTGCCGGGGCCATTGTCGACTGGTCCAGCCCGACGTTGTAAAGCTGCACGTAAGCACTGAGTGGGTTCTTGAGCTGAAAACGATTACGAAGACTCGGCCGGATCTTCAGGTCCCCCAGAACGAACATCTCGTCGGCCTCCGGGGATGAGGGGAGCTTCAAAACGTAATCCGAGAGGATCAGAGAACTGAACGCCAGCCTGCTCGCACCGTAATTGGGAGGAATGATCGCAACGGTCGTGACGCCCGTCTTCCCGCTGTTCAGGTCCTTAACGACCAGATCCAGCCGGTATCGGAGTTTCCAATCGAGGGGAATGACTTTCTGGTAAATCGATCTCGCTTGAAGTCCGTTCTCGAGCTCATCGGCATGATAGCTCGCCATGATGTCATGATCGAATTCAAGAACCACCCGGTCAGTCACGCTTCGAACGATCCCGTAGACCGCCACCCTGGCATTGCGAACCCCGTTTTCTTCCTGAAAGGTCAGTTCCTTGTTGGCAATCTCTACCGTTAACGGGACGAGCACCTGGTCATCGTTCAGTTTTATGAAGTCTTGACGAATTTCGACAGGCAGCTGCGCGTAACGGACGCTGACGTTGACCAGCTGCTGCAATTCCCTGTACTTGATCGGCATCGGCCGCTGCATGCGCGAATAGATTTCCATCCTCTCGAAAGGGTTGTCCTTCGCCCTTTCATGGAGGAACGGATAGTTCCCGGCACCTCCCGGATTGAAGTACGGATGGTCCTTCCGGTCGACCATCCCCCACTGCTCCGCCAGCGTCTGGTCCAGCCCCGGGAACGTGAAGCAGCGCATCCTTCTCCCAGGGATTTCGGGATAACCGATATTCGCCGCTGTTGCTCGTGTCCACGAACTCGAGTTCAACGTCCTCCCCGACGTTTCCCACGTGCCTGTAGCGCCAGATCTCGAAGGGAAAAACGCTAGTCGTGCCTCCGCCTTCATGCATGGGGCGTTCGTAGGTCCCACCGGACGGATGACGCTCGATCTCGGTCGGTTCTCCGTGAATAATGTAGATTCGCCCTCGATCGGTCATCCAGCCGGGGATGCCGCTGGCGAAGCGCTCATTCGCATACGCTATCCGCCTGTAATGCTCTTCCTTGAACTCGTTGGTCGGCGTTGTTTTGTCCGGATCCCGCCGGTGCCAGAACTCCTCAATGAAGACCTGCTTCTCCTCGTCTGTCGTCAGATTTTTGAACAGGTCCCGTTCTTCCGACTGTGCGATGTATTTCACGTCCTCGTCCAGCCACTTCTTGTACGGGTCAGTCCGCTCCTCCCGTATCAGCTTGCGGTTATCCTGGGTTTTCTTGTCCGAAGCAGAAAGCACATCGGCAAAGGGACAGAGACATAGGACGGCGAGAATAAGCGCGAAAATTCGCTCCATGGCGACACCCCCCGTGATGCCCATTCAGATTGATTATCCAGCCGGGAGGTTCATTTCGGGGGCGCGGCGGTGCTGGGGCCTCGGCCCGCCCGCCCTGCCCGAGCGGGCGTCCCCTCACGGTACAATTGTTCCCAACATGAAGATCCTCTTGACGGGAGCGACAGGCTATATCGGCAGACGGCTCCTGTACGCCTTACTGGAGGCGGGCCACCACTCGAGGAGTCCTGAAAAGGGAATAGGGCGGCCAGAAATGACCGCCCCGCTGCAAAGCCGACCGGTTGAGCTACTGGAGGGCGTCGAGCCCAAGGCGGCGTTTTTCGAACCGGGGCACGCGGCCACCGCTCCCCCTCTGGTCCGTTTCATTCCCGCGCTGATCCGTTTCGTGACATTCACATTCCGCCCGTTGTCTCCCCCCCTTACTCTTGGATCGAGGAGAAACAAATGCAAAGAAGACACGATCTGGACTGGTTGCGCGTGCTCGCGATCCTGGTCCTGCATGCCTTCCACACGGGGATGGCCTTCAACACCTGGGGCTGGCACATCAAGAACGCCGACCTTTTGCCCTGGCTCCAATATCCGATGGGGTTTCTGCACGAGTGGCGCATGCCCCTGCTCTTCTTCATTTCCGGCGTCGGCACTACTTTCGCCTTGGGTTCCCGCCACCTGGGTGGCTTCGTACTGGAACGCCACCGACGACTGCTTTGGCCCCTGGCTTTCGGAATGCTCGTGATCATTCCTCCCCAGGTGTACCACGAGCGCCTTTTCCAAGGCGCTCGCTTCGAATCGTTCTGGGCCTTTTATCGCACGATCTTCACGGGAATTCCGTATCCGGAAGGCAATCTGTCCTGGCACCATCTCTGGTTCGTCGCCTATCTTTTCGTCTTTTCCCTGCTCTCGCTCCCCTGGCTTGCGTGGCTCTCCCGTCGAGGGGGAAAGGCCAGGTTCGAAGCGGCGAGGACCTGGCTGGCCGCCGGCCATCGGATCTACCTGCTGATTCTGCCCCTTTCCGTCATCCAAATCAGCCTGCGTCGTTACTGGCCCACCGAGCAGAACCTGGTGGCCGACTGGGCCAACTTCTCGTTTCAACTCTTCCATTTCTGGGCGGGTATCTTCGTCGCCTCGCACCCCGGGATCTGGAAAACAATCGAGGAGATTCGACGGCGTTCGCTGGGTCTGGCTTTTGTTACCCTCGGTCTGATGCTGATCGACGATGCGATGGGCATGGAGCACGGGTACGTCTATCCGGTCGAGTACTTCGGACGATCCTGCGTCACATGGTTTTGGATTCTTTCGGCCCTGGGCTATGCGAAGCATTACCTGAATTTCAGAAACCGGTTCCTCAACTATGCGAACGAGGGAATCTATCCCTTCTATATTCTTCATCAGACGGTCATTATCGTCCTGGGTTATCATCTGATCACCTGGCCTTTCGGCCCGGTGGTCAAGCTGCTTCTGCTGGGAGGCTTGTCCTTCGCCGTCTCGGTTCTGCTTTATGAACTTGGCATCAGGCGCTGGAACATCATGCGGGTTTGCTTTGGACTGAAACCCCGCCCGGTCAGTCATGATTTCCAGCCGGGCAGATCAACCGGGGAAGCGGTAAGATTCGAGACTGAGGCGGCTCAGTGAGCCTGGAAGCTCGAAGATGAACACAACGCGACGACAGTATTATCCACGGCTGAAATCAGTCATGCTGATGGGCCTGGCACTCATGACCGCGGCGGCAGCCTGGACCTCGAGCCAGGTCTATTTCGACAATCTGACGCAAGGCCAGCCAGTGCCGCTCGTTTACCCGTTGATCTGGGAATTCACCGGCCACTACGCGAGCCTGCTTTTCGTTCCATTTCTTTACTGGTTCGCTCGTGTCTTCCCGGTCAAAGGGCCCAGACGGACGCGGTCATTCTCGCTCATCTCGTCGCCTCTGTTCTCTTTTCGGTCGCCAACACCACGTTGTTCTTCCAACTCCGCTTCTGGATCTATGACATTTTCCACCTGGGGAGTTACGGCTACGGCCAGATCTTACTATCGGTACATCTTCGAATTCCACAAGAGCCTGGTTTTTTACTGGGCTGCTTACGGGTTCCTCGAGCTCTACGCCTATGTTGCCGAGAACCGACAGCGGGAGCTGAAGACCGCGCAACTGGAGGCACAGTTGAACCAGGCCCGGCTGGATGTCCTGAAGACCCAGATCAACCCACACTTCCTCTTCAACACGCTGAACACGATCAGCTCTGTCATGTACGAGGATGTGAAGGCAGCCGACCGCATGATCTCGCTCCTGAGCCAGATGCTGCGTCGAACCCTGGAACGCTCGGACAAGCAACTGGTGGCTCTCGGCGAAGAGATCGAGCTGTTGGAGTTGTACCTGGCCATCATGAAGCTCCGTTTCCAGGAAAAGCTGGTCATTCGGATCGACATCCCGCCGGAATGCACCGGAGCGCTCTTGCCCTCTTTCCTACTCCAACCCCTTGTCGAGAACGCGATCAAATTCAACCGCCCGGTCGGGGACGCCATCGCCCATGTTGAAATCCAGGCGAAAACAACGGCCGGTCGCCTCATCCTGTTCGTCAAGGACAACGGCCCGGGCTTTTGCCGGGTTCCCGACCGGGCACCGGAATCTCCAACGTCAAGCGGCGCCTGGAGCACGTCTTTGGCGAGGAATCAAGGTTTGACTTCACCGAGTCTCCCGGAGGGGGACTGACCGTTACCATCGACATCCCCTGCCAGATCTCCGAGCACGCACAGCAGGAGGAGAGCATCGCGCCATCGGTGGAGCGCCAGCATGCCTGAGCGGATTCGAGTTCTGATTGTCGACGACGAGAAGCCGGCCAGGCGGAAGATTCGCCTCTTTCTCCAGGACCAGCCGGACTTCGAAATCGTGGCAGAGGCAGGTGACGGCCTTGACGCCTTGCGCCTCGTTCAGGAGCTTAAACCTGATCTCGTCTTTCTTGACATCCAGATGCCCGGCTTGACCGGCTTCGAGCTGATCGAGGCGCTGGGAATCGACCGCTTTCCCTACGTCATTTTCACGACCGCCTACGATCAGCACGCGCTCAAAGCGTTTGAGGTCCATGCGGTCGACTACCTGCTCAAGCCGTTCGAGGACGAGCGGTTCAAGGATGCGCTCGACGAGTTCCGCTCGCGCCGAAATGCGAACAGAGACCAGATGCTGGACGCGCTTACCTCGCTCCTTCAGCCGGGCGGGTACCTCGAGCGGGTTCTGATCCGTGAAGGGGAGCGCGTCTTCCCGGTCCGGCTTGCCGATGTTTCCCGAATCAGCGCCGAGGAGAAGTACGTGCGCCTGCACGTGAAAGGGAAAAGTTACCTGTACCGCGCGTCGATCTCCGGAATGGCTGATCGGCTGGATCCCCGGAAATTCTCCAGAGCCCACCGCGGTGACATTGTGAATTTCGACTTCGTCGCGGAGCTGCAGCCGTGGTCCCACGGTGATTACCTGATCGTGTTGCGGGACGGGTCCCGGGTCCAGCTCAGCCGCACCTTTCGGGAGCAGTTCCTGAAGGCACTCGGGGCGTGAAAGCCGACTCGGAGCGCGGAACGTCGGCCCCTCCGCGGATTCTCGCGGATTCTTCCGGAGCCGCGGTTCTGCTCACTGTTTGAACCCGCTTACTGCGCTGGAAAGCGCTGCGTGCGCGGCTCTGACCGGACTCGGCGCGAGTGATGCCGGCTTTGTCCATTGTTTTTACCGGGCAGCCCGGAACACGGGATGAGGGCGCCGCCGCGGCACGGCAACCCCTTGTCAGAGCCGCGCACGCAGCGCTTTCCAGCGGAGTAAGCGGGTTCAAACAGCCAACGCCCCGCATGCCCGGTCAATCTCCCATCATTAACTAAGACGCCCGATGCGGAGCCGCGCACACGCAGGGCTTTCCAGCCTTCCGCGCTTCCGCTCTCCACCTCGCCCTTGCCTCTTCCATCACGATATTCTAATATAGCGATATGTTCGAGCAGATGGCCGACCAGCTTCGAGTCCTGGGCGATGAGACCCGGCTTCGGATCCTCCGCCTTCTGCGCGAAGAGTCGCTCAACGTCGGGGAGTTGATCGGCATCCTGGGCCTGGCTCAACCAACCGTTTCCAAACACCTCGCGGAGCTGAAGCGTGTCGGCCTGGTGGAAGCGGCCAGAAACTCCGGCTACAGTTTTTACCGGCTTCTCCCCAAAGACGAGCAGTGGTGGGCGACCCTGTCCGCGGCCCTGGCTCACGTGCCGGACGGCCGGGGCGATCTTGTCCGCCTCCAGGAGGTTCTCCATCAGCGGTCGGAGAACGCCGAGATCCAGGACCGATTTGTCGTGCCCGGCAGATCCTGGCTGGCCTGGACGAGGGCGATGCGATTCCTCCTGCCCGGGCTGCGCGTGGCTGACTTCGGATGCGGTGACGGCGCCTTGACCGTCGAGATCGCCGGCTGGGCAAAGGAAGTGGTCGCCGTTGACTGCAACGCCGCGTTTCTAAAACTCGCCCAGGAAAAAGCGGCCGGACTCTCCAATGTCCGGTTCCTGCATGAGGAGATGGACAGCGTATCAATCCCGGATGCCTGGGCGGACCTCGTGGTCGTCTCGCAATCGCTGCATTACCTCGATGATCCGCTGACCGCCCTGCGCGAAGCCGAGAGGATTCTTATGCCGGGAGGCCGGATCCTCGTCCTGGATCTGCTTCCCCACACTGAAACCTGGGTGCTTAGCCAACTCAAGCATCGAAGGCTCGGGTTCGAAATGGGGCAACTGCGCAAGTGGCTGCGGGAAGCCGGGTTTCGAGACCTGCAAAGCGACACAATCAAACAGGGACCCGAACCTTTTCGGATCGCCATCGTTTCGGGGATCAAACAAGAGGATAAGAACTGATGAGTGGAAACGGCAGGATCGAGGAGCAGCTGGAAAGAAGAATACTCGTCATCGACGGGGCGATGGGCACCATGATCCAGGATGCCCAACCGAAGGCGGAGGATTTTGGCGGGAGCCAATTCGAGGGATGCAACGAGCATCTTTCCATCACCCGGCCCGACCTGATCCAGCATATCCACGAGGCGTATCTGGAGGCAGGCGCGGACATCATCGAGAGCAACACCTTCCAGAGCAGCGATCTGGTTCTGGAGGAATACGGCTTGCAGAACCAGGCGTTTGAGATCACTCTGGCTTCTGCCCGTCTGGCGCGGCAGGCTGCCGACCGGGCCTCCACCGCGGACCGCCCTCGCTTCGTCGCCGGCTCCATGGGACCGACCACCAAGGCGATCTCGGTGACCGGCGGCGTAACGTTTGCACGCCTGATCGACACCTTTGCCCTCCAGGCCGCGGCGCTGCTCGAAGGGGGCGTGGACTACCTCCTCCTGGAAACCGGTCAGGACACACGCAACGTCAAGGCGGGAGTCATTGGCATTCGCCAGGCATTCGAACGCACTGGACGCGAGGCCCCGATCGCGGTTTCCGTAACGATCGAGCGGATGGGGACGATGCTCGCCGGCCAGACAGTCGAAGCGCTGCTCGCCAGCCTGGAGCACGTTCGACCTGCTCTACCTGGGGCTCAATTGCGCGACCGGACCCGAATTCATGACCGACCACCTTCGTTCGCTCTCCGAGCTTGCGAGGACCAGGGTGGCCTGCGTCCCGAACGCGGGTCTGCCCGACGAGAATGGAAACTACCTTGAAACGCCCGAAATGATCGCGTCGTCGCTGGCGCGCTTCATCGGCGAAGGGTGGCTGAACCTGCTGGGGGGTTGCTGCGGGACCACGCCCGCCCACACGCGGGCAATGGCAGCGGCTGCCGCCGGACACAGCCCGAGGCTGATCCCTGATTTTCGGAGAACTTTTGTATCAGGTGTCGACTTCCTGGAGATCGAAGATTCAATTCGACCCGTGCTGGTTGGCGAGCGGACGAACGTCCTCGGAAGCCGCGTCTTCAAGAAACTGATCGCCGAAGGAAAGATCGAGGAGGCCAGCGAGATCGCGCGGCGCCAGGTTCGAAACGGCGCACAGATCATCGACATCTGTCTTCAGGATCCCGATCGCGACGAATCCGAAGACATGAAGCGATTCCTCGAGAAAGTCATTCGCAAGGTGCGGTCTCCACTGATGATCGACAGCACGGATGCGACGGTCATGGAAGAGGCGCTGACTTACTGCCAGGGAAAGTCGATCCTCAACTCGATTAATCTGGAGGATGGCGAGGAACGATTCCAGCGGGTCGTGCCGCTCGCCAGAAAGTTCGGGGCAGCGCTGATCGTGGGCACGATTGACGAGGACCGCGAACAGGGCATGGCGGTGACGCGGCAGAGAAAACTCGAGATCGCACTCCGCGCGCGTGACCTTCTCGTGAACAAGTACGGCGTCCCGGAGACGGATCTGATCTTCGATCCGCTGGTCTTCCCCTGTGCTACCGGAGACGAGTCCTATCGCGGATCGGCCCTCGAGACGATCGAAGGCGTTCGGCTCATCAAGGAAGCCCTGCCCCTCTGCAAGACCATTCTCGGAGTGAGCAACATCTCGTTCGGTCTGCCCCCGGCCGGCCGCGAGATCGTCAACTCGGTCTTTCTGTACCACGCGACAAAAGCCGGGCTGGACCTCGCGATCGTCAACTCCGAGAAGATCGAACGATACGCTTCCATTCCGGAAAACGAAAAAGCGCTCGCGGAAGCGGTTCTGTTTGAGCCGAACGACGACCACCATCGCCCGCTTCGCCGAGCACTTCAGGGAGGCGACCGGCCGAACGAAAGCACCCAGCTCGACTCTCCCACTGGACGACCGCCTTGCCAACTACATCATCGAGGGGAGCAAAGACGGGCTGGTCGAGGACCTGGAGCTAAAGCGGAAGGACACTCCGCCGCTCGACATCATCAACGGGCCTTTGATGAAAGGCATGGACGAAGTCGGCCGGCTCTTCAACAACAATGAGCTGATCGTCGCCGAGGTCCTGCAGAGCGCCGAGGCCATGAAAGCCGCCGTGGCTCACCTCGAGCAGTTCATGGAGAAGAGCCAGAGGGCGGGAAAAGGAACCGTGCTGCTGGCGACGGTCAAGGGGGACGTGCACGACATCGGCAAGAATCTCGTGGAGATCATCCTGTCCAACAACGGCTACACGGTGATCAACCTCGGGATCAAGGTTCCTCCCCAGGACTTGATCGCCGCCATCCGCGAGCACCGGCCTGACATCGTCGGCCTCTCCGGGCTCCTTGTGAAATCGGCGCAGCAGATGGCCATTACAGCGGCTGACATGACCGAAGCCGGCGAGTGCCCGACTCTGCTGGTGGGAGGGGCCGCCCTGACCCGCAGCTTCACTCGCCTGAAGATCGCGCCCGCCTACCGCGGCCTGGTGGCTTACGCCAGGGATGCGATGGATGGGCTCGAGCTGGCATCCAAGGTGATGAATCCCGAGAAGCGAGCGCGGCTCATTGAAGACCTGCGAGAAGAGGAAGCCAATTTGCTGCGGCGCCAGAAGCCCGAAGGTCAGGCGGTACAGGAGCGGGTGATTGCCTCCAAAGTGACGGTTCTCCCTTCTGTCCCGGCGCACCGGGATTTGACCGCCATGTTCTACGGGAAATCCCGCTCGACGAGGTCTGGCCCTTCCTCAACCCTGCGATGCTCTACGGCAAGCACATGGGCTTAAAGGGCCACGTGCGTGAGCGAGTCGAACAGCGGGAAGAAAAGGCAGCCAAACTTGTCGACCTGTTCGAGGAACTGAAAGAAGAGTGCCGCCGCGGCGACATGCACGCCAACGCCGTCTGGCGATTTTTCAGGGCTGAGAGCGAGGGTAACTGCATTAATCTTTACGACGGGAACGGTTCCCGGGTCGAGCAGTTCGAATTCCCCCGTCAGGGTGCAGGCGAGCGCCTGTGTCTGAGTGACTATCTCTGGAAGGCGGATGGTAGTCCAAAAGACAGCATCTGCCTCTTCGCCGTCACCGCCGGTCCGGGCATCCGGAAGCTGTACGAACAGTACAAGGAGGAAGGCCACTACCTGAAGAGCCACGCTATCCAGGCACTGGCAGTTGAAACGGCCGAGGCCCTGGCCGAGTGGCTGCATGCCAAGCTGCGCGGGCTTTGGGGCTTCCCCGATCCGCCGGACCTCCCGATGAGAGAACGGCTTCACGGGCAATATCGGGGCAAAAGGTACTCGTTCGGATACCCTGCGTGCCCCAATCTGGAGGATCAGGCCAAGCTCTGGCGACTGCTCCAGCCGGACGAAATCGGGATCCAACTGACCGACGGTTTCATGATGGAACCGGAAGCATCGGTCAGCGCCCTGGTTTTTCATCATCCAGACGCGCGCTATTTTTCCGTGGATTGAGTTACACTCTCTACGCAAGGTGGGGCCGAAGCGAGTGCGGGCCGGCGATTCCCCTGACCTGGGCCGGACGCCGAGGTGGAGGTTGGATGAGAATGATCGATCTGCGTAGCGATACGGTAACCAGACCGACTCCGGAAATGCTTCGTGCTATGGCCGAGGCGGCAGTCGGAGACGATGTCTACGGCGAAGACCCGACGGTCAACCGGTTGCAGGAACGAGCCGCGGAGCTTTTTGGGAAGGAAGCAGGATTGTTCGTTCCGACCGGCACGATGGGCAACCAGGTCGCAATCAAGCTCCACACGCGTCCCGGCCAGGAGGTGATCGTCGAGGAACGCTCTCACATCTACAACTATGAAATGGCGACGATGGCGGCTTTCTCGGGCTGCCTCCCGCGTGTCCTCCCCGGCAACGACGGCCATCTGACAGCCGCACAGGTCGAATCCGCCCTTGCCCCGGACATCTACTACCGCGCCCGCACGGGACTTGTCGCGCTCGAAAATACTCACAACATGGCAGGCGGAACTGTGCTCGGCCCCGAAGAGACTGCGGCGATTGCGAACCTTTCCCACGAGCACGGCATACCTGTCCATCTCGACGGCGCCCGGATCTTCAATGCCTCCGTCGCATTGAAAGTTCCGGTCGAGGAGCTCACAAGACAGACTGCGACTCCGTGATGTTCTGCTTCTCCAAGGGCTTGTCCGCCCCGATCGGGTCGATGCTTCTCGGCAGCAAGGAATTCATCCAGGAAGGATGGAGAGTGCGCAAGATGATGGGCGGCGGCATGAGACAGGTCGGGGTCCTGGCCGCGGCCGCGCTCGTTGCCCTCGAGCAGATGACCTGCCGGCTCTCCCAGGACCATGAAAACGCGCAGATTCTGGCCCAGGGACTGTCCAGGTGCGACGGTATCCGGGTGGATCCTGCGAAGGTTCAGACGAACATCGTGATAGCGGACCTCGAGAGGACGGACAGTGCAACGTTCCTGGCCATGCTCCGCGAGCGGGGCGTTCAGGCTGGGGCGACGGGACCGAAGCAGGTTCGCTTCGTCACCCACAAAGACGTCGGCCGCGAGGACATATCGGCCGCTCTCAGGATCATAGAAGACATCTGCCGACGTTAGCGGCGTAGCAGCAGCAGCGGGCAGCTGGCAGTCGCAGTCAGTGTGCAGTGCGCAGTCCGCAGTGCGCAGTTCCGCAGTGCGCAGTTCCGCTCTACTAGTCCTCGACCTTTCCGTACTTGATCGACGTTCCCACCTCGAATTTCTTGAAATTCTCGTAGGTGATGAACTGGCGGATGTGAACGCTGTAGCGGTCATAGATGCCGCCGAAAGTCAGGTTATCTTCAGCCTTGGTCCACGTCGGGAACCAGTAGTTCCCCGTCGATCTGTTCGCGACGCGTCTCGAATTCGGGGAACTTGTTGTTGGCGTAGTCCGGAACCGCCTTGCCGCGGCTCATGACGATCTGATGGTCGATCGAATCGACCCAGATCTTTCCTTTGAAGTACCGGTCGCCTCCCCTGACCTTCTTCGGCTTCACCTCAAAGACGTAGGTATTCAGCTCGTCTACTTTTTCCTGACCCTTGTACTTGACCTCGTACTTTGGCAAATCCTCCGTGGTCAGGACGAACGGCTGGAGTCCGATCGCATCCTGGACGTCTTCCTCGGTGACACCGACCGAGCGCAATTCGCCTTTATCCGAGAGGATCCGGGTCTGGCGCTTTCCGTCATTCGTAAAGTAGACCTCGATCTCCATCACCCGCCTCTCGCGGGGGTCACCGGCATCGTTGAGAACTTCGAATTCTACCCGCTGGGTATAGGTGTATTTCCCCCACACGTCTCGGAATTCGGATTCCTTCTGGGCGAACTTCTCGATGATATCCCGGGGATCAAAACGTTCCTCGGTTGCAGCATGAACGGCGTTCGTCATGAGAAAAAGAGCAATGCACGTCCTTGTTAATAATTTTATCATATTGTCTTAGATGCCAAATCGGTCGAAAATTTTCTCGATCGCTTCAGAAATCTTCGTCGTTTTTTCGACGAACGCGTTATTAGCTATATGGCACAGGCGATTCAGTACGAACTCAAAGACAGCCGGATCTTCTTCCACGATTGGAGTTCCCTCTCCGAGATTGAGCTCCTGGCTCTGGTGCTCAGTCCGGGAAGTTCGGCGGGATTCGGGTGGCAGGCGGCACTTCGGCTCTCACGGCAAGTCGGCAACCTGAACCGGCTGGCCGATCTTTCCTACGGGGAGCTTCGGGCGGCCGGTATCGGGCACAGGCGAGCTCTGGCTCTGCAGGCGGCAGCGGAGCTTTGGCGGCGACTTAATCGTACCGAACTGCACCCGGGGGAAAGCTTTCAGTCGAGCAACCAGGTGTTCGAGCATTTCCAAAACCTGGTAAAACCGCTCGCCAAGGAATGCTTCTGGGACTTGCTTCTGGACGGGAAGAACCGGATCATGAGCATCGTGCGGGTCTCCGAAGGGTCACTGACATCGTCCCTGGTCCACCCCCGTGAAGTCTTCCGCCCGGCGATCCGGGAGGCTGCCGCGGCGGTTCTGTTCGTTCACAACCATCCAAGCGGGGATCCGGCGCCCAGCCAGGAGGACATCCAGATCACCCGTCGGCTGGTCGAAACCGGCAAAATCGTGGGGATCAGGGTGCTCGACCATGTTATTATTGGCGGCTCCCGGTACTTCAGTTTTGCAGATCAGGGCATGCTTTAATGCCAGCGGGCAGCGGGCAGCGGGCAGCGGGCAGCAGTGCAGCAGGCAGTGCGCAGTGCGCAGTCAGTCGTCAGTTCGTCAGTCGTCAGTTGTCAGTCGTCAGTCGTCAGTGCGTCAGTGCGTCAGTTCGCAGTTCGCAGTGCGCAGTTCGCAGTGCGCAGTGGCTTTATGTCAACTCCGCTTGATAAGGTCCATTTCAATATAGAGTGGCCGAATGACCGCTCTTTTGAGCTGATCGGCTTCGGCTTGAACGCGGTTGATTGGGTCTGTACGGTCCCTGAGTACCCCTGCCACAACTCCAAGATCCAGATGGATTCGGTGATGCGGCAGATGGGGGGCGGGCAGATTGCGACCGCTGCTGCCCAGTGCGCCCGTTACGGCCTGAGCGTCAGGTATATAGGCCGGGTCGGTGATGACGACATCGGGCGTTTCTCCCTCGCCGACTTGCAGAAAGAACCAATGGACCTTATGGTCGAAGTGGTTCCCGACGCTTTCAGTCAGTTCTCGATCATCATCGTGGACCGTCCGACCGGAGAGCGAACGATCATCTGGGACCGCGACACCAAGCTCGACTACAAAGAGGGCGAACTGAACCGCGAAGCCATCACCGCCGGGAAGCTGCTCCATATCGACGGGCACGACCAACCGGCTTCCATCCAGGCGGCTCGCTGGGCACGCGAGGCGGGGATGAAGGTTTCGATCGATATCGACAAGGTGCAGCCCGGGGTGGAGGAACTGCTCGAGTCTGATCGACTTCGCCATCCCGAGCGCGAATTTCGTCTGCCAGTTTGCTGGGACCTCCGATTGGCGGCAGGGGCTGCGCGAGCTGGCTAGAGTGGTTCCCGGTTTTCTGGCGTGCACCCTCGGCTCGAGCGGCGTTGGCGTTCTGTGGGATGATGAAATCATCGACGTTCCGGGGATCTCGGTTCGAGCGGTCGACACGACAGGGGCCGGGGACGTTTTTCACGGGGCGTTCGCGTACAGCCTTTTCCGGAATTGGAGCATCGAACACTGCCTTCGCTTCGCCAACGTGGCTGGAGCCCTGGCCTGCACTCGCCTCGGCGCACGAGCCGGCATTCCTTCGCTCGAGGAGGTGGTCGACCGCCTGGCTCGAGAGCACTCCGAAGCCTCATCCTGACCGCTGGCGGAATCAACCAGATGCAAGCACTCATCCTGAAACCGAAGGAAGACCACCGCATTCACAACGGCCATCTCTGGGTCTTCTCGAATGAAGTGGCGCGCCATCCGGCCGACGCCCGGGCGGGCGATATCGTCGAGGTGCTGAGCCACAGGGGAGAGGTGCTGGGCAGCGCACTTTACCACCCCCACTCCTTGATTTCGGCACGGCTGCTCGGTCCGCGGCGTCACTGAGCATCGACGCAGCCTTTTTCGAGTGAACGGCTGGCTCGTGCCCTGCGCTTGCGCCAATCCCTCTTTCCGCGCGAAAGCTGCTACCGCCTGGTTCATGGGGAGAGCGATGACCTTCCCGGCCTCATCGTCGACCGCTTCGGCCCCGATCTGGCGGTTCAGACGCTGTCCGCCGGCATGGACGTGCGACTTCCGTTGATCGTCGATAGCCTTCGGGAGCTGGTATCGCCTCGCGCCATCTTCGAACGCAACGAAACCGCACTGCGCAGCTACGAAGAATTGCCTCAAAGAACCGGGTTGCTCTGGGGAGAGGGGCCTTCGGAAGTGACGATCGAGGAAAACCAGGTACGCTACACGATCGACCTGCTATCCGGACAGAAAACCGGTTTCTTCCTGGACCAGAAGTTGAATCGACGGGTGGCGGCACAGTTTGCGCCCGGACGGAGTGTCCTGGATTGTTTCTGCAATGCCGGGGGATTCGGCCTGAATGCCGCGCGGGCGGGGGCGGCAAGCGTCCTGGGCGTCGACGTGTCCGGCGAAATGATCGAGCAGGCCACCGCGAATGCGGCGCTCAATGGGTTCGCGCAAACGCAATGGGTACAAGGTGATGTTTTCCTCTTCCTCGAGCAGGCGGTCGCGCGGGGCGAAAGCTACGACCTCGTCATTCTTGATCCGCCCTCCTTCACGAGGAACAGGAAGACCGTGCCGGCGGCCAAGAAAGGCTATCGCCGTCTGAACGAGCTCGGGTGCCGGGTTGTGCGCCCCGAGGGGATCCTGGTGACTGCCTCCTGCTCTTTCCACATTTTCGAGGACGTCTTCTACCAGATCGTCTCGGAAGCGGCGGTGCGCGCCTCTCGCAAACTGCGCCTGCTCGAACAGCGACACCAGGCCCCCGACCATCCGGTCCTGCCCGCGATGCCTGAAACGCGCTATCTGAAACTCGGGATCTTTCAGGTGCTGTAGAAGGCCAGGATTGGCCGACCGGGCAGAAAAGGCCCAGGTTCTGTCCAGTCACTCCGGTAAACGCGCAACGGCGGCGCTACGCCACCGGACCACGACAAACATCACAGTGATGAACAGCGCCGCTCCCACCACATCCGCCACAACGTCGTGCAAAGAAGAAGCTCTATGGGGTATGAAGTACTGGTGGAATTCATCGGTGATCGCAAAGGCCAAAGCCATGAACCACGCCCCGGCAGCCCGAAAGAAGGTGAAGGTTTTGCAGCCGGCCGCCGTGAGGCCCCAGACAAGAGTGAGAGCGAATAGCCCGTATTCGACGGAATGGGCCACGTAATCCGGCGCCAGCTTCGCCCCGGGTGGGTAGCTCGTCGCTGAGAGGCCGAAGATCAGCCCCGCGAAAACAATCGCCGGCGACCACTGTTTCAGGAATGTCACCATGGAATGAAGTACATCAGCCAAGCGGCTAGAAGAGAACCGACTACCATATAGCCTAGCATGGTCAGAAAGTACTTCAAACGCTTCTTCTCTGCTTCGCGACTGATCGCCGTAAAGACCGAGGTGACGCACAGGGCCAGGATAACCAGGCTCACGTAGTGATTCATGATTTCCTTCCCTGGCTGATATCAAAGGCATCGAGCACGACGAGGGCATTGAGAAGGCCGGCGCTGTAAAGATAGGCATTCCCGTACTCGTAGCCGTAGGAACGGATGTCGCCGTTTCCCCACCCCATGGCTTTGCCAAGCAGGTAAGGCGCGCCCAGACAAGCGTCGGCGAAGAACTTCAGAACTCCGAAAAGCCCGGATGAGGGTCCAAAAAGCACTCCGTCCTGGTAGAGCCCCAGAACGAAGAGAATCAAAACGACCCCGAAGAACAGCGCCGAGCGCTTGTATCTCCCCAGGAGGAAGTGTCCTCCGCCGGGAACCAGCCAGGCTATAAAGCAGGTTAGTGTGCTCGATGACATCGAACCTTAAATGATAGAGATGACGGGGCCGAATATCAAGCACTGGAACGTACTGCATACTGCGCACTGCGCACTCCGCACTGCGCACTTCATACTGCGCACTTCCCAGCTGATCCAGCTGACCGGCTGACCGCTGTACCTGCAGGACGAATGGGACACCCCTTTAAGTGAAAACCTGCGGGCAGTCTGTAGTTGGGCAGCGGGTAGTGCGAAGTGCGCAGTGCGAAGTGCGCAGTGCGAAGTGCGCAGTGCGAAGTGCGCAAGTGCCAAGTGCGGAGTGCGCAGTGCGCAAGCGGCCGCGTCCGCGGCCCCCCTGTCAGCCTTCTGTGTTAGCCTTTCAAGTTGCATTATGGGTATCGAGACTTCGCTGGCCCGCCTGCGCTCCCTGCAGAGGCGCGGGGATGTGACCGCATGGGTCGAGATTGCGGATCAGCCGGGAACATTCCACGACATTCCTCCCGACCTGCCTGCTGAGCTCGCGCAGGCAATGCAAACGAGGGGCATATCGCGGCTGTACTCCCACCAGGCCGAAGCGTACGAGGCTGCCAGCGCGGGAAGGAATTTCGTGGTGGTCACTCCGACCGCCTCGGGCAAAACCCTCTGTTACAACCTCCCGGTCCTCCGCTCGCTCGTCGAGAATCCGGAAACCCGCGCTCTGTACCTGTTTCCCACGAAGGCGCTTGCCCAGGACCAGTTAGCGGAGCTGCAGGGATGGATCCGCGCCGCCGGACTCGACTTTGGCGTTGAAACGTATGACGGGGACACGCCTTCCGACATGCGCCGGAAGATTCGGGACGGCGCGCGAATCATTCTGACCAACCCGGACATGCTCCACACGGCGGTTCTGCCGCACCACCCCAAATGGGCGAGCTTGTTTCGCAATCTCCGATTCATTGTGGTAGACGAGCTGCACACCTATCGTGGAGTTTTCGGGAGCCACCTGTGCAATGTCTTTCGCCGCTTAAAGAGAATTGCGCGTTTCTACGGGTCGTCGATTCAGTTCTTCTGCGCTTCGGCCACGATTGCGAATCCCGGTGAGCTTGGACGCAGATTGCTCGAGGAAGAGGTCCAGACAATCGAGCGCAACGGCGCCCCTCGCGCCTCCAAAGACCTTCTTTTCTACAATCCGCCGCTGGTAAACCCAGAACTAGGGCTGCGACGGAGCGCCATCGGGGCAGCGCGCTACATCACGGAGGTCTTCCTCAAGGAAAACGTCCAGACCCTTACGTTTGCAAGCAGCCGGGTCAACGTCGAAGTGCTCTTGCGTTATCTTCAGAATTCGCTCAACAAGATCCCCGGAGAGCGACCGACCGTGCGGGGATACCGGGGCGGCTACCTTCCCAAGACACGCCGGGAGATCGAACGCCAACTGAGGGACGGCGAACTGCGAGGCGTGGTAAGCACCAACGCGCTCGAGCTGGGAATCGACATCGGCAGCCTCGAGGCAAGCGTGCTCGCCGGTTACCCGGGCTCAATTGCCAGCACCTGGCAGCAGATCGGCCGGGCGGGACGCCGGAAAGGCCGTTCAGCGTCGGTGCTCGTGGCCCGAAATCTTCCGCTGGATCAGTTCATCATCAACCACCCCGACTACTTCCTCGGCCGTTCGCCGGAGCACGCTTTCATCCACCCCGACAATCTCCAGATCCTGGTCAGTCACATCAAGTGCGCGGCCTTTGAACTGCCTTTTCCTGGAGAACGAGAAATTCGGAGCGGAGGACCTTCGGGAGATTCTCGATTTCCTCCAGCAGCAGGGGATACTGTGCAAGTCGGGGAATTCGTGGCATTGGAGCAGCGAAGCCTACCCGGCAGATTCGGTCAGCCTTCGCAACATCGCAGACGAGAACTTCGTCGTCCTGAACACGGAGGATGGAAATCGGGCAATCGCCGAGGTGGACTTCAGCAGCGCGCCCGAGCTGATTCATGACGAAGCGATCTACATGTGCGAGGGGCGGCAGTTCCACGTCGATCGTCTGGACTATGCGCGGCGCAAGGCTTATGTCCGGGAGGTCAAGGCGGACTACTACACCGAGGCGATCACTTACTCCGGCTTGCGTATTCTGCGGTCGGAAGCCAGGCGCAAGAACGGATTGACTGATTCCGAGCACGGCGAAGTTCACCTCGTGAAGAAATTCCCCGGCTACAAGAAGATCCGCTTCTACACGTCGGAGAATCTCGGCTACGGCAAGATCGACCTGCCGGTGCACGAACTGCACAGCACTTCGTACTGGTTCTCGGTTCCTGAAAGCGTTCTGGCATCCCTGGAGCTCGGACGGGATGAGGTGGTTCGCGGTTTTCTCGGCATTTCCTATGCGATGCAGTATCTGGCCACTCTCCTGCTCATGTGCGACCTGTCGGACCTCGGCCGCAGCGTCGGAGACCGGAGTACCGAGTGGTTTGCGCAGGCGGGCCGCGAAGGACTCGGGTTCTACTCAGCGGCGGGAGAGAATGAGCCGGTCACGTTGCCACCCTCCCGCAATTCGATCCGACCGTTTTCCTATATGACAACGTGCCCGGCGGCATCGGCTTTTCCGAGCAACTGTACGAGCACCATGCGCGGCTGATTCGCGAGACCCTCGAGCTGGTTTCAAAGTGCGGCTGCAAGCTCGGTTGTCCCTCCTGCGTAGGACCGGCCGATGAGGTCGGGACGATCGGCCAAGCGAAGCGCCTTGACCATTCTCCGGGCGATCGCCACCAGTCCTCTCCGCTGTGCTGAGATTTCGGGTGCGACGATGAGCCTCAAGGAGCGACTCCAGCAGATTTACGGTGGAGAGCCATCCAGGTCGGATCTGCGCCAAAGGCTCGAGAAGTTGCACCCTGCCGGCCACCCGTCCGAAGAGGAAGCCCACTTTCCACTGGGACTGCGGCCCGATTTGGAAGTCGCACCGATCCCGGCAAATCACTGCATCGAGTATCCTCAGACCATCGAGCATTTCCTCGGCGGCCGATGGAAAGAAAACAGCTTCGGTCGTGTCGGTGATCGTCGAGAGGAATTACCCCGATTTTCACAGCCGGGGCTTGTTCACGCTTGAAGAGACATACCGGGCGGATGGCCGCAAGGTTTCTTTGCTCTCGGGCGACTCCGCACTCGAACAGTTCAATCTCCAGGAAGCGCTTTTCTTCGACACCGAAACCACCGGGCTGGCCGGAGGCGCGGGAACCTGCGCGTTTCTTATCGGAACCGGTTTCTTCGTGGGTTCCGACTTCCGCACCGTTCAGTTTTTCCTGCCTGATTTTGAATCCGAGCACGCATTCCTGACCGAATTCGCCGATCTTGTGACCGACCCAGCCGAGCGTCGTTTTCGTTACCTCGTCTCCTTCAACGGGAAGACTTTCGACGTGCCACTGATCGAGAACCGGTTCATCCTCCAGCGCCTCGAGAGTCCTTGCGCCACGCTTAAGCATCTCGACCTGCTCCATCCGTGCCGATCCCTGTGGAAAAGCCGAGTCCGGGATTGCAGCCTGCAGTCGCTCGAACGCAGCCTCATGGGCTATGCCAGGGTAGGTGACATTCCCTCGGCTCTGATTCCGTCGACATATTTCAGCTTCCTGCATTGGGGGCAGTTTGGGGGACTGAGGGAGATTATCGATCACAACCGGGAGGACGTTCTCAGCATGCCCGTGCTGCTCGGCCTCGCGTGCCGATGCATCGAGGAAGGATTCAGACCGGAAGCGATTGTCCGGCGCAGGTCGGACTTCCGAGGCGGACAATCGGCTCCGCTGCGGGAATCGACTATTCCGCAGAACTCGAACCAGTCTCCGGTCATGGGATCGACTCTCCCGAGATCGATTTGATGGACCGGCTTTCCGCAGCCCGGCTGTACCTGAGGCGCGGTTGCCATTCACAAGCCGCCTGGCTTCTTGAGCGCCTACTCGAGAGCGAGGAACTTCTCGACGAGATCAGGCTGGAGGTCATTCTCGAGCTCGTCGCGGACCTTGAGAAGACTCGGTCAATACCAGCGAGCGCTGGAGCTCTGCCAGGAGGTCATTGCCCTTGCGCCCCACCTCCACTGGAGGCCTTTCAGCACGCGGCGAAAATCCTCGAGCATCGGGAGCGACGTCTCGAGGATGCGCTCAGCCTCGTTTTACGTGCGATGGAGCTTTACCCTGACATGCGAAGACCTGGAGCGCAGGCGCCAACGCCTGAAGAACCGGCTGTCGCGCTGACCTGCACCCTCTCTCGACACTCAAGTTCAGAGCAGGACCGATACCACCCTCTCTGCAGCGTCGCGACAGCCGGGTAGCCTTGTCATGGAAGAGCTGCGCCGGCAGCGCTTTCCAGCGGAAAGCGGGTTTTCTTTGCCTGGATGTAACCGCGAATACGAGGCCCGAGAACCCCGCTACTCCGCTGAAAACGCTACGAGGGTGCTGCATAAGCGGCCCCGACAGATGGCGCTCACGACAATACACAAAAAGTAAAGCGCGTGCGCACGAGGACGTCGATGAGTTGCATGTGAACCGGCAAGAGTCGACCGGTTCCGGTCGACTTTTTCGAGGGCGGGCGTGGGGAAAACGGGTCAGTAAAGGCTGTTTACACGCAAGTTAACATTTTCAACACCCTCGCTACGTGCGCGACTCTGACATAGTCGCTCCGTGTTTCACTCCAAACGCGGTTCCGCGGACTCTGCCCTCTGCCCTCTGTCTTATTGCCCCTTTGTCTTAGCGTCTTAGCAAAGTAAGTCGTGTCTGTTGTCAGCGGTCAGCACTCAGTAGTATCATCCACGGCATGCGAAAAACCAGGATCTTCACCCCGGGGCCGACTCCTCTGTTGCCGCAGGCACAGCTCGCGATGGCTCGGCCAATCATCCACCACCGCACCCAGGAGTTCAAGGAACTGTTCCTGGAGACGCGGCGAAATCTGCAGCAGATCTTCAGGACGCAGAACGAGATGCTGATCCTTACCTGCTTCCGGCACGGGTGCCATGGAGGCAGCCGTCTGTAACCTCTTTTCGTCCGAGGATCAGACGCTCGCCGTAGTGGCCGGTAAGTTCGGAGAGAGATGGGTGGAATTGTGCCAGGCTTTTCAGGTGCCTTGCATCACCCTCCTGAAGGAAAACGGCGACGCCGCGACTGCCGACGAGATCGAGGAAGCCTTGAGACGGCACCCGGAAGTCCGTGGTGTCTTCATCCAGGCATGCGAAACCTCGACCGCGACGGCTCATGACCTGGAGAGTATCGGACTGATGATCAGGCGTGAATTCCCGGACGTTCTCCTGGTAGTGGACGGGATTACGGCAGTCGGGTGCCAGACGCTGGAGACCGACGCCTGGGGCCTGGACGTGGTGATCAGCGGATCCCAAAAATCGTTCGCCCTGCCGCCCGGTCTCGCCTTCATGTCGCTGAGCCAGAGGGCGCTGGACAAGATGGGCGCAAACGCCTCCCCGAAGTATTACTTCAACCTGATGAAGGAATTGAAGAACCAGCAGAAGGGGCAGACCGCCTATACTCCGAACGTCTCGCTGGTCGTGGCTTTGAACGAAGTGTGCAAGGAGTTCTTGTGTTACGGGCCGGAGCGCGTCATCAGCGAAGCGGCAACAATGGCGAGGTGCACCCGCCAGGGACTTCTGGCGCTCGATTTCACGCTGCTCTCGTCCTACCCCGCGAATGCGGTGACGGCCGCCCTTCCTCCCGAAGGCGTCTCTGCAGCTGAATTGACCAAGAAGCTCGAAGAGCGATTCGGCGTCAAGGTAGCCGGCGGCCAGGGCGAGCTCAAAGGGAAAATCATCCGTATCGCCCACCTGGGATACTTCGATACGCTCGACGTCTTTTCCATCCTCTCGGCGATCGAACTCTGTCTGATCGAAATGGGAAGAATAACTGAACCCGGAGCCGGCGTCCGGGCAGCTATGCTGGAGGCGCGAACGAACGTATGAAAGTACTGATCAGCGACAATCTCTCCCCAGAAGGGATTCGAGTATCTACAGGAACAGCCGGGCCTGGACGTCGTCAACTGTCCCGGCCTGACTCCCGAGGCACTGCTCCAGGAGATCCGCGATGCGGATGCGTTATTGGTCCGCAGCAAGACCAAGGTCACCCGCGAGGTGATCGAAGCCGGTTCGCGCCTGCGCGTCGTGGGTCGAGCGGGTGCCGGAGTCGACAACATCGACCTGGAGGCGGCCACCCGCAAGGGTATCGTCGTCATGAACACCCCGGGCGGCAACAGCGTCAGCGCCGGGGAGCACGCGATTGCGCTCCTGCTCTCGCTGGCGCGGAAGATTCCGTTCGCCGATGCGTCCTTGCGCGCCGGCAAATGGAACAAGAACGCCTTCACCGGCCAGGAGCTTCAGGGCAAAACTCTGGGGGTGCTGGGCCTCGGGAAGATCGGATCGGTGAGCGCCAAGCGGGCTCTGAGTTTTGAGATGAAAGTCGTCGCCTACGATCCCTTTGTGACCGAGCAGTATGCCAAGGATCTCGGCGTTGAGCTCCTGCCTCTGGAGGAGGTCCTGAAAGTCTCCGACTTCATCACGCTTCATCTCCCGAAGAATGAAAAGACCCTGGGACTGATCAACCGGGAACGCATCGCGTTGATGAAGACGGGCGCCTGCCTGGTGAACACCGCTCGGGGCCAGTTGATCGTCGAAGACGACGTGCTGGAGGCGCTGGAGAGCGGGAAGCTCGGCGGGGCAGCACTCGACGTGTTTGAAAACGAGCCGACGATCAATCCCCGGATTATTGCGTCACCAAAGGTCATCATGACGCCTCACATCGCCGGAGCGACCGTGGAGGCACAGGCGAAAGTCGGCTACGACATCGCGGTTCAGGTCGCCGATTACCTGCTTCACGACGTCATCCTGAACGCGGTCAACTTCCCCTCGATAACGCCCAAGGAGCAGGAGCAGATCCTGCCTTACGCCCGGCTCGGCGAGAAACTCGGGACCCTGCATCGCTCAGATCTCCCAGATTCGCATCGCCGAGATCGGCGTCCGCTACTACGGCGAGCTGAGCAAGCTGAACTACAAACCAATCACCAACTATGTCCTGAAGGCGGTGCTGAAACCGATCTTGTCGGAGGCCATCAACGAGGTTAACGCCAGGGCCTGGGCGAAGGAGCGCGGAATCTCCGTGGTGGAGACGGTCAGCAGCCGCGACCGCAGCTACTCCAACCTGATCAGCCTGCAACTTCGCTCCGCCGACCAGACCGAGTGGGTGGAAGGCGCGATCCTGCGGCAGGGCAACCCGCGCCTTGTTTCGATTGACGGCATCGCGGTCGAGAGCCAACTGAACGGCACGATGCTCTTCATCAGGAACGAGGACAAACCGGGAGTGATCGGCAGTGTCGGCACGATCCTCGGCGAATCGAACATCAACATCGCCTCATTCGTGCTGGGTCGCAGCCCCGACAAGCCCGCTGGCAGTCGGCGTGGTGAACACGGATTCGGACGTCCCGGCCGACTTGCCTCGAGAAAATCCGGGCGATTCCGGCCGTCCGGTTTGCGCAAGTCATCCGCTTTTAGTTGCCGAACAGGGGGACGGCCCACGTCCCCCTTGATCCTTCGCGACTCTTCGCCCGTCTATAGTGGCTAGAGCGACCGGGATAGGTAAGACCTTCTGCGGGTCCTGCTCCGCGTGGGTCCGACTTCCGGGTCGACCGTCCCACTTGGAGGTGGAACTCACAGAACCGGGACCGGAAACAACATGATCCCATTCCGCGACAACATACCTTCACGCCGTTACCCGGTTATCACGCTGGCCCTGATTCTCGTGAACGTCGGGGTCTTCTTGTTCCAGCTTACTTTGCCCGACGCCTGCGCTCCAGAAGTTCGTGTTCACGTATGGCGTCGTCCCGGCTCGGCTTCACTTTGCGACTGAGTACCCCCTGCAGGTGCTCAACGGAACCATCGTCTCGGTGTTCAGCCTCGATGTTCCTTCACGCCGGCTGGCTCCATCTCCTCGGCAATATGTGGTACTTGTGGATTTTCGGGGATAACGTCGAGGACCGGATGGGTCGGATTGGCTTCCTGGCCTTTTACCTCCTTTGCGGGGCATCCGCCAGCCTCATTCACATCGTGTTCAACCTGAACAGCCGGATTCCAAGCGTCGGAGCCAGCGGGGCGATAGCGGGCGTGCTCGGGGCATACCTGCTCAGCTACCCTTTTGCGCGCGTTCTGACACTGGTACCGTTCCTCATCATCTGGCCGGTCGTCGAGTTGCCCGCCTTGATCGTCCTGGGATCATGGTTCCTGATTCAGCTGCTGAACGGATGGGCGGCGATCGCCGTCAGCACCCAGACGACCGGGGGAGTGGCATGGTGGGCTCACATTGGAGGATTCGTGACCGGGCTGGTCTTGCTGCGAGTCTTTGCCCAGCGCCGGGCACGCCGCTATACCTGGGAAGAGGAGTACTGACAATGAGATTTTCAAAGACTGCTTCAGGGCATTTTGCACCGCAGATCCTGATTTTGATCGCCCTCACCGCCTCGACTCTTGGGACCGTTCTCGCTCAGACGATCGACGAAGTGACGATTCCGAGGAAGACGGAAGTCTTCATTACCTTGGAAAAGAGCATTTCAACACGCACCGCGGCCGTCGGAGACAAGTTCTTCGGACAAGTGTCGGTTCCAATTACACAAAACGACAAGATCGTTGTGCCCGTGGGCAGCTACATAATCGGGCACGTCGATTCGATACGCCGGGCCCCCCGGGTAAAAGGTCAGGGAGAGTTGACCCTGCGTTTTGACACCGTGATTCTTCCGGACGGCACCACCCGCGAAATGCGGGCTGCGGTCAGTTCCGCCGAGGGTTACGAGACCGACAAGACATCCGAGGAAGGCAAAATTCAGGCGTCAGGGGAATCAGACCGAGGATACGGCCAAGGGAACAGCCGCCGGAGCTGCAACCGGTGGGACAATCGGCAGCATCGCCGGCCGCAGTTGGAAGGGCGCAGGCATTGGTGCCGGGATTGGGGCGGCGACCGGCGCACTCGTGGGCATCCTCAAACGCAACAAGGAGGTCATGCTACCGAAAGGGAGCTCCGTCACGATCATCCTCGACAACGACATCCGCTTCGTGAGACCCGCGCCGGTCAAAACCGGGGAGAAGTTGACCGAGAAGTAGGGGGTCCGCACGGCAGCACAGGTCTTGCCAGAGCCGCGCACTCGCTGACGAGAACCCGCTTACTCCGCGGAAAAACGCTGCGTGCGCGGCTATGACAAGACCACGCTGCCGTGCGCGGCTCTAACGGCGCTATTCGATCACGCCTTGAAAGCCTTACGTCGCTCCGCCCACGCACCTATTCCGCCCGATAAGTCGAGGAGCCGGACGGCGAGTAGGCAATGTTGAATGTGTTGCCCAGACGCTCAACGGCGTTCTGGACCTGGCTCCAGTCATCCTGCAGGTGCGCGAACGTGTTCGTGTTTCGGAGCATCCGGTCGATGTCTTCCGCTTGCCGCACGATCGCCATGGCACCCCCGCGATAGTCGACGTCCCGGTTATCCCGAATCAGGGTCTGAAATACCTCGGTCGAGTTGGCGAAATTGCTGAGCGCAATGTAGAGCGCCATTCGATCCTCGGTTTCCCTGCTGCGGCTGGTGTTGCTGCTGTTGCGCGAGTCACTCAGAAAGTTCGAGTCGCCTCGCACGACTGACCAGAGATGATCGGCCTGTTGATCCAGCTCGCTCACGGCCCTGCTGATACTCTGGCGATCACTGGAATTGACGCTTCCGCTGTTTGAGGTCCGCCAGTCGTCGTCCTGACTGTTGCTGCTTCGGTCCTGATCGTCGCTGCTTCGCAGATAGGGCGAATCATCGCTCGTACTGGAACTCTGATTCCGATTCCTGTCCGTCGCCGACAGGACGGCCATGTTGACATCGCGGTCGAGGTAAAACCGGAACTTCTGTTCGGGGTCGAACTTCACGTCCTTGTCGTTAGTGATCAGAATGGCCGCGGCCCCGGCTCCTGCGCCGACCGCCGCACCGATGATCGCGCCTTTGACGCCGCCCGCGATTGCACCGATCACCGCGCCAACGCCCGCACCTCCACCGATCATGGTGGCGTCCTTACCGTTCCCGCCTTCCTTGTTCTTGACGATGACGTTGTTGGTGTCCAACCGGTAGGAGGTATTCCCGGACCTGAGATCCCTCAGCGTCATCTCCACCAGGTCGCCATTGTCCTTGTCATTGTTGTATACCCGAAGCAACTCGCCGGTGACCGGGTCGCCTTTTCGAGCGAGAAGATTGTTGTTCTCGTAGATGTCCTGGTCGAGGACGGCGTTAAATCGGTCACCCTTCCTATTCTGCTCGGAACTGATCTGATCGGTCAGCCGGACCTGAATTGCTGTCCCTCTGGGCAGATCGACGTTTCTCGCCCACACCTGGGGCACTGCAATCATCAGTCCGAGAATTGAGGTCAGAAAAAACTTTGCCATGCACACCTCCTTCTTGGAATGTACGGGATACATATAGGCAATCGGAATGCCAGAGGAAGGGAAACGCATGCCAAACATTAACATCGCATTTTCAATGGCTTAAGACCACACCACCACGTCCTTGGGAGCGGCAGTCGGGGAGTTTTTCCCGGGAGAGAGGAGCCCGCGCCTTGCCTCAATAAGCAGCCGCTCGTGTGGGCGGGATGTCATGGAAGAACCGCAAGCGGAGCGTTTTTTGCGTAGCGCGCGGATTCACTTCAGGGAGCATGGCTCGAAGCTGGTTGCTCGTGGATTCGATCCGCGCACTTCGCTGAAAGGCGCTTCGTTTGCGGTTCTGTCCGGCGCTCGTCCAAAAAAGGTGGGACTCACACTCTGGCCGCTTCGGCAAACAAGCCGTCAACGAAGGCTTCGGCGGAGAACGGCATGAGGTCTTCCTTCTTCTCCCCTACACCAATGTACCGAATGGGGATCTTCAGCTCCCGGGCAATCGCGACGACAATGCCACCCTTGGCCGTTCCGTCGAGCTTCGTGACGATCAAACCTGTCACGCCGGAGCTTGAGAGGAATTCCCGGGCCTGGACGAGGCCGTTCTGACCGGTGGTTGCGTCGATAACAAGGTACACCTGGTGAGGAGCTCCGGGCACCTCCCTGCCGGCGATGCGCCGCATCTTGTCCAGTTCCTGCATCAGGTTGCTCTTGGTATGGAGGCGCCCTGCGGTATCGGCGATCAGGATTTCCTTGGCCCGGGCCTTGCAAGCGACAATGGCATCGAAAAGCACAGCCGTGGGGTCCGTCCCCTGGGCCTGTTTCACGATGTCGGTCTTTGTCCGTTCGCTCCAGATCATCAGCTGCTCCACAGCCGCTGCCCGGAAGGTATCAGACGCCGAAATCATCACATCGCGGTTATCCTGCGCAAAGCGATAGGCGAGCTTCCCAATCGTGGTCGTCTTGCCCACACCGTTGACGCCGACGACCAGGATGACGTACGGCTTCACATGCGAAACCTGCTCCTCGGCCCACTCGTCGGACCCTTTCAAGATCATGAGGAGTTCCTCGCGGATCAACTTCTTGACCTGAGAGGAGGTCATGAACTCCCGGCCCTTGGTTTCCTGGCGGATCTTGTCGATGATCGCCGCAGTTGTTTCGACACCGATGTCCGATCCGATCAGGATGCTCTCCAGATCTTCGAGCTGATTTTCAGTGATCGGACTTTCCGCGGTGCCGATCACCTGATCGATCTTCCGGCTGATGTCCTGAGTAGTGGACTTCAGCGCGTCCTTCAGCCGGCTGAAATACCCGGGTCTTTCTTTATAGTTAAAAATGCTCATTTGGTCGTTCCCCGTGTTTGCCGGTTCGGGTATCGGCTCTAATAACTAGCTGCTGAACAACATGCTGATGTCACGGGCACGCGATGAGTGTGTGAGAGCGCCGATCGAGACGAAGTCGATTCCGGTCTCGGCGTATTGGCGGATTGACTGAAGCGTGACTCCTCCGGAGACCTCGAGCAGACACCGGCCGGAACTGACCCGTACGGCATCCCGAACCTGCTCGACAGTCATGTTGTCGAGTAACACAATCTCGGCACCCGCCCTGAGCGCTTCCTCCAGCTGCTCCAAGTCAGTCACCTCGATCTCGATCTTCTGCAGATGGGATGATCGCCTGCGACAAGCTTCTATCGCTGCCCTGATCCCCCCCGCCCATGCAATATGGTTCTCCTTGATGAGGATGCCATCATCCAGTCCCTGGCGGTGATTGACGCCCCCGCCGACCCTGACGGCGTATTTTTCCAGGTCGCGCCACATGGGCGTCGTCTTTCGGGTATCGAGAATGGCGGCCCGGGTGCCCTCGATCGCCCGCACGTACTCGCGAGTCAGGGTCGCAACGCCCGACACTCGCTGAAGCAGATTCAAAGCCACTCGCTCGCCGCACAAGAGCACCTGCGCCGGGGCCCGGAGGCAGCCAAGCGTCGCTCCCGCAGCGACCACCGACCCCTCCTTCGCTCCCGGCCGAACCTCTACCGGCCCGAGCAGCTCAAACACTCGCACAAAGAACGGCCAGCCGGCCAGGACGAGTTCTTCCTTGGCCACGATGCGAGCCTCGGAAGTACGGTCGGAGGCGCCGCCGAATTCGGCTATCGACTCGGTCGTCACATCGCCTCGCCCGATATCCTCCCTCAGCGCTTCGCGAAGACGACTGTCGAGACTAAGCGAGTCCATCGAATTTCTCCTGCAGGAGCCTGAGCTGCTCGGTTGCCTCGTCGTGACGAGCGCGGATGGAGTCCACGACGGCTGCGGGTGCTTTGCTGAGGAAGTCCTCGTTCTTCAGTTTTGCCGTCAACTTCAGCCGATCATCCTGGAGCTTGAGGATCTGCTTCTCCAGCCGCTGCCGTTCGCCGGCCACGTCGACGACCCGTTCCACGAGCAGAGCGAACTCTCCACTCTTCGAAACCCCGTGTAACCTGGAGCCCGCAACGCCCAGGTCCTCGACAAACTGGATGTCTTTCAGATGCGCCAGGTACTCGAGCTTGTGCTTTTCCTCGGTAACCAGTTGACGCGCGTCGGGCCTGCAGACCATCTGGAGGCTCACCTTTTCACGTGGGTTCAGGTTGTTGCCCGCCCGCACAGTCCGCACGGCGGTGATCAAATCCTGCAGTTGTTCCATCGCCTGCAGTGAAGCGTCATCGAGCCGGCCGGCAGCTTTGGGGTACGGCCGCAGCATGATCGTCTCGCCCTCGTGGGGAAACTGTTGCCACAGCTCCTCGGTGATAAAGGGGACGAAGGGGTGTAGCAGCCGAAGGGCATTTTCAAAGCAGTAAACGGCGATCATCTCCGCCCGCTGTTTGGCCTCCGGGCCTGCCCCGCCTGTCAGGGCCTCCTTGATAAACTCGATGTACCAGTCGCAGAACTCGTGCCAGAAGAAGTGGTACAGCTCGTTGCTCGCTTCGTGGAAACGGAACTTCTCGAGGTTGTCCACTGTTCCGTTTACAACTTGCTCAAGGCGGCTCAGGATCCACCGGTGCTCGATCTCCAGTTCTCCAGAAGCCCAGAGCTGCTGAATCTCTCCGTCGTCGACCGCTGTCTCCCTCTCGAGATTCATGAGCAGGAACCTGCCGGCGTTCCAGATCTTGTTGCAGAACGCCCGGTAGCCGGCCATCCTGCTGATCGAGAACGGGATGTCGGTGCCGGGGACAGCCATCACCGACAGGGTAAAGCGAACGGCGTCGGTTCCGTATTCATCGATGATCTGAAGAGGGTCGATGATGTTTCCCCGCGACTTGGACATCTTCTGGCCTCGCTCGTCACGAACCAGGCCGTTGATGTACACCGTCCGGAACGGCACATCGTTCATGAACCGCAGCCCCATCATCATCATCCGGGCGACCCAGAAGAAGATGATGTCGAAGCCGGTCACCAGCACCGATGTCGGGTAGTAGGTCTGCAGCTCTGGCGTCTTGTCCGGCCACCCCAGCGTCGAGAAGGGCCACAGAGCCGAGCTGAACCAGGTATCGAGGACATCCGATTCCTGGCGCAATTCGGCGTTTCCGCATTTGGTGCAGGCCTGCGGTGCCTCCCGCAGCGACGATCATTTCTCCGCACTTGTCGCAGTGCCAGGCCGGGATTCGGTGTCCCCACCACAGTTGCCGGCTGATGCACCAGTCGTGGATGTTGTTCATCCACTCGAAGTAGACCCTGGAGTAGTTGTCCGGAATGAAGCACGTTCGGCCGCTCCTGGACGGCCTTGATCGCCGGTTCGGCAAGCGGCTTCACCTTCACGAACCACTGTCGCGAAACCAGCGGCTCGATCACGGTGTCGCATCGCTGGCAGTGACCGACGTTGTGAGAGTGGTTGTCGGTCTTCTCGACCAGGCCCTGTTTCTCCAGATCAGCGACCACCCGTTTGCGGGCCTCGTATCGATCCAGCCCGGCATAGGGGCCCGCCTGTTCGGTCATGCGGGCGTCCTCGCCGATGACTTTGACAATCGGCAGGTTGTGGCGACGACCGGCTTCGAAATCGTTCGGATCGTGTCCGGGGGTAACCTTCACGACTCCGGTTCCGAATTCCATGTCGACGAAACGGTCGGCAATGACTGGGATCTCCCGATTCATGAGGGGCAGAATGACCGATCTGCCGATGCAGGTGCCGGTAGCGCTCGTCGTCCGGGTGGACGGCCACAGCGGTATCACCGAGCATCGTTTCCGGGCGAGTCGTCGCGACGACGACCTGATTCCGAGCTGTCCTTGACCGGGTAGCGCAGATACCAGAGCTTGGAATCCTTGCGGTTCGTAAGTTCACTTCGAGGTCGGAGATCGCAGTCGAGCAGCGGGGGCACCAGTTGACGAGGTAATAGCCCCGGTAGATCAAGCCCATCCTCGTAGAGCCGCACGAAAACTTCCCGCACCGCCCGGGACAGTCCCTCGTCCAGTGTGAAACGCTGCCGGCTCCAATCGCACGAACAGCCGAGCCGCCTGATTTGCGTCAGGATGTTGTTTTCGGCCTGCTCCTTCCACTCCCAAACGGTGGCCTCGAACTTCTCGCGCCCGAGGTCGGTGCGGTGCAGTTTCTGCGCGGCCAGCCGGCGCTCGACGACATTCTGAGTCGCGATTCCCGCGTGATCCGTCCCCGGAAGCCAAAGGACATCGAAGCCGCTCATGCGCTTCCAGCGGACAAGCACGTCGTGGAGGGTGATGTTCAGGGCATGCCCCATGTGAAGGGAGCCGGTGACGTTGGGTGGCGGCAGTACGATCGAGTAACGTGGGCCCGGGCGATTCACGTCGGCCCGGAAATAGCCGCTCTGCTCCCAGAGCGGGTACCACTTTTTCTCGACTTCATGAGGCTCGTAGGCCTTGGGTATCTCTTGTCTCACAATAGCTCCTCGAAGCCGACCTCAAGCCCCTGCCCTGACGGGCACCGCCTGAAAAGTAAAAACGGAAAAGAAGGAGACCTGACTGTCGGCGCGGAACGCAAGAGGGAGCCCAGAAGCGCTCCCTTGCGCCGAAGATAAAGAGAGGATTATAGCAAAACCGCCCGGGCGCTTCAGGAAAGCTAGTTAACGACCGACATTTCCTGCAACACTTCGGTCAGAATACGCCGTATTTCGTTCGGAAGCCGGGCAGCCACTTTTTCTACGACTGCCGTCAATCTGCTGTTCCGAGAGAGTGACGCGCACAGAGCCGGGTGCGCCACTGCCGGAATTCGGACGCTGCCTCGTTGGCGGAGCTCGACGAGTCCGGAAGCTCGAGTATTCGTCCACGAATGAGGGTCTCGGGTGGCACTGAAACGTACTCAATGAAAAAAGGTTCTTCTTGTCCACTTTGCTGACCTCTTTCTGGTTGGAGGTTTGCGACACGACCTGCCTTGGCCCGGCGGGCACCGAACCGCCCTCCCCGCCCAAGAACTGCGATCGTCGGGAATCGGCGGAAGACGACCGGAGCAACCGCTTAACCAGGCGGACCAACTCGGACGTCTCAAAGGGTTTGGTCAGGCTGCTGTGGTAACCGACAGCCTGGGCTCGTTCTGAATCGAACGGCTCCAACGTTCCGGCGAGCAGCACAACGGGAATATGCTGAAGGGCTGGCGAGGACTTGATCCGCTCGCAGAGGGCGTAGCCGTCGAGGCCCGGCATGGAGACGTCGGCGAGCACGACATCGACCGGATTCTGAGTCAGAAAATCGAAGGCAGCGAGACCGTCCAGGAAGACTCCGAATGCGAATGTTCTCGCCGGCAAAGGATAGCTCAATTACCTTCTGGATCGTCTGGCTATCGTCAGCGAGCAAAACTGTTCCCATTTGCAATTCGACTATCGCCCCGTGTTCCGTCCGACCTGTGTCGGAGTTGCGGGTGCCGGTGCGGAGGTCCCCTGCTGGCTTGACCCTCCAGGCGACGGCTGGGTCGCCTTTCGTTCCTCGGCCCGCCTGCGCGCCACTTCGTAAGGATCTTCGCCGCCGGCGAAAGTCTCCCACACATTGCGCAACGGAGTAAAGATCGAGAAGTGCTCCTCGCGCCGATTTCCCTCGTTTTTCGCGGCCAGCTCCTTGTTGACTGGCGGAATATCCTTTTCCAGAAGGATGAGCCGCTCACGCGCTTTGTCGGCGAGCCCGCTGAAAGGATACTCGCTCGACAACCCTGCCCGTAGTAAACGGAGGCTTCTTCAATCCGGCCAACTGACTCGAGCGAGAAGCCCAGACTGATACAGGGTCTCGTCGGCGTGGCTGAAATCCGGATAGTTGTCCAGAGACTTCCTTGTACCGGCTCTCCGAGGCCAGATAGTTCTTCCGTCCCAGGTAGAAGTTGCCGACGTCCTGAATACCTAACGGCCCGGTTCTCCTGCACCTCGCGCAGAAACTCCTGCGCGGTTGGGGCCAGCTCGCTGTCCGGGAAGTTCTCCAGGAACTTCTTGAACTCGACCTCCGCCTTCCGCGCATAGGTTGGGTCGCGGTCAGACGGCTTCATCAGGCGAACATTGATGGCGGCAACCTTCAATTGAGCATCATCGGCCATCTCATGATTCGGATAGAAAATGATGAAGTCTTTGTACTGAGCTTCCGCCTGCAGCAGGTTCTCGGTTCCGCCTTCCTTGTAGTAGGAATCGGCGATGGCGAGAAAGGAAGCCGGCGTGTATTCACTGTCCGGGTAGGTGTTGATCAGCGTCTGGAAAGCCAGTCGAGCCTTGATGTAGTAGCTCTTCTCAAAGTACTTCATACCGTTCTCGTAGAGAGTCTTGTCCGGCGACTGAGCACTCTCCTGGAGATCGGCGCTCTTCTGGCCGCAGGCCGAGAAAAGGGCCAGGGCCAGGACTAACAAACCGAATTTAGAAGTGAAGCGCATCATTATGCTTAAGCTCCCCAGTTTCTTGTGCAATTCTCTGCATCTCCCGAAAGACATCTCTGGGGCGTGGTGCGTCAAAGATGGCGGAGCCCGCTACTACGATATCCACGCCACTCTGAACCGCTTCTCCGGTATTTCCGGGCCCGATTCCCCCGTCAATCTCGATTTGAACGTCGAGCCCCCGAGATCGAATCAGGTCGTTCAATTTTCGCACTTTTCCAAAACTGGTGGAAATGAATTTTTGTCCACCAAAGCCGGGGTTTACCGACATGATCAGCACATGATGGCAAATCTCCAGCACTTCCTCGAGCAAGGACACCGGCGTATGCGGGTTTAGCGCAATCCCCGGTTTGACTCCCCGGTCCTTGATCACGTTGAGCAACCGGTCCAGGTGATTGCTGCTCTCGTAGTGCACGGTCAGAAGATCCGCGCCCGCTTCTGCAAACAGTTCCGCCATCTGATCAGGGTTCGAGATCATCAGGTGGACATCGAGCGTCAGCTTCGTGTTTGCCCGCAATGCCTTTAAGACTGGAATTCCGATCGTAAGGTTCGGAACAAAATGACCGTCCATCACATCGACATGAATCATCCGGGCACCCGCCTCTTCCATCGCACGGATGTCGGCCAGCAGATTCGCGAAGTTGGCCGAGAGTATCGACGGTGCGATCTGGGCCATCAGCGAGCCACCTCCAGGCTGATCGGATCTCCCTCGGATACCGGGTAACCAGGTTCGGGATACTGCTTGACGACGGTCCCTTTTTCCACGTTCTGATAGCTGCGATACTCGGGTGGCTTCACCTTGAGCCCGTTCTTCTCGAAAAACGCCAGCACGCCGGTTATGTTCTGCCCCGTCACGTCGGGCATTACATATATTCGGCGGCGGCGGGGCGCTGACCAGTATGTCGATCTTCGGGCTGCCCGTCTCCTTAGATGTCTGGCGAGGGGTATTGCCTCACCACTTCCTCGCGTGCAGCAGTGGTGCTCGTCATCGTGCTGACGTGTCCCAACTCGTATCCAGCCTGAGTGACCATGAGACGAGCCGATCGCAAAGTCGAGCCACGCAGGTCAGGGATCGGAACCCGCCTTGGCCCGAGACTCATTACGACTTGCACGGAACCGCCGGACTTGATGCGGCCACCAGGGGTCGGCAGTTGGGAAAGCACTTTCCCTGCCGTCGTGCTCGTGTCATAACGCTCACCCGTCACTTCCACAGCCAGGTTCCTTCCACCCAGTACCTTCCGAGCCTCGTCGATCGACTTCCCCGTAACTGGGGGAACGCCGACTTCGTTGCCCCTGACCGCAATCCTGATTCCGAGAATCGCGCTGAAAATCCCGACCGTGGCCAAAATGGCGATCAGGAGAACAGATTTTCCGACTGTCATGAACCGGTGGGGGAAGTCGGTTTCAGGTTGGGAGGTCCATTCAGGCATCGTAAAAACCTAATGCCGTTAGTGCCCACACTTTCGGCAAATTGGTTTTACACTTTAGCATACGCGGCTTACGCGTGTCCAATGCGCGCCGCGAAGAAGCACTCCCCAAGGTGGGGCGCCGGGTAACTCCGGAAAAACGGAGCGAGAAGGCGGGCTTCAGGTTCGTTCTGCAGAAAAGCGGCCACCACATCTTCGTTTTCCTCGGGCTCGGTGGAGCAGGTCGAGTAGACCAGTTCTCCGCCCGGCCGTGTGGCGGCGAAACTTCGGGAGAGAATCGCCAACTCCCTCGCCTGGTAGCGGGCGAGATGCTCCTCAGTGATCTTCCACTTGATGTCCGGGTTGGAACGCAGGGTTCCGAGCCCGGTGCACGGAACATCGGCCAGCACGAAATCGAATTGCCTGGCGAAAGGAAGCGGCTGGGTTGCATCGGCGATCACGTATTGCAGCCGCGGAACGCCGTATGCGGCCGCCCTGGCCCGCATCTCTCTCAATCGTCGCATGCTGACATCCGAACAGTAGACCCGCGACGCATCAGAGCGGGCGACCAGGATGAATGTCTTTCCACCCGGTGCTGCGCAGAAGTCGCCGATCAGTTTCGCAGAGCTTCACGTCTCCCAGCCCGGCGACCTGCTGGCTTGCGGCGTCCATGAAATAGCAGCGCCCGTCCCGGTATATCGGGTGCTGGCTGAAGGATGGAGCGTGGACCAGAACGCTGTCCGGAATCTCCGCGAGAACACTGTGCTCGATCTGCTCGGCACGCAGGTGGTCAGTGAACTCCTCGAGGTCGTTCTTGAACGTGTTGACGCGGACGACAGGGGGCGGGGTGGCGTTATTGTGCTCGAGCAGCGATTCCGTCGCCTGCTCGCCATATCGCGCCAAATAGCGCTGAACAAGCCATTCCGGGTGGCTGTAGCGTACCGCCAGCGCTGGCACTCCCCCCTGGGGAAGCTCCGGCTTCTCGCGAAGAAACGTGCGGAGCACTGCGTTGATGAATCCCGAAGCGGATTTTTTGGCAAATGGCCGACACAGTTCGACGGCTTCATGAACCGCGGCCCGGTCCGGAATCCGGAGAAACTCAAGCTGGTAGAGAGCCACGCGCAAAATCGAGGTAACCACGGAATCGAGACGGTCAAGCGGCCGTCCGGCCAGCGTTTGGATGTAATAATCGAGCCTGAGCTTGTGGCGCAGAACTCCATGAACGAGCTCGAAGGCAAGCCGCCGGTCGGAAGGTTCCAGTGCAACAAAACCCCGGTTGTCGTTGAGCTGATCAAGCCTTCGGCCCGCATGCAGGACAGCCTGGAGAAAATCAACGGCCACCAGACGGGCAGAGCTGCCCGTTCGGCCGGGGGTGACACCGATTGCGGCTTTCTGGCGTGATTCTTTCACCTACTATTTGAACTGTTCTCCAGCCTGAAGCTGCAGCCCATTGGCGAAGTCCCGTCCGTTCAGGCGGTTGCGGCCGGGCATCTGCAATTCGGTCAACAACAACGGCGTCGAATCGCCTGACTGAAGCCGAAGACCCTCAGCCGTGGCTTCGAGAATGGTTCCCGGTTCGGCCTCCGCGACTAGCTGACGACTGTTCTCCCGGTAACCGCTCCGCCATACCTTTACGGTTTGTCCACGCAGAGTCGAAAAGGCCACGGGCCAGGGATTAAAAGCCCGAATCTGATCATGGAGACAGCGAGCCGGCCGCCTCCAGTCGAGCTTCCCGCTATCCTTCTCGAGGCGAGGCGCATAGGTTGCCTGGGAGTGGTCCTGTGGCGTCGGCTTCACTTCGCCGGCCAGGTAGGAAGGCAGGGTTTCCAGCAGCAGCCGGGCGCCGTCCTGCGCGAGAACGGTTTCAAGCTCACCGGCGGTGATATCTTCGGGCACAGGAACCGCCCGACGAGCCAGCATATCGCCGGTGTCCATGCCCTTCGTCGATCAGCATTATCGTGGTCCCGGTCTCAGTCTCGCCGTTCAGTATTGCGTGGACGATCGGAGAAGCGCCCCGGTACCGGGGCAAAAGAGACGCATGGACATTGACAGTCCCCCACTTCGGATACCGGAAGAAATCCGCGGGAAGAATCTGGCCGAACGCGACAACGACGATTAACTCCGGGTCAACCGACCTCAGCAGATCGTAAACTCGGGGATCGCGACGCAGGCGTTCCGTCTGGAGAACGGGGAGACGGTGCTCCTCGGCGAATACTTTCACCGGGGGAGGCGTGAGTTTCTGCCCGCGCCCGGCCGGCCGGTCCGGCTGGGTGATGACTGCTTCGACCTGTAATTCCGTGCTCTGGAGAAGGGCGCTCAGGGATGGGACGGCGAACTCGGGGGTCCCAAGGAAGACGACCCGCATCACCAGTCCCCTGCTTTCATCAGCTTTCTGATCTTCCGTTTGATCATTTCCCGACGAAAAGGAGAAATCCGCTCCAGGTAAAGGATGCCGTTGATGTGGTCAATCTCGTGGGCGAGGGCTCGTGCGAGCAATGCCTCTCCGAAGACCTCGATTTCACGTCCATTCACGTCCTGGCCCACAACTCGAACCCGATACGGGCGCTCGACCACGGCGGTGAAGTCGGGAATACTCAGACAGCCTTCTTCCTCGCGTTGCACCCCTTCCTCATGGACGATCTCGGGATTCGCCAGCACGAGCTGGTGGCCCTTTTCCTTGCCGCCGGTGAGGTCAATGACGATGAGGCGCTGATCGAGCCCGACCTGCGGCGCGGCCAGGCCGACACCGGGCGCGTCATACATCGTTTCCAGCATATCCTGGACGGTGTTCCTCAACTCCTCGTCGAAGCTGTCGACCGGGCTGCAGTTCTTCTCAAGCTCGGGGGCTCCCCATTTTAGAATCGGTCTGATCATGTCTAAGGTGCGAGACGCTGTTACGCGTCAATCGGTTACAGTTCTTTAATGCTTTCCCTGAAATGGTTTAGGTTCGCCGAGATCTCTTCCAGTGTATCTCCGCCGAACTTCTCCTGGATAGCCTGGACGAGCACGATGGCCACCATCGCTTCGCCGATGACTCCCGCCGCGGGGACCACGCAGGTATCCGATCGCTCGTACTGCGCCCGAAATGGTTCCTTGGTTCGCATGTCGACGGACATCAGGGGACGCCGCAGAGTAGGGATCGGCTTGAGGACACCCCGCACGATCATCTCTTCGCCGTTGGTCATCCCGCCTTCGATACCTCCCGCATGATTGGTCTTGCGGCGGAATTCCCTGGCCTCCGGGATCATAGAGGATTTCGTCGTGGTACTCGCTCCCGTAGGGATCAAATTCCAAGCCACTCCCGATTTCCACCGCTTTGACCGCATTAATCGACATGATGGCCTGCGCGATACGCCCGTCAAGACGGCGGTCCCAGTGCACGTAACTGCCCAAGCCGACCGGTACTCCGGCGGCCCGGACTTCGAAGGTCCCGCCGATGGTGTCGCCCTGCTCGATCGCCTGGTCGACCGCATGCTTCATCGCTTCGTTCAACTCGGGATCCGCGCACCGCATCTCGTTGGATTCGATCGCCTCAATCGTGGTCGACGCTGACCCGGGACAGCTGCTCTTCGGAGATCTGGATGTCCTTCACTGAGACCGTATGACTGTAAACCTTCATACCGAGTGCCTGAAGGAGCAGTCTTGCAGAAGGCGCCGACCGCAACCCGTGATGCCGTCTCGCGCGCACTGGATCGCTCCAGCACATTGCGCATGTCCTCGAACCGGTATTTGAGCGCACCTGGGAGATCTGCGTGGCCGGGGCGTGGGCGAGTGATCTGCCGTTTATCAGCCGCCGCCAGGTTTGGCTTCGGACGACATGATGTCCGTCCAGTTTGCCCAATCGCGATTGTGAATGACGAAAGCGATCGGTGAACCGAGGGTGCGGCCGTGCCTGACCCCCGCGAGGAGCTCGATCTGGTCGCTCTCGATCTTCATGCGCCCGCCACGGCCGTACCCACCCATCCGGCGCTTCAGATCACGGTTGATTTCGGCGGGGTCTACCGGGACGTTGGCGGGAAAACCTTCTATGATAGAGACGAGTGCTTTGCCATGCGACTCGCCCGAGGTAAGGAAACGTAGCATCTCTTCGATTCTCCTGATTCCGGCGTGCCTCCCGGGGCTGAATCACTCGGGGAAAACGTGCCTTTGGATGAGGCAATTCCGCTGCCGCTGCCGGCCTGCTTTTCCGCTTATGCGCAACTCTGCTAGAATTCCACTCGGGCCCTCCGAAAATAAAGCGGAGTCAAAGCGTTCTGTGGATTCAGCCAGAAATCCAGGGTTTTTAGTGTAGCATTAAAACTCGCATCCGTATGACCTGTTTGCGCCGCACGAGCCGATGAACTTCTTCTACAAACCGCTTGTTGAAATCCAGGAATTCAGTTTGCTCTCGGTGCAGGCGATCGGCAATCTCTTCCGCAAGCCGCGCTACCTGGCGGACACCCTGGTCCAGATGGACATCATGGGTGTCGGATCGCTGCTGATCGTCGTGCTGACCGGCTTCTTCACCGGCGGCGTTCTGGCCCTGCAGACCTCCAAGTCGCTCAAGGCGTTCGGAGCCGTTCATCTGACCGGCCAACTGGTCTCTTTGTCACTGATCAAGGAACTCGGGCCCGTTCTGACCGCCCTGATGATCGCAGGACGAGTCGGTTCGGGGATAGCATCGGAACTCGGATCGATGGTGGTCACCGAGCAGATTGACGCCATGCGGGCGCTCGGAACGGATCCGACCAAGAAACTGGTCACGCCCCGGATCGTCGCCTGCACCACCATGGTCCCGCTGCTGACCGTGGTCGCCGATCTGTTCGGTCTGATCGGCGGCTGGCTGGTGTCGCTCTATGCGCTCCGGCTCAACTCGGCTCTCTACTGGAGCACGGCGCTGCGTTCGATCGACTACAACAACGCCCTGGAAGGACTGGTCAAGCCGATTTTTTTCGGCTTCATCGTCGGTATGGTCGGCTGCTACTTCGGCTTGCGGACCCGAGGCGGAACACGGGGAGTCGGTCAGAGCCACGACTCAGTCGGTCGTCACCGCCTCCATACTGGTCATCGTAGCCGATTTCTTCTTGAGCAAGATCATGCTGGAGTTGAAGATTGATCGCGATTGAGTTCGATAATGTCTCCAAGTCCTATGATGGCCAGACGGTGCTTGAAGAACTTCAACATGGTGGTCCGCCAGGGGGAGATGAAGATCATCCTTGGAGGCAGCGGGTCGGGGAAATCGACAATCCTGAAGATGGTCCTCGGGCTCGTGAAACCCGACAGCGGTAAGGTATTGCGTCAACGGCCAGGATATCGGCCGGAGCACCGAAGACGAATTGATGGGACTTCGGCGCGAGATCGGAATGGTTTTCCAGGAGGGCGCGCTTTTCGATTCCCTGACGGTGGGCGAGAACGTGGCCTACAGACTGCTCGAGGAAAGCAGCGCGACCGAAGAGGAGATTGAAGAGACAGTGATGCGACTGCTCGGCTTCGTCGGCCTTGCCCACGCGGTAGACAAGATGCCTTCAGAGCTCTCGGGAGGCATGAGGCGGCGGGTGGCGATTGCCCGCGCTGTCGTCGGCAATCCGAGCATCCTGCTTTACGATGAGCCGACTGCCGGGCTGGATCCAATCACCAGCCGGACGATCTGCGAACTGGTCATACACTCGAGGGACCTGAGAAATGTCTCGTCGATCTTCGTGACTCACGACCTGTCGGCTGCCACGACCTTGGCGAGCGAACTGGCAGTGGCCGGGGAGGGCGGAAAGGTCGAATTCCGGCCCGAGGGGGACGAATTCTGTCTGGTCAACACTCGCTTCGTCATGCTGAAGGACGGCCGGACGTTGTTCGAAGGCACCGACGAGGTGCTGAAGACCGAACAGGATGAGTACATCAGGGAATTCGTGACCTAGTTCCCGCTTCTTTATTCATTGGGTCACTAAAGGGATCAGAATGGACACCAAGAGCAAGAAGATCTCGCTTTCGGAGCTCAAAGTCGGGATCTTCGTTGTTGTCGCCTGCATTATTCTCGCGGTCGCGATTTTCACGATCGGCACCCAGGTCGGCCTTCTCGAAGATACGTTTGAAGCGAAGACCTACCTGAACACCGTTTCCGGACTGAAAGCCGGAGACATCGTTCTACTCGGCGGTGTCGAAATCGGTAATGTCAGCGAGGTCAAGATCACGCGGCCTGGCGTGATCCCACCCACCGCCACTAACCAGCAGGCGGTGCAATTGATAGCCGATCGGATCAGCCAAGAGCGAGCAACTGCAGACCCAGATCGCTTCACTGCGCCAGCGGTTGGTCAACCTGAGGGCCGACTACCAGGCAGCCGTGCAGTCGCGAGGCGAGACAGTCCTCCGTCACCCGGACGGTGGGCGACCAGGTCAAAGATGTGGAGAACGAGATCGAGGACCAGACCGACGCGATCGACGACTATCGGGAAGAGATCAGCAGAGCCCGGGCAAACATCCAGAACATCGAGGTGTATCTGCAGATCAAGTCCGAGTACCAGCAATGGATCCGGGCGGACAGCAACATCTCGCTCGGCTCGGTGGGTCTTCTGGGTGACAAGTACATCGATATCTCGCTCGGCCGCACATCGCAGCCTCCGCCCGGTCGTCACCGAGAAAGTAGAAACATGGTGGGGGATCCGAAACGAGGAAGCTGGTTCTGATAACGGGAGAGCGACAGGCAGGCTTCCAGGAACTGATGACCGGCGCCAATGATATTCTCGCCAACTTTCAGACCCTCTCTGGGAAGCTCCAGGACATCATGGGCCAGTTTGAGGAAGGCCAGGGTTCGGTCGGGAAGTTTTTCAGCGACCCCACTTTTTACAACAATCTGAACCAGGCCGTCGTCGGCGCGCGTGAAGCGGTAGACCGTGCCACCAGTGCGATGGAACAGATTACCAAGGGCCCGGGCACCGTGCCGCGCCTCATTCAGGAGCGCGAGATCTACGATCGCATCAACGCCGCGACCGGCCGGCTGGAAGCGCTCATGGCCAAGGTCGAGAGCGGGGAAGGCACCCTCGGCAAGCTGGTCAATGACCCGGCCTTGTATCAGAGAAGCAACGACGTGATGTCGAATATCGATCAGATCACCAAGCGGATGCAGTCGGACAGGGGACTCTCGGGCAACTCTCGACGGACGATAAGCTGTATCAGGATCTGCGGGCTTCCCTGAACCAGCTCAACGGATTCATGAAGGATGTCGAACAGGGAAAGGGAACCCTCGGGAAACTCGCCAAGGACGAAGAGCTCTATCAGAACATGAACAAAGTCTCGTCCGAGGTGGTCAAGCTGATCTACGATTTCCGCCAGAATCCGAGGAAGTTCTTGACCATCAAATTCGAAATCTTTTAACTTCTTCAGCTACCGTGTCCGTCCTCGGTCGCCGCTCGTTTCGGGCGGGCGGCGGAGAGCGGGGCTAGTTAACGAAAGTAGGCGCATGATATCGGACAAGATCGGGGCGGGCGGCCAAGTCATACTCCGGGGCATCGTCAGGGCGCTCGGGCGTTTTCCACGTCAACCCGAACCATCTGACGTTCCTCGGGTTCCTGATGAGCATCGTCACCGCCTTCGTTTTCTCCACCGGCAACTTCCGCCTGGCCGGTGTTCTGCTCATCATCACCGGGCTTGTGCGACATGGTCGACGGAATGGTCGCCCGAAGCATGAATGCGGTCACTCCGTTCGGCGCTTTTTTCGACTCCATCATGGACCGGTATTCGGACCTGATCCTGTACCTTGGCTTGATCATTTAGTACGGCCGGCAGGACCGGATGAATTACGTGGTCCTGGTGGGAATCGTCATGATGGGATCGGTTCTGACCAGCTATGCGAGAGCCCGGGCCGAGTGCCTGATCCCGAAGTGCAAGGTTGGCTTCCTGGAGCGACCGGAGCGAATCGTCCTCCTGATCATCGGCGCATTCTATTTCATGGACCCGGTTCTCTGGGTGATCGCCGTCTTGGCAAACTGGACGGTGATTCACCGGATTCTCTACACGCGGTCCGTGATCCGGGGGAACGAAAAGGCGAAAAAAGAGCAATCGAACAGCTCGACCGCGAGCATCGCCAGTCTAGCGAGAACCGGTATCCGGAGGCTCCTTCGTGTTTTCTTCGTGGATACCCGTTCTTTTGCCTTTTCCTACCCGACCACGCTCACGCCTTTCGGCAGTTTGAGATCGAAGGTCGCTTCCTTCACGGGAGCGTTCAGCTGCACCTCGTCAAAATCGATCAACTGGTAGTCCCGGTTGGGCTCCACCAGTTTCTGCCGGATCGGGATCCAGCGTTCCGAGTCGACCCAAAGCACAATCTGGGAGAAAAACGCCGAGACTTTCTGGGATTTGGGCGACAACTCCAGCAGGTAAGTACTGCGGTTGCCGATCTTCTCCTGGCCGATCAGCCGGATATTGTAGGCTTCCTTCATGGCCGCCCGGTTAGAACCAAAACCGAGCAGCAGAAACTCCGCCTTATCCTTGTTCTGACCCAGATTGTAGCGCTGCGCCTGCTTGATCCGCGGCTGGTAAAAGATGACTTTCCCGTCGCTGATGACCAGGTTGCTTTCCTGGGGCTGGGTGATGTCCCGCCGCAGGAAGACCTTGCCGTTCTTCTTCAGAAATGAGAGCCGGCCCTTCTCCCCTGTATCGAACTCCTCGAGGATGTCGGTCCATTTCTTCTGGCTGATGGAGGCGGTCAGGGTATTCAAACCCGCGCCTTTCTGCTCCATCCTGGCCAGCACCTGCTCGAGCGTAAGTGACTGGCCTGCGCTCGCAGGTCAATCGCCTGCGGGATCCAGGTAGAACCGCGAGAAACACGAGTGCCAGAGATGATAGCGCGCTTCTTCATGTATGAATAGAGTGTGGTGAGGTGTGCAGAGTTGCGGGTAAGGAGGAGCAAGAGCTACTCCGCGTTGATTCGAGCCTGCTCTGCCTTCCGCCTTGGCGGGCCTTCTGCTCGATCTTCTTTGGCTGCTGGTCGGTGTAGAACGGCGGTTTGACGAAGTAGTCCTTGGGCGTCAGGAAGATGAAGGCAAGGATCAGTGGCGCACAGCAGGTCGTACTGCCATGAACCCGCGGCTGTAGGTCCAGAAGATCACGTTCGCGATCGCCCGAAAGATCCTTCTCATCTCAGACCCGTTTTTGCTCCACTGCGTAGAACAGGTTCTGCACCCGGTTCAGAATCCGCCCGTCCCGCATCTCCACGATCCGGCTGGCTGTGGACGCGGCCTCGGAATCGTGGGTGATCATGATAATCGTCTGCTTGTAACGCAGGTTCAGCTCCTTGAGCATCTGCAGGACCATCTGAGAATTATCGGAATCCAGGTTCCCGGTCGGCTCGTCGGCCAGGAGCAAGGACGGCCGGTTGACGACCGCGCGAGCGATGGCCACCCGCTGCTGCTCCCCGCCGGAGAGCTCCGAGGGCTTGTGGTGCATCTTGTCTTCGAGCCCGAGCATCCGGAGCATCTGTTCCGTACTCTGGTCCTGATTTCCGTTTATCCCGTGTATCCGGCGCGCCAGCTCGATATTGTCCGCGGCCGTCAAGGTCGGAAGCAGATTGAACCGCTGGAAGACAAAGCCCATCTTCCGGCGCCTGATCTCGGTCCGCTGACCGTCGCCGATTGCGCTGATGTCCGTTCCTTCAATGTAAATTCGACCGTAGGTCGGTTTGAGCAATCCGCCGAGCAGGTGCAGCAAGGTGGACTTCCCGCAACCGCTTGGGCCCATGATCGCCACAAACTCACCGGCCTTGATGTTGAGGCTGACTCCCCGAAGGGCGGGAACCTCAACCTTGCCGACGCGGTAGACCATCTGGAGGTCTTCGACGACTACCAGGTCCTTCTTCTGAGCGATATCTAGTGTCTTACTCATACCCCAACGCTCTCACGGGATCTAACTGGGCCGCCTTCACGGCGGGATAAAGAGCACCGAGCACTCCCCCCGCAAACGCCATGAGCGCCGCCATGAAACGCCAGAACAGCGTAATGGTGACCGGCATGCTCGGAAAAGCCACTAAAATGAGTTTAATCGCGACGAAAGTCAAACCGAACCCAAGCAATATCCCGCCCCAGCAGATCAGCAGGGATTCACGAAGCACAAGGTTGATGATGTAGGATCGTGAAGCGCCCAGGGATTTCAAGATTCCGATCTCTCTCGTCCGCTCCGTGATCGTACTATACATGGAGAGCAAAATGATCAGAAAACTGATCGCTGCCGAAATGCAAACGATCGCGGTCACAAACGGCTTGAATACGGGCGTCGCGGCCGGCATGACCTCGTGCAAGCCGATCTGTCCGGGTTATTGTATAATCCCGAAACCGCTGCTTCAATCGTTCATACACGACATCCGTCGAAACACTTTCTTTTCGCCGGATAAAGAAGATGCGTCACTTTGTCCCGGCGTACCGTTCAGGGTCTGAAGAGTCTCGAGCGGCACCATCGCCCGCGATGCCGTTCCTTCCTCATAGATGCCACGTTATCAGGAAAGAGTGACCGAGAAGATCGAGTTTATCGCCGACTTTGAAGGTTGGACGATCGGGCGTAGTTCGTGTCGATAATCGCCTCGTCGGGCCCTTCGAACTGGCGACCTGCAACGAAGCGCAGGTCGCGGTTCACTCGAGTGAAGCTCTGTTTGTCGATTCCGTAGATCACCTTCCACTTGTCGCTGATGAACTTGGTCAGGACCGGGGTTGCTTCCTCGACCCCATCGACTTTCCTGATCAGGTCGACGATCTTGATCGGCAAGGTCCCGCTATCCAGGCCGAAGAAGAAAGACGCCCCGGATGGCTGGAACATGAAGTCCCCGCCTACCCGCCGCATCCTTTCGGCCAGGTCGTTCAACTGGCCATAGGAAAGCCCGACGCTCACCAGGATCAGGACCACCCCGAGCGAAACCGCCAGGACGCTGACCCCGGTTCGGGTGGGTCGATGGATCAAGTTGGAATAAATCAGCTTAAACATGAAGTCACCGGTTGCCTTAGGCGCCTTTCGAATTCACCTCGATGAGCTCCGCCCCTGGCGGCTGAGGTATCTCAAACCGGTCGTCTTTGATCGACCGATTCAACTCGAGCCCATCCGGCTGTAGTTTCAGCCTGATCACGTAGTGTTCCGGATATCCGCTCGACCTTGATTTCCCCCGGAACTGTCACTGCCCCGTTCAGAACCGGAGGCCCATAGTGAATGTCGCTCTGGAGGGTTCCGCACTCATAGTACTGCTGCCGGACTACTTCCATTTTACTCCGTTCGACCCATATCTTGCGCGTCAGGCAGGGATCAGCCTGGGGCCGCAGCCTGACCAGCGTCAGAACATAGTACTTGAAGCTGGGGTCGAGGGCTTCCTCCATGAAGCAAATTGTTTGAGGGTCGTTTCGATCAATGGGATCGATAAGGACGGCCTGGAGCAGATGCTGGGGTCGGACGTTAAAGAGCGGCTTGGTCTCGTCGGTTTTCAGACTCGTCTTCCCCACCAGGAATTTGTTGTCGCGGGGGGACCAGATCTGAAAGTCCTCGCCTTTGGCCGCCATCGCCACTACGGTGGAACTGGTGAGCGGATGCAGGATGTTGACGTAAACCGAGTCCGGACGCTGCGCGACGAGGTAACCCTTCGCCTTCGGGTACTTCTCGATGAAACCTAACTCGGCCGAGCCTCCCTGAAACTCGACTTCGAATCGGGAAACAACCAGTGACGTAAGCCCGGCGAATCTCGAATTCACCAAGCTGACCACTTCGTCCATGGTTGCGGTCTTGGCCATCTTGTAGCTCGCCGGGAACGGTCACTTTCTGCTTGTCCTTCACAATCGACGCACACCCGGAGCCGAGCAAGATCAGTGCCAATGGCAAAGAAAGTCAGACGCAACCGGCTTCTGCCTGGACATTCCATGCTTCATACGATGTTCTCCTGCCCCGGATTCCTTCGGCTTTTATACCAGATCAGGGTGTAGGTAAGGATCGCGGTGATCAGGAGCATAAACAGCACTACTCCGACAAGCTTCAGGTTGTGTTCCAGAAAGTACCGTGCGGTCTCGCCGTACAGAACCGCTAGAATACCCCACATGAAATAGCGGATGCTGCGACCGATAAGCACTGCCACGGTAAAGCGGGAGTACGAAACCTTGAACATGCCGGCCCAGAGCACGAAAATCTTAAAGGGAGTCGGCGGCGGAAGAAGCGACGGGATCAGGATGCTCCAAATGCCCCACTTCCGGTAAGCGACCTCCAACTCTCCCATCCTCTTCTGCTCAATCGCCTGCCCAGATATCCTCCGCCCCGCCTGCCCACGGTGAAGAGCAGCAGGCAGCCGGTGACCGATCCCAGAATGGTCATGGTCGCCAGATAGGCCATGCGCTCCCAGGACTGACCGGTGGATAGAATGACGATGAGCAGATCGTTGCCTTCGGGGATCGACAGGAAAGACGAGTCGGCGATGGCAATAAAAAACAGGCCCGGGCCCCCCAGTGTCAGGGCGAAGTTGTACAAGAACGTGACGATTCCTTTCAGAAACGCCCAGACTCCGTCCTGCAAGACCAGTAGCATTCGATTCCCGTCTCAAAAAAGAGATTATCGTAACACAAATCGCCACCCGCCCCTGCCCTGAATTCGGCCCGCATTCGGGTCGGTCGGCGGGCGGGCAGGTGCAAGCAGAGTCACCAGCTGACGCACGGATTCCAAGGGCAATTGGCCTTGATGCCTGGCGGACCGCGCGGCCTGCCAAAACAGTCTTGCAAGTCTGCGGATCTTCGTTCAAAGTATCCGCGCCCTTAACGAGTGCCAACTATGAGTATTCCTGACCCCAGCCGAGCGATGAATGTGCGTCGGCTCAAGAAGATCTATGCCGAGGAAGTGGTGATCGAAAGAAACCGCTCGATCTCCCTGTGGGGGAGGAAGTGCCAGCCGCAGATCATTTACACGCTTCTCGGCTATGAGGTCAAAGCGGGCAAGAAACGGATCACCTGCCCGGACACCGGTCACGGCCAGGTACTTGAGCCTTTTCTCTGAGCTCGGACTCGATTCGGTGAGACTCCCTTACGACTTGACGGTCACAGCCAGAATCTTGCCCGAATTGGAAGCGATCATGGAATCGATCAAGCAGGAGATCCGAGCCCAGGAAACCGACCAGAAGAAGAGCCCAGAAGCTGCTGCGATCGACTTACAGCTCCGCGCGGCGCCAGCTCAGGCAGGCCGAGAAACGGGCTATCCCTGCCGTGAACGCCCCCGCCCACTAACCTTGGGATGTTCCACCTGGACCAGCTTGCTCGGCGGCACCCGCACCAGCGCCGTCTTGATGTGCTCCGAGAGTAATTCCGGGTCGAGGTCGAACTGCCGCTGAAGGAACTGAACCAGCTGCTCCACCTCGCTCTGCATCGCCTCCATCTTTTCACGCATATTCAGGATGACTTCGACACCAGCCAGATTCACCCCAGCTCGCGAGTCAGGTTCACAATGGTGTCCAGCCGCTGCAGATCCGCCTCGGTATAGAGACGCGTGTTCCCCTCGGTTCTGGAGGGCTTCAGCAGCCCCTCACGCTCGTACATCCGGAGCGTCTGCGGGTGGATATCGTACATCTCCGCCACCACGCTGATGGTGAAACAGGCTTGTCTCCGCCCCATGTCGTTCTCCTCAAAAATGCCACTGCGCACTGCATACTGCGCACTGCGCACTGCATACTGCGCACTGCTGACCTGCTAACGAGCCGAACCATGAACCACCGAATACCACTGGAGGGTGGCAATCTCTCCTCGGTGCGCAGTGCGTAGCGCGCAGTGCGTCAGTGCGCAGCGGGCAGTGCGCAGTGGCTCTAAACCTTCAATTCGGCTCTGGGATCTCTCCGGGTTCAGCTTCGCGAATTCCCGCAGGATCTCCTTGGATCTTTCGTCCCGGATCGGCGGAAGGACCACACGAACCTCGACCAACTGGTCTCCCGTGCACCCTCCCTTGGCCGAGGGCGCACCCCGGCCGCGCAACCGGAACTTCTGACCGCTCTGGGTGCCTGCAGGAATCTTCAGAAGAGCCTTACCGTCGATGGTCGGGCACCTCGATCTTCGACCCCAACGCCGCCTCGGTAATGGTCAGGGGGACCCGGCAGGCAATGTCATTTCCCTCGCGATCGAAGAAGTGATGCGGCTGAACATGGATCACCAGGTACAAATCGCCGGGCGGACCGCCGTATTCCCCGGCATTCCCTTTCCCGGGGATCCGCACCCGCGACCCGTTGTTCACCCCTGCCGGTATTCGGACGTTCAGGTTTTCGACCTTCTGAACGGTTCCGCTCCCTCCGCAGACCGGGCAGTCGCCCGCCCGCACGCGACCGGAGCCTCCACACTGAGGGCAAGGCGTTGCAAAACGCATCGCCCCATGGCTTTGCTGGACCTGTCCCCGGCCGCCGCACACCGAACAGGTCTGCAGTCTTGGTTCCGGAAATCGATCCCGTTCCCCCGCAGCGACCGCATGATTCCCGACGGCTGACGTTGATCGTCGCTTGAGAGCCGTTGATCGCGTCCATGAACGGAATTGTAACGTGAAATTCCAGATCGCCGCCCGGCTGAGGCAGCGTTGCCCTGCTGCCTGCGATGACCGTCCGCCTCCGAAGAGATCCGAGAAAATATCACCGAAGCTGCGAGCCGCCTGCGGAACCAGCGTGCCGGCTCGGCGACATCGAAATCGAAGTCGAACCCCTGGAAACCGCGGGCCTGGGCCCTTCGGGCCCCGGCTGGCGCTCCCTCCCGGTAGAATCCGACTCGGTCGTAGATCTTGCGCTTCTCCGCGTCACTCAGGACGTCGTAGGCCTCCTGCAACTCCTTGAAATTCTCTTCGGCCTTCTTGTCGCCCGGATTGATGTCCGGATGATACTTCCGCGCCAGTCGCCGGTAGGCTTTCTTGATGTCCGCCTCGGACGCGTTCTTGCGCGACGCCCAGGACGTCGTAGTAATCCCTCTGTGCCATGTTCTGTCTGACTGACGACTGACGACTGACGACTGACAACTGACTGCTTGACATTCGTGACAAAGCCTGACCAGTCACTGCTGTCAGTCTGTCAGTTGTCAGTCGTCAGTTGTCAGCTGTCAGTCCGCCATCCTTACTTCTTCTCATCGACGTCGACATACTCGGCATCGATCACATCTTCCTGCTTCGAATCACCGCCTCCGGCCGGCCCGGACTCCGGACCGCCGCCGGTCAGGGCCTCCCTGGGGGCCGCCCTGCTGCCCGCCCTGATTCTGCGCGGCCGACTGGTACATCACTTCAGCCAGGCGATGAGAAGCCTGGGTGAGGCGCTCGACTGCTCCATTGATCCGGTCGACGCCTCCTTCTTCCATCGCCTTCTTGACGTCGGCGATGGCGTCCTCGATGTTCTTCGCGTCCTGCTCTCCGATTTTCGACCGGTTCTCGCGCAGGAGCTTCTCGGTTCCGTAGACGAGATTGTCAGCCCGGTTTCGCGCCTCGATTTCTTCCTTGCGCCGCTTATCCTCGTCCGAATGGGACTCGGCATCCTTGACCATCTTTTCGATCTCGTTGTCGTTCAAGCCGCTCGACCCGGTGATCGTGATCTTCTGCTCCTTGCCGGTCCCCATGTCCTTCGCGTTGACGTTCAGGATCCCGTTGGCATCGATATCGAAAGTGACCTCGATCTGCGGCACGCCTCGCGGAGCAGGCGGTAACCCGACCAGATGGAACTTGCCAAGCGATTTGTTGTCCCGCGCCATCGGCCGCTCTCCCTGAAGAACGTGGATTTCGACGGAAGTCTGGTTGTCCGCTGCCGTCGAAAACGTCTCACTCTTGCGAGTCGGGATGGTCGTGTTGCGCTGGATCAGAACCGTGGACGACCCCGCCGAGCGTCTCAATTCCAAGCGACAGCGGAGTGACGTCGAGCAAGCAGAAGGTCCTTCACCTCTCCGCCAAGAACTCCGGCCTGGACCGCCGCACCGACTGCCACCACTTCGTCCGGGTTCACGCCCCTGTGGGGCTCTTTCTTGAAAAGCTCGCGAACCAACTGCTGAACTCGCGGTATTCGGGTCGAACCGCCGACCAGCACGACTTCGTCGATCTTTCCGGACCGAGCGCTGCGTCCTTCAAAGCCTGCCGGCATGGGCCGAGCGTCTTCTGGAGAATGTCCTCGACCAACTGCTCGAACTTCGCCCGGGTCAGCTGCATGTTCAGGTGCCGGGGGCCGCTCGCATCGGCGGTGATGAACGGAAGATTGATGTCCGTCTCCTGAACGGTCGAGAGCTCCATCTTCGCCTTCTCAGCCGCTTCCTTCAGCCGCTGCAGCGCCATCTTGTCCTTCGACAGATCGATGCCCTGGTCCTTCTTGAACTCCTCGACAATCCAGTCGATCAATCGCTGGTCGATGTTGTCGCCGCCCAGATGGGTGTCTCCGTTGGTCGACTTGACTTCGACCACACCTTCTCCGACTTCCAGGATCGAAATGTCGAAAGTTCCGCCGCCGAAGTCGAAAACCGCGATGGTTTCGTCTTTCTTCTTGTCGAGTCCGTAGGCCAATGCTGCAGCCGTCGGCTCGTTGACCAGCCGCAACACTTCGAGACCGGCAATCTTGCCGGCATCTTTGGTCGCCTGCCGCTGAGAATCGTTGAAGTAGGCAGGGACCGTGATGACCGCCTGGTTAACTTTCTCTCCCAGGTACTCCTCGGCCGCGCTTCTGAGCTTCTGAAGAATCATCGCGGAAATCTCGGGCGGCGAGTACACCTTGCCCGATATATCGACAGAGGCGTCGCCGTTCGATGCTCGTACGACCTTGTACGGCACCATCTTGATCTCTTCTCCGACTTCCTCGTATCGGCGACCCATAAATCGTTTGATCGAATAGACGGTGTTCTCAGGGTTGGTAACGGCCTGCCGTTTGGCCACCTGACCGACCAGGCGTTCCCCGCTGCGCGTCATTGCAACGACAGAGGGCGTCAGCCGGCTTCCCTCGGGGTTGGTGATCACGGTCGGTTCTCCGCCTTCCATCACCGCCACAACCGAGTTGGTCGTCCCCAAGTCAATTCCGATGATCTTTGCCATTAGCTGTCCTCCTAAAAAATTCTCCGAATAAGTCCGGGTTTGGCTATCTTTAGCGTAAGGCCAATATAAGATCTGAGTGTCGGACTGTCAAGGTGGGCGAAATGGGAGGAACAGGCCCTCTTGGGAACGACTAGCTATCCTGATGGTCCGATGCGCCCTGTTGTTCGTTCCTATCCTCTATTCCCGGCGCGGCGGGACCCTCTTCCCCTATAATGGTCCGATGCGAAAAGGCCTGGGCCTGCTGGCTGCGGTTCTCCTGTTCAGCAGCACGCTGGCAGGAGCCGGCGAGCGTGAGGCCAGGTACCTGTCCTTTACCGCCAAGAACAAAAATAAGATCTACCTCCGCGATGTCAAGATTGAGGAGGTGAAGCTTTTTCTGGACAACCAGCCTGCCAAGGTCTCGTATCTGGGAAACAAGAACGTCGAGTCGGCCTTTGTTTTTCTGATGGAGAACAGTCCACGGACCGCCCAGCACCCGGCGAGCATGCCCCAGTGGGGCAAAATCAACAAGATCGACCAGGTGCGTTATCAGTTGGCAGGCGATTACTTTCTCCAACTGGTGAAGAGCGGAGAGGTACTGCTGGCGGAGTTCTCCCGGGAGGTGCGACTTCTTCAGGATTTCACTAACGATGATCTGGTCCTGGAGGACGCGGTCAATCGGATGCAACCGAACTTCTCGGAGATCTTCAATGACGACGTCAGCGTGAGCAAGGCCTTCGCCTTCGGAATCCAGAGGCTGCAGAAGCGTCAGGACAGGCGCAAAGTGATGGTCTTGATCACGACAACGGTCGACCGCGATTCCTACCGTAACATGCAGGAGTACCAGGAGGTTCTCCGGGCAGCGGACATCGAATTCTACGTTGTTTCCTTCGCCCCGCGCATTCCACCCTCGGTGTCGTCGTTCGAGGAGAAGATGAACTCGTTCTATTTCAAGAACCTGGTGGGGGAAACGGCGGGGAAACTCTACCTTTCAGGCGAGTACGCCTTTATCTCGGAATTCATGGACGATTTGAGAACCAGGCTCGAAAACACCTACACGATGGGATTCTACGTGGAACGCCAGAAGGAGCCTGCCGAGCACGAGGTCAGGATGGAAGTACGCGACTCGAAAGTCGAGGTCACGCACCGGAAGAAGGTTGTCTACTGAGGACTGACCGGCTAACCGGCTGACCAGCTGACCGAGGCTAACCGGCTGACCACGGCTGGCTGGGCGAATCACCAAGACAGTTACGTAGGAGCGGGCATGAATTTGTCGGGCTCGTGACCTGAGGGACGGACCAGTGCAAAAGCGTCAGCAGGTCAGCAGGTCAGCTGGTCAGCTGGTCAGCGCGTCAGCCGGCTCCGCCGGTCTTCACTCCTCCAGGTGCTCCTGCCGCAACGCCTCGGAGAGCGCCTTCAGCTTCTCCCCGGTTTCGCGCTGTTTCTTGTTCAGGTACAGGAGGTAGAACAGCAGGATCGTCCAGATAACTGTGTAGCCTGCAAAGAGATAGCCGTTCATAGGCTATTCACTCCTCTCGCGCACTGCCTGAGCCATCTCCTCGGCAGCGCTGTTGTGGAGGTGCATTGCCAGTCGCAGACAGGTCAGGGCCACGAAGAAGACCGTGAATGCGGCGACTGAGACCATCATCGCCTGGAACATTTCCGGTTCCAGGTTGGCGCCGGTCCTGGTGATCACCACCGGGTGAATGGTCCGCCACCAGCGGATTGACAGCCACACGATGGGAACGTCGATGAATCCGATGATCCCGAAAACAGCCGAGAAGCGGGCGCGCTTCTCGCCTTCGCCAAGGCTGCTCCTGAGGATCAGATACGCGACGTAGATCAACCAGAGGACTAGCGTGGTCGTGACCCTTGGATCCCCCCAAGGCCACCAGGTATTCCATACCGGCCTGGCCCAGATTGGTCCGGTGACGAGGACGATGGTCGTAAAGACGACACCGACCTCGGCGGACGCGGCGGCCAGGTAATCCCAGAAAAGGTTCTTTTTGATGAGGTAGAGGACCCCGCCCAGGAATACGAAGAAAAACGCAAGGAACGCGGTCCAGGCGGATCCCACATGAAAATAGAAGATCCGCTGCACTTCACCCATGACCCGTTCGGTTGGGGCATAGATGAGCGCGGTGTACAGAGCGAGAACGCCCAGCAGATAAAGCGGGACAAGAAGCCAGCCAACCAGCCGGACAGATGTCCGTGCCGAACGGAGCGTTCGAGTGTTAGTCGCCAACCACATAATCGAAGACCAGAAAACCTGCGGCGAGGAAAATCACGTCGAAGGCAATTAAGAGCTGCATCCAACGGAACAGAGTCGAGAAATCGTTGTGAATCAACACCTCACGCGTTCCGTTTACAGCGGCAAGAATTATAGGCACGATGATCGGAAAAAGTAAAATGGGAAGCAGAACCTCCCGAATCCTGATGTTGCTGACCATCGCCGCGAAGACCGTTCCGACAGCCGTAAACCCGATTCCAACGAGGATCATCAGCAGCAAAACCCAGAGCAACCCGCCCGAGAGAGTGAAGTTGAAGAACACGATGAACGCAGCCAGGATCAACAAGTCGATCGCCACCAGGAAAAGCCAATTGGCCATGAACTTGCCGAGAAAGAAGACGCCGCGGTCGACCGGTGACAAAACGATCCCCTGCAGCGTTCCCTCTTCGACCTCGCTTTGAAACGAGCGATTCAGTTGAATGATCCCCGGGAAAAGCAAGGCCACCCAGAGAATGCCGGGCGAGGCCTCCCGAGTGGCGTTGCTGCCCGGATCGAAAGCGAAGTTGAAGATGATCAGGATGAGCACGGCGAAAAACAGCGTCGTCAGAAAAGCCTGCCGGGACCTGTATTCGATCTTGAGATCTTTGAGAGCCAGCCACCAGATGAGCTTGAGATTGTTCACCGTTCCACTATCTCAAAGTAAAGGTTCTCCAATTGCAAACGCGTCAGTTCTTCCTGCCTGGCCTGGTACGCCAGCTTTCCCCGGTGAAGGATCATGACCCGGGTCGAGAGCTCGAGACCCTCGGCGAGGTTGTGAGTAATCATGAGAACCGTGCGTCTTTCCTCGCGCAGTGTCCCGAGCAGCCGCGTTAGAAGCCGGCTGCCATGCTGATCCAGGCCGGTATACGGCTCGTCCAGGAGCAGGAGTCGAGGCTCGTGCAGCAGAGCGCGAGCGAGCGTCAGGCGCTGCTTCATCCCGCGCGAAAACCCGCGAACCACGAGGTGGCGCGCATCGGCGAGACCGACCCTGACGAGCATGGAATCAGCCAGATCCGCGGCGTTCGGCAGCCCGTAGAGCCGGGCATAAAAAATGAGGTTCTCCCGTCCCGTCAGCTCATTGTAGAGGAGGGTCTGATGGGAAACATAGCCCGTTTCCGCCCGAGCAGCTGCGGCACGATCGCCTCCAAATGTCACCTCGCCGCTTGTCGGCGAGGTGAGGCCGGCGACCATTTTGAGCAAGGTCGTCTTGCCTGCCCCGTTGGGCCCAAAAATGGCGACAAAATCACCCTGGTGGATCTGGAAGTTGAGGTTTCTGACGGCAGTGACTGCACCGAACTTCTTGGTGAGCCCGCTTAACCGGACCAAAGGGGTCGATGGATTGGCCATTGGAGCTTACCGGGTTCAGTCCCAGACCACCTGACCGCTTTTCTCGAGCTTTTCAAAGACAAGGGCCGCGCGTCTTTCGAGGTCGAGCTTCAGCTGACTGTAATCTCCCGAGGTGAGTTTGCCCATCCTGTAGTCCATCTCCAGGTCCTTCAGACTGGACACCACTTCGTCCTTTTCGTTCAGCAGCCGATCCAACTCGGTCTCTTCTTCCACGTTCCCGGGTCTCAATTCGGCCAGCAACGGGTACGCCACATACACCGCGGCCGCTATAAAGAGTACTGAGGCAACCAATAATGACATAGTCAAAGAGAAGGCGCTATTCCTCGAGCTCTCTGTCGAGCAACTCGCGGTACTTGTCGTCGATGGTCGGTTCGTTGCTTTGGCTGGGCCCTTGCTCCTGAACCGGTGTGCGCAACCGCCTGACCACAACGGCCACGATTACGCCGCCGAGGGCCAGCCCCAGGAAAGGGAGGACCCAGGCAAGCACATTGAAACCCTCGGGTTTCGGCGCGCCGAGCACTTTCTTGCCGTACTTCTTTTCGAACACTTTGTAGATGTCGGCGTCGCTTTTATTGGCGGCGACCATGGCAGCGACTTCCTTGGTCATGTCGGCCGCCTGGCTGCATTCGCAGTACCGAACAATGATGTTGGCGCACCCACAGGTGCAGACCAGGTTGCCGGTGATCCCCAGGACCCGCTCTTTCCCGACTTTCTCCGCCGGAGGGGAACCAGCCAGGGCGCCAGAGGCAAGGATCAGCAAGAGCGCCAGGCTAAGCTGCTTCATGCTTCGCCTCCTCGACAACCGGGCGGGCAGCTGCCGCAGCCGGCCGGGTGTCCGGGAATAGGACGAAGATGCCGCCGAGCACCATGATCATGACGCCGATCCAGATCCACTGCACCATCGGATTAACGAAGACGTGGAAGGAGGCCTTGCCGGTGTCGTCCCAGCCTGCGAGCACGACGTACAGATCCTCCGTCAGCCGCGCCCGGATGGCCACTTCGGTCATCGGCTGTTCGCTCTTGTGGTGAAAGTCCTTCTCGGGTTTAAGGGCATCGATTTTCTGCCCATCCTTCAAGACATCGATCTCGGCGAGGACCGCCTCCTTCTCGGGATCCATCCGCTGCTTCAAGCCCTTGAAAACCAACGTATAGTCGCCAATCGAAAAGGCGTCGCCCTTCGCAACCGTAAAGTTTTCCTCGGTCCGGAAAAAGGAACTCGCGATGATGCCGAAGAAAACCAAAACCACGCCCGCGTGAATGGCGAAACCGCCGTAGCGGCGCTTATTCATCAGGGTAAGGTCCTTCAAAGCAGTCAGAAACCCTGTCGGACGGATCACCTGCCGGGCCCGGGCTCCCTTGTAGAACTCGAACACGATCGTCGCCATGACGAAGCCGCAAGCGGAGAAGAAGACCAGGGGAATCAGCTGACGCACGCCCAGGAGCAGGGCGACCGAACCGGTGACCAGGCCGGAGGCGAGCGGATAGAGGAAGTTCCGCCGGAAATTCCTGAACGAGGCCTTCCTCCAGGCGATCAGAGGGCAGACGCCGGTCAGAATGAGCAGGCCGAGCCCGAGGGGAAGGTTCACCTTGTTGAAGAAAGGGGCCGAGACCGTGATCTTCTCTCCCTGCACCCACTCCGAGAGGATCGGGAAGACCGTTCCCCAGAAGACGGCGAAGCAGATGGCCAGAAACAGCCAGTTGTTGAGCAGGAAGGATGCTTCCCGCGATAGGAAGGAGGTCATCTTCTGTTCGCTCTTCAGCGCCTTCGATCGATAGAAGATCCAGAAGAGGCCGAAAACCGTGCTGCTGGCAAGGAAGATCACGAAAAATGGGCCGAGGTTCGACAACGCGAAAGAGTGCACCGAGGAAATGACACCGCTCCGGGTGACGAATGTGCCGAAGATCGAGAGCTCGAAAGCGAGCAGGATCAGGACGAAGTTCCAGATCTTCAGCATCCCCTTCTTCTCGGTGATCATGATCGAATGGACGAAGGCGGTGGCGATCAACCAGGGCATGAACGAGGCATTCTCGACCGGGTCCCAGGCCCAGTAGCCGCCCCAGCCCAGTTCTTCGTAAGCCCACATCGCGCCCAAAGTTATCCCGAAAGTGAGGAAGACCCAACTGACCAGAGCCCAACGTCGGGTTGTCCGAATCCAGGAGGTGTCCAACCGCCTGCTCATCAGAGCGCCCATGGCAAATGCAAAAGGAAGCGCCAGGCTGATGTAGCCGAGGTAAAGCATCGGCGGGTGGATGACCATGTAGTAGTTCTGAAGGAGCGGGTTGAGCCCCTGGCCCTCGGCCGGGATGCCGGGAAGCAGTTTGAACGGGTTCGTCACAAAGACGAGCAGAACCATGAAAAAAGACAGTGTCCCCATCAGGACGGCGATCGCGTATGGCATCAACTCGCGATTCCGCCGGCGGTTCTGCGCCACCGCAACGAACGAGAACAGGCTGAGCACCAGTGCCCAGAGCAGCAGACTCCCGCTTTGACCGCCCCAGAACGCGGTGAACTTGTAGACGGTCGGCATCTTCGCAGTGCTGTACTGGGCGACGTACTGCACCACGAACTGATCGGTGAGCAACAGGTACCAGAGGCAGACGGACGCGGTCAGCACGATGGCGAAAGCGCCGACTGTCGCGTTCTCGGCGCTCCGAATGAGCGCAAAATTACGGTTCCTCCCGCCCCATGCGCCGGCACCCATACCGTAGAAAGACAAAACGAGGGCGGCGACAAGGCTGTACTGGCCAAGCTCGATCATCGGGTTTTACTTCGTTTCCTTTCCGATAGCTACGTTCGCAGGATGCTTGTCACCCTGAGACTCGTACTTGGAAGGGCATTTGGCGAGCAGCGTGTTGGCGTGGAAAACACCTTCGGAGGACTGGTAGGTCCCTTCGACTACGACCTCGGCATTGTCCTTAAAGGTGTCCGGGATGATTCCCCGGTAGACGACCGGAACGGTCCGATCCGATTGCTTTTCGAAGACCAGAAACTTGACCTCCGGCTGGCCGGAAGTTCGGGTGATGCTGCCGGGTGATACGTAGCCGGCCACCCGGATTCCCTTGCCGTTCAGATCGGAAGAGCCCGCCATCAATTCGGAAACACTGTAGTAGTAGACCATGGAATCGTTGATTCCGCTGAACATCAGGTAGCAGATGGCGCCAATGATCAGAGCTCCGGCGATGATGAATTTAAGATGAGGCATGATGAAACCCTTTGATTTTCTTATTTTATCCCCGTGAGAGGGGCGTCAGGCAAACTACATTTTAACACAGGATTTAACTGCGAATGCAATTTGCCGAAGTGGGGAGGTTCGGCGCGGGGCTAGCCTTCCGGAGCGCGGGCATCTTGCCCGCACCGGTGCGGACGAGACGTCCGCGCTCCAGGGGGCCAAACGGTGCTATTTGATCTCCGCGATCAGGAAGTTCGTCGAGGAGCCGGAGACCGGCTCCTCGACAGCCCAGAAAAGTGGCCTAGCGGGCAGGCAAAAGGAAAAGCACGACGACGAAAGTCAAGAGGGCCAAGAACTCAATAAATGCCAGTCCGAGGATGATGAAAAACCGAACCGTGTCGGCCGATCCCGGGATTCCGGGAAACGCCCTCGCAGCCTGCCGTCAGAGCCTTGCTCTGTGCGTATCCGCATCCGGCCGCGGCGACAGCCATGGCAAGTGCCAGCCAGTGAATCTGGAGCGAGTTTGCGGCGGCCGGCGCGGCGCCGCCCTCCTGCGCAAAGACCGGCAAAGCGGCCAACCCGACGATAAGGACCATGATTGCAATTACGCCAAACTTTCTGTTCATCCGCATAATCTCCTTTGTGAATCGCAGCGCTTGCTAGCCCTCAGTCGGTTCGAGCGTGTGATGCACTTCGTCCGGGGCTGAATGGTCCTCCTCTTCGTGTGCGTGTTCGACCGCACCGCCGATGTAGACCATGGTAAGCACGATGAAAATGAACGCCTGAACGGTGCTGGCGAACAGCCCCAGCGCCATGACAGGCAATGAAATGAGGAACGGGAAGATGTTGTTGAGGCTCCCGATGATCAGTTCCTCGGCGAAAATATTGCCGAAAAGACGGACTGACAACGAAAAAGGCCGGGCCAGGTGACTGATGATCTCGATGACAAACAGCAGCGGAGCAATCACCAGCGACGGCCCCGCAAAGTGAGCCATGTACTTCACGAAGCCGTGAGCCTTGAAACCCTGGTAGTTGTAATAAAGAAAGACGATAACGGCGCTACCGGCAGTCACGTTGATATTGCTGGTGGGAGACATGAAACCGGGGACCAGACCGATCAGATTACTGGCCCAGATGTACAAGAAAAGCGAGCCGATCAGGGGAAAGAAGCGCCGGGCGTTCGGACCAATGATGTCCTTCATGAAGCCGAGAACTCCTTCGAAAACCAGTTCCAGGAACTGCTGCGCGGGACCCGGGTTGTCGACACTCAACCGACGCCGGATGAGCAGGGACACCAGGATAAGCCCCAGGGCGACCAGGATGATCATCACGACATGAGCGGGAAGAACATCATGGCCAACATGAAAGCCGAGAAGCCCGGCGATCGGGTTCGCGATGTAGCGGTTGAATAGAGTAGCTACGAAAAACTCGTGGTGCTCCATGATCAGCGGACTCCAGCTTGACCCTTGAACAACAGAATCACGGCCTCAAGCATTCCCGACAGGACAAACACGGAGAGCCCCACTAGGGCTCCCAAAAGGTCCAAAAATGAAAAATGGATGATAGCAAACAGGGCCACGAATATCAACACCAGCCGAGCCAGATACTTGGCTACAACTGACCCCACCCGGCGCTTGTCGCCGGTTTTGAGGAGGAGGTCCACCCCGGCCGTCAGCCAGTGAAAGTTCAGCATTGCCAGCAGCCCGCCGATCAGAACGGAGGCGGCAATCTGCCATCCAAAAGCAATCAGTGCCCCGAGGATCGGAAAGATCAGCAGCAGAATGGCGTTTCTGTAGATTCTCGTCATCATTTGCGCATCAGGAGCCGAAACACTTCGACGAAACCGGCAACCGTGCCCGTCAGGACAAGCACCAGCGTCAACCAGGGATAGGTCTCCAGCTTTCCGTCCAGCCAGCGACCCAGAAAGTATCCTCCGAGTACCGTTGAGGGCAGAAGGAAAATAATCGAGGTGTAGCGAGCCAGCAGAAGATAAGTCCGTCGGCGCCCGGCGTTGGCTTCCATTGGTTCTTGTCCAGCGTATCAGAGAGACGGGTAGGGCGTTTGGCTGAAGTGGCCGAGAACGCAGTCGAGGGTGTTGAAAATGTTAACTTGCGTGTAAACAGCCTTTGACTAACCCGTTTTCCCCACGCCCGCTCTGGCAGAGTCGACCGGAACCGAGTATTGTCGGAGCCGCGCGCGAGCGCCTTCCAGCGAAGCAAGCGGGTTGTAACAGTGAGCTGATCGCACGTCCCTCTGCGCTGACCCTGCAAAAGGGCATGCGATCTGCCTACGGTTACAACCCGCTTGCTTCGCTGGAAGGCGCTCGCGCGCTCTGACCGCTCGACCGGTCCGGCGCCCAAGAAAGGCCACGTACACTCCTCCCGGTGTGACTCTTGCCGGTTCACATGCAACGGATCGACGTCCTCGTGCGCACGCGCTTTATTTTCTCTAGATCAGGCCCATGCTGGCCATGCGGGCGAGGCGAACAAAAGGCTCCGGATAAACACCGATCAGGACGGTGAAAAAGCTGGTGATGGCGAGCGCGACGCCGATACCGGTCGAAAAGCTCAACGGCGCCGGTACGAAGTCCTTCCGCATGAACATCGCCACAACGATCCTGAAGTAGTAGTAGAGCGAGATCACCGCGTTCAGGGCGCCGACGATCGCGACGATGGCCATCAGCAAGGCAAAGGGATGCGCCCGGCGTGAGCGCGACCTGGATGATCGCCGAAAAGACGAAATACTTGGCGATGAATCCGGACAGGGGCGGGATTCCGGCCAGTGACAGCAGGAAGATGAGCATCAGGACGCCGACCCAGGGCCGTTTGAAGAAGAGCCCGTTGAAGTCGTCGACCTGCTCCCCGGCGATATCTTCCCGGCGCAGCAGGATCACCACCGTCCAGATACCGAGGTTCATGAAGGTGTAGGCGAGCAGGTAAACGGCCGACGCCGCCACCCCGTATTCAGTCCCGGCCACCAGTCCCATCAGGACGAAACCCGCGTGGGAGATGCTCGAGTAGGCGAGCATCCGCTTGACGTTCTGCTGGGTGAGCGCGCGAGATGTTCCCCCAGGTCATCGTGACGATCGAGATTACGGCGAGAATCGGGATGTAGATGTCACGAACTTGGGCAAAGACGATTCCGAAAAATCGAAAGAAGACCGCGAAGGCGGCTGCCTTGACGGCAACGGACATGAAGGCGGTTATCGCCGTCGGAGCCCCTTCATACGCATCGGGCGCCCACATGTGAAACGGGGCGGCGGCAATTTTGAAGCAGAGACCGGCCAGGATCATGATCATCGCGATCGTCACCAGTGCATTATTCCCGCTGGTGGCGATTTCGGCTCCAATCCGGTTGAAGTTCGTGGTCCCGGACAAACCGTAGAGCAGGGACATGCCGTAAAGCAGGACCGCTGTCGAGAAGGAGCCGAGCAGGAAGTACTTCATGGCCGCCTCGTTGGAGCGTCGCTGAAAACGCAGAAAGCCAACCAGGACATAAATCGAGATCGACATCAACTCGAGGGCGACAAAGACCGTGATCAGGTCGGTGGCGCCGGCCATGAACATCATGCCCGAGATCGCGAAGAGGATCAGCGCGTAATACTCCGCATGTTGTTCCTTCTCGACATCCAGGTAGTTATAGGAAATGAAGACCGCGATGAAGCCGGCCGTCAGAAACAGCACGTTGAAGTACAGCGCAAACGGATCGAGCGTGATCATGTCGAAGAAGGCCGGCCGCTCGCCGCTCCGCAACAGGTACAGGTGAATCGAGGACATCGTCAGGCCGAGAAGCGCGAACAGCGCCGCCATCTGCTTCCCGTGGAATGCGAAGGTGATGCCTCCCAGTTTCCCCTTGATCCGGTAATCGGGAAAGAGGAAATCGGCGAAGAGGATTCCGAGGCCCCAGCAGACGAGCTGGAGCTGCGGTCCGATCGCCGTCAGGTTATCCCGGAAGAAGCCGAGCAGGTCACTAATCTGAGCCGTCTCCACCATACACTACTCCTTCAGGTCCGCGCGCAAAGGGATGGCTTGGAATTCGCCCGGCCGAACCTTCTCCACCAGCTGATTGACCGGCCCATCGAGGTATTGAAGGAAGGTTTTCGGATAGACACCGATCCAGAAGGCCAGGATGATCAGCGGCACGAAAGTGGCGATCTCGCGCCAGTTGAGGTCCGGCAGCTTCTGGTTCTCGGGGTTTTCGAGCTTGCCGAACATGACTCGCTGGTAGAGCCAGAGCATGTAGGCGGCGCCCAGCACGATACCGGTGGCGCCGAAGATCGCCCAGAGGCGATACGTGGGATCCGCGAAGACTCCCTGGAGAATCATGAATTCGCCGATGAATCCGTTCAGGACCGGCATTCCGATCGAGGAGAGCGTCATGATCAGGAAGACCGTCGCATAGACCGGCATGACGTGGCACAGCCCGCCATAATCGGCGATCATGCGCGTATGGCGCCGCTCGTAAATGATCCCGACGATCAAGAAGAGCGCGCCGGTCGAGATTCCGTGGTTGATCATCTGCAGGATGCCGCCCTGCAGCGCCACCGGAGTGGCGATGAAGACTCCCAGCATGCAGAAGCCGAGGTGGCTGACCGAGGAGTAGGCGACCAGCTTCTTCATGTCCTTCTGCATCATGGCGACCAGAGCGCCGTAGATGATCCCGATGACGGAAAGGATCAGCAGCAGGGCAGGAAATGCATGGTGGCCTCCGGGAGCATCGGCAGGCAGAATCGCACGAAACCGTACGTCCCCATCTTCAGCAGAACGCCGGCCAGGATGACGGATCCGGCCGTGGGCGCCTCGACGTGGGCGTCGGGCAGCCAGGTGTGGAACGGGAACATCGGCACTTTGATGGCAAAGCCGACAAAGAAGGCCAGGAAAACCCAGTACTGCAGATCCGCCGGGGAATCCAAGCTGCTGGAAAGCCAGGATGTCGAAGGACTAGACACCGGTGACCTGGTGCTGATAGAAGTACATGGCCAGGATGCCGAGCAGCATGAGCACCGAGCCGACCAGCGTGTACAGGAAGAACTTGATAGCCGCGTACAGCTTCCTGGGGCCGCCCCATACGCCGATCAGGAAGTACATCGGAACCAGCATCACTTCCCAGAAGACGTAGAACAGGAAGAAATCCAGCGACATGAACACGCCCAGCATGCCGACCTGCAGGAGCAGGAAGAAGACGTAGTATTCCCGAACCCGCTCCTTGATGGCCGTCCAGGAAGAGAGGATCGAGATCGTCCCGAGCAGCGTCGTCAGCAGGATCAGCAGCAGGCTGATGCCGTCGATCCCCATGTAGAACTGCGCCCCGATCGAGTCGATCCAGTTTGCACGGACGACATAGCGCATGCCCGTCTCCGCGATGTAACGCGGAATCGTTGAAGTACAGTGATCAGCGGGATGGAGATCAGGAAATCGACCAACGCGACGATGTTAGCGATCCACTTGATCGAGTTGTCGCTCTGTTCCCCTTTTGGCCACAGCAGGATCAGCAGCGACCCCAACCAAGGGGAAGAAAGCAGACCAGAAGAAGAATATTCTTCATGAAAAAGTCCATGGCTTACAGCTCCCATGTACAGGTAAAAGCCGATGACAAGGATGATTCCGAGGACGAAGAACAGCGCGTAGCGCTGGACCAGCCCGGTCTGCAACTTCCGGATGGTTGCACTCGCAGAAGCTCATGAACTCGGCAACGAGGTTCACCAGTCGATCGACGATGTGAATATCCGCCTGGCCCGAAAGCCAGGCGGTGATCTTGGTGGCGACCGCGCTCCCGTTGACCACGCCGTCGACGACCCGCTGGTCAAACGCATATAACCCGTTCCCCAGGTCCTTGGTGCGGTTGACAAAAAGGGCGTCGTAGATTTCGTCGACGTAGTACTTGCTATAGACAATCTTATGAATTCCGCCGAAGCGGGCCAGCAGACCGGCCGGCAAATCCTGACGGCGGATGAAAAAGAAGTAGGCCAGGAAAATGCCGAGGCCGGCAATGAAGATCGAAACCGCCGTCACCATCAATTCAACCGCGTGACCCCGTGCCCGCCCGCACCGTGGGCTACGGCGCCTGGTTGCGGCCGTCTCCAGGGCCGGTTCCAGAAAATGCTCGAAGACGTTTGTTCCCAGCCAGGCGGGAAGGCCCAGATATCCGGCCAGAGCCGAGCCGACCGCCAGCACGATCAGGGGGATCGTCATGACCCGCGGCGATTCGTGAACGTGATGCGCGGTGTGCTCATCCATCCGTTCACTCCCGTGGAACGTCAGGAACATCAGCCGGAACATGTAGAAAGCGGTCATTCCGGCAACCGCGACGCCGACCAGCCAGATCAGTGTGCGGCCCTGCGGGTTGCTGAATGCCCGCCACAGGATCTCGTCCTTGGAGAAGAAGCCGGCCAGCCCGGGAACACCGGCAATGGCCAGGGTACCGACCCACATGGTCGCCGCAGGTGATCGGCAGATACTTCCTCAGGCCGCCCATCTTGCGCATGTCCTGCTCGTGGTGCATCGCGTGGATGACGCTTCCCGACCCAAGGAACAGGAGAGCTTTGAAAAACGCGTGGGTCGCCAGGTGGAAGATCCCGGCCGGCGACGGCTCCGACACCGAGCGCCGTGAACATGTAACCCAGCTGGCTGACGGTCGAGTAAGCCAGGACTTTCTTGATATCGCGTCTGGAACAGCGCGATCGTGGCGGCGACCAGTGCCGTGAAAATGCCGATGCCCGCCACAATCAGCATGACATCCGGGGTCCGGCTGTAGATGGCGCTGGACCGGCCGACCATGTAGACGCCCGCCGTCACCATGGTGGCCGCGTGGATCAGGGCGCTGACCGGAGTCGGGCCTTCCATGGCGTCAGGCAGCCAGACGTAGAGCGGGACCTGGGCGCTTTTTCCGGTCGCGCCGACAAACAGGAGGATGGCGATCCAGCTGAGGACGCCCCAGGTGACCTCCGGCGCCGGGCGAAAACGCGACGACCTTCTCGAAAACCTCCGTGAAATCCAAGGTCCCGAACCAGGTGAACATGGAACATCATGCCGATCAGGAAGCCGAAGTCACCGATCCGGTTGACGACGAAGGCCTTCTTGGCGGCATCGCCGGCGCTCTTCTTTTCGGTGTAGTAGCCGATCAGGAGATAGGAGCAGAGGCCCACGCCCTCCCAGCCGACGAACATCAGCAGGTAGTTGTTCGCGAGGACCAGGGTCAGCATCATGAACATGAACAGGTTCAGGTAGGCAAAGAACCGGTAGAAGCCCGCTCTCCTCGTACATGTACCCGATCGAGTAGACGTGGATCAGGAAGCCGACGCCGGTCACGACCAGGATCATGACCGCCGACAGAGGATCGAGCTGCATTCCCCAGCTGACCGTCAGCTTGACCAGCCCGGCCGTAACCGTCTGGAACGCGAGACCGGGGATCCATTCGAACACGGTTACTTCGACGATTCGGTGGTGCGCATCGCGCCGAAGGAGCTCGATGAAACACCCGACCGAGAGCAGGAAGGCAAGGAACACGCTCCCGCATCCCACCCAGTAAACAAAGGGTTTCGAGAGCCTGGTCCCGGTCAGGCGAAGCTTCAGCAGTCCGCCGAACCCGTTGACCACGAACCCGAGGAACGGCAGCAGAGGAATCAGCCAGATGTACGTCAGCATTGATTTAGTCCGATTAAGCGGGTCGCAACTCCATCTTCGTTGCTGGAGAGTCCGAAGAGGGAGTCGGGCGCACGTCTACCATTTCATCAAGTCGATCTCGTCCGCGTTGACCGTTTCCTTGTTTCGGAACAATGAGATGACTATCCCCAGCCCAACGGCTGCTTCGGCTGCCGCCACAGTTATCACGAAGACGGCAAACACCTGCCCGCCTATTTTGTGGAGTTGATCGGAGAATGCGATCAGGTTGATGTTCACCGAGTTCAACATCAACTCGATCGACATCATGATGATGATGACGTTCCGGCGCATCAGAACACCAATCAGGCCGATCATGAAAACCAGGCTGCTCAACACGAGGTAATGAGTTGGTCCAATCATCGCGAGTTCCACTCAGATATTCTTCTTTGCCAGAACGACCGCTCCGACAATCGCGACCAGCAACAGCACGGATGCGATCTCGAACGGGAGGAGATATGTGGTGTACAGGACCGTCCCGACTGATTCCGTGTTCATCGTCGAGGATTGGGCGATCACCGAGGGATCGGGTGACTCGATCTCGAATATGCGAGCGCCGGTAGATCAGAAAGAAGAACAACTGGCCGGTCAGAACGATGCCGACGATAATCGCGGTCTTCCATTGCCGGTTGACGGATGCCTGGCGCAGGGTGTCACGCACGCTGACCAGCATGATCACGAATAAAAACAGGACCATGATTCCGCCCACGTAGACCAGCACTTGAACCGCAGCGAGAAACTCCGCTTCCAACAGCAGAAACAGTCCCGCAACCCCGAGCAGGGCCGAGATCAGGTAGACGGCGCTGCGGACCGGGTTGCGGGCAGAGACTGTCATCGCCGCGAAGAGGACGATGACGGCTGCGAGCGCGTAGAAGAGATAGGTTTCCATTGTCTACTTGTAGTCCTTGTGGTCCTCGATCCGCCGCCAGCCCTTTTCGAGCCGCGTCCGGTCCCACAGCATGCTCTCGCGGTCGTACGTCGCCAGTTCGAAATCCTGGGTCAGTTCGATCGCGTTGGTCGGGCAGACCTCCTGGCACAGTCCGCAGAACAGACATCGGGAGGTGTCGTAGGTGTAGTGGGTCAACACCTTCTTCTTGCTCTCGGGATCGCGCACGGAGCCGACGACGATCAGGTCCTCGGGACACACCTCGGCGCAAAGATCGCACGCGATACACAACGTCTCCCCGGTTTCCGGGTCGTTGTTCAGCCGCGGCGCGCCCCGATAACGTTCCGCAAGTTTGACCTTTTCCGTCGGATACTGCTCGGTGTAGACCTTTGAATAGGTATACCGAAAGGTCAGCGCCAGTCCCTTCAGGATGTCGATCAAAAGAATCTTACGCAAAAAGTTGATCATTCGAATCAACCATTCCTCTTCTAAATCAGGAGCAATATGGCCGCCGTCACCATCAGATTCGCCAGCGCAAGCGGAAGGAAAACCTTCCAGCCATACTGCATCAATTGGTCAAACCGGAAGCGGGGCAGCGTACCCCGAATCCAGATGAAGATATACAGAAAAACAAACACCTTGGCGAGGAACCAGACGAATGCCGGTATCAGGTCAAGGAACGCCAGCCAGGCGACGTTCGGGAACGGTCGAAGCCACCCGCCCCAGAACAGAGTCACCGCCATGGCGGAAATCGTGATCATGTTGGTGTATTCGGCCAGGAAGTAGATAGCGAACCGAAAGCCGCTGTACTCGGTGTGGAATCCTCCTACCAGTTCGCTTTCAGCCTCGGGTAAATCGAACGGGTTGCGATTGGTTTCGGCGAGGCCGCAAATGAAGAAGAGCACGAAAGCCACTGGCTGGACGAAGACATACCAGACCCCGGACTGTTGTTGCTTCTGGACGATCTCCACCAGGCTCAGGGTTTGGGGAATCAGGAGGACAGTCAGGACCGTGAACCCCAGTGCCACTTCATAACTGACCATCTGGGCCGATGAGCGCAGCGCGCCCAGAAGCGGATACTTGCTGTTCGAGGCCCAGCCGCCGAGGATGATGCCGAGGATCCCGACCGATGACACAGACAGGACGAGCAGGATCGCGATGTTGACGTCGGTAACGAATCCTCCGGTCGCCACCGTGGATCTGACCACGTTCTCAACCGCGGATTGAGACAGGAAGAACGGGAGCACCCATCGGAGCAGGTTTTCAAAAGCCTGCGGCGGGCCAAACGGTATGACGGCGAACACCAGCAGGGCCGGGATAAAGGAGATGAGAGGCGCGATCGTGAAAATCAGCGCGTCCGCCCGCAGCGGAAGGATGTCCTCTTTGAGGACGAACTTGATTCCATCGGCGATCGGCTGGAGCAGCCCATGCCAACCAACGCGCATCGGGCCCAAACGAACCTGGATATGGCCGAGGAGTTTCCGCTCCATGTAAGTCAGATAGGCAACCCCGAGCAACACCATTCCCGCCACGATGCCGATCTTGATGAACGGAATGACGACGTACGTCAGCACTGTTTCCATCACCGGTCTATTTCTCCAAGCACAACGTCCAGGGTGCCGATCACGGCCACGACATCCGCCACGAGGAGGCCCTTAACCAGGCGTCGCAGCGCCTGCAGGTTAATGAACGTGGGAGGCCTGATCCGAACCCGGAAGGGCACGGCCGAGCCGTCGCTGACGATGTAGTAACCAAGTTCCCCGCGCGGGCTCTCGATCCCCGAATAGTATTCGCCCACGGGGGGTTTCAACACGCGGGGCACCTTTCCGCGGATCGGGCCGCCGGGCAAGCGGTCCAGCACCTGTTGAATGATCCGCCGGCTCTGCCGCATCTCCTCGACGCGCACCAGGTAACGGTCGTAGGTGTCACCGTTTTCCCCGAGCGGCACGTCGAACTCAAACTGTTCATAGCCGCCGTAGGGCCGCTGCTTGCGCACATCGTAGTAGACCCCGCTCCCGCGCAAGACACCGCCGCTCAAACCGAAATCGATCGCCTCTTCACCGGAGATCACGCCGACGCCTTTGGTGCGGTCGATCCAGATCCGGTTGTTAGTGAGCAATTGCTCGTATTCGTCAACCTTCTTCGGGAAGTACTCGATGAACTTCCGGACCTCATCGATGAAACCTTCCGGCAGGTCCATCCACAGCCCGCCCATCCGGAACGCGTGAGTCGTCAGGCGAGCGCCGAAAAGCGCCTCAAAGAGCTTCAGGATCTCTTCGCGCTCCCGGAAGCAGTAGAGGAAGACGGTGAGCGCACCGATGTCGAGCGCATGAGTCGCGAGCCACAACAGATGACTTGCGATACGGTTGAACTCCGTCATCATGATCCGGATGTACTGGGCTCTTTCCGGAACCTCGATCTCCATCATCTTTTCGACGCCCAGGATGTATCCGTAGACGTTGGACACGGCGGCGATGTAATCGGTGCGGTCGTAATACGGCACGCACTTGACGTAGTTCCTGTTTTCACTGATCTTCTCGACACCGCGGTGGAGATAGCCCACCACGCATTCCGCATCGAGAACCCGTTCGCCGTCGAGCTTCAACTTGACCTGCAGCACCCCGTGTGTCGCCGGGTGCTGAGGGCCCATGTTGATCTGTAACTCGTGGGCATCAAGAATAGTTCGTTCGTCCATGACTAGCTTGGGATCTTTCTTATCCGAAGGTGGTTCCTGATCCACTCCTGGTCCTGCAACTTGATGTCGTAATCTTTCCGGAGCGGGTAGCCATGCCAATCGTCGGGCAGGAAAATGCGCTTCAGGTCGGGATGGCCGAGGAAGTGAATCCCGAACATGTCGTACACTTCACGTTCCATCCAGTTGGCCGCCTGCCACACCGGGCACATCGATGGGACCACCGCCTCTTCCCGGAAACGCGACTTCACCCGAATCAAACGGGCAAGCGAGTGCGAGTACAGGTGATACACCATGCAGAAGCGATCGGCGTCGCCCAGATAATCGAGCGCCGTGAGGTCGACCAGGTAGTCGAAGTGCCACTTCGGCGTGTCTTTCAGGTAAATCATGACCTCGGTCAGAGCGTCCGGGGCGACCGTGAAGATCTGCTGACCAAGGAAAGACTGACCGGAGATTACCGCCTGTCCAAATTGATCGCGCAAGTCTCGCAGGAGAGCATCGTCCCCGAGGTCCTCGTATGTCGGCACCTTCTTGACCGGCTTCTTGACAACCGGCGCTTTCGGTTTGGCGGCTGCATCGCCAGCAGCAGGCACAGAACCCGGCGTTTGCTCTGGCGCCGTGGCTGTCGTCTTGGCAGGGGCAGACAGGTCGGCCGGTTGGCCGGCAGGCGTCTGTTCGGGTTTGGCCGCTCCCGCCGGTGGCTTGGTCACTCCTCCGCCTGAATCCGCGGGGTCGGGTTTATTTTGAGCAGGCTGATCGGGCTGGGGCGTATCCGGCCCTCCGCCGCCTGCACTTCCGTCCTTTTTATCTTCTTCGTTCATTGCAGTTTTATTGGGCCAACGGATTTCAGTGTGGCTGTGCGGCTCCCGACGAGGGGCCCCCTGGGCACGACTAACTAAGCTGCACCCTGGTCTGACACGGCGCTCTTCTTGCTGATGGTCATCAGGTCAATTTTGTCCTGCAGTCGCATGAGTCCGTACAGAAGAGCCTCCGGCCGGGGAGGACAACCTGGGATGTAGACGTCTACCGGGATGATCTTGTCGACTCCCTGCAACGTCGAGTAGGTATCGAACGGTCCCCCCACACTGGCGCACGCGCCCATCGCAATAACCCACTTGGGTTCCGGCATTTGGTCGTACAGTCGCTGAATCGCCTCCGCCATTTTCAGAGTTACCGTCCCGGAGACGATGATCAGGTCCGCCTGCCGCGGCGAGGGCCGAAAAATCCCGCACCCGAAGCGATCCAGGTCAAACCGGGAAGCGCCGGTCGCCATCATTTCGATGGCGCAACAGGCCAGACCGAAGGTCATCGGCCAGAGGGAGGATTTGCGAGCCCAGTTGAAAACAGAATCGACCGTTGTGACGATGATGTTCCGATCTGCGTCTTTTTCCCCTAAACCCACTCAAGAGCTCCTTTCTTCCACACGTAAAAATACCCGACGATCAGGATACCGAGGAAGACCAGCATCTCGATGAAGCCAAACAGGGCCAGCCGATCGTAATTCACGGCCCAGGGAAAGAGGAAAATCGTCTCGACGTCAAAAATGACGAACAGGATCGCGATGATGTAGAACCGGACCGAGAAACGCTCCCGCGCGTCCCCCTCCGGCTCCACGCCGCATTCGTAAGGGCCGAGCTTGCTCTGATCCGGCCGGAAGGGCCGGAGCAGCCTGCCCAACGTCAGGGCCAGGACGGGGATCAAAGCGGCTACGACAATAAAGATCAAGATCGGAATGTAAACGCCTAACATCTACTATCCGCCTCCAAGGTCGCGTATTTTAACAAACCTCGGTTTGTTGTGCGAGATGTAATGTTAGCACACGGGATTCAGCGGAGGGGGGCCGGGGAGGGGGCGAAGACAGGATCGGATGCAGATCCCGGACTTCCGAGGTCCACCGAGGCAGTCCCAGCCCCGGAGGGCCGACAGCTGCGTAGCCCCGGGGTGACCGACGCCCCGGAGGGGCATAAGCACTAACCTAACAGGGGCGAGTAGGGGCTGGCTTTCAAGGCCAACGGCCTGATTAAGGCTAGGCTGGGGCGAAGCCCCATAAGCGCTAACTTGTGTACAGGAAAACGGTTTTCAGGGATGAATCCTCGGGAGCGTGGGGCACCGCCGAGTCGTGTCAGAGCCGCGCGCGAGCGCTTTCCAGCGAAGCAAGCGGGTTCGAATCGTGTCAGAGTCACGCGAGCGCTTTCCAGCGAAGCAAACGGGTTCGAACAAAAAGCTGAACGCGGGAAGAATCGGAAAAATCAAGAATTTTTCGTATTTTTCTGGCTCGAACGTTTTAGTTAGGCACGAAGAACGCAGAGAACCCCGAGCGCGTCGTCCCCTTAGCATACGCTCCACGCTCCCGAGGACCTTCCGACACAGTCGCGCTATGGGACTTGGCCCAAGCTTTTAATGATCACGCCGTTGGTTTTGGGGGCCCCTCTATCCTATAAACAAGTTAGCGCTTATGCCCCGAAGGGGCGAGGGAGCCCGGGGTGAGTTCGGCGAAAAACGAGTGAGCCCCGGACGGGGCGAAAGACTGCGTTGGTTTCAGGCTCGGGTGACGAGATCAGTTCGTCGGGGCCAAGCGGGAGATGGAGCCTTGCGGCGTGGCTACTATTAGAGCATCTCCGACGATAACCGGCTGAACGAGCCCTCTTGTCTGCCTGCTCCACAACTCCTGCCCCGTGACGATGTTCACCGCAGTCAGCTTCTGGTTACTGCTGTAGTACAAGATGTCTGAATCCAGGAAGTAGCGGATGCTGTCCGCAAGTCCGCTCACCAAGGGTTCGGGCGCAGGCTTCTTCGTACCCAATCGAATTCGAGAGATGGAGGAGGCGCACTTTCGCCAGGCCCAGGCGATATGGGGGCTTACCTTGTCCGCAGCAGGTCGTCGAAATAATCGATGGTCTTCTTCAGGCCTTCCCGCAGCTGGACTTCCGGCTTCCATCCGAGGAGTTTGATGGCGCGGCTGATGTCCGGCCGCCGCCGGAACGGGTCGTCCTGCGGCAACGGCTCGTAGTTGATTTCGGACCGGCCGCCGGTCATCTCTCGAACGAGCTCGGCCAACTCCAGAATCGTGAACTCCACCGGGTTGCCCATGTTGACCGGCCCGGTGATGCCAGGCGTTTCCATGAGCAGGATCAGACCGCGAACCAAGTCTGAAACGTAACAGAAGGACCGGGTCTGATTCCCTTCTCCGTAAACCGTCAAGGGGGAACCGGAAAGAGCCTGGACGATGAAATTGCTGACCACGCGCCCGTCGTGTTGTGACATGTTCGGACCGTAGGTGTTGAAGATCCGGCAGATGCGAACGTCAACGCTGTTCTGCCGATGGTAGTCCATCATCAGCGTCTCGGCGACCCGCTTGCCCTCGTCATAGCAGCTGCGGGGCCCAATGGGATTCACGTTTCCCCAGTACTCCTCGGTTTGCGGGTGCTCCTGGGGGTCGCCATACACTTCGGAGGTACTCGCCTGGAGAATCCGGGCCCTCACCCGCTTGGCGATCCCGAGCATGTTGATCGTCCCCATGACGTTGGTCTTCACCGTCTTGACCGGGTTCACCTGGTAGTGGACCGGCGATGCCGGGCACGCCATGTTGTAGATCCGGTCGGTGTCGAGCAGGATCGGCTGGGTCACATCGTGACGAATGAACTCGAAGCGCGGGTTGCCGAGCAGAGGGTAGATGTTCTTCTTGGAGCCGGAGAACAGATTATCCAGGCACATGATTTCATGACCGGCCTCCAGAAGCGCCTGGCTCAAGTGGCTTCCGATGAAGCCCGCGCCGCCCGTGATCAGAATCCGCATAGTCAGTACCTTCTGTTCTTTTCCCAGTTCCAGGCCGTCTGCATGATCGTTTCGAGGTCTGAATGCTGCGGCCGCCAGTCGAGCAGCCGGGCTGCTTTCCCGGCATCGGCAACGAGGGCCGGAGGATCGCCGGCACGCCGGGGAAACACGCGCGCTGGAATGGGCGCGCCGGTCGCTCTTCTTGCCGCTTCAATAACCTGCTTGACCGAATAACCGTGCCCCGTTCCGATGTTGAAGAACTCGCTCGGCCGACCCTGGCCCAGCCACCCCAAGGCGGCTACGTGAGCAGACGCCAAATCGAGCACGTGGATGTAATCGCGAATACACGTGCCGTCGGGCGTCGGATAGTCGTCCCCGAAAATCTGCACTTCGCCGCCGCCCTGCCTCGCAACGCCGAGGATACGAGGGATCAGATGAGATTCCGGGTCGTGTGACTCCCCCAGTTGGCCGTCCAGGCTGGCGCCGGCCGCATTGAAGTAGCGCAAGGCGACAAACCTCAGCCCGTACGCGCGATCGTACTGGCGGAGGATGCGCTCAATGAAGAACTTGGTCTCGCCGTAGGGATTGACCGGGTCCTGCGGGTGCGTCTCGTCGATCGGGACCCGGATCGGGTCTCCGTAAGTCGCACAGCTCGACGACAGCACAAACTGACGCACACCGTGACGAAGCATCACGCGAAGCAGCGTCAGGGCATTCCCGACGTTCTGCTCATAGTAGAGACGAGGATTCTCGACAGACTCGCCGACATAGCAGCGGCTGGCGAAGTGGACCACACCTTCAAATTGGTACCGTGCAAAAAGACCGTCCAGGAAGGATTCGTCGCCCAGGTCTCCGTTTTCCAGCGCTCCATCAAGCACCGCCTCCCGATGCCCTTCACTCAAGTTGTCCACCGTCACCGGGTGGAAGCCCTGACCGCGGAGCGTGCGGACCGTGTGGCTCCCGATATAACCCGCTCCACCCGTCACCAGATAGGTTCTAGTCATCGTTGTTTTCTTGGGATTTCTGCCCGAGGTTTTCCGTGTCCTGTGCCGGAAAAAGCCGACACACGGAGCCTCACGGCACTAAAGAACTAATCTTAAACGATTTGCCCGGACAATTTACAGGGAGCCCACGAAGCTTGAGACGTCGGAATGGAACCTGAAGGTGTACTCGTACCCGGGCAGTTCGACGGTCTTTTCGTAAGCGATTTTGATTTTCACCTGAGGGATTCCACCGTAGGGACTGGCACGGTCGACTTCGATGTCGTCCTCCTTGGCAATCACGAAGTCCTTGGCACTAGCGGCTTCGATGACCTGCATTTTCAAAAAGTCGTTCGCCCACGCAGCCGCTCCAGCCTTGGCCGCCAACCGAGCCAAGTCATCCTCAAACTCGTATTTGTCCAAATAGACGGGAACCACCTTGGAGCACAGGAAGACGAAGACAATCGTAACCAGTAGAACGAGTAGACAACCGGCTCGGCCGGACCCACGCTGATTCATAACGACCCTCGTCAGTATGCCCGCAGTTCTCGCAAGCACCAGTGACCGCGCTCACCAGTGCGATTCCTAGTGGAATTCAGAGCAAAGCCTTACATCAAACATCGGAATTTACAAGAGAATTTGGTATTTCCAAAAAAGGGAGACAAGGAGACAAGGAGGCAAGGAGGCAAGGAGGCAAGGAGGGGAGAGGGCCACGACCTCCAGAGGGCGACGCTCCTTGTCCCCTCTCTCCTTGTCTCTCCTTGTCTCCCCTTCTCCCCGTCTCCTTGTCTCCTCTCTCCTTATCTCCCCCTCTTGCCCTATAATCAAAGGTTGTGCCGGACGAACCGCGAATGCTTTATAAGGGAATTCAATATGGCAGCGGCTTGACGCTCTCCTCCAAGTTCCGGCTGGCCGGGGACTTCACCCCGAGCACCGACCAGGCCCGGGCTATCGAGCAACTGGTAACAGAGCTGCAGGCGGGCCGACACGAGCTCGTACTTCTCGGGGTCACAGGTTCGGGGAAAACCTTCACGATGGCCAAGGTCATCGAAGGCACGAACCGGCCGACTCTGGTTCTTAGCCACAACAAGACCCTGGCTGCCCAGCTCTACCAGGAATTTCGCAACTTCTTTCCGGATAACGCGGTCGAGTATTTCGTCAGCTACTACGATTACTACCAGCCGGAAGCCTATATCGCCGCAACTGACACCTATATCGAGAAAGAAGCGCTGATCAATGATGAAATCGATCGGATGCGCCATTCGGCAACCCGGTCGCTGTTCGAGCGGCGCGACTGCATCATTGTCGCCAGTGTGAGCTGCATCTACGGCCTCGGATCTCCGGAGGCCTACTACGGGATGCTCCTGATGCTGAACCAGGGACAGCACATTCCGCGCCGCGACATTCTGCACAAGCTTGTCGAAATCCAGTACGAACGGAACGACTACGAGCTGTCCCGGGGCACTTTTCGGGTCCGCGGTGATGTGATCGAGGTCATCCCCTCGTACGAGGATTACGGAGTCCGCATCGAGCTGTTCGGGGACGAGGTCGAGGCAATCTACCAGTTCGATCCCCTGACCGGCGAGATCCTGCGGAAACACCAGCGGCTTCCCATTTACCCGAAATCCCACTATGTGATCCCGCGGTCCCGATGGGATCAGGCCGTAAAGAGCATCAAGCAGGAACTCGAAGAGTTCCGGACTCGACTGTATAACGAGGGGAGACTGGTCGAGGCCCAGAGAGTCCACCAGAGAACCATGTTCGATCTGGAGATGATCAAAAGCGTGGGATACTGCCGTGGTATCGAGAATTACTCTCGCCACCTGACAGGGCGGGCCCCGGGCGAACCCCCGCCGACGCTGCTCGACTACCTCCCGGACGACGCGCTGGTTTTCATCGACGAGAGCCACGTCACCGTCCCTCAGCTTCATGGAATGTACGAGGGGGACCGATCTCGAAAAGCGAACCTGGTCAAGTACGGCTTTCGAATGCCGTCCGCGATGGACAACCGGCCGCTCAGCTTCAACGAATTCGAGTCCCGTGTCCCGCAAACAGTCTTCGTGTCGGCTACACCGGGCCCCTACGAACTGGATCGAACGGGCGGAGAAATCGTCGAGCAGATCATCCGGCCCACCGGGCTGTTGGATCCGGAGATCGAGGTTCGGCCGGTGCGCGGGCAAATCGATGACCTGCTGGAAGAGATTCGGGTCCGAGCCGCCCGCAAAGAACGGGTCCTCGTGACCACCTTGACCAAGCGAATGTCGGAGGAACTGACCGAGTACTACACCGAGGTAGGGGTTTCGGTTCGATACCTGCACTCCGAGATCGAGACCCTCGATCGGATCAAGATCCTCAAGGATCTTCGGCTCGGCAAGTTTGACGTGCTGGTCGGAATCAACCTGCTGAGAGAAGGGCTGGACCTTCCGGAGGTTTCGCTCGTCGCCATCCTGGACGCCGATAAGGAAGGCTTCTTGCGCAGCGCCACATCGCTGATCCAGACGTCGGGACGAGCTGCGAGGAACGTGAACGGGAAGGTCATCATGTACGCCGATGTCATCACCCGGTCCATGGCCCAGGCAATCGATGAGACACAGCGCCGTCGCGTGGTGCAGCTTCAATACAACCAGGAAAACGGCATCACGCCCCAGAGCATAATGAAGCCGATCAACGCCCAACTGCTCGAGATCGCGCGGCGCGACTACTACGAGATCCCGATCGTCGCCGAAGACCTGGAGGAGTACGGGAGCCAGGAGCAGATCGACAGGGAGATCGAGAAACTCGAGTCGAAGATGCGCAAGGCCGCCCAACGCTTCGAGTTCGAGAAGGCGGCCGAGTTCCGCGACCGGATCAAGCAGTTGAAGGATATCCAGCTTAAAGGTTAGCGAGTTGCGGAGTTCTGAGTTCTGAGTTCTGAGTTCTAAGTTGGAGGTTCGAGGTTCGAGGTTCCGTGTTGGGGGTTGCGAGCTTAACTTCGACAAAAGACCCGCGGCAGGTGACTTGGCCGAACTTAGAACTTAGAACTTAGAACTCAGAACCTAGAACTTAGAACTCAGAACTCCGAACTCCAGTGCTTCCGCGCACCTGTTCACTTACAATAGCCGCATGCGGATCGACTCGGCATCTCGGTTAGAGGGAACGGTCCTCGTTCCCGGCGATAAATCCATCTCTCACCGCTATGCGATCCTCGCCGCCATGGCGCAGGGACGAAGCCGAATTGAGAACTTCTCGGCCAGTCAGGACTGCCACTCCACGCTCGGATGCCTCTCGGCGCTCGGCGTCCAGGTGGAGGAACGGGGGTCGGAGGTCACGCTGACCAGCGGCGGGTGGGCACATCTTCGGGAACCGAGTCAGCCTCTGGACGCCGGTAACAGCGGGACGACGATCCGCCTTCTGTCGGGTCTTCTCGCGTCGCGGCCCATCCGGACAGTGATCGGGGGAGACGAGTCGCTCAACAGACGTCCCATGCGCCGCATCATGGATCCCTTAACGCTGATGGGCGCCCGGATCGTCGCCACGGCTGGCCAGTTCCCTCCATTGACGATCAGCGGCGGACAGCTACAGCCGATCTCCTATGAGCTCCCCGTGGCAAGCGCGCAGGTGAAATCGTGCATCCTGCTGGCCGGCCTGACCGCCGTGGGCACGACAACCGTGATCGAGCGCGAACCAAGCCGCGACCACACCGAGCGGGCTCTCCCCTGCTTCGGCGGACGGATTGAACAGATCGGAAACCGGATCCAGGTTTCGGGGCCGAGTACCCTGACTGCTGCCGATGTCCGCGTTCCCGGCGATTTTTCGGCGGCGGTTTTCTTCATTCTAGCCGCTGCCATGATTCCCGGATCCGAAATCGACCTTCCAGGCGTGGGCGTCAACACCAGCCGAACGGCTCTGCTGGGTTTACTGGGTGGAAGCGGAGCAGAAATCGCGAGCGTGAACTTCCGAGAAGAAAACGGGGAGCCGGTCGCCGACCTCCGTGTGCGATTCCGGCCAGCCGTGCTCACAGACTTCCCTGCCCGGATTGACGGCAAGCTGATCCCGAACTTGATCGACGAGATCCCGGCGCTTGCGGTATTCGGGACCAGGCTGCAGAAAGGGTTGGAGATCCGCAACGCATCCGAGCTTCGCAAAAAAGAATCGGACCGCATCCGATCCATTGTCGACAATCTTCTCAGCCTCGGAGTGCGGGTGGAGGAGTTCGAGGACGGGTTCTTCGTCCCCGGCAATCAAACGGTTGCAGGCGGCCAGGTCCGGACGTTCGGCGATCACCGGATAGCGATGGCATTCGCTTTGGCCGGGCTGATCGCTCAAGGCCCGGTCGAACTGGATGACCCCGGGTGCGCGGCCGTTTCTTTCCCCGCCTTCTACACGCAACTGGAACTTGTAACCCGGTAAATGCTAAAACAGTTATATCTACTAGGTTTCATGGGATCCGGCAAATCGACTGTCGGCCCGATTCTTGCTGCGCGGATGAGCAGGCCGTTCACAGACCTCGACGAGCTTATCGAAAAAGAGCAACAGATGACCATCAGGGAGATCTTCGCTCTGCGAGGAGAAGCGCTTTTTCGCAAGCTCGAGGCTGATCTCCTCGTTCTCTCTTCCAAGCTTCCCCCAAGCGTCATCGCTCTGGGCGGAGGCACTTTTTCCTATCCCGCGAACCGGGAAGTGATTCTCGGCACAGGCCTGGCTGTCTGGTTGCGAATATCCTTACAGATGGCCCGGCATCGGTGCGAGCAGATTACGACCCGGCCGCTGGCCCGGGACGAGAAGAAATTCGAGGCCCTGTTCCTGGAGCGGCAGCAGCACTACAGCCTGGCGCACCTTGCGGTCGACGTCGAGGGGAAATCGCCTCAGGAGATTGCTGACGAGATCGCTCAAGAAGCGGAGAGTTTCGGCTTCCCCCATTAGGGGGCAAAGGTCGCCCGGTTCGTGCTCGAGGGCCCGGCGCCGGTGGACCCCGTGATTAGCGCATTTTTAGGTGGTCGGGACGCAGGAGGGTTTTGATATCATGGCGCGCATGTTGAGGAGTCTTTGGTGTCTGTCTTTCCTCTGGCCTCTGCTCAGCTTCACAATTCAAGCGCAAACCAACGACAGCGAAGCATTCGAGGCGACGTTCCCTTCCAAGGGAGTCGAACATCGAGTCGAGTTCTGGAAGCAAGTATTTACTCGCTACGGCGAAAACGACCTGATCCTTCATGACCGCACCGATCTCCGGCTGGTCTACCGAGTGGTCAGTTTTCCAGGCCGTCCGAGCAACCGCGCAGAATCGCGCCGACAGCAGGCCGAACTTCAGGACGCAACCGACAACATCAAGCAAGTCCTCGACGACCTGATCACTTTGGGTCCCGACTCGAATCAGCTCAACTTCAAGCACCACGAGATGCTCTCCCTGCTGAAGATGAACAGCTATCAGCCGACCGCCTCCGTGCTCAGTGGGCTCAAGGACAACATTCACATCCAGCGCGGCATCAAGGAGAAGTTCCGAGCCGGGCTGGTGCGGTCGGGCCGCTACCTCGAGGAGTTGGAGAAGATTTTCAAGAACCGGGGATTGCCGGGGGAGCTCAGCCTGCTCCCACACATCGAATCCTCGTTCAACTACGCCGCCTATTCGAGCGCGGGTGCCGCCGGAGTCTGGCAGATCACTCGAGGAACCGGTCGAAAGCTCTTAAGGATAGGCCGGGCGGTCGACGAACGGCTCGATCCGCTCAAATCGGGAATGGCAGCGGCGCGAATCCTCAAAGAAAATCATGACGCTCTCGGCAATTGGCCGCTGGCTGTCACCGCCTACAACCAGGGCAAAAACGGCATACTCCGGGCGAAGAACATTCACGGTGCGGACATCGGCACCATCGTCAACGAGTACCAATCGAAGATTTTCGGTTTTGCGGGGCAGAACTTTTACGCGGAGTTCCTGGCTGCCGTGCAGATCGCCAAGGACCACTCCATGCACTTTGGGGACCTGCCCCTGGAGGAGCCCCTCAGCTGGAGAACCGTCGCAGTCAAGAGGGCTACTTCGGTTTCCAGTTTCGCCAAAGCGGCGAATGTCAGGGAAAGCGTTCTGAGGACGTACAACCCGCAACTGACCGCGTACTTCTGGAAAAGGTCACGGGTGCTTCCAGCAGGAGTGGAAGTCCGACTGCCGGCCGGGGACAATCCGCCGGAGGTCATGAGTATCGACACTCCCGAACCTACTCAACAGGCCTCCGTTGAGAAAGCGGCAGCCTCTCGCAAAAGTAGTGTTAAGTACCGCGTCCGGCGAGGCGATACGCTGACGACAATTGCCCGGAGATTCCAGGTCCGGGTGGACCGGCTGAAGAAAGCCAACCGGCTTCGTAACCCGCATCAGCTCTACCTGGGACAAATGCTCCTGATCCCGTAAAAGCAAACACGGACTAACACGGACTGACACGGACTGACACAGACGAACACGGACAACGCAGAGAAAGAACTGTCCGTGTCCGTGCGTGCTCGTCCGTGTCAGTCCGTATGGCCCTAGCCTCCGACCGGTTGAGCGGCTTCCACCGGCGCGAAAGTCAGCTCGCCCCGCTTGCTGTCGTAGTCAACCCGCACAATTTGCCCATCCCGAACGCTCCCCTCAAGGATAAGCCGGCCCAGACGATTCTCGATTTCCCTCTGAATCGCCCGCTTGAGCGGCCGTGCCCCGTAATTCGGGTCGTACCCCACCTCAACCAGGTGCTCCTTGGCGGCTTCCGAGAGCTCCAGGGTGATGTGACGTTCGGCCAGACGCTGCCTGAGCGATTCCATCTGGATGTCGACGATCTGCTTCAGATGGTCGCGCGTAAGCGCGTGGAACACAATCGTCTCGTCGACCCGATTCAGGAATTCCGGCCGGAAGAAACGACGCATTTCCTCTAGCACGGCCTCTTTCATCCGCTCGTATTCCGCCGACTGGAAATCGCCGCGGTACTCGAGTATTCGGCTGCTCCCGATGTTCGACGTCATGATCACGATCGTGTTTTTGAAGTTGACCGTCCGACCCTGCCCGTCGGTCAGGCGTCCGTCATCCAGGATCTGGAGCATCACGTTGAAAACATCGTAATGAGCCTTTTCGATCTCGTCGAACAGGATAACGGAGTACGGACGACGCCGAACCGCCTCGGTCAACTGTCCGCCTTCTTCAAAGCCGACGTAACCCGGAGGCGCCCCGATCAGCCTGGCGACCGTGTGTTTCTCCTGGTACTCTGACATGTCGATCCGAATCATGTTGTGCTCGTCGTCAAACAGCGTACCCGCCAAGGCTCGCGCCAACTCGGTCTTTCCTACACCAGTCGGTCCGAGAAATATGAAGCTGCCAATCGGCCGGTTCGGGTCCTTCAACCCCGACCGTGCCCGCAGAACCGCTTGCGATACGGCCTCTACGGCCTCGTCCTGGCCGATCACGCGCCGGTGCAGTTCTTCCTCGAGATGAAGCAGTTTCTGGACCTCGCCTTCCAGGAGTTTGGAGACCGGTATGCCGGTCCACCGGCTCACCACTTCGGCGATATCTTCGTCGTCGACCTCCTCCTTCAGCAGCCGCCCGGTACCCTGCTTCTGGTCGAGCATGGCCATCTCGTCTTTCAGGCGCTTCTCGAGACCCGCCAGTCGCCCGTATTTCAGCTCCGCCGCCTTGTTCAGGTCGTACTCGCGCTCGGCCCGTTCGATCTCCAGTTTGGTTTGTTCGATTTCCTGGCGGATGCTGCGCAGTTTCTGAACGGTGTCCTTTTCCGCCTGCCATTGGGCTCGCAATGCATCGGCCTGTCCTTTGAGGTCTGCCAACTCCCGCTCCAGCTTGATCAGTCGGTGACGAGACGCGTCGTCGGTCTCCTTCTTCAGGGCCTGTTTTTCGATCTCCAGCTGCATGACGCGCCTCGTGATCTCGTCGAGCTCTGCGGGCATCGAGTCGATTTCGGTCCGAAGCTTCGCCGCCGCCTCGTCCATCAGATCGATCGCCTTGTCGGGCAGAAAACGATCGGTGATGTACCGGTTGGAAAGCACCGCGGCGCCGACCAGTGCGGAATCCTTGATGCGCACCCCGTGATGGACCTCGTAGCGCTCCTTTAAACCGCGCAGAATCGAGATCGTGTCCTCAACGCTCGGCTGGTCTACCAGAATCGGCTGGAACCGGCGCTCCAGGGCGGCATCTTTCTCGATGTGCTTACGGTACTCGTCGAGGGTAGTTGCGCCGATGCAGTGCAGCTCTCCCCGGGCCAGCATGGGCTTCAGGAGGTTGCCGGCGTCCATGGCGCCTTCGGCGCGGCCTGCCCCGACCACGGTGTGCAACTCGTCGATGAACAGAATCACTTCCCCCTGGGAATCCTGCACCTCTTTCAAAACCGCCTTCAGTCTCTCCTCGAATTCGCCGCGATACTTTGCCCCGGCGACCAGAGCGCCCATGTCGAGCGCCACAATTCGTTTGTCTTTCAAACCCTCCGGGACGTCCTTTCGCAGGATGCGTTGCGCCAGCCCCTCCACAATCGCGGTCTTTCCCACCCCGGGGTCACCGATGAGAACGGGATTGTTCTTGGTCCGCCGGGACAGGACCTGTACAACCCGCCGGATCTCTTCATCGCGGCCAATAACCGGGTCAAGCTTGCCCTTGGCGGCAAGCTCGGTCAGGTCGCGGCCGTATCTCGCAAGCGCCTCATAGGTTGCTTCTGGATTCTGCGACACCACCCGCTGCGTCCCCCGCACTTCCCGAAGAGCCTGCATCAGCCGTTCCCGGGTAATCCCAAACTGCTTGAGAACCCGGCCGGTGATTCCCCGGTCATCGGTCATCGACAGAAGCAGGTGCTCGACCGAAATAAACTCGTCTTTCAGCTTCCGGGCTTCATCTTCGGCCTGGACCAGCAGCGAGTTCAGGCGTGAGGAGATGTAAATTTGATCCATACTGCCGCCGGTTCCCGAGACCTTCGGAAGACGATCCAGGTCCTTCTGGACCTGGTCGGCCAGGCTGGCCGGATCCACTTCGGCCTTATGGAGAATCGACCCGGCAAGGCCGCGGTCCTGCTCGAGCAGGGCAAGCAGCAAATGCTCGACATCGACCTGCTGATGGCCGTTCTTGACAGCCAGCGTCTGAGCCGCGGCAAGACCTTCACGCGCCTTCTCGGTAAAGCGATTAATATCCATTCTAGAAACTCCTTCGGAGGTGATAAAGCCAGGCTCAACTTATATGATCGACTTTTTGGAAAGGCAAGTCAGCCTCCCCCTTGACTGGGGATTCCCCCGGTCTTATATGTCTCAGGAACGTGACTGGATCCCCGGCCCTGATGTCGTTAGGTTGCATCGGCGGAGTCCCCGGCAGGAGCAGTCTCGATAATGCTAAAATAGAGGAGTTCGTCAGGTATATTCGATGGGTAATTACGCAAAAACGGCTTTGCTTCTAGGTCTGATGACCGGGCTCATCCTGGTTATCGGTGACGTTTTGGGCGGCTCGCGAGGACTCGTCCTTGCCCTGGGCGTGGCCGCCATCATGAATTTCGTCAGTTACTTCTTCTCGGACAAGATAGCGTTGTCGATGTACGGCGCCAAGGAAGTCAGCCGGGAACAGGCACCCGATCTTTACCGCAGCGTTGAGTTTATCTGTTCGCGGGCGGGTCTTCCGATCCCCAGGCTTTACATCATCCCGACGATGACTCCGAACGCCTTCGCGACGGGACGAAACCCGCAGCATGCGGCGGTGGCTGTCACAGAGGGAATTCTGCGCCTGTTAAGCCGCGAAGAACTTGAGGGTGTCATCGCTCACGAGCTGGCGCACGTCAAGAATCGGGACATCCTGATCAGCTCGATCGCGGCCACAATGGCCGGCGCGATCATGATGCTGGCCAGGATGGCGATTTTCTTTCCGATGGGGGGTCGTGACGACGACAACCGTGGCGGCGCGCTGGGCGGGCTACTCATGCTCATTCTCGCCCCTATCGGCGCCCTCCTGATCCAGATGGCGATCAGCCGAAGCCGAGAGTATGGAGCCGACGCGACCGGGGCGCACTTTACGGGCAATCCCTACGCGTTGGCGAATGCGCTCAAGAAGCTGCAGGAGGGTAACAAGCGGATTCCGATGGATGCAAACCCGGCGACGTCTCACATGTTCATCGTGAAGCCCTTCAGCGGCCAGGCGCTCCTGTCCCTGTTCAGTACCCATCCGCCGATGGAAAAGCGGATCGAGCGTCTGCTTGGGCAGCGCATGGTCTGAAGTGCACACTTCGCAACGATCAGGGAATTCCGGGGACACGAAACTTAATTCTTCAGCCGACCCCACTACTTCGGGTGACGGAATGAGAATTAGGTATCGTGTTCCCGAATTCCGTAATCCCCGCTGACAAATTATGGACTCGAAGGAAACACAGGGTTTTCAGGTGGCAGATCGGCGTTTTTGGGCCAATGACGAGGAGGCGCTCGACCGGGCGCCGATTCCGGAGAAGAAGTATCCGAGCTACATCGAGGAGCTCAAGAGCCGCACAGAGCTGGCCGAACAGCGACTCAAGGACAAACTCAGGCAACTGAGCGAGGAAAACGAGGCTTTCCGGGAACGACTCTCCAAGGACATGGAGAGACGCCTGGAGCGCGAAAAACAGAATATCCTGCTCGGTTTTCTCGAGATCGTCGACAACCTGGAGCGGGCGCTCGCAACCTCGGCCGATGTTTCGTCCCTCAAGGAAGGACTGAGGCTCAATCTCGATCTTTTCCTCACCACTCTGAAAACTCATGGCGTGGAACCGATCAACCCTCGTCCACGAACCGTTCGACCCACACCAGGCCGAGGCGGTCGGGATGATCGCGGTCGACGAGCCGGAACTGGACCAGTGCGTGATCGAGGTGGTCCAGAAAGGCTACCGCGTAGGTGACCAGCTCATCCGTCCGGCCCGCGTCCGGGTGGGACAAACTTCGCCCAAGACCTAGAGACGATGGGGATTGCGGAACCTGCACTCTATACAGATCTTGGGATTCCGGTGGGCATGCGACCCGCTTTCGGTTCGAACCCGCTTGCTTCGCTGAAAAACGCTCGCGCGCGGCTCTGATGGGACTCGGCGAACGCCGCGCAACAGCTCGGCTCTATCGGAATACGAGTCATAGCAGGCGACACCGAGTCGTGTCAGAGCCGCGCGCGAGCGTTTTTCAGCGAAGCAAGCGGGTTCGAACCGAAATCAGATTGCATAAAATGCAGTCCGGAGCGTCGCACTCCTCCGGAGTCCCGTCTTTAATCCGGAATCCGCAATCCGAAATCCGCAATACCTAGGCATCATGGTGATGCAGGAAGAAGCTGTCCAGCGATGCCCTGGCCGGCTCGACCGCACCCCGTATTCGCTCCTTTTCCGTCTCGTCCAGCGGTTTGAACCCCTTGGCTATCGCGATGTTCTCCCGGAGGTGCTCGATCTTCGGCATGCCAACCACGCAGGTGGTCACGGGCAGGCTCATCGAGTAGCGGAGCAGATCGGATACGGTGGCGCGCCCCACGCCGGTTCCAACCAGTTTCTCCTGACCGGTGATTTTCATTGCGATGACGCCCAGGTTCTTGGCCTTGGCTGCCGGCAGGGCGACCTTCTCGAATGAAGTGGCGTAGCCGGATGTCGTGGCCGCATTCAGTGCCATCTGCACGCAGTCGAGATCGTGCCGCTCGATGGCCGCTTTGAGGGCCGCGGCCTGGGCATGACAGGTCATCCCCACGAAACGGGCCATCTTTTCTTCCCGCATCCGATAGACGGCTTTCAGGATGCCCGCCTCGATCTTCGCCAGGTCCTCCATGTCCTCAAGAGAATGGATGTGGACCAGATCCACCTGATCGGTCTGCAGACGCTTGAGACTTTCTTCAATCGTCCGCAGGGCATAGTCATAGCCTCGGTCGCCACCGATCTTTGTCGCCAGGAAGACTTCCTTTCGCCTGGTTTTCAACACCTTGCCATAGCGTTCCTCGCTCTTGCCATTGCCGTACTGCTGGGCCGTGTCCAGGTAGCTGATACCGCTGTCGATCGCTTCATTGAGCACGCGGAGCGCAACCGCTTCGTCTTCGTACATCAGGAATCGGCTTCCCCCACCAAAAGCGAGGATCGAGACTTTCTCTCCCGTTTTTCCGAGGACCCGGCGGGGAATTGCGCCATCGGCGTGCAGGGGCAGTCCGGCCAGCCCGGCGGTCACCGCGGTCGTTTGCAGGAAATGTCGGCGATTAACTTTGTGTGTCATAACATAAACCACTTTACGAGAAGAGAGACAGGGAGACAAGGAGAGCGGGGAGACAGGGAGATAGGGAGATAGGGAGACGGGGAGAAGGGGAGAGGAGCGAGCTCGGGCGCCGGGGAAGGTTTGCAGTCCCGACTTTAGCCGGTGTAACCGGTGGCAGGCTCCATGGGAGCGCCGCACTCGAGCATGAAGTTGCTGACGGTGACGCCGCCTAAAGGCGGGACTACAAACCTACTCGAGCGCTCGAGCAGCTAATTCTTTGTCTCACTATTCCTCTCCCTGCTTTCCTTGTCTCCTTGTCTCCCTGTCTCCCCGTCTCCTTGTCTCCCCGTCTGCCCGTCTCCTTGTCTCCCCGTCTGCCCGTCTCCTTGTCTCCCCGTCTGCCTTCACCGGTACTCGATGCTGGTGTCGCGGATGCGGATGTTTTCGACCGGCCAGTTCTTCAGACGCGGGTCTTTGGACAGGGGTGCCCGGGAGATCTTCTCGACGACATCAAGGCCCTCCACCACCTCTCCGAAGACCGTATACTGCTTGTCCCAGTGCGGCATGCGCTTCAGAACGATGAAGAATTGCGAGCTGGCGGAATCGGGCACCGCTTCCTGACGCGCCATGGCTACTACACCGCGATCGAACTTGCGGGAGCTGAATTCCGCGGGAAGGGTGTTGCCGCTGTTTCCCTGGCCATCATTGTAGGGATCGGTGTCCTTGGAGTTCGGATCGCCCCCCTGGATCATAGCGCCGGGCATCACGCGGTGGAACTTGGTCTTAACGAAGAAGCCCGATCTGACCAGGCCGATGACCGCGTCCACCGTCTTGGGAGCGAGGTCAGGGAGAAGCTTGATCACGATCTTCCCCTTGTCGGTTACCAGAACCGCGTGCGGAGTGCCCTGGGGTTTCGGTTCCGGCTGAACCTGCGGGGCGGCTTTCTTTTCGGTGCTGGCCTGCTTCTCTCCCGATCCGCAGGAAACGGCAAGGAGCGTCGCACACAGGAGCGGCAATAGCAGTTTTGTACGCATGGTAAGATGAATTATCAATCAGGCCACCGAGATGCACAAGATGAAGGTGGGATTCGGCGAATGATACGTAACCCGGCGGTGTCAGGCCTTTTCTACCCGTCCGAGCCGGAGGAGTTGCTTCTCTTCCTCCAAACGCATGTCCGCCCGGCTGCCGAGACCATCGAGGCGAAGGGGATCGTGGTCCCTCACGCCGGCTACGCTTACTCCGGGGAAGTGGCTGCCGCTGTCTACAGCGCGATCCGTTTGCCCCAACGCTTCCTGATCATCGGACCGAATCACACCGGGCTGGGCGACCCCTTGGCGGTGGTTTCGGACGCAGGCTGGGCGACGCCACTCGGCACGGCGAGGATCGATTCTGATCTGGTCTCGATGCTTCGAACCGCTTGTCCTGCCCTCCACCAAAGTCCGAGCGCCCATGCCCGCGAGCACTCGCTCGAGGTTCAGCTTCCCTTCCTTCAATATCTTCTCGGCGGGTCCTTCTCATTCGTCCCGGTCTGCATCGGAGTCGGGGATCGCGGGACACTCATCGAGCTGGGACGCACGATCGGAAGGCTTCTCGCTGGGCTCTCCGACCCGGTTCTCATTGTGGCAAGCTCCGACATGAACCATTTTGAGTCAGCCGCCATAACCGAGGCCAAAGACCAGATCGCAATTGATCGAATGCTGGCCCTCGACAGTTCAGGACTCTACGACGTGGTTGTGAGGAACGACATCTCGATGTGCGGATTTGGGCCGGCGATCGTCATGTTGGAAGCGGCGCGGCTCCTTGGCGCGACTCGCGCGAAGCTCATCCGGCACTCTCATTCCGGGCAGGTGACGGCGGACAACCAGAGGGTCGTCGGGTATGCGGGGTTGGCGGTTTATTGAAAGCGTGACAGAGCGCGATGGCCAACGCGTCCGAGGCATCCAACGGCTCGGGGTTGGCCTTCAAATGAAGAAGTCGACGGACCATCATCTGGACCTGCAGCTTGTCAGCCTTTCCGTAGCCCACCACGGCTTTCTTGATCTGTAAGGCGGTGTACTCGGCGATGGGGATGTTGTATTGAGCGGCGACAAGGAGAACGACACCGCGCGATTGTCCCAGCATCAGGGCACTTCGGGGATTGACGGCGTGAAAGATTTCTTCGACGGCGACCGCCGAAGGGGCAAAGCGGGCAAGAACGTTGCTTAACCCGGCGTAAATTTCCTTGAGGCGGTCGGCGAACTCGCCTTTGGCCGTTTGCACGGCCCCGAAATCCAGACAGGTGCAGCGGTTTCCTTCAAGGGAAATCACACCGTAGCCGGTCTTGCGGCTGCCCGGATCGATGCCGACTATGATCATGATGGGCCGATCAAGCGTTGGCGATCGCTTCCATCTCGGCTTCGTCGATGTCGAAGTTCGCGAAGACATTCTGCACGTCCTCGTGGTCTTCGAGAATCTCCATCAGCTTCAGCATCTGTTCGGCCTTCTTCCCTTCCAGACGAACGCCATTGGTCGGGATCATGGTGACTTCGGCCGAGTCGGGTTCGATCCCCGCCTTCACGAGCGCTGTCCGCACTGGCTCCAGTGCCTCGAAGGAAGTGTAGATCTCGAAGGATTCGCTCTCGGACTTCAAGTCGTCGGCGCCGGCGTCGAGAACGACCTCGAGAAGCGATTCTTCGGAGGCCTTTTCTTTCGAAACAGCGATGTAGCCTTTGCGCTCGAACATCCACTGGACGGCGCCCGTTTCAGCCAGATTGCCGCCGTGTTTGGAGAAAAGATGGCGGATCTCGGCCACCGTTCGGTTCTTGTTGTCCGTCAGGCATTCAACAAGCACCGCGGCGCCGCCTGGCCCATATCCCTCGTAGGTCATCGATTCGTAGCTCTGCCCCGGCAACTCGCCCGTGCCCTTCATGATGGCCCGCTTGATGTTGTCGAGCGGCATGTTCACGGCCTTGGCCGCCGAAACGGCAGTTCGCAGTCTCGGGTTGGAGTCCTGGTCCCCGCCGCCGATGCGTGCCGCCACGCTCATTTCCTTGATCAGCTTGGTAAAGATCTTGCCACGCTTCGAATCAGCCGCTGCCTTCTTATGCTTGATTGAATGCCATTTTGAATGACCGGACATAGTTGCCTCTCCTGATACAATCGGTCCTCTAAGCTGCGTATTCTAGCACGGCTGCTGAACTGCTGACTACTCGAAGGACATGGTCAAATACAAGCTGACGATCCAGTACGCCGGCACCCGGTTCTCCGGCTGGCAGGTCCAGAAGGAGCGGGAGACGGTTCAGGCGACTTTGAAGGAAGCAGTGGCACGGGTGACGGGCGAATCAGTCTCGGTGGTCGGGGCGGGGCGGACCGATGCCGGGGTCCATGCCCTGGCCCAGGTGGCCCATCTGCGGCTCGAGCATCCGGTTGCGACAAACAGACTGCAGCGTTCCTTGAACGGCGTCCTTCCGGCCGATATTCGCGTGAAGGGGCTCTGCCGAGTCCCGCTCGCCTTTCACGCACAAAAAGATGCCGTGAAGAAACTGTACATCTACCGGATAGTGAACGGTCCGGTTCTCTCGCCTTTTTTGAAGGGTTTCGTCTGCCAAATTTTCCCGAAGCTGGATACCTGCGCCATGGACCGGGCGGCCAGGCTGTTCGAAGGTCGTCACGACTTCACGGCTTTTGCGGCATCCACAACCACTGTTAAGGACCGCCGGCGCACCGTCTTTCGCTCCCGTGTGAAGCGGAAAGGAACGCAGATAAGGTATGAGGTGGAAGCGGACGGGTTCCTCCACCATATGGTCAGGAACATGGCGGGTACGCTGATCGAAGTGGGGACGGGCAAACGCCGAGTCGAGGACATGCCCCGCATCCTCCAATCCGGGGACCGCCGCCTGGCCGGCATCACTGCTCCAGCCGAGGGATTGTATCTCGCCAGAGTGTGGTATGACTGATCAAGAACCCGTGTGTCGGCCCGCGCGACACTATGATAGAGTTACTCAACGATGAGCGGGCTGTTTGCAGACCTCGAGAGCTTGTTTCCACACGCAAGCCGGGAGGCTGAACTGATTCAGAATCTCGATCCCACCAGATTGCCTCAGCACATCGCGATCATCATGGATGGAAACGGGCGGTGGGCCTCGCAACGGAGACTTCCCCGGGTCGCGGGACACCGGGCGGGAACCGAATCGGTGCGCGCGGTGATCGAGACCAGCGCGCGTCTGCATATCCCGGTCCTCACGCTGTACGCCTTTTCAGCGGAAAACTGGAAACGCCCGGCGACCGAGGTAGGCACCTTGATGCGCCTGCTCAAGGAGTACATCCGAAGGGAACTGGCGCAGCTGAACCGGAACAACATCAGGTTTCGGGCCATTGGCCGCATCCACGAGCTGCCCGCCTCGGTTCGCCGGGAACTGGACTACGCCCAGGATGCGACAAGCGGGAATTCCGGCATGCAGCTTCTGATTGCGCTCAGCTACAGCGGTCGACTGGAACTGGTTGACGCGGTCAACGAGCTTCTGCGCCGGGGCGTTCGCCCCCCCATCACCGAAAGTGATATTGCCGAGCAGCTTTACACCAAGGGGGTCCCGGACCCCGATTTAATGATACGAACCAGTGGCGAGCTCCGGGTCAGCAACTTCCTGCTCTGGCAGATCGCATACGCCGAAATCTACGTGACCGACATTTTCTGGCCTGACTTCCGGGCGGTGCATCTGCTTGAGGCGATCGCGAACTTCCAAAAGCGGGAGCGACGATACGGAGGAATCAGACCGCAGGCTGCACACGCCCAATGATCCTCCGCATCCTGACTTCGCTGGTTCTCATACCCCTGGTTCTGGCGGCGATTTTTTTCCTTCCGCCTTACCTGTTCATTCTCCTGGTCAACCTGATCTTTGTACTCGCCGCGCTCGAGTTCTTCAAAATCATCGGCGCCTGGGGAGTAACCGGGTACTGGCTGACGTTTGCTTTCGGCCTCGGGCTGCCCTGGGTGTGGGTCTATCGGCCCGACTGGCTGGCCCCCTACCTCGTGCTCGCTTCTTTCTCCGTAATGACCTGGGCGGTGTTCGCAACCCGGGATATGAAGCTCGGGTTTGTCTCGGTTTCCGGCAACCTGATGGGCATCCTCTACGTCGGACTGCCCCTGGCGATCATGGCTCTGATCCAGCGACGGAGCCCCAGGGAAGTGCTGCTCGTGCTTTTAGCCATCTGGGTGGCAGATTCAGCGGCCTATTTCACCGGGAAGGCCTGGGGAAAACACAAGATCACACCCGGGATTAGCCCGAACAAGTCATTGGAGGGCTACATCGCCGGCCTGCTCGGCTCCACCGTTGCGGTTCTGCTCTTTGCCCGGTTCTACCTTCCCGATTGGCCGACCGCGGTCGCGATTATTCTGGGACTGCTCCTCGGGATTCTTTCTACCCTGGGCGACCTGTTCGAATCGGTGATCAAGCGGGGGGCGGGAGTGAAAGACAGCTCGGCACTGATCCCCGGTCACGGCGGCATGCTTGACCGCATTGACAGCTTGCTTTTTGCCTATCCTACGTACTACCTGCTATCGTTATCTCTTCTGGGCAGTCTCGCATGAAACGACTATCAGTCCTGGGTTCGACCGGTTCAATCGGACAGAGCACTCTCAATCTGGTGGATCTGTTCCCCGAACGTTTCCGGGTCGTGGCTCTCGCCGCGCACGCCAACGCGGATCTGCTTTATCAGCAGGCGCTGAAATATCGGCCGGACATCATTGCACTGCACGACGAGACATGCTCTTCACAGCTCGCCGGCCGTCTGAACGGCACCCGGGTGGTCGGTGGAGCGGCGGGGGTAATCGAGGCCGCCACTCATGCGGACGCCGACGTTGTCATAGCGGGAATATCCGGAGCGGCCGGGCTTGTTCCGACCTATCACGCGATCCTCCAAGGCAAGAACATAGCGCTCGCCAACAAAGAAACGCTGGTGATGGCAGGGGAATTGGTCATGGGCGCGGTTCGCGAGCACTGCGTCGACCTGCTCCCCATAGACAGCGAGCACGTTGCACTTCACCAGTGTCTCGACGGTTCGCGCAAGGGCGATGTCGAACGACTCGTGCTGACTGCATCGGGCGGTCCGTTCTTCGGCTACTCGGAATCTCAACTCCAGGCAGTGACCGTTCAGGATGCGCTCAATCACCCGACCTGGAGAATGGGACGAAAGATCACGGTGGACTCCGCGACCTTGATGAACAAGGGACTTGAAGTCATCGAAGCGCACCATCTCTTCGGGGTCCCGGCTGATCGGATATCCGTCGTCATCCACCCGCAGTCCACCGTTCATTCCATGGTTGAGTTCGTCGACGGGAGCGTGATTGCCCAGCTCAGCATCACCGACATGCGTTCGGCCATTCTGTACGCTTTATCTTACCCGGCACGCTGGGAGTCCACTCTCCCCCGCCTGGAGCTGAGCCGTATGTCGCTGGAGTTTTATCCTCCGGACCGATCGCGTTTTCGCTGCCTCACCCTCGCGTATCATGCGCTCGAGTCCGGTAAAAGTTTCCCGGCCGCGATGAACGCCGCCAATGAGGTATCAGTAAATTGTTTTCTCGCGGGACGGATACTTTTCACCGACATCCCGAGAATCATAGAAAGCGTGCTTGAAAGGCACAGCGCAGTACCGATCAACGATCTTGACTCGGTACTCGCCGTAGACGCCGATGCGCGCAGACAAGCGCTGGAAGTAAGTCACAAGGTGGTGGCCAGCTGACAACTGACAACTGACAACTGACGGCTGACAACTGAAGACCGACTCGGAAGATCGTGGTTCTCGTCGGGTCTCATGCCACTAATTCGGCCGTCCATGCAGATCACTCGGTGCTTTGGTTGTCAGTTGTCAGTTGTCAGTTGTCAGTTGTCGTGTCAGTTCTTCCGAACTTTCTGAAACTCGCATGTTTGACATGCCGTCTAAAGAGAACAGAGAATTTACTTTTCAGGAGGCAGGACCGATTTGGATATCCTCAACGAAATCGGACGGAGTTTGATCGCATTCATTTTCGTCCTCGGTGTAATGATTTTTGTGCACGAGCTTGGGCACTACCTGATGGCCAAGTGGCTCGGCATACGGGTGGACGTCTTTTCGCTCGGCTTCGGTCCGCGCCTGGTCGGCTTCAAACGAGGTGACACCGACTACCGCATCAGCGCACTGCCTCTGGGCGGATACGTAAAGATGGCCGGCGAGAACTATGAAGACGAACTGAGCGGAAACCCGGATGAATTCCTTTCCCGACCCAAGCACCACCGATTCGCGGTAGCTGTGGCCGGCCCGGTCATGAATATCGGGCTCGCCATCTTGCTGAGCTGGGGCTACTACATGACTGGCGTCGAGGTGGAGGACCAGGTCAACCACACACCCGTGGTCGGGCGGGTCGTACCCGATTCGGCGGCCGCAAAGGCGGGTATCCAGATCGACGACAGGATCATGTCAGTGGACGGTGACGAGACACCGACCTGGCGCGAACTGCAACTCGCGATCGCGAAGAATGCCGACCATCCGGTGACCGTCAAGCTCCAAAGAAACGGGCAAACGGTCGAGAAGCAGGTCACCCCGGACACCACCAAGGGAGCAGAAGTTGGCACTCTGGGGGTCGCACCTTTCATTCCGTACGTGATCCGCCAGGTGGAACCGGGGGCTCCGGCAGAGAAGGCCGGGCTAAGAGCGGGTGACACGATCATCGAGGTGTCAACTGCCGACAAGAAGGCGCGTGACGCGATCGATATCACGCAACTGATCACGAGCCAGAAGGGCAATGCGCTCCAGTTCAAAATCAGTCGGGCGGGTCAGGTTTTCGATCGGACGATCACCCCGGTGAAGATGGGTCAGCAGCACCGGATCGGTATCGCCCTGCAGATCCCGACACACACCGAACGGTACGGCCTGATCGAAGCCGGGAAGAAGTCCTTCGAGCATAACTACAGGGTGACGGTCCTGACCTTCGAGGTCCTGGGCCGGATCCTGACCGGTCGCACCTCGCTGCGAACTATGTCTGGACCAATCGAAATCGCCCGCTATTCAGGACTGGCGGCCAAAGAGGGGGCTATCGCCTTGATGAGCCTCATGGCGATCATCTCCCTGCAACTGGGCATATTCAATTTGCTGCCGATCCCGATTCTCGACGGCGGGGTCATCGCTTTGCTGGCGATCGAGGGGTTGATGAGGCGAGACCTGAGCATGAAGGTCAAGGAGCGGATCTTTCAGATTGGTTTCATCTTCCTGATCCTGCTCATGGGCATCGTGATCTTCAACGACATCTCCAAGCACATCACTTAAATGCGGAGTGCGGAATAGAAAGAGCTTAATGTCAGTTCTGGTCTTTTTATTCCGCCCTGCGGACAGCTAGACAACGAGCGAAGCCCGGAACGAGGTCCGTCAGAGCCTCGGCGGCGCCCTCACCCCCGGTCCCGGACTACGTGCATGCGGTGTAGCGGCTGTCTGCACCCGCTTACTCCGCTGAAAAAACGCTGCGTGCGCGGCTCTGACCAGGCTCGCCGTGCCGCGGCGGCGCCCTCGCCCCCGGTCCCGGACTATAAACATCCGCCCCGCGTTGCGTTGGCTGCCCGGTAAAAACAATGGACAAAGCCGGCATCACTCGCGCCGAGTCCGGTCAGAGCCGCGCACGCAGCGCTTTCCAGCGAAGTAAGCGGGTTCCAACAGTGGGCAGAACCGTGGCTCTGCAAGAATCCGCCTGAAACTCCGCACTCCGCACTCCGCACTCCCCATTCCGCATTTTTTCACAGCACTCGTGCGCGCAGCTCGTCAGCGGTGAGACGCACTTTTTCCCGCAGCGTATTCGTGATGACGCTGAGGATCGAGGAGACGGTCTGATCGAGGTGGACGTTCTCCACGATCGGGATTTCGTAGTGCTCGGCCATTTCCAGGATGTAGTTCTGAATTTCGAGAATGTAGGTGAAGTTCTTGCGATAGCGTTCCGAAGAGCGGTTCTCGGCCTCCCTTTCCCTGATCGGAAAGCGAGCCAGGTAGGCCTCCCTGTTCAATGTCGAAATGACCAGAGGCAGAATATAGGCGTGGTCTGCGAATTGCTCGAAACCCATGAGTCCGGGAACGAGATGGACCCCTTCGATCACGATGCTGAAATTCTCATGAATGGCGCGCTCGACCATCGCCCGGACGCCAACCAGGACTCGACCGGACTGTTCCCGGAATGCCTCGACCGCCGCCTGGGCACGATCCTCTCCCAGACCCACCCGTTCCTTCCATGCTTCATAGGATGAGTAGTGGATGGCGGGCAGGAGGTCCTTGGAAAACATGGTCCGCATGATCTGGCGGACAGTGTCGGTCGCCAGGATCCGGCCGACTCCCAGACGGTGTGCGACCTCGCTGGCGACCGTGGTTTTCCCGGTGCCCGTTGATCCACCGAAGAGGATCACCAAGGGTCGGTCGGGCGACTTGAGGTAGCGCCAGAGCAGGTAACGCTCTGCGAACCGCTCATCGTAATTCTCGAGAATCGTCTCGTAGATCACCTTGCGGAGCTTGTCGCTGCTGATCTTCGCGGTCCCTTTTTTGAGCAGCTGGTCCTCGATATGGCGGGCGACCTCGTAGGCCGAAGACGGCTCGAGACCCGATGCTTGAAGTGACTGAGAGAGAATGCCCTTGCTGAAAGGGAAGTCCTGGCTCTGGCCGGTGACCAGCATGGCCGGACGCGGGGGTGCGGGCGGGGTCGCAAAATTCTTGAGATAGCCCTTTCCGAACCGTTTTTCGACCACCGCGCGCACAACCTTGCTCAGTTCGCCCTTGGTTATGGTCTTGCGGCGTCTGATGCGGGCTCGGACCTCGCGGGCCGTTTCGTAGGCCTCGTCGAACGTCAGTCCGCGCTCCAGCAGAGAATGGGTTACCATGCCGCGAAGGAACGGAACCTTCCGGTCGCCTTCAACGACGTAAAGATTTTCTCGGGCCACTTGTCAGCCCTTCTTTCGGCGGTTGCCCTCGCGACCAGGGTCGCGTCGGTCAGTCGGAGACAGGAGACGCGGCGTCCGAAGCCGGAGCGCCGCGCCAGAAAACCGAGGAAACGGACTAATAACTTGCGAGGGCTTTCTTTTCGTCTTCGTAGCTTTCGAAAACAGTCAGAAGCTTCGTGATTGCGAGCAACTCCTGTACCTTGCGGGTGAGGCCAAGCAGTTTCAGGCGCCCGCCCTGGTTGGCCACGGTCGTGTAGCAGGAGACCAGTTCGCCGATGCCCGAGCTGTCGACGTAGCTGACATCGCTCAGATTGAGGAGGATGCTCTTCCTGCCCGACTGCAGCAGATCGCGCACCCGGTTGCGGATCTCCGCGCTCCCTTCACCGATCGTTATTTTTCCGTGAACATCGAGGATGGTGACTCCGTTGGCGGTTCGAGTATCAATTCGCATTTGCCTCTCCTTCTTGATCGCCTTTCACTTTGTGATTCACTCGCTTTTCCATCCGCACTTCCATCCCACCCTCAGGCAGGATCGTGTACCGAACATCGTCCATGAAAGTCCGGATATAGAAAATCCCTCTTCCACTTGGCCGGAGCAGATTCTTCGGGTCCAGAGGATCAGGCAGCTTCGACTCGTCGAAACCGGCCCCTTCATCCCTGACGTAGATCACCAGACTCTCAGGGGCCATGTTGAACCGAACCCAAACACGCTTGCCCTCATCCATCTTGTTGCCGTGCAGAATGGCATTCGTGACGGATTCTCGGACCGACATCCCGACCCAATACCGGGTGTCGTCGTCGAGCTCCAGCATTCGGGTAATGCTGTCGGACACACCTTGTATCACATCGAGATAGCGCAGCTCGCTGGCTAGGGAAATCTCAATATCGCATTTACGCACGGAACTGGTGCTCTGAATCCTATCTCCCAAGGGTCACAGATCATAACCATCATACTCAATTCTTGTCAACAATTCTGCTCGCTGCTGCTTTTCTGCTAAGATTTACCTATTGCAAGGATTTAGAGGACTTCTGGATGCGCCGTTGGTTCAAAATTGCGGCCGGCGTACTGCTCCTTGTTCTGGCCATCGCGGTGCTGGGCGCACTGGTTTTCCTCGAAAGCCCCCGACTCGATAAACTCGCGCAAACACAGATCAAAAAGTACCTCGAGAACCGCTTCTTCATGCGGGCAGAGATCGGTAGTGTCGATGTCCGCCCCTTCAAAACCGAGTTCGAGATTCGCAATTTTCGTCTGTTCAGTGTAAATGACCCCAGCCGGCCCGCCATCGCAATCGACAGGATCTTGCTCGACTTCCGCATAACACGGCTGTTCCAGCCCGCCGCCTCAATGGATAGCCTCTTGCTGGTTCGTCCACGGGTCGTCATCGTCGAGGAAGCGAACACCCGATTGAATCTGTCGAATATGTTTGCCGAGAGGCACAAACGCGCCCCTGGCAAGCCGTTTTCGATCACCCGGCTGGCCATCAAACGACTCTATATTCGAGATGGGCTGATCTTTTACACCGACCGGCCGATTCACGTCGAGACACAGGATGGCGGTCTGTCCGGCCAGTGGCGTTACGACGAGACCGGGGCGAAGAAGTACGTCGGAAACCTGGAACTCCACAAACTCACGATCGCGGTCAACGAGTTCCAGATGTCGGACACAACCGGCCAGGTGGATTTCAGACTCCTGGATGATCAACTGGAGCTCCCCCGCGTTGTGATCGAAGGCCGCGAGGCCACTGCCCGTGTCTCGGGCAACTTCTCCAGCCTCCGGCGCCGCACGTTTCGATTTGACACCGATATCCGCGCCAATGTTCCATTAATCCGTAGACCGAACTTTGGTGAGTTCATCCATGAAGGCCGGTTCCACATGCTTGGAGTTTTCCAGGGTGACCCCGCGGGGTTCTCCTGGACCGGGACGGCCACGTCGCCTTTCATGGATTTTGCCGGCTTTCCTTTCCACAGGGTCCAGTCTTCGGTGTTTTTGACCCGCGACGGGGTCCAGGTCAAGCGATTCCAGGCCAACCTGCACGGCGGAACCGTTACGGCAACAGGCATTCTGCGATGGGACCGGGACCGACAGACCCGCTTCGATGTTGACGGAGCTGGTATTCAGATCTATCCACTTCTAGCTCAACTCGACGTACCCCAGGTTCAAGCCCGGGGGCTAGGGCACTTCAACGGTGTCTTCAGCTGGCCGGGTCTCGAAGTTCGCCAACTGGTGGGACAGGGGCGCGGGTATTACCGCGGAGACTTTGCCGGGATCACCGAGCCGGAGTCTGACCAGGCAATACCCAGGCCCGCCGTGCAAGCGGATTCCGGCCTCACTGCCCCCGGCGAACCGTCATCCGTGCCATTCCACGGGAATTCGCGGGTCACTCTTCGGAACGAGCTTTTTCACTTCACAGACGGCACAATTACCCTTCCCCGCAGCGAGGTCGGTTTCACCGGCGACGTGAGCCTATCGGGAAGATATGATTTGAACTTCGACGTGAAGTCTTCCGAGGGCAACGAGCTGATGGCTATTGCGCAATCAATGGGCTTGGCGCCTCAACAGACTCTCGATGAATACCGAATCCATGTACCCGGTCCCGTTTCGATCCAGGCACGGCTCTTCGGAAAGGGAAATCAACCGGAGGTAGCCGGTCACGTGGATGCTTCGCAGCTCCTGATGTTCGACCGGCTGATGGGTAGGGTGAGCAGCGACGTGCAGCTGAGCCGCACGGCGCTGGAGTTGACCAACGCCAAGCTCACCGGACCTGACTACACCGCTGCCGCAACCGGGAGGATCCGCCTGCAGCAGACATCTGATGTGCTCAACATCGCCCGGATAGAGGTCCAGAATGTGCCCGCTGAGCGTTTCCTCCCGGTCATCCGTCCGGATCTCGGAGTCTCCGGCCGCGTCTCGGGTAATGTGGCTTTCGAGGAGAAGAGCCGGGGACAGTACGCCGGAGGAGGCGAGGTAAGGGTCAAGAGCGCGGCCGGTTACGGTGAAGATATCCAGGATCTTCGAGCCGACGTCACCTTCGAGGGAAAGAACGTTGCCCTGCGGAATATCGCGGGAACCTTTGCCGGCGGAACGGTCGGGGGCCAGCTCACTGTGAACCTTCAAACGAACGCCGTGTCAGCCGACGTGACGGGGCAGAACCTGGAGATTGGGCAAATCAAGGCGGTACAGGCGAAAAGGCCGGTCTCCGGGCTGCTCAACTTCTCAATCAAGGGGTCGGGGACCCGTGAGAACCCGAATTTTGACATCAGCCTTTCTTCCCCGGCTGTTCGTGTTACCGAGCAATACACACTCGAGAAGGTGGACCTGACGGCCCAAGTGCGCGGCGAACACGCGGAATTCAGACTGCAGAACTGGTTCAGAGGAAGGCCCTTTCAGTTTCAGGGAAAGACAAGCTTGAAGGAACCGTACCTTGTGGACGCGACTGTCCAGCTCCAACAGGTCCCGATCGAGCCTTACCTGGCCCTGCTTGGACAGGACCTTCCGAATCTCTCCGGAATCATTGACGGTAACGCGCACATCCAGGGCCCGCTCAAAGAACCGGAGAAACTGGCGGGACAGGCCACTCTCGGGCAGGTAAGCCTTACCGTCGAGAACTATTCGGTTCAAAACTCCCAACCGATGACTCTCACCTACACCGCCGGGATCCTGCGGATTCCCCGGGTGACTTTTCGAGGCTCCCAGACAGAGCTCCAACTGGAAGGGGCGGTGAGCACTCGGGAACCCAGAAACCTGAACCTCAAGGTGGACGGAACGGTCAACCTCCTTCTGCTGACCGGCTTCATGTCAGAAGGAACCTCCTCGGGTCAGCTGGATTTGAACACCGTCATCGCCGGTACCCTGTCGACCCCGCGCGTGGTGGGAACGGCGCATTTGAAGAACGGCCTTCTCACGCATCCGGGAATCCCAACCGGAATCTTCGACGCGGAAGGAACCTTCAAGTTCACGGCGAACCAGGTATCGATCGACGAGTTTTCGGCTCGAACGACGTACGGGAGAGTCCATGCGGAAGGTGGGGTGTTCCTGGAAGGCTTTCGTCCAACCCGATGGCAGGTGAACATCTCGGGTGAAGGGCTTCGCCTCGAATACCCCAACGACGTCGTATCCGTGGTCGATGTCGACGTGGACGCCGTCAAGAGTCAGACTTCACAGCTCCTGTCCGGCGTCGTCTATGTCCGCTCAGCGGAGTACACGCGTTCAATTTCGGTGGCCGAGCTGATCATGGCCTTCACCGGCGCCGGGGCCGAAGATGTAAGGGGGAACCGGGGCGGAGGTGAAACCCTGCTCAACATCGACGTCGAGGCGTATCAGAGCATCAGGATCTCGAACAACCTGGCCGACGTGACGGCCAGCGGCGATTTCACACTCCGCGGAACGGTCGACGATCCGGTGATTCTGGGGACGATCACCGTCGACGAGGGCACTCTTCGCCTGGAGAACAACGATTATGAGGTAACGCGCGGTACCATCACCTTCAACAATCCGCGCCGTACGCGGCCGGTCCTCAATTTCGAGGCGGACACCGACATCCAGGACTACACCATCTCCATCGGGCTCAGGGGCCCGCTCGAGCAGCTGAAGATGTCGTTTCGCTCCGATCCCCCTCTCCCGACTGCTTCAATCGTCACTCTGATCGCAGTGGGCCAAACCCAGCAGGAGCTCGGTCTAGGGCCGGCCAGCCAGCGCCAGGTCGGTGACCTGGCCGTCCAGGGAGCGGTAACCCTCCTGAGCAAAAGCCTTGGCGAGCAGGTGGAGAATCGGGCCAGCCGGCTGTTCGGTTTTGACCGTTTCTCGATCGACCCTTTCCTTTCACAGACTGGACGCGACCCGGCCGCTCGTATTACGCTCGGCAAGCAGCTGACGAAGGGATTGACGGTCACCTACAGCACCGACTTGGGAAACGCCCAGCAGGGACAGATCGTGACCCTTGAATACAAGTTGACCGATTGGTTGACAGCGATCGGCACCCGGGAACAGGATGGATCTCTAGCGGTTGATTTCAAGTTCAGAAAGCGATTTTGAATAGCAGCGATCGTTGTTCAAGGCAGCGGGTCTTGAATATTAGACGACCCCAGGCTCATGTCTGGCTGGGTCTCGCGGTGTGCCTTCTCTTCTGCCTGTCAACCGCACCGCCGGTTTACGCACAGGAGACAGCCGAAGGGAAGGTTGTCAGTGACATCGAGATCAAGTGCGACGGCCCTTTGAGCCGGATTTCGCTCGAAGATGTCTTGAAACTGATCGAGTTGCGCAAAGGGGAACGCTTCACCGAAGCCCAAGCCAAGCACACCATCCAGCGGCTCTATTCCACCGAGCTGTTTCATGACATCCATTTGGAATGGCAGCCCACCGGCGCCGACCTAATCCATGTCACCGTCATCCTGATCCGCCGCTACTACGTCAAAGACGTCGCCTTCGACGGGGATCTCGGCCTGGATGAGCGGATTCTCCGCCGCGAGCTGGGTTTCCGAGCCGGCGAAGCCTATTCGCCCGAGCGCATGGAAGAGAGCCTGTCCCGGCTCAACGAGGTTTACCAGAAGTACGGTTACTACCGGGCGAAAATGGAAACCGAGTTCAAACTCGAGGAAGAAGCGGGATTCCTGCACCTCCGGTTCAGAATTCAGTCAGGAGAACAGGCGCGCATGGCCGGCCTGACGTTCGATCCGGAAGGAAACCTCGACGTTAACCAGCTCCAGAGTCTGATCAGAACCAGGCCGGGGGGACCGTATTCGGGCGACCAACTTGACCAGGACATCCTCTCAATCGAGAAGTATCTGGCCTACCAGGGATATCTGGATCCGGACATCTACGTGCGAGGCGGAGCTGTCTACGACCCGAAGACCAACACAGTCACCGCCACTCTGAGAATCGTTCCCCGGCTCCAAACCCGGCTTGTCTTCGAGGGCCTGGATCCTGGCAGCAAGGAGGCTCGCAGTCTTCCGCTCTTCACGGAACCAGGCGCCGGAGAAGCGTTCCTGGAGGACAGCACCGAGATTCTCGAGAAGCGCTACCAGTCGGACGGTTACTTCCTGGCAAAAGCCACGTACGAGCTCACGGGGACCGCGGACCAGAGAGTGGTCACTTTGCGCGTCGAGAAAGGCCGCAAATGGGAGCTCGAATCTGTTCAGTTCCAGGGAAATGCAACCGATACCCTCCGAGAGGCTGGTCCAGATCCTCACCATCCGGGAAACAGGCATTTTCGGCAGGGGCCGCTTCACGGATGAAATGCTCGCACAGGACCGGGAGAGAATTCGTTCCTTCTACGAGCAGCGCGGGTTCATGGAGGCGCAGGTCGATAGCTGAAACCCGTTCGGACTTCCCAAAGGCAGGGGAGCTGACTGTCCTGTTCAAAATCCAGGAGGGTCCCCGCTACTCCGTTCAAAGCGTCGAAATCACGGGCAACCAGAAGGTGTCGACCGACGTCCTTCGGCGCCAGGTTCAATCGCGCAAGGGCGAACCCTTCTCCCCCTACCAGGTTGCACAGGATCGGGCAAACCTCGTTGCCACCTACGAGAACCTCGGCTACAGGGACACTGCACTGCGCTACGATATCTCCTACCCAGAACCCCACCAGGTAGCTATCCATTACATCATCGAGGAAGGACCGCGTTCTTTTGTCGAGAATGTGATCGTCGCCGGGCTCCTCCATACAAGGGAGTCGTCGATCTTGCGCGAAGTGCAGATCAAACCCGGAGACCCGTTGTCCGCTGACCGCCTCCTTCAGACCGAAACAAACCTCCACAACCTGGCGGTCTTTAACCGGGTTGAGGTGCACGAGATGCCCTCCTTCTCGGATCCCAACCAAAGGAGCGTGATCATTAACTTGGAAGAGGCTCGGCGGTTCAACCTGCTGTATGGCGTCGGCTACAGCTCGTACGAAGGAGTCCGGGGAACATTCGGGGTCAGCGACTCCAATTTTCTTGGACGGGCCCGGACCCTCTCACTCGGATTGCGGGCAGGCAGGCAACGACAAAGGGGGACACTGACTTACACCCTGTTCCGGGTGCTCGACTGGAAGCTCCCCACGGTTGTCTCGCTGCTGGCTGACAACGAGAAGGCCATCCGCGAGGAGGTGGAACCGCGACGGCGGGTCATTCAGGGCCGCCCCTTCGACAGTTTCCGGGTCCAGGCCTCGGCACAGGCCGAACGAGCACTCTCCAAGAGGGAGTCGCTTTTTTTCCGCCTGAATTTCCAGAACGTCAAGATCACCCTTCCCCCCGACCTGGCTTCCCCATTGCAGTTCTTCCGTGAGGAGGAGCGCCTGCGGCTTTCGAGCATCTCGACGTCGTACCTGAACGACTCCAGGGATGACCCGGTGAACCCAAAGACAGGCTATTTTCTCGGCGGCGAAGCATTACTGTCGACGAAGCTTCTGGGGTCCGAACGGCAGTTTTTCCGCATTCTGACCCAGGGTCAGTATTACCGGCAGGTGAGCGACGACGTAATCTTTGTCACTGCCTTGCGCCTTGGAACCATTTTCCCGTTTTCTTCCGACCCACTCCTCGAGAACCCCGTCCCGATTTCCGAGCGCTTCTTTTCGGGCGGCGCCACAAGCTTGCGCGGACTTCCCCAGGATCTGGCTGGCCCCCTGCTGCGGGATCCGAAGACCGGGGAGATCATCCTGGTCGACGAGAACGGTCGCATCGACCCAGATGGCCGGCCGGTTCCGCTCGGCGGAAACGCCCTCTTTATCGCTAACATCGAACTGCGTTTCCCCCTGATCCGGTTTCTTTCCGGCGCCCTTTTCTACGACACCGGCAACGTGTTCCGCAGCATCACCGACTTCTCCCAGGCTGGGTTCAGCAATGCAATCGGCTTCGGGCTGCGCGCGAACACCCCGGTCGGCCCCCTCCGTTTCGATGTCGGTTATAACCCGAGTCCGCCGACCCAGATTGGCTTCGAAGAGTGGAACTTCCACCTGACTCTCGGACATCCTTTTTAGGCGGAAGAGCAGAATGATTCCCAAGAACAGGTTGTGGACAATGGGCGCAACGCGGACAGAGTGGACAAGGTGGACCCGGTGGACAGGGAGGATTACCCTATTCCGTTCTCTGGTCCACTGTGTCCGCTGTGTCCATTTTGTCCAGCCTGTCCGCCTCGTGCTTCTGATCGCCCTGTTCGCGTTCGCCCCCACTTCGAAGGCGGACACTCTCGATCAAATCGCCGCTTCCGTCGACGGGGAAGTGATTACGTTTTCGGACCTCGAGTGGATCGCCGAGTACCGGAATCTCCAAGTCCCCGAGGAGGCAGCCGCGAGGCAGAAGTTCTACCTGACCCTGCTCGACCAGCTAATCGAGCAAAAAATCATCGCGGCGGAAGCCGCCCAGACACCGATCATGGAGGTCACGGAGGAGGAAGTCCAGGGCCAGATCGACGCTTACCGGTCGCGGTTTCCCAGTCCCGAAGCGTTTCGGGAAAAACTGCGCCAGATGGACATCTCCGAGAACGAGTTCCGGCAAATGATCCGGAGGCAAGTGTCCGTCAACGAATTCGTCGAAAGTCGATTCAAACCGTTCATCATCGTCCTCCCGACGGAAATCGACGAGTACTACCAGCAGACCCTTCTTCCCGAGTTGAAGAGCACGAACCAGGCGGCTCCGCCGCTGGAGACCGTTGAGGAATCGATCCGGCAGATCCTGACCGAGGAAAAGACGAACCAGGAATTGGACCGGTGGCTTCGCTCAGCACGTAGAAAGAGCCGCATCATCAATCTGTTGTTTCGCGAAAACCCATACGCCCCGAACCTGCCGCCGGAATTGAGCAAAGGGCGAGAGCTTCGAACGATTACCGGTCAGCCGGACCGGCACTAATAACGAAGGAAAGCTGAGCGACAACGAGGCAACTCGTCCTCAGAGCTCCCTGCGCGAGTCCAGGAGCACCGTCACGGGACCGTCATTGACCAGTGACACCTTCATCATCGCTTGAAAGACTCCGCACTGGACCGGCACGCCGTCTTCACGGATCCCGCGAACCAGGGCCTCATAAAGCGCCTGCGCCTCAGCCGGTGCGGCTGCGTTCATGAAGTCGGGACGGTTCCCCCGCCGGGTGTTCCCCAGAAGAGTGAATTGGGAGACGAGGAGAACCGAGCCGCGGACATCGACCACGGAGCGATTCATCCGCCCACCGTCGTCCTCGAAGATCCTCAGGTTGACGATCTTGCGTCTCATGTATGCCAGGTCAGCCATGCCGTCACCCTCCTCCACGCCAAGGAGTGCCAGCAAACCGATTTGAATGTGTCCGACCACCTGACCGTCAACCGTCACCGAAGCCGTCTCGACCCTCTGGATGACCGCTCGCATCTGCTTTTCGTCCCGTGTTAATGAACCACGCTGTCCAGGCCTGTTCCCCAGCGTTCGTGGAGAATCCGTTCAAAGCGAGGCAACAAGACGATGTCGAAGGTTTGCTGCTTGTCGGGAAACATGGCCAGAATCGCCTTTTCGGTATTGCGCACCATAGCCCGCGCCTCCTCCAGGGTCATGCTCGAGTCTTGATACAAAACATTGGTCGTCAGATCAACCAGAAACCGCAAGCGGCGGATCTTCTTTTCTTCTTCCTGGATCAGACGTTCTCTTTCCTCGTTCTCCATAAGGCCAATTTAACATTTTGGCTCCATTGGGGAAGCGGGCCAAGGCCAGAGGGCAGCGGGCAAAAGGCAGCGGGCAAAAGGCAATCGGCAGAAGGCAGTCAGTCAGTCCGCAGCAACAGTCCGCAGTGCGCGCAGTGCGCAGTAGTATTCACCCATTTTTCACTTGACTGTACACCTTTGTTTCACCTACAGTGGCAAAAAGGAGAAACGGATGCCGCCAGTCACCCGCAGACAGAACGAGGTTTTAGGGTTCATCCGGGAGTTCTTGAACGAGCACGGCTATTCACCGACTCTGGACGAAATCGCCCGACATTTCGGGATGACGTCGCTCAATGGCGTCTACAAGCACCTCAAGGGGTTGGAACAGCGGGGATTGATCCGTCGCTTGAACAAGCACGCCCGATCGATACAACTGATCGAGCAGGAGGACCGCCGGAAAAGTACACTTCCCCTCCTCGGCCGGGTAGCGGCGGGGCGTCCGATCGAAGCGGTGCAATTCCCAGAGGAGATCGAAGTTCCTGGGCATTTCGTGAGTGCCGGGTCCAACAATTACGTTCTGAAGGTGCAGGGCGATTCCATGATCGAGGAGCACATCCAGGACGGCGACTACGTGGTGCTCGAACACCGTGAGCGGGCCGAAAACGGCGAGATCGTGATGGCGTTGATCGACGGGGAGACAGCAACGCTGAAGAAGTACTACCGGGAAGGCAACCAGATCAGGCTCCAGCCGGCGAACCCGAGTTTGAGCGCGATCGTTATCCCGGAGGAGCGGCTCACGATCCAGGGAGTGCTCATCGGCCTCATGAGAAAGTACTGACAGTTGAACAGCGGTTCAGATGCTGCAAGATCCAGGAGGTAGCCATGATGTACCGAGTCGAAATAGCGGGAAGGGTTTTTGAGAGCACAGACCACCGGGAACTGATCAAGCTGGCCGTTCAGGCGAGGTTGCACGCCGGAAAACCCCAGTGGCCCTGGGAAAACACCGCATCCTCGGAATCCGGCCTGAAGCTTCGGCCAACGCAACGAGCCAGTTACGCGTAAGTCGTTGCCATTATGAGACTTGAATCTCTGCACAAGAATTAAGCAAAACGCTGAAACAGCGACCCGCAGAGCACTTCAGGGATGGATTAAATGGTTTTCCACTGGGTTTTCCACAGTACCGGTGGAAGACCCCTACGGAGCTTGTAGGAATAGATCCCGGGAGCCCGCGCGGGCAGAAGGCAGCGGGCAGTAGGCAGCTTGGAGCAGGCCTTCAGGAGCGCGGACATCTTGTCCGCACTGGGTTCGCGGACGTCCCGTCCGCGCGGCGGGCATCTTGCCCGCCGTTGTCGGACTGGGAAGTCCGACCTACACCGGAGAAGCTCCGACTGCGGTGGGCTAACGCCGGGCAGGATGCCCGGCGCGCGGGCAAGATGCCCGCGAACCCAGTGCGGACGGGACGTCCGCGCTCCCAGAAGGCCGACTTCCCTGCCCGCTGCCCGCTGTCCTACAGCCTTGACGGTTCTTCCCCATCCCCTCGCTCTCTTGAGCGGGGTTTTTCGATCGTCACTTTCAAGGACTGTCGCTTCTTATCGCGAACCACGTCGAGAGACAGGTCACCTCCCTCCCGAACGCCTGAAGAGAGCTCCGACATGCCTTCGATCGTCTTTCCATTAACCGCCACGATAACATCGCCGGCCTTCAGCCCGGCTTTCGCTGCAGGGGAATCCGGGCGGACTTCCATGACCAGGACACCTTCCTTGCCGGGAACGCCGAGATACTCGGCCATCTGATTGGTCAGGTCCGTGCCTTGGATCCCAAGGAGCGGCCTCCGATTCACGACGACCCCTCCCCGATTCCGCCCGAAAGGCTCAACCTGGAAATTGAAATTGTCCATGTCGGGTATCCGCGGCATCTGAAAGCGGAAATTCCGGCCCTGGTTTCCAAAGCCTTCGATAAGGGGTGCCTCCGCTTCACCGATCTTGGCCGTCTTCTTGACACGTTCGCCGTTTCGAATAAGACCGATTTCGACTTGCCGGTCAGCGGGCGTGTCAGCGACCATCCGCTGCAGCTGGCGAACGCTCCAGACCGGCATTCCGGCATACTCGAGGACCACGTCCTTGGCCGCCAGGCCCGCCTGCTCAGCCGGACTGCCCTCCGCCACCCTCTCCACATAGACTCCCGCTTCCCTGGGCAGTTTCAGGTCCTTGACATCCTGCGCGGTGACGTCGCGCAAATTGACTCCGAGATAACCTCTGGAGGACTCAGCCGGCTGAGCCTTGAGCGCGCCGCCCACACCAAGCAGGCTAAAAACGGTGAATAACAGCAGTATCCTCTTCGTCATTCGTTCACTCCTTCCAACCATTTACACGTTCGCTAACGGCGTCGGTTCCTGAAAATCTGGAGGCAGGACAACGGGAAACGCAGTTGCAGACGTTGCGGGGGGCAGCTAACTTGTTAGAAGAGCATGAACTTTTTGACCAGCGCGGCAGCGAAGCATTTGTTAATCTCCCCGGCTGTTCTGATATCCTATGAGGTTTAGCGGAGGGAACTCTTTGATGATGCGTCTTTTCTTAGCTTTCGTGTTATTCGCTTCGTGCCTGATCCCCAGTTTTGGACAGACAGCCCAGGCGCCTTCAACGGCGTCACCTGCGCCTCCCCAACAAGAGCCAAGTCCGGCCCCTGCTGCGTCAGCCACACAGCCAAATCCTGCCGGGCCGATTGCCGAGTTGGGGGATTACAAGCTCACTGAATCGGACTTCGACCTGATCATCGCCATGCTGCCCGGCGCGAGGCAAAACCTCACCCCTGAGAAGAAAGTCCAGATCGCTCGATCCTGGATGCAAATCATCGCGTTCGCCAAGCAGGCAAAGGATCTGAACCTCGACAATGACCCGCTGATCCCAAAGCAGATGGAGCTTTACCGCGTCCAACTTCTCGCCGAACGCTATCAGCGCCAGGTGCTTGCACCCATCACCGTAACCGACGAAGAGGTCCGCCAGTACTTCGAGGCCAACAAGGAAAAGTTCGCCCTCCCCTCGCTCGTGCGGATCAGCCGGATACTGGTCGCGACCCGCGAGAAGGCGCAGGAAGTCGAGCAGGCGCTCAAGCAGGGGACTTCCTTTGAGGAGGCTGCCAAGACTTACTCCACCGACGGCGCGACCAAAGACAAGGGTGGCGACATGGGTTGGTTGAGACCGGGAACCTCCGAGCCGGTTTTCGAAAAAACCGCGCTGGCGACAGCGGCCGGCCAGGTCAGCAGTCCCATTCAGACCTCTCTCGGCTGGCAGTTCATCAAAGTCAACGACAAGCGACCAGGGCAACAGAAGACGTTTGATGAGGTCCAGAAGGTTATCCAGCAGCAGTTGCTGACCCAGAAGCGCCAACAGGCGATGGACAAGGCCACCCAGGAGCTTTTCGACAAGTACGGGCTGAAGATGAGCGGAAGTCAGAAGTAGTGTCTGGAGCCTCGAAATTTGCAACTTTTGATCCAGCGGCCAATCACTAGTGAGAGAAAAGGATCGTGGTGAAACGAGAGCAAAGGGGACAGCACCGGTGGTAGAACCGGAACATCTGGATGCTCTCGTGAATGCAGGCAAGAACGGCGACGTAACCGCCTTCTCGCAGTTGTACGCCCTTTACGGGAAGAAGATATTGAACTATATCTTCCGCCTGACCGGGTCGCGGGAAGAAGCAGAAGACTTGATGCAAGACACTTTCGTGCTCGCTTTCCGGAACCTTCATTCTTTGAAGGAAAACGGGAAGTTCCAGAGCTGGCTGTTCAGAATTGCGCAGAACAACGTGTTTCAGAAGTATCGGGGTAAGATGCCGCAGATTGAGTCCATAGACGCTGAAGGTTCGGAGAACGCCGTTGTTGCCGAGCTTGCCAGCGGGACGAAAGGGCCTGAGGAAACCATCCTCTCCGACGAGTTGGAGAGGGTGGTTCAACGCGTTATCACCGAATTGCCGGAGAAATACCGGCAAGTCTTCGTGCTTTCCGCCATCCAGAAGCTGTCCTACCAGGAAATCAGCGAGATAGTCGGCCGATCACTCGCCTCTGTTAAGTCAGATATTCATCGCGCCCGAGTAGAAGTGAGGGACAAGATCAAGGAGTACCTAGGGGATAACTATGGCATGTCGAATTTACACTGAATCCCTAACCGCCCTCATGGACGGCGAGTTAGCACCCAAGGAAGAAGCGGCGATCCGGACTCATTTGTCGGGATGTCCCACTTGCCACGAAGAGTTCGAGTCTCTTCGGTACAGTTACACGCTGGTTGATCAGGTGCACGAGCTCGAGTTTGAACCGAACTCCTGGCCGCAGGTCCAACGTCGAATGGCCAGCTCTTCCCGAGGCAGCTTCTTTTCCCGGCTGAAGCTCCCGGGCCTCTGGATACCGATTGGCGCCTTTGGAGCATTGCTGCTGCTGGCGACATCTTTGATGATGTATTTCCCGGAAGACAGCACATCTCGCACTCGACAGGCTTTCCAGAGCTACATGATGGAACGGCAGCGTGACATGGTCAAAAGAGGCCTTGTCCGACATTCAGACAGAGGCAACTCGGTTTTTGTTCAATACAATCCCTTCGCCGAGCCGTCGGCAACGCCCAAGGGGAACCCTTTCCGGTCGGAGCGATAAGCGCATGTCAAGATTGGCTTCATTCCTCGCGTTCCTGGTTCTCTCGACTCCGTGGTTGGTTGGTCAATCGGATTGGGAAAAGACAAGGAGTATCGCCGAAGCTCAACACGAAATCGTGATGTTGGCGATCAAAAACAGGCAGTACGAGAAGGTCCTTCCCAACTCCAAGAAAATCTTCGCCCTCAGTTTCCCCGAGAGCCGCGAGCACCTTCTGGTCGATCACGCCAAGCTCTCGAGTAGTGCTCTGGTCGAGCAGGCAAATTACAGTCTCGCCCACCAGATCCTGGACGAGGCGATGAAAGCGGTGCATAACAACAAATCCAAGGCTGCGCTCCTCAAGGAAAAGGCGGTTATCTGCAGCCGTGAGGGGCACGACGGCGAAGCTATGAAATTCTTCGAGGAAGCGGTTAAACTTGAAGAAGGAAAGCCGTAGCGCGGCTTCGGGCGACCCGGCGGGCATCGCAGGGGTGGCTCAGCAGGCCGCCCCCGCAAGCTATGAAAATAAAACAGCCCGGCCAGCGCCTGTCCCGGACCGACCGAAAAGGCGATTTCAAGACGGTCTCCGGCAAACTCATCCAACCCCTGTACTCTCCAGAAACTCTCAAGGACCTGGACTACCCACGCGACCTCGGTGATCCTGGTCAGTTTCCCTATACTCGCGGCATCTACCCGGACATGTACCGGGGGAAGCTGTGGACGATGCGCCAGTTCTCCGGGTTCGGTACCCCCGAGGAAACCAATCAGCGGTTCAAATACCTCCTGTCTCACGGCCAAACCGGGCTCTCGGTCGCCTTCGATCTTCCGACATTGATGGGGCTCGATTCCGACGACCGTCTTTCAGCCGGAGAGGTGGGAAAATGCGGCGTCGCGGTCGACTCCCTCGAGGACATGCTCGTCCTTTTTGACGGAATCCGACTCGACGAGGTCAGCGTTTCGATGACGATTAACGCGCCCGCGCCCGTCCTGCTTGCCATGTACATTGCGGTTGCGGAGAAGCAGGGGGTGCCCGCCGACCAAATCCGGGGGACTCTTCAGGCAGATATCCTGAAGGAGTACATCGCCCAGAAGGAGTGGATCTATCCGCCCGAGCCGTCCATGCGCCTGGTGGTCGATGCCATCCAGTTCTGCTCCACGAACGCTCCGCTCTACAACAGCATCTCGATCAGCGGGTATCACATCAGGGAGGCAGGATCGACGGCCGTCCAGGAGCTTGCCTTTACGCTGCGCGACGGCGTCGAATATGTGGAGTGGTGTCTGCGCCGGGGGATGCAGGTGGACGACTTCGCCCCACGGCTCTCGTTCTTCTTCAACTGCCACAACGACTTATTTGAAGAAGTGGCAAAATTCCGGGCGGCGCGCCGGCTCTGGTCCCGCACCATGAGGGAACGATTTGGAGCGAACAAAGAGAAGTCGCTGATGTGCCGCTTTCACACGCAGACGGCCGGCTGCAGCCTGACCGCCCAACAGCCCTACAACAACATCGTGCGAACGACGATTCAAGCAATGGCGGCGGTGCTCGGGGGGACAAACTCCCTGCACACCAATTCGCTCGACGAGGCACTCGCTCTCCCCACCGAACAGGCGGCGCGGATCGCCCTCAGAACGCAGCAGATCATCGCCCATGAAAGCGGAGTGGCGAATACTCCGGACCCCCTGGGCGGTTCATACCTGGTCGAAACTCTCACCAATGAAACAGAGCAGGCTGCCGAGGAGTATTTCAGGATTATCGACGCTATGGGAGGCATGATCAGCGCCATCGAGCGAGGGTTCCCGCAAAAGGAAATCCAGGACGCCTCCTATCAGTACCAGAAGGCGGTCGAGCGCAAGGAACAGATTGTTGTCGGTGTCAACGAATTTGCGAGCGAAGACGAGGAGAAACTGGAAATTCTGCAGATTGGCCGGCAAGCCGAGGAGCTGCAGGTCAGACGATTGAACAAGGTCAGGCGCCAACGCGATTCCCGGGCGGTACAATCAAGCCTGGACGAGCTGAAAAGGGCGGCTGAAACCAGTGCGAACCTCATGCCCTTCCTTCTCGAAAGCGTCAAGAGCTACGCGACGGTGGGGGAAATCTGCGAGTCGCTCAAACAGGTATTCGGGACCTACACAGAGCCCGAGTTTTAACAGGAACCGAACGTACGTGCCAACATCGCGCATTCTCATCGCAAAACCCGGACTCGACGGGCACGACCGCGGAGCGAAGGTGGTCGCCCGGGCTTTGCGCGACGCCGGCTTTGAGGTGATCTACTCGGGACTCCGCCAGACACCCGAACAGATCGTCAATGCAGCGATCCAGGAAGACGTGCGCGCGGTAGGCTTGTCGATACTGTCGGGCGCTCACATGCCTCTGTTCGAACGCGTAGTTGGCCTCTTGCGAAATCAGGGGGCGGAAGATATCCTCCTGTTCGGCGGTGGAATTATCCCCGAAGGTGACATATCGGAACTGAAGCGGATGGGCGTGGCGGAGATCTTCCTGCCGGGAAGCGATACCCGTGACATCGTGACGTTCCTGCAACAAAGGCTCGGTTCGTGAATTCAGAGTCCTATCCCCGACTGGAGCAGGTTTTCCAGGAGAACTACCGAAGGCTGAAGGGCCAGGCCGCGCCCGCTTTTTCTGTCCAGTTTTATCCCTATCGCAACCTGACGAACACGATCCGGGCGCGGGGCGGGCGCATCCTCGTCCGAATCAGCGACATCCTGGACGGGGCACCCGAACCGATACTCTCGGCGTTGATCGTCATCCTGCTTCACAAACTCTGTCGTCGAAGAGTCCCGTTGAAACAACTGGCAGCCTACCGGTCTTACATTAGCGACGCGCGGATCAGAGCCAGGACCGAGGAAACCCGCCGCCAGCGCGGACGAAAGGATTTCGGACCGCCCGCGGGAGAAGTATTCGACCTGGGACGTCTGTTTGAACAGCTCAACGCGGAGTACTTCGACCGGCGCGTATCGGTGGCCCACGTCTCATGGAGCCAGCGGATCAGTCGACGGATCCTCGGACATTTCGACCCGGCTCATCGGGCCATCGTCATAAACCGCAAGCTCGATCATCCCCTCGTCCCCGAATCCGTCGTGCAGTACGTCCTCTACCACGAGATGCTGCATGCGCTTTTCGGGATCGAGCATACGGCCGAAGGTCGCCGCCACTGCCATCATCCCCGCTTCCGACAGGCCGAACGACGGTTCGTACACTATGCCCGGGCCCGGCAGTTCATACGGGAGAACCTGTGAAAATCGGCGTCTTGTCGGACACTCACAATCTCCTCCGCCCACAGATTTTGCAGCTGTTTCAGGGCGTCGACTGCATCATCCATGCCGGTGACGTTGGCTCAGCGGATATCCTGGTGCAGTTGGAGAGTGTTTCTCGTGTGTATGCGGTCTATGGGAATTGCGATCGGTTCCCGCTGACCGATCAGCTTAAGGACCGCGAGATCATCAATCTGCAGGGAGTCCGCACTTTCATCACGCACATAGGCGGCAAACCGAAGGAAATGCGCCAGTTCTACCCGGATCTTCCTGGCTCTCGGCTGGTCATCTTCGGGCACAGCCACCGCGCCAGCCAGATCGAGGACGGCGGAATCCTCTTTTTCAACCCCGGAGCGGCCGGGCCAAGGCGTTTTTCGCTGCGTCCCACTGTCGGCTTCATCGAAATAAACGACGGGGGACTCGAAGCGAAGATCGTGGAGATCAGCTGACCGGCTGACCGGCTGACGGGGGGTGACCTGCGCTGCCCGCGGGCAACGGCCTTCCGGAGCGCGTACGTCCCGTCCCGCACTGGCGCTCGCGGGCTGATCCCGCCCGCCCAGCCCGGCATCTTGCCCGGCGTTGTCTTGTTCACGGCTAATCGGACATCCGGAAACGGCGGGCAAGATGCCCGCCGGAGGCGGACGGGACGTCCCGCGCTCCATACGGGCCCGTCAGCCCGTCAGCTGGTCAGCCCGTCAGCCGGTCAGCTGGTCAGCTTCGAGGCTGGCCAGGATGTCCTCACCGGTAGCTGAGGCCGTTCCGACCCGGCCGACAACGACCCCGGCCGCGTGATTGGCCAGGTACGCTGCTTCCTGGATGTCGGCGCCCGCGGCGAGGGCTGCGGAGAGGGTGGCGATCACGGTGTCTCCGGCCCCGGTTACGTCATACACCTCACGAGCGGCGGTGGGCAGGTGGAGGTAGCCTTCCCGCTCGACCAGTGTCATGCCTTCTTCTCCCCGCGTGATCAGGATGTGCTCGGCACCGGTCTTCTCAAGCAGTTGGCGGCCCGCGCGAATCAGAGAGTCCTCGTCGGTGATCCGTACTCCTGCCGCCCGCTCAGCTTCCCGCTTGTTGGGTGTGATGATGGAGGCGCCCCGGTAAATGCTGAAATCCTCGACTTTCGGATCGACGGCCACAAAATGACCTACGGCTCTCGACTGCGTAATCGCTGCCGCCAGAAAAGCAGACCTCACAACCCCCTTGGCATAATCCGAAACCACCGTACCGGCGGTGACCGCAAGAGCGCGGGAGGCGGCGGCCAGCAACTGCTCGAGCACCGGTCCGCCGACAGCGTCCCGGCACTCGCGATCCGCCCGGCACACCTGCTGGTTATGGGCGATGATTCTGGTCTTCACGGTTGTGGCCCTGGCTTGGTCGACAATCAAGCCGTCGGTAGCCATCCCCATTCGCTCCATCTCTTTCCGGAGGGTCGATGCCGGCCTGATCCTCGCCGATGACGCCGATCAGAACCGGACGGGCGCCAAGCGCCACGAGGTTCGCGGCAACGTTGGCTGCTCCGCCGAGGTGAATGGTTTCGCGGGTAATCTGAATCACGGGCACCGGTGCTTCGGGCGAGATTCTTTCCACTATCCCCCAGATAAACTGATCCAGGATGATGTCGCCGATCACGGTCACGGACACCCCGGTGAAATTGTCGAGCAATTGCTGGACTCTGGCTCTGGTCATTCGCATAGCAGCCTGCTCACCGCCGCAAACACGCGGTCGACGTCGATTGATTGGATACAGCGAGGTTCGGGAAACTGGTCAGGCACCGATAACCGGGGCATGGGATGCACGGAAGATCGGATCGAATCAACTCGTACCTGACCCCCCAGGGATGCCAGGCAGCTGAATCCGACGAGCCGAAAACAGCCACAATCGGCTTTCCGAGCGCGGCGGCTATGTGCGTCGCGCCTTGGTCGTTGCCGACATAGAGCCTGCACAGAGACGCCAGGGCGCTGAAATCGGGAATCGGCACGGGCGGCAGAATCACGCCGACGCCCGGAGCCATCGTGCGAATCTGTTCCAGAAGGGGCTCCTCGCCGGGTCCTGCCGTCAACACGACCCCGGCAGGCGTGCGCCGCGATCCGGGTAATCAATTCGGCAAAACGATCGGCGGGCCATTGTTTGGTGGCAAAGGCGGCCGCCGGATGGATGAGCACGAACGGGAACCCGTGCCCCCTCGCGTTGGAGAAGGGCCGCAAGTCGCGAAACCGCTTCCGGCTGCACAGGCACCCGTAACGGAGGCACCGGATCGACCGGACAGCCGAAGTATTTGAGCAGCGCCAATTGATGTTCCACGGTGTGCAGAGCGATTCTTTTCCCCAGACCACGCGCGTATCAGGTACCCGGATGTTGTAGAGGCGGGCATTGCGGCTCGTAGCGTAGCCGATCCGACGGGGTGAGCCGGACAGGAAAGTCATAAGGGCGCTTGTTGTACCGCCGTGGAGATCGACGACGACATCCGGGCGGAACGCACGAATTTTGTCGATCACACGAAGCCGAGCGCCGAGCCCGGCTCGCCTTCCCGGCACTACGTCATGATCTGGTCCAGGGCAGGGTTTCCTCGAAGGATCTGATCAAAAGGCGTTTCGACAACAACCCCAATCGTAGCTCCGGCGAGGCGACGAGCGGCTTCCAGAACGGGCGTCATCAGAACCGTGTCGCCGAGCGAACGCAGCCGGACAAAGAGCAGCCGGGGATTGGTCAGGCAGCCCAAGTCGAATGCGGAGCCGCCGGCCCTTTCACCGCTAGGAATCACTCTCCCTGCCTTGCCCCTCGGTTGGAGGCTCGATCGTCGCCTCATCGATCAGCATCACGGGGATGCCGTCCCGAATCGGATAGACCCGGTAACACTTCACGCACTTCAATGCGTTCCCCTCCGGCGTGAGGATCACGTCGGATTTGCAGGCCGGACAAGCGAGAATACTCAAAAGCTCTTCACTGATTGACATCGGTTCCTCTTCGCGTTTCTGAGTGAAACTCTAGCAGCTTTCACGCTTCCGGCAAAGATCCGAGGGCTACGGTGCACAGTTTGGTATAGCGGGCCCCATCGGGCCGAAGCTCACTTCGAAAGAGGTGCACCTCGGAGGCGGTGAAAGAGCCGGCTTCCTCGCGAAAGCCCTGGTCCTTCAAGTATTCCTGGAGGAGGCGAAGCTTGGCACGTCCTTTGAGACGAGCCAGGGTCAGGTGTGGGCTGAACGGACGGTCCTCCGGAAGGAAGCCGAGCGTCTTGAGCTCTTCGTCAACCCCGCGCTGCAAGGCGAACAGCCCGGGCACGGTCTCGATACCGGCCCACACCACTCGGGGGCTCACCGGATTTGGGAAAGCGCCGACGCCCCGGCATTTGAGCTCGAAGGACGGGAATGCCGGCCGCGGCCCGCCTGAGCGCCTCCTCGATTCCTTCAACCTGGTTCTCCTCGATATTCCCGAGGAATTTGAGCGTCAGGTGCATCGCATCGGGTTTCGGGAAGGACCCATTCAGGCCCATCCTCATCAGTTTCTGCGAGATGGTTCCAAGGTTGCGCCTGATTTCATCAGGCAGGGCGAGCGCAACAAAACGTCCTGATCACACGAGCCTCCTTCGCAGCCAATCGAGAGCAGTGCGGGCAGCACGAATCCTGACCACCGCCCGATCGCCATTCAGCTGCAACCTGCGCGATTCCGTTCCAGAAGCGTCGGAAACGCCGAGATAGACCAGACCCACCGGCTTCTCCGCGGTTCCTCCCCCGGGTCCCGCGATGCCCGTCACCGCCAAACCGATGTCCGCGTTCGATTTCGCTCGCACGCCGGAAGCCATCTGCTCGGCCACGACTGAACTGACTGCGCCATGCGCTTGCAGGTCGTTCGCGTTTACGCCGAGCCACTCAATCTTCGCCTGGTTGCAGTAAGTGACCAGGCCGCCAACGAGGTAATCGGAGCTGCCCGGCACTTCGGTGAGCATCTGCATGATCAGTCCCCCGGTGCACGATTCGGCAACGGCCAATTTCTTCCTCTTCTCCCGCAGGATCTCGCCCACCGCCGCCTCCAGAGTCTTCTCCGTTTGCGCGTAGACCGATTCCCCGAGCACCGCTTGAACCTTCGCCATCAGTTCATCCAACCGGCGATTGCCCACCTCCTCGTCATGTTCACCGCCTTGGGGACGCCAGTAGAAATGCAGGTCGATGATTCCCGTTGAAGCAAGAATCGTGGTCTCGATGTCGGGATAGGATGTGTAGATCGGAGAGGCGAGAAAATCCACCCGCGATTCCGCCTCGCCGGCGACTTTTAGTTGCCTCGAGAGGATTGGTTCGGTTCCCAGGCGCGACTTGATCTCAGGGATCACCTGCTCGAGGACCATCGGCTCCAATTCCCGGGGAGGCCCAGGGAGCAGAAAAATCAGCTTGCCCGATTCTTCGAGCAGAAGACCCGGGCGCCGTCCCGTTCTGATTGGGAAGGACCACTCCTCCGGCAGGAACAAGGCCTGCCGCTGGTTGTTCGGCGGCATCGTCGCCCCCATGCGCCCGTACCGCTTGCGCAGCCTGTCAAGGATCTCTTCGTGGAGCTCGAGCGGGCGCCCGAGGAACTCGGCGACCACCTCCCGATTGATGTCGTCAGTGGTTGGGCCCAAACCCCCGGTAAGCAGGACAACATCAGAGCGGCTCAACGCCTGGCTGATGCTTGCGCGCAGGTCCTCGGGGCGGTCGCCGACAATCGTCTTGCGCACCACAATCGCCCCGATCAGGTTGAGATGACGAGTGATGAAGAGGGAGTTGGTGTCCAGGCGCCAGGGTGTCAGAAGCTCCGATCCTACGGCGATGATTTCGGCACGAATAGCCATGATGTCAGCGGAAGTAATTGATGCCGGTGATGACGAGACCCGCGTAAACCCCGGCGATCAGGTCGTCGCCGATGATTCCAAAGCCGCCAGGCAAGTGCTCGGCTCTGCCTGCCGGAAAGGGCTTGGAGATATCGAAAACGCGAAACAGGATGAACCCCAGGACCAGCGTGGCGGGCGTGATGGGAACCCAGAGGAAACAAACCATCTGACCGACCATCTCGTCTGCGACCACGTTCTGCGGATCCGGGTCCTCCTCCATTGCCGCCATGCGGTCAGCCGCCAGAACGGCGAGTATTCCGAGGGGGATAAACATCGCCCAGATCACGGCGAGTTGGATCGAGGGCAGGAAATGGTGCACGAGGATCACCAGCAGGAGTCCCTCGGCCGCGCCCCAGGTTCCGGGGGCAAGAGGCATGCGCCCGGCGCCAAAGCCAGTCGCAAATGCACGGACCAGGTAGTCGGTCTTAGTCTGGTTCTGCATCCGTTTCTTGATCTTCAGCGACCGGGGCTTCCTCTTCTTCTATCTTCTCGTCTGGTACTCGATACTCACCCTCAAACCATCGATCCAGATCTACCCACCGGCAACGTTCACTGCAGAAGGGCAGGAACGGATTATCTCGAGAAACCTCAGTTTTGCAGTTGGGGCACCGAAGGACGGCGGTCATCGAGCAACGGCACCAACCAGATCATAGTCGAAGACCTCGGTGATCAGAACCTCGCGGATTTCACCGGGCCTCACGCTTTCGTCAACCCCGTCGTTCAGATATACGACACCGTCGATGTCCGGCGCCTGGGTTGACAATCTCCCCTGCCAGAGCAGATCGCTCTCGGTTGACGGACCTTCAATGAGCACCGGATGCTTTTGACGAAGAAGATTCCGGTTCCGGCGTCGGGAAATCCGGCTTTGGAGCTTCATCAGCTGGTCCCGTCTCTCGTCTTTGACCTCTTCGGGAACCTTCTCGTCCAACTCGTAGGCACCCGACTCCTCTTCGTCAGAATAGGAAAAGACGCCGAGTCGATCAAACTGAATTTCGGAAACGAAGTCCAGCAATTCTCGGAAATCCCCGTCGGTCTCTCCCGGAAAACCGACGATCATGGTAGTACGAATCGCTACCGAGGGGATAGCGGTTCGTATGCGCTCGATCAACTTCTGGAGGGAAATCCGATTGCCGCCCCGCTTCATTCGCTTCAGAACCCTGCCGGAAACGTGCTGCAGCGGTATGTCGATGTACTTGCAGGCGGCGGGCGTTTCCGCGATTGCCCTCAGCAATTCAGGATACAGAGTGTTGGGGTAGGTATACAGGGACCGAATCCATGGCAGCCCGTCGATCTTTCCCAACTCCCTGATCAGGTCGGCCAGTCCCTGGCGGTTGCCCAGATCCCACCCGTACATGGTTGTGTCCTGGCCGATCAAGTTCAGCTCTCGCGCCCCACCGAGGACCAGCCGCCGGGCTTCAGCGAGGATCGATTCCATCGGCCGGCTCCGAAAGCGCCCCCGCATCTGGGGAATCACGCAGAAGGTGCAGGGATGATCGCACCCTTCGGCGATCTTCACATAGGCCGAGTAGGCGGAGTGGTGAGGACCCGAGGGTCGAAGTCGGTGTAGAGGTACGGCGCCTGGCCGTTGACCGGAATTTCGCGAACCAGCTGGTCTGAGCAGACGTCGAGGATTTGCGGGATCTGATTTGTTCCGATAACGGCGTCGACCTCGGGTATCTGCTCCAGGATTTCATGCCGGTAGCGCTCGACCAGGCAGCCGGCGACGACCAACCGGCGGCAGTTGCCCGTGACCTTCTGCTCCGCCATTTCGAGGATGGTATCGATCGATTCCTGCTTCGCGCTCTCGATAAATCCGCAGGTGTTCACGACGATGATCTCGGCCTCGGCCTGCGTGGCGGTGATTTCGTGTCCGTGCCGCGTCAGGAGTCCCAGCATGACCTCGCTGTCGACGAGATTTTTGGGACACCCAAGGCTGACAAATCCAACTTTGGCCATAAACGCCCATTATACAGGAGACAGCGAAAAGGGTGGGCTTATGGCAATTCCGGAGCGCGGACGATCACGGAGCGGCATCGGCCCCTTGGAGCGCGGACATCTTGTCCGCACTGGGTTCGCGGACGTCCCGTCCGCCCGCCGTGCATCATTGCCCGGCGTTCACCCGATTCGCCGCCTGCCAAGCGCCATAGCGCCGGGCAAGATGCCCGGCGAGGCGGGCAAGATGCCCGCGAACTCAGTGCGGACGGGACATCCGCGCTCCAAGGGCCGTCCGTGCTCACCTCGCCTGGCCGAGCTCTAAGCCTGGCCTCCCCGGCGGATCTGGCCTAGGAATCCGCGGATTTCGGTGAGATCGCCGGTCCTTAGGGGCACGTTACCGAACCGGTTGCGATAGTACGCTTCAGTGAGGTTGACGGCCGGCACGCAAGTGAGGCCGGTGTCAGCCGGATGGCGAATTCCAGGGGCGTCTCCGCCTGTTTCTTGACATGTCCCTTCTTGCGAAGGATCTCCAGCATCTCCATGTAGTATTCGGGCGCGAGCTGATCCGAGGATCTCCGGAGCACCTCTTTCTTGAGGAACAAACGGACGAGACGCCGATAGCGATACACAACCAGCCCAACGGGGACGACCAGAAGAAGCCAGAACCAGGAGAGGGGCACGGAGTTTCGAAGATCCCCGAAGCCATCGGTAAGCGATCGCCTTCGCCTGGTGTATCTGCCCGCTGACCCCGAGCCCTCCTCCCACTGTTCCTTCAGCCACTGCCCCCAGGAATGGAACAGGGTGATTTGCCGCATTTGGTCGAAACTCATGAGCTCCGTCCAGAATGTGTCGAGGGCATCCAGCCATTCCCCGCTGATTCTGGCGAGCAGGTAAGGGCTGGGAGACGATCCGGAAGGGGTCGGGTCAAACTCGATCCATCCAGCGGAGCCAAAATAGCCTTCCACCCAGCTGTGCGCGTCCGACTGCCTGACGACGAAATGACCGCTCCAGTTGTTGTACTCTCCCTGCCTGAAACCGTTGACCAACCGACAGGGGATGCCGACGCTTCGCATCAGCATGGCCTGGGCAGTCGCAAAGTACTCGCAGTGGCCGGACTTGTGGACGAACAGAAAATCGTAAAGGGGATCCGGGGCGCCGCCCGCCCGATTGTCGAGATCGTACGCATACGTGCGCTTCAGGTACCGCTCGATGGCCAGGGCGGCCTCGAGAGGACCGCTCGTGCCGACGGTGATCCTTCAGCCAGTTGCTCGATTCCCGGGGGCAAGAGTCGGGGTTTGCAGATAGCGGAGCAAGCCATCCTGATCCAGCCGGTATCGTCTCGCGACCCGGCTGATCGACCGGCCGATGCCTGGCTTCGATAAGCCTGTCCCGACGGCTTCTGATATCGGAATACACGGTGTAGATAACACGCTCGGGGAAGAACGGCAGGAAACTGAAGGAGTCATTGGCGTCCTGTATCACCAATCCGCGGCGTCCGCCCGGCCGGGAGACCGTGATCATCTCCGGAGCTGAGAAAATCAAGTTCGTGAAAGGCTCAACGTAAAATGTCTGTCTGACCAGGACCTCATCCCTCCGACGGACGCGCTGAACGAGGAACCCGCTCGTAAGTATCCTGTTGTAGCCAGCGCTGCTGGTGCCGGCGGGTGTTGATCCAGTTCTTCCCGTCGAAGTGATCGAGGCCAACTCCGCGCCACTTGACCTCGGGAGGAAACGTCTCGGGGTCTGCTTCGACTTTGACCCGCATCACCATGCGAGTATCCGAAAGAATGCTGCCCATGTCTCCAAGACTCACCCGGTTGGAGAAGCCCGGTCAGGTTGGTCAGCCCGCGTGTGTCCGAGCCGAAGAAACCGAACGGAGCCCTGGGGATTACGACAAACAGCGGAATCGAGAGAAGAACAATCAGGACGGTGACGAGCGCCGGCCATCTGCAGATAGGCCCGGTGGGAAAACGCAATCTTTCGGTTTTCGGCGTACGCCTTCCGGGTCTCGTGGAGCATGAACGTCAGGATCGCGCAGAACAGGTAGATAACCAGTCCCACCACGAAGAGAACCGACAATGTGTAACTGGAAGCCAGTAGAACGAAAACGAACGAAATCAGGTACAGGATCAGGTAGTCCCGCCCGCTGTTCAGGCTGAACAGCTTGACAAGACTGACCAGCAGGAGGAGATGGATGAGCGAATCCATGAAGCTGGTCAGCAAAGCCGAGTCGACCAGCAGCCAAAGGATCAAAGCAAGCACGACCAGAAACTGAAACCGCCCGGCCAGAAATCTGAGCTGGTATCGCCAACTGACTGCCACGGCAATCAGATAGAGGGAGGCCATGGGGATCGACAGACCCCCGGAAAAGAGCAGCGTCAGGAAGGAGACGATTAAGAGCAGGTAACTGTAAAACTTGAATGCTCCGTTAAACGTCATAGCGCGTCGTTTCGGTCTTCTCCTAAAGTGTCAGGTAGTCTACAACCTCGCTTGCCGCCCCGCGGTCCTGAATGCCAGCGCGCGATCAACAGCGCATCGGGAGGGAGGTCCTGAACAACCAGGTCGGATTGACCGCTGGGCTGGACGGAGGCAAGATGCTCCATCAGGGCCCGGTAACTCTCGGGAGTCCCGTTCACTGCAACTGAGAAGTCCCCGCTGGTCACCGTGAACCGCTGTCCGTTGTGGTGAAACAGATGGGAAAGCGTGGCCACGTATGAGACACCCTTCTCGAAAGCAGCGGCCGCCTCGGGAGTATTTTGCGGAAGGTAACATGAAAAGACCAGATTGACCGCCTGATCCTCTTCCGCCGCAAGATCCTTCACCATCAGCTTGGACGTCTTGGCGGTCGATTTCCAGTGGACGAACCGCGCGTTGTCGCCAGCCGCGTAGTCTCGAATGTTGTACAGACCCCCGCCCTGGCCCCGCGCGAATCTCTCCACCAGGCTCTGTGATTGCGGGTATCGCGATAAAAGTGCGGCCACATCCGAAAGCGCCGGATAAATGACGATATTGCCGGACGCGGTGATTCTTCGACCGCGCAGGAAGAAACCGAAAGGAAAAGTGGTACGCACTTCAAAGCCATTGACCGGATAGAGACCGCGCTTCTTGAAGGAACAGTTGACGGTCAGGCTGAGCCTCTCGCCCGGCCGAACGAAGGGGAACTCCTTCTCCTGCGCGAAGAAGTCCGTCGTCTCTTCGGCCGGAGTGCCTTCACTCGCCGCGTCGGATGCCTCTCCTCGACCCCTGAGTCTGATCGCGAAAGAGGGGAAGACCCGCTTCATGTTGTGCAGCGTCAGCAGGAAGATGGCGGTCTGACCCGCGTGGATCGCTTCCGGCGCTTTCAGGCTCACCTGGAGATTGTGGAGAACCAGGTTCGCCACGATCCCCGAAACGATCAGCGCGGCCATCAGCGTAGCCAGAATCAGAATGAGCAGGTTGTTGCCGGTGTTGAGCGCCGAAAAGGCAAGCACCATGATGATCAGGACGAAAAGAGCGCCCCGGCGCGTAAAACGGAAAAAGTGAATCCGGCTGAGGAAATCGAGTTTGAGACGCAGGACCAGCCGTGGTATCAACAGCGCGCTGACCAGCAAAAGCAAAGCGAGTGAGAGCGTCGAGAGAAAGATCGCGGCATAGTATTCTCCCTGGGCTCGAGCTACCGAGCCAAAGAGGGCAAGAACACCGGCGACAATCAGCGAAATGGTGCTCCAGACCAGTCTCTTGGCATCCCGGGATTTCAGAAACCTGGGCATGGTTATAACGGGACTTCCACCTGGTCCATCAGCGTCTGGATTACCGCCTCGGCTTCGTGAGTGCGGGACAACGGAGACGAATACTTGCTGCTGACCATGACCCGGTGTGAAAAAACGGGAATGACCAGGCGTTTCACGTCGTCAGGCACGCAGAACTCGCGCCCCTGGAGGAATGCCAGCGCCTGGGCCGCCCGATAAAGCGACATGGTGCCCCGCGGGCTGACACCCACCGTTATCGCGTCCGAAGACCGGGTCGCCTGGGCAAGCGTCATGATGTAGTCCAGGAGAGCTTCATGAACCGAAACCGAATCAATCGCCTTCTGGGCCCGGAGGATGTCCTCCGCGGATACCGCCGGCTGCAGATGATCCGCCGCCTCATAACTGATCTGCGAACGAATGATCTGCTTCTCGTCCTCAGCCTTCGGGTAGCCCATCCGGATGCGCATGAGAAACCGGTCAAGCTGAGATTCGGGGAGCGGATAGGTTCCGTGGTGTTCGACCGGGTTTTGCGTTGCAACTACGACGAAAGGCGCCGGCAGGGCGTAGCTTTGATCCTCGACTGTGACTTTCCCTTCGCTCATCGCCTCGAGCAGCGCGCTCTGAGTCTTCGGGGTCGTGCGATTGATCTCGTCGGCGAGCACCACGTTTGCGAATAACGGACCCTTTCGAAATTCAAACCGTTGCGCCACCTGGTTGAAAATCGAGACTCCGGTCAGATCCGACGGCAGAAGGTCACTGGTAAACTGAATCCTCTGGAAACTGCAGTCGAAGGACCGGGCCAGAGCATGGGCCAGCGTTGTCTTCCCGACCCCCGGCACGTCTTCAATCAGGAGATGACCACGTGCCAGGAGCGCCACGATCGCAAGCTCTATGACGTCACCCTTGCCCTTGATGACCTGACCGATCGAATCCTTGAGAGATCGTAGTCGCGTTTCGAAATGCGTGGCTGTTTCCACGCCGAGTATCATACCGTGTTTAACGCGGGTGGCGAAAGGCAGAGAGGGCAGGTTGCGGGTTCTGGACGGCCCGGTGTTGGCCCGCGGATCTACGCGGATAATCGCGGATCTACGCGGATCAAGGCGACGGGCTGCTCGCCGCCTTGATCCGCGTAGATCCGTGATTATCCGCGTAGATCCGCGGGCGCCAGTCACCCGGCTTACTCGAAGAGCCCTTTCTGCCTGGTTCCCCGGCGGAGGCCGAAATGGTCCAGCGCGAGTTCGGTGGCCATCCTGCCCCGCGGAGTCCGATTCAGGAAGCCGACCTGGATCAGGTACGGCTCGTAAATATCCTCGATCGCGTCTTTTTCTTCGCTGATCGCGGCCGAGAGGGTGTTGACCCCAACCGGTCCACCGCCGAACTTTTCGATGATGGTGAGCAGCAGCTTGCGGTCGATCTCGTCAAATCCGAGACGATCGACGTTCATCATTTCGAGAGCCTTGCACGCAGTTTCATGAGTGATCGTGCCATCCGAACGAACCTGCGCGTAGTCCCTGACCCGCCTCAACAGGCGGTTCGCTATGCGCGGCGTACCCCGGCTTCGTGTTGCGATCTCGACGGACCCTTCCGCATCCACCTGGACACCCAGGATGCCTGCAGAGCGGCGAACGATGCTGGTCAGGCTCGGCACGTCATAGAAGTCCAGTCGTTGAATGATGCCGAAGCGTCCCAGAAGCGGGGAGGTGAGCAAACCGGTTCGGGTCGTCGCGCCGACCAGAGTGAATTTCGGGATGTCGATCTTGATCGAACGTGCGCCGGGTCCTTCCCCGATGATGATGTCGATCTGGAAATCCTCCATCGCCGGGTAGAGGATTTCTTCAATGGCGGGGTGCAGGCGATGGATCTCGTCGATGAAAAGGACGTCGTTTTCCTCGAGATTCGTGAGAATGGCCGCAACATCGCCGCGCTTCTCGATCGCCGGCCCTGCCGTCGAACGGAAGCTCACGTTCAGTTCGTTGGCCAGAATCTGGGCGAGAGTGGTTTTGCCCAGGCCCGGCGGGCCGAACAACAGGACGTGGTCGAGTGCCTCTTTGCGTTGCCTGGCGGCCTCGACCGCGATGGCCAGGTTATCCTTGACCTTCTGTTGCCCGACGAATTCCTTCAGGACCCGAGGACGAAGATGGTTCTCGAAAGTAAACTCGTCTTCCCGATCGACGGGATTCATCAGGCGATCGTCTTCTTCCATACAGCAAACCCGCTATCCCGAAATCTGTTTCAGGGACTTTCTGAGCAAATCTTCGAATGGATGTGCGTCCCCCTGTCCCTGTCCCAGCACGCGGCCGACTGCCCTTTCGGCGATGTTTCGGGCGTAGCCAAGGTTGACGAGGGCTGAGACCACGTCTTCGTGAACCGGGGACGGCATCGCCGCGGATTCCGGCAATTCTTCAGAAGCTGCAAGAGTCCGGGCCTTGTCCTTCAACTCGAGAATGATCCGTTCGGCTGTCTTCTTGCCGATCCCCGGAACACTGCTCAGCCGGAGAATATCGGCCTGACTGACGGCCCGGATCAATTCATCGACGGGCAGTCCGGACAGCGCGGTGACGGCCAGGCGCGGTCCGACTCCGGAGACCTGGATCAACATCGTGAAAACGCGTTTCTCGAGAGAGGTGAGAAAACCATAGAGCAGGAGCGCGTCCTCGCGCACGTGGGTGTAGATGTGAAGATCGACCAGGTCACCGGGGTTTCCGAGGTCATAGTAGGTCGAGAATGGGATGAGCACCTCGTACCCCACGCCTCCCACATCGAGGACCACCCGGTCAGCGGCTTTACTGCGCAACGTTCCCTTCAGCCAGGCAATCATACCAAGAGGGATTATACGGGATGGGGATGGCTTTTCCCTTCGAACTTTAAGACACCCCGGAGATGCTATAATGATCGCTCCCGTCAGGATGACTCATCAGGAAGAGAGACGAGTCACTCTGGAACCCGGCTAGAAACGACCCGTGAGGAGGCTTTCGAGGCCGATGAAATCAACGTCATTTACGAACCGCGATGTGTTCGATATCGACGAAGATAAGTTTCACGACGAGTGCGGCGTCTTTGGTATTGCTCGGAACCAGGACGCGTCACGCCTGACCTACCTCGGCTTGTACGGGCTGCAGCACCGGGGCCAGGAATCCGCCGGTATCGTGACCTCCGACGGGGTCAAACTCCACCATCACAAGGGGATGGGCCACGTGTCGGACGTCTTCGACAGTCAACGACTGCTTTCGCTTCCCGGCCCGAGCGCCATCGGGCATGTCCGGTACTCCACGACCGGGCAGCAGCATCGTGGCCAACGCCCAGCCGATCCTCACCGAGTCCTGGAGAGGACCAATGGCTGTGGCCCATAACGGGAACCTGGTCAACGTCAACCAGATCCGTCACCGGCTGGAAGAGGACGGGGCGATATTCCAGTCCACCAGTGATACCGAGGTGATTCTCCACCTGCTCGCCCGATGTCCGCTCGAGGATCTTGATGCGGCGCTCAAAAATGTTCTCTCCTACGTCCATGGCGCCTTTTCACTTGTACTGCTGACACCGAACCGGATGTACGCGGTGCGCGACCCGTTCGGCGTACGTCCGCTCTGCCTCGGTCGACTTGGCGAGGCTTTCGTCGTCGCGTCGGAGACGTGCGCTTTCGACCTCCTCGGCGTCGAGTACATTCGGGACATCTTGCCGGGCGAGATCCTGCGAATTCAGGACGGGCAGCTCCGTTCCACTTTTCTGCCCGCCGCTCCCCGCACCGCGCACTGCATTTTTGAACACGTCTATTTCAGCCGGCCGGACAGCAAGGTCTTCGAACGAAGCGTCCACAAGAGCCGGTACAAGATGGGCCGACAGCTCGCCAAGGAAGCACCGGTTGACGCGGAATTGGTCGTGCCGGTTCCGGACTCCGGGGTGACGGCGGCCCTCGGTTTCTCGGATGAATCCGGGGTCCCGTTTACCATGGGGTTGGTCCGAAATCACTATGTCGGGCGCACCTTCATTCAGCCCTCACCGTCAATCCGGCACCTTGGAGTCCGGGTCAAACTCAACCCCGTAAAGGAATTGCTGCGCAACAAGAGGATTATCCTGATTGACGATTCAATCGTGCGCGGCACGACCAGCCAGAAGATCGTGGACATGGTCCGGTCGGCGGGCGCGCGCGAAGTGCACCTCAGAATCAGTTCCCCGCCCACGATAGCCCCGTGCTACTACGGGATCGATACCCCGACCTACCGCGAACTGATCGCCGCACAGAAGAACGTGGAGGAAATCCGGCAGTTCATAGGCGCCGACAGTCTCGCTTACCTTTCCCTCGAGGGTATGAAGGCCGCGGTCGGCGACCGGGGCGATTTCTGCTCCGCCTGTTTTGATGAACGGTACCCGATCACCGTCGGAGGCGAACACCGCCAGAAAGAGTTGTTCAGTATTCAGGAGCTGCGCCCGACCGAGCAGCCCGTGAGCAAAGAAGACAACTGAACACGGAACAGCTTCGGGAGGCCCTGAAGACTTTGTCCCTCGTAATGCTTGTGACTGAGCTTCGGGCTGGAGAGTTTCGGGGACACAAAACTTAATTCTTTTGCTCTGCCATGGAGGTGCTACCGGGACGGGAATTAAGTATTATGTCCCCGAAACTCTTATGAAATACAGCGACAGCGGAGTAGACATCGACCGGTCCAACGAGGCAAAACGAAGGATCAAGGAGCTTGTCCGCTCCACCTTCACAAACGCAGTTGTCGGGGACATCGGCGCTTTCGGCGGCATGTTCCGACCGGACTTCCTCTCCTTTCAGAAGCCGGTGCTGGTTGCCAGCGTCGACGGGGTCGGAACCAAACTGAAGGTCGCCTTCATGGCCGGCATCCACAACACCGTCGGCGTGGACCTCGTGTCTCACTGCACGGACGACATCCTCGTGCAGGGCGCTTTTCCCCTGTTCTTCCTCGATTACATCGCGACGGGGCGGGTAGAGCCGGAGGTGATCGGCGAACTGGTGGCGGGACTCGCCGAAGGGTGCCGCCAGTCTCAGTGTGCGCTGATCGGCGGAGAGACGGCCGAAATGCCCGACTTCTACCAGCCGGGCGAGTACGACGTGGCCGGGTTCATCATCGGCGTCGTAGACGAAACCAAGATCCTGGGACCGGCCAGGGTCCAGAAGGGTGACGTGCTGATCGCCCTGCGCCTCATCCGGCCTGCATACCAACGGCTACTCCCTGGTGCGAAAACTCTTCTTTGAACAAGAGCGGCTGGGCGTCGATTCGTACGTTCCGGAGCTCGGCAAGGCGGTAGGGGAAGTGCTGCTCGCGCCGCACCGAAACTACCTCCCGCTACTGCGCGAACTGGTTCACAGTGATGACCTCCACGCTATGGCCCACATCACGGGCGGCGGGATCACCGAGAATCTGAACCGGGCGCTCCCCGCTCACCTGGATGGAGCGGTAAAACGGGGCACGTGGGAAGTTCTTCCGATTTTCCGTTTTATCCGCGAACGCGGCTCCGTTCCGGACGACGAGATGTATCGCACCTTCAACATGGGCGTGGGAATGATCCTCGTTGTTGACCGCAACCGGATCGAACGAGTCGAAGACTATCTGCGAACCCGCAACGAGCAGTATTACGTCGTGGGCGAAGTCGTCGACGGCACAGGCAAGGTGAGGTACGTATGAAGAACGTCGCCATCTTGCTCAGCGGCCGGGGATCCAACTTCCGTGCGCTGTCCGATGCCATCGAACAGGGACGGATACCGGCGCGGATCGCGCTCGTGATTTCCAACCGGCCCGAGGCCCCAGGCCTGGAATATGCCCGGGAGCGCGGCTACAAGAGCCTCTGCATCCCCTCGGTGGGAGTGGAACGAGAAAGCTTCGACCGGCTGATGGCCCGTGAAATTGACGCGGCCGGCACTGATTTCATCTGCCTGGCCGGTTTCATGCGAATACTCAGCCCGTGGTTTGTGGCACAGTACCCGCTCCGGATTCTGAACATCCACCCTTCCCTGCTGCCCGCTTTTGCCGGCGTTCACGCCCAGCGCCAGGCGCTTCTTTGGGGGGCAAAGGTGACCGGTTGCACCGTCCACTTCGTTGATGAGGAGCTGGACCACGGCCCGATCATCGTCCAGTACCCGTGCCGGTACTGGAGGGGGATACGGAGGAGTCACTCTCCGACCGCATCCTGGTCCATGAGCACGAGATCTATCCCGAAGCGCTGAAAATCGTCTGTGAAGAGCGCTACAGGATCGAAGGGCGCCGCCTGATCATCAAGCCGGAAGCCGTCCCCGCAGAGCAAATGTAGCTGGTACCCCATTCTCCCCGAGACGCGGTCAGAGACGCCAGGGTCGCCGAGGTTTACACGACTGCCGGCAAAGCGCTCATGACCTCAGATACCTCTCCAGCCGGTTCAGCCCTTCCGCCAGACTATCGTTGGACGCGACGTAGTGAAAGCCTCAGGAAACCCTCCCCTACCGGGTCCAAAATCACTCGCCGGGGTCCCGGCAACATGGGCCTTTTCCAGAATGTCAAAAGCGAGATCGTGGGACGAGAGACCGCGCTCCTGGCAGTGGGAACGGGCGTCCGCGAAAACGTAGAAAGCACCGGTCGGGGTGACAAGAAGACTGAGGTCTGATCTCCGACAGCCGTCCCAATGGCAGCTGGCGACGACGGTCGGACTCGTGCCGTCATTGCCTTCACAGATAGGGTCGGTACGCAATCTCTTCTGCATAATGGCCGCGAGTCGCGGCCGTTTGATTCAAATGGCAAGCGGAGAGATATGAAGAATACTCTGTTGTCATCTTCTGGCCGAGTCTCACCTGCTGCGGCCAGGGTAAGATCAGGTCGCCGAGCACCCCTCGCCCACCCGGTCATCGTAAACATGAATGCGAGCTACCCGTTCAATTTCGATGCTCTCGGTGGTGAACACTCCTGTCAATCGAGCTCCTTAAGCCTCTGATCGTGTCAACTTCGCACACCCCGCCAAGCGGGTCGGTTTTCTTCTTTGGCCTTCGGAAGCCGGCGAGGCGAAGATTGGTATCTTCGCGCCCGACGGACGGAAGCTGGGTCGATGTTGCAGGTCCGATTGTAACAGGAGAGCGGGAATTGCTGACCGGAATTGAGGCGGTTGGGGATGAGATCGGCAAAGTGGTCATCGACTACGGCGACTCGCCATTGCCGGAAAAAATCGACGCCATTCTGGTGGATTTTGTGAGGCCTCTCGTCTTCCGAACCTATATTCCACAATTCGCTGCAGGACCATTACCGCCGGGTTCTCTTGGCGTTTCTGGCTATCTTCAGGATCCTCGATCGTATTGCTAAATCCCGGCAATACCCGGGTCGCGAGGCACGCTCAAGGTCAAGACGAGTGGCCGGGCAACCGCTCGCTCTGGACTTCAAAGAAGGAACAGGCGACACATTTGACTTTCTGCTCTACTCCTCTCCACCATCGAGATCCTTCGTCACCAGCCAAACGGGCGATCAGGTAACGTCCGGATACATCGAGATAGTGTCAGCCGCGCCGGTTAAGGCGACTTGCCTTTATCTAGTGGAGGGTTCGACTCTGACCGTGCCTCCTGGAAGCCGGCATACTGTCGGAGGAACCGAAGAAGCGTTCTGATGCCTGTGGATACCGTCTCAAGATGGAATCCAGAGCGCCTTTGCGGTTGTCAATCCCGGAGCTGATCCAGCTCAAGAACTTCCGTGTGACCCTGGCTGCCGGCTTCGAACACGCGAAATGGTGCGTGCGGGCCTGCCGGTTTCTCTTGAGAGTGTCGGATGGCGCGTGCAAACGATCGACAGAGATTGGCACGGATGGCGATGACCGCGTGCAAGCTCTTTGTCTTTAACCCTACCCGCTGCTAGACTGGAGTTAAGTCAAGTCCTTCCTTTCCTGGACCCTAAGTAACTAAAGGAGCCTACTGTTATGGGTATTCTCGCGTGGGTGGTTTTCGGGTTGATCGTTGGGGCACTAGCCAAGTTCATCATGCCGGGAAGAGACCCTGGAGGCTGCATTATCACCATCCTCCTCGGTGTGGCTGGTTCTTTGCTGGGTGGGTTTGTAGGGAAAGCGATCGGCCTTTACACGGAAGAAGTCTCTGGCGGCGGGTTCATCATGTCCCTTCTGGGGGCGGTCCTGCTTCTGGCCATCTACAGATTCGCCTTCGCTCCTAGAAATGTGGTCTAAGGGAATCGGGCACCCGTGGTTGGGGGATCCGGGGGATTTGCTCGCCTCCCTCGGCGGCCCTTGGTCTTCAGCTACTCGGCCTCTTCCTTGGTTGCACGATAGGTCTCGAAATACAGTTTCTCAACCTGCTGCAACGCTTGAGGATCGGCCGCTTTTATGGCGGACGTGACCGTGTCCCGGCGCTCGAGGACAGAAGCGAAGTTGGCTCGAGTATGGGGATCCTGGACCACTCGAGCGAGCTCGGCCAGCTCCTGAAAATACCGGGTAGCATGCTGACCGGCAAGACCATAGTTCTTCCGGTTCAGCTCAAGGTACATGAGGGCGGCCCGGTCTCGGATTTCGCCCATTTCCTTTTCCGCCCTCAGGTCAGCGGTCGTCCGTTGCTCCAGTTCCAACTGCCCCTGCACTTGCCCGATTCGATGCTGACCCAGGAGAAGGCCCACAAGAAACGCGACGAGCAAGGCCGCAGTGATCATCAGCGGTTTGCGTAGTTTTTCCATAGTCCCGGCCTGCGCAGCTGTTCGTGGTCTAAAGGGATCTCGTTCTGCACTCATGATATCCGGATTGCTCCGGGTTGCAAACAGAATCGATGAGCAGCGCGCCTCGTTAACACCCCTGAACACAGGTGATAAGCTTCCTATCGAGGTCCGTTGAACATGAGCCAGAAACAAGACCAGCTCGACCCAATCGATCGCCTCGTAGATGGATTTCGAACCGCCCAGATCGTTCTGACCGCAAACCGCCTCGGACTTTTTGCCTTGCTGGATCACGGTTCCTTGCCAGCCGCGGAAATTGCTGATCGGCTCCAGGTCAAAGTCAGGGGGATCACCATCCTGTGCGATGCCCTGGTTAGTCTTGATCTTCTCCAAAAGGAAGACGGCGAGTACCGCAACAGCGAGATCGCTATCCAGTATCTGCTTCCGTCATCCCCGTTAGGGAAATCGGCGCTGCTGCTGCACAATGCCCGGCTCTATCAACGGTGGGGCAAGCTCTACGAGACGATCAGGCAAGGCGCGGCACTGCCGGAGGACACCGGGAGCTCGGACCTGGTGAGGAACGATGCGGATTTCGCGCGGGCGATGGCGGAGTCGGCCAGGCTCTCCGCGGTGGAGACCGCCCAGGAGCTGGACCTGAAGGACGCACGTCGACTGCTTGATGTCGGAGGCGGCCCCGGCCTTTTCGCGATCGAGTTTGCGAAGGCCAACCCGGGCCTGTCCGTTGTCATCATGGACTCGGAGAAGACGCTGCAGGTTGCTGCCCGAAACATCAAGGCGGCCGGGCTATCCGAGCGGATAACTCTGAAGGTCGGGGACGCTTTCCAGGATGATCCTGGCCGGGACTTCGATTTTGTCCTGCTGTCGAACGTGATCCACAGCTACTCGTCTGAACAGAATCGGCTGTTGATCGGGCATTGCGCCCAGGCACTGGTTTCGGGTGGCCGCATCTGCGTGAAGGATTTCGTTCTCCATCCGGATCGGACCTCGCCCGCCGCTGCGGCCCTGTTCGCGGTGAATATGCTGGTCAATACCGACGAGGGGGACTGCTACACGCTCGCTGAGATCCGCGATTGGCTTGATCATGCAGGCCTCCACTTCGAGGATGCCCGCCCCGTGTCCCGCTTTTCGATGCTCGTCCTCGCCCGGAAGGCATGACGCTGATAGGCGGCTGCAAATGCGGGATGTGGAGTGCGGAATGCGGAATTAGAACGATGCCGGATGTGGAAGAAGAGCATGGGCAGGTCCTGTCTTGGAGTGCGGCAGTAATTCCGCATTCCGCACTCCACATTCCGCATTCTGTTGGACTGGCTACGCGCCCGTCCCGATCTTCTTGATGGCTCCGTCCCGGGTGAGGTAGTAGTTCTCAGGCAAGGTCTCTTCGACTTTGGGCCGGTATCCGCGAACACTCCAACCCAGCTCCCCCAATCGATCAAGGATGTGCGCTTTGATCCTCGGGCGTTCGAGTGACGCGAGATAGCATTCGAGGATCTGGGTCCGGCTCTCCTCGTCATCCAGCTTGAACAAGTAGTCCAGGGTGGCCAGGAGAACGTCGTCGTCCTCGTGTTCCAGGTACAGTTGGATCGTCTGGCGCAATGCGGGCGCGTGCAGGGAATCGGACAGACGAATCAGCTGGGCAGTCGGATCCGAACTGGCAGGCGGGTTTTCCCACTGGTACTTCAGGATCTCCTCGGTTTTTTCAGCCAGCTGCTCCGGGGGCAAAATCGCATGCAGCGCTCGGAACGGCCAGTACACCTGCCTTTGGCGTTTCAGGAAGCGAACGATGGCTGGGACCGATCGGTCTCCGAGTTGGATCAGCCAGGAAAGAACCTCCTCCTTTTCCTCTTCATCCTGCCTGGAGGGAGACGCAGCAATCGAGAAGCGATCCAAAAGGGCCAGGAGAGAGTCGTCCGTCCCCATGTCCCGCAGCCTTCGCGCCGCATTGATGCGGTTGGCCGGGTCCCCGTGGGGTTCCTTGACCTTCTTCCGTAGCTTCTCGATCTGTTGTTGGGGTGACGGCCGAAAGAATGAGGAGGAGGTCCATCGTCTGCGGGACAGTATACAACGAAAGGGGCTACCTGTCAGTGTTTAGCAGGCAGCGGGGAGCAGGCAGAAGGCAGGGGCAGCGGGCAGAAGGCAGAAGGCAACGGACAACTCCGCTGGAAAGCGGGTTCCCTGCTGTCGATGTTATCCTTGATTCATGAAAGCGATCATTATCAAAGAGTTCGGGGGACCGGAGGTGCTGCAGCCGGCGGATATCCCGGACCCGGAGCCGGGGCCGGAAGATCTACTGGTGCAGGTCAAGGCCACCGCCGTCAACCGGGCGGATCTGCTGCAGAGACAAGGCCGATACCCGGCACCGGCGGGGACCAGGAGCGATGTTCCCGGCCTGGAATTCGCGGGAGTCATCCAAGCGACGGGCACCCGTGTCACCAAGGGAAAGCCCGGCCAGCGGGTCATGGGGCTTCTGTCCGGCGGCGGGTACGCCGAGCGTGTCGTCCTCCACGAGAGCCTGGCTCTCCCGGTTCCGGACCGTCTCACTTTCGAGCAGGCGGCGGCGATCCCCGAGGCCTACATCACCGCCTTCGACGCCCTGTTTCTCCAACTGGGTCTCTCGATGGGCGAGACGCTTCTGATACATGCCGTCGGGAGCGGCGTAGGCGTCGCCGCTCTTCAACTTTCGAAGCAGGCAGGCGCAACGGTATTCGGCACCGCGGGATCCAACGACAAGCTCGAAAAAGCAGGCAAGCTCGGTTTGGACCTTGGCATCAACTACAAGACACAGGACTTTGAACAGATGATCGCCGAGCGGACCGGCAAGCGGGGAATCGACCTGATTCTCGATCTGGTAGGCGCTGCACACTGGCAGAAGAACCTGTCCTCCCTGGCATTGCGCGGGAGGATCATCCTGGTAGGGCTGACCGGGGGAGCAAAAGCGGAAACCAACCTCTCCCTGATCCTCTCGAAAAGGCTCACGATCGTCGGAACCGTTCTGCGCTCGCGTCCCCTCCATGAAAAGGCGCGTGTCACGGAGGCATTCGAACGCCAGGTGATCCCGCTTCTCGCCTCGGGCGCCCTCGAGCCGGTGATCGATCGTGTGTTCCGCTTGGAGCAGGCTGCCGAGGCGCACGAATATGTCGGGCAAGAACCTGAATTTCGGCAAGGTCGTGCTGCGGACGACTGACGACTGACTACTGACGACTGACGACTGGCCGGACGGCCTTTTGGAGCGCGGACATCTTGTCCGCACTGGGTTCGCGGGCATCTTGCCCGCTCGCCGGGCATCCTGCCCGGCGTTGTCTTTGCCTTGGCATTACCGTGTTGTGGAGGGGCTTTGAACGGCGGACGGGACGTCCGCGAACCCAGTGCGGACAAGATGTCCGCGCTCCAAAAGGCCGCCCGTTGCTCTCGATGACCCGCTGCCTGCTGCCTGCTGCCTGCTAGTACCGCTCCAGCAACACCACGCTCTCGATGTGGTACGTCTGAGGGAACATGTCGACGGGCTGAACAGCCCGAAGCCGGTAGAACCCGGCCAACTCCTTCAAATCGCGCGCCTGGGTGGCGGGGTTGCAGCTCACGTAAACCAGGCGCGGCGCGTCGGAGGGCTTCGAGCGTTCGGTAGAGCTCCGGGTGAACCCCCGATCGGGGTGGATCGAGAATCACGAGATCGGGTCTGCCTGCTTTGTCGCCAAGCTCGCTCAGTGAGGTGGCAGCGTCTGCGACCATGAAAGCACAGTTGGAAATCTTGTTGCGAAGGGCATTGGCGCAGGCCAGCTCGACCGAAGGGGCGTGGTTCTCGATACCCAGGATCGACCGGGCCCCGGACGCAAGGAAAAGCGAAATGCCGCCCGTCCCGCAGTACAGATCGAGTACGTGCTGGCTGCCGTCAAGCGAGGCGAGATCGCGCACCACCTCGTACAACTTCACGGCCTGGTCCGTGTTCGGCTGGAAAAAGGTGGTCGGCCCGATCGTGAAACTGATATCTCCGATTCGGTCCGAGATCACCGCGTCGCCGTGATAGACGACCTGATCACCGACGGGCGAAGGAGACCGGGTCGTGTTCACGATATTGACGAAGGTCGAAACCTCCGGAAAACAGGACAGCAGCAGACTTTTAACCTCTTCCATCCTGTCCGGAGCGTTTGTGCTGGTCACGAGGGCGACCATGAATTCGCCGGTCGCGCGGGAGTTGCGAATAATCAGATTGCGAAGATACCCCGAATGCTCCCTGGTATCGTAGGCGCTCCAGTTTCGTTCCTGGGCCAGCCGGCTCACCCGGTTAACGATTTCGGCTGAGGGCGGCGCCTGCAGGTGACAGATCTCGAGATCGAGCACCTTGTCAAAACGTTGGGGCGGGTGGAGGCCAAGCGCCAATGTCTTCTCGATCGGCCGGCCGGAGGCGATTTCCTCCCGGGTCAGCCACCGTCCGGGCGAAAAAGTGAACTCCATCTTGTTTCTGTAGTAGTAAGTCCGTTCCGAGGCGACCACCGGAAGAACTTCGGCGTCCGGAAACCCGCCTATGCGGCGGAGCAACTCTTGAACCTGCTCCTCTTGAACTCCAGCTGCACGCTGTATTCGACGTTCTGCCAGGTGCACCCGCCGCAGGTCCCGAAATACTGACAGAGCGGCTGGACTCGGCTGGCCGCCGGACGCAGCAACTCCACCACCTCGGCATCCGCGTGACGCCTTCTCTTTTTCAGGATGCGCGCCAGGAGGCGATCGCCCGGCACGCCTCCGCGCACAAAAACCACAAAATCATCCGCGCGGGCAACCGACCGCCCTTCGAATGCGGCCGATTCGATTTCCAGTTCCAGGACGTCGCCTTTGGAGACCATCAGGAGATGATACCAGACACCCGCTCAATTCCCGGTTAACTCGGCGGGAAGCTTGCCGTAAGATGTGGATATGTTCCGCAGAGCCGTTTTAATTGTTTGTCTGGGATCGGTTGTCGCCTGGCCGGCTGCATGGGCGCAAACGCTCGACATCTATCTTATTGATGTGGAAGGCGGGGGCGCGACGCTGATCGTGACTCCCGAGCGCCAGTCCATCCTCGTGGACAGCGGCTGGCGGCGTGACGACGGCCGAGACGCCCGGAGAATCGTGCAGGTACTGAAGGATGTGGCCGGGCTTTCGGAGATCGACTACCTCGATAACTACGCATTTCCACCGGGATCATTATGGGAGCGTGCTTCGATTGTCGGGCATGGTGCCGATCCGAACCTTCATGGACAGAGGTCCAATAATGGCTCTGAAGGAAGATCCGCAGTTCAGGGTCCTCTATACGGAGTACATGGAGGCAAACAAGGGGGAGCGGGAAACCGTGAGAGCGGGAGACGAGCTGCCGCTGAGACAAGGGAAGATTCCGGTCCGAATGCGTTGTGTCGCGTCGGACCGGAAAATCGTGAAGGGAGCAAGCGGCGAGAACACCGAGTGCCGGGAGCAGAAGAAAGCCAAGGATGACCCGAGCGACAACGCGGCCAGCTTGGCATTCCTGGTCTCTTATGGGGCTTTCGACTTCTTTCACGGCGCTGACCTGACGTGGAATATTGAGGCTGAGCTCGTTTGTCCGTCAAATCAGGTGGGGAAGGTGGATGCGTACCAGGTGGACCACCATGGGTTCAAGGTGAGCAACAATCCCGTGCTGCTGCGATCCATCCACCCGTCCGTGGCTCTCATGGCAAACGGCGACCAAAAGGGATGCGATCCGGAAGTCGTCGCTCTTCTGCGTGCGCTTCCCGGCTTCGAGGACCTGTACCAGCTCCACAAGAATTTAAAGACGGGCGATGCCAAAAATACCGCGCCGGAGTTGATCGCCAACCTCGAAGCCGGAAGCCAGTTGTACCGGGCACTGGATTCGGCTTTCGGCAAACGCGTCGGACTCGGTCTTTACCGTCACGAACAGCCGCAACGATGTGACGAAATCGTACAAGATTCAGTAGGAGGATACTTTATGGGTTCAGCCGGAGTGAGTAGGCGTCAGTTCCTGCAGACCGCAGCGGTTACGACCGCCGTGCTTCCATCATTGACTCGCAGTTCGAGCGCCGCCGGGAAGCGAGATCCGGAAAGCGGTGCTGATCGGGATGCTTCCCAAGCAGTTGAGCTATGTCGAGCGCTTCAATCTGGCGAAACGTGTCGGCTTCGAGGCCCTCGAAGCCCAGACAGTCACGGAGCCGGCCGTAGTCCAGGAGATCAAGGAGGCGGCCGGACAGGCGGGACTGAAGATCCATTCGGTCATGAACATGGATCACTGGAAATACCCGCTCTCCAGCGCCGATCCAAGGTCGTGGATGTCAGCGTGAAAGGGATGGAAACCTCCCTGCGAAACGCCAAGGCATGGGGCGCGGACGTCGTCCTCCTGGTGCCCGCGGTTGTGAACCCGGAAACAAGCTACAAGGAGGCCTACACCCGCTCCCAAAAGCAGGTTCGGGAGATGATTCCACTCGCCAAGGAGCTTGGAGTCGTCATCGGGATCGAAGAAGTCTGGAACAAGTTCCTGCTCAGCCCGCTGGAGTTCGCCCGCTACATCGACGAAATCGACAGTCCGTGGGTGAAGGCATACTTCGACGTCGGAAACGTGGTTCTCTTCGGCTATCCGCAAGATTGGATCCGAACCCTGGGGAAGCGGATCGTGAAGCTTCACTTGAAGGATTTCAAGTCGGAGACCAAGCAGTTTGTGCCCCTCCGCGAAGGGAGCATCAATTGGGTCGAGGTCCGGAAAGCGATTGACGAGATCGGTTACAAAGGGTATGCAACGGTCGAGCTGGAGGGTGGGGACGAAGCCTACCTGCGTGAGGTAAGCGCCCGGGTCGACAAAATCATCGCCGGCGCGAGCTAGCAGGGCGACGCACCGCCGAGGACAGCAAGGACCACAACGACCACAAGGACAGCAAGGGCTCAAGGACTAGTCGACTGCTATTGTCCTTGTTGTCCTTGTTGTCCTTGTTGTCGTTATTCCGGCAGCTTCTTTGGCGCTTCCGTGTCGGAAGCGTTGCTTCTGCCTGCCCCCGGCAGGTCGCAGCGGTTGGCCATTCAGGTCTGCACCCCGAACCTGGGCAGCACCCAGCGCATCAGGATGAGGTAGACGACAAGAAAACCGATTACAAAAACAAAATCCATAGTCAGCGAGGGTGCAGGCAACCGCACCCTCCCTAATCCAAATTTACTGCACCCACTTCTTGAGCTCTGCCTTCAGCACCCTCAGGATCGAACTTCAATCCTATCTTCAGATCCCTGGCCTGCATGAACAGAGTCGGCTCCGGTGGACTCTCCCGCCACTGCAAGATGTGGCTTGTACAAGACGAACATGTCCCAGGCGAATTCCTCGGGCGGGTACTTCAGCTGTGCCGTCAGCGCCTTGCTCGTGAATCTCCAGAGGTCCCAGTAATGCTCGGCCCGCGGATCGGGCAGGTAGGCGGACGCTTCCACCGCACTAAGGCGGGTGTCGTTGGCCATGATGGGCGTCCACATGACAAAAACCTTAACCTTCGCATTCGGTAAATCGTTCAAAATCGATCGTATTTCGGAGGCCCCCCGAACGCAATGCGGTCAGGTGGGAGCGAGAATCGTCACGATGCGCGCGCGGTCAGCCGTAGGCGTTGAAGGATTTGATGAATTCGGCGCCGCTGAATGCCAGCGAGGAGACGACCTGGGGCTGTCCCGGAGGCAGCATCTCGGGGCCCTGCTGCTTGGGCGCTTCCAGTTTTGGCTTCACAGGAGCTTGCTGAGGCGCCTGCTGACCCTGCGGTGCGAGGAACAACATCAACAACAGCGAGAACACCCATGTCATAGTCGTTAAAGATATCGAATCCGGTCAGGGAGTTGCAACCTTTTACCAGGCCGGTCCGAAGAATACCGCGTTCATCAGGAGCAGGTCCAAGCCGTCGCAGAAGGCCCGGAAACTCGGATCCTCGGCAAAAGCGACGACGTGGCCCGATCCGGTGGGCTGGTGGATCAGGTAGGCCTTCTCGGCCAATTGCTTTGTGGATGCCGGCCAGCTGTAGCCGGACAGCACCAGCTGGTCCTCGGGCATGTAAATCCCGACGTTTCGTCCCTTGTCCAGCTTGACGGGGGTGAAGATGTTCCGACTCTGGACGAGAACGTTGGCGTCTCCGTCATAGCCGAAGGCCAGCCAGTGTTCGGTGTCCAGCCTCACTCGCATTATCGCGCCCAGGCGTCGCCTCGGGAAGTTCCTTCTCGGGCTGGATTGCCTTTTCCAGATCGAATGGCCGGGTGTCGGCAGGCTTTTTCTCCGCCTCGGAGGCCTTGGCGTCGGCTGAGGGTGCGTTCTTGGACGGCTCAACTTCACGCTTTTCGACATCGCCGTTTCGAAACTCCCTTGAGCTGGCCAGCAGGCCCACCTTTTCTTCGGTCAGCCAGCGGGTCGATTCTCCCATTGTGATCAGCGTCCCGCCCGAGGAGATCCAGTCTTTGAGTCTGCGGACCGCCTCTTCCCCAAATACCCCCGAATACCCGCCCTGGCCGCCCCAGGAATCCGGAAGGATCATCACGTCGTACTTCTGCAATCGAACGTTTCGGATCCCTTGAGCATGGACGATGGTCACCGGAACCCCGTACACCTGCTCGAGGAGGAACCGCAGGGCGCCGGCCGAAGAAGAAGACGTCGGGCTGTTATAGAGGAGCAGGACCTTCGGCTTCTTCACATACTGAACGAATCCGCTTCCGAAGTTGATGCCCTCGTCGACCCAGCCGGTGTCGGTTGCGTAGATGTCGACTCCACACTCGGCGGCTATCTGTCCTATTAACTCGTGCAGTTTCTCGGAATTGCCGTTCACCTTTACAATCAACGTTCCCGCCGGGAAAGTGGTGCCCCGCTGTTTAAAGGACTTCCCAGCCGAGTAAACGCGGGCGTCCGCGGCTAGTAACCGGGACAGCGCCCGGGCGGAGGAATCGCTCGTCCAGGAGATGAGGTAGGCCAGGGTGGCTTTCCCGCCGATCACCTTGCCTGAATAGCGGGGCGCCGCGTCGATGGCCTCCAGGCCGGCCTTTGATTCTTCCTCGGCCGCAAAACAATCGACATCGTACAGAAGGGGCAGGGACCACGCGGTGATGTCGTAGAATTCATCGTTCAGGCGCTTCTTCCTCCGCCGTTCCTGCTCTTGCAGAAAATCCTGCTCAATCACGGTATTCCTGGAAAGGAGCGTGGAGACCAGCCGCTTGGCCGGCTGGGCGAGTGACACGACATAACTGCCGGCCGGAAACTCACGCATGCCGGCAGCTCCACCATAGAAATCTTTAACCTTGCCGTTCTTGAAGGATTCGGCGGCCCGTTTGACTTCGATCCCCTGGTTGATCAGGTTCGCCACCAGCTTCGACGCCCTCGACGGGTTCCTCTGCGGATCGATGATGTATTCCAGGACCGGCCCTTTCCTGCCTTCTTCGATTGCAGCCTTTCGGGTGGCATGGAAATACTTCAGGAGCTGAGCCCGGTTCTTTGCAGCCGTCTCGGCGGTCGCGAGCGAAGCGATGAAATGGTGCTGGATTGCGTCCTGGTACTTGAGTACCGTTTCGTCCTCTTTCCGCACAACCAGACCGCGCGTTGATGCCTGTTCAAAGGTCATGCCGATCGACCCCTGAAACATAGGCCATCCTTCCCCATAGCCCGGATAGAAAGAATCGAATACCTCGCGTGTGAAGTAGTCGAAGTGCATCTTGTCGAACCAGGCAGCATTGTTGATCCCGAACTGAACCAGCCAGTAGTTCTGCTCGGTGGTGTATTCCGGATTGAGCGGACGGGCCGGCGGAGCGAAGTAATAGGTCGAATCGGCGTTCATCTCGTGCAAGTCGACCACAACCTGCGGGAACCACGACAGGTACGCTTTCACGCGCGCCTGCGTCTCCGGCTGGGTCAAAGCGAACCAATCCCGGTTCATGTCAAACAGGTAATGATTTGATCGGCCACCCGGCCACGGCTCGTTGTGTTCCGCTGCCTCCTGGCTCTCATCGGGCCAACGGCCACGAGTCTGCCTGAAATAGTTTACGAAGCGTTCGCGGCCGTCCGGGTTCTGGAGCGGATCTATGATGACGACGGCGTTGTCCAAAACCAGCCCGCTCAGGGGATCGTTTAGGGAAGCCACGAGATGATAGGCGGTCAGGAGAGCGGCTTCGGTGCTCGAAATCTCGTTTCCGTGGACCGCGTAGCACAACCAGACCGAAACCGGCAGAGACTTGAGGAGTCGATCCGCCTCCTCCGGCGCGAGTCTATCCGGCCGCGCCAGCTTTCGAAGTCCTTCCTGGATCTGGTCGATCCGTTCGATGTTCGACTGCGATGAAACGACCATGTAGTAAAGCGGCCGCTTCTCCCAGGTTTCGCCGTACTTGACCAACTTGATCCGTGGGGAGGCCTTGGCCAGGGCGCTCATGTAGGTTTCGACGCCTCTCGGGTCGGTGATCTCGTCGCCCCATTCGTAGCCCAGCACCTGCTTGAGCGTCGGAATAGCCGGGTCGTAAGATGCCCCCGGGTAGAAATCAAAGGCAGCGGCGTTGCCGGCGAGGGAAGCAAGACAGACGGCGAAGAGAAGCGGGAATGTTCTTTTCATAAAGATCAGCAGGGAGTCTAGCGGCTCGCCCGGCTGATTTCAACAACGGCGCTGGGAATGCAAAGCTCCACCACCAAGTCGCAAAAAAACATGCACCAAACAATATTGCACCAAAGAGCGGGTGCTGCCGACTTTTGGTGAAGTGCTTTTTAGTGCAATGCTTTTCCGTGACTTGGTGGTAAACGCCCGTCACTTCGCGGTCCTGCGGAAAAGCGGTATGATTCGATTGTCATCTTATGAAAACCATTAATCGACGCGATTTCGTTGGAGTGGCGGCAGCCGGCACAACCGGTCTGCTGCAGCGACAGACCAGAAGGCCGACATCTCCGAGGCCTGTTACGCCCACCCGGGACACACCTAAGAATCCGAACCGGCGCCTCCAGTTGGGGCTGATTGGGTGCGGATGGTACGGGATGGTGGACCTGAAGGCAGCGCTTCAGGCAGGCGCGGTGGACGTTGTGGGCCTCTGCGATGTTGACAGCGACCACCTGAGCTCGAGCGCGACTGAAGTGCAGAAGGCCCAGGGGACGCTTCCCAAGACTTTCAAAGACTATCGACAATTGCTGGAGCTGCCCGGGTTGGACGCTGTGATCATCGCGACGCCGCCCCACTGGCATGCCCTGCCCTTCATAGCGGCGTGCGAGAAGGGCTTGGACATTTACTGCGAGAAACCGCTGGCGTACGACATCCGCGAGGGCCGGGCGATGGTCAATGCGGCGGCCCAATCGAAGAGGATTGTCCAGGTCGGTTTCCAAAGGCGAAACAGCCTGGCGATTCAGCAGGCGGGCGCTTACGTCCGTGAAGGACATCCGGGCAGGCTGGTCCAAATCGAGGCTCAGATTAATTACGCGGCTCAACCTCGAGATCCCACCGTTCAGGCCCCTCCCCCGTCGCTCGACTGGGAGTGGTGGTGCGGTCCAGCCCCCAAACTGCCTTATTCTCCGAACATCGGCCACATCGCGTGGCGACTCGAGGCGGCCTACGGTAACGGCCACATGGTCGACTGGGGGATTCACTGGATCGATGCGATTCGGCGATTCCTGGGCGCCAAGACACCGCGCACCGTCCAGGCGATGGGTGGAATCTACTATTTGAAGAACAAGATCACGACACCCGACATTCTCCAGGCCCAATTCGATTTCGACGAGTGCCCGGTTATCTGGCGTCATCGGCTTTGGGGCTCCACCGAATACGACCCGGAGACCAGCAACGGCATTTTCTTCTACTGCGAGAAGGAGACGGTTTTCGCGACCGACGACCGATGGGTGGTGGTTCCAAACGACAAGAAAAGCCCGAAGAAAGTGATCCCGGCGGCGGCGGGGAAGCTGGAACTGATGCACATGGCCAATTTCCTGGAGAGTGTCAGGAGCCGGCAGAGGCCTCTGTGCGACACGCTCGATGGCTTCTATTCCACGGCTACGGTTCAGCTTGGGATGATCGCTTACCGGGCAGGCGACCGGATCAAGTGGGACAGCGAAACGGATCAGATCGAGGATAACCGGGAGGCGTCAAACCTGCTCAAAAGAGAATACCGGGCGCCCTGGAAGCACCCGGCGAATTTTGCGTAGGGAATGGGCGGGCCGCGGACGACAAGGACGACAAGGACACCAAGGACCGCAAGGACAAGCCGCCTGCGCGTATTCTTTTGTCCTTGTGGTCCTTGATGTCCTTGTCGTCCTTGTGGTTTTCTCTTCTTACCTGGCCCCGGCGCCTGACTTGCGGATGATGATGTTTCCGTTGACGGTGTTCAACCGGATCAAGTCGCCGCCGCCGTTCAGGTCATACACGGCTCGGATCACCTCTGCCTGGTCGTCCAAACCCTGCTCGGTTGCCCTGAAGTCCGAACGGATTTCGTACTTTGTGCTGTTCGTCCTCCAACGGCCTTCGATCTTGATAGTCGCCTCGATATGCGCCCGGGCGCCTTCGGGGATCACCAGGGTAATATTGCCGCCGGCCGTGCTCAACGAGCTTGGACCTTTCCCGGACGGATTCAGCTCGGCCGTTACGTCGCCGCCCGCGGTTGATGCTTCAAGGCTCCCGGAAATCCCCTGCAATCGCAGATCTCCACCGGCCGTCGTTGCCTTCACCCGACCAGTAGCGCCCTCGCATTCAACGTCGCCGCCAGCCGTGCGTCAGCGTCGCGGACCCGCTCACCTGGCCCACTATTACATCCCCGCCGGCCGTGGTGAGACTCGCCTCGCCACCGACGTTTCCGACCCGAATGTCTCCACCCGACGTATTTGCCTTCAGAGTCCGGCCGACATCGCCAACAATGACATCACCGCCGGCGGTGCCAAGAATCACGTCTCCATCCGCACTGGTCAAATGGATGTCACCGCCCGCAGTCTTCAGTTCGACGTCCCCCTGGACCTTGCCCGCCTTCACGTCTCCACCGGAGGTCTTCAGCTCCACCTTACCGTTCAGATCCCCGACGGTAATGTCACCACCGGCCGTGGATCCCACGACGTTACCGGTTACTGTCCCGTTGATCGTGATATCGCCGCCGGCCGTCTTGAGCTGAACATCGAAGTGTGATGGGATACTCACCTGAAAACGCACATCGCCGCTGGACTCTTCAGGCCGGAAGTCGACCCGAACCACGTTTCCCGACTGGGTCATCGAGAGGCGCGGCACTTCCTCTTCGTCGATTCCAAAGACCTCAACCACGACTTGGTTTCGTTCGGTTGCAGTCAAGGTCACGTCACCGACAGAGGTGGTAAGGATCAGAGAACCACCAGCTCCGACATCGAATGCCTTCGAGCGATCCGCCGCCAGCGCCGGCGAAATGAGAATCAACATGAGGACAACACCTGACCACCAATTTCTTCTGCTCATTTTTCTTTGGCCTCCTCGACCACGGCCCGCGACCGCACACGGATGTATTCGTTCGCATCCGTCTGCATTCGTTCTTCCAACACCCTCAGTACTTTAGGATCACGCGAACTTTCAGTCTTGATAGCATCTATAGCGGCGATTCGCAGAGCCGGATTAGGATCCGACGTCAGGACGTAAAGGAGCGAATCGCGGACATCGGCGTCGAACTGGAAATTCAACAGGGCCGTCAAAGCCTGCTTTCTGACCCCGTCATTCTCATCAAGCTTTAGAGCGGTCATCAACGCCTGCTTGACTGCCGGATCCGGCTGCGTCAACTGCTCGTTGCCCAACAACCCCACCGCCCGGAGGCGGGTTCCGGGATTCTGTCCGTTGACCAGGGCTCTGCTCAGAATCTGCTGAATCTGTTCATCATTGACGTTGCCCTTGAGCCGAACGGGCATGGTTGCCTCGTAACTGAATTCGACCTGGCCGTCGCTCGCGTCCGCGTCCAGGAAGCGAACATTGCTGATTGCCGCGTGTTCGACCGATGCCCACGGATTCGGCAGGACGGGGGTAACCAGAGGTCCAGGAGGTCCGCTTTGACGTTCTCTGAAGACCAGGTAGCCTATGCCAAGACCCAGCAGGATGCACAAGACTCCTGCAAGAGCGTTTTGCCAAGCCGGAAACCAGGACCAGAGCCATGAGGCCGAGCCTCGTTCTCCGGCTGAAATCAACCGGATGCGGAGCTCGCGACGGGCCGACTCGAGAACCTGCTCGGACATCTCGGATCGGCGCCCGAGCATTTCCTGCATCTGGTTCAGCTCCTCCAGCTGGCGCACGCACTCGGCGCAACTTTGGAGATGCTGCTGGAGCAGGTACTTCTCGTCTTCGTCGAGTTCACCGTATCCCAGCAGCGGGATCCATTCCTTGAACTGACTGTGTTTCATGGTCATCTCCTGTAACTCACCTAAGCCAGGACAGGCTTCAAATGATCTCGCAAACGTTCGGTAGCGGTGAAAAGGTACTTCTTGACCGTCCCCTCCGCACAATTCATCATCACGGCGATTTCTCTCAGCTTGTATCCTTCGTAGTGCCTGAGAGTGAACACCATACGTTGCTGTGGCGAAAGGATCTTCATTGCCACCGCTATATGTCGGGCGACTTCGCTGTCGTAGGCCTTCTCATGCGAAGACCGTTCGTCCGAAGCCTGCTTCTCGAGCAGACTCTGGCTCTCGTCGTCCTCCACGTAATCCAGGGAGTCCGCCTCTCGGCTCTTGCGCCGAGCCTGGTGGGTCAGGCAGACATTTACGACAATCCGGTAAAGCCATGTCGAAAACCGACTGTCGAACCGGAATTTGGGCAGGGCCTTGAAAACCCTCAAGAAGACCTCCTGGTAGACGTCTTTCGCGTCGTCCAGATTGCTGGTGTAACTCGCCGCGATGGCGAGAACTTTGCGGTCGTAACGGTACACCAGGTCTTCAAATGCGCGCCTGTCGCCTCTTTGTGCCAAGAGGATCAGCTCCCTTTCTTCCTCGTACGTTCCTGACTGATCGCTTAACACGGTCGTTAGACTCCTTCTCCGGAGAAAAGGTTGTGGGGTGGCGGGAGACAGGAGTCGAGGCCGTCCCGTTTTCGTGCGAACGGAAGAAACTACACGATCCGGGGACGGAAAACCTGGCAGGAGATTTCGGAGAAGGCATCCCGCAGTCGTCCGAAGAGCTCGTCGCTTTCGCAAATGCCGACGATGGAACCGCCCGAACCTGCATATTTGGCCGAGACACCGAGACTGCGGGCCAGGCAGATCATCTCGACATTGCGCGGGTCCAGCTTGCAAATGGACGCCCGCGTGTCGAAATTGCGGTTCATCAGCTTGCCCAGCGTCGTGTAGTCCCGGCGAAGCAATGCCTCCCGGCCCTGGGCTGCCAGGTCCGCGAAGACCTTCATCGCTTCGAACAACCTCCGGTTCGCCCTGCTCCCAGCGCGCTCTCAGGTTGCTGTGGAATATGCCTGAGATCTGGCTCAGATCAGTCCGGCAAGCGATATAGAGGGGCGGGAGAAGTCCAGGGTCCAATTCCTCGTACGTCCCGTAACCCCGTGTTCCAATCAATTCCCGGTCAAAGTCCATGTAAACCAGGCCCTCGTAGACCTGGCAAACCCGATCCTGAAGCCCCGCGTCGATTCCGATCTCGTTCTTTTCGACGTCGAGAATGAGGTTCGGGAGGATTTCCTTGGGGATCGTAACCGAATAGAACTGAGTGAGCGCTCGGAAAACGGCAGTGATGATGGCGCTCGAGCCGGACAATCCCACCTGGCGGGGAATGTCCGTGTCGTAGCGAACGCGAAGTTCTCAGGGGGAAGATCGATACCGTTGGTCTGGCAGTGTTCGACGAATCGCTTGATCGAGGCCTTGATCAAGCGCAGAGCCACCGTACAGTCCGTTGAGCTTGACGTCCTCGACCAGATCTTCCAGCCGATCAAACTGGCAGCGGTCCTGCCGGCTCAGGATGATTTCGATCTCCGGCCACTCGTACGCGACCACCTCGGCGCAGAAGTTCTTGACGATGACCGAGATGGTCTTTCCAAAATAGCCGTCGGAAGGATTTCCCAAGAGGCCGGCCCGGGCATAAGCCTTGGCTTTAACTATCTTCACGGCAGAGCTCCCGCAGCCGCCGCCTCAATCTCGGCCCGAGTTGAGGATCATGGACCGCGAAATCGATGAACGCCTCGAAATAGCTCTCGAAATTTCCTATGTCGTATCGGCTTTCGCCCGGCGGAAGCTTGAGCCCGATGCACCTTCGCCCCCTGGTTGAGAAGCAGCCGGATCGCGTCGGTGAGTTGGATTTCGCCGTTTTTGCCCGGAAGAGTCCGGGCGATCGCCTCGTAGATTGCGGGCGAGAAGACATAGCGGGCGGCTATGGCCAGTCGGCTGGGCGCTTCCTCGGGGGATGGTTTCTCGATAACATCCTCGATTTCGAAGGTATCCCCGTCGCCGGCTGGTTTTACGATTCCGTATTGGCTCAGGCTCTCTGTCGGCACTTCCTCGACAGCGATGACGCAGGCAGCCTTGCACTCCACATATTCCCGCACCATCCGCCTGACAACCTGCGAGGAGGCGTCGCGGCCCAGAATACTGTCGCCCAGTGCCACGACGAACGGGTGATCCTGTGTGAAGTGCCGAGCGCAGAGGATCGCGTCGCCCAAGCCCTTCTGCCGTCTTTGCCGAGAGTAGAAGAACTCCATCCGCATCCGTTCATATTCCAGCTCGGGCAGCAGCTCTTCCTTCCCTCCCTCGCGCAGTCGCCGTGTCAGCTCGTAGTCGAAATCGAAATGATCCTCGATGGACGTCTTGTTTCGCCCGGTGACGAACAGAATCTGCTTGATTCCGTTGCCTTCCAGTTCCTCGACGACGTACTGCACAACCGGCTTCTTTCCGACCGGAAGCATTTCCTTCGGTTGAGACTTGGTAGCCGGAAGGAGGCGGGTGCCGAGACCCGCCACCGGTATCACCGCAATCTGGATATCCTCCATCGGATCACTTGCCTGTCTCGGCGATCTCCAGCGCCTTGGTTGTCGTGTAGTACTTGGCGATCATGTTCGGCACTTCCCAGTCCGGCATCCGCCCCTTGACCAGGTAGTCCAGATACCTTTCGGGTTACCTGCCCGAAGTGAGCCTCGTGCCCGACCCGGTATTTATCGGGGATCCGGACATGGTAAAGCTTCCCAACCTGCCGAACTTCCAGCCCCGGGTACAGGGAATTGAGGCCGTCGACTGCCTTTTTCAAAGCGTCAAACAAGGTGGCCGTATCCATTTCCGGAGCCGGCTCGACGTAGAGCTCCGGCCGATAGTTCTCATCCTTGCCCTGCTGGATGATGATGTTTGACCGGGTTCCCCGCATGATCGAGTAATGGGTGTCGCCTGCCCCTTGCGGAGCTTCGAAATTCCAGATTACCGAAACTTTGACAAATAAACCACGCAGCCGGTAAATCATCTCCCCATTGGAGTAGTACGGGAGGGCGCCGTTGCTGTCCAGCTGGGACTTCAGATAGTCCGGGAACTCGGTTGCAACGGTTACCTTGGCCAGCTGTTCCTGGGTGACCATCGTGGGCCATCGGCGCGCCTTGACCATCTGGATGTCAGTTTTGTAATTGACCTTGAAACGAGGGAATGCGCCCCACATTACGAGGTCCACCAGATGAGTTGCCACGTCGACCAGTCCTTCGCCCTGCTGTTTGACGTCCAAGTACCAGAGCGGTCGTTTCAAGGGCTTGCCGGCCACATACTTGAACAGGTGATGGACGCTCTCCTTGGTGATCGTCGGCTCTTCGGCAGTCCCCATTTTGAAGTTGCCGAAAACCTGCCAGTTATGGGCCAGCTCCTTCTGCAGGATACTGGTGATCTCGTAACGCTCCGTCATGATGTCGTAGAGCTGCACGTTGTTCTTCCGTGCCGAGTCAAAGGCCAGCCGGAGCAACTCCCAGCCCTTCTGGTCGATGCACATCGGTTTGTCGGCGAGAACATTGAGGCCGGCATCGACGCAACGCTTGATGTACTCCGTCTTTCGCTGGTTGTTCCCGGCGAGGATGACGACATTGCCGGGGCGCTCCGACATCATCTTGTCGAAGAAATCAGGCCCCCGGTAGATCTTCTGTTCCCAGTGCGTCGGATTCTCGGCCCGGGTGTTGAAGGCTTCGATCCGTTTAAGGTGTTCTTCGAGGTCCCACCCGTCCGGAGCATAAATATGAACGAGCGGGGCGACCTCCGGATACATGGTCTTCTGGACCAGGGCCGCGTGGAAATGGCCCGGGTCGACAACCATGAGCTTGACCTCTCCCGGTGTACCGTTGAACTTGCCCTTTGTCTGCATGGCGACGGTCAGCAGGCCTGCGACACACATCAAGAGGACGAGAGGCCTGACCCTGAATGAAGTTGATTTGCTGTTATTGTGTTTCATGTTGGTGATTCGCCGTTTCGCGGCGTTCGAGATGCTATCCGACCGACCTTGACGCCTCTACCCGGTTTTAGCACCGAGGGTCGTCAAGGTTCCCCGCAAGTACCCAATCGATTCCGCAGCGCCGGCCAGTGGGTCGTCTTCGTCCTTCTCGTACTCCAGCGCCACAGTACCGCTGTACTTCATCTTCCTTAGAGTGCGCAGAAGTCCCGGAATGTCGATGATCCCGCGTCCGATTTCCAGGGTTGTCCCCTCGGCAGTCGGTTTCGACACATCCTTGATATGGATGTCAAACAGTCGATCAGCTGCTTTCCTGGCTGCCTGCGAAGGATCTATCCCGCTCCGCTGGGTGTGCCCGGCGTCCATGCACAGGCCCAGACGCCGATCCCGGTTGCGGATCTTCTCCAAGACGCTCTCCGGGGTGGGGTACAGCTTGTCATCTGGCCCGTGGTTGTGAACTGCCAAGCGGATATCATACTCCTTCACCTTGGCCTCCACGAGGTCGAGCAACTCGTGATTGGGAACACCGATGATGATGCCCATGCCGGCAGCCCGAGCATAGTCAAACGCCTGGCGCACCTCCGCCTCCGACTTCATGTAGACCACGCCGCAGCCATAGAGCTCGAGGCCCTGCTCGCGGACCTTTGCGGCCACTGCCTTAATCTCGTCTGCCCCCGTCTCGAGCGGCAGATGCATGCTTTTGAAGGCGATCCTCTTCAGACCCAGGCGCTTGGTCATTGCCAGGGCCTGTTCGCGCGGGAATTTGCGGAAGGTATACGACGCCATCCCAAGCTGCAAATCGCCCGCAGCCGCCGGTGCTTGACCCTGTCCTCGGCCCAGGGCCGGGGCGACCACCGCCGCGCCTGCCGCTACGAGAAAGTGCCTCCGGTTCGGACTGATTCTCAGCATAACCAGCTCCTCCTTCATGAGCGCAAATCGGTTTCACTATTGCATATCGCGATCCGCCTTGTGAATCAAGAAAAGAACTCAACTGACAACTGACAACTGACGACTGACGACTGACCACGGCGGAATGCGACAACTGATAACTGACCACTGAGAAGGTGAGGAAAAATCGGTTACTTAGGAGCCAATTGCAAAAATCGCTTCCGGAGAGCAAGTCCACCTTGGAACGCAGGCCAGGGTGAAAGAGTCGAACCAGTCGTGGACAGTACTCTCACTCGTTGTTGGCGGGTTTTCTACCCCGAAGGGGTTGCGTAGCAAAGCCCAGGGTTGGCCGCGCCGTCTGCGGCCTACCCTGGGTAGCGGACCGTAAGTGACCAACCCTGAAGGGGTTGCGTATCGTGCGCGGTACGCAACCCCTTCAGGGTTGGGTTTCTCTATCACAGCCACCCAGGGTAGGCCGCAGAAAACGCGGCCAACCCTTTGCTTTGCTACGCAACCCCTTCGGGGTAAAGACCCGGCCATCCAGAGTACGTCTGCGACCCAAGAGAAGGTCCGCGCATTCAGGAACCGATTTTGCAACTGGCTCTTAGGTATCTCTTAGACTCCAGTAGCCACAATTGGGAGTGTGTCGAATTTCGAACTCCGAAGTGTCTGAATCCTCCTTGCCGGAGTCGGCGGGCTCATGTGCTGATCGCTTGCCAGTCGTCAGTCGTCAGTTTCCCCACTCCGCACTTCTTGACGCAGTCCGGCCGCTATAGCAGAATCAGGCGTTTGGCAAGGAGCGGGATTCTTTTTATGCACCGCAGCTCTGTTCGGCCTTGGGACTACCTGATTGTTACGGCATCAAACCGGCAGCAGGCGCTTGCCTATGAGCAACAGCTCGACCTGCGTGCCCGACTCGGCTACCTGACCGATGTCACCCGAACCCTGGTCGTAGCCGACCCGGACGGCAAGCGGATCGGGAGCGGAGGCAGCACCGTTTATTCACTCCTTGCGGTTCTAAACCAGGAACTGGCCGACGTCCCGGGCGACCGGCTCAATCCGGACCTTTGGGGGCAAGTCTTCAGGAGACTGCGCATCCTCATCGTCCACGCGGGCGGTGACTCCAGACGTCTTCCCGCATACGCTCCCTGCGGCAAGCTTTTCATCCCGGTCCCTGGGGACACTGACGCGGCGCTTACAAGCACCCTGATCGACCGGCAGCTACCGGTCTACCTGGCGTTGCCGGGACCCGAGGATGACGAGGGTCAGATCGTGGTGACGGCGGGTGACGTTCTGCTTACCTTCGACCCGTCGCAGGTCTCCTTTTCTGCCACCGGGGTGACCGGACTCGGCTGTCACGCCTCACCGGAGGAAGCTTCCAGGCACGGCGTGTACTGCGTGGGCTCAGGTGGCGCGGTTCGCCTCTATCTCCAGAAACCCTCCGAGGCGCAGCAGCGACTCGTGAACGCGATTGATCGTTACGGACGATCAATCCTCGATATCGGCGTGTTGAACTTCGACAGCCGGACCGCAGCCGGCCTGCTTGCGCTTTTCGAGATCTGCGTGGGTGGCTCCGGCCGGCTCGAATGGAGCCATTCAGTCGACGACCTCCTGAAGAACAGGGGCCTGGATGTCTACCGGGAAGTCTGTTGCGCCTTGGGTAACGATGTTGATTTTGCCCGCTACACGCAGTCGGCGGTGGACAGCGGCTCGATTCTGGGCGAAAGCTTCCTATCGCGTTTGTTCGGCCTGCTTTCAAACATTCCCTTCCATGCCCAGATCCTCAGACAGTGCGGCTTTCTGCACTTCGGCACGACACGCCAGATCATCGAAAGCGGTGCGGAACTGGCCAGGCGCGACCGCGGCCTCTCGCGATTGAACGCGGCACTGACTCTCAACACCACCTTTTCGGAAAACGGTGGAGTGCTGGGCGCCGACTCCTGGATCGAGGGCTGCCGGGTTCATGCTCCTGTTCAGCTGGGCGGGTCGAACATCGTCGTAGGTGCGGACATAGAGAAACCGCTCGAGCTCGCCGCCGGTGACTGCATGGACATCGTCGAGGGCCGGGATCGGTCCGGTCACCGGGTATTCTTCAACCGCCTGTATGCAGTATCGGACAGTTTCAAGGGCACGGTCGCTGAAACGCTGTTTTGCGGTCGGCCCCTTCGCAGCTGGCTGGACGCCGTCGGGGCAGCCGAGGACGACATCTGGCCGGCTGAAGTCCCGCAACAGGCTCGCAGCATCTGGAACGCACGGTTGTTCCCCGGCACTCGGGATTCGTCCGGCTTCTATGACTGGCTCTGGCTCTTCGAACCGGAAAGCGCAAGTCCGGCGCATCGCAGTCGCTACGTGGCGGCCGACCGTTACAGCCTGAGCGAAATGGGAAGCCTGGCGGACTTCCAGGCCTTTTACCGGCGCCGGGCCGAGATCCGGGCGACCGAGATCACGCATTCGCTTTCGGCCATCTTCCGTCCCGACAGCCGATTCTCGGCCGCCGAGCTCGCCTGGATACTCGAACACAGCGTCGCGCCGGACACCCTGGTGAACGGACTGATCTCGGAAGCGCGCTGGCATGCGGGGGCTTGTTCCGAGGCGGGGCTGCAAATCTTCACACTTTCCCGGATAGTGCATTCCCTCGGCACGGCCATGGCAGCAGTCTACGAACGGAATCCGGAACTGGCCGGGCGCCTGGTCCACGGTCTCGAAACGACTCTTGCCACGGAAGACCTCGAATGGTTGGATTCTCAGGGACTCCGGCCCAAGACCGACGGCCCGCTTCGATGGAAGGAAAAGGCGCACGACTTTGCGTTCGACCAGCTTGGATGCGCGATCCTGGACAGCGCGTCGCCCGAGCTCCGGGAAACGCCTCGAAACGCGCTGCGGCCGGATGAAATCGTTTGGGGCCGCGCCCCCGCCAGGCTGGATTTGGGGGGCGGCTGGACGGACACTCCTCCTTATTCGCTCGAGTTCGGCGGTAGTGTCATAAACGCTGCCGTCAACCTTAACGGCCAACCACCGATCCAGTGCTATGCCCGGGTCACCGGCGATCGAACGATCCGCATTGGGTCAATCGATCAGGGGACGAGGATCGAAATCTCGGACTTTGACTCTTTGATGAATTACCGGCACGCGACCAGCGAATTCGGCCTGGCAAAGGCCGCGCTGGCACTTTCCGGATTCTGCCCCGCCGCCTCCCGCGCCGGCCAACCCGGTACATTGACCTCTCTGCTCGACCAGTTCGGCGGTGGCGTTGAGCTTACCACTCTCGCTGCCATACCGAAGGGTAGCGGGCTCGGCACCTCGAGCATCATGGGTGCGGTCGTCATGTCGGTCATCGCCCGGATGCTCGGCCGGATCCTTTCCCAGCGGGAACTTTTCCACGCCGTACTTCGCCTCGAGCAGGCGCTCACAACCGGCGGAGGCTGGCAGGACCAGATCGGAGGCGCCGTTGACGGTGTCAAGGTGATCAGCTGCCAACCGGGCCTGATCCCGGACCCGCGCATTCACTACGTTCCTGCCGACGTTCTTGATCCTCGCTCAAACGGCGGCACCACCTTGCTTTTTTACACGGGGATTACCCGACTGGCGAAAAACATCCTCCGCGATGTCGTCGGGCGCTACCTGGACCGGGATCGGACCGCCCTCGCAACCCTGCGACAACTCCACGACTTGCCGCCTATCGTCGCCGACACAATGGCTCGCAAGGATCTGCCGGCGTTCGGCCGGATGATAGACACAGCCTGGCGTCTGAACAAACAACTCGACCCGCATTCGAGCGACGAGCGCATAGAAGCCATCCTCAAACGTCTTGGGCCTTCCCTCCACGGGGCTAAACTGTTAGGGGCAGGCGGGGGCGGCTTCCTGCTCATGATCTGCCGCTCTGCGGCGGATGCGGCCAGCGTGAGGTCGATCTTGACGGCGGATCCTCCAAACCCTCGTTCCCGGTTCTTTGATTTCAACGTGAGCTCGGAGGGACTGGTCGTCAGCGTCTGTTGATCTTCTAAGCCACCTTTTTGATATGCCAAGACACTCGTCCATGGATAACCCCCGAACCAGGCTCGCGAAGGCCCGCCGGGTAGTCGTGAAGGTCGGGTCGGGGGTCCTCACGGGAACGGATCAGAAGCTCAACCGGGAGCGGGTTCACTCCCTGGTCAAGGGCCTGGTCTGGCTGAGGCAGCGCGGAACAGAGGTGGTCCTTGTTACCTCAGGGGCCGTCGCAACCGGCGCGCCGGTGATGGGACTCGCAGGCCGTGCTAAAACCATCCCCCAGAAGCAGGCATGCGCCGCAGTCGGCCAGGTGCTCCTGATGGCGCACTACGAGCAGATGCTGGCGGAATTTGGGTATCATAGCGCACAGATCCTGCTCACCCAGGAGGACGTGCGCAGTCGCGAGCGGTACTTGAACGCTCGCAACACGTTCGAGACCCTGCTCGCTTCCGACCTGATTCCCATCGTGAACGAAAATGACACGGTCGCGGTCAGCGAAATAAAATTTGGGGACAACGACAACCTGAGCGCGGAAGTGGCCGCCCTGGTTCACGCGGACCTTCTTCTCGTCCTCTCGACGGTTGACGGGTTGTACGAAAGCTTTGGGAGCGGAGGAAAGCCGATATCTGTCGTTGAGAAGATCGGCCCGTCGCATTTCGACCTGGCGCAGGACCAGGTGAAGGCCACGAGCATCAGCACGGGCGGGATGAAATCCAAGCTGATGGCGATGCGCAAAGCGACGCAGTATGGCATCCCGGGCGTCCTGGCGGGCGGGCTGAAGGAGGACATCGTCGAAAAGGTGATCTCCGGCGAAGAGGAGGGGACGCTCTTCCTCCCGAGCGAAGATCGCCTCTCGGCCCGTGAGTACTGGATCCTTCACACGCTCAGCCCGAAAGGCGCGATCCGTGTGGACGCGGGCGCGGTCGAGGCGATTCGCGGACAGGGACGAAGCCTGCTCCCTATTGGCGTGCGCGCCGTCGAGGGAACTTTCCGATCCGGCCAACCGGTGCGGATTGTGGGACCGGAAGGGGAGGAGATCGCCCGCGGAATCAGTTACTACAGTTCATCGGAAGTGTCCTCGATCCTGGGGTGCCGGACCGACGAGATCGAATCCAAGCTCGGCTACCGTCACTACGACGAAGTCGTGCACCGCGATAATCTTGTTCTCGTAAAATAGCCGTATGTCACAAACCATCTATGAGTCGGTCGTCGACCTGTGTCGGCGCGCGAGACTTGCTTCCAGAAAACTGGCCTCCCTGGACGGGAATACCAAGAATCGGCTGCTGGCCGACATTGCACTCACCCTGTCAAGCGCCGAGGTACGGGACCAGCTTTTGGCGGCCAACCAGGTGGACCTCCAATCCGGTCAACAAAAAGGGCTGAGCAAGGCCATGCTCGATCGCCTCGCCGTCGACCCCAAAAGGATCGAGGGCATGTGCCGGAGTCTTGAGGAAGTGGCGCTGCTTCCGGACCCTGTCGGAGTGGTCACCAGGATGTGGACCCGGCCAAACGGTCTAAGAGTGGGCAAGCGCACCATCCCGTTGGGGGTGATCGGCATCGTTTACGAGTCGAGGCCGAACGTCACGATTGATGCGTTTTCGCTCTGCTTCAAGGCCGGCAACGCCACCGTTCTGAAGGGCGGGTCAGAGGCGCTCAACTCCAACCGCTGCCTGGTCGGCATCATCCGCAAGGCACTCGACAGGGAAGGCCTCTCGGACGTCTGCCAGTTAATTGAAACTACAGACCGGGAAGCGGTCCTTGCCCTGCTGAAGCAGGAGGAGTACGTTGATCTTGTCATCCCCAGGGGAGGCGAAGGACTGATCCGCTTCGTCGCGGAGAACAGTCGCATCCCGGTGATCAAGCACTACAAAGGCGTCTGCCACATCTACGTTGCCGCCGATGCGGACATGTCAATGGCCCTGGACATTGTGGAAAACGCCAAGTTGTCCAGACCGGGCGTCTGTAACGCGTTGGAAACCCTTCTCGTGGACCAGCGCATCGCCGACCGGTTTCTGCCTTCCTTCGCGCGCCGGATGGCCGACAAAGGGGTCGAGGTCAGGGGAGATGAGGCTACCAGGGAGTATGTGCCTGACGCCAAACCCGCGACCGAGGAGGATTATTACGCGGAGTTCCTCGATTTGATTCTCGCCGTGAAGGTGGTGGACGGCATGGACGAGGCCATTGTACATATCGAGACCTATGGCTCGTCTCACACAGAAGCCATCGTGACCGATAGCTATCAAATGGCCCAGGATTTTGTCGACCGGGTCAACTCATCGGTCGTCCTGGTTAACGCCTCGACGCGTTTCTCCGACGGCGGGCAGTTGGGGCTGGGGGCCGAGATCGGCATCAGCACCACCAGGCTTCACGCTTATGGCCCGATGGGATTGGAGAGCCTCGTAACCGAGAAGTTCATTGTTTACGGGAGCGGTCAGGTCAGGGTTTAGGATTTCGGGGATTTCGGGGATTTTGGGGACACAAAACTTAATTCCTTTGCTACCGCATGATCCCGCAAATGCACGGGAATTAAGTATTATGTCCCCGAAATCCCCCATTCCGCTTTGAGGATTCGCGATGGAGGCAGGCATCAAAGAGCGGGAGCGCCTGGCGCGTTACGCCTGGCTGTCGATCGGGGCCGCGGTTTCGACCATCCTCCTGAAAACCGGCGCCTACTGGCTCACGCAGTCGGTCGGGCTCCTGTCCGACGCCATCGAATCGATTGTCAATTTGTCGGCGGCTTTTCTGGCTCTCTTTGTTATCCGGATTGGTATCCGCCCACCCGACGAGCAGCACGCTTACGGCCACGAGAAAGTCGAGTACTTTTCGAGCGGGGCCGAAGGCGGCATGATCCTCATCGCTGCGCTCAGTATCATGATCGTTGCGATTCAACGGCTCATTGATCCTCGACCCATCCAGAGCGTCAATATCGGGCTGATCATCACCACGGTCGCGTCCCTCGTCAACCTGGCCGTCTCTATCGTTCTCACGAGGGCGGGGCGTCGGTTCCGCTCGATAGCACTGCAGGCCGATGCTCAGCACTTGATGACCGATGTCTGGACCTCGGCCGGCGTCATTGTGGGCGTCAGCCTGGTTGCCCTTACCGGATGGCAGGTGCTTGACCCGCTGATCGCAATTGCGGTCGCGCTCCAGATCGGCGTTACCGGCGTGGGCCTGATGCGCAGGTCGACGCACGGCCTTATGGACGCAGCCCTGCCTGAGTCCCAGGTCCAGACGGTCCTTGGCATTCTCAAAGGAGTTCTGCCCGAGGAGACGATGTATCACGCCCTGCGCACCCGGCAGTCCGGCGCGCGTTCTTTCGTCTCCATGCACCTCCAGGTCCCCGGGGATTGGTCCGTCCAGAAGGGCCACGACCTGGCTGAGAAAGTGGAACAGGAAATTCGCAAATCTATTCCGATGGTGACCGTCTTCACCCACATCGAGCCTCGTGAGGACCCGGTCTCGTGGGCCGACGAGAATCTCGACCGGTCGGAACAGATCGCCCCGAGCCCACCCGGGAAATGAATTCCGGAGAACTTATGGCCGAAGATCAAAAACCATCCGTCCTGCACGTTGAACTGGACTGGGCGTCCGAATCACTCTTCCGGGGCAAAAACCAGTCGGGAGCCGCGCTTCTTCTCGACGGAAAGAAAAAGCAGGCAGTATCGCCCATGGAAGCCCTCCTGGCATCGCTGTCCGGATGCATGGGGATCGACGTGGTCAATATTCTGACCCGAATGCGAGCCGATTTTCACTCCCTCTCGATCACCGCCGAGGGCGAACAGAATTCGGAACCGCCCAAGTATTTTCGCCGGATCCTGATCACCTTCAGGCTGAAGGGAACGGTTCCGCGAGACCGGGTGGAGCATGCGATCCGACTGTCATTTGACACTTACTGCAGCGTCTTCCACAGCCTCCGGAAAGACATCGAGATCGCCTACGACATCAAGATCACCCAGGGCTGAAGGATGATTCTGTGAGGACCAACCGCCGACGTTTTCTTGCAACCACCGCCCTGGCCGGCTCCTGCTTCCTGCGTGCCGACTCTCCCCCATCCCGGGTGGTCCATGCCACGGACAACACAATCCGCGCTGCGTCAGGCGTGCTGGACTCTGCCCGGCTGCTGAGCCTCCTCGACCGCTGTCTTCAGACTCTCTTCGAGACCCAAACGAGCGTCGCCGCCTGGAAGAGGATCGTAAGACCGGGGGAAGTCATCGGTCTCAAGGTGAATTGCCTGGCCGGCAAGCGGCTTTCAACATCGGTCTCCCTCGTCGAAGCCATTGCGGATCGCCTGCAGTCGGCCGGAATTCGAGCCTCGGACATCATTGTCTGGGACCGTGACAGCGAAGACCTGGAGAGCGCCGGTTTCCGGATCGTGGAAGAAGGCACCAGGGTGCGTTGCTTTGGCAACGATCGCACCGGGTTTGAAGAGGAGCTTGCCGCTTTCGGCTCGGCAGGAAGCCTCGTCTGCAAAACCCTTACGCGCCTCTGCGACGGAGTGATCAACCTGCCGGTTTTGAAGGACCATGGGATCGCGGGAGTCACCGCAGCCCTCAAAAATCTCTTCGGGGCGGTCCACAATCCCAACAAATATCATTCCAATGTCGGCGATCCGTACATTGCCGATGTCTACATGCTTCCGCCCATCCGGAGCAAGGTCCGCCTGCATATCTGCGACGCGACAACCGCCCAATATGAAGGAGGTCCGCCCTTCATGCCGCAATGGGCCTGGCCCTGCAACTCTCTGCTGCTCGCCACCGATCCGGTGGCGCTCGATTACGTTGCATGGCAGCTGATCGATCAGAAGCGGGCGGAACACCGGTTGAAATCCCTGGCTCAATCCGGTCGAAACCCGTCCTATATCCTGACGGCCGCCGACGCCAGTCACAGGATCGGGATCGCAGATCCGAGGCGCATAGACGTCGTGCGCGTCTGACCCAGCCGGTCAGCCGGTCACCTTCTTTCCCCCCTCCCTCCAAACGCTTGATATAATCCCGCCCGGAGTTAAAAACGTGAAACCGTTGTCCCGCCGTGATTTTGTTGCGGGCGCCTCGGGCTGTCTCCTGGCTTCTGGCGCCCGGGTCATCGCTGCCCCGGGGGCCGGCCTGTCGAGCGTAGAGGCGAGCTTTTACGAGAAACTGCCGAACAGAAAAATCAAGTGCAGGCTTTGCCCGCGCGAGTGCGTGATCGATGACCGCGAGCGGGGGTTTTGCGGAGTTCGGGAAAACCGCGGCGGAACGTACTTCACGCTCGTGCACTCCCGGCCCTGTACATTCCACATCGACCCGATCGAAAAGAAACCGTTCTTTCACTTCCAGCCCGGGACTCTCAGCTTCTCGCTGGCGACCGCCGGCTGCAACGTAAACTGCAAGTTTTGCCAGAACTGGCAGATATCCCAGGTGAGACCAGAACAGGTCAGGAGTGTGGAGCTGCCGCCCGCCCGTGTCGCGGCGTCCGCGGTCGAGTACAGCTGTCGATCCGTCTCTTACACCTACAGCGAGCCGGTGGTTTTTTACGAGTACATGATTGATTCCGCCCGGGCCGTCCGCAAACTGGGAATTCGGAACGCCGTCGTATCGAATGGATACATCCAGCAGGATCCGCTTAAGGAGCTCTGCGCCCAGGTGGACGCCATCAAGGTCGACCTGAAGAGTTTCTCCGAGAAGTTCTACCGGGAGGTCGTGAACGGGGAGCTCCAACCGGTTCTTGAAAGCCTTGTCAGGATAAAAAAGGCAGGCACGTGGCTGGAAATCGTCTACTTGATCATCCCGACGCTGAACGACGGGGACGCCGAGTTCCGCGGATTGGCGAAGTGGGTCAAAAGCGAGCTTGGAACTGATGTTCCCGTCCATTTCACCCGCTTTCATCCTGAGTATTTGCTGAAGAACCTGACGCCGACGCCCACCCAGCGCCTGGAGACGGCCTATGCTATCGCGAAAGCCGAAGGGCTGCGCTACATCTACCTGGGCAACCTTTCCGGCCACCCCGCCGAGAACACCGTCTGCCCGTCGTGTCAAAAAGTTGTCGTCGAGAGAACGGGATTCGTAACCCGGAAGCTGCGCCTCCAGGGCGGCAAGTGCCCCGACTGTCGGCTCGCCATCCCGGGCATTTGGAGCTAGATAGGGCTAACCACTATGTTCAGATCCAAGACCCTGCTCGTCGGCCTTCTGGTGCTCGCCTGCTGTGCCAACGTGGGAGCCAAATCCCGCCGACCGGCCGTGGCCGGCGGCTTTTATCCGGCTGACCCTGACCGCCTCCGAGAGATGGTCAATGGGTACATCGACGGTGCGGGTGTCCAGATCGAAGGGCGGCTGCTGGCCGTGGTCGCGCCGCATGCCGGTTACGTTTATTCGGGCCCGGTCGCCGGCCACGCCTATGCGATGGTGAAGGGCCGCCCGTTCAAGCGCGTCGTCGTCATTTCTCCCTGCCATGTGGACGCCTTCAACGGCGCGGCCGTCTATGACGGGGACGAGTACCTGACCCCCCTGGGTGCCATTCTCGTGGACCGGGCGTTCGGAGAGGCGTTGGTCAGGCTCAACGGGAAACTGAAACTATCCGGCCAGGGGCACGAGAGCCAGACGCCCGAGGGTCGCCGGGAACATGCGCTCGAGGTGCAACTCCCCTTCCTGCAGCAGGCGCTGGGCGATTTCAAAATCGTCCCCATAATCATGGGGGAGAGCAGCTACCCCACTTGCCGGGCGCTCGGTCGGGCTCTTGCCCGCAGCATCAAAGGCGAGGACACCCTGATCGTCGCAAGCTCGGATCTTTCGCATTTTCATACCTACGAGGAGGCGAACCGGCTCGATTCCGCCCTTTTGGGCGCCGTTACCGACTACGACTATTTCAATCTGCACCGCAATCTGGAGGGCCGGATCTGGGAAGCCTGCGGCGGAGGGCCCATCGTCGCCACGATGATCGCCTGCGAGCAACTCGGTGCCAACCAAGCCAGACTGCTGGCTAAGGCAAATTCAGGAGATGCGATAACCGGCGACCGCAAGAGCGTGGTGGGGTACGGCGCCGTCGCCTTCCTCCAGACAAAACAAACCGCTCAGACTGCCCAGGATTACCGGCTGACAGACCGGGAAAAGGAGAAGCTCCTCGAGATAGCCCGGCGCTCGGTTGAAGCAGCCGTCACAGGCGAGATCTATTCGGGCGGCCTGGACGGGCTCGCACCGCTTTCGGAGTCCCGGGGCGCTTTTGTGACCTTGACGATCAAAGGAGAGCTTCGGGGATGCATCGGATACACATCGCCCATCCAGCCTTTGCGCGATATCGTGCGGACGGCCGCAGTGCATGCCGCCTTGCACGACACCCGGTTCTCACCCGTCTGTAAAGAAGAACTACCGCGACTCCACTACGAGGTTTCGGTCCTTTCCCCCGTTCGTCTGGTGAAGGATCCGTCTGTGATCCGAGTGGGACTCCACGGACTCTTCGTCAGGCGGGGCGGGCGGGAAGGGCTTCTATTGCCCCAGGTGGCGACAGAAAGGCACTGGGATCGTGAGACCTTTCTCAAGCAGACGTGCCTGAAAGCCGGATTGCCCCCCGACGCCTGGCAAGACCCGGAAGCCGACATCTTCATGTTCACCGCGCTCGTCTTTGCGGAGGCCGGTACCAAGCACTGAGACGAGATCTCAAGGACAACAAGGACAACAAGGACTTCAAGGACATCAAGGACAACACCATCTACTGTCCTTGATGTCCTTGCTGTCGTTGCTGTCCTTGTTGTCGTTAAGCTCGCTATTCGCGGGTGCTACTCTTCCCGGCCAGCAGGCCCACCAGCAGGCACAGCGGCCCGGCGCCCAGAATGGCCAGCACGCACGACGTGCGCAGGAAACCGTACACCGGGACCAGCCAGGCTCCGATCGCCAGGGCTCCCAGACTCGCCCCTGCGAGATCGACAGCGTAAAGCAAGCCTGTGTTCCCCTCCCTGCCCGGCCTCAGGTAAAGCCGGTTCACGTACGGGAAATGAAATCCGCCAAGCAGGCCCGTTAATACGGACATTACGGGGAAGAACAGGTACGACAGGCGTGCCGAGGCGAGGCCTGGCACAGCAGGCAGTAGTAGACAGAAGAAGACCGGCCAAAGCGTGCCGGCCAACTGCAGGAGCACCAGCCGACCCATCGAGACCCTGCAACGGGACGCCAGTAAGCTCCCGCTGCCCATCCCCAGCATGAAGGCCGCTACCAGGACCGACATGTGGTAGTAAACGGCACCGTGGACGACCTGAAAGCCGAGGAACAGGAAGACCTGCAGGCCCATCAGGAGCATCCCCATCGCACTGCTTGCCGCCGCCAGACCGATCGACTGCCCGCGTCCCCCCGGCGCAAGCCAGATGAAGGCGCAGATGAGCAGTGCAAGGCACGAGGCCCCCGCAATCACCAGCCGAAACTCGAACTCGCCCAGCCGCGCGAGGAAGTCGCGGACCCAGGGATCGAAGATCGAGGTCCAGGCGATCATCCCTTTGAAGTAACCTACCGGCTCAAAATCACGATTTGGCCGGGACTGCCCTTCCGAGAGCATCAGTCGAAAGTCATCGAGGCGATCGTGCATCAGTCGAAACGGAAGGTAGTAGGCATTCACGTAAGCGGTATCGATGCGCCGATCGGACAGCCGCTCGAGCAGTACCGAGGCCCTGTCGCTCAATGCTCCGGTTCGGCTGGATGCGAAGAAGTAAACTTCGGAACCAGGAAAAGCCTTCACATCCCGGAAAACCATTGAGGCGGTTTTCCAGATACAGCGAAGCGAATCCGCCAGTTCCTCCCCCACGTAGTTCTCCGAGCCAGTAAGCCGGAAGGCGAGAACCCCGCCGGGGTTGAGGCGCCGATCCACTTCTCTGAAGAACTCGAGCGTATAGAAACGGTTCGCCTGGGCGGTTCTCGGATCCGGGAGATTCAGCACCAGAACGTCATACTTCTGTAATCGGCGAACGTCCCGGATAAACTCCCGGGGATCGGCCTGGTAGACCGAAAAGCGTGGATCGCATACCAGGCTGTGCCACTGCTTCGGGAACGCCTTCTCAATTAGTTCAAGGAGCGCCGGATCCAGTTCCACGAAATCCAGGCGCTGTACCGCCGGATGCCTGAGCGCCTCCTGGAGGCTGCCAGGTCCGGTCGAACCGACCAGGAGCACCGCGCGAGGGGCGGGGTGCTGGAGAAGCGCATAGTGAACCGCCTCCTCGTCCGCCTGTTTGTCGGGAACGGTGAACACCGGGATTCCGTCAAAGAACGTCGTCATCGACCCGTCCCGCCCGGCAAGTACGATATTGCCGTACGGCGAGTTGCGAACCTGTTTGACCGACCATCCTTTCCAGAAGCGAACCAGGGAAGAATGCTCGAGCCGCAGCGCAGGGCTCCACATGAGACCGATGACGCAGGCCAGGACGGCGCCGCTCGCCAGCAGCCATACGGTTCGTCGTGACAGGTCAAGCAGGAGGACCGCCGCAAACCAAAAGTGCACAGCGGCTGCGAATGCGGCGATCTGAAAGGGGGACAGAAACGGAAGCAGGAGCAACGCGGCGGTGAGGCCCCCGGCAGCCGCTCCCAACGCCTCGAGCGCGTAGACGCGCGAGACAGCCTGCGCAGGCTGCACAGACGTTGAGGCGGCCAGGAACCGGGCGCCAAGGGAGAACAGCGACCCCGACAGGAAGCAGACGGGACCTAGCGACAGGAAGGCGACCCAGAGCAGGGAGCCCGTGCCCAGCGTCTCACCCTGTGTAACCCCCGCCAGCCACCGGATGTTCCTGACCGCCAGGATGCCGGCGGCGAAGGTAAGCCCGACGCCGAGCAGCCCGATGCTGATCCAGAAACGCGAAGCCAACCGGGAAAAACGACCCAGAACGAAGCTGCCCGTCGCGGTGCTGATCATCCAGGCGGCGAGCACGAGCCCCAGGCAGATTTCGTTTCCTTCAGCGACGACCAGCAGCTCTCGAGTGAGCACAAGTTGGGCCGCAGTCGCCGAGAACCCGAGCCAGATAAAGAACCAGCGTCTCACCGGGCCTAAGTATATGTCGATTGCGGATTGCGGGACGCTCTCCAGTTTCGCTTCTCAAACACCGGGGCTTCGCTTACCATAAATCTTTTGACTGAGGATTTCCCAAAACCGGTCCAGAAAGAGTGGCAATGAACCGAAGATATCCCTGGCACGAGATTCAACCCATCGCCGATTTGAGAACGATGCTCCTCGGAAGCGCCGAGAAGTTCGGCAAGCGCGACGCCTTCCTGGTCAAGAAAGGGGAGCGGCGCGAGGCGATTAGCTTCGAGGCGCTCAAGGACCGGGTTTTCAGCCTTGGCGCTGCCCTTCAGGATCTCGGCATAGGCCCCGGGGGTAAGGTAGCGATCTGCTCGGAAGGCCGTTGGGAGTGGGGCGCCACCTACCTCGCCACCGCCTGCCTGAACGGGGTCAATATCCCGCTCGACAAGGATCTGCGACCGGCCGACATCCGACACATCCTCGACGAGACCGAAACAACAATCGCCTTCACGTCTTCCAAGTACCTCGATGTTCTGCTCGAGGTCCAATGCCGGCTCCCGGCGCTGCGGACAATCGTCTGTTTCGATTTGCCGGAAGCGACGGGAAAAGCTCTCTCCTTCCCGAGGCTCCTCGACCAGGGACGAGAGCTGCTCTCGGATGGCCGGACGAGCATGGCCAGCCTGACCAGTCTTCCAATCGACCCGTCCCTGCCGGTTTCGATCGTCTACACCTCGGGAACGATGGGGAGTGCCAAGGGCGTGGTCCTGACGCAGACCAACCTCGTGTCCAACATGATGGACATGTGCGCCTCGGTCTACATCGACGAAAAGGATACCTTTCTGTCGGTCCTGCCCCTCAATCACACCTACGAATGCACCTGTGGATTACTGACCCCGATTTACCGGGGAAGCCGCATTTTCTACTGCGACAACGTGCGCCGCATCGGCGACGAGATGAAGGAGGTGCAGGCAACCGTCCTGCTTGGCGTCCCGCTTCTCTTCCAGGCGATAGCGCGTCGTATCCAGGACGGCATCAAGCAAAAGGGCGTACGGAAGTTCCAGGTCGCCACGGCCGTTGCGTCGCTGGCGGATCTGATTGGAGGCACAAGAGGAAGGCGCGCGGTCTTTTACTCGCTCCACGAGCGGTTCGGAGGCAAGCTCCGGATGCTGATCAGCGGAGGTGCGGCGAGCGATCCGGACGTGGCGCGGCTGTTCCATCGGCTGGGCATCATTTTCATCCAGGGGTACGGGTTGACCGAGTGCTCCCCGATCATCGCCGTGAATCGCCCGCACTACTTCAGGGATGCCGCGGCCGGATACCCTCTCCCTTCGGTCGAGGTGAAGATCGCCGACGATGGCGAGATCTGCGCCAGGGGACCGAACGTCATGTCCGGCTACTACAAAAACCCGGAGGCGACGGCCGAAGTCCTTCGGGACGGCTGGTTCCATACCGGCGATCTGGGCTATCTCGATTCGGACGGCTTCGTCTTCATCCGGGGCCGGAAAAAGGCGGTTGTGGTTCTGAAGAGCGGAAAGAATGTGCACGCCGAGGAAGTCGAATTGCAGCTGAACCATTCCCCGTTCATTCTGGAAAGCCTGGTGTGGGAGGGGCCGGATGCCCCTGATGGCGAGGTTGAAGAGGTGCACGCAACGATCGTCCCGAACCGCGAGCAGTTTGACCAGTATGCGAAGGACAACGGCACCGCGGTCACCGATCAACTCGTCGAAGAGGTGCTGCGCAAGGAGGTCCGCAAACAGTGCGCGCACCTGGCGCACTACAAGCGGGTGCGCAAGTTCACGATCCGTTGGGAGGAGTTCGACAAGACGACGACCCGCAAGATCAAGCGTTACCTCTACACGGCCAAAGTGAAAAAAGTGCCGTCTTAGGAGAGACAAGGAGACAAGGAGACAAGGAGACAGGGAGACAGCAAACGGCCTTGGCGGCCTCTTGCGTCAGCGAAAATCGTAAAGAGCCGCGCACCGCAGAGGGTGTCGCAAATGTTAACTTGCGTGTAAACAGCCTTTTACTGACCCGTTTTCCCCACGCCCGCCCTGGCAAGAGTCGACCGGAACCGAGTGTTGTCGGAGCCGCGCGCGAGCGCCTTCCAGCGAAGCAAGCGGGTAACAGTTAGCTGACCGCACGTCCCTCGCACTGACCCTGCAACAGGGCATGCGATCTGCCTACTGCTACAACCCGCTTGCTTCGCTGGAAGGCGCTCGCGCGCGGCTCCGACAACACTCGGTTCCGGTCGACTCTTGCCGGTTCACATGCAACTCATCGACGTCCTCGTGCGCACGCGCTTTACTTTCTTGTGTATTGTCATGAGCGCCATCTGTCCGAGGCCGCTTATTCGACACCCTCGGCAGCGAGCGCCAGCGAGCGAGTTAGCGGACCAACCAAACGCGCCGTAGTAGAGACGGGGAGATTCAGCCCCGAGTTGCTTCGGAGAGCCCCGGAGGGGCGAAAGCTGCGTAGCCCCGGGTGACCGAAACCCGGTTTCCGGGTGAGGGAGCCCGGGGTGGAGGCTGATGTGGTGGGGAGCCCCGGAGCGGGCGAAAGAACGGCTGACGGCATGTTGGTTGGTCCTGCCTGGGCTAGTTCCCCCTTGCCGACGCCTACCCGGCCACGATGTCAGGCTCGAGGATGATTTCGGACTTTACCGAACGGGCGACCAGGCAGGCGTGGTGGGCGTCCTCCAGGGCCTTGCGCACCTGGTCGGATATCCCCGGCTGGCTGACGACGACGCGCGGTCGAATGTAGACCCGCGTGAACTGGTAGCCGCCGTCGACAAATTCAAGAACGCCCTCAGCGGTGCTCTCGTAGGAAACGACCGGCAACTGGAGCCGCTGGGCAAAAGAAGCGAAGGTGCACATCGTGCAGGTTTCGAGTGCGGCGACAAAAAGATCCTCGGGCGTCCACACGCCCGCTTCTCCCTTGAACTCCGGTGGACTCGCAACCCGAAACTCCGGCTTACCTTCCGCCCGGAGCGTGCCTGCCTTGCCACCTGCCCATTCGAGCCGAGTCCGGAAGTTGAACACCTTGTGCTTCACCTTGGGTTGACTCGCCTGCTCCACGTTGGGCCTCCTTTTCGTTCAGCTGCTCTGCCCCTGATCATCCGACTTGGTCGCCCCGCCGGATTCCTTTTCTTCCTGCACCCTCGCCATTTCACGCTGGTACCATTCCGGGTGATGATGGCGCGCGGTGTCTACCGACATCCGCCCGGTGATCCAGGTCCAGCTCATCGGGTATTCCTTCGGGTGGAACATCGTAAAGAAGAAGTGCCAGACAAGAATGGCCAAAGTCGCGAGCCATGCCTCGTAGTAGTGGATCGTCTGGCTGACCTGGACGATCCACCCGGGGAACAACTGCACCGCTTTGCCGGGAAACCAGAGAACGAAGCCGGTGAGCGCCATGATCACAGTACCCCAGACGAGCGCCCAGTACTCGGCCTTCTGCGTGTAGTCGTACCGGCCGAAGTAGACTTCCTCCCGGCTGCGCCAGAGGTGGAATTTCATCTGGCCGATGAAGTCGGTGACGTCGCGCCAGCGAGGAACCATCGACACGACTTCTGACCGTCCCCGCTTGCTGGCAACCAGGTAGAGCATGTGCCAGACGCCGACGAACAGCAGGATGGTCGCGAAAATGCGGTGAACTGTTGATCTTACCGACTCCGTCATGCCGATCCGGGCGAGTTGCCCGACCCACCACGATTCCGGGAAACGAAGCGCGAAACCGGTGATGACCAGCCCGATGAATGTCACGGCAAGGACCATGTGCTGGATCAGTTGATTCCGGTCCAGCCGCACGAAGGTCCGGCCCTGCAGCTCCGCCCGCCGCTTCTCGACCAGGTAGTAGACAAGAATCACCAGGTTATGCAAAACCATGCCGCCGATCACCACGGCGATCAGCACCCAGTACATCTGCTGGACCCACCCGACAATCGGGTTGGCCGCAATCGACGCCGTCTTGTGGGTGTAGCTCCTCGAGAATTCGGGGGTCGCATCCTGATGGCACTGCTTGCACGTTTCCACGACGTTGTTCGGATTGATGGTGGCAGCCGGGTCACGCTCAGGCAGGACCCAGTGCGCCGTGTGGCAGTCGACGCAGGTAGCGGCATCGGGCGAGTTGGACATGGTAGCCCAGCCGTGGTAACTGTCCACGTAGGTGTCGACCACGTAGTCCGCAAGCCCGTACTTGGCTGTAATCCGCGAATCGTTATGGCAGGTTCCGCATGTTTCCTTGGCCTGTCGCGCCGCGGAAGTCCGCGCGTTCGGGTCCTTGGAGGACAGGATCAGATGCTCCCCGTGACAGTTGTTGCAGGTGGGACTGTCCGCAATTCCAGCCTTAAGCGCCCGGCCGTGGATCGACCGGTCATAGGCCCTTTGCACTTCGGTGTGACATTTCCCGCACGTCTTGGACACGTTCTGCGGATTGACGGTGGAATTGGGATCCGCCGGCCCTTTCAGATCGTGAACCCCGTGACAATCCGTGCAGACGGCAGCTGTCTCCACGCCCCGCCTGCTCGCCCTCCCGTGAACCGATTCGGCGTAGGAATCGGCGGTCGTCTCGAGCCGCACCAGCTGATCGGTCAGAAGACCCGCCTTGCCGTGGCAGGACCCGCACATCTGGGGGATGTTGGTCTTGTGTGAGCGTGCCTTGGCATCCGCCGACGGGAGTATGTCATGAGCGCCGTGGCAGCTCGCGCAACCCGGAGCCCGGTTGTTTCCCCGCTCCTTGGCGTAGAAATGCAGGCTGGTTTCGTACTGCGTCTGGACGTCCTCGTGACAGGTCGCGCACTTGACGGGCGCCAGTTTCTCCGGGTGCGGGAAATCGGTGACGCCGGCAAGATCCTGGTGACAGTCCGTGCAACCGAAACTGCCGTGGACCGAGGCGCCGAAGAGGGTTTTGTCGATGACGAGGCTCTTCGCGTTCTTCAGACCCTCGAACACGCTCGCTTCCGCGTGACAATCGTAACAGGCCTGGTTAGGATCGGCCGCCTGTGTAGCCGCCTGCGCGGCCGGTTGTGCGGATGCCTGCCCGGCCGCCTGTCCGCTGAGAACCGTCCAAGGGCCTGCGCACCACAGAAACACCAAGCCTGCGAGGAGTGCTGGACCGTGGTTCCCCAAAACAGCTCTCGTGATGTTTCGAATCGTCATCCCAGGTCGCTACCTGTCAAGATTCACCCTGACACCGAGCACCGTGTGGTGAACACGGTAGTCCTGGGGGAAAATTTGAACCTTCTCGTTGTACTCGTAGTAGTTCCACTGGCCGTAGAGGCTGACTCGCTCGTCGATCGGAACCTCCAGCCTGGCCATTGGTCGATGGTAGGTCAGCGGGAAATTGCCACTGAATCCCCACCCCGAGTATCCGAGGTTAAGGGTCGCATTCCTGAGCAGCATCAAGGAAATGAACGCGCTCCCGAAGTTCCCTTTCTCCCGGTACCGTGACCGGTCAAGGGTAAGGGTCTGGGGGACGACGTAGAGAATGTTCGTCCGGATATTGCTTCGTTCAAAACCGCCCGAGAACGAGATCCGGGTGATCGGGGCGTAACTGAACTGCAGACTGTAGTCCCGGCTTCGCGACGTGAAGTCGATCTCCGGCATATCGTCGTCTTCGTTGTCGAACAGCGTCGCGCTCCCGTTGAACTCGAGGCTTTCGAATGGCGAAAACCGGCCGCGCAACCTCGCCCTCTGGAAATCCACGACGTCGGTTCTCATGAGCGGCTGGTCGGTCATCCCGTACTCGTACTCAGCCGAGATCCGGTTGCGCATCGAGAAATCGTAGGAGAGACCGGCGATCACAACGTTGCGGTCGAACTGAAAAGTATCGACAACGGTAATCTCCCGGTGCTCGAACCGATGGCCGATCCGTGCGATCAGCCGCGGCGTGACGTAGAAGAGACCCTGGAGCTCCTGGAGGTCGTTGTTGAGCGCGAGGAATTGCCCGGATTGGGACAGCTGGGGCAGTTCCTCGATAATCCCGGTCGCCAGCAACGGTTCGACCCGTAGGAACACCGAGTTGGAGATCGAGTCACTGGAAACGTGAAAACGATAGGTGTTGAACCGCTCGATAAGCCGGAACCGGTCAAACGGAGCCCATTCGGCTGAAAAGTCACCGTAGATGCTCGGGCGTTTGGCGGCTCCGCCGAAGACATTCTGTCGTTGTCCCTGGTAGAACGCCGACATCGGGAAGGAGAAGAAGTTGCCGTTCAGAACGTCGGAGAAAACCGGATCCATCGAGGCCATGCTGTAGGAGACCTTGCCCCTGAGCATCAGGGAATCGACCGGCCTCCACTGGGCAATGCCGTTGCCAAACGGGATGCGGGCCGTGGAATCGTTGTCCGCGGCATAGCCATTCAGGATGATGTCCCGGCCAAACATCTTGCTTAACGAGTTGCCCGGCTGGAACCCGGTCGTCAGCGTCTGCGAATTGTCACGGTAGTAGCGATTCCCTCCCTCGAGGAGCAGGTTGAAGCGGCCAAGGTTGAAGTTGACGCCCGCCCGGAGGTCGTTCGAGCGATTGTCATAGAGCGTGTTGATGAGGAACTCATCGCCGCCGGCGTCCAGGGTGGTTTTGACCGGCCCGTGGCGGTCGGTGTGGTCCCAGGCCAGGTAGGGGGAGATCTTTCCCCCGGGGGCGAACGTGATCCGTGCCCGCCCGTAGCGCTGGCCGATGTCGAAGACGTGCTGGCTCTGAAGCAGCCCCCGCTCGAAAAACGGATTGGCAAACTGCGGGATCGAGCTGAAGTACTCGACCTTCTGGTAGTCGACATCCAGGTCGTAAATCTTGTCTTTATGGAAGCGAACGGAGGCACGGCTGTAGGGCTCTCCGCCCCAGCTGTTGAGTCGGACTTCTATCCGGTCGAAGTAAGTATTCGACCCCTTCGGCACGGAAACTTGAAAACGAGTGTTGAAGAGCTTCGGGCCTTCCCCGTAATCCAACTGGCTCCTGTACATGTCGCGGCTGCCCTGAAAATTGCTTTCGAAGCGCTCGCCGGCGTCGAATGAGAACTGATAGCGGGGACCGGTCGCGGACGGCTGCGCCGCCGAGGCCTGCGAGGAAGTATCCTGAGTCTTGGTCTCGGTCGTCTCTTGCGGCTGGACACTTTTGCCCTGATCAGCCGGCTCAGCTGTCTGACCCTGCGGCTGACCCTGCTGCTCCTGCGTAGTATTTCCCTGAGACAGGACCGCCGGCCACCCGATGGAGAGAGCAAGAGCCAGGCAAGCGACAGTCAAGATCCTCTTGCGTAAGATGCTGTGCATATCGTCCCCCTACTTTATAAAGACCCGGTCTACGTTAGAGCCGTGGATTTCCCGATGACACACAGTGCACTCCCGAAAGCGGGGGCTGTTGATGTTGTGGAAAGCCGGGGGCTGAGAAGTGAGAACACCGGGGGTCATGCTGTGGCATTCGAGACACATCAGGTGAACTTCATTCCTGATCAGCATCCTTGCATTCGTCGACCCGTGGGGCTGGTGGCAGGTCTGACAGTTGTTCACACGGACCGGAACATGTTCGAAGACAAACGGACCGCCCTTGTCGGAGTGACAGGATAAACAACTCTGCTCGGACCCGAACGTCAACTGTTGCGCGGGGCGCCGCTCTTCGCTGTGGGGCGTGTGACAATTGGTGCAGTCCATGGCGTTTTCCAGAACCGGATGATGGAACGGCTTCTGGAAGTCGGCCCGGGCCTTCTGATGGCAGCTGATGCACAGAGTCGCCTCCTCCGCCTTCAGGAGGTTGAAACGCGGCTTCTCCGGGTGACCGTTATGGCATGACACGCAGGAAAGACCGTTGCGGCCATGAGGTCCCTTGTGAAACGCGCTCACCTCCTGCGTGTTCGAATGGCAAGAGAGGCATTGGCTGTTGGCCCATTTCGGCGGCCGTCACTTTAAAGCTGACGCTCTTGTCCTCGCCGCCTGACTCCACGTGGGCGCTACCAGGACCGTGGCAACTCTCGCATTCCTGGTCGCCATGCGGACTGTGGGAGAAGGTAGCGGAAATGTCGTGACACCCAAGGCAGGTTTCGTTTCCGACTTTCTCGGGCGCAACCGCCTGCGTTTGGGCGGCCGTTGGCTTGTGCCCCTGAGGGTCGGGAGGCTGGCTCTCGGGCTTCGTCTGCTGGCCGACCGTAAGGCCAGTCGCGAGCATAAAGAAAACGATAAGTAGCGCCATAGTCTTTTACTTTACAACAGGAAACGGGCATCTAAAAAGATAAGGAAAGGTCCCAAAAAGGAAGCGGCGTCCGAAGACGCCGCCTTCTCTAGGAAAGGGATGATTGACTACTGGGCGTGTACCTTGGCAACTGCAAAGTCAGCATTTTCGCCATGGCATGTGCCGCACGATTCTCCGAAGGGCGCCGTATTCAGGTACGTGTGCGCCGCAGCGTCAAGCGTGTCGTGGCAACCCAGACAGGCAGCCGAATTGGGCGGAATCGGCGAGTAGAACTCACGCGCCGAGACAGTCTTCTCGATACCCGGTGAGGGCACGTTGTAAGTCCCGGGCTCGTGGCACTTCTCGCAGTTCGTCCGGCTGGCCGGATACAGAACCTCGTTGTAAGTGTGAGGCGTCTTGCCGTTCCCGTAGACGCGTGAATTCACGAGTGAGTTCCTCACCCATGTGGATGCGGTGAATCATGAACTTCATGTCGATCGTCTCGGGCGGCAAGCTCGCATCCGTCCGCATGGCGAGGTCGTCGGCGGCCGGGTAGTGACAGGTTACGCAGTACTGCGGATCGTGCCGGTTGCCGCCGTGGACGGCCAGGTTGCCGTGGCACGAATCGCACTTGGCGTCCGCCACCACTACGCGCCGAGGCACCGGCGTCGCGTCCGTCACCGCGAAGGTCGTAAGGGCTTGATCCAGCGCGGTTTCCCGCTGGGTCATCTCCTTCGTGGTTCCGGGGTTGAGCACGACATTGCGGCTCGCGTCGGCACCGAACGTGAAGCTGCCCTGGCGTCAGCCGGAATCGACAGCCTTGAAAGTGTAGATGAAGGCATCGCCGGAGGCGACCGAATCGGCTGCCGCGGCCTCCCGGATCAAGGTCTTGTAATCCGTGGTCGGACCCGCCAGGATCAGGTTCACACCTCGAAGCTCGCTCGGAAGAATGGGCTGTCCCGCATTGTTCTTCAGGCGGTACTTCACGACTGGGTGCTGACCCGGCGCTGTACTCGTGATTTCCACCAATTCGATGTTGAGTCCAGGCAGTTGCGTCGATTGGGCGGGAATCGTGTGCGCACCCTTGATGGATGCGTCAAATTCCATGTCGCCTTCCGGCCAATGGCAATTCGCGCATCGATTGTCGGACGTCGCAGGACCGCCTGCGTGGTTCAGCCCGCTCGCGAAATTCACGTCGTCATGGCACGAGCCGCAAGCGGCACGGGTGGGACGCAGCAGGTAGGCTTCCTTCTGAACCGCGTCCGTGCTCTGGTCGTGGCAGACTTCGCAGTTGCGGATGTCCTGCGGGAGCCCAACGCCTGAATAATCATGCACGCTCTGAGAATTGCCAATAATCTGTGTACGGTTTCCCCGCCAGCACGCTGGGCAGGTCTTTGCCGCGGTGGAGTTTGTGGATGAAAACCGCCATGCCCACACTCTCGCCGGTGTCAGGGTCAATGGTCGCATCCGTGTGGCAAAGAACGCACACTTCCATCGTCTGCCGGGCGCCGTGGCTGTGAAAGCCGAACGTGGCGTTATCGTGACATTTCAAGCAGCTCTCAGTCGTCACCACGTCGCGAACTTTCGTTACTTCTCCGCCATCCGGTCGGAAGTTGACCACCTCGTTGGCCATGTCGTCCGCCAGCCCGAACTCCGACAGAGTCCGGTAAGACACCAGGCCGATCGAGTGGGTGGCAGTTGCGTCAAATCCCTCCGGCAGCTTGGTCTTCAGGGTGTATTTGTACACACCGTCCGAGATTTTCTCGGTCGTCCCGCCGCTGTCAGTGGTCCCCTGCACGGCACTCACGTTCGTGATCGGGCTCTTCTGCGTTCGAACTGTCAAAGGAACGTACTGGTCCTTGTCGTTCGGTATGTAGGCCAGCGTAAAGGCGGTGGTCACAGCTCCAGGCGTGTAGATCCCGTCTTTATCCAGTGGCAATCCCTTCGGATCGGTAATCTTGTAGGTGACCGACAGGCTGCGGTCTGCCAGGACGCTGACGTCCTGGACGGTCAACACCAGGCCCGGACGGATAAACGCAATCTGCTCATCGGTCAGGTAGTGGCGCTTGTCCAATTTCGAATACTGCAACTGATTAATCGTGGCAGCGGACAGACCCACCAGAACGACCAGCAGAAAGGCCACAGTGACGATCTTGTATGAGGCCTTCTCTTTCATAAAACCTCCCTTAACCTAGGGTTTAGAAGGGAATAGGTCTTCGGCGCGCGGGAAAACTGGGAAAAATAATAAGAACTGCGTGGGCCTCGAAACGACTCAAAGCCTTTAACTTCCACTTCGCCCGACAACCCTCCTTCACTTGGACACTTGAACTTCAACATCGGGATTCTACAGATACCATGACCCAAAGTGCAAAGGATTTTTTTACCGAATTGTAAATAGTCGATATCGCCTGTTGTTTTTCGTCTAACTTAATACTTAAATAATGACTTAAGTCCACCATGCGGATGGATTTAGCAGACGGTTTAACAGGGAAGATTTCGCCCGGCCAGGCGGACCGAACGGAGTGTTCAAAAATTCAACATTTCGGCAAATACGTCTCGCCTCCCGTCGCCGCCGTCCTCCGGTTTCCGCTTGGCCGTGCTTCGCTTTGATAGAATGGTGTTCCTTCAATGAGCGCACAGGAAAAAATAGCGGTCGTCGGCGCAGGGATCTCCGGACTGGCGGCAGCCTATTACCTGGAAGATGAAGCCGCCGCGCGCGGGCTGGATCTCAGCATCAGGTTGATCGAGAAATCCGACCGCGTCGGTGGCGTGATCCGAACCGAGAAGATCGACGGGCTGGTGCTCGAGTGGGGACCCGAGAACTTCGTCCCTTTCAAACCTGAGGTCGTCCGCCTGGCCCGGGAGCTGGGCCGCGGGGACGAACTGCTCGGCTCGAATGACGACCGCCGTCAGACCTACGTCATCTTCGACGGCAAGATTCAGCCCACTGCCTGACGGCATGGCTTTTCTCGCCCCGGTCAAAGTCCGGCCCTTTTGGGCCTCTTCCCTTCTGACGCCGTCCGGAAAAATCCGGGCGATGTTCGAGCCTCTGATCCCGAGGAGTCGCGGAGACCTGACCGTCAGAGAGTTCCTCAACCGACGACTGGGTGTCGAACTCACGGATCGAGTGGCCGAGCCGCTCGTGTCCGCCATCTACGGAGGCGATATCGACCAGTTGAGCATCGCGAGCGCGCTCCCCGACACCTATCGCATCGAGCAGAAATACGGCAGCCTGTGGAACGGGATGCGCAAGGCAAGTCGAAACGGCCAGGCAGGCGGGGGCAAGAAGCTACCGTTTTTCATGACGCTTCGCAGCGGCATGGGCACACTGGTCGACGACGATCGAGCGCTCCTTCCGCCAGACCGAAATCGAGCTTGGTTGCGGCGACGTGTCTCTCCGACGCGCAGGACGGAGGCTACATCGTGCGGACTGCGCGTTCCGAAGAGCTCTACAAGGCCGTGCTCGTCTGCACCCCCGCCCCTGCTGCCGCGCAAGCTCCTCTCGAGAGTCGCCCCGGAGGCTTCGGTCGCCCTCGAGTCGATTCTCTACACCTCGACCAGCCTGATCTACATGGCGTTCAGAAAGAGCGATTTCTCGCACCCGCTCAACGGTTTCGGTTTCGTGACGCCGGAAAATGAGTCCGCGGTCCTCGATGCCTGCACGTGGGTCAGCACGAAGTTTGACGACCGCTGTCCGGGCGACAGCGTTCTGCTGCGCTGCGCCATCCATGACGGACGCCGTCCGCCGGGAGTTCGGTTCGGATGACCAGACGCTCGAGGCCGTGCGTCGGAGAACTGAAGCGCCTGATGGGAGTCAGCGCCGTCCCTTACTTCGCCAAGGTATTCCACGTCGGGCAAATCGATGCCGCAGATGGTCGTCGGACACGCGCGCCAAACTGAAGACGATTCGGGAGTCCGTTGGCGAAGAACCCCGGGCTTTCCGTGACCGGGCCCGTTCTCGGGCGGCGTCGGTGTACCGGACTGCATCCGCACTGCACGTCAGGCGGTTGGCGCCGCTCTGGAGTGCATCTTTCCCGGAACACGGCCGCCGGAGTAGAAGCAAATCGGTTTCCGGATGACTCTGGCGCTTTCGGGGACAATCCGCGCGCTTCCGGGACAACGCTTTCGGGGACAATCCGCGCACTGCGCTGAACGACGCTCCGTTTGCGGTTCTGTTCATCTCGCCGAGCCATGGCCGGAAGCTCTTGGTGGGAAACCGGAGTGACAAGCAAGCGGGGCGCCGAGCGCACAGAACCGCAAACGGAGCGTTTTCCGGCGAAGTGCGCGGATTCTCACCGCCAACAATCAGACAAGCGCTGAAGTGCGCGGCTCGGAATCGTCTGCTCCTAGAAAACCATTCTCACTACTGTTGCCACCGCAAACGTCACCAGAAAGGCGATCGCTAGCGGCATCAGCGCTCCGAGCAGGGTCCACTTCCGGCTCTTGGTTTCCTTGTAGATCGTGAAAATGGTGGTGGCACAGGGGTTGTGCAACAGGGAGAAGAGCATCAGGTTGACTGCGGTCAGAAGCGTCCATCCATGCTGGTCGATAAGCAGATGCCGCAGTTGATCGAAGGAGGTCATGTCGGTCATCATGCCGACCCCCATGTAGACCATCAGCATCGTCGGAACGACGATCTCGTTGGCGGGGATCGCGATGATGTAGGCCAGCAGGATTACGCCGTCAAGACCGACCGCGATACCCACAGGATCGAGGAAGCTCCGCGATCCTCGTCGCCAGGCTTGCGTCGCCGATCTTGATATTGGCAAGGATCCAGATAACAGCCCCCGCCGGGGCGGCCGTCAGGATAGCGCGCCAGAGAACGAAGATCGTGCGGTCGATCAGTGAGGTATAGAGGATCCTCAGAATGCTTGGCCGGCGATAAGGCGGCAATTCGAGGCTGAAGGCCGACGCCTCGCCTTTGAGAACCGTTCGCGACAGCAGCCACGAGAGCACGAGCGTGAAGCCGATCCCGATGAGCACGACGAGAACGACGGCTCCGGCTGCGGCAAACGAGGCAAAGACAGGCGGAAAGGCAGCGGCGACGAAGACCGTCCCCAGCATGATCAGGGTCGGAAATCGCCCGTTGCAGGGAACGAAGTTGTTCGTCAGGATCGCGATCAGCCGCTCCCGGGGAGAATCGATGACGCGGGTCGAAATGATGCCGGCCGCGTTGCACCCGAAACCCATGGCCATCGTCAGGGCCTGCTTTCCGTGCGCCCCCGCCTTCTTGAAGAGCCAGTCCAGGTTGAACGCCACCCGCGGAAGATAACCAAGGTCCTCCAGAATCGTGAACATCGGGAAGAAAATCGCCATCGGAGGGAGCATCACGCTGACCACCCAGGCCAAACCCCGATAGACGCCGTGCCACAAGAAACCAGTCAGCCACCACGGGAGGCCAAGCGTGTCAAAGAGGGCGGCGCCCTGCTCCTCCAGCCAGAAAAAGGCTGTCGCGAGCATCTGGGACGGCACGTTCGCCCCCAGAATCGTCAGCCAGAAGACAAACGCCAGCAACAGAAGCATCAGCGGCAAACCGAATATCGGAGACGTCACGATCCGGTCGATCCTCTGATCCCAGTCCCAGTGCTTCGTGTCATCATGGCGCACTGCGCGCTGAGCAATGCGCTCGCTCTCCGCGTAGAGGGACTCGACGATGCGATCGCGGAAGGAGGGTCCCAGGCTGTCGCTGCAGTTCATCGGCGCGTGCCAGGACGTCCCGGGCGGTTACAGCGGCGCTCATTGTGCGCCCTCCAGTGCAATTTTGCGGCTTGCTCTCTCGACCGGGGCAGCCTGCTTCGCGGCCAACTGCTCAAGCTCGCCGGAGAGCAGAGCCTGGCGAACCCGATGATCGCCGTCCAGGAGCCGAAAGGCGACCCAGCGGGGATTGGGAAGCGACGGGGCCACCGACCGAATCAGGGGGATGAGATCCTCCACGACCGCCTTAACCTGAGCAGGCACCTCGGCCAGAACCGGCCGCGTGGTGATCGCACCGCCAATCACGTCGGCGATTGCGCTCGTCAGTTCGAACAGCCCCTCTCCCGAGCGTGCCACGGTTGGAACAGCCGGCACCCCCAGGTCGCGCGCCAGACTGCGGACATCAACCTCGATACCCTTGCGCCGCGCTTCGTCCATCAGGTTGACACAAACCACGACCTTGTCGGTGATTTCGAGGATCTGGAGAACCAGGTTCAGATTGCGCTCCAGAGCGGTCGCGTCCACTACCGTTACGACGCAGTCGGGCCGGCCGAAGAGAAGAAAGTCCCTGGCCACTTCTTCGTCCTGGGACGCCGACAGCAGGGAGTAGGTGCCAGGAAGGTCAACGAGCTTGTACCGGAGATTGCGGAAAACGAAGCCTCCCTCCGCGCGACTGACCGTCTTACCCGGCCAATTTCCAGTGTGCTGCTTCAGTCCGGTCAGAGCATTGAATACGCTGGACTTCCCGGTATTCGGGTTCCCCGCAAGCGCTACCAGGCGATCGAATTTGTCCAGGGCGATTCCCATCCGGGACAATTCGCCGTGGACCGGACAACTCCCACAGTCATGCATAGTCAATCCCGAGCCAGCCTCTATCAGGCTGTTTTCTCAATCCATATTTGGGCGGCCTGTTCTCGCCGCAGAGCGACAACGGTCCCCCGGACGCGGAAGGCGCGCGGATCACCCAGGGCGTTGCGCAACTCCGCCTTGATTCGGGCGCCCGGCGTCAGGCCAAAATCGAGCAGTCTCCGACGCGTGAACCCCCGGCAGCCAGGGTCGATCTCCACGATCTGGCCTTCGGCCCCGTCCTCCAGATCCGCCAGACGCATCGCCTGGGCCGATCTCGGTTTCGTGGAAACAAAGTCCCCAACCGTTATGTTGGCCGCAAGTCGCCGCGGCAAAACGCACGGCTGGTCGTCTTGCTCGAACTTCACCTCGTGGTCATCCAGAGCCACGAGCCGGATCTGCGAACCGACACGGATGCCCGCCTGCATCAATTCACTGAAAGCTGCGACCGGTTCGTCCTCAAGGTGAATGATCCGGCCCTCCCGGCCAACCGGCCACTGGGCCAGGTTGACGCCCTGCCCTGGCGGCAGTGACCCGGACGCCGAGGGGATCGGGTCTCCATGCGGATCATACAGCGGGTGCCCCAAGTGAGCGTCGAGGGCATCGATCTCCTCGGCCGAAACCCGGTGTTCCAGGTGATGCGCCGTCTTGTGAACAAACCGCATCGGCAGACGCGCCTCGTCGGCCAGGTAGAGTTCCCACAACCGATGGGCCCGCATCACCTGCGTGGCCCATTGCTCGCCCTCGGGCGTGAGGCGGATGGAGCCCTCTTCTTCTTCCAGGACGCCCCGTTGGGCCATCCTGGCTAGAAGCACATCCAAACGGCGCGCGGGGAGGCCAAGAATCGCCGCGAGGTTCGATCGGTCGGCTGGTTCTCCAGCCTCTCTCCATTCGAGCAGTTGCTTGAGGACGTCTTCGAATGCCTCGCGTTCGGCCGACACTCTCCGGCGCCCTGACCGCCCAAAAAGTGCGATCGATATCAGAATTCCGAGTACAAGGACCGCAATCAGGGCTATCCACACGTACATTGCCTTACCCAACCAATCGATTTACCGACCGCCAAGACCGCCCGCAAAGTGCGGGGGGATAGTTTTAGTGTTACCTAAATAATACTACAATTCGCGCAGACGCGTGGCAGGCCGGCGAGTTATTTGCCCCAAGGCCTCGCGGCGCTGCGCCTTTTAACCCGATTCCCCGCTCTCCCGGCTCGCCAAACATGAGCCCCAGAGGGCTTTCTCCCTTTGGTACGGCGAGTGCTGAAACAACCGGGTGCGCAAGATTTTGGCCATCAGCCCGGACAAGCCCTTTCTGCGATCGCTTCGCTGGAATCTCGAGGGCGCCGGCTACCTCGTCGTCCTGTCCGATTCTTTGGAAGAATGCTTTCTGCAGCCGGAGCAGTGCGACGCCTTCCTGGTCATCGTTGATACCGACGCGATCAGAGACCAGTTGTGGGAATCGGAAAAACTGCTGAACTGGTTCCATCACCGGGCCCCTGTCTTGCTCCTCACCACCGGACACTCCCCGCAGGTCGAGTTCACGTCCGATTGTTCCCTGCCTAAGGATGTTGAAACAGACCGGCTTCTGAGTCAAATCAAGCAATTCCAGAGGTAGACGGAAGAGCGCTCCTGGGCCGACGGACCGCTCCATCTCACGGGGCGATGCCACCGGGTCAAAATACTCCAGAGTGTTGGTTTCCTGCCGCAAACCGCTTTGCACTTGCCCGGTCCGCAGTTTATAAAAGGGTGTTTCATAACGATTTAGCAGGATCTGAAAAAAGGCACCCAATTTGCACATAAAGCAATAGAATAGACGAATTAATAAGGACGCTAATACATGATCGACCTCGGCTATTATTCGCTGGTCTTTTGCTGGTTCATGACGCTCTTCGGAATCGCGGCGCTGTGGTTCTCGCGGCGTCAGGCTTCGCCGTTGCGCCAGACGGGCTACAGAGCCGTGATCGCCTCTTTTCTGCTACTCACTGCAGCATCCGGGGCCCTGCTTGGGCTGCTTGCTACTCATGACTTCCGAGTTCAGTATGTCGCCGCTTACACCAGCCTTGACCTTCCCATGGTCTACGTCCTCACGGCGTTCTGGGGCGGGCAATCCGGTTCCCTGCTGTTGTGGACTTTCCTGCTCGGCCTGTTCTCCGTACTGGTTGTAATCGGAGGCCGGGGAAAACGGGAAGAGATGATCCCGTACGCGGCGCTGGTCATTTTGGTAACCCAGCATTTCTTCCTCTCGGTGATGCTTTACGCTGCCAATCCTTTTGCGATCGCGGACGTCATCCAGGCGGACGGCAGGGGTCTGAACCCGCTTCTTCAGAACTTCTTCATGGTGATTCACCCGCCGTTCCTGTATCTCGGCTACGTCGCGTTTACCGTCCCCTTCGCCTACGCCATAGCAGCTCTCTTTCTCGGCCGCACCGACTCCGAGTGGCTTCGCGCGAGCCGTCGTTGGACGCTTGTCAGCTGGATTTTTCTGACCGCCGGGATCCTCCTCGGAGCGTATTGGGCCTACATCGAGCTCGGGTGGGGAGGCTATTGGGCCTGGGATCCTGTTGAAAACGCATCGTTAATGCCGTGGCTGGTCGCGACGGCTTTTCTGCACTCGGCGCTTGCTGAAGAGCGACAGGGTCTGTTCCGTCGCTGGAATTTCGCGCTGATCATCCTGACCTTCGAGCTTTGCATCTTCGGCACCTTCCTCACGAGGAGCGGGATCGTCACCTCGGTGCATGCTTTCGCCGACTCACAGATGAAGGACCTTTTCCTGATCTTCATGATCTCCTCGACCGTCATCTGCGTCGGGCTGCTGTTGTTTCGCGCCCGTCAGACCCGGCCCGCGAGGACCGTCACCTCGATTCTATCCAAGGAGAGCGCCCTGCTGGCCGTGAATGTCCTCTTCCTGGGGCTTACTCTGGCCGTTTTCTGGGGGACCATGTACCCGGCCTTCTCCGAGCTGTTGGGCGGGGAAAAGGTATCGATCACCGCCGGGTTTTTCAACCGCGTCACATGGCCGCTGGCCTTGGCCGTGATTGCGCTGGCGGCAGTCGCGCCGCTGCTTTCCTGGCAGTCGTCGAGCGTCACCCGCCTGAGGAGAGGCCTGACCGTCCCGGTGATCATCTCGGTCCTGTTCGGAATCGGCCTGGTGTTTTTCGGGGCCCGCGATCCCATCGCCCTTGCGTTTTTCGTGGCCTGCTGCCTGATGGGCGTCCGCATGGTGCTCGAGCTCCTTCGAGCCGGTGGCTCCAGACAGTCGTCGGATGAGCGCGAGCGCCAGGCCTTCATCCCGGCCCTCATTTCACACACCGTCCAGCACCGGCGCCGTTACGGCGCGGTAACGGCTCACCTGGGAATTGCCCTGACTTTCATCGGCATCCTCGCAAGTTCCACTTACACCCGGCAGTACGATCTGACCCTGAATCAGGGGAAGGTCGTGCCCTTCGGCGAATACCGCGCGGAGATGGTGGACTTCCACGAGCGTCCCGAAGTGGGCAAAGACGTGGTGTATGCCAAGATCCGCGTCTACAAGAACGGTCGACTGATCGGCGTCGCCCAACCGGAGAAGCATTTTCACCGGAAGTTCGAGCAGCCGCAGACCGAAGTGTCCATTCTTCCCAAGCTGAAGGAGGACATCTATATCGTCCTGATGGGCTGGGAGCAGAACGGAACGGTCTTTGCGCGCGTCAACATCAATCCCGGGATTTGGCTGCTGTGGCTGGGGGGTCTGATCATACTCGCGGGCGGTGTGGTGGTCTTGTTTCCGGCCCGGCAGATAGAAGTACCCGAAGCTTCAACTGCCTCCTCCGATACTCCAAAGCCCGAGCTACAAACAGAGATGAGTCAATTAGAGTAGAATAGATAACCTTAGAAAGGGACTATGAGTTTCGTACTGATTCCGCTTTTTTTCGTCGCCCTGATTATCTACGTCGCCATCCCCCTGCTGGCTGAAAAAGCCCCTCAGGAGGCGCCTCACATCGCGCCGGTCTCCAAGCGCCCGTTGAGCAGAACAAGCAAGAAGCGATAGCAGAAGAAGAGCCAGTCGGGCTTGGGCCGACTTCCAGGCCGGGACCTCCGCAGGCGTGGCTAAGGTATCGCCCGCTGTAAGGGAGAGGCCCACTTGGAAGTGGGACCTACAGCACTTTCCGCACGATGATGCGGCTGGCCACGTCTTCTTTCGAGCGCGACTTCCGTATCTTCACAGCAGATGATGAAGGCGGGAAACGTCTGCCGGACCTCAATGCCGACGCCCGGAAAGAGCCCGAAGCCGAGCAGGCGCATCTCGAGTTTCTCGTCCACCTGAACCACCAGCGCGCTATCTCCGACATTCAGATCGGTCAATCGAACGTTCGCGGGGATGTCTTTCGGGCGGCCTGACATTAGAGAGGGAGCGTCCAGATTCGGAGAACCAGGTTCAAGACTGCGCCAACGGCGATCGCGTAAATGGAAATCAATCCCGTGATCAGCAACGCGCTTTTCGTTCCCTGCTCCTTGATGAGGACGAAGAAATTGGCCACGCAGGGGACGAACAGGGTCATGACCGTCAGGCTAACGATGATCTGGGTCGGGGTCAGCGCCCCGTTCCTTGCCATATCGAACAACCCCGCGGCCCCGTAATCCCGTCGCAAAAACCCGAGGAAGAAGACCATTGCCGTCTGCTTCGGGAGGCTCAGGAGACCTGTGACCACCGGCTCAACCCCACGAACCAGCCGGCCGAGCAGATGGAGCCGGTCGAGGGCAAAAAGGATCAGGGTCCCGAGAACGAACAGCGGAAGCGCTTCCCTTAAGAACCATTTCACCCGCAACACGGTCTTGCGTGAAATGTTTCGCCACAGCGGAGTCCTAATCGGCGGGATTTCAAGGACGAAGTCGCTGCGCTCTCCGGGCAGGATCTTCGACAAAACGTGACCAGCCAGAAAGACCTGCGCTCCGACCGTGCTGAAGATGACCAGTGTCGCCAGCGGAGAAATCCCGGAAATGATGCCGAGAATCACACCGAGCTGAGCGGAACATGGAATCCCAAGCGCCAGCAGGATACTGGCCAGAAGCCTTTCTTTCTTCGAATTCAGAATCCGCGTCGTCATCGTCGCCATCGTCACGCAGCCGATCCCCAGGACCATCGGCAGAAATGCTTTTCCGTTCAGCCCCATGCCTTTAAAGAGACGGTCGGAAAGCACCGCAAGCCTCGGGAGGTACCCGCTGTCCTCGAGGAAACTGAACGCGATGAAGAAAGTCGAAACGACCGGCAGCACGATCGCGATCCCATAGGTCAGGCCGACCGAGATGGCGCCATACTGGCCGAGGAGCAGGTCGTAGCACGAAACCGGCCGGAACCAGGGCGCTGAGGGCCGGAATCAGGTACGCGCCGAAGACGACCTCCTCCAGAACCCCGACCAGCACCTGCGCGCCCAGATTCCCCACCAACTGGTAGACGATGGAGAGAGCGACGATCAGGATTGGAATGCCGGTCAGAAACTTGCGGGACCATACGCCGAAACGGGTCGGGAAATTCGCATCGAAACGCAGAGCAAGCAGGAACGGCAGAAGGACAGGCAAAAGGGACCCGGCCAAGGACCGCAATCGCTTCGGCGACGTAATTGCGGGTCCGCGGGCCGATCCGTCCGCGCAACCAGGCCGAAAATCGCCCCGTAGAGCGTCGGCCAGCCAAGATATGCGCCGAGGTAATTCTCCAGGTGAAGAAACGAACCGAGGACGACAGCCAGAGTAACCAGGCGGGTTCGCAGACCAGCCCAGACGTCGTGCTCGGTCTGCTCGACCTTAACCTGATCGAGGATTTCCTGAACCCATTCCGAAGGAGGATGGCCGTTGAGAAGGCAGAATTCACGGGCCTTGACGCTGTCCAGTAACTCCGCAACTCCATCGCCGGTTGTCGCAGTCGTTTGAAGAACGGGAACGCCGATCAGACGGGAAAGCTCGGCCCATCGATGGTGATTCCCTTGCGGTCACACTCGTCCTTCATGTTGAGTGCGAGAAGCAGCGGCATTTTCAGCCGCGAGAGCTGAGCCGTGAGCAGCAGGGTCCGGCGAAGATTCTTCCCGTCCCCGACCTGGATCACGAGATCCGGGCGCTCATGTTTGAGGACATCCGCAGTGACTCTTTCGTCCTCGGATTCGGCGGTGAGGCTTTGAATTCCCGGGGTGTCGAGGATTTCGTACTCCTGTCCATCGACGGTGGCGCGGCCGCGAAAAACGTCAACGGTGGTGCCGGGATAATTGGAAATCGTGACGTACTTGGAGGTCAGGCGGCAGAAAAGGGCGGATTTCCCGACGTTGGGGTGTCCGACCAGGGCGATCTTAAGGGGCGAGGGGCGTCGTGAAGGCCGCGGCTTCCCCGGAATACGGTCGACTGAAAGCTGGATTGACATTCTGTTTTGCGAAATTGAAATTCAATTTCAAACGAGAGCTTATCATTGGAACGGCTCCCCACACAAGCGTTCTGCATCAGTTTTTCCCGAGAGCTGGTCAGCATAACTGGGCTACCACGAGCGTCGAATCGTCGTACTGCGGCGCACCCGAGCAGAACGACGAAACGTCCTGCTCGATGCACGCCGAGAAGCTCGCCGGCGTCCTGCGCCCCCGCATTCCGGCGAACGACCTCCAACAACCGATCTTCGCCGTACATCTCTTCGGCCAGATCCTGGCCTCGGTTATGCCGTCCGAAAACAGGACGAGCAAATCGCCCCGGCGCAATGCGACCGAGAAAGACGAGTACTCCAGCCGATCCAGAAACCCGAGGACTGGCCCCCCGTCCGTGAGAGCTCTGCACCTCCCCGCTCGACGGCCGGAACACGAAAGGCGGGTTGTGCCCGGCATTGACGTAAGTGAGCTCGCACTTCTCGAAGTCCAGAACGGCGCAGAACAGAGTCACGAACTTCTCGATCGGAGTATCCCGAACCAGGACCCGGTTCAAGGAGTTGACGAACTGGGTCAGAGGGCAGCCGGTCTCGAGAAGGGCCCGAACGGCCCCGTGGAGGGAAGCCATGAGCAGAGCAGCGGGCAATCCTTTTCCGGAAATGTCGGCGACGAGCAGCACGCAGCGGTCCTCACCCAGCGCGACCAGGTCGTAGTAGTCGCCTCCGACCTGGGCTGCGGGGCGACTCCATCCGGCCACCGTCCCCCGGCGAAAGCGAGGAATTTCCCGGGGCCAGAATCCGACCTGAATATCCCGTGCCAGAATCAGTTGTTGTTCCAGTCGTTCCTTCTCGAGCGACGCCTGGTAGAGGCGGGTTTTCTCGATCGCAATCGCTGCCTGATCGGCCAGGGCCGAGAACAGGGGGACGTCGAGTTGCATCAAACGCCGGCCGGTCGGTCGGGTTCAGCGCCTGCAGGACGCCGATAACGTCGCGCCCTGGGAATTTCTCATCGGCACGCAGATCAAACTCCCTGTCCGGAACCCGTCCTTTGGCCAGGTCGCCGTAAAACCTGGGGTCCGATGCGGCGTCGGCCACGACCAGCGGTTCGCCATGAGTCGCCACCCAGCCGCCGAAACCCTTTCCGGGCGGGATCCTCATCCCCGATATCTCGGCGCGGGCCGGGCCGGTCGGCAGGCTTACGATCAGCTCGCCGGTTTGCGGGTCGAGCATCATGAGGGAACTGGCCTGGGCTTCCATGATGACTTTCGCGGCGTCCATGATGGCGGCCAGCAGGGCATCGAGCTCAATGGTGGAATTGATACGGCCGATCAGCCCAAGAAGAAGATCGAAGCGAGCGGCTTGCGGCAACGGCATGGTACTCCTCCTATTCGACCCGAATCATGGCCCTCACAGGTCCTGGCCCCGGGTCCCCCGCATAGAAAACCTTTTCCAGAAACAGGCCGGAAGCGGGAGCGGTCAACTCGGCGGGCCGGGTGGAATCTTCGCCAGAAACCGCGCCACATCTGCCGGCTTGAGCCTTCCGCGACCCACCTCGACAAGCACTCCCACCATTCTCCGAACCATTTTCCAGATGAAGTGCGAACCGAGGATCCGGACGAGCAGCAGTGCTCCTTCCTCCACGATTTCGAGGTGCTCAACCAGGACCCGCGTCGATTTTTCGTCGGAACTGTCGTCCGTGAAGGAACGAAAGTCGTTGAGCCCGACAAACAGGCGCCCGGCCTCACGCATCGCGTCCAGATCAAGTTCGGCGTCGACCCACCAGACAAAGTTCTTTGCAAAGGCGGTCCGCCGGCGGGAAATCTGATAGAGGTAGCTGCGGCGTTCCGCGTGGTGTCTGGCGTGAAACCTGGGAGAAACGGGCTCGACCCGTACGACGTTGATATCGGACGGTAACACCTGGTTGAGCTTCGTCGAGGAGAACACCCGGGTGCCAAACGGGTTTGCACCTCCAGATGCGCGACCTGCATCAGGGCGTGAACGCCCGCATCGGTCCGACCCGCGCCCTGGAACTCGAACCTGGTGTCGCCGAAGATCCCCGTCAGGGCCTGAACGAACTCGCCCTGAACCGTTCGGGCATTCTTCTGGATCTGCCAGCCGCGGTACCTGCGCCCCTGGTATTCGAGAAAGATTCGGAAACGGGCCATGGATCCCCTCGAACCGGTCCGTCAGTCTGGATCGGTCAATCCAACGAAAAGATCATCACACCGAGCTCGCGACGATCTGCGGCAACCTCGGACCGGTGCGTCCGGTCGCAGGTAATTCGAATCTCGACGAGCCCTCCGGCCGTGTCAAACGGCGCCAGGTACAACAGGTCAAACTCTTCATCGGCTTTGCAGAAGTGTTCTCCGATTTTGAACCAGCCTCCCGGGGTTCCGGCCGCCCAGACGGTCAGGTGGTTGGCCACCGGGGTGAAGCCGCAAACGCGCAGGCAGGGAGCGCCCGTCGGCGCTCTCGAGAAAGCAGGTCGACCTCTCCCGAGGTCCAGCGGAAACCGCGTGGTTCAGTCTCATGCCAGTACCAGCCGTCCCCCAGCTGATAGCCGAAGGCGTCCCGGCCGAAATCGATAACCGGTCCGAAATCGTGCAGATCCGAGGATGGCTGGTTCTGCTCGTAGAACCACTCTTTGCGCAATTTCCGGCGCAGGAAGTCCGCCGACTCGCGGTGGACGAGAATACCCCAAAACTCGGCGTGCGGATACCACCCCAGCCCAAGGTAGGCAAGAAGCCCGCGCCCGGGGTTATGCCTGGCGAATTCCGGCTTGTCCAGAGAGCAGGGCAGGTCGTGAAGGAACACCAATCCGGCATGTTGCAGACAGGTTTTGAGCTCGCTCGGCGTCAGCAGTTTGATCTCGTCAAACGTGGTGTGTTCCTTGATGAAACCCGGGTTCAGGGCCTGATGTAAGTGTCGGCCAGCCGAGTTGGGAGGAATTGCGGTCCGTAGAGTCGAGTGTGTCCGTCAAACGGGTACCAGAAGTTCGGGGTCGTGAAAAACGACGAAACCGGAAGGCTTGAGGACTCTCGCCACTTCCTTTAGAAAACCCTGCTGGTCGGCCAGCCCGTTCTGGACGTGTTCAATGACGTCAAAAGCGAAAATGTAATCGAAGAGCCCCTCTCGAAACGGCAATCGGACACCGCTGCACTGCAAATAGGATCGCCTGGATTCGGGCTGGGCGAACTGAAGGACGTGGAGATTGTAATCCGCGCCGACATAAAGCCGGGAGCGATCGCCGATGATCTCCCCCAACCCGCCGGTGCCGCAGCCGATATCGAGGATTCTCTTTTCTTCGAACCGGACGAGAGCGATCTTCTCGAACGTCGCCAGAAGTGCGCGGTTCCTCTCCCGGCTGTGCTGCCAGTACTCGACCCATCGTCCGATAGCATCCGGGTCCTCACCGAAGATCTGCCTGGCCTGTTCCTGCAGAGAGCGTTTTCGAACCAGGTTCCGGGGCGGTCTCGTCACTTTCCACTCACTGAGGCTGAAGCGAGGAATCCAGCCAGGCCTCCAGCTGATGCCGCGGCATTGCCCCCGAGATCTGGGCCAACTCCCGGCCGCCGTGAAAGAGGATCATGGTGGGAATCGACAGGATGCGGTACTGGCTTGCAAGGGCTGGCTCCCGATCGGTGTTGACTTTCACGACTCGGAGCTGACCCGCACGATCGGTCGCGATTGCTTCGAGGATGGGCGCGAAAACCCGGCAGGGGCCGCACCACGGCGCCCAGAAGTCGACCAGCACAGGCCCGGGAGAGCCAAGGACCTCTTTTTCGAAGGTTGAGCTCGTGACTTCGGTCGGATGCGAGTCCACTGTCAACGGCGATTTGCACTTGCCGCAGACCGCCACACCAGCAGCGCGACCCGCGTTGACCCTGTTCAGAGCCCCGCACTTTTCACATCTTAAGAGCACCGTTTCATTCATCTCGCACCAATTCATCATGATAGCACGAGGGGGTCGCAGGCTAGCGCGACCGCAGGGGAGCCGAGCCCAAAGCGAGCCACGCGAGCGAGTAAGCGGACCAACCACCGTAGCCCCGGTTGTCGAAAGTCCGGCGGCGACGCTTCGCTGACAACCGTAAAGCACACATGACAGGGGCAATGACCGATAATGAGATCATGTACCGAGCCGCAGGTTCTGCGGCGAAGACACAGGTGTTTCTACTATGAGGACCGGATACGCACATCTTCCGCTTCACGACGGGAAGGCACCCAGCTGGCTGTTTTCGCGGATGGTGAAGCTGGCCCGTGAGATTGTCTGCCACATGGTCTCGGAGTACGGCCCGGACGAAGTCCTCCTGCGCCTCTCCGATCCTTACTGGTTCCAGGCCCTGGGATGCGTCCTGGGTTTCGATTGGCACTCCAGCGGGGTCACCACTACCACCTGCGGAGCCATCAAGGAGGGGATCAAAGGGCTCGAGAATGACCTGGGGTTCTTCGCTTGCGGGGGAAAAGGGGCAGTCTCGAGGAAAACGCCGGAAGAAATCACGAGAGCCTGCGATTCGACGTCACAGGAGGCGGCGCCGCTGGTTTACGCCAGTCGAATGTCTGCCAAGGTGGACAGCGCGGCGGTCCAGGACGGCTACCAGCTTTACCATCATGCTTTCTTCTTCTCCAAAGGCGGCCAGTGGTGTGTGGTACAGCAGGGGATGTCCGAGTCGAGCAGGTTCGCCCGCCGCTATCACTGGCTCAGCCGGCAGGTCTCTGACTTCGTCTGCGAGCCGCATGCCGCCGTCTGCTGCGACTCCGAGGGCACGACGCTCAACCTGGTTGCCCGTGAAAGCCTGGACGTGAGGACTGTTTCCACCCAGCTCGCGGCGCAGACTCCTGAACGGACTCTCGCCGACGTGTCTCGATTGCCCACTCTCGAGCTTCCCAAACGCCACCTGGTTTCGGAGGCGGACGTGAACCCCGCATATCTGAAGAAGATACTCGTTACCACATACGAAGCTGCTCCGCAGGACTACGCGAGCCTCCTGGCGCTGCCCGGCGTGGGGGCCAAAACGCTTCGCGCCCTGGCTCTTGTCTCGGAACTGATCTACGGAACACCGGCATCCACCCGGGATCCCGTTCGCTTTTCCTTCGCCCATGGCGGCAAGGACGGAACGCCGTTCCCGGTCGATCGCACCACTTACGACAAGACGGTCGACATCCTGCACACCGCCCTGGACCGCTCCCGCGTTGACCGGTCAGAAAAGATGGCGGCCTTGAAGCGGCTCGCGCGGCTGGAGAACCACTGACAGACTGACGACTGACAACTGACGACTGACAACTGCGCGACTGCGCGCTGCGCACTGCCGACTGCGCACTACCCACTGTGCAACTTCCGGCCGGTCCGGCCTTCCCGTGGGTCCGACTTCCCAGTCGGACACTGCCAGCCGCTGCGCAGTCCGCAGTGCGCAGTCCGCAGGCGCAGTCCGCAGCGCGCAGTGCGCAGTTTCTTCTAGTACCATAGGGGGCATGCGCGTCATTTCGTTCCTCTGCTTCCCTGCAATTGTTTGCATTCTCGATGGCGGCTGTTGCCGCGCAGGCAGTCGGCGAGCCAGACGACCAGGTTTTCCGGTACAACAACCGCGGCATGGCCTATCTCGAGCAATACGAGTTTCGTCCGGCGGCCGACGAGTTTGAAAAGGCGCTTCAAATCAAGCTCGACTTCATCCCCGCGCTGGTTAACTCGGGTATCGCGAATTACTACCTGACCGACTACCAGAAGGCGACCGAGCAGTTCCTCGCGGCGCTCAAGATTGATCCCGGGCAGCCGAATGCGAATTTCATGCTGGGGGTACTCAGGGGCAAGGAAAAGGACCGCGAGAAGGCCCTCTTCCATTTCGGCAAGGTTTTGGCGATTGATCCCGACGATCCGGCTACGCACTACAATCTCGGCCTCCTGCACGCGCGGAATCGCGATTACGAGCTGGCCATTCAATCTTTCCGCAAGGTACTGGAGGTTGAGCCCCATCACGTTTCCGCCCTCTACAACCTGGCCATGACCTTGATGCGCTCGGGAAAGCAGGAGGAAAGCAGGCAGGCGATGGCCCGCTTCCAGGCCTTGAAGTCCGGGGATCAGGCAGGCGGCCCGATGGGAGCGATGGGGGTGCAGTACGGGGAGGAGGGCAAGTACGCCCTGGGTGTTGGACAATACGACCTCGAAACTGTCAATTCCGCGGCGGTCCAGGTTCGATTTGTCGATGCTCTTGCGGAAGCTGGAGTCCGGTTTTCGCATCGCGGGCCCGGCCGCAACCCGCTCGGCACTCAGGTGAAAAAGGAGGAATGGTCCAAGACGTGGGCACTTCAGAACCTCGTGTCCGCCCTGGGCTCCGGTGCGGCGTTCCTTGATTATGATTTCGACGGAAAACTGGACGTGGTCTTGCTCAATGCCGGTGGCGATGCGGACGCCCCGGCCCTGGCCCTGTATCGAAACCAGGGCAGCGGCAAGTTCCAGGAAGTAACTGCCCAGGCCGGTATCAGCCTGAAGGGCACGGCCATGGGGATCGCGGTAGGCGACTACGACAACGACACCTTCCCCGACCTCTACGTCACTGCCTACGGCCGCAACACCCTGCTCCACAATGAGAAGAACGGGAAGTTCGCCGATGTCACCGAGCAGGCACAGGTTGGAGGCGCGGCGGGCAAATGGAGCCTGAGCGCGGCCTTTGTTGACTATGACCACGACGGCGATCTGGACATCTACGTTGCGAATTTCGTGGACCTTGATTCCCCACCGACAAGCCCCAGCTTCGTTTTCCCTGACGATTTCAGCGGACAACCGAACCTCTTGTTCCGAAACAATGGCAACGGGACGTTCAAGGAGGTGGCGACCGAGGCGCAGGTGGCAGGCGGCAATGCGAAGAGCACCGGGGTCCTGCTCACGGATTTCAACAACAGTCGTGATATCGACCTTGTGGTCTTCAACTACGGGGCTGCTCCTTTCCTCTTCAGCAACAACCGGAACGGAACGTTCTCAGATGTGGCACAGCCAACGGGACTCGGGAACCCGTCCATCATGGGAGGAGCAACGGGCGATCTGAACAAAGATGGATTCAGCGATTTCGCCCTCGGAAACGGGCGTCCCGTGCTGAAGAACGCCGCCGGCAGAAAGTTCTCGACCAACGGCGACGGGTCAAAGAACCCGGAAGGCGCCGCCCCCGGCTTTTCATGGGCGTCGCAGCTGATCGACATCAACAACGACGGGTGGCTGGACGTCGTGCAGTTGGGCGAGAAGACGCGGCTGCTGCTCAATGGCGGAGCGACTGGCTGGACGGATGTCTCCGAAAAGACCGGGATCGCCGGTCTCGATCTGGCGCAGGCTAGAAGCGGCGCCGTCGGAGACTATGACGGGGACGGAGATTCCGACATCCTCGTCACTCGCAACGGGGGGGCGCCGCTCCTCCTCCGAAACGACGGCGGGAATGCCAACCAGTCGATCCGGTTGCAGCTGACCGGGCTGCGGGACAACAAACCCGGCTTGGGCGCCAAAATCGAAGTCCGGGCGGGCCAGTCCTGGCAGAAGTTCGAGGTGAACGGCAACTGCACCTTCCTTTCGCAAGGCGGTGAGCAGCTGCTTGTCGGGCTCGGCAGCCACAAAGCCGCCGACTCCATTCGCATACTGTGGCCGACGGGCGTGCTCCAGGCGGAGCTCGACAAGAGCGCGGGCCAGGTGGTCAAGATCGAAGAGGTTGACCGCAAAGGGACCTCCTGCCCACTTCTTTACGCTTGGAACGGCCTTCAGTATCAATTCGTTACGGACTTCCTGGGGGGCAGTGCGGTCGGGTACCTGGTTGCTCCGAATCAGTACGAATCACCCGATGTCGACGAGTACGTGAAACTGGCAGGGGTGAAGCCGGAGCCACGCGACGGGCGCTATTCGATCAAGGTGAACAACCAGCTCGAGGAGGTGATGTTCATCGACGAGCTGAGGCTGCTGGCAGTCGACCATCCGGAAGGCGTCGACATTTTTCCGGATGAGAAGCTGATGCCTGCGCCGCCGTATCCGGGATTCAAGCTCTTTACTACCCGGCATCCTCGGCTTCCCCTCTCGGCGGCCGACGATGCGGGCAGAGACGTTCTGAGCAGGATCCGGGAGTTCGATCGGAAGTACCCGGACGGATTTGAATTGTTGCCATTCAAAGGCTACGCGAAGGAACACTGGATCGAGCTCGACCTCGGCGACCTCGGGCAACCGGAGAAAGTGCTCCTGCTGCTGACCGCCTGGATCGATTACGCCGATTCGTCGTCGAATCTCGCCGCCTGGCAGGCAGGCGCCAGGCTCATCCCGCCTTATCTGCAGGTGCCCGACGCGAGCGGAAACTGGGTGACCGTAATGCCGAGCATCGGCTTTCCGGCCGGTTTGCCGAAGACTATGACGGTGGACCTCACCGGCAAGTTCGGACGACCCGGCGATTTCCGGGTAAGGATCGTGACGAGCATGCGAATCTACTGGGACCAGATCCTGGTCGATACCTCGGACCCGTCAGTCGACACGCGGGTCACAACCCTCGACACTGACCGTGCCCAGTTCCAGTTCTACGGCTACCCGAAAGAGGTCAAGCCGGACGGCAAGAACCCGCCCATGTACTCGTACCAGGAGCGGTCACTCGAGGCGCCGTGGAAGAACCACGTGGGCAACTACACGCGATATGGTCCGGTCGAGCCGCTGCTCCGTTCTCGAGATGACATGTACGTGATCATGCACCACGGGGACGAGATCACCGCCGAGTTCCGGGCAGGCGATCTGCCCCCCTTGCCAAAAGGATGGACCCGGAGCTTCCTCGTCTACGCTGCGGGCTATGGAAAGGACATGGACCTGAATTCGGCGAACGCCGATACGGTGGGGCCTTTGCCGTCACAGACGGGCCAACAGCGCGAGACGCCGGAATACCGGGAATACATGCGAGAAGTACAACACGAGGAGCGTGACTGATCAGTTCTAAAAACAAGACAAGGAGACAAGGAGAGGGGGAGACAAGGAGAGGGAGAGGGAGAGGCGGAATATCGAATATCGAATAACGAATGTCGAATGTCGAAGGGAAGCCGGGGAAACAAAAGATTCATGACACTTCAGTGTTCGATGTTTCTTGTTCGATACTCCCATCCGCTGATCGGAAGGTTATGCCCGTCTCCCCCTTGTCTTATCGTCGCCCTGGCATAGGCGCTCACTTAGACGGCACTCTTGCGGCTCGCAGGGCCTTCCCTTCGACATTCGATATTTCTTGTTCGATATTCGAGATTCTCATCCGCCAGGGCTAACTCCAATGCCTCCCCCATCTCCTTGTCTCCCTGTCTCCTTGTCCCCTCGTTACCCTTCAATCTGAAACTGGATCTCTTTCTTGCCTTCCCGGAAGACGATGTCCGAGCCGATCTTCTCCGCCCCTTTTTCGCCCTTGCCGACGAGGGTTGTTTTCAACTCCTGAGGAAGTCTTATTACGATTCCCGAAGAGGGAGCCGCATCGCCCGTCAGCTTGACGGTCACCTTTCCCTGCTCCACCTGATAGGAGACAGACAGGTTTCCGAAACTGGTCGGAAACCCGGTGAGGCTGAGACCGGCCGGCGATTTGAACCACGCTGCGGGGATACCGGCGAACAGGATCAGCCGATTCGATTCCTCGAAAACCAGGCTATCGCGCAGGAGGAGCCACATCTCGGCAGCTGCCCAACCATGGGGCATCGCCACACTTGAATCCCAATTGGTTCGGGCATGTCGCCAGCCGCCGGCTCCGCTCTTTCCGCCTTCGTCGAGAAGATACCATCCCTTCATCTGGTCAAGGTTCAGGTAATCCTCGATTGTCTGGTGCGCGGATTCGCGAACACCTGCCAGAAGGCCCTGGTGCGCGGTTGCCAGCGGAAAATAGCGCCAACTCTCAGGCTTTTGCGGCCCGATCTTCCGGAACTGCTCAGATCCTTTCCCGTAGTGAAACGGATAGAGGCGGCAGGGCCAGAGCACCGAGTACCGGCCATAGCCTTTGGTCAGATCGCGTCCGAACCGGGTGTCGTACTTCCCCATGAGCGTTTCGCTGATCCTCACCCATTCGGTGTACTCCTCGGCCTTCTTGGACGCCGATGCAAGAAGTGCCGCGCCCCGAAGCCCGGCGATGTCGAACGCTTCCGTGTATTCCGGGTGTTCGCCGTCGCACCGGCCCGGCTTCAGTTCCTGCCGGCGTTCGGGCTCGAGCATCTCGCCGTACTCGAGGCTGTCCATGGCGACGAAATGCGGCCCTGGTGAGGTGCGGTAGTACTGGATCATCCGGGCGAGTTGCTTGGCTGAGGGGTAGACCTTCTTAAGCCACTCCTGGTCGCGAGTAAACAGCCAGTGGTTGCCCATGAGCCACAAGATCTGGCCCGGATTATCCGCTTCCGGGTAGATCCGCCCATTGAAAGGTCGTTTGAGGAAGTAATCGATGACTTGGGCCGCCAGATCCGCGTGCCCGGACTTCTGAAGGACGTTCGCGGTGTAGGCACCGTCACGGTTAAAGACGTTGTAGTTCACGACAGCGACATCGGGAGCGCCTTCGTTCAGGCACAGTCCCAAATGTCCGGTAATGGCAGCCAGGCATTCGGTCCAGCGGCTGTCGGGCAATACGGCAGTCATGCGGCCGGTGAAGTCGTTCCAGTAGGCGGTCGCCTCGGTGAAGAGCCGGTCAGTCTCCTTCGCGACGTCGAGCGTCCCAAAGCTCTCCAGGGAGGGATCGGGCTGGAGGATACCGTCTGATCCGCCGGGGACCGCATCATCGAGCTGCGCCCACGGGTCTTTCCCGTCCCATTGGTGACGAACCGCATGACGCCCCGGCAAGACGGGCGCGAGGAAGGAAAACGCTTCCGTCTTACCACCGCCAAGATTCATGTCAAATCGCATGAAAGCCGAGCAGTCGCCGCTATCCGAGCTGACTCCACTCTCCGCCGGTGGGACCACCTGGCCCCCGGCCGCCAACCGTTGGCACACGTCGTCGCGTGAAGAGACGAAAGCTCCGGTCGGCTTCCGGCCGGCGATGAGCGCCGGCTTGCCGTCAAGCACGATGGCCCGGCCCTGGAGGCCGAGGGAGGCGCCATTGATACGGCCACCAGCCGGCCCGAGAGGTCGGATCGCCGCGAACAGTGTCACCTTCCGCTTCTGGCTCCCGGCATTCCTGACTTGCACCTCGGTCGCCACCACCAGCCCGGAGGAATCCGTTGCTCCTGCCCGGAACTCGCAAATGTCAGTCTGGAGCTGCCAACCGCTCGCCTCCATCCGAACCCGGGGAATGAGGACTCCTGGAGCGCGAAAGCTCTGAGACAGAAGAGCCCCCTGGCTTGAGGGAGTCAGCAATTTCCTGGCATCGGTATCATAAAGCCAGAAATAGATCCCGTAAGTCGCGAAGCCGGGGCTGAAAGAACCGTCCCCATCAACGAAGGTCTTCAGAGCGTCGAGCGTGTTGGGAAGTCCAATCGGGACGTGAACGCGCGACTGGGGATCGCAAGAGGACTGGGCCTGCAAGCTCGGCGCAAAAACAATCAGCATCAGACAGATATACAGGGTCGGGACCAGAAACCGCTTCAAGGTGGCTCACCTCCGTGCCCCTACAATGCCAGCTTTGGCAGGACCGTGCAATAATCGTGTTTTACCGATGGAAAGACGGAGACCGACCCGCGAGGAAATAGCGGCGGCCGCGGGGAAGACTCTCCCCGACATCATCGCCCCGAACCTGCTGGTGCTGTTCTGCGGTATTAATCCCGGGCTCTACACTGCCGCGGTGGGTCATCATTTTGCACGGCCCGGGAATCGCTTTTGGCCGGCCCTGCACGCCTCCGGGTTCACCAACCGGCTTGTTTCCCCCTTTGATGAACACGATCTCCTCGATTTTCGCCTCGGCATAACGAATGTCGTTTCGCGGGCCACGGTGTCAGCGGCCGAGCTTGCAGACGACGAGTTCCGCCAGGGGCGTGTCGTGCTCGAAGAAAAGGTTCTCCGCTTCCGGCCTCACTGTCTCGCCGTAGTGGGAGCCGAGGCGTTCCGAAAAGCGTTTGAACAGCCAAAGGCTGGAATCGGCCTCCAGGAAGTTCGGATCGACAAGACCTCTGTCTGGGTGCTTCCCAACACGAGCGGCTTGAACGCTCACTACAGGCCGGGCGATTTCGCGCGGCTTTTCGGGGAGCTGCGTGAGGCGGTCAGTTAGGCGCCCGCTATTGCTGACTGTCACAATCCGCGCACTCCGCTGAAAGACGCTTCGTTTGCGGTTCTGTCGGCCCTGTAGGCGGCCCGCTTGGGTCATCGAGAAGTGCAGAACCGCAAACGGAGCGTCTTTCGCGAAGTGCGCGGATTGTCACAGTCAGGTACCGCCAACATTCGGGCAACTCCTGCGCGGTGCGCGGATTCTCACAGTGAGGTACCGCCAACATTCGGGCAATTCCTGCAGCCTGCGCGGATTGTGCGCCCTCGTCTGCGATAAGATATAGCTTCTTCAATATCAACGCGGGAGAACCTAAATGCATCGCATGTCCGGACCGATACTTTGCCTCGCGCTCGTTATGCTTTCATTGAATCTGATCGCAACTCAGCAGCCGACCGGCCAACCTCGGACGTCTGATTTGCTTCCCTTCAAGGTGACAGAAAAGACTCTGTCGAATGGGCTGAAAGTCATCATCGTGCCCACCGGCTTTCCCAACATCGTCTCCCTGCAGATCCCGGTGCAGACCGGCTCTCGGAACGAGGTGGAACCGGGCAAATCCGGTTTCGCGCACTTCTTCGAGCACATGATGTTCCGGGGCACCAAAGCCTATCCACCGGACGTGTACAACTCGATCATCACGCGGGCGGGCGCCAGTCAGAACGCGTACACCACGGACGATTACACCAATTACCACATCACCTTCGCAAAGGAAGACCTGGACACAATTCTGAAGATTGAAGCGGACCGTTTCCAGAATCTCTCCTACGCCGAGGACGTCTTCAAGACAGAATCTCGGGCGGTTCTTGGGGAATACAACAAGAACAGCGCCAACCCGATGTCGAAGCTCTTCGAAGTCCAGGCTGACAATGCCTTCACGACTCACACCTACAAGCACACGACCATGGGTTTCCTGAAAGACATCGAAGACATGCCTAATCAGTACCAGTACTCGAAGGTGTTCTTCGACCGCTGGTACAGGCCCGAGTACGCAACCATCATCGTTGCCGGCGACGTCACTCCCGAGTCAGTCATGCCCTTGGTTGAGAAATACTGGGGCAGCTGGAAACCGGGCAGCTTCAAAGCGGTGATTCCAGCGGAACCGGCACCAAAAGGCCCGATTTATGCGCACGTGCCCTGGTCCACACCGACGCTTCCCTGGGTGACCGTGGCATTCCACGGACCGGCCTTCTCGGACACTCAGAAGGACTACGCCGCGGTCGACCTGCTCCTGGATCTCTATTTTGGCCCGACCTCGGCGCTGTACAAGCGTCTGGTCGAGCAGGAGCAGAAGGTCGACCAGATGTTCCCTTACCTTCCCGCTACCGTGGATCCTCAGCTGCTCACAGTCGGAGCCCGGTTGAAAAACAAGGACGACGCGATCTACGTGCGGGACCAGATCCTGAAGACCTTTGCGGAAGCACGAAGCGAGGCGCTTCCTGCCGGCCGGTTGAACGATGCCAAGTCCAACGCCCGCTACAGCCTTGTCCGATCTCTGGACAATACCGCGCAGATCGCGTCGATCCTCGCCCGTTACGTCCGCTTCAACCGATCCTACGCGACCCTCAACAACCTCTTTCGGGTGTATGCCAGCCTGGAACCGAAGGACCTGCTGGCTGCCGGGCAGAAGTACTTTACGGATGCCGGGCTGGTGGTGACGACGCTGTCCCAGGAACCACTTCCGGAAGGGATGAAGAAGCAGCCGGCCTTGACCTCCACGGCCGCCGAGGCTTCCGCCGGCGCCGCCGGCACCGCTGCCGCGAAGATCGTCCGCCAGAAGACGAGCCTGCCCCAGCTCAACATCAAGCTGGTCTTCACCGCGGGCTCGGCTTACGATCCGACGGGCAAGGAAGGATTGGCGGCTTTGACGGCGACCATGGTTGCCGAGGCGGGCTCCAAGGACAAGACAATCGATGAGATCCGAAAAGCGCTCTACCCGATGGCCGGGGTCTTTGCCGCCCAGACGGACAAGGAGATGACCACGTTCACCGCGTCGATCCACAAGGACAACTGGCGCGCGTTCGCCGACCTCGTATTCCCGATGCTCCTCGACCCGGGTTTTCGCGAAGAGGACTTCAGACGGCTGAAGGATGCCCAGCTCAATGCCTTGACTGTCGACCTCCGGTCAAACAACGAGGAAGAGTTGGGGAAGGACAGGCTCCAGGAGAGTCTGTTCAAGGGAACCTCTTACGCGCACCCGGTCCTCGGCACCGTCTCGGGCATCAATTCAATCACCCTGGACGACGTCAAGGGCTATTGGAAGCGCGCTTATTCGCGGTCCAACCTGCTTGTCGGGGTGGCCGGCGACGCACCTGAGGAACTGATCGAGCGAGTCAGCCGCGAACTGGCCGGCCTGACCGCAAAGACCGACCTCCAGATCCCCGCGACCGTGCAGCCACGCAGCCCCGAAGGTTACCAGGTCGAAATCATCCAGAAGGACACGCGTTCGACTGCCATTTCGTTCGGTAATCCCATCCAGGTCACTCGCTCGCATCCGGATTTTGCCGCTCTCTCGGTGGCTCGGAGCTGGCTTGGCGAGCATCGATCTTCGATGTCCCATCTGTACCAGAGGATACGAGAGCTGCGGGGGATGAACTACGGGGACTATGCGTATATCGAGGCCTTTCCGGGTGGAATGTACCAGTTCGTCCCCGATTCCAATATCGCGCGCAAACAGCAGATCTTCGAAGTGTGGATTCGCCCGGTAGTCCCGGAGAACGCACATATGGCCGTTCGGATCGCGCTCAACGAGCTCGACAACCTGGTTCAGAAAGGCATGTCGAAGGAAGACTTCGAGAAGACACGCGATTACTTGATGAAGAACGTCTTTCTTCTCACCGCCACCCAGGATCAGCAGATCGGCTACACACTGGATTCCGCCTGGTACGGTACCGGCGAGTTCACGAGCATGATGCGCGACAAGCTGAAGACGCTCACCGTCGAGGATGTGAATCAAGCGATTCGAAAGCATCTTTCCGCGTCCAACCTCTCCTTCGTTTTCATCACAAAGGACGCCGAGGGGCTCAAGCAGAAGCTCGTGAGCGACGCCGCTTCAACGATAAAGTACGATTCTCCCAAGCCGAAGGAAGTGCTGGACGAGGACCAGGTCGTTGGTAGCCGTAAGCTCGGCATCAAGCCTGAAAACGTAAGGATCACTCCGGTCGACGAGGTTTTCAAATGACATTCTCGCCATCTGAAACACGCTACGATTCCATACTCTATCGCCGGTGCGGAAGGAGCGGGCTCCAGGTTCCTGCCATCTCACTCGGCCTCTGGCACAATTTCGGCGGCGTCGACGTCCTGGAGAATAGCAGAGAGATCATCCTGCGCTCATTCGACATGGGAATCACGCATTTCGACCTGGCCAACAATTACGGTCCCCCGCCCGGCTCGGCGGAAGAGACGTTTGGCCGGGTCCTCCACAGTGAACTCGGAGGTTACCGTGACGAGTTGATCATCTCCAGCAAGGCCGGCTACTGGATGTGGCCGGGGCCGTACGGCGAATGGGGTTCGCGGAAATACCTGGTCGCGAGCCTCGACCAGAGTCTGCGACGCATGGGGCTCGAGTATGTCGATATCTTCTACCACCATCGGCCGGATCCGGACACGCCCCTCGAGGAGACCATGGGCGCCCTGGATCACATTGTGCGAAGCGGGAAAGCGCTGTATGCCGGAGTCTCCAACTACGATGCCGACCTGACCGCCAAAGCGGCCTCGATCCTGCGCGAGCTCGGCACACCCTGCCTGATTCATCAACCGTCCTACAGCATGTTCCGCCGATGGATCGAACCGAAGCTCCTAACCGTGCTCCGGGCTGAAGGCATTGGCTGCATTGCCTTCTCGCCCCTGGCCCAGGGGCTCCTGACTGACAAGTACCTGACCGACATTCCTCCGGGGTCTCGAGCCACCAAACCGCACGGCTTCCTGCGGCCGGAGCACATCACCGACGAGAAAGTGGCTCAAGCCAAGGCCCTGAACCATCTGGCGCGCAGCAGGGGCCAATCACTGGCTCAGATGGCGATTTCCTGGGTGCTCCGTCATCCTGAGATGACTTCAGCCCTGATCGGTGCGAGCTCCGTCGCCCAAGTTAAGGAAAACCTCAAAGCACTTGATAATCTGGGTTTTACGCCGGAAGAGCTGGCATCCATTGACACGATTCTAGAACGATAACGACTAAGGAGGAGACCATGGATAGAATGACCCGCGAGAAGATGATAGCCGAGCTCGAGAAATTGCCGGGGGCCGTTGAGGCAGCGGTCAGCGGTCGGGACGATGCAGTCCTCGATGCCCCCTTTCGGGCGGGGGGCTGGACAGCCAGGCAACTCGTTCATCACCTGGCCGATTCCCACATGAACGCATTCATCCGGTTCAAGCTCGCGTTAACCGAAGACCAGCCGACCATAAAACCATACGACCAGGATGCGTGGTCGGCGTTGCCCGATTCGCTCTCGCTGCCGATTGATCCCTCTCTACGCATTCTGCGCGGCCTGCACATGAGGATGGTCACACTATTGCGCGCGATTCCTGATGAAGCCTGGAGCCGGAAGCTCATGCACCCGGAACGAGGCTGGATGTCGCTGGAAGACCTTCTGGAGGTCTACGCAGCGCACGGCGCCACACACGTCGAACACATCCGGAAAGCACTGGAAGCCGCGGGCAGCACAGCGCGCTGAGTGGCGCCCGGTACGGTGGGTAAACCTTCGGCAGTTCGAAAAAAACTCGACTTTCGAGAACCGGATCACAACCCTCTGTCTTCGCCACGCGCTACTTTATTGACACGGCTGGAGGTAGCCTCTAATATTGGCCGGAAGTTTACCAAGGAGACAGCAATGGCGGCAACAAGCGACGAGAGAATCGTGACGGAAGTAAGAGCCTGCCGTGAATCGCTGAACGAGATCCGGGGCCGACTGAGCAATTCCGTCGACCATTTCCAATCGCAACTCGGTGACCTGCGAGATTCTCTGGGGAAAGTGCAGCAATGCCAGGGCGACCTGCAGACCCAGTTGGCTCGTATTCAGGAGAGTTCGACTCGGTTGGAGGAGGATGCTCGCACGGCACAGAGCTTCGGCGTCCGGCTTGCAGACATGGAGACCACTCTCCAGAAGCTGGAGGAGACAAGCTGGATTGAAGGCACTCCCCCGCCCCCCGCGGCGAATCTGGATACGGCCTTCCTGAAGCAGGCGATGAGGGAAGTCAGTGCTCCGGCCGGACAGGAGGCCATACTGCAGGTCCTGCTCAATTTGGTCGGCAGTCAGGTCAGTCGCGCGATCCTCTTCGTGCACGAGGAGGGCCGGTACGTAGCGTGGAACAGCGTCGGCTTCCCGGAAGACGCGATCAGATCCGTCCAGGTCGATGACCCGGACGACCCGATCATGGCCGCGGCCAAGAGGAAGCGGTTGATCTACCGAGAGCAGGCACCTGCCGAAGCTCGTCCTTCACTGGGCGCCGCCGGTGACTTGCCCCACGCGTTTCTAGCGATTCCGCTGGTGTTCGACGAATTCGTCCCGGTGATCCTGTATGCCGATTCATCGGAATCAATCAACGTCGATCAGCTCGAAGTACTCACCTATGTCGCCGCCCTGGTTCTTAAGAACAACGCTCTCCATCAGATGATTCAGGAACAGGCCATGGCCCCGGCGGCTGCACCTGCTCCCGAGGCGAAGCCCGTCGCCGAACCGACTCCCGAGCCGGTCGCTGTTGCTCAGCTGGAACCCGAACCGGTCGCTGCTGCGGTTGCGGAAGAGACCGGGACGCTGGAACTTCCCTCGATCGACTTCGGACTTCCCACCGAGGTCCCGGGTGTCGAGGCCGATATCCTAAGTCAGGCCCCGGAGAGCATGGCGCAGGAACTGACCGCTCAATTCTCACCGCTGCAGGAAGAGCTCGCCGGTGAGGAAGTCGCCACTGAGGAAGTCGCCATTCAAGAAGTCGCGGAAGTCCCCGCTGAGGAGCTTGCCGAACAGTTCGAGGCCCCGGCCGCCCAGGTAACTCCGCGCGACCTGACTGAGTGGGAGATCCCGGAAAGCATGCAAGATTCGAGCTTTGGGTTCCAGGCGCCCCCGCCTGAGCCGCCGCCGGCACCCGTCGAGACGGAGCCGGCATTCGGAGAGTGGCCGTCGCCCCCTGAACCGATTCCGGCGCCGGAGCCGGTACCGCCACCGCAGCCCGTCGCACCTCCCACGCCGCCTGCCCGTCCCGCTTTGTCCCCCGAGGACGAGGAGAAGTACGGGAACGAAGCCCGCCGCTTCGCGCGGCTGCTGGTCTCCGAGATCAAGCTTTACAATGAGGACGAGGTTTACAACGGTCGCCAGCACGGTGACCTGTACAACCGGCTGAAGCGGGACATCGACCGCAGCCGGGAGATGTACGAAAAACGTGTTCATCCGGAGATAGCCAAGGTATCCGATCATTTCCACGAAGAGTTGATCCGGATTCTGGCTCGGGAGGATCTGAACCTCATGGGACAGAACTACCCGGGTCCGGTTGTTCGCAAATAGTCTCGTTGGCTCCAGCCTCATTAAAACGCCGGGCGGGCGCCGCCTTAGCCTGCCCGGGCCTCTTCGGAAATCGACGCCACCAATGTCTTGGGTAACTCCCGCGTGGGTCCGACTTCCCAGTCGGACCTCCGGAGTTTTTACATTCTTTGGCCGGCTGCGATGCGCCTTCGGCCTGAAAGGCCGAGACATAGTAGCCCGGGGCGGAGCGCTTTTTGCGTAGCCCCGGGCTAGGTCAGCAACGAGCTTCAAGCCCTGAAAGGGCGGGAGAGAAAGCACTCCGCTCCAGGGGCCTCAATCCCACATGAAGCGTCAAATATTCCGGCAAGGTAGTCATGAAGCCTTTCGGAAATCTCGGGAGGAAGCACCGGGGCTCGGTCCTTGGTACTGAAAACCAGATGAACATACAGTTGCGACAATGACTGTGACATGGTCCTCTCGCTCCTCTGTGCAGGCGGCATCTTACGCCCTTTCAGGGCTCTGCTCTACGACCCGTCTGAAACCTGGGGCTGCGCAAAAAACGCTCCGCCCCAGGCTATTTTGTCTCGGCCTTTCAGGCCGAAGAATGTAGAAACTCCGGAGGTCCGACTTCCCAGTCGGACCTCCGGCAGGCGCTGGCAGGTTCTCGCCCTCTGCTACGAAGAGTCCCACCGGGAAGTGGGACCCACGGGATGCACTGCCCGCTGCCCGCTGCCTGCTGCCCTCTGCCCTCTGCCCTGCTGCCCTGCTGCCCAAGCCCCGGATAGTAAAATAGTTGCATGGACAACCGACAACTGTCGGCGGTTTTCGAGGAAATGGCGGATATCCTCGAGATCAAGGGAGAAAACCCGTTCCGGATCAGATCCTTCAGACGAGTGGCCGAGATTGTCGCCGCTCTTGACTTCAGCGTGGCGGAAACAATCGGCACGGACCCGGCTCGCCTTCGGGAGATCCCCGGCATCGGCGAGGGAACGATCCGCAAGCTCGAAGAACTTGCCGAGACTGGACAATGCCAGGAGCACCAGCGACTGCGCAGCGAACTGCCCGCATCCATGCTCCCGCTCCTGAACATCAAAGGATTGGGGCCGAAACGAGTCAAACAGTTCTGGACATCGCTCCAAGTCGGGAACCTGGAGGAACTGGAAGCGGCCGCCCGCGGCGGGAAGCTGCGCACCCTGCCGGGAATCGGGGAGAGGACTGAAGCCGGGATTTTGAAGGCAATCGAGGATTACCGGCGGCAGACCGGTCGTTTCCGGCTTGACCAGGCCTTGCGCCTGTCCGCTGATCTTGTAGCCTACCTGCAAGGGCGCCCGGACATCGACAGGGTTGAAGCCGCCGGCAGCACCCGACGGCGCAAGGAAACGGTCGGCGACATCGACATCCTCATCGCCAGTGCCGCACCGCGGAGCGCCATCGACACGGCTCTCCAATTCCCCGGCATTCGGGATGTGATGGCCAAAGGCGACACCAAGGCATCTGTACTGCTCGGCAGAGGGTTCCAAGTAGATTTCCGCGTTCTCGAGAGCGGGTCGTTTGGCGCCGCGCTCCAATACTTCACCGGGTCCAAGGAGCACAACGTGGTGATCCGCGAACGGGCCAAGCGCCTCGGTTACAAGGTGAGCGAGTACGGCGTCTTTCGAACGGTCGACGACGTCAAGCTTGCCGGCGAGGTGGAGGACGACGTGTACCGGCTGGTCGGGCTCCCCCCGATTCCTCCGGAACTGCGGGAAAACCGTGGCGAGATTGAGGCGGCGGAGGCCGGAGCGCTTCCCGATTTGATCCACAGGAAGGATATCCGGGGCGATCTCCACATGCACACCCACGCCTCAGATGGCAAAGACTCGATCGAAGCCATGGCCGAGGCGGGGCTGGCCGCCGGGTATCAGTACATTGCGATCACCGACCACAGCAAGGCCCTCCCGATGATCGGCGGTCTAAACGAAGGACGACTGGCGGAGCAGGCCGCCCAAATTGATGCCATCAATCGACGGCTCACCGGCATCCGCGTCTTGAAAGGTATGGAGGTCGACATTCTGGCCGACGGCAGTCTCGATCTGAACGACGAGGCACTCGGCACACTGGATGTTGTGGTTGTTTCCATCCACAGTCGTTTCAATATGACCCGCGACGAGATGACCGCGAGAGTCTGTACCGCCCTGCGCCATCCGCGTGTCAACATCCTGGCGCACCCGACCGGCCGGCTGCTTGGTCGCCGGGAGCCCTACGAGATCGACCTGGAGAGGGTGATCAGCGTGGCCCGCGATCACCGTGTCGCTTTGGAACTGAACAGCTATCCGGACCGCCTGGACCTGAAGGACGTCCATTGCCGGATGGTCAAGGACCTGGGAGGTCTTCTCAGCATCGACACCGACAGTCATTCCGCCGCGATGCTCGGGTTCATGGCTTATGGAATCGATACGGCACGTCGCGGCTGGATTGAGGCAGAGGACGTCATCAACACGTATGAACTGGAACGACTCATGCGAGTCCTCCGGAAGGAGCAGTACCGATGACCTTCGAGGTTCGTCGAATCTCACCGGCGCTCACGATTAAGCTTGCCTTATCGCAAATCACCCGCGCTAAAATCTCAGAGGTCGAATCGACATAAGAAAGGTTTATCTGTGATCAAGGATCTGCTGCCGAGACAAGTAGTCTGTAATGAGAAGAACGAGAAGGGCAAACCATGCCATGGAAAACTGAAGCGGTACTATCCCTTCGCGTCGTACTTCAATGAACAGGATCCGGAGAGACGCGCCGAGATAGAGCGCGAATTTGGGCGCAGCCCGAAGATCGTCTTACTGCGGTGTGAGGACTGTCATTCGATCTATCGCCTCCCCGAGGAGCTCAAGGAACAGTCCGCTGCAAAATAGACGTTTCGTGGGTCCGACTTCCCAAAGCGGACGAGGTTGTACAGACCGAACCCTGAAGGGGTTGATGATCTCCAGCCAGCTCCTGGGCATTTTCGACACCCTCTTCCGTGCGCGGCTTCCATAGGGGATCACAGGCCCGGCTGGCTCTCAATTGACCGCCGGGTTGTAGAGGACCACCTCTTCGGAATCGCACTCCGGGCAGGCCTGGGTGCGATAACAGACTTCCGCGTTTCCCCGCCAACCGCACCTCGCACAACGCGCCCAGAGGGTTCGGAGCCGGCGATGATGCCTCCACTCCTGCACCTTGTTCGCTGCCACAAGAGCGATTCCGAGACCAAGCAGGGCATAGCTGTAGGCGACGACGAGAGGGGCGGAAACCACCGTCGCAGTGGTGAGAATGGTCAGGAATACAAGCCCGACAATGATCAACGCATAGCCGGCTCGTTTCAGAAAGAGAGGTTTTGTTAGTTCCACGTTGTCGAGCCCAAATCCGACACTAGTTTATCTCAAGCGAGTGAATACCTCCTTGCCCCCCGTACTGCAATTTATTATGCTTAGCGCGCCGATACGGCCAAAGTCGAGGCCCAGGCAAGCGACGAGTTGCCCTGCGGGGCGAAGGAGAAACGGTATGAAGGTCGGGCCTCTGAATTCTGTTGGTCATAGGCTGATCCTCCGAGTGGGCCTGTTTGCCGTGCTGACAGCAGGAGCGCTGCTTTGGGGATCCTTCACTGGGGTTCACGCGAGCTCCGTATCCTCCTCGAGCCTGACCATCTCTACCCGCCCGCTCGCCTACATTCTCGGCTCTTTCGGAGGAATCGCGGTTCTTCTCGCGCTCGGACTTGCGCGCCGGGCAAAAGCCGCTCCCCTCTTCAGCTCCGGCACATCGGACGGCCTTTCCAGCCTGGGCAAGACTCTTGTCAATGAGGACTGTGCCGCACTGACCATGGCGATGACCGAGCTGGCCCAGGGAAATCTGACCGCGCAGCTTGCGATTCGGTCCAAACCGATTAATCCTGAGCTCCACCCGGAAATGAAGGAATTCATTTCCGTTTTCAACGCCATCATCACAAGCCTGAGCGAGACCGCGAGAGAGTTCAACGCGGTGACCGAAACACCTTGTCATCGACTGTGCTACGTGGGCGCCGATTCATTCCTGGAAGGACGCGCCTGCGGAGAAGCCATGGGCGAAGCACTGGGCGGCAGGGGCCAGGTTGTCGTGATCACCAGCAACTACAGCGCATCCGGGCCCGAACTGAGACGCAAGGGCTTCATCAGTTTCATCCACGAGAAGTTTCCAGGCATCGAAATCCTGGCGACGGAAGAGGGGATCGGAGCTCGCTGACATCGCCTACCAGAAAACCCGAGAGGTGCTTCAGAAATATCCCTACATCCAGGGGATCTATGTGACGATCGGAGCCACTCCTCAAGTTGTGGCTCGGGCGGTCGGCGAAGCTGGACGCCAGGGTCAGCTCAAAATAGTCACCCACGACCTTGTCGATGAGACGATGCGGTTCCTGCAGGAAGGGTTCATTTCCGCCACCCTGGCTCAAGACCCGTTTGCCCAGGGACATGAGCCGGTCATGCACCTCTACAACTATGTCGCTGCCGGGTGGCGGCCACCGGCCCCCCGGATGCTGACTGCGCTCGACGTGGTGACCCGCGAGAACTATCACGATTTCTGGCATCCGGATCGCGGCACCATCGAGACCGAAGCGGTTGCGGCGCGACGTACCTCCCCAATGCCCTCGCAGATTTCACGACCACTGCGCTTCGCATTCCTGGGGCGCGAGGACTCGAAGTTCTGGGAAGCGGTTCGCCAGGGTGCCATGGTCGCATCCGAAAAGCTGCGGCCGCTCGGTGTCACGGTCGATTGGATCGTTCCCCCCGAGAATCGGCAGCGAGCCGCAATCGAGGCGGATATCTACGGTCCGCTGGTTGACTCGGCGGTCGCACAGAAATATGACGGGATCGCGACCGGTATCTTCGACAAGGATCTGATCCCGGTTATCAACCGTGCCGTCTCTGCCGGCGTCCCAGTCGTCACTTTCAACAGCGAACCGACCAGCCTGCGCGGCCTCGTCTTCTCAATCACCGACCAGGCAAGCCGGTTGATGGAGCTCAGTCAGAACCTGGCTTTGACCATTAATTCCGTAAACCAGTCCACCGTGCAGATCAATTCAGCGATGAACCAGGTCTCGCGGGGAACCATTTCACAAAACGAGCAGGTCAGCCAAACCCACGACGCGTTGTCCTCACTGCTGAAGCACATTGATCAGGTCAGTGGCGAGGCGTCGAAAGGCTCGGTAGCGGCGGAGAATGCCGCGCGCGCGGCTCACGCCGGCACCCAGGCGGTTGAAAAGACGCTGGCCAGTATGCAATCGATCAAGGATTCGGTGCTCGAAACCGCGCAGACGGTCAAAGTCCTGGGTGAGCACTCGCAGAAGATCGACATCATCATCAAACTGATCGGCGGTATCGCCTACCAGATCAAGCTTCTGGGAATCAACGCAGCCATCGAGGCGGCGCATGCCGGGCAATACGGGGCGGGCTTCCTGGTAGTCGCAGGCGAAATCAGATCCCTGGCGGAAAGAACTGCCCAGGCAACGCGCGAAATCACCGAACTCGTGGACAGTGTTCAGTCACAGATCAGCGCGGTACAGAAGGTCATGGGCTCCGGGCTCGAGAAGGTGTCCCACGGCGCCAGCCTGGCCGAACAGGCGGGGAAGGTACTCGAGGAGATTCGCCAGGCGGTCGAGGCCAACCATCAGCGTCTGACGGGGATCACCTCCGCTATGCGCGAAATGCAGTCGTTCTCCCACCAAGTCGGGGGAGTCATGGATAGCGTCGCGTCGGTCAGCGAACAAAATGCGGCCGCGGTCGAAGAGGTTACTGCGTCTACGAAAGAGATGAGCGCCCAGCTCGAGGAAGTGACGCAAACCGTCCATTCGCTGGCACAGATGGCGGAGTCCGAGCAGCAGCTCCTCGCCAAGTTCACGTTGTCCGGAAGCTGATCGAACTAGCGTTCACCCCACTTGAGCTTCTGTCGAAGGACCTCGAAGAAGCTTCGTCCGGTTGGCTGTACCAGTTCGACCTGGTACTGCGACTGGGTGCAGAGAACTTCATCGCCGATACCCAGCGCCACGGCAATCTGCCCGTCAATCGTCAGAGCCGCCTCGTCGCCTCCATGGAGCACGACGCGCACCTCACTCTTGGCTGGAATGACGAGCGGGCGATGATTCAAGGTGTGAGGACAGATCGGGGTCAGGGTCAGGGAATTCAGGGTCGGGTAGATGATTGGACCGCCGGCGGACAGCGAATAGGCAGTGGAACCGGTCGGAGTCGAGATGATCATCCCATCCGCAAGAAATCTGGAGGTAAATTGTTTATCTATCCAGACTTCGAGGGAAATCATCCGGGCAAGCGTGCCCTTATTCACGACCACATCGTTAAAGGCGTGATGCTCGCGCAAGTCTCCGTTTCGATTCTTGATCACCGCCTTCACCATGCTCCGGCGGTCGATTGAATAGTTTCCCTGCAGGATTTGATCCAGGGCTGGATACAGTTCTTCGAGGGTAACACCGGTCAGGAATCCCAAGCTGCCGAGGTTCGCGCCCAGAATCGGCGCGCGTTTGTGTTCGCCCAGCCTGGCCACGGACAGGAGTGTCCCATCACCGCCGAATACAACGATCAAATCGACGAGAGCGGGGATCTGCTCCCGTTCCGCAGAGGGCACGGAAAGGTTGAGAAGCTGAGCAGCGCGGCGTTCAACGAGGAACTCACAGCCACGATCGGTCATCCAGCGAATGATCTCGTTCAGCCGACCTGCGAAATCCAGACGATCGATCTTGACGAAGATACCGATCTTCAAGCCGCCCTCCCCAGCCGAGATCCGGGCAGGCATGCATCCTGCACCGAGTAACCGCTTAGCGCTTTGCCTCTTCAAGCCTCGCCTTGGCGTACAGGTCCCGGCACTCGGTGGAGCAGAAGTACAAGATCGTGTCCCGGGTGCGAGCCGGAATCGCCAGATCCGCCGCCACGTACATGCCGCACTGCGGATCTTTCACCATGTGCCCGGAAACTCGCCTGCTGCGGCGGGCGACGCGGTACCTGCTGCTTCTGGCCAGGCGGGTTGAAGAAGCGAACCAGAAAGGAACGAATGACGGTCAGAATGAGCAGAACCAACACCATGCGCCAGATCATTTTGCTACACTCGCTGTCTTCTGATGGTCCTTGGCGGCCGCGATTTGCTTTTCAATCTCGGCCCGATGTGGGTATTCCGGGTGAAACGCCAGCAACTTCTCCCACTCCTTCATCGCCTCCCCAAACTTGGCAACCGAGAAATACGCGAAGCCGAGGTTCTGGAGAGTTTGGGGATGCCGGGGGTTGATCACCAGGGACTTCTGGTAGATCTCGATCGCCTTCTCGGGCTTGTTGGTGTACAGATAACAGGTTCCGAGATCGGTGTTCACGTCGGGGTTGCTCCCATCGAGCTGAACCGCCTGCTCGTACCAGGGGATGGCCGCGTCGAACCGTTTCATGTCGTAGTAAGCATTCGCCAGTGCCACGCGCACTGCCGCGTCCTTCGGATTGTTCTGCGCCTGAGTCTGCATCTGCTCGAGCCGCTGGATGTCCTCCATCGACGGATGATCCGGGGGAAGCTGCTGATCCCCACCCTGAACGCCAGCCTGCGGCGCCTGCGGCGTCGCCTCGGCGGATTGCACCAGGGCGCCTGCTCTCTCTTGATCGCTTCAGAGGTGAAAAAGCCGAGGATGAAGCCGATCACTATGCCGAGCACACCCACGACGATCTGTTTACTAGTCATAAGAGAAAGTATGTTATCACAAACGAAAGGAAGACCCGCCTGCGGCGGACCTGCGCGGAGGGGCGGCAGCCTCGATGTTGAGTCGAAATGCGTGGGGCGCGAAGTAGACGGCCCCTGCAAAAGAACACTGTCCCCTGCTCCCCCCACTGTCCCTTGCTCCCCTGCCTTGTTCCCCTGCTCGCCCGCCAAGGCGCAACGAATACATGAGCGAGAATCGTAAAGAGCCGCGCACGACAGCGAGCACAGCGAGCGAGTAAGCGGACCAGACATCTAGCACCCTGAGTCGGCCCCGAGGGCGCTGGCATGATTGAATGACTCCCTGTGCCGTGTCTGGTTGGTCCGCTTACTCGCTCGCTGGCGCTCGCTATCGAGGGTGTCGAAGAAGTTAACTTGCGTGTAAACAGCCTTTTACTGACCCGTTTTCCCCACGCCCGCCCTGGCAAGAGTCGACCGGAACCGAGCTTTGTCGGAGCCGCGCGCGAGCGCCTTTCAGCGAAGCAAGCGGGTAACAGTTAGCTGACCGCACGTCCCTCGCACTGACCCTGCAACAGGGCATGCGATCTGCCTATTGCTACAACCCGCTTGCTTCGCTGGAAGGCGCTCGCGCGCGGCTCCGACAAAGCTCGGTTCCGGTCGACTCTTGCCGGTTCACATGCAACTCATCGACGTCCTCGTGCGCACGCGCTTTACTTTCTTGTGTATTGTCATGAGCGCCATCAGTCCGAGGCCGCTTTTTCGACACCCTCGATCGTGCGCGGCTCTTTACGATTCCAGCAGGCGCCCGGCTTCCACCCGGGGCGGGAGGGAACGGGAAACAGATAGAACACAAACAGAAAAGAACACTGTCCCTGTTCGGCTCCCCTGTTCGGCTTGGCGAAGAGAGGTTGGAGGTTAACACGAGGAGCGCAGATCGCTCCTCGTCCATCTAGTCAGCGGGTAAGCAGGTCAACCTGTCAGCTCGTTAGCTGGTCAGCTGTTCCCTACTTCTTGGTCAGCGAATCGACCAGCTGTTTGGCGACCTCGGCGTTGTCTCCGCTCGGTGCCAACTCCAGGTACTTCTTCAGGTGGGTGACCGCGTCATCCATCTTGTTCAGGCCAAGCTGAGTAAGGCCCAGCTGATAATGGGCTTCGGCGTAATTCGGGTCCATCTGCAGGCATTTGTTCAGCGCTTCTTCGGCCTCCGCCGATTTGCCCGTATTGATGTAGGTCACGCCCATGTTGTAGTACTGCACCGCCGCGGTCTTGGGGTCGGTGGCCGCCGCCAGACCGGCCGCCTTCTCGTACATCTCCTTGGACTTTTCGATGTTTCCGGACGAACTGTAGACTCCGGCCAGATTCTGAAAGAGGCCCGGGTCGTTCGGCTTCAGTTCGATCGCCTTGTTGTACGCTTCGATGGCCAGGTCATACTGCTTCAGCTGGTTGTAGGAGCTGCCCATGTTGGCCCAGACCGCCGGCTGCCCGGGGTCGACCTCGGCAGCCTTCTTGAACTGCTCGATCGCCTGCTCGTGCTGCCCCTGCAGGGCCAACTGGCGACCCTGCTCGAAGACCTGCTGAAGGACCTTCAGTGTGTCCTTCTTTTTCTCGTTTTCCTCGGCCTGCTTCTTCTGGCAGCAATTTCTTCGGCCGTCATTTCCACGGCCGCTTTGCCCGACTGGCCGGGGGTCATCTTGAAGTTCTGGGTGCCGCGAGGGTCATCCATTCCGAAGCCAGGCTTGACTCCGGAGATCCCTTCCGACGCGTACCCTTCCTTCTTGGCGGTGATGCGATAGGTTCCCTGAAGCGGGATACCGGCGTGGATGTACTTGCCTTTCTTGTCGGTCGTCAGCTTGTAAGAGCGCTTGATCTCCATTCCTTCGATCGTGACGGTCACGCCCTGAAGCGGCTGCCCATTGGTATCGGTGACAATACCCTGGAAAATGCCGATCTGCGCAAGCGCCGGCACCCCCATCGATAAGAAGAAGAGAACCGCGAAAAGGCATTTGGTCAGCTTGCTCGTCATAGAGTCCTTCCCGTCGTATAAGTTCCGATTAGACTGATCCACCAGATTGGAAGAAGTTTCTCAGGCTGACAATATTATCGGTGAGGGGGCAGTTTGGCAAGCTCTCCAAAAACAGGCGACCGTAACTTCGGGTTCTCAGCCTGCTGTCGAAGATCGCAAGAATACCCCGGTCTTTGCGGGAACGGATGAGACGACCGAGTCCCTGCTTAAGCGAAATGATTGCTTCCGGAATCGAATAGCTCAGGAAAGCGTTGTCCCCGCTCTGTTCCAGTCGGCTGAGCCGGGCGGCAACAACCGGTTCCGACGGGACCTGGAATGGCAGCTTGTCGATGATCACCGCCCTGAGTGCATCCCCTTGAACATCTACTCCCTGCCAGAAACTGGCGGTGGCGCAGAGCACCGCGTGCGGCGTGGATTTAAACCGCTCCAGCAGCTCGTTCTTCGGCATTTCACCCTGTTTGAAGACCGGATAGCGCGAGTTCTCCTCCAGGCTCTTGTGGATCCGATTCATTTGCTGGTAGCTCGTAAACAATAGGAAAGCATGGCCTTCTGTGATGTCGAGTATGGCGCGCACGTCGCGCAGTGCCCGGAGGAAGTATTCCGGGGAGCGGGGCTCCGGAAAAGACCTGGGAACATAGAGCATCGCCTGGGTGGAGTAATCAAACTCGCTCGGAACGGTGAGCTCCGCCGGGGAGGGGACACCGAGTCGCGACTTTATGTAGTCGAAGTTCCCCCCGGTCGTCAGAGTCGCCGAGGTCAGGATCACCGTCTCGGTCTTCTGAAAGAGTGCCTCCTTGAGTATCGGCGCGATGTCGATGGGGCTCAGATGCAGAACGACCCCGCGGCCTCGCTTTTCAAACCAGTAAACGTGATCCGGATTCGTCTCCGCAAAAACCTCCTGCAGATCGAGACGCAGCTGGCCAAGACGCCGGACAATGGACTCGAGCTCGGCCGGCTTCTGGCTTTCCCGCTGCAACTGGGAGTGGAGGACCTGGATGGTCTTGAACAGCGGGGTATAGAGAGGCCCGAGCTGTTGGCGCAGGTCGACGGGCGCGCCGCTCCTCGGTTGGAACAGGTTCAGCGAGAAATGACCTTCCTCGGCCGGGAATGCGCTGAAGAATTCCTCGGCCCGCTTCTCGAGATCCACGACCCTCCCCAGGTACTCGGGCAACTGCTTGAGGATCGGTTGAAAATCGCGGCACAATTCTTCGATCTGATAGCTGCTGATCTGGTGGCCGAAGTGGGCGCACGCGACGTCTTCAACCTCGTGGGCCTCGTCGAGGATCAGCACGGAGAAGTCCGGAAGTGTTTTCCCGACTTCGTCCGTCTGCAAAGCCAGGTTGGAGAAAAGCAGGGCATGGTTGACGACGATCAGGTCGGATTCCAGGGCGCGCTGGCGCATCTTCGTGATGAAGCAGTCGTCGAAGTACTGGCACTTCTGGCCCACACACGTTTCGCCCCGGGCGTCCAGGTGCCGCCACAGGGGATCGTCGTCCCGAATCCAGCGCAACTCGGCGCGATCGCCCGTTTCCGTCCCCCGCACCCAGCCGGACATCTGCTTCCAGTCCTGCGGTGCCCCCCCGAGGATCAACTCCGCCGGATTCTGCTCGTAGTATTTCTTCACGCACAGGTAGTTGTTTCGGCCCTTCATGTAGGTCACTGCAAGGTCGCGAAACAGATACCGCTTGATGAAAGGGATGTCTTTGAAGAACAGCTGCTCCTGCAGGTTCCGGGTGGCAGTGGAGACGATCACCCGCTTTCGGGAATGAAGCGCCGGGATGAGATAAGCAAGCGTCTTGCCCGTGCCGGTGCCTGCCTCGACGCACAGGTGCTGCTCGTTCTCCATCGCCGCGAGAACGGCCTTCGCCATGTCGAGTTGCGAGGCCCGGAACTCGTAATTCGGAAGCTGCTTCTCCAGCACCCCGCCTGGGCTGAAAATGTCTTCTAGAGTCGCGATCCTTTGTTTAGCTGACACGGGCTTGAAATGCGGCCAGCCGCCCGGCATAAAGTGGAAAACGGGCCGCGAGACCACAGACCTTCTGGCGGATCTCGTTCTGCACCGCTTCATCTTCCACGCGGTCGAGAACAGCGGCCATCCACTCTCCGATTTTCTCCATCTCTGGCTCTTTCATGCCGCGGGTCGTGACTGCGGGAGTGCCCACCCGGATCCCGCTCGCGACCATCGGGGGATTGGTGTCAAACGGTATCGCGTTCTTGTTCACGGTAATGGCGGCGTGCTCGAGCGATTCCTGGGCCTGCTTGCCGGTGATCTTCTTCGAGAATACATCGACCAGAAAGAGGTGGTTGTCGGTCCCGCCGGACACTATGCGGAACCCGCTGGCTGCCAGCGCCTGGCTGAGCGCCTTTGCGTTCTTTACGATCTGGCCCTGGTAACTCTTGAATTCGGGGGTCAATGCTTCCTGAAAACAAACCGCCTTTGCGGCGATGATGTGCACCAGTGGTCCGCCCTGAATACCGGGGAAGACATACTTGTCCAAAGCTTTCCGGTGCTCTTCCTTGCACAGGATCAGCCCGCCTCGGGGGCCCCGCAGTGTCTTGTGGGTCGTGCTCGTCACGAAGTCCGAATACGGCACAGGGCTGGGGTGCAGGCCAGCGGCAACCAGACCGGCGATGTGGGCCATGTCGACCATCAGGAACGCGCCCACCTTCTTGGCGATCTCGCTCAAGCGGGGGAAATCAATGACACGGCTGTAGGCGCTTGCGCCGGCAACAATCATTCGGGGCCGTTCCCGCTCCGCCAGATCGGCCAGCGCGTCGTAATCGATCTGCTCAGTTTCCGGGTGGACGCCGTAGGGCACGACCTGGAAGAACTTTCCCGAAAAGTTCAACGGGCTGCCGTGGGTCAGGTGACCGCCGTGCGCCAGGTTCATCCCGAGGATCTTGTCGCCGGGCTTGAGAACCGCCAGGTAAGCGGCCATGTTGGCCTGAGTCCCGGAATGCGGTTGGACGTTGGCGTGCTCGGCTCCGAAAAGCTGCTTGGCCCGCTCGATTGCCAGGCTCTCAACCACGTCGACGAACTCGCATCCGCCGTAGTAGCGTTTTCCAGGATAGCCCTCGGCATACTTGTTCGTGAAAACCGAACCCATAGCCTCCAGAACCGCTTCGCTGACGAAGTTCTCCGAGGCAATCAACTCGAGCGTCTGGGCTTGGCGCTTCGTCTCGTGGAAAATCGCTTCTGCTACCAGAGGATCAATTTCTTGCAAGCGCTTATTCATGTGGCTTTCTCCGAATTAACAGCTTAGAGAGGGACTATCTGCAGTAATTCTCTTCGATCTTTCTGATCTTATCGAGACGTCGGGCATGACGGCTTCCGTTGAACTCCGTCCCGAGCCACTCCCGGACCATCCTCAGCGCCAATTCCGGATCGGTTGTCCGGCCTCCGAGGGCCAGGATGTTCGCATCATTGTGCTCGCGACTAAGCCGCGCCGTCTCGAGGTCATGGCAGAGTGCTGCCCGGATCCCCGGAATCTTGTTCGCCGCGATCGACATCCCGATACCTGTCCCGCAAACCAGGATTCCTCGTTCGGCATTGCCTGAGATCACTTCCCTGGCCACTGCTTCCGCGAAATCCGGGTAATCGACCGAGTCGGCAGCGAACACGCCCTTGTCGATCACCTGGTCGGTGGAAGCGAGCTGCTCCTTTATCTTGGACTTCAGCTCGAAGCCGGCATGGTCCGAAGCTATCGCGATTCTCACTGGATGTCGGCCCCCTTCCCCACCAGAATAGCGGTAGCTTAGCTTACTTGACTTGGACCGGTCAAACGGTTAAAAGTAGCCTCCCTATGCGCTGGTCAAGACTGTTCATACCCACGTTACGCGAGGTTCCGGCCGATGCCGAAGTTGCTTCGCACAAGCTGCTGCTCCGTGCTGGTTTCATCCGCCAACTGGGCGCCGGAGTCTACTCCTACCTGCCCCTGGCCCAGAGGACGATGCTCAAGATCGAACGGATCATCCGCGAGGAAATGAACCGGATCGGCGGGCAGGAGTTTTACCTGCCGGCACTTCATCCCGCCGAGATCTGGAAAGAGTCCGGCCGGTGGACCGTCATGGGCGACAACATGTTCCGGCTGAAGGACAGAACCGGACGGGACATGTGCCTCGGCATGACTCACGAAGAGGTCTTCACCAGCATCGCTCGAGACGAGGTGCGCTCGTACCGGGATCTCCCCCAGATCTGGTACCAGATCCAGGTCAAGTTCCGTGACGAACCGCGACCACGCTCCGGGCTATTGCGCGTGCGCCAGTTCATGATGAAGGACTCCTACAGTTTCGACGTCGATCAGGCCGGACTCGATGCGGCTTACGACGCCCACGACGGCGCCTATCGGGCGATCTTCGAACGTTGCGGCCTGAAGTTTCTGGCGGTTGAGGCCCATTCGGGTGCCATGGGCGGCAGTGAATCCCAGGAATTCATGGTCGTGAGCGATGCCGGCGAAGACATCGTCGTGAGCTGCAGTTGCGGGTATGCGGCCAACCTGGAGAGGGCGGCGACGACACTCCCGCCAGTCGAGGATGTTCCCGGCGATCTCCAACCCGAGGAAGTGCACACCCCCGGGCAGAAGACGATCCAGGAAGTCAGCGACTTCCTGGGCGTTCCCAAATCCCGCCAGATCAAGTCGCTGGTCTACATGATCGACGGACGGCCGCACCTGATCCTCATGCGCGGCGATCACCAGTTGAACGAGGCCAAGCTCATCACCGCGGTAGGGACGGATGTATTCCGGCCGGCCGTTCCGGAAGAAATACGGGACGCTTTCGGCGCCGATCCCGGCTCCCTCGGCCCGGTCGGCGTCAAAAACATGCCGATTCTCGCCGACGCCAACCTGGCCGGTCGAGTCAATATGGTCTGCGGAGCCAACCGGGATGACTATCACCTCCTGAACGTGACTCCGGAAGAGGATTTTGCAGCCGAGTATCACGACCTGCGCCAGGTTGAGGCGGGGGATCCGTGCCCTCGCTGCGGCAGCGACCTGGGCATCAGCAAGGCACTGGAAGTCGGCCACATTTTCAAGCTCGGGTACAAATACAGCAAATCAATGGGCGCGAACGTGCTCGGTCCGGACGGGACCCAGATTCCAATCATCATGGGCAGCTATGGTATCGGGCTGGAACGGATCCTCGTATCGGCGGTCGAGCTTTACCACGATGCCCAGGGGATCGTGTGGCCGCGGACAATTGCTCCCTTTGATGTGGTCGTTACGGTGCTTAAACCTGACGATCCGGCCCAGATTCAGGCGGCGGAAGGGTACTACCAGGAATTGGGCCGACAGGGCTTCGATTGCCTGCTCGATGACCGGTCCGAGCGCCCCGGCGTCAAGTTCAAGGATGCCGAGCTGATCGGAATCCCGGTTCGGATCACCGTGGGCAACAAGCTGAGCCAGGGCAAGGTGGAGCTCTTCTCGCGCAAGGAAAAGACGCTTGTGGAGGCGCCGGCTGACCAGGCGGTCGAACAGGCCATCCGCCTTTTGAACGAATACCCGTTGTGATGACGGAGCAATACACGAAAACGAGCCTGATTCGGATTTCCTCTTGATTCGGACTTGCCCTTTGTTGCACACTGGAAATCCTGTAGCAGTTTTAGTTAAGGTTCCTATGAATTCGAACGTGGTGCGGTCCTCGATTTCGGCGCTCATTCTCGTAGTAGCCCTGGTACTTCGTGTACCATCCGTCGCGCCGTAGAGGGGCACCCAGACAACGGCTTCTAAGACCCCCGCCGGCGCAAGCTGGACGGGGGTTTTTTTTTGGCGGTTAATCGCTGTCGGTAGATCGATAGAAGGAGGAGAGATTCATGTTACACAGCGGTGCAGAGATCATCATCAGGCTCCTGGAGCGGCAAGGGATCACCCAGATCGCGGGGATACCGGGGGGCGCCAACCTGCCCCTGTACGATGCCCTCAAGGCCAGCCTGATCAAACACATCCTGGCCCGTCACGAGCAGGGGGCAGGCTTCATCGCCCAGGGGATGGCCCGGGCGACCGGAAAGACCGCGGTCTGCTTCGGCACCTCAGGGCCGGGCGCGACCAACCTCCTGACCGCAATCGCGGACGCTCGCCTGGATTCCATACCGGTTGTAGCCATCACCGGCCAGGTCCCCCTCCCCATGATCGGCACCGACGCCTTCCAGGAGATCGACACCTACGGCCTCACGCTTCCGATCACCAAGCACAACTTCCTCGTCCGCTCGGCGGGCGAGCTGCTCGATGTCATCCCGCGCGCTTTCCGGATCGCCGCGTCGGGACGCCCCGGGCCGGTCGTCGTCGATGTGCCAAAGGACGTCCAACTGGCCAAGATCGACGTGGAATCCTGGCCCGAGCCCGGGGAAGCAGCGGTCCCGAAGATCGCTGAGCGAACACCAGGTCCGGCAGATGGTCGAGATGATCGGCGAAGCCAAGCGGCCGATGCTCTACATCGGCGGCGGGATCATCCACGCCGGGGCGGCTGACTTGCTCCGGCGGCTGGCGGAGAAGGGCTCGATTCCTGTCACCGCGACCCTGATGGGGCTGGGCGCGATGCCCTCGAACCACCCGCTCTTCCTCGGAATGCTCGGCATGCACGCCGCCCGCTACACGAACATGGCGCTCGATGAATGCGACCTGCTGATCGCCGCCGGCGTGCGGTTTGACGATCGCGCCACCGGCAAGGTCGCTCAGTTCTGCTCGCACGCCAAGATCATCCACGTCGACATCGACGCGAGTGAGCTCGGCAAGATCAAGATGCCGTTTGTCGGGGTCCAGGGCGACGTCAGGGACGTGCTGGCCGCGCGCTTTGGAGGTGATGCCGTCGACCGACCGCGCGGAATGGTATGCTCGCGGCTCTGCGAGCTCAAGGCCACGCTATGCCCTTTGGATGCCCGGCGTCGGACGATCCCAAATCGCCGTACGGCCTGGTTCTCCACACGGCGGCAGCGGCCGAACCCGACGCAATGGTCACCACCGACGTGGGCCAGCACCAGATGTGGGTTGCGCAGTCTTTCCCGTTCAGCTATCCGCGCCAGCTGCTGACTTCCGGCGGCCTCGGCACCATGGGATTCGGACTGCCGGCGGCTATCGGCGCCGCACTCGCCTGTCCGGACCGCCAGGTGATCTGCTTCTCCGGCGACGGCAGCCTGCTGATGAACATCCAGGAACTGGCCACGGCGGCCGAGGAACAGGTGAACATCAAGGTCGTCCTGATGAACAACTCGCACCTCGGCCTGGTTCGCCAGCAGCAGGAGCTTTTCTACGGGGCGCGCTTCTCGGCGTCGAAGTTCCACCACGAGCCCGATTTCGCGGCAATTGCGCGCGGATTCGGCTTGGACGCGTATGACCTGGGGACGACCGACGACCCGGCCGGAACGCTTCGAGCACGCTCTCTCGCGGCCCGGGCCCTGCCTGATCAACGTGCCCATCCCCGCGGGAGACAAGGTGTTCCCGATGGTGCCCCCCGGGGCGGCGAACAAGGATATGATCGGAGACGAAGTGATCGGAGGCGAGGTCAATGTCAACCAGTTGAAACCGAACTCAAGCGAGTCAAATCCGTCCTGGAACTGACGGTCAACAATCATCCCGGTGTCATGTCGCACGTGTGCGGGCTGTTTTCCCGCCGGGCGTTCAACGTGGAAGGCATCCTCTGCATGCCGGTCGGCGACGGCTCGCGCAGCCGGATCTGGCTGCTGGTCAACGAAGACGAGCGGCTCGACAACATGGTCAAACAGCTCCACAAGCTGGAAGACGTGCTGGAAGTGAAACGCCACGGCGCCACCCACGAGGTCTTCTCGAGACTGGAAGAGTTCTTCCAGGTGTAGCAGGCAAACCACCGAAGGGGACGCGGAAGGCTGGGAACGAAGCTCGGCGGATCGCCGAGCTTCGGCGTGCGGCCGCGTGTCCCTTTCGTGTGTGTCAAAAACCCCCTCCGCCCCTCCATTACCCCACGAAACTCGCCAACCAGGCGAACGGACCTTTCCTGCTAACTGCAATTGGCTCCAGAATTACGAGCTGAGTTTTTTGAATTCTGAAGCTCCGACTCCTTTGCGTACTATTTCGCCCCATGACATATTGCGCTGTCATCCTTTGTCACTCGATCCCGCGCCCACATTCTGGTCATAGGGGGACGCCGGCCGACCGAGGGTGTCAGAGCCGCGCGCGAGCGCTTTCCAGCGTAGCAAGCGGGTTCAAACAGGGAGCGATCGCGTCCCTTCAGCGCCAGTGCCAACGGGCATGCGATCAGCCGGCTGTTAGAACCCGCTTGCTACGCTGGAAAGCGCTCGCGCGCGGCTCTGACACCGCTCGGTTGGAGTTCGGTCTAGCTTGAGTCCCAGGTCGCGCTTGCGGCCGGTTTTCCATTGCGGGAACTGGCGGTTACTTGCAGTATAGCCCGCATGATCAGGACGTCCTGGCGCGGTCAACTGGCTCTGCTCTTAGTCTCAGTCCTTTTGACGCCCCTCGCAACCGCCCAGAAGAAGGCGGGAGAACCGATTGCTTACCCGATCGTTCACATCAGAAGTGGCAGGTCAATTACACGCTGACCGCCTCAGAACGCTTCTCGCTGAAACCCGGAGACGCCGTTGGCCGCGTACCAGAAGACGTTGAACGAATGGGGCGCAAGTTGACGCCTAACCGCGTAACTTGCTAACGTTCCGCGGATGGCCAATGAGACTGAACGGACCGTCAAACATTGGGACGAGTTCACGGAAACGTGTGCGGGGAAGAAGAGCGGGCTCTTCTGGATGGAGATCCCCGAAGTATTGCGCGGTATCAACCGATCGATTTCAGGAGATCCGAATGTCGACTGGGCCGAATACACCGTGCGGAAGTACTTCCTGAATCGCCTGCCTCTGAATCGGTGTCTCTCATTGGGGTGCGGCACCGGAGAATTGGAACGTAATCTGGCTCGGCGTAAGGTGTTCCTAAACTGTGATGCCTATGATATCTCACCGAAAGCTGTGGAGCAGGCCAAGGAATTAGCCAAGGGAGAGGGTTTTGGGAATATTCATTACGCCGTAACGGACCTTAACCGTGTGGGTCTGCCTGCCAATACCTACGATGCAGTCTGGATTTACGGGGCCATGCACCATTTTCAGTCGCTGGAAGCTCTCGCTCGGCAAATCGCGCGGACACTCACGCCAGGCGGTCTCCTCGTATTTAACGAGTACATTGGCCCGGCGCGTTTCCAGTTTCCGGAGCGACAGAAGGAGATCGGCAATCTCTGCCTTCGACTGCTTCCCAGGCGTTATCGTCTGATTTGCCCCGAGGCGCTTAGACAGGAACAACAGGTTGTCGTCGCCCGGGTCCCTGCTCCTGCAGGGGCGTTGCGCCGGGTTCTCGGGCACCTCGGAGTGGGAAAACCACAAGGTGAATACACGGGCCGGAATGCGGAAGATCCTGATCTGAAAACCAAGCAGTACCGAGAGTATGTCGGCTTCCCTTCAGCTGAGCAAGTAGCTACGCTCGACCCTTCCGAGGCGGTCCGCTCGCACGAAATCTTCGATACCCTCCAACGGGATTTTGAAATCGTCGAGAAGGTGGAATGGGGAGGTAACATCGTTCAGTTTCTGCTGGCCGGAATCGCCTGTAACTTCTCTGACGAGGATCAGTCCTCCGTGGAATTGATCCAGCTCTTGTTTCAGATAGAGCGAGTGCTTCTCGGGTGCGGGGAAATCAAGAGCGACTTCGCCTATCTGGTGGCTCGACCCCGCGGGTCGGAATTGCTCTAGATCCGGGTGAATCGGGGACGGCGCGTCAGCGACAGTCAAGGCTGGCGGAAAGGTACGCGCCTCGTTCAATCACGTTTGGCGGCAACCTGGGCGAGAAGGCTCGCAGGTTCCGACACAACTCGCTTGTCGACGCTTTGTCGACCGAAAAGATGGCTACCGTATCGCCACAAATCTTGTTGTCGGGGATACGCCATTCGCCCAGCTTTTCCCAACTAACCGGGAGGCCGCCAACTTCGGGCAAGCGAAAGGCCGTCTCGTATACGATTGCCACCTTGACACCGGCCTTCTCGGACACGCGCCTGATTGTCTCGGTGTTGAAAGCACGGCGGCGGATCAGATCTCCATTCGCTACGGTCCCTAACCCCCAAAGGTCAACAAGCTTGACGTCAGACAAGTAACAGACGGCGCCGACGTCATTTACGGCGACTGGTTGTCCCGCATAGTAGTCCCGGAAAAAGCGAGCCATGTGGTACTGCTGCTCGTAAATATTCTTCGACGCGATCGGGGCGAGCGCAACCGAGTCGAGGGCGCGCCCATAGAAGGCAATGAGGAAGACGATAAGAATGACTGCAAGAACTGCGGCCGCCAAACGCCGACGCGACTCCAGCAACGGGCGGGCCAAGCCAGGAAGGAAGACCACCATGCCAATGATCACCAGATATGCCTCGTAGCGATAGAACCAGCCGAAACGCGCGAAGATGAGGTGAAGGAAGATCATACCGAGGCAGATCGCCGACGCCGCGAATACTCGATCCCATTGGCGTTTTCCCCTGATCACGGGGATCAAGGAAAGCGAACCCGCAGCCAGCAGCAGAACCACAAGCGGGTTTTCACGCAACTGCCGGGCTGCGATGCTCGGCAGTCCGTCAAGGTAGGACCACATCGTGCGGCCGAGTTCCGCCGGGAGACCCGCTTTAAGCAACAGAGGATTCGGGAAGAAATGCCAGCCGTGCGAGATAGACCAGAGCCCGTAGGCGACTAACGGGGCCGCGGCCGTTGCTCCAAGAAGGAGGCCCTGCCGCCACCTGCGGGCCAGCAGGAACCCCCCGCACACGACTGCGACAGCGAAGACTCCCTCGTATCTGGTTGCGGTCATCAGCGGAGCAAGCGCCACGACGAGCAAATAGTCAGTCCTTTTATTCTCGGTCAAAGCGCTCGCCGCATGCCAGACGAAGGAGAGAGCGAGTATTGCGTGAAGTATGTGTTCCATACCCGAAAGCGACAACGCCGGTAGTGGGCCTGCTAAAACCGCGAGCAGCAGAACGACAAACACCAAGGCGGGCTTCGAGAGCGCCCGTGAGAGCCAGACGTACATAAGGAAAATCAGCGCTACTGACAAAGCGAGGTCCATTACAAGAGGAAATCGTTCGTCGACCCATAAAGCCGAGTACGCCCCTGTTAGCAGCAAGGTCCAAAGCGGAGAAGAGGTAGCGGACGAGAACTCGTACCTGGTCAGCCCCCATACGTGGTGCTGCGAGGCGTTCTTGGCCATTGCCATGTGGATGTAGGAGTCGTCCATTGGATAGGCAAATCGCCCGTCCGTCTTCCCGACGGTCACCACGATCAGCACGGTCACCAGGCCAGCGAAGATCAACTGGTTGGCCAGCAAGGGCCAATATCGGAGAAGTCTCATAGTCGCTACTTCCTCTTGAACCACAAAGAGGCGGTCGATTTATATCTGAGCTTCTGACCAAGGAGCGAGTCTGCGGTCACTCGATTCACTCGATCACGTTCGGTAGGACGGCCGACATCAAAGTAGTGGCATCGCCAAACAACTGTTGGGCCACGATCGGCGGCTGGCCCGCACCAACACGTAACCGCCAATCTGATTGGTGCCCCACTTCCCGGTCGGACCTGGTCCGGCTGCGCTACTTCCCGAGGGACTGCAGTCGCACTTTGACCACCACTTTGTGCAGCGGGCCGGACTGATTCGGGTAGCAGTTTGGCAAGTGGGCATCCTGAGGATAGAAAACGGCGAAGCGGCCCGGCCTCATCATGACCTTCTCGTATTTCGCCGGCTTGACGTAAAACTCGATGTCTTTCGCTTGGTCATAGGGCTTGGAGACAGTCAGCCCTGCCTGAGGCGTCACGGCGATGTACTCTTCGCCGGAGACCAGATATTGGATATCAAGGTACAGACGATGCGCTTCGAACTCGGCGGTCTCGATGGCCCGCGATTGGCTGCGCTGGACCAGTGCATACATGTCGTTGCCGTGTATTTCATGGCGGCCGGTTTCCAGTTTCTCGAGATCGGGTCCGCTGAGAAACCGAAAGGCGTCGGCCATCGCCAAAAGGGTGGGATGTTTCTCCCAGTTCTTCAGATCGTCGTTGATCATGGTGAGTGCGTTCGCGTTAGGGGTGAGTTGCTCAAAAAAGCCAGGGCGGGCACAAATCAGCTGTCGGCTGCCCATGGCGGCCATTAGTGCGACAAATGTTCGACGTGAGAGCATAACCATAAGGGTACTCGATGTAGATGGGCGGAAATGCGCGTGAGCGGCAGACATTTCTGCAGACTGTCGGCCCGATCGTCAATCGGTCTCCCGAGCACGACCGCAAGTGATGGTGGCTAAACACGGCGTCAGCAGCATTCCCCAATTCAGAATGGATGTCAACCCTGTCATTCAAGATCCAGCTTCCTGACCTCAAGAAGCTCCTCGCAAAATCAAAAATCGGAGTCTTGAGGCCTGAAAGGCCGGTACATATCAGCCCAGGGCGAAGCGTTCTTCGCGTAGCCCTGGGTGACAGGCGCTCCGGACGTGAAGCCCTGAAAGGGCGCAAGAACGGCAAACCAGCCTCTCACGCCCTTACAGGGCTGCGACGTCCAGCACAATGCCTCTTGACCCAGGGCTACGCGAAGAACGCTTCGCCCTGGGCTGATATGTACCGGCCTTTCAGGCCTTAAGGCCCGGATTTTTGCAATTGGCTCTTCAAGAAAGGGCTTAGCTTAGCCAATTCCAAGCGCCGCTCCCCTCGCAGAGCCGGGAGCGAGCCAAGGCAGTGCCGGCCACAGAGCCGGGAGCGGCCAAGCCGCGAAGCCGCGAGCGACCGGTCACTGAGTGACAAAAGCCTGAGGGCATGGTGGTTGGTCCGCTTACTTGCTCGCTTCGCTCGCTATCGTGCGCGGCTCCTTACGATCTCGCCAGTGCCTTCCACTCAGAAGAGAACACTTTCCCCTACTCCCCAGGGCTGCGGCCTTCGACCCGGGCGGCTTGGCCGCTCCCGGCTGTGTGGGTGCGCGGCGCTTGGATGAGCAGGGAGAATCACCTTCGTGTTGTGAACGGCCCGGGCGAGTGCACGCTTGAGAACAAGGACGCCCGGCTCACCCTCCCCGTGAGATAATGGAAGACACGCTTCCTTCCTGAAAGGAACTCCATGAGATCCCACGTTTTGGCCTTTGCGATGATCCTCGCCTGGAACGCCGGTCCTCTCGCCCATTCACAAAATATTCCGGGAACTGAACAGGATATCGGGGCGATCGTCGAGCGTACAACTGGCCTGAAGGTCAGTCGCCAGGACCGCCAGGTGAAGATTTCCGTGCCGCAAACTGATCTGCAGGTGCGCCTGGACGGCTGGTCGATTACTCCACCCATGGGGCTCACGTCCTGGGCTGCCTTTGCTCCGACGGCCGAGGGCGCCGCGGTTATGGGCGATTTCGTGCTCAAGGAGACCGAGATTGCTCCCGTGGAGAAGTTGCTTCTCGAGAAAGGACTGACCCTGAGCGGACTCCACAACCACTTTGTTCGTGAACAGCCTCGGGTCATGTTCATGCATATTGACGGACACGGCTCGGTTGAGGCACTCGCGCAGGGCGTCAAGGCACTCATCGACAAGATCAGGGAGCTCCGAGGCGCCGGGCAGGCTGCTGGAAAGTCACCGGATATATCCAGTTCGCTGCCGGTCGGCGAGATCGAAGCGGCAGTCGGGCATCGCGGCGAGACGAACGCGGGAGTCCTCCGATTCGTGATCGGACGGCCGGACGTCAGGCTGCAGGCGCATGGCGTCGAGGTGAGCAGTTTCATGGGATTCAATACCTGGGCCGCATTCCAGGGGACCGCAGATCGTGCGGCTGTCGCTGGCGATTTTACGATGCTCGAAGAAGAAGTGGCCCCCGTGATTGCCGCCCTCACCCGGAACAACATCGAGGTTGTCGCCGTCCATAATCACATGGTCCACGAGACACCGCGCATCTTCTTCCTCCACTATTGGGGCGTCGGCCCCGCCTCCCGACTGGCGGCCGGCCTGCGGGATGCACTGGCGCAAACCGGAAACAGGACTGCCAGGCAGCCCGCACATTAGCCTCAATAGAGGATAAGTACCGTGATCCGTGGGGGCCTCGTATCCCGTACCTCCCGCCTTACCGGCTTTCTAGCTTTGCAGCGCAGCACGGCAGGAGTGCTGGCCATGGTGGTGCTGGTCGGCATGGGCGAGCGCATGGCCGAGCGCTTTCTCCCGATCTACATACTGGCACTGGGGGGAGGCGCGCTCGCCATCGGCTTGCTGCAGGCGATGGACAACCTGCTCTCAGCCCTCTACTCGTTTCCGGGGGGCTATCTGTCCGACCGGATCGGCGCGAAGCGGTCCCTGCTGCTCTTCAACCTGGTCGCGATGGCCGGCTTTGCTTTGGTGTTGCTGATCCCCGCCTGGCAGGCGGTACTGGTCGGCGCGGTGCTTTTCATCTCCTGGTCGGCCATATCGCTGCCAGCTACGGTGAGTCTCATCTACAGGGTTCTTCCTCAGAACAAACGCACGATGGGCGTCACCATGCACTCCCTGGTGCGCCGTATTCCGATGGCCCTCGGCCCATTGATCGGCGGCTTTTGCATCAGCGTATGGGGCGAACGGGAAGGCGTTCGTGTCGCCTTCGGCGCCGCCCTGGCCATGGCCGCAGTGGCGCTGCTGCTGCAGCGACAGATGATCCCGGACGACACTCCCGTTGCGGGTTCCTCGACGGAAGCCGGCCGCCCGACTCCCGAAAAGAACATGTTGAAATTGTGGCGTCTGATGAACCCGGCCATGAAGCGGCTTCTGGTCTCCGACATCCTGGTCAGGTTTTGCGAGCAGATTCCCTATGCCTTCGTGGTGGTCTGGAGTATGAAGACCATCGCCGAACCCGTGACAGCCGTGCAGTTCGGTCTTCTGACCACCCTGGAAATGGCCACGGCCGTCCTGGTCTATATCCCGGTCGCCTACCTGGCCGACCGCAGCACGAAGAAGCCTTTCGTACTGATAACCTTCGGCTTCTTCACCCTGTTCCCGCTCGTCCTCCTCTACAGCCGTTCGCTCGGGTGGCTGATTGTGGCTTTCATCCTTCGGGGGCTCAAGGAGTTCGGCGAACCGACCCGTAAGTCTCTGATCATGGATCTTTCGCCAGGCAGCTCTAAAGCGGGTATGTTCGGGCTCTACTATCTGATCCGCGACGTGTTTGTGTCCATGGCCGCTCTCGGCGGCGCGTTCCTGTGGCAGATCAGTCCGCAGACGAATCTTCTCTCAGCCTTTGCGTTTGGGATCATCGGAACCGCCGGTTTCGCGCTTTTCGGCCGGGATGAGCCGGCCCCTCATGTTGCCCGGGAGGGCGGCTGAGATCCTGCCATGCTAGACTGAGCGGGTGAAAAATGAGCTGGACATCGTGCAGGACATTTCGCATCGCTTCGCGGAGGCCGGCATCCCGTTCATGCTGACCGGCTCAATGGCCATGAACTACTATGCCGCTCCGCGAATGACGCGGGATATTGACGTCGTGGTCGTTCTTGAGCTAAAGGATGTCGGAACAGTTGTGAAGGCGTTCAGCCCCGACTACTACCTGCCTACCGAAACCCTTGCGGAGTCGGTCATGCGCCAGACCATGTTCAACCTTATCCACATGGAGACAGTGATTAAGGTAGACTGCATTGTACGGAAGGACACCGCCTACCGGCGCCTTGAGTTCGAGCGGCGCAAACGGATTTCCATACAGGATTTCCACACGTTCATCGTGAGCAAGGAGGACCTCATCTTGTCAAAACTGGTCTGGGCCAAGGACTCGCACTCTGAAACGCAGCTTCGGGACGTGAAGAATCTCCTCGGGACGGATTGCGATACAGAATATCTGGGACACTGGGCTCGGGAATTGCGAGTCGGCGATCTTCTGCAGGAGGCAGGCGGTGACTGATACCCCGCTAGAAATCCAGCGGATGGTCCGGCGTCACCTGATGGCCCGTTCCAATCAGGAGCGTTTTATCATGGGCGTGCGGATGTTCGATGCCGCACGGTCAATGATCCTCGCCTCGTTTCCCCCGCATCTGACCGAGGTCGAGCTCAAATGCAAGCTGAGTGAGCGGCTTTACGGCGCAAACTCCGAGGTTCATCGGGCGGTCAAGTCTCGACTTCTCGCCTCGGAGTCGGTGCAGCGGTCTCCGTCCGGCGTTGAAGAAGACCACAAAACCCCTCTCTGACGCAGTTCCTGTTGTCCGACACTCTTCCGCAATCCGAAACCCGCAAGCGGACCCCCTCGAACGCAGTCCCCACCGGCTTTTCGAAAATCGCTATTGACTCCCCCGCTTCTCAATCCTATAGTTAGGTCAAGAATGGATCTGTAGGGAGTTTTCAGGATAAAAATGGATTACGGTTAAGCCTGAAAACGAATTTTTGACAGATCCCAGGGTGTCAAATTGAAATTCCGAGGCAACTTCCCGGCAAAAATCGACTCCCAGGGGCGTCTGAAGATCCCTACTGCCCACCGTCTGATCCTCGAACAGACCTATGGCCCCGACGTCTGGGTTACCAGCGAAAACGGAGACTGCGTCAAGATCTATCCCATGTCCGTCTGGGAGGACATGGAGAGCCAGCTCGACGGCATGCGGGAGTATCCCGAAAAGACGCAGTACCTGCTTCATGTGAACTACTTCGGACAACCGGCCTCCATGGACAAACAAGGCCGAATTGTCATTCAGCCCCACCTTCGCGACTCCGCGGAGGTCGATGCTGAAGAAGTGGCGGTGATCGGCCAGATCAATCACCTGGTGGTCTGGAACAACGAACGGATCAAGGGAATCCTGAAGGCGTCTCCGGTCACTCCCGAGGTCTTTGGCAGACTCGCCGACAAGATGACCGAAAAGAGGATCTAAAGGATGTTCGATATGGCAATCCGGCATCATCCGGTCCTGGTAAAGGAGACTCTCGACTACCTGAGAGTACACCAGGGCGGGGTGTATGTCGATTGCACAGTTGGGTTGGGCGGGCATTCGGAAGCGATGCTGCAGGTCCTGGCCGGCAGCGGCCGGCTGATCGGCATCGATCGGGACGCCGATGCGCTTTCGCTCGCTTCTGAGCGGCTCAGCAGGTACTCCGGGGTCGAGCTGTATCAAGACAATTTCAAGAACCTCCCCCTGGTGCTTAAAAGGCTGTCGCTCGATTCGATCGACGGCTGTCTTGTCGACCTCGGAGTCTCCTCCCTGCAGCTTGATGCCGCGGAACGGGGTTTCAGTTTTCGCGAGAAAGGTCCCTTAGACCTACGCATGGATCAGGGACAGCGAACCACGGCAGCCGACCTTCTGAATCGACTACCCGAGGAAGCGCTCGTCGATATCTTCAAGCGTCTCGGAGAGGAACCCTCCGCGCGTCGGATAGCGGCGGAAATTGTCCGGCGCCGGCGCATCTCCAAGATCACGACGACCACGGAGCTCGCGGAACTGGTGGAACAGGTGAAGGGTCGCCAACCGCGCACCCGCATCCATCCCGCGACACTGGTCTTCCAAGCCCTGAGGTTGGAAGTCAATCAGGAGCTTGAGGGCCTGGGTGACTTTCTGGGCAACGTCATTCGGACTCTGTCCCCGGGTGGCCGGCTGGTTGTCATTTCGTTCCACAGTCTTGAGGACAGAATCGTAAAACAAACGTATCAGCTGAAAGCGGGCAAGTGCATCTGCTTTAAACCGGCCGACCGGTGCACCTGCGGGCGGATCCAGGAGGTCAGGATCCTGACGAAGAAGCCGGTAACGCCCTCGGACGAGGAAGTTGCGCTTCATCCGAGATCGAGGAGCGCCAAGTTGAGGGCAGTCGAGAAGATCCAGGAATCGGAAGAACCGGAGACAGATCCGGGGAGCAGGCGGCGAAGGACTCAAAGGAGCTGAGTTATGTTGGATTTTCAATATCAACAACTGAATAACGGGCAACTTGGGGAAGACGAGTACACGGCGGTCGTAAAAATCGTCCGTTTTCTCTGTCTATTCGCTGTGGTCATCGGGCTTTGCCTGGCCTATGCCTGGGTGCAGAAGGAAGTGACGGACGTCAACTACGACATCGAGCAACTCCGAGTGGACAACGCGAAGCTGGTCGAGGACAACTCCTCCTTGCGCATCCAGGCGACGATGTTGGCTGACCCCTCGGTCATCAACGTCAGAGCAGAAGGTCTCGGTCTCAGGCGGCCCGACCAGAAGCGAATCAGGGTAATCCAGGTGAGCCTGGACGGGCAGATCGACCAAACAGTGGTGGCGTCGGCGACGCTGCCTGTCCTGAACTCCGTACATGAATGAACACCTCGCATGACGCTCGTAAACCGCGGAAATCGAGATTCGCCCTTCGTCTTCTCCTCGTCTACGGTATCGTGATGGGATGGAGCGCCGGCGTCGCGCTCCGTCTCGTTTCCCTCCAGGTATTCCAAGTCGACAAGTACCGAAGCCAGGCTCGCGCGCAGCAGTCCGGCTTTCTTGAATTCACGTCCAAACGGGGCGAAATTCTGGACCGGCACCTCGAGCCCTTGGCGGTCACCGTACGAGCGGATACCCTGATCGCGCAGCCGAATTCGGGCACGATCAAGCACCCCCGGCAGATGGCACGACTGCTCGCCTCGACTCTCGGGATGGACGAGTCCGCCCTGCTCGGGAAACTGACCTCCAAAAAGGGTTTCGTCTACCTGGCCAGGAAGTTGAGCCCCGAGCAGGTCGAGAAGGTCAAGGCGCTCGGGCTCCCCGGTCTGGGCTTTCACCCCGAGGGTAAGCGGGTTTACCCGGGAAGGGAGACTGCCGCTCATCTCCTCGGTTTCGTGGGGCTGGACAACCAGGGGCTCAGTGGAGTCGAGTACCGTTACGACGAGCTTCTGCGAGGCAGAAAGAAGCGGCTGCACCTGCTGATGGATGCCAGGCGCCAGGGCTTCGAAATCGTTTCCCTGGACGGGAAGGAAGCGGACGGTAACACCATCGTGCTGACGATTGACCGTTCCCTCCAGTACATTGCCGAAGAGGTTTTGCAGGAGACCGTCGAGCAGGCGCGCGCGTTGAATGGGTCGGCGCTCATCATGGACCCGAACACCGGGGAAATTCTGGCGCTCGCGTCGTATCCGTTCTTTAACCCGAACACCTATGCCCGGTATGATGAGGAGGTTCGTCGCAATCGGGCTATCCTGGAAATCTACGAGCCAGGCTCAACGTTCAAGATCATCACGCTCTCCGCTGTCCTCAACGAGCGACTCTCACGGCCTGATGAGATCATCGACTGCCGGGTCGGCACTCTCCGCCTTGCCGGAAAAGTGTACCGGGAGGCGAAGCGAAGTTACGGCGAACTGAGTTTCAACGAAATCCTGGCCAAGTCGAGCAACGTGGGAACCATCAAGCTCGGGCTCCGGCTGGGAAACGACAGGTTGTACGAATACATAGAGCGGTTCGGTTTCGGGACAAGGACCGGCGTGGAATTGCCCGGTGAACAGGCCGGCCTCCTCCGCCCCCCGCCACAATGGTCGAAGATTTCGATCGGAGCGCTCTCGATCGGGCAGGAGATAGGAGTGACCCCGTTGCAGATGGTCCGCGCGCTATCGACCTTCGCCAACGGGGGATACCTGATTGAACCGAAGCTGGTCCGGCGAATCCTGAAGCCGAGCGGTGAGCTTCTCGAGGAACGCCAGACCGAACGCACCAGGATCCTCCGGGAAGAGACCGTCGCGCAGATGAGACGAGGCCTGGCAATGGTCGTCGACGACGGGACCGGCAAACAAGCAAGGCTACAAGGGTATTCTTCGGCTGGGAAGACCGGCACTGCTCAGAAATTTATCAACGGGCACTATTCTCATGACAAGTTCGTCGCCTCCTATGTCGGCTTTGCGCCCGTTGAGAACGCGCGCCTGGCTGCCATCGTGGTCATTAACGAACCGCACGGGCAATACTACGGCGGAGCCGTCGCCGGCCCGGCGTTCGCCAAGATAATGGAGCGCGCGCTGGCGCAGCTGAACGTCGAGCAGGATCGTCCTCTCCCCTTGATCCCGGTCGAGAAGGAGCACAACCTGCTGATGACGGAGGCGATGCCAACAGAGGAGGATTTGCCCCGGGAAAGCCTGGAATCGACCATGATGGAACTGACCGAGTCCGGCCAGTCGCTCGCTCAGCCGGGCAACCACCTGGTCGTGAATACCGGCTGGTTCGCAGTTCCCGATTTTGCAGGTATGAACCTGCGCGATGTCGTTCGTGTATGCACCCAGTTGGGAATCCGGCCAAAAGTATCAGGAAGCGGTACGGCAGTCGGGCAACGGCCCGAACCGGGAAGCATGGTCCCCAGAGATGCAGTTTGCGAGATCTTCTTTTCGACCAAAGTTCACCGAGCAAAACATGATGACGCTGGACAATCTCTTGAAGCAACTGCCTCCAGACGCACTGACGAACGTTAGCGGTGCGGACCGGGATGCCGAGGTCAAGTCGCTTGCCTACGACTCGAGAGAAGTCACGCCGGGGACGCTGTTCTTTGCCGTCTCAGGCGACAAAACCGATGGTCATCTCTTTGTTCCCCAGGCAATCGAGCGCGGCGCGGTAGCGATCGCTTCGGAGCGAGGGTCCGACGGTGCCATTCCTGTGCCGTGGATCCAGGTGCGGGGCATCCGTCCGGCCATGGCGCTTATGGCTCACTCCTTCTACGGAAGGCCCTCGGAGGCTCTTCGTCTCATCGGGATCACTGGCACCAATGGCAAGACGACAACGAGTTACCTCGCTCACGCCGTGCTGACCACCCAATCCCCTGCCCTGCTTCTGGGCACCATCAAAACCGTTTTCGGCGACGTGGAGCTGGAATCGAAGCACACCACGCCGGAGGCCATCGACCTCCAGCGGGTCCTGGCGGAGGCCCTGTCACGCGGCTGCAGGCATGGGGCGATGGAGGTCTCGTCGCACGCGCTCGCGCTGTACCGGGCCTACGGCTGTCACTTCCCCGTCGCGGCGTTCACCAATCTCACACAAGATCATCTCGATTTTCACGGCACCCTGGAGGAGTACTTCCGAGCCAAGCTTCTGCTGTTTGATCGCAGCTACAACCCGGGGATCGAGTTCGCTGTCGTCAACGCGGATGATCCCTACGCGGCTCGGATCCAGCCTTCGTCTGGAGTCAGGAAGATCACCTACGGTTTGACGACCGAGGCGGACGTCCACCCGACGCGTCACTGGACATCGATCGACGGAACTCGCCTGGAACTGTCCGTGCAGGGCCGGCGCCTCGATATCGAGAGCACGCTGGTGGGCCAGCACAACATCTACAATCTGCTGACTGCCGTTGCTGCCACAAGCGCGCTGGGGATCGCCGACGCCGGGATCCAGGAGGGCATCAGGAACTGAGCCAGGTCTCCGGCCGTTTCGAGAAGGTATCGGTCAACGCCCCCTTCACCGTCATCGTCGACTACGCGCACACGCCGGACGCCCTGCTGAATGTCCTCCGTCTCTCCCGCGAATTGACCACCGGGCGGGTGATCTGCGTTTTCGGTTGCGGAGGAGATCGCGATAGGACCAAGCGTCCGATCATGGGAGCCATCGCCGCCGAACACGCGGACATCGTCGTGGTCACCTCGGACAACCCGCAGATCGGAGAAACCGGAAGCAATTGTCGAGGAGATTCTTGCCGGGATTGACCGCACGAAGGTTCAGTGCGAGGTCGCGGTCGACAGGCGCGAGGGCATCGGGCGGGCGCTGTCACTCGCTCGCACCGGAGACATTGTCCTGATCGCCGGGAAGGGGCACGAGAACTACCAGATAGTCAACGGCGTCAAGCATCATTTCGACGACCGGGAAGTGGTCCGGGAGGTTTTGTGATCGAGCTGATTGTGGAGGAAGCGGCCAAGGCGATGGGGGCGGAAGTGATCGCTCCGGATCACGCCGACGCCTCGACCCGCCTATTCCCGCCGGTCTCCATCGACACGCGCAGCCTCTCTTCCGGGCAGTGCTTCTTCTGCCTGAAAGGACCGCGCTTCAACGCGCACGATTTCGTGGGGCAGGCGATCGACAAGGGAGCAGCTGTCATAGTTCATTCTGAGGATTTGCCGTCTTCGGTCCTTCGACCCGGCATCCTTTATCTGAAAGTTGCGGACACACTGGTCGCGCTCCAGACCCTGGCGCACTATGCCCGGCGAAAGTGGGGCGGCGCTATCGTCGGGGTGACGGGAAGCGCCGGCAAGACGACCACGCGAAGCTTCATCTCCACTCTCCTCAGCCGCAAGTATCGGGTCATGCAGTCTTCCGGCAATTTCAACAACGAAATTGGACTCCCGTTATCCCTTCTCGCGATCGAGGCCGAACACCAGACAGCAGTCATAGAATTCGGGATGAACCACGCGGGCGAGATCCGAGCCCTTGCCCGGATCGCCCGGCCGGATACAGCGGTTTTGACGAACGTAGGACCGGTCCATCTGGAGTTCTTCAGCAGCGTGGACGACATCGCCCGCGCAAAAGCAGAGATCCTGGAGTTCCTTCCAGCTTCACGGCTGGATCGTCTTCAACGCCGACGATGCGCGCCTTGCGAAAGTGGTCCGCGATCACCCGGCCCGCAAGGTCTCTTTTGGTTTCAGCCCTGAAGCCGACGTCCGGATTACAGACTACAGATTCCATGATTTGAGTCGGATGGATTTTCAAGCCGAGATTCGCGGCTCACGGATCTCCGCGTCGGTGCCTTTCGCCGGCAAGCACTTCCTTTACAACGTCGCGGCTGCGCTTGCAACCGCCCATGAGATGGGCCTTTCGTCGGGGGAAGTCCTCGAAGGCCTGAAGCAATTGACCCCGGTTCGGATGCGCGGCCGCTTTCTCCGCCTCCAGAAGGGCCGCTTGGCCGGGGTCACCCTTTGGGATGACTCGTACAACGCGAATCCGCACGCCGTCGCCTCGGTGCTCGAGACGATCAAGGAACTGGGTGGTTTCAGTCGCAAAATCGTGGCTCTCGGGTCGATGCTGGAGCTCGGCAGGGAATCGGCCCGGCTTCACCAGGAAACGGGTGCGAAAATCGCCGCCAGCGGAGTCGATCTGCTCATTGCCGTCGGAAGCGAAAGAGCGTTCCTGTGCCAAGGCGCACAAGCCGCCGGTATGCCCTCTGAGAGAATGCTCGAGTTTGAGGACGCTCGACCCGCCGGCGACTATCTGGTAGCTCAACTCAGGCCCGGAGATCTGGTTCTCGTGAAGGGTTCGCGAGGGATCGGAATGGACCAGGCGGTCCGGCAGATCGAAGCCTGCGAGGAGGCATAGAGTTGCTTTACCATCTGCTTTACGCGCTGCACGATCAGTTCTCGATTCTCAACGTGATGCGTTACATTACGTTCCGGACGGCTTACGCCTCGCTCACGGCCCTGATCATCAGCCTTCTGCTCGGACCGTGGCTGATCAGCCGGCTTAAGCAATTCCAGATCGGGCAGTACATCCGGGAGGAAGGACCGACCGCGCATCACGCGAAAGCGGGGACGCCGACCATGGGCGGCCTGCTGATCGTCATCAGCATCCTCGTCCCGACCCTCCTGTGGGGCGACCTGACCAACTACTACATCTGGATCGCACTCGCGTCACTTCTGTTGTTCGGCCTGGTGGGGTTTCTGGACGACTACCAGAAGGTCGCTCGCCGGCGCTCGCTTGGCCTGACAGCGCGGCAGAAGATCGGGATGCAGTTCGCAATCGCTCTGATGGTCACGTCTATCCTGATCATTCTGCATCACTACGGTCTCTACAGCGTGGAACTGAGTGTTCCGTTCTTTAAGCGGTTCACGCCGAACCTCGACCTCGTGATCCTCGGATACTCGACTTTTATTCCCCTGATCCTCTTGGCCCTGGTCGTAATTATCGGAAGCAGCAACGCGGTGAACTTGTCTGACGGCCTGGACGGGCTGGCGGCGGGGCTGGTCCTCGTGGCGGCCTCGGCGCTGACCGTCCTGACTTACGTGACGGGGCATGCCACTTTCGCCGAGTACCTGGACATCATCAAGAATACGTATGCCAGCGAGTTGACCGTTTTTTGCGGTGCAATGGTCGGCGCGACTCTGGGATTCCTCTGGTACAACAGCTATCCGGCGGAGATCTTCATGGGCGACGTCGGGTCCATGTCGCTCGGCGGTGCCATCGGCACGGTTGCCCTGCTGATCAAACACGAGCTTCTGCTGATCTCGATCGGCGGCATTTTCGTCATCGAGGCTCTTTCGGTGATCATGCAGGTCGCATCCTACAAGCTCTTTGGCAAGCGGATCTTCCGCATGGCGCCCATACATCATCACTTCGAGCTCGTCGGATGGAAAGAGCCGAAGGTCGTGATCCGTTTCTGGATCCTGGCGATTATTTTCGCGCTGTTCAGCCTGACAACCCTCAAGCTCCGGTGAAGCGGCGGGCTAGCGCGAATTGAACTGAGGGGCGAGCCGATTTGTCCCTCACCTCGGGACGAGTGAAAGCGTGAAAAAGAAAACGATAGCGATCAAGAACAAGAAGGTGCTGGTCGTCGGTCTGGCGAAGAGCGGAGTCGCCGCCGCCAATTTCCTCATCCGACGGGGTGCGCGTGTCACGATCACGGACCTGAAGCCGGAGTCCGAGCTTCAGAACGAGATCGCGCAACTGGCCGGTCCGGCACGGCTGGCACTGGGAGGCCATACCGAGGGCGCTTTCATGGAATCGGATTTCATCGTCATCAGCCCCGGCGTACCGACCGGACTGCTCGAGCTAAGACGTTCGGCGTCCAGCGGGATCCCGATCTACAGCGAGGTGGAGCTCGCTTATGCCTTCGCGCAGGGGAAAATCATCGGGATCACCGGGTCAAACGGAAAGACGACGACCACTGCGCTGATCGGGGAGCTGTTCAAGAATGCCGGCCTCCCGCACGTTGTCGCGGGGAATATCGGAACACCACTGAGCCTGTTCGTCGACTCCGAAGATCAAGCGGGCAGAGGACCGGACATTCGTCGTGGAGCTCTCCTCGTTTCAGCTCGAGAACATCCATCATTTCAAGTGCGACATCGCCCTGCTTCTCAACGTCACCCCGGATCATCTGGACCGTTATCAATCTTTCGAGGATTACGCACTGGCGAAGGAGCGGGTTTTCCTGAACCAGACAAAGCGCGACTATGCGGTGCTGAACGCCGACAACTCGATCTCGCTCAGCATGTCGGACGGCCGCAAGGGCCAGGTCATGCTCTTCAGCCGGCGGCAGATGCTTAGCCAAGGGATTTACGTGGACGGCGGGAAAATCTACATCCGCTGGAAGAATCAACATCACTATCTGATGGAATCAGCGGAGATCCGACTAAAAGGGAATCACAATCTGGAGAACGTCCTGGCTGCCACCGCCGCCGGCTTCCTTTCGGGAATCGACCTTTCCATCATGGCCGACACCTTTCGAACTTTTCAGGGCGTCGAGCACCGGCTGGAGTTCACACGCACTGTCGGAGGCGTCGACTACTATAACGACTCCAAGGGGACAAACGTAGACTCCGCCGTGCAGGCGCTCCAGGCTCTCGACCAGCCCCTGGTAGTCATCATGGGAGGCAAGGACAAGGGTGGAGACTTCGCCTCGCTTCGTTCACTCGTAACACGAAAAGTCAAACTGCTGATCCTGATCGGTGCGGCCACCGACAAGATTTTCTCGACCCTGGGGAGCGATGTGTCGACGGTAAAGGCGCGAACAATGGAGGACGCGGTTCAATTGGCCAGCAAGAGCGCGCAGCCCGGTGACGCCGTCCTGCTGGAACCTGCCTGCGCCAGTTTCGATATGTTCAGGAACTACGAGCACCGCGGGGAAGTCTTCAAGAACCTCGTTAATGCCCTTCCCGATCAACCGGCCGCGCCCGGAGCGCCTGGAGGCGCAAGATGAGCCGGAAGACACCGTACGATCTGAACGTCGTTCTGATCGTCCTGATGCTGCTCGGCTTCGGGCTGGCCATGGTTTTCAGCGCCGCAAGCGTTTCGCTCGGCAGCGCTTTCAGCCTGGTATTCAGCCGACAGTTTGTTTTTGTCGTGACCGGGCTGGTTTTTCTGCTGGCCGTAATGCATATCGACTACCACCATTATTCGCGGGGCCGCCTGCTCGCCGCAGCCTGGCTCCTCGCAATCTGCCTGCTGGTGTTGGTCTTCTTTTTTCCGGAGTTCAACGGGGCGCGCCGGTGGATCGTTTTCGGTCATTTCCGGTTCCAGCCTTCCGAGCTTGCCAAGCTGCTGATTATCGTCATTACGGCGTTCTTCCTTTCCCGCGCGGACACCGATATCCGGTCGCTAAGAAAGGGCCTCTTGCCCTACGCCGGAATTCTCGCCCCAATTCTCGCTCTCATCCTGGCTGAACCGGACCTCGGCACATCCTTCTGCATCGGCTTGACGGCGTTCGTAATGCTCTTCGTGGCCGGGCTTCAGTGGCGCTACATCCTCGCGATGATTCTCGCCGCCGTTCCGGGCGTCTATCTCTTTGTGCTCCGGGTCCCGTACCGCCGAAACCGGATCTTCACTTTCATCGACCCGTCGCTTGATCCATATGGCTCGGGGTACCAGATTCGTCAGAGCCTCATAGCAGTTGGTTCGGGCGGCTGGCAGGGCCTGGGCTTCGCGCAAGGCAACCAGAAGAAGTTCTTCCTGCCCGAACCGCACACGGACTTCATCTTCTCCGTGATCGGCGAGGAGCTCGGGCTCTGGGGCACGCTCCTTACCCTGGGCCTGTTCATTTTCTTGTTCGTCAAGGGAATCAAGATCGCGCTGCGAGCCGATTCGAAGTTCGGCGCATACCTGGGTCTCGGCATCATCAGCATGTTCACCTTTCAGGCGCTGATCAACATGAGCGTGGTCTTGAGTCTGATGCCGACCAAGGGGCTGCCCCTGCCTTTCGTGTCGGTCGGCGGGTCCTCGATGATCGTCGCTCTGGTCGCCGTTGGGATCCTCCTCAATATTTCCAAACAAGGACGCAAGGAGGCAGACGTTTCCGAGCTTATGGGGGCCAGGGGTGAAACATATGAGCACCCGTGATTCCGGACCCCGCTTTCGACGCGTGCTATTTGCCGGCGGAGGCACAGGCGGACACGTGTTCATGTCCGTGGCGCTCGCGCAGGAATTAAAGCGAACCGCACCCGATGTCGAAGTGCTTTTTGTCGGGACCAAACGAGGGCTTGAGGCCCGGGTCGTCGAACCTCTCGGGTTTCGCCTCGCGACGATTGAGGTAGGAGCGTTGAATCGAGTAGGCCTGAAGAGGATGATGAGCAGCCTGTTCGGCATTCCTTTTGCCATTTGGAGTGGAGGACGGATCGTCCGCCGTTTCCGACCGGACATCATCGTGGGGGTGGGAGGCTATTCTTCCGGCCCGGTCGTTTTGGCAGGAAAACTGATGGGTTGCCGGGCCGTGTTGATCGAGCCTAACGCCTACCCGGGGCTCACCAACCGCCTGTTACGGCGTTGGGTGGACGCTGCGGCCGTCGCGTTCGAAGAAGCAGCCCGCCTCTTTGGCAAGAAGGCCCGGGTGACCGGTATTCCCATCCGCGGCGATTTTCTCCGGGTCGAGCCACGGTGGTCGACCAGCGGGCCCTTGTCTGTCCTCGTCACGGGAGGCAGCCAGGGGAGCACAGCGATCAATCGCCTGGTCTGTGATGCCTTGTCCTTCCTCCCTCCGGGGAAAGTGCGAACTGATCCACCAGACGGGGCGAGCCGATCTCGAGCAAGTGACCGAGTGCTATCGGCAAAAGGACTTTCAGGCGCGAATCACCGATTTCATTGACAACATCCCTGACCTCCTCGGGCGGGTTGATCTGGTGGTGTCGCGGGCCGGGGCCTCGACGGTCGCGGAACTGACCGCGGCGGGAAAACCGTCGATTCTGATTCCTTTTCCCCAGGCGGCCGACGATCACCAACGAAAAAACGCCGAGGCGCTGGTCAAGCGCGGGGCGGCGCTGATGCTGGAACAGGACAGAACCAGCGGCCGCGAGCTGGCTGAGTTGCTGATTCGCCTGGCGGACAACCGTGAGGAACTGAGAACCATGGCCGAGGCAAGCAAGAAGCCTGGCCCAGCCCGGCAGCGTGGCCGCTATCCTGGACCTCATGAACCAGTTAGCCAAGGATTGAGACGAAGTATGGAACGAGAACGACTCGTGGAGTTGGGTGACACCCGGCGCATCCACTTCATAGGCATCGGAGGAATCGGGATGAGCGGGATCGCTGAGATCCTGCTGGAGGACGGATACGAAGTCTCCGGTTCCGACGTGCAGGACGGGCCGATCCTCGAGAGTCTGCGGAAGCAAGGAGCGCGGATCGCAATCGGGCACCGGGGATCAAATCTGCAGAACGCCCAGGTTGTGGTTTACTCGACCGCGGTCTCGCAGGACAACGCAGAGATGGTGGCGGCCAGGCAGTCCGGCACCCAGATCGTGCACCGGTCGGAAATACTGGCCGAGCTGATGCGTCGGAAAACTGCCGTGACGATTGCCGGTACGCACGGGAAGACGACCACCACCGCGATGATCTCGCTCCTGCTTCAGGCGGCAGGGTATGACCCGACCATGGTGATCGGGGCTCGGCTGAAAGCCCTGGGCAGTAACGCCCGTGCAGGGCGGGGCGACTTTCTGGTTGCGGAAGCGGATGAGAGTGATCGGAGTTTTCTGCGCTACCGTCCCGTCTATGCGGTCGTGACCAACATAGACCGCGACCATATGGATACTTACCGGGACCTGGCGGACATCCAGTCGGCTTTTCTCGAGCACATGAACACGGTGCCGTTCTACGGCTCTGTTATCGCCTGTCTGGATGACCCGAATCTCCGTTGCCTGCTGTCGCAGTTGCGGCCGCCATTGATGACGTACGGCTTTCACCCGGACGCGGAAGTGCAGGTGCGCGATCCGGAGTATGCGGTCTTCCAATCCAGCTACGCATGCTACTACAAGGGCGAGCTCCTGGGCCGCGTTCACCTGAGCGTTCCGGGTTGGCACAATATTTCCAATTCAGCGGCTGCCGTTGCTCTCGGTTTGAAGCTGCACATTCCATTTCCGACAATCCAGCAGGCTCTGGAGAACTTTCGCGGCGCCGAGAGACGAATGGAATGGAAAGGCGAGAAAAACCAGGTCTGGGTGGTTGATGACTATGGGCACCATCCCACTGAAATCCGAGCAACCCTCGAAGCTTGCCGACTGACCGGGCGTCGGATCGTCGTGGTCTTTCAACCACATCGTTATTCGCGTACCCGGGACCTGTTCGGTGACCTCGCGACCTGCTTCGAGAAAGCCAATGTCCTGTACCTGATGGACATTTATGCGGCCGGAGAAAAACCGATCGAAGGCATTACCTCCGAGAAACTCGCGGCAGAAATCGGCAAGCATCATGAGGTGAGATACGTCGCCCACCAGGCCGAACTGCTCGAGCGACTGGAAGAAGAAACATCGCCAGGGGACCTGGTCCTCACCTTGGGGGCGGGCAACGTCTGGAGAATCGGGGAGGAGTTCCTTGGACAACAACGCTAGCGGCCGAATCGCGTTTCTGTTCAGGCGCCTGGGTATTCTGACCGGGCGTCTTCTGGTCGTTGTCGTAATCGCGGGCAGTATTGTCTTCCTCGTTCACCACGCCCAGTATTCCGCCTATGGGCGGCATCGCTTCGCGGTTACGCACCTGGAGTTCGTCGGAATCATCAACGTCAATCAGGTCAGCTTGGACCTCCTCGCTAGACGCGCCCTTGGTGCGAACATTCTTCTCGCGGATCTCGAACATGTCCGGAGTGTCGTTCAAACGGAACCCTGGGTTGAGTCGGCCAGCGTGACGCGAGTCCTCCCCGACCGGGTTGTGATCGAGATCCGGGAAAGAAAACCGGTCGCGGTGGCGGCGATCGACGACGAACTGTTCCTGGTTGATTCGACCGGGATCGTGCTCGACCGTTTCGGTCCGCGGTATCAAAACATGGACGGACCGATCGTGAAGGGCCTGAAGAACCTGGCCCTCGAAAACGCCCGCGAGGACAATCTCCAGCGGATTCAGATCTATATGCGTGTCGTCGAGGATCTCTCCGGTTCCCCTCGGAACCCGCTGCAATCTCTTTCTGAGATCGACGTTTCCAATCCCCGGCGTGTGGCCGTCATACCCGCCAAGGAAGCCATTCCCGTTTACGTGGGAAACGACAACTTCCGGGAGAGATACGAGCGTTTTCTGGCGTGCCGCGGTGTTTATGAGCAGCTGAGGGACCGGTACCCGATTATCGAGTACATCGATGTGACCTTCGAAAACAAGGTGATTTTTCACACACCGGGTCAGAGCGGGGGAATAACCCCTGAGATGGGGCTGTAGCGTAACCGGGGCACTGGCGTACCACGCGCCGGTTCTCCGCTGCTGGAGTGCTTTACGAAGGTATGGCGAAGAAAGGGCAGCAAGTTGCCGGCATTGATATCGGGACCACCAAGATCTGCACTGCCATAGCTACTGCGGAGGAAGGCGGACCGAAGATCCTGAGCGCCGGTGTATCGAAATCCGTGGGTCTTAAACAGGGCTTCGTGTCGGACCTCGCCCTGACGATCGAGAGCGTGAAGAAGTCGATCCAACAGGCGGAGGAACGTTCGGAGAGGACGATCGACTCTGCCTGGGTGAGCGTGAGCGGCGAATACATTACAGGGATCAACCGGCACGGCGGGACGGCGATTCGGGAGATCAAGGGGAAAGCCGGCCGCGTCTCCTCTGAGGACATCGACCACGCGGTCAGCGAGGCAATGGATTTCAACGTTCCGAAAGGATACGAGATCATCCACGTGCTCACCCAGGATTTTGCGATCAACGGTCGCGGCGGGATTTCGAACCCGTCAGGTATGACCGGGGAAAGGCTCGACGTCTACCTTCACGTTGTTCTGCACGCCTCAGCCGCAATTCAGAACGTGGTCAACGCTGTCAATAAGGCCGGGGTGATAGTCAAGGGCGTCGTAATGCAGCAACTCGCCTCTGCCGAAGCCATCCTGACCAGCGACGAGAAGCAGATCGGCAGCCTGGTGGTCGATATCGGCGGAGGAACGACTGACGTCGCGTTCTACAAAGATGGCAGCATCTGGCATTCGGAGGTGCTTCCGATTGCCGGGCGATCTGGTCACCAGCGACGTTGCTCTTGGCCTCCGCACCCCGCTTAAAGAAGCCGAAAGGCTCAAGATCCACTTCGGGCACTGCATTCCCGAGGACGTTCCGGATCAGGAATCGATCGACGTCGAGGAGATCGGCACCGGCCGAGTCCGCCGAGTCAAGCGACGGGAACTGTGTGAAATCATCGAGGCCCGTTGCGATCAGATCATCGCCGGGGTCGCAGCTATTGCGGTCAGGGCGGGGGTCAGGAACGCACCGATCACCGGCGCGGTCTTCACCGGAGGCGGGGCCCTGATGCGAGGGCTTACGCACCGGGCAGCGCAGAAATTGGAGATCCCGGTTCGGCTCGGTTTGCCGACCAAGCTGCAGTTGCCTACACCGGAGCTCTACAGCCCGCACTACTGCACCGCTCTCGGATTGATCGTGTACGGCAGCAGTATTCATGGTGACGGACTTCGTCTCTGGAAACCCAGCCGGCCTAAGGGATTGTTTGCCCGAATACTGGCCTGGCTGATCGCACTCATAAGCTAGTCGAGGACAAAACGAACTGCGAGTCATAAGGGATTCTCGCTTTAAGGAGGTTGTTATGGATGGCGCTCTGAATTTTCAGGAGGAGGATAAGAACTTGACCCTCGCTTTTGACGAGAGGCCGGTTACCGGCGCGTGCATCAAAGTCGTAGGGGTGGGCGGTGCGGGCTGTAACGCCGTTAACCGCATGATAGAAGCGGGGATAGGGGGAGTGGACTTCATTTCGGCGAACACCGATCTCCAGGCACTGCGGATGTCGCGGGCCGCGGTCCGACTGCAGCTCGGGAGCAAGCTCACAAAAGGCCTTGGCGCCGGTTCCAATCCCGAGGTCGGCCGACAGGCCGCGCTGGAGGATACCGAGAAGATTCTCGAGCTGCTGGAGGGGGCGGACATGGTCTTCATCACCGGCGGCCTGGGAGGCGGAACCGGTACGGGCGCCGCGCCGATTGTCGGAAGTCTGGCCGCCGAGCTTGGGGCCTTGACGGTCGGGGTCGTGACCAAACCGTTCCTCTTCGAGGGACGCCGGCGAATGAGACAGGCAGAAGAAGGCCTGCTGGAGCTCAAGGAGTCGGTCGATACCGTAATTACGATTCCCAACTCCCGGCTCCTGAGCACCGTGCCTCCAGGCACGTCACTGGGGGACGCCTTCAAGATGGCTGATGACGTGCTCCGGCAGGCCGTCCAGGGGATCAGCGACCTGATCACCATCCCGGGGGTAATCAACCTTGATTTTGCCGACGTTCGCGCGGTCATGACCGGGGCGGGAATGGCGCTGATGGGAACCGCCATTGCCGAAGGCGAGAACCGGGCGGCGAACGCCGCTCGCCGGGCAATCAGCAGTCCGTTGCTGGAGGATACGACGATCGAGGGAGCCCACGGGGTGCTGATCAATATCACCGGCAATACCGATATGACGCTCCACGAAATCGACGAGGCGAGTCGGATCATACAGGAGGCGGCCGACCCCGAGGCAAACATCATCTTCGGTTCGGTATTCGACGAAACCCTGGGGAGCCGAATCAAGATCACCGTCATCGCTACCGGATTCGACAAGCCGAAGAGCCCCAGGGCGGACGTGGCCAAGCTGCACCCGGCCGAGGCTGCCGCCCCGGCGCCTCAACAGCCGGAGCCTGCCAGAACAGCCTCAGCCGCGGAGCATCCGCCCCAATCGAGGCCGTATTCACAGGAGCCGAGGGGGTATTCCCAAGACCCGATCCTGCCTCCGAATGATCAGCCTGCAGCCCGGGCTGACCTGGATTTCCCGGCGTTTCTTCGGCGGAAACTCGGGCAGTAGGATTTGAACAGTGAGCACGTCACCGCCCGGCTTCGACGACTGGTACGCGGCACTGGAAGCCAGGCATTTGAAGGAACTGACCTTCCAGGAGGTCCGGCGTGCTCTTCAGGCCCTCTCGTCGCTCTATGTCGAGAGGCGCAGCACGCGCAGGAGTCGACCGGGCGCTGGAAAGCCCGGGGAAAAGGGCGGCTTTCGCCCTTTTCTACGCCCCGCTTCACCTTCTTCAGGTCTATTACGTCGTCAAAGAGCTCTCAGCAGGCGTTCCGCCTCCTTCGATGATTCTCGATCTCGGCTGCGGGACGGGCAGTGCCGGGATCGGCTGGGCTCTCAGTGTCTCGGCAGCCCATCATCCCCGCGTTTCGGGCGTCGACCTGAACCAATGGGCATTGGCCGAGGCCCGATGGAACAGCAGCTTCTTCGGGCTCGAGGCTCGAACCATCCGTGACGATGCGGCTCGAGTCTCCTGGTGCGGATGCGGGCGCCATCGCGCATCCAGGCAGACCTGTAGGCATTGTTCTGGCTTTTACCGTCAACGAGATGGAGGAGCGGTCCCGTTCGGTCCTGCTTGACCGCTTGCTGGAGCGAAATGACGGCTCGCGCGCAATCCTGATCGTCGAGCCGGTTGCCAAGCGGATGTCACCGTGGTGGGACGCATGGAGCGTCCGTTTTGAGTCAGCCGGGGGCCGCGTCGACCAGTGGCGGTTCGTTCCTCAGTTGCCCGAGCGACTCAGTCTCCTGGACAAGGCGGCCGGCCTGAATCATAGGGAAATGAAATGCAGAACCCTGTGGCTTCCGGCGAAGGGGAAATAGGGCTGGGACCGAAGTTGCGCGCGATGGAAGTTGTCGTGAGCCAGGTGGACAGTGGTTGATTTGTCCACCTGGATCCTTGGGGGGAAAGCCTGAGGACAGAGGAGGAGTTTCCTTTTGTGGCCTTCCCCGATCTTGAAATTGCTGTCAGTTGTCAGTTGTCAGTCAGTTGTCAGTCTCGTCAGTCGTCAGTGTCGGTCAGTGGTCAGTGGTCAGTTGTCAGTTGTCAGTGGTCAGTTGTCAGTTGTCAGTGGTTCCGCGTAGCCACGTCATAGATCAGGCCGGCAACACCACCGGAAACCGCACCGATAGCCGCGCCCTTCTTGCCACCCGCAATCCCACCGATGGCTGCGCCGGCACCGGCGCTACCCGCCACGATCAGGACTTCCTTTTGCGTGGAACGCTTCTTCTTCGGTTCCACGGTCACTCGGGGCTCAGCGCTTCGAGCACGACTCACCGGCCGCTCGACGATTACGGGCTGAGAGCGCACGAACTGTTCGCGGCTCACCGACTTGTCGGTCGCCTCAACCGGCGTCAAACCGTCCTGGTCCTTCAGGTACACTTCGCCGCCATTCTTCGGGACGACGAGGTAGGCCATCTGCCCATTGGCGAGACTAATCGGTACCAGGCTGGCGTCGATCGTGCCATCCGGAGTTTGGACCTTCTGGCTGAACGCGTTTGTAATGCCATATTCCTTGCGCAACCACTCCGGGTCTCTATTGTCACGGGTGAGCGCCCAGACCCCGACGATTAGCGCCAGGATCACGACCCCCACCAGGATTAAATGTCTGTTGCCCAAATTCACCGTCATAGAAACCTCCAAATGCTCGGTAGTAGGCTTTTCAACCAGGCATGAAGCAAATTCAGTGCCAAGCCCTATCCTTTACATTGAGATACATTTCGAAGGCAAAGGTTCAAAAAAAGTACAGCGGTGGGCCGTGCGGGCAGGGAAGTTTTCCCGGTTCTTGGGGGGAGCGGGCATGGTCCCACCCGGCGCCCTTTCTCTGCCCTCTCAGCAAAGAGACCCACCGAGCACCCCTACTAGCCCCGCCCCCCTACTCGCCCCTACTCGGTCACCAAAAGGAAGACGAAGCGTCAGCGACAATCGTAAGGAGCCGCGCACGACAGCGAGCGAAGCGAGCGAGTAAGCGGACCAAATATCAAGCAACCCGGGCTTGCCTTAAGGCGGCAAGATTGGGTGAATCGCCTGGGGCGGGTTTGGGTGGTCCGCTTACTCGCTCGCTGACGCTCGCTCTCGTGCGCGGCTCTTTACGATCCAGCCGCCGCCTGGCTCCACTCCGGGCGGGATGGGAACGGGAAACACAAACTGACGATCCGGGGAAGCGAGCGTCCATCGGGGGACCGGGAGCGGACGAACGAAGTTTTCCTGTACGGTCGGGCAAGCGTCTTGCTATCATCGTCAAAAATTGGGGGCGCCCTGTAATGTCCGGAAGCCTAACCGAAACTCGGGAAGCGCTTTCAGAAATTGAACAGTATCTTGCGGATACTCTGCCGCCACTGCTGGTGGTCGGCTCACTCCGGTTCCTGGTCGAGGAGTCTCCGGACCTTTTTGCCGCGCACCTGGTCGAATGGGCTAAAGAACGGGCCCCGGGGAATCACACTGAACAGGTCGAGTGGCTGACCAATGCGCTTCGCCGGTTTTCGATCCTCGCCGAGCTGAAGGTGCTTCGTCGCCAACGAGCTTGATCATCTCCTGAACAAGCTTCAACCGGTCCTGCTGCGCCGATCGCCGCCTCAGTATCACGACGGGCTTCGCCTCGCCTTCTACCAGTTGCTGCAATCGCCCAGCCGGCCGGCAGAGGATCAGGTTCAAAAGGGGATGGAACTGGATGAAATAACAGTCCAATCCTCTGAACACCTGGCTCGAAACCTCCTGCCGCTGATCGACAAGATGGCGGCAGCGAGGACGAAGTCCGGGACGGGCAGTCAGCCGCCGATAACCGATGAAATGATCACGCAGTTGCTGGCCGCCGCCACCCGCACCGCCGGATCTTCCCAGGAGCTGAACGAGCGACTGGAGAAGCTCAGAACGCTGGGACTCGACACGGACGTTGGCGCCGTGCTCCACACGCTTGGCAGAAGTCTCCCCAACTGGGCCGTCGTTCCCCCGCCGCCGGAGCCTCCCAAACCAGGACAGACAGAGCCTGAAAAACCGGCCGCAGTCCCCCGTTTTCGCGACAACCGCCTCAAGGCCATGGAGCGAATCGTCGAGCTGTCCGAGGCGCCCGAGGAGAACAGCAAACGGTTCTCCTACATGGTCCGCACCGCCATCGAGCAGTTCAACCAGGGCGCGCTTGGACGCGCCGTCGCAATCCTGGACTCCGCACGACAACTCGTAAATGAGGGCAAAGTCACTTCCCCTGTCACTCACCCGATCTGGGCCGCTGCGGAGGAGGAGATCGGGTTGTCGAGGCTCGGGGAGTACGCCTGCGACCCGTTTTCGCAAGACCTTCTTCAGCGGTTTCTCGGTTTCTTCCCGAGTCTGGCTCCCCGTGCCCTCCTGAGCCAGCCTGAAGACGGGGAACTCGCGATTCCCAAGGAGGCTGTTGATGTCGCTCCTCCAGGTCGGCGGTGAGGAAAGTCGCCGGCTGCTGCTGGAGGATGTCGCACGATTGACGGAGGAAGAGATTCCCGAGACCTCCCCGGCTTGGGATTATCTCCGGGATGCGCTTTCGCTGCTCGGCGCCCTGGCGATCCCCGACGCGAGCCCGGAACACGACGAGATAGACATAGTGGCGCGACTGACCGGATCGGATATCCCGTTGCCGGCATTCCGCGAACTGGTCCGCTACTTCGAAGTAATCAGGAGCGGCGGGGCATGTGCGGTCCTTCTCACGCTTCTGAAGCAGGCGAAAATTAGGGCAGACCGGGCATCGAACGATCCGGACGAAACCGCCGAATCAGCCTGGCTCCTTCTCGTGGAGCGAATCCTGACCCGGCTGGCTGTGTACGACAACGCCTCGGCCCGGCACGCGGTGCTCGAGCAATTGTATCGGCCCTTCCCGGTTACGCGGAGTAACGACCGCCCCCCTGGCCGGCTTCGCGTCCTTTGATCTCACCACGGATCCTAAATGCAGCAGGCGGCTCCTGGCCGAGTTGAAGGTGACCCTTCCCTTCCCGCTGTTTCGCTGGCTGAGAAAGCGACGGGAGAAAAGGCTTTTGATCCTACTGCGAGCCCTTTCCGGAACCAAGTCGCCGGCTGTCACAGCTGCTTTTGCAGATATCGCCCGACGATTTCCGGATGCCTCTTTCGGACAGATGGCGGGATCACTGATCGGATTACCCCAGCAGCGACGAGCCGCCGAGCTGCCGGACGCCGAGCAGCCGGAAGCGGAGCAGCCAGCCGTTCTCGAGCCGGTTGAACCGGCCGTGCCGTCACTACCGCTCGCTCGACGTCCCCGTGCCATCCCGACCGCCCAAAAGCCGCCACTACTGGAGTCTCCCTTGGCGTCTTTTGATCTTCCAGCCCTGCTTCAGCATCTCGCTCGTCAGAAAACGACCGGGGTGCTCGAGCTGTTGGGACCGTCGGACGAGGTTCGTGGGCATCTCGTGCTTGACCAGGGAAACGTGCGTGGGTGCTCGGCCGGTTCGTTGAAGGGCGAGGAAGCTCTCTTTCTTCTGATGGAGAAGCCGGTGAACGGGCGCTTCCGACTCGTGAGTACCGAACACAGGGCTTCCGGCGTCGAACCCGCCCCGTTTCCGCTGTTGGCCTGCCTGATGGAAGGGATGCGGCGTCATGATGAGTACAGGCAGGCTTGCCTTATCGTTCCCGACGACGCGGTTCTGCTTCCCACACCCGGACAACCGACAGCACCCGAAGAGGAGACCGATTTAAGGATTTTGAAACCTCTTTGGGAAAAAGCAATCTCCGGCAAGACCGCGGTCGAATGCGAGATTGAGTTCATGACCGACCCCTACCGCATCAGGCGAGTCTTGTCGCACTGGGTGGCCGAGGGGGCCCTCCGACCCGCCGCCTAATCCGATCGCTGCTGTTACGAGGCGGCAAACTCCGTGACGATCTCGTAGAGAAAACGAATGGCGAACTGCAATTCCTGAATCCCGAGCCTTTCGTTGGTCGAATGAGCCGAGGACACTGAGCCCGAGGGTTTGAAGGGATCCAGGCCGTAAGCGGTCACACCCATCTGTCTTAAGAAGCGGCTGTCGCTGAAACCGGGGGTCACGGAGGGCCCGACCACCGCGCGTTTGTCGATCCGGGAAGTCGCTGCCCGGATAGCCCCGAACAGCGCTGTATCCAGGGAAGAAGAGGCCGACTCGCGCCACCAGCAGAGGTTCCATGTCGATGTTGGGATCGCCAATCACGTCCGCGAGTGTGGCCATGAACTCGTCGGGATCCGAGCCCGGGACCAGCCGGCAATCCAGCTCCGCCGTAGCTCGATCCGGAACATAGTTGATCTTGAGCCCGAATTGCGCGATTGTCACCGCAATCGTGTCCCGGAGGAGTGCACGGTATCCGGGGTCTAGATTGCGCAGGAAGTCCTGATCTATCGCAGCGTCTTCGATATCCAGAAATCGGTCACGCATCCCATTGTTCTGAAACGGGGCAAGCTCCCGGAAGTACTCAGAAACGGCGGGGTTAAGCTGGACAGGAGTCTGGTAACCGATAATCCGTTCCAATGCCCGAATTAGACGGTGAGGGGCTGAGTCGCGCGAGGGCACGGAGGCATGTCCTGATTCGCCGTGGCAAACCAACCTCAGCCAGACCGGTATTTTCTGGGTATGCTCGACCCCGACATATACCAGGCGGCCATCGCGCACCAAATTGGATCCCCCTTCCCCAGCGCGAAATCTACGCCTGTCAGCAACTCCGGGTGAGACCTGATAATCCAGGCCATCCCCGCCGTTCCTCCTGATTCTTCATCGGCGGTCGCCAAAAAGACGAGATCTCTCTCGAGGGGAATTTTCGCCCGTTTCACGGCGATTAGAGTCGCGAGATGCGCGACGCCGAGACCCTTCGCATCAACCGCGCCCCGTCCCCAGATATATCCGGCCCGATTAATGCCGGAGAAGGGCGGTGTCACCCAGGATTCCGGCTGCGCCGGAACCACATCCAGGTGACTCAGAAGCATCAGCCCCCCTCGCGCGCTCCGGCCTTTCAGGCGGGCATAGACGTTAGCCCGGCCGGGAGCACTCTTGAGCACCCGGGCAGGGATGCCTTCTCGCCTCAACACCTGGGCCAGGTATTCGGCAGCCCGCAGTTCGCGGCCTGGCGGGTTGCTGGTGTCGATCCTTATGTACGCGCAAAGAGTGCGAACCGACTCCTGAAGCAGGCGGTCGAAATCGGGGAGCCCCTGGCAATCGGCGCGGGCCGTGAACAGCAGGCAAAGCATGGTAGCGCACAGTGCCTGGAGCACACCGCCTCTCGGTGGGTAGCTTATTCGTTTCCGACTGGTTTTGGAGTGCATAAAACAGAACGGCAATCGCCCGGCGCTCAGCCTGAACCCAAGATTATAACCGCCTGGTGTGCTGCTGACGCAACGCCTCGTACAGGATAATCGCGACGGCGTTGGAGAGGTTGAGGCTGCGGACAGCCGAATTCTGCATTGGAATCGTCCAGATGCGCTCGGGATAGTCTTCGAAAACCCAATCAGGCAGACCTCGGGTTTCACTTCCGAAGATCAGGCAGGCATCCTCCCCGAAGGAGGCATCCCAGTAAGGCTGGATCCCGTGTTTGGAGAAGAAGAAGAGACGGTCGCGAGGATTGCCATCCAGAACGCTGCGGAGACTCGGGTGTCGGACGAGCGTCACCGAATTCCAGTAATCCAGCCCCGCGCGCCGTACCCGGCTATCGGTCAACCGAAACCCGAGCGGTTCCACAAGGTGCAGAGGAGTATTGGTGGCGGCGCACAAACGGGCGATGTTTCCGGTGTTCGGTGGAATTTCAGGCTCGACCAGGACAATTTGCATAATTCCAGACAAGGAGACCGGGAGACGAGGAGACAAGGAGCAGCGGGGTGGCGACCCGCTTGACCGTCCGGGGTAAGCCCTCTCCTCCCTGTCTCCTTGTCTCCTTGTCTCCCTGTCTCCTTGTCTCCCTGTCTCTTAGTCTCCTTGTCTCCTTGTCTCCCCGTCTCCTTGTCTGCGGCTCTCGGCCCCGGCCAGCACCTCGGCGATCCGTTTCTCGAGGACCGGGCTGGGACGTGAAGGATCAAGTCCGATACGGTCGCGAACGGCGTCGGGAATTGCCTGGGCAGGAGCAAGACCGATGATTTCACTGGAAAGAACCGGAACGCCGAGCCGTCCGCCTCTTCGCGGACGCGTTCCCACACGGAAAGAATCGAGGTTTGCCGGTAATCCCGGAGATTGATGGACACCTGCGCCTGGTGTTTTCGAGCGATGAAAAACCCCATCGCCCGCACTTTGGTCATCCCACCATCCCTCTCCCGGATGGATCTCGCGATGCGTCGGGCCAGCTCCACGTCCGTGGTCCCCAGATAGATATTGAAGGCCACCAGCGGAACACGGGCACCGATGATCACGGCGCCTGCGGTTGGGTGAAGCCGGGCAGGGCCAAAATCGGGAGTGCGATAGGGATCCGTTGCTATCGTTTTGGCCAGACCCTCGAGCCCGCCCTTCCGGATATCCGGGAGCTGAGTTCGATCAGGACGCAAGGCGGCGTCCTCGTAAAGATAGACCGGCAGGCCGAGCCGGCTTGCCACCTGGTCACCGAGGCTGCGGGCGATATCGATGCACGTCCCCATTGAAAAGGAACCGAGCGGAACGAATGGGACCACGTCGACTGCGCCAATGCGAGGGTGCACGCCGCGATGGGTGCGCATGTCGATCAGCTCAACCGCCCGCCGGATGGCTGGCGAAGGCTGACTGACGGATCGATTCCGGACCACCGATAAAGGAGAAGACCGTGCGGTGATGATCCGGGTCCGACGAACAGTCGAGCAGGTGAGAGCCGGGAACCGTCTGGACCTGCGATCCGATAGTGCGGATCCGGTCCATGTCCCGCCCCTCGCTTACATTCATCACACATTCAATGAAGTCATCGACGCGATCGAACATACTGGTTTGTTATTTTTCCGGCTCTTCAGGGTTCTCGATCTTCTCTATCAAGAGACTCGTTATCTGGAGTCCCTTCATGTCGGTAACCCGAGCCCGGTACTCATTCCCGATTTCCACTTCATCACCGACTACCGCGGTCCGTCCGAGGAGCATCATGACGTGTCCGCCGATCGTGTCGTTCTCCTCATCGTCGACCTCGATTCCCAGCTCGTAATGCAGCTCTTCAAGAAGCACACGCCCATGCACGAGGTAACGGCCGGGTTCGAGTCGTTGCACGGGGAGAGTCGTCGCCTCCGGTCCGATGTCGAATTCGTCGCGGATGTCGCCTACCAACTCCTCGAGAATGTTGTCGAAAGTGACTATGCCCACTGTCGACCCGTACTCGTCTACCACAATTGCCAGGTGAGTACGGGTGCGTCGAAGATCCGCAAGGAGCGAACTGATGGGTGCACTGTCGGGGACGAACTGAGCTGGCCTCTTGACGCTGGTGAGATCGAAATCAGGACCCAGGTCCGACCGGGCGAAAAGGTCTTTCACGTGGACAATCCCGAGAACCCGGTCCAGGTTACGATCGCACAGCGGGTAGCGGGTGTGCTGGTACTTTCTGGCAATCTCAATGTTCTCGACTGAATTTCTCCGCACATCCAGAAAGACAACATCGGTCGAGGGAACCATCACCTGCCGGACAGTCCGGTCGCCAAAATCGAAGACCCGCTCGAGCATGCGTCGTTCATCGCGATTCAGGACTCCCCGCTCGTTCGACTGGGCGAGGATGAGCCGCAGCTCCTCCTCGGAGTGCACCAGTTCGCCGCCCGTTGCCGGCGGCAGACCGATCATCCGGATCAACAGAGTGGCGGTGCCGTTCAGGGCCCAGATGAAGGGGTAAGAAATCTTGTAGAACAAGGCAAGCGGAGGAGACGTCCACAAGACAACAGGCACGGCTCTCTGTATGGCGAGGGACTTCGGGGCCAGTTCGCCGAGAACGATGTGAAGGAAGGTAATTGTAAGAAAAGCTACGGTTGCCGCGAGACTGTGGCTGAGAACAGGCTGCAGGCGCCCGAATCTCATAAACAGAGGGGCGAAGAGCTCAGCGAAGGCAGGTTCCCCTACCCAACCCAAACCGAGGCTGGTGAGCGTTATGCCCAATTGGGTCGCCGAAAGGTACTCGTCCATCTTTCCTATCACCTTGGCAGCCCTTGCGGCTCTGGCCGATCCTTTTTGCGCCAGTTCCTGGATGCGGGTGACGCGGACCTTGACGATGGAAAACTCGGATGCGACAAAGAATCCGTTCAGCAGGACGAGGATGAGCGCGAATGCGAGGAGCGCGAGCTGGTGCACCATGTCCATCAGTGAACCTTTATAACACACAAAAAGTCTAAAGATACGGAGCCCAATGAGACTGAAGAAGTGGAACAACGGGCGGACTTTAGTGAAAACCGAACCGGAATGCAGTATAGTATTTAAACACACTTGCCTTAAGTCAACGGGCTCGTGGGAGGCCTTATGAAAAGCAAAATAGTAACGACTGTGGCTTGTGTTCTGATGTCAATGACCCTTGTCCTGGCCCAGTCAAGAGCCGGAGGCGAGGGGAATCGGGGATCAGGAGGAGGCCCGGCGCGGAGTAACGACGGTGGCCACTACCGGACCGAAAGTGCACCGGCGTCGACCACAAGTTCGAGCCCTCAAAGGCTTCCGAGCACGAACTCGATCGGCGGCGGCGGCGAAAGCACCTACTACACCAGCCCGCCTCCCCAGAATTACTATGGCGTCCAACGGCTATTACGGGAATTATTGGGGAATCACTCAGGCTTTCTACTACGACCTGATGAGGAGTTATTCCTTTATTCCCTTCGGTTATTACAGCTTCCGGTACTCCGTCGGAGACTCTCCGGTTGACCAGATGATCGTCCGGTTGGCGCTGAGCGATTCCATCGAAACCGCTCATTTCCTGGTCTCTTACTCGGAAGAACTCTCCGGCTTGCTGGACCAGTATCAGTCTGGCGCCATGGATCGGGCCGTCTTTAACACTCGATTCAAAGGTACCTTGGGAACGATTCAAAAGCTGGCAAAGAGCATTCGCAAAGACTCCCGCTTGGGCTACCTCGATCAGAGACGTGGGGTCGAAACTGTGGAGCCTCTTGAAGTAAATTCGATCGCGGAGTTGCGGGCGCTGGTCGACGAGCTGAGGCAACAGGCCTTGATGATTGAGACGGGGCTCGAAACACATTACCAGCAGGACATGACTCGCGTCATCGACCTTAAGACGTTGAAACAGCCCTCGTTCAAGACCCTTTCCACCCGAATAGAGAAACTCTCGAAGGTGATTTTGGATTCCTCCAAAGCCATCTGATCGCGAGTCAACGAACCGAAATTAAAGGAAGGCCGCAAGCGAGGGTTTGCGGCCTTTTTTTCCGTCTCCCGATTTTGCGGGAACGCCCGCCTTTTCGGTATACTGATTTCCTCACCGCAAGATGAATCGGAGTTTTTACGACACCTTGCGCCGTGCCAGCCAGCAGGAGCTGTACGGGGCAATCAACGACCCGGAGGACGAGCTCTACGACCTCGTCTGGGATTTGTTTGAAAGCGTCGTCATCGAGCCGGCCGAGGTCTTCGATCCCGATTTTCGTGACCTGAATCAGTTTCGTTACCGGATCACCAGCACCGTCGCCACCCTGGAGTTCTTTCCCGATCGGACATATTTCGTCGACCGGCAGGAGCCGAATCCCTACAAAGACGATTCCGATGCGGCCGGGCTCCATTTGAAACTGTCAATCATGCCGGCCATGACCTGCCTGTTCTCCGTCGGCCTGGGCATCTGGGGAAAGACCGAGCGCCTTGCCTTCAAGGGCCTTTGGACCAAACACCGGCGAACGCTTGTCGAGCTGTTCGGACGAGCCAAACCGATCCTTTTTACGTCCTTTTTCTTCCCTCAGGTGGAGCACGCGTCAAGCGTCGAGGAAATGCTGGATTTCTACTTCAGGCAGGACGATCCGCAGAATTCGATCGAGCTCGTCTACTCGTTCCCGGACATGGACGAGACAAGCGACCCGCAGAACTTCATGGTCTACATGGGCATGCTCTACCACATGCTGCGCACGTTCCGCTATCCCGCCACCGATATGAGCAAAGTCTGGCTGACCCGCCTCCATGATTTCTATTCCGGCTATCTGCCCGACCTTCCCGCGCCACTCCCCTGCGTCCTGTTCGATGAGGATTAGCCGCCGACCAGCTCGTGTTGCTTGCCCAGACTGTACTTCTTCATTTTGTACCGCAGTGTATCGCGGCTGATCGAGAGCAAGCGCGGACGCCTGGGTTTGATTCCCACGTGCTTTCATGAGCGCCTGCCTGATCAGCTCCTTTTCCACCTGGTAGAGGTCGATTCCCTGGGAAGGGATCGCAAGACCGGCGCCCGGAAGATCAACGCCCTCCCCTGAGAACTCGGAGATCCGGAGAGGCAGAAGGTCGACGTCAATCAAGCCCTCATCCTGAAGGATGATTGCGCGCTCGATCACATTTCGCAACTCCCGAACGTTGCCCGGCCAGTCGTAATTGAGCAGGATCTTCAGGGCTTTCGGCGTGATCCCGGCGATCGCCTTCTTGAACCGGGCGTTGTAGTCGATGATGAAATGCTCAACGAGGACCGGTATGTCCTCCTTGCGATCGCGCAACGGGGGCATGACGATCGGGATCACCGAGAGACGATAAAAGAGATCCTCCCGAAACTGCCCTTCCCGGACCATCTTCTCCAGGTCCTTGTTGCTGGCGCAGACGACCCGGACATCGGTATTGATGTCCTTGATGCCCGCCGATCCTCCGGAAGGTCTGGTCTTCCAGGACCCGCAGGAGCTTGGCCTGCAGGTTGAGGTACATCTCGCTGATTTCGTCGAAGAAGACCGTCCCGCCGTCGGCCAGCTCGAACAGGCCTTTCTTAATTGTTTTCGCGTCTGTGAAAGCACCTCTCTCGTGGCCGAAAAGCTCATTTTCCAACAGTTGTTCAGGAATCGCGGCACAATTCAAAACCATGAGCGGCTGCCTGCCCCGCCGGCTTTGAAAATGCAGCGCCTTGGCGACCATGTCTTTCCCGGTTCCGCTTTCTCCCTGAATGAGGATCGTGTTTGCCTCGCTGTCGGCCACCTTGCGGATCAGTTCCTTTACGTCGTTGATGGGCGGGCGACTTACCGACGATGCGGTCGATGGACCATGCCTCCTGCTGCTCCTTTTTGCTCCGCTCGACCTCGGTCCTCAGGACGGTGGTCTCGACGGCGTTTTCGATGGAATGGAGCAGTCTCTCGAAATTGATGGGTTTCTCGAGGAAGTCATAGGCCCCGATCTGCAGGGCCTTCACGGCATCGTCAACCGCGCCATAGGCGGTGATCATGATGATCGGAAGCGCGGGCGACTGCCTTTTCATGTCCAGCAGGACCTTGAGCCCGTTTGCGTCCGGAAGGCGAATATCAAGCGTGACGAGGTCCGGCATGTACTCCTGGAACTGGGCCATGGCAGCTGCCGCGTTCTCAGCCTCGAGCACGTTGTAGCCGGCCGACTCCAGCTTCTGGCGGAGCGACCATCTCACCAGGTTTTCATCGTCGACAACCAAAACGGTCCTTGTTCTCATCGTCCCTTCTGTTCGCGCGGCAGCTTCAGAACGAAGGCCGCGCCTTTCTTGACATCGGTGTCCAGGATCACGGCTCCCCCGTGCTCGTGCATGATTCGCTGACAGGTGGCTAGCCCCAGCCCTGTCCCCGATTGCTTGGTTGTGAAGAACGGATCGAAAATCTTCCCCTGCAATCCGATCGGAATGCCCGGACCGCTGTCGTGAATTCGGATTTGAAGGGTCTCATCGTCGGCTTTGAAGGAGATCCGGATGACGCCCGACCGATTCATGGCCTCGAGCGAGTTCAACAGGAGATTCATCATCACCTGCTCGAGGTAATTCTCATCGCCATTGACCCTGACCGCCCTGTCTTCCTTCTTGCCATCGATGACGAACCTGACCTCGCGTCCGCCCGACTCCTGGAGCAGGCTGGTTACGTGCCGAACGATCGGATCAAGACAGATGGGCTTCAACTCCGGCGTCTTCGGCTTGGCGTAATTGAGCAGGTCTCGGACGATCTTATCGATCCGCGCGACCTCGCAAAGGACCTCGGACAGGATGTCCTGTTCCAACTGGCCGCGTGGTTCGATCCCGGATCACCTCTATGGCCCCCTGGATACCCGGCCAGCGGATTCTTGATCTCGTGAGCCAATCCTGCCGCCAGCCTGCCGATTGCCGAGAAGTGCTCGGCCTGGCGCACGAGCTCCTCCATTTCGCGTTGCCTGGTTACATCCTTGATGACGAAGGAGCACCCTGTGTAATCGCCGTTCTCATCCCGTACGGCCGTGCTGGTGAGGATGACTTGAATGGACTTGCCTTCGCGCGTCCGCCATTGGGTCAGCCGGTTGTTCACCGCCCCGGCGCGGCGCGTCTGTTCCTCGATCTGGCGCAGCTCATAGTCGCGTGACGATGTCACCAGTCGCTGTATCCCGTGCCCCACGATCTCGTCTTCCCGGTAGCCGAAAATAGCTCTCCGCGCCCTTGTTCCAGAGGATGATTCGGCCCTTCGCGTCCACGCTGATGATCGCATCCGCCGATTCCTTGAGGATATGAGCCAGGAATTGCTCGTTCCGCGCGATGGCCGACTGCAGTTCGCTCTGGACGCGGCGCAGACTCTCGACCTCCGGCTTCTCTTCGCAGACAACGCTGCTGTAACGGGCAACAACCTGCTGGATGGCCTTCTGAACAGGCGCTGACGAATCCAAACCCAGGGCCCCGATCTGCTCGTTCAAATCCCGCTGCAAACGCTCGAGCAGGTGACAGGTGGCCTGCTGAACCGGGCTCAGAGCCCCGCGTTCCCCGCGTTCTATATTGATCAGTCGTTCTGCCACAATCCGTCCTTCTCCAAATAATTCGTCCTGAACAGTATAGCAAGGCGTAGAAGTCCTGAGCGTCGGGCAGGGAACAATGAGGGAGTCGCGTCTGAGCCCCGATTCGGTGTTAACCGCTAATGTGATAAATTGTTAGTTACATCTTAACCGGCAGTACCAATAACGGAGACACCCGAGGTATGGATTTATCACCAGCAGCTTTTATCTTCGTACACGTCATCGGCATCGTGGCAGTGTTTGCCGCCGGCTATCACCTGGGGCAGAGGAAGAACGAGATCCAGACACCTCCCACCAGGGTGCGGAGGGTGCGGTAAGAACTGACCACTGACAACTGACTGCTCAAGGCGGGCGAGTCGACAAAAAAAGGCCAGGGTCCCGGAAATGATCCGGTTACCCTGGCCTTTTTGTTTCTGCGAGATGCGCTGTCGATTAGCCCCGGTAGGTGCGAAGCGCCTTCATGTAGTTGGCGCGTTCGAAGGCTGCCGGGTTTGCGGCTGACGCCTGACTCATGCTCCCCTGCATCTGTTGCAGCGACTCGTATTCGCGCTCCGAGAGCCAGGAGGTCACGTCGGCGAGCACATTCTTAATGTGGCCGATTCCGTTCTTGTAGAGAGCCGAGCACATCATCGTGACATTGGCCCCAACCAGCAGCATCTTGATGACGTCATCCGAGCTGTGGATGCCGCTCGTGGCGGCAAGGCTGAGATTGAGTCTTTTGGAAAGGATCGCGATCCAGCGCAGGGGCAGACGCAGTGCCTGGGGTGTGCTCAGGAGGACGTTGGGCACCACCTCTAGGCTTTCCAAATCGATGTCAGGCTGGTAGAAACCGGTTGAACAGGACCAAGCCGTTTGCTCCTGCCTCCTCCAGCCGCCTGGCCATTCCTGCCAGGGAACTGAAGAAGGGGCTCATCTTAACCGCGACCGGGATCGTCACCTGGCTTTTTACGGCCTTCAGGATGTCGAGGTACAGACGCTCAGTCTTCTCCGCCGACCCGGAAAGATCCGTCGGGAGAAAGTAGATGTTCAATTCGAGGGCGTCGGCGCCTGCCTCCTGAATCAGCTTGGCGTACCGAACCCAGCCGCCCTCAGAGGATCCATTCAAGCTCCCTATGACCGGGATGCTCAATGCTTTCTTGGCGTTGCGGATGTGCTCCAGGTAGCTTTCAGGTCCAACGAAGAAGTTTTCAGGTTCGGGGAAGTAGCTGGTCGCTTCAAAGAAGCTTTCCGTTCCCTGGTTGAGCCGATCATTCAATTCCAGGCTGTCGTGGATGATCTCCTCCTCGAACAGCGAGTAGCAGACGACGGCGGCGGCACCAGCATCTTCCATCAGGCGCAGGTTGTCCAGCTTTTGAGAGAGGCTTGACGCAGAGGGGACCAGCGGGTTCTTCAACGTCAGCCCAAGATATGTAGTTCTCAGATCCATGGCTATTCCATCCTTTTTTGTGGGCTTCGGGGGCACGCAGGTCCGTGCCCCCTCGGAGTCCGTGCTTGTCGTCTACTTCTGCCCTTCGTCGGTCGAGAAGGACATGGCAGCCAGATGCTCGTAGAACCGGCGGCGCTGGTTGACGTCTTGCTGGGCCAGGGTGATCAGGCGCTTTGCCTCTTCCGGCTTGCTCTTGGTCAACATCTTGAATCGATTCTCTCGATAGCAGTACTCGGAAACGGGGATCTTCGCTTGTCGGGAATCCAGCTGCAGCGGGTTCTTGCCTTCAAGAACGAGTGTCGGGTTGTACCGATAAAGCGGCCAGTATCCCGAATCGACAGCGGCCTTCTGCTCGTCGAGCGCCTTTTCCATGTCGATGCCGTGAGCAATGCAGTGAGAGTACGCGATGATTATGGAAGGACCGTTATAGGCCTCCGCCTCGAGGAAAGCACGCAATGTGTGCTCATCCTTTGCGCCGAAGGCGACGCTCGCGACGTAGACGTTGCCGTAGCTCATCGCCATCAACCCAAGGTCCTTCTTGGCCAAGGGCTTGCCGCCAAATGCGAACTTGGCAACCGCTCCGCGGGGAGTCGACTTCGAGGCCTGGCCACCCGTATTCGAGTAGACCTCAGTGTCCAGAACCAGGACGTTAACATTTCGGCCGGAGGCCAGAACGTGGTCCAACCCGCCGTAGCCGATGTCGTAGGCCCACCCGTCACCGCCGATGATCCAGACGCTCTTCTTGACCAGCAGGTCGGCGAGCGAGGTCAACTGCCTGGCTTCGCTCGACTGCAGTTTTTCGATCTTCTCCCGCAGAAGGATGACCCGGCACCGCTGGGCGAAAATCTCGGTCTCATCCTGCTGCTGGCATTCGAGGATCTCGTTAACCAGCTCCGTTCCAACGACCGATTCAAGCCGCTTGACCAGCTCGCGGGCATATTCCGCCTGCTTGTCGATTGAGAGGCGGAATCCAAGACCAAACTCGGCCGCGTCCTCGAACAAGGAGTTCGACCAGGCTGGGCCTCTTCCTTCTTTGTTCATAGCGTAGGGCGTGGTCGGCAGATTGGCGCCGTAGATCGATGAACAGCCGGTGGCGTTGGCGCATACGGCACGATCGCCAAACAACTGGGTCATCAGCTTCAGATAGGGCGTCTCGCCGCACCCTGCGCATGCTCCGGAGAACTCGAACAGAGGCTGGAGAAGCTGACTGTGCCGGACAAGACTCGGTCGCAGCTTGCTGCGGTCCACTTCCGGGAGGCTCTTGAAGAAGTCCCAGTTGGCGCTCTCGGGCTCGCGAAGGGGCGCCTGGGCCTTCATGTTGATGGCCTTGACCTTGGTCTCGGTCTTGCTCTTCGCAGGGCAGACATCCACGCAGACTCCGCAGCCTGTGCAGTCTTCCGGTGCCACCTGGATGGTGTACTTCATCCCCGCGAACTCACGATCCTTCGCGTTGACTGACTTGAAAGTGGCGGGTGCCGCCTCGGCCAGTGCCGGTTCGTACACCTTCAACCGGATGGTGGCATGAGGACAGACCAGGGCGCACTTGCCGCACTGGATGCAGATGTCCGGTTCCCACACCGGGATCTCCTGCGCAATGTTCCGGCGCTCCCATTGAGTGGTTCCAGTCGGGAAGGTCCCGTCAACCGGGAAAGCACTTACCGGAAGGTCGTCGCCTTTGCCGGCGATGATCATCCCTGTCAGGTTCTGGACGAACTCGGGCGCCTCGGCAGGAACAGCCGGCCGCAGGTCGAAGGTGGCCGAAACGGATTCGGGGACCTTGACCTCGTACATGTTTGCCAGAGCCTGGTCGACGGCGTTGAAGTTCATTTTGACGACTTCTTCGCCGCGCTTGCCGTAGCTGCGGAGGATCGAATCCTTGATCGCGGCGATGGCCTCCTCGCGGGGAAGCACGCCCGAAATAGCGAAGAAGCAAGTCTGCATGATCGTGTTGATACGCACACCCAGGTTCGCCTTTCGGGCGACTTCATAGGCATTGATTGCGTAGAACTTGATCTTCTTCTCGATCAGTTGACGCTGGGCCGTGCAGGGCAGCTTGTCCCAAACCTCGTCCGGGCCGTAAGGGCAGTTGAGCAGGAAGGTTCCGCCTTCGACGAGGTTCTTCAGGACGTCGTACTTCTCCATGAAAACGAACTGGTGACAGCCGACGAAGTTGGACTTCGTAATGAGATAGGAGGACCGGATCTGTCGCGGGCCGAAACGCAGGTGCGAGACGGTCACGGAACCGGCTTTCTTCGAATCCAGAACGAAGTAGCCCTGCCCGAAGTAGGGCGTGCCTTCCGCAATGATCTTAATGGAGTTCTTGTTGGCGCCCACGGTTCCATCCGAACCGAGACCGAAGAACATCGAGCGGACCACGTCGGACGGCTCAGTCGAGAAGTCGGGATCATAGTCGATGCTTGTGTGAGTGACGTCATCGACGATTCCGACCACAAAATGGTTCTTCGGATGGGCTTTCTCGGCGTTTTCAAAAACTCCTTTGACCATCGCCGGGGTGAATTCCTTCGAGGAGAGCCCATACCTTCCAGCCAGCACGGCCGGCTTCCCGGCGCCGTTGAAAGAGGTCTCTGCCAGCGCGTTCACGACGTCCAGGTAAAGCGGATCGCCAGGACTTCCCGGCTCCTTGGTCCGATCCAGCACGGTCAAAGTCTTGACGGTCTTGGGCAGGGCAGCGATGAAATGCCCGATCGAGAACGGCCGGTACAGTCGGACCTTGAGGATTCCGACTTTCTTGCCCTGAGCAAGCAGATAGTCGACGGTTTCATGAGCGACTTCCGCGCCGGAACCCATCAGCACGATCACGTTCTCCGCATCCGGCGCGCCAACATAATCAAACAACGTGTACTGACGACCCACCAGTCCGGCAAACTTGTCCATGACCTTCTGGACGATTCCAGGGCAGGCCACGTAGTACGGATTGGCGGCTTCCCGGCCTTGGAAAAAGACGTCGGGATTCTGGGCGGTGCCGCGGATGACCGGATGATCCGGAGAGAGCGCCCGGGCTCGATGGGCCAGAATCAAATCGTCCGGCAACATCTCCCGCATCGTCTCGTCATCCAGTTCCTCGATCTTCGCGATTTCATGGGAACTGCGGAATCCGTCGAAGAAATGAATAAACGGCACCCGGGATTCGAGGGTCGCAGCTTGCGCGATCAGCGCAAAATCCATGATTTCCTGGGTCGATCCCGAGGCCAGTTGCGCCCACCCGGTCGATCGAACCGACATGACGTCGCTGTGATCGCCGAAGATCGATAGACAATGCGTGGCTATCGTTCGAGCCGCGACATGGAAAACCGTCGAGGTGAGCTCACCGGCGATCTTGAACATGTTCGGGATCATCAGGAGAAGTCCCTGCGAGGAGGTAAAGGTGGTGGTCAGCGCGCCTGTCTGCAAGGCGCCGTGAACCGCTCCGGCTGCCCCACCTTCGCTCTGCATTTCCTGCACGTACGGGATTGTTCCCCATATGTTCTTTTTTCCCGTCGCAGAGTTCTGGTCGGCATACTCGCCCATTGCCGATGACGGCGTGATCGGGTAAATGGCAATGACCTCGTTGGTCTTGTGCGCCACATAACCGGCAGCTTCGTTGCCGTCGATTGTCACTTGTTTTCTATTCATACCGTTCCCCACTGTTGTTACGTATTTTCAATGCGAAACCCGGACCAGTAAAAGTGTTTGATAATACACCTTCCGGCCTCCGATTGTCAGACCGTTTTATCTCGACGGTGTCTTCCTTTCGCTGTTCGCACTGCTTTATTGCAAACCCCATGCCGACCATGGGGAGGCGCTGGAGGCCTAAAGACGGGCCTTCCTGGAAGACAGCCCTGGGTGTTTGAGGCAAATGCCGTTGAGCAGCCAACTCCGTGGGTGATTTGACGCAAGGGGTGGAGGCGGGAGAGAGCAAACCGAAAGGAAAGCAGGAAGAGACGACACGAACAGAAGCGGCTTGCCCGCTTGGCCGGGCCAGCCGACATCTGTCCGTGTCCGTCATTGTGGTCGGAAAACTACTTGGCGGTGCCGTTCTGTCCGCGAGCCACCACGATGTCACTCTCGTCGATGATGGTGTACATCGCCTTCTGCAGAGAAGTGAGCGCCCCCTGGTAATCGATCAGGGCGCGCAGCTCTCGCACTTTGGCGTCGGCCAGCTGCCTCTGGTACTCGAGAACCTCGAAGTTGGTCGACAGACCAGCCTCGAACCGCTTGTTCTCGCCGGCGAGCTGTTCTTCGGACAGTTGCCGGGCCACCTTGGAGGTTTCCCATCCCTTCCGCCGGGTGAAGATACTCTCGTAGGCGTTGCGAACGTCGACCATCACGGTCTGCTGGGTATTCTTCATCCGGCTCATCAGCTGACGCTCGTTGATCACGACTTGAGCCCGCTCTGCCTCAGCAACCCGGTTGCGGAAGGGCATTTCGATGGTCACGCCGAACTGGTAGTTGATGTAATCAAACCCGAAGACCTGTCCCAGCGAGTTCCCCCACCTGCCAGACAGGGGGTGGTTCACATCCAATTCCTTGGTTCGGGTCTCCGGAATACCGTCGCCGTCGGTGTCGACATAGATATCCTTGTATACATCTCCAGCCGATCCGACGTTCCACATACGGGCCGTAAGGTTTACCGCCGGTTTGCCCTGGTTCTTGTAATAAGCCCGGTCCACCTCGTTCTGTTCCATCCTGTAGCGGGCCTGCGCAAGCTCCGGTCTCGCCTGAAGCGCTTTCTCGATCGCTTGATCCAAGGTCAGCGAAAGGTCTTTCATCTGCGGCAGGTCGGTCGGGATGACGCTCAGGTTCCAGATGCTCGCCTTGGGATCGGGAGCCAAAAGCCGCTTCAGATTGTTCTGGGCTTCGATGATGCCGACTTCCGAAGTGATCATGTCCTGTTCGGAATTCGCCACGGCTGCCCGGGACTTGGTTATTTCAATCGGCGCCATCACTCCGATTTCCACCCGCTTCTGGTTGTTCCGATGCTGGACGATGGCCAACTCCATCGCCTGACGGCGGGTCTCGTGGTTCTCGATTGCGTATACGAGCTCCCAGTACTGGTTCTCAACCTGCTGAACAATCGTCGACACCCGTTCTTCGAACACGCTGTCCGCGATCTTCTGGTCAAGGTTGAGGATCTTCAGCTGTCGCTCGGTCGAGGTCTGCCGGAATCCTTTGAGAATCGGCTGACTGAACCGGAAGTCCATCTGGCTGTTGACCCCGGGGTTGAACGTCTGGAAGGTGCTGTTGGTAGACGACCGGTCGTTATTGAAATTAAGCGTGAAAGCCCCGCCCCCCGGCACTTGCTGTTGCAGTTGGGTGTTGAAGGTCAAGCCACTGCCTTCGGTCACCGGCACGCCCGACCCGGCATCGAGGATGTTAGTCGAAGGGCGTTGGGTCTCTTGCCAGCCAAAACTGAAAGTCAGCTTCGGATCATAGAAGCCCCGAGTCCCGATGATCCGCTGTCTGTTCAGGTCCTCGTTGTAATCCTCGATCGCGATTTCGAGGTTGTTCGTCAACGCCAACCGAATCGCATCCTTGAGGGTCATGTCGAGAAAAGCGCCCTGTTTCTTGGTTCGTTCGATGTAGGATTCGGGCACCTGAACCGGGGCGGCCTGTTCAGCTGTCATCTGAGCACTCGGCTCAGTGGCAGCTGGTTGGGGAGTCTGCTGGGCGACAACCGGTACAAGAATGAAGCCCAAGACGAGCAAAGCGCTGATCATCATTATTCCTGAGGTTTTCATACGATCTCCAAGACTCTTGATTTGCACAACAAGCGACTAATGTTCGCTTGCCGTTTCTGTACGAAAATGGAGTTGGAATTGTTTCAAGGAATGCAGGAATTTGCAATCAAACAGAACGGGCGGGTCTGTCGGCGGACCAGATGCTGTAGAGCCGGCGTGGGACCAGGAGGATGATCGAGTGAATTCGGGACTCCCGCACGTTGCCGTGCGGAAGTCCCATCCGGATGACCGGAAGGAGGATCGAATAGGATCGACTCAGTTCGGGTTGTCTTTCTTGCCGTCGTCCTTGGCCGGCGGCGGGGTTTCGCCTTCGTCCTCGGTCTTGTCAGGATCCGAATCGCGCTTCAGCGTCGGGCGATTGGTGGGTGTCCCGTCCTTCTTGAGCGTCGGCTTTTCGGACTCGGTGCGATCCGTGTTGGTCTTTCTCTTGAGAGTCGGCCGCTTGGTCGAACCGGATTGCCCGCCCTGACCCGGAGCCAGCAGTTTGTTGTCGATCTGGATGAGCCGCGCCTTTACCCGGTCGAAATCCGACGTGGTCACGACGTACTCATCCTTCTGCGGCAACTGCGAGATTTCGGTCTGGACTGCCTCGATGCGGTTTTCGAGAGTCGGGTGAGTTCGCCAGAAGCTGGCCATTGAGCCCGGCTTGTTCTTCTCCTTGGCCTGCAGCTTCTCAAAGAAACTGATGAAACCGGCGGGATCATACCCGGTGTTCCACGCATACTGCGTTCCCAGTTGGTCGGCCTCGGCCTCCGACTTTCGCGTGATACCGAGGACCGCCAGGGAAAGCCCCATACCCAAGCCGTTCTGCATGGCCATCTGGGTCCAGTAGCCGCCCACAAACAACAAAGGCAAGGCGCCAAACTGCAGCAACTGAGCCTTGGTCATGCGTTCAGTCGCGTGGCGCGCGGTGACGTGGGCAATTTCGTGAGCCATGACGCCCGCCAGTTCGCTTTCGTTATCCGCCTCGAGAATCAGCCCCTTGTTGACATAGAAATAGCCGCCGGGCAGCGCGAATGCGTTCACTTCGTCGGTATCCACGACTTTGATGACAAACGGGACCTTCGCGTCGGAGTTCTTGACTATCTCCTGACCGACCTTGTCCACGTACTCGACCACCACGGGGTCTTCGACGAGCCGGGCCGTCTGCTCAAACATCTCGGCGTACTGCGCCCCAATCTGTATTTCCTTCTCCAGAGAGACAAAATTCGGGAAAATTCCTGCAATCCGCCCGTTGATGTCCCTGTTGCCAATCTTGTCGACGTCGGCGTGCTTCCGGTCCGCGTATCCCGCGCCGACGGTAAAGAGGAGCACGAGGGCCGTGCAGACTCCTGATACTAAATGCTTTCTAATCCACATATATGATCCTCCAACCTAACCCTATTATAGGCTATTCGAGCTTCTTTCCTTCAGATCGATTGTCTGGTATCGTCTCGAATTTAGACGAGAAAAACGGCAAGATGTTTCAGTGCTCAACGATACCCGCGGCATGACAATCGAAGCACGCCGCAGACGGTTCGAAGCGCGCCTCGCCTTTCTGGAATGACGGGGTGTCATGCTCCTATGATGAAAATCCTCACCGCCGAACAGATGAGACAAGTTGATCGGGTGAGTACCGAGCGGTTCGGAATCCCGAGCCTTCTCCTGATGGAAAATGCTTCCGTTCAACTCTTCCGCGCACTCGAGCAGCATTTTGCCGACCTTGATCGCCGGCGAATCGCGATCGTAGCCGGAAAGGGGAACAACGGGGGAGACGGAGCAGCACTTGCCCGCCAGTTGATGCAACGCGGAATCAAGCCTGCATTTTTCCTGCTCGCGCGAGTCGCGGAGGTGCCAGGGGATGCCCGGACCAACCTGGAAATTGTGCAGAAGTCCGGTCTGGCGATCACGGAGATCGCCACGGCGGCGGACTGGGAGCGAGCCGACTCGATCCTTCAACAAAGCGACATAATCGTGGACGCGATTCTGGGCACCGGGCTGAGCAAACCTCCGGAAGGCCTGTACCGCCAGGCGATCGAATCAATCAACCGCTCTCCAGCGTTCGTGCTGGCCGTCGATATCCCGTCGGGAATGCCTTCCGACTCCTGCACCGGTGGCAATCTCACTGTTCGCGCTCACCTTACAGTGACCTTTACCGCTCCGAAGCGGGCCCACGTCCTCAATGCGGATCAGGAGGCACTGGGAGAACTGGTGGTTGCACCAATCGGCAGCCCCGAACAACTCCTCGAGGATGAGACTTTTTTTGTCGAGAGAATGGATGTGCAGACCGCCCGGGAAGCGATTCCCTCGCGCCCGATCAGCGCCCACAAGGGGACGATGGGGCATGTCGCCGTGGTGGGCGGCGCCCCGGGGAAGGCCGGCGCAATCATACTGAGCGCCACAGCCGCTCTGCGAACCGGTTCCGGACTCGTGACAGCCTGCGTGCCGGCCAGCGTACAGGACCTGGTTGCCGGCGCTAGACCGGAAATAATGACAGCCGGACTGCCTGCCACCGAGGAAGGAACATTCGCCCTCGACGGACTCCCCGGGCTTCTGGAGGAACTGCGGGAACGGGACGCGGTCGGTATCGGGCCTGGAATCAGCCGGGTTCCGGAGACCGCCGAGTTCGTGCGACGTCTCGTAGCCGGCTCTCCCGTCCCGGTGATTCTCGATGCAGACGGACTGAACGCGTTTGAAGGCGCCGCTGAAGCTCTCCGGAATGAATCCGGCCAGCCCCTGGTGTTGACTCCGCACCCGGGCGAATTCTCTCGGCTGACCGGGCTCCCTGCTTCCCGTATCACTGAAGACCCTATCGGCTGCTCGCGGGCATTCGCGACCGAACATGAGCTGTGGGTGGTCCTCAAAGGCTTCCGAACCCTGCTCGCCGCGCCGGACGGCCGGGTCCTCGTCTGTCCGCGCGGGAACCCCGGAATGGCGACGGCGGGAATGGGCGACACGCTCACCGGAATCCTCACCTCGCTGGTCGGGCAGTACGCAGCCGTGAAAGCGACCGAACGAGGGCAACTGACCTCCGCTGTCGCCCTCGGGATCTTCCTCCACGCCACCGCCGGGGACCAGGCCGCCCGAGTGTCCGGTCCGGAATCGCTCCTCGCCGGGGACGTGATCGATCATCTTGGTGTCGCGTTCCAGGAAATCCGGCACGGAGATGCACAGGGGCCACTGATTTCTTTTCTAGAATGATGTCGCGTCACGTTTCCAACAGCGAGCCCGAGACATTCGAGATCGGCCGGGCAATCGGAGCCCGGCTCACCGGACCGGTGACCATCCTGCTGCACGGGGGGCTGGGCGTCGGGAAAACGGTTCTAACCCGCGGGATTGCCTCGGGTCTCGGGGTTCTCGATTCGTCCTCTGTTCACAGCCCCTCCTTCACCCTGGTCAATCACTACCCGTGCGAGCGGGGCTCCTTGGTTCATGTCGACCTCTATCGTCTGGAGACAATTCGGGACCTCTATTCCATAGGGATTGAGGAACTTCTCGCGGGGGACTCGACCGTCATCATTGAGTGGGCCGACAAGCTGCCCTTCGAAGTGCCTGGCGCCATCATCATCCGCATCGAAACCGACTCCGAAACTGACGCGCGCAGGATCGACGTTGAGGAATAGAAGAGACAGCGGGCAGAAGGCAGCAGGCAGCAGGCAGAAGGCAGCGGCAGAAGGCAGAAGGTGACCTTTTGTCAAACGTCCACCCATCCCTTCTCTCAGGTCCGTGGGACCGGCAAGTCTATAGAAACCGGCCATAACAAGGGGGCTAAGGTCCGTAGGACCGACACGTGAAGCTGTATGGCGCGGCTGTCCACGTGTCAGTCCTACGGACCTTGGTTCTGTTCTGATGGCCGGTTTCTATAGACGTGCCGGTCCTACGGACCTCCGAAGGCAGGAACTGAACCGTAAGTCATTTACCAAACACGACACTAGAAGGATCGGATTCTCCCCCGGCAGGACCGCCCAGTCAAACGTCCACTTACCAAAAGATCACTGTCCCGCTGGGGACCTCACTACCAGAGATCACTGTCCCCAGTAGGCACCCGCCGCCCTCTGCCTGCCCGTGCTGCACACGACCGAGGTGTCGAAACAGTGCGGAGGAGGATCGGACTACGGGCAGGCTCTTGGAGCCCCGGATGGGGCGAAAAGCTGCGTAGCCCCGGGTGACCGAACCCCGTTTTCGGGGTGAGGGAGCCCGGGGTGGAGGGTACGTGGCGGGGAGCCCCGGATGGGGCGAAAGAACGGCGACCCGACTCTATCGCCCCGTCCGGGGCTCTCGTAGCAGCAACTGCCGGGCGCAATCCGTCAGACTTTTCTGCCCGGGCTTCCTGCTCGCCCCGCGGCCCAGATGCAACTGCTGCCCGCTGCCCGCCGCCTTCTGCCCCCTGCCCGCTGCCTGCTGCCTGCTTTTTTGAAAAAATCTTGCCTTTCCCCTCACTTTTCTTCGTATTTTTTTCGACTCGAGCGTTAGTAGCTAGTGTGAGGTCAGTTATGAACGAACGAGGAACGAGCTATCTTGAGGTCACAATCACCTGCATGCTCCTGGCGATCTTTGCAGGTCTGGGAATCACATCACTAACCAGCTTTCAGCGGGCGGCCGATCTTCAGGCAGCAGGCCAGATCATGGTTTCCGACCTGAATCGGGCGAGGATTCGAGCAATCTCGTCAAACCTCCCGGTTTCAATCATCGTCAGACCCGACCGGCTAGCCTATGCAGTCCTGGAGACGGGAGACACGATCGAGTGGCGGGTCTTCCCAGCCGGGGTGGAATTCGCCAACGCCCCTGCGCGCCCGGTGGTCTTCTACTCCAGAGGCGGGGCCGCACCCGCCGGCTCGTTTACGGTCGCAAATTCGAGCGGCCGGATCCGAATCGTCGTCTCCGTTTCAGGGAGGGTGCGATGGGAAATCGGCTGATTACCGAGGAGTCCCACAGACGGGCGAGAAACGGGTTCACCCTTCTCGAGGCCATGTGGGCGGTCCTCATCCTCACCATTGCGGCCCTGGCCCTTATGGGACTTGCAAGCCACGCGGTTCGCGCGCACCGCCGGGTTCTCGATTCCCGGGTGAACAGCGTCCGGATGTGGAACCAGGCGGCTGATTTTCTGGCGAGCGGAAACAAAGGAGAGGCATTCGTGCCGATTCCAGGCCGCCGTCCATTGCGACGATTGGTCCTCACAAACAGTTACGGTCGGCGATGGGAGGTGCTGCGTGCCGAGAAATAGAGCGAGTGGCGTGACCCTTGTCGAGACTCTCCTCTCGATGGTGATCTTCCTGATCGCCTTCGTGGCGGCGGCCGGCCTGGTTGACCGCTTTCAGTCGCTTACCTGGAACCTCAACCTGCTCCAGGAAAAGGAGGCCAATTTGTCGGCTGCTCCCCTGCTCCTCGCCCGATGGATTCTCCCCGCAGGCAACAACCGATTTCGATCGGGCGGGATCGGAGTTGGGGGAGATGCGGGGCAGTTGGACATTCAGTCCGATATCGACGGGCCCCTCGGCTTTCCGGACAACACGCTGACACAGAGTTATGAATCGATTTCAGTTCGCAGAAACGGATCCGACATGCAGGTCAGGAGTAACCAGGGAACCTTTCAGCCGGTGCTCAAGAATATCAGCCAGCTTCAATTCGGCATCGAGGAACTCCCGGTCATCCAGGTGACGCTCTCCGGCCAGGTCGACCGGCGGACCTTGCTTATGAAGACTCCGCCGGTCATCGACCAGACGACAGTGAAGTTTTACGCATGGAACTTCAGGAAGAACCTCTTTTCGGAGGCCCCATGAGACTGCGGGACCGACTTGGCTCGGTATCAAACGGCGGCTTCGCCCTGGTTCTGGTTGTGCTGCTGCTGAGCCTGCTCCTTTCACTGGCCGTAGCGCTCAGTCTGGCCCTTGTGAACCAGGGGCAGAACGCAGCCGAGTTCGAGAGTCAGCTGGCCAGCCTGGTTATGGCAGCCAATGGCATCGAGTACGCCCGTTGCGTGCTTCCCAGCCTGTTCATCCCGCATCTTCTCACCGGAGTCGATAGGCAGTTCCAGGGGACTGGCCCAGGCTGGAGGAGTCCTTTGTCGCTGGAACAGGCGAGGAGGATCAGGCCCGACCAATGGCGCCCGAGGAGCGATGATGGAGTTCCCGCATGGGAAGGCGTTCCGCTCCTGGACGGCGCATGCCGCTCCGCTCCCGGGTATTTTGCATTGAAGTTCTCGAACAATGCGGACGAATCCCCGGGGCAGGACGAAGACGGCATCGTGGTCGTCAGAAGCGTAGGGATTGTTCCAGAGCGCCAGATACTCGGCGGAGCCCGCAACAGCGCCTGCCTGGTGGAAGCGGTGTTCCGGCAGCAGCGGGAATTTGCCCCGCATGCCGCCTTGACGATCTTCGCCGACGAGGCGGAACTGACTCTGGAGGGGGAAGATTGCTCCATCGACGGAGGGACGTTTCCTGCGGTTGGCGTCGTCTCTACCGGTGTCCTGGCTGAGACACTGAAAAGCTCAATGAGCGCCCTGCCCGGCGATCGGTTCTCGGGCGCGGATTTGACCCCGTCAATTCGCGACCTGACCGTAGAGTACCTGGCCTCAAAACGCCACAGAGCTCTCTTTTCACCTCGATTCTGGTCGCATTTCGCGGATAACCTCCCAGACTTCACAGACGGGAACGGCCCTGGAATCGTGCTGGCTCGCGGTGGGGGGGACTTCAGCGGCTCCGTGCGCGGTGTTCTGATTACCGAAGGGAATTTTAATTTGTCGGGTACCGTTGAAGGGCTGCTTCTGCACCTGGGCCAGGGCCGGCTTTCGCTGGTGGGTCAAGGGCGGGTGCGTGGCGCCGTGTGGATTTCAGACGTTGATTTCCGCCGGACTGAACTCGTTCACCGCCCTGTGCGTTGCCATCTCGCCGACACCGCAGCGATCGAGTTCGATGCGGCATTGGCGGATGAAGCACTCAGTTGGCTGCCCCCGACCCAACTCGGCTGGCGCATTTTGTTTTCCGAAATGTCCGGATAGCCGTATAATGCGGCTATCGGAGGTTCTTTTATGAAAGTCTTCCTGTGCCTGCTTCTGCTCATGACTGGCTGGTCGTTCGGGCAAAGCAGCAAGGACCAACCGTCTCTGGCCGACCTCTCCAAAGAGGCCCGAGAACGCAAGGCGAAGACCGAAAAGCCGGCACGGCTGATCACCAACGCCGACCTGGCCAGGTACCAGAATGCACCGGTCAGCATCAGCAAGTCAGACGAAGCCGAAGAAGAGGGCGACGCCGCGAAGGCCGACAACAAGGGGAAGGACCAGAAGACGGGCGAGGGCGCGGAAGGCGAGGGGCAGCCGGAAGCAAAAGTAAAGGATATGGCGTTCTGGACGAGTGCGTTTGAGGAAGCGCGCATGAACTACAAGAACGCCGTCAACCGAGGACTCGTCCTCCAACTGAAGCTGAACAACCTGCTCAACTCCTTCTACCGCGAGGATGATGGCAGCACTCAGGACCTGCTTCAGCAGCAGATGGAGGCGACCCGACAGGAGTTAGAGAAGAACAAAACCGAGGTCGCCGAAGCCCAGAAGATCATCGATCGTCTGCAGAAGGAAGCCCAGGACGCGGGTCTTGAGCATGCAGCCATTGTTGATATGATCGGTGAGCTTCCGGACCCGGCTTCCCTCGAGGCATTGCCGGCCTCGGCGGGAGAAGCAGCTCCCAAAGAGAACCGCTAGTTCACCCGCAAGTGCTGCTCAGGCAGGCGATGGAGGATTTGCGCTATTCCCCGGTTTGGAGGAAAGGTGCAGAGTCGCAATACCGCCGGTCAGTCGGTACTGGCTGATATTGTCAAAACCCGCCTGCCTGAGTAAGAGCCGCATTTGCGGCTCTTCCAGAAATTCCGACACACTCTGGTAAAGGTACGAATAGGCGCCCGCCCGCCCGGAAATCAGTTCTCCAACCTTGGGGAGAATCCGTCGAAAATAAAAAAGGTAGACATCGCGGTACACCCGCATCCTGGGCTTGGAAAATTCGAGGACCGCCAGCGCCCCTCCCGGCCGCAGAACCCGATACATCTCGGCAAGCCCCGCCCCGTAGTCAGCGAGGTTACGAAGACCGAAAGCGATCGTCACTGCACCAAAAGAGCCTTCCCGGAAGGGCAGCGCCAACGCGTCCCCCTCGCAGAGTTCCACCGCGGCCAGTTTCTTGCGGGTCTTTTCCCGCGCTAGGGTCAGCATGGGGTGCGCGAAGTCCGAGCCGACAACCCGGTAGCGCGTCGCCAGCACCAGCGCCAGATCCCCGGTTCCGGTGCACAGGTCCAAAACCAGGGAACCGGGATCCAATCGCTTCCGCAACTTCCCCAGAACTTTTCGGCGCCAATAACGATCGATGGAAAAAGACAGAAGATGATTGAGCAGGTCGTACCGATGGGCAATCGCACCGAACATCGAGCGAATGCGTTCCGGCTCCTTGCTGACGGTCAACCGATCTTCTGACCCTCTTGGGGGATGGCCAGGCTCAACCAAATCGCCCTCAGGCTCTCTTCCTTGATATTGCTCTCGACAGTCGTTTTTCCGATTTCCCTGAGCAGCACAAAGTTGATCTGATCATGTTGCCGCTTCTTGTCCCGTGCCATCGCCTCAAAGACGTCGTCCGCGGACAAACAGTTAATCGGCGGCAAAGGTCCGACCGAAGAAATGCAGCGAACCAGGCGCTCGGCAGTGGAATCGTCCAGGTAACCCTTCTCCCTCGACAACCGGATGGCCGCGATCATCCCGTAGGCGACGGCCTCACCGTGCGTAATCCCCGCATATCCGGCTGCCGCCTCAATCGCGTGAGCGAACGTGTGCCCGAAGTTCAGGATTCGCCTGAGATCCGCCTCGCTCTCATCAATCGACGTGATTTCTGCCTTGATCTCGCAACACCGGCTGATTACCGATTCGATCGCTTCGGGAACCCGGGCCTTGATCTCTTCCAGATGGGACTCAAAATACTCGTAGAAAGCCGAATCGTAAATCAGGCCATACTTCAATGCCTCGTAAAGACCGGACTGTAGTTCCCGTTCAGGAAGAGAGTTGAGGGTCTCAACATCAATGCAGACCAGATTCGGCTGGTAGAAGGCCCCGATGAGGTTCTTGCCGAGGGAATGATTGACGCCTGTTTTGCCGCCAACCGAGCTGTCTACCTGTGCGAGCAACGTCGTCGGAATCTGAACGTAGGGAATCCCGCGATGGAAGGTCGCGGCGGCGAACCCGGCCAGGTCACCGGTTACTCCTCCGCCCAGAGCTACAATCGCGGACTGCCGATCCGCCCCTTGCGCAATCAGGTATGTGTAGATGTTTTCCAGGGTCTGGAGACTCTTGTATTTCTCTCCGTCGGGAATCAGGATCTGGGTGACCTGAAAACCAGCCGCGCCGAGGTTGGCGGTGAGATCTTCCCCGTAGAGTTTGAACACCTTCGGATTGGCGACGAGGAACAACCGTCGCCTCATGTTATAGGTCTCGAAACACCCTGAAATGGAGTTAAGCAATCCTGAGGCAATCAGGATGTCGTAGCTCCGGGCACCGAGCTTGACGTGAACCGTCTTCATTCGGCTTCCTCTCTATTTTCGTCATCCTCAGACAAATTCATCTCGCAAGCATGCCTTGGCTGGGGCTGCTAGCCGCAGCGTACTGCTTCTTCGGAATACGACCCGCCCGGAAAGCTATACGGCCGGCTTCAACCGCCAGCTTCATCGCCTTCGCCATTGAGACCGGGTCCTTCGCCCCCGCGATTCCGGTATTCATAAGGACTCCCGCGGCTCCAAGCTCCATCGCAATGGCAGCGTCGGAAGCTGTTCCAACTCCCGCATCGACGATAACGGGTACTTTCGACTGGTCGACGATAATACGGATATTGTTCGGGTTCTGAATGCCGAGGCCCGAGCCAATCGGAGCTCCGAGAGGCATGACTGCGGCGGCACCCGCTTCCTCCAGTTTCTTGCACGCGACCGGATCGTCGTTGGTGTACGGGAGAACAATGAACCCCTCTTTAGCAAGGACTCGGGTCGCCTGGAGCAATGCCTCGTTGTCGGGGAACAGCGTCTTCTCGTCGCCGATTACCTCGAGCTTCACGAAGTTGGAGAGCCCTGCTTCCCGGCCCAGCCGAGCATAACGGATGGCGTCGTCGGCAGTGTAGCAGCCAGCCGTGTTGGGCAGAATCATGAGCCTGTTGGTATCGATGTAAGCGAACAGCGACTGAGAGCCGCGCTCATTCAAATTGACTCTTCGGACGGCGACAGTGACTATGTCCGTCCCACTTGCCTCGTGCGCCCGGCGCATAGTTTCGAAATCCGGGTACTTTCCAGTGCCGACCAGCAGCCTGGACCTGAAAGCCCGGCCTCCAATGACAAACCTGTCCTCAGACATTCGATTCTCCTCCACCGACAAAATGCACCACTTCGACCCGGTCCCCGGATTTCAGCAGGCACTCATTCCACTGCTCCCGCCTGATGATCTCTCGGTTCACCTCGATCGCGACCTGACCGGGATTGAGGCCCAGAATCTCGATCAAACGAGCCAAGGAGGCTCCCGGCGTTACCGTCGTCGATTCTCCGTTCAGAATGATACCGATTTCTCCATTCTCCATTTGATCACCTGGACAACTGCCCATGTGCGAGGAAGCAGCCTCAAGATCATAACGTGGAGCGTAAGGCGCTGCAACTTAGCCGCTCCCGAGCCCGCCTTGACATGCCCGGGGGGGTCAACTAACATCTCTAGTTACGGTATCGGCGGGAAGGCAGTCTATTTCAGGTACTTGCAGGTGGAACACTTCGTCTTCTACATCCTGGCTACCCTCGCGGTCAGCTCTGCCGTGCTGGTAGTCCTCCACAAGCGTGCCGTGTACAGTGCTCTGTCGCTGATCGTCTGCCTCGCCGCAGTGGCCGGCCTCTTCTTTCAACTCGGGTCCCAATTCATCGCAGCCGTGCAAATCATTGTCTATGCGGGCGCAATCATGGTCCTGTTTGTTTTCGTGATCATGCTGCTCGATCCCGAATCCGAGTTCTTTAAGGGAAAAGGCCTGCAACAGCTCTCGTACTGGGCTATCCCGCTCGCCGTATTCTTCGCGCTTCTTCTGCTTCAGGCTTTCCCGGATTTCATGAAGCCCGCCAGAGAGGCCAGCCGTGAAGCGGCCGTTCAGGGCTCGGTGCAGGATGTCGGACGGCTCCTGTTTCAAGACTATGTTTTGCCGTTCGAGGCAACGTCGATCCTGATTCTGGTTGCCATACTCGGCGCGGTGGTCCTGGCGAAACGAAACGACTGATACCGTTATGGTTCCGACAACTCATTACCTGGTTCTCAGTGCAATTCTGTTCACCATCGGCCTGGTCGGCGTTCTGACCCGTCGCAACGTCATAACCATGTTCATGTGCATCGAACTGATGCTCAATGCGGTGAACGTGACGTTTCTGGCCTTCTCCCGCTACCTGAACCAGATGGAAGGGCAGATTTTCGTCTTCTTTGTCATGACTGTCGCGGCGGCTGAGGCAGCAGTAGGATTGGCACTCATCGTCGTTCTCGCGCGGCGAAAGAATACCGTGGATATCGACCAGGTCAACGAGATGAAGTGGTAGCCCATGCTTGATTTCTTTTGGATCGCGATTCTCTTCCCGCTTTTCGGCGCGGTGGTCAACGGGCTCCTCGGGAAACGCCTGCCCGCGCGTCTCGTGGCCCTGATCGCGTGCGGCGCCATCGGAGCCTCTTTCATCTGGTCGGCGCTTGCCTTCCGTCAGCTGCTCCAGATTCCAGCGGGTCCGGAACGGCTGATTTCTCATGAGCTGTTCACCTGGATTCAATCCGGGGAGCTCGAGGTCAAGTGCTCGTTTCTTTTTGATCCCCTCGCCAGCGTGATGATCCTGATCGTCACCGGCGTCGGGTTCCTGATTCACGTTTATTCGACGCTCTACATGGCCGGAGAGGGCGGCTATTACCGTTACTTCTCCTACCTGAACCTGTTCATCTTCATGATGAGCGTGCTCGTCCTCGCCGACAATTACATCCTGATGTTTGTCGGTTGGGAGGGCGTCGGACTCTGTTCCTACCTGCTGATCGGCTACTATTTTGAACGAAAGAGCGCCGGAGACGCGGCAAAGAAGGCCTTCATCGTCAACCGGATTGGAGACGTCGGCTTCATTCTCGGCGCCTTTCTGATTTTCCGAACCTTCGGCAGCTTCGAATACCTGTCGGTCTTCGAGCAGGTGAACGACCAGTTCGGCTCCGCTGAAGCCGGTTTCGGCATTCTCTCGGTGATCACCCTGCTTCTGTTCGTCGGCGCGACTGGAAAGAGCGCACAAATCCCGTTGTACGTCTGGCTGCCCGACGCAATGGAGGGCCCCACACCCGTCAGCGCGCTTATCCATGCGGCCACGATGGTTACCGCCGGGGTCTACATGATTGCCCGCTCGGCAGCCCTTTACAGCCGCGCCCCGGAAACACTGCTCATCGTAGCGGTTATCGGTACCGCCACTGCTTTGCTGGCCGCCTGCATCGCCCTGGTCCAGACGGACATCAAGCGCGTGCTTGCCTACTCCACGGTCAGCCAGCTGGGGTACATGTTTCTAGCCGTCGGAGTCGGCGCCTTTGGGGCCGGGATCTTCCACCTGACCACGCACGCTTTCTTCAAGGCACTGCTGTTCCTCGGCTCCGGCAGCGTGATCCTCGCTCTTCATCACGAACAGAACCTGTTCCGCATGGGCGGATTGAGGCGCTATCTTCCCGTGACCTTCTACACAATGTGGATCGGGACGCTTGCGATCTCCGGCTTTCCCTTCCTGTCTGGGTTCTTTTCCAAGGACGAGATCCTGTGGAATGCATTCAGCCTGCCAAACGGGCACCCGATCCTCTGGATAATCGGCCTGCTCGTCGCGGCCCTCACGGCCTTCTACATGTTCCGCCTCATGTTCCTGGCTTTTCACGGTGAAGGGCCGGCCTCCCCCAGCGAGGGCCACGAACACGCGCGCGTCGAGGAATCACACGGGGTGGAACACGGCCCGGCTCATGAAGTGCACGAGCCCTCGTTGGGAATCACGGTCCCCCTGGTCATCCTGGCCGTTCTGTCCCTGGTCGGCGGCCTGATTGGGCTCCCCGCCTATCTGGGGCCGAACTATCTCGAATCGTACCTGGAACCCTCCTTTCAATATCGTCTCGCCCCGCACGCGGCCGAACACGGCAGTCACGCGCTGGAGATCGCGCTGACGATCGTCACCTCGCTGGTGGCACTCGGCGGCATGAGTCTGGCCTATCTGGCTTATGTCAGAGACCGCGAGTTGCCGGCGCGGGTTGCGAGTCGAGTCTACGGGCTGTACCGGGCTGCAGAACGGAAATTCTACGTCGACGAGATTTACGACTCGCTCATCGTACACCCGATCGAGCGGCTCTCGAACCTCATCCTCTGGCGGCAGATTGATAACGGGATGATCGACGGCATGGTGAACGGGACAGGAGGACTCATTCAATACTGGAGCGGCTCGCTTCGAAAGATCCAGACGGGCTACACCAGGAGTTATGCTGCCTGGGTGCTGGTCGGGGCTATCCTCATATTCCTTTACTACTACATGGGCGCGGCATAGGTCATGTTTGACGGGAAACTCCTCACTATTCTCCTTCTCATCCCGACCCTCGGGGCCGGACTTCTGGCGCTTTTGCCCCGCGAGAATGCGAGGCTCGTGCGTCTGACCGCCATGGTCGTGACCGTTGCCGGCTTCCTGATCTCGGTCTTTCTTTTCGTCTGGTTCGATTCCACCGGCGCAGACATGCAGTACGTCGAGAACGTCCCCTGGTTTCGGGCAGGCGGAATCAATGTCGCTTACCATGTGGGAATCGACGGGATCAGCCTGCTCCTTGTGCTGCTGACGACATTCCTGATGCCCTTGGCGGTGCTCGGCAGTTGGAGCATTACCAAGAACCTGAAGTGGTACATGGTTTCCATGCTCCTCCTCGAAACCGGAATGTTGGGGGTGTTCGTCTCCCTCGACCTGATCCTGTTCTACGTCTTCTGGGAGGTGATGCTCCTTCCGATGTACTTCCTCATCGGGATCTGGGGCGGCGAACGACGCATTTACGCGGCGGTCAAGTTCTTCATTTACACGATGTCCGGCTCTCTTCTGATGCTGGCCGGCATAATCACCCTATATTTCTACAACAAAGCGGAGTCTTTTGACCTCGTCGGAATCGTGGATCGGCTGGCCGCCGGACAGATACGGTTTTCGCCCACCGTGGAGCACTTGCTCTTCCTGGCTTTCTTCCTGGCCTTCGCCATCAAGGTGCCGTTGTTCCCCTTTCACACCTGGCTGCCGGATGCGCACGTGGAGGCGCCGACCGCGGGATCGGTCATCCTGGCCGGTGTGCTCCTCAAGATGGGAACCTATGGCCTGTTGCGGTTCTGCCTGCCGCTTTTCCCGCAGGCCTCATTGTCGTTCGCACCCTACATTGCCGTGCTGGCAATTATCGGGGTCATCTACGGTGCCCTGGTCGCCATGGTCCAGCCGGACGTGAAGAAGCTGGTTGCCTACTCCTCGGTCAGTCACCTGGGACTGGTCGTGCTCGGCATCTTCGCATTCAATTTGCCCGCCATCGAGGGGGCCACGTACCAGATGCTCAATCACGGCATCTCGACTGGGGCTCTGTTCTTGCTGGTCGGCATGATTTACGACCGCCGGCACACGCGTGCCATTGCCGACTTCGGTGGCCTGGCGCACGTAATGCCCGTCTACTCGGTTTTTTTCATGATCATGCTATTAAGCAGCATCGGTCTGCCTGGGCTGAATGGATTCGTCGGGGAGTTCCTGATCCTGCAGGGAACCTTCCTCCAAAGTACTGCCCAGGCGGCCCTGGCAGCGCTCACGATGATCCTGTCGGCCGTTTACATGCTCTGGATGTACCAGAGGATGTTTCTCGGTCAGGTGACACACGACAGCAACCGGAAGCTGCTGGACCTCGATCGGCGAGAGATCGCCCTGCTCATTCCGCTCGTTTTGTTGGCTGTCTGGATGGGTGTCTATTCAACCAGCTTCATCCGGAAACTGGACGTCTCCGTGCAAAAAGTAATCGAGAGAGTCGATACAGCTCGCGAGTCGCAAATCTTCAGGGTCGAACAACGTGGACATTAATTACCTCGCAGTTCTGCCGGAGATCATCCTCAGTCTCTTTGGAATGGCGATCATGCTCGCCGCGGTGGTTGTCCCGGCCCGCAGCCAGCGATTCCTTGGGTACGTGGCCTTGATCGGCATCCTGCTCGCGATTGTCTCGGCCACGCTGTTCTTCCGCCCCGCGGCACCGACTTTCTTCGGCATGATTTTTCAGGACAGGTTCGGCTTGTTCTGCAGGCTGCTGTTCTTTTTTTCGTCCGGGTCGGTTGGGCTGGTGGCGATCAATTACCTGGACCGGGACAAGCTTCCGCACGCGGAATTCTTCGCGCTGTTGCTGTTCGCCACCGTAGGCATGTCGCTGATGGCCCTCAGTGCGGATCTGATCCTCACCTTCCTTGGCCTGGAGATCCTGTCGATTGCGACGTATGTCCTCGCCGGGTTCAGACGACACGATGTTAAGTCGGGTGAATCGGCGCTCAAGTATTTTCTCCTCGGATCGCTTTCGACGGCTTTTCTCCTGTACGGCATCGCTTTTATTTACGGTGCGACCGGCTCCTTGAAGTACTCGGCAATGGCTCACGCGGTGGAAGGTGCCGACCGTTTTGTGGCTCTGCTGCTGGGCCTTGGCCTGCTGGTGGTCGGCTTCGGTTTCAAGGCAGCGCTGGTTCCGTTCCACGTCTGGACCCCGGACGTTTATGAAGGCGCGCCGATCCCGGTGACCGCCCACCTTGCTGTGAGCTCCAAGGCGGCTGCGTTTCTCGCCTTCGTCCGGATCCTTCACCAGGTTCTCCCGGGACTGGGCGATCACTGGCAGACTGTACTGTGGGTCTCTGCTTTTCTAACGATGTTAGTCGGCAACATCGTCGCTTTGAGCCAGACGAATATTAAGCGCATGCTCGCTTACTCATCGATCGCCCACGCCGGCTACCTGCTGGTGGGTCTGGTCGCTCGCAACGAGTCGGGAGTGCAGGCCCTGCTGTTCTATCTCGGTTCATACGCCCTCATGACGCTGGGCGCCTTCGCGGTGGTGCAGTTGATCGGGGGGGAAGGAGAACGTCGGGTTGGGCTCGAAGACTTCCGCGGAGTCGGGCAGAGTCACCCCTTTCTGGCCGCCTGCTTGACGGTCTTCCTGCTTTCGCTCGCCGGGATTCCGGCGACCGCGGGTTTCATGGGCAAGCTGTTCCTGTTTTCCGCTGCAATTCAATCCCATCTCTACTGGCTGGTCGTCGTCGCCCTTCTCGCGTCGGCGATCGGCTTGTATTACTATCTGAGAGTCATCGTCTTGATGTACATGCGGGAACCAGGTCCGGACGCGTCCCTTGTCCAGGTCCCTGTACCCGTTGGAATCGCCATTGCTATAATGCTCGTTGGGACCCTGTGTCTGGGGCTTTATCCCGGACCTTTACTGCAACTGGCAAGTGAGGCGGCAGGCTTTTGATCGACGCAAAGAAACGACTCGAAGACGAGATACGTAAACTCGACCGGGAGTTGAAAGAGGAACTGCCGAAGGCCTTCAAGAAGGCTTTGGAGCATGGCGACCTTCGCGAGAACTCCGAATACCAGACGGCCAAGGAACGCCAGTCCTATGTGCAGTCGCAGTTGGCTCAACTGCGTGCTCGCATGTCGAAACTCGCCATGGTGAACCTCAGCAAGATCCCGATTGGAAAGATATCCTACGGTTCAACCGTCGTCCTGCTGGACTTGGACATGGACAAAGAGATCACGTACAGGCTGGTGACCAGTGAGGAGGCGGACGCCCCGAACGGGTTGATCTCGACGAGCTCGCCGATCGGGCGGAGTTTGATGGGCCACGAGGAAGGCGACGAGGTCCGAATCCAGACGCCAGGCGGAATCAAGCGCTACGAAGTCGTCAAGCTGACGACAATTCACGACGAGCAGGATCAGGCTTCAGCCGATTCCCAGGGTGAGGACAAGTAAACCCACCCCACTGCCTATTGATAGAGTTTCGCACCTGCCAGAAACCGGTTCTTCAGTTTCGAATGCAGAATCACGCTGTTGCCATAAACGTGTTTGGCCATCACCGTCTCTTTGGACTTGCCGTCTCGCGACTCAATAACCAGATCCCTATCCACCGTGATACCGGTGGCGACATCGACCGTCAGTGTGGTTTCGTCTCGAGAGGCGTCGGCGGCGAGCATTGCCACCTGCTGCAACTTGGGCGCATCCGCCTCCTGGGCGTAAAGTGCGACGCCGGTGACCAAAATGACCAGCGAGAGAAGCGACAAACAAGCTCTTTTCATGGCCACCCATTATACTCAGTCTGATCTTGAAACTAGTGATCATTGTGACATTTGCGGAACACAACTGACGACTGACCGCTCACAACCGACTGCCAGTCGACCGCTTGATGGGACGAGCAACTTCCGACGGCTGTCAGTCGTCAGTCGGCAGTTGTCAGCGGTCAGTTGTCAGTGGTCACTGGCCTCCCAAACTGCCAGTGTCCATGGTGTAGAATAGCCTCGATGAAGAAGTCACCAGCCCGGAACAAGAGGCACTCCATTTTTTGGGTCACCTATGCTCTGGCGATTCTTGCAGTTGCCGTGCTTGGCGCCCTTGTAGGATTGGTCTTCGGCTACGCCATCGACCTGCCCCGGGTTGATCAACTGCCGAAAACACGCCCCAACATTGTTTCCTACGTGTATGCCGACGATGGGCGGGTGCTCGGGCAGTTCGCGATGGAGAAGCGCATCCTCGTGAGTTACGACCAGATCCCCAAGGTCGTGAAGGAGGCTGTGCTCGCAGCCGAGGATGCCAAGTTCTTCCGGCATGCGGGAATCGATTTCCGGCGAGCCATGATCACCGTGTTGCGCGACGTCTTTCTGGGGGAGAGGAAGGGCTTTTCCACCCTCACGATGCAGCTGAGCAAGCTGCAGTTCACGAGCATGGATCGGACCCTGAAGAGAAAAATCACCGACATGCTCTATGCGATCGAGATCGAGAAGAACTACTCGAAGGAGCAGATCTTTGCGTTCTACTGCAATCAGATCACGATGGGCCATGGGACGTATGGGCTGGCGGCTGCCTCCGATTTCTACTTTCGCAAGACTCTCAATCAGCTCTCACTTGCCGAAGCCGCTACCCTGGCCGGATTGATTCAACGGCCGGAGGGCTATTCGCCGATCAACAGGCCCAAGCAGGCCCTGAGCCGGCGCAACTACATCCTGAGCCGGATGTATGCAGAAGGGTTCATCGACAAGGCTTCGCTCGAAAAAGCGAGCAAGGAGCCTCTGATCGTGCAGGGGAGCTTTTTCGATCAGAGCCCGGCACCTTATTTCGTCGAGTGGGTACGTCAGTATCTGGAACAGAAGCACACGACCGACGAGATCTGGAAGAGCGGGCTCAAGATCTACACGACCGTCGATTTTGAGATGCAGGTGGAAGCAAACCGCGCCATCCGAGAAGGACTGCGGAAGTTCGACCGCCAGCGCCGACGCTGGAACGGACCGGTGGAACGCGGGCGGGTTCCGGCGACTTACAGCCATCCAGCCTGGAGCCAGGTGTTCCTCGAAGGCCAGACCGTACCCGGCATCGTTGTAGACTCGACGGCCCAGCAGGCCCAGGTGAAACTTGGACGATTCACGGCCCTGCTCGGTCCCGAAAGCGTTGCCTGGACGGGGCTTAAGAAGGTGAGCCAAGTCCTCAAGGCCGGTGACGTGGCAATGTTCCTGATCGAAAAGATCAACCGCAACGAGCGAACCATGCAGGTTAGCCTGGACCGGATCCCGGAAGCGCAGGCCTCGCTCATCGCGTTAGAAAACCGCACCGGGGCGATCAAAGCCATGGTTGGGGGATTTGATTTCCAGTTGAGCGAATTCAACCGCGCCACGCAAGCGCTCAGGCAGCCCGGCTCGATCTTCAAACCGTTCACCTACGTCGCCGCCATGGAGAGCGGATACTCGCCGTTCGATCCCGTGCTGGATGCCCCCGTGAGCTTCACCGACGGCCTCGGTCGAGTCTGGGCACCCACCAATGAGGACGAGGAGTACAAAGGCCTCATCATGATCCAGCAGGCCCTGTACCAGTCCAGGAACGTCCCTACCGTGAGACTGGCCAACGCACTCGGCATACAGCGGATCATCGACGTCGCCCACCGATTCGGTGTGCAGAGGAAGTTCCCCCCGTATCTTCCGGTTTGCCTTGGCGCGGGAGAAGTGACCTTACTCGAGATTACATCGGCCTTTTCCACGTTCCCCAACGGCGGGGTGCGTGCTGAACCCTACTTCATCAAGAGAGTCGAGGACTACAACGGCGTTACCCTCGAGGAGCATCGTAACCGCATTGACGAGGTCATTTCCCCCGATACGGCGGGCAAGATGGTCTTCATGTTGAAGGAGGTTGTCCAGCGCGGGACAGCGGCCACGGCAGTCCACCTGGCCGGGGATCAATTCAAGCGCCCGATGGGTGGTAAAACCGGCACCACCAATGATTTCACCGACAGTTGGTTCGTCGGGTTTATCCCGGAAATAACGGCAGGGGTCTGGGCCGGGCGGGACGAGAAGAAACCGCTGGGGAACCGCGTTTTCGGCGCCACACTAGCGCTGCCGATCTGGATCGACTTCATGGGCCAGGCAATGAAGGACATCCCCGCCCACGATTTCGAAACCACTTACCAGCCTGCGCCTGGCACCCCGACGACGGAACCTGAGGCGAAGCCAAGCATGCCGGTTTCGACGGATCCGATCGTGGTCGAGGATATCAAACCGCCCACTTAGGGATTGCGGATTTCGGATTGCGGATTGCGGATTGGGTGACTACCGACTGCAGATTGGGAATAAGCAGGCTGCCCGGTGCGTACTGCAATAAAGGGAGTGAGACTGCCTGCTATCTTCTAAATCCGCAATCCGAAATCCGCAATCCGAAATCGGCGGGTTCAGTGGTCGCGGTTCGTGATGAAATCGGGGATTCGAAGAAGGGCGTCCCGGTAGACCGAATCCGGGAAACCGGCCAGGCAACTCCAGGCTTGGCGGGCATAATCCTCTGCAAGATTCCGGACCTGCTCAACTGCGCCGTACCGCTGCACCAGCCGCAGGATGACCTGCTTGTTCTCTTCAGTGAAAATCTTCTCGTTGACGATTCGGCGTACCGCCTCGCGGTCTGAAGGCCTCGCCTTTTCGAGGACGTACGTCAGGGGCAGGGTGACTCGGCCTTCCTCGAGATCCTTGAGCACCGGCTTGCCCATGGCCTGCTGGCTGGATGTATAGTCGAGGACATCGTCGATCAACTGAAAGGCCATGCCCAGCGCGGTTCCGTAATCACGCAACTGCTTTTCCCTCGGCGCATCCACGCCGGCCAGCACGCCGCCAAGGCGGGCGCAACCGGCAAAAAGATAGGCGGTCTTGTGAAGGCAAATATCGAGTTGCTCGTCCGGGGAGATGTCCAGGCGGCCGTTTCGATCAAGCTGCATCAGCTCGCCTTCTATCATCCGCCGGGTGACATCGATCAGAATGTCCAGCACCCGAAAGTCGCGCAGTTCGAGGGCGACACTGAAAGCAGTCATGTACAGCCAGTCGCCGATCAGAACAGTAATGGGATTCCCCCACTCGGCATTGACCGAGGGTCGTCCTCTTCTAACAGAGGCGTGATCGATGATGTCGTCGTGAACCAGTGTCGCAACATGAATCATCTCCACGACACTGCCCAGGCTCACAGCTGAATCCCCACCGTACCCGCACATCTTCGAAGTAAGCAGAAGCAATGCCGGACGAACTCGTTTGCCGCCGCTCGAGTGAATGTACCCGTTGATCTTAGTGATCAGGTCGATGGATGAAGCCGACCGCTGAAGAGTCTCCGCCTCGACCAGCGCGAGCTCCTGCTCGACCAGCTTGAATATACCTCTTGCAGTCAGAACCGATGGATTGGCTATGTTCATGCCGCTTCCGAGCTACTATAGCGTACCGTAAAGGCACCGTTCAAAGGAACCTGCGGGGCCACCAGGCACCCGGGCTGTACCTGGCAACCGAAAATCCCGGTGAGAACCGCTCAAACGACCACGCCGAACAGGCTCTTAAAGTTGTGCGTGCTCTCGCTGGCAATCACCTCGACCCCGATGCCCCTGACCTCTGCCAACACCTCGGCCACGCGGGCAACATAGGCCGGCTCGTTCCGCCGACCACGGAATGGAACGGGGGCCAGATAGGGGCAATCGGTCTCAATCAAATAGCGATCACCAGGCACATGGCGGGCAATTTCCCTGAGCTCCTCAGCGGTCTTAAAAGAGAGAATTCCTCCGAAAGACAGGAAGAAACCGAGCTCCAGTGCCCACTTCGCGGAACGGGTGTCAGAAGAGAAACAATGAAAGACGCCCCGGATCGGCCCCGCTTTCATTTCCTCCTCCAGAATTCGGAAGGTGTCTGATTCCGCCTCGCGCATGTGGATGATCACCGGCTTGTCCGCTTCCCGGGCTGCCCGCAACTGTTCTCGAAAGGCGTGCAACTGCTGCTCTGGAGTAGAAAAATCGTAGTGATAGTCGAGCCCGATTTCCCCGAACCCAACGATCTTGGGATGCGCCAGCAGTTCCCGCAGCGATGCCAGAAGGGTGTCCGAGAAAAAGCGGGCATCATGCGGGTGGATTCCGAAGGCTCCCCAGATCCGTTCACGCGCAGTCAGAGCGAGGATCGACTGCGAGACGCCAGGATCGGAGCCCAGACAACCGATCGTTAGAATGCCCGTCACCTTCGCCGCGCCCGCCCGTGCCAGCACCTGCTCGAGATCCGGTTGGAATCGGTCGGAATCCAAATGAGCGTGAGAGTCGACGAACATTACTTGAGCCGAACCCCTATCTCAACCGGTTCGGTGAAACCAACCAGGACCGGAACGCCACCCTGGGAGGCCGCCACGATCATTCCATCCGAGACCAGGCCCATGAGTTTGGCAGGTTTGAGATTGGTCACAACCACTACCTGACGGCCCACCAACGCCTCTGGCGTATAAGCTTTGCCGATCCCTGCAACAACCTGGCGGACTTCATTCCCAATATCGACCTGGAGCTTGACGAGCTTTTCTGACTGGGGGACTCGCTCAGCGGCAACGATCTTCCCCACCTTCATCTCCACCTTGGCAAAATCCTCGATGCTGATCCGCTGCTGCTCATTCTGAGGTACAGCACTGCCAGCCGGCTTTTCCTGTTCCATCACAGCTCCCTCCCGCTGCCTGCTCAATTCCAAACGACTCTCGAAACTTCGCCGGTCGATCCTCGGGAACACCGGCCCGAGGTTTGCCATTTTGGTGCCTGGCCGCAACTCGCCCCATCCAAAACCACCCGGCGGCGAAGCCTCCTCACCTCGGAGACAAGTCAGTACCGACGAGGCTCCCGCCGGGACCACCGGCCAGAGCATGACGCAGACGATACGCAGAGCTTCGGCCGAACAGTACAGGATCGTCTTCAATCGCTCCTTCTTGGACCGGTCGCGCGCCAGGACCCAGGGCTCGTTTGCGACGATGTACTTTGCGGTCACCGAGACAAGTTCACTCACGGTTTCGAGAGCTCGACTCACGTGCAACCGCTCGAAACTTTCCTTGTACAACTGAACGGTCTCCACGCAGAACTTCCGCAGATTCTCGTCAGCCGCTTCCAGGTCTCCGAATTCGGGAACAGTGTTCTCTGAGTAATTCTCGATCATCTTGAGAACTCGACTGGCGAGGTTCATGAACTCGGTCGCGAGATCGGAGTTGACACGATCTAAAGCGGTCTCGTAGGAGAAGGAGGTATCCGAACCGAAGGGCATTTCTCTGAGCAGAAAATACTTGACGTAGTCGGCGGGCAAAACCGCGGCGACCTCCGCACCCGGAACCGATTGCCGTCCAGCGAGGTACGCCGATTCCCTGTTCGGCTCCCAAGCTCCCTGGCACACAATGTGAATCGGAGGTTCCAGACCAGCCGCCATCAGGAGGGCCGGCCAGTAAATGGCGTGGGTACGGAGAGCCTCCCTGCCAACGAGTTGCACGTCGGCAGGCCAAAACCGGGCGTGTTGGCCGAGGTTCGGGAATCCGCTTCCCGTCAGATACCCTGCCAGACCGCTGAACCAGGCCGTAAACGCCTGCTTGTCCTTTCCTGGGACCTTGATGCCCGAGCCTCCCGAGGACCGGCTGATGCAGATGTTCTGCAGCCCCGCTCTAACCTGACTGACAACTTCGTTCATCCGGGTCTGCGGCAGGACGAAATCCGGGTTGTCCTGATAAAAACCGATCAACTTCTCCTGAAAGTCGAAGAGACGGAAGACATAACACTCTTCCGCCACCGACTCGAGCGGCCCGCCGCAGTCAGAGCAGGTTCCGGTAGTCGAAATGGTTTCGCACCGAGCACATAAGGCTCCCGAAAATTGGCCCTTGGATACGAACCGGCTGCGCTCGATCCTGTGGAACAGATCCAGCAGGCTCGCCTCGTGCTCCGGACCGGCGGTGGAGAGGAAGGTTGAATAGTCCACTCCAAGTTCCGCCCAAGCGGCGTGCAGCCGTGCTGCCCCGCCAGCCGGCGGGCCTTGCTCGTTGGTCCCGGTCAAAGCGGTCACTTCCTGCCCGAGAGTGCGCTTGTAACGGGCTATCGCATCCCCATAAGCGGCTGTGTAGTAGTCCCCGAGGTTCAGTGCCCGGCCAGCGGGGTACAACGGAGTCGTGATCAAAAAAGTCTTGCTCATAAACCCAATTTCGCGATCTCGCTCAAAACATCCTGGCGAACCAGTTTCAGGGGCCGGCCAGTGCGTTCGGCCGCCTCACGCAGGTCCTCGTACTCGGGCTGAACGTTCACAACGCGATCACGCCACCTCCCGATCTTGACGCGAATCGTCCCTGCCTCGGTATGGACCTCTCTGGTCTCCCTTTGGAGGATGACTCGGCGCGCCAGGCTGTACCGCAAGCCAAGAGTCGTGGTTTCCCGAAACAGCAATTCGATCATCCTGTCTTGATCGGTCGGTTCGCACAACAGCGTCAGGAGGACGGCCGGCCGATTCTTCTTCATCTGAATCGCGGTGTAGTAGACATCAAGGGCGCCCTGCTTGAGAGCCAAGTCCAGAAAGTAGCCGAAGCTCTGCGGCTCCATATCGTCAATTGCCGCTTCGAGCAGCAGGACCTGATCCTCTTCCGCTGGTGAAGGACCGGAAGCAGTGCTTGCCGTTTCACCCAGAAGCAATCTTAGCATGTTAGGAATGCCCGGGAAGGACCGATCCCCCGCTCCGAAAGCCTGCTTGCTCAAGGACATCAAAGGCAAATCTGGGGCCGGGCTCGCGAGTGTCGTCACTATCGCCGCACCCGTGGGGGTGGTCAACTCGGCCTGGATCCCACCCAACCTGGTGGGGAACCCCCTGACGAGCTCCGCGGTGGCGGGCGCGGGCACCGGCCAGGTGCCGTGAGAGAAGGTCACCGTCCCACCGCCGAGATTCAGTGGAGCTGTATAGAACTGGTCAATCCCGAAGTACCGGAATCCCACACAGGAACCGACGATATCGACAATAGCATCGACCGCGCCCACCTCGTGGAAATGCACTTCGTTCGGGCTCCGGCCGTGGATTGTCGCTTCCGCCTCGGCCAGGCGCGAGAAAATTTTGAGCGCGTTGGCTTGCACCCAGGGATCAAGGCCACTGGCGGTGATCAGTCTCGTGATCTCCGGGAGGTTCCGTTCGTGCGAGTGCGCGTGGGAGTCCCGCGCGTGACCCTGGTGCTGATCGCCTGCATGACCGTGCTCGTGCTGATGCTCGTGGTGATCGACGCGAACCTGGAAGTTGATACCCTGCAGGCCTCCCCTTTCCAGCCGATCGGCAACCAGTTCAACGCCCTCGAGGTGCAGCCGGCCAATCTCGGCCTGCAGGTGGGCCAGCGGCAAACCAAGATCGATCAACGCTCCGAGGATCATGTCGCCGGCAACCCCGTTGAAGGGATCGAAGTACAGTACTCGTGGCATAGGTCTCTTCACCCGCGCTAATTGACTATACCCACGTTATCGACGCGTCTCCTTCTGGGAGGCCGTTGTTGACGCGTCGCCCTGCGGCAAAACCGCGGATCTTCGTTCGTTCCTGGATGATCCCCTGCTGGTCCGGACAGGGTAAGGAATGGAAAGAGTATTACGAAAGACGGGTCCTTGTAAACCCGGGTGGGGAGACGGGGAGACAGGGAGACAGGGAGACAAGGAGACAAGGAGACAAGGAGACAAGGAGATTGGGAGACAGTCTTCTCGCTGGGGTCCACGCTCCTTTTTGGAGTGCGGCGGCAGAAGGGGGAGCGGACGGACGCGCGCGGTTTGCGACGTCTGGCGACGGCCGTTTTAAATCTCGCACAACCGAGCAGCCGCGAGCGAGCTTGTCAGAGCCGCGCACACAGCGCTTTCCAGCGGAGTAAGCGGGTTCGCTTTGACTCGATGCGACCCCCTATATGCTAAGAGAACCCGCTTACTTCGCTGGAAAGCGCTGCGTGCGCGGCTCTGACCAGGCAACTCAGCTGTTTCCCCGCTTTTCATCCATCGCGGGTGCCCGAAAGGGCATGAAGGACTCCAAAAAGGAGCGGCCAGCTCCGGGGGATAATTGTCGCAAAGCGCTGGGTCGAGGCTTTGCCTGTGATTGTGAGCGGTTGAAGCTCTAAAGCGCTCCCGGCGCCACTCCCGCTGCAAGCCTGGCGGGCACTGCCTCATCAACGGCGAGAACCTGCCGGGCACCGAAGATCTGCCGGACCAGGCCCGGGGCTTCGGGGCACTCAAAAAACCGCAGCCAAGCGTCGGTGACGTTCTCCGGCACGGGCCAGGGATTGAAATCGAGACTGCATGTCACGGCTGTTACCAGCTCTGGGGAGACGCCCGCAGCGAGTAGCCGCGAGTGGAACGCGCTGGCAACCCGCCCCAGCTTGAAAGCGTTCAGATTGATATTGACCAGCCGTTCGCTCTTCGCCGCGAACAGGGTCGCGATATGCTTTTCGAAAAGCGGGGCAGGATAGGCCAGCCGGGAGGATGCGACACCCAGAGCTACAATGTTTTGAGCCTTGGGCGACCCTGCTTTTCGAGCAAGCAGACCTCCGTTGAAGAGAATCGCTCGCGGGAGACCGAGAAGGACCCGGTCGAGCGCCGTCGTTTCCGGGTAGTTGGGGATGTTGACGAATGGGGTGACGTCCGAGATCACCCAGCCGGCGTCGGGGGACAGGTAATCCAGGTAGCGAAGCGCCTCCAAGGGCTCAAGCGAGAGCAGCAGATCGGCCGAGCCGAGCGGAAGGAGATCGCTGTGAATGGCGCGGTCACTGACGCGGACGTGGGCCTGCACGGCGCCTCCCCGCTGGGCCATTCCATGAACTTCCGGCTGCTTCAGGAACAGACCCGAGTCAAGGGCGCAGTTGTCGAGCACATATGCGATCGAAAGGATCCCCTGCCCTCCAACTCCGCATAGAAGCACATCCTGTTTCATTGCTCGTCTCCTTCCCGGGATCGCTGCGCTGTCTTTATTTCCTTGTAGTACGTGACACATTCTCTCCGGGAAACCACGACCGAAAGACCGGGATGGTCGAGCTCCTCTTGGATGGTCTTGACGTTCTCGTCGAGGTTTTTCGCCAGTGGACGAATCACCCGGATATGTGCCCGGTCCACTCCCATGCCGGCAATCATGTCAAGGAGCTTCTGGTCGGTGACCATGGTTGGCTGTCCGCCGGTCATCGCGACAATACTGTTGTCCAGAATCAGGACCGTCATGTCGGTGTTCTCGCGGGCTGCATCCAGCAATGGCGTCAGTCCGGAATGGGTGAAGGTGGAGTCACCGATCACACATAGCACCGGCCGGATCCCCGCGTGGCTCACACCGGCAGCCATGCTGATGCTGGCGCCCATGCAGACGCAGGCGTGGAGGGACTCATGCGGCTTGTAGTAACCCAGGGTGTAGCAGCCGATATCTCCCAGGACCCTGACTTCGCCGTAGTCCCCAGTGGCCTTCCGGATCGCCTGGTAAGTGTCGATGTGCGGGCATCCATCGCACAACAAAGGAGGCCTCGCCCGCAGCACATCCGCCACGCCGTCGGCTTTCAGCCCCTGACCGACCGCCACGCCGAGGGCTGCCTTGACCACGTCCGGCGTCAGTTCCCCGCTCCTTGGCAAATCGCCGGTCAGCCTTCCCTTCACCCGGATCGACCGGTTCAGTCCCTCGGCCGTGATTGTTTTTTCGACGAAGGGGTTTCCGTCTTCAAACACTAGAATCTCGGTGCTTGATTCAGCCAATTTCGAAATCTTGTCGACCGGAATCGGGTAGAAATTAACGAAGAGCAGGTTGTAGTCGCACAGTTTGTCGCCCAATGCCTCTTCCACATAGCCCCGGGCAATGCCGCAGGCGAGGATTCCGGGACGCCCCGGCGCGCCGATGACGAGCCGATTCGCCTCATGCTCCGCTGAGATCCGCCGGAAGTCGGCCTGCTTGTCCAGAAGCCGTTCGAACCCCCTGCGGGCGTTGGACGGGAGAAGAGTCCAGGTCGAGGGATCGGGGCTGTAGTTCGCGCTATTCTGAAGCCTCGGCGGGGCAGTAGTCACGATAGATCGGCTGTGAGCCAGGCGTGTGACCAGCCGCAGCATCACGGGAGTCCGTAGCTTTTCGGAAATCTCGAAGGCTTCTCGAACCATCGAGTAAGCCTGCTGCTGGTCCGCTGGCTCGAAGCATGGGACCTGGGCAAAGCCGGCGTAGAAGCGCGAGTCCTGCTCGTTCTGCGAACTGTGCATGGAGGGATCGTCGGCGACCACCAACACCAGCCCGCCGTAAACGCCAGAGATTGCCGAGTTCATGAAAGGGTCAGCCGCCACGTTCAGCCCGACGTGCTTGAACGAAACCAGCGCGCGTTTTCCTGCATACGACATTCCTAACGCTTCTTCGTACGCCACCTTCTCGTTACACGACCACTTGGCGTGAATCCCCAGGGCCTCCTGCTCAGAGGTCCGATGGATGAACTCGAAAATCTCCGTTGAGGGAGTGCCAGGGTAGGCGTAAGCGCCGCTGATTCCAGCATCTATTGCCCCTTTAGCGACCGCTTCATCTCCCAGCAGGATTCGTTTGTGCATACAGGCCTCCGTCCCCACATGCTTGCACCCCGGGTGCCGAAGCCGCCTCGGCAGCTCAGTCTCGGCGCAGTGCCCGCGACGCGGCCATCGGCAGACCGCACCTTGGACGGCTTTGGGCGATATGGCGCAGGCAGTGCGCTAATTGGCAGCGCTTCAAGGCGAGAATTTTGGACGCGGAAAACCGATAGATTTTAGTTTAGAATGACCTACGGGCAACGGCGAGTTGATGAAGTGATCCGGACAAACCATCTGGAGGGTGGAGTTGATTCGCTGCCTTGCGGAAGCGATAGATCAGGTGGGTGCCCATGATTGAGATAGTAATACTCGGTCGCGGAGGCCAGGGCGGAGTGACCCTGGCGAAGCTGATCGCGATGACGTATTTCCTGCAGGGACAGGATGCCCAGGCCTTTGGCGTCTATGCCGCCGAAAGATCTGGTGCGCCGCTGCGTGCTTTCGTTCGCGCGGACAACCAGGAGATCCTGTGCCGCAACCAGATAACCGAGCCCGACCACCTGGTTGTGCTCGACCGTACACTCATTACCGACCACATCACGTCCGGGCTCAAGCCAGGCGGCTGGATCGTCCTCAATAGCCCGGATCCCCCGGCTTTCTTCGCCCAGGAGTTTCCCGGCTATCGAATCGCCACTATTGACGCCAACTCAATCGCGCTATCGTGTGGTCTCGGAACCCGCACCACGCCAATCGTCAACACGACGATCCTGGGAGCAACCGCCCGGGTTCTCGGGGAGACCTTCGAGGCCGTCCGGGCGGCGCTGGAGGAACTTAAGTTCGTGGGGCCGAATCTCCAATCGGCCAAACAGGCGTATGACACGCTGAGAGTGGTCGACCTACCCACAGGCAAATGTGCTGCCCGGCCCCCGCTTCAGCCGACGGCCACGACCTTGAGCATTCTGGATCCCGAGGCAGGCAAGCCGACCCAGATGCAGACCGGATCCTGGGCGCGCCAGAAGCCACGTCAGCGATCTTTCACGTCTCCCTGCAACGACGGCTGTCCGGCCGGGAATGACGTCCGAGGCTTTCTGTCCGCCGTCAAAGAAAAGAACCTCGACCTCGCGCTCGACATTCTCCGGCGGACTTCACCTTTGCCCGCGATATGCGGCCGCGTGTGCCCGGCGCCGTGCATGGACGCATGCCATCGCAACGAGCTTGACGAGCCGGTCAACATCCGGGAACTTGAACGCTACGTGGCCGATCACGCGACTCCCTCTGCACCTGCCAGCAAGCCCAAGCGAGAGCAGGCCTTGGCCGTGATCGGATCTGGACCCGCCGGTCTGGCGGCCGCCTACCATCTTGGCCTGCTCGGCTATCGGGTGACCATCTTCGAAGCAGGTTCCGAGCTCGGAGGCGTCCTCCGCACGGGCATCCCCGGATACCGACTCCCTCGTCAGGTTCTTGACCGCGAGCTTGACCGGATCCTGGATGTTGGGGTGATCGCGCAGACGGGTTGCAGGGTGGGCAAAGCCGAGCTCCTCGGCCTCTCTCAACGCTTCTCGGCGATCTTCGTTGCGACCGGCCTGCAGGAGGCTCGAACGTTGCCCCTCGGGGTCTCCGATCCCGATCGCATCACGCAGGGAATCGCCTTTCTCGACGAGGCGGCCAGGGGAGAGATAACGCTCGAGGGTGAAACCGTCATCGTGCTCGGGGGCGGCAATACCGCAGTGGACGCGGCGCGCACCGCCATCCGTCTGGGCGCTTCCCAAGTGCGTATCGTATATCGCCGCACCCGCGCCGAAATGCCCGCGATCAAAGAAGAAGTGGACGAGGCTCTTGAAGAAGGAGTGCTCCTGCAGGAACTTCTGGGACCGGTCGCCCTTACGAAAGACGAGAACGGCTGGCGGCTGACCTGCCAGATCATGAGACTCGGAGAGCCGGATCAAACGGGACGTCGCACACCCGTGCCGGTGGAAGGGGAAGAAGGGCGCCTGGCGCTGCCGTGCGATCGGGTGATTCTCGCCCTTGGTCAGTTGGGCGATCTTTCGCTCTTCCCTGCAGCTTCGGAGGTACGGGAAGGCGAGAGACTGCTCGGCCTGACCGAAGCCCCGATTTTCGCCGGAGGAGACCTTGCGACCAACGAGGGAACAGTCGCAGCGGCCATCGGGAGCGGACGAAAAGCAGCGTGGCACATCCACCGGAGTTTGACGGGCGAGAACCTGTTTCCGGCGGAGACGGATCCCGTCGTCCCGGCCAAAACCATACGCTTGACCGCATTCCAAAAAGAAACCCAGGCCCGAAGCGGGCTTCGTGAGCCGGCCAGAAGGACGCAAACCTTCGATGAAGTGCGGTTGGGGCTCCAGGAATCGCCGGAACATGAAACAGCCGTTCGGGAAAGCCAGCGCTGTTTTACGTGCGGTGCGTGTACCGGGTGCGACATCTGCCGGGCCAATTGCCCTGAAGGAGTGCTCACTCGCCGGGGCAACGGCTATGCGTTCGACTATGACTACTGCAAGGGATGCGGACTGTGCGCGTTTGAGTGCCCACGCGGCGTTATTCTGATGGAACAGCTTTAGATATTCGAGGAATCATGCGCAAGTTTTGCACCGGAAACTACGCAGCGGGATATGCGCTGGCGGCCGCAGGCGAAGCCAATAGAAACGCTCGTGGGTGCGTGGCAGGCGGGTATCCGATCACGCCTCAGACGGAAATCATGGAGTTCCTCCGCGGTTTCCGATTCACCAAGGGCCGAGTCCAGGCGGTCGAGTCAGAGCACAGCGCCATGGCCATGTGCATCGGAGGTTCGATTTCCGGCGCCCGGGCTTTTACGGCCAGTTCCTCGAACGGTTTGATGTACATGGCCGAAAACGTCTTTATGGCGGGATTCTGCCGCCTGCCAATCGTCCTGGCTGCCGTTAATCGGACGATCGGCCCACCTTGGAACATCTGGGTGGACCAGGGCGATACCCTCGCACTGCGAGACACCGCCTGGCTCCATTTTTACTGCGAGTCCCACCAGGAGGTCGTCGACACGATCCTCCTCGCGTTCCGGGTATCGGAAGACCGGAGGATTCTCCTTCCCGCGATGGTTGCCTTCGACGGATTCATTATTTCGCACACATCAGCGCCGGTCGATCTCCCGGAACAAGTCGACGTGGATCGCTACCTCCCCCCTTGTCACGTCCCGCACCGGCTCGATCACCATCGACCGCAGATGGTGGGGGCTATGGTTACGCCTGAAGATACGGCCGCGCATCGACTGGAGCTTCACGGGGCCATGGAACGCGTACCTGCCGTTCTCGAAGACGCCCGTGACGAGTTCCAGGAGGTGTTCGGCCGAAGACCGGACGGTGCCATCGCCGGCTATCGTCTGGAGGACGCCGAAACGGTTCTAGTCGCCTCTAACTCGATCGCCAGTACCGTACGTGGCGTCGTCGACCGGCGGCGGCAAACCGGCGAGAAAGTCGGAATGCTCAAAATCAAGCTGTTCCGGCCATTTCCCCGGGAAATGATTCGCCGTGCGCTGACGGGCGCGAAGCGAGTCGGAGTCATAGACAGGAATGTCTCCCCGGGATCCGGCGGTATTTTCTGGCTGGAGATGTGCGGCGCGCTTCTGGATACCCCGGGGGTGATTCTTCAGGACTACCTGATGGGCCTCGGGGGCGGCGACGTGACACCCCAGGCAGTCGAGAACGTCGTCGACGATCTCCTGGGCCGCGGCGAATCGGGAGAGCCTTGCTGGAAAGTCAAAGCCTACGAGCGGATGTTTTAGAGAGCGCCGAGCTCAGAGTTATCCACGAAGGACACGAAGTAACACGAATGAAAACCGAAGAGAATTCAACCTGCTGCCTTGATCCGCTGACTCCAGGGCGACGGGTCCTGCGGGCCGGGAACACAAACTGCCCGGGGTGCGGGATGTCCCTCGCGCTCCACTGGCTGGGCCGGGCCTTGGCGGGTCAGCCGATGACCCTCTGCGTCCCGGCCGGTTGCGCGGTCGTTACCTCCGGTGCTTTTCCGACAACCGCGTATGGGGTGCCGGCCGTGGCTACCACCTTTGCTTCGGCCGCCGCGGTTGCGAGCGGTATTCGGATCGTCGAGAATCTCAACAAGGACCCGGGCCTCACCCTCTGCTTTGCCGGAGACGGGGCCACGTATGATATCGGTACAGCCTGCATCTCGGCCGCCGCCGAGCGGGACGAAGACATCATTTACATCTGTTACGACAACGAGATTTACGGCAATACCGGGGGCCAGCGCAGCAGTGCGACGCCGCAATACGCAGTCACGACAACGACTCCGTCGGGAAAGAGTCGGGTCAAAAAGGACATGATGAAGATCATCATCGCCCACCATGTCCCGTACGCCGCCACACTCTCACTCGCCCACACCGACGATTTCACCCGCAAAGTCCAGTACGCGGCCAAAGTTCGCGGGTTCCGATTCCTGTTGATCCATTCCCCCTGCCCCACCGGATGGAAGTCAGACCCGGAAGAGAGCGTGGAACTGGATCGGCTGGCCGTCGCAACCGGGCTCTTCCCGCTCTATGAAGTTTTCGAGGGGCGCCGGTACCGCATCAACTTGCGGCCGGAATTCAGCCCGCCGGGCGAGTACTTCAGCCGCCAGGGCCGTTTTCCCAAAGTGGCCGCCGCCCCGGAGATCACAGCCCGACAGATCCGGGAGGAATGGGAATATCTGGAAAAAATGGCCGCCGTCTTCCCGGCGGACTGAAAAGGGATCTCCACGAAGGACACGACGCGGCGTAGCCGCAACCAAGAGTTTGCTCTGCCCCTTCAGGGCAAATGACCCTCGGCTTTCCTGCCTTGCGTTTTTCGCGCAAAACCTCCCGTAGCGGTGCTCGGCTCTTTTCCGCAAAAGGTTCAGGGGCGTGGTGGCTGGTCCGCTTACTCGCTCGCTGGGCGCTCGCTGCCGAGGGTGTCGAAAAAGTTCGGAGACGAACGGAGTATAGGTAGGTTTTGGAGCCCCGGGGGCGAAAGCCGCGTAGCCCCGTCCGGGGCTCCCGAAAGCAGCCGCTTCGCGCAGTCCCCGACTTTTTCGACACCCTCTGCCGTGCGCGGCTCCTTACGGTGATCGCTTACGCTTCGCTTTGGGCCCCCAACACGGCGTCATCAAAAAAGAGCTCGTGGCCTGGGCGACGTCGCGCGCAGGCGAGATCGTAAGGAGCCGCGCACGGCAGCGAGCGCCAGCGAGCGAGTAAGCGGACTAGCCACGTAGCCCGGGAGGCATGGATGTTCTGACGCGACTCGGAAGATCGCGCCCCGCCGGGGGCCAACCCCACCCTTTATTCGTGTCCGTTCGTGTAATTCGTGGATGACTCTTTCTGATTCACCAACCGCCGCGCCAGTGTTTGGACGCCCTGCACCATGGCCATTAGCCCCATCCCTTTGCCCATGGAGATGTTCTGGCGGAAAATCCGGGACACAATGTCCGGGGAGATGTTGATCAGTTCCTCCGCTCTCAGCCCGGACAGCGTCCGGTCGAGCAGGTAGGCCAGGGCGCGCGCGGAAACCCCCGAGGGGTTCTCCACGGCGAAGTGAAGCTTGACGATCCCGTCGTCGGCCGGAACCATCCACACAAAGGCATCCGACTCACAGAAGGGAACGCGATTTGATTCCGGGAACGGCCGTTTGGCGACGGTTTCAGGGACCGGTTTGAAGCGATCGGAGAAATCCAGGAGCATCTGCACCCGTTCATCTCCGTCCAGGGAGTCGAGAACGGACAAAGCGGTCTCCAGTTTTTCGGGCTGCTTATTCAACGTCGCTCCCATTTCCGGGCAGTCACCGTTCGATCGGGGCGCCGACAAGGTTGCCCCATTCGGTCCAACTTCCATCGTAATTCTTCACCTGTGGAAAACCGAGCAGGTAAGTCAGCACGAACCAGGTATGGCTACTCCGCTCACCGATGCGGCAGTAGGCGATCACCGGTTCGTCCGGATTCAAACCCTGCTCTTTAATGTAGATGTACCTCAACTCCTCGGCGGAGCGGAACGTACCGTTTTCGGGATTCGCAGCGCGGCTCCAGGGCACGTTCGCGGCACCCGGGATGTGCCCGCCTCGCAGCGCTCCTTCGTTGGGGTAGCCTTCCATGTGCAGCCGCTGGCCGGTGTATTCCTCTCGGCTCCTGACGTCGACCAGCGCCTGCCGGGCGGATACATGCTGCATCACCTCGTCCCTGAAGGCGCGTATCTTGGTGTCGTCACGTTCGGGTGCGCGGTACTTGGTGGCAGAGGGCTTCGGGACGTCACGCACGAACGGCCGCCCCTCAACTTGCCACTTCAGACGGCCGCCATCGAGGATTCGGGCCTTGGTGTGCCCAAAGAGCTGAAAAACCCAGAAGGCGTAAGTGGCCCACCAGTTGTGCTTGTCCCCATAGAAAACGACGGTTGTGTCCGGCGTAATGCCCAGTCGCGAGGCCAGGCGTTCGAAGCCTTCCCGCTGGATGTAATCCCGGCGCAGTTGGTCGTTCAAATCGACCGTCCAATCGACATGCACCGCACCCGGTATGTGCCCGGAAGGGTACAAGAGAGGATCTTCATTGGATTCGATCAGGCGGACGCCCTGGTCGTTCAAATGCTCGGCAACCCACGCGGTGGAGGTCAGAACCTCTTGATGAACATACCCTTTGGTCTCGATCTCGGTGTGCATAATTCACTCCTCGTCTTAAGCTCCAGGCAAGAGACAGATTGATCCCTAATATAGACCAATCCTATCAATTAAGTCTAATTTTGGAGGGGAGGCTAATCGACAGACAGGCGGTCGAGCAGCTGATACTGGCCGTTGCGGGCTTCGGCGATGTAGACGGTTCGTCGGCCGTCGTGGTCGGGTCCGAGCCGGTACGCACCGCCCGCCCCCTCGATGACCGTCCGATCCTTGATCAATTGGTCCAGGTAACCCTTGACTGCATCCCGGGTGAACCCCCGGGCGCGCATGGCCGCTGCGACCAGGTGGACAGCGTCGTAGGCAAAAGCCTGTCCATAGCCGGGTTCTTCGCCGGCAAACTCCTTGTACTTGCGGACGAACTCCACGGCCTTGGGATTGCGCGGATCAGGCAGAAAGAATTGGGATACTCTGATCCCTTCGGTCACTTGAGGGTTCTCCTTGAGGAACTGACCATAGCCGAGACTGTCGCCGGCCAGGATGCTGGCGGCAGCGTTTCGGCTTCGAATCTCATTGATCGTCCAGGCGGCGGCCGCGTCCCTCTGGAACAGCACGTAGACCTCCGGCGGACTCTCCCTGACCAGCCGGTCGATCGTCGAACGGATCAACTCCTTGTCGTCCGCCTGGAGAAGATTGCGGTGCATCAGGCTCGACGAAACTGACCCGCCCAGGCGGCGCACTTCGTTTTCGAAAGCCCGCGCCAAACCCCGGCCGTAATCGTCGTTGACGTAGAAGATTGCGAAGCTTTTCTTCCCCCACTTCTCCAGCGAATATTGAGCGAGCGCGGGCCCTTGCTTGGCATCGGTGAGACAGAGGCGGTAGGTCCAATTGCCGACGGCAGTGAGCGCCGGAGACGTGGCGATCGTCACGATTTGCGGGACGTGATTTTGATTATAGATGGCGGCGGCGGAAAGGCTCGAAGAGCTGTCGCTGTGGCCGATGACGGCGAGCAGCTCCGGGGTGCGCGAAAAGCGTTCCGCCCACGAAATAATGTCACTCGGCTGGGCTGAATCCCGGAACTTCCAGTCCAGGCCGATCGCACGGATCGGAACACCGTTGATTCCCCCTGCCGCGGAGATTTCTTTGAGCGCGAGCTCGACCGCCTGGTGATTCAGTACGCTCAGAGCGATTCCAAGGCTTACTTCCTTCGGTCTGCGCGAACAGCCGGGCAGAAGGACGGCCATGACAAGGAACGCAAGGATGACGACCAACGCTTTTCGCTTCATCTCTGGAGAACCTGCAGAACCTTTCTCGAATACTCCTCGAAACTGATACTCGTGGAAGCCGGCTCGCCGACGCCTGCCTGATCCTGGTCAGCGCCGCCAGCGCCGATCAGGCACAGGCGCGGGACAAGCTCCGGCCGCTCGCGGCCGATCCAGTCGGCTAGCAGGCGATGCTGGGCCGAATCGACTCCGCTGGGCTGGTCCAGAACAACCAGGTCGACACTCCGGGAGGCGAGAAAGACGATCGCCTCATCCGTGCTGCCCACACCCGAGGCCTGGATTCCCAAACTGGAAAGATAGGAAAGCTGCTTTTCGAGCAGGCTCGACTCGCTTTCGATCACGAGTGCCGTATAGCTGCGATCGGGCGCCTGGTGGCTGAGTTGCGCCTGAACGGTGTTGGCTGCTGGAAGGCGCAACTGGTAGACGGTCCCTTCCCGGCGTTTCTCGATACTCAGCTTCGCCCCCTGTTCGTCGAGGAGGGCAGCGGTTATCCCTACCGCCTGGTTGCGAGCGTCCGACTCCCTCTTGCCCGCCCGTTCGCCGGAACTGGCCTGTTCGTGCACCGAGACGGTGATTTCCCCAGCGCCGGCCGCGGTCGACACCCTGACCTGGCCGGCCCGGCCGGTCTCCATGACCGCTTCGCCAACGGCGTTCAGGAGGTTGAGAATCGCCTGCCGAACCATGTAGGGATCAACCAAAGCGACCGGGTCGGATGAGTCGTAGTCGCGAATGAGACGAACGTTGTGAGTCTTCAAGTCGTACTCGCGTAACTGAATCACCGGCTCGACCAAACGACTGACGGGTATTTGCTGAACACCCGAAGACCTGGGTGGAGTGACCTCCAGCAGATTGGCGACGATGCGGCGGCAACGCTCGGCCTGTGACAGGATGTCTTCGAGGATCCGAATTTCGTCCTCATCCCGCCGCGTTTTCGCAGCGCGCATCTTGTGGAGCTCGGTGAAACCTATGATCGCGGTCAGGGGGTTGTTGAGCTCATGAGCCGCGCCCCGAATCAGCCTCGCCATGGCGCTGGCCCGACCCGCCTCGCCAACCTGCTGTTCCAGTTCCCTGACTTGACGGGAACGGACGTCAATCTGCTTTTCAAGTCCGGCGTAGCCGCTGGTGAGTGACTCTGCCATGTAGTTGAAACCGCGGGCGATGGCTCCAATTTCGTCCTCCCGCTCGATCTTGGCCCGCGCGGACAGGTTGCCCTCGCGAATCTGGTCGGATGCATGCAGGATGGACTGCAGCGGCCCGAACACCCGGCGCCGGAGGAGCAGAGTGAATACGGCGAGCACCGTGATGAGAGACCCGCCAAGCAGGCCGAGGGCCCAGTAGGCGCGGCTCATTGAGAGGTGCACGTTGTCCAGTACCATCTGAAGCTTGGCGACCTGGACGCGGTTCAGAGATTCGAACTCCTCTTCCATTTCCTCGCCAAGCTCTTCCACGCGTGCGATTCCAACCAACGCCTCGACCCTGTTGTTACCTCGCAACTGATCGAAGATCTGGGTCCCCTGGACTGCCAGCTCCGACTGCAGAGCCTTGATCGATTCCACTGTCAACCGTTCTTTGTCACCGATATCGAGGGTCAGGTACCGCGATTGGCCCTGGTCCCAGTCGTAGTTCAACTGACCGAACAGGTAGGGAAACCGTGGATTCGGTTCCTCGAGCTGGCGGTGCAGCATGTTGATCTGTTTCTGGATGCCGTAACGCAGCTTTTGGTTCAATTCGAAGGTCTTCTGCAGGTTGAGCGCGAGCCGGTTGGCCTCCTGGGCCAGGAGGCTGTAGCGATAGGTGAGGACGCCGACGAAGAGCAGGACGACCAGGAAGGTCACGCTCAGCAGAAAGAGGAGTAACCGGGACACCGCCGACCGGACAGGCGGGCGCGCAGGATCAGAATGTGACCGAACCGGCTCGTGTTCCATTATCTCCGTTCGGCTATATATTGCGGTGTTGTCCTCTACTTGTTCAAGACATCATGCGTCGGTATCGATTCTTCGTCCCTCCAGAGTGGTCAAATAGCCGAGCCTGGACCACAACTCGCGAAACAAAGACCCATTGAACATCTCGACCCGGACCCTTGCCGCGCCGTCAGCCGCATGGAGCGCGCCGCGCCTCAAGAGGGTTGCCAAGAGCTCACTCCCCAGCCCCTCGAGTCCACCCCGGTCCCTCAGAGTGTTCAGAAGCTCCTGCACCCCGAACCGGTCCTGGGAAAAGCTTACACTCTTAAGAAAGTTCAGGATCCGCGCGGTGACAAAGAGAGTAAAGATATCCGGTCGGCCGAACCCCGCTGCATCCCAGCCCATCGCGGTAGTCCTCGCCCCTATCCACGACCGTTTGCCTGCCGGCGCTGGAAGTCGGTTGCACCACTCGCAACCGGGCGCCAGATAGAAAGGTGAAGCGCCAAGGAGCAGCGGCAGACGGGCGAGAAATATCATGGCATCGACCATGCTCGAAACAGAATCGCCCGGAAGCCCGAGAATCTGATATCCGACAACCCGAAACCCCAGCCCGCACGCGACGTTGACGACGCGGCTGAACGCCTCTATGTCATGTGGCCTGTGGTTCACACGCGCCTGTTCGGGATCCGCCGTCACCAGGGAAAGGTTCAGATCCCTGAAGCCCGCACGACGCATCAGGACGAGGATTTCACGATCCAGGTTCTGGTAACAGATTCCGTTCATGGCGGTAAGGCGGATGCCAGGTGAAGGGATAGCTTCGATCACTCCTTCAAGGATTTGCGAGAAGCGGCCGGGATCGAAGACCAGATTGTCATCCTCGAAGTCAATTATCTGATACCCCTGCCGATAACGAAGGAAAACTTCATCGCAAACCGAGGCCGGCGTCCGCGGCCGATACCCGCGCTCGAAAACGGCGGAGACCGAACAGAACGCACAGTGGTACGGGCAGCCTCTCGATGTCATGACAAAGGTGATCGGCCGGCGGGATGCGGTGTACCGCTGATACCCGAGATCCGCGAAGTCCGGAACGGGGATATCGTCAACGTCGAAGTTCGAGCCCCGCCGGTTGACAACCAGCCGCCCTCGTTCTTTGAAACCAAGGTTCGGTATCGAGGCGAGTTCGGCTGCTTCCGACCCAAGCGCGCGGACAAGGCCGAGAAGAGACTTTTCTCCTTCGCCGACAACCACGAAATCAACGTCGCCATCGGCCAGCACTTCCTGGGGCACGGCTGACACATGCGCACCTCCCATGACGATGGGAACCGGCCTCTCACTCTTGATCGCGCGGGCTGTTTCGAGCGCTTCGTCGGAGTACGCGGAGAAAAGGGAGGAAATCCCAACCAGGTCTGGAGCCTCGGCGGCGACTTCCCTGGCAATCTGCTTGAAATCGGCCCCGAAATGATAGAACTGCGAAAAGGTCCGGAAGGGGCTGCGATCGCACTGCGGGTAGAAAGTCCGGAGGTAGGAAAGCTCGGACGGAATGGGAACGGTTCGCCGCCCGCACGCCGAATGGTAATCCCTGACGATTACCTCGACCTCGGGTGCATGCTTTCGAAGCGTTGCTTTCAGATAGCAGAGCCCGAGGGGCTGAAGACGGATGTCGGTCTGGTAGAAGTCACGGATCGGAGGCTGGAGCAGGAGAACTTTCATGCGGGGCTGCCACCCAGGTGGACAGGGGTGGGTTCCGAAGAGCCGCCTGAGCGCGCGGATGAAACCCACCCTCGTATGTTACCACTGACCCTCGCTGGTTCTCCGCCCTTGCGGCTGGACCAGCTAGTTCGAGGCGGCTGCCTTGGGCGCTGGATGGGCGATCTTCGCCCACGCCGACTTGAACTCGAAACCCTTGAAGGTCGGGCTCTGTTGATTATGGCAGGTTTTGCACTGCTTCTCGGCTGACCCATCGTGAAGTTTGATGTCCGTCAAACCGGCTGCGACTGCCTTGGCATGGTCCTTCATGACAGCCATCGTTTTGTAATCCGAACCCGCACCGTGACAGTTCTCGCACTGCACGCCGTCTTCGGCTACAAAGGTGGGCTTGACCTGCGCGGCCGCGACGCCGAAAGCTGCGACGTGGCACTTCAAGCATTCCTTAGCCTCGTGCGCGGCCCCTTTGACCCCTGCCTTCTGGGCGACCTGGGCCGCCTCGGGCGTCTTCAGGGTCTGGAACGCTTTAGCGTGCTCGCTGGCCTGCCAGATGGGCGTCTGCTTTCCCTGCTTTTCCGTGTTGTGACACGGCTTGCAGGACTTGGCTCCGACGAAAGAATGCGGACCAACAGCTTTTGCGACCAGAGTTGATAAAAGAAACACGAACAAGAACGCGAAAATTCTCCTCATCCTCACCTCCATGGCAAGAGGATTACAGCGGTTAAGGGTTAACCGGCCGGGCCGGCCCAACAGCTTCGAAGGATTCTAGCACGGCTCACCGGCTCTGACGTGCCGAAATTTCTCCCTTCCATCGTCGCCGTGTCTCATCTGACACAGGGTCTCGACGGGCACACATCGGCAATTCCATCGCAAAGGCTATAACGCCTTTATAATCAACCCATTTTCGTATGGTTTTCGCATGGCACAGCTCATGCTCATTACCCCTGGCGTGAGGAACAGAGGAAAAATGAGCACGACAGTTCAGAAGCTGATGATGGCAGGTTTGATCACGCTGGGCTGGGGGACAACGGTTCTGGCAGGCGAGACGAACGAGGGGCCCAGACAACTGATCCTGGTCAGTATTCCGCATCGTCAGCTGGCATTGATCTCCGGCGGGGAGATTGTGAAGATCTACGATACAGCCGTTGGGGCGGCAGCCAGTCCGAGCCCGACCGGTCAGCATGTGATCCTGAATCGCATTCCGAACCCGACCTATTACACTCCGGGCAAGGTGATCCCGCCCGGCCGGTCGAATCCGTTGGGAACCCGGTGGATGGGGCTCAGCACGAAGGGCTTCGGGATTCATGGAACCAACGTTCCCCGCTCCATCGGCAAGGCAGCCTCCCACGGCTGTATCCGGCTGCGTAATCAGGATGCAGAAGACCTGTTCGAGAAAGTGAGAGTCGGCGACGTCGTGGAAATCTGTGACGAGAGTGACGGCCGACTGGTCGGGGTTTTCGGAGAACTGAAGGCACCGGCAGCCAAGGGGACGCCGGCCAAGGGAACGCCGGCCAAGCGGACAGAGCCGGCCGCCGCCCCGATTAGAGGCATCAATACGGGCGTCGTGCTGGCCATGGGAATCATGCGATGAGCAGTTCTAAGCGCGCGCACAAAGTTGGCCCTTTTGAGGGAACGTCGGCCCGATGGAGTGCGGACATCGGCCCTTTGGAGCGCGGACGTCCCGTCCGCACTGGGTTCGCGGACGTCCCGTCCGCTCGGCGGGCATCCTGCCCGCCGTTGCCGTTCCTGCCACCTACGGCAACCGGGCCTCGCCGAAACGCCGGGCAAGATGCCCGGCGCGCGGACGGGACGTCCGCGGACCCAGTGCGGACGGGACGTCCGCGCTCCAAAAGGCCGACGTACGCGCTCGATGAAGAGAACGCCGCGCTCCAAAAGGCCGACGTCCGCGCTCCAAAAGGCCGCCACCCATTCTGGCCGACGCCCGCGCTTCAGTTTGTGTCGATTGACCTTTGTGTTCTATATTCCGGAGCGTGACCGCGCGGCATCCACTCCGGCTTTGGCTCCTGGCACTGCTGTTCGTCCCCGTCCTTAGCTTTGGGCAGGGAACTTCATACCAAGCGACGATCAAGGAAATGGCTCAACGAATCGCCCAGGCTCTCGCCGCGAACACCTCGATTTCGCTGACTTACCGAAATCTTGGCAGCCCTGTGCACGCCTGGCCTGAGATCCAGCGGACGCTTGAGGGCGAGCTGTCCCGTCAGCGAATCGTCATCGCCAAGGAACGTGACGAGGGCCGACAGGTGAGGCTGACCTTATCAGAGAGCCTGCGCGGTTTCCTGCTGGTTGCCGAGATCCCCGGCCAAGACACTAACGCGGTGATCATCCTGCCACTGCCCGACGGCGGCCAATCCCCGGCTGGTCCGGAGAGCAGCAGGCAGGTCGAGATCAATGCCGAGCTCCTGATGGAGCAAAACGAACCGATCCTTGACGCCGTTTTCGACGACCAGCAGATCCTTGTCCTTGGACTTTCCCGGCTGTCCGTCTATCAACGGAGCGCGGTCTCGCAGCCGCCGAAGGAAGTGCCGTTGGATCTCCCCACCGGGCTGCCGCGTGATCCACGCGGGCGGATCCTGAGCGATCAGGCCGGGGCTGTGACCCTTTTATTCCCTGGCTCCCGCTGCACGGGGACAATAGCGCAGGGATTGGCCTGTTACGCGAACGAAGAGCTCTGGCCCCTCACCCCCGACGGCCGGCTCCGAGCCCGAATCGTGCCCGGCCGAAACTACTTCGATGCCCTTTCGATCGACCTGAAGGAAGCGCTAAAGGTCACGCCGTTCTTTTCGGCCGCCCGAATCGGCGACGACACGGCGGTTGTTGTCGTGACCGAGGCAACCGATGGAAGCACCCGCATTTACGATAATTCGCTCGCCGAAACCAACACCAGCCCACTTTTTGGCAGCGATTTCGTCACGATTTCCGGTGACTGCCGCCCGATTCTCCTGCAGGTGCGCCGGCCGGAGACAGACAGCCTGGTCGAAGCGGTCGAGGTCAGAAACGGGCAGCCGGTTCCCGTTGGAGGTCCGGTCCGTCTCCCGGGCAGTGTGACCGCGGCCTGGCCCTCGGCGGCGGCGAAAACCATGATCGTCTGCCGCAACGACAGGACCGGGCGATTTGCGTTGTATCTTCTGGAAGTCGTCTGCACCGGAAGGGGGGACAATGCGGCAGCACCGTAGAAGCCTACCCTTCGTCGACAGGGTGCGGTTTGGCTGCCTGTGTGCGATCAGCATGACCCTCCTTCTGCCCGATATCATCCAGGCTGGTTCCAGGCCCGTCTATGGGGGCAGGTTGCAGGTCCAGATGCGGGCCGTCGTGGAAGACTTCAACCCGGCAGCCGCCTTAACAGCGGGGGACGCGAAGGGCAGCCTGCTTCCCCTGGTTTTCGAGGGTCTGGTCGCCGAGGATGAAAGGGGAACAATCATTCCGAAGCTGGCGACCGAATGGAGGATCGGACAGCGGGGACAGCGCCTGACCTTTCGCTTAAGACCCGGGGTCAGGTTCCACGACGGATCCGTCCTCACGGGGGCCTCTGCAGTCAACAGCCTTCAAGTTCTCGAACCCCGGTACAAGCTCGAGGCGCGTGGAAGCGAATTGATCATCGCCAACGAAGACGGATCGGCCAACGAATTACTCAGGCAACTTGCAGATCCCCGCTACTCGGTGACCTCTGGGACCGGGGCAGCGGTCCCGGCCGGAACAGGTCCCTTCGCCCTGGCCGGCTGGGAACCGGGCCGGAGAATGGTTCTTCGGGCCTTTGATCAGTACTGGGACGGCCGTCCGTTCATTGACGAGCTCGAGTTCCGCATGGGCCGGTCCGAGCGGGACCAGATGATCGACCTCCAGTTGAAGAGGGCCGATTTGATCGAGATCCCGATAACCGACACCCGGAAGACGGCCCCGAGCATGAGACTCCCGGTTTCCGAGCCAATCGACTTGATCGCCATCGTTTTACGCAGTAGTCGGGGTGATCACGACCCGCTGGTCCGGGCTATCGACGCATCGGTGGATCGGGCATCCATTCACCAACTCGCGCTCCGACAGGGAAACCCGACTGCGGCGCTTCTCCCCCAATGGTTGACTGGCTACGCCTTCCTTTTCCCGGGTCAACGCGACCTCGGTTTGGCGCGCAGACTACTGGGGACAGTCCCCCAGAAACCGGGCGGTCTGACTCTTGGCTATCCGTCTTCGGATCCATTTCTCCGATCCGTCACCGAACGCCTGGTACTCGACCTTCGGGAGGCGGGGCTCGGCGTTCGGCCGGTTGCCTTCCCTCCCCCACCCGGCACTCCGCTTCCTGACGGCGTCGTGATGAAGATTCGGCTCCTGCCTGGCGTGGCAGAGTCGCTCGAGGTGCTCAGTCGCCACACCGGACAACAGGAACAAGTTCGGGCAGGCCTCTCTGGCGCAAGGGGTCCCGAGGACTTCTTCAGCATCGAGAGCACGATGCTTGCCTCCTCGCGAATCGTCCCACTGCTGCACCTGCCCATCACCTTTGCCGCTTGGCGAGCGGGTGAGATACAACAAGCTCGAGCACGTGTTCCGCTTTGGGCGCTGGCACTTCGAGGACATCTGGGTTGAACCGGCGGCAGTCGCGGGAGGGGGACAATGACTTTCCGGACTCGGCTTCTGATCGCAGTGGCCTCGGCTGTGGCGACCGCCTCCGTCATTGGAACGTGGATCCTTCTGACCACGACGCGCGGCGTGCTGGAAAATCTCGACGAGCAACGCCGGCTCGCGATCGTGGCTCAGTTTCGGCAGGAATTCAAATCGCGTGGGGAAGAGGTTGTCAGGCGGACAGCCGAAATCGCTCGCCAGGATTTCATCACACGAATCGCGATCGACCTGAATCAGGAAGAACCGGACTTCTCCTTGTATGTGAACAGCGCCGAGGAGCTCGCCCGTTCTCAGGCCCTCGACTTCCTCGAAATCGTCAGCTCCGACGGGCGGATCATCTCGTCTGCGCAATGGCCGGCCCGCTTCGGCTACAAGCATCCGACTTTCGATCTCTTCCCGAGCAGGGCGCAGGGGGGCACCGCGTTCCTGGACCGCCAGGAACTTCCCGAGGGGATGGGGTTGGGCTTGTTCTCTCTCGCCCGGGCCATCGCCGGCGACAAAGAGGTTTTCGTCATAGGCGGCGTGAAACTGGACGAGAGCTTCCTGTCGTCGCTGGCCCTCCCATCCGGGGTGCACCTCTACCTGCATCTCGAGGCCGGCGCACCGGGATACCAGGCGAACATGATTGACACGGCCGGGCCGTCCAGGCCGAGAAGTTACCTGCTCGGAGTGGTCGACGAAGTCCGCCGGAACAAGCGCGAGGCCGCCCGGACGGTTTCAGATGAAAGTGGACATCAGTACGCTGTGCATGGAATTCCGCTGTCCGGGGCGGATAACCGCTTGCTCGGCACCCTCCTCGTTGCCAGCAGCCGGGCGGAGTTGGCGCGCATCACCAGCTTCATTCGAATCGCAGGAGCCCTGGCGGCTGCCGGCGGCATTCTGCTCGGCGTCCTGCTCGGATGGTGGGCGACACGCAACATCAGCAGACCCGTGCAGAAGCTGGTTGCAGGCGCCCAGAAAGTGGCGAGCGGGAACTGGGACACGAGGGTCTACCTTTTCTCCGATGACGAGATCGGAAAGCTGGCCAAAGCCTTCAACCAGATGACTTCTCAACTGCTTGACCAGCGAGAACGGCTGGTTCAGGCCGAGCGAGTGGCGGCGTGGCGGGAACTGGCCCGCCGACTGGCGCATGAGCTCAAGAATCCCCTCTTCCCTTTGCAGATCACAGTCGAAAACATGCAGCGCGCCCGTACGGCGTGCCCCGATCAGTTTGACGAGGTGTTCGACGAAAGCAGTCGGGCCATCCTGGCCGAGTTGGGAAACCTGAAGAACATCATTTCCCGGTTCAGCGATTTCGCCAAGATGCCGCAGCCTGAGATCCAGGTGGTTGATGTCAACGGAATCGCACAGGAGGCGCTCGGGTTGTTCGACTCCCAGTTCGCCAGGCCCGATCACCCGGTGAGGTGCGAGGCGCGGTTGGACGGCAGAGCGGGCCAGGTCCGTGCAGATCCCGAACAGATCCGGCGAGTCCTGCAGAACCTGATCCTGAACGCGTTGGATGCTATGCCGCAAGGCGGGACACTCGAGGTCGAGACGCGGGACGATGGCGACGGTGTCATTCTCGAGGTCGCCGACTCCGGGGTAGGTCTGACTCACGAAGAGAGGGAGCGGATCTTCACTCCCTATTACACGACCAAGCAGCATGGGACCGGGCTCGGGCTTGCGATCGTGCAGTCGATTATCAGCGACCATGGAGGCCGGATATCGGTCGAGAGCCAGGCAGGAGCCGGGACAAGGTTTCGTATCCGGTTGTTCAGGAATCCGCCGTTGAACGGCGCAAATCGAGGGCAATAGCGTGGACTCCGAAGGCTGGAAACCGCATCTTTTGATTGTCGACGACGACCTGAACACGCTCGCTTCGCTCGCCAGGGCCTTCCGGATGTCGGGCTATGAAGCGACCGTGTCTGACAGCGCGACCAAGGCGCTGCGATTGATCAACGAGCACCAATACGACCTCATCCTTTCCGATGTCGTCATGCCGGGAAAAGACGGGATCTCGCTTCTCGAAGACCTGAAATCCCTGGGCTGCTCCATCCCGGTGGTCATGGTGTCCGGCCAGGCCACCCTGGAAATGGCGGTGAAGGCCACGCGCCTTGGCGCGGTGGACTTCCTCGAAAAGCCCCTGTCCACGGAAAAGCTGCTGCTCACCGTTCAGAACGCGCTACGCCTCTCGGCACTGGAACGCGAGAACCGACAACTGAAAAGGCGAGTCGGCAAGCACGAGATCATCTGGGCCAGTGAAGTCATGGGGAGGATCATGACGCAGGTTCAGAGGGTCGCTGCCAGCGAGAGCCGGGTTTGCATCCAGGGAGAAACGGGGACCGGGAAGGAGCTGATTGCACGCGCCCTTCATGAGAACAGCGCGAGGCGCAACGGGCCGTTCGTGGCCCTGAACTGCGCGGCCGTTCCGTCGGACCTGATCGAGTCGGAGCTCTTCGGGCACGAGAAGGGAGCGTTCACCGGCGCGCTCACCCGGCACCAGGGGAAATTCGAGCAGGCAAACCGCGGCACTCTTTTTCTGGACGAGATCGGGGACATGCCGGCGGTCATGCAGGCGAAATTGCTGCGCGTTCTGGAAGAAGGCGAGATCGAGAGGGTGGGTGGGGACCGGCGCACCCCGGTCAATGTCCGGGTCGTCGTCGCAACCCATCGGAACCTGCAGGAGCTCGTACGGAAAGGAAACTTTCGCGACGACCTTTATCACCGCATCTACGTGTTCCCGATTCTACTCCCGCCGCTCCGGGAGAGAGTCGAGGACATCCCGGTTCTGGTGGAGCATTTCGCTCGGCAGGTGGCCGATGGGAATGGCTGGAAGGTGAAGGCGTTTACGCCGGAAGCCATCCGTGCGCTCGAACGGTACAGCTGGCCGGGGAATATTCGCGAGTTGCGCAATGTGATCGAACGGCTGCTGCTTCTTGCAGACAAAGAGGTTGACGCAGAGGCGGTCCGGCTCGCTCTTCCGCACAGCGGCCCGGCATCCGTGCTGCCCCCGGGAGTTGATTCAGGATTCCTGGCTGACCGCGTCAAGGCATTTGAACGACAGCTGGTACTGGCTGAGCTCGAGCGAAACCAATTCCGGATGAGCGAAACAGCCAGATCCCTGGGGCTGGAGCGCAGCCATCTCTACAAAAAGTGCCAGCAACTGGGAATCGACCTGGGGGCGGAAAGGCAGTAAGCATCAACGCAGAAAAGCAGAGACCGACGACAGCAAGGACATCAAGGACTACAAGGACGTCAAGGACAACGGGAGCAAGAACGACCTGGTCCTTGTTGTCCAGCGATGCCGTTTCTGTCCGATCGGGACAAGTTTCGGGGACACAAAACTTAATTCCTTTGCCAACCCCGCGCACTCGGCTGTGGCACTCAGTAACGGATTGGGGCAAGTTTCGGGGACATAATGCTTAATTCCTTTGCCAACCCCGCGCACTCGGTAACGGATTGGGAATTAAGTATTATGTCCCCGAAATTGCCCGCAGTTGTCTAGTCCGATTGCTGGCGGGCACCGGGCGTCGGCTGATCCTTCGGCAGAGGCTTTCTCGGCAGCATCTCATCCCGCATCGCCGTATTGTAGACGAACCATGCCATCACAACCGAGGCTTGCATCAGGTCCTCCCGCTGCAGACGATCATAGACGTCCATGTTCGAATGCCAGGTTCGGCTGAAGTACTCGACAGGATCCTGGACGAATTGGAAACCGGGGAGCCCCACTGAATCAAAAGACAGGTGATCGGTTCCACTGGTCCGGCGCATGGTAACGACGGTTGCCCCGATATCATTGATCGGCTTGACCCAGGCACTGAAGATCGGAACCAGGGCCGCGTTGCCTTGAACGTAGATACCTCTGATCTTCCCCGTCCCGTTATCGAGATTGTAGTAAGCGGACATCTTCGCATGGTCGGGTTTGAGCTGAAGAGGACCCGTGTCCGTTCGGCGCCCGCCCGGCTCAGTGCGCTCGGGTTGTCGTTCGCCCTCGGGCCGCTCCGCCCGCGACCCGAAATGCTCCTTGACGTAGGCGCGGGACCCAAGCAAACCCGCTTCTTCCCCGCCCCACAGAGCCACGCGGATCGTCCTGCGCGGCTTCACTTCAAGCGCTTTGAGTATCCGCACGGCTTCCATGGCGACGGCGACGCCGGCCGCGTCATCGGTCGCCCCGGTGCCGCTGTGCCAGGAGTCGAGGTGTGCCCCCAGCATGACCACCTGGTCTTTCAAGTCGGTGCCCGGGATTTCGGCGATTGTATTGAGACCCTTCCGCTCCTGTTCCGAGAAATTCACCTTGACGTTGAGCTCGAGCTCCACATCGACGTTCTTGTCCATGATCCGGGCAATCCGGTTGTAGTGCTCAGGGGCCATCAGGAGGACCGGGAAGGTAGCAGGGTCACGATATGACCCCTGCACCTGTTTGAGTGTCCCGCCGTCCCCCGCAGCCGGCAGCACTCGGGCCAGAACCTTCTCGTCGGCGAGGAACTTGTCGAGCGCGCTCGCGAGCCTCTGACGGCGGGCCGCATGAAAACCTCCTTGTTTATTCCCGTGTCGGCCTGGCGTCTGCGGCCAGGTCACCAAGTGCGAATTGGATACCGGCAAGGAAATGCGCCAGGACGGGCGCATTCCAGAAGACGTGTGAGTTGTGTCCGAGCGATGAGTAGAAAACGCGGCCTTTCCCGTAGTTACGAATCCAGCTGATCGCGAAATCCTTGTCCGCTGCACGCTCGGGAAGAAAGCGCCGGCTCGAATTCATGTCTGTCCGCTCCGTGTCGATGCTCAGGAGCACCCGGAGCTTGCTTCTCGAGTAGGGCGCTTGAAACTGGAAGACCTCGTCGCTGATTTCAAACCGGTCGGATTTGAAGGCCGCGTTGACCGGGTTGCCGCGGTCCTCGACCCGCAGGGTGATGGTCTCGTCGGGCTTCCACGGATGGCCGCCGTTTTCGTACCCGCCCAGCATTTCGCCAAACTCCGGCCACTGGTCGTACACGGGCCACTGCACGAAGGTAGCTCCCGCCGCGTGTATTCCGATAAAACCCCGGCCACCGGAAACAAAATCGAGCAGCGATTTCCTGAGCTCCGGGTCTTCGAACAGGACTCCAACCGTGTTGTTGAAACAGATCGCGTCGAACTGACCGATGTTCCGCGGCCGAAACATCTCGACGTCGTTGCTGAAGACCACCTCGTAGGCGCCGGTTTTCTGCCCCATCAGTTGTAGGGCATAGTTCCCGCACGGGATGGATGGGTGCCCGGTCCTCGGGACACCGTCCCGAACGTTCAACGTGAAGACCAGCAGCTTTCTCGGCTTGCCCGGCTTAGCGGTGGCCTTGGCCGGTATCGCCTTCTCGATGGCCAGGCGTTGCTCGGCCGAAACCTGGTCGATCAGGTCGATTTCGGAAGCTGCCGGCGCGAGAGTGAACAGGAGCGAGAGGATAATCGCGATCATGGGACTTATCTCCTATAGGTGCCACGGACTGCGCATAGCGCGCGAAAGCATACGGTTGGCAGCCGGATCATTCGTAAACTCCTCGGCAACCGGATCCCAGCGAAGTCGCCTGCCGAGGCGCATCGCGATGTCGGCCTGATGACATACCGTGTCGGAACGAACGGCCGCCTCAATTGGCGCAATCGGGTCTTTCCCGGTTCGAACCGATTCCAGAAAATTCTTGCGGTGGTCCAGGCTGCGGGGAAAATGGACGCCGTGGGGTCCGGGGGAACGTCTGAGCATTGAGGCAGGATTGGCATGTATTCCGGCGCGGCTGACGTAGATCCAGCCTTCCGTGCCTTGAAAGAGCATTCCCATCCAGTTGAGCGAGAACTGCTCGCGCGCCCTTTTCATCGCGGTCGGCATGTCCATGTGGATCAGTTTCACCCCATTTGCGTACTTGTGCTCGACTTCCCAGGAGGTCGCAGTGTCGTACAGGTTGTCGGTCGGAAAGACCCCGGTGCCTTCGACTTCCACAGGACCGGTGTTTTCCGCCCGGAGCGCCCACTGCGCGATGTCGACATCATGGACTCCCCAGGCTCCGCTGACGCAGCCAAGCGAATAGTCGTAGATGAGCGTCCAGTTTCGGGTGCACCTTTCCGCAGTGTAGGGCGCCCAGGGCGCCGGCCCGAGCCACATTTCGTAATTGAATCCGGCGGGGACGGACTGTTCCGGGGGGAAGGCGCAATACTGAGAGGAAGCCGAACCGATCATGATCGTGTGAAGCTCGCCAATGTTCCCGTTGTTGACGAGCTCGCAAGCCTGGCGGTAATAACCCGTCGAGCGCTGTTGCGTGCCAAACTGGAAAACAACTCCGTAGCGGCGCACTGCTGCGCGAAGCGCTTTCGCCTCCTGAACGGTCCGCCCTACCGGCTTCTCGTAATACATGTGCTTGCCTTGCCTGGCGGCCTCAATTCCGATGAGCACATGCCAATGATCGGGCACAGCGATCAGCACGGCATCGATGTCATTGCGCGCCAGCAATTCCCGATAGTCTTCGTAGGCCTCACATTCGGCTGAGCCGTATCGTGAATCCACCGATTGTTTTGCCCGTTCCCGAAATTCTTCGCGCACGTCGCAAACCGCGCAGACCCGGACCTCCGGATACTCGAGAAAGGCGCGCAGATGCCCCCCGCCCATGCTGCCCACACCGATAAAAGCCATGCGGATCCGCTCGCTTGGCGCGACCGTGCCACCCTTTCCCAAGGCAGAAGCGGGCACGATCTGCGGAAAAGCGGCCGCACAGGCGGCAAGCCCGGAGGTGGTGTGGAGGAATTGACGCCGGTTCATGGTTTCTCCTTTGCCGATCCCAGATCTTCCCACGAAGCCCCACCCAAAGCCCAACAAGAATTTCGGCTCTTCTCGTGCAATGTCTCCGTAAAAGTCGTTAAATACACCCTGGACAATCGAAAGCGAGGACCAATGAGGATCTTACCCGGAGCTATTGCTCTAGTCATCGTCGTCAGCGCCGCCCTCGACCGCGGCCTCGGCCAGGCGACAGCGCCGGGAGCCGAGCCCATGAAGCTGTCGGCCCAGCGCTTGGATGACCGTATCACGATCCGCATCAACGATCAGACATTCACCGTCTACCGGTTCGGCGCCGGTCAAAAGTACCCGTATTTCTACCCGGTGAACGGACCCGCATCGGGCGTCTCGGTCACCACGGAGTCTTCCCTTCCCTGGCCGCACCACCGGTCACTCTTCTTCGGCTGCGACAAGGTCAACGGCGGAAACTACTGGCAGGAAGGAAATGAGCTCGGCCAGATCGTGTCAAAAGGACCGGTTATTGCCCACGATGGCCCGGACTACATCCAGATCACCGACCAGGCTGAGTGGCGTCGGCCCGGACAGGCACCCATCATCATCGACACACGAGACATTCGAATCCATGTGCTGCCGAACGGAGCTCGTGTCATCGATTTCCAGGTGACACTGCTCGCCCAGGTTGACGTGAAGATCGAGAAGACGAATCACTCCCTGTTCGCAGCGAGGATGGTTCCGGAGCTCTCCGTGCAGCGAGGAGGAACTCTCCTGAATGCGACCGGGGGGAGCGCGGAGAAAGGGACGTTCGCGGTTGCGTCTCCGTGGGCCGACTACTCGGGCAGTCAGTGCGGCAGTCGAGAAGGACTGGCGATTTTCGACAGCCCGCGCAATCCCTGGTTTCCGAGCAAGTGGTTCACCCGCGACTACGGTTTCTTCTCCCCGACTCCGTTTGAATGGCTGGACGAAAAGGGGGTTCAGCTGCCATCCGGCAAGAGTCTGCAACTGAGCTATCGGGTGGTGGTGCATTCAGGAGACGCTGAGCAGGCGGGGATCGCCGAGCTATTCAGGAAGTGGGCCGAAGAACAGAAGGCGGAGCATTGAGCTGCAGTGTGCAGGGGACAGTGTTTTTTTAGCACCAGTGTCTTTTGCACCACTCTGTGGGGAATTCTATCCACGAAGCACACGAACGGACATGAATTATTCGCTGAGCTTGAGCGAGAGATGGCTGATCCGCTGGAGAACGCTCCGCTTGACTCGCGAATCGGTAATGACCTGCGGCTTGAAGTGAGCCCTGATCGGAACGAAGCCGACACCGGCCAGGCGTCCCTGATTGATAGTGATCGTGGCCGCTGCGCTCAGCCGGGTCCAGGGGTTCCCGTTCTGGACAAAGGTGAAATTACCGAGCGAATAGATGATCAACCCGTCTTTGTAGTGCTCCGTTCCCTGCAGGACGTGCGGGTGGTGACCGAGCACCAGATCCACGCCGTTGTCGATCGCCCAGTGGAGGAACTCCCTGGTGGCCGGCGTGGGCGCCGCAGCGTATTCGACGCCACCGTGATAGGAAAGAATCGTAATGTCCGACTGGGCCTTGGCCAGCTTCAACGCGGGTAACACCCGGCTCCTGTCGGCTAAATTCAGTTGCTCCTCGATCTTTGTGCCGCGCACCGGCCCGTTAGTTACGTCGGTGACAGCGAGAAAAGCCAGCCGGTACTCTTTCACTCGGACAATCGTAGGGCGGTAAAGTCCGTCGGCAGAAGAGGCGGTCCCGTTGAACTCGAGGCCGACCTGCTCCAGGTACTTGATCGTTTGAACGAGCGCATCCGAGCCATAGTCTGAACTGTGGTTGTTCGCCGTGGAGACCAGATCCCAACCAGCGTCGGAAAGCGCTCGGGCAGCATCCGGCGGAGCGGTAAAAATCAGGTTGTTCCCAGGCTTCTCAGTCTCGCCAGCCTGTTCTGAGATATTCGACTCCAGGTTGCAGATGGCCAGGTCGTAACTTTCGATCCATTCCCGGAGATGCCGGAACGGAAAATCGGAGCCTTCCTTCAGGATGTACTGCCCGCATTTCCGGCCCAGGTTAACGTCCCCAACGGCGAGCAGCGTGATGCGGCCTTTGACTGGAAGTCGTGTCGTTGCTTCAGGGGATTTAGAGGACTGTTCCGGAGGGGAACCGCACCCCGAAGTTGCCAGCAGAGAGCCCGCGACAACGAACAGATGGAATGCGCGTCGAATCACAACCCCTCTTGTCCGGAGACCGGGAGCCAGGGAGAACCCCGGTATTATCGGACCTCCCGCTTTCAAAGGCAACGCTAAATATAAGCAGGTGTTGAGCGGGAGGGAGCAGCCGCGGCTCACTGCCCATGCCGGCGAAGGGCAAGGATCGTGATGTCGTCTTCGTTCTCGCTGCGCTGCGTGAACAGGCAGATTTCGCGGTACAGGCTACGAACCAGCTCCCCGGTACTCTCTTCACAATGGCGCTCGATGCACTGCCCGAACCTCTCTTCGCCGAACTCGTCCTCGTTGTTGTTGGTCGCCTCGGTGCACCCGTCGCTGATGATGATCAAGGTATCGCCAGGCTGAAGACCCGAACGGAGCTCATCATGACCCGCTTCGGAGAGGAGGCCGAGAGGCGGCCCGGGAAGGCTAAGCCGGGTGACCCGTCCTCCGTGAACTACGTAAGGGTAAGGCATCGCCGCGTTTGAGAACGTCAGACACCCGGTCCCGAGTTCGAGCTTGACGAAGCTCACCGCTATGTAGTTGGCCCGTGCGGTTCGACTGATCAGGCTCGAGTTCAGGAACGTGAGAGATTCAGCCGGCGGCATCGGCTGCGCAAACAGGGCCCGCAGGTGCCCGCTGAACACCGCGCCGTAAAGGGCCGCAGGTATCGATTTGCCTGAGACGTCCCCGACAACCACGAGTAGCGTTCCCGATTCCAGCTGGAGATCGAAATCATAGAGGTCGCCTCCGACTTCCGACGCCGGGTGATATTCGATCGACATCTCATAACCGGGCAAAGGCGGACAGCAAGCGGGCAGGATGTATCGTTGGATTTCCCGGGCAATTTCAAGCTCCCGCGCCAGCCGTTCGCGGCGGATCAGCTCCCGCCGAAAGCGCTCGTTCTCCAGGGCAAGGCGATAGGTTTCGAGCCCTCGTTCAACGGTCATCAGGAGATCGGCGGGTTCCCAAGGCTTGACCAGGTAGCGAAACACTTTGCAGGTGTTGATCGCTTCCATCAGCACTTCAACATCCGTGAAGCCGGTCAGGATGACGCGAATCAGGTAAGGATGGGACTCGAGCGTGTGACTGAGCAGTTCCAGCCCGGTCATGTCCGGCATGCGCTGGTCGGTGATGATGACGGCGATGCCGGCTTCGCGCTCCAGGAAGCGCAGAGCTTCGCCACCGGACTGGGCGGCGAGAACGGGGTACCGACCGACCAGCGTCCGATACAGCTTCTGGACGTTGGCCGCCTCGTCGTCGACGACGAGGATTTTGTGTCCGGTCTCTGCCCTCTCTTCCCCTGCTCGCATCGCCGTAGTGTAACTGAATTCGCCGGACGGTTGAAGCGCTAGCGGGGCTTGCGCACGCACGCCCGTGCGCCTGGTGTCTACCATCCGCGCACCTCGCAAAAGACGCTCCGTTTGCGGTACCGCTCGCTTACGCGTGCTCTGGAGCCCGGCCGGTTGGGCCTCTGACTGCAACGATCTTGTTTGCTAGACCCCCGTGTCCTCCGCCTTTCTCCCGTTTCTGACGGTTAAGGCTATACGGCCTGCCCCGGCGTGTACGCGTTTCCATAAAGCAGTCGCCGAGAGGTCATCCATGACCGAGTAGGCCACCGGAGTGAAAACCAGGGTCAACAGCAACGAGAGCGTTTGCCCGCCAATGACCACAACCGCGATTGCGTGACGCTCCTCGGCTCCCGGGCCGGTTCCAAGCGCCAAAGGGGTCATCCCGGCAACCAGTGCGAGAGTCGTCATGAGGATGGGGCGGAGACGATCGCGATTGCCCTGCATTATCGCCGCCTCTCTCTCGAAGCCGGCGGCCCTGAGTTTGTTCATGTGGTCGATCTGGAGAATCGCGTTCTTCTTCACGACTCCGAAGAGAACCAGCAGACCGAGCGCCGAGTACAGGTTGAGGCTGTTGTTGGTCACCCACAAGGAGAACAGGGCAAACGGGACGGAAATGGGCAACGATAGAAGGATTGTGAAGGGGTGCACCAGGCTCTCGAATTGAGATGCCAGGATCATGTACATGAAAATCACGGAAAGAAGAAATGCCCAGAGGAATTCGGCAAACGTCCTTTCCATCTCCCGGCCGCGGCCCGATACCGTGGTTGAGTACCCGGCCGGCAAATTCATCCCGGCGGCCTCGGCCCGCAGAGCGGACAAACGATCAGCCAGTGCAAAACCGGGCGCAACCGCGCCGCGCAGGCTGACCTGGCGCTGCCTGTCGAGACGGTCGATACGCGAGGCGGTTTCTGCGGGTGATATGTGAACCAGGTTATCGAGCCTGACAAGGCCCCCGTCGGCTCGAGGAACAAAGAGCCGGGAAATCGTTGCCGAGTCGTTGCGATCTCCCTGGGTCAACCGGAGCTCGACATCGTAGTCATCATTGACCGACTCGTCGCGAAAACGCGACACCTCCTCGTCCCCGCCGACCATCAACCGCAGGGCCGAGGCAACGTCATCGGTGCTGACCCCCATTGCCGCCGCCCGGTCGCGATCGATTTCGACGTGCAGCTCCGGTTTGTTCAGTTTCAGGGTGACGTCGGCGTCGACTATTCCGAGATCCGGCGCCCGTTTCCGAAGTCGCTCCGCGTAATCGGCGAGTGTCTTCAGGTCGGGCCCACGCAAAACGAAGTCGATCTCGAAGTTGCCGCCGCCCAGGTTGAAGGAGGGAGCATTGCGCACCGCGGGGCGCAGATCCGTGTATTTGCGCAACTTGCTTCGAACCCGCATCATCACGTCCCGCTGGGAGTAGTTCCCCTCGAAGGCCCTCAACGGGTGCCCTGCCAACGTTTCCCGTGCGAGTCGTCCGATCGAAAACAGCCTTTCCTCGTGAGGAGCAATGCGCACGTAGGCAGTTCCGGAGTTCGCATTCCCCAGAAAGCTACCGCCGGAGGAGGCAAGCACAAGCTTCACGCCGGGAACCGAGATCAGGTCCTTTTCGATGCGGCCTATCACCTGTTCCATCGCCGCCGGGCTGGTGCCTTCCGGAGCAGTGATGTTGACGTCGAACTCCGCTTCGTCCACGTCGGTGGGGATGTAGTCCTGCCGAACAACCTGGTACAGGGGAACCGCCGAAATCATCACGGCGAGCCCGACAAAGACGACGATCCAGCGGTGGTGGATTGCGAAATGCAGCGCCGACGTGTACGTCCGGTCTATTTTGGAGTAGAACCCCCGCCGGGACTGCGCGATAGCGTGCGGCTCGCCCGAATCCCCGCTGTGCAAAAGCCGGGCGCTCATCATCGGCGTCAAAGTGAAAGAAACAAGCAGGCTCACCAGGACCGCGACCGCCGCCGTTATGCCGAACTGGTAGAGAAATCGTCCTGAAATGCTCGACATGAAGGAGACGGGGACGAAGATGACGACCAGGCTGAAGGTGGTTGCCATGACCGCCAGCCCGATCTCCGCGGTCGCCGCCCGGGCCGCTTCAAACGCCCGCATCTTCTTCTCTTCCACAAATCGGAAGATGTTTTCGAGGACGACGATCGCGTCGTCGATCACCACGCCGACCATCAGGACCAGGGCCAGCATGGTCACGCTGTTCAGCGTGAAGTCGAGCGCCCACATCATGCCGAATGCAGAGATGACCGAGCACGGGATGGCAATACCGGCGATTAGCATCGATCGCCAGCTCCGCATAAACAGCAACACGACCAGGCTCGCCAGGATGCTCCCGACAATCAGGTGGATCTGGATCTCGTGCAGGGCGGAATAGATGTACCGCGACTGGTCACGGATTGGCTCGAGCTTGATGTCAGCGGGCAGCACGCCCTGCAGCCGGGCCATGTTCGTCTTGACCGCCTCGATAACCGCCACGGTGTTGGCACCGGACTGGCGTCGGACCTCGAGCGTCACAGTGGGGACGCCGTTGAGCCGGGCGATCGATCGCTGCTCTTTGGTGCCGTCCTGCGCGAATCCCAGGTCCCGAATTCGAATTGGAACACCGTTTATCGTCGAAACGACGAGGTCGTCGAAGCGACCTGGTTCAGTGATCCGCCCCATGGTTCGGAGAGTGCGCTCACGCAGGCTGGTCGTCACGTTGCCGCCCGGGATATCGGCGTTTTGACGAACGATCGCGTTCCTGACCGCCGTGATCGGAATCCCGTACGCGTTCAGGCGACCGGCATCCACCCAGATATTGATCGCCCGTTCCAGGCCTCCAACAAGCCGCACCTCTCCGACACCCGCCGAGCGCTCCAGCAGAACCTTCACCCGCTTGTCTGCGATTTCCGTCAGTTCCCGAAGCGATCGCTGCCCGGTGACAGCAATCGTCAGGACCGGCGTGGAATCGTTATCGAACTTGGCAACGATCGGCGGGTCGACATCCCGCGGCAGCTCGCTCAAAACGCGGGACACCCGATCCCGCACGTCCTGGGCAGCCGCGTCGACGTCGCGGTCCAAGCCAAACGTGGCGATGATGATCGAGGCGCCGGCGCTGGAGATCGAGCGCAGCTCGTTGAGACCCTCGACGGTGTTCACAGCCTCCTCGATCCGCTGGGAAACCTCCGTCTCGACCTCTTCGGGCGACGCTCCACGCAGCACCGTGCGGACGGACACCGTCGGAAGATCGACTGAAGGGAATCGGTCAACGCCCAGTTTGCTGTAGCCGGTCAAGCCGATGACCACCAGGCCCAGCACGAGCATGGCAGCAAAGACCGGGCGGCGAATGCTGATTTCTGCTAACTTCTGCATGGTTAAAATCTTTCGCTAGAAATCCTGACCGCATCGTGGACAGGGTGGACAGAGTGGACGGTACCAGCCAGTTGTCCACAGTCTCCAAAGTGTCCACAGTGTCCACTGTCCACCGGTCAGCCCGTCAGCAGGTCAGCCGGTCAGATGGTCAGCCGGTCAGCCCGTCAGCCGGCCGCTTCTAGCGGGCCGCCGCAATCGGCTGGCCGGTCTGCAGGTTCCCCGGATCGGCCACATACTCATCGCCCACTGCGATTCCGTCCGTCACCTCGACCCAACCCTCGGACCGGCGCCCCGTCGTCACTTGTTTCTCAACTGCTTTTCCGCCTTCGGGCACGATCACTTTCTCCAAGCCGGCGAACACAAGAATCGAACCGGACCGGATCGCGGGTACCCGTCTCCCGGACTCCGCAACAATGGAAATCTGGGCAAAGGTGCCGGCGCGAAGCGACCCGTCGTTCCTCACGTCCGCTTCCACCAACAACGTCCGGTTGTCCTGCCTGATGCTGGGACTGAGCCGGACGATCTGGCCGGTATAGACCTTGGAATCGCCCTCGGCAGTTACGCGTACTTGTTGTCCGATTTTGACCAGGCGTGACTCGCGCTCCGGGACGTCGGCCCTCAACCGCAAAGGGTTCGTTTTGACGACCTTCACCACGGGTGTTCCGGCGGCCAGAAATTCGCCGACCGAAGCCTGCTTTTCCTCGACCGTTCCATCAAAAGGCGCATACACGCTGGTATCGGCCAACTGCTGCCGGGCGAGGGCCAACTCGGTGCGTCGCTGGATGAGGAGGGCTTCCCGGTTGCGCACTTCCTCGATCGCGTCAGCGTGCCGGCTTTCGGCCACCTTGAAATCCGCCTCGATCTGTTCCATCTGAGACTTTGAGATAAGACCGCGCCCGAGGAGGTAGCGCGACCGCTCTAGTGATAATCTCGCTTCCTCGAGCACCGCGCCCGCTTGCCGGACGGTGCTGGTCTTTTCGGGATCCACGCGGTCCTCCGTCCCTTCCAAAGGAAGACCGAGGCGGGCCCTTGCCTGTCCGACCGCCGCATCCGCCTGCTGTAACCGCAGCTGATAGTCGCCCGGTTCCACCTGGGCGACAAGCTGCCCTCTTTGCACCCGGCTTCCCAGATCCACGGTGATCCTGCTGATCCGGCCGGGTACCTTGAGCCCGAGCGTGGCCGTTTCGTATGCGGCCAGTGTGCCGCTCACCTCGATCACGTTGTCCATCGGTATTTCAGCGACGCGCTCAATCCGAACGGTTCGCGGAGATCCGGCGGGGCGGCCGGCCGCGGGTTTCGCGGCATCGACCCGATCACTGCCGCAGGAAGTCAGAGCGAAAGCGCCGGCAGCCACCACGACAAGTGCAGTTATTCGGTTCTTCATTTGAGTTTCAGACACCGCGGCAGCGATGGACATGGTTAACGAACAGGACCATGATGACTTTGGTCCCGATCAACCCAGCCAGTCCATACCTGTCCCGCCGCGTCGGTCCAGCTACAGCTGCTGAAAGAAGTCGTTGCCTTTATCGTCGACGAGAATGAAAGCTGGAAAATCCTCGACCTCGATCTCCCAGACCGACTCCATCCCGAGTTCCGGGTAATCGAGGACCCGAACCGACTTGATATTCTCTTTGGCCAGTATGGCGGCCGGGCCACCTATACTTCCCAGGTAAAAGCCTCCATGTTTTCGGCACGCATCGGTCACCTGCTGCGAGCGATTCCCCTTCGCCACCATGACCATCGACCCGCCATGCGATTGAAACAGATCCACATAGGAGTCCATTCGCCCTGCGGTCGTCGGCCCGAAAGAGCCGGCCGCCATACCGGGCGGCGTCTTGGCCGGGCCGGCATAGTAGACCGGGTGACGCTTGAAGTACTCGGGCAAACCTTCACCTCGGTCCAATCGCTCTTTGAGCTTTGCGTGTGCGATGTCTCGAGCGACCACCATCCGCCCGGAGAGGGACAGCCGCGTCTTGACCGGGTAGCGCGCCAACTGAGTGAGTATCTCGCTCATCGGCCTGTTCAAATCTATACGTACCGCGGGAGCCATCGTTTCATCAGCACCCGGCAGCAGCCATCGCGAAGGGTTCTCATCCATTTGCTCCAGCCAGATCCCGTCGCGGTCGATCCTCGCCTTGATGTTCCGGTCCGCGGAACAGGACACCCCGATTCCGACCGGACAAGAAGCGCCGTGGCGCGGCAGGCGGATGACCCGCACATCGTGGGCGAAGTACTTCCCGCCGAACTGCGCCCCAAGGCCGATCTGCTCGGCCGAGCGAACCAGTTCCTGCTCCAGGTCCACGTCACGAAAGGCCTGCCCCCCCATGTTCCCCTGCGTCGGCAATGTGTCAAGGTACCCCGTCGAAGCCAGTTTGACGGTCTTCAGGCAGGATTCGGCGCTCGTGCCGCCTACTACGAAAGCAAGGTGATACGGCGGGCAGGCTGCGGTTCCGAGGCTCTTCATTTTCTCGACCAGAAATGACTTCAGACTGGCCGGATTCAGCAGCGCCTTTGTCTGCTGGTAGAGGAAGGTCTTGTTTGCCGAACCGCCTCCCTTGGCAATGAAGAGGAACGTGTACCGGCTTCCAGGCGTCGCGTAGATGTCGATCTGTGCGGGAAGGTTGCATCCCGAGTTCTTCTCATCGTACATGGTCAGCGGAACGACCTGCGAATAGCGCAGGTTCTCGCGGGTGTACGTTTCGAAGATTCCCCTGCTGAGCGCCTCGGCATCGTCTGCCCCGGTGAAAACGTGCTCCCCTTTTTTGGCAACGACGATAGCGGTGCCGGTGTCCTGGCAAAAAGGCAGTTCACCCTGGGCGGAGATGACCGCGTTCTTGAGCAGGGTCCGCGCAACAAACCGGTCATTGTCCGAGGCCTCAGGATCCTGCAGGATTCTCGCCACCTTTTCGTTATGCGCGGGGCGGAGGAAGAACGCAACGTCTCGCATGGCCGTCCTGGCGAGACTGGTCAATGCCTCGGGCTGCACCTGCAGGAACTCCTGGTCCCCCAGTCTTCTGACCCTCGTCAGGTCGGAAGCGAGAAATCGGTACTCGGTCGTGTCCGGAGCCAGCGGGAAGGGATCCTGATAGGCAAATTCAACCATATCGTTATCGTTGACCTCGAAAGAAGAATCTTACCATTGCAGGCGCTGGCTCTGAGGAGAGTCCGGCGCTCATCCACCTGGCTGGTGACCCGCGGATCTACGCGGATTTACGCGGATAATCGCGGATTAAGGCGGCCAACCCTGCCCCTTACACATGATCGGCAGGCTCGGGCCGCGTTGATCCGCGATTATCCGCGCAAATCCGCGTAGATCCGCGGGTCCTGTGTCAGCGCTTGAAGTGCTTGTCGGCGAAGTCGAGATAACGTTCCCAGTCGTAATCCGTGACATCGTGCTTTCCGGTCCTGACGTGGTAACCGTTAGTTTTTCCTACTGGCTGATTCACGGCCGGCATCTGGTCGACCCCGAGCCCCTCTTTCCCGAACAGCTTGTAGACAGGATCGGCGTGGCGCAACCCGAGGAACTCGCCCTTTGGGTCCGCCCACTGGTCCTCCTGCGCGCTCGCCACGTAAACGGGACGGGGAGCAATCAGGGCGATCAGCATGTGTTGGTCGAACGGCAACTTGCTTTCCTTGTCGTTGAAGTTCTTGAAGTTGGCGCAAAACCAGTGAGGGAAGGCGTCGTTGATGGCCTTCACGGTCTCGCCAAATGCCCGTTTGCTCAGGGCGGCTCCTCCGCAACCCGAGTCGTTTGAAATGACAATGCCAAATCGGGCATCCTGAGCGCCGGCCCAGAGAGCCGCTTTCCCCAGCCTGGAATGCCCCATCACCGCGACACGGGAAGCGTCCACGTCCGGGTCAGTTTCCAGGTAGTCGACGATGCGCGAGAGTCCCCACGCCCAGGCGCCGATCGCGCCCCATTCATCGGGACCGGGCCGCGTCTGTCCCGCCCGGTAAAACAGGGGGTGCACACCGTTCTGGAATCCATCGTCGAAATCCGGGTCCAAATCGCCGTAATAAGCCGTTGCCAGCCCGTAACCTCGTGCCAGTATCTTCTCGACTGCCCAGCGCCTGCTCTCCGCCCCCCGGCTCGCTTCGGTCGCCCGGTTGTTGACGGCCCGGCCCTCGCTGTTGGCCATCCAGCTTCGGGACAGGGTGATCCCCGGCTCCGCGCGAACCGCCTGGTTGCCGGAAAAGTTCAAGCCGACGAAGACCGGAACGCGCCCGGTCGCCCCTTTCGGGAGATAAATGAGGATCTGCATTCCGACTGCATCCTTCCCGTCGTCAAATTGAACCGACACCTCCTTCCGGACGGCGACGCCGCCCAGTGCCTGCTTGTCTGTCGACGTCACCTTGAAGGTCATTTGGGCTGGGCGACCGCCCGGCGTTTTTCCATACATCTGCGTCTCGAAAAGACGGAGCACACCGGGACGGATTCTTGATGTCCATTCCTGGGCCGTCGACGCACGTTCACCGCCTGCAGCGAGGGGATCAGGAAGGGTGTAGGCCGGGACCTTTGTCTCGTCGTAATTCGGCTGCGCTTTCTGCGCCTGGCCGCCCGCAAATATGAGCAGACAACCAGCCACTCCGACAACGGTTTTTCCCAAGGATGTAATCATGCGGAAACTCTACTCTAAGAGGGACTTTAGAAAAAGGGGGAGCGAGCGACAACAGCGGCCAGCGGGGAAACTGGGCGGCCAGGCCGACGTCCAGGGAGTGGCCGGGACATGGAAGGATTTGACTGACAGCGTCAACTTCATGGCCGGGAACCTGACCAGCCAGGTTCGCAACATCGCCGACGTGACCAATCGTGTTCGAGGGGGAAGTCAAAGGGGTCATCGAGCTCGCCTCCTTCGACCGCTTCAGCGCGACACACGAGAGCTTCCTCGAGCAGCTTGCCGAGAGTATCGGCATTGTTCTGAACACCATCGCCGCAAACATGCGGACCGAGGACCTGTTGCAGCAGTCGCAGTCACTGGCCCGCGAACTTCAGAGCCGTCAGGAGGAGCTCCAGAAGACCAACGAGCAGCTTCAGGAGAAAGCGCGCCTGCTCGCGCATCAGAACCAGGAAGTCGAGCGAAAGAACCAGGAGGTGGAGCAGGCCCGCCAGGCACTGGAAGAGAAGGCCAAGCAGCTTGCGCTCACCTCCAAGTACAAGTCTGAGTTCCTGGCGAACATGTCCCACGAGCTTAGGCCCCCTGAACAGCCTGCTGATCCTGTCCGATCAGCTCTCCAAGAACCCCGAAGGGAACCTGTCGCCCAGACAGAAGGAGTTTGCAAAGACGATTCACTCCTCCGGCAACGATCTGCTCATGCTGATTAACGACATCCTCGACCTTTCGAAGATCGAATCCGGAACAGTCGTCGTCGATATCGGCGACGTGAGGATGGAAGATCTGCAGGCGTACGTCGAAAGGACCTTCCGACATGTGGCCGAAGCGAAGAGCGTGGATTTCTCGATATCCCTCAATCCGAGCCTTCCCAACTCTGTTCTCACTGATGCCAGGCGACTTCAGCAGATCCTCAAGAACCTGCTGGCCAACGCCTTTAAGTTTACTCACCGCGGACGGGTGACACTGGAGATCGCCCCCACCACCTCCGGATGGAGCAACTCCCATGAGGATCTGAACCGGGCGGGTCAGGTGCTCGCGTTCTCGGTCACCGACACCGGCGTCGGTATCTCGGAAGCGGCGCGGGGGAGGATCTTCGAGCCCTTCACCCAGGGAGACTCCTCGACCACCCGCCGGCACGCCGGAACGGGACTCGGACTGGCCGCCGGTCGAACCGCGCACTCAGGGCTTTTCACCGGAGCAAGCGGGTTCTCGGCTGTCGCAGGGCCCCGTTTTCACGTCGGGTCAGCCCATGTCCGCAACACGGCCTAGGCGGGCGATTCGTGAACTCGTACCAACTGCTCGAGGAAAGCGACCTGCTCCGGGTGGATCTTCAACCGCGCTTCCTCCAGCGAGAACCAGGCGGCACGATCGACCTCGGGGAAGTCCCGCCACTCCCCTGATTTCGGCGGCCATTCGAGCCTGAAAGTGTTGCTCCGTACCTGGCTCGCTTCGCAGTCCCCTTTGAATGCCCAGGCCGCGACTCTCTTTCCGCTTTTGAGTTTGATTGGAGCGAGCGGGACGTAGCTACCCTCGGGCTTGAACCCGGTTTCCTCCTCGAACTCGCGCCGGGCCGCGTCGAGCGCGTCCTCTTCTTCTGTAAACTCCCCCTTGGGAATCGACCAGGCGCCAACGTCTTTGCTCTTCCAGAAGGGTCCGCCCGGATGCACGAGAAACACTTCGAGTTGCCCGTTCATCGCCCGATACATCAAGAGTCCTGCGCTCGCCTTGGCCATATCTCGATTGTACCTGTTACGGCCGAATTGTCTGGTTGTTTCCTCCTTCCCTGGTTTATATCCTTCATCCATATGGAACGTGCTATCGGTCTACTGGGGGTTCTCCTGCTGCTCGGGATTGCCGTTGCACTGTCAAATCATCGATCTCGCATCGCGTGGAGGACCGTCGCTTGGGGAATCGGGCTTCACGTGCTCGTGGCGTTATTCGTGCTCAGGCTGAGCATAGGCCGGGAACTCCTCGCAAAAATCGTGACCGGGCTGACGCGGCTCATCCTTTTTGCGGACGAGGGTAGCCGGTTCGTTTTTGGCTGGCTGGTCACCGATCCGTCTCCTGATCATTTCGTGTTTGCATTCCGCGTCCTTCCGATCGTGATCTTCATATCGAGCTTTTTTGGCTGCCTCTACTACCTCTCGCCCCATCGAGAAAGGGCGACCTCGCCCGTCTCGGTCTTCGCGCGCTCGCCGCCGGATTCATGGCCACGTGCATGAGCGCTGCAGTAGCGGGAATGATCAGGTAGGGAAAAAGCCACTGACAACCGACGACTGACAACCGGCCAGTACCTGTTGCTCCGGTTGTCAGTTGTCAGTTGTCAGTTGTCAGTTGTCAGTTGTCAGTTGCCTTAGAAGATGATCTTCAGCGCGAACTGAACGTTGCGCATCGTATCCGCCCCGCTGTAAGCGGTCTGCGTAATCCGACCCGCATTCGGGTTCAGGTTTGTCGCCAGCCCAATCTCCACGTCGGGCTGTCCGAGGTTGACGTGGTTGAACAGGTTGAAGACTTCGGCGCGGAACTGCACTCGCGTTCCTTCCGTGACCGCGAACTCCTTGAACAGCGAGGCATCGGTTCTCCAGTAACCGGGACCGCGCAATGTGTTGCGTCCGATGTTACCGAAGGTGCCGACGGCGGGTCTCGCATAGGGGCTGCCCGCCTCCCCGATTGGCGTCACATCGAAGTAGCGCTCCTGGCCGCCCAGGATCTCGACATCACCCACGAGATCCGGCCGGCAGGGCCCGGTGTCCCGGTCCTCGCCGCAATCCCTGTACGTGGGGGTGAACGGCAGGCCGCTCTGGATCGTCGTCGCGGAGTTGATCGACCAGCCTCCCAGCAGGGCGTTTGCCCAACCGGGTATATTGCTGCCCCAGCGCTCGCCCCGACCGTAGGGAATCTGGGCCAACTGCGTGAACACGAAGTTGTGCGTCCGGTCCCAATCCCCCGGACCACGGTTCACGGTGGCGTCGTGGATGAAGTAGTCGCCGCTATCCTGCAGCGCGCGCTGCCACGTGTAGTGCGCGAGGATGGAGTAGTCGTCCGTGAAGCGCTTGTTCAACTTGGTCTGCAGCGAATCGTATCGGTTGTCGGCGCAGTTGCAGAAGTACGAGATCGACTGCGTCCACCCGAACTTGTCGAAGTACGGCTTGCGCTGATCCTGAGACAACGTCCCGAACCCCTCGACCGTCGGCGTGTTGACGTTGAAGTCCGGACCGTCACCCGCAAACACGTGAGTTCCCTTGTTACCGACGTATCCTGCCTCGACCGACATCGTCTCGGTGAGCTGGTGCTGGATCATCACGTTGTACGCGTCGACAGTCGGGAGCCGCTGCTTATCCGGGAGAGCGAACGCGAAGACTCCAGCCGGGAGAGGGAATCGGCCGTTTGCCGGGATTTCCGGGAAGACCGGGGCGGGCGGGCCCTGTGCGAGCGTGAAGACACTTTCGTAGTTGTTGGCCGAGTCCAACTCCTGGGCCGAGAGAACCGGGAGGTTCTGCGTGACCGAGTGGCCGAACAGAGAGCCGAAAACGCCGATGTCGTAACTGCGCCCCAAACCCGCCCGAATCACTGTCCGATCAGTGAACTGGTAGGCAATGCCGAGTCGCGGAGCCCAGTTCAAGCTGTTCTCCACGTTCCCGGACAGGTTCGTATCGCCAAATCCAACCGTTGCGATCTCTCCCGTGTTCAGATCAAGAAAGCCCGCGTTCCCGGCTTCATTGATCGTCTGGGGGTTGATGACATCCAGGCGGATGCCGTAGTTAACCGTCAGTTTCTGGGTCGCCTTCCACGTGTCCTGTATGTAGTAGAAGTGTCTCCACTGCCGCTCACGCGCATTCGTGTTCGGACTCACGTAACGCGTGAAACGCGACACGTCGCCCAGGAGGAAGGTCGCCAGTCCAATGCCGCCGCCCGTTGGACCGCGCGTGACGTCCGGCCGGAAAGTGAACTCACCCGAGCGGTGCCGGTCCGACGGAACTCGCAGGTTATAGGCGCGACGGACGTCGACACCAAACTTGACCTGGTGGTTCCCCATCATCTTCATGATGTTGCCAACCCACTGGAACTGCTTTTCATCCTGGTCAAGCGGACAGTTACAACGGTTCACGCCGAGGCCCGAACCGAAGTTGAAACGGCTGGGGCTATTCGGGTCAGCGCCGAATCCCTCGACAAAGCCGGCAGGCAGACCCGAATAGGTGGTGTCGTCCAGGTTGACCCCCGGAATTCCCACATCTTCCCCGGTCCTTTGGCCGAAGTCGAACGGAAGCACGGCCACGTCGTACCAGAACCAGCCGAAGCGGAAGTCACCGATCAGGGTCGGCGTAATCCCGTAATCGAAACCCGCCGCCAAGCTCTGATTTCGGACATCGGAAACGCCACCCAGCGAAACCAGCTCCTGGCCGCCCCCCGCGCCGAAAGCGGTGGGCCCGTTACGGGTGAAGTCCGCCAGGCTGTAACGGCCAAAGAGGTTGAATCGGTCGGATAGCCGGCCATCCATCCGGACGTTAAAGGAGTCGTTGTCGAACAACTCGATGCCCGAGGCAACGTAGTTGTTGATGACCCCCGGTCGGGTCGGCAACGGAATGAGGTCCAGAACGGCCAGCGCCTGGGGCGACAGCCTCCCGGCGGGGATCACATTGCCGGCGAACTGACTGCGAACCTCCGGCACACCTCCAGCCGGATCAAAGATGTCCACGCCATACTCGCTCAGGTCGCCGGTGCGGGCCAGAGCCGTCGGCACGCTCAGCAACCGGGATCCACCGGTCTTGCTCCGCAGTCCCTGGTAATCTCCGAAGAAGAAGAACTTGTCCCGGAGGATCGGCCCGCCGATCGAGCCGCCAAACTGATTCCTGAGAGTGTCAGGGATGAATTGGCCGGTGGTTTCGTTCGGGGTCGACTGAGAGAACGGATTTCGCGCCTGCAACTCATCGCTGCTGCGAAAAAGAAAGGCGCTCCCGTGAAAATCGTTCGTCCCCGACTTCGTCTGAACCGAGACGACGCCCGCAATCGCCTGCCCGAACTCGGCATCATAGTTCTGAGACGTGATCTTCGTCTCGCCGATTGACTCGAAGTTCGGATTGATGACGATGATCCCGAGAATCGGATCGCGGTTCTCGGTGCCGTCCAGCTGATACCCCGTGCCGCTGAAGTGCTGGCCGTTGATCATCGTCTGGATGGAACCCTGGGGGTTCTCGCTGGCGGCGTGCTGCCACTGCAGCTGTTGCGCCCCGGGCGTCAGGAGAATAAACTTGGTGAAGTTGCGGTCAAGAACCGGCAAATCGGTGATCTGCTTGGCGTCCAGCGTCGTCGCAACGTCCGCACGGTCCGTCCGCAGCAACTGGCCTTCGGTTCCCGTGACCGTAATGACCTGATCGGCAGCCCCGGGCTGCATGGTCAGATTCACCATGGTGTCGGTGTCGACGTTCACATTGACCCGCGACACGACGGCCTTCTGAAATCCGGGCATCTCGACACTCACCTCGTAGATACCGGGGAGCATCCTCTCCTTGTGATAAACGCCGGAGTCGTTGGTGACAACCGTGTCTGAGGTGCCTCGTTGCGTATCTTTAACGACTACACTCGCGCCGGGGATGACCCCGCCGCTCGAGTCGGTGATCGTGCCGCTGATGCTGCCATAGACCGCCTGCGCCATCGCGGTGGTCTGGAGAAGCGGTACGGTCAACAGGAATGCGAAGACAAGCACTGGGAACGAGCTTCTCTTCATACTACCTCCCTTCCGAAATTGTCGGTGAAGAGCGATAAGTCGCGACGCCGCCGACCGGCGGATTCGCCGAGCCTTGCAGCAAAACTGACGGGTTCGGGCAGTCCTGTAGACCGGGGAATGGGACCAACATGCTGCTGAATTTCTGACAGGACGGTCGGGCCGCAGTTTTCATTTCACTGCGCTTGGGATGCCGATGTAACTTTAATTTCCCACCTGCCGCGGGCATTGTCAAGTATGGTTATAGCCGGATCTGTATTATTCTAGATGTAAAGACGCGATAGAGAAGGATATGCTAATCTTCCGGCTTCTCGCATTTCCAATTCTGCTGCTCGGGATCGGAACCGTCTCGGCCTTCGGGCAGGCGCCCACCGAGCCGCCAGCGCCAGCCTCGGTCACTCTTCAGCAGGTCCAGGACCATTTGGCGGCCGGCCGCAGTGACGAGGCGCTAGCCCTCCTTGATCGCCTCCAGCCGAACGATTCCGACCGTCCCCTCCTCGAGCACCTGCGCGGGCTTGGCCTGTACCAGAAGGGACAATACCAGGAGGCGATCGAGCACCTGCAACAGGCTCGCAATGCACCGTCCGCCGCACCGGCTCAGAAGCTCCAAGGCGCCCAGCTGCTCGGCTTATCGCACTACTTCCTGGGACATTCCGAGCAGGCGATCCCCTTCCTCGAGGAATTCAGCCGGGCCGGCAAGGACACGCTCGAAACCAACTACGCTCTCGGCCTCTGTTACATCCAGGCACATAAGAGCGACGACGCCAGGCGCGCTTTCGCTCAGATGTTCTCGGTTCCTGCAGATTCCGCCTCGGCGCACCTGCTCAATGCCCAGATGATGATCCGCCAGCAGTTCGAAGAATTCGCCGACAAAGAACTCAGGACCGCGCTCCAGCTGGATCCAGAGCTTCCGCAGGTGAACTTCCTTCTGGGCGAGCTGGCGATCTACAAAGCGGACATAGACGGGGGAATCGCGCTCCTGAAAAGGGAGATCCAGGTGAATCCGGGGTTTGCCATGGCCTATTACCGGCTGGGAGACGCCTACAGCAGGCAGTCCAAGTGGGCTGAAGCAATTGGTCCTCTTCAGCAGTCCATCTGGCTGAACCCATTCTTCAGCGGCCCGTTCATCGTCCTCGGGAAGGTCTACCTGAAAACCGGGAACCTGACCAACGCCGAAAGCATCCTTAAACGTGGGCTTGCCATGGATGTGAACAACTACTCGGGACACCATCTGCTCGCCCAGGTTCTTCAAAAAGCCGGCAGAGCCGAAGAGGCCCGTCAGGAGTTCCAGACGGCCGAGCGACTGAGGAGCGCGGGCGCGGGCGAGCGATGAGTAAGGGGAGTATTGGGTCAGACCGGGTCTTATATGGAGTGCGGCGGGAGAGGGAACTCCTTATACGTATTTCGGCGACGGCCTTCTGAGAGCGCGCGGCCCGTCCGCACTTCGCGGGCATCCTGCCCGACGCCGGGCATCTGCTCCGCGTTCTCTCGCGGAGATCGCGACACTGGGCGGATCAGGGCTGACGGCGCACCATACGCGCGCTTCGCCGAGACGCCCCGCGCGATTCCAGTGCGGCGCGACGACCCGATCACCGATTCCTCCTTGCCGATCCGCATTCCAATAACGCTTCTACTACCGTGGTTCTTCCTCGCATCCCTGAACGCTTTTGCCGGCAACTCTTTTCCCGTCACTTTCACTGACATTACCGAGCAGGCGGGGTTCACCCAGCCGGTCGTCTACGGAGGTGTCGACACCAAGCGCTACATCGTCGAGACAAACGGCTGCGGCGTTGCCTTCGCCGATTTCGATAACGACGGCTGGGTCGACATCCTCCTCTTATCCGGCACCCGGCTCCCGCCGCCCCGGCCTCCAGAGGGGGCGCGCAACCGTCTGTACAGAAACAACCGCAACGGATCGTTCGCAGACGTCACCGAGCAATCCGGCCTGGGGAAAACGGGCTGGGCTTCGAGCGTAACCGTGGGCGACTACGACAACGACGGCCTGGCCGACGTCTTCATAACCAATTGGGGACAGAATGCCCTATTCCGTAATCTCGGGGGAATGCGGTTCGCCGAGGTCACCCGGGATGCGGGGCTCAGTCAGTCCGCGACCCGATGGGGCTCGGGCGCGGTCTTCATCGACTATGACCGCGACGGGGACCTGGACCTCTTCGTCGCCAACTACCTGAAATTCGACCCGAGCTCGGTGCCCGACCCGGGCAAGGCGCCCAACTGTCTCTGGAAAGGGATCGCCGTGAACTGCGGTCCCCGGGGCCTGCCGACCGACACGAACCTGTTTTACCGAAACAGGGGCGACGGCACCTTCGAAGATGTTTCGACGGCGAGCGGAATCGATAAGGTCCAGGGCCGGTACGCGATGACGGCCGTCGTCATGGACTACGATGGGGATGGCTGGATGGATATCTACGTAGCCTGCGACTCGACCGCCTGCATCCTCTATCGTAACAATCGCGACGGGACCTTCACTGACGTCGCACTGGAAGCCGGGACCGCCTACAACGAAGACGGCCAATCCCAGGCAGGGATGGGAGTGGCGATCGCTGATTACGACGGCGATGGTTACCTCGATATCTTCAAAACCCATTTTGCTGACGACCTCCCGATCTTGTACCGCAATACCAGCCACGGATATTTCGAGGACGCGTCCCGCGCCGCGGGGTTCGATCACACCCCTTACGTCCAATGGGGGACCGGCCTGATCGATCTGGACAACGACGGATGGGCCGACATCTTTACCGTCGCTGGAAGCGTTTATCCCGAGGTCGAAAAGGAATTCCCGGACTACCCTCACCGCAACCCCCGCCTGGTCTACCAGAATCTTGGGAACGGGAAATTTCGCGATGTGAGCAAGGAGGTCGGGCAGTCGGTACAAACCCCGTTCTCGAGTCGCGGCTGCGCTTTCGGGGATATCGACAACGACGGCGACATGGACATCCTGATCCTGAACATGAACGATCGCCCGCAATTGCTTCGGAACGATCAGGCTGCTGAGCCGGCGAACCACTGGCTGAAGGTCAGGCTCGTGGGTCGTAAATCGAACCGGTCGGCGATCGGCGCCCGGGTGCAGGTCAGGGTTGGAGGAAGAACGTTCGTCCAGGAGATTTCAAGCCAGTCCAGTTACTACTCTCACAATGATCCCCGCCTGAATTTCGGGCTCGGCCAGGCGACGCGCGTCGAAGAGATGATCATCCGCTGGCCCAACGGCAACCAGCAGCGCCTGGAGAACGTCCCCACAAATCAGATCCTGACCGTTGAGGAAGAGTAGAGAATCAGCGGGCAGCGGCCAGCGCGAAGTGCGCAGCGAGCAGTGCGCAGTGCGCAGTGCGCAGTGGAAGTGCGAAGTGCGAAGTGCGCAGCGCGCAGTGCGCAGTGTTACCTCCGGAGCGCTTCCTCGAGCCGTTGGGCCGTCGCCCGCGCCTGCTCGGCCCCTCGCCCGTCCCCCTTCTTCTCGAGAGCCTCGGCCAGGTGGCGGTAACCTTCGGGGTTTTCGGGATCAAGGCCTATGGCAGCCTGAAACCGCTCGATTGCGGCATCCAGGTTCCCTTCCTTCAGCCTGGCTGCGCCGGTGTTCAGCGCGAACATCGCCGCCTGGCTGTTGGATTTCTTCTTGTTGAGCCGAGCCGCCTCGGCAAACTCCAACTGCGCGGCTTGGCGGTCTCCCTTCTGGCGCAGCGCGTTGCCCAGCGTGTTGTGGATCTCAGGAGCATACGGGGCATGCTTCAACGCCTCCCGGAACGAGGCGATTGCGTCGTCGAGTTTGCCCTGCTGCTGGAGCACCGTGCCGAGCGCATAGTGGGCTTCGGCGTAGTCGGAACGGCTGGCGATGGCAGACCGGAACGCCTGCCCCGCCTCGTCCAGTTTCGCCTGCTGGAGAAGGATCACCCCGAGAGTGTAGTTCGCCTCGGCCAGGTCGGGCTTCAATTCCACGGCCTTCTTAAGCTCGGCGACGGCTTCATCCAACTGGTCTTTGTTCTTGAGGGCCAGGCCGAGGTTGTATCTTGCCTCGGCGTTTTCAGGCACCAGGGCAACCAGCCGCCGGTATTGGTCGACTGCTGCGGCAAAATCCCCCTTCTGAATGAGCGCCATCCCCAGGTTGTGCAGAGCGGCGAGGTTCCCGGGATCGAGCTTGAGAACCTCGGAAAATGCCGCGATCGCTCCCTCGGGATCCCGCTTCTGCACGAGCGCGAGACCCAGGTCATTGCGTACCTGGGTGGAGGCTGGATCGAGCTCCGAGGCGCGCCGAAGGCTGGTGAGGGCATCGTCGATCCTTCCCCTTCGGAGCTCGGCCAGTCCCAACTGATGGAGCGCCGAGGCGTTCTTCGGATCGAGCTCGGTCGCCTTATGAAAGGCTTCCGCGGTCGCGTCCAGTTCCCCGCTCTTGGCCAGAACGAGGCCGAGGTAATAGTGCGCGGCCGCACGATCGGGCGCGAGCGCCGTCGCCTTTTGAAGCGCGGCTCGGGCTTCCTCTAGTC